>CAMPOT010000005.1 GCA_946892665.1 Chryseobacterium sp. Marseille-Q5410 | reverse complement strand
AAATGCAAAATGGTGTACAGAATTTTTGCCGTTATTGCGCGAGAAACAAGCTTTGTGAACCTGCATAAATTTGCAGCATAATTTTATCACTTTTTGTTTGCTTTTTGTCATAGAATATGTTAGCTGTAGTATTTTTAAATTTCTTCAAAAATATTCCTTCAAATTTTTGTTTGACGTTCCGTAGCTTACAATTTTAATATTTAAAGGCACCTCCTTGAATTTTTCTACTGCTTTTTTCATTGATTCTAAAATCCAATATTCTTCATTGCAAAAGCTCCACCACCAACTAAGGTTAAATAAACTAAATTTGAATTATTTTTTTCCATATTTATCATTCCGGCGTAAAGAGTTGCTTCGTACAACGCTTCAAGAATAATTCTAGAAAAGTATTCCCAATAAAACGATTCGATTTGACTATAAGCAATCGGTAAAGCAGAACAATATATTTGTGATACTTTATGTTTTGTTTCTGATATTGTAACTTCAGTTTGCCATTGTATTCCGACTTTAAGTTTTCCTTTTAAACTTTCTCTTTCATTTTCATTGAATTGGGCAATTTTTTTATTAATCGCTAAAAGTCCGTTTTGACTAAGTAGCGCATATCCATTTTTCATTTTCCATAAATTCAGGCGCTTATTTTCTAATTCGTCTCCGATTAATTCTAAACAGTCAATTTGATTATTTACAGTTTGCCCAATATGTTCGTTTAATTCAACAAAGTAGTTTCTGTATATTGTTCCAGCTCCACAAGAAATTGCACAGATTGGACCTTGAGTTCGATCAAATTCATATCTGTCAATTCCCATTTCTGGATTAATATTAGGGTTTATCATTTCAAGCAAATTAAATTGAGAAGCAACTTGAAATAATGCATTTTCATTTTCAATTTGATTGTGTAAATCTTTTATATCCGCAACAATTTCGCTTACTTGAATTTTATCTCTGTAATTATTAATTTGAGAGTTTTGATTTCTTAGTTGTTCTAAAGTTGGAATTTCTAATTTACCAAAAGTAATTTTTTTAGAATTTTCCAAAGAAATAAAATAATCATTTTCAATAATTAATTTACTCTTTACGTTTTCTGGAGATTCCTCTTGAAATCCTGTTAATTCTTTGAACCACATTTTGTTAAATATTACAGCTAACGGAAAAAGTATTTGCGAAGGGCGGGCTAAATTGGACAAAAAGTTCAATTTCGACCGAACGAAGCAAATTGCTTTTTCAGATTACCAAATTACAAAAAAAAGTAATATGAAAAGCAAGTTGCGACTAGATGCATCGGGTAGTTCTATTAAATATTCAACCCCGCCTTTTGTAAATACTATGTTAGCAGAAGTGTTATCTTTTTTCAAGTTTTACAATGTAATTATTGTTTATTTTAGACTTGCATTTTTGTTTATAAATGCTAAACAATTTTGAAGTTAATTCAATTTCTTTTTCAGTATTAGCACCTTCATAACTCCCAATTGAATATGCTTTTTTATTTTTAAGAACAATTAAAGTGCTCGTACTTGCACCATCAATTATAGGCATTCTATTACTTTGCTCTTTGAAATCATTTTCATTGTAAGATTTGATGATTTTTTGAAGTTCTTTAATTTCATTTTCATCTAAATCGACATATTCAGTTTCTAATTTGGGATTTTCAAGATAGAATTTATCATGTTCTCTTTTTAATCTTTGTAAATCTTCATCAGTGCTATTTTTGCTTGGCGGAGGTGGCGGCGGTATGCTATAAAATGTTGGATTATAAAAAAGCATATATTTTTCATCAAGATTTGCAAGAATTTCGAAATGCTGAATAAATTGAGGATAATAACCAGACTTAATCAATTTCGCTTCTTCTAAATTTTCAGATTTATTACAACTGAAAATAAAAAAGAATGATAATATTAAAAATGGAATTGATTTCATACGGTTAGTTGTTTTAACATTTCTGCTAACGGTTTGGGTATTTCTGCAGGCGGGTCTAAAGAAGCCAAAACTTTCTATAAACACCAAACTGAACAAAAAACTTTTTCCGCTGACTAAATTACAAAAAAACCGGAAGCGGTAAAGTTTTTTGTGACTAAAGTGGATCAATCCTTCAATTAAGCATTCAAACCCCGCTTGCAGAAATACCATGTTGTGCGCAGTATTTTCGGTTCGGCGACTTAATTCAACCCGTTGAATTCAGTCAGAGAATTGAAAATCAAGCACGACATTTTTTTACTCACGAAATCAAAAAGTCAGAGTATTTATTCAAGCACTTTTGTCCAGGTCTGATCCAGAGAATTTAAGTCCGCGCATTTTGTTCATTAAAACTTCAGGCAAATTTTAGTCAGAACAATTTTGAAAAAGTCAGCGCTAAGTTTTTGAAAAAGTCAGCGTTATTTTGTTAGCGCAAAAGTCCAAAAGTCAGTGCTGCAAATTTCAGTCAAAAACTCAAAAAAAATCCTGAAAGTTATAGTCAAAACCGCGCTTGTAATATTGCGCACAACGGAAAAAGTATTTGTGCAGTGCGGGCTACTGCAAACCGAAAGTGGAAATGCAAACCGCCCGAGCAAAATGCTTTTTCAGATTTCTAAATTACTAAAAAAAAGAAATATGAAAAGCATTTTTGCGGATTTTGTTAACTGAATTCTCAAAGAATCTATTCACACCCGCATTGCACAAATACTATCTTTACTTTACATCCATAAAATTAATACCTTTAAAATAAACAAGACAGAGGTGAACTAACAATACCCTTAGAGATTAAAAGCCTCATCTAACATATTAGTCCTCTGCCTTGTTTTAAAAGGTTGAAAAAGCTTTAGATAGAATACCAGATTACCCAGATCTAATAAAGATTTTAAAGCAATTCAACATTAATTTAACACCACTAAATTATGAAAAATTACACAAATTTCATCGGAATCGATGTAGCAAAATTAACGCTGGATTACTGCATGATTACCCCGAACCCACAGCCCGAACAGGGCCAGATACTGAATACGCAAAAATCGGTGGATAAGTTTTTAAAAACATTGAAAAAAGCCGGCTGCCAGATGAATGAGACCCTTTTCGTTTTCGAGAATACCGGCATCTATTCCTCGTTGCTCGCTTTGGTTTTAAGCGAAAACAAACTTGATTACGCTCAGGTTCCTGCGCTGGAAATCAAACGCTCTCTCGGAATTACACGCGGCAAAAGCGACAAAGTAGACGCCAAAGAGATTGCAAATTACGCCAGGCGAAACACTGATAAAATTGCACTTTCTGCGCTTCCGGAACTGAGCCTGCAGCAACTCAAAATCGTGTTTGCCGAACGCGAAAAAACCATTGCCGCCATTAAGTCGTTCGAAAGAACCATGGAAAACGAAATGTACCTGAACAAAAAAGTTTTCACCAGCGTAAAAGCCATCAACCGACAAACGGTAAAACAGCTCAAAAAGCAGCTTGCAGCGCTTGATGACAGAATTAAAATCCTGATCCGCGAAGATGAAATTCTTTACAAACAACAGCAACTTTTAAAAAGCATTCCGGGAATTGGCGAGATCACTTCAGTCTATCTTTTGATGGTCACGAAAGGATTTACAGCATTTACAAACGGACGGAAATTTGCCTGTTATTCGGGAGTCGCACCCTTCGAACACACCTCCGGAACGAGCGTCAAGGGGAAAACCAGGGTCAGCCATCTGGCGGATAAAAAGATGAAATCGCTACTGCATATGGCCGCACTCACTGCAATAAAATATGATCCTGAACTCAAAGCATATTACCGCCGGAAAAAAGAAGAGGGAAAACACACCATGCTGGTTCTAAACAATATTAAATGCAAAATGGTGTACAGAATTTTTGCCGTTATTGCGCGAGAAACAAGCTTTGTGAACCTGCATAAATTTGCAGCATAATTTTATCACTTTTTGTTTGCTTTTTGTCATAGAATATGTTAGCCGCAGTATTACTTTTTATTTAAATTTACAATTGGCCACTTATCGCCCCAAAATTTCAGTTTGTCATTATCAAAATTCGAAATACTTTCTTCAAGTTTAAGCAAATGATTTTCAAATATTTCTGGTTTCATAAATTCAACTACGTATTTGTCACCTAACATTTTTGCGGTATCAATTAAATCTTTATCATTTGTAAATTCAGAATTGAAAATGTGTTTATGAGTATATTCATATTGACCATAGTCAATCTCTTTCAAATCAAAATTTTCCGTTAAAGAACTTGATAGTTGATATAATTCGCCATCGAAGATTACGACATAGAAAAATAAAATTCTAAAATTTGTTTCAATATAACCATCACGACCAGTACTTATTGAGCGTTTTATAAGTCCATTTATAGAACTTAAATATTTAATATTTTCCTCTGTTACTTTATCGCCGGTCATAACTATTAGGCTTTTTGAAAAGGGTATTTGTTCATCAAAAAGTAATAACTTTGAAGTGTTCTCATAAAACTGCTTAAGAAGCGAAAATTTTTTAACCTTTGGAAAATATTTAAACCAAGAACTTGCTAAAAATATTTTTTTTTGATTTTTGGGTGCGTAAAGAACAATCTGTCTATTAACGGATTTTTTGCATTCTATAAAAATGTCAACTTGAATGCCATTAATCAATTTTGAAGCACTTATATCAGATTCTCGAAATTTCCCTGTTTCAAAGTCCTCATATATATTACCAATAGAATATCTCCAATTATTATTTTGTAAAATATTCCCAATTTTCATCTCTAATGGAAATCCTGATTTTTCAATTCCTTCTCGAATTTTGTCTATGAGGGGTTTTGTCATAATATTGCGGCTAACGGAAAAAGTATTTGCGAAGGGCGGGCTAAATTGGACAAAAAGTTCAATTTCGACCGAACGAAGCAAATTGCTTTTTCAGATTACCAAATTACAAAAAAAAGTAATATGAAAAGCAAGTTGCGACTAGATGCATCGGGTAGTTCTATTAAATATTCAACCCCGCCTTTTGTAAATACTATGTTAGCAGAAGTGTTATCTTTTTTCAAGTTTTACAATGTAATTATTGTTTATTTTAGACTTGCATTTTTGTTTATAAATGCTAAACAATTTTGAAGTTAATTCAATTTCTTTTTCAGTATTAGCACCTTCATAACTCCCAATTGAATATGCTTTTTTATTTTTAAGAACAATTAAAGTGCTCGTACTTGCACCATCAATTATAGGCATTCTATTACTTTGCTCTTTGAAATCATTTTCATTGTAAGATTTGATGATTTTTTGAAGTTCTTTAATTTCATTTTCATCTAAATCGACATATTCAGTTTCTAATTTGGGATTTTCAAGATAGAATTTATCATGTTCTCTTTTTAATCTTTGTAAATCTTCATCAGTGCTATTTTTGCTTGGCGGAGGTGGCGGCGGTATGCTATAAAATGTTGGATTATAAAAAAGCATATATTTTTCATCAAGATTTGCAAGAATTTCGAAATGCTGAATAAATTGAGGATAATAACCAGACTTAATCAATTTCGCTTCTTCTAAATTTTCAGATTTATTACAACTGAAAATAAAAAAGAATGATAATATTAAAAATGGAATTGATTTCATACGGTTAGTTGTTTTAACATTTCTGCTAACGGGAAACGTATTGCTGAAGTGCGGGCTTTTACACCTGGAATTTCTACTAAAAACTGCACGAAGCAAAAAATGTTTTCCGCTGACTAAATTAATAAAAAAATGGAGGCGGAAACACTTTTTGCGACTAAATTTTACAAAAATTTTCAACGCAAGAGCCTTCAATCCCGCATTTTAGCAATACGATGTTATGTGATGTGGCAATTTTCCATAATTTTTTATTCAGTTAGATTCAGTTTTCAGAAGTTTCATTCAGCAAAGTTTTTAAAATTCAGCGTTATTTTTAAAAATCAAGCGCGAATTTATTCACACAGTTAAAATTTCAGAACGCTAAAATTCAAAAATTTTTTCGGAAAGATTTTGAGTAGGATTTTCAGTCAGAATTTTTTCATCAGAGTGATTTTGACGCGTTAAATTGTTTTTACGCACATTTTCCGTTAGTGATTTGGTGTCAGAAATCAGTTTTTTTAGTCAAGTCCGAATTTTATTCAGTCAGTCAAGTTTGAAAATGAATTCAGACCATGTTTTCACGCATTTTTGGTCTGGATTCAGTTTCTTTTTATTCACTCAAAATCGTGGAGTTTATTTCGGAGCGTGATTTTTGATGCCATATCACATAACGGGAAACGTATTGCTGAAGTGCGGGCTTTTACACCTGAAATTTCTACTAAAAACTGCACGAAGCAAAAAATGTTTTCCGCTGACTAAATTAATAAAAAAATGGAGGCGGAAACATTTTT
>CAMPOT010000004.1 GCA_946892665.1 Chryseobacterium sp. Marseille-Q5410 | reverse complement strand
AGCGTTATTTTGTTAGCGCAAAAGTCCAAAAGTCAGTGCTGCAAATTTCAGTCAAAAACTCAAAAAAAATCCTGAAAGTTATAGTCAAAACCGCGCTTGTAATATTGCGCACAACGGAAAAAGTATTGGCGAAGTGCGGGCTTAATTTGAACGAAAGTTCAAGTTCAGACCAATCGTAGCCAATATTTTTTCAATGGAACTAAGTTAAACAAAAATGTGGAATTGAAAAATATTGGCGGCTAAATATTACAAATAGTTCAACTTAGACTTAAACCCCGCATTTTGCCAATACTATGTTATCGGCAGTTTCTTTGTTTTTCAATATCAAAATAATCTTTTAATGCTTTGTCAAATGACATAAAGTGTTCGGAAACTTTGTCAATTGCTGAAATCATAAAATCTTTGAAATCCTCTTCGTTTGGGTTGTCAGTTTGCAAAAAATAACATTTTTCATACCACCAATAGAGTTTATAATTTCCGCTTTCTACAGGACTTTCATCTTCGCCTTTATAATAAACTGTGTAAAAATACTTATCATTTTCCATTCTAACAATTTATATACATTATTGGATTTGCATTTCCTTTTTTGAAATAATCTTCAGCAGACTTGTACTTATATTTTTGCTGAATTATTTCAGGTGCTAAATTTCCTATAAATTCAACTCTGTCATCGATAATTTCGATTTTTCCACGAACACTCATTGATTCTCCTGCTTTTAGCCAAGTTTTTATTTCATAAACTTCCTGAATTATTCCGTTATAGACAGCGAACGCATACTTCGCATTTTTTGCTCTGTCAATATTTATTCTCCAATAACCTCGCGTAAAGTCGTAAAGTTCCATTTCAGTCATTGAATATCTAAAATGTTGATTAATACGAATTAAAATCGAAGGTTCTGTTACTTGGACTTTTTGTTTTGAATAAGCGGAAATGATTTGTTTAATCGTCATTCTTCCAAATTCCGCACTTTTAAATCCGATTTGTCGGTTAGTTAAATTATTGATTCCGAGCAAATCTATAATTGCAGATTCAATTCTCAAAACAGAATCATCTTCAATTCCGTGAATTAAAATTTCAATTTTTGGTTTTAACCCTTTTTCGAGCAGTTCGTTAAGATAGGCAACTTTTTCACATTCTTTTTTGTCTTTGAGGTGGTCAAAAACTCGGTTGCCTTTTCCTTTCCCAACATAAAATATTTTTTCAGTTATTGGGTCAGAATAAATGTAAACGTAGTTTTTAAGATTTTCAATGACATTTTTTGGAAAGTGGTTCATTTTATGCGGGTTCAGTTGAAATTGCCGATAACGGAAAAAGTATTTGCGAAGGGCGGGCTAAATTTAACTGCAAGTTCAATTTCGACCGAACGAAGCAAATTGCTTTTTAAGATTGTTAAATTACAAAAAAATACAATATGAAAAGCAAGTTGCGACTAAATGCAACTGATAGTTCTATTCTATATTCAACCCCGCCTTTTGCAAATACAATGTTATCTGCAGTAATATTATTTGTTTTTTGCGAAATCTATCAATTCCGATGATTCATTTACTACTTTTTTGACAATTCCATTTTCAATGACAAAATGAGTAGGGAAGATATTTGTTTGAAGTTTATTTTCGATAAATTCTTTTTGGTCTGGAACAAATTGATATTCATAGTTTTTGTTTGCAAGATAGTTTTTCAACTTTTTTTCGTCATCTAAAGCTAAACTTAAATAAATAAAATTAGGATCACGATTTTCGGCAATGAATTTATTTAATTGAGGCATCTCCTCGTTACAGGCTTGACAATTTATATAGTAAGTTTTGAGAAATAAAATTTTAGATTTTGTATTTTCAGATGTGTAATTATTTCCTGATAAATCTGTAAAATTGAATTTTGGAAATTTTTTACCTTCCCAAGAAAGATTAAATAATTGTGTTTCTGCAACTTGTTTTATAGTTGAAATTATAGATACATCATTGGTTTTATTTTTTTGAAGAAAATAAGTTTCATTTTCTTTTTTCAATTTTATTGGTAAATATTCTCCAGTATTTAATGAATCAAAAAACTGTTTTTTTGAAATTTCATTATTCTTTGAATTGAGAGCGATAAAATCTTTTGAAAGTTTGATTTCTTTAGTGTAGTATGTCCACCAATCTTTGAAATTTTTAAATTCTATTTCTTGAAGTTTAACTTCATTCTTTTTGCAGGAATTCAGTGTAAATATAACGAAAATTAAAATGTATAACGCTCTCATATTATTGCAGATAACGGGAAACGGCTTTGCGAAGGCGGGGATTTTAAAAACTGAAAATTCTACTAAAACCGAACTGAGCAAAAACCATTTTCGTTTTTTCAAAATTACAAAAAAATAAAAAACGATATGGTTTTTTGCGACTAATAATGACGAAACTTTCAACGCAAGAGAAATTTACCCCCGCTTTTGCAAAACCGATGTTGTGCGATGTGCCTTTCTCACGTATTTTTCTCAATTTTTGTCGAAGTTTTGAATTTTCAAGATTTTTGCTTGTTAAATTCCAAAATTTTTTAAAAACTGGTTGCGGATTTTTTTTTCGCGCACTTTCACGGCTTTTCTCAAATCAGCATTTTGTCAAGCATCCGTTTTTCGGCGCAAACTTTTGTCACGCAAGTTTTTTCACAAATTTTGTAAGATTCAGAGCCGAAAATTTGTTGCTGTTATTTTCAAAAATTTTTCGTTATTTTTTTCAGCGTCGAATTTATTCACAAAGTTAGGGACGCAATATTTGGTTCCGTTGAAGATATGCCGTCAAAAATTTTCGTTAATATTCGGACTTTGGCTTTTTGTTTTTCAGTCCGTTTTATAGAAAATGAATTCAGACCTTGTTTTCAGCACGGTTGGTCTGGATTCAGTTTCTTCAAGATTCAAAAAAGTTGGAAATCTGTTTGTCAGCGCGATTTTTGATGGCATATCGCACAACGTTTCGCGGCTTGGCGAAGTGGCGGATTTTTAGCACTAAAGTTCATTAGAAGCACAACTGTTTGTTTAACCACAAATGTGTCATAGAAGCACGTCACCCGCCATTTTGCCAAACCGCTGTTAGTGGCTGGGCTTCTTTGTTTTCCGTCTATCAGCAACATTTTTTGTCCTGTTGAATTGGTGGACAAGCAACACTTCCGTAACTACAATAAACACAGCAGTCGCCTTGTTTTGGTTTTAGAACTTGTTTACATTTTTCACATTCGTAAAAATATTGGCAGGCGTCTGTCGGCATTGTTTCTTCTTTCTTGTGTCCGCAGTTGGGGCAAGTAATTGTTGATTGTAATTTGATTTCCATTTGAATTTTATTTTTTGTCGGTCACAGAATATCCTGTTGAGTTTATTGCTTTTTCAATTTCTGAAATATTTGTTTTTGAGTTGTCAAATTCTACGATTGCGTTTCCGCTTTCGTATGAAGCTGTTGATTTAATTATTCCCGAAAGTTTATTCACTTCGTGGTTTACGTGTTCTTCACAACTTGCACAAGTCATTCCGCTAATGGAAAACTCAACTGTTTGAACATTTGATTTGTCAACTACTATGATTTGTTTTTCTGTCTTTGGATAAAATATGTGAGCATAGTATGGAAAGGCAAGCATTACTATTGCAAATGCTGTTACAATTCCTAAAAACATTTTGGACTGAATAAATTTTGGTTTTTCTTCTGTCTCGCAGTTGCAGTCAATTTGCTTTTTAGGTTTTAACTTTTGATACCAAGCAAAACCAAGAACTAAAATTGTCAGACCGATAAAATAAGGTCGGAAAGGTTCAAGCCAAGAAAAAGTTGAAGCAAGTCCGCTTGTCCCTGCGATTAAAGCTAAGACTGGTGTGATACAACACAATGAAGCAGCAATTGCTGTCAAAAGTCCTGCACCGATTAATTTTTTGTCTGTTTTCATATTGTTTCCAAAATTTTGTTTTCGTGAAGTATTTTGAAAAACGGTTTGAGCATTTTTTCATACTCTTTTGTCAATGAGTAAAAAATGGTTTGTGCTTGCCTTTCCGTTTCAATTAGTTTTCGGTCTTTGAGTTTTCGCAGATGTTGTGAAATTGCCGAAATGGTCATTCCGAGAATGTCACTAAGGTCGCAAACGCAAAGTTGTTTCTCTTCGTAAAGCAGGAACAGGATTTTCAGTCTTACGTTGTTACCCGCCAATTCAAGACCGTTGGATAAATAGTCAAACGAACCGTTCAGTTCCGAAACTCGGTCTTTGCAACGGTTGATTTGTTTAATGTCCGCCTGTTGTCTTATACAAGAAATGTTGTCCATAATGCAAAGATAGTCAATTTGTTTATTTAAGCAATTACTAAAATACAAAATGTCAAAAAGAACCCAATTTTGTCTGTCGGGTTGTGTCGTCATAGCCTTGCCACTAACGGAAAAAGTATTTGCGAATGGCGGGCTAAATTTAACTGAAAGTTCAATTTCGACCGAACGAAGCAAATTGCTTTTTCAGATTACCAAATTACAAAAAAAAGTAATATGAAAAGCAAGTTGCGACTAAATGCATCGGGTTTTTCTATTATATGTTCAACCCCGCCTTTTGCAAATACTGTGTTAGCCGCAGTATTTTTCTTTTAGTTCTAATTTTTTAATACGAGAGTTTATTGCTCCTTTATTTCTGGAAAATATTTCTGACAACTCATTTGTAGTTTTTCCTTCACAAAATAATAATTCAAGTTTGTCATCATCCTCTTTTGTCCAAGGATTATAAGCGTTTTTATTTTCAGCGCGCTTTTCAGTCAAAGTAAGTTTTTGCGCCTCGTTTTCCTTTTATCGAGTATCGTGGTTGGAATTTGTTATAAAGTCTTTCTTCAAGTTCTTTTCGTCCTAAACCAACAATAATATATGAAATTGTCAGGTTAGTAATTATTTTTTCATTCAATAAGATTTCAATTTCGTCGCAAAATCCTTTTTTGGAACTTGGTTTCTCATAATTTGGAAGTTCAGAAAAGTAATGATTGCCTAAGTTTCTCCGCAAAGTATGGTTTTTAGTATTCAAAATGTCGTTCATCCTGCCTTTGATACTTCCTGTCTCTCCAACATAACAAATCTCGCCATCTTCTCGGAATAAATAAACTGCAGATCCATTTGGAAATGAGTTTGCCCAATTTCTACTTAATTCTATTTGAATACTTTCAGAATTATTTAATAAGTTGTTTTCAAGTTCAACTAAATATTCTTCAATTTGTGTTTTTGTCATTGTTTTTGCGGTTTCACGATAATATTGCGGCTAACGTAAAAAGGCTTTGCGATGTGTGGCTTGTGCGCAAAGTATTTTCAGCCACATATTGCAAAACCACTTGTTATACGAAGTTTTTATTTTTTAGCGATGGCAAAAGAATAAATTGAAAATTTATAATTAAACAATAAACATTATGAAAGCAACAGAATTGAGAATCGGAAATCTAATTGAGTACAAAATAGAAGATAAATTGGACGAAAGAAAAGAATGGTGGGAAGTTTCTAAAGTAGATTTTCAGGATTTAACTTGGTTAGATTCTAACCCAGAAGATGCTTATTTCAGACCAATTAAACTTACAGAAGAATGGCTTTTGAATTTTGGGTTTGAAGATATTACAGGAGTAGATTATATTTTACACATTGATGTAGATTTTAAATTAATTCTTATTCCTGCTGACGCTTTTTATCCTCAAATTGATAAAGCAGATGATATTGGTTGGAGTTCAATTAGTTTAAATAAGATTGAATACATACACCAACTGCAAAACCTATACTTCACTTTAACAGGCGAAGAATTAACGCAAGTAAGCGAAGGGGAAAATAAAAATTTCGTATAACGGGAAAGGGCTTGGCGAAGGCGGGGATAAGAAAGACGGAAATTCCAACTAAACCCGAACCGAGCAAAAACCATTTTCGTTTTTTCAAATTTACAAAAAAATAAAAACGAAATGGTTTTTTGCGGCGAAAAGTGCTGAAATCATCTAAATATTAGCTCTCCGCCCCGCTTTTGCCAAACCCATGTTGTGCGCAGTATTTTTAGTTCGGCGACTTGGATTTAACTCGTTAAATTCACGTCAGAGAATTAAAAATCAAGCACTACAATTTTTTTCACGCACGAAATAGCGAATATTTTCAGAATTTTATTCACGGATTTTGGAAAAGTATTCACGTAGACTTTATTCACGCCGTTAAGCGCAAAATTTATAAAGGTCAAGCACAATCTTTAAAATCCAGTGAAATTTTTGTAGATTGATTTTAAGTTTTTTGCGCATTTTTCAGTCAGCGTTTTGAAAAATTCAGCACAATTTTTAATACTCAAATTCGTAAGTTTTTCGTAAAGATTTTTTCTGGATTTAGGAAAATCAGCGCAAAGAATTTCAGATTTTAGTCAGTTTTAGAAGTTTAAATTCAGGTCAAAATTTTGATTTTTCAGACCGAAACTTCTTTTTGATACCACGCTTCTAATATTGCGCACAACGGAAAAAGTATTTGCGAAGGGCGGGCTAAATTTAACTGAAAGTTCAATTTCGACCAACCGAAGCGAATGCTTTTCCACGAAACTAAATTACAAAAAAAATGTGAAGTGGAAAAGCAGGCGCGACTAAATGCAACTGTCAGTTCAATTAAAGTTTCAACCCCGCCTTTTGCAAATACAATCTTTACTTTACATCCATAAAATTAATACCTTTAAAATAAACAAGACAGAGGTGAACTAACAATACCCTTAGAGATTAAAAGCCTCATCTAACATATTAGTCCTCTGCCTTGTTTTAAAAGGTTGAAAAAGCTTTAGATAGAATACCAGATTACCCAGATCTAATAAAGATTTTAAAGCAATTCAACATTAATTTAACACCACTAAATTATGAAAAATTACACAAATT
Organism: Chryseobacterium sp. Marseille-Q5410; assembly: GCA_946892665.1. GTDB lineage: Bacteria > Bacteroidota > Bacteroidia > Flavobacteriales > Weeksellaceae > Kaistella. The sequence continues at coordinate 17,574 of CAMPOT010000004.1, read as the reverse complement.
TCATCGGAATCGATGTAGCAAAATTAACGCTGGATTACTGCATGATTACCCCGAACCCACAGCCCGAACAGGGCCAGATACTGAATACGCAAAAATCGGTGGATAAGTTTTTAAAAACATTGAAAAAAGCCGGCTGCCAGATGAATGAGACCCTTTTCGTTTTCGAGAATACCGGCATCTATTCCTCGTTGCTCGCTTTGGTTTTAAGCGAAAACAAACTTGATTACGCTCAGGTTCCTGCGCTGGAAATCAAACGCTCTCTCGGAATTACACGCGGCAAAAGCGACAAAGTAGACGCCAAAGAGATTGCAAATTACGCCAGGCGAAACACTGATAAAATTGCACTTTCTGCGCTTCCGGAACTGAGCCTGCAGCAACTCAAAATCGTGTTTGCCGAACGCGAAAAAACCATTGCCGCCATTAAGTCGTTCGAAAGAACCATGGAAAACGAAATGTACCTGAACAAAAAAGTTTTCACCAGCGTAAAAGCCATCAACCGACAAACGGTAAAACAGCTCAAAAAGCAGCTTGCAGCGCTTGATGACAGAATTAAAATCCTGATCCGCGAAGATGAAATTCTTTACAAACAACAGCAACTTTTAAAAAGCATTCCGGGAATTGGCGAGATCACTTCAGTCTATCTTTTGATGGTCACGAAAGGATTTACAGCATTTACAAACGGACGGAAATTTGCCTGTTATTCGGGAGTCGCACCCTTCGAACACACCTCCGGAACGAGCGTCAAGGGGAAAACCAGGGTCAGCCATCTGGCGGATAAAAAGATGAAATCGCTACTGCATATGGCCGCACTCACTGCAATAAAATATGATCCTGAACTCAAAGCATATTACCGCCGGAAAAAAGAAGAGGGAAAACACACCATGCTGGTTCTAAACAATATTAAATGCAAAATGGTGTACAGAATTTTTGCCGTTATTGCGCGAGAAACAAGCTTTGTGAACCTGCATAAATTTGCAGCATAATTTTATCACTTTTTGTTTGCTTTTTGTCATAGAATATGTTAGCTGTCGTTATTATTTTTCCGTCTCGTTTATTAGTTCAAAGCATAATTTGTCAATATTTTTCATTTTAGGATGAAAAGCGGAAAGATTAGACAAGATAATTATTGCCTTTTTTTCATTTATATTTACTGCCATTGAGGATGAATAACCTCCAGTTCCTCCATTATGCCAAACCAAATCTTTTCCGTTTTTTGATTTTATTAAATGCCAACCTAAACCGATTTTCATATTTTCGTCAATGTCTGAAGTTGGTGTTCTTGTCAATGTTAGTTCTTTGTTTTTCGGATTGAATTGTGCTTCTGCAAATTTTACTAAATCTTCTGTTGTAGATAAAATTCCTCCTGCTCCGAACAATACGTCCCAATCCCAATTAGACGTAATTTCTCCATTTGGGTTTTGTCCTTTTACAAGTTTGTCGTTTAGATTTTTAGAACTTATAAACGAATTCTTCATTTTGTATTTGTCAAAAACCTTATTCTGTAACAACTTTTGAAAACTCATTTTTTGAGTTAATCCAAGAGTGTAACCCAATAATCCGGTTCCTAAATTTGAGTACGCATAAGTTTTAGCATTCTCTAGTTTCAGAAAGTTTTTCAGATATTCTTCAATTTGATTTTTTCCGTAGCTCTTGTATGGATTGGCTTCGTTTGATAAATCTAAATTTTCAGGCAATCGAGGTAATCCTGAAGTATGATTGGCTAAATCTTTAAAATTCAGATTGATATTGTCTTTAAATGGAAATGAGTAATACGAATTTATTTTATCGGTCAATTTGATTTTTCCTTCTTCTACAAGCGAAGCCAAAACGGTTGATGTAAAAACTTTTGTAATAGAACCAATTTCAAATACTTTGGTTTGATTTTCAATAGATTTTATAGTGTCATTAAGTTTTATAACTCCGTAATAATTTGTTTTCCCATTTTGAATTATGGCAATAGAAAGTTGAGTGTTATTGGGAAAGTCTTTGACTTTAGAAAAAATAATTTCGGAAATTTCTTTCGGATAATTGTTCAGTGAATTTATAGTATTATTCGTTGTTTGTGCTGGTTCTTCATAAGGTTTTATAAAAAGTCCGTTTATTAGATTTTCGTTGTCAAGCGAAATGTTAACTGCTAAAACCATTTTTTCGAACTTCGTTTTGTACGTTGCGTAAGTTTCTTGTTGATAGGTTATAAATTCTTTGTTTTCAATTTTACCAACTTGGCTTTTAAGACCTTTTAAAAATTCGACCGTTTGCTCAAGTGGTAATGCTTGTTTCATTTCAGACGAAAAAGTATTGAAAATTTCGTCATATTTTTCAGCGTTATAATTCGATTGGAAATTATCAATCGCAGTTTTGTAGTTTTCGGTTTGAGCAAATAATAAATTTGTCATCAAAATTGTGATTAAAAGAAAGAGTGATTTTTTCATACGGGATTTTGTTCTATAATGACAGCTAACGGAAAAAGTATTTGCGAAGGGCGGGCTAAATTTAACCGAAAGGTTCAATTTCGACCGAACGAAGCAAATTGCTTTTTCAGATTGTTAAATTACAAAAAAATACAATATGAAAAGCAAGTTGCGACTAAATGTATCGGGTTTTTCTATTATAACTTCAACCCCGCCTTTTGCAAATACTATGTTATGTGCAGTCCTTTTTCTATTATTTGGTTTTATACACTATTTTTTCGGAAGTAAAACTTTCAGCATAACATTTTCTAAACGCAGAATATTTTAAGATGTCAATTGTATCAAAATGTAAAGAAAATCTATATTTTAATTTAGGCTCTTTCAATGCCTTTTCAATTAAATATTGCTTACTTAAATCAATCCTGTAATTCAGAGATTTATTCGGCTTTAATGTTAAAAATTTTCCAAAACAGTTCGTGCAATTTACATCAGTAAAATACGAATTTTGCTTTTCATAAACTTTTGCTTTCTCGTTATATTTTTCAATATCAGTTGCTTGAATTCGCATCATAGGAAATGCATCCGAGATTTTCAAATTTCTATTTTCATGATTTGTAATCTTTAAGGTAATGATATTTGATTTTGAAAGTCCAAGCGTGTCAATTTCAAATTTTAATCTGCAAGTTCTCATTTCTTCGTCATTATTTTGTGAGAAAATCAGAGAAAAAATAATTAAAAATAATAATTGTAATAATTTTTTCATTTTAAGGACGTTTATTTGATAGCATTGCACATAACGTTCCGGCGCTTGGCGTGGTTGCGAACTTCGGAACCGATTATTTTCTTTCAAAGATAAAATTTCTTGCGAGAAATAAACGTGAATTTACTGCAAAATTCGCAATCTTGCCAAACGCTTGTTGGCAGCAGTAAAAATTAATTTCCAAACAGTTCGCTTTCTTCAGTCAATTTAAAATTTTCTACTTGTGTTAAGAATTCCATTTGTGGTTTTATTACGTCATTAAACGCCAAAATATTAAATCCTAAATCTTCAAGATTAACTAAGCACCAATTTTTACTTTCTGGATATAAATATATGCTAGCATCAAATCTTGTATTCTGCATTTCTTTTAAGAATTCTTCTTTAGAAATATTGAATAAATTATCTTCAATATTGTATCTGTAATTATCTTCCCAATACATGATTAGATTTTCATTTTCAGGAATTTTTTCCAATATTAAAGATAAGCTTTCTTTGATTTTGCTTTCTAAAAGTCTTATTGCTCTTGTATTCCAGGGTAATTTTCCATCATTTTTGTAATCATGGTAAGGAATTTTGAATTTTCTAAAGATTTCTTGTGTTGCAATTTCTACAAATCCAGTTTCAGAGTCTTCATTAAATATTTCAGGATAATTATGCCAAATCTCTCTATTATTTTTTATTTCTGTTTGTGATTTTGCATTTTCAATAAAATCATTAAAAGGAAAATTTTCAATTATGCCAAGTTTCCAAGTTAAACCTACGTAATTGTCAAATTTTGGAAGGAAATTTGAAATTTTCAATGGACGAGAAACATTTTGCCATTTTATAGCACTTTCTAACCATTCGTTAATTTTTGGAGATTCTATTTTCTGCACGTTTTTTGATTTATTGCTGCCAACGGATTGGGTATTTGCGAAGACGGGCGAAAATCTCCTAAATTTTCTATTGAAAACCGAACTTAGCAAAAAACTTTTCTCGTTTTTCAAACTTACTCAATTCTTGGAAAATGAGAAAGTTTTTTTGCGGAGAAATACAAACAAATCTGTCAATTATGACTTCAAGCCCGTTTTTGCAAATACCTTGTTACACGCAGCGTCTTTTGCTACAAAGTTGAGAACAGGTTGAATTCATTTTTCTTTACGTTAAATCTCAAAAATTTTAGAAATAGAGTAGTAACGAAATTTTTTTTCGCAGATTTTCACAGATTTTCACGTATTTATGCAGATTTTATTCTGATTTTACTCAGTTTTTTATTCAGCGCAACGAAATTCGCACAAGTTTTATTCAGAGCGAAATTCATAGCGTTTTCAAAATTCAGCATTTAAATTATTCACGCACATTTTCAGTCAGTTTTTTGGAGTGAAACGCAGTCGTTATTGAAAATTCATGTTGAGTTAATTCAGATTTTTTTCAGTCAGTCAAGCAGAAAGTAAATTCAGACCTTGTTTTCATGCAAATTTGGTCTGGATTTAATTTCTTTTTATTTATTCAAGTCCGGATTTTGTTCAGCGCGCGAATTGTTCAATGACGATTGCGTGTAACGGAAAAAGTATTGGCGAAGGACGGGCTACTTTGCTGAAAATTCCAAAGGAAAACCGAACCTGAGCAAAATGCCTTTTCTGATTTCTAAATTACTAAAAAAAGAAATATGAAAAGCATTTTTGCGGATATTGTTAACCGAATTCTCAAAGACAATATTCACCCCGTCTTTTGCCAATACTATGTTATGTGCAGTTTCTTTATTCTTCAATTTTTCTTTTATAAAAAATATAATCTGTGTTAATCGGTTCTATTCCACAATTTTTAATATCAGTTGCAATTTGAGCACGGTGATAAGTCGAATGGTTTATAATATGGAATAAAACATCTTCAATTTTATTTGTAAATTTTTGTCCTTTTGAATTTTGGTATTCAATTACATTTTCAAGACTTTTTTCACGAATTATTTTCAAAGTTTTTGTATAATTTTCATAATTTATGTCCGAGATGTTATTCCAATCGTTAATTTGCCAAACCCCAAATTCAGTTTCATTTTCAATTCTAGCGTTCCATATTTGTTGAGCGTTCATTAAATGATTTATAAGTTCCAATGATTTCTCAGGAACTTCTTGAAAATTTTCCGTCAAAAACTCAATCCATTTTTTATTAAAATGATAGTTATACTCAAATAATTCGTTTAATTTTTCCTTCATTTGGACGCTGTTTCGGTGAAATTGCACACAACGGAAAGGGGCTTTGCGAGGTGCGGGCTACTGCAACCGAGAGTGGAGAGGAGAACCGAACGCTAGCAAAAATTTTTTCCATTTTTTAAAATTATGAAAAAACTAAAAAATGGAAAAGTTTTTTGCGGGTATTTTCTAGAATATTTCTGAGATTTCCTTCAACCCCACATCTTGCAAAACCCATGTTATCGGAAGTTTTTTTGTGAATAGTAGGATATAATCTCTTCTTTATTATTTAATTTACTCCCATTGGTCTCTTCAAGAAAATCCAAGTGTTGTTCAATACTATTAAATTGTCCATAAAATTTTTCTTCAAAAATTTTATTTAAATCGTTATCTAAACCTACAATAAAAACATTATTCGTTAAATCAAAGACGATAGCCCATTTTTTACTTGGGTCGAAGTAAAACATTTCTGGTGCCATTCTCAAACCAATACCATTATAGGAATTGTTTTTCTCAAACTCAAATGTCTGTTCCGAAACATAGTTTTGGTAACTTGATTTAACAGGAAATTCTAATCCATCAATATTATGAAAACTTGGAACAGTATTGTAAATTTTTTGTTCTCCATTCTCTTTTACGAATTGCATTAGTTTGTTAAACTCCTTTTCTGAACTAAACCAATCATCCGTATCTAAAATATAATACTTATCGAATTGCTTTTTAAAAACTCTATTTGGAAAAACCGTTTTTTCATTATTAAAAAGTTCAACATTAAATAACTCATTTTCAATGTCACGAACTTTATTTTGATTTTCAGGACTTATTTTCATAGCATAATATTGTTTAAGGTTTAGTAAATCTAATTTTTTGAGTTGAATTTGGTCCGCTACTAATACTTATAGTACCTACTAAATTGTATCCTTTTCCTTGAAAAGTTGCAGTTGAAGATTGAACATATTTGTAATAAACATTTCCAAGACCATCTGTAATTTTAGTTCCATCAAATTTAGCATCGGAACTTGATTTAAGCATTGTCCAAGCGGTCGTTAAACTTGTAGTTTCATTTATTAATCCTTGAGTCCCTCCCGCATCAATACATTGAGGTTTTAAAGTATTGCTCCAATATTGATAAGTAGTATAAGCCAAATTTTCCTTTTCAACTTTAAATGATAATAAAATTATCAAAAATAAAGTTCCAATTAATAATAAAAGAGTTTTTTTCATAATATGACATTTTTTAATTTATTGTATAAATTTGGTAAATTCAATTCAATTTCTTTTATATCATAAGCATCATTTTTTATAAAATTTCCGATAACGGGAAAGGGCTTGGCGAAGGCGGGGATAAGAAGTTCAAAACTTTCTATAAATTCTTTCCCGAGCAAAAACCATTTTCGTTTTTTCAAAATTACAAAAAAATAAAAAACGAAATGGTTTTTTGCGACTAATAATGACGAAACTTTCAACGCAAGAGAAATTTACCCCCGCTTTTGCAAAACCGATGTTGTGTGATGTGGCAATTTCGCAGTAATTGGTCAGTTAGATTCAGTTTCAACGGTATTTTTAGTCAGCAACATTTTAAAATTCAGCGTCAAGTTTGTGAAGTCAGACACGAATAATATTCAGAACGTTAAAATTCAAAATTTTTTTCGGAAAGGTTTTGCGTGCGAATTTTTGTCAGCGTTTTTTTGTTTCAAGAAGTTATTTTTCAAGCGGAATTTTTTTATTCAACAGCGTAAATTTATGGCGTTAAATTTTATTTTCACGCAGAGATTCCGTTAGTGATGTGGTGTCAGAAGTCAGTTTTTTAAGTCAAGTCCGCATTTTATTCAGTCAGTCAAGCAGAAAATGAATTCAGACCTTGTTTTCACGTAGGTTTGGTCTGGATTCAGTTTCTTTTTTATTCACTCAAAATCGTGGATTTTGTTTCGGAGCGTGATTTTTGATGCCATATCACATAACGGATTGGGTATTTCTGCAGGCGGGGCTAAAGAAGCCAAAACTATCTATATACACCAAACTGAACAAAAAACTTTTTCCGCTGACTAAATTACAAAAAAACCGGAAGCGGAAAAGTTTTTTGTGACTAAAGTGGATCAATCCTTCAATCATGCATTCAAACCCCGCTTGCAGAAATACCATGTTGTGCGCAGTATTTTCGGTTCGGCGACTTAATTCAACCCGTTGAATTCAGTCAGAGAATTGAAAATCAAGCACGACATTTTTTTTATTCACGAAATCAAAAAGTCAGCGTATTTATTCACGCAGTTTGTCCAGGTCGCATCCTGAGAATTTAAGTCCGCGCATTTTGTTCTTTAATACTTTAGTCAAATTTTAGTCAGAACAATTTTGAAAAAGTCAGCGCTAAGTTTTGGAAAAACTCAGCGTTATTTTGTTAGCGCAAAAGTCCAACAGTCAGTGCTGCAAATTTCAGTCAAAAACTCTAAAAAAATCCTGAAAGTTATAGTCAAAACCGCGCTTGTAATATTGCGCACAACGGGAAACGTATTGCTGAAGTGCGGGCTTTTACACCTGAAATTTCTACTAAAAACTGCACGAAGCAAAAAATGTTTTCCGCTGACTAAATTAATAAAAAAATGGAGGCGGAAACATTTTTTGAGACTAAATTTCATAAAATTTTCAACGCAAGAGCCTTCAATCCCGCATTTTAGCAATACGATGTTATGTGATGTGGCAATTTTCCATAATTTTTTATTCAGTTAGATTCAGTTTTCAGAAGTTTCATTCAGAAAGGTTTTTAAAATTCAGCGTTATTTTTAAAAGTCAAGCGCGAATTTATTCACACAGTTAAAATTTCAGAACACTAAAATTCAAAATTTTTTTCGGAAAGATTTTGCGTAGGATTTTCACACAGAATTTTTTCAGCAGAGTTATTTTGACGCGTTAAATTGTTTTCACACACATTTTCCGTTAGTGATATGGTGTCAGAAATTAGTTTTTTAAGTCAAGTCCGAATTTTATTCAGTCAGTCAAGTTTGAAAATGAATTCAGACCTTGTTTTCACGCATTTTTGGTCTGGATTCAGTTTCTTTTTTATTCACTCAAAATCGTGGAGTTTATTTCGGAGCGTGATTTTTGATGCCATATCACATAACGGGAAAGGGCTTGGCGAAGGCGGGGATAAGATAGACGGAAATTCCAACTAAACCCGAACCGAGCAAAAACCATTTTCGTTTTTTCAAAATTACAAAAAATAAAAAAATGAAATGGTTTTTTGCGGCGAAAATTGCAAAAATCTTCTAAATGATAACGCTCCGCCCCGCTTTTGCCAAACCCATGTTGTGCGCAGTATTTTTAGTTCGGCGACTTGGATTTAACTCGTTAAATTTAGGTCAGAGAATTAAAAATCAAGCACGACAATTTTTTTCACGCACGAAATCGCAAAGATTTTCAGAATTTTATTCACGGATTTTGGAAAATTATTCACGTAGAATTTATTCACACCGTTAAGCTCAAAATTTGTAAAAGTCAAGCACAATTTTTATACTCAAATCCGTAAGTTTTTCGTAAAGTTTTTTTCTGGATTTAGGAAAATCAGCGCAAAGAATTTCAGATTTCAGTCAGTTTTAGAAGTTTAAATTCAAGTCAAAATTTTGATTTTTCAGACCGAAATTTCTTTTTGATACCGCGCTTCTAATATTGCGCACAACGGAAAAAGTATTTGCGAAGGGCGGGCTAAATTTAACCGAAAGTTCAATTTCGACCGAACTAAGCAAATTGCTTTTTCAGATTACCAAATTACAAAAAAAAGTAATATGAAAAGCAAGTTGCGACTAAAAGCAACTGGTAGTTCTATTATAAATTCAACCCCGCCTTTTGCAAATACAATGTTATGTGCAGTAATTTTTTTAGAAAAATTGCCAAACTGGTTTTAATACTTCTCGAGCAAGATTACTAGAATCCATTATTTTTTTATCTTTATTAATAACCATTAGATTTTTTATATTATCAATATAAGCTTCGAGGTTTATAAATATTTCTTTTTTATTGAACTTTTCTTTTTCATCCATCTTTAGATACTCAATGACACAATAAGAAAGTAATTTCCCAACATACCACTCTAAATGATTCCATAGATTTGAATATTCATTTACGAATTTGCCAGAATGCACAATTTGATTTCTATGCAGATATATGCGATCAAGTTGGTACGAAATTGATTGTTCAGAATTATTTATTTTTCTTAACCAATAGTCAACAGTTTCACCATTCTTTGAAGTATAAATGTCATTAATTTGGCAAAAATTGCAAGCAAGAAGTTGAGAACATTTAACTAAGGTTTCAAAAGGGTCTGTTTCTGAATTATATTTCTTTGCTAAAAAATTAAAGTATACCATTAATGCATTCTCATCATAATTAATATAGCTGGTATGAATTCCAATGTCATCTAGACTTCCAGAATTAATCCAATTTGAATCGCAATATCTTCTCACAAATGAAAAAAATTCGCGTCCCACAGCGCCAATACTTAAACTTTTAGAAACAAAATACTGAACATTAGTAATGTCATTCTCTTTGAAACGATAAGGCAGTAAAATTTCTAGTGAAGTCCATAAGAGTGACATTGAATTTTCAATTGATTTTGAGCCAATTGCAAGATTATAATAGTAAATGCTATCAGATATTTCTTTTATAAATGGGATTTCTGAATTGTCATCAAATTCAAAACCTTGAGCTCTCGCAAGTTTTGAAACGGTTTCTGTTAAGGTGCATTTTCTTTTGCTAACATTTAAAGGATCCAAATTGAAATTCGATTTTTCAAATTTGTGATTACTTTGAGTTGAAAATCTCCAATAGACTCTTTCAAAAAAGTCATTTAATGGTGTTAAATCTTGTCGACTTTTTGAAATCACATATTTTCTTAGTGAAATTTCGTATAAATTCCTTAGGTAATTGTGCGGATCAATTGTCGAGTGTAGGATTTGTATATAGATTGCACCTTGCGAATGGATATTTGTCAAAAATTTGCTACTTATACTATCATAGTTGTCAATAATGTTATAATTAACTCCTTTTTTATCAAGATATTCACATATGGTTTTTACTTCTATTCCTTCTGATACAGTTTTAATAATAAATTCAAATGGTATTTTAAAGTTTTTGAAATTATTAAAGATTCTTTTTGCCGATTGTTCTCCATTAGGTTTACTAATCCATCTATATGATATATCACTAATGCTAGTTACAGAATAGCCTTTATGTAATAAATAAGGAACAGCAGAAGAAATTATTTTATCAATTTTATTTGAATTTCTGATAAATTCTGTGCTATTAAAGTCTATGTAATCAAGTTCGTTGAGAAGATCTTTATAGTAATTTTCTTCAAGTCTTTTATAATTAATTGTTGACTTATTAAGTAAGTCAACAACATTCTTTTGGTTTTCTTTGAGTCTATTTGTATTGACGTTTAGATAATAGTCAACAATGTCTGTATAATATTTATTTAGAATGTAATCATTAGTTATACTACTAGAGAGTAAGTTTGATTTCGCTTCATTAACAAGACTTATTAGTCTATTAATTGATTTTTCCCGTTTAATTGCTAATTGTGAAACATCGATTATCTCTTTAATTAAAGTAAATCCATTAGTTGATTTGTGTTGATTAGAAATTGTCTCTTGAAAGTCCACCTGCTGTTTTATTTTTTCAATAAAATATTTCGAAAGAGCAGTATGAGAATTATTCCAGTCGTTTTTATTTGCGATCCACATTTGCGAGTAGTTGGTTATTATTGCACATAACGGGAAACGTATTGCTGAAGTGCGGGCTTTTACACCTGAAATTTCTACTAAAAACTGCACGAAGCAAAAAATGTTTTCCGCTGACTAAATTAATAAAAAAATGGAGGCGGAAACATTTTTTGCGACTAAATGTCACAAAATTTTCAACGCAAGAGCCTTCAATCCCGCATTTTAGCAATACGATGTTATGTGATGTGGCAATTTTCCATAATTTTTTATTCAGTTAGATTCAGTTTTCAGAAGTTTCATTCAGCAAGGTTTTTAAAATTCAGCGTCATTTTTAAAACTCAAGCGCAAATTTATTCACACAGTTAAAATTTCAGAACGCTAAAATTCAAAAATTTTTTCGGAAAGGTTTTTCGCGCGAATTTTTGTCAGCGTTTTTTTGTTTCAGAAAGTTATTTTTCAAGCAGAATTTTTTTATTCAACAGAGTAAATTTAAGGCGTTAAATTTTATTTCACGCAGAGATTCCGTTAGTGATGTGGTGTCAGAAATCAGTTTTTAAGTCAAGTCCGACATTTATTCAGTCAGTCAAGCAGAAATTGAATTCAGACCTTGTTTTCACGCACATTTCGGTCTGGATTCAGTTTCTATTTAATCACTCAAAATCGTGGAATTTATTTCGAAGCGTGATTTTTGATGCCATATCACATAACGGGAAACGGCTTGGTTTTCGGCGGGCTAAAAAGGCGGAAACCAACTATAAAAAAAAATTAAATTAAACAACAAATAGTACTACTTATAACATTCAAACCCGCTGAAACCAAACCGATGTTATACGAGGTGCTTTTTTAACAAAAATTTTATGAAACAGAAATTAAATATTCAGTATTCAAGTAGAGAATCATTAAACAATGTTTTTAAATGTAAAACTTGTTCTTCTCCGCTTTTAATGTTTGGATGTGCAAATGAAAAATGTAATAACTCAAATTCAAAAAATATAAAAAAATGGGGAAACAATTTAAAGGAACAAAAGAGAAGTGGGAAATAAATCCAAGATTTAAAAGAGAAGTTTTTATCAAAGCAAATGATGAACTAATTGCAGTTGCCGCTGCTCCTGCATCTGAAAAAGGAGAAATTTTAGCACAAGCAAATGCAAGATTGATTTCAAAATCTCCTGAACTTATGAAATTTGCAATGTTTATAGCTTCTCACGAAAAAGGTTCAGCGCCAAGCGTTCTTTATTTTGAAGAAATTATAAAAAAGGCAGAAGAAATTTTAGACGGGATTTTGGAATAGCATCTCGTATAACGGAAAAAGTATTTGCGAAGGGCGGGCTAAATTGGACGAAAAGTTCAATTTCGACCGAGCGAAGCAAATTGCTTTTTCAGATTACCAAATTACAAAAAAGTAATATGAAAAGCAAGTTGCGACTAAATGCAACTGGTTTTTCTATTATATATTCAACCCCGCCTTTTGCAAATACAATGTTACCTGCAGTTATTTTTAGTATTTAGCAATTTTACATTTACCAATTTTCAAGTCTTCTAATATTTTTTTGTATTTAATATTATCTATCCTTTTTCCATCTTGATAAACAACGTTCACTCTTTCATTTCTTCCAATTTTTTTGTTTACTAAATTTTGTTTAGATGATCTAGGGTTTAATTGTTTAGGCGTTAAATTGAAAACAATATTTTCAGGTAAACCTTCATGTTTAAATCTTACTTGTTTACCTCCACCAACTTGCATTTTTCTTAATAAAGGAAAAAGAGAATTTACTTTTTCTTCGTCATAAAGAATTTTACCATTTATAAAGTCAAATGCTTCTGTACCGAAACTTCCTATTATTTGATCAGATGTTACTTTTTCACTTTTATAATCCAAATCTTGATATTCTTCCAGAATAAATCTAGTTTCAACACCAATTAAATAATATTTTTCAAGGATTAATTCATTCCTGATTGCAAAATTCCATCCATGCTTTTTACGTTGTACACTAGGATATAATATTGCCTCAAAATTTTCATCTGACACCACTGGATAGAATAATTGATCCGAGGTAATTTGCCCACTAAATAAATAATCTCTTGGTCTATCTCTTGAGACGGGTAAACTATAAATCTCTTCAAAGAATTCTTCTAACAAATAGTAAACCACATGTAAGGCTGTAATTGGTTCTCTATCTTCTGATAATTTATCTTTAACTATAAATGTCCTAACTTTCGTATTTGGTTTTAATTCATAATGAGATATGGTTATAACCTCTCCCTTTTGAGGCTCTGTTTCCCAATAAGCTCCAGCTTCTGAAGTAGCACAATATAAAACTTGTTGGTTTGGTATATTGCATCTTCCAAAATTACAATATTTAATAGGTGGAGCAAGTAGTTGTGATATATCGGTAAGATAGCTTAATTCCTTATTTTGAGCTTTTAGAATTCTATTATTACTTGAAATTCTGACTAATCGTTTCGGAGGTTCATCAGTATCACTTCCAATTTTAAGAGTAAAAAAGGTTGAGATTTCAGTTTTTAATCTTTCGAATTCATTATCATCTAAATCCTGAATTTTGTTAAAATAACTTCTAAAATAATCAAGTTTTTCCTTTATTTTTTCGATAGGTTCTAATATAGGATCTCCTAGATTATTATCATTTTTAGTAATCTTTTTTATCATAGGTTTTGGGATAATTGCAGGTAACGGGAAACGTATTGCTGAAGTGCGGGCTTTTACACCTGAAATTTCTACTAAAAACTGCACGAAGCAAAAAATGTTTTCCGCTGACTAAATTAATAAAAAAATGGAGGCGGAAACATTTTTTGCGACTAAATTTCACAAAACTTTCAACGCAAGAGCCTTCAATCCCGCATTTTAGCAATACGATGTTATGTGATGTGGCAATTTCGCAGTAATTGGTCAGTTAGATTCAGTTTCAACGGTATTTTTAGTCAGCAACATTTTAAAATTCAGCGTCAAGTTTGTGAAGTCAGACACAAGAAAGATTCAGAACGTTAAAATTCAAAAATTTTTCCGCAAAGGTTTTTCGCGCGAATTTTTGTCAGCGTTTTTTAGTTTCAGAAAGTTATTTTCACGCAGAATTTTTTTTTATTCAACCGCGTAAATTTAAGGCGTTAAATTTTATTTTCACGCAGAGATTCCGTTAGTGATGTGGTGTCAGAAATCAGTTTTTAAGTCAAGTCCGCCATTTATTCAGCCAGTCAAGCAGAAATTGAATTCAGACCTTGTTTTCACGCACATTTCGGTCTGGATTCAGTTTCTATTTAATCACTCAAAATCGTGGAATTTATTTCGAAGCGTGATTTTTGATGCCATATCACATAACAGAAAAAGTATTTGCGAAGGGCGGGCTAAATTGGACGAAAAGTTCAATTTCGACCGAACGAAGCAAATTGCTTTTTCAGATTGTTAAATTACAAAAAAATACAATATGAAAAGCAAGTTGCGACTAAATGCAACAAATCTTTCTACTTGGTTTCAACCCCGCCTTTTGCAAATACTATGTTAGCAGAAGTATCTTTTTACAGGTTAATTCCAAGATTTAGTTTTCCTCCAAGTCCAATTTCCACAATTTTTTGCAGTGTTGAAAGTCTAACATCTTTAATATTATTTTCAACTTTTGAAATATAACCTTTATTGGTTCCACATTTTTCTGCAAGTTGCTCTTGTGTAAGACCTTTTTCAAGTCTTGCTTGCTGAATTAAAATTCCAAGTTTGAATTCTTCATATCCCTTTTCAAACTCGTCTCTTCTTTTTGTTCCCTTTTTTCCGTATTCTTTATCAAGAATTTTAGTTAGAGAAGTTAAATTTTTATTTTTCATTTTCGTATTCTTCTTTAATTTTTAATGCCATTTCAATTTCCTTTTTTGGTGTTTTTTGCGTTTTCTTTTGAAATCCATTTGTCAACACGACCAATTTTCCTTCGTCAAAAAAGCAAAAAATCCTAAAAATATCGTTTCCAAACTGAACTCTTATCTCATAAAGTCCGTTGGTTCCTTCCATATGTTTAAAATATTCAATTGGAATTTTCTCCACGGTTTCAATGACCATAAAAGTCCATAATATTTTCTCTTTTACTTTTGGCTTCTGTTTTTGGAAGAAGTCAAGGAAGTAATTTTTATAGGCGAAAATATTTCTAATCTTCTTTTTCTTCCATATCATTTACAAAAATATCAAAAGTTGTCCGAATGAACAACTTTTATTTTTATGCGGAATTTTTATGATATTTCTGCTAACGGATTGGGTATTTGCGAAGACGGGCGAAAATCTCCTAAATTTTCTATTGAAAACCGAACTTAGCAAAAAACTTTTCTCGTTTTTCAAACTTACTCAATTCTTGGAAAATGAGAAAGTTTTTTTGCGGAGAAATACAAACAAATCTGTCAATTATGACTTCAAGCCCGTTTTTGCAAATACCTTGTTACACGCAGCGTCTTTTGCTACAAAGTTGAGAACAGGTTGAATTCATTTTTCTTTACGTTAAATCTCAAAAATTTTAGAAATAGAGTAGTAACGAAATTTTTTTTCGCAGATTTTCACAGATTTTCACGTATTTATGCAGATTTTATTCTGATTTTACTCAGTTTTTTATTCAGCGCAACGAAATTCGCACAAGTTTTATTCAGAGCGAAATTCATAGCGTTTTCAAAATTCAGCATTTAAATTATTCACGCACATTTTCAGTCAGTTTTTTGGAGTGAAACGCAGTCGTTATTGAAAATTCATGTTGAGTTAATTCAGATTTTTTTCAGTCAGTCAAGCAGAAAGTAAATTCAGACCTTGTTTTCATGCAAATTTGGTCTGGATTTAATTTCTTTTTATTTATTCAAGTCCGGATTTTGTTCAGCGCGCGAATTGTTCAATGACGATTGCGTGTAACGGAAAAAGTATTTGCGAAGGGCGGGCTAAATTAAACTAAAAGTTCAATTTCAACTAACCGAAGCGAATGCTTTTTTCGTGGAACTAAACTACAAAAAAATTGTGGAACGAAAAAGCAGGCGCGACTAAATGCAACTAATAGTTCTATTAAATATTCAACCCCGCCTTTTGCAAATACTATGTTATCTGCAGTATCTTTAATTTTCGCGCAGTTTAGGTGTAATCTTGACCAAGAAAGACATTAATTCGTTTAAAATACTCATAAATTCAATTCCTGTTTTTACAGTTTTCTCTGTTGAAATAGTATTTACAATATCAAAATATTCATTGAAATTTTTGTCAATATGACCTGCAATTATATTTCGGACATCTTTTATGTGACTTTCAAGTTTATGTTCTTTTTTGAACTTTCTAATTGTACTAGTAATTTGTTCAAAATTATTTACAACGGATTCATTATTTTTGAAATATTCCTTTATGAATTTAGAATTATTGTTGTAGGATTTTATTGTTTCGTAAATATTTAAATAGATTTTTTTCAAAAAGTATAAAATTTCCCACTCTATTTCTGATTCGTTTAAGTGTTTGAGTATAGCAACATTATCCAAATAAGATATTGTTAACAAAATATGAAGGTGCAAATGTTTATCAATATATTCAACTTCTGTTTTTGAAAATTTTTCACGTTTATAATTCTTTTGATAATTTCTTAAAGCATTTAATTGATTAGTAAATTCAAGTAAATTTTTGTCACATTCGATTGTTAAACTTTCTTTATTGGTCATCGGTTTGGTGATATTGCAGATAACGGGAAACGTATTGCTGAAGTGCGGGCTTTTACACCTGAAATTTATACTAAAAACTGCACGAAGCAAAAAATGTTTTCCGCTGACTAAATTAATAAAAAAATGGAGGCGGAAACATTTTTTGCGACTAAATTTCACAAAATTTTCAACGCAAGAGCCTTCAATCCCGCATTTTAGCAATACGATGTTATGTGATGTGGCAATTTTCCATAATTTTTTATTCAGTTAGATTCAGTTTTCAGAAGTTTCATTCAGCAAGGTTTTTAAAATTCAGCGTCATTTTTAAAACTCAAGCACGAATTTATTCACACAGTTAAAATTTCAGAACGCTAAAAGTCAAAAATTTTTTCGGAAATATTTTGCGTAGGATTTTCAGTCAGAATTTTTATTTTCAGTAAGTTTTTTCGCACAGAATTTTTTCAGCAGAGTGATTTTGACGCGTTAAATTGTTTTCACGCAAATTTTCCGTTAGTGATGTGGTGTCAGAAATCAATTTTTTAAGTCAAGTCCTAATTTTATTCAGTCAGTCATGTTTGAAAATGAATTCAGACCTTGTTTTCACGCATTTTTGGTCTGGATTCAGTTTCTTTTTTATTCACTCAAAATCGTGGAGTTTATTTCGGAGCGTGATTTTTGATGCCATATCACATAACGGATTGGGTATTTCTGCAGGCGGGGCTAAAGAAGCCAAAACTATCTATATACACCAAACTGAACAAAAAACTTTTTCCGCTGACTAAATTACAAAAAAACCGGAAGCGGAAAAGTTTTTTGTGACTAAAGTGGATCAATCCTTCAATCATGCATTCAAACCCCGCTTGCAGAAATAC
>CAMPOT010000003.1 GCA_946892665.1 Chryseobacterium sp. Marseille-Q5410 | reverse complement strand
ATCCTTAAAATTTTATCTCTTTTGGGATTTTTATAAAGTTGTTTAAAATTTTATCATTTAAATGGTCAAATTCATCATTTGGGCATCCTGGAATTAAATTCCAAGAGTTGATAACTTTTCTTAATTCGGAAAAATCTACATTATATTTTGTTTTAAGTTCTGTTTTATCCACAGTTTTGATAAATTGCACATAACGGAAAAAGTATTGGCGAAGTGCGGGCTAAAATGGACTGAATGTTCAATTTAGACTTAACGTAGCCGATGCTTTTTTCTTACACTAAATTACTCTTTTTTGTGGAATAAAAAAGCAGCGGCGGATAAATTTTACAAAAAGTTCAACTTTTCCTTCACCCCGCATTTTGCCAATACTATGTTATGTGCAGTGTCTTTTTAGTAGATTTTCGCCATTAGTTTTTCAACAAAAATTTTCTTTATCCTTTTGTTTAAATCTCTCATATTTTTATATTTTTCAACATCAATCTCAATAAGAATGTCGTATTTAAAATCTTCATCAAGAGCGTTTGGATAAAAATTATTAAACTTTCTAACAATACTATTTATTCTAAATTCTACATATTTTAGTTTGTCAATTGATTTTAGAATGGAAAAATATCCTTTATAATCAAACCTTGAACGCAATTCAGGTGATATTAATTTTGGAAAGTCTTCCTTTGAAATATTTGAAGTAAATATTATTATAAAACCATTTAAATCAATTTCGTGCGCTAATGAACTAACCATTTTACCATTTTCTAAAACATCAAGAAAATAATTAAATAGTGTAGAATTTGATTTTTCAAATTCATCAATAAGAATAACTCCGGTATCTGATTCCTCAACTCTTATAAAAAGTTCACCATCTTCACTTCCTATATATCCTCTTGGACTTCCGATTAAAGAGTTTAAAGAGTTATCACTACTGTAATTTCCAAAGTTTACTTTTGCTAATTTACTTTCTCCGCCAAGTGATTTATGTATTGCTCTTGCAACTTCAGTTTTTCCAACACCAGAATCACCCATTAAAAAAAGTGATAAAATTTTATGTTCTCCAAGTTTATTGAAAACCCTAAAACTGTCTACTATTTCTTTAAAATCATCTTTAAATTTATTGTGTCCATAAAGAGAGTCTTCAAACTTTTCAAAAAATGAAACAATCTCATTTGCTTCAAGGTCTATTATCTTTTTATGTGGCTTTTTTCTTTTTTTTATTTTATTTCCTTTATCGTCTCTATCATCGTTTGATATAAAGTCTTCAAAGTCAATAAAATTTTCAAAGCAAAATCTAAATTCATTTTTAAAATCCTCTTTATACTTAATATCAGCAATAAAAGTAAAATTTTGGTCAAACTTATCTATTAATCTTTCTGCTTGGAATTGTCCCGAATACAAATTGTAGAGTGAAGAAATATCAATAACAATATCAAAACCTAACTGTTCTGACGCTAATTCTTCGTTAAGTATATACTCTGTAATAGTCAATACTTCTTTATCAACGCTTTCAAAGTATCTCTTTAATTCACGAAACTTTGAAGGATTATAGAAAAGTAGTTCGTCTTTTAGTATCATCTTTTCTTGGTGTATTGATAATCTGAACAATTGCTAAAATATCTAAATAATGATAATGTTTATCGTCTTTAACACTTACAAAAGGCATAAAATTATTTTGTAAATTATCTTCATACTGACTATTCTGAATTTCTGAATCCTCTTGTGAATTTACAACTTGTTGTAAGTTTCCAATTTCTTGAAAAAATTCTAGGGAATTTTTTAACTCACTTCCATTGATTTTTCCTTTATAAAGACCTACCAATGAAACTCTTCCGATAAACAGATCATCAACGCTATATGAACTTTCAAATTCACTTTCAAATGTTAACGGAATTTTGATAAGGATCTCATCTTCCAAATTTTTAAGTTGTCCTTTGAGTTTATATGCATAATCCTTAAACATTGAATTAAAAAGATTATTCATATCAAAACCAGATGAACCTGGAACAGTCATTCCTTTAAAAGCATCACTTGTAAACAATTTCACTAGTCTTAACTCATATTCGTTTTCTAATGATAGTGAAACGTTATCAATTCTCAATAATTCTCCTTCTTCAATGTCATCAAAATTCTCAATTTTTCTTGAATTTTCAATAATATCATTAAGGATTATAGATTTAGTAGTTTTTACTTCAAAAGTTTCCAGAACTTTCTGTGAGTTACTTCCCGCAACTCTACCTTTTCCTTCGGCTTCAAAATTAAATAAATCTAAAAATTTTGTTCCTAAATCTAATTTAGACCTTATTTCGCCTTCAGCAGTTGTAGAATCATTTTTTTCCAATTCTTTGTTGAGCAATATTAAGTTACTCAACATCATTTTTATTTCATAAACTTTTGGAAAGTTAATATAGTATATATTGAATATCATTTTTTAGACGGTGTTTTGGCGACATTGCACATAACGGGAAACGTATTGCTGAAGTGCGGGCTTTTACACCTGAAATTTCTACTAAAAACTGCACGAAGCAAAAAATGTTTTCCGCTGACTAAATTAATAAAAAAATGGAGGCGGAAACATTTTTTGCGACTAAATTTTACAAAATTTTCAACGTAAGAGCCTTCAATCCCGCATTTTAGCAATACGATGTTATGTGATGTGGCAATTTTCCATAATTTTTTATTCAGTTAGATTCAGTTTTCAGAAGTTTCATTCAGAAAGGTTTTTTAAATTCAGCGTTATTTTTAAAAGTCAAGCGCAAATTTATTCACACAGTTAAAATTTCAGAACGCTAAAAGTCAAAATTTTTTTCGGAAAGATTTTGCGTAGGATTTTCACACAGAATTTTTTCAGCAGAGTTATTTTGACGCGTTAAATTGTTTTCACGCACATTTTCCGTTAGTGATATGGTGTCAGAAATCAGTTTTTTAAGTCAAGTCCGAATTTTATTCAGTCAGTCAAGTTTGAAAATGAATTCAGACCTTGTTTTCACGCATTTTTGGTCTGGATTCAGTTTCTTTTTTATTCACTCAAAATCGTGGAATTTATTTCGGAGCGTGATTTTTGATGCCATATCACATAACGGGAAAAGTATTGGCGAAGTGCGGGACTTAATTGGACGAAAAGTTCAATTATGACCAAACGAAGCCAATATTTTTCCCGTGAACTAAATTAATTAAAAAATTGTGAACGGAAAAATATTTGGCGACTAAATGTGACAAATATTTCTACTGCGACTTCTCCCCGCATTTTGCCAATACTATGTTGTCTGCAGTGGTTTTATTTATTTAAGTTCAATAGGGTTATTTCTCCTTCTAATATTTGATTTGACTTTTTCTACGCTTTCCGGTGCCACTGTAAATCCTGACGCAGACATTTCGTTAATTATGTTTTCATTAATATTATTTACCGCTTTAAAATATTCTTCTTTTGTTATTTTTTTATGTTGATTAAAATAATTTTCTTTAAATACAGTATTGTCTATTATTACATCCTTTCTTATGCTAATTAAATTAAAAGAATAGTTATTATTAGTGTCGGAAATTTTCACGATTAGCCCTGGAAGATTGTTGAATTTATACGGACCATCATAAATAGGGATTTCGGTAGTATACCAAGCAATCCACGTTCTTCCTCCATAATTTGCTACTGCTTTTTGACATATAAAATTATCAATTTTCGTTTTTTCATTTAATAATTGCCAGTTAAAAGCGGATTCTTCGTTGTAATTAAATTTATATTTTAGAAGACTTTCATAATAATTAATTGTATTATTTTCTTTTACAATCACATATTTAAAACGAGTATTTGGCATTTTTGAAAAATTCAATTCTAAATTGTTATTTATTTTCAAACTATTTATAATAGAGTCTCTTTTTAAAAAAATATTGCTTGTAAAATAAGATTTGTTATTGTCAATGAACAGAGTGAAATCTTCTTTTTTGCTATTATTAACATCTGTAGAATCAGATAAATATTCTAATCTATATTCTATTTGATAATTTTTGTTAATAGAATTCTGTCCACAAACTATAATTGAAAGGAAAAAGAAAAATATTAATATTGTATGATTTTTCATAATAAGTGATAAAAAGAAAAAGCATTACCATAAAGTAATGCTTTTAAAGCTAATTTTTTTTAATCGGCACAAGCAATGTCATAGGCATTCCAAGCATTCATAATAATTTCAAAAGTAGAAGCTCCACAAGCCCATCCCGTAGTTCCACAATCATAAGAAACCCTAACACAATCCCAAGAAGCTAAAGCTTTTGTTTCTTGTTTTTCAGCATTTTTAGTTTCAATGTTTTTAGGTGTAGTTACAACGCTTTTGAGAACTTCACCTGTTGAAGCACTTACAAAAGTCATTCCACCTAACGCAATGGCAAAAATTAATTTTTTCATTTGTTTTTTTATTTTAATTGTTAATTAATTACGAATATATAATTTTTTTGGTAATAAAAAAAACATTTCTAATTTATTTGTAAAATTTTGTTTTACCATTGCAGACAACGGGAAACGTATTGCTGAAGTGCGGGCTTTTACACCTGAAATTTCTACTAAAAACTGTACGAAGCAAAAAATGTTTTCCGCTGACTAAATTAATAAAAAAATGGAGGCGGAAACATTTTTTGCGACTAAATTTCAAAAAATTTTGAACGCAAGAGCCTTCAATCCCGCATTTTAGCAATACGATGTTATGTGATGTGGCAATTTTCCATAATTTTTTATTTAGTTAGATTCAGTTTTCAGAAGTTTCATTCAGCAATGTTTTTAAAATTCAGCGTCATTTTTAAAACTCAAGCACGAACTTATTCACACAGTTAAAATTTCAGAACGCTAAAATTCAAAAATTTTTTCGGAAAGATTTTGCGTAGGATTTTCAATCAGAATTTTATTCACCCGAGTGCATTTAAAGCGTTAAGTTTATTTTCAAGAAGAGTTTCCGTTAGTGATTTGGTGTCAGAAATCAGTTTTTAAGTCAAGTCCGTGATATTTATTCAGTCAGTCAAGCAGAAAATGAATTCAGACCTTTTTTTCACGCATTTTTGGTCTGGATTCAGTTTCTTATTTATTCACTCAAAATCGTGGAGTTTATTTCGGAGCGTGATTTTTGATGCCATATCACATAACGGAAAGGGGCTTTGCGAGGTGCGGGCTACTGCAACCGAAAGTGGAGAGGAAAACCGAACGCTAGCAAAAACTTTTTCCATTTTTTAAAATTACGAAAAAACTAAAAAATGGAAAAGTTTTTTGCGGGTATTTTATAGAATTTCTCTAAGATTTCCTTCAACCCCGCATCTTGCAAAACCCATGTTACCTGCAGTGCTTTTATGATTTCTTTTTATCGTCAAAATATTTTTCTTTAAAGTATTTATTTGGTTTTAAATACACAATTTTTTTCTGAAAATCTAAAATAATATTAAATCTTTTAAGGACATCACTTCCTAGAAAATTAGTTTCGTAACCTGCGGGTTTATTATAGGTATTCAATTCAGCAGGAACATTTTTCAGCAAAATTTTTCCCAATTTTAGGTTTTTGATTTTTACAGTATTCAAAGGTATTTCATCATTATTTGAATTATGCAAAATAGTTGTTTTGATAACTTCCAATTCATTTACTGGAAATTTTGCCTTTTTCAACAAATCATTATCTAACATTAATGCTTTTTGAAAGCCTGTATCAAAAAGAAATTGGCTGTTGTATTTCTGACCTTTCTCTTCCAAATCCAAATTAATTGAAAAATGTTCATCCATAACATTCATTTCAAATTTTTGATATTTTCTTGATATTTTTGGAAGTTTTGAATAGACTTTCAATAATTTTTTCTCATAATCAATTTCAATAATTTTGTTTTGAAACATATTCCATCCAAACATGCCATCCGTTCCTTGTCCTGTTGTTTCAATAGGGTAGACTTGTTGGTTGCTCCATTCTAGTTTCTCTATCAAAAATGAATTATCACTGATGTCATTCATTGTCAATTTTAAACCTTTTGGGTTTAGATACTTTTTTATCGCTTCTTTTGTCAAATAAAAGTCTATTGAGCCTGTGTCAAAAGTCAAAAATATAGTATCTTTTTTGTTTAGGATAGTTTTTACTTTGATATTATTATATTCCGTTAATTCAAAAGGAATTTTCTCAATTAGAAATTTTTGTGAAAAACTAAAAGTAAAAACTAAACAGAAAAAAAATGTTAAAATAAATTTCATAGGTTTTGACGCATTTTTGGTAGCATTGCAGGTAACGGAAAGGGTATTTCTGTAGGCGGGGCAAAATATAACCGAAAGTTCTACTAATCCCGACCTGAACAAAAAACTTTTTCCGCTTCTAAATTACACAAAAAAATGAAGCGGAAAAGATTTTTTGTGGCTGAACATCGAAAAATTTTCAACCTTTCCTTCAACCCCGCTTACAGAAATACCATGTTGTATGCACCACCAACTATGCACAGTAATTTTCAGAGAAAAAAGCGAATTTTTTCGTCACGCCTTTGGTTTTTCACGACGACTTCTTTCCGGGAATTTGTTGCAGCGTTTCAAGTGAACAAATTTCCAGATATTTTCCAGCAGTTCCAAAATATTTGTTTTTAGCCGCTTCCAGAATTTAGTCAAAACCGCATTTTTGTTAGCGCGACATTTGTCAAACGGTGTTGCATACAACGGAAAAAGTATTTGCGAAGGGCGGGCTAAATTTAACTGCAAGTTCAATTTCGACCGAACGAAGCAAATTGCTTTTTTAGATTACCAAATTACAAAAAAAGTAATATGAAAAGCAAGTTGCGACTAAATGCAAAAAGTCTTTCTATTGGCGATTCAACCCGCCTTTCGCAAATACAATGTTATGTGCAGGTAGAGTTTACATTTCGTTTAATACTTCAATTTCTTTACCCTTTTCAGGTTGTCCATCCAAAATTGGCATAGCCTTCATTATTAATTCTCTTACACCTGGATAGTTTAATGAATTATCGTGGTCTTCTTTTGTATTCCATAATTCAGTTACATAAACATCATTCTTATCTTCCTCACATTTTCCCACAATATAAAATTTTGAGCCCTCAGCGTTTGAAATTAATATAGACGCATCTTTTAAAATTTCGGCAAGTTCGTCACGCTTTCCATCCTTAGCGGTTAGTTTTCCTTGAAGTAAGTACATATTTAATATTTTTAATTCGTGTTTCTTTTTTTACAATTTAATTTTTGTGCAGTTTTTTGAACTACTTGCACATAACGGGAAACGTATTGCTGAAGTGCGGGCTTTTACACCTGAAATTTCTACTAAAAACTGCACGAAGCAAAAAATGTTTTCCGCTGACTAAATTAATAAAAAAATGGAGGCGGAAACATTTTTTGCGACTAAATTTCACAAAATTCTCAACGCAAGAGCCTTCAATCCCGCATTTTAGCAATACGATGTTATGTGATGTGGCAATTTTCCATAATTTTTTATTCAGTTAGATTCAGTTTTCAGAAGTTTCATTCAGCAAAGTTTTTAAAATTCAGCGTTATTTTTAAAAGTCAAGCGCAAATTTATTCACACAGTTAAAATTTCAGAACGCTAAAATTCAAAATTTTTTTTCGGAAAGATTTTGTGTAGGATTTTCAGTCAGAATTTTTATTTTCAGTCAGTTTTTTCACACAGAATTTTTTCAGCAGTGTTATTTTGACGCGTTAAATTGTTTTCACGCACATTTTACGTTAGTGATTTGGTGTCAGAAATCAGTTTTTAAGTCAAGTCCGTGATATTTATTCAGTCAGTCAATCAGAAAATGAATTCAGACCTTTTTTTCACGCATTTTTGGTCTGGATTCAGTTTCTTTTTTATTCACTCAAAATCGTGGAGTTTATTTCGGAGCGTGATTTTTGATGCCATATCACATAACGGAAAGGGGCTTTGCGAGGTGCGGGCTACTGCAACTGGAAGTGGAGATGAAAACCGAACGCTAGCAAAAACCATTTTCGTTTTTTCAAATTTACAAAAAATAAAAAAAGAAATGGTTTTTTGCGGGTATTTTCTTGAATTTCCCTGAGATTTCCTTCAACCCCGCATCTTGCAAAACCCATGTTATGCGTAGTGCTTTTATTCTGCTGGTTTTGTATAAGTTACAATGTCAATTCCAATTCCATTTGGGTCTTTAATTGCAAAATGTCTGTCGCCCCAAAGTTCGTCTCGGATTTCAAACTCCATTGAAACACCTTTGTCTTTCAACCTTTTATAAATTTCGTCCACATTTTCAACTTCTATAGTCAAATAAACACCTTTTCCGTTAAATGCTGATTGGAAAATAGGTTTTTGACTTGGATGGTTCGGTTGCAAAAAACTGATTTCTGACGAATTGTTTGGTGTGTGCAAAAGAATATAAAATTCATTTTCAAAACTCACTCCAAAGTCCAACACTTCTTTGTAGAATTTTTTGGTTTCACTTAATTTTTCTGTAATAATTCCTGCGTTAAGTTTCATTTTGTTTGTAGTTTGTGCATTTGAAATTCCAAAAAGCAAAACAAATGCGGTTAATAATATCGTTTTCATTATAATCGATTTTGTTTTACAAATTTAGTTTGAGATCAACCGATGGAATTGTAAAAATCGGACAAACTAACGGAACGCTTCGGAAGGAGTTACTCCATAAAATGTTTTGAAGTTTTTAATAAAGTGTGCTTGGTCAAAAAAACCAACTTCAAAATAGAGTTTATTATTTTTCAAACTCTGTTGGGAAAGTTTTGCATTTAAAATGTATTGAAAGCGAATAACATTACTAAAAGATTTTGCTGTTGTTCCGATATAGTAATCAAAAATTCTTCGTAATTGTCGAGGACTTAAACCTGTCTCCAAATCTTTTTCTGTATCTAAGAAACCTTTTTTTTGAAAAATTAGAATTAGTGAGTTCAAAAAACGCTGGTCTAATTCTATGTTTTGATTATGAATAACCTCTAACAATTTTTTGTTCAATTTTTTTGAAATATCTTCAAATGAAGTTCTTGGTTTTATTTCGGAACATATCCAATTATAAATTTCGGCATTTATATTTTTCAATTCCTGTGAGTGATTACTCAATGTTTTAGCGTTTATTCCGAATAATATTGGAAAAGCAGTTGGCAAAAAACGAATGCCGATATAATTAAACTCTTTTCCTATGTTGAATTCAGTAAATTTTCTACAAAATCCCATAACAAAACTCTCCTCGGGTTGTTTATTGTCAAAAAAAATATCAATACAACCATCAGAAACAACACAATAATTGAAATCTTCTGATAATTTTCTTTTGGTTTTCAATTGCCAAAAACAGTAAACAAAATTTTGGATTTCGTTTTTTGGATAAATTTCTTGATAAGTTATTTCTCCGTCATTTTTAGAAACTGTCGGTTGAATTGGTTTGTAGTATTTTCTTATTGTTTCCAATTTTCTACGGGAGTTTTGATAGCATTACGCATAACACTCAAATATAGGAACTTCGTTTGGGGATGTTCTAAAATAAGGTACTTCGTTACTTTTTTTTATAGGATAGTACAACATAAGTACAACATTTTAAAACTGATCTATAAAACTGTAAATTCCTTTCTTTTGCGTTCGTGCTAATGTATTAATATTTTGATAATTAGGCAATAGACTGCAATAATATGAATTACTTGCTTTTGCCCACCCATTTTCTATTAAAAGTTCGTTCAGGCATTCGCCGGAAGGCAGAATGACATAGGCCAATTGGCGCAGCCAGAAGTCTAATTGATTCTTACATTCAGTCAAAAGCATTACCCTAGTTCCAGGAGGAGCGATTTGTAAAACATATTCTAAACTAAGCAATCCCATTTCTTTTAATAACGAAGCCGGGATATGGCTTTTCGCTTCATCCTCTCTCATTTTACGACTAAAGTGTACTTCGGGTGCATCCAAACCATACAGGCGGATTTCTTTGCTTTCTGAACCAAATTCTTCTTTTACAATAATTGTATCTCCGTCCAATACTTTTTCTATAATCCAAAAAGTTTCTGTTTGGATTCCAGAAATTCTGAAATATTTTGCAGATGATAATTCAGTTTGAGAGGTTTCATTTAGAAGGTTTTTTGTCTCCATTTCTTTATAATGCTTTGATTTATAGTATTTTACATATTGTTTATGTAAAGATAATTCAAGAAATTTATAACTGTCTAGACAGCAGTGTTTTTCTTCAAATTATCAATTACAAAATTTTAAATCATGGCACGACAAAAAGGTCTTATGAAGTACGTCGGAACAATCGGCGATGTAAGACATTTCAAAATTAAAGGGCAAAAAGGATTTTTTGCCGGAATGGTAGGAGGTCCTACCGCTCAACAAGTAAAATCAGCACCGGAGTTTGAGCGAACTCGCGAAAACATGAACGAATTTGGAGGTTGCGCAGTTGCCGGAAAGGCAGTACGCACCGCCTTATCTTCGTTGATGGGCAAATTCACTGATACACAAGTAACGGGAAGATTAACTTCCATCATGAAGCGTATCAATTTAGAAGACGGAACGGAAGCCAGAGGTTATCGTAAAGTAGAAATATCAACGCAAAGAAATTACCTGATCGGTTTTGAATTCAATAAGAATCAATCCATCAACGGTATCTTCAACGCTCCATATGACGTAAATCACGCAGTAGAAAGAAATACAGCAGATTTCATCGTTGATGAATTTAACCCGACAGATTTAATTTCTTCCCCTGCAGGAGCTACACATTTCCGATTACTTCATGCATTGGCGGTCATTGCTGACTTTTCCTATAACCCAATCACCGGAACTTATGAGCCGGATGACAATGTAAATAACGAGTTGAGCGTGGTGACTTATTCACCTTATCTTCCGTTGAACGCGGTTTATGCCGGATCGACAATTCCTGCAGAGCTTCCGGGAGCTCCAGTTTTAGGAAATGATGTTTCGGTTCTTCAGTGTATCGGGATTGAATTCTTCCAGGAAGTAAACGGACAGTATTATCCTTTTGCAACTGGTAACTGTCTCAAAATCGAGGAAGTATTTTAGGATAAAATCTTCAAAGGCCTTCCCAATCCGGGAAGGCTTTTTTTTATCCAAAATTTTAAACATTTAAAATAAAGTCACAATGAGCACAAAAATAGTTCGCGTAGCACAGGGAAAAGAAAGCACACTTTCCCACTTATATATTGACGGTATTTTTCAGTGTTTTCTTTTAGAAGACAAGATTCGCCAAGTAAAGATCAAAAGTAAAACCGCGATTCCGGAAGGGAAATTCCAGCTTAGGCTTAACACCTGGGGCGGAATGAATAAGACGTATTCTGAGAAATTACCCTCCATTCACCAGGGAATGATTGAGATTGACGATTTACCAACGTTTGATTCCGTGTATCTTCATATTGGAAACACCATCAATGAAACCGCAGGTTGCCCATTGGTTGGGCTTTCCTATATCAAAAAAGATGGTGATTACCAAGTTCTGCAAAGCCGGGATGCTTACACACAAGTTTATTTAAAGCTTTTGTCGAAGGCAAAAGGAAAAGATAATCAGATTATAATCCAGAACAATTTTCAATTTTAAAACAGAACCATCATGGGAAGTGAATTAACATTAAGTGTGATGTTCGGTTTTATCAGCAGTGTTCTGCTAGGGATTGTTGCTTATTTTATCAAGCAGCTGCACACCGATTTCAAAAGTATGGAAAAGGATATTTCGGAAGTAAAAACGATGGCATTGATCATCAAAACAGAATTCAAGACTTCTTATGACATTCTTACCAAAAAGGTGGACCACTTGGAACAAAGAGTAAATACATTAGAGATTAACCAATTAAAAAAGCAAAGTCATGAAAAATAGAAATCTAAATTTGGTCAGCAGAATAGCATCACCAACACCGAAATGGTTTAGGATCGTTAGAAATATCGGGCTAAGTTTATCCGCTGTAGGCGGTGCCCTGGTTGCTGCACCTGTTGCCTTGCCTGCAGCAGTGATTTCCATCGGAGGTTATTTGCTGTTAGGCGGAACCATACTTGGCGCTGTAAGCCAAACGGCTATCAGCTCGGAAGAATATGGCGAAAAATCCGGTAAAATTCACGGAAAATCAACCGGAAACTCAGCTGAAGAAGCTCTAAAATAGCGCTTAAGTCCCTTTTTTGGAAGTTTTTTGGTCAGAAGGCCTGTTGTAATGACAGGCTTTTTCAGTGCTTAAGATTTTGCTTGCACCCGTTTGCAATGGTTTCTTAAAAAGGGTGAAATAAGTATGACTTAAATGCGTGATATAGATGAGAAAAATGGGAATTATGTAACAGAATTGATCAGGAAAAATAATTGGTTTCAATCTTTTGTAAATAAAACATCATCCATTTTATAAATTTTAATTGGTAACAAATGAATATTTGATTCTATTCCAATTTTTGGCTTAGCACGCAGAAAAATATATTTATCATTGAAATATAATAATTCCATCTGTGTGGCATTTCCATTTTCCGAATCTATTTTTCGCATGAAAATATCAAAATTTATTATCTGCTTGGGATTTATAATTTGATTTCTAAACGTAATTATAAAAGCTAAGACAATGAAGATGAAACTTATTATTAATATTAGGGAGAAATAAAGCAACTCGCGGGTTGGTACTACTTTATCATCAACTTTTTTAACAAAAAATCCGGACAATGCAATTTTCAACTTTCTTCCTTTATCAGGCAATAAAAGGATAATTTCCTGTATTAAGCCTTTACTACCAATGATAAAAAGTGGTAAACACAAAACAACAGCGAAAGTAATTATGAATAAATGATTAACTTTTATAGCCGATATTGTAGATGGATAATCCAAAATCTTCCACAATTGGTAAAGAGTATATACACTAAAAAAAATTAAAAATGCAGCGCCAATTATATTCCACAAACTTATTTTTACTTCACCTTTATCTTCTGCTATAAGAATTTTGCGACCACCTAACATTCGTACTGGGATATAAATACTACATATAAACAGAAGAAGTATAAACAAAATTAGAAGACCGTCTGGAATCATTTGACTCACAGAAAAAAACCTTATAAAGGACGGATCTACAAGAAACAATTCAAGAAGTTGCCAAAATCCTCCAAACAATGTTGGAAGTATTACAATTATTGACCAATATTCTTTTCTTTTTGTGTAAAAATCTCCAAATTTATTTACGAAATCCATATAATATTTATGTAAAATTTTTGTAAAGATAATTAGAAGAATCACATAGTTAACAAAGAAAAAAACAAAAAAATTCCCCGAAGGGAATTTTTTGTTTTCAGATTGTGAAATAGTATTTTCGAACAAGAGCTTCACGGAGTTCGGAAACTTTCATCGATTGCGCTAAAAGATTCTGTTCCAATTGCCAGGTTTCTTTGATTTTTTTGGTCATTTCCGGCATGGTGCAAGCCTTTTCGAAAGCTGGTTGAATGAAATGCCGCATCAAGGTTTTTAGGTCGCAAAGACGGAGCATTTCGATGACCGATCCGCAAAGGTGTGGATAAAAAAAGCCGTGTTTCCAAAAGGCGTAGAAAGTCCAATAATAGACTTCGCGTTCTTCATCATCTTTGACATAGATAATGTGACAATTCGGGCATGGTTCCAACATTGGTTTACCTGCGTTTCTACCTCGGGATAAGATGTAAAGAGCTGTTTCCGGGGCTGGGCTGTGCACTGAGTAGGTGCGTACTTTGGGTTTAAGCATAATTTGGGTTTAAAAATTTATGCTTCGCCAAAAATTATTTAAAAGAAAAAAAAGAAAAAAAGAAAGCCCTCAATCCACGAAAAATAAAAATGGGATGCAATATTTTTTTTAAAAAAAGATAGACGTATTCATTTTTCACGGCTATCTTTTTTTAAAAAAACCCGTAGGGCTTGATATTGTCAGCCCATTTTTATTTGTTCATAATTTTGCTATCTTTTTTTTTTTTTTTTCTGTGATCTACCTTTCGATTGAGGAAACAAAACCTTTCGGAATATGCATCAATCTCACTTCTGAAACGAGTATTTCGGAAATGGAAAGTCAGAAAATGTAATGGTCAAAAAGGTGAAAATATTGCTTATAATCAACCATAAAAGACTAAGTATGCCTACCCTCAAAAGGAAGGCAAGAAATGGAAAAAACAGTGGTATGGAGGCACACCAGAGCTAAAATCAATAAACAAGAACCTGGTGTGCCGGAATACTACTGTGCGCGGTGACGGAAGCGGATAAACTTCCACTGAAATTTTCTTCCAAAAAAAAGAAGTTTATCGGCTATCGGCACATGGGAAGCGGTTGGAAAAGAAATCTTCGAAAGAGGAAATTCAATGCTTGATAATAATCGTAAATGACTAAGAAATACGACACTCAAAGGGTTGGCAAGAAATGGAAAAGACAGCTGTATGGAGGTAATCCAGGACAAACAATCCACAATCAGAACCTGGAATACCGGAATACTGCTGTGCGCGGTGACGGAAGCGCATAAACGGCAGGAATGAAACGGTGCATAGCATCCGAGAAGGGAATGCCGTTTATGGGCTGGAGAAACATGGGAAAGCGAAGGCAAATCCCTTTCAACTAACCCTACCCTATGGTGCTGGAAAAACAGCGGTATGGAGGGTGGCGAAAAAGGTGCTTGATGGTGGGGGAAAGCGGGCAAAGGGAAAGCGATGGCATAAGCATTTTTTTTGCCGCCCGGAATACTGTTGTGCGCGGTGCCGAAGTGCATATACTACCACTGAACTTTCCGCTGAAAAAAAGTAGTATATGGACTGCAGGCACATGGAAGTTTTGTGACGAATATTTCAACTTGGGTTTTTCGATTAGGTGCGGAACTTTTCAATTAGCAATACCCGAGCGGCTGGAAAGCGGTGGCTGGTAGCGGGTTTGCCGCTACCAAAGGAAAGCATTTAACATAATTTTCAATTATAGGTGATAATGGTGCTGGTTTGCACGTAACGCAGCGCAGCGGAGTGGAGGGCAACGGTTTTCGAGGGCAAATTGACTATAATTGCAATTATGTTATTTGCTGTGGCAGAGCGGGGATAATCAGCCTATACGACTTTATCTGCAGAAACAAATTAGTCAGAATTTATTCCTGTGATCTATCACTTATATTTTTGCTTCTAGCCTACGATTTATTAATTTGAGAATTTTGCTTTTCATAAAATAAATCTCCCGGAAAATTTCAATGTTGCGACTAGAGAAAAACGTCATATAAATTATCCAAGATGAGCATTCCAACTGTCAGGAAATAAAGGAGTTTGAAAATAGATATGTGCAAACTCCTTCATAAACTGAAAACCTGCATTCTGAGTGCGATAGTCATATTCAAATTCTCTCTTAGTGGTTATTAAGTACTCTTCGAATTGTGTAAAGTTAGTTTCTTCCCCATTTAGTCTTAATTGTAAGGGATCATCAAGGAGTAATTCAGCTTGATAACCTTCATTAAAAAAATGTTTTGAAAAAAGCAGCTCTTCAAAATCTTTCTCTCTATCTTCTATTAAATGAACTGATGTTGAGTTTATGCCATGATGGGGAACAAAATAGGCAACATCGATATTTGCTTCCTTTACAAAATCGCGCATGACGCTAAATTCCTTTTCTAAATCCAAAATACCGATATAGATAAATAACATAGCCAGCAACGGAGAAGTCGAATCAGAATAAAAGACTGACTTTTCGCCACTAATACGTATTTTGATTACGTTTTCAATATTATTATTTGCATCCGGTAATATATTGTATTTCTTTTTTTGAGATCGTATAGCGTGTAGTACGCCACGTAAATAATTTTTTGCACTTAATTTATCCCCTAAAATTAATAGTAGGTTAATTATTTCAATCACAATATTAGAATGATAGTCAATCATAGGTTTCATTATTACCCTATTTGCCCCAATTAAATCAATAAGAATCAATCTAGCTGACTCTACATTAGCCGGAGTTTTATTAGAGTTCAACCAATATTTAATCATTACAATGTAAAATTCAAAAAACTCGAAAGTTCTATAATTATAGCCTATTTCTTCATACATGCCTCCTCTCTCAAAGTACATTCCATTCTTTTTTAAAGCAATGGGTAATGTTTTTTCGAAATATGACTGCAAAACTTCATTGAAATAAAATTCGTAAAGTTGATTAAAATATTCTTTTACAAATTTATGCTCCTCTTGCTTGTTGATCAAAATCCAGTCCCATAACTTAATTAACAAGGCAAGAGTGTATTTTTTAGCAATGTTAAGGTTGTTATAGCGTCTGGATTCACTAAATATAATGAACGAAACCAATTTTAAGGACTCAAAGACCATATTATTGCTTCTATTTTTTTTCAGACTACCGTTTGTTATCTGAAATTTATTTAGCAGATTATAAATAAGTTCTTGGAAGTCTTGTGAAACACTTTCATCAGTATCAAGATTGATCAACGTTTTATTGAACAGCCGAACATTTTCCTCATTTGTAAGCAAATAAGCATTGAACAGAGATTCAGTAAAAATTTTGGTCAACGCTGAGATATCCCACCTGTCATAACTTACATTATTATTTAGATTTGACAAGCGAACAAACATGTTATTCATCACCGTGGTCACATTTCCTTTAGCGATTCCATTATGTACAATTACTATTTTAAGTGGTAACTCATTATATCTAGGGTACTGAGACACAAAAGGTACGCACGTAGCATCATTCAATGAACTAGCAATACCGTCCGGTGCATTAAATTTCTCTTCTGTAATATCTTTATCTGAGCCGCCTTTAAGCTCAAAGTAAAAGCGCTTTTTTACACCATCTTCATCGATGCCTATCGCTATGATGTCTTTTCCATATTCTTTCAGGCCAAGATTCTCTGTAGGTTTTGTTATAATCTGAAAACCTTTTGACTCGAGCAAAATTGGAAAAATTTTGTTAAGTTCCTCTTTTTCTGTTAAAGATTCTAAATATTCCTTAACGATCATATATCTAATCTCCATAACCAAAATTATTTAAGCTGTCTTCAAAATAATCAGGATCAATGAATGCTCTTCTATCCACCATTGCCTCCACACTTATTTTCCCTAAAGGCCTAACTTCATCATCATTAATTTTCCAAGAGTTTCCGCGTACAATTATCGTTTGGGTAACAATACTTGCTAAAGAAGTTTTACTGCGTGCGTTCTTTGACATTTTGGAATGGTTTTCATTTTTTAACCTATAATATAGGTTCATCAAATCTTTTTCATTACGATTGGGATTAAACTCATTTATAGATTCTTTTTCTTTCATATCCTGCTGATATTCAAGTAAAGCCTGGTCAAGTCTCGCTCGCAATTCTAAATCCTTTTTATTCTTTTTCAAAATAGGCATAATAAGATCATATAATGCTTTTCCATAAGCTTCTATTATAAGACTCGATAGTTTATCAGCAAGGCTATCGCGGATTGAAATAATTCTAGAGCTCCTTAGAGGTAGTAAAAACGGAAGCAATTTTTCAAAGAATATAGGAAAAGCACACATGCTATCTATTGCATTCATTTGCTGTATAGTAGAGCCTTTCTTGATATTAACCGGGAAAGGTTCCAAATAACCAGCAAATATGATTTGAACCGCTAATAAACTGGTACTTTTTTTTGAAAATAAATTCAAGATTAGTTCTTCTGTTCTAATTCGTTCTGTACCCCAAAAATGTCTTAGTGGATCTTCTACCAAATTCATTGGTAATCGCCAACCAGTTTCTTGATATAACAAAGAAATAATGTGAAATAAATATTTTGGATCATGAATTTGATAGAAAAAAGATGCTATAACAGAAAGATCATTAGTTCTGTTAAGATACTTATGTAATAAAGCATACTTTGATTCATCATCAGCTTCTAAGGAATATGTGATTGAGTGAAAAATTGCACTTAGCAGTGACTTGTCTGTTTCCTCAATAATAGAATCAAGTTTTTGTAAATATTCATTTCGCAGTTTTTTTTGTATAAAGCTATTGCCTATTAACTTACATAAATAATAGCAGTAATCAATTGAATTCCTTGATGTGATAACTATCTTATTAAGTAGCTTGTCGGCTTCATAAATTTCTTCAGAGCTTTTGTAGGTCATTCTACCGAGCATAAAAAGCAAAAGATGATAGTTGTTTTTTTTAAGTTTTTTTAATTCATTTAATATGAAGATTTGGGCGTTATCTTTTAGGCCAAAAAGAATTTTAGACAAGAAATAATCTTGAACAGATTGATCCTGTCCTAGACAGTGATGATAAAGTTCTTGTGACAAATTCTTATTAAGTGAACCGATATTTCTAAGAAACTCATCAACTTCATAATTATTTGGAGAAATCACCAATATTGATGTGATCAAATCCATTAACTCATCAATATTTTCTTTTTTGGCCACTGCATATAATAAAGCTAATTCGAAATGCATTAAATGCGAAGGTTTCTCAACATCTAAATAAGACTCAAAAAAAGTCCGAATATCAGTTCCTTCATTATCTAATAGTTGAAGCACATAAGAAGATAATCCCAGAACCATATTTCTCGCACCGCTCCATAGGTAGTTTCCATTATATAGGTGAATGTTTTTAAAAAAATCCTCTAAAAATTTAAACGCATCATCAATATTTAGAGGTAGCGAAGTACCGAGTAATTCTTCAGCAAATACTAGTAGGTTTTCATTAAAATCATCCGACCAGATATTTATTTCATAAACTTTGATTCCATTTCCTTCTACAATTTGAACAATACCGCTTTCAATTGCTTGCTGTGTAATAATGGGATTATCTACTGAATATTGCGTTTTTCTATTTTTCACACAATGTTCTACAAAAAAATAAAGGGCATCATTCATGATCGGGATTATTTAGGGAAATATTTGCCTTCTAGATCACTCTTTTCAATTATGTCGTTGGAGTCTAAAGTTGAAAATGTATCAGAAATGAGATTCTTTACCGCTTCCCAGTCCTCACTGGTACAATTTGGGTAAAGGCGAATTTTTATTTGTTTTAAGGCTTCAGCATCTATCGGCAAATCTATGTAATTAGGTAGCTGATGTCGATCTTCATGCTTGCAGTGTGCAAATAAATAGAATCTAACTTCATCCTGAAATGACCAGTAGTCATCTTTAAATTTTATAGGCGCTGCTTGATGAGCTAATGATATGCTGGTGCCATCTTCATTTGCTTTCCAATATCTCTGTTTAAGCTGTGTGAAGTTTTCGTTGTAAATTACCTTAGTAATAAAACGATCATACTCATCAAATGGGGGCATAAAAAAAAATTTTTCCCCCAGTGAAAACCAATCAAAATATGGTATTGGATAAAACATTTTTTCTGCAGGATTGCCGTCCTCTAGCGCTAGTTTTTCTTGGAATTGATCGGTACCTGCAATAGGGATAGGAAACTTTCTGTACCACTTAGTTGGTAATTCGATACGTACACCTCTCGGAGCATACATTGCCCATTGCGGAATCTTTTCTTTGCTGTCTGATACCCAACATGAAATAAAATATTTTTTCTTTAAAATTTCAGGCAGACCATCAGTTTCCGTTTGATCATCCATGCGATCAAATCTCGAGAAACGTATTGTTTTGTTGGCAAGTATTTTTTCTAGTGTATCAATTGTACAGTAATGAAATATTTTTTCCGGCATATTTTCTTTTTCAATAGATTGCGAAACTATAATCCATAAATATCAAGCTTAATTAGCTCGCGAATGTATTTTTTTAAAACGCATTTATTTAGTCCCATGTTTCAGAGTTAAAAAGCACTAATGGTATTGGCGCACCACTCATTATTATGTGGACTCGGTCTCAGCAGATGATAAATGCGTCTTCGTAAGAATTCTTTTTAATATAATGAATTTCAGTGAGGCTGTATTCGCATCTTCCGGAGATTGACAGGGTAGCGATGTGGCCTATTAATCAATCATTATATTAAGTGCCTTACTTTTATTTTCTTGAACTTTTTACCGATGCCAATCATTATGGCTTCGTTATTTTTGATTATGAGTTCGCCTTTACCTAAACCGGCTATGGCCTGCTTAATGTCCTGGAGTTCTGCAGCATTTGCGCCATACATATCCTTCAGTACTCCGTCGTTTATTGTCTGCTGTTTCATTATCAATGGATATTGTGCATTGGCGTAGAAATCGAAGTGTTTGGATTTGAAATGCTCCATATTCTGGGTAGCAAGCACCACGCTCATACCTTTATTACGACCCACGGCGATAAGATTCCTCAGAGGCTTATTATCAAAATCCAGCATGTAGTGGGCTTCGTCGATTATCGTAAAATGACGTAGCTGTACTTTCTCCCCATCGTTGGCCTGTTGAGAAAGATTTTCGTAGATCGAATTGAGTTTAGAAACAATAAAGTAAACTATCGCTTTACCTATTGCTCCCTGGCTTGCATACTTATCCATTTTAATAATAAAACTACTTTTTACCAGGTCCACTTTATCCTCGTTGAGGAAAAGGTTTGACCTTATTAACTGGTTCAAAACGGATTTCACACTATCTACTTTTTCTTTTTCATTGTTAGGCTGAAGATCCGTGTAAGCATCCAATATGAGTTCGAAAGATATCGGATGTCCTTTGGTCGCTGCATAGGCATCAATAATCGCTTCGGATAATCTGTTGCTCATATTTGCGCTAATCGTTGCTCTGTCGATTGCGCACAATGCATTTGCCATCTCTGTAGAATAAATATTTATTTCGTTCTGGTTTGCACTGACAAAATTTTTAAATGGCGTAAAAGGTAGAGGTCCTTCAATGGGATCCAGAATCGCAGCACGATCTACGGCAAAGTGATTCAACCAACTGTTATTGGCAATATCTGAGAATTCACCCTTGTAATCAAAAAATAAAAAGTTCACCGGATAATTTGTTTCCACCGACAAAGAGCGAATTTCATTCATCAACACGGCCAACAGGTTAGATTTTCCTGAGCCTGTGGTTCCGGCAATTAATATCTGCGTGTTGGTAATTGCGGAACTGTTCATGTCCAGGAATGCCGGAATTTCATCGAGGTATTCCCCAATATTTAGATTTAGGTGAGGGATCCCGTTGTTCTGTGTGGAAGAACTGCCTGTAAAACTAAGCCATTCCAATAGTTCGTCACCCTGAAGAAGCGCTTCTGCGCCCATTAAAATTTCGTGACATATTACCTTACTTCTTGTAATACTGTCTTCCCAATTCACATCTAAGTGACTGTAGCGGTAATGCAGGAGTGTATTTAGATAATTCGATAAGTTATGAACCGTAAATAAGGTGGGATGAATACTGTTGCTGGTCATGACAAGATTTGTAAAATCTTTGGTGCGTGCTTCCTTTAATGCCAAGCCTGCCAACAAAGAAATCCGCATGTATTTAGCATTTCCTTTGACAGCAAAAGGTTTTTGCTCAAATTCATATTTGTCTAAGTTAAGTAACTGTTCAAATTTTGTGCGCAGCTGATCCATTTTTGGAGCTACTGCCTCGGCAATTCGTAAATTCGTTTGTAAAGTCAACATAAATATCAATAATTAAGCATTAAAATAACCTTCCCGCACATTGGTGTACTGATTTTCTTTGTCCCGTTCCAGGGTATATTTCTTCGAAATAAATTCTTCGATCTTTATGAGATCTTTATCAGTCCTAATTTCACTATCGGTACTCAGCAATATGGTCTGATGAGACAGCATGGGGAAATAATTTTCCAATAATGAGGCTCTGCTCTCTTCGTCCAAATAACCCATCACTGTATCAATCATCACAGGAGGGTTATAATCACCAAATTGGTGTAATGCCTTTAGCAACACCTGTACGATAATCTGTTTTGAAGCAGCATTCAGTTGTTCGAGATAAATTTCGTTTCCTGATTTATGGTATATTTTAAAGGTCAGATCATTCAACTTTTCTGAAAGTTCCACTTTCCCGACCTGATTACTGTATGCCACCAAAGTAGCATTGAGATCCTCTTTCATTGTTTGTTCAATACGATTTTTCTTTGCTTTTAATAAGGCATTGGAAATCTGATCAAAGACAGGTTCAATTTTTTTAAGGATTTCAAGTTTGGGATTTGGGATTTCCTCTTCGGAAATATCGTACCGGTTGATTTCGGTATTTATACGAACTACTTCACCTTCCAAGCTTCTGATATTAGCCTTTAGGTCATTAAGGATGCTTTCATTGTTTTCGTACGCCTCAATTACTGCACTTTCATCATTGGAAGTGTGGCTTTTTGCTTCGGCTAAATCAGCTTTCAATATTGGGAGTTGTTTTAATTCTTTCTGTAAGATTTCTTTGGTATGGTATATAAAATTGAAATTATTTATGGATGTTTGGTTTAGCAATAACCTGATGCTGGTGAGCTCTTCCTCAGAAAAGAATGCAAAATCATTTTCTGATTCCTCTTTTTTCAGATCTGTTTTTATGTAATCGGTAATTTCCGTAGCTAACTGTTCGGGAGCTACATCAGTATATTTTTTTTCTATGAAAAAACGGATAATCCGGTCATTAATGTAATTAAGCTGAAGTGCAGTAAAATTGTCATTACTTCCCATCACTTCGTTTTTACTCAAGATAAGTTCCAATTCTTCTCTGATGGTGTCAACCAATTTGGGCACAAATGCCTGTAATTCTACTTCCTCGGCGTATTTGTTCACCCAGTGCAGGTATTCCACCTCTTTATCTTTCAGTTCAGCGATTCTAGCTTCCAACAGGTTTATCTGGTCCTTGTATTCCTGCTGTAAATTTTTGCCCTCTTTGGCTTTTTTATAAAAGTCTTTTTTATCTATAGAATATCCCAGTTTTATCTGCTGCTCTTCCTTCAGTGATTTTATTTTTGCCTCTACTTCAGACTTCGTATCCAATAGCTTTTGATATGCAATTCGTTCGGACTGTATTTCGATTGTATCCGCAATATATCTTTCTTTCAGTTTGTGAGCTGCTTCGCCAAGATGCATGTACTTATTGAAACCCATTACGTTCTCAATATTTTCTTTAATAACCCGAGAGAGATAATCCTCTTTCAGCAGGTCACCGGATTCCATCGCATCAAATAAGAAATATTTGCTTAGTTCTTTCGGAAGGTTGGCTTTGATGATTTTATTGACCTCGGCTTCCATTTTGGTTCGTTGAGAAGCCGGCATGGCGGTGCCATACGTAAAAATGTCCCCGTTAAAATTTAATGTAACAGATTCCACCGGGTTGTTCTGGGTATTTAGGGCATATACTCTCTTAATTTTGTAGAGGAAGTCCTGTGAAAGGACCTTTCCCTTAAAATCAATTTCCAATTCTATTTTAATATCGTCAGTAAACGGAACTGAAGCTGTGATAAGTCTTTTGAAATGAGCTGCGTCCTTTATATCCAAGCCGTATAAGGCTGAATAAATTGCCTGGAACAGGGTTGTTTTACCGCCGCCGTTTTGCCCGCCGATGAGTACAATCGGCTGATCGGGGTTTACCGATAAATCCAGATCCAGTTCTTTATAGGTCTTGTAATTTTTAGCTGCAATTTTTGTGATGAGCATTCTGTAGATTTTTATTTGTTAGCTAATGCCTTTTCCAAAAGCGTTTGAAGGGACTTTGAGCTTATATCTTCATTTTTCATTTTTAACTCGTGGTATTCTTTGAGTATGGTGTCTTTGAACCACTCGAAGTCAATGTCATTATCCTTACAAATGTTTTCTATAATTGCCATATCTTCATTCCTAATACCGGAATGCATAAACATTGCATCTAATCCTTTATTCATCTCTTTCGTTTTTGTTATTTTAATGTATTCTATTCTGCTATACCATGTAACATGATATCACTGATATGTTCGTTTTCTTTAGTTTTTGTAACATGAATTGTGGAACATGTTATCGTTTTTCAATTTTTGTAACATGATCTATTCATCATGTTAAGTTAATCATCATAAATTTTTCAGATGATGAATTTGTGGTGCGTCATGTAAAAACTGATATAAGGCGATATTCATATAAAAATTTTCTTTACCAATTTTATGGAGGTGCAGCAATTTAAGCTGGATCAACTGGTCCAGATACCTTGAGGCAGTTTGCCTGGCCACTCCCAAATCTTCTACCAGAAACTCAATTTTGGTGTAAGGATGTTTGAAAAGATTATTGATAAGATCCTGCGAATATATCTTTGGCAAATTTTCTCTGATCGTGTGTTTATGCTGCATCATCAACTCTTTAATTCCGCGAATGATAAAGGTTGTCTGTACCGAGGTTTTTTCGATGGCGTCCAAAACAAACAAAATCCATTCTTCCCATTCTCCGGAGTCCCGAGTCGTTTGCAGCAATCGGTAATAATCCGCTTTATTCTGATTAATGTATCTGCTTAAATACAGTATAGGTAAGGAAAGAAGTTTCTCTTTCACCAAATATAAAATATTGATAATCCGACCGGTTCGTCCGTTACCATCATAGAAAGGATGGATGCTTTCAAACTGATGATGAATTATCGCCAATTTAACCAAAGGATCCAAATCTGAAGTTTCGTTGTCATTGATAAATTTTTCAAGATTCGACATCAATGCTACGATTTCATCGTTCCTCTGAGGTGGTGTATAAATCACTTCGCCTGTCTGATCATTTTTCAAACTTGTCCCCGGAACTTTCCTGAAGCCGGATTCCGATTCCTCCAATACACCATGAATCTGGATGATATTGTTTGATGTTAAAAGCCCCGTTTTTCTCACCAGAGAAAAGCCATATTTCAATGAGGTAGCGTAATTATACACTTCCTTAGCCGCTATACTTGTAAAGCTTTTTGTGAGTTCGTCACTGCTAAAAAGTTCGTCGTGCGTTGTAATAATATTCTCGATGGCTGATGAATCTTTTGCTTCCTGCAGGGCCAGTGTATTTAAAATAATCTGTTCATTAGGAATCGATTCAGACACGCCATTTAACTCCGCTAACGCTCTGTGCGCAGCCGCCAACTTTCTCAACACTTTTTTAGTTTCAAGATCGGTGGAAATGGGCAATGTGGGTAGCTGGTAATTCATTGTGATCTATTATAATTTCTGACTGATATCCGTGAAACCAGTTGTGTTTTCTATATATGAATTTTCCTGCAGATCGAATTCCGAGAAATAGAATTTCCAGATTCCTGCTATTTCCACCGGAATCAAAACGCCGCCAAAATACCTGTCGCCATTATCTGCCAGCCACTTTCCTAAACCGTTGTGTTTGTTTGCGTCATCGATATCTGATTTTAAGGACTTGGTATCAAATAATCCAATACGACCGTCTTTCGTACTTATTATAAAATCTAAATAAAAAAGGCGTGGCGTGCCTGATACATCCACATAATCTACTGCAAAATGTTCGCGGCCGCTGTCTCCATTCTTGTACCAATAACCCAACTTATCTGCATTGGCAACTAAAAACTGCTTAAACAGTTTTTCGGGATTAGAAGCACCATTCTGTTCATAAAACGGGCTCAGTGCATGATTTTCAATTTCTTCTCTGGTGTGTTTTTCACTGTAGTACCGCTCGGCAGGAATTGACCAATCGGAATATTCCACCCTTCGTCTCTCGTTTCCGACGGCCTGTTGCCAAGCATCAAATTTCTCCAGAGCTACCTTGATGTCATCTAAAATAA
The DNA here is from genome assembly GCA_946892665.1 of Chryseobacterium sp. Marseille-Q5410. Classification (GTDB taxonomy): domain Bacteria; phylum Bacteroidota; class Bacteroidia; order Flavobacteriales; family Weeksellaceae; genus Kaistella. The sequence goes on along the minus strand of CAMPOT010000003.1, from coordinate 176,232 downwards.
TTGCTCTGTTGTGGGGAAAAAGGTAAATTTTCCGGGCATCAAATTCAAAAGACTGCAGGTAATACTCAGCAAAATTAATGAGTGTTTCCCTCATTTTGCGCCAGGACTTCTCTTTGATAAAACGTGTTATGCTGTCGTAGCAAAACCGGTCGAAATACTGCCTGAATTCCTCATGGGTAATGGCAAATTCCTTACGGTTGCCCGTGTTGAGCTGAATGGCATCTACCTGATAGGGGTCGACTTTTATGTCGGAAGGAATTTTTATCTGATGGTCATCGATTTCGAATACCCAGCCTTTTTCCAACATCTTCCGGGTGTTATCCTGTTTTATCTTCAAAACATCTTCATCATCTTCAGCACGAGGCGTAAATAAGTCGATGTCCGGAAGCTGCATGATGCCATATTTGGTTTCCATATAACTAAAAAATATGGACTGAAATCTGGAGGTTAAAGTTGCGCTGGTTTTACGGTCATTGATCATTAGTGCCGACGGCATGACCGGGAAATCCCATCCTTTATCAGCTTGACGTACTGCTAAGAGTTTATCGAAATAATCAGAATCCGAAGGCACCAATTTAATCTGGTTGGTCTGTATATTGGTGAATACATAGCCGTGGTTCAGGTCATCGCGCAGGTAATGTCTCCTGTGCGGCATGCGTAAAATGCGGCCGACGGTCTGGATTCCAAAATCCTCAGAGCGCACGTTGCGGTAACTCACTAAGATGGACGCCCGAGGACAATCCCAACCCTGGGCAAGGGCCTGTTTAAATATCAGGACATCCTGCAAACCGTTCAGGTCTTCCAGGTCATCTTTATTCTTTTCACCGGATAGCCACACCGCTAAACGACCGTTATTTAAAGTAATGTTATAATCTGAAGCCAGAATTCCTTCGAGCGTTTCCCGAATTGTTTTGTCTTCATCGGACAATGTAAGGGAATCTGATGGCAGCTGAATCAGCAATAAAGGATTTACGATGCCTTCCCCTAATTCTTCATCGTACAGTTTCTGAAGTTCTGCCTTTTTTTCAAACGCTTTTCTGAGGAGGTGTATGTGTACATTCTCGCCATTCTGCTGTGCAGGATCAAGCCCCATATTGAGGCGTACTGATTTTTTAATCAATTCCTGTTCGATCACCTCGCTTCGCTGTACCACGACATTGCGGTCCGGAATATGAGAAGGTGTTGCGGTAATGAGTATTTCAACATCTGCCGCAATAAGGTGGCGAACTTTTTTAGACTGTTCACCGGTGAATGCACTTAAGTGCGCTTCGTCAATCACCAGAATAATCTTGGTATCATTGTTCCGGGTATTTTCAATAAGCGATTCCAGATTGGTGTTGGTTTCGTTTTCTTTCCGCCAGATGTTGGTGGCGCTGCTCAGGCTGCTCCAGTTCGCGAAGAGCAGATCGCCCGGATTTAAGACCGGATTTGCGGAAAGTTCGCTCAGGTTGATGCAGTTTAAGCGACGGGATTCTTCATACAAGGCATGCATGGAATCGTAACTCTGAATATGGAGCGTATTGGGCGCGAACCAAATGAAGGCGATATTGTTATCAAGACCGGGATGCAGATGCGCCTGATCCACAATGCGCTCTATTAACGCCGCCGCCATGACGGTTTTGCCGGATCCTGTAGGTGCTTTTAATAAAACGGGAGTTTGTGCGAAAGGACTTTCCAACGCCGCGATTACATGATCCTGCAACTGGCCGACTGCTTTTTCCTGAAATTCTAATAGGGTGTACATTAATTATCCTGTTTTTGGGTGGAGGCATCTGCCTGATTCTGGCTTAAAGTTATATTGCGGAACGTGGCTACGTATGCGTTGTAAATGCTGTCCGGGAGCGGTACCGTTTCTATTTTGTCCTGTACGGCAAAAAAATCATCTTCGATGGAATCTTTTTCGGGGCTAAAGGCATAGATCTTTACTTTCTCTGTGGTCTCCAAACCCTGAATAACTTCCGTCAGTTTTTCTACCACTGCTTCCATGGACCGGGAATGATAAACGACTACCATATACCTGCCCAGAAGGTCGGTAAAGAGCTGCGCCTGTTTGGGGTTGATCCCAAAATCTGCGGTAATGCAGTGGTAGCAGTTTTCTTTTATGCAAAGCAGTTCTGTGGAGCGTGCGGTGAGCAGGCGGCGGTTCACCTCGGTGCGGGCGCTTGGTATAAAATCTGACTGATAATATCGTAAGTTATTGTTTGTAAAACCTTCTATCTGACCGCCTTTTGCGTTGGTATAGCCCTGTATAATGCGTTTGTTGCGTTCGTAGGTTACCTCTTCGGCAATATTGTTTTCGTTATTGGTTACCAGAATACATTGGCGGTTGCCGCCATCTTCTTCATTAAGGGCCATGGTAGCGTGTAGAGTTGTACCTGATCCTGCAAAAAAGTCGAGGATTATCGACTTGGCATTTGTTCCAATATGCAAAAAATCATTTAAGAGTTGCAAAGGTTTAGGATTATTAAAAATTTTTTGCAGAGCAAAAATGTTTTTTAATTGTTGCGTACCGTTCCCGCTACTATATTCGGGTTTATAGAAAACTGATTTAGGCTTTTTAGAAGGAATATCTCCTAGGTCAGGTCTTTGTTTTTTGTATAAAGAAATTCCATTGTAAGTACGGCTAACAATAACATCAAATGCATATCTGGCAATATTTGTTTGCGAATAACCCCATCGCCATCTACCGTATGTTGTTTCATCAACTTTAGGAATTACTGCTTCGTAGCCCATCTGCTTATATTTATTAACTAAATTATCTAATAAAACATCGTCAAACTTTTTATTTTTTCTATCGTATAATGCAGAAAATTCATTTTCAGAAAGTGTTGTAATATCATCGTTATCATTGACAAATATTGGATAGAACATCAATGGTCTATCATCTCTATTTGCTTCTGCACCAGTAGCCCGCATTGGTGCTCCTTTTTTGTAAAAACCTATATCATCTTCTAACCAATCTTCTAGTTCTTCACTGTCATAAGGTAAATTTCTAGGAGTAAATAAATCTTTATTTTTGCAAAGAACAAGTGTATACTCATGGGTTCCAGCAAATGCAAATTCATCCTGATTTCCTTTTAAATTCATAATTGTTGGTAACACTGAAATGAAATTTTTATCGCCAAAGATCTCACAACATAATAATTTTAATTGGGCAATTTCATTATCATCAATAGAAATAAAAACTACCCCTTTTTCCGATAAAAGCTGTTTTGCAATCTTGAGCCGCTTTTCCATAAAAGAAAGCCATTTGCTGTGGCGGTAGGTATCTTCTTTATCCACATAATGGTCGTTGTAAATGAAGTCTTTATTTCCTGTGTTATAAGGCGGATCAATGTAGATGACATCGATTTTCTCTTCGTGGGTATAGGTAAGTGCAGTAAGTGCGTGCAGGTTATCGCCTTCAATCAAGATATGGTTGGGCGCAGTTTTGTCTTCTGAAATGATAGCACGTTTCTTAACCTCCTTAAAAACCGGCAGCATGCTGCGCAGCTGTTCTTCTACATCTTCGGGTTTGTTTTCCCAGACCAGACCGTATTTCTTATTTGTTGTAACCAAGTCAATCAGGTAGGATTTTTCCGCTCTGGAAATATCCTGTAACTTGTTGATTTTCTTTATTAATTCTTGTTTGTTCATATATTCTATCCGTATAAAATCGGATTTTATTTATTGAAGTGGTTAAGCTGTTTTAGTTATAATAGTTTTTAAAGGTTTCTGCCGGATCCGGAAGTGACCATTTATCGACAACAAAATCAATAATTTTATGGGTACGCTCTATGACATGATCTGTCTTCCAGGAAGGATAATTCCGGAGTTCCTTTTCAGATTCGTAGACCGTATGCCCTCTATCGATCGCATTTTGTATCCGGGTTTTGTGTTCCTCAAATGACCGGGGATAATGGGTGTTGTTTGACATGAACAGATTTCCCAGCGCATAGGTATATTTTCTTTTCTTTGCTTGGCCCCACCTATTGATGTCGGAATAGAATGCTCTGGTAGAAGGGTTTTGATCGTCAGGAAAAATCAGGTTAACGGCCACTTCGCGGTGAACGGGTTCACCGGACAAATGTTCGTCGTACTCTTTTAATAAGAAGTGAATACCGTCCCAATTTGCAAAATCCTGTCCCATGGTAATATTCCGAAGTACAGTATCCCAATTGAAATGACCCACTCTAACATTAACAATGGTGCTGATTAACGCAGGTATGCTGCCGGCGTTTCCGGCATTAAAGAATTTATTGATTTCCCTGAATATTACTTCCTGGTTGAAATTGGTTTTATTGCCGTAAAACAGAAAGCACATGATATTATGACGTTCTGCTGCCCATAACAAGTCTTCAATTGATCGGAGATTTTCCCGTTCTTCGGGAGACAGTTCCTGTCCTTCCACTTTTGGCGGTAGAAGCTTAACCAAAACCGCAAGTATCAGGTTGAGCATATAGCGGCCATAACCATAAGGAAAACTATGAAGCCGGAGCAGAGACCTTTGTATTTTGGGCGTGTAGTGATAGTTGAAATCGGTATCCGAATCCACTTCGTAAGGATTGTTAATAAAGTACCATAATACCACGGAATGACGCATGCATGTTAACCACTTTCGGAGTGTATCCGGCATCATATACCGGTTGTTATTTATGTTCAAAAGATTAAAGTCATTTTCGAAAAGATTTTTCTGATATGCTTTAAATTCCTTTGCAACCATACTGTCGTTTGAAAAATAGAGAAGCCAGAATGCTTTCAGGAAAGCGTCATCATCCATCGCACTTTTGGGCGCAGGATTTCTGCCCAGCCATTTATAAATCTGTAGCCATGTTTTATTGATGGTTATTCTTCTGGATGCAATTTGATTTGCGCCAAAGGCCTGCTTAGATAACAGATATAAGGCACGGTTCTTAAAACGCTCCAATCCGGACAACTGCTTGCCCCTAAAATTAAGGGTTTCGAACACCATTGAGATATCCAGGTTGGTACCGGCAGCTTCGCTGAGATTCAAGACTGAAAACAGAAGTCTTTCTGTAATTTTTGTAATGAGATCGCGAACATTATTTGGCGAATAATTCTCCAGCTTTTTCTGGAAGAATTTTTTGGCAAAATCGAGATTGTGGGTGTATAGTGTTGCGGTAGTTCCCGGAGGATAACTTGCAAAACCGAAAACACTATGAATCAGGTGGTTGTGCGAAGGAACGTCTACATGATAGCCGAAAAGATATTTTGTACCATCATCATCTCTGAAAAAGTATTTACGCGAAATCGGTATTTTATCGGCTGCATGCCGCAGTTTTTCATTCAGTTGTGATAGCAGGATCAGTATGGTGGTTAACCTTTGCTGTCCATCCACTAAATTATAAGCCTTGAATTCTTCATCATTTAACCGCACTATTTTTTCATGACGATCAATAGCATCATTAAATCCTTCCTTAGCGAGATTATCAAAATCGTCGTCTGAAAAATCATTGATGGTTAGGATACCGGTAAAGTGGTAGGCGTTATTGTTAAGATGAATGTTTGTAAGATCTGCCCAGAGATCTTCAAGTTGCGATTCCTCCCACGAATACCCTCTTTGGTAATCGGGAATGCGGAATATTTTATTGGAAAAGATCTCTTTAAAAGGTAAAATTTCAGGCATATGTGTTGATTGTATTACTTACATTATCTTATTCACACCGTAATCAATATATTTACCTGCATATCGCATAGCTTCTTATCGATCCTGGTATTATGATATTCATTTTTTATCATACACTGTAAATATAGTAAATGCAATCGAAAGTAAAAAATGGAAAACGTAAAGGGAGTAAGTAAGTAAGTGAATTTGGGCAAAAGATTTTTTTTTATTTTTTGTGTGAAAAAAAATGTATTAATACGAATATTTTCAAAGCAAAATAATAAACAGCGGTTGTTTGTTTGCAGCCCCCTATACTGGATTCATATGTTTTTTTTCTGCGAAAAAAAATAAATTTTGTTTTGCGAAAAAGTACTTACTCCACTTACTCCCATAAACAAGCGTGTATCAATGAAAATGAGTGCAGGTTTTGCACTCATTTATTTTTCAGGTAATTATGGTACTAATTTACTCAAATAATGCGTCCTCATATTTATCACCAGACTGCTTGTTTTCTTTATCGACTGCTTCGAATTCCTTGAGTAAAACCGGGTAAACGTAGGTTTTGTTTTTGGAAATTCTTGTAAAGCCATGTTTCTTGAGGGCCATCCCGATTTTTCGGATGGTTGTTTCGGTGATGTTTAAGTTTGCTCTGGAGGAAAGCACCTGCGCAATCTGAGTGGTGGTAAAGAAGTAATCTGCACTCTGTTTTTCTGATGGTTCGAACCATATCAACAGGAGTTCTTCTTCAGGACTTTTCAGTTGATACTGTTCATTATTTGCATCAATGTTTTTGATTTCTTCCTGGTTGAACCAATGGCGGAAACCATTCTGATAGAGTTTGTATGCCTGAGCATAGCATAGGTTAATATCAACTTCGTGCTGGTATTCAATGTTCTCCAGTTCAAAGCACAGGAAACGGCGTTAGCCGGTGGTGTCGTTCAGGAACTGTGCAGTGTTCACGCTGCCGGCGAAGCTGGCACGGCGAGGCATGTTTTCATTGTTGTGACCATAAGCTTTTCTCATTCTGATGTGGGTTTTGGTGATAAGTTCCTTTAGAGAACCGATTTCTGTTCGGTTTAAGTTTTCTAGCTCGTCCAGATTGATCAGCATGCATTCAGCCAGGTGGATCAGGGTATCTTTGTTGTTGGGATTTACGGTTCCTGAAAATATGTATTGTTTGAGTTCGGCAGGCATTAGCTTTTCGATCCATGTGGTTTTTCCAAGTCCTTGTTTTCCGGAAAAGACAATTACAGTCTGATTGATTTGCTTTTCGTTGAGTACACAAGCCACCATTGCAACAAACCATTTTTTGAAACATTCTTTCCAAAGGTCCGGTTTTGTGGTAGTTATCGTCATTGCCAATTCTTCTATATAATCTCTTTCGCCTTTATATTCCACCAAATTTTCGAAATAATCTTTGAAAGGATCGTAGGTTTCGCAGAAATCGGAATGAAGCAAATTCCGGAGGGAATTTATGCTGCATCTTACTTTTGCTTTTTGAATTTCCCGAAGAATTGAGTTTTCTTTAAAGTCTGTTATGTACTTCCAAACCTTACCATTCACTCTGCGATATTCCAGTTTTCCTAGGACTTCGTTGTATCGGAATTTGTATCTGTTGTTGAGGAAGTTTTCGAGTTTGTCGATTTGTGCGGGTTCTTCTTCTTCATCAATTGTGGTGCTAGACGACTGATTATTACCAGCTGATTGATCACTAGAAACTCTTTTTTTAATTGAAGTTTTTGGAGAATTTGCTGGTTTATTTTGGAATTTAATTTGATCTGTGCCATGTTCGTTTGTATTATTATATGCGCTTTTTACTGCTGTCATTACTTCTTGACTATTGTAGTCATAGTCTGCTAAAATATACCCTAATGCAAGGGTTTCAGGGATGCCTTTTCGGTTGAGATTATTGGCCAATTGGAAAACGAAGTTATTACGATTGCCTTCCACGAATGATTCCTTTTTTTCAGTAAAAGAAATAGCATGAGCATAGATCGCGTCATAGGTAGTAGTTTGAGGAAGCGATGAGAAAGTAGTTTTGCTTTCTGCAGAAAGTATTTTCTCAGAATTTTGTTCCGGCTCTTCCGGTTCTTCTTCGGCTTCATCAGATTGTAAGCTAAAGACGGTGCAGCTTTCATTCACGAAAATTTCAGGATCGAAGGAAAAGAAACAAAGCCGGGTAATGTCTTTGCCTGATTTATCAATTTCAAGTTTTAAAAGCTCTTCGAAATATTCTTGGAGTTTTAGAAAGGATTCTTTGTGTTGAGTTTTGTCTGCATCAACTTTAACAAAGATTTTTAGGCCATTTCCCGAAGGGCTTGTAAATGCAGCAAAAACATAAGGGTTTTGTTTTATAGTCTCTTTGGATTCAGCAAGTTTTTCCTTAGAAATTTTATCTATATCCAATACCACTAAAGCATTGTAGTTTGTAAGGAATTCCATTTTTCTGCCCCCTTTAAAAGTAGCAGAAGGAGTAAAAGCCGGAAGGGCTTTTTTTACTTTTTCTGCTGCTTCTTTTTTTTCTTCAGCAAGGGATTTTCGTAAATAGGTTATCGCATTTCGATAAGTTCCATTTTTGATATCATCAAAAATTTTTAATATGTCTTTTTGTTCAACGACTTCGTTGAAGTTTTTGAATATGGTGGATTTCATTTTTTAAGATTTTAGAAGTTAGAGGTTAGAGGTTAGTAAAAAGCCCTCACAGGATTTGAGGGCTTTTGTTCTTCAGCAACCTGTTCAAGGATTATCATTTCTTTGCGAAAGCTGCGTTTCGGTAATCCTGAATGAATTTTTCTACATCAGAAAGTTTGTAGTAGATTTTGTTTCCAACTTGGGAAAAAGAAATTTTTCCTTCATCGCGCCAGGTTTGTGCGGTACGCAAAGAAACATCCAACATTTCCAGAAACTGCTTGTTGTTTAAATAGGTTTCTGTTTTTCGCGGATTGGAGTTAATAAGACGATCTTGGATATCGTCGATTTTAGCGATTAACTGATTGAACTGTTCTTTGGATAAGATAATTGCTTCCATAATATTATTGGGTTTAAGATTATGAAGCAAAATTGAAGGAAAGAAAAAAGTCCGATGAGTCCAATTTAGTCCGATTGGACTAAATTGTTTGTAACTCACTGGACTTTAGTATTTTGATAAATTAAACGAATGTTTAAAAATTGGACTAGAAGTTTACTTGCATATCAGCATTTGGATCTTTGTCATTTCTTCCTGGGGAAAGGTATGTTTGCAGAGTATCTTTAGATAAAGCATTTCCGTTCTCATCCACAAAATTATCTGCAATAAATGCAACCATATCTTTGATTTTACCTTGAATGTATGGTTTTCCCGTAGGCTTTACGGAAGGCATCATCTGCTTAAATGCATTTGTGAGAATATTAATGGGACCATTTAGAACAATTTTTTCATTCTGTGAATTTGTATTATTAGGAGTTAGTTTTGATTCGTCAATTTCTTGACGGAGTTTTGCCAATGTTTGAATTTTTCCGATGAGCTTTTCACATTCAATATCAAAGTCAGGAAGCTTTTGATTTTTCATGACGATATCCGCTGTTCTGTACTCGTAGATTTCGGAGGTGAGAAAGTATATCTTTTCTTTAATATCCAGCAAATTATCAATCTCTAAACGTGTTTCTTTAAATGAAAAATATCGTTCTTCGCTTTCTGCATTGATGTATTTTTTTGCAGGTTTAACTTTTTCTGTTTTTGCAGCTTCATCTGCCAATTTATTTCGCTTGATTTCAATGCAAGTATAAAATTTAACCAAACGGCTTTGGTTCCGGGTACCGGAAAACAATTCTTCATTGAGGGTTAAGAGCTTTTCAAATTTGTTGAGCCATTTATTAGCGTCATTGACCAAATTGCAATGATGAGCTATAAAAGCAGGAATTTGAGAATGTGTTATCGTGAAGGAACGGTAAAGCAACTGTTGACAATACTCCTCAATAGTTTGCTTAGGTGTTTTTTCGATATCAAAAATCGAATTAAAATCGTCCGAAGATTTTACGGACGAAAATTGCACGAAAGGTGCAGATTCCTTCATGAGATAGCGTTCCATAACGAGAAAAGATATGATTTTAAATGGTAATTATCAATAACGCATCAGTTTAACTGATATTTCTGATGATAAGCACGAATGAATCATTTTCATTTCGAAATTAATGCATTTTCATTGCTTTTTCATCATTTTACGAAAATAATGAATAATAACGCAAAAGTCAATAGGAAGTTATTAACAAAGGTCAGATTTTAATGCAAAATCATTAATTTGAGTAAATATAGTACTGGAAAGAAAAATCACTTCAGAAAAAATCTGAAGTGATTGAGGATAAAATAATGATATTTAGATTACATAAGCATCGACTGCTTTGTTCAGTTCATCGTTTACAATTTTAGCATAAATCTGAGTGGTAGAAATATTTCTGTGGTCAAGCAATTTGCTTACATATTCAATTCTCATCCCTTTATTCAAAGCCATTGTAGCAAAAGTATGACGGCTTAAGTGAAAGGTAAGGGAGAAAGGGAATTTTAGTTTTTTTCCTAATTCTCTGAGGTGCTTTCCACAAATTGTGTTGCAGCTTCCAACGAGTGAGTTTCTTTTCTCTTCAGATAATAAATGAAAATCTGCATTTTTAATAGCCGGGAAGATGAAGTTTCCTTTGGATTTTCCTAGAGTTCTGTATTTTTCTATTATTTCTAGCGCTGTCTTTCCAATTTTAAAAGCATGAATTCTGCCTGTTTTTTCAATTTCTTTTCTAATGATTTGCTCTTGCTCATTAAAATTATCCCAAGTTAGGGTTACTACATCAGAAAAACGAAGCCCACCAGCTGAAACCGAAAACATAAAAAGATCGCGGTATAATTCAGCTTTTGATTTCGTTGTAAATTTTGCTTCTCGAAGCTGGTTAAATTGTGCCTCTGTTAGAAATTGTCTTTTGCTAGGTTCTACCTGAAGTTCTAAATTTTTGAAGGGGTTTAAGGTTTCTTCAATAAGTCCTTCTTTCTGGGCATTCTTAAACATCATCGAAAGAACGATCATGCTTAGTTTTTGGGTAGTTTTATTATTGTCGAATTTTTGATTACGATAAAGCATATAATCTTGTAGTAAAACGATGGTGATGTCGTCAAACATAAGATTATTATCATTTACATATTCTTTAAACTTCTTAAGCTGACTGCGGTAGACATCATAGGTGTTAATTGAATAATTGGATTTAAGTTTTTCTAGTTTTTCTTCTGAATATTTAAAGAAGGGAAGACAATCTTTTCCTTTTACTGCTTCTTTTAGTCTCCTTGCACTTACTGTTTTATGCTTTCTTTCGGTATCTGCAATTGTACCAGCTGCATCAGCAATTTTCTTTGCAAGCATCGCATTAATACGAGTGCTGTTTTTGAAGTTCTTTTTTAGTTTGTGATTCTTTTCATCCCACTGACTAGGCAATGCTTTTACACCTGTTGAAATAAATTTTGATTGACGATTTTGAATCAATCGGATATAAAGAGGGCAAAGGCCGTCTTTATCTTTCTGCTGTGTTCTAAAAACAAATTTAACTGATGCCATGATAAAAAAAGATTAAAGTTTTGAAATTAAAAAAGTATATTTGTGCAATGCAATGCAAACGACTGATATATAAGATATTCAAACGGGTGCAAAGTAAAACAAAGGTACAACATTTGGTTCAACAAATACGTTTTTTCTATGCTTTTTATTACTTTTTATTGCATAGTTAAAAAACATAAATCCTTATTTAATAGGCATTTGAGAGCAAAATGGATAATAAGATTTTATAATTGGGATAACAATCAAATATACGCAGATTTTTGAAAGTACCAAGATTTTTTTAAAATAATTTAAATAAATTTCGTAATATATTGTGTAATAGTAAATTATAAGTAAATTTGTATTGCGTAATTTGAAAATATTCACCATAATTTCGCCTAATTTATTGAGTTTTTAAGAAATTTTAACATACACAAAAAACGAAGCATTTTGATTGATTTTGCTGATAAAAGATATATTTTTTCCGTCGGCACCCACCACGGTGCTAAGGTGATTTGGGTAAGTTTTGAGAAAGATAAAGAGCTTATCAGCCACCTGAGATCGCAAACCAAGGCCCGCTGGTCGGCGACCCAGAAAAAATGGTACGTAGCTGATACGAGATCTCACCGCGCAATTTTCGGTCTTCCGCAAAAAATAACAGGTGAAGCGGTTTTGGCAAAAATCCATGTTATCAACTTACCAGAATTCACGCGTTTTCAGGAGCATCTGCTATTGAAAGGCTATAGTGCAAATACGGTAAGAACTTACAGTACAGAGTTTGCTCAGCTGCTATCTGTAGTGAAAGGAAATCCCGTACAGGAAATTACGCCCGAGCGTTTGCGCTCTTATTTCCTATACTGCCACGAAAAACTGAAACTCTCGGAAAGCGAAATCCACAGCCGCATGAATGCCGTAAAGTTTTATTTTGAGCAAGTACTCCACCGCCAAAAAATGTTTTTCGACATTCCGCGCCCAAAGAAAAAACTGCTCCTGCCCAAAATGCTTAGCAAAGCTGAAATCAAAAAGATAATTGCTGCCACAGAAAATCCCAAGCATTCACTTGTTCTGAAAGTATGTTACGGCATGGGGCTTCGTGTGAGTGAAGTGGTCGCGTTAAAACTTTCCGATATCGACAGTGCGGAAATGCTGGTGCGCATCGAACAGGGAAAAGGTAAAAAAGACCGCATCGTCGTACTTCCGAACAGTTTACTGCAGGAGTTGCGGGAATATTACCTGAGCTACCGCCCAAAGGTTTACCTTTTTGAGGGTAAAGAAGGCGAAGCATATTCTGCAAGGTCTGCACAATCGGTTTTTAAGAAGGCGATGGAAAAGGCAGGCATTCGCAAGAAAGTTGGCATTCACGGATTGCGTCACAGTTTTGCCACGCACTTAATGGAAACAGGTACCGATATTCGCTTTATTCAGGAGCTTCTAGGACATAATTCTATTAAAACCACCCAAATTTATACTCATGTGACAGATCTTTCAAAATCCAGGATAAAAAGTCCGCTGGATTCTCTATAGATAGTTTTCAATCAACGAAGACTTCCCTTTTTGCATAAACCTCTTTAAAAATAATCTTGCAAGACATTCTTAATGATAGTTAAGAAGTAATAGATGTTAATTTCTGCCTTTTCCTTCGCTGCAACCCGTAATTTATTAGGAGTTCCCTCCTACCCTCTTTTCTGCTAAGTCCAATATAAGTCCATTATAGGTCCAATATAAGTCCAATAGTTTATTGGAGAAATAGTAGATTTATAATGGATTTTTATTGTACCTTTATCGAAGTTATCTCCTTGTTACTCAGCAGTAGTATTCGCTTGTTCTGCCTTGAAAAAAGTATTATTCCAACCTCAAAATTATTTCTTATGGCAAATCTGAAGAAAAACGGGAACCTGAGTGGTGCAATTGGGCAGATTGTATTTGTGAATGATGGGCAACGGACCTTCGCGCGGGTAAAACCAGATAAAGTAAAGCAAACGCCCGAAACCAAGGCTGCAGCAAGAATTTTTGGGCTGGTAAGCGCTAAGGAGAAAGTATTCCGCATGCAGCTATTAAAGATTTTGGGAATTCCTCCGATACAATATTTTGCAGCGCGCCACCGAGCTAGAATACGCAAAACCGCTCAGCAAGATTTGGCAGGTAGTCCAGAAAGTCTTGCACAGTTTGGGGATCCGCAGTGTTTGGCAGGATTCTCATTCAACCCTAAAATAGAATGGCAGAGCTGCACTAATTTTTTCCCAGAAGTTGAAAGTAGCTCCAATACCGAATTAAAGATTTTTTTACCAGAAATTAAATGGAAAACCCAAATCATTCCTACGAAAAACTGCAACTCCGCAATCATAACGCTGATGGTGATTTCAGCAGACCTCAACAGCATTGATGTTCCCGTAAAAGTACTTTCAACCGTACAAACGAAGATCAGTGCGACAGCATCTTTTCCTGCTCAGGAATGGCTCATTCCAATAGATGCTGCTGATGGATGGTTGCTGATGGTGGGTTGTGTACAATTTCTCCCAAAAAATCAACCTCCAAGCGATACTGAAAATTTCTCTGCTGCGTATCTTTGGGCGCAGCAAGCTGAACGGTAAAGAAAATCCGGAGTCAGGGAAACCACTTCTTCCCTACTCCGGATTTGTTTATAATTGAAATTCAATTAATTGAGCGTCATTTTCACGATTCTATTTTTTCCGGCAAGTACCACATTATTTTCATCAATCCACTCGGCTACGAAAAGCCCTTTTTCATCTGAAATCGTAATCCAGGTTTTCCCGAAATCGGTAGAAAGTTCAATGTTTTGGTCTCCCACCGCGATGATGTCTTTCCCCTTACTTCTAGGGCGGAATTTCACACAGGTTTTGTAACCGCTATTCTTTCCTGATGCTTGAATTTGCCATGTTTTTCCTCCATCGTGGGTGGTTGCGATATTGCTGACGTTTTCTGCTTGTTTCGTATAATCGCCACCAACGGCTATCCCAAAATTTTTATCGTAAAAATCGATGGAGTAAATACCGGTTGAAGCAGTTCCTTGAATGAATGGAGTTTCATAAACGGTCCAAGTGAAAGGATGGCTCCAATTGAATTTGAAAATTCGGGATTTCATTCCACCAGTGGCAACCCATACCCAGTCTCCGTGCATTGCAATATTGCTATTGCTTGCTGCGAAATGCGCTTCACCTGGAAAATATTTTGGGAACTGAGTTTTTGGATTTTTGCGGGATTTATAGGTAAAAATTAAATTTTTACTGCTTCCATCTTCGTTGGGATCGCTAATGGCAATGCCACGATTTTTAACCTCGTCAAAAGCGAAAGCATCGTAGAAAACGGTTTTGGTGGTGTCGATCATGTTTAGTTTAACCTTCATATCACTTTTCTGTATGGTAAACCATTTCGCAGGAGTACCCACATTAATAGTGTAAAACGCATCTTTGGTCTGTGCTAAAGTTCGAAATTCCAGTTTTTCCACACTGATTCTCATTTGCATTTTGTTTGCTGTATCTTTCAAACTCACATATCCGAATTTGGAATCAGTGCCGGAATACCACACTTTGTCGTCCCAAATTTGTAACGCCCGAATGGATATTTTATCTTGTAGCAAGGTCTGGATGTGCACTTTTTGAGCAGTGGCAAAACTGCAGTGAATGAGCACGAACAAAATGAAGAATTTTTTCATAAAAGAGATGTTATTAAAGCAAAAAAAAGAGGCCGCATCCAAGTTAAAACGGCCTCTTTTCATCTATTATTTTTTGTTGTCGATATCGATATCCACTTCCTCCAATGGAATTTTTTCAGCTTTAAAGGTTTCGCCATAACCTTCTTTTTGAAGTTTTGAATGTCGCTTGCTGTAGAGGAAATAAATTACGAAACCAATAAGCAACCATGCGGATGAGTACATTTTGGCTTCTCTACTAAGGTTGTAAATTAAATACACATTGATCAGAATTCCTAAAGTAGCAATCAGCGGCAACGCTGGAACTCTGAAGCTTCTTTCCACATTTGGTTGTTTTACGCGGAGTACCCAAACTGCTAAACACACCATGGTAAAGGCGAACAAGGTACCAAAAGAGGTCATGTGTGCTAAATCATTAATAGGTGTAAGCGAAGCCACAATTGCAATAATTGCTCCCAAAATCATTAAGTTTTTGGTAGGAACTCCCGTTTCACGATTTACGTTAGAAAAGGTTTTAGGAATTAAACCGTCTTTCGACATCCCTAAGAAAATACGGGATTGGCCCATAATCATTACCATTAGTACTGAAATTAATCCAACAGTAGCCGCAATGGTGATAATATATCCTGCCCAAGCTTGTCCCGCAATATCGAATGCGTAAGCTACTGGCGCTTTAATCGCATCCGGATATTTGCCCAAAGGATTGAAGTCGGAATAATGCATCATTCCGGTAAGCACCAATGAAACCAAGATATAGAGTATCGTACAGATCACCAGTGAAGTGATGATGGCAAAAGGAACATCCTTCTTCGGATTGATGGCTTCTCCCGCTTGGGTAGAAACCGCATCAAAACCGACATACGCGAAAAAAATCGCAGACGCACCCGCAATAATTCCCCCATAACCGTACGCCGAATGGGAAACCCCGTTCTCGGTAATTACAGTCGCTTCCGGGATAAAAGGCGTCCAGTTTTCAACATTAATAAAGAAAAGTCCCGCAATAATTACAAAAATAATCGCAGAAACCTTCATGATGACAATCATATTATTGGCTTTTGCTGCTCCCTTAGTTCCTCTGATCAAAATAGAAATAACAAATAAAACAATGAGCAAGGCAGGAAGATTTAGAAAAATTTTCATATCGAAAATTTCCGGAGCTGCATTGAAATTATTGATAGTTTCCTGAAAAGCCAGTAATTTATCGGTCGGAAGATTGCCATTCGCAATCTGTCTGGTCGCTTCACCGAAAGCTTTTTTGGCAGTTCCCGGATCGGTGGTCATCCAATACGGCAAATGCAACCCAAACATCTTAAGCAATTTGGCAAAATAGCCCGACCACGAAACCGCTACGGTCATGGATCCCATCGCGTATTCCAGGATCAATCCCCAACCGATAATCCAAGCGAAAATTTCGCCCACGGTTCCGTAAGCGTATGCATAAGCCGATCCTTCAACCGGGAGAATAGAGGCAAATTCCGCATAACATAAGGCAGCGAATACACAAGCTATACCTGCTACAACAAAAGAAAGCGCTAAGGCCGGACCTGCATTGTAATAAGCACCTGTACCGGTAAGTACAAAAATTCCTCCACCAATAATGGCTCCGATACCAATCGCGGTAAGGCTCCATTTGCCAAGAACCCTTTTTAATTCACTTTTTTTAATGTCCGCTTCATAAGCTTCCATTGGTTTTTTTATCCAAATATTCGCCATAGTTTTTAAATAATATTATTCTTTTTTAAGATTTTCAAAAATATAAAAATTTAGTAATGATTAACTTTTTTTTAGCAATTTTATTTTTAAAAACATCAATTACCGCTGTTAGTTTTCTGATTTTCATAGATAAATGATAAATACGATCACGGAAATAAAATATTTATCTTTGGAAACATGAATCTTTACGAACTTTTCTTGCTTCCTTACCAATCTTACGAAACTTACCAAATCGTTTTGGAAGCGGTAGCCACAATTTTTGGTTTACTTAGTGTGTATTTCTCCATAAAAAAGAATATTTGGGTTTATCCTACGGGGATTATATCCACTGCCTTGTATGTGTATATTCTTTTCAACTTTGGTCTTCTGGGAGATATGATGATTAATTTTTACTATACCGTGATGAGTATTTACGGATGGATACTTTGGGCAAAAAGTTCGCAGGATAATGTTCATGTCGACGTATCCTGGACTCAAAAAAAGGAATGGCTATTCGCGTCGGTGCTGTTTTTCTTGAGCTTAATACTGGTAACAGTCGTGTACTATTACAAACCGTTCATCGATAACCATTTTTCGATGCACAACGTCACATTGGGGCTGGATCACCTCGATTGGGCGAACTGGCTGGATGTTTTCACAACTGCGGTTTTCCTGGTCGGAATGTGGCTTATGGCAAAACGCAAAATTGAAAACTGGATCTTCTGGATCATCGGTGATTTCATCTGCATACCGATGATGATTTACAAAGGTTTAGGCATTACTTCGGTACAGTATTTGGTGTTTACAGGTATGGCCATTATGGGCTATTTTGAATGGAAAAAAAATAAGAACACCACAAACCTTTAAAACAATGAAAAAATATATTAAATACTTTGCAGTCATGATCCTCACAGCAGGGCTGACTTCTTGTGTTGCGTATACCGACGGCTACGCAACCAACAATAATCCATATTATGACGCCTATTATGATAACGGATATTATTATGCACCACAATCGTACTACGGACAAGGTGGATATTACGGAAACGATGGTTACTACTATCGCCACAACATGAACTACTACTACGATAATGGGGTACCCTATTATGTAGGGCAAAACAACCGAAGAATCTATGTAGTGAGACAAAATAACACTGCAACCGGTAGCAGCAATACCAACAGCGCAACTTTCCGAAACAACAGCCAAACGCTTCGTAATAACAACCAAACCACCACTACAAACACTAGAACTGGAAATACTTCCAACAGTGGTTTCCGTACCAATACGAACAACAATAAAGGAACAGCTAACAGCACTACGCCTTCTTCAAAGCAGGTAAGTCCTAGGACATCAGCGAATCAGGGAGGTTTCAGAACTGGCACATCGGAGGAAAAACAACCCTCTTCAGCACCGGCAAGCCCACTAAGGAATAATTCCAATAACTCCGGATTCAGAGGTCGCAACTAAAAAATAACGAGAGAGAGCTTTCAACATGGAAGTTCTCTTTTTTTTGTCTAAAAATTATTCAATAGAATTTGCTTCAAAATATCGTAATTTTGTCGGTTCAAATTTTCATGAGATGGAGTTCTACAAATACCAAGGCACAGGAAACGATTTCGTAATGATTGACAACCGCGACCTGCAGTTTCCCAAAGAAAAAGAATTGATTGAACAGCTTTGCGACCGGCGCTTCGGAATCGGTGGCGATGGATTAATCCTCCTGGAAACAGATCAAAGCGCCGACTTCAAAATGGTGTATTACAATTCCGACGGAAACGAAAGTACCATGTGCGGAAATGGCGGCAGATGCATCGTTGCTTTTGCCCACTTTCTCGATATTTTCGAAGATAAAACCCAATTTCAGGCAATCGATGGAATGCATGAAGCGGAAATGCACAACGGCATCGTAAAACTAAAGATGATTGATGTAGATCATATCCTTCAAGATGGTGAAAATTCCGTATTGAACACCGGGTCTCCACATTTTGTTCAGTTTGTGAAGGATTTAAATCAATATAAAGTTTACCAACATGGTAACGAAATCCGAAATTCAGCGACTTACCAAAAGGAAGGAATCAATGTGAATTTTGTGGAGCAAGTTTCCGATGATGAAATCTTCGTGAGAACCTATGAACGTGGCGTAGAGGATGAAACTTTCAGTTGCGGAACCGGAGCTACAGCAGCCGCACTGGTTTATTTGAAAGATAAAAGCCAAAAAGCTGTACAGGTAAAAGTTCTGGGTGGAAAATTGAAAGTATATGCAGATAAACAAGGAAATTCCTACCATAATATATGGCTCGAAGGTCCTGCAAAACAAGTATTTAAAGGGAAAATAAATATTTAAACATCTCCCAAAGCATTAAAAGACAGATAATTATACTATGAAAAAAGGCGCATCCGTTTTTGCAATTTTCGCCCTCATCATCATTCTTATTGGTGGTTTTTTCGGCTACCAGTATTATAGCAAATATTACGGCAACAACGTGGAAAAAGAAGGGTATATCCTCATTCCCCACACCGCCAACTTCAATGCTATTGTGGATTCTATTTCTCCATATTTGAAGAATAAAGAACAATTTGTGCAGGTAGCGAAAAGTAAAAGCATGAATCAATATTTCAAAGCCGGCCGCTACCGAATTGTTTCCGGGACCAGCAACACGAATTTGGTAAACATGATTAAAGCCGGAAACCAAACCGAAAACACCTACCGCATCGGAGATTTCGGAGATGTATATCAAATGGTGGGACGCGTAACCCGGAAAACCGAACTCGATTCCTTGCGATTTGTAAAAGATTTCAATGAAATTGCTGTAAATAAAGGTTATAACAATGCGGAAGACCTTAAAAAATATTTCTTTATCGATACCTATAATTTCTTTTGGACGGTAACTCCAAAGGAATTCTTCAAAAAGTTTGAAGACGATTACAACGAATTCTGGACTGCTGAGCGAAAAGCTAAAGAAGCCCAGAGCGGACTCACCAGAGATCAAATTTATGCCCTCGCTTCCATTGTTTACAAGGAATCCGGAGGAAAACCCGACGAGCAAAAAACAATTGCGGGACTTTACCTCAACAGGTACAGAAAAGGCATGAAACTGCAGAGTGATCCTACGGTGATTTACGCCATCAACAAAGATTCAAACTTCACTACACCGATCAAAAGGGTACTTTATAAACACTTGAAACATCCATCTCCTTACAATACGTATGCGAACGCGGGAATTCCGCCGGGACCGATATGCGTAACCGACAAAAGTTCTGTGGACGCGGTATTGAATGCGGAAAAGAACAATTATATCTTCATGGCAGCAGATCCGAACCGTTTCGGGTTTCACCGCTTCACCGCAAGTGATGCTGAACATGCAAAAAATGCACGCGATTACCAGGAATGGCTGAACTCCAAAAACATCAAGTAAAAAACTTTCAACAGTTTTTAAATTAATAAAAATTTAACGGCAACTAAAGCATTGTTTACTTAACCCGCTTCCATTAAAATCATCAATAGAAGTATAAACTAAAGATATGACAGACAAAATTGAGATTTCATCAATTATTAGAAAAAGAACTTTGGGACTTGTATTCGTCCTTGGAGCTGCAAGTTTAGCTTTCGCACAACAAAAAGTAAACGTCTCCGGAAAGATTGTTGACAAACAAAACCAGCCGGTTCCTTATGCTTCGGTTAGTTTCAACAACAAAGCGAGCAAGCTCAATAGCGATGCTACTTTAACCGATGAAAAAGGCGACTACAAACTCGACTTGATGCCCGGAAACTACGACATCATCATCGAGGCCATCGACTTTAAAAAATCAACCCTCAACAGACAGATTACCGCAGCGGGCAACTTGGGAAATTTCTCAGTGGAAGCTGAAGCTGCTGTAACCAATACCAAAACGCAAGACATCCAAGGAGTGGTAATTACTGCGCAAGCCGTAAAACCTTACCGCGTGGAAATCGATAAAAAAGTGTACGATCCTTCCCTCGACATCGTGGCGAAAGGTGGAAACCTCCAGGATGTTTTGGCAAACGTACCTTCAGTGGATGTGGATACCGACGGAACAGTTTCTATGCGTGGAAACTCCAATGTTCGTTTCCTCATCAACGGAAAACCTTCTTCCATGCTCGGAATTGATGATGGTGCGAATGCTTTACAATCAATCCCTGCCGACCAAATCGAAAGAATTGAAGTGATTACCAATCCTTCTTCCAAATACGAAGCCAGTGGAACCGCTGGAATCCTGAACATTATCTTGAAGAAATCTAAAAAAGTTGGTTTCAACGGAAGTGTAGAAGGAACTTTAGGTTATTTACCAAATACCCGTTTGAACACCAACCTCAGCTGGAGAAAAGGCGCCTGGACTTACTACATCAACGGTGGTGGTGGCTACAACAGAAACAAATCGAAGAATAACTCCGATTTCAATTCTTACCTCGATCCGCAGACTTTGAATGATGGTTTTTCAATGAGATCCGTGCAGAATGGAATTAATGAAGGTGAAAATAAAAGCTACAATGTAAATACCGGTTTTGTGGTAGATGTAACCGATAAATCGACCTTGAACGCGTCGGTAATGTTCAGAAATTTTAATAATGAATCCACCGGACAAACCGATTATTTCGACAGTGTAATCATTAAAGACAGAAACGCAACCGGATATCCAAACGTACCTTATACCCTCCAAGATCAATACACCAATCGGTTGAATACCGGAACCAATGTCAATAATTCATTCCAGGCAGATCTTGGTTTCGAACAAAAAATTGGCGATAAAGGGCAGTTGCTTTCCTTAGCGACCAGCTACCAAAAAAACAAAAGCGACGGAACATCATTAATCACCGAAAATGGTTACGATAATGAATTAGATGTAGCAACCAACACGATCAACAACATCCTAACCGTATCGGAAAACAGTACTTTCCTCGCGAAAGCCGATTACGAATTACCAATCGGAGAAGCTTCGAAATTAGAAGCCGGGGCAAGATTTGATTCCAATAAAAATGATTACGATTACTACGTAGATCAAAGCCAAAACAACGGACCTGTAAGTGTTTTGCCTAATTTTACGAGCAATACATTCTACAATGAAAATATCCTTGCAGGGTATGCACAGTTCAAAAGTAAGATAGAAAATTTCGGATATCAAGTCGGTTTAAGAGCGGAAAACACGAATATTAACGTTGATTTCCAAAGAGTTATCGATGCAGAAAAAAAGAATGTAGAAAAGAATTATCTAAAATTTTTCCCAAGCGTATTTTTAAGTTACGATTTAGGCAAAAACAATCAATTATTGTTGAATTATTCCAGAAGAATCAACCGCCCAAGATCTTTCTTCTTGATTCCTTTCATGTCGTATAACAACAACAGAAACCTGTTTAGCGGTAACCCGGATTTGAATCCTACCTACGAAAATTCTTTCGAATTGGGATACAGTTTATCGAAAAGCAAATTTTCCCTTAACCCAACTTTATACTTCAAAAAATCTGAAGATGAGGTGAACATGTATCAATACAGCGGCTTGAATGAACAAGGAAATACCGTACTCTACACCATGCCGGTAAATGCCGGAAGTGAAACCCAATACGGTTTAGACCTAAATGCGACCTATGACCCATTCAAATGGTGGAAAATCATGGCAAGTGCGGATATTTTCGGGTATAAAAGCGATGGATCATACGAAGATTTTGATTTCTCCGGAGATGGTTTTTCGAGCAGATTCCGTTTGACCAATACCTTCAAACCAACCAAAACCACAAGTTTCCAAATCCAAGGTTTCTACCGCGGTGCTCAGAATACAGTTTCTACGCAGAGAAAAGCTATGTATGCTGTAAATTTAGGAGCCAGCCAAACCATCTGGAAAGGCAACGGAACCATCTCTTTCAATATTCAGGATATCTTCAATACCCGTTCGAGAGAGAGTTTAGTGACCACCCCATCCTACTCGCAGTATAATTATATGCAGTGGCAACCGAGACAGTTTAGCGTGTCGCTAACCTACCGTTTCAAACAAGGTGAAAAAGTAGAACAGCCGAAACGCAAAAAAGACATCAACAACAACGCTTCCGGCGATGATGATCAAGTACCGATGTAACAATACCGATCCCTCGATCAACCCAAAAAAATCCGGCTACAGTGTCGGATTTTTTTTGGTTTAAAGATTTTCAAAATTTCAATATTAAACCCCAACCGAATTCAAAAAGAGAGAGTTCATCAATAGCATCGGGCTTTAGCCCGACATAAAAAACCCAAAAACAAAATCGGCTTTAGCCAAAACCTACTGGAAATCCCATCAATTAAAAATCACTTTTTTTTCCTACTTTTATCCAATAAAATTTCCAAATGATGAGCACTGCAGATTTAAAAATAGATTTAATAACCCAAATCGCCGGTATAACCGATAAAGTTCGACTGATAGAACTCATGCAGATGCTGAAGTTCGAATCAGAAAATTCCCCCTTCATCACCAATGACGAGGAAAAACAAATCGTCGCTGAAGCAAGAACCCAAATCGCCAACGGAGAATTCATCACCAACGATGATTTCCAAAATGAAATTCAAAAATGGCTAAACAAATAATTTGGTCGAGAAAAGCGCAAAACGAACTCCTAGAAATTCTAGAATATTGGGTCAACCGGAATAAATCCAACACTTTTAGCTTAAAAATTGAATTTCCTTATTGATGAGCAACTAAAGCTAATTTTAGAATTCCCAAAAATCGGAAGGAAAACAGATATTGACAATGTTTACATTAAGTTGATTTATAAATACCTCTTGTATTATGAATTCCAAAATGGAGATTTAGATATTCTGACAATCAGACATGGAAGCAAAAATCCAGATACCTTAAAAATTTAAGAAAAACAATCACCCAAACCGTCCGCCCATAAAAAAAGTCCGGCACATTTACCGGACTCATTTATTCTATTTTCCAATCGCTATACCGACCTAGATTCCAAGTATTTCTGCCATTCCCAGGTGGTGCGCAAAGCTTCTTCCAAACTTGTATCAGCTTTCCAGCTCAATTCCCTTTCCGCTTTATCGGCATTGGCATAAGCAATGGTGATGTCTCCTGGTCTGCGGTCACCAATTTGGTAAGGAACCGCCACATTATTCGCAGTTTCATAGGCTTGCACCACTTCCAAAACCGACGAACCTTTTCCTGTACCGAGGTTGTAAATATCAATTACTGTAGAATCTTCAGAAGCAATCAATTTTTGCAAAGCTTTCACATGGGCTTTCGCTAAATCTACCACATAAATATAATCTCGAATGGCAGTCCCATCTTCGGTAGGATAATCATTTCCCCAAATATTCAGCTTTTCGCGGATTCCGGATGCAGTTTGGGTAACGTAAGGCACCAAATTATTAGGAATTCCGATCGGCAATTCGCCCAGCAAAGCTGTCGGATGCGCCCCGATTGGATTAAAATATCTTAACAATGAAATCTTTCTTTGGTGAGCCGTTGCAAAATCTTTTAGGATTTCCTCACCCATTTGTTTGGTTTTCCCGTAAGAAGATTCCGGCATTTTCAGCGGGGTTTCCTCATCAATCGGCATTTGGTCTGCTTGTCCATAAACCGTGCAACTGGAACTGAAAATAAAATTGGAAATGTTTCTTGTTTTAAATTCTTGAAGAATATTTATCAACGAAAACAGGTTGTTTTCATAATAATCTACTGGCTTTTCCTGGCTTTCTCCCACCGCTTTGAACGCAGCAAAATTGATGCATCCTTCGATATTATGTGCATCGAAAACCTGAGCGAGCAACTCTTTCCTCTTCAAATCGAAAGGATAAAATACAGGCTTTTTGCCTGCTACTTTCTCAATGTTTTCTAAAATAAACCTTTCGGAGTTGGATAAATCATCAACAATAACGACATCGAAATTGTTGTTTAAAAGTTCTACCACAGTGTGGGAACCGATATAGCCGAGTCCACCGGTAACGAGTATTGTCATATTGTATTTTTAAATATTTTTTGATTGGTTTTGCACATCATTGATCTACTATTTGAAGAATTCCAAAACAGCGTCAGTAATATATTTCAGTTGCTCATCATCAAGTTCAGTATGCATAGGCAAAGAAATCACCTGATCCAAGATCTGATCGGTATTGGCAAAATCTTTCGGGTCACTTTCCTGGAAATATGCTTTTTGTTTTCTTAGAGCTACCGGATAATAAATCATCGCTGGAATCTCCTTTTCTGCTAGAAACGCCTGCAATTCGTTACGTTTTCCGTTAAGGATTCGCAAGGTGTACTGATGAAAAACGTGCGTTGAATTTTCCGATCTTCCCGGAACCAAAATATGAGGGTGATTGGCAAATGCTTCGTCATAATAATCCGCAGCTTTTCTTCTTGCTTCATTATAACCATCCAGAAGAGTTAATTTTTTTCTAAGAACTGTCGCTTGCACACTGTCTAAACGCGAGTTCACGCCCACCTCATCGTGGTAATATCTTTCGTACATCCCGTGGTTCACAATGCCGCGAAGTTTGTGCGCCAATTCATCATCAGTAGTAAAAATAGCACCGCCGTCTCCGTAGCATCCCAAATTTTTGGAAGGAAAAAAAGAAGTTGTTCCCATCACGCCCATTGTTCCGGATTTCTTTACAGTTCCGTCTTCAAAGGTGAAATCTGCACCAATCGCTTGAGCATTATCTTCAATTACTGCGAGGTTATGTTCTTTGGCAATCTTCATAATCTCTTCCATGTTGGCGCACTGTCCGAAAAGATGCACGGGAATAATCGCTTTGGTTCTTGGCGTAATTGCCGCTTTCACTTTCTCTGGATCGATGGTGAAAGTATCATAATCCACATCCACCAAAACAGATTTCAGTTTTAACAAATGAATAACTTCTACCGTTGCTGCAAAGGTAAAATCAGCAGTGATCACCTCATCGCCTTCCTTTAAATTAAGCGCCATTAAGGCAATTTGGAGCGCATCGGTTCCGTTCGCACATGGTATTACATGTTTCACATCGAGGTACTGTTCCAGTTCATGTTGGAAAGATTTCACTTCCGGACCATTGATGAATGCTGCGGAATCCAGTACATTCAAAACGGCATTATCGACATCAGCTTTTATCTTATAATATTGACTTTGAAGGTCAACCATCTGAATTTTTTTCATAGGTTTTTCTATTTTTATTTTTTTTAATAGTTTACCAATCCTCGTCGGTTAGGTTTCTAAAAAAATATTTGCTCAAATTTAAGAAAATTAAATTTTCAGGGAAATTAAAACTCCTTTTGTTTTCATAATTCATTTCAAAATTGATTGAGCTTTTAGCAAGTAACATGGCTATTATTGCAAATAACAGTAAATGAAATTAAGAAAAATATAATACCAAACACTTTCGAGAGCATTCATTCAAATATATTTATCAAATTAATGATCATCTTTCAATTTTTCCCTAATTTTGTTAAAATTCAACAATCTTATTTTTTATGAAAAAAATATTATCTTTTTTAATTATTTTACCTTTCGCTGCTGTCAGCGCGCAAACCGAACTTGTTTTTGTATTCTTTAAAGACAAGCCGAATAAAGCTGCTTTTTATGCTAACCCTCTTTCCGAACTTTCTCAGAAATCGCTGGACAGAAGAGCCAAACTCAACATTCCGTTGAACGATCAGGATGCACCATTGGAAGCTGCTTATGTTCAAAATGTAAAAAATTTAGGATTCACCGTTACCGATTATTCAAAATGGATGAACGGAGTTGCGGTAAAAGCCACTGCTTCGCAAATCGCGACGTTACAAGCTCAAAGTTATGTTCAATCCGTAGAAAGTTTCATCAAACATCCTGCAGGAACGAAACAAGGCGTAAAAAAATTCGATAAATTTGAACTTTTTAATAATACGCTCGGAAAAACTGAATTCAATTACGGAACAGGCCTTTCTCAGCTCAACCAAATCAATCTCCGTCCGCTACACGTTGACGGCTATACTGGAGCGGGCGTATCAATTGCCGTTATCGACACCGGATTTCCGAGGGTAAACACCGGATCTGCTTACGCAAGAATCCGCAACAACGGACAAATAAAGGGCGGCTATAATTTTGTGAACAAAAGCACTGATATCTACAGCACTTCTTTAAACAACCACGGTTCTTATTGTTTAGGAGTTATCGCAGGCTATATTGAAAACTCCTATGTTGGTTCCGCTCCAGATGCGGATTTTTACCTTTATGCCTCAGAAGACGCAGCAAATGAAATCCCGGAAGAGATGATTTATTGGGCAGAAGCTGCTGAAGAAGCCGACAGAAAAGGCGTTGACATCATCACAACTTCTCTTGGATATTACGATTTTGATGACAGCCGCTACAATTTGCTGTACTCTGATATGGATGGTAGCACTTCTTTCATCGCAAGAGCAGCACAAATCGCATCTGAAAAAGGAATTTTCGTGCTTGCAGCAGCCGGAAACGAAGCTCAAAATTCTTGGCATTACATCATTACCCCTGCTGATAACGAAAAAGTTTTCACCATTGGCGCTGTAACTTCTAGTGGCGCGAGTTCTTCTTTTTCATCTTACGGACCCAATGCATTAGGTCTTATTAAACCTGATGCAAGCGCAAGAGGAAGCAGTACCGCGATGGCTTACAATAACAGCGCAACCACAAGCAGCGGAACTTCCTTCGCTACTCCACTTGCAGCGGGCGGTGTGGCATGTTTGTTACAAGCGGTACCTACTAAACCATTAGATGAAGTGAAAGATATTTTAAGACAAAAATCGTCATTATATCCGAACCATACCGACCCGATGGGCTACGGAATTTTGAATTTCGGAGCGTCGCTTACTGAAGCGCAATTGGCTACCGCAAACGTCAGCAAATCTTCGGTTAAAATATATCCGAATCCGGTAAGTACCACATTCACAATCAAAACTACAGAGAAAATTGTTTCTGTAGAACTGTACGATGTTTTGGGCAGAAAATCACAAAATCTTTCGAGCGAAAAAAATCATAATATCGAAAAATTAAAGAATGGAATTTATTTCTTAAAAATAAAAACCGACAAAAACGAGTACATCGAGAAACTCATTAAGCAGTAAAAACTAAGAAAATCCGACTCAGTGGTGAGTCGGATTTTTTTTATGCTCTCAGAATCCTTTCCATTGCTTTTCCTTTTGCCAATTCATCGATTAATTTATCCAGATAGCGAACTTTTTGTATGATCGGATCATCAATTTCTTTTATAATATAATGCGGATAAACACTGGCAAAAGACATCCGATAAATGCGGGAATTATTATTCATATTCAAATAATTTACGCCGAATTTCTGCTTGCGTTAATATTCCCGAACAAGGAACGCATTACGAGTTTTTCGTAAGCGTCTAAATTTCCTTCTTTTTTCTGAATTTTCATTAAAGCATACTGCTGAATACTCAGCAACGGCAGCACAATTTTCTCCCGAATTTTCACTGATTTTCTAGAAAGAGGATCTTCTTCCATGAGCATTTTGTATCCGGTAAGTTCCAACATGATGGATTTTGAAAGTAGATACTCCTCAAACAAAATATTCCAAAAAGCGCCAAACTTCGCATTGTTTTTCATGTAATAAGTAAGCGGAAAATACGATTTAGTCATGCTCATCATCGAGTTTAAGACCAAAGTTCTAAAAAAATCCGAACCTTTATAAAGCGCATGAACTTCATCAAATCTTTCTTGATTTTTAAGTTGATTTAAAGCAAAACCAAACCCGAAGAACCCTGGAACATTCTGTTTCAACTGGCTCCACGAACCTACAAATGGAATCGCGCGCAAATCTTCGAACTTCAGTTCATTAGTACTACCTCTTTTGCTTGGTCGGCTGCCGATGTTGGTTCTTCCATAATATTCCAAAGTGCTCATCTCCTGCAAATAAGGCACAAACATGGGATGTTCTTTCAGATCTGAATATTTTTTGAAGCTAATTTCCGCCAATTCCTGAATAAGTTTTCTCTCTTTTTCAGATAAATCTTTTTTTGAATTCTTAAAAACGTCATTCTCTATTCCGGCAGTTAGCAGCTGTTCGAAATTATATTTCGCCTGATCTTTATTGCCGAAAACACTGGTAATGGTTTGTCCCTGAATGGTAAGTTCTATCTTGTTATTGGCGATAGTTTTTCCTTGAGAGGCGTAAAAATCGTGGGTTTTGCCGCCACCTCTCGCAGGTGGACCGCCACGTCCGTCGAAGAAAATCACTTTAATCTTGTTTTCATCGGAAATCTTGGTCAGCTGCTCTTTGGTTTCATAGATTTCCCAATTGGCTTTCAAATATCCGCCATCTTTAGTCCCATCGGAAAAACCGAGCATAATCGTTTGCGAATTTCCGCGTCTTTCCAAATGTTTTCGATAAGCTGGAAGTTCATAGAGTTCTTTCATCACTTTTTCGCCGGCATCCAAACCCTCCATTGTTTCAAAGAGCGGAACAATATCGATATTGATATCCTCTTCCCGATAACCACAAAGTCTGAACATTCCGAAAACATTCAAGACATCTTTAACCTCATCCGAATTAGAAATAATGTAACGGCTGAGTCCTCGTTCTCCGTTTTTCTGTTGAATTTTTTTAATGTTAAAAATATTCTCCAAAGTATCTTTGGTAATGCCTTCGAAATCGTTGGGATCCAAGATGACATCGGTTTCCAGCAGCCACTTCAATTTTTCCGTCGTAGAAATATTTTCTGATGTAAAGCCCGCTTTTTTAGCAATAATTTCATCGATTACCTGCTGATGAATACGGCTGTCCTGGCGAATATCGAGGGTTGCAAAGTGAGTTCCGAAAATCTTCACACGATCCTGAAAATCTTCCAACAGATTTTTGAAAAGTCCGTTGTGTTGATCCATGAGGATTTTTTCTGCTTCTTTTAATCTTTTTAAAATTTGTACGGCACTGATATTCTGATCTCGAAATATGGCTTCATAAAGTTCGTGACTCAAAGTTTCCAATACTTCCGAAACGCCTCGGAAACTCAATCTTCTTCGCAAATTTTTCAGATGCGCATAATAAGATTTCAAAATTGAGGTATAAAGTTCTTGCGCTACTTGCTTGGTGATCTCCGCAGTGACAAAAGGATTTCCATCCCGATCGCCTCCCGGCCAAAATCCTAACTGGAATATATCTTGGGGAGGAACAAAATGCTGATTGCCAAAGGTGTTTTTAATGCTACTATAAAGTTCGCCGATCGAATCATAGTACACATATCTTAGGTAGAAAATAATGCTCATTGCCTCATCCAGCGGTGTTGGTTTCTCCCGATTCAGGAAAGGCGTCTTTCCTAATTGTTGCAAAAGCATATCGATTTCTGTTACAGAATCTTTCATGATCGCAGACCGAAGATCATGTAAAATTCTTTGCACAGAATTAGGATAAAACTGTGTAGGATGCGCTGTAAAAACAACTTTTACGGCAAAATCCTGCATTTTTTTTCGGGTAGCTTCCAGTTGATGTTCCTGTACGGAGCGATCGTGAAGATTGGCCAAGGTTCCGGTTTCGTTTGGCGAATGTAATTGTGGAAAAGCTGCGTCTTCAATACTATCAAAAAGCACTACTTGCCTTTCGATATATTGGATAATTTTAAACAACAGTTCTGTTTTTTGTTCTTCGGAAACCAAATCGGTGTGTTTACTGAAAAATTCTTCCACAATTTCTTCCGGACTCAGACCTTTTTCGTAGCCGATTCTGCTTTCTTCATATAAAAAAGGGAGCAGCATGCCGATATTGGTCATTTTATCATAAGGCAAACTCATGAAAAGTGAGTTGTAGATTTGGAATTTGTTCTCGACGATTTGTCGGAATCTTTCTGTTTTTGCTTCGTTTTGCATAGAACAAATTTAGGATTTTTAATGTACTAATTTTATTCATTTTTAATAAATTAATGAAATTAATGAAATTATTGTATCTTCAATCAATGAAACGCTGTTTTCTTTTATTACTTTTTGCATTTGCTTTTTCTTTCGGGCAAAAGGGATTCGAAATTACCGATGACAAGAAAACAGTAATCCCGTTTCAGTTGATCAATAATTTAATATTTGTTCCTTTAAACATCAATGGCGTTGACCTTACTTTTCTGCTGGATTCAGGGGTAAATGAAACGATTCTCTTCAGTCTGGAAAATAAGGAAATCAATTTTAACGACATCGAAAAAGTGAAGTTTTCCGGCTTGGGTGAAAGCGGAGATATCGAAGGTTTGAGTTCGGAGAATAACATTGTGAAAATAGGAAAAGATTATAAAGATTTCAATCATAAAATCTTTATTATTCTTGACGAAAGCATCAATTTTTCCTCGCATGTTGGAATTCCAGTGAACGGAATCATTGGTTATCATTTCTTTAAAAATCATTCGATTTCGATCAATTATCTCACCAAAAAAATCACCGTTTACCAAGACCAAACGCTTTTTAAAAAGAAAGTAAAAAGACACGCCAAATTTCATATTACTGTTGAAGGCAATAAACCTTACATGATGGCAGGAGTAGAGATGACCTCCACTCGTGAAGAATCGAAAATGCTAATTGATCTGGGAAATAGCGATGCTGTATGGCTTTTCCCGAAACTCATCGAAGATTTTGTGTACAACCGCCCAAATATTGATGATTATTTAGGACAGGGTTTCAATGGGGATATTTTCGGAAAAAGAAGTAGAATTCACCGGGTTTATCTTGGCGATTTTGCTTTCGAAAAACCATTAACTGCCATGCCCGATGAATATTCCATACAAAATTTGAAACTGGTTCCTAACCGAAAGGGTTCGATAGGAAGCGATATTATGAGGCGCTTTGAAGTGGTCTTTAATTATCCTGAAAATAAGATTTACCTAAAGAAAAACAAACATTTCAACGATCCCTTTCTTTTTAATAAAAGTGGTTTAGACCTTCGGCATGATGGGATGACTTGGGACCAAGATTTGGTTACCGTGCAAACCACTAAAAACAACCAGGTAAATGAAGGAGAAAATGTTTATTCCGCAACAGAAAATTTCCAATATCATTTTGTTTTGAAACCCAAGTATTCAGTCGCCGGATGCAGAAGAGAAGCACCCTGCTACGAAGCCGGGATAAGGAAAGACGATAAAATCATCAGTATCAACAAGAAAAAAGCAGGAGATTATACTTTACAAAAAATCAATGATTTAATGAAAGGTAATGATGGAACCGCAGTGCATTTCGAGGTTGTACGAGGTGGCCAAATCATGACATTTAAATTAATATTAAAAGATCCAATTCCTTACCAAGATGAAAATTGAAGAATCCATTTTAGACCAAATCCGGTCGCGTCCACGGTTTAAAATTTATACCGAAATCAGCCGCGAAAAATATGTAGAAATATTGAAAGAATTTCTGAAGAATCAATCGGAACACTACACCGGAAACATCAATTCCGAAACGGCAACAATTATGGTTAAAAGTGAGCACAGCAACTATTGGAAACCTTGCTTATCACTAAGAACCGAATACGATTCTGACGAAAACAAAACGGTCATTCGTGGGATTTTCGGGCCTACCAGTGCTGTGTGGACTTTTTTTATGTTCCTTTACTTTATCGGGAGTATTCTTTGGATGGTCTTTATTACGATCTGGTTTGTGGAAAAACAAATTAAAAGCAACGATTTTCCATGGGCTCTTACGGCTTCATTTGTTACTTTGTTTTTTTTAGGATGCACTTATTTTGTCACTAGAATTGGGCAGTATCAAGCCAAAATAGAAATGCAAAAACTTCGTGATTTCGCAGAGATATCGATTCAACGATTTGAGAATTAAAAGACTTGGGATATTTATGCCGCAGGTTTTACTTCCGTAGAAGCTGATGCTACCACCTCTTCTCTTTTTTTCTGCTCTTCCAGAATTTTTTCGAGATTCGGATTGATGATATTATTCAGCTCCTCCATCGAAATATCGTTAGCCATAGGATCGTCAATAAGTTTTTTCCAAGATTTTTTTCCTCCCCATTGATAGTCTCCAAATACAATCACTGGCGTTCCGTTGGCTTTTACAGTTGCCCCTCCTTTATTCAAAATCCAGGTATCCACCCAACTGTAAAGAAATTTGGCATCGTTCATCAACAATCTTAAACAGGAATGTGAGGCGGGAAAACCCGGTAAATCATATTGGTGCCACCCAATTCCTAAGGTATTGTGAACATTAACATTGTAAGGCAATTTCCAGGAACTGTTGACGGTAGAAATGGCAAGTTCTTTTTTCCAATTCGCAAACATAAGTCCACGCTTGGTTTGCGCTGCTTTTTTGCCCATACTTGTTGGTCCCCATTTGATCAATTTTCCGTTTTCATATAAAGCATACGCTTGAATTGGATAAGAGAAAAAAACCATTTTCCTCACTTCTTTCAACACATCCAACTGAGTCGGAAATGGCGAATACATCATCAAACTATGATCTATTTTATCGGGAATTGCAAGCGTATCAGCGCGCCATTTATTTTTAGAATCAAGCCGGTTTAAAGCCAGAATAGTGTAGCGATCTTCTTCGGAAAATTGTTTATTGAAAGCCGCCATTGCAGAATCTTTTTTCTTAGCGGGGAAAATCATTGAAGTATATTTAATTGCAGGTTTCGGAGCTGGTGTTTCCACCAACGAATCTTTTTTCTGAGGAAGAGGTTGGCTAGGAGATGGGGCGGATATTTCTTTGTCGTTTTTACATTGTACAGGAATTGTGAACATTAAAGCAGCGAGTGCAATTCCAAGTATGGGCAAATTCTTCATTTTTTCTGCGAACATATATTTTTTTCCCATGAACTTTACAAGAATAATACCATCGACAAAGCCTTTCTATAAGTTTCCTGAACTTTTATCCATGAAAATAAGCAATTCAATTACCCTCTATACATTTCCATGTACTTTTCGGCTGATTTTTCCCAAGAGAAATTGTAACTCATATTGGCTTTCACCAAATCTCCCATAAGCTCCTTTTGTCGGTAAACAAAAAGCGCCCGATGGATAGCGTGTACCGCATCATCGGCAGTTGCTGCACCGAAATTGAGTCCGCTTCCACCGGTTGATATATCTTTTACCGTATCGCGCAAACCACCAGTATATCGTACGATAGGAATAGTACCGTAATGCATCGCATACATTTGGTTGAGTCCGCAAGGTTCCACCCGCGAAGGCATCAACAAGAAATCTGAAGATGCATAAATCTTATGCGAAAGATACTCTTTGTAACCCAAATCGAGTGCGAAATTGGAGAAAGCAGCATTGAGGTGACTCAATTCTCGTTCAATATACGGATCGCCAGATCCTAAAATCATAATATTGATGGCGCCATAAGTCTGTTGGATGCTTTTCCAAACAATTTCGGGCAACAAATCAGCGCCTTTCTCAACAGCAAACCGACCGATAAAGCTGAATAGCGGCAAATCCTCCTTTAAGCCATATTCTTTGCAAATTTCTTTTTTGTTTTTAAGCTTACCTTCATGCGCATTTTTTCGGGAATAATGAAAATCCAAGAAAGGATCGGTTGCGGGATCCCAAACTTCCACATCGATTCCGTTGATAATTCCGTACGCCTTGGAACTTTCATTGCGCACAAGCACTTCCAAACCATGAAAACTATGAAATAATTCATTCAAATAACCTTCAGAAACCGCATTGAAAGCATGACAACATTTAATCATTGACGCCAAAGGATTGATTTGTCCGTCCCAATCGAGAAGCCCCCAGTTTTCGCCATAGAACCAAGGCATATAACTGGTCATTTCCCAACTCATTTGTCCTTGGTATTCGCCATTGTGAATGGTTCCCACGGTTTTAACACCTTTTAAAAAACTGAATTCCGGGCAATATTCTACCATAAAAGGCACCAAACCCGTATGATAATCATGACAATGCAAAATATCCGGCCTAATCTGCATCGCAGTAAGCCAATGCAAAACTCCATGCTGAAATGCCAGAAATTGTTGACTTTCATCCCAATATCCGTAGGGATTGTCGCGATCTAAAAGTCCGGGAATTTTCACCAAATACAAATCAAAACCCAAAACTTTCGAGCGCTCCTTCATCACTTGGACCTGGAACATTTGTCGGCTTTGGTGAATCCAGCCATCAAATACAATTTCAAAACTGTGGTCGTGCACAAAAGGTTTATTGTACCAAGGCATGATTACACTGGCTTCCACGCCTTCAATTTTGTTAAGATATTTCGGTAAAGCTCCCACAACATCGGCAAGACCGCCTACTTTAGCAACAGGATAACATTCAATGGAAAGGTTAAATATTTTCATTTAAAAAGTTTGCGGTTACACATGAATATAAAGCTGATTAGTCTTTTTTCGGTGAGACATTCTGGACTTCAACCCGTTTTTTTGATTTTCTTTTGACTGTTTTTTTCTGTTTCAGTACGACGCCTGCGAGAGGTGGTAATTTCAGAATGATGGCATTCGGTCGATACATCCATTCATCATCCTCTTCATCTACAATTTCAGCGATTGTCCCACTTCCGCCGTATTTTTTATCATCAGAATTTAAGATTACTTCCCAGTTGGTTCCTTCATTCACCCCAATTTTATAATCGAAAACTCTTGGAGTAAGGTTGAGGACCGTCATCGTTACTTCATCTTCATTTTTTCCTTTTCTCAGATAAATATAAATGGAATTTTCATCATCATTCGCTTCTACCCATTCGAAACCGTTACAATTGAACTGATTTTCGTACAAAGAAGGTTCGCTGGTGTATAGTTGATTTAAATCGCTTACAAAAGTTTGTAATCCTTTATGAATAGGATATTGCAACAAATGCCAATCGAGACTTTGTTTAAAATTCCACTCGCTGGTTTGTGCAAATTCGTTCCCCATAAACAAGAGTTTGGCTCCCGGATGGGTGAACATATAAGTATAGAGTGCTCGCAAGTTGGCAAATTTCTGCCATTCGTCGCCCGGCATTTTGTAGATTAAACTGGATTTTCCGTGTACTACTTCATCATGCGAAAGCGGCATCATATAATTTTCATTATACATATACATGGATGCAAATGTAATTTTGTGATGCTTATATTTTCTATGGATTGGATCTTCTTTGAAATATTTTAAGGTATCGTGCATCCACCCCATCATCCATTTCATTCCGAAACCTACTCCACCAACGTGCACCGGTTCGGTAAGCATCGGAAAATCTGAACTTTCTTCAGCAATGGTGATAATATCCGGGAAACGTTTATATACCGCAGTATTGAATTCCTGTAAAAACTGTTTAGCTTCCAGGTTTACATTGCCTCCGTAAATATTGGGTTCCCATTCGCCATCATTTCTGGAATAATCTAGATAAAGCATTGAAGTTACCGCGTCTACACGCAATCCATCGGCATGATATCGGTCTAGCCAAAACATCGCATTAGACACCAAAAAAGAGCGCACTTCCGGTCTTCCGTAATTAAAAATATGAGATTTCCATTCGGGATGAAAACCTTTCCTGGGATCTTCGTGTTCATAAAGATAAGTTCCGTCGAAAAAATGAAGTCCGTTCGCATCTCCCGGAAAATGCGACGGCACCCAATCGAAGATCACCGCAATTCCGTTTTGATGCAGCTCATCAATCAGGAACATCAAATCCTGTGGTGAGCCGAAACGCGAAGTAGCTGCGAAAAATCCGGTGATCTGATAACCCCAACTCGGATCATAAGGATATTCCATCACAGGCATAAATTCCACATGAGTAAAATTCATTTCTTTTAAATAAGGGACCAATCTTTCAGCAATTTCGCGGTAACTGAAAAACCGATCGGGATCGTCCATACCGCGCATCCAGGATCCTAAATGCATTTCGTAAACAGAGATTGGGGCTTCAAAACTATTTTTTTTGGAGCGTTCATCCATCCAATTTTTGTCGTTCCACTCATACCAAGTGGTTGAAATTACCGAACTGGCTTGTGCATTCTGTTCCCAACTCAGGGCAAAAGGATCGCCCTTTTCTAAAAGAACCCCGCTGTTGGTACGGATTGCATATTTGTATATATTCCCCCAATTTAATCCTGAAATAAAACCTTCCCAAATCCCCGAACCATCCCATCTCGGGTACAGTTTGTGCGATTCGGAATGCCATTTATTGAAATTCCCTATCACGGAAACCTCTTTAGCATGAGGTGCCCAAACGGCAAAATAAACGCCCTTCTTCCCTTCGACTTCCAAGGTGTGAGCGCCGAATTTATCGTAGAGTTGGTAATGTTTTCCTTCGCGGAAAAGATAGATATCGTCGTCTGTGAATAGCGAGTAAGGGAGGACTTTTTCCATGGTAACGGAATTTTCTGAAAGGTTATTTTAAAGCCATTATATTCATAGCCTATTGTCTCTTCAAATATATTTAAAATTCAGGGAAAAATATGAGAAATGAGTATTAAATCAAAAATAAAAATTTATTACATCTACTTAAAATAAAAATCCCGTTTATTCTGTATTTTCGACAGCATAAACAGGATTTTACATAGGTTAAAATTAATCTATTAATCTTCCTTTACCGTAGGTACTTTCACCGCAAGTTCATAAAGGTTTCCTCGCATCAGAAACTTAATTCTTTCTCTGGTAGTTACGGTGTTTACTTCCCCGTTTTTCATGATGATGATGCGGTCTCCCTGCGCAATATTCTGGTCGGCAAGCCAATCTTCGGGCGCTACATCATTTTCTTTTTCTTTCATTTGTTCCAGAATTTGTTCCGCCAATTCCTGGAAACGCTCATCGTAGGAATATAAAACTTCATATTCGGGATCGAGACCTACCTTAAACGTTTTTTTTTCGGCGAGTAAATTTCCTGTAGAATTAGGCATCGGGTTATCGGAACCATCGGTAAATCCTACTTCGATGATTTCACCATTGTTAGGGGTGGCATAATCAACCACATCCTGATAGGTTTCAAAATTGGTCACTACCGTATAATTATCATACTGGTATTTTTGTAGTCTTTCTGTATTTTCCATAGTTTATTTTTTTAATAATTTATTTAATTTCTTCTTTCACTTCATGCCATTCGTTGTCTTTCAATTTGGCTTCTATTTTTTCTAGTTTTAAGCTTTGCCTTAAATAAGCAAACAAACTCATATAAAGATTTGCAACCATTACGATGATAAAAAATGCCACCAAATAGCCTCGCCAATCCTCAAAAAAAATATTAAAACCAGTAATTACAAGGAAAAAAAGCGTTACATAGTGGCTAAAACAATACTCGCAGGTAAAAAGATAAAAAAATTTCCTTTGATACAATTTCCGGCAACTCTGAGATTTTTCTATGCAAAATTCCCGTGGTTCCCTAAAAATCTCCTCGTGGGTGACCGTCCATGCGATACATGCGACCGGTATGGCAAGGATCAACAATTTTAGCAACTGTTCCGCAATGATTTCCATGTTTTTTTTCATTTTGAACTTCAAAAGTAATGCCACATGAAGAATTGGTGCTCTATTTGTATATTTGAAAAGATAATTCCATAAGATATGTCAAAAGAATGCTGCAGTACCAACGAAAAACCATTAAAAAAATCCAATAACGCACAACCCGCACACGAGGGGCATGCACATAATCATTCCCATGACCACGATGAAAGAACTCGCTTTCAGATGTTTCTACCTGCATTGATTTCTTTTACGTTGTTGCTTATCGGAATTGCATTTGATTACCTGCTGAAACAGGAATGGTTTAATGGTTTCCTTCGTTTTGCACTTTATTTTTTAGCTTATATTCCGGTAGGATTTCCGGTGATTAAAGAAGCTTATACAAGCATCAAAAACGGAGACTTTTTCTCAGAATTTTTATTGATGACAATCGCAACGATAGGTGCATTTTCCATCGGGGAATATCCGGAAGGCGTTGCCGTGATGCTTTTTTATTCCGTAGGCGAAGTTTTTCAAACCATGGCAGTGCATAAAGCGCAACTGAACATCAAAACATTACTCGATCAACGACCAGATGAAATCACTGTGTTGGAAAACAATATTCCCAAAATACTCAAGGCAGAAAAAGCAGAAATCGGACAAATTATTCAGCTGAAACCTGGTGAAAAACTCGCTCTAGATGGCGAACTCATCTCTGAAACAGCAGCTTTCAACACCGCAGCTCTTACCGGAGAAAACAAACCCCATTCCCTAAAAAAAGGAAATCCCGTCTTAGCAGGAATGATCAATCTGAATACCGTTTCACTCGTGAAGATCAATACGCTTTATGAAGATTCTAAACTTTCGAAAATCCTTCAATTGGTTCAGAATGCAGCCTCCCAAAAAGCAAAAACAGAACTCTTTATCCGCAAATTTGCTAAAATCTACACCCCCATTGTGGTTTTCCTTGCCATTGGAATTTGCTTTCTTCCTTATTTTTTTGTTTCAAATTATGAGTTTCGCGACTGGCTTTACCGGGCTCTGGTATTTCTGGTGATTTCATGTCCTTGCGCTTTGGTGATCTCTATTCCGCTCGGTTATTTTGGTGGAGTTGGCGCAGGAAGCAAAAACGGAATTCTTTTTAAAGGGAGCAATTTTCTGGATATTTTAGCCAATATTCAAAACGTGGTGATGGACAAAACCGGAACGATGACTGAAGGCGTTTTTAAAGTTCAAGACGTATTAATAGAAAAAGATTTTAATCAACATGAAATCCTTCAGTATTTGAATGCAATTGAAAGCAAATCTACCCATCCCATTGCCACTGCAGTTCATGAATTTGTTGGTGAAATCGACCATAAAATCGCTGTTGAAAATCTGGAGGAAATCGCCGGACATGGAATGAAAGGAAACATTAACGGAAAAGAATTTCTTGCTGGAAATTTCAAACTGATGGAGAAATTTGCTATTCCACATCACGTCAATCATACCGCGGTATCCGACACGCTGATTGCGATGGCGTATGACGGTAAATTTGCTGGATATCTCACCATTTCAGACCAAATTAAAGAAGATGCAGCGCAAACAGTAACTGAACTAAAAAAATTAGGAATTAAAACCACAATGTTGAGCGGCGACAAATCGTCTGTAGTTTTGGAAGTTGCTCAAAAATTAGGAATTACCAACGCTTTCGGAGACCTGCTTCCCGAAGATAAGGTCAACAAAATGAAAGAAATGAAGGCACGAAACGAAAGCGTTGCCTTCGTTGGAGATGGCGTAAACGACGCTCCAGTGGTTGCTCTAAGCGATGTAGGAATAGCGATGGGAGGTCTCGGAAGTGATGCCACAATCGAAACAGCCGATATTGTCATTCAGGACGACAAACCTTCGAAAATCCCAATGGCCATAAGAATCGGGAAAGAAACCAAGAAAATTATTTGGCAGAATATTGCCCTTGCTTTTGGGGTGAAAGCGATCGTTTTGGTACTCGGAGCGGGAGGTTTGGCTACTATGTGGGAAGCTGTTTTTGCAGATGTGGGCGTCGCTCTTTTAGCCATTTTGAATGCCGTGCGTATTCAGAATAAGAATTTTTCTAAAAACTAAAACGAGCATTAATTCTCGAATAGATAAGGGCGGTTCTTAAGCTGTAACTTTCAAATACGTAAAAATTCCTTACTTTTAAGGCAAATTTTAAAAAAATGAATAGAAGAAACTTATTGCTCTCCGCAATACTTTTTCCGGCAGTAATGGCTTTTGCACAGCAATACGGCGGGATGTGGATTCCTACCGAACTCAATGAAAAAGAGATGAAAGATTTGGGAATGAAAATCTCGGCAAAACAGATTTTCGATCCTTCCAAACCCAGCATTAAAGACGCTGTTGTACAGTTTGATGGCGGTTGTACTGCCGAAATTATCTCTCCACAAGGTTTGCTTCTTACTAATCATCATTGTGGTTACGACAATATCCAAAATCATTCTACCGTAGAAAATGATTTGCTAACCAATGGTTTTTGGGCAAAGAACATGAATGGCGAATTACCCAATCCCGGAGTAACGGTAGATTTTATAGCGGATATCAAAGAAGTAACCAAAGAAGTTTTAGCAGGAACCCAAAATTTAGACGCGAAAGCCGCTCAGGAGCTTGCCAATAAAAATTTAGAAACTGTAAAAGCTGGATTTAAGTTGGAACCTTGGCAAAAAGTAGTGATCAAAGCGATGTATTATGGCAATAAATACTATGCATACATCATCGAAACCTATAAAGACATCCGTTTGGTAGTTGCACCGCCACAAAGTATTGGGAAATTCGGTTCTGACACCGACAATTGGGTGTGGCCAAGACATACGGGGGATTTCGCGATGTTCAGAATTTATGCAGATAAAGACAATAAACCGGCGGAATATTCCAAAGACAATATCCCTTACAAACCGAAATATTTCTTGCCTGTTTCCATAAAGGACAAGCAGGAAAATGATTTCACTTTCGTATTCGGATTCCCGGGAAGAACTACCGAATATTTACCGGCAATTGCGGTAGAAAAAATAATGACCGAAACCGATCCTGCAATGATTTCGGTGCGAGAAGTTGCACTAAAAACACTGGATGAAAAAATGCGAACCGATGCGGAAACCAGAATAAAATATGCAGCCAAATACGCATCTGTTGCCAATTACTGGAAAAAATGGATCGGCGAAGTAGAAGGTTTAAAAAAATCTGATGCAGTAGGTAAGAAGAAAAATTATGAACAGACCTTAATCGCTAAAAATCCACAGATTAAACCTACCATCGATGAGCTGAACCGACTTTATACCGAACAGGCACCTTATAACCTCAATAAAGCTTATTATGGTGAAGTTTTGAGAAATGCAGAAACGCTAACCCTTGCAAACCTTTATTACAATTATGTTTCTGCGGTGGAATCAGGGAAAATGGATGCAAAAACTACCGAAAATTTCAAAGCCCGACTTTCTGGAATTTATAAAGATTACGATGCGGTTTTAGATGCTAAAGTGACTGCGAAATTACTCGCTCTTTATGCTAACAAAACTCCGAAACAATTTCTACCAGCAGTTTTCGAACAATATAAAGATGAAAACCAAAACCTGAAAACCATCGAAGAACTTTCAAAGAATTCCGTGATGACCGGACGTGGCGCATTAAATGGAGCGACAACTTATTCCGACCTCAATAAGGTATTTGCAGATCAGAACGCGTTGGTTCAAAATCTGAAAAAAGATCCTTTAATGAAGCTTTTCAGCACATTAAGAGAACATTACATAGCAACAACTGATGCGAAAGTGACTTCGTATCAGCAGCAAATTGATGTTTTGCAGAAAAAATTCATGGCTCAACAAATGGAAACCGACAAAGACCGAAAATTCTTCCCGGATGCCAATTCTACCCTTCGCGTAACGTATGGACAAGTGAAAGGTTCCAATCCGAGAGATGCAGTTTATTATGGTTATCAAACGCATATCGCAGGAATTATGGAGAAATATATTCCGGGAGATTATGAATTTGATGTTCCGAAAAAATTGATCCAATTGTATAACGCTAAAGATTACGGAGTTTACAAAGATAAAACCGGCGATGTACCCGTGAATTTCACCGCAACCAACCATACTACCGGCGGAAACTCCGGAAGTCCGGCGCTGGATGCTTACGGAAACCTTGTGGGACTGAATTTCGACAGACAGTGGGAAGGCACGATGAGCGACATCAATTATGACCCAAGGTTTAGCAGAAACATCATGGTTGATACGAAATATATCCTTTTCGTGATCGATAAATACGCTGATGCAAAATGGCTGATCAATGAAATGAAAATCGTAAAGTAATTTTTTAATTAAATAAATGTAGAACGCACCAGATTGGTGCGTTCTTTTTTGTGCCGAATTTTTTTAAAAAATAGGTTTTATTTATTTGGATATAGT
This sequence comes from Chryseobacterium sp. Marseille-Q5410, assembly GCA_946892665.1. Lineage (GTDB taxonomy): Bacteria > Bacteroidota > Bacteroidia > Flavobacteriales > Weeksellaceae > Kaistella. Next base: position 133,998 of record CAMPOT010000003.1, on the reverse strand, counting down.
TTCTTTAAAAAGTATAAATTAATTGGAACTGGTAGAATGGCAAGTTCAAAATAAATATAAAGACAAATCTTGCCTTATAAAAACTAAGTTTTTGAACATCATGATTTACCTTAAAAAAAAGGTGAAACCGAAGCTTCACCTTTTTTAAATTATTTGGAAAACGAACTAATATCCGAAAATCTCTTCCAAAGAAACCTCTTGAAAAGTTCCCATCTTGTTGATCGCCGACATATCTAAATTCTCTTTTTTCCCGATGATTGCAGTATTGTACTTCATCGGTTTTATTTCGTTGTTATAGAAATTAGTCACATCTGCCAAGGTGAGTTTTTCAACTTCTTCATAGATGTCTTTTCTTAAATCATAATCGATTCCCAATTTTTTAAGATTCATTTGATTGAAGAAAATGTTCGTTCTGTTGATTCTTCCGGAAGCAATTTGTTTCAAGGCCGCATTTTTAGCATTTTCGAATTGAGCTGGAACCTGTGGTAAATTAGCCATCAATTCATCCATTGCGTTCACTGCTTGCGGAAGTTTATTTGCCTGAGTTCCGATATAGGTGGTTACATAATCCGGGTGATTCAGTTCACCATTAGCAGCATAAGAAACATATGCAGAATACGCTAAACTCTTACTCTCACGAATTTCCTGAAACACGATAGAAGATAATCCTCGGCCGAAATATTCATTGAAAACATTTATTTTACCAAAGTTTTTCAAGTTCACATTATTACCCTTCCCTACTTTGCTCATTTCAGTTTGCACCATATCGTAATTGGTAAAGAATACTTTGCCTTCGGTAGCCGGTTCCGGATAGATTTTCTTTTCCGGCGCTTTCAAAGTTTCCTTTTCTACGAAAGGTTTCGCATATTTTCTGAAAGCATTGAAATCTGTTCCGTAGAAGAAGATTTCATAAGGCATATTTAAAAGATTATTGATTTTCGCAGTCATTTCTTCAGACTTGATGGATTTCAATCTCTCTGCTGAAACTACATCCGAAAACCTGGAAACTTTTCCGTATTTCGCATAGTTGGAAAGTGCAGCCATGATTCTCCCTTTGTCTTTTTTGGCAACTTCACGACTTTCCAGGATGGTTTTAACATTCTCTTCGTATACTTTTTGGTCTGGCTTAGCATTTTGCAGCCAATTCTTCAGCAATTCTATTCCTTTCGGCATGTTTTCTTCCAAACCACTTAAAGAAATAATGAGCTGATCAGGAGTTGTACGGAAATCATTGGAAATTCCCAGTTTGAAGAATTCTTTCTTCAGCTCTTCCGCAGATAATTTATTGGTACCCAGATACTGCAACACTTGAGTTGCCAAACCTAATTCCTTATCGTGATCGCTACCAAAAGGGAAAATGAAATAAGTTTGAGCAATATCGTTGTATTTATTTTTTACAAAACTTGCTTTTTTAGATCCTATCTTATCGGTTTTTATGGCTTTGGAATAATCAATAAATTCCGCCTTAATTGCGGACGATTTTTCGCTAATGATTGATTTCAAGAATGGCGATTGATCTTCTTTATTGAGTTTAATTGGGGTAATACCCGGATTTTCAACTCGAACCAATTTATCATTTACGCCTTTTTCTTTTTTAATGATTACATAGTTATCCATGAAAAACTCGTTGGCAAATTTCACCACATCGTCTTTGGTAATTTTCTCGTACTCATTAATTTGGTTGAGTTCGCTATCCCAATCTTGATTGTTGATGTAGCTTCCGTACAATGCAGTTGCCAATCCATCGGCTGTTTCGAGAGATTTCATCTGCTGAATTTTCATATCATTAATGATTGCCGGAATTTGCCAATCTTGAAATTGCCCCTTTTTGATAAGTTCAATTTGGTCGAGCAATAATTTTTTGGCTTCATCTAAAGTTTGTCCGTTTTTCGGAACAATCATCATTGAAAAATTTCCATAGGTTTTGAAAGGAGACGAGTACGCCATCGCACGAAGCGCTTTTTGACTTTGGTTGATATTTAAGTCGATCAAACCGGTTTCTCCGGAATTGGATAGCAAGTTGGCAACAATTTCGGCAAGTCTTGCATCTTTAGTTCCGTAGGAATCTGTTCTCCAAGCAATTTGCAAACGCTCTGCAGAAGGACTTTTCACAGATCTTTCCACGATTTTGGTCATTGGATCTTCCGAAACCATTTTCTTCATTGGCAATTCTTTGTATTCGAAAGAACCAAAATATTGATCCACAAGTTTGATTGTTTTATCGAAATCCAAATCACCCACCAAAACCATCGCATAATTATTCGGAACGTAATACGTATCAAAATACTTATGGATCGCTATCATTGAAGGATTTTTCAAGTGTTCGGATTTCCCGATGGTAGTTTGCTGTCCATTCGGATGTTTCGGAAAGAGCGCATCCATCAGTTCATAATTTACCAAGCGGGAATCGTTATCTTGCGCACGATTAAACTCTTCGTAAACAGCTTCTAATTCTGTATGAAACAATCTTAGAACTAATTCGGAGAATCTTTCTTTCTCCACTTTCAACCATTTTTCCAGTTCGTTGCTGGGAATATTGTTTTTGTAAACTGTTTCGTCGAGCCAAGTGTGCGCATTGGTTCCTGTTGCTCCCAGAGATGAAATTGCTTTATCGTACTCGTTTGCAATGGCATATTTGCTGGCTTCTTGAGAAATCTCATCTATTTTTTTATAAATTTCCTTTTTCTTCTCAGGATTTTGTTCAGCTTTATGTTGTTCATAAAGTGCTGAAATCTGGTCCAGAAGTGGTTTTTCTTTAGCCCAATTCGCGGACGCCAATTTGGAAGTCCCTTTGAACATCATATGCTCCAAATAATGCGCTAAACCGGTATTATCAGAAGGATCGTTGTTACTTCCTGTTCTTACCGGAATATAAGTCTGGATTTTTGGAGCATCAAAATTTTGGGCAAGGTAAACCTTCAAGCCATTTTTTAAGGTATAAATTCTTACTCCATTTTTATCATTGACCACCGTTTCATAGGTATAACCGGCTTTGTCAGTCATTTTCTTAGTTTCAAAGTGTTGTGCATTCATCATCGTTAACGCTCCTATTATGGTTAAAGTAGTGAGGATTTTCTTCATATATAAATTGTAAATTATAATTGTTTTTTATTAAAGCTGATGAGGATTCAGCATGTTTTCGGGATCTAGAATTTCATCTAATTTTTCTTGAGAAAGAAGCCCTTTTTCTAAAACCAGATTGTAAACACTTTTTCCGGTTTCAAAAGCTTCTTTGGCGATTTCGGTAGAGTTTTTATAACCAATATATGGGTTTAGCGCCGTTACAATTCCGATGCTGTGTTTCACCATGTTATGGCAAACTTCTTTGTTAGCCGTAATTCCGGTGATGCATTTTTCTCGTAAAGTATCCAAAGCATTTCCTAAGAAATTGATACTTTCCATGATGGAATGTGATAAAACCGGTTCCATCACGTTGAGTTGTAATTGTCCGGCTTCTGCGGCAAAAGTCACCGTCAAATCGTTTCCGATTACTTTAAAACACACCTGATTTACCACTTCCGGAATTACTGGGTTTACTTTTCCGGGCATAATCGACGAACCAGGTTGCATCGGCGGAAGATTAATTTCAAAAAATCCTGCGCGCGGACCCGATGAAAGCAATCGTAAATCATTGCAAATTTTAGAAAGTTTCACTGCAAGTCTTTTCATTGCAGATGAATAAATTACATAAGATCCTGTATCCGGTGTAGCTTCCACCAAATTTGGCGCGGAAACAATGGGATAACCGGTGATTTGGGAGAGATTTTTTGCGCAAAGATTTGCATAGCCAACCGGTGCATTAATTCCTGTACCGATCGCCGTTGCTCCCATATTAATTTCTACAAATAAATTTGCATTGCTGTTGAGCTTAGAAATATCTTCTTCCAATGTTGCTGCGAAAGCTTCAAATTCCTGTCCTAAAGTCATGGGAACCGCATCCTGAAGCTGGGTTCGTCCCATTTTAATTATTTTGCTGAATTCCTGTCCTTTTTCTCTGAAAGCAACTATGGTTTTCTTCAGTTTTTCTACAAGCTCCTCATTCATCTGAATAAGTGCCATTTTTATTGCGGTTGGGTACGCATCGTTGGTCGATTGGGAAAGGTTGATATGGTCATTCGGCGAACAAAACTGATAATCACCTTTTTCCTTTCCTAATTTTTCCAAAACACGATTGGCGATTACTTCATTCGCATTCATGTTAACCGAAGTTCCGGCTCCACCCTGAATCATATCGATAGGAAATTGATCATGAAGTTGGCCTTCCATAATTTCATCACAGGTTTCCGCAATTTTTTTGTAAAGATTTTCTTCCAATAAACCCAACTCATAGTTGGTTTTTGCAGCTGCTTTTTTCACCATCGCCAAAGCTTTGATAAAATGAGGATAAGAAGAAAGATACTGCCCGGAGATTTGAAAATTTTTAATAGCACGCTGAGTCTGAACACCATAGTAAGCATTTTTTGGCACTTGCAAAGTACCTAAAAGATCGCTCTCATCTCTGAAATTTTCCATAAAAATAATTTGATGAAAAGTTAAGGTAAAATGTTGAATTTGAAAAACGGATTTGGTTTTTTTCCAATAAAAACGGGCGATTGGTTACCGCCCGAAAGATTTTGTTTGATGATGTTTAAAACTATTTATTCGGATATTTCGAATTCAAAGCCTGCAAAATCGCCCATGTTTCTGCATCCATCACACCATCATATTTTTCCGGCCTGAAATGGAACTGAAAAGCTTCAACAGTCTTCTTGGTAGCATCATCTACCGTACCGGAAGGTTCCAACCCATAACCCAACGATTTCAGTGCAGTTTGGTACTTAAAAATGAATTGAGGAGTAGAAAGTTCTGTTACGAATGCCTCCGGCGCAATTTGATCAACGAAGCTTTGTTTTACGGTCTCGTCATACCACATTCCTAACTGGTATTCATCATATAATTTTTTCCAAGGGAACTTCGGCCCCGGATCTTGTTTTCTGGTTGGTGCGATATCGGAATGAGCAAGAATATTGGTTGGGGGAATCATATATCGATTCGCAATATCTTTAACCAAAGCTGCTACTTTTTTCATTTGCGCATCTTCAAAATCAGGAAAAATTCTGTTTCCTGCAGCATCAGTTTTATAACCAGCATTTACAATTTCGATTCCTATCGAAGTATCATTAAGATTTTTATCGCTTCTCCATGCACTTATTCCGGCATGGTAAGCTCTTTTATTCTCATCTACCAACTGATAAATTTCGTTGTCGCCTAAATTATTTACCAAATAATGTGCACTTACGGATTGCTGAGTGAGCACGGTAACCGATTTATCATCATCCAAAGCGGTATAATGAAGAATAATGTACTTCTGACGAAAATTCTGCGCGACAGCCGGAAAAAAAGTATTCACCACTTTATATCCCGAAGGATTGGCCGAGACAATAGAGCCATAACTAATCGTATTATCGTTTTTGGTGGCGTCTGCAATATTTACTTTATAAAAATAATGCCCGTTTTCTCTTTTCAATTCCGAGTGAGCGGCCGTCGGAGCAGGATTCTTAACTGGTGTTTTTACTGTCGGAACATTTTTTTGTGGTGATGCTGATTTTTTCTGAATATTTTTTTGAGAAGTACAAGAAAAGAGCACCACGCTTAATCCCATGAGATATAATGAATTACGCATTTTCAATTTTTTTTTATTGATTTATTTTTCAAAAATACAAAAAAATAATTGCAAAAAGTTTTGGTTAGTATCAAAAACAATTCTATATTTGCACTCGCAATTACAGAAAAGAAGTTCTTAAAATTATTGCAAAGGAGGGTTGCCGGAGTGGTTAACGGAGCAGTTTGCTAAACTGTCGACCCGAAAGGGTCGCGTGGGTTCGAATCCCACACCCTCCGCAACCTTTGCACAAAAATTTATTCGGGGCGTAGCGTAGTCCGGTCATCGCGCCTGGTTTGGGACCAGGAGGTCGCAGGTTCGAATCCTGCCGCCCCGACTTTTTTTCACAAATTCCTTCGGGAATTTTTTGTTTTCACTTCTAGGGTGCGTAGCTCAGCTGGATAGAGCATCTGCCTTCTAAGCAGACGGTCTCAGGTTCGAATCCTGACGCGCTCACCATTATTGTAAAACCTCGATTAATTCGAGGTTTTTTTATTTATTGAAATTGGATAAAAAAAACACCGAAAATCAGTGTTTTTAATGTAGTTTTAAAGCTGAAAAAATTATTTCCTCACCCTTTTGGGCTTCTTGGCCTCTTCTTTCAGTTTTGCATCATCAATCGCCTTCTGCGCAGCATTGTATAAAGCATCATCGGACTCGTATTTCACTTCTTCGTAGCCGGGCGTATCAAGGAAGATATCCTCCCATTTCCTTAGCCGGTCTATGGTATTCCAATTGAAATCGGGGAAAAAGCGTTTCTCTCGAGAGATTTGGCTCATCGGAAAGGTATCTACATTTGCTCCTACGTTGCAAGTGATGATTTGGACTTTATTTTCTTCAAATTCAGCTTCAATCGTTCCACAGGTAGATAAGGACACTCCGATTCTTTCGGTTTCTTTGGTTTTCTTATTCTGATCATCGGCGTAGGTGATTGCCTGGGCATTTCCGATTACCTTTGCTAGTTGAATTTTATTTTCCTTATAGTACACCGTCATCAGTTTTCCTTTCACCTGATTAAACTCGTCCTTTAAGTTGAGCGAGTCTGCTTTACTGATCGCAAAGGCATTTCCTACGACTTTCAAGGAATCAATGTACTCGTTTTGGGTATCGAAATAGGCCTCTATCTTATCTCCCGTGATTTGTTTCTCTCCACTCCACGCGATAGGTTTCCCGAAGAGATGCATAATTCCGTCGGTTTCATTAAAGCTTAAAGAATCTGCTCGCACCTGAATATTGGACTTGAACATTCTCGATTTTCGGTACGCACGGAGGAAACTTTTCTTTTGCAGCGGGTCGGTTGCGTCAGTCTTTTGATAGGCAAGGATCTTTTCTGCGGAAAAATACATGGAATCCTTCTCCAAAATTTTCACTGCATACGGTCGATCGGTCATCATGGCTGAATCTTTCTTCTCAAATATTTCACCATAACCGCCTTTCATGAAGCGTCTTTCCTTAGGATCGCGCAGCGTAACATTGCCTTTGGCCCTACCAAAACCTGTAATTTGATTGAAGTACATATCATCTCCCGTAAGGATTTTACCATTATAGTTAATCCTCGAATTTTTCTTGAGATACACCTCTTTGGAATTCATGTTGTACGAACCTCTTTCGGTGTACACTTGATTTGCCGGATTTTGTTTATTGATAATAGTTGTTGGGCCAAAGAAATCCGCAGTATTGGTATTTTGGTTTTGTTTTATGTTGGTTCCTTCCACCGTATATTCGGGGTTGTTGATCTTCACATTACCGGTGAAATCGATCATTTTAGAGTTGAGATCGTAGGTAGCGGATTTCGTGTACATCACATTGGTAGCGTCCGAAATAGTTCCTCCGGTATTGAAATAGGCATTATTGGAAATCCTGTCGTAATAGAGTGTTTCGGTTTTTATGGTTTGTTTTGGGTCTGTAAGGACTACATTTTTCTTAGCAATTCCTTTTTGGGAGTTACCGTCGTATTCCATTTCTCCCGCTGTAATTACAGATCCGTCGGTATTTTGTAGTTTCACGTTGCCTATGGCTTTCACGAAATTCTGTTCCTCATAGAAAATTACTTCATCTGCGCTGAGCAAAGAGCCTTGATGCTCGAACTGAACATTGCCTGAAAAATATGGATTTCCATTATACTTTTCTGGAGTTTTCTGGAAAAAATCTGAATGGATGAGACGCACTTTTTGCCCTTGTGCAGCATTCTGTGCATTTTTGAAATAAGGATCTTTCACCAAAGGGTCTTTTGGCGAAGTGATAATCTGTGAAAAAACATTCGCACTGATTAACATCAACAAGACGAAAAAGTTCTTCATTAATCTTTTTTGGTACCGTAGAAATAAAGTGAGTGAGAATCAATAGTTACGCCAAATGCACTTTCAATGGCTTCTTTAATTCCCTGAATTCTCGGATCACAGAACTCGATGATTTCTTCGATTTCCTTGTCGGAATCTTTCTTGTAAATCACCAAATGATCGTGTTGTTTATCAAAGTATGATTTTTCGTAAGACGAGGAAGTGAGGGTTTTTTCACCAAATTGATGCTTGCGTATAAGGCCAGCGTCGAGAAAGATTTCGATGGTATTATAGATAGTAGCTTTGGAAACATGATACTTTTTCTGCATCATGAGGAGGTAAAGATCGTCCACATTGAAGTGATGCTCCATATTGTATATTTCTTCCAAAATGGTGTATCGTTCGGGCGTATTTCTAAAACCTTTTTCTAGGAGGTATTGTCTTAAAACCTCTTTTATCGTTGTTATATTAAGTTCTTTCTGTTTAGTGTCCATTGAAAAAATTATCTACAAATTTATTGATTTTATTCTAAATGAAAACCGGTGAACCAACCAAAAAAAAATTCCCGGCATGAACCGGGAAAGATTTGTTAAGCGTCGTAATGTTTAAAATTGACTTGCTGAATTTTTTTGGTCACAATTGTCGGATCCAGCAGTGGCGCGGATTCCACAACAACATTGTGTGGCGAAACTCCCCATGCTTTGAAATCGTCACTACCAATATATTTCACAAAATGGTAAATACTTAAGGTCAATTTTTCTTTCACCGTTAATAAAGTATCGTTAATATAGGTGTTATCAATGATTACATACTTCAAATCTGGCGGAATATTGTGGCTTCTAAGCGACGGATGACTGCTTCGGGAAGGTATGGTACCTTCTTCCATCATATCCGCTAAAACCTGATCGAAATAATCATTGATTCGTCGGTCTATCTTAAAACCAAGTAAGAAATTAATTCGGTAAATCGTGCCCGGCATAATTTCGTCAATCGTATATTTAAAAGTAAAAGGATCTTCCTGATTAATAATATTCAGGATAAAATAATGATCTGCTCGCTTAGGTTGCTTTCGAATAATGGAATAAATGATTTTAGCTTCAATTTCATCTTCTTTTTTAGCACGGCTCAGGAAAGCAAGATTTGTTGCATATTTAGGAATTGTTTCATCAAGTTTTAAATCTTTAATGATAGAAACATATTTATCCAGTTTCACGAATTTGATGAATTTAGCCTTAATTAATCTACCATTATACCAAGCATACATGCAAACCGCGATGAATCCGCCCAGCGCTACTGTAAGCCAACCTCCATCGAAGAATTTGATGACATTGGCATAAAAGAAACCGAGTTCGATAAATAGATAAACAACAATAAAAGAGATGGCAAAAACCTTGTTCACACGGTTTCTGCTCAACCAAAAGAACAACAGCAACGTCGTCATAATCATCGTGATGGTAATAGTAAGTCCGTACGCTGCTTCCATAGATTCGGAATGCTGAAAATACATTACCACGATAAAACACAGCACCATCAGTCCCCAATTGATTCTCGGGATATACATTTGTCCTTTAACTCCTGATGGATAATCAATTTGCTGGTTTGGCCAGAAAGAAATCGACATTGCTTCTGAAAACATCGTAAATGAACCTGTAATTACAGATTGGCTGGCAATAATTGCTGCTGCAGTTGCCAAAATAACTCCCGGTAAAATAGCCCAAACCGGCATGATACCAAACAGTGGATTGATTCCTTCCGCAACTTTATGATAATTATCCAGCAACCAAGCTCCTTGACCGAGATAATTAAGGATGAGCATTGTTTTTACAAAAGCCCAACTCACCCGGATATTTTTTATTCCGCAATGACCAAGATCAGAATAAAGCGCTTCTGCACCGGTTGTACAAAGAAAAACCGCTCCCATAATGACTATGGCACTTGGTGAATGAGTAATTAAATTATATGCGTAATAAGGATTAAATGCTTTGAATATTTCGATATGATCGAAAATATGCATTCCACCGAAAATTCCTAAAACAAGGAACCAAAGAACCATCACCGGACCGAAAAACTTCCCGATAGAAGCCGTTCCGAATTGCTGAATGAAAAAGACGACCGCCAAAATAATAAGGGTGATCGCAACCACGGGCGTATTCGGACTATAAATTTTCAAACCTTCCACTGCAGACATTACGGTCAAAGAAGGCGTTATCACACTGTCTGCCACCAATGTGGCTGCCCCAATAATCGCCACCACATACAGCCATTTTTTCTTGAGCCTTTTAACCAAAGAGTACAAAGAAAGAATTCCACCTTCCCCCTTGTTATCTGCCCTAAGTGCGATAACGACATATTTAATGGTGGTTTGCAACGTCAGCGTCCAAATAATACATGATAGCGCTCCTTCAATATACTCATCGAAAGGTAAAGTACCTCCTTCTTTTCTTGCATTCACAATCGCTTTCATTACATAAAGCGGTGAGGTACCAATATCTCCGAAAACAATTCCAAGTGAAACCAGCACTCCCATTGCAGTGAGTTTCTTCGTGTCAAAATGATGACCACCCTCTGTTACTTCTGCCATTATTCAGTTTTAAATATTTCGCAAATTAAGATTAAAAAGTCATTCAGCAATGATTTTTTCGATATAATATAAACATAAAAAACTCCCATGCAGGAGTTTTTATTTTTAAGCTTTGATGTACAATGCCTTTTTTATTACTTCTTTCACTTTTTCAAGTTTCGGGAACCATTCCGCAAATAGTGCAGCCGAATAAGGCGCAGGTGCATCTGGTGTTGTAATCCTTTTAATCGGAGCATCAAGATAATCAAAAGCTTTCTGCTGAACCATATATGTAATTTCTGAAGAAACAGAACCGAAAGGCCAAGCTTCTTCTAAAATCACTAAGCGGTTGGTCTTTTTTACAGAACCAATTACCGTGTCAAAATCTAACGGACGTACCGTTCTCAAATCAATTACTTCCACTGAAATACCTTCTTTTTCCAAATCTTCGGCGGCTTGCATCGCCAGTTTCATAATTTTACCAAAAGAAACCAAAGTAACATCTTTACCTTCTTTTTTGATATCCGCTTTTCCGATTGGGAGATAATATTCTTCATCAGGAATTTCCATCTTATCACCATACATTTGTTCTGATTCCATGAAGATTACCGGATCGTTATCCTGGATTGCAGATTTCAACAGACCTTTTGCATCATATGGGTTAGAAGGTACAATTACCTTTAAACCTGGTATATTTGCAAACCAACCTTCTAGAGCTTGGGAGTGTGTTGCTCCCAACTGGCCTGCTGATGCGGTAGGACCACGGAAAACGATCGGGCAGTTCCACTGTCCACCACTCATTTGACGGATCTTAGCTGCATTGTTGATAATCTGATCAATTCCTACTAATGAGAAATTAAAGGTCATATATTCTACAATTGGGCGATTACCATTCATTGCAGATCCAACCGCAATACCTGTGAAACCTAACTCGGCAATCGGAGTATCTATCACTCTTTTAGGGCCAAATTCATCGAGCATACCTTTTGATGCTTTATAAGCACCATTATATTCCGCAACCTCTTCACCCATTAAATAAATTGATGAGTCTTTGCGCATTTCCTCGCTCATTGCCTGTGCAATTACTTCTCTAAAAGTATATTCTGCCATAATTTTTGAAAAATTTAGTGTACAAAAGTAAAGTTTTTTTTGCAAATTTTCGGGCGTAACGGGACAAAAAAAGCAACTCTTACGAATTGCTTGTTTTTCTTGTCGAAATAATTCTGTTATTTCACTGCGTGCCAAGTTTGGCTTCTTCCGATCAATGAAAATCCAATATAGCCTCTAACGTTCAATTTATCCCCTTCTCTGGTAATGTTGCACTTGTAAGTTTTTCCTGTTTTAGGATCAGTAATGGTTCCTCCTGTGAATTCCTTACCTTCTTTTTTTAATCCTCTCACGATTTCCATACCCAAAAGTGGTTTGTTTTTTCTATCGTCTTTACAATCTACACAATTTGGATTAGCAGGTTTTATCAAAAGTTGAGCGATTTTCCCGTAGTATTTACCATCAGATTTTTTGTAAATCTCTACAATAGATTTTGCTTGACCAGTTTCATCATCGATGGTTTTCCATTTTCCTTCGATTTGTGCATACGATAGTGTTGCGAAAAATAAGGCAACGAAAGCGAAAATTATCTTTTTCATAAGATTAATTATTTTTAAATTTTTAGTTTGATAAATTTAATTAAAAAAAGTTAAACAACAAATTTTTAATTATTCGCAACATATTAATGACTGTATTTAAGAAATTTTAAAAATCTAAACACTTAATTTTTTTTGATTAACGAAGTTTGCGGTTGATCACCCGATTCATATAATCTTGGTACCATGCCTTACTCTTCATCATTCCCAAATCAGTTTCCGGATTGTTCACTTTTCCGAGAAGGTTTTTTTCGTAGCCCAAATCTTTGATATCATAAATTCCCGTAAAATCTTTCCCATCAAACAAATAAATGTAATTTCCAATTATAAACTGCTCTACGCCACTGGAATTTACAATTAGATAATCTTCTTTCTTCTCCGAAACCAAACTTCTTCCCCAACTTCTGATTTTCTTATTGTAACCCATCAAGTCGGCTAACGTTGGATAAATATCCATTTGTTGGGCAGGTTCGGTAATCTCACCTTTCAATTGGTATTTCGGATTAGGCGAATAAAACAAAATCGGAATAGCAAAACGGTTCATCGCTTTTTCATATTCCGGATAAGCAATTTGGTTGGTATGATCGGCCACCATAACGAAAATTGTATTTTGATACCAGGGCATTTTTTTAGCCGTTTCGAAGAATTTTTTCAATGCAAAATCGGTGTAACCAATTGGTTCATGGATTTCCAGCGGACCTTTTTTGAACTTCCCTTTGTATTTTTCCGGAATTTTGAAAGGATGGTGCGAAGAGACGGAAAACATCGTCGCCATGAAAGGATTTTTTTTTGCGTCTAAGGTTTTAGCAAAATATTGAAAAAAAGGTTCATCCCAAATTCCCCACATCCCATCAAAATCGGTATCTTTATTATATTCGGTTTTCCCATAATAATGCTTGAAACCCAAAATATTTCCAAAACCGAGAAAACCCATTGATCCATTTGGCGCACCATGAAAAAACGAAGTGTCATAACCCATTTCGTTTGCAACCGAAACAATCGACTGAATTTTCTGGTTGGAATATGGCGAACTGGTAAAAGCATCTTTCAAACTCGGAATCCCCGCCAACACAGAACTCATCCCATGGATTGACTGCCGGCCATTGGCAAATGCATTGGTAGCAATCAAACTGTGTGTTGCCAAACTATCGAAGAAAGGAGTGTAAGAAACAAAATTCTTAATCTTGCTATTTTTATTAAATGCTCCGGAATATTCTTTCCCAAAACTTTCAAGGATAAAGATTACCACATTGGGTTTAGGCTCCACATTTTCTCGCGAATATATTTTATAGGGTTGAATATTTTTCTCAATAAAATCCTCATTTACAAAATGAACTTCCCGGAAATTATTCGTATTCATGGTACGGAAAAATGAGAAAACACTGTTCAAAACTACATTTGCCTGCAGCGGATTTTTCACATGTCGGTTGGCATCCACCAGATTAATTGGTCTTGTGGAATGCTTAAAGTCTCCGCGTATTCCGCCCACGACAAGCGCTGCAACGATGCATAAATGCAATACTGAAAAAACAAAATATTTCCATTTCTTCTGTGGTTTTTGTTCCTCAACCTTCACTTTTTTATAAAGAAAAATCCAGAAAATCATCAAAATAATGAACCATAAAATTACAAATGGATGTTCCAAAACCGAAACCATAAATACCTTTCCGATATTATCCTCATGTTTTGCCACATTCAAAGCTGCCGTGGTAAGCCTCGCCTGCGAAAATCGGTAATAAATAAAATCGCCGAAATTCATTCCATACGCGATTCCGTTGGTAATAAAATAAAGATAAAACAGAAATTTCTGATAATTTCTTTTCGTGTTAATGATCAGCGGAAGCAAACTGAGCAATATAAAAAGTGAATTCACATACAAAATCGCAGTGGTATCGAACGCTGTTCCGTGATAAGAAATACTGAAATAATCCGATAAGGAATCAATCGGAATAAGCTCCCGATTAAAAAACCAAAAGAGAAAGCGCGCAATCTGATAAAAGAAAAACGCCAAAAACAATCTATAAAAAAGAGCAAAAACCTCTTGTAATCTTATGTCTTTCATCCAAAAATTCTAAAAAAACTGTGCAAAGTTACATTAAATTCACTTTTCGTTAATAAATAGTTTTTTCAGATAATTGAAGATGAAAATTTTAATAAAAACCCTATTTTTGCTCCTATGAATTACATTAAAAACAATCTCGCAAACGCCTTCACTTTGGCCAATTTATTTTCCGGAAGCATCGGTGTCATTCAATTGCTTGCGGGGAATTATAAAATCACGGCGATTTGCATTATGGTTTCTTTGGTCCTCGATTTTTTCGACGGGTTTATTGCGAGAGCGCTGAAATCCAATTCAAATTTAGGAGCGCAACTCGATTCGCTTGCCGATATGGTGAGCTTTGGTTTGTTGCCGGGAATCGTGCTATATAAAGCATTGGAACCTTTCGGAAATCAGATTTTCGGAATCGAACTTCCTTTTGAACTAAAATATTTCGGGCTTTTCATCACTATATTTTCATGTTTAAGGTTGGCAATATTCAATTTGGATGATGAACAAACCTATTATTTCAGGGGACTGAACACGCCTTCCAACACTATTTTAATTTTCGGACTTTATTACGCATTTCTAGAAAACGGAAGCTTTCAATTTATCTTTGAAAATCCTTTGTTAATGGTAATATTTACAATAATTTCTTCGTGGATTTTGGTAAGCCCAGTAAAAATGATTGCGATGAAATTCAAATCGATGAAATTAGAAGACAATTATCCGAAGATCGCTTTGTTAATCGGTGCTTTATTGATTTTAATTATCTTTAAAACCATCGGAATTCCATTGGTGATTTTATACTATATTTTGATTTCACTTATTTTTCAAAAACAATTGAAATAAATCTCCAAGTTAAGAATAAGCACTTTCCCAAATAAAAAAAATGAATTTAAAACTCTATAAACCGCTCTGCATCTTTGATCTGGAAACCACCGGAACCAATGTAGCAAAAGACCGAATCGTGGAAATCTGTATCCTGAAAGTAAATCCGGACGCTTCCCGAGAAAGCAAAACCTGGCTCGTAAATCCCGAAATGTTCATCCCGAAAGAATCTACTGCAGTGCATGGAATAACTGATGAGGATGTAAAAAACGCTCCAAAGTTTAAAGAAATTGCTCCGAAAATCATGGAGATGATCTCAGGTTCTGATTTGGCCGGATTCAATTCCAACAAATTTGATGTTCCACTTTTGGCGGAAGAGCTTCTGAGAGCCGGAATCGATTTCGATTTAAGTAAATTTAAATTGGTTGATGCACAAACGATTTTTCATAAAATGGAGCCAAGAAATCTGACAGCTGCCTACAAATTTTACTGCAAAAAAGAGTTGGAAAACGCCCACTCTGCTGAAGCTGATGTATTAGCAACTTTTGAAGTATTGGATGCGCAAGTTGCTCACTACGAAGAGCTTCCAAACGATATTGCTGCACTGAGCGAGTTTTCTTTTCACACCAAATTTGCAGATTTGGCAGGAATGATTCATTTTGATGAGGATCAACAGGAGATTTTCGCTTTCGGGAAATACAAAGGACAGCGCGTGAAAGATGTGTTCCAAAAGGATTTGGGCTATTACGGATGGATCCAGAGTGCTGATTTTCCGTTGTATACCAAGAAAATTTTGACAGGAATTCAACTTCGTTCGAAATTTTAATTTTTTTTTAAGTCACAAAAGATTTATTTAACGATAAGTTTTTCAAAACGCAACAATTTAATTATGAAAATAATTTGCATCGGCAGAAATTACGCAGAACACGCCAAGGAACTCGGCAATGAAGTCCCTGAAAATCCCGTGATTTTCATGAAACCCGACACCTCGGTTTTAAAAAAAGGTTCGGATTTTTATATCCCGGAATTTTCAGAAGATATTCACTACGAACTGGAAGTGGTTTTGAAAATTTCAAAAGGCGGAAAATATATTCAGGAAGAAAAAGCAGGAAATCATTTTGACGAGATTGCTTTGGGGATTGATTTTACTGCAAGAGATTTACAAACCAAACTGAAGGAAAAAGGACTTCCATGGGAACTTTCGAAAGGTTTCGATGGTTCTGCAGTGATTTCCGATTTCTATAAAAAAGAAGATTACGATTTGAAAAACCTTCAATTTTCTTTGCATAAAAATAAAGCAGAAGTGCAGTATGGCAACACATCATTAATGCTTTTCAGTCCAGAAAAAATCATCGCCTTTGTTTCGCAATATTTTACTTTAAAAACCGGAGATCTTATTTTTACGGGAACCCCGAAAGGTGTTGGTAAAGTGGCTGAAAACGATATATTGGAAGCTTATCTTGAAAATAAAAAACTGCTGGATCTCAGAATTCAGTAAAATTTCGTAACTTTAAGCAACAAAATTTTTAAATTATGATCAATATTATACTACCTGTAGATTTCAGTGATTCTACAGACCAATTGATTGATGGATCAATAAAATTTGCAAAAGAAATCGGGGGAAAACTTTGTTTAATCCATGTTGCACCTGCGGATATAGGTTTTGCCATTGGAGATATGGGATTTCAGTATTTTCCGGAAGTGGAGCAAAATGAGATTAAAGAAGAGCTGCTTCGTTTAAATAATATTCAGCAGCGCATACTTGCACAAGGCGTCCATTGTGAACATCTGTTGAAACAGGGTGTTGCCGGCGATATTATCCTAGAATACGCCAAAGAAAAAAATGCCACTTATATGGTAATGGGCTCACATGGCAGAAGCGGAATTTATGACGTATTTGTGGGAAGTCTTACCAAAGAACTTACGCGCCGCTCGCCAATTCCTGTACTGGTAATTCCAGTTCATTAAAATTTTAATTTTAATACAAAAAAACAATCCCGTAATTCTGAGAATTACGGGATTTTTATAAATAAAATAAGTATCAATTATTTAGTTTTCTTAGAGTGGATTTTTGGATCGTAGTAAGGGTGATGTCCTTCTGTTGGTGAAAAATATTCTTTGTCTTTGTCACCTCCTAAAGTAGTAACCAAAACATAGCACCAATAGGTAAACAATGCCGAAGCAACGAGAAATAAAACCCAGTTAAGAAAATTACCTGCAAAATCAAAAAACCCAAAAGACCATTTGAATGCATCGCTTAAGAAGAGAAAGAAAGACGTCATTATTTTCCTTTTTTAAATTAACTTTGCACAAAATTAATAAAAATGTTTCGATTACTTTCAAAAGAAAGCAATATTTTTTCAATACCGATTTACATTGTCATACTTCTTTTAATTGTAATAGGATTTAACTTCCTCGATTTCAATTCATTAGATATAGTGTCCGCAGTGATAACTTTTGCAGGGATAGCTTTGGGATATTTTTGTTTTAATGCTATTGCACTGAATTATCAAACGCATTTGCCTCTATTTCTTTATACGGCTTTTATCTTTGCGCTATATCCCGGTGATTTGGATATCGGAATTGCCTTTTCGCTTTTCACCAATTCCATTATAATTCTGTTGCTTACCGATAATGATTTGGCGGTTCGTAGAAATTCTATCATCCTTGTAGGCGCAATTTTAGCGTTGAATTTTATTTTTTTACCCACCACATGGCCGATGTCGATTTTTGTGATTTTGCACCTTATCGGGACTTCCGATCGGGTTGGATTACATATCTTCAGATTGCTTTTTGGGATCTCATTGGTCGCAATTTCTTATTTCAGCATTGCTTATTTTCTTGGAATGAATGCATGGAACGAAGTTTATTTTCCATTTTATTCCTTTGAAGTAACAAAAAATAACGAAAAACTGCTGTTTCTTTCTCCGATTGCGCTTCTGCTAATACATTCGGTGTTTGATCATTTCAGAAATTTCAACAAAAAAAGTCCAACAAGTAAATTTAAATATACATTTTTGCTCATTTATTCATTCGCACAGCTTGCTACCATCTTCTTATACATGGGAAATGTGTACGAATATTTGCTTTTACTTGCACTTCCGGCTTCCATTATCCTAAGCAGGATGCTAAAATTTTTGCCCAAATATTGGATGAAAGAAGCAGGACTTTGGATCATCATCATCAGTTTGATGATTTTTAAAGTTATTAATTATTTACAATTTTAATATTAAAAAAATTCATGATACAAATAGACAATAAACTAATTTCTGAAGATATTTTTGAAGAGGAATTTGTGTGTAATCTCAACAAATGCAAAGGCGCATGTTGCGTGGCAGGCGATGTGGGCGCACCACTGGAAAAATATGAAACAGAAATTCTCGATAAAATTTATGAAAAAGTAAAACCCTATCTTCGGCCGGAAGGCGTGGCTGCGTTAGATGAACAGGGCACTTGGACCATCGATCCACACGATGGCGATTATGTAACTCCGATGATAAATGGCGAGGAATGTGCCTACGTGATTTTCGACGAAAAAGGAATCACCAAATGCGGAATTGAAAAAGCATACGAAGATGGCGCGGTAGATTGGCAAAAGCCTATTTCCTGCCACCTATACCCGATCCGTGTGACCGAATACTCCACCTTTACCGCAATGAATTACCACGAGTGGGAAATCTGCAACGATGCATGCGTTTTGGGCAAAGAATTGAAAGTTCCGGTGTACAAATTCCTGAAGACACCGCTGATCAGAAAATATGGCGAAGAATTCTACACCACACTTTGCGATGCAGCCGAAGAATGGAAAGCGGAATTTGGTTCTTAAACTTCAACAAATCCAGCGTTATATTTAAAAATTAAAACACAAAAAAACCGCTTCAGTAAATGAGGCGGTTTTCTTTGTTTATTTTGATGGAAATTACTTCTTCAATTCTTCCAAAAACTCGTCGTGAGAGATTTTAGTTTCTTTTTTAGAAGCTTTCTCCAGAATCACATCTTTTAGTTTTGCCATTCCTACTTCACTTGAAATCTGACGAACTTGCTCCTGATCTTTCAACATTTCTACTGCGTATTTCTGAATTTCTTCATCGCCCAAATGGTGAATTCCGTAGATTGCCAATTGATTTCTTACCAACTGCTCAGCTTGTGCCAAAACATCGCTATAATCTAATTTGATTTCGTTATCGTTCATCAATTTACCTTCCAAAATCTGGTATTTCAATTGATTTTTTTCTGCTTCAAGGATTTCTTTTGCTTGTTCCTCAGACTGGATATTTTGGTTGCTGAACATTAACCATTTTACCAAGAAAGTTTCAGGAAGTTTCACGTCTTCTTTCTCGTTGATTTGCTCCAAAATCTTGTTCACGAAATGTACATCTGCATTTTGCTGGAAATATTCGTCAAGCTCAGATTTTACTTTTTCTTTAAGTTCTTCTTCAGATTTAATGGTTCCTTCACCATATACTTTATCGAATAATTCTTGGTTAAGTTCTGCCAAATTCAATCCGTAGAAATCTTTCACAGTAACTTCCAGTTGATCGTGGTGCAAATGTTCAACTTCTTCATTGCTGAAGCCCAATTCTTTTGCTAAGTCTTCGTTTTTCTGTAAATCTTCTTTAGAAATTTTTACAGATCCATCCATTTTCAAATCTTTCACCAATTTGAAAGCTTCCTTCTTCTCAGCATCGATTACCACATTTTTCGGGTGATGATGGTGCTCTCCTTCTGCATCTTCTTCTACAACCTGGCTGATTTGCAAAGCTACTTGAGAATCATCAGCGATGTTTTCTTGTACTACTTTTTCCGCAAATCTTTTTTGCATATTTTCTATGCTTTGGTTGATTTCTTTATCAGAAGCTTCAACTTTGAAGTGAGGTGCTTCGTATTTTGCCAAATCAATTTTGAAATCTGGTTCGTACCCTACTTCAAAAGCTACGGTAACTTGATCAGCATTATGGTTTAATTCTTCAACCGGCTGTGGAACTGGCTGCCCAACCAATCTTAGGTTATTTTCGTTTACATAATTGTTAAGCGCTTCAGAAACCTGTTTGTTAATTTCTTCAAAAGCGATTCCTGCTTCATATTGTTTTCTTACCATGCTCAATGGCACTTTTCCCTTTCTGAAACCTGGAACTTGTGCGTTTTTTGCATAATTGATAAGTTGTTTTTCAACTTTATCCTTATAATCTGCTTTATCTAATGTAACTGTAAGTAACGCGCTTACTTCATCGTGGTTTGTCGCTGTAACGTTCATTGTTATGTTTTGAAAATTTAGGTTGCAAAAATAGTAAAAATTTATTAAAAGATTCTCGCTAAAAAATCATAAAAAATACTAAAAAAAATCATCTGCAATCAAGCAAATGATTTATTTAAAGAAAATACCACAAATACACGCTTGCCAAGCATTAACCGCATATTTGTGGCGGTAAAATTTTTATTGAAGATTTACCAGGGCATTCACATCGGTTTCTCCACCAGAAGTTTCACCTTGTTGGTTATCTGCTGTAGGATAATTTTGGTTCACAGAAGTTGGAGTATGCACCAATTTGATGTTGGCTTTCCCTGTTTCTGAAACCGAATTAATTTTCCATTCAGTGCTTAAGCCTACTTTGTTTCCATCAGTTCTTACTACATCGTCGGAAGCACGTTTCACGGCAACATCTGAATCAGAGAATTGGAAAGTAATGAAATGTTCATCTTTTTCTTCGGTAATTTCGTCGTTTACACTTTCATAGTGATCATCGTGTTTCACCTGGAAGTCCAATTTTACAACGTAGGTTGCGCCTTGTTGCAATTGTAAAGATCCATCTGCTACACCTCCGATATAGTTGATCACCTGAACATCAGACGCATTATTTTTATTGGTCGCAGTAATTACCAGTTTCTCGATTTCTTCGTGTTCATGAATATCTTCAGGGATTTCATTGCTATTTCTACAAGAAAACAAGATAAAAGCTGCAAATAACAATAAAGTGGTCTTATATAAATTTTTCATTTTTTTTTTTAAAGGTTAAAGGTTCTTATTGATCAATCAATTCGCTTTTCTTCTTAAAATTTAAATTGAACCGTCGCCACGAAATTTCGTCCTGGCTCCGGCATGAAATACCTCAATCTGTTGAGATATTCTGTGTAATTGGTATTAAAAATATTGTTGACTCTTAAATTGAAGTTGATATTTCTTAAAACATCAAACCCAACAGCCGCATTGAAAATTGAATACGAAGCTGGTGTAGAGCTGTAATCAATTTCTCGGGTAACCAAAGTTCCGTTTTCGATGAAATCTACATTTTGGTTTCGGATTGGATATCTTTTCTGCTGAAAGACGGTTTCGTTTTCCAGCTTTACAAACAGATTTCCAGCTTTTTTAGATTTCCATTCCAGTGAATTTCTCCAGTTGGTCGGCATCATTAAAATTAATGGTTCCTGATTTCCCAAATCGTCACCGCGCAAAGCACTAAAGGAAGAATTCAACTTCAACTGATCGGTAAACTTCAATTCCGCATCAGCATCAACGCCGAAAATTCTCGCTCTGATTTGCTGATAACTCCAAACCATAAACACCCCTCTGTTGGTAGATTTCACCCCGGTTGGGATCTGGTTAATAAATGATTCCGAAAACATGAGATAAGGATTGATTTCGAAAGATAATCCCTTCAAAAAGTCCACTGCTGCGATGGTAGAAAAATTCAAATGGTAGATGCTTTCTTTTTTCATGTTCAAGGCACCTTCTTCCATAATCGCAGCAGAGTGATGCAAACCATCCGCAAACAGTTCCGCCGCATTCGGAGCTCGTTCTGCTCGGGAAAAATTCAGTTTGAAATTCCAATTTTTATTTAAAAGATAGTTGAATCCCACATTTCCCGAAAAATTATGATAATCTAAAATAGGACGTGTCAAAACTCGGCTATCTCTTTCTTTTACAAAAAATTCCGGAAAAATGTTCGCATATTTTTCCCAAACGGATGCATCGTAATATTTGTAAGCATCGTATCGGTAGAAATCGTATCTCGCACCTGCTTCTGCATTCAGCTGATCATTGATTTGAAATTTGAAAACAGAAAAAATTCCGGAGTCGTAGCGGAAATAATCCGGAATCAACCGTCTTGCTTTAGTCGCCGGATTCGGAAAATTATCTTGTAAACCAACAGAGATTCCGTTTTCCAAGCTCCATTTTCCTCTCTCCAAAAGATGGGTCAAGCTTGCATTATGCGTAATTAAACGCAAATCCATCGATGGAGTTTCGCTCAAATCACCTTTTCGGATGTCGTATTCTTTTCTATTATTCAACTGAAAACTATACTGAAAAGAGATTTTCCCGATATTATAAAACCGTTTGTATGCAGAAATTTTTGCCAAATGGTGGCTCACTTCCTGCTTTGGATTTTCGATATTATAGCTGAATTCATCCAAAAAATAAGGCTGTCCCAAATTGATGGCTTTATAAAAATCTTCCGGACCACCAAGATGAGCTCCTTTGAAAATTCCAAATTCCTGCTGAATTCCGTTGTACAAAACATCAAAACCCTGCTTGAAGGAATTATTACCCAAAGAAAAATCAAAAGAGCTAATTTCCGCTCCCGTATTTTGCAAGCTATGATGCGGAATGTATTGATCGCCCAACTTTTTATAAGATCCACCGGACTTTACAAACCATTGATTTTCCCAGGTTTTAGCGACATCTAGAGCAACTTCTCCTCCTTTTCCGTTCGATATTCCGGAGAATTTTATTCGCCCTGTAATAGTGTCCTTTTTTGGGGAGATTGCCGGTTCCAAAATCACCACTCCACCCACACTTTCGTTGCCATATTTCAGCGCCGATGCACCTTTTACTACATCTATGTGTTCAAACATATTCACATCAACATTCGGTGCATGTTCTACTCCCCATTCCTGTTCCGCCATTTTCACACCATTGTTCATGATCGAAACTCGCGTTCCGTACAAACCATGAATAACAGGTTTAGAAATATTATTCCCTGTTTTCAAAGCAGTGACACCGGAGATTCCGGCGAGCAGATTACCGAGATTTTCGGTGGAATTCCGTTCGATTTCTTCTTTGTTTAATGTTTTAATCAAAACAGATCCCTCTTTTTTATGAATGGCGTGAATTTTCACAGTTTCAATTTCGGAGATATGATGTTCCAAATTCAGGGTAATTTCCAGATGTTTATCCACCACAATTTCCTCAGAAAGCGTTTGGCAATCCGGATGTGAAGCAAGCAAGGTGTAAGTTCCTTTTTCGATGGCCTTAAAAATAAAATTGCCCTTTTCATCTGAAGTTTCGGTTCGACTTCCGATTTTGATCGTGGCGTTCTTCAAAGGAATTTTATCATGAAAATCAATAATTTTCCCTTGAACTGTAAACGTCTTTTGCGCGATGACAATTGTTAGTCCAAAAAAGACCAACAAAAAATTGAATAAAAATTTCATTAAATTAATTTTAGTATTAAGTAAATACGCAAAGCAGTAAAGATTTAATATTCAAATCTTTAGCGTTTAATTTTCGAAAAATGATATTAATTAAATGAAAAATGCAGGCGGACCCCTTAGCTGAATGCTTAGAAATTCCAGAGATGAAAATCTCTGTACATAGGCGAAAATCTTTTGACGAAAATCGATTAATTTCGTGGTTGATAACTCGAAAACGTCAGGGATTAGCGTGTGTCCATCATGAATTAGATGACATGATAGACAGTCGATGAAATTTTTTGAAAAAGAACTTTTGGAAAATGTTTTTTCCGATTTTTTGAAGTGATAATCCTTGAAAACTTCGCCACTTCCGTGATTGTGAAAATTCTGAGAGAACAAAGCCACGACAAGATAAAACCCTGTAAATACAGTAGCTAAAATACTTCGCAGATGCTCTTTAATCATCATGTTGCAAAACTAATGTTTTTTTACCAAATGTTATCAAGCAAAACTTTATTCTTTAAACTTGTTTTCGTAAATTTGTGAAGAAATTATTATGTATGAACGAAAGCGCTGTAAAAAAGATTGCGGTTCTCACTTCCGGTGGCGACGCGCCTGGTATGAATGCCGCTCTGAGAGCAGTTGTAAGAACTGCTAACCATTATGATATTGAATGTTTTGGGGTAAGAGAAGGCTATAACGGTCTTATTCATGACGATTTTACGAAAATGGGACCCCGATCTGTAAAAAACATCATCGGCGCCGGTGGTACTATTTTACGTTCCGCTAGATCCTTAGAATTCAAAACTAAAGAAGGCAGACAAAAAGCCTACGACAATTGCATAAAACACGGCATCGACGGATTAGTCTGCATTGGTGGTGACGGTACTTTTACGGGAGCAAAAATCTTCAATGAAGAATTTGGCATCAAAGTAATTGGAGTTCCTGGAACGATCGACAACGATATTTTCGGAACGGACAATACCATTGGCTACGATACCGCCCTGAATACAGCAATGGATGCCATTGATAAAATCCGTGACACCGCAACTTCGCACAACCGCGTATTCTTCGTGGAAGTGATGGGTAGAGACGCCGGATTTATTGCGTTGAATAGCGGATTAGCAACCGGCGCCGTAGACATTCTTATCCCTGAAAAGAAAGACAGCATTGAAGATCTTTTTGCTACTTTCGAAAGAGCAGAAAGAGCTGGAAAATCATCAAGCATCGTGGTAGTAGCCGAAGGTGAAAAACTGGGCAGCATCTACGATTTAGCAAAAGCAACCAAAGCCGGTTTTCCGGATTATGATATTCGGGTAGCCATTTTGGGTCACATCCAAAGAGGAGGCTCACCTAGTTGTGCCGACCGCGTTTTGGCGAGTCGTTTAGGTTTTGGTGCCGTAACTGGTTTGATGGAAGGCAGAACCAATGTAATGGCCGGTTTGCAATCGAATAAATTGGTATTCACGCCATTTGAAGAAGCGATTAAAAAACACAATGAAATCAATCAAGAACTTATGTTGCTATCCGAAATTTTAGCGATTTAAATTCCAAAAAACTCAATTAACAGAACAAATAATAATTATTAAACAAAATGTTATGTCAACAATCAAAGTAGGAATCAACGGATTCGGGAGAATTGGTCGTCTAGTTTTCAGAGCAATGACCGAGAGAGAAAACATCGAGGTAGTAGGAATCAACGACCTTATCAATGCCGAATACATGGCTTATATGCTAAAGTATGATTCTGTACACGGAGAATTCAAAGGAGAAGTTTCTGTAGAAGGAAATGACCTTATCGTGAACGGTAAAAAAATACGAGTAACTGCAGAAAAAGATCCTAACAACTTGAAATGGAACGAAGTGGGTGCTGAATACATCGTAGAATCTACCGGTTTATTTCTATCCACCGAAACTGCTCAAGCACACATCAATGCTGGCGCGAAAAAAGTAATCCTTTCTGCTCCACCGAAAGATGATACTCCAATGTTTGTAATGGGTGTAAACCACAAAGAATTAACCGACGATATTAAAATTCTTTCCAACGCATCTTGTACAACCAACTGTCTTGCTCCTTTGGCAAAAGTAATTCACGATAACTTCGGAATTGTAGAAGGTTTAATGACTACTGTACACGCAACCACTGCAACCCAAAAAACCGTAGATGGTCCATCAATGAAAGACTGGAGAGGTGGACGTTCTGCATTGAACAACATCATCCCATCTTCTACCGGAGCTGCAAAAGCCGTAGGAAAAGTAATTCCTTCATTAAACGGAAAACTAACCGGAATGTCTTTCCGAGTTCCAACGGCGGACGTTTCTGTAGTGGATTTAACGGTACGATTAGAAAAAGCAACTTCTTATGACGAGATTTGCACTGCAATAAAAGCTGCTTCTGAAGGCGAATTAAAAGGAATCTTAGGATATACTGAAGACGCAGTGGTTTCTCAGGATTTCGTAGGAGAAAAAAGAACTTCTGTATTCGATAAAGACGCTGGAATCATGCTTTCGCCAAACTTCGTGAAATTGGTATCTTGGTACGATAACGAAATGGGATATTCTAACAAATTAGTAGATATGCTCGTACATTCTGCTTCTTTATAAGAGCAAATTTTAAGCTAAAAAAACCTTTCAGATTTTCTGGAAGGTTTTTTTTGTTTTCAAAATTAATACTTTCTACATCATTTGTGTTTATGCAAAATTATCATATTAAACTTGAAAAAAAAATCCCACTTATGGGGGATATTTAATTAAAAAAATTATTAAATTTATCATTAAATAATAAAAATATGGTTAATGAAAGCGATTATTCGGAAGGCCATCACATTTTAAAAAAAGTTTGGGATGTAAAATTTGGCGCCCTATCACCACAAATGCAGCCAACCAACACTCCCAAATTAAAAAAAATTTTCGCTGATTTCTTCGCGGCCGGCAATTACTATTATTATGTTCTCAATATTCCCAATGGCACTATCGGCAACCATCATCCGAATATTTTGGAAATGCATCCATTGAAAGAATATCCGCAGAACATCTCAGAAATCATCAATCTTATTCATCCGGAAGATATTCCGTTCGTGGTAGAGGCCGAAAGCAAATCTTACGAAACCATAAAAACAATAGGTGTTGCGCAGGCGTTGGAACTGAAATCTTCTTATTGTTTCCGAATGCTGACCGCCGAAGGAAATTACGAATTGTTTCATCACCAAGCTTTACACACGCAACTTTCCGAGGATGATAGAATTATCCAATCAATTAATATTCATACTAATATTCAGCATATCACGGAACATAATCCTTACACAATTTTGATTTCCGGAATTGGTTCCCGAAACGATTTTCATCAAATTAAATTGGAGAAAAGTGCTTTCTTACCTGTTTCAACAATTTTTGAGAAACTCACCCGTCGCGAACTGGAAATATTAAATTATATTGCCAAAGGTAATTCGGGAAACGAAATCTCGCAAATCTTGAACATTTCAGAACATACCGTAAAATCTCACCGAAAAAATATTTTGAAAAAACTTCAAGCGAAAAATTCCAAAGAACTCATTCGAAAAGCTTTGGAATTGGCGATTATTTAGTTTTTATCTCTACTTAAAAATAAAAAAACGGCTTGCATTTTCAGCAAACCGTTCTTTGTTTAATTAAAATTTTATTTTATTTCACGATTAATTTCGTTACTGCAACACCTTTTTCAGATTTCAACTGAAGCAAATACATTCCTGTTTTCAAACCATTAACAGAAATAGTTTCATCAGCATTATCTTTCGAAACCTTCACTGTTTTCACTAAAGATCCCGACAAATCATAGAATAAAAGCGTTCCGTTTTTCGCGTTGGTGTAGCGAATGGAAGCGTTTCCGTTCGTTACCGGATTTTGAGTCAAAATTAAAGAAACTTCATTTTTAGAAGCGCCAACTTCGTCGGTTGCTAAAGCAGATGCATTCCCGAAAATTCTGAAGCCACCCGGTTCGATGGTAATTGGCGCCGCCGGATCTGCAACCGCCATGGAAGTATTATCCATCAAATTATACCAGTTTCCGCCGTAAGGGAAATTCGGAACGATATTTTGAGAAGTAAGCGTGAAATTTGCTAAAATCACCACATTTTTCAGTGCGCTTGAAGACGCATCATTATTAATAAAAATTCTCGGCATCAAATTCCCAGATTCTACAGTGAATGATTTGGAACTGAAAACATCATGCGAAAGTTTTAATTCTAAAATTTTTGCCCATGTATCATAGACTGATTTTCTAGCGGCATTGGTGTCATAATTCAAACCAAAAGCGGAAGGTTTCGGACTCAATTTACAATCGCCAGGAGTTGCGTCGGTTTCATTGTTTACGGTAATTCCGTCTTCGCAAGTATAAATACTTTTATCAAAACCAAGTTCAGCGAATTGCCAAATCATTTTCGGGCCAGGAACGGTAAGGAATACGGCTCCGTAAGCTTTTTGTCTTTCCAGAGCATTGTTCAAATCTCTTGTACTGTATCCTGTGTTTGAAGCTCCAAAATTCAGGTTTCTGTACATCAACCTCTCCTCATCATGACTTTCGCCGTAGCTATCTGCTCGGAGTCCTGAGAAACCATGAACGCTGTATTTCACTCTATTGAAATTGCTGTTTTCAGCAAATCCCATCGTATTTTGGTTGTAAGGATTTGTTTGCTTATCCCACATCATCACTCCTTTGCCCTCTGCAATTCTATAATTAGCCCATTGCGCTTCCTCCGAATCAGTTCCCAAATGTTCAAAAATAACATAGGAAGTAGGATCATAACTCCACTGATTGTCCGCATAAGCACGTAAAATATTCACTCGATCTTGCTGGTAAGCGTTCGTACATGCGTCGTCTCCGGCAGTACAATTTTGTGTAAATCCTTTGGTTAAATCCCAACGGAATCCGTCAATTTTATATTCTTTGATCCATTGCTCCAAAATGCGGTTTACATAATATTTTGTTTCGGCTTTTGAATGGTTGAAATCATTAAATACACTATAAGAATGTTTCGCAACTTGGTTGAAATACGGGTTATCTGCTGATGGATCACCATAACCATCACCATCAGGATCAACCATCCACATTCTTTCGATTGGGCTTCTTCCGGTTGCGTGGTTTAAGGCGATATCTAAAATAACTGCAATCCCATTCTGATGGCACAAATCAATGAATTCCTTGAATTTTTCAGGAGTTCCGTAAGCTTTATCCAGAGCATAATGAAACCCAGTATTGTAACCCCAAGAACTGTTCCCATCAAATTCCATTACCGGCATTAATTCTACCGCATTGATTTTTAGTGATTTCAAATATGAAATTTTGTCAATTAGTGATTGCCACGTTTTTTGAGTCGTAAAATCTCTTACCAATAATTCATATATAACTAAATTATCTTTTGCTGGTTTAGCAAAATTGGTTACAGTCCAATTATAAGCTGGTTTTGCTGTTTGAATAACAGAAACTTCGAAGTCTTGCCCATCAGGATAAACCGGAAGATCTGGGTAAACCATTCCATTTTGGTTAATATACTGATCATCATAAGGAGACAAAACCAAAGGCGAATAAGGATCGGCTACTTTAATTCCATCCGCAGTTCTATATTGGAATGTATAAATTTGTTGTGGCGTTAATCCTGTAATTTCAATCCAATAAAGATTCGGATTTGCGGTATCTCTTTTCATGAGATAATTTGCACTTACGGTCCAATTATTAAAACTTCCGATCACGTTTACAAAAGCTTTTCCTGGTGCGTAAAGCGCTAAACCTACTTTAGTTGGATCCGCTGGATCGTAAGAAATTCCCTGTTTCATATACGCGGGGATTGCAGCCGTTTGCACTGGAACTGCAAGAGCAACAGTGAAAGTTTTAGAAACCACAGTTCCATCTGAAGTACTGAATGCAACCACTTCCATATTGGCATCCTGAGTTATGGTGTAAGGAAAATTTAAACTGGTAGAAGCCGCAGAACTTGTATAAACAGGATTTCCGTTGGCTTTCACCACATAATTTGCAGGCTGCGAAGCAGATCCCGTAATATTAATCACCGTTCCAGAACTTACCACATTGGTACTTCCGGCAGCAGGATTGGTTAAATTAAATTGAAATTTACCAACATTCACGACCATATCCTGTGATTGAACAGATCCGTTAAGTGTTTTTACCAGAAATCCAATTTTAGATAGCGGATTTGTTCGGTTTCCGAAGAAAGATTTCACGGTATTCATGGTAAACGTGTACGTTCCTGTAGAACCCGAACTGGAAACATAAGTCAGTTTATTAGCTGCATTCGAGGCGGTCCAAGTTCCGTTGGTTGGCGCATCGGCTTGCGTATTATTCGAATCGTAAGACCACGCCCACAAATAAAGTGCATGCGAAGTGCCAACCTCGAAATTTGTTTCATTCACCGTAAAAGTGATAGTAATGGATTCTGTTTCGTTGAAAGTCGGAGGATTCACCGAATACGAAACAGATTGTTGTGCAATGGCTAAATAAGGCAATAGGAAAGCCATCATCAGCGTATAAAAATATTTCATAGCATAATAAATTTTAATGGCTGTAAAATTAAGAAAAATGTAACGATAAAAAATCATTCTCTGAAAATTCTCAGTCAAAATCCACTAAAATGTAAATTTTGTAAATGCTCATTAAAGAAATATTAAAAAAATCGCAATACACGACAATATTTACTACTAAACTAATTTAAGAAACCAACAAACTGCACCCGCGAATATCCGAATGATCAATCCTGCCCAAAACTTGAAATTTTGGGACTGAAATTTCACTTTCTACATCTAAAAATTTAACGGATTCCTCTACTATTTTCCCCAAATCTTGCGTCGCAATAAAACTACAGGAATGAACATTAGCTAAATCAATGATGTTAATAGCGCCAGTTCTTCCCTTTTCCATATAGGAAAACGGATCTTCTGTATTTCTAATGAGAATCCGCATCCAGTTCGGTGTTTCATAAATATTTTCACCTAAAGAATAGGCTTGGGAAAGCAGTTCTGTCATCGAATATTCCGAAAAAATATGATCGGTTCCGAAACCTTTTTGCAAAATTTTCAGCAACTCATCTTTCGTCATTTCTTCTTTTCTGCCTTTCATTCCTCCGGTTTCAATGATGAATAAATCAGGAAAATTGAGCGCTTGGGAAAACGAATCCAAAAAATCCAACAGCGCAAAAGAAACACCAAAAAGAATGACTTTTTTATGTTTTAAATTTTGTAAAAGCTCCAATAATTCTTGATGGTTATAAAGAAAATATCCATTTTCAGGTTTTCCGGATTTTTTCATGAGAAAATCAACCATATAGATCAATGATGAATGTGGATTTTCGGAATAATTGGGCAATAACCCTAAGAAAATAAAATCTTCTGGTTCTCCGATAAATTTCGTAAAACTTTGATAAATACTTTCTTCATACAAAGCAAAATCCGCAATAAAATGCTTGGAACGATTCATTTGAGTGGTTCCTGAACTTTGAAAATACTGATCCGCAGAAAAATTTTGATCTGAAACCAAATGATTCTTAAACATTTCAATTGGCAAAAAGGGAATTTTGTGAATATCCTGAATTTCAGTGGAATTTATCTGCAGATAATCGCAAAATTTCCGGTAAACTTCCACATTTTCATATTGATAACGGAAAGTTTCCAAACATTTTTGCCGAAAATCTGTTTCAGTTTTTAGTTCGAAAATATTTTTCAATTTTTTTTATTTTTTTGCAAAGCGATGTTGATTTCAAAAATTAGATTAAAAAACCCATTCAACATTCTGCGATAATTAAGAAATTGTTATTCCCAAATTTTCAGTTCGAAATCCTGCTGAAACTCCCCGTAGGTAAAGTAAGAAATCCAATCTCCCAAGTTCACGTATTTTGCTTCGTTTTCATTCATTTTTAAATCCAAAACCATGGGCAAATGCCGATGACCATAAACGAAATAATCAATCTTTTCATTTCTCAATTTTTCCTTGGAATAGACAATTAAAAATTCTTTGTCCTCGCCCAAAAACGCTTTGTCTTCTTCGCCGGAAATCATCTTATTTTTGGTTGAAAAATAAATGGCAACTTTCATTGCAATATCCGGATGAAGCCACTTGAAAGCCCATTGCGCAAGCGGATTGGTAAATAATTTCTTCATCCTTTTATAACCTTTGTCGCCCGGTCCTAAACCGTCGCCGTGAGCCAAAAGGAATTTTTTCCCATTGATTTCAAAGAATTGTTTTTCGAAAAAAACTGTGCAACCAATTTCTTCTTCAAAATAGTTTTTCATCCACAAATCATGATTTCCTACGAACATAAAAAGCTCAATTCCATCATCTTTCAATTCAGCTAATTTGCCCAAAACACGTACATATCCTTTCGGAATAACATGTTTCCATTCATGCCAAAAATCGAACAGATCACCCATGAGAAAAAGCACCTGCGCGTCAGATTTTATTTCATCTAACCAACGGATAAATTTCTCTTCACGGATTTTGCTTGCCCGTGGAGTTGGAGCTCCAAAATGCTGATCGGAAGCAAAATATATTTTTTTGTTCGGTTCTAATTTTATTTTCATGGATGAATTTCAGGTGCCAATTTTAGATTTTTTATCAGAAATACTAAGAAAAGTTTTCTTTATTTTCTTCAGCAAACCATTCTCCGTAGGAATTTTCCGTTTCGTGAAGTTTCAGATAAGCAAGTTGCACCTCTTTTGGAAGTTTATTTTGAATTTTTTCGGCAATATCGTACAACATATTTTCGCAAGTTGGTTGGTAATTGCAAAAAATTACTTTGTGACCTTTTCCTTCCAAATCTTGCCCCAATTCTTGGTGCGGAGAATCGCCATTTACCAAAACTGCATGATCCCAAACATCGATGATTTCGGAGTTAACGATTTTTTTGATATCGCCAAAATCCACGACCATTCCGTTTTTCGGGTCCTCTAAATTATTGATCGGTTTTCCTTTTACCGTAACAAAAAGTTTGTAGGAATGCCCATGCATATTTTTGCATTTCCCGTCATAATTGTACAGAACATGGGCCGTTTCAAAAGTGAAAATTTTGGTAATTCGTATCATTTTGCAAAGATAAAGAAAGTTAGAAGATCGCAGGAATGATGAAAAAATTTTATGAAAATGAATGGAACCCTTGTAAAGTATAAAGCTAAAAAAAGCCTTCCGCCAAAAAAAGCAGAAGGACTTCAAAATAACAATTATTAAAAATAATTAATGGAACTGCGCCGACTCGGTAGAATCTTTCATCGCGACTACAGAAGAATTCCCAGCAGTAATCACGGTTTGCAATGCATCAAAATATCCGGTTCCTACGAAGCTTTGGTGTTTTACCGCACGGAAACCTTCTTTCTGCAATGCGAATTCTCTTTCCTGAAGTTCAGAATATCCCGCCATTCCTCGCTTTTTGTAAGCCAAAGCCAGTTCAAACATTGAAGTATTTAATGCGTGGAAACCTGCCAAAGTGATAAATTGGAATCTATAACCCATTTTCGCAAGCTCTTCACGGAAGGTTTCCATTTCTTGCACCGAAAGTTTTGCAGCCCAGTTAAATGAAGGTGAACAGTTGTAAGCAAGCATTTTACCAGGATATTTAGCATGAATTCCTTCCGCAAATTTTCGGGCATAATCCAAATCCGGATTGGAAGTCTCCATCCAAATCAAATCTGCGTATGGCGCGTAGGACAAACCTCGATCGATTCCTTGTTCTACTCCATTTTTCACTTCAAAAAAGCCTTCCACAGTACGAGTTCCGGTTACGAATTTCTTGTCGCGATCATCGATATCCGACGTCAACAAATCCGCTGCATCCGCATCAGTTCTGGCCACCAAAATCGTCGGAACTCCGCACACATCAGCCGCCAATCGAGCCGCCACCAGTTTATTAATCGCCTCCTGGGTAGGCACCAAAACCTTTCCTCCGAGATGCCCGCATTTTTTAGCAGATGACAATTGATCTTCGAAATGCACACCCGCTGCTCCTGCTTCTATCATTTGTTTCATCAATTCAAAAGCATTCAAATTTCCACCGAAGCCAGCTTCCGCATCAGCAACGATAGGCACCAAATAATTTTTTCTGTTTACTTCGTCCACTTCGTTTACCGATTGAATTTGATCCGCTCTGAGCAAAGCATTATTAATTCTTTTCACCACACTCGGCACCGAATTCGCCGGATAAAGACTTTGATCAGGATACATTTCGCCGCTCAAGTTCGCATCTGCAGCGACTTGCCAACCGGAAAGATAAATTGCTTCCAAACCGGCATCAACTTCCTGAACCGCCTGATTTCCGGTAAGTGCGCCCAATGCTGCTACATAATCCTGATTATTCAGTTTTTCCCATAATTTTTCAGACATGAGTTTTGCAATGGTATAATCGAGTTGATAGGAACCTCTCAATTTTAGCACTTCTTCTGCGGAATAAGGTCTTTTTACGCCTTTCCATCTTGGGTTTTCCAACCAGTCTTTTTCCAATTTCTGGATTTGTTCGTGATTTTTCATAATATTTTGGATTTTATTTTTTGTTCAATATTTAATGACTCTAAATTTTAAATAAACTGATAAGCCTCTAAGGTTAAGAATTCTACGAAGTGATCATTTAAAACAATTCCGTTGAAAATTTCAGTGGCCAGTTCAAATTTCCCTGAAGCGAACCTTTCTTCCCCGACATATTCTTTAATTTTTTGAAGTTCTTCAACTTGCCAATTCAGAATCATCTCCGGAAGAAGCGTTCTTCCATCATCTAATTTGGCTTCGTTTTTCAGCCATTGCCAGATTTGTGTTCTTGAAATTTCGGCGGTTGCTGCATCTTCCATTAAGTTGTAAAGTGCGGCCGCTCCAACACCCATTAACCATGATTCGATGTACAGAATTCCCACATTGATGTTTTTGCGAACACCTTTTTCGGTAATGGTTCCTTTTGGAATTTCGAGCAAATCTGCTTCTGAAATCTGATATTCATCGAATTTTTTATCTATTTGATTAGGAGAAGGCATATATTGATCGAAAATATCTTTCGCTACTTTCACCAAACCGGGATGTGCAACCCAAGTTCCGTCGTGACCATTTTTCACTTCTCTCTCTTTATCTGCGCGCACTTTTGCATAAGCAATTTCATTTTCTGCTTCATTATTTTTCACCGGAATTTGTGCTGCCATTCCGCCCATCGCATGAACGTTTCTTTGATGACAAGCTTTGATTACCAACTTTGAATATGCGCTCATAAAAGGAGTAGTCATCGTCACTTGATCGCGATCCGGAACTAGAAATTCTGGTAGATTTCTAAACTTTTTGATGTAAGAAAAAATATAATCCCATCTTCCACAATTCAGTCCGGAGCTGTGTTCTTTGAGTTCAAATAAAATTTCATGCATTTGAAAAGCGGCGGTAATCGTCTCAATTAGAACCGTTGCTTTAATGGTTCCACGCGGAATTTTCAAATAATCCTGAGAGAAATTAAACACCTTGTTCCACCATTTAGCTTCCTTGTAATGCTCCAGTTTTGGGAGATAGAAATAAGGGCCGCTTCCGTTTTTAATCAGTTGATTTGCATTTCTAAAGAAGAAAATCCCGAAATCAATTAAAGAACCGGAAGCATTTTTCCCATTAATTTTAATATTTTTTTCTTCCAAATGAAGACCTCTCGGCCTAACCAAAAGTGTTGCTAATTCTTCGTTAAGTGAATATTTTTTTCCATTTTCATTTTCAAAACTGATGTTTCGGTTTACGGCTTCGGAAAGGTTAATTTGTCCCTCCAAACAGTTTTTCCAAGTTGGCGAGTTGCTGTCTTCAAAATCCGCCATAAAAGCAGAAGCTCCGGAATTGAGCGCATTAATAATCATTTTCCTTTCCACAGGACCGGTAATTTCTACTCTACGGTCCAACAAATCTTTCGGAAGTGGATTACATACCCAATCTCCGTTTCTGATCTCTTCAGTTTCAGGAAGGAACTGCGGCAATTGATGATGATCAAATTCTATTTGTCGCCTTTGTCGGGCGATCAAAAGCCGTTCTCTTTCCTCCCCAAAAGCACCGTGAAGATTATACAAAAACTCAACAAGTTCCGGTGTAAAAACATCCTTGTACTGCTCTGTTGCAAGAATTTTGAAATGAGTGGCTGTTTCCATAATGAAATATTTTTCGGTATTGCTTTTACAAACTTATACAAAATATTTTAATTAGCGAACGTTCGCTATAAAATATTTTTGCGAACATCTGAATTTTTTTTCATTACCTTTGTATCAATCGCATTTCACAGAGCATATTTAGAAAGAATATAAATTGCAACCAGCAGAAAAATAATGACACAAGACGGCAACTTTATCAAAACAGTTTTCGGTCTGAAACTTAAGCAACAACGGCAAAAAAAGAACTGGTCACTGCAGGATTTAGCCAATGAAACCGGCATGTCCAAATCCTACCTGAATGAAATTGAGAACGGAAAAAAATTCCCAAAACATGACAAAATCATTCATCTTTGCGAAAAATTGGGCTGCAACTATGATGATTTGGTTTCCACAAAACTCGATAAAGGCCTGGCTCCGTTCACCGAGATCTTGCAATCTGATTTTTTCAAGGAAATTCCGCTCGAACTTTTCGGTATTAACAAAAGCAACCTCATCAGCATCATCAGCGATGCACCGAAAAAAGTTACTGCATTCATCAACACCCTCATCGAAATTTCACAGAATTACAATTTGGGAAAAGAGCGGTTTTATTTTGCAGTTTTACGGAGTTTTCAGGAGTTGTACGACAATTATTTTCCGGAAATCGAAGAAAAAGCACAAGAGTATTTCATTGAAAATAATCTGCATTCAAAACCAAAAGCAAATGATTTTGAACAACTTTTAATTCAGTCTTTTGGCTATGAAATCAGAACGATGAATTTTGAAACCTTTGGCGCTTCGGGGAAACTGAGATCACTTTTTATTCCTGAAAAAAAATTGCTTTTGCTGAACGAAAAACTCAGCGAAGACCAGCGAACTTTCATTTTTGCTAAAGAAATTGGTTTTAATGTTTTAAATCTAAATCCACGTCCCAATACTTATTCCTGGCTAGATTTTACCAATTTTGAAAACTTGCTGAATAATTTCCACGCATCGTATTTTGCCGGATGTTTACTGATTCCGAAATTAGCCTTGACGGAAAAATTGAATGATTTTTTTCAATTAAATCAATGGGAACCAGATATTTTCGACCAATTAATTCAAGAGTTTACCAATTCGCCAGAGACTTTTTATTACCGATTGACCAATATTCTACCTCCGGAATTTGGAATTAAAGATCTCTTCTACCTTTGCTTTACCAAAAAGAAACATTCTGATAAAATACATATTTTGAAAGAATTACACCTTAACCAACAACAAGCTCCGCATGCTAACGCAACCAATGAACACTATTGCAGAAGATGGATTGCCGTGAAAAACCTGGTAAGTTTAAAGGAAAATGAAAAACTAACCGATGCGCAAATTTCGCATTACAAAGACAGCGGTCTTTCCTATTTGGTGATTTCAACTTCGCAGAAAAACCCATTTTCGGACGGGACAAACCGCAGTTATTGTTTAGGAATTTTGCTCAACACCTACTCTCTGAAAAAGATAAAATTTGCCAAAAGTGATCGAATAAAAACAATCAGCGTTGGCGTTACTTGCGAAACGTGCAGCATTTCGGATTGCGAAGTAAGACAAGCGCCACCCATTCGTTTGGAGAAAGAACTTTTCAATGAGGAAATGAGAAAATCGATCCAGAGAATCAGGAAAAATTTGTTGTGATTTCAGTGCTTTATTTTTGTAATTTTGAAACTTACATCATTGAAAATGAACATTCTGCAAATCCTTTTTCCGAATCGATGCCTGGAATGTAACCGAATTATTCATGCAGAAGAAGTGGTTTGCGATTTATGTTTTGATCAAATCCATTTCACTCATGATCATTTTGCGGATAATAATTTACTGAAAGAAAAATGCGCATTACTTTTCCCAACGGAAAGTGCCGTGGCTTTGATGCAATTTGAAGACGAAAATCTGAGCCGAAAAATTGTTCATCAGTTGAAATACGGAAATCGAGAAAAAATTGGAAAAATTTTAGCAAAATGGACCTTGGAAAAAACAGACCTCAAAATGCTGAGCCCCGACCTTTTAATCACTGTTCCGCTTCATCCAAAAAAAATGAAAAAACGTGGCTATAACCAACTTCATCTCTATACAGAAACGCTTTCTCAGGAACTGAAAATTCCTTTTGAGCAAACTTTAATTCAAAGAAATTTCTATAAAAAAGCACAAGCAAAAAGAAGCAGAAAAGAACGCGAGGAAACGCAAAACCTCTTCAGTAGCACAAAAGAAGTTTCGGGAAAACATATCCTCTTAATTGACGATGTTTTCACGACCGGTAATACGATAAGTTCGGTGGCGTGGGAAATTCTGAAATATCCAAACAACAAAATTTCTGTTTTAATGATCGCAACAGACTAACCCCAAAAAACTTCACTTATGAAATGAAGGTTTTCAATTTTATACTTAAAATCGTTTATCTCTGAAGCTTTTCGCCATAAGACAAATCTCCGGCATCGCCTAAACCGGGCGTGATATAGCCTTTCGAGGTGAGTTTTTCATCGATAACACCTACCCAAATTTTAGCATTCGGATATTCATTTTGAATCGTTTCAACTCCTTGTTGTGAAGCAATAGCCGCCACAATATGAAGCTGAGTTGGCTTTCCATGATTCAGTAAATCCTTGATAGCCTCGATTAAACTTGCTCCGGTTGCCAACATCGGATCAGCTACAATCAAAGGGCGCCCATCGATATTGGGACAAGTAAGATAATCTTGTTTGATCGAAAAATAATCGTTGGCATCGTGCTTTCGGTACGCTGCCACAAATCCGCAATCTGCTTTATCAAGATAATTTAAAATTCCCTGAAACAAAGGAACTCCTGCTCTTAAGATTGTTGTAATCACTGGCTGAACAGCGATTTCTTTTACCTTAATAAGATCCAAAGGGGTGGTAATTTCTATTTCTTTCTGTTCTAAACCTTTGCTGATTTCGAAAGCAGCAATTTCGCCGATCCGTTCCATATTTCTACGGAATTTCATTCGGTCGTTTTGCACTTCTACATTTCGCAATTCATTAATCCAGGTATTCACAAGTGAGAATTGATCGGATAAAACAGTAATCATAGGCAATATTTATTCGGTAAAGTTCGGGAAAAATTCATTTAATAAAAAACCTTTCAGAAAAAAATCTGAAAGGCTTAAAAATATTTATTTCTGACGGAAATATATTTCGATAGGAACTCCTGTAAAATCAAAATGTTTTCTCAATTGATTTTCGGTGAATCTTTTATAAGATTCTTTCACATACTGCGGAAGGTTGCAGAAAAAGACAAATTGCGGACTCGGCGTTGGAAGTTGTACGCAATATTTTATTTTTACGTACTTTCCTTTAATTGCCGGCGGTGGCGTTTGCTCGAAAACTGGCAACATCACCTCGTTTAGTTTTGAAGTTTTGATTTTTTTAGCACGGTTTTCATATACTTCCATTGCAACTTCAACTGCTTTCAGGATTCTTTGTTTGGTTAAAGCCGAAATAAACAGGATTGGAACATCAGTAAATTGGCCAATTCTTTCTTTGATCTGGTTTTCGAAATCGCGGGTGGAATTGGTGCTTTTATCTTCAACAAGATCCCACTTGTTCACTAAAATTACGATTCCTTTTCTGTTTTTCTGTGCCAGTCCGAAGATATTCATATCCTGAGATTCCCAACCTAAGGTCGCATCAACCATGATGATTACGA
Organism: Chryseobacterium sp. Marseille-Q5410; assembly: GCA_946892665.1. Lineage (GTDB taxonomy): Bacteria > Bacteroidota > Bacteroidia > Flavobacteriales > Weeksellaceae > Kaistella. Next base: position 94,808 of record CAMPOT010000003.1, on the reverse strand, counting down.
CATCAGAATATTCGATCGAACGAATAGAACGCATCACAGAATAAAATTCCAAATCTTCTTTCACCTTGGCTTTTCTTCGCATACCAGCGGTATCGACCAAGACAAATTCGTGACCAAATTTATTATATAAAGTTTGAATGGAATCTCTGGTTGTTCCTGCAATATCGGTTACGATATTTCTTTCCACATCGAGCAAAGCGTTGGTTAAAGTGGATTTTCCAACGTTTGGTCTCCCTGCAATAGTGATTTTGGGCAAGCCTTCAAAGGGATCTTTATATTCGGTTGTCGGGAATTCTTCCACGATATCATCAAGCAATTCTCCCGTTCCGGAGCCCGTCGCTGAAGACAAGGTATAATATTTCTCAATTCCCAGTTGATAAAATTCTGTTGCCGCAAGTTCCTCGGTTGCAGAATCTACTTTATTTACGGTGATATAAATAGGTTTGTTGGATCGGCGAAGCATTTCATAAATCTCCTGATCAGTGTCTGTTAAACCATCTTCCACATTCAGCATAAAGATGATTGAGGTTGCTTCATCTACGGCCAATTCAACTTGTTTGATGATTTCTTCCTGAAAAATATCTTCCGTATTTACTTCATAACCACCGGTATCAATCACAGTGAACTCTACTCCATTCCAGTCGGATTTTCCGTAATGGCGGTCTCTGGTAACACCGGCAGTAGAATCTACGATGGCTTCTCTTCTTTCTAATAAACGGTTAAACAGGGTTGATTTTCCTACGTTGGGGCGCCCAACAATTGCAACAATATTGCTCATAAAATTTTGTTTAATAAATTAATTATTAATGGGTTACTTCAACTTTTGAAGCCCAAAAATTTTTGCAAAGATAACGTTTAAAAGTTAAAAATTAAAAAATCCGCAAAAAAAGCGGATTTTTTTTATCTAAAATTAAATTCGAGAGACCATTTATACCCGTTCAATCTCTGCTCCTAAAGCGCGTAATCTTCCGTCGATATTTTCGTAACCACGGTCTATTTGCTCGATATTGTGAATGGTAGAATTACCTTCGGCAGAAAGTGCCGCTATCAATAAAGCATTTCCAGCTCTGATGTCGGGAGAAATCATGGTGGTTCCACGTAAAGGATATTCGTGATTCAACCCTACAACGGTTGCACGGTGCGGATCGCACAAAATAATCTGCGCACCCATATCGATTAATTTATCCACGAAGAATAATCGGGATTCGAACATTTTTTGATGAATCAATACGGTTCCTTTCGCCTGAGTAGCTACGACCAAAATAATGGAAAGCAAATCCGGCGTGAATCCTGGCCAAGGCGCATCGGAAATGGTGAGTATAGAACCATCGATGAATTTCTGTATCTTATAATTTTCCTGAGCAGGAATGAAAATATCGTCGCCACGTCTTTCCAGATGAATTCCTAATTTTCGAAAGGTATTCGGAATTACGCCAAGTTCATCCCAGTGAACATTTTTGATGGTAATTTCGGATTTTGTCATCGCAGCGAGTCCAATCCAGGAGCCAATTTCAACCATATCGGGTAGCATGGTGTGCTCTGTTCCCTTCAAACTTTCAACCCCTTCAATAGTAAGTAAATTGGAACCAATTCCGGAAATATTCGCGCCCATTCTGTTCAACATTTTACAAAGCTGTTGCAAATAAGGTTCACAAGCGGCATTGTAAATTTTGGTTTGTCCTTTTGCTAAAACGGCCGCCATAACAATATTTGCTGTTCCCGTTACAGAAGCTTCTTCTAAAAGAATAAACTTGCCCCGCAGTTCGGTTGCTTTTAATGAATAAAGATATTGGTTTTCATCATAATCAAATTCTGCACCCAGTTCTACAAACCCCTGAAAATGAGTATCCAGGCGTCTTCTACCAATTTTATCTCCTCCGGGAGTCGGCATATACGCTTCACCAAATCTTGCCAACATTGGACCTAAAAGCATAATGGAACCACGAAGTTTGGAACCATCTTCTTTAAATTCTGGTGATTTTACATAATCAAAATTTACTGAATCCGATTTAAAGGTATAATCGCCGTGAGCATTTTTGGTTACTTTTACCCCGAAATCCCCAAGAATTTCGATCAATCTGTTCACATCATGAATATCTGGAATATTTTTGATTCGCACTTCGTCTTCGGTGAGCAATACCGCACACAGAATCTGTAACGCTTCGTTTTTGGCACCTTGCGGAGTTATTTCACCCTTTAGTCTTTTTCCTCCTTTTATCTTAAATGATCCGCTCATGCTTATTTTCGATTTTTATTATTTTGAAAGTTTCTTCTTTTGTTTTGGTTATTCTGGTTTTGATTCTTTCCGTTGGATTTTCCGTTTCGGTTTGTGGCATAATAAATTTTACTTTTTTCAAGGGAATCCAAACCTGTCAAATCTAATCTGTTTTCGGAAAGGTCTTTTAAATGCCTAAAAATCACCTCATCCTGAACATGTTCTTTGTTATAAACGTTATAGGATTTCTTCATATTATTTGCGATAACTTGGATTAAAGCATCTTTTTCGTCGCCATCTTCCAGCTCAATAGCTTTATCGATTAATTGTAAAATACTTTTTCCGTAAAATTTAAAATCACCTTGAAGTTTTGGGTATTCCATTCTTTTAGGCTTTTCCTGCAATTCTTCCATAGTGGGAAAAGGATAAGGAGAATCCACGTCTAAATCGTAATTAGCAAGGATAAAAAGATGATCCCAAAGTTTATGTTTATAGTTTTCTTCATCTCTAAGTTGTGGGTTACGCTGCCCCATAAAATCTACGATGGCCACAGCCATTTCGTTGCGCTGTTCTTTAGTTTCCAGTTCTTTGCAACGCTCTACAAGCTGCTGTAGTATTCTGCCGTATTCGGGCATGTGCAGATGCGTTCTATTGGTATTATATTCCATTTTGCAAATATAAGAATTAGTTTGAGGTATAAATCGAGCGTTAATTTAATTTTCAAGCGTTCACAATTCTTGAAAATTCCCGATTTAATAATTGGTAAATATGAATTTTTTTCTTTGATCCGGTGAAAGAACGATACAGTTATCCGGCGATAACCGATGACGATTTGCTGCTATTTTACTGTAGACAAAATCCGTTAAAATTTGGGAAAGTATTTCAAATAACTCAACAACCGGTATTTTCCTCCTAAAACATAGCCAATTTTAAAGATTGCCTGTGATTTGGTGAGATAAAAAGATTGAGGTTTCCAAAGGTAAATTGTGTTTAAATCCTGAGTTTCGAGGCCTCGTTCTTTTAAAAAATATTGTCCAAAATCGGATTGCAGAGACGAAAAAAGAAACTGATCCCGAGCATCATTTTCTAAAATCCATTGAACCCAATGATTACAAAATCCGCAATCTCCATCATAGAAAACATAATATTTTGACGAGTTGATCACTTTTATTTTTTCTGTTCTGCAGGTAGGTTATGAGTTAATCGAATATCATTTTCCATTTTAGTAAAATATTTGATCAACTCCTGTTTTTGAGCTTCGGTATATTTCGCATCCGAGTGAATCAAAACATAAGAATCTAAAGGCATTTCTCCATTTTCAATCATTTCCACAACTTCATGCAATTTATGCGCCTGTCTTTTAGGTTCATAAGTAGCGAAAGTAGAAAAATTTAATTTTCTTCGACCTTCATCGATGTGATCTTTCAAGAACCATGCGACTGGCTGAAAATTACTGTACCAAGGGTATTTGGATTCATTACTATGGCAATCGTAACAACCAGTTCTAATTAATTTCGCGGTACTTTCCGGGGTGTTTTTTATGGTAAGAAAATCCAGTTGCGGCGTAGGAGCTGGATTATTTTTATCAATCGGGAAAAATTGAATTAATACGAACGCCACCAATAGAATAACAAGGATTTTTTTCATAACTTTATACAATTAAAAGGTGAATTTACAGTAATATTTTTAATTATATCAAAAAAAAGATTAATTAGATAGAGATGACTTTGAATTCATATCAAATCTCTTACTATTATAGATATTATTAATCAGAAAATAGTTTTCCATTGATAAAAACTTTGTATTTTTGTACTATTAATTTTAAAAACCAATTATTATGTCACTAGTAGGAAAAAAATTCCCAAATGTAGCAATCGATGCAATGAGCGAAATGGGTGATGATTTGAAAATCAACATCTTTGAAGAAGCAACAAAAAATCAACAAAAAGTAATCTTATTCTGGTATCCAAAAGATTTCACTTTTGTTTGCCCAACAGAACTTCATGCTTTCCAAGAAGCGTTACCTGAATTTGAAAAAAGAAACACCAAAGTAATCGGAGCTTCTTGCGATACCAACGAAGTACACTTTGCTTGGTTGAACACTGCAAAAGATAACGGAGGAATCGAAGGTGTTTCGTACCCAATTCTTGCCGATACTCACAGACAGTTGGCTAATATGCTTGGAATTGTAGATCAGGATTTCAAATTTGATGAAGAGGGTAATGAATTCTACACTGGTTCCAACGTAACTTACAGAGCAACTTACCTAATTGATGAAGAAGGAAAAATCTTCCATGAATCTGTGAACGATATGCCATTGGGAAGAAACGTAAAAGAATTCTTAAGATTAATCGATGCGTATACGCATGTACAAAAACATGGTGAGGTGTGTCCTGCGAACTGGGAAGAAGGCAAAGACGCAATGAAAGCAGATAGAAACTCTACTGCGGAATACCTTGCGACTCACAATAACTAATTAAAAATAACACAACCGAAATGTACACAGAATTAACAGAAGACACTTTGCAACAAATTGTTGCAGAACAAGATCAGGTTGTAGTACAATACGGCGCATCCTGGTGCGGGAACTGCAGAATTATGAAACCAAAATTCAAAAAATTGGCTGCAGAGAACGAAAATATTCCTTTCTATTACATAGATGCGGAGAAATTGCCGGAAAGCCGTAAATTGGCAAAAGTAGATAATTTACCAACCTTTGCAATATTCAAAAAAGGGGAATTATTCAACCAAGTACAGACCAATCAAGCGGAAAGTCTTATTAACCTTTTTAACGAAGCGAACTCATGAAACTACCTATAATTAGACAGTTTTACCAAACTCAAACTCCGGAAAACTTAGAAAAAACTTTAGAGGTTTTAGAAGCTTTCTGCGAATTTCGAGGCGCTACGGAAGAAGACCTTAATGTAGCAGGAGAACTGATTACCAATATCTGCGGAGCGTTGGAAGTTCACAATAACGTGAAAAACGGAATGAGTGAAAAAGATGCACTGAACGGATTTGCACAAAAAGTTTTAGGGTCTATCGACAAGTAAAACCTACTTGCTTACTACCAAAAAACGCGGGATATTTTCCCGCGTTTTTTATTTGTGATTTTTCTTTCCTTTGTTGTGCTTATCCTTCTTGTATTTTCCTTTTTTATAATCGCCGTATCGGTCGTCATCTTGCCAATTTCGGTTGTTATTCCAAGACCCATTTCGCTTTTTGGTTTGTCCGTAAGCATAATCTTTTGCATTTCCACCGTAGATCTTTTTAGCCTGTCCCGGAGGCAATCTTCTTGCATTTCCGTTCGGATAATAAACGGTATTATCACCATTTCTTCCTAAAACTCCCGGTCGCCCCAACACGTCGCCTGTTCTTATTACACGCCCGTTTTGGTATACATTTCCGTTTCTATCACGATAAATCTCGCCTTGGCGGTAAACTGTTCCGTCCGATGATCGGTAAACAGTTCCATTGTTCGGATAATTATTGCCATAAACATCATTCGCCGTTCCACATGAAGCCAGGGTGAAAGCGAGTCCTGCTATAGCAACTATTTTAAATAGACTTTTCATTTTTTCTAAATATTTATAGTTCCCAATAGCTATTTCAATGATGATGCCAAACGGGAAAATTTTAATTTTAGAAAAAACTTGGAAAAGAAGAAAACACTCAAGGAAATAGAATAATTTGGATTATTTTAAGAAACACCAATCGTTTTGCTTCTTCTCTCAAGCAGAAGTACATCTCGCCAAACGCCATTCATTTGACCAATTTTTTCCCGATTTCCAACGATTCTGAAACCAAATTTCTGATGAATAATCAAACTTGGCTGATTCTCTGGGAAAATACCTGCTTGAAGCATCCAGAAACCATGTTCTTCGCTGGCAAGGATTAATTTCTGAAGCAACATCGCGCCCAAACCTTTACCTTGTGCAATATTCGCCAAATAGATACTTACCTCGGCTACTCCTTTGAAGCAATCGCGGTTGCTGATGGGTTGCAACGCTGCCCAGCCTACCAGATTCCCGTTTTCATCCTCCAAAATCAGTCGAGCTATTTTGAAATATTTTTGGTCCCAAGCTTCCCAACTTGGTGCTGTTTGGTCGAAAGTTGCATTGCTGCCGGCAATTCCTTCTTCGAAAATTTCGATGACTTTAACGCCATCCTCAGGTTGCATTTCTCGTATCTCGTAATTCATTTTTAATGATATTTTTTCTTTAATTTTCTTTTAATTCGGGAATACTGAATTTGTTGATCGGTTATGTTCTCAGAAATCACACTGATCGTTCCATCCACTTCCATAACGGAGAGTTTAACATCCTCAATCCTTTCCACTCCATGTTCACGTATTGCTTCTTCGAGCTCATCGATTGATATTTCTGCTTTTTGCAAATTATTGTGCAGCACCTTTCCACTACGAATTAAAATGACCGGATCAGACTCTAAAATGCTTTTTATTTTGGGATTTTTAAACATTAGTTTTTTCAATAAAAAATTAGTGAGAAAAAGTACCAAAGCTGCTAAAAGACCACCTTCCAGTGAAGAATTAGAACCAACCATCGCATTTTGAACCGCATTGGAAATTAAAAGAAGCAAAACTACATCACCGGCATTCAGCTGTGAGAGCTGATTTTTTCCGAAAATGCGAATTCCCGCCACCATAAATAGATAAACAACAAGGGAACGTAAAACAATATTGAGTAAATCCTCCATTCAAAATTTTTAATAAAGTTAAAAAAAAAGCGAAAAAATTATGAACTCTTTTTAGGATTATGTCACTTGTGGCAGTAGAAAAAAATCTAAGTTAAAAAAAAGACCTTGCCGAAAAGTCTGACAAGGCCATTATTTTATAATAAGACAGGGGAAATTATTCTTCCATTTCTTTTTTTAAGTATTTTGCAGTCAGTGATTTTCTAGATTTTATGATATCTTCGGGCGTTCCTTTGGCAATGATTTCGCCACCTTTGTTACCGCCTTCCAAACCAACATCGATGATGTGATCCGCCATTTTTATCACATCTAAATTATGTTCGATGATGATGAAAGAATTTCCCAAGTCCACCAATTTATTGATGGCGTCCATTAATACTTTCACATCTTCAAAATGCAATCCGGTGGTTGGTTCATCCAAAATGTAAAGGGTATTCCCAGTTTGTCTTTTTGCCAATTCGGTTGCCAGTTTTATCCTTTGTGCTTCACCGCCAGAAAGCGTGGTAGACTGCTGACCAAGCGTGATATAACCCAAACCAACATCTTGCAACGTTTTCACTTTAGCAAAAATCTTTGGAATCGGCTGAAAGAATTCCGTAGCTTCGTCGATAGTCATTTCCAAAACATCTGCGATGGATTTTCCTTTGTAACGAACCTCGAGGGTTTCTCTGTTGAAGCGTTTTCCGTTACATGTTTCGCAGTGTACATATACATCTGGCAGAAAATTCATTTCAATTACTTTCAGACCGCCGCCTTGGCAAGTTTCGCATCTGCCTCCTTTGACATTAAATGAAAAACGACCGGCTTTGTAACCTCTAATTTTCGATTCTGGCAATTCTGCGAACAAGTTTCTGATGTCGGTAAACATTCCGGTATATGTTGCCGGATTCGAACGCGGCGTTCTACCGATCGGAGTTTGGTCTACATCAACAATTTTATCAATATGTTCGATTCCTTCAATTTTTTTGTAAGGCAAAGGCTCCTGTACACTTCTGTAGAAATGTCGGTTGAGAATCGGGTACAAAGTTCCGTTGATTAAAGAAGATTTTCCACTACCAGAAATCCCAGTTACAACCACCAATTTTCCTAATGGAATTTCGAGGGTTACATTCTTTAAATTATTTCCAGTAGCACCTTTGAGTACAATGGAATTGCCGTTGCCAGATCTTCTTGTTTCAGGGATCTCCAGTTTTCTTTTTCCGGTGATATAATCGGCAGTGATGGTACTGGCTTTGAGCAAATTTTTCGGTTTTCCTTGCCAAAGAACTTCACCACCGTACTTTCCGGCTCGCGGACCAATGTCAAGAACTTCATCCGCTTCCAGAATCATGTCTTTATCATGCTCCACAACGATTACGGAGTTTCCAATATCGCGAAGATGTTTCAGGGAATTGATGAGTCTTTCGTTATCCCTTTGATGAAGTCCGATAGAAGGTTCATCGAGGATATAAAGCACATTCACGAGTTGTGATCCAATTTGTGTAGCCAAACGAATACGCTGAGATTCTCCACCAGAAAGCGTTCGAGAACTTCTGCTTAAGCTCAGATAATCCAATCCAACATCAAGGAGAAACTGCAATCTTGTTTTAATTTCCTTTAAGATTTCGTGGGCAATTACCTTATTTTTTTCGCTAAAAGTATCTTCCACCTCATTTAGCCAAGTTTTTAAATCAAGGAGAGAAAGTGCGTTGATTTCTGCAATATTTTTTCCATCAATTTTAAAACTAAGACTTGAGGGTTGCAATCGCGTACCTTTACATTGCGGGCAAACTTCTTCGGTGGTAAAATGTCTTTCGAGGAGCACAGCGTCATAGCTATCTTTGTCCTCAATCATATCATTAATGAGTGACACCAAACCATCAAAATTCACCTTGATTTTTTTGGTGATTCCTGCGTATTTTAAATCTTTATTAAACTCTTTGTGGCAACCGTTGTAGATATAATCCAAAGCTTCCTGTGGAATATCCTTGAATGAGGTCATCAATCCGAGACCGAATATTTCGAGAATATTTTTGATCTGCCCTAGAATCCATTTGTTAGATTTTATATCCTCCAAAGGCAATAAAGCCCCTTGATTGATGGAAAGATTGGCATTTTCTACAAAATAATCAGTGTTAACCTTTTTGATGGTTCCCAAACCTTTGCAATGTGGGCAACTGCCTTTTGGTGAATTGAACGAGAAGGTATTCGGTTCTGGCAACGCCATGGAATAACCACTTTCTGCATCCATTAAATTTTTGGAAAAATATTCGATTTCGTCCGAACCCAATATTTGTATTCCGATGGTTCCTTCGCCCATTTGCATGGCTGTACGCAAGGATTTTTCCATTCGGTTTTCGGTTGCATTTTCCCCGATAATCCAACGGTCGATCACGATGTCGATATCGTGGGTCTTGTAGCGGTCGAGTTTCAGGTCGATTTCAATGTCTTGAAGTTCGCCATCAATTCTGGCTTGTCCGTACCCTTTTTTAGCCATTTGAACGAAAAGTTCGTGGTAATGTCCCTTTCTGGAACGTACCACTGGAGCCATGAGCATTACTTTTTCGCCTTTATAATTTTTCTGAATCGCTTCCAAGATTTGCTCTTCGGTATAGCTCACTAGTTTTTTTCCACTAGAAAGTGAATATGCGTCGGAAACCCTTGCAAATAACAGTCTCAGAAAATCGTAAAGTTCGGTAACGGTCCCTACTGTTGATCTTGGATTTTTGTTGGTCGTTTTCTGCTCAATCGCGATAACCGGCGATAAGCCATCGATTTTATCAACGTCTGGTCTTTCGAGGCCGCCGAGGAATTGTCTTGCGTACGCAGAGAAGGTTTCGATGTATCTACGCTGTCCTTCAGCGAAAATGGTATCGAATGCGAGCGACGATTTCCCGCTTCCCGATAATCCGGTGATGACAACGAGTGCGTTTCGGGGGATTTTCACGGAGATATTTTTCAGGTTATGTTCCCGTGCTCCGTAAATTTCAATATATTCTTTGGAATCTTTCATTTTAATGCTCCGAAATTAGCCAATTCGGGATTGGCAAAAATACGGAAATTTTATGGCATTTCGCATGAAGGATTTTGAATGAAAAGAGACAAGATTTAAGAAATTAAAAGGTAAGATGAAGTAATGTTCGACTATCTGATATGTTATCATCGACGTGCGGAGTTTTTCTTTTTAGATGAATTTTTTAAAAAAACATCAACAAATAAAGATTCATTAAGGGCTGTGTGCGTGATTATTAACCAAAATAATTATTTTTAAGATGATGTTTATTGATAATTCTTATCATACATCAATTCATTAATTCATTAAAGCAGTTACATTTGCAACGCAATTTTAATCAATATTCAAGTAACAATGAAAAAACTATCAATCCTCGCATTATCTGCGTTTTTGTTTGCAGTATCTTGTAAAGAGTCTAAAACCGACAATGCATCAACTGCTACTGAACAAGCTGTAGCTGAACATCAAGGTGACACATATACCGTAAACGCAGACAGCAGCTCTGTAAAATGGACAGGATACCACAAAGGAGGTCTTAACCCAAGATTCGGAACTATGAAAACTTCAGGAACTCTTTCTTTAGATGGTGACAACTTAACTTCAGGAAGTTTAAGCTCTGACGTTAACACCTTGGTAACTGACCCGGCAGCAGTAGATCCTGCACAAAGCGAAGGAAAAACTTCTGCAGACTTAGATGGACATTTGAAAAGTGCTGACTTCTTTGACGTAGCAAAATACCCAACTGTGAAATTCGAAATCACTAAGGTTGAATATTTAGCAGCTGGTACTGAAAGCAAAACTGAAGGAGCTAACAAAACTGTAAGTGGTAACCTTACCATCAAAGACAAAAAAGTAAACGTAACCTTCCCGGCAAAAGTAGCTGTAGCGAACGGAAAAGCAGAACTTACTTCAAAATTCACCATCAATAGACAAGATTGGGGATTGGCTTACGGAGCAGAAGGAGATCCAAAAGATTGGATGATCTCTCAGGAAGTAGATTTAGAGCTTCATGTTGTTGCTACAAAATAAGCTGATAACGAAATAGATCAAAAAAGGCTGCATGTATTTGCAGCTTTTTTTTTGCACCCCAAAACGATGGATTTATGTTCTGAAGATACTTAATCCGTTTTTTGGAAGAATTCTCCCCTTTCTTTCGGTTTTAACCCTAAATAATCAGGGATCTGCCAGATAACCGACTCATTACTATGCAAAACAACCGTTTTCAGGACGAAAATTTTAGATTGACTCATTTAAACTAAAAAACAAATAATAATTTTATTGAATAAAAGAAAAAGGATTACAATACGCTGTAACCCTTTTGCAGTGGAGAATACGGGGATCGAACCCGTCACCTTTAGACTGCCAGTCTAACGCTCTAGCCAGATGAGCTAATTCCCCTGAAAGTTTTGCAATGATACAAAAAATTTCATCACGGCGAAACTCTTATTTCTAAAAATTACTATTACCTTTTTCGGCTACCAAAGAGAAAACATGAGGAACTTTGTTGCCGAATTGTGGAATTCTGTACTTTCCTTTTTCAAATTCTTCGTTATGCCGGAAGCATGCATACGGCGACCAATCATATTCCTGAAAAGACCGTAATGACAGATTGGCTTTTAATAATCCCGACAATACCTCGGAAGTTGGGTGATTCCACATCACGTATTGCTGTACCAAATCGGCTTTTTGATCTGCGTAAGTTCCTTCATAGGTTTCAACAATTGGTTTTTCGTTGAAATAATTATACTTAACATGGGTAAAATCGTCATCGAAAATCCACACTACCGGATGAAATTCCACAAAAACAAATTTCCCGCCGGGTTTTAGAAACTTCGAAATAACTTGTCCCCATTTCTCCAAATCGGGAAGCCAGCCAATCGTGCCATAACTTGTATAAACGATGTCGAATTTTCTGTCTAAAATTTTAGGCAATTCATAAACATCAGAAACCAAGAAATACGTATCAGTCCCACATTTTTGTGCTAAATCTTTCGCCGCTTCGATAGCTTTGTCCGATAAATCGATGCCTGTAACCTTCGCCCCCATTCTTGCAGGCGAGATAGAATCTTGCCCGAAATGACATTGCAGATGAAGTATTTCTTTCCCCGAAACATCTCCCAAAATCTCCAGTTCAATGGAATTCAAAGATGTTCTCCCTCCGAGAAATTCATCAACAAAATAAAAATCGGATTTCAGATGTGGTTCTACTTTGGCGTTCCACGAATTTCGGTTAATTTCAAGATAATTCATTGTAAAGTTTAGAAAATTTAATAATTATTTCCATATTAAAAATAAAGTTCTGATTATAATAAAACCTGCACCGGCTGCGATTTTCCATATTAAAGTTTCACCAAGAAAAACCACCGCTAAGATAATGGTTACCAATAATTATCTGAATACAAAATAATACAACAAGGCCCACATCGAGATAAAAACCAATCCTGGATAAAGCACTGCACGGAACTTCATAACATCTCTTTTCCCGAAAAACAGGTATAAAAGATAGGCGATATAAGCCACAGTCAGCAAGGCAGGAAGAATCATATAAGCCATGGTGAATTATTTAGGAATTAATACATAAATATAGGCTTTTCCGCAGAATTATCTATTGATTTTCCTTAAAACTTATTCATCCAATAAAATGCGTAATTCAGAATTACAAGATTGCCGGACGATGAAGCACTTATTCTTACTTCAGAAAATTTGAAAGTGCGATAGTTTCCTGTTCGCCGCTTTCCAGGTTTTTTACGGTGATTTTTTCATCAGAAATCTCCTGCTCGCCGAAGAAAACAAGATTCGGAATACCTTTCTTTTCAGCGTAAGTGAATTGCTTTTTAAGTTTCGCAGCCTCAGGATACAATTCCGCAGAAATACCTCTCTCTCTGATTTTTTGTATGATTTTTAATGCTTCTACCGCTTCAGTTTCACCGTAATTGGCAAATAAATATTTCACTGCACTTTCGCTATTATCAGGGAAAAGTCCAAGTTCTTCCATTACCAGATAAATTCTGTCGAGACCGAAAGAAATCCCGATGCCCGGAATATTTTGCACCCCAAAAACCTCGGTAAGGTTGTTGTATCTTCCGCCACCACCGATGGAACCCATTGCAACATAATTAGCTTTCACCTCAAAAATTGCTCCGGTGTAATAATCCAGTCCGCGAGCCAGAGTGATATCGAATTTTAAGTTCTCTGGAGAAATCCCCAAATCCATACATTTAGTAAGCACAAATTCCAATTCTTCAACACCTTGAATACCAATCTCGTTGTCTGCAAACTTTTCTTTTAATTGAAGAACATTTTCCAAAGCATCATCACTTTGGTTAAAGAGAAAATCCAGTTGATCGATGGATTTTTGGGAAATATTTTTCTCTAAAAGTTCTTTTACCACTCCTTCTTTTCCGATTTTGTCTAATTTATCCAACGCCACCGTAAAATCAATCAACTGGTTCGAAATACCTGCAAATTCTGCCAAACCAGATAAAATTTTTCGGTTGTTGATATGCAAAGTCACAGGAATCTGCAGTTCCGAGAAAGATTTCAAATACAACTGCACCAACTCTACTTCCTGCCACAAACTTTCGCTTCCTACCACATCCGCATCACACTGATAAAACTCTCTGAAACGTCCTTTCTGAGGACGATCTGCTCGCCAAACCGGCTGAATTTGGTAGCGCTTAAACGGGAAAACCATTTGCCCATGATTCATAGCTACAAACCTTGCGAAAGGCACCGTGAGATCGTATCGCAAAGCTTTTTCAGAAATCTGGGAAATCAGTTTCTGGGAATTTTTCGCATTCCAGTCTTCGTCTTTGGTTTTCGCTGCATAATCGCCGGAATTCAAAATTTTAAAAATCAATCGATCGCCTTCTTCGCCATATTTTCCGGTTAACGTTGAAAGATTTTCAAAACTTGGAGTCTCTAATGGCTGGAATCCAAAGAGTTCAAAGTTCTTTTGTAAAGTATTGATGATCAACCTTCTGTTGATAATTTCCTTTGCGGTAAAATCGCGCGTTCCTTTTGCTAAGCTTGGCTTCATGCTGGTTTGTAATACGTAATGATAATTAAGCAATTTCGCATTGCTTTTCGGTCGCAAAAATAAGGAATTGGAAAGGATTTTTCATCACAAAAAGCCGAAGAATACCATCAACGGCTTCAATAAAATATATAGGAATTTGTGTTTTTGTGGAGCGAAAGAAAAATAAAACAGGATTATGACCCTAAACCGATTCTAAAATCTCAATAATTTCTTCGCCGTAATTTTCTATTTTATGCTTCCCAAACCCTTTAATTTCGAGAAGTTGCTCTTTTTTTCCAGGTTTATATTTGGCGATAGAACGCAATTCTTGATTGGTCGCAATAAAATATACGGGAAGTTTTTGATTTTTTGCTTTTTCGGTGCGCCAGAGTTTTAAAGAATCGAGGATTTTTATTTCATCTGAATTAAGTTCCGCATCTTCTTCCAAAGTATATTTTTCTGATTTGGTGTCATTTAGTATAATTTTTGGATCTTCGTAATATAAAATTACCGACCAATAAGCTTCATCATCTTGTACAAAAGCCGATTCGAATTTTAGTACTTTATTTTCGCGCAAAAAGCGATCTAATGCAGCTTGATCTCTACCGATAAACTCATCGGACAATCTTACTTTTAAAACTTTTACTTTCATGATTTGTGTTTTTGAAATTGAAAAAATTGCTGCCAAAATCAATCTTCCAAAAGACTTTGGCAGCTTCGATTATTTACCGCCCAGAAACATCATTTCATCTACTCTAATTTCGGTGATGTAATGTTTGATTCCTTCTTTATCGTCCCAGCTGCGGTACACTATTTTGCCTTCTACGGCGATTTCTTTCCCTTTTTCGAGATATTTTTCTACGATATCAACCAATTTCCCGTTGAATACCAAATTGTGCCATTGGGTTTCTTCCACTTTTTCGCCGAGTGCATTGTTGTAAAAATCGCTGGTTGCGAGACTTACTTTTCCAATTCTTCCGTTTTCGAATTTTACAAATTCTACATCTTTTCCTGTTCTACCAATCAAGGTAACTTTGTTTCTTAGTGACATGGCTTTAAAATTTTAAATTAAACATTAGAAACGGGTCTCACTGATTTTCCCCGAATCTCTGTTGCAAAGTTTCACCGGTTGCCAAAATTTAGTCGGTAAAGAACTATTTAATATCGTTTGTAGTCGTTTGCATCAAATATGTATTTAATTATCAGTTAGTTAAAATTATAATTTTCTAAATTTTTTCCCATTAAAACTTCCGTTTCATCAGTATTTACCTTAAAGAATTAAATATATTTGTGAAAAATATTGAACAATGCAAATAGTAAAAGTCGGTTTGTGCGCCTTTGGAATGAGTGGAAAAGTTTTTCACGCGCCGTTTATAAAAGAACATCCCGGATTTTTTTTATCCGCGGTGGTCGAAAGAAACAAACAAGAATCAAGAATAAAATATCCCGAATCCACATTATACCGTTCTGTTCAAGAAATGTTGCAATCTGATGTCGATGTGGTGGTGGTGAATACGCCCGTTCAAACCCATTACGAATATGCAAAAATGGCTCTGAATGCCGGTAAAAATGTAATTATCGAAAAACCATTTACCACAAATGTCGCTGAAGCGCAGGAATTAGTGGAACTTGCCGAAGAAAAGAAACTGTTCTTAAGCGTTTATCAGAACCGCAGATTCGATCGCGATTATCAGCAGGTTCAGAAAATTTTATCTGAAGGCTATTTAGGAAACATCAAAGAATTAGAAATCCGGTTTGACCGCTTCCGTACAATTCCCAGCGCAAAAGCTCACAAAGAAGATCCCGCAAAGCCGGGTTCCGGGAGCTTACATGATTTGGGCGCGCACCTCATCGATCAGGCGGTGCAACTTTTCGGCACTCCCGAAAAACTTTTCGCCGATGTATTTTCAATGAAAGGATCTGCTTTTGCCAATGATTATTTCGAAATTCTGTTCTATTATAAGAATGAGTTACGAATACGATTGAAATCCTCGGTTTTTACCAAAGAAGCTCATTACGCTTACGCAATACATGGTGACAAAGGAAGTTTCTTACAAGAAAGAACCGATGAACAGGAAAGCGAACTGGTTGCAGGAGCAATACCTGTTTTCGGGGAAGAATGGACAAAACCTTTAACAGAAAATGATGGCATTTTGAATTATTTAAATGAAAACTCAGAATCTGAAAGAATATTAACCAAAAGTGAACCTGGAAATTACATGAACTTCTATCATCAAATATACGAACACATAGTTTTCCAGCAGCCATTGCCCTCGCCCGGAGCCGAAATTATCATCAACATGAAACTGATCGAAGCAGCAGAAGAAAGTTCGCGAAGTGAACGGGTAACACTAATAAAATAGGACTAAATGATCCATAAACCACTATTTAGACAATAACCGCTAAGTTTGTTCTTAAGGACTAAATTATTACCTTTGGAAACTTATCACATTTTTACCTTAAATTTATTTTTGAAAATGATTCTAATTGTAGATGATGCTCCTGAAAATTTAATCTCCTTGAAAAAGGTACTCGAAAAAAATGATTTTGAGGTTGATACCGCATCTTCAGGCGAGGAAGCATTAAAAAAAATTCTAAAAAAATCCTACGTCCTAATCATTCTGGACGTTCAAATGCCTGGAATGGATGGCTTTGAAGTAGCGGAAGCCATTTCCGGTTACAGCCGAGCCAAAGAAACTGCCATCATATTTCTTTCTGCAGCGAGCGCAAATCTAAATTTAATTACTAAAGGATACTCTTCCGGCGGTCTCGATTATATCAGCAAACCGGTGGACATCAATATTCTTTTGCTTAAAGTGAAAACTTTTTATCGGATTTATGAGCAAAGCCGCGCACTGAACCAAATGCAAACCGCACTTCGCGAAGAAATCGAGTTTCGGAAAGAAGCCGAAAGAAAAAAAGACGAATTCATCAGTATTGCAAGTCACGAACTGAAAACACCGATGACGAGTATCAAAGGATACATTCAACTTTTGGAAAGAAGTTTGGATAAAAACGACATTGAAACGGTGAGAACCCGACTTCATAAAGTTCAAAATCAGGTGGAAAAACTCAATTTATTGATCGCCGATTTGCTCGATATTTCGAAAATTGAAAGCGGAAAACTGAAATTCAACAGGAAATATTTCGAATTCGAAGGTTTGGTTTCTCACATTGCTGAAGTTATGCAGCAGTCGAATCCTGAGGTTAAAATCATTATAAAAAACAAAGTTGCAACCCAAATCTATGCGGACGAAATGCGTATTGAGCAGGTGATTATCAATTTCATGACCAACGCCATCAAATATGCGCCTGATTCGGAAGAAATCCACATCAGTTCCGAACTGAAAGGGAACAATCTTTGCTTCTCGGTGAAGGATTTTGGAATCGGAATGTCGCCGGAACATCAACAAAAAATATTTGATAAATTTTACCGAATCGAAGAAACATCAGAACGTTTCCAAGGTTTGGGAATCGGCTTATATATTTGCCAGGAAATTATTGAAAGACACAACGGAATCATCGGTGTACACAGCATTCCCGGTGAAGGTTCGGAGTTTTATTTTACAATCCCCTTAAATCCTGA
The DNA here is from genome assembly GCA_946892665.1 of Chryseobacterium sp. Marseille-Q5410. Classification (GTDB taxonomy): domain Bacteria; phylum Bacteroidota; class Bacteroidia; order Flavobacteriales; family Weeksellaceae; genus Kaistella. The sequence continues at coordinate 77,284 of CAMPOT010000003.1, read as the reverse complement.
AAAGGAAGAAATTAAAAACGAAAACAATGAGTTTTAAAAAAAATCTATTTTTCGGACTTGGATTATCACTTTTGCTGTTATTTATAAGTTCACTCGCCTCGTACATCAGCATCCATAATCTTATCGAAAGCTCTGAAATGGTTCGAAGCAGCAATCGGGTGATCAAAAATCTAGACAATACCCTTTCTCTGCTTAAAGACGCCGAAACCGGACAAAGAGGATATCTTTTAACAGGAAAAAAACAATTCCTGAATCCTTATCTTGAAGCTAAAAAAAATATTGAAGTACAAATCGATAAAGTTTCTAAGGAGATTTCCACAACGCAAACTCAAAAAGATAATTTTCAAAACCTTAAGAAAAATATCGATATGCGTTTGCAGATTTTAGACAATAATCTGAAAACCAAAATCAAGGAAAATAATATTGATCCAGAACAATTGGATCTTGGTAAAAAATATATGGATAATGTTCGGGCAACAGTTCTCAAAATGCAAGAAGAGGAACAAATCATTCTTGCGTCCCGAACCGAAACTATGAAGAAATTTGCTTCGTATACACCAATTCTTATTATACTTTCGGCCTTGCTCGCGATTTCAATTACCTTGTTTTTTTTCAGAAAAGTTTCTAATGATTTCAGCGAAAAAACAAGACTTACCGAGGAACTAGAACAAAAAAATGAAGAAACGCAAAACCGCCTGATCGCCATAGAAAATGTTGCAGCAAAAATTTCTGCGGGCAATTATGATATTATTTCGGATTCCTTTGCAATACAAAACCTTGGAAACGTAGCAGTACCATTGAATAAAATGGCGCAGTCCCTTCAATCTTCATTTAATGCACTTCAGGAAAAAGAATGGCTCAGTACCGCAATTGCTCAACTGAACGATAAAATGATGGGCGACAAAAGCATTGAAAAACTCGCTTCCGACGTCCTGAATCAACTTACCGGTAGTACTGAAAGTCATGTAGCTGCGATTTATCTTCAAGGTGAAGATAACCGTTTGCATCTTGCCGGAAGTTACGCTTTGGCGGAGCAGCACTGTAAAAAACAATTGCAAATTGGTGAAGGAATTGCCGGTGAAGCTTTCCGCTCCGAAAAACACATTGTGGTTCAAAATATTCCTGATGACAACCTCACCATAAGTTTTGCAACCGGAAATACCAAACCGAAAAACATCGTCGCAGTACCTATTACGCGCTACAATCTTCCCCTTGGAGTGATTGAATTGGGAGCGATGCACAACTATTTGCCTCATCAACTTGAGTTTTTGGATGCCGTTGCCGCCAATATCGGCCTCGCTTTTTTCAGTGCCCAAAGCAGAATTAAAATGCAGGAACTTCTGGAAGAAACCCAAGCACAATCCGAAGAATTACAAACACAACATTCTGAATTAGAAAACATTAATGCAGAATTAGAAGCTCAATCTCAAAAACTTCTCGCTTCGGAGGAGGAACTTCGCGTACAGCAAGAAGAATTAATGCAGAGCAACCAAGAACTCGAAGAACGGACGAGTCTTTTGGAAGAAAAAAACATGCTTATCGAGCAGCATAATATCGAAATTCAGCAAAAATCCATCGAATTGGAGCAAAGCACCAAATATAAATCGGAATTTCTTGCCAATATGTCCCACGAGTTGCGAACCCCGCTGAACTCTATTTTGTTGCTATCCAAACTCATGACAGAAAGCGATGATCTCGACGAACAATATGTAGAATATGCCGAAGTGATGCAGAGTTCCGGGCAAGGACTTCTAACATTGATTGATGAAATTTTGGATCTCTCGAAAATTGAATCCGGTAAAATGATCTTGGAAATAGAGCAAGTTCCGCTGCAAGAAATAACCACCGATATGAAGATGATGTTCGGTGCCATTGCTAAAGACAAAAACCTTTCTTTAAACATTGAAACGTTACCGGAAACTACACCAATTTTAAAAACCGACAAACTTCGATTAGAGCAAATCCTGAAAAATTTACTTTCGAACGCGATTAAATTTACTGCGGTAGGAAGTATTACCTTAAAAGTTTCTAATGACGATTCGAAAGAAAATGTAATTTTCAAGGTTATCGATACCGGTATCGGAATAGCACAGGATAAGCTGAGAATGATCTTTGAAGCCTTCCAGCAGGCCGATGGATCTACGCAAAGAAAATACGGTGGGACAGGACTTGGCCTATCCATCAGCCGTGAATTAGCAAGACTTCTCGGTGGAGAAATTTCATTAAAAAGTACTGAAGGCGTTGGAAGCGAGTTCACCTTAACCCTTCCGATAGAAATGGTGGAAAACCAGGAAACGACCATTTTAGAAGAGCCTAAAACACTTCCAGCGCCTCCGGAAATCGAAGAAAAACAAGAAAATAATCAACCGGAAAGATTTGTAGCTCAAAAAATTCCGCAACCGATTGAAGATGATCGCGAGCAAATTCAGGAAGGCGATAAAGTAATTTTGATTATTGAAGATGATACGGCTTTTGCAAAAATTCTTCGCGATTTTTCCAGAACTAAAAATTACAAAGTAGTAGTGGCTGTACGCGGCGATGTGGGAATCGAAATGGCGCTCCATTTCAAACCGTTGGCAATTTTGCTCGACATTCAACTTCCGATAATGGATGGTTGGGAAGTGATGGAAGCTTTGAAATCGAACCCGCAAACCAAGCCGATTCCGGTTCACATCATGTCTTCGATGAAGTTTAAGCAGGAAAGCCTACTTCGAGGCGCCGTGGATTTCATCAATAAACCTTTCGCCTTAGAACAAATGCAGGAAATTTTCATTAAACTTGAAAACGCACTGAACCGTTCACCAAAAAAAGTTCTGATCGTAGAAGAAAACGAGCAACACGCGAAAGCTTTAAGTTACTTTTTGGCGGACAATAATATCACCACAGATATTGTAACAAGCGTTTCCGACAGCATTGAATCTCTCCAAAATAAAGAAATCGACTGTGTAATTCTCGACATGGGAGTTCCGGATAGAACCGCTTATGAAACCCTGGAAACCATTAAACAAAACAAAGGAATAGAAAATTTACCAATCATCGTGTTCACCGGAAAAAACCTTTCGAAGGGCGAAGAAAATAGAATCAAAAAGTACGCGGATTCTATTGTGGTAAAAACAGCTTATTCTTACCAAAGAATTTTGGATGAAGCGGGGCTTTTCCTGCATTTAGTGGAAGAAAAAAACAAGAAAAACCACGATTCCAATTCCAATTACAAAGGCGAAGGCGAAATGAGAAACATCCTGAAAGGGAAAACCGTTTTGATCGCCGACGATGATGTGAGAAATATTTTCTCACTTACCAAAGTTCTGGAAATGCACGGAATGAAAGTTATTCCGGCAATGGATGGAAAAGAAGCTTTGAAAATATTACATGAAAAACCAAGCATTGATGTGGTTTTGATGGACATGATGATGCCCGAAATGGACGGCTACGAAAGCATCCGCGAGATCAGATCATTTTATAATTTCAAAAATTTGCCTGTTTTGGCAGTAACTTCGAAAGCGATGATGGGCGATCGTGAAAAATGCATTGCAGTAGGAGCTTCCGATTATATTTCGAAACCTGTGGATGTAGATCAGCTGGTTTCTTTGCTGCGAGTTTGGCTTTATGATAAAATTTAAAAATTCTGAGTATGAATAGCAGTAAGAAAATCCTCATCATCGATGATGACAGCAAAAATATTTTCGCGCTGAATGCAGTTTTGAAAGCCAGAAAATATCACTGTCTTTCAGCACTCAGTGCCAAAGAAGGTTTGCAAATCCTTTCGGGAAACGATTCGATCGGAGTGGTTTTAATGGATATGATGATGCCCGAAATGGATGGTTATGAAGCGATCGCGAAAATGAAAAGTGATGAACAACTGAGAGAAATTCCCGTAATAGCCATCACTGCACAAGCAATGACCGGCGACCGGGAAAAATGCCTGAATGCTGGTGCCGACGGATATTTATCTAAACCCGTCAATGTTGATGAATTGGTAAAAATGCTCAACCTTTTAATGCCTTAATTAACGTGAACTCCGAACACAGCGACATCTATCTAGAAACCCTACTCGGCGATATCCTGGAAGTCTATGGATATGATTTCACGGGATATTCTCGTGCTTCGCTCAAGCGGCGAATTGTACGGCTTTATCAGCTGGATCATTTTGTGAGTTTCGCTGAATTTCGCTACAAAATAAGAACAGAACCCGGATATTTTAAAAGATTTCTGGAAGAAGTAACAATCAATGTAACAGAAATGTTCCGAGACCCTTCTTTTTACAAGAAATTACGGACCGAAATTCTTCCCAAACTTGGCACTTATCCGTTCATCAGAATTTGGGTGGCCGGTTGCAGTACAGGCGAAGAAGCTTATTCGGTTGCGATTTTCTTGCAAGAACTCAACTTGTTGCATAAATCTTTGATTTACGCCACCGACATCAACAGTGCAGTGCTCGAAAATGCTGCTCAAGCGATGATTCCTTTAAGTAAAATAAAATTGTACACCGAAAATTATATCGCCGCAGGAGGTAGTGAACAATTTTCGGATTATTATACCGCCAACTACTCTCTCGGTAAATTGAAAGACGAATTGAAATCGAAAATCATTTTTTCTACGCATAATCTGGTTACGGATAATTCTTTCAATGAATTTCAACTCATACTTTGTCGAAATGTGATTATCTATTTCGACAGGCCATTGCAAAATACCGTTTTTGAACTTTTCGATAATAGTTTGGAGAAGCGTGGTTATTTGGCACTAGGAACAAAAGAAACTTTGGATTTTTCATCAATTTCTAAAAATTATGAAAGATTAAATGGAGAAAAAATTTGGCGTAAAATACATTAAAAATGGAAAATTGCAGCGCATTAATCATTGGCGGATCAGCAGGAAGCATCGAGGTTTTACTAAACGTATTGCCCGAACTAAATTCTTTTCTGAATTTCCCAATTGTCATTTTACTGCATCGAAAATCCGGGAAAGACAATATCCTGACCGATATTTTATCCACCAAAACACAACTGCGGGTAAAAGAACTTGAAGAAAAAGAAAAAATAAAACCTGCCACTATTTATCTTGCACCTCCGAATTATCACACCTTAATCGAGGCCGATCAAACTTTTTCACTCGATGCTTCCGAGAAAGTGAATTTTTCACGTCCTTCCATCGATGTAACTTTTGAAAGTGCTGCGGAAGTTTTTAAAAACAATCTTGTCTGTTTATTGCTTTCCGGAGCCAATAACGATGGCACAGAAGGACTAAAAAAAGTAAAAGATAAAGGTGGAAAAGTGATCATTCAAAACCCCAATTCGGCCATTGTAAGGTATATGCCCGAATTCGCAATAGAACACGTAACCCCCGATGCAGTCTTGAACGATTCAGAAATGGCTGCATATATAAATAAGCTCTCAAAATAATGAATCCTACCACAGCAAAAAAAATATTTATCTTCGATGATAATCTGGAAATTCTTGAACTATGCACTGAAATTCTTGAAGATTTGGGTTGCAAAGTAAAAACCTCGCCCACAACAAATAACGTGGAACGACAAGTGTCGGATTATATGCCGGATCTTATTTTCATGGACAATTGGCTTCCTGACATCAGCGGGATTGAAGCCACAAGAATGATAAAATCTAACGAAAATTTAAAAAACATACCTATACTCTATTTTTCGGCAAACAGCAATATTGATGCATTAGCCAAAGAAGCAGGTGCTGATGATTATCTGGCAAAACCTTTCGATATCGACCAATTTGAAGAAGTTGTCAAAAAATATATGGGAGCATAAGCCCTCAAAATTAATACTGATAACCCCAAGATGACCATTAAAAACAATACTCCCGAGAAAACACGACTTCATCTTCGCAATAAAAACCGTGAAGCGTACGATCTGGAAGCGTTAAAAAAAGCCGTTCCGGAACTCGAGCAACACATTAAGCCCAATAAATACGGCGCGGAATCCGTGGATTTTGCAAAACCTGAAGCTGTAAAATTGCTTAACCAAGCGTTGCTGAGCCATTATTACGGGATAAAAAACTGGGATTTTCCGGATGAAAATCTTTGTCCGCCGATTCCGGGAAGAGCAGATTATCTGCATTATATCGCCGATCTTCTGCAACAAACCAACTTCGGAAATTTACCGGAAGGAAACAAAATTACCGCTTTAGATATCGGCGCTGGAGCCAATTGCATTTATCCCATCATCGGGGTTACCGAATACGGCTGGAATTTCATAGGTTCCGATATTGATCCAAAATCTGTAGAAACTGCTAAAAAAATAGTGGAATCAAACGACAGTTTAGCAGGCAAGATCGAGATTAAAATACAGGAAAATTACGAGGCTTTTTTCGATGGAATAATTGGCGAAAACGACAAAGTAGATCTCACTTTTTGTAATCCGCCATTTCATTCCTCTGCCGAAGATGCCGAAAAAGGAACTCAAAGAAAATTAAAAAATCTTACCGGGAAAAAGCCTCAAAAAACAACGCTCAACTTCGCAGGAATCAGCAATGAATTGATTTATGACGGTGGAGAAGCTGCTTTTATCCATAAAATGATTCGCGAAAGCAAACAATTCGCAAAGGATGTTTTTTGGTTTTCAACATTAGTTTCCAAGCAGGGGAACCTGAAAGGTATCTACAAACTCCTCAACGAAATGGAAATTTTTCAAATAAAAACCATTCCGATGGGAACAGGAAACAAAAACAGCCGAATTATCGCTTGGAGCTATCTTTCGAAAGCCAAACAACAAGAGTGGCGAGAAAAAAGATGGATAGTCAAAAACAAATAATCCCAATAAGTTTTGTAATATTCGCTGTTCATTTCGTTAATTTTTTTTAGTTCTTATAAAATCCATTCCCTTTTCTTAAAATAATTTTAAAGATTATCATCAGCGGAAATCATCAAAAATGACGGAAAACAAAAGAAAATATTGGACGATTTGCCCGGAATGTCTGGGAATCGGCAAAAAAAAGCGACGAATCCGAAAAAGCGTGCGACTTCGCTACCTGGCCGCTTTAGAAAATTATGAAAAATCTGGTAAACAAGGAAATCCACCCGTTCTCCCGATTCCTCATATCTATTCTTGCCCAAAATGTTCAGGTTCCGGCTTGATGATTTCTACAGAATTTCCCGCTCCGGATTTCGAACGATTCCCACATGTTTCGATTATTGGCGGTGGGATTGGTGGCGTTGCGCTTGCGGTGGCCTGTTTGCATCGTGGCATTCCTTTTACGCTTTTTGAAAGAGATTTAAGTTTCGATTCACGTTCACAAGGTTACGGACTCACGCTTCAGCAAGCGAGTAAAGCGATTGAGGGATTTGGAATTTTCAATTTAAAAAAATCCGTAGTTTCTACTAGACATTTGGTTCATAGTCCCGATGGAAAAGTCGTTGGCGAATGGGGAATGCGAAAATGGCTCGAAAACAGAACTCAAAAATCGCCTAGAAAAACCAATGTTCATATCGCAAGACAGGCTTTGCGTGCAGCCCTTTTGGAACAACTCGGGAACACGAATGATATCCAGTGGAATCACCGACTTTTAAACATTAAAAAAAATAAAGACGGAAAAATGGAATTGCAGTTTCAAAACGGTGAAAAACAAAAAACCATTCACACCGATTTGGTTGTAGGAGCCGATGGAATCCGCAGTACGGTGAGAAATTTCGTGATTAATGAAGAAAAATTTCCACTAAGATATTTGAACTGCATGGTTATACTTGGAATCTGTCCTTTGAATGCTTTGGAAAATCGGGAAAGTGAATTGCTGGATTCCGCAACGATTTTCCAGACCGCGAATGGGCACGAAAGAATTTATGTGATGCCTTACGATTCCGAATCTGTGATGTGGCAGCTCAGTTTTCCTATTACGGAAGGAGAAGCCAAAATTTTTAGTGCAAAAGGCTCATCCGCTTTAAAAGAAGAAGCCATCCGCCGAACTATGTGGCATGCTCCGATTCCAGATATTTTATCGGCGACTCCGGAAATTTTCATTTCCGGTTATCCGGTGTATGACCGCGAATTATTATCCCCGGAACCCTTTGAAAATGCAGGATCCATCACATTGATAGGTGATGCAGCACATCCAATGAGTCCATTTAAAGGTCAAGGTGCAAATCAGGCGTTGTTGGATGCATTATCACTGGCTCGGGAAATTTCCAGAAATTGCAATCCATCTTCCGATTGGCGAAAAAACGGTATTCGGAAAACGGTATTATCAAAATTTGAATCCGAAATGCTGGAACGCAGCGCAATAAAAGTAGCCGATTCCGCCGCGGCAGCAGAATTTCTGCATTCTGAAATCGCTTTGTACGAAGGCGATGAACCGCGAGGAAAGGTTTTAAAAAGGAAAAAAAATCTGGGCATTTAATCCGCCATCACTTCGCCCGATTTTCTATAAATAAAATTTCCGTAGATGTGTCTTCTCGCAAAACGGCTCGGCGAATCGGCATTCACCATTTTGATGTACGTATTTCTTGGAACTCCGATGTATTCGTACATTTTGCCATTAAAATGCTGAATTTTTAAGATGGATTTCTCCAAATAAAAATCCTGAATAGTAGATTGGGTAATGGTTTCCGTATATTCTTCTTTGTATTTCTCCTGAGTTTCCGGGTTGATGCTCACCAAAAAATGATACGCTTCGATCACCAATTTGCTTTTTTCCTCAGCATCCGCTTTTCCTGCTTCGTCATTCACAAATTTATCGGGATGTGCCTCTTTCATCGTGTTTCTATACACGGTTTTTAGATCTTTCAGCGTTGCAGTTTGATCTACTCCCAACAATTTCCGGTATTCGCCAATTCTTTTCATATTTGTATTTAATTTTCGGGGTGCAAAATTAGGCTTTTATAATTAAATGAAAATTTGTGATTTAGATTTTGGCTAAAGACACCTTGAAATTCAACTTTTGGCGGGCTAAAGCCAACCTCTATTGATCATTAAAAAAGCAAACCATTTTTCATCTTAAATTTCTAAAGAACAGAAAACCTCCGACATTCCGAAACTTGCAATTTGCAACTCGAAACCTTATCTTTGCTAATTAAATAATTTTTTAGAAAATGAATTCCTTTATTGAAGAACTGAAATGGCGCGGACTTTTTGCCGACATGATGCCCGGAACCGAAGAGCAACTGAACAAAGAAATCACTACCGCTTATATCGGTTTTGATCCTACCGCAGATTCTTTGCACATCGGAAGTCTTATTCAGATCAAAATTTTGGCTCATTTTCAGCAACACGGTCACAAACCTATCGCTTTGGTAGGCGGTGCAACCGGAATGATCGGTGATCCTTCGGGAAAATCCAACGAGAGAAATCTTTTGGATGAAGCGACTCTAAACTACTATGTGGATTGCTTGAAAAACCAACTTTCGAAATTTTTGAAATTCGACGAAAACGAAGCTAACAAAGCTGAATTGGTGAATAATTATGATTGGATGAAGGAATTTTCTTTCCTAGAATTCATTCGTGATATTGGGAAAAATATCACCGTAAATTACATGATGGCGAAAGAGTCGGTAAAAAAGAGAATTACCGGCGAAGGTGGCGCAGAAGGAATGAGCTTCACCGAATTTACCTATCAGCTTTTGCAAGGTTACGATTTCCTACACTTGTACCGTGAAAAAAATGTGAAGCTACAAATGGGAGGTTCCGATCAATGGGGAAATATCACCACCGGAACAGAACTTATCCGTAGAAAGGCACAAGGAGAAGCTTTTGCTCTGACGGTTCCATTAATCACCAAATCCGACGGTTCCAAGTTCGGAAAATCGGAAAGTGGCGAAAATTACTGGCTCGATCCAAAGAAAACTTCGCCTTATAAATTTTACCAATTTTGGGTGAATGCAACCGATGAAGATGCAGAAAGATTCATTAAATTCTATACTTTTTTAAGCAAAGAAGAAATCGATAACTTAATTGCTGAACACAAAACTGCTCCACATGAGAGAAAACTTCAGAAAAAACTCGCCGAGGACGTTACCGTATGGGTTCACAACCGCGAAGAATTTGATAAAGCAGTGAAAGCTTCGGAAATCCTTTTCGGAAAATCTACTGCAGAAGATCTAGTGAACTTGGACGAAGCTACTTTTCTGGAAGTTTTTGAAGGAGTTCCGCAAAAAGAAATCGATAAAAATGAAGTGTTAGGAAGCAGCGTGATCGATTTAATTTCCGAACAATCCGGATTCCTGAAATCGAAAGGTGAAGCAAGAAGGGAGTTACAAAGCAATGCGATTTCCATCAACAAAGAAAAGGTGAACGATAGCTTTTCTGTATCCGAAAAAGACCTTATCGACGGAAAATTCTTATTACTGCAGAAGGGCAAAAAAAATTATTTCATCGTAAAAGCCATATAACCAGAAACGAAAATCCGGAAAAACAATCCGGATTTTTATTTCTGAACAATATTTTGAACGGGGCCAACCACCCATTTTTATATTTTAATCTTTTATTCCTATTTTTAATGGTTATCATTATTTTCATCGCAGTTCTTTGGTATTCAGGGCTGTTTTTCCAGACTTTTTTCCTTCACCGGTACGCAGCACATCAAACCTACAGGATGTCGAGATTTGGTGAAAAATTATGTTATGTACTTACTTGGATTACCCAAGGTTCCAATTATCTTTCTGCCTACGGTTATGGAGTAATGCACAGAATGCACCATGCATATGCAGACACTGAAAAAGATCCTCATTCACCGAAATACGACCACAATCTCTTCACAATGATGTGGCGCACCAAAACGATTTACCAGCAAATCAACCAGCAAAAAGTAAAAATCGAGGAAAAATTCACCAAAAACGTCCCGCAATGGGAAAGTTTCGACAGGTTCGCAAGTTCTTGGGGTTCCCGCATTGCATGGGCAATTGCCTACACCGCGTTTTTCTATTTTTTCGCAACCGCTTGGTGGCAATGGATTTTACTTCCGGTGGCCTATTTGATGGCTCCCATTCATGGTGTTATCATCAATTGGTTCGGACATATTTACGGATATGTGAATTTTAAAGTTTCAGACACCTCAAAAAACCTATTTCACTTCGATTGGTTAATGATGGGAGAAGGTTACCACAATAATCACCACAGACATGGCGGAAGAGCTAATTTCGGTGGCGTTAGATGGCACGAAATCGATGTAACTTATTACATCATGATCCTTTTGGATAAAATGAAACTCATCCAGCTAAAACCTGTAGCAAAAGTTACGAGAGAAATATAATTCAGTCTTATTTAAAAAACATTATTCTCTTAAAAATCTTAATCCTGAATTTCTTGTTCAGGATTTTTTTTGGCTTTAAATTTCAACGCAAAAATTTCATTTAATATTCATTGATTAAAAAAATTTTGAACCGAATAAACTGCTTATTTCAATTTGAAAATTTGTGGCTTTAAATTCGCGTTCCACAATTTAACTTAGATATTTATTTAGATTTTTTACTGAGTGTTTTGAAACTGTTTTTTTCAATTAAAAATAAAGGAGGAGCACTTTAAATTTTCATTAAAAATAATTTAGATTTTTCATAAGTTGACATGATTACGAATGTAAATTGAACTCATTTGTTATTTAAAATTACTTAAAGTTAAATTTATATTTTTTTTGTATATCTTTTATTTTCAAGCGTTAAAACATATTTTAATTAAAGTAAAACTTCTGGTGAAAATTTTTGAGCTTAAAAAAGCTAAATTTTACAACATTTCTAGAAGGAGAAAAATTCAGATTGAAAAATTACTGAAAATTTCATTGATAATTTTGCATTGCAACTCCTAAAAAATAGAATATCTTTGTTCTATGGATTTACATTATTTGGTTCGCGAACCGCAAAATTTGAACTCAAAAACTCCACTTCTAATTTTACTTCACGGCTACGGAAGCAATGAAGAAGATCTCTTTTCCTTCGTCCCTACTCTACCCGAAGATTGGTTGGTTGTTAGTTTTCGTGCGCCTCTTAATTCGCAATATGAAGGTTATTCTTGGTACGACATTGATCTGATGAATACGGAAAACCGAATTGATATTCCACAAGCGAAAGAATCACTGAACGGTATTTTGGAAAACATTTTGAAGATCAGCAACCATTACGGTTTGACGGATAATGAAACTCATTTGTGCGGATTTTCGCAGGGAGGAATTCTGTCGTATGCGTTGGCTTTAGAAAACCCTCAATTATTCTCCAAAGTTGCCTGCTTGAGTTGTTATCCGGAAGAAAAACTGATTGAAAACATAGTAAAGGATAAAAAGAAACTCGAAAGATTAAGATTTTTCATTTCTCACGGAACCGAAGATGCGGTAATCCCATTGGAATGGGGCCGAAAAGCAGCAGATTTGTTGTACGATTTAAGCTGTTATTTCTCTTTCCGAGAATACATGAGCGGACACGGTGTAAATCAGAAAAACTACATGGATTTGATGGATTTCTTTAAAAAATAATGAAAAACTGGTTGTTTCTAATTTGCGTTTCGGTACAATTTTCAGCTCAAATCACTTTAAAAGTAACTGAAATCCCTAAAGACACTCCAAAGAACAGCACCATTTACGTTGCAGGAAACATCAATGGATGGAATCCTAATTCTACCCCTTTAATTGCGGATGAAAAAGGCAATCATACCATTACGTTGCCTGAAGAAGATGAAGCATTTGAATACAAATTCACCCGCGGAAGTTGGGAAAACGCCGAAGGAGACGGTGTCGGAAAACCATTGCCCAACCGCAATTCCAGATTCACCGGGAAGCCACAAACCATTGAGACGAAAATTATTTCTTGGGAAAAAACTAACGAAAAAACCAGCACTGCCGCCAAAAACGTACACTTGATTAGCGATTCTTTTCTTATTCCGGAACTCGGAAGAACAAGAAAAATCTGGATTTATCTTCCACCTGATTACGAAACCGGGAAGAAAAAATATCCTGTAATTTATATGCAAGACGGGCAAAATCTCTTCGACGATTCCACCTCGTTTTCTGGTGAATGGGAAATTGACGAAACCCTGAACCAACTTTTTTCAGAAGGCGATTACGGTGCTATCGTAGTAGGAGTCGACAATGGAGGAAGCCATCGAATCGACGAATACACTCCTTGGAAAAACGCTCAATACGGAGGTGGAGAAGGAGATTCCTATGCAGATTTCTTAGCAAAAACTTTAAAACCGTTCATTGACAAGCACTATAGAACAAAAAGAAGAAAAAACCATAATGCACTGATTGGAAGTTCTTTAGGAGCATTAATTTCTACTTATTGCGGCATAAAATATCATCGTATTTTTTCAAAAATCGGCTCATTCAGCCCGGCTTACTGGATTGTCGACGAAGAATTTAATCATTACATTAAAAATTCAGATGCAAACTTATCGAAAACACGGATGTATTTCGTTGCTGGTTCCGGCGAAAGCAAGAGCATGACAAAAAATGTGGAAAGGGTAAAAAACGCTTTGGAACAAAAAGGTCTAAAGCCCGAAAACACGGTTGTGAAAGTAGATTCCTACGGTCAACATAATGAAAATTACTGGAAAGGAGAATTTGCAGAAGCTTATCAATGGCTTTTCAAAAGTTCAAACACAAAACCAAAAAAGAGGAAGTAGCACAAAAAACAGGAAATACTATATTAATTTTTACGGCGCAACCACTGTAGAATTTTTCACTTCTTTAATCATAAAAGAACTCTGCGTACTCGCAATCTGTTGCAAATTAGTGAGTTTTTCCACCATGAATTCTCGGTATTCCTGGATGTCGCGGACACAAATTTTCAGGATATAATCGTAATCTCCCGAAACATGAAAGCACTCTAAAACTTCGGAAAACTGTGATATTTCATTTTCAAATTGGGAAATATAATCTTTTCGATGTTGAATGAGTTTTACATGACATAAAACAACGAAACTTTTCTGGATTTTTTCATTGTTGAGTAAAGCTACATATTTCGAAATGATTTTCTGTTTTTCTAGTTTTTTAATCCGTTCAAAAACCGCCGTAACTGACAAATCTAGTTCTTGAGCGAGCTGTTTTGTAGTTTTTTTCGCATCAGTTTGGAGCAGAATCAGTAATTTTTTGTCTTTAATATCCAACATTGAAAGATTTTTTTTCGGTGAAGCTTAGCATTAATCATCAAATATAGATTTAAATTCTATTATTTCATAAAATTTTCAATTTATTTTCTAAATTTCGATATGTTTATTGTTGTTTAATTGGAAAATAAAGATTTTCAATAAAAAAAATCATGGAAAAATTTAATGCAGCAAACAACATTCAGGATTTGCAATTTTTTGGAGAATTTGGTGGAGTAAACCCTTCTATTTCCGACAGTTCCACTTATACATTTCTATCGGCGAAAACGATGTTCGATACCTTTGAAGGCAACACAGAAGGTTGTTATCTTTACTCGCGACATTCCTCGCCAAGCAACCTTTATCTTGGGCAAGCTTTAGCACAAATGGAAGGCACGGAAAGTGCAAATGTAACTGCATCGGGAATGGGGGCAATCACTTCTACCATGCTACAGCTTTGCAAAAGTGGCGACCATATCATTTCCAGTCGGACGATCTACGGTGGAACTTACGCATTTATGAAAAATTTTCTGCCAGGGTTCCAGATTAGTACTTCATTCGTAGATATCACCAATTTAGAAAAAGTTGAAAGCGCGATTAATAAGAATACAAAAGTGATTTTCTGCGAAACAGTAAGCAATCCCCTTCTTGAAATTGCTGACCTGGAACCGTTGGCAAAAATCGCCAGGAAACATCAGTTGAAACTTGTAGTTGATAATACTTTTTCGCCACTTTCAGTAGCTCCTGTGCAGCTCGGTGCCGATATTGCCATTCACAGTTTAACCAAATTCATCAACGGAAGCAGCGATGCAGTAGCAGGCGTAGTGTGCGCCACGTCGTCGTTCATTAATGATTTAAAGGACGTAAATTCCGGGGCTTGTATGTTGTTGGGCCCAACTTTGGACAGTTTGCGAGCATCCAGCATTTTGAAAAATCTACGTACGCTACACATCCGGATAAAAAAACACAGTGAAAATGCTCAATATTTAGCTGATCAATTTGAAAATGACGGTTTAGATGTAAAATATCCAGGTCTAAAAAGCCATAAACAGCACCAACTTTTCAGAAAAATGATGAACGAAGAGTATGGATTTGGTGGATTACTGACCTTAGATGTGAAAACAGTAGAAAGAGCTAATGAACTCATGGAGTTGATGCAAAAAGAAAATTTGGGTTATCTCGCGGTTAGTCTCGGGTTTTATAAAACACTATTTTCTGCTTCAGGAAGTTCAACATCTTCCGAAATTCCACTGGATGAGCAAAAAGAAATGGGTCTCTCTCCTGGTTTGATCAGGATGTCCGTTGGGCTGGATCATGATATTCAGAGAACATATGAAAAAATGAAAAAATGCATGCAACAAATAGGAATTTTGAACTAGAAACGCCACAATAAAATAAGACTTCTTAACGAGGTCTTTTTTTTAGGCGTTATACTAATAATTTGATTAAATAGTTCAAACGCCGCGATATCACTACCAAAATTTTTAATCTATAAATATACCAGCTATTTCCAAAACACCGTGTGAAGGCAGAATAAATAATTGTTAATTAATTTCCTACGGTTTTCTAATTAACAAAATGTGCCTATATTTGTGCACATTAAAAAAATAAGTATTAGCACCATAAATAATGAAAAAAATTATCTACCTTATTGGATTTATCTCTACATTTTACGCTCATGCACAAGTAGGAATCAACACCACTACGCCATCCAGTTCTTTTGATGTTTCAAAATCTTCTGTTGCTACGGTAGCCGATGGAGTACTTGTAACAAGAATTTCCGGTGACGAATTGAAAGCCAAGGATGCAACCTATAGCACTAACCAGCATGCTACTTTAGTTTATGTTACCAGCATTCCGACGACTACATCTCCAAAAACTTCCAACATTAAATCAGCGGGATTTTATTACTATGATAACACCATCAGCAAATGGGTAGGCGCTTTTCGAAATAACAATTTCCCAAAATTTTTCTACATGCCATCGGTATTGGTGAACACATCCACCTTGGGAGCAAAATCGATGGATTTGTATAATTTGTACTATACACAGTTCAATACTCCCCCAGTAAAAAGCTCCGGATCGACAGGAAGTATTCCTACTCTTCCAAAAAATGAACTGGAATATTATGTTACCTATTACGATACTTCTCTGATGAACAATATAGTGATAAACGCTGATGGATTAATGACTTACAACGTGATAGGTAATGCTTCTGATGCAAGTTTTATGAATATTGTATTTGTGGTAAAATAACAGATGATGATGAAGCAATTTTATAAAACCTTTTGCGGGGCTCTATTGTTTAGTTCGGGGATTGTTTTCTCTCAGTTTACCATTACCAATACTTTTAGAACAAATGACGCGACCGGATTAAAGATTGGAGATAACGCGACCCTTACAGCGGCTACAGGAGTTGATCCTAACGGAAGTGGTTGGCTGCGGCTTACCAACAGTTCAACTAGCCAAAGAGGTTACATGTATGTACAAGAGTCGTTTCCTACAACCTTGGGTGTGATGGCGGATTTTGAATATGTATCTTGGAGATCTTCAAACGATGGTTATTTGGGCGCTGATGGACTTTCCATTTTTCTTTTTAACGGAAATATCACTGATGCCAACTTCAAATTGGGAGGATACGGTGGATCTTTAGGTTATGCCAACACTGGCAATACCACGGGCCTAAGTGGAGGATATATCGGTGTAGGCTTTGATGAATACGGAAATTTCGCTCGTGCAGCAGAAGGCAGGACCGGAGGGACCACTTATATGGTCCCAAATGCAATTGTACTGCGTGGGCCAACCTCAGCAACGCCTAATGCATCAAACCCGTATTTAACCCACACTGAATTGGGAGACAGAACAGGAGGAGATAATGCCATAAGAGCCCGAAATGAAATTGATTACAATACCATTGTAACTGCTCGACCAGCTCCTAGTGAATTCTACAGAAGGGTGCAAATTTATGTTACAAAATCCGGAAATGATTATTTAATCAACATAAAGTGGAGAAAACAAAACGAAACCACCTTCACCGAGGTACTCAATTATACAATGAACGGTACCACTTATCCGCTGCCACCGAGCTTAAAGTTAGGCTTTGCTGCCTCTACTGGTGGAGGATATAATTTTCATGAAATCCGAAATATCTTACTGACAACGCCGGGAAACCTTCGTGTGGACAGCAGAGCCAGTTCCGCATCATTATGTAATGATATACAGACCAACCCTGTAACATTTCAGATTGAAGTAACAAACGATACCGCAGCAAACCTAAATAGTATTGATTTTTCGAATCAGATACAGGACTCGGCAGGAAATCTTTTAGATATCACTAAATTTAAAATTACAAGCTTGTCAGCTACTGGATTTACAAGTTCCAACTTGCCAACAACCAATTTTACTTCCAACAGTATCACTGGTAAGTTAGGTTTGGCTGGCAATTCTTCAGGAATTATCACGATCACGGGGAACTACTTTAAAAAATCCATTCCAACCAATCAGAGTTTCAAAAGTGTTTCTACGGTAAACACTACGGAAATTACAGACAGTGATCTCACGAACAACACGACAACCACTTCGATCTATGCTCGAAAATGCAGCATTCTTACAAACCCTTCGCTGCCTTCTTATAGTAAATAAAAATGTTCATAGTAGCTTATTAAAAAACCGCATTCGACGAATGCGGTTTTTTGTTGTTTAATCAAAAGAATTAGGATGGAATTGCTTTATTTCATCTACGGTATCTAGGACTTTATCTTTTAAATAATGTTGATATTTTTGCAATTTGGTTGCGACAGTTTCATCGGAAGTTCCAATGATTTTCGCAGCTAAGATTCCCGCATTTGCGGCTCCGTTCAGCGCTACAGTTGCCACCGGTATTCCAGATGGCATCTGCAAAATCGACAAAACAGAATCCCAACCATCAATAGAATTTGACGATAAAATTGGCACACCAATAACCGGCAAGGTAGTGCAACTCGCCACCATTCCCGGCAAATGAGCCGCTCCTCCCGCTCCGGCGATAATTACTTTCAAACCGCGATCTTTAGCTGAATTTGCATACTCAAACATTCTTTCAGGAGTTCTGTGAGCCGAAACCACCGTTAATTCATAAGGAATTTCAAGAGATTTAAGAAAAACCGCTGCTTGTTGCATCACTGGCAAATCGCTTTTGCTGCCCATTATAATTCCTACCATTTTTTTAATTTTTTTTATCGTTAAAAAGATAATATTTTCAAATTTACAAAAATAAAACTTGGACTATCGACCTCTGTTATTTGGTTTCCGCCTTCACTTTTACTAAAGATTTGATGTGAGAAAGTTTCTCTAAAAGTTCTTCTCGGGAATTTGCCAATACATTTATGTGTCCCATTTTTCTGCCGGGCTTGGTATCGGTTTTCCCATAAAGATGTATGTAAGATTGAGGAAGTTTCATTACTTCATTTAAACCTTCATATTTCACTTTACCGGAATAATTTTCTTCTCCAACCAAATTCAACATTCCGGAAAAACCAAAACTTGTGGTATCTGCAAGGGGTAAATTTTTGACCACGCGATAGAACTGTTCAAACTGGGAATTGGCATTTCCTTCCTGGCTTTGATGACCAGAATTATGAAGTCTCGGAGCAGTTTCATTCACCCAAACTTTTCCGTTTTTATCCAAGAAAAGTTCGATCGCAAATAGACCAGGCGAAGCAATTGCAATTGTAAATTGTTCCGCAATTTTGGTAATTTGATCTTCCACATCCGAAGAAATTGCCGCGGGACAAATATTAAAATCTAAAAGATTCAGTTTCGGCTCAGCAACCATTTCTGTTACCGGAAAAGTTTGGCTTTCACCAGCTTCGTTGATCCCGATAATTACAGACAATTCCTTATCAATATCTACCAAATGTTCCAAAACCGATGGAACATCCCACATTTTCGCTAAATCTTCTTCTGTTTTAATGATTTGAACGCCTTTTCCATCGTAACCGCCCGTGTTCATTTTTTGTACAAACGGAAGCGGAAAATTTCTTTCCGAAGCATTTTGAATCACTTGAAATTCCGGGCTAGGTATTTCATTTTCCAGGTAAAAATATTTTTGAAGAATTTTTTGTTGAATGATTTTTACACATCTAGAATTCGGAACCACTGTTACACCCTGCTTTTCAAGGGTTTCCAAAGCATCCGAATTTACATGTTCAATTTCAATCGTTACCACATCTTTGTCATTTCCGAAAGCCAAAACATCATCATAATTATTAAAATCCCCTTTCACAAAATGAGAAATTCCAGCACACGAACAATCCGGATTTGGATCCAAAACATGGAATTCATCATCATATTTCAACGCTTCTTGAATAAACATTCGGCCCAACTGACCGCCTCCTAAAATTCCGATTTTCATTTTTTATAGATTAAATTGTATTTAATAATAATTTATTCTTCATCAATTCATTTCATAAAATTCCAGCGGCAA
Organism: Chryseobacterium sp. Marseille-Q5410; assembly: GCA_946892665.1. Lineage (GTDB taxonomy): Bacteria > Bacteroidota > Bacteroidia > Flavobacteriales > Weeksellaceae > Kaistella. The sequence continues at coordinate 57,800 of CAMPOT010000003.1, read as the reverse complement.
ATCGTCGGGATCCTGAGTGAAAAAGAATTTCTTATTGGTAAATTCATCCACCCGAATTTCTTCACAAATTAGACCTTTGTTAATCAATTCCGCTCGTTGATCCTCCACATTTTCTACCGCAAATGCCAAATGCCTCAATCCGCAACTTTCTGGTCGCGAAGGCCTTGCCGGCGGATTAGGGAAAGAAAACAATTCGATAATGTACTGATTTTCAATACCCAAATCCAATTTATATGAATCACGATCAGCGCGGTAAATTTCATGTAAAATACGAAGTCCTAAAATTTCGGTATAGAAGTTTTTGGAGATTTCGTAATTCGAACAAATAATCGCGATGTGATGAATGTGCATTCTAATTTTTCTTTATCTCTAAATTTTTCAAAATGGCTTGAGATTTTAGCTCGGTTTCCTGCCACTCTTTTTCAGGCGAACTTTCCGCAGTAATGCCGCCACCAACATAGATCAAAGCTGCATTTTTGAAAAACTCCGCACACCGCAAATTGACAAAATATTGTATCGTTTGCGCTGTCTCGACCTGAATATATCCCGCATAAAATTTTCGAGGATGGGTTTCGAATTTTTCAATTGCCTCTTTGCATAATTCCTTTGGAATTCCACAAACAGCAGGCGTTGGATGAAGTTCAGCAATAAGATCTTCTAGTTTAGTATTCTCAATTTTCGCTTTAAAATCTGTTCTTAAATGCTTGATGTTTCCAGAAATATGATCGTAGGTTTCCGATTCTTTCACCTCTGAAGCGAACTTTTTAAGGATATTTTTAATGAATACTGTGACGGGCTTTTGTTCCTCTACTTCTTTTGAAGTCCAGGATTCTTCGACAGGAATAGTTCCAGCCAGACTTATGGTTTCAAAGTCGGAAGTTTTTTTGTTGAATTTCCCAAGAATTTCGGAAAAGGCACCAATCCAACAGCGATCATCTTTTACAAAAAAATACACAAAAGCGTTTGGATAAGATTCACATAAATTCAGGAATGTTTGGTTCAAATCAACTGAAAAATCATCAAAATCAACCAACTTCCTTCTAGAAATCACCAATTTTGAAAGATTGTGTTCCTGAATAAAAGTTATTACTTTTTCTAATTTTTGCTGATATTCAATTTGTGTTTCTTCTTGAAAATCAATTAATTCACTTGATAAATTTGAACTTAAAATTTTCAGATTTTGAAATTCAGAAAATGAAATTTCTTTTAAATCTCCCTCAAAATCCATTCTTTCAGATTGATCAAAAGAATGAAAAGAAACATGTTGCGAAGCTGAATTTTGCTCAGTGGTCCACAAAGTTTCGGAAAAAGGAAATCTAAAAAAAACCATATCTACTGTGGTCTTGGAATGATATTGTTGGTCATTGTGGTGTGATTGATCAATGCACCTTTTTCGTCACGAATTTCGATTTCGGAAACATGCATGGTATTTCCTTTTCTGATAAATCTTGCGGTTCCTGTTATGATACCATCTTTCTTGCTTCGCAAATGATTGGAATTGATATTGGTTCCCACCGGCACTACTTTTTCTGTATCGACGTGCAAAACCGAGAGACAAGACCCCAAGGTTTCCGCCAAAACGCAACTTGCGCCACCATGTAAAATTCCGAAAGGTTGATGAACTTTTGAAGTAACCGGCATTGTAGCGGTAAGCGATTCATCGGTAACATCGGTAAAAACGATGGATAATGTTTTGCCCAAATTTTCGCCGCCCCAATTATTTAATTGATGTAATATTTCGTTTTTTTTACGGTCTTCCATATTGAATTTTGGATATTAATAGATTTTAGGATTCCATTTTTCCGGATATTTCGGAGTGATATTTTTGTAATAATTCTCCATCTCCTGCATGATATCTTCGAAAGTCCGAGTTTCCAAATCTTCTACAGAAATTTTATAGCCCAGATGGATTTCTTTGTGTTTGAAATCGCCTGCTGCAACCACAATCGGAACTTTCGCAGCCAGCGCCATGTGATAAAAACCTTTTCGCCACTTCGTCACCCAACTTCTGGTTCCTTCGGGGGTAATCACAAGACTGAAATCGGATTTTTTGTACTCATTGGCAACGAAATTTACCAGATCATTTTTCTGTGAACGGTCGATTCCGATTCCACCCAGAGCTTTAACAATAAATCCATACCAAGCTTTGGTATGCGCATCTTTAATGATTATTTTCAATGGCTTATCGAGTGCCCAATATGCCAAATTTCCCAAAATATATTCTGAGTTCGAAGTATGAGGAGCAACTACAAGAATACATCTGTTGAGCGTGTCTACATCGCCTTCAAGAACGATTTTCCAGCCAACAAGTTTCAGGATCAGTTTTCCGAGGAATTTTTTCATTTTGAAATATTTAAACAAAAAAGTATAACCAGTGTATTGGTTATACTTTACAAATATATTGAATTAATATTCTTAACTAAAATAAACTGCTGATGAAATCGATGATTTTGATTGCGATTTCAATAACGAACTGTACCATGATTTGCTGTTGTTTAAATGTTAATAGTGAGTGCTTAAAATTAACAGTACGAAATTAAGTTTTATTTTAATAAAATCACAAAATATCATGTTAAATTTTATTAAAATATTTTGTCAGTGGAACAAGCGAAAAGCGGATTTTTTATATCGATAAATACCTCCGCCTTTGCTCATCCACTCTCATTATTTAGTTTTAATGGAAATTTCTTTCTTACCGTTTTTGATGGAAATATTCACATCCTGAAATTTATCAAGATCTACTTTCATAGAATCGATCACTTTGTCAGCTGCTGCTTTTGGCATTTTTTTCCCGTTGATGATTACGCTGTCCGCATCATTGGAACTGTACTGAATTGTAGATCCATTGATTTTAATTTTATTTTTTTCGATCACCACGCCGGTGTCGTCACTTTCATCATCATTTCCGTCACCATCCAGATCGCCATCGAGGTTTACGCCATCTTCTTTCAATTTGAAAACTTTTGTGGACATCGGAACTACCAATTCATAATTCACAGAATAATCCCGGAAACGGTGTTTGTACGGATACTTCACGAAATTTGGAAAGAGGATTTTGTTGTTTTCAATTTCCACAGGAACATTGACTTCTATAGGAACATTGTAGCCTTCTCCTTCTTTTTTGATGATTAAGTATGGTGTTTCCACATCCGCTTTGCGAGTTACATTTACGTAGGGATAATCTTCTTCATACACATCTTTCTTGTCGGAATAAATATCGTCATCATATCCTATAAAGTTTTGCGGAATAACCACTTGTTTCATATCTACATACAAACTATCGGAAGTGGTGTTGATCGCCACGTTTTCTGTATCTACTTTATGACCTTTGTAGATCATGTCTTTTTTCGCCATGTTGATTCCGAAATAAGTTCCGAATGCCAAAAGGATTAAAAATAAAGCTCCAAGTACATATCCTACGTTTTTCAATTGAGTTTTCGGAGAGATTAATTTGATGGAAAGCAAACTGAATAATAATGCAGGAATCAAGATTCCGACGATCATCATTCCGTATAACACGTTGCTCATTCCACCATCTTCAAACAGGAAATTAAATTCTCTTAGTGGTGGAAATTCGTTGCTCCCAAACATTCCGAAGAGGAAAAATGCACCCACAACACACATTAACGCCATGAAAGCGAAAAGACTTCCTAAAATATAACGGAACACGTTCCACAAACCGCTTCCTGCATTGTTGATATAAGGTTTATTTTCGTTGTAAATCTCGCCTACTCTTTGGGTAGATTCGTTTGCAAACTGCACCAATTTGTTGGATTCATTTTTTAAATTGTCAAAATTCATAGGTTTTCCCTTCATTTTCAAAAAATCCGTTGCTGTTTCTGCTTTTGGCAAAACGATCCAAAGAATTACATAAATTAAGATGATTAATGAGGTAGAAATTGCCGCAGTGAAAATCCCTAAAATCGCAATTCCCAGCCAAATAGCACGCATCGCACTTATATCCATTCCAACATAATGAGCCAAACCGGCGCAAACTCCAGCGATTTTCTGTTTCTCAGGATCACGGAAAAGTTGTTTTTGGCGGCTATTACCTGCAGATTTACTTTCTTTTCTGGCATTTTTTTCCGAAAAATAAGCTTCTTCCTGTTCTTCGATTTGCTCAGGTTTTCCGATTTGGGAAATTACTTTTTCCACATCAGCATCGTTGATAACTTCTCTTTTACCAAGAGTATCTTTGAAGATTTCCACCATTCTGATTTCGATATCGTGCATTACCTCATCTGCTTCGTTTGCATCCAAAGAGCTTCGGAGCGCTGCAAGATAATCGCTGAGTTTAATGTAAGCATGTTCCTCGATTGTGAAAGAGAAACCGGCGAGTCCTATTGAGAGTGTCTTGTTCATGGTTTTAAGTATTTGGCTGGAACGAGCTTTCAGGTGCGTTCGTCGGGTTATTGTTTTTAGTAATTTGGTTTACAGATTCGGTAAGTTCATTCCAAGTATTGAGCAGTTCAGCGAGAAAAAGTTTGCCTTTTTCGGTAATCTGATAGTATTTTCTTGGAGGTCCTCCGGTAGATTCTTCCCATCTGTACGAGAGGAATTCTCCGTTTTTCAATCTTGTAAGCAGAGGGTAAAGGGTACCTTCTACCACATCCAGTTTTCCTTTTTTGAGCTCGTCAATTAAATCGGAAACATACATTTCTCGTCGATTGATAAGACTCAAAATGCAGAATTCCAGAATTCCTTTCCGCATTTGCGCTTTCGTGTTTTCTGTGTTCATATCATTTGAGGTTATTAATTGGTTTTTTTGTGAAATTTTCCAACTCTTAGGTTTGGATTTTCAATCTTCCAATACAAAGATATAAAATTATTTTAGTAATATGCAATACAAAGTAGTAAATTTTTTAGAGATATTTTTACTTAAAAATTTAACAGAGCTTTAAAATACCTTTATTAATAGGCTTTTAAACGATATTAATTCATTAAAAATTAATGCAAAAAAAAATCTGTCTCGTTTCTGAAACAGATTTTTTTGAGTAAAAATTAATATTCCTAGTGAAATTTCGGTTTTAATTTCGGTTTTTCACCACTACCCAACCTTTGTAAAGTCGCCCATCGGGAAGCGTGATCACATACCAATAAGTTGTGGTAGGAACTGGACGACTGAGGTATTTTCCGTTCCAAACAAATTGATCTGCAGATTTCTGCTCGAAAACCATGATTTGTTGACGGTCAAAAACCTGAATTGAAGACGCTTGCCCTTCAAAAACATCCAACCCTTTGATAATCCAATTGTCATTAATCCCATCTTCGTTTGGCGTAAACACGTTAGGAATATCGAGGACCACGCCCTTTTTCGGCAATCCTCTGCATTCCTCATTTTCAAATTTTACATAAAAAGTGGTTACGCCTTTCGGTAAATTCACAAAAACATTGCTTGTTTGCCAATTAATTCCATCAATGGAATATAAAATAGGTTTACTTCCTGTGGCGATTACCGTAAACGAATTATCGTTCGGAACAAGTTGCGTAATGATCGGAACTTCGTAGTTTTTCACTTCAAAAGTGGTGGTAAAAGGACAATCATTCGCTGCTGTAACTGTAATAGAATAAGTTCCTGCGACATTCACCCCGAGCAATTCCGGATCTGCAGAAACCACTTCTCCTGCAGCATTTTTCCATTCGTAGGAAACTAGATTTAAACCTGAAAAATCTGGTTTTATATCAACCGAATCTCCATCGTATGGACAGAAATAATGATCAGGAATAGAAAAAGATGGCGCCACTTTGAATTGAACCTTAATCGTAGCCATTTCTGGACAAAACCCGGATGAAGCTACTTTCACATAAACTAGATTTCCGCCCGGCCCTGTATTGTAGGGAAAATTCGATGGATTGGTAATCGCATTGGTATTATTATGTAAATCTGCAATTGACGGAAAATATGTAAAAGTCCCACCTGCAAGCATTTGAGTTTCAAATTGGGTTAAATCTACCACTTCACTCCCATCGTTTCCAGCATCGCAAGATTCTAAAGTAAACTGCCTTGAATTCCCCAATGAAACCTTGGTTCCTGCTTGTAGGTCGATGAATGCACGGTCATTACAGCCCGGAATATTTTCAACCTTCACCCAAATTCTCGCAGGCAAAGTAGCAATTTCAAAATTGGAAGGGTTTGTTATTTCATTCTGGCTGTTCTGTGCATCTGTTTCATTTAAATAGAATGTAAAATGGTTTTCAGGATCATGGAAATCAACCATTTGAGAAGTGTAATTCAAAAGATTAACTTCATATTTCCCATCCAAATTGCTATCACAAATTCCGTTTATCACCGAAGTAATTGCTTTTGGCGGAAAATAAGTTTTCAAATGAATTGCCTGTACCGAAAAACAATTTGTCAAAGTGGACTCAAACCTTGCATAGATGGTGGTAATTGCATTATCGGTAATTTGAGTAGAAGAAATTTGGGTAGAAACCACTCCTGCATTCGCTTCATATAAAGTTTTATAATAGGTGATTTGAATATCGGAAAGCTGAACTGTATTTTGCGACTGATCAAACATCGCAGGCGTTGCTTCACTCAGATTAAAGCTTTCATTAAAATCAAAATCCGGATCACATCGTCTTAAAGTTGTTTCAGAAAGGATAATTGTCGGTAAAAAATTAATTTTCAAATTCAACGCAACAATAGAAAAACATCCACTTGCGGTGAACTGAACTTTCACATAAACCGTATTTTCCGCAGAAGCTAAATAAGATTGTGGATTGTAAATTGGGTTATACAACGATTGAGATGACGGATCATAATTCTTATAATAGGTAAAAATAACAGAGGAAGTATCGCTGTAAATCTGACTTTCGTATTGAGTAATATCGAAAGGTTCTTGGCCGTCGTTATTATTATCGCAAATATTATTTGCCGTGAAATTATTAATAAAAGTCACATTCGGCGCAACAACCAATTTAAGGGTAATCGGATAAATTTCCACACAATTCTGTACCTGAACTTTTGCATAATACGTCTGAGTGCCCGATAAAAGAATATTTGTTTGAGGATTAGTACCACTTACCGCATCCGCATTACTTAGAAAATAAGAAACGGTTGCGGATTGCGAACCTGCAATTTGCCAACTATAATCCTTAAGATTGATGTTTTCGCTTCCATCATTTCCTGTATCACAAGCGCTGAAATCGGTTTTCATCGCAACGGGATGAATGAGAGTAATGGTTAAAGGCCGAACCGTAAAACAATGATCTGCTCGCTCAAATCTCACATAAAAAGTTTTGAACACTCGATATCCATTTTCAGTAATTACTTGTGAAGGAGAGATTGCATTTTGAGGAATTTCTGCATCATTCTGGTTATTGTAAAAAGTAACCGTAATTCCAGGCGCTGTACTGTCGTACATTGTTTGGGAAAGCGCTGCCAAATCCACCGTAATATCATCTGTCCCATTAAAACAAATAGGAATTGTTTTGGCAGTAGCCGGAATGTTTGTAAACGTGACGTCTAATTTAATTTCCGCGATCGAAAAACATCCACCCGGATAAGCAACCCTTGCAAATACAGAATATTGCCCATTATGAATGGTACTCAAACTGTACCCATAACCATCATACGCTTCCTGAAAAGTACTATAATACGAAATGGTAACACCCGTTTCGCTGGTCACCAAACTATCAAGGTTGGTGGAAAAATCGAAAGCTTCTACCAGATCATCATTATAATCGCAGGTCGTAACCTTAAAAGAAACTGGCGTATTCACCGCTGGACCTGGAGTAAAACTCACCGAAATGGGACCAAAAACCATGGAGCAAAAAGCAGTAGTATATCGCACCCATAATTGTGTCGTAGCAGTAATATTGGCAACAGAGATGGGATTTGTTGAAGAGTTCGCATCGGTAGAATTTGCATAATAACTGATTGTCGCAGATGCACCGGATGAAAATAACTGATTATTGAATTTCCAAAGCTGGTAATTATTTTCAACTCCATCGTTATTGGAATCACATAAATTTACCGTAGTTCCCAAAAGTACGTTACTGATGAACTCAAACCTCAACTCAGCTACTCGGAAACAGTTTGGATTTGTTTTATTCTGAATTCTTACAAAATAAGTCGTATTGTTATTTATCGAAACATTCGCACCGACTGGATTATTTCCAGAACCCGCATCGGATGCTGAATTATAATAAGTAAAATTAAAATTTCCAACATTTTGAGGCGTTACATTTTGCTGATAATCATCCAAATTGATGCTTTCCGAAGCTCCGCTGGTTATACAGAAAGTTTTGGTGAAATTTTTGGCAAGCGGATAATCCGGAGCAAAATTTACATTAATGTCATCGGTGAAAACCTGCGGCGTTCCACAAATATTATAAGTCGCTCTGGCTCTATAAGTCGTGTTATTTTCCGGGCAAACCGAAATCGAATTCCCGGTTCCCAAATAAGAATTAGCAACATCAAACCAATTAATAACCGGACTGATCAGTGCTCCGTTGGGTGAAAATTTCCAGCCTTCATTCTGTGCTGCCCAAACTCCGGTGTTTCTATTAGTCGGCGAATATCCTTTTGTTCCGTCCTCATTCATGATTCCCAAAAGCGAATTAGAAAATCTTGCGGTAGAACATGGCAATTTTTTATCTTCAACAAAAATTTCAATTTCATTCGTAAATTCCGAAAGTACAATCTGTGTAGAAACTCTTTCATCACAGCCAACCAATCTTCCTTGATAAAAATTAATGACCAATTTTCTACAAGATCCCGTTCCAATCACGGAATAATAAATTTCCGAAGGCTCCGAAGCCGGAAACGTTAAATCCTGATACACTCCAAAAATCGAATTTCCCGGCAATAAAGGATGCGGATTATTATGCGCAATATTCGGAAAACTGATTTTATTCAATTGGGAAAGATCAAAAGTAATCAGACCGTTGGATCCCACAACAACTTTATTATAACTTTTCCCAAAAAAGCAAAACGTGAAGGGAATATCAATAGAAGAAGCAAATAAATCATCGTAATCGGCATTTAGAGCGGTTCCACTGTTAAATGGAATGTATGGTGAGTACGCGATCGAAGACATCGAATACCCATCAGTTGCGCGGGTTGTAGGCGCAGAAGCATTAAGCGTTAAGCAACGATTGTTATTCACCAAAGGATAATTACAATCTATCAAAACATCACTATTTCCCGCTGCATCTGTTACCGAAAGTGATTGACAAGCCTGAGCGTCATAAAAAGATTGCCAAAAAGAAGAGAGAACGACGAAAAAAGTAAAAAGGTTTTTCACAACTAAATAAATATGTGCAAATGTATAAAGAAACTCAGCAAGTTGATATCGTTCTAAACGATTAAATTTGCAAGATTAAATTATGAATGTATGAAACAATTAATAAATAATTACTCGGGACTTATACTGCTGATCATCGGGATCACTGCCGGAAGTTTCCTGGGAATTTTCTTTCCAAAAGCGGTGGATTATGTAAAGCCACTTGGTGATATTTTCCTAAATTTACTGTTTGTAAGTGTTGTTCCATTGGTTTTTTTCGCGGTTTCTAATTCCATTGCTTCCCTGGAAGAATTGTTTTCGCGAAAAAATATGCTTGCCTTACTGATTTTTGCCTTTCTCACCGGAACTGCTGCCAGAAAAACCGGTAACTCCGTTTGATCCTCATACAAAGACAAAGGTTGCAGGAGTTGTAAAATATTTCTCATTGGCATCATCAAAATCCCCATCTTGGTTCCTGTCGATAAATACAGCAAAGAAATGTCTAAATGTAGTCCCGTCTGTATTCGCATTCATTGAAATAGGATAAGTCGTATTTGTCAACACCGTCCCTATTTTATCCAGGAAGAATTCGTGGGCAGGGCTTCCGCCTACCGTTGCTGAAGTAGTATTGTTAATGCCTGCAAAATTACTAGAAAGTTTTTATTATGATTATAAAATTTAAGAAGGATCTTCTCTTAAAAGTTGTATCATTCGTCGATTCTCTTCCGTAAGTCTTTCCATCTTCTGAAGAAGGTGATGAATCACTTCCACACCGGGGAGATTTACATCAAGATCATAATGCCAGTTCGCAAATCTTTCGAATAATTCAAGTTCATCATAAAGCAGATATTTTACTTCATTCTCGGTCACGGTCTTTAGCAGCCCGGCTTCTTCCAGAGAATCAAAAAAAGTAATTTCTATATTATAAATCTTTACGAGTTCTTCCCGTGATATTCTCTCGCTCATCGCTGTAAATCTTTTAGTTGTTGGAATAAATCTTTTTCTTTCTCAGATAGATTTGTAGGAATTTTTACGTGGTAAGTCACCACCAGATCTCCGAATTCGCCTTCTTTTTTATACACCGGAAAACCTTTTCCTTTCAATCGCGCTTTTGTACCGTTCTGTGTTCCGGGTTTTACTTTAAGGTTTACACTGCCATCCAGAGTTTTCACGATCACTTCGCCACCCAAAACAGCCGTATAAAGATCAACACTCACCTCAGCACTTAGGTGGTCACCGTTTCTTTTAAAATGAGGGTCTTCTGCAATATTGAAGGTAATATACAGGTCTCCGTTCGGGCCGCCGTTATAACCGGGGCTTCCGTGACCTTTGAGTTTAATCTTCTGTCCGTCGGCAATTCCAGCCGGAATCGTAATGCGTACTTTCTTACCATTAATCTCAAAAGTTTGCTGATGAGTGGTAGCCGCGTCGCGGAGGTGAAGATTCAGTTCTGCAGAGATGTCCTGACCGCGGAATTTTCCGGATGTACTTCCCCGGGAACTTCTGCCAAAACCGCTACCTGCGCCTCCACCAAACATGCTTTGGAAAAAATCTGAAAAATCCTCACCTTCGCCGAAATCTGCACCTGAAAATCCACCATAACTCGCACTCTGTTTCGAATGCTGTTGCTGCTGTCTGGCCTTTTCATATTCTTCGCCATGTTTCCAGTGTTCACCGTATTTGTCATATTTTTCGCGGTTTTCCGGGTGACTCAGTACTTCATTGGCTTCATTGATTTCCTTAAATTTCCGTTCAGCTTCCTTATCGCCTGGATTCACGTCGGGGTGGTATTTTCTGGCAAGTTTGCGGTAAGCTTTTTTAATATCTTCGGCCGACGCGTTTTTATCGATTCCCAAAATCTTATAATAATCTATATAAGCCATAGTATCATTGCTTTGTTCAAATTTAGGAAATTTTTCTGCAATCTTAATTTAAAGAACTGTTAAACTTTAAAGTGAATGTTTTATTTTAGCTCAAAAATTATCTCATTGTTTTTCAAAAGCTTGCCATTCTTTTTCCTTTTTTTTTCTGTACCTTTTTTCTCACAGGTGCAGGATTCTGCGATGCTTATTTCTGAAGTTCAGCTTGATGCCTACCGTAAACCGGCGAAACTCATCACCGCTACCAAATCGGTATCTGTAGCAAATCCAAATTTTCTTTTACAGAACGCACCGAGCCGCCTCTTGGAATCATTAAATCTCGTGCCGGGAAGTAAAATGGAAGAACGATCCCCCGGCAGCTACCGTTTTTCGATTCGGGGAAGCACGCTGAGGTCTCCTTTCGGGGTAAGAAATGTGAAAATTTATCTTGATGATTTCTCCCTCACAGACGCTGCGGGAAATACATATCTGAATATTCTGGATCCGGATATCCTTCAATCAATTGAAATTTACAAAGGTCCTGAAAGTGGAGATTTCGGAGCGGTAACAGGCGGAACAGCTTTGCTTCAAACAAAAAATTCAGAAGAAGAAAGTTTTGGCATTTCAGCCGGAAGCTTCAGTCATTATAAAGGAAAAATTCGATTCGCTGAGCAGTTTAAAAATCATTTTCTGCAAGTCTATAGCAGTTACGAAACCACAGATTCTTACCGTGACCACGCTGCATTGCAAAGAAAATTCATGTTTCTGAACGACCGGTATCGCTATGGCCAAAACAATCAGTTCCACGTGCTGCTCCTTCTATCCAAGCTTTATTACGAAACTCCCGGTGGATTAACGCTTGCCCAAATGCAGGAAAATCCCAGGCAGGCCCGGCCAAAAACTGCCACACTTCCGGGAGCCGCCGAACAGCAGGCCGGTATTTATAACAAAATGATTTTCGCCGGACTGTCTAATCTTATCAATTTTACTGAAAATTTTAGTCATTTTATTGTAATACAGGGAAATTATAATGATTTCCGGAACCCTTTTATCACTAATTTCGAAAAAAGATTTGAAAACAATTTTACCGTCCGTACCCATTTAAATTTCGCTGAAAAATCGCTGAATACCGTTTATGAAACACGTCTGGGTTTTGAAGGTGCGGCCGCAAAAGCAATCATTAGAAATTTCGATAACAGGCTTGGACTTCCGGCGAATCCGCAAAATTTTGATAATATATCTGCCAACAGCGGTTTTGTTTTCCTTTCCCAAAAAGCAGTCTTCGGTGAAAAACTGACGATCGACCTTGCTGGAAGCCTAAACTTAATGAACTACCGTTGGGAAAGCATTTTTCCGGAACACACATCAGGCAACACAAAATTTAAAAATGAATTTCTGCCGAATTTGGGGATTTCATATCTGTTGGGAAATGGTTTTTCTGCCCGCGGAAAAATTGGCAAGGGAAATTCTGCTCCCACAGCCGAAGAACTCCGCTCTTCAGCGCAGGAAATCAACCGCAGTCTGAATCCGGAATTTGGATGGAATAAAGAAATCGGCATCAGAAAACAGTGGGGAAATTTACTGTTTACTGAAATGAGTTTTTTCGATTTCAGGCTTAAAGACGCAATTGTAAGGAGGGAAAACGTTAACGGTCAGGAATATTTTGTGAATTCCGGAGAAACGGTTCAAAAAGGAATTGAATTTGTTGCAGAGAGCAGAAAAATTCACATCAACAACAAATTTCTGAATAGCATAAAGTTCTATCTTGCAGGTAATCTTTATGATTTCAGCTTTAAAAATTACATCAAAAACAGCGCTGATTTTTCAGGTAATCAACTCACCGGCGTTCCCTCCACTTCTTTGCAAAATCTGATGAATATTGAACTGTTGCAGGGTTTAAAAATAGATCTCGCACATTTTTACACCTCGAAAATTCCACTGAACGATGCCAATTCTGTCTTTGCAGAACCTTCTTTTATAGGCAATATTTCTGCCAGCTATCTTTTGAAATCAAGAACTTTCAGTGGAAGTTTACACCTGAGCATTCAGAATATTTATAACACACCGTACAGTTTGGGCTATGACACTAACGCTTTTGGCAACCGGTTTTATAACCCTGCGGCGGGCAGAAATTATCTGCTTGGCATAAATTTAACTCTAAATTCACCGCTATGAAAAAAATTATTTACACCATGCTGATTACATTATTGGCCAGCTGTACCAAAGAAAAACCAAACTCAGAACCTGCACAGAATAGTTCGGCAGATGTTCCGGTAACTGGTTCTCTAAAATCCGTTCGAGAACCCATAAAACAGACGAAAGAAAATATCTTAAAAAACATTAACGCCAAAATCATATCTTATTTAAAATCAAAGAATTACATACTTTTTTCGCAGTTCATACATCCACATAAGGGCATACGTTTTTCCATGTACGCGTATGTGCAGCCCGAAAAAGACAACCATTTTTCCCGGGAAGATTTCAACAGATATATTTCAATGCCTACGAAATTTACCTGGGGAGAAAAAGACGGAACAAGAGATCTGCTTGTGGTTTCGCTGCAAAATTATTTACAACAGCTGGTTTTTAAAAGAGATTTCACGCAAGCTCAATTTTATTTGAATGAATTTAAGGGAAAAGGAAATTCAATCAATAACTTGTTAAAGATTTATCCTAACGCTGATTTCACTGAAAATTACATTCCCGGATCTGAGAAATACAGCGGCATGGACTGGAATTCTCTGCGTTTTGTTTTTGAGGAATTTCGGGGCAAATATTACCTTGTAGCCATCATTAATGATGAATGGACTGTTTAATTTCCCGAAAAAAGAAATTTACCAATATCTTTGATTAAATTTTAAAATATGAAAGACGTTCTAAAGAACTACTCGGCAATTATTCTGCTTCTCACAGGAATTACTGCAGGCAGTTTTATCGGCATTTTTTTTCCGTCTGCGGTTATTTACCTGAAACCTTTGGGTGATATTTTCCTGAATTTACTTTTTGTGAGCGTGGTACCGCTGGTATTTTTCGCGGTTTCTAATTCCATTGCTTCCCTGGAAGAGCAGTCGAAATTTGGTAAAATTATTTTCTCAATGGTTTTCACTTTTCTTTTATTCATCATCATTGCAGCACTTTTTACGATCGGCGCGGTATATTTTTTCCCTACGGAAGCATTACCTTCAACCGCTGAAGAAATCCTGGAAACCGGCAACGATGCTACTTGGGGCGATCGAATTGTGAGTTTCTTCACGGTCGGCGAGTTCACCGAATTGTTTTCGCGAAAAAATATGCTTGCCTTACTGATTTTTGCCTTTCTCACCGGAACTGCTGCCAGAAAAACCGGTAACGCAGGGAAACATTTCACCCTGTTTCTCGCTTCCGGCTACGAAGTGATGAAAGAACTTTTATTATTAGTAATGAAGGCTGCTCCCATTGGTTTAGGTGCCTATTTCGCTTATCAGGTTGCGACGGTCGGACCTCAGCTTTTCGGATTTTATGCCAAACCACTTGGCTTGTATTACGCAGCCGGACTGGTTTATTTTCTTGTCTTTTTCTCGCTTTATGCATTTATAGCGAAAGGCAAAGACGGAATAAAAATTTTCTGGAAAAACAATATCTACCCTAGCTTAACGGCAATTTCCACGTGCAGCAGTTTCGCTACGATGCCTGCAAATCTGCAAGCAGCCGCAAGAATCGGTGTTCCCGATGCCATAGCCAATATTGTAATTCCTATTGGCAGTACGCTTCACAAAAATGGCTCGTCGATGTCTTCTATAATCAAAATTTATGTCGCATTTCTTATCATCGGGCGCGATTTCTTTGATCCAATGAATTTGCTTTTAGCTTTAGGAATTACCATTTTCGTGAGTATTGTAGCGGGCGGAATCCCAAACGGAGGCTACATTGGTGAAATGCTGATGATTTCCGTTTACCAACTACCTGTGGAAGCCATCCCGGCGGTCATGATTATTGGGACCTTGGTAGATCCGTTGGCAACTGTTCTCAACTCTACCGGAGACACCGTTGCCGCAATGTTTGTCACCAAAGTTTCGGGAGAAAAATTTCAGGATCCCAAAGAATTTGCGGTGTAATATTTAAATAAAATCAATATCATTAATAAAGAAAAGCCGCTTCAACTGAAACGGCTTTTCCCTTTTTATAACAAATATTTATTGATGATCGTAATATCTCGCTCCCAAAGAAAGTGGGTTTTGAGTTTCGATACTTTTCAGTCCAAATCCTTGATAATTTGGATTTACCGAGGATTCCAATTGTTTTCGGTGGAGTTTTTCGTAAGTGTCAAAATCAATAGCTTTTCTGTTTTTCAAATTTTCGAAAACATTCCACTTCTGAACCACTTCTCGCCAGGATTCTCCAACTTTTCCGGCAAAAACTTTCGCTTTTGATCCACTACCATACGCTAAAAATCCGATTTTTTGATTTTCTAAATGTTCATTTTCATCGTAGCTCACCTGCATCGCAGAAATCAAAGCCATAAAAACAGAAGCCGTGTACATGTTCCCAATTTCCGAAGAAGCGCGCTGTGAAGGTTCTATTTTTTCATTTATAAATTTAAGATAATCTTCGGATTTAGCCACTGCTTTCTGGTCTTCCACGCTTTGATAAGAAAGCTTGTTTTCTAAACTGTAAATTTCTGTAAAAACCCTTTTCCCATGAAATGCATATGGCAAATGGAAAATCAGGTACCGCCAGTTTTCATAGGGTTTATCAGTTCCTGTCTGTTCTTTATAATGCTCGTAAGCTTCTCGAATTCTGTCTTGGTAACACTGGTTGGAATATTGTCCATCGAAAACCGGTTCATCCGTAAAAAGTTCAATTTTATCGGGCATGAATTCTGTTGCTGAAGTTAAATCTGATTTCAAGGCAAGTCTTCGTGGTTTAAAGAAATCAAAAACACTTTCTGTTGCCACTCCGTAAACATTCTCTATTTCTAAAAGTTGAGGATTATCGGACATAAGAAGCGCCACGGCGCCACCGCCTTGGGTATATTCTCCGGAACTTGCCAACTCATATTTTGCATAATCAGAAGCAATAACAACAGCTTTTTTCCCTGGATTTGCTCTACAAAAATCCAGGCAGTTTTGCAACGCATCTACCGCGCCTATGCAAGCAAACGTCATATCCACCACATCGCAATTTTTGAAACAACGTTTCCCGAAATCTTTTTCCAAAATGCCTTCTACCATTTGCATTGCGTAAGTGGCTGTCGGTTTTGCCGCATCCAAAGCACTTTCCGTTCCGAGATAAATTCGGGAAATATCTTTTGGGTTAAGCTGGTAATCTTTAATAAGTTTCAGTAAAGCTTCTGCTGCGAATGTAGCTGCATCTTCATGCACATCGGGTAAAGCCATTTTGTGTAAACCCAACCCTTTCTCCAGTTTTGCGGTTTCTATATTTCTTTTTTCTGCTAAGTCCTTAATTTCCAAATACAGGGACGGAATATGGAAGCTCGCTGCCTCTATACCATAATTCATACTTCTTAAATTTTAAAACAAATTTCTGAAAAATATTTTCCACTGAAAAATAAAAAAGCCGGAACTACAGGTTCCGGCAAAAAATTATAGGCAATTTAAAAATTACTTGTATGCTTCAATCGCTTTATTAAGCGCATCAATCTGTTGATTGATGGTTGGGCTTGAAGGATTTGCTTTTAAAACGGTCATTTTTTTGGCAAGTCCATCTTTCAAAATCTGTGAAATCATCATTTTGGCTTGTGGATTGTCACCAATTTGTTTTTTCACTTGGGTTAAAATTTTGGTTACGTTTTCCGTGGCTTTCAAATTATCGGAATTCATGATCCAATTAAAACCATCTTCAGCTGCTGCTCCCAATTCCGGATTCTGGAATTTAATAAAAGGGTAAAACGCTGCTGTAGATGCAATTGCAGGCATTTGTTTTTCGATTTTGTTTTTAACGATTACTGGTAAAAGTTCGGAAATTAAATCCTCACTAGCGTTTTCCAAATCAATTTTATCAGCCAACGTGGCAACTCTCGCAGGATCTACAAGCGAAATTCCGTTGAGTGAACTGCCTTTTACAGAATTAGAGATAGCATTCATTCCTTTTTCGAAAAGCGGCAAATATTTTTTGTCTTTTGTTCTTGCTAAAGTTGAAATTGCTGCACTTTGAACCAACGTTTTCGAATCGTTCGAAGCCATTTTTTCAACTTCCGAAAGCGCTGCTTTTGCGTGATCAGCTTTTAAAAGATCTAATCCGCTCAATGCTTTCATTCGGATTCTAAAGTTGGAATCCTTCAGCGCCGCAACCAATGTTTTAAGTGAAGCTGCATTTACTCCTTTGTTTTCTACCGCATTTTCTACCGCTTTATATCTACTCAAAAATTCTTTGGAGTTGGTATATTGAGTGAAATACTGTTCCGGTGTTTTGGTTTCGGTAAATTCTGCCAACAAGATTCCATCTGCATTAATGTTGACGAAATCAGGATTTTTGGCAACTTGGAAAGTAAAATCGTTCTTTTCTTTGGCTGCAACCCACACATTTTTTCGGGTTGGTTTTCCGTTTTCGTACACGTCGATCGCCAATGGAAACTCGAAATTTTCAGATATCTGATTTTGATTAATGGTGACGGTTACGATTTTCTTCACCGGTTCAAACGATGTAGTGTACGAAATTTTCGGATGGCCGCTTCCGTAATACCATTGATTGAAGAACCAATTAAGATCTTTACCGGAAACTTTTTCTAAAGAGAGACGAACTTGCTGTGCTTCGCCCGTTCCGTACTCGTTGGTTTTCAAATAATCATTTAATCCTGCAAAAAATGCATCATCACCTAAATAATTTCTGAGCATGTGAAGAATTGAGCCTCCTTTGTTATAAGAAACTCCATCAAACATATCTTCTCTAGAATGATAATCGAATCTTACCAAATCTTTGGAAACATTGGATGGATCACGGAAATAGCCTTCGGCGGCTTTCATTAAAGTATAATCGGCAAAATCTTTTCCGTATTTGTATTCGTTCCAAAGGTACTCGGAATAATTGGCGAAAGACTCATTAACAGTAAGATTGCTCCAGCTTTCTGTGGTAACCAAATCGCCAAACCAATGGTGGAAAAGTTCGTGAGAAATTACATCTTCCCATTTGTTTTCATCGATTAAGTCTCCAGGCTTTTGCTGAGCAGATTCCTGGTGAAGAACCGCTGTGGTATTTTCCATTGCTCCGGAAACATAATCTCTTGCAGTAATTTGCGAATATTTAGACCAAGGATAATCATAATTTAATCGCTTCGAGAAGAATTCGATCATTTCGGGTGTGTTTCCGAAAATCTGTTTTGCGTACGGTTCGTATTCCTTTTCCACATAATAATCTACAGGAATATTTCTCCATTTATCTTTTACCACAGCATAATCGCCAACTCCCATGAAGAATAGATATGGCGCATGTTTTTTGTCCATCACCCAATGGTCGGTGCGCATTCCGTTGTTTTCTTTGGTTGAAGATTTCATTAAACCATTGGATAAAGTGACGTACTTATCCGGAACGGTCATGTAGATTTCCTGGGTGGTTTTTTGGTTGGGTTTATCGATTGTTGGAAACCACGCCGAACTGGCTTCAGTTTCTCCTTGAGTCCAGATTTGAGTCGGTTTATCCGCGTCTTTTCCTTGCGCATTGACGAAGTAAAGTCCTTTAGCGTCAGTTATCGCTGCGCTTCCTTTATCTTTCACCTCATTCGGACGAGCTGTATATTTGATATAAACTGTATAATCTTGATTTCGATTATAGGTTTTGTCCAAATTAATTTTCAGGACATCATTTTTATAATCGTATTTTAAAGGGTTTTTCGAACCATTTTTGTCCAAAGCCACTTCATGAATCAACATCGCTTTTGCATCCAAAACCAAAGAATCCGACGGGTAAAAAAACGGACTTGCAGTAAGCCATTCTTCGCCACTCATCTGCTCTTTCGCATAGTCGAAACTCACCTTCAGTTTCGTATGTTTCAGTTCGGTAGATTTGGTATGGGTTTGTCGGTACACTTTTGCTCGTCCGGAAGTTTCGGTCTGCGCGAAGGCATTTCCGGTAAACAAAATTCCGAGTAAACTGATTGATAGGATAAGTTTCTTCATTTGAAATAATAATTTTTATTTTGCTTTTTTGGTAATTAGGATATCGAAAATATCGTTGACGATGCTTTCATATTCTCCTTTTTTCAATTGTTCTTTGCTTTTGGTAAATGCTTTTTTCAGGTCGCTTTCTGTGTTTTCATCATCGATGATTTCTACAGATTTGATGCCTTTGATCTGAAGCAAAAGTTCCGTCAGTTTTTCCAAACTGGCGTTTTCATCAAGATTTATTTTTAATGATTTCATTGGGGAATAAGTCTTTTAATTTCAGGAAAAGTTACAAAAAAAGTGAAGCATGAAACTTCACTATAATTTTGAATATTCTATTTGATATTCAATAAATGTTTTACATTCTCGGGATTCTTTTTATTTGCCCAGAATAATAAGATTTCAACACAATCGTCTTTTAATTCAAAAAATACTTTTACTTGTTTCTTTCCAATTAAAGCAAATCTTAAATTATCCTTAGAATTTATTTTTGGATACGAAATAATTCTATCATTTAAAGAATTTATTAAATTTTCCAAATCATTATTTAAGTTTCGGATTTCTTTATCTGTCCACTTATTTTCCAAAAACTCAATAATTTCTTGAAGCGATTTTAAAGCAATTTTCGAATATATTACTTTCATTTTTTTCCAAAAATAGAATTCATTAATTCTTCGGAATGCTCAATATATTCTCCTTTTTTTATCTGCTCACGGCTTTGCTCCATCACTTTCCCGAAATATTCGGAATTTTCAATTTCTTCCCAGGAATAGGTTTTATCTTCTTCTGAAACTTGCACGCTTTTTATGCCTTTGATTTGTGTCAAAAGTTTTTTGATAAAAGCCAAATCCGCATGATCTTCTAATTGAATGGTAAGTTCCATTTTGTTTAAATTTTAATTCAAAGTTAGAAAATAATTTTCTAAATCACTGAAAAATAATAAAATAGAAAACATTAAATCGCAACCGGTGCTTTAATTCCCGGATAAGGTTCGTAGTCTTCTAAAGTAAAATCTCCAAAATCGAAATTGAAGATATCTTTGATTTCCGGGTTCAATTTCATTTTGGGTAAAGCTTTTGGCGTTCTTTGAAGCTGTTTGTTGACTTGTTCAAAATGGTTATTGTAAATATGCACATCGCCGAAAGTGTGTACATAATCGCCCACTTCCAAATCGCAAACCTGCGCAACCATCATCAATAAAAGTGCATAACTCGCAATATTAAACGGAACTCCGAGGAAGACATCTGCACTTCTTTGGTACAATTGCAAGGACAATTTTCCGTTCGCTACATAAAACTGAAACATCGCATGGCAAGGTGCTAAAGCCATATTCGGAATTTCTGCCACGTTCCATGCAGAAACGATCAGTCGTCGCGAATCCGGACTTTTCTTAATCTGCTCGATCACTTCAGAAATTTGATCAACAATTTTATTATCAGCACCTTTCCAGCTTCGCCATTGCGCACCATAAACCGGACCTAGATCTCCGTTTTCGTCGGCCCACTCGTTCCAGATGGAGACGCCGTTATCAGTTAAATACTTAATATTGGTATCACCTTTCAAAAACCACAACAGCTCGTAGATAATCGATTTTAGATGAACTTTTTTAGTGGTAACCAACGGAAAACCTTCTGACAGATCATACCGAAGCTGATACCCGAAAACGCTTCTGGTTCCGGTTCCGGTTCTGTCGGTTTTATCGGTTCCGTTGTCGAGAATATGCTGCAGAAGATTAAGATAATTTTGCATTGAAATTAATTTGAAAAGGTCATAATTGGTCCATTCGGAAATTGAAATTCATGGGAATAAGACTGCTCAAATTTACCAAATTTTTACAATTTTTTGTTGAGTTCCATTCATTGAAAATATCTCGTTTTCCGTTTTTCCGTTCATGGCTTGTGCTAATGGGCTTTCCGGAGAAATTAAAAATATTTTCTTTTTTTCATAATCGATCATTCCCAATGAAACTGCGATATAAAATAAACCCTTATCCGTTTCCACCAAGCTTCCCAAACCTACGTTCTGATGTGGATTTACACTGATCGACTTCAGAGAATTTCTCAACCGAATATTTTCATTCAATTGGATTTGCAGATTATTGATTTCCTGCTGAACCATTTCGCGCGAGGTTTCGTATTTGTCGCCCATTGAACTCTTGGTTTCGTTGTTAGCAGCGCGGGTTTCGGCAATTAGATATTCTAAATGATCAATTTTTTCAGATAATTTATCATGAATGATTTTCAGGATTTCGGGTTTGTACATCCAATATTATTTTTTCATCACCGCATAACCTCCGACTGGTAAATAGAAATTTTTATCCAAAGAAAAATCTTTCACCGGTCCACTGAAAACGTTATAAAAAACTCCTGCGGCATTGGCATCATCAATGGTAAAAGAAACATTATCTTTAGAAAAATTCAGCACCACTAAAACTTCATCTTTGCCGTTTTTTCGAACATAAGCCAAAACTTTATCGTCTGCAGAAGTTTTCAGGATATAGGTTTCTGCAGCGTCATCACCACCTCGAAGCGCAGGATTGTTCGATTTGAGCTGGAGCAAAGTTTTATAGAAATTGTGCAATTCATTATTTCCTGTCCACGGAATTGGATCTTTCTGGAAAAACTCTAATCTTTTGGTTTTTAAAGGAAGTTCCTGTCCATTATACATCAACGGAACACCGTTCCAAGTGATGGAAAACACTGCCAAAGGTTTTGCCAGAGCGCCGTACTTTTCATATTCAGTTCCGTTCCAAGTATTTTCATCGTGGTTGGAAGTGAACCAAGCTCTCATTGAGCCATTTCCGATTGCTGAATATTTCCCGAGAAGGTCTTTCAATTCACCAAAAGAAGCTTTTCCTTCGTTGAAATCTTTGGTTTTGTGCATCCAACTCCAGACATAACTTGCATCGAATACCTTTCCGTATTCCGGATTTTCCAACTCATCGAATTCGCCGAGCCAGAAAAGAGGTTTCAACTTTTCAACTTCCGGTCTTGCTTGTTGCCAGAAATCAACCTCAACCCATGATGCTAAATCGCAACGG
The DNA here is from genome assembly GCA_946892665.1 of Chryseobacterium sp. Marseille-Q5410. Lineage (GTDB taxonomy): Bacteria > Bacteroidota > Bacteroidia > Flavobacteriales > Weeksellaceae > Kaistella. The sequence continues at coordinate 35,575 of CAMPOT010000003.1, read as the reverse complement.
AACCCATCAATATTGGTTTCACGAACCCAAAACTTCATGGCATCAATCATCGCAAGACGCATTTTTGGATTTTTATAATCCAGTTCGATGATATCATCCATTCCGGAGGCAATCTGGAAATCATTTGTTTTGGGATCTTTTAAATAAAAATCGGGATTGGTTTTGGTCCAAACATGATCCCAACCGGTATGATTCGCCACCCAATCGATAATGACTTTGAAACCCATTTTGTGTGCTTCATCCACCATGTGTTTGAAATCTTGCATGGTCCCGAATTCCGGGTTGATTGCGGTGTAATCTTGTGCTGCGTACTGACTTCCGAGAGGTCCTTTTTTGTTTTTCTGAGCGATTGGTGTGATCGGCATAAACCAAAGCGTTTTCACGCCCATTTCCTTCAGTCGCTGCATTTCTTTTTCGAACGCGCGGAAAGTTCCTTCCTTGGTATATTGTCTGATATTAACTTCGTAAATATTCGTTGTATGCTTCCATTCTTTGGGCAAATCGTTCATTTTAGTTGATTTTTGGGTAGTGCAGGAAATAATTCCTAATCCAATGATGGCTAAAAGTATCAGTTTTTTCATGCTAATGATTTGTAGCAAATGTATTATTTTTAAATGGAAAATCCGAACGATAGATTGTTAAAAATCAATTTTAAAAAAAAAAATGAACTCAAGTAACCGAGCATAAAAAAACCCCGACATTTCGGGGCTTTGTATGTATTTTAAATTTCGTCGGCATCTTCTTCTTCGAAGAAATCGTCATTGAAATCATCTTCTTCTTCATCATCGAACCCTTCGTCTTCATCAGCAAAAGTTCCGGAAGTGAAATTGTCATCAAAACTCTCAAAATCATCATCCAACAAAGGAATTGCAGCGTTTTTGGTTCCTTTTTTTCCACCAGATTTGCTCGGTGCTTTTAGAGGCATATTGCCGAAACGGAACACGGTGATCGGATAGTTCACGGCAGGTTTTTCATCGATTATTTCTACCAATTCGCAGAAAAATTCCCATAAATCCATGAAACCATATTGAAAATGAATTTTATCGCCCACTTTTTCGAATGCTTCATTGATATAAACATCAGACATGATCTCGCCATCGCCATCATCACTCATGTCTTCAAGAGGAACTGATTTTGTAACAGTACCATCTTCATCAAGGATATTAAAGAGGGACAAATCTTCTCCCAAAAGAGAAAATGCACTTTTAATTCCTAAATGGAGATTCCAAAGATTTTGTTTATCTTTAATTTCGACATCTCTGAAAATATCGTCCTTGGTATCTAAAATAATGCGGATTTTATAAACCATTTTAGTATGAAAGTTTAAGATGAGTTTTAGTATGAATTAGGGTGCAAATATAAAACAATTGCAATTTGACAAAAAAAAATTTTAAGCGTTTTTATTAAAAAAGTTTTGCTTACATTTTGCCGTTTTCTAAATGCTTTTTTCGAGCATAAAACTAAACTTCGTGCCCTCCAAATATACGCTTTCTACGGAAATATTCTCACCATGAGCTTCCAAAATATGCTTCACAATAGCGAGCCCTAAACCAGATCCTCCTTCGTTACGGTTTCGGCTGGTTTCTACGCGATAAAATCGTTCAAAAATACGGGTCAGAACTTCCGGTTTTATTCCCATTCCGTTATCTTCTACTTTCACCAAAACTTTGTTTTTTAGGATATGAGTTCGGATGATGATTTGCGCTTTTTCCCGGTTGGCGTAGTGAATTGCGTTTGAGATTAAATTAATCAAAACTTGAGAGATTTTCTGCTTGTCTGCATTCACAAAAATCTGATTCGCCGAACTTTGTAGTTGAACGATAGAAGTTTTCCGTTGCGCTTCCAGATCGAGCAAATCGATTACTTCGCGGATTAAAGAATTAAGGTCGAATCGGCTCACATTTAGAGTAATTTCACCAGATTCGTATTGGTTGATCATATCGAGATCTTTCACGATATTCAGAAGTCGCTCGACGGATTTATCGATTCTTTCTAAATATTTATCGCGGATTGCGAGGTTTTCTACTCCGCCGTCGATCAAAGTTTCTACATAACCTTGAATGGAAAAAAGCGGTGTTTTCAGTTCGTGAGAAACGTTTCCGATATATTCTTTCCGATAGGTTTCCATTTCCTTCATGGTATCGATTTCGGTGGCATTTTTCTGGCTGAATTCGGAAACTCTTTCTCCCAATTCCTTAAAATTCATATTATTTTCGTCTTCCGGTAAAAAATCTCCGGGCAAAATGGTAGAGATTTTTTTGATTTGTTTTTTGCCGTAATAATTAAACAGATATTCTAAAATCAAATAATTAAGAGCGAAAATAAAAATTACACAAAGTAATAGTGCGAGGTAGAAATTGTTTTTTTCATTAAAAACCACATCGTTGGTATAATCGAAAATCATTGCGATAATCGACATCACCACTGTTAGAAAAACCGATGCAACTAAGGTAAGCCTGTGAAATCTCATTTCACAAATTTACACAACTAATTTGTAACCAATTCCCTTTAGGGTTTGAATGGTTCGCAAACCTAGTTTTTCGCGAAGTCTTCGGATATGTACGTCGATGGTTCTTTCGCCCACGATCACATCATTTCCCCAAACTTTTTCCAGGATTTCTTCTCTTTTGAAAACTTTGTCGGTATTGGAAGCGAGCAGATATAAGAGGTCGAATTCTTTCTTTGGAAGCAAAAATTGTTGACCTGCTTTGGAAACGCGGAAATTGTTTTTATCGATAATTAAATCGCCAATTTCGATGTTTTTGGAAGAATCTGAAACTCTGGAAGTAAGTTGCAACAGCGCATTTACTTTAGAAATAAGGATTTTAGGTTTAATGATTTTCACGATATAATCGTTGGCTCCTGCCTGAAAACCGGCTAATTGCGAGAACTCTTCGCTTCTTGCGGAAAGAAAAACGATGAGGGTTTGTTGTAATTCTTTAATTTTTCTTAAATCCTGGCACGTTTCGATGCCGTCTTTTTCTGGCATCATCACATCCAGAAGGATGAGATCCGGAATAATTTCACGCGCTTTTTCGATTCCTTCAATTCCGTTCTGGGCGGTAGAAACATCGTATCCTTCTTTTTCTAAATTATAGGAAAGAATTTCCAAAATATCCTGTTCATCATCAATTAAAAGAATTTTTTTCTGTTTCATTTTTACTTTTTAACCTTTCAAAATTAATAAAAAATACCTAGGCAAAGGCAATACTGGTCTTTATTTACAAATAATTAATATTCGATTGTTTTTGTTCAAAAATCTTTAATGTAAAATTAAAACTCAGGCAACACCGAATCGTGATACAATATCTTCCTTTGCAATGAAAAAAAATAGTATAAAATAAAAATGAGCAAACTAAGTATTGCAGTATTTTTTCTAACCTGTTCGGCAGCAATTTATGCCCAGGAAACTAAAAATGACTCAGTAAAGACTGAAAAAAGAATTGAGGGTGTTACTATTCGTGCGAATGTTAAGAAAAGTGCGGAATCTAGCATCGTTGCTGAACAGAAAAAATCTGTAGAAGTAATCGAACGTGTGGGTACAACACAGTTGGCAAAACAAGGAGTAAGCAATGCTGCGACCGCTGTGACCAAAGCAACTGGTACTGTGAAGCAGGAAGGCTCCAATACAATTTCTGTACGTGGACTTCTTGATCGATATAATACTACTACTCTTAACTCGCTTCCAATTCCTTCGGATGATCCTGAAAACAAGAATATCGATCTTTCGATTTTAAAAACCGACATGATTGAATATATCGGATTAGAAAAAATCTTCACACCGAGACTTTCGGGAGATTTTGGTGGTGCAAATATCAACATTGTTTCTCGTGAACATTCCGGCAAGCCTTTTCTAGAAGTTACACTTGGTTCTGGCATTAATACACAAGTAATCAATTCCGGGCCTTTTTATATGCAACAAGGGCATGATTTCTTTGGATTCAAAAATCCATCACTTCCTGCTAATCCGCTTTCGTCATACCAATACAACAATTCATGGAACTTCAAAGATAGCTTTACTCCAATGAATTCTGAATTTGGAATCAGTGGTGGAAAAACGTTTAATCTTGGTTCTGGCCGTTTGAATACCTACTTTTATACTGGATTTGAAAACGATTTCAGTTTCATGCAAGGTCGAGAAGGTTCATTTGGAAAAGAAACTCCTTTTACAGATTTTAATGATTCGAAAAGATATGAATACGGAACCAATACCACTGCAATTGCGAATTTGATTTACCGAATCAACTCCAACAACTCGCTTCGTTTTGTTTCAAATTATATTCATTCCTCGGAACTTACTACCAGAATTTTGCGTGGTTTCATTCGCGATACCGCTGAAGATTACAACGGATATATTAGAAGATCCGATTATAAATTGACTTCACTCTTTATAAATCAATTAGGTGGAGAACACCAATTAAGTGAGAAATTTGAAGTAGATTGGATGATCGGATATAACTCCATTGATAGTGACAGACCAGAACGCCTTACCAATGAATTATCGCTCAACCAAAATAATCTTTACGTAGTAAGAAGAGATGCCGGATCTAGCAACCGTTTCTGGGATTCTTTGAAAGATAAAGAATTCGACGGAAATTTGGATTTAAATTATAAATTTAGCGATAAAGCTAAGCTGGCTTTCGGTTTTCAGGCGAGAACAAAGGATAGAAACTATGAATCCCGACAAATTGATTTCAAATGGCTTAATAGAAACGGACAGGCTGTTGTTGCTGATCCGAACAATATAGACAGTGTTTTCAACGCCCAAAATTATGCAAGTGGCTTGTTCACTATGGCCAGTAACCTAACTTCAACAAACGGAGAACTCATTCCTATCACTTTTGATGGAAGCCAAGATGTATATGCTGGTTATATCAACATTGATTATAATTTTAGCGATCGATTTATTGCACAAATTGGCGGTAGGTTTGAAACCATAAAACAAAATATTTCTTGGCACACCAATTTTGAAGTTCCAGATATTCCGGAGAAGCAAATAGGTTCTGATTATCAAAAATTTCTACCAGCGCTCAACCTCAAATATTCATTGAACGATAAAACAAATCTCCGTTTATCAGCTTCAAGAACATATACGCTTCCGCAATTGAAAGAGATGGCACCATTCCTTTATTCTGATGTTTCTGAACAAACAGTTGGTAACCCGAAACTATACCCTTCCGATAACAACAATATGGATTTAAAATATGAATATTTCCCTAAATCTGGTGAGGTTCTTTCCCTCGCTGTATTTGGAAAATTTATTGAAAATCCTATTGCTAAAACTTTTATTAATTCTTCAGATCCTTACTTTTCTTACCTGAATGTTGGTGACAAAGCACAAGTTTTTGGGGTTGAAGCAGAAATACGCAAGGATATTGTGAAATTTACCAACTCGAAAATTTATGCGTTTGGTAATGCAACTTACATGGATACCAAAAGTGATTTGAGTAACGAAAAAGTTCAACAAGAATCCGCTGGTTATAGTGTAAATTTTGACAAAACAGAAGACAAACTTCAGGGAGCTGCGAATTTCATGGCCAATGCAAACCTTGGCTTTAACCAAAAATGGGAAGGCGCAAAAGAAATGGATTTTGTGATTTCCTACGCTCATGTCGGAGAATATATTTACTCACTTTCTACCAACGAATCGGGGAATATTATTCAAAAACCAATTAATCTTTTAGATGCTACACTTCGTTTCTCTTTAAATAAAATAAGTATTGGACTGAAAGGAAGAAACCTCCTCAACCCAAAAGTTCAAAGAATACAAGAGAATGTAAACCAAAACATTACAAGAGAATACAAAAACGGTAGTGAAGTTTCATTAACAATCGGATATAAATTCTAACCAATAAATAGTAAAAAAAATGAAAAAAATCTTAACTTCAGTGGTTCTTCTTACAGTGGGTGCTTTAGCATTCGCACAAACAGCAGATCCAAACAACTTTCAAATGACAATCGGAGCGGGACAAACCGTAACCCTTGACCCTGCTCAAACATACAAACTTACAGGTGCTGTAGTGGTGCAAAATGGTGGTCAATTGATCATTCCTGCAGGTACTAAAATCTTGGGAATAAATGGAACTTCTTCTTACGTTGCCGTAGCTCAAGGAGGAAAAATCTTCTCTAATGGTACTGCTACCAACCCTGTAATTTTCTCTTCTGCATCTTCTACTCCAGCAAAAGCAGATTGGGCTGGAATCGTAATTTGTGGTAAAGCACCAATCAACGTAGGTGCTACAGCTACTTCAGAAGTAGCAAGTTTAACCTACGGTGGAACTGATGTTGCTGATAATTCTGGTTCTATTACATACACCCAAATCAACTGGGCTGGAGCTCGATTCTCTACAACAAAAGAGTACAATGGTCTTTCTCTTTTCGGAGTAGGAAACGGAACTACTATCGACGGAGTTTCTGTAATCAACGGTGCTGATGACGGTATCGAATTTTTCGGAGGAACTGTAAACGCTTCCAAAATCGTTTCTATCAATAATGACGATGACGCTTTCGACTGGACTGAAGGATGGAATGGAACAGTAACTGATTTATATACTAGAAGAACAGCAGAAACTGTAGGAAACAGAGGTATTGAAGCTGATAACAATAGTAGCAACCACACCGCATCTCCTACTTCTAGCCCTACATTGAAAAACGTATCTTTAATTGGTTATAAAACAACCGATAGCGAAGGAAACTCAAGCAACTTATTCCGTGTAGGTACTAAAGGTACTATGGACAATGTAATCTTCGCTGGTTGGACTACTGCTATTGCAATTGAATCTGATGCTTCTATGGCTTGGTTCAATGGGAATGGTAAATTTACCAACGTGAAATTCGTAGATATTACCAACAAAGCTACTACTAAAACAACTTCTGGTACTTCTGCTACGGCATTACCAGGAACTTACACCGAAAACGAAAATGCTACCGGTGCTGGTGAAGGTCTTTTCCTGCCAACATGGGCACAAGGTTGGGCTGGTTATGATCAATTCCTTGGAACAAGTGATGTTGTAAAGAAATCTTCTCTCAAAATTACTCCATCTGTTGCTACAGATTTCATCCAAATCCACAGCGCTGCTAAAGTAACTGGTGTTGAAATCATTGATATGAACGGAAGAAGCATCTTAAAAGCTAACAATGCGACAACTGTAAACGTTTCTACTCTTGCTAAAGGTGTTTATTTCGTAACTGCTTCTAATGCAAAAGGTGAAAAAGAAGTTGCTAAATTCATCAAAAAATAATTAATTTTTTCTACAAAAAAAACCGGTTGTTTTGTGGAGGCCACTGAAAAACCGTATCAATTTTAGGATTTATGGTTTTCGGTCATTAACTAAGAGCTTATTACAGGAGTTTAAATTCTGTAATGAGCTCTTTTCCTTTTTTTGAAGTTTTGATTTTATCGGGGGTATGAGGCTGCTTTTGGCTTAAGCATTGCCCGTTTTTAGATGTATTGGTTTTTTGCCCTTCCCTTTCAGATTAATTTCAGAATTCTCTTCAAATTGACTGCGAAAATAGCCATCGCTCCCTGCATCTGCATATTTTCTAGGCCATAGGATGTTGCTTTGCCGTATCCGTGGGCGTTTTTAAGTTCGCTGTTTTTCGCCTCAATCTTATACCGTTGCTTCGATTTCTCCCTGTAATAATCGCTTTCCTGAAAATCCATTTGATCCTGATGCATTTCTGATTTTATGGAGACAGAATAGGTCTTAGATTTTGCTCCATCTTTGTAACAGCCTTCTCTCATGGGGCATAATCTGCATTTTTCTATATCAAAATAATATACATCCACTTGGTTTTTGCCAACATTCTTTTTGTTTTGGCGGGCTTTTCTTGTCGCCAGATGTCCTGCGGGACAAACAAATCTGTCAGCATCTTTGTTATAGTCAAACCGGTCTTGATCTTTTCTAAATCCCTGTGTAATAGAAGGATTCAGTTTTGCTACGATTTTAATGCTCTGATCACGGGCAATTTTCAGATTTTCTTTCCCGGAATAAGCGGCATCACCAATGATCGCCTCCACGTCCATTCCGTTTTCCTGGCTGATTTTTAAGAGTTTGGGCAGTTCTGGGCCGTCTCCTTTTTCGCCCGAAGTAACCACCGCCGCCGTAATAATGCGTTCCTCACTCATTGCCAGGTGTGTCTTGTAACCAAAAAATGGACTGTCAGCCGACTTGTGTCCTGTTTTGGCATCCGTATCTTTTGAAAAAACCAACTGTTCGCCAGTGTCATTGGCTGTTTCCTTTAACAGGTTCAGTTTCTCCTTTACTGCCGGAATCGAACTTAGGGAGGGCTCGTTTTCAATAGATTTTTCAAGCTCTTTGCAGTAGGCTAATTCTTTGTTCAAATCATTTTCAACATTCTTGGATGGCATTTTAGACTTAAACTCTTCGTCAAACTGATAAACTGTTTTGCGAAGTAACTTGGAACGTTCCCTAAGCACTTCCAGCGCCGAAAAAGGGTTTGATCGGGACAAGGTATGCGTGGCATCCACAATGATGGATTTGCTTTTTATGATGCCTTTGTCAATAGCTATTGCGACGGTTTTTCCTATCAGCAAATTCAATAAATCGGTGTCCTTCAAACGCAGTTTTCTAAATTTAGTGAGGGAACTGGGATTGATCACGTCCTCTTCCGGAGCCATTTCCAAAAAATATTTGAACGACATATCGAACCGCGAACGCTCCACAACGTCCACATCAGAAAGGGTATAAATACTTTTAAGCAAAAGATATTTAAACATGCGGATTGGACTTTCGGCATTACGACCATTATTTAAACAATATTTGTTCAAAAGTTCATCATAAATGAAGGAGAAGTCAATCAGCTCGTTAATTTTACGAAGAATATTCTCCTTTGGAATGATCAGGTTATATAAATCAGAATAGGCACTAAACTGAACTCTTTGCTGCTGTACTAACATCTATAAATGATTAATTTACAGATTAAATATACAAAAAAAGGAGCGAAAACATTACTGTTTTAACTCCTTTTTTCTGATTGCCCAGAAGACTTTTTCAGTGACCTCGTTTTGTGCAGCCGGTTTTTTTATGGATCAATATTAAATTTACTTGGTTTTTATTCCTCATCTTCATATTGTTCCAGATAATAAGCAAATGTAAAATCGTCCAATTCATCATCGGCATCTTCTAAAGTGACCAATAAATACTCGAACATTTCGAGTTGTTCCACGCTCATATTCACAAATTCAAGATGAAGTGGCAATGCGACAAACCCCGTAATGGAATCGTAAAGCGCATCCAAATTATCACCGAAAAATTCCGGAAGCGTTAGTTTTTCTTTTAATTGAGCATAGAAATCGTCGTAATCGCCAAGTTCGACAAAGTCGATATATACAGTATTCATAGGTTTTTCGGTGTTTATGGTTAATGGTTTTAATTCAGCAAATCAAATGATTGAAATTACTGTTTTTCAAAACTTTTGTAATGATTTTTGGTCACATAAACTTCGCCATCTTTAGTGAAAACGATGCGATCGGCATTTCGGTTGCCGCAATTGTAATTTACGTCAGCTTCGAAATATTGTTTTCCGGAAGGCAGCATTTTTTCGCGGTTGCTGAATTTGTCACCGCCAATGGCTTTTCCGGGCAAAACATCACAAAGATTCCCTTCAGAAGGTACCCAACCCTGCTTTCTCGCCTCGCTTTTAGTCATATAAAAATCGGGTAATTCGTGGTTTGATTTTACATAATTAATAACTTTAACTTCATTGGTTAAATTTTGAATCGAATTTCCCTCAAAGGAATTTCCCTCATCACTCTCCGATTTTTTAGTTTTCCCAATGGTATTTTCAGCAATTTCCGAGTTTTGGTTCCTCTTTTCGATTCTGTAATTATCAATCAGATACATCACCAAAAACGCACTCAGCATTCCAATGATGAAAAAAAGAACCAATTTTGCGCTATTTTTATTCATTTTAATGGTTTAAAATCGTTTGTCAATCTTAGTTCCTCCACTCTTCAGGGATGTCGCAAACCGGAATTGGCTGCATTTTGTGCTGTGCAGCTTTATTCATTCTGCTGAAAATTTTATACACTTCCAAATCTCTTCCCGCGTAATCCGCTTCAGTTTTTGTTCCCCATTCTTTCTGAATTTTTTCCAGCTCCGGATATGTTGCACCAATTTGTTGCTCATCGGTCCTGTCAACATCCCACAAACCATCGGTCGGAATTGCATTTTGGATAGATTCTATCAGGTTTAAATGCTTCGCAAGTTCATAAACCTCGGTTTTGTACAAATCCGCAATCGGCGAAACATCTACTCCACCATCGCCATATTTGGTGTAGAAACCAATCCCGAAATCCTCCACTTTATTGCCGGTTCCGCAAACCAAAAGACCATTCAGTTGGCCATAATAATATAAAGTAAGCATTCGCAAACGCGCTCTGGTATTGGCTAATGCAAGTTTTTCGGTAGGAAAATCTCCATCATTTACATTAAAAGTTTTATACAATTCATCGAAAGTGCTGGTTAAATTTACCGAAATAGCTTCCACATTGGGAAATCTCGTTTTTAAATTTTCGATGTGATCCAAAGCGCGACTTACCTGATCTTCTTTTTGATGAATCGGCATTTCGAGCAAGAGCGTTTTTAATCCCGTCATCGCACATAGCGTAGAAACGACTCCGGAATCTACACCACCGGAAACCCCGATCACATAACCATTCACCTGTGCTTTTTCGGCATAATCTTTCAGCCAGTTTACGATTTTTTCAGTTATTTTTTCGCTTTGCATGTATTTTATTTCTTAAAATTTTCTTTTTTTAATTCATACCAAAAACAAACACCATCCGGTTCTGTAAATTCACTAGTTTTCTCGAAACCAAGTTTGGTTAAAACCTGATTTGAAGCCTGGTTGTCGGAATGTGCATACGCATAAATTGTCTCTGCTTTCAGATCATTGAAACAATATTCCAGAGACGCTCTTCCGGATTCGGTTGCATAACCCTTTCCCCAAGTTTCTGGGAGAAATCGGTAACCGAGCTCATAAAAATTTTGATGATTATTCACCACAGAAGTATTTAATTTAATTCCGCTCCAACCAATGAGAAGTCCGCTTTCCTTTTCTATCACAGAAAGTCTTCCAACTCCATTTTCTGCATATTGCTGCATAATCATTTTTACCACTTCTTTGGATTCATCTACTTTAGAAAGTGTTGGCATACCAATATATTTCATCACTTCCGGATTGGAATCGAGCAAAAAAAGACGATCGACATCTTCTGCCACTAGTTTCCGAAGAATCAGTCTTTCTGTTTCGATATTAACATCCATGATTTTTAAATGTATTTTATTTTGCGTAGGTAAATATACTACCCATCACTTCAAAAAAAACCTTTTTCAGCGTAAGTTTATATTTATATCCTTATTTTTGCCACATTAATTTTGATGTAAAAATAATGAAGTTTTTTAGATATTTATTGTTTTCAGGTATTTTCGTTTTTGGAGCATTTGCCTGCGAAAAAAATCCGGAAAACATCTGGCAAATCGAAACAGACGATTCCACAAAAAAGATAGAAATCGTCGATATTTCCAGGCTATTTTACGATCCCAATGTTACTTTAGAAGATTTTAAAAATAAATTTCCTTGGTTTCAGGGAACCGTTTCTGATGAAGATTATGCGGTGAGAAGGGCGGACGCCAACGAAGCTAAAATTTATAAAGAAGCCATCGCAAAAATTGATGTTGCCAAACTCGACAAAGATTTATCGAATTTGTTTTCCCACATTCGTCATTATTTCCCGGAATTTGTCGCTCCGAAAGTTTATCTTTATTCATCGGCGTTGCAGGGAATTATGGAACCTATCTTCTATAAACCTGAAGAAAACATGTTGTTTATCGATATTTCTGCGTTTATGGGAGAAAACAATCCAAATTATCAAGGTTTGGAGCTTTATTTCCAGAAATCGATGAATCCGCAAAATATTGTTCCGAAAGTTTCGGAAGTTTTCGCGCAGTCTTTTGTTCCACGAAGCATTGAAAATCAAAAATTTATTGATGAATTAATTTATCATGGAAAAATCTTAACCCTTCAGGATGCATTTTTACCAAGTTTTCCAGATTATTTGAAAATGAACTACACCCAAAAACAATACGATTGGGCAGTAGAAAACGAAGTGAATATTTGGAATTATTTTGTAGAAAACAACTTGGTTTTCAGCGATGATGTGCAATTGAACGAAAGATTTATCAATCCTGGGCCTTTCTCGAAATTCTATACCGAAATCGACAACGATTCCTCACCGCAAATTGGTATTTTTACCGGATGGCAAATCTGTAGAAAATTTTTCCAGGAAAATCCGGAAGTTAAATTGGCAGATTTCCTAAAAATGAATGCGCAGGAAATCTTTAACCAAAGTAAATATAAACCTAAAAATTAATCGCTGAAAAGCCCTTCACTTATAATAAGAAAGATATGAAAAAAACCCAAATTACCATAGATGTAGAGCTTGACGAAAACCACGTTCCCGAAAAAATGATGTGGAATGCACAAGACGGCGGAATAGAAAAGGTAGAAACCAAAGCCACCATGATTTCCGTGTGGGATGATAAAGCGATGGAAGCCCTGAGAATTGATCTTTGGACGAAAGATATGCCTGTAGACCAAATGAAAATGTTCCTTCACCAAATCCTCGTGTCATTGGCTAATACTTATGAACGTGCGACCGGCGAAGAAGATGTTGCAAAATGGATGGAAGAAATGGCCGAAGAATTCGCAGCCAAATCGGCAATAAGAATGTAAATAAGCAATAAGCGGTATGCTATAAGCCTTAAGCTTTTTTGCATGCAGCTTATATTTTTTTAATCATATTTAAGTTTTAAAGCATTAAAAGCCTATTGCTTAAAGCCTAAAGCAATAAAAAATCATGAATTTCAATACCAAAGTAATCCACGGTGGTCAACACCATGAATCCGCAACAGGATCAGTGAATGTACCCGTTTTTTTAACCTCAACTTTTGCGCAGAAATCTCCGGGAATCCATTCCGGTTACGAATATTCCCGAGCGGCAAATCCTACCAGACAAGCACTGGAAGATAGTTTGGCAAGCATTGAAAACGGCGCGCGAGGTTTGGCTTTCGGTTCCGGTTTGGCGGCGATCGATTGTGTTCTTAAATTATTAAATCCGGGTGATGAAGTTATCGCGGTTGACGATCTTTACGGTGGAACTTACCGAATGTTCACCCGCCTTTTCGAAAAATATCAACTGAAATTTACCTTCGTGAATTTTGACGATGTTTCGAAAATTTCTGATTTAATTAGCGATCAAACGAAATTAATCTGGATTGAAACTCCAACAAATCCATTGATGAAATTGGTTGACATCAAAGCAGTAACCGACTTAGCAAAGGGAAAAGATATTTTGGTTGCGGTGGATAATACTTTTGCGACGCCATATTTGCAAAGACCAATTGATTTGGGTGCTGATATCGTGATGCATTCCGCGACAAAATATCTTGGCGGACACTCCGATGTGATAGCAGGAGCTTTGGTTGCAAATACCGCAGAACTGGGCGAAAAACTCCATTTTATACAGTTCGCGAGCGGCGGAATTCTCGGTCCACACGATTCTTATTTGGTGCTTCGTGGGATTAAAACTTTGGCTTTAAGAGTTCAAAGACATTCGGAAAACGGAATGGCTGTTGCAAAATATCTGGAATCTCATCCTGCCGTGGACAAAGTGATTTATCCAGGTTTGGAATCTCATCCTCAACACGATTTGGCAAAAAAACAGATGAAGGATTTCGGTGGAATGGTTTCTTTCACCTTTAAATCTGGAAAAAAAGAAGATGCCATCAAGTTTTTAGAAAAAGTAAAAGTGTTCACTTTGGCAGAATCTCTAGGCGGTGTAGAATCTTTGGCAAATCATCCTGCGTTGATGACTCACGCTTCGATTCCGGCAGAGAAACGTGCAGAATTAGGCATTACCGACGATTTGGTAAGACTAAGTGTAGGTATTGAAGATGAAGCGGATTTGATTGCCGATTTGGAAAAAGCTTTTTCTTAACATTAATATTTTTTAACCACAAAGTCACAAAAGTTGTTTTTTGAAAAGATGAATTAATTCTTTTTAAAGCGCAGAAAGTTGAACTTATTTTTACTTTAAAAAGTTAAATAAAACGGCTTTCATGTAATTAAGATTTTGTGACTTTTGTGGTTTTTTTATCATTCACTAATGACAGAATTTCAAAAATACATTCAACGATATTTAGACCTTATTCCAACTGAAAATTGGCTGGAAGAAATGAAAAAAACAGGTGAAAAAACCGTTTCACTTTTTTCATTTTTAACAGAAGAACATTCGAATTTCGCATATGCAGTAGGAAAATGGACGCTGAAAGAACTTTTGCAACATTTAATTGATGCGGAAAGAATTTTCGCTTACCGCGCTCTTCGTTTTGCCCGATATGACCAAACCGAACTTGCGGGTTGGGACGAAGAAACCTACGCAAAACATTATTTTTCTTCTGAAAGATTGTTACAAAGTCTTATCGATGAATTTGAAACCGTGAGAAAATCTTCATGTCTTCTTTTTGAAAATTTAAATGAAATTCAGCTTTCGAAAACAGGAGTTGCAAATGGAAATGAAATTTCTGTTGAAACCATTGGGAAACTAATTGTTGGGCATAATATTCATCATTTTAATATTATTGAGGAGAGGTATTTATCAAAATTTGATTGAATATGAACTGCCCCTGCTGCTCCGGAAAACTTTACGAAAATTGTTGCAAACCCTTCCACACTGGCGAAAAACACGCTCCATCTGCAGAAGCTTTGATGCGATCGAGATTTTCGGCTTTTGCAATTCCGAATGGTGAATATTTGATGGAAACCACGCTTCCGACGAAAAGAAAATTCCATAACAAAAAGGATTTGCAGGAATGGGGAGAAATCAATGAATGGACGAAATTGGAAATCTTGAAATCAACTTTAAACCAAATAGAATTTAAAGCTTACTATAATGATGAAAATGAAAAACCACAAATTCATCATGAACATTCGCTTTTTAAAAATGTGAACGGAAGATGGTATTATGTTTCCGGAAAATTCATTGATTAATTTATGGTTTCCGTTTCTCCTGCTTCTTTTTCTGTCTTAAAACGTAGAGATAAAGACTTTCCACTTTCGATCTGGCCCAATCAGTTTTTCTAAGGAATTTCAGCGAGGAATTGATACTCGGATTATCGGTAAAACATTTGATATTGATTTGTTTTCCCAAATCTTCAAAACCTCCGTAATATTCAACTAGTTCTTCTAAAATTGCATCTAAACGTTTTCCGTGTAAAGGATCTTTCGATTGTTGTTCCATAATTATTGGTAAAAATACTGATAAAATTTAATGTCAAGTTTAAAACTTTTTTCTCCGCAAATATTTTAAATTTGCTATCATAAAAAGAATAAACAAATATTCATGCAAAACCTCATTGATACTTTAAAATCCGGCGGAACCATATTGTATCCTACCGACACCATTTGGGGAATCGGTTGTGATGCGACGAACGCTGATGCAATTAATAAAATTTTTGAAATTAAAAAGCGTGAAAAAAACAAGTCGATGATTATTTTGGTGGAAAACGAAAAACGATTGCAAGATTTGGTGGAAGTTCCGGAATTGGCTTGGGAAATTATGGATTTATCGGAAAAACCAGTGACGATTATTTACGACAATCCGAAAGGTTTGCCCAAAGAAATTCTTGCGGAAGATGGCAGTATTGGTATTCGCTTGGTGAAGGATATTTACCTGAAAAAACTTATCGGTAAACTCAATAAACCTCTGGTTTCGACTTCAGCAAATCTAAGTGGAGACAAATCTCCGATGAAATTTTCGGACATCAATCAGGAAATCATCAATGCTGTAGATGCAGTTTCAGATGAAAACCACGATAAAACCTCAGAATATGCAGGTTCTTCGATTATCAGAATGTGGAAAGACGGTCGCGTGAAAGTATTGCGTGAGTAATCCAATAATGCCATTTATAAAAGCATTAAAAAAAAAAATCCGGAAGAATTAATCTCCGGATTTTTGCGTTTTCTTACTTTAAATATTCATCAAAATAATCGGTTACTTTCTGCATCAAATGCACCCGATCTTTCCCTAAAACATTGTGTTCGTGGCCTGGATAAACAAAATAATCCAGTTGAACTCCATTATCCACCGCCGCTTTCAGAAACTTCATTGAATGTTGCCAAACCACAACATTATCTTGAGCGCCATGAATCATTAGTAGTTTGCCTTTCAAATTCTGAACTTTATCCAAAAGATTGGCTTGCTTATAGCCTTCAGGATTATTTTGTGGCGAATCCATATATCTTTCGGTGTACATAATTTCATACATTTTCCAGTCGATTACCGGTCCACCTGCGACTCCAACTTTGAAAACTTCCGGATGTTTTAGCATAAAACTCGTCGTCATAAAACCACCAAAACTCCATCCATGAATTCCCATTTTATCAGCATCTACATAAGGTAATGATTTCAGATAATCCACCCCTTTCAGCTGGTCCTTCATTTCTACTTCGCCCAAGTGTCGGAAAACGGCCTGTTCAAATTTTAAACCTCGGTTCGAAGATCCTCTCCCATCCATGGTGAAAACAACGTATCCTCTCTGCGCCATGAATTCGTACCAAAGATTCCCGGATGCCGGGAAACTATTGGTTACCAACTGCGCATGCGGACCGTTATACAGGTATACAATGGTCGGATATTTTTTGTTGGGATCGAAATCAGTTGGCAAAATTATTTTTCCATACAGTGGAGTTCCGTCATCGGCTTTTAAGGTTACATTCTTAATTTCCGGTCTCTGATAATTTTTCAAAGTATTCTCGGAAGTCAAAATGTTTTTGGATTTCGCGGTGTTGGTATTAATTAAATTGACGACTCTCGGTGAATTGGCATTGCTGAACGAATCGTACAGCCAAGAACCATCTTTGCTAAGAATTCCGGCGTGCATTCCTGCTTCGGCATCCAATTTTTGTGTTTTGAAACTAGTCCAATTGATTTTGTAAAGATGCCTTTCTAAAGGCGTTTCCTGAGTTGAAGCATAAAATATTTCTTTCTTTTTTTCATTAAAACCCAAGACATCAGTAACCGACCAATCACCTTTAGTCAATTGCGCCACCAGACCTTTTTCCAAATTATAATGAAAAAGATGATTATAGCCAGTGCGCTGACTTTGCCATATGAAATCGCTGCTAGAATTCGGGAAAAATAACAAAGGATGTTGTGGTTCTACATAAATATCAGATTTTTCCTCAAAAATTGTTTTCGCTAAATCACCGGAAGCTGCATTGTACTGATTCATCTTCAAATGATTTTGATCGCGGTTGAGAACGCCCACAAAAACAGATTTGGAATCCGGATTCCAAGTAATTGCGGTGAGATATTGCTCCGGATCGCCATCCACTTTCAGGAAAGTTGTTTTACCGGTTTTAATGTCGAAAATTCCTAAAGTAACGTGATGCGACAGCGCTCCCGCCATCGGATACTTGATGTTATTATTGACTGCAGGGGTTACGCTCCAATCGATGATCGGATAATCAGTAACCATCGTCTGATCCATTCTGTAAAACGCAATTTTGGAATTGTCCGGTGACACGAAAATTCCTTTGTCAATTCCGAATTCACGCTGATGAACCGCCTGTCCGTTGACAATATCTTGGTTTTCATCGTTAGTAATGGCGGTGATTTTTCCGTTTAAATTTAAATAAAGGTTATTTTTTATGGTATAAACAAAACCTTGGTTATTGCCGAAAATTTCAACATTTTCTGCAGCTTTTTCCAGCGTAATCCATTCTTTTACATTCCATTCTTTTCCGGTTTTTTCAACCCAGAAATATTTAGAATTTTGGGTAAAAAATCCTTTACTTCCATTGATAAAAGTAATTCTTGGAAAACTTTTCAGTTGAAGATTTGGTGCAAGATTTTTATTAATTTGATAAAGGGAAACCAAGGTGTCCTGTTTCAAGCTGGCAACTTCAGTGGTCAAATAACCATTTTTAGTTGCTTGATAAAAAGATTTGTGATCATCACTCCAAGAAAATTGGGAAATATTTTTAGTTGCGAGATTACTCCTTAAACCATTAACTGCTTCTGCGATGGTGAATTTTTGATTCTGTGCAAATAAAGAGCTTCCTGCAACAAGGAATAATAAAGAAAATTTAAACAATTTCATTACTTAATAATTAGATGGATAAAAATAAGAAATAAAAACGAGCTGTTAAAAAAACGTTAAGATTAGTTTGAATAACACTACTAATCATTTAAATGCTGCAATTTTATATTCAAATATTTTAATAAGGAAAAGTTAAGGTTTTAGTGAAAAATTTTATAGCATCAAAAAAATTTATATAAATACTTTCTTAACCTACATCAATGTAGCGAGTTGATAGACTGAGCTATCTTTGCATCAAGAAATTTAAATATTAATCAAAAAAATAAAAAATTATGGCCACAAAATGGAATTTAGACCCAACTCATAGCGAAATTACTTTCAAAGTAAGACACATGATGATTTCTAACGTAAAAGGTTCTTTCACCGATTTCACCTCGGAATTGGAAAGTGAAGATGATACTTTTAAAAACGTTAAGGTAAAAACTACCATTCAAACAGATTCTGTAAATACCAACAACGCAGATCGTGATAACCACTTGAAAAGTGAAGAATTTTTCAATGTTTCAGCAAATCCTGTGATTACTTTTGAATCCAATTCTTTAAACAATGAAATTATAGGTAACTTAACCATTAATGGTATTACAAAACCGGTAACTTTAGAAGTAGAATTCGGAGGAATTAATGTAGATCCTTGGGGAAATACCAAAGCAGGTTTCTCTTTTGAAGGAAAAATAAAAAGAAGCGACTTCGGACTGAACTGGAATGCTGCACTTGAAGCAGGTGGCGTAATGGTTTCCGATGAAGTAAAAATTGCAGGTGAACTGCAATACGTGAAAGCATAAATAATTTCATAGTTTATTTTTTTTCAAAGTTCATCCGGGATTTCTTGTGATGAACTTTGATTTTATCATGAATATCAACGATTTAACCAAAATTTCCGGCCAGTTTCGAAATACCGAAAAAATGCCGGTTCTCTTTCTGGGCCACGGTTCCCCGATGAATGCAATTGAAGAAAATCAGTTTGTACAGGGTTTCCGGAATATCTCCAAAGAAATTCCTAAACCCAACGCGATTCTCTGTATTTCTGCACATTGGTTTACCGACGGAACTTTTGTTACGGCGATGGATATGCCCAAAACCATCCACGATTTTTATGGTTTTCCGAAAGAACTTTTTGAGGTAGAATATCCAGCTCCGGGAAGTCCGGAACTTGCCCGCGAAACCGCCACCCTTCTGCTCCCGGAAATTGTAGAAGAAGACCACAATTGGGGTTTGGATCACGGAGCTTGGAGTGTTATTAGACATCTTTATCCTGATGCTGAAATCCCTGTGATTCAGCTGAGCATCGATTATACCAAGCCACCTCAATATCATTTTGATCTTGCCAAAAAACTCCAAAAACTGAGAGAAAAAGGAATCCTGATCATAGGAAGTGGAAATATCGTTCACAACCTCCGAATGGTGGATTGGAGAAATATCAACACCGTTGGAGCAGGTTGGGATTGGGCAATTGAAGCCCGTGAAAAAACCAACAATTGGCTTTTGGATGGTAATTTCCAGAATTTAATTGATTACCATAAACATGGAGTCGCACTACAAACTGCGGTACCAACTCCCGATCATTATTTACCTTTGATTTATTCTTTAGGTTTAAAAGAAAAATCGGATTCGCTTTCGTTATTTAATGACGAACTCATCGGCGGAAGTTTGAGCATGACCAGTGTGAAAATTGGATAAAAAAGAAAGAGACTGCCTTTTCGTGACAGTCTCTTTTTTTTATTAGAAAAAGTACCAAAAATTGGAATGATACGATTTCGAAATCTTTTTGGTACAGGTTTTTAAAGTTACTTGAAGTTCTACTTTATCGATCACATGATCATTGGTTACTTCGAATTGCGGTTTCCGATCCGTTGATTTTCTTTGAGTTCCATCTCTGTAGAAAACGGTCCACAGATATGTATAATTTTCTTCGGCTGTTTCCGCCTCGAAAGCTACCTTCTTGTCCCCAACTTTTATTTCTTTGAAATCTGTAACCGGAATTTCACATTTCTCGCTATCGCCCACTCTGAATTTGGTAGCAGGTTCAATAACGGTAATTTGTTTGCTACATTTTAAAGGATTAGTTTTTGCATTAATTTTTACCGAAAATACGGCATCTCCGGGAACCGAACCTTTTACTTTAATTTCACTTTTGTTGGTTTCACCTTCGAAAATAATCTTTTGATCCGGATAACTCCATTCATAACAATCTGCGCAAACAACGCCCTGACCGGTAACTTTATAGATCTGCTTTTCTCCTACTTCAATGGTTTCAGCACCGGTGATGGTACATTGAGCAGACGAAATACCAAAACTCGATACTGCAAAAAATAGTAAAAACTTTTCCATCTTAATTTTTTTATTAATGATTAAACCTGGATTACACCCAAATTAAATTTTTCGGTAATCGGAGCGTGATTTGCCGCTTCAATTCCCATTGAAATCCATTTTCTGGTATCAACAGGATCGATAATTGCGTCGGTCCATAATCTCGCAGCTGCATAAGTAGGTTCCGTTTGTTTCTGATATTTTTTTGCGATAGATTCCAGAATTTCCTGATGTTCTTTTTCTGAAATCTCTTTTCCTTGTTTTTTTAAAGTCGAGGTTTGAATCTGCGCAAGAACTTTTGCCGCTTGCGCTCCGCCCATCACCGCGAGTTCAGCCCACGGCCAAGCAACAATCAGTCTTGGATCGTAAGCTTTTCCGCACATTGCGTAATTTCCTGCGCCGTAAGAATTTCCTGTAATTACTGTAAATTTCGGGACAACCGAATTGGAGACGGCATTCACCATTTTCGCTCCGTCTTTAATGATTCCACCGTGTTCGGATTTGGATCCCACCATAAAACCAGTAACGTCTTGCAAGAAAATTAACGGAATTTTTCTTTGGTTACAGTTCGCGATAAATCTTGTTGCCTTATCCGCGGAATCAGAATAAATCACTCCGCCGAACTGCATTTCACCTTTTCCGTTTTTCACCAGTTTTCTTTGGTTAGCAACAATTCCTACACTCCAGCCATCAATTCTGGCAGTTGCACAAATAATGGATTTGCCATAATCGGGCTTGTACTCCTCGAATTCGGAATGATCAACCAAACATTTAATGATGTTAAAAGTATCGTATTGATCCGCTCGGGAGACCGGCATGTGTCCAAAAATATCTTCAATTTTTTCTTTCGGTGGCGCACTTTCTATTCGGTTAAAACCTGCTTTTTCGTAATCGCCAATCGATTTCATAATGTTTTTAATTCTATCAAGTGCATCTTTATCATCTTTCGCTTTATAATCGGTAACG
This sequence comes from Chryseobacterium sp. Marseille-Q5410, assembly GCA_946892665.1. Classification (GTDB taxonomy): domain Bacteria; phylum Bacteroidota; class Bacteroidia; order Flavobacteriales; family Weeksellaceae; genus Kaistella. Next base: position 14,114 of record CAMPOT010000003.1, on the reverse strand, counting down.
CCCGAAATTTCGCAATGCGTAGTTGCTCCTCCCAAAGTTTCATTATCAACGGTTTCCCCAATTGCAGCTTTCACCAGGTAACTTCCCGCCAAAAATATAGATCCGGTTTTGTCCACAATCATCGCTTCATCACTCATAATCGGAAGATATGCGCCACCGGCAACACAACTTCCCATCACCGCAGAAATTTGGATAATTCCCATTGCACTCATTTTGGCATTATTTCGGAAAATTCTCCCAAAATGTTCCTTATCCGGGAAAATTTCATCTTGCATCGGCAGGAAAACTCCGGCAGAATCCACAAGATAAATAATCGGCAATTTATTTTCTATCGAGATTTCCTGAGCTCTGAGATTTTTTTTCGCTGTAATCGGAAACCATGCTCCAGCTTTCACAGAAGCATCATTAGCAACCACCAAACATTGCTTTCCGGATACATAACCCATCACCACTACTACTCCTCCGCTTGGGCAACCACCTTCTTCTTCGTACATTTCGAAGCCAGCAAAACCACCGATTTCGATTGATTCAGAATTTTTGTCGAGTAAATATTCTATTCTCTCGCGAGCCGTTAGTTTACCTTCTTCTCTTTGTTTTTGCAAACGTTTTTCACCTCCGCCTTTTCTTATTTCAGCGAACAAACGGTTGATTTCTGCGAGTTTTAATTTATTTTGGTCTTCTCTTTTATTAAATTCTAAATCCATTGTTGAAAAAAATTTGTCTAAAGATAGCTTTTTTGCGGATATTTTCTTGTAGAACGCCATCAAAGTTTAAACTGCTGAATTTCATAAATTTAATTTACTATCATAAAAAAAATTATTGCAAAATATTTTTCCTTTTTTTTCGTTAAAAGAAATGAAATCCTAAAATAGTTCTTGGTATTTGTTTTCAGCAAGCCGGATCTTAGTTTATTTTTTTAATAGTTTATTATTTGAGGACCCCGAAAGTTGCAAAAATTTTTGGGGTTTTTTATGGAATTATCAGTAATTGGAGCGATAATTTAGCTGCAATTAAAAAACGTAATTGTAGATTTGCAGGAATTAAAATTAAAAAAAACTGTGTTCAAAAATTCTGCGCTATATCGTTTACATCTGATTGTTTTTTTGTGGGGATTCACCGCCATTTTAGGAAAACTCATCCATACCAATGCGCATGTTTTGGTCTTTTACAGGATGTTTTTTGCAGCGGTGTTTTTATATATTTTCATCCGTTTCGTAAAGAAAGTTCGCTTAAAAATTTCTAAAAAGCTGTTCTTACAATTGGCAGTAATTGGTGGTTTCATGGCATTTCACTGGTTATGTTTTTTCTATTCCATCAAAGTTTCCAATGTGGCGATTGCGCTGAGTTGTTTGTCGCTTTCCACGCTATTTGCAGCTATTTTGGAACCCATTATCTTCCGGCGCAAAATCGATATTTCTGAAGTGATTATGGGAATTGTGATCGTGATTTGTATGGGACTTATTTTCAAAACAGAATTTCAATATAAGCAGGGAATCTTTTTTGGAGTATTAACAGCGCTGTTTGGAACTATTTTTTCGGTTTATAACGGAAAAATATACGGCAAAACCTCTGCCGAAAATATTATTTTTTACGAAATATTCGCAGGATTTTTGATTCTCTCCATATTTTATCTTTTTACGGGACAACTTTCTCAACTCAATGAAATAAGTTACCGGGATTTAGCGTTAATTATTTTATTGGCAAGTGTCTTTACGGCATTTCCAATGTTGGAATCGGTGAAACTGATGAAATACATTTCTCCTTTCACCCTCATTCTTACGGTAAACCTAGAACCCGTGTACGGAATTATCCTTGCATTTTTTATCTTTGGAGAATCCGAAGAAATGAGCCCAATATTTTATGTTGCCTCGTCGGTGATGATTATGGCCATTGTTGCCAATGGCGTAATAAAAGCAAGAAAAGCCACTAAAAAACTAGAAATTTGATGAAAAAAGTTCTCTTTTCCCTTTTTATTTTTTCAGGAATGTTTTCCGATGCGCAAATCATCAGAAAATATTCTAATGAATTTCTCAATATCGGAGCCGGCGCTAGAGGCCTTGCAATGGGCGGGGCAGTAATTTCCAACCAAAATGATGTATATGCTCCGATGTGGAATCCAGCTGGTATAATAGGAGTCGACAGAGATTGGCAAGGAGCAGCGATGCACGCCGAATATTTCGAATCCATCGCAAAATATGACTATCTTGCTTATTCAAAAGCTTTAGATAATAACAGTGGTGTTTTTGCCATTTCCGTAGTTCGACTAGGTGTTGATAATATTTTGAACACCACACAAATGATTGATTCTGAAGGAAATATTGACTACGATAAGATTACCAGTTTTTCCCAATCCGATTATGCAGCATTACTTTCTTATGCATTTCGTCCGGGTGGCAATCATCGACTTTCTGTTGGGGTGAATGCCAAATTAGTATATCGAAATGTTGGGAAATTTGCGAGCGGCTACGGTTTCGGATTTGATGCCGGAGTTCTTTATAATGCCGATTCCGGATGGAATTATGGAGCGATGTTGAGAGATGCAACTACCACCGTTAATTTCTGGACCGTGAACCAAAAAGAACTTTCCGCAGTGGTAAATGGCGAAGAATTTAACCCTGCTCCAAAAGACAAGATGGAAATCACCATGCCTAAACTCAATGTAGGAATAAGTAGAAACTTCGAAATCAACAGAGATTTGGCATTGCAACCGGAAGCTGGTTTAAACATCGATTTCGCAAAAACAGCAGCAGTAATTTCCACAGATTTTGCCAGTATCACCCCTTATGCCGGAGCTGAACTGAAATTTCAGGATATGATTTTTGTACGTTTAGGAGTGAATCGCTTCCAAACAGTAACTGATATAGAAGATTTAAAACGTAAAGTTTCTTTTCAGCCAAGTGGCGGAATCGGCATTAAATATCACGGTTTAACTTTGGATTATGCGATTACCAATTCCGGAGTCGGAGGCTCGAATTTCTTCTCCAATTTCTTTTCCCTAAAACTCGATATGGGAGATTTCAGGAATTAAAGACCTTTTAAATTAAAATTTTATTCATGAAAAAACTACTGTCCTTTTCATTGCTAATGGTTTTTGCAGCAGCATTTAGCCAAAGCATTTCAGATTACGCTTATATTTATGTTCCCAAGAATTTTCAGGATGCCAAAGCCAATAATTATGGTTTGACAGATTTGTTGAAAAGTAAACTGAAGGCAAAAAAATACATCATCGTAGAAAATGCCGCTGATTTATCTTGCGAAATGCTGCGAGCAGAGGTTTCAGACACGAGTTCTTTCATTAAAAATAAAGTTCAAATTAGTTTTAAAGATTGTAATGATAAAATAATTGCAAATACGGAAGGAAAATCGAATATCAAAGAATTCGAACCTGGTATGCAAGAAGCATTACAAGTTGCTCTAACTACTGTTCCAGCTTCAGCTCCAAAAAGCGCAGCAACAAAAGTTCTGAAAGATAAAACGGAACCTATTTCTCAAAAAAATGCTGAGACAAATACAACGAAAGCTGAGATTGACAAAGAAGCTATCACCGAAAACAACTCCGAAACTTTCAGCAACGGAACTATTAATTACAAAAAAATCATCATTTCTCCGAACCAATTCATCCTTGCCAATCCAAATAATTCGGTTGCTTTTGCCATTTTTAGGACTTCTACCAAAAAAGATGTTTACCACGTTCAACTGGAAAATGGACGCCACACTTTGGGCTACTTGCAAAATGGGAAAATCGTGGTTGACAATCCTCAGTCCGATGGAAGCTATACAAAAGAAGAGTTTCTGAAGAAATAAATCGAGTGCAAATTATCCGTTCTCAGAAGAATTAAAAAACTCCCAAACCTTTGTTCCTCGGCTTTTTCCTAAAATTTCCTCTAAAGTTTCTCTGGAAGATTCTTTCACACTTTTCACCGATTTCAGTTTAGAAAGCAGAAGTTTGATTGCTTTTTCGCCAATTCCTGGAATTTCCTCGAGTTCAGATTTGATCGTCGAATTTTTTCTGCGCGTTCGGTGGTGTCTCACTCCAAAACGGTGGGATTCGTCGCGCACTCGTTGCAAAACTTTCAACGTTTCCGACTTTTTATCCAAATACAACGGAACTGAATCCTCGGGAAAATAAATTTCTTCTAACCTTTTGGCAATACCAATGATAGTAATTTTTCCGTAAAGTCCCAAAAGTTTTAAACTTTTCACCGCTGAGGAAAGCTGACCTTTTCCTCCATCAATTAGGATTAGTTGCGGCAGCGGTTCATTTTCATCAAGAAGCCTTTTGTATCTGCGATAAATCACTTCCTCCATCGTTTTAAAATCATCAGGTCCCACCACCGTTTTAGGATGAAAAATGCGGTAATCTGCTTTGCTGGGTTTTCCGTTTTTGAAAACTACACATGCAGAAACCGGATTGGTTCCCTGGATATTCGAGTTATCGAAACCTTCGATATGGCGCGGTTCTTCTGGCATCCTCAGAAGTTTTTGCATCTCCGCCATAATGCGGTTTGTGTGTCTTTCCGGATCTACAATTTGTACTGCCTTCAGTTTTTCAATTCGGTATTCTTTCGCATTTTTTTCAGATAGTTCTACGATTCTTTTTTTATCGCCAACTTTCGGAACGATCAGTTTTACATTCGGAATTTCCAGACTCAGATGAAACGGGATTAATATTTCTTTGGAATCGGAACTAAATTTCTGACGAATTTCTATCATGGCTTCTTCCAAAATATCTTCATCAGTTTCCTCCAATACTTTTTTTATTTCTGTGGTAAAACTTTGGATGATGCTTCCATTCTGAATTTTGAAATAATTTACATACGCTGCAGTTTCATCACTCGTCATCCCGAAAACATCTACATCATCAATATTTGGATTCACTACGGTGTGTTTGTGTTGGTAATCTTCCAGCATATCAATTCTTTCTTTGATGAATTGGGCATTTTCAAATTCCAAATTTTCCGCATATTTAGTCATTTGATTGATCAAATATTGCTTTGCCAACCGAAAATCACCTTTGATAATCCCGCGAATCGCATTGATTTTTTGGTCATATTCTTCTTTACTTTCCAACATTTCACACGGACCCTGGCAATTTTTAATGTGGTACTCCAGGCAAACTTTATATTTTCCAGCTTCGATTTTCTCCGAAGAAAGGTTCAGATTGCAAGTCCTGATTTTATAAATATGTTTAATCGTATCAAGTAAAACCCTTGCCGGACGCACTTTTGCATAAGGTCCGAAATATTCTGACCCATCTTTGATTTTTGTTCTGGTCAAAAAAATTCTTGGAAAATCTTCATTTTTAATGCAAATCCACGGATAGGATTTATCATCTTTCAACATCACATTGTAAAATGGTTGATGTTCTTTGATAAGATTATTCTCAAGCAACAGCGCATCATATTCACTCGGAACAATCGTAGTTTCCAGGCGATAGATTTTACCAACCATAATGCGGGTTCGGTAACCGGAAAGATTTTTGTTGAAGTAAGAAAGTACCCTTTTCTTCAAATGTTTGGCTTTTCCTACATACAAAAGCTGATTATTTTTGTCGTAATAACGGTATACTCCGGGTTCCGAAGGCAAAGTTTTTAGTTGAAGTTCAAGGTCGGGATTCATCTTACAAAAATAAGGAATTGATTTTTGATTTAGTTCTAAAACGATCGAGATAATATCATTTAAGACCTGCAAAGAATATTTAGGTTTTTATGCAAATAATTGTATTTTTAAGCAAATTTTATATTCATGATTTACGGCATCGATACCTTTACAATTTCTGATATCATGGCGATCCTTAATGATCCCGAAAAAGCAAAACTTACGAAAGAATCCAAACAAAAAATTCTGCAATCTCAGCAAAACGTGCAACAGATTGTCGCTTCGGATCGTACTGTTTATGGGATTAATACAGGTTTCGGACCTCTGTGCGATGTGAAAATATCTGAGGAAGAAACTGCTCAGCTTCAACATAATTTAATTATTTCTCACGCAGTCGGTGTTGGAAAACCTATTGCGAAAGAACTTTCAAAATTGATGATGATTTCGAAAATTCATGCCTTGTCCAAAGGATTTTCGGGAGTTTCGTTGGAAGTTATTGAAAGATTAATTTTCATGCTTCAGGAGGATATTATTCCGGCAGTACCTGAACAAGGATCCGTGGGAGCTTCCGGAGATTTGGCGCCTTTGGCTCACTTGGTTTTACCACTTCTAGGACTGGGAAAGGTTTGGCAAAAAAATGAAATCAGAATTACCGCCGACGTTTTAGCTGAAAAAGGAATTAAACCTTTAATATTGGGACCAAAAGAAGGTCTGGGACTCATCAATGGAACACAGTTTATTTTGGCTCATGCTATATTTGGCTTAAATAAATTCGAATATCTTCTTGATTTGGCAGATTTAACTGCCGCTTTAAGTTTAGAAGCTTATCGAGGAAGCGCAAGTCCTTTCAAAAAAGAACTTCACGATATTCGCCCTTTTTCCGGAAGCAAAAAAGTCGCTGCAAGAATGCTAAAATTCTTGAAAAATTCTGAAAATCTACATGCACACGAATTTTGTGATCGGGTACAAGATCCTTATTCTATGCGATGTGTGCCACAAGTTCATGGAGCAAGCAGAAACGCATACGAGCATCTGAAAAATCTTGCAGAAATAGAACTTAATTCAGTTACCGACAATCCAATCGTCTTAAGTGCTGAAGAATCTATTTCCGGGGGTAATTTCCATGGTCAATTGCTCGCTTTACCGTTAGACTATTGCACTTTGGCAGCAGCGGAAATCGGAAATATTTCTGACAGAAGAAGCTATTTGCTTCTTGAAGGTAAATTTGGATTGCCAAGATTATTAACTGAAAGTTCGGGATTAAACTCAGGGTTTATGATTCCACAGTACACCTCTGCTGCATTGGTTACAGAAAATAAAACTTTATGCTTTCCGGCATCCGCGGATTCTATTCCGACAAGTTTGGGGCAGGAAGATCATGTGTCAATGGGAAGTATTTCGGGACGAAAATTCAATCAAGTTTTGGGAAATATAGAAAATATACTCGCGGTAGAATTGATGTTTGCGGCGCAAGGCTTAGAATTCCGAAGACCGGCCAAATGTTCGAGATATGTTGAAAATGCTTATAATCTCATTCGTAAAAAAGTTGAAAAATTAGAAGATGACCGATTAATAGGCGAGGACATGTTGGCTATCGCTGAATTAATACGTGAAAGAAAATTCGAAGTAAATTAAAATCATGAAGAAAAATATTTTAGCGATCACTTTTCTAGTCTTCGGAGTTTTTACCAATGCACAGACTAGCAAAGACGTCAAAATTGTCGAATTACTGGAAACAATGGGCAGTACCCAAGCGATGAAAACATCATTTGAGTATCTGATAAACTATTACAAACAAAATAATCCACAAATCTCTTCACAATATTGGGATAATGCCTTAAAACATGTTGATTATAATGAACTCATGCAGAAGCTGGTTCCTGTATATTCAAAACATTTTACAGAGCAGGAAATAGTCGATCTTTTGAAATTTTATAAAACATCTACCGGAAAGAAGATGATCGAAAAAATGCCAACAATCTTGGAAGAAAGTATGGAAATTGGAAGAAAATGGGGTATTGAATTGGCTCAAAAAATTGAAGAAGAAATTTCTGTTTCTACAAAAAGCGAGTATACATCACCACCACCTCCGATGAATACTAAATAAGGAAAATAAGAGATCATAAAATCACCACATATCAATATGATTGAAGGGTTTTTTTAGTATAATAGCTTGTATTATTTTGTAGTTGTATTATTTTGTATTAGTATTATTTTCTAAGCACAAAAAAAAGCTCAATCAAAAAAATGATTGAGCTTTAAAAAAAACTGGCGGCGACCTACTCTCCCGCTTTCGCAGTACCATCGGCGCTAGAGGGCTTAACTTCTGTGTTCGGAATGGGAACAGGTGAGCCCCTCTGCTAAAACCACCCTAAATATTGTATTTAGAGGTTAGAGGTTAGATTTCAGAGGTTAGAGGGTTTCTAACTTCTAATTTCTGACTTCTAATGTCTAATATATCGATAAAAACTTTCACAAAGAGTAAACCTTTGATGCACTTACGCAGCGCCTTATCAGGCTATAAATCTACGGGTAATTAGTACTACTCGGCTATGCTGTTACCAACTTTACACCTGTAGCCTATCAACGTTGTCATCTCCAACGACCCTTAAAAGATGTCTCATCTTGAGGCAGGTTTCGCACTTATATGCTTTCAGTGCTTATCCTTACCAAACGTAGCTACTCAGCGGTGCACCTGGCGGTACAACTGATACACCAGAGGTTTGTTCAAATCGGTCCTCTCGTACTAGATTCAAGCCCTCTCAAACATCTAACGCCCGCAATAGATAGAGACCGAACTGTCTCACGACGTTCTGAACCCAGCTCGCGTGCCACTTTAATGGGCGAACAGCCCAACCCTTGGGACCTTCTCCAGCCCCAGGATGTGACGAGCCGACATCGAGGTGCCGAACCTCCCCGTCGATGTGAGCTCTTGGGGGAGACTAGCCTGTTATCCCCGGAGTACCTTTTATCCTATGAGCGATGGCCCTTCCATACGGAACCACCGGATCACTATGTCCTGCTTTCGCACCTGATCGACTTGTAGGTCTCACAGTCAAGCACCCTTATGCCATTACACTCTACGCACGGTTACCAAGCGTGCTGAGGGTACCTTTGAAAGCCTCCGTTACTCTTTTGGAGGCGACCACCCCAGTCAAACTACCCACCACGCAATGTCCTTGATCTCTCAAGTTAGGCTCCAAATAAACAAAGGGTGGTATTTCAACGTTGACTCCACCGACACTGGCGTGCCAGCTTCATAGTCTCCCACCTATCCTACACATTGTTTATTCAAAGTCAATACGAAGTTATAGTAAAGGTTCACAGGGTCTTTTCGTCCCATTGCGGGTAATCGGCATCTTCACCGATACTACAATTTCACAGAGCTCATGGTTGAGACAGTGCCCAGATCGTTACACCATTCGTGCAGGTCGGAACTTACCCGACAAGGAATTTCGCTACCTTAGGACCGTTATAGTTACGGCCGCCGTTTACTGGGGCTTCAGTCAATTGCTTCGCTTACGCTAACAACCTTCCTTAACCTTCCAGCACCGGGCAGGTGTCAGACCCTATACAGCATCTTTCGATTTAGCAGAGTCCTGTGTTTTTGATAAACAGTCGCCTGGGCCTCTTCACTGCGGCCACCATTGCTGATGGCGTCTCTTCTTCCGAAGTTACGAGACTATTTTGCCTAGTTCCTTAACCATGATTCACTCTAGCACCTTAGGATTCTCTCCTCGACTACCTGTGTCGGTTTTGGTACGGGTTGCTTCACTTCGGCTTTTCTTGGAATCTATTTCCCTGCAGCAGCTTCGCCCGAAGGCTAGGCCTTGACTATTCCGTCAGTCTCCAGCAAGTACGTAAATCCGTCCCCTTTTTAGTGTGAGCAAGTATGGGAATATTAACCCATTGTCCATCCACTTCCCCTTTCGGGTTCGCGTTAGGTCCCGACTAACCCTCAGCTGATTAGCATGGCTGAGGAAACCTTAGTCTTTCGGTGAGCGGGTTTCTCGCCCGCTTTATCGTTACTTATGCCTACATTTTCTTTTCTATCCGCTCCACAATACCTCACGATACTGCTTCGGCGCAAATAGAATGCTCCCCTACCAGATATAACTCAAAAGTTATAAATCCATAGCTTCGGTACTATACTTATGCCCGATTATTATCCATGCCGAACCGCTCGACTAGTGAGCTGTTACGCACTCTTTAAATGAATGGCTGCTTCCAAGCCAACATCCTAGCTGTCAATGCAGTTCAACCGCGTTGTTTCAACTTAGTATAGATTTGGGGACCTTAGCTGTTGGTCCGGGTTCTTTCCCTCTCGGACATGGACCTTAGCACCCATGCCCTCACTGCCGACGAACATTTATTAGCATTCGGAGTTTGTCAGGAATTGGTAGGATTTGACTCCCCCGCATCCAATCAGTAGCTCTACCTCTAATAAACTTAACATCGACGCTGCACCTAAATGCATTTCGGGGAGTACGAGCTATCTCCCAGTTTGATTGGCCTTTCACCCCTACCCACAAGTCATCCGAAGACTTTTCAACGTCAACCGGTTCGGTCCTCCACTTTGTGTTACCAAAGCTTCAACCTGCCCATGGGTAGATCACAAGGTTTCGCGTCTAATCCTACTAACTATGCGCCCTATTCAGACTCGCTTTCGCTCCGCCTCCGCACCTGAAGTGCTTAAGCTCGCTAGTAAAATTAACTCGTAGGCTCATTATGCAAAAGGCACGCCGTCACCCAACTTGTGGGCTCCGACCGCTTGTAGGCGTACGGTTTCAGGTTCTCTTTCACCCTTCTATTCGAAGTGCTTTTCACCTTTCCTTCACAGTACTTGTTCACTATCGGTCTTTCAGGAGTATTTAGCCTTGGAGGATGGTCCCCCCATATTCAGACAGGATTTCACGTGTCCCGCCCTACTCATTTATCATCAAAATATGCCTTTCATCTACGGGGCTATCACCCTCTATGGCTGTTCTTTCCAGAACATTCTATTAAACATATAATGACTTTTGGGCTAATCCGCTTTCGCTCGCCACTACTTACGGAATCTCTTCGATTTCTTTTCCTCCGGGTACTTAGATGTTTCAGTTCTCCGGGTTTGCTCCTCTTGCGAGGTGACATGTCTTCAACATGCCGGGTTGCCCCATTCGGACATCTCGGGATCAATTCGTGTGTGCCGATCCCCCGAGCTTTTCGCAGCTTACCACGTCCTTCTTCGCCTCTGAAAGCCTAGGCATCCGCCATACGCCCTTAACGATTTCTTTCCTAATATTAATATTAGTTTAGTTTTATCCGGCAACACAACCGTGATGCCTTCTTATTTTGTAAACTCCGCACCCGTAAGTGCTCGGTTTTCTCTTTGTGATGTTCTTATCGTTAATGTCAATGATCTTATGTCTTATTAAATCCCTGATGAACAGATATTGTTTTTGGCTCTATCCGTAACTTTTAAATCAGATTCCTAATACTGTGGAGAATAAGGGAGTCGAACCCTTGACCTCCTGCGTGCAAGGCAGGCGCTCTAGCCAGCTGAGCTAATTCCCCCTCTAGGTGCCGTAGGCTGAAGGCTATAAGCTTTAGGCTAATGCCTGCTGCTTGAAGCTTAATGCTTACCGCTTTAATTAGTAGTCTCGGGCAGGCTCGAACTGCCGACCTCTACATTATCAGTGTAGCGCTCTAACCAGCTGAGCTACGAGACTCTCTCTAATTAATAATTATTAATTAATAATTGTTAATTATCTCTCTTCCCTGTACTAATTTCTAGTGGGTGTATTTTTTTAATATCAACCAAAGTAAAAAAACTAAAGCATCTTTTGAGTAAGTGCTTGTGATACGTTAAGTATCTTGTTTGTTTATCGTCCTAAGACGCTCTAAAATGAGATGTTCCAGCCGCACCTTCCGGTACGGCTACCTTGTTACGACTTAGCCCTAGTTACTTGTTTTACCCTAGGCAGCTCCTTTTACGGTCACCGACTTCAGGTACCCCAAACTTCCATGGCTTGACGGGCGGTGTGTACAAGGCCCGGGAACGTATTCACCGCGCCATGGCTGATGCGCGATTACTAGCGATTCCAGCTTCATAGAGTCGAGTTGCAGACTCCAATCCGAACTGAGACCGGCTTTCGAGATTTGCATCCAGTCACCTGGTAGCTGCCCTCTGTACCGGCCATTGTATTACGTGTGTGGCCCAAGACGTAAGGGCCGTGATGATTTGACGTCATCCCCACCTTCCTCTCTACTTGCGTAGGCAGTCTCACTAGAGTCCCCAACTGAATGATGGCAACTAGTGACAGGGGTTGCGCTCGTTGCAGGACTTAACCTAACACCTCACGGCACGAGCTGACGACAACCATGCAGCACCTTGGAAATTGCCCGAAGGAGAATCTATTTCTAAATCTGTCAATTCCCATTTAAGTCTTGGTAAGGTTCCTCGCGTATCATCGAATTAAACCACATAATCCACCGCTTGTGCGGGCCCCCGTCAATTCCTTTGAGTTTCATCCTTGCGGACGTACTCCCCAGGTGGCTAACTTATCACTTTCGCTTGGTCTCTGAATCCGAAAATCCAAAAACGAGTTAGCATCGTTTACGGCGTGGACTACCAGGGTATCTAATCCTGTTCGCTACCCACGCTTTCGTCCATCAGCGTCAGTTAAATCTTAGTGACCTGCCTTCGCAATTGGTGTTCTAAGTAATATCTATGCATTTCACCGCTACACTACTTATTCCAGCCACTTCAAATTTACTCAAGACCTGCAGTATCAATGGCAGTTTCATAGTTAAGCTATGAGATTTCACCACTGACTTACAAGTCCGCCTACGGACCCTTTAAACCCAATAAATCCGGATAACGCTTGCACCCTCCGTATTACCGCGGCTGCTGGCACGGAGTTAGCCGGTGCTTATTCGTACAGTACCTTCAGCTACCCTCACGAGAGTAGGTTTATCCCTGTACAAAAGAAGTTTACAATCCATAGGACCGTCATCCTTCACGCGGGATGGCTGGATCAGGCTCTCACCCATTGTCCAATATTCCTCACTGCTGCCTCCCGTAGGAGTCTGGTCCGTGTCTCAGTACCAGTGTGGGGGATCTCCCTCTCAGGACCCCTAAAGATCATTGACTTGGTGAGCCGTTACCTCACCAACTATCTAATCTTGCGCGTGCCCATCTCTATCCACCGGAGTTTTCAATAATAATTGATGCCAATCATTATATTATGGGGTATTAATCTTCCTTTCGAAAGGCTATCCCCCAGATAAAGGTAGGTTGCACACGTGTTACGCACCCGTGCGCCGCTCTCAAGTATCCGAAGATACTCTACCGCTCGGCTTGCATGTGTTAGGCCTCCCGCTAGCGTTCATCCTGAGCCAGGATCAAACTCTCCATTGTATGTTTGTCTGACTCACTCAAAAATATTTGACGCTTTAGTTTTTCCTTACTTGTTTGGTTGTTATTGTATTTTCAATGATCTCTTTTCTTCCGCTTTTATATCAGTGAACTTTTTCTGTCGTTGCGTCCCCTGATTTGCGTGTGCAAAAGTATAAACTATTTTTTAATTGACCAAATGTTTCTTGAAAATTTTTAAAACTTTTTTTCGTAAGCCTTATTATTTTCATTCCTGTTTAATTCAATCTAATCCCTACTTCGCTCCCCCTATAACAAATCTCTCTGTTTGGGTTTGCAAAGATACCAACTTTTTCTCCCATTCCAAATTTTTTCTAACCTATTTTTACAATTAATCCACAACTTGCTGTATATCTGTGAGAAAAAAGTTATTCTCGTTGGGTTCTGCTATTTGTTCAAGAAGGAAAAACTGAATTAGAAGGAGATCAATTCTGTTGTCAATTTTAGAAAATATTACTTTAAAGCAACAGGTTGTCTATGCATCATTCAAAAAAAAATTGCTAACGGGTTGAAATATGACATCAAAAGCTATTTAGATTAATAATTAAATTAAATAGTTATTAGATGATTAAGTCTAATTGATTGGTATCAATATAGAATATTGGAAGTTGCAGGAATAAGCTGGAACTTCGAAGATCAATGAAGGGGTTAAATTTTACCTTTATTCAGTTTGAATTTCAATCACTTTAAAAAAACGAATCTTGGATATGAAATTTTATTCATTCTACTGACGGTCCAATCTTATATTTTTGCTGCTCATTCGCTTAAAGATAAGATGATTTAAAAGATTCTTCCGTATTATGCCACTACCATATTTAGAAGCCAAATTTCACAGAGTAGCTGCTTATATCAATATGATTGAAGGGTTTTTTTAGTATAATAGCTTGTATTATTTTGTAGTTGTATTATTTTGTATTAGTATTATTTTCTAGGCACAAAAAAAAGCTCAATCAAAAAAATGATTGAGCTTTAAAAAAAAACTGGCGGCGACCTACTCTCCCGCTTTCGCAGTACCATCGGCGCTAGAGGGCTTAACTTCTGTGTTCGGAATGGGAACAGGTGAGCCCCTCTGCTAAAACCACCCTAAATATTGTATTTA
>CAMPOT010000002.1 GCA_946892665.1 Chryseobacterium sp. Marseille-Q5410 | reverse complement strand
AAAAAAAACTGGCGGCGACCTACTCTCCCGCTTTCGCAGTACCATCGGCGCTAGAGGGCTTAACTTCTGTGTTCGGAATGGGAACAGGTGAGCCCCTCTGCTAAAACCACCCTAAATATTGTATTTAGAGGTTAGAGGTTAGATTTCAGAGGTTAGAGGGTTTCTAACTTCTAATTTCTGACTTCTAATGTCTAATATATCGATAAAAACTTTCACAAAGAGTAAACCTTTGATGCACTTACGCAGCGCCTTATCAGGCTATAAATCTACGGGTAATTAGTACTACTCGGCTATGCTGTTACCAACTTTACACCTGTAGCCTATCAACGTTGTCATCTCCAACGACCCTTAAAAGATGTCTCATCTTGAGGCAGGTTTCGCACTTATATGCTTTCAGTGCTTATCCTTACCAAACGTAGCTACTCAGCGGTGCACCTGGCGGTACAACTGATACACCAGAGGTTTGTTCAAATCGGTCCTCTCGTACTAGATTCAAGCCCTCTCAAACATCTAACGCCCGCAATAGATAGAGACCGAACTGTCTCACGACGTTCTGAACCCAGCTCGCGTGCCACTTTAATGGGCGAACAGCCCAACCCTTGGGACCTTCTCCAGCCCCAGGATGTGACGAGCCGACATCGAGGTGCCGAACCTCCCCGTCGATGTGAGCTCTTGGGGGAGACTAGCCTGTTATCCCCGGAGTACCTTTTATCCTATGAGCGATGGCCCTTCCATACGGAACCACCGGATCACTATGTCCTGCTTTCGCACCTGATCGACTTGTAGGTCTCACAGTCAAGCACCCTTATGCCATTACACTCTACGCACGGTTACCAAGCGTGCTGAGGGTACCTTTGAAAGCCTCCGTTACTCTTTTGGAGGCGACCACCCCAGTCAAACTACCCACCACGCAATGTCCTTGATCTCTCAAGTTAGGCTCCAAATAAACAAAGGGTGGTATTTCAACGTTGACTCCACCGACACTGGCGTGCCAGCTTCATAGTCTCCCACCTATCCTACACATTGTTTATTCAAAGTCAATACGAAGTTATAGTAAAGGTTCACAGGGTCTTTTCGTCCCATTGCGGGTAATCGGCATCTTCACCGATACTACAATTTCACAGAGCTCATGGTTGAGACAGTGCCCAGATCGTTACACCATTCGTGCAGGTCGGAACTTACCCGACAAGGAATTTCGCTACCTTAGGACCGTTATAGTTACGGCCGCCGTTTACTGGGGCTTCAGTCAATTGCTTCGCTTACGCTAACAACCTTCCTTAACCTTCCAGCACCGGGCAGGTGTCAGACCCTATACAGCATCTTTCGATTTAGCAGAGTCCTGTGTTTTTGATAAACAGTCGCCTGGGCCTCTTCACTGCGGCCACCATTGCTGATGGCGTCTCTTCTTCCGAAGTTACGAGACTATTTTGCCTAGTTCCTTAACCATGATTCACTCTAGCACCTTAGGATTCTCTCCTCGACTACCTGTGTCGGTTTTGGTACGGGTTGCTTCACTTCGGCTTTTCTTGGAATCTATTTCCCTGCAGCAGCTTCGCCCGAAGGCTAGGCCTTGACTATTCCGTCAGTCTCCAGCAAGTACGTAAATCCGTCCCCTTTTTAGTGTGAGCAAGTATGGGAATATTAACCCATTGTCCATCCACTTCCCCTTTCGGGTTCGCGTTAGGTCCCGACTAACCCTCAGCTGATTAGCATGGCTGAGGAAACCTTAGTCTTTCGGTGAGCGGGTTTCTCGCCCGCTTTATCGTTACTTATGCCTACATTTTCTTTTCTATCCGCTCCACAATACCTCACGATACTGCTTCGGCGCAAATAGAATGCTCCCCTACCAGATATAACTCAAAAGTTATAAATCCATAGCTTCGGTACTATACTTATGCCCGATTATTATCCATGCCGAACCGCTCGACTAGTGAGCTGTTACGCACTCTTTAAATGAATGGCTGCTTCCAAGCCAACATCCTAGCTGTCAATGCAGTTCAACCGCGTTGTTTCAACTTAGTATAGATTTGGGGACCTTAGCTGTTGGTCCGGGTTCTTTCCCTCTCGGACATGGACCTTAGCACCCATGCCCTCACTGCCGACGAACATTTATTAGCATTCGGAGTTTGTCAGGAATTGGTAGGATTTGACTCCCCCGCATCCAATCAGTAGCTCTACCTCTAATAAACTTAACATCGACGCTGCACCTAAATGCATTTCGGGGAGTACGAGCTATCTCCCAGTTTGATTGGCCTTTCACCCCTACCCACAAGTCATCCGAAGACTTTTCAACGTCAACCGGTTCGGTCCTCCACTTTGTGTTACCAAAGCTTCAACCTGCCCATGGGTAGATCACAAGGTTTCGCGTCTAATCCTACTAACTATGCGCCCTATTCAGACTCGCTTTCGCTCCGCCTCCGCACCTGAAGTGCTTAAGCTCGCTAGTAAAATTAACTCGTAGGCTCATTATGCAAAAGGCACGCCGTCACCCAACTTGTGGGCTCCGACCGCTTGTAGGCGTACGGTTTCAGGTTCTCTTTCACCCTTCTATTCGAAGTGCTTTTCACCTTTCCTTCACAGTACTTGTTCACTATCGGTCTTTCAGGAGTATTTAGCCTTGGAGGATGGTCCCCCCATATTCAGACAGGATTTCACGTGTCCCGCCCTACTCATTTATCATCAAAATATGCCTTTCATCTACGGGGCTATCACCCTCTATGGCTGTTCTTTCCAGAACATTCTATTAAACATATAATGACTTTTGGGCTAATCCGCTTTCGCTCGCCACTACTTACGGAATCTCTTCGATTTCTTTTCCTCCGGGTACTTAGATGTTTCAGTTCTCCGGGTTTGCTCCTCTTGCGAGGTGACATGTCTTCAACATGCCGGGTTGCCCCATTCGGACATCTCGGGATCAATTCGTGTGTGCCGATCCCCCGAGCTTTTCGCAGCTTACCACGTCCTTCTTCGCCTCTGAAAGCCTAGGCATCCGCCATACGCCCTTAACGATTTCTTTCCTAATATTAATATTAGTTTAGTTTTATCCGGCAACACAACCGTGATGCCTTCTTATTTTGTAAACTCCGCACCCGTAAGTGCTCGGTTTTCTCTTTGTGATGTTCTTATCGTTAATGTCAATGATCTTATGTCTTATTAAATCCCTGATGAACAGATATTGTTTTTGGCTCTATCCGTAACTTTTAAATCAGATTCCTAATACTGTGGAGAATAAGGGAGTCGAACCCTTGACCTCCTGCGTGCAAGGCAGGCGCTCTAGCCAGCTGAGCTAATTCCCCCTCTAGGTGCCGTAGGCTGAAGGCTATAAGCTTTAGGCTAATGCCTGCTGCTTGAAGCTTAATGCTTACCGCTTTAATTAGTAGTCTCGGGCAGGCTCGAACTGCCGACCTCTACATTATCAGTGTAGCGCTCTAACCAGCTGAGCTACGAGACTCTCTCTAATTAATAATTATTAATTAATAATTGTTAATTATCTCTCTTCCCTGTACTAATTTCTAGTGGGTGTATTTTTTTAATATCAACCAAAGTAAAAAAACTAAAGCATCTTTTGAGTAAGTGCTTGTGATACGTTAAGTATCTTGTTTGTTTATCGTCCTAAGACGCTCTAAAATGAGATGTTCCAGCCGCACCTTCCGGTACGGCTACCTTGTTACGACTTAGCCCTAGTTACTTGTTTTACCCTAGGCAGCTCCTTTTACGGTCACCGACTTCAGGTACCCCAAACTTCCATGGCTTGACGGGCGGTGTGTACAAGGCCCGGGAACGTATTCACCGCGCCATGGCTGATGCGCGATTACTAGCGATTCCAGCTTCATAGAGTCGAGTTGCAGACTCCAATCCGAACTGAGACCGGCTTTCGAGATTTGCATCCAGTCACCTGGTAGCTGCCCTCTGTACCGGCCATTGTATTACGTGTGTGGCCCAAGACGTAAGGGCCGTGATGATTTGACGTCATCCCCACCTTCCTCTCTACTTGCGTAGGCAGTCTCACTAGAGTCCCCAACTGAATGATGGCAACTAGTGACAGGGGTTGCGCTCGTTGCAGGACTTAACCTAACACCTCACGGCACGAGCTGACGACAACCATGCAGCACCTTGGAAATTGCCCGAAGGAGAATCTATTTCTAAATCTGTCAATTCCCATTTAAGTCTTGGTAAGGTTCCTCGCGTATCATCGAATTAAACCACATAATCCACCGCTTGTGCGGGCCCCCGTCAATTCCTTTGAGTTTCATCCTTGCGGACGTACTCCCCAGGTGGCTAACTTATCACTTTCGCTTGGTCTCTGAATCCGAAAATCCAAAAACGAGTTAGCATCGTTTACGGCGTGGACTACCAGGGTATCTAATCCTGTTCGCTACCCACGCTTTCGTCCATCAGCGTCAGTTAAATCTTAGTGACCTGCCTTCGCAATTGGTGTTCTAAGTAATATCTATGCATTTCACCGCTACACTACTTATTCCAGCCACTTCAAATTTACTCAAGACCTGCAGTATCAATGGCAGTTTCATAGTTAAGCTATGAGATTTCACCACTGACTTACAAGTCCGCCTACGGACCCTTTAAACCCAATAAATCCGGATAACGCTTGCACCCTCCGTATTACCGCGGCTGCTGGCACGGAGTTAGCCGGTGCTTATTCGTACAGTACCTTCAGCTACCCTCACGAGAGTAGGTTTATCCCTGTACAAAAGAAGTTTACAATCCATAGGACCGTCATCCTTCACGCGGGATGGCTGGATCAGGCTCTCACCCATTGTCCAATATTCCTCACTGCTGCCTCCCGTAGGAGTCTGGTCCGTGTCTCAGTACCAGTGTGGGGGATCTCCCTCTCAGGACCCCTAAAGATCATTGACTTGGTGAGCCGTTACCTCACCAACTATCTAATCTTGCGCGTGCCCATCTCTATCCACCGGAGTTTTCAATAATAATTGATGCCAATCATTATATTATGGGGTATTAATCTTCCTTTCGAAAGGCTATCCCCCAGATAAAGGTAGGTTGCACACGTGTTACGCACCCGTGCGCCGCTCTCAAGTATCCGAAGATACTCTACCGCTCGGCTTGCATGTGTTAGGCCTCCCGCTAGCGTTCATCCTGAGCCAGGATCAAACTCTCCATTGTATGTTTGTCTGACTCACTCAAAAATATTTGACGCTTTAGTTTTTCCTTACTTGTTTGGTTGTTATTGTATTTTCAATGATCTCTTTTCTTCCGCTTTTATATCAGTGAACTTTTTCTGTCGTTGCGTCCCCTGATTTGCGTGTGCAAAAGTATAAACTATTTTTTAATTGACCAAATGTTTCTTGAAAATTTTTAAAACTTTTTTTCGTAAGCCTTATTATTTTCATTCCTATTTAATTCAATCTAATCCCTACTTCGCTCCCCCTATAACAAATCTCTCTGTTTGGGTTTGCAAAGATACCAACTTTTTCTCCCATTCCAAATTTTTTCTAACTTATTTTTACAATTAATCCACAACTTGCTGTATATCTGTGAGAAAAAATTAAATACTTATTAAATATCCTTTTATTCAACATAAAAAATCCCACTCATAAGAATGGGAAGTACAAATTTTATTTAAATCTCCATTAAAAATTGATTCGCTTTAACTGCATAAACGTAAAGTAACCTATAAGTACGCCAATAGTATCAGCAACTAAGTCGAGGGCTTCTAATGATCTTCCAAAACCCATCTCGTCCTGCAAAATCTCAGTTAGGATGGCGTAAATCAGCATTATTTGTATATAATAAATGAATTTTATTTTGGGAAATGTCGCGATAAAACAAAATCCAAGTAGCATAAAGATGCTGAAATGCAAAACCTTATCAATCCCTTCGAACATAAAGGGAAATTCCTGATTTTCAACCCCAGGTTTGAGGAGCATAAAAGTAAGAAATGCCCAATAAATGGGCAAAATCTTACTAAATATTTTCGAAATTTTATCCAAGTGATTCTTGATATTGTTCTGCAGTAAGTAGTTCTGAAGTATCTGCATTTTCCGCAACTTCCAGTTTAATAATCCAACCTTTCCCATAAGGATCAGTATTAAGTAATTCTGGCTGATCCTCAAGATCCGTATTAAATTCTACAATTTTCCCAGTCAAAGGCAAAAACAAGTCAGAAACAGTTTTCACAGCTTCCACACTTCCGAAAACATCACCCGATGAAAGCTCATCATCTACAGAGTCTACATCTACAAACACGATATCGCCCAATTCGCTCTGAGCAAAATCTGTAATCCCGATAGTTGCAACGTTTCCTTCAACTCTTACCCATTCATGATCTTTGGTGTACTTTAATTCCGACGGTGTATTCATTTTTTATTAAATTTTATTTTTTCAAAATTACTTAAAATTATCATAATCTCAAATCTTTCAATCTAAATTAATATAAAACTTATCCTTCTCTATCTTATGTACCTTATTGCAACGAAATTATTCCTCATTCAACTAATCAAAACCGCTAAATTCAAATTTCAAAATACAATCAGTTTGTGAATATATATAATGAGATCGACTAATAATGCTTTTAGTATCTTTGTTGTTGATGAAAACGAAATTTCGTTTTAAGTTTTAATCTTAAATAAAAATCCATGAATTTGAACAATAAATTAGAAAAAGCCCAACAAACTTTTGAAGAATGGAGAAAAATTCCATTTGCCAAAAAGCAACAATTGCTCTCTAAATTAGCTGATTTGCTGGAAAAAGATGCTGATAAATTCGGCAAAAACATCACCAAAGAAATGAACAAACCGATCACCCAATCGATTGCGGAGATCAAAAAATGTGCTTTGATGGCGCGGTATTACGCTGAAGCAGAAAATATCTTAAAACCCGAAAAAATAAAAACAGAATTTCGCGTTTCGGAAGTTCACTATGCGCCACTTGGTGTTATTTTGGGAGTGATGCCATGGAATTTTCCGTTCTGGCAGGTACTTCGCTTTGCGGTTCCGGCGATTCTTGCAGGAAATACAGTAGTTTTAAAACACGCCTCAATTTGTTTCGGAAGCGGGAAATTGATGGAAAAATTATTTCTTGATGCAGGATTTCCGAAAGGCATTTTTCAGAATTTAGAAATTGGTCATTCGGAAGTGAAATCTGTTTTAGAAAACCCGATTATTCAAGGTGTAAGTCTTACAGGAAGTGAAAAAGCTGGTGCTGAAGTAGCTGCTATTGCCGGAAAAAACATTAAAAAATCGTTGCTCGAACTCGGCGGAAGTGACGCATTCATTGTTTTGGATGATGCCAACCTAAAAAAAGCAGCAGAAAGTGCAGCCAAAGCTCGACTTCAAAACTGCGGACAAGCGTGTAATGCAGCAAAAAGATTTATCATTCAGAAAAACACGGAAAAACAATTCATGCCGATTTTCATTAAAGAATATCAAAAATTTATTCCTGGAAATCCTATGAAAAAAGAGACCAATCTCAGCGGAATGGCCCGTCCGGATTTGGCAGACGAATTTGAAAATCAATATAAAAAAGCGATAAAAAATGGTGCAGAAATCATTTTGCCTTTAAAAAGAATTTCCGAAACGCAATTTCAGCCGGGATTGATCAAAGTGAAACCCGGAAATCCTATTCTAAAGGAAGAACTTTTCGGGCCACTAGGAATGGTAATGATTGCAGAAAATGACGATGAAGCCCTAAATATCGCGAATGACATTCCGTTTGGTTTAGGGAATGCGGTTTGGACTAAAGATAAAAAACGCCAACAATTCTTCATTGAAAAGGTGCAATCCGGAACTGTGAGCATCAACAAGGAAACCAGCTCGGATCCTCGACTTCCGTTTGGTGGCGCTAAAAGGTCAGGATACGGAACCGAACTTTCGATGATTGCCTTGAAAGAATTTGTTACTGCAAAAACAGTTGTCGGAAATTAATTCATCCTACTAAATAAAAGATCGGCTCCGATGGGAACCGATCTTTTTTATTATAATTTTTCTGCGAATTCTACTCGCTATCTTCTACTTCATGTTTCAGTTGGGCTTTGTACAAAGTTGCGTAGTAGCCATTTTTGTTTAGCAACTCCATGTGTTTTCCTTCTTCTACAATTTTCCCGTGTTCCATTACTATAATTTTGTCTGCTTTTTCAATAGTTGAAAGTCGGTGCGCAATGATAATCGAGGTTCTGTTTTTAGTGATTTTATCGGTCGCTCTTTGGATTAGTTTTTCACTTGCTTGATCAATGGAAGAAGTTGCTTCATCCAAAATAAGAATTTTCGGATCCGTAAGATAAGCCCTTAAAAATGATAACAGTTGTCTTTGTCCCAGCGATATCGATGAACCTCTTTCACGAACCACATAATCATAGCCACCTGGAAGGCTCATGATAAAATCATCTACCTCGATTTCTTTGGCGATGCTTCTTATTTTTTCTAAAGTTACGGTTTCATCACCAAACGAAAGATTCTCGAAAATACTACCATGGAAAAGGAAAACATCCTGCAAAACAACGCCGATATGGCTTCTTAAATTATACAGTTCATAATCTTTCAACTCGACATCATCCAAAAGAATTTTCCCTGAATTAATATCATATAACCTGGTAATTAAACTGATAATGGTAGATTTTCCAGCTCCTGTGGCACCTACAATTGCTACGGTTTCGCCCGGATTTGCTTTAAAACTAATACCTTTTAAAACTTCCTGTTTATCATCATAAGAGAATCTCACATCTTGAAATTCAATTTTTCCGTCGAACTGATGCTTAATCACTTTCCCGTTGTTGGCCAATGAGAAATCTTCGTCCATGATACCTAAAACTCTTTCTGCGCCTACAATTCCTCTTTGTATATTATTAAAACGATCCGCAATTTGGCGTAGCGGGCGAATCAGCATCGAAATGTATTGAATAAAGGCGATTACCACACCGGCGGAAATGGTAATATAACCTCCGTAAAACAATACAAACCCGATGAAAAGGGAAGAAATCAGTTCTACGACGGGGAAAAACAGCGAGAAAATGAAAACCGTTCTCAGCAAAGCTGCTTTCAAGCTGATATTTATTTGGTCAAATTTTTTAAACTCGGCTTTTTGTCTGTTAAAAACCTGAATAATTGTCATTCCGGAAAGCCTCTCCTGCACAAATGAGTTTTGAGTTGCGGTCCAAGTTCGTTCATCAGTAAAAGCTTTTTTGAGTTTTTTCTGGAAGAATCTCGTAATGACCACCATCAGCGGAAGAATTGCCAAGGAAATATAACTTAAATGTACATCCACCTGGAACATCATGATCAAAACGAAAACAATCCTTAAAATATCTCCGAAAACCATCAGAAATCCATCGGTATAAACCGTTGAAATCGTTTCTACATCACCTACTGCACGAGTTACGAGTTGTCCGATAGGGGTTTTATCAAAGAAGAAAGTTTTGAAATAAATCAGTTTATGATACAATTTTTCACGGATATCGCGAATCACATTTTGGGAAATATAATTGGAAAAATAAACCAGAAAAAAATTGAGAATGGTTTCGCCAAAAACCAAAGCGATTAAAATATAAATATGCTTCATCATCGACGCTTCATCTCTCAGTTTGATGATGTCGGAATCCACAATTTGCATCGTAAGATACGGTCTATAGGTAGAAATTACCGATAAAAAAATTGATATAATTAAGGTAATAATAAACCATGTCCGAAATTTCATTCCGATCACGAACAGTCTTTTAATAATATCCCAAGTATTTTGTTTTTTCATTTTAAAATAGTCTTACTCAAAATTGTAACCTACATCCACCAAAAAAAGTCCTTGCGCAGGAGCTGATGTACCCGCTGAATTTCGGTTTTTTTCTTCGATGATGGTTCTTAAATTTTCAGGTGGTATTTTCCCGTTTCCTATTTCCACCATCGTTCCTACTATCGCGCGAACCATATTTCTCAGAAACCTATCCGCAGAAATGGTGAATTTCAGTTCCGTTTCATTTCGTTCCCAAAACGCTTTGTAAATTTGGCAGTTATTGGTTTTATTGTCGGTATGAAGTTTTGCAAAACTCGTAAAGTCTTCATACTCAAAAAGGATTTTGCAGGCTTCATTCATTTTTTCGACATCCAGTTTTCTTTTCCACATTTGCCAGGAATGATCCAGGGTAAAAGGATTTTTTTCTAAAGAAATATAATATTCATAAGTTCGGAAAGTAGCATCAAACCGGGCATGAAAATTTTTTTTCACCTCAAATATTCTTTTCACTGCAATATCTTGAGGCAAAAAACTATTGAGTTTATAAACCAGATGATGATCCAAAACCAAATCGGCATCGAAATGAGCAAACATTTTTTTAGCATGAACTCCGGTATCAGTTCTTCCTGCACCCGTGGTCTTGATGTCTTGTCTCAACAAAGTTGAAAGCGCTTTCTCCAATTCCTGCTGTACGGAAACCTCTTTGGGCTGTATTTGGTAGCCGAAATAATTCTTGCCTTGATAAGAAAACTCTATGAAATATCTCATTGATGCAAATTTCTAAAATTTAATCCGTAAAATTCAAGAAAAATCTAGTAATTTGCTTTCCCATGAAAAAGATTTTCCTCCTCTCCGATTCTCATTCCTATATTGATGACCGAATTTTAGAATACGCCTCACAAGCCGATGAAATATGGCATTGCGGAGATTTCGGCAATCCAGAAGTCATTGAAAAGCTGGAAAAAATTACCACGTTGCGTGGCGTTTACGGGAATATTGATGGGGAAAAAGTAAGAAAAATCTTTCCGGAAGTTTTGCGTTTTACCATTGAAAATGTAAAAGTTTTAATGATTCATATCGGCGGCTATCCGGGAAAATATTCGCCTTTAGCCAAAAAAGAAATTGCTGAAAAAGCGCCAAACCTTTTCATTTCCGGGCATTCTCATATTCTAAAAGCCATGTACGATCAAAAAAATAATTTGCTACACCTCAATCCCGGCGCTTGCGGAAAAGAAGGTTGGCATAAAACCCGTACCATGATGCGTTTTGAAATCAATGGTGAAAAAATTGAAAATCTGGAAGTGATAGAATTAGGGAAAAGGTAAAATCCAAGCGCAAAATTTTATTAAAATTAAAAAAAACGAGGATTTCCAAATTGGGAATCCTCGATTTGTTGAAAAAAAAATAAGAGTTATTTCACGATCATTCTTTTCACAATTCCTTCCGAAGTTTTTATTAAGTAAACTCCGGTGCTGAAGGTAGAAGTATCGATTGTTTTCGCGTTTTTCGATTTATGAACGAGTTTTCCAGCTATATCATAAATTTCCACATCCGCTTCTCGGTTGAAATACACCAAACCTTTTGAAGACGGATTAGGAAAAACAGAAAATGTTTTTGGTGCATTGGTAACCTCACCTGAAGCCAACACCTCATCATTAATTTCGTAAATTGTCAAGGTACCGCTGATTTCGTTGGCAATAACAATATACCCTTTACCGGTTGCACTTTCGTTTTTTGGGATATAGGTAATTCCTTCTGCGCCGTTGTCTCCGCCGTAAGCTGAAGTGGATCTGGTATTTTTATAATCAACAAAAACAGGGGCATTTGGATTGCTGATGTTGTATACCATTACTCCACCTACTCTTTCCAAAGATATAAAGGCAAAAGTTTCATTTGCAATCTTTGCGATCGTAACTCCTTCTGGTTCCGGACCTTTTGATCGGCTTCTGTTTTTCGGGGTATTGCTTTCGTGATCAGCATTGAAAATATTTGTAAAGTGCTGTGCAGTGTATCTTTCAAAATCATCACCACTATCGAAAACGATTTGTTTACTATTCGCATTGAAAATAGAGAAAGACCGGGATCCGACTGCATTGATTTCTTCAAAAGCGGCATCAGAATCTGTATTTCCGTGTAAATTTGTCACCCGGAATCTTCCTAAATTATGAGAGGCTTTCAATACTTCCGCTTGTGGAAAAATTGCCCCATCTAAGACATAGTTTGATGCTCCCACTGTTGTTCTTTCGTTTAAATTGCTAAATTCTTTTTCATCTCCTTCGTTGGCTGTTACGATATAATGAGTTCCTGCAACATTGTACGTTGCAACTGAATCTGGAATATAGAAGGTTTTCACCGGCCAGTTTGCGATTAAAATTTCATTATTATTGTCTGAGGCATCGAAACCATTTCCTGGCAAGCTCATATCTTTTTTACCTAAAGCCCAAAGTGCAGCGATGGTTTTAGAATTTAAATTAATTTCCGCAATGGCATTATTTTCTTGTATCGCTACAAAAGCTTTCTGATTATCGCTGGTTACGGAAAAATATTCCGGTTCCAAATCTTGAGAAAGTGTGCTTGAAGCTTTTAGTTTTCTAATTCCTGATGCAAGTAAAGATGCTTCCTGACTGTTGAAATCGGTAAAATAAAGTGTGGTTACATGCGCTTGCGAAAGTGTGGAAATTCCTCCAGAAACATCAATAATCGAAACCGAACCTTCTGGATCGATGGAATAATCAGCATTCGGTTCGCCTTCGTTTGCAGTAAGAACTTTGCTTCCATTGGGCGTAAATGTAATCATATCCGGTAAAGCGCCGACGGTAACTTTATTTATAAAATTTCCGTTCGTATCAAAAAATACAACAGATCCGTTATTTTGTGGAACTGAATTCGGAGAAGCAACTGCTACAATTCCATTTTTCACTGCCACACTGGTTAGTCCACCATAAGCATTCATATCAATCGAACTGATTACCGAAGGAGCAGATGGATTGCTGAAATCTACAATGTCCAAAAGTCCGGTAACAGCACTTGTAGTAAACAACCTTTTGGAAATCGGGTCGTGAACTACAATTTCTGTGGTACTGTTATTCGAACCTGATGGATCAAAACTTCCGATATAATTTAAAGAAATTTGATTATTTGGAACCGGTGCCAACTTATCATTATCAATGATATAAATAGTTGCAAAAGTACTTTCGGAAATAGTAGCTCCCACAGGATTTTCTAAACTTAACACAAAATATTCCGCTTGTTGCTCCTCCAATTGATCATCAATAATAGGAATAGAAATACTATAAGTACCTGGAGCTGAAGGGGTAATTTGGATGGTTTGTGTTGCTAAAGTGAAATCGCCAGAATTTGCAGTGCTGAAAGGTGCAGCTTTCACCACTAAATCCACCGTTGCGTTGGATGGTGAAGTAATATTAAGGTCAAAAATAAGTGAACCGGCGTTTTCATTAACTTTCACGAAACTTTTAGCGAAAGAAACGGATGTTCCGGAGGTCGTAAAAATACTTGCTGCCGAAGATACCACCACATTATCACTAAAATCTTCAACCATGTTCGGTTTTACTGCCAAGTAATAAGTTTGATTAATGTCTAAAGCTGGAATAGGGTTTACCGTAATTTCATTGTTGAAAAAATTCGCGAAAAACGGAACCAAACTTCCATTAGAATTTCCCAGGCGAAGTTCAACAAGATTCTGGGGATTAGTAATTTCGGAATTATCGATAAGACGAATATTTTCATTAAAAGAAATTTTCGGCTTTATGGTAGTGGCAACATTAGTTGCGCCATTTGGTGGGTTGTAAGTAACTACCGGCGCAGTAGTATCTGCAACATCTGCAGGTGTAGCATCCAAAGTAAAATTATCAAATCTGTTATTCCCTACTGAACCACCGGGATTTGCAGAGAATTCCACTTTCAATTTAAAATTAGGATTATTGGAAACATTCGGAATTGTGGAAAAATCCAAAGTTTGCAAGGTTGGGTTTCCGTCTACTGGGAAAATGTTTGCAAAGGGTATAAAATTATTTCCATCAATAGAATACAGCCAAAGTTGAGTTCCCGCGCCCGAACCTGATCTTCTTGTAGTGAATTTCACTACCACATTTTTGTAACCGGTTGTGGGAAGATTAAATTGCAGTGCGCCACCAATCGGATTATTGAATCTTAAATGTGTCCCGGAAATATCACCATTTCTAGCATTTAAATTTTCAACGCTGAAATTCTGGCCGGTTCCTCCTGCGAAGTCAATTACACTCGATCCACCTGGAATCGCCAGCAGAGATGCTCCGGGAACCAATGCAACATTTGGCGTACTAATGGTGGCAAGTGAAGAATTGTTGTTAAAATTCCAGTAATGCACCAGCGTTTGCGCATTTACCGACTGAAAACTCAGCGAAAAAAAAATCGTAAAGAGTTGGATCAGGTAAAGTTTTCTCATTATTTTACTTTTAAATTAGATTTGTGCAAAAATCAAATTTAAAAGTAAAAGAATGTTTAAGGGAAGATTAAAGAATTATGAACAAAAAGTTGTTTACAATTCCTTAAGATAGAAGAATATTAAGATTTTTGAAGGTTTTTCTTTGCCTTCAAATCATCAAAAATGCTATGAATCAATCCATCGGCAACCGAAATTTTCGGAACAAAGATTTTGCTGATGTCGCTCCAGTTCATCACATTATTGAAAATTTCCAAAGCTGGAACCAATACATCCGCACGGTCCTCCCGCAATCCATATTTGCTCATTCGTTCCGCTACCGAAAGGTCATTCATTTCTTTGTAATATTTTTTAAGAAAAGTGGTGGACATGGGTTTTCCGTCTTTCGTTTTGCTCATCGAAAATATTTTGTTTATATTTCCACCGGAACCTATGGCGACTATTGGCTTTTTGCTGTTGATGTTTTTTCGAATTTCTTCTTTCATTTCTTTCCAATGATCATCCGTTACCAAACCATTGAGCAAGCGAATGGTCCCGATATTGAAAGATTTTTCGTAGATCATTTTCCCACCTTCGTAGAAAGTAAGTTCGGTAGAACCTCCGCCAACATCGATGTACAGATAGGCAAAATTTTTATCTAATCCTTCCGCAACATGATTTTCATAGATTAAAGTTGCTTCTTCATCACCGGATATAATTTCGATATTTATTCCTGAAGATTTTTGTACTTCATTGATGATCTTCTGCCCATTTTTCGCATCACGCATCGCACTGGTAGCGCACGCTCGGTAATGCTCAACCTTGTAAATCTTCATCAAATCACTGAAAATTTTCATCGAATCAATCACCATTTTTTCTCTTTCCGGACCAATCTCTCCATTCGTAAAAACATCCATTCCCAATCGCAACGGAATCCTCAAAAGATTAAGTTTGGTAAATTCCGGTTTGCCTTTTTTGGGTTCGATGACTTCATTAATCAAAAGTCGAGCGGCATTACTCCCGATATCGATCGCTGCAATTCTCATGATCTTTAAATTAAAATTAAGAAGGATAAAAATGAATAAAATTGATATTTAAAGGTAAGAAGAATCAAATGAAAACGGCAATAAATCGCGGATTGATTTGGTTTTGTAAATTGCACCATCCAATGAAGCAAAATAAATTTCAATTCCTTCTTTTTGTTTAGCTTCATACTCCAAAATCGATTGTCTGCAACTACCGCAAGGAGGAATAGGAACGGAATGAACAGCTTCTCTTGGAGCGCCAATAACGAATAATTTTTTCATTTTTACCTCAGGGAAATTCGCTGCCGACCAAAAAATGGTGGTTCGTTCAGCACATAATCCCGAAGGATAAGCCGCATTTTCCTGATTACTGCCCGAAACAATCTCGCCGTTCTCCAACAGTATCGCACATCCAACAAGAAAATCCGAATAGGGAGCGTATGCATTTTCGCGAATCTTGTGAGCCGCATCGAAGAGTTTTTTTTCGATCTCATCAAGACTGTTGTAGTTTTCGATGGTTTCAAAAGTGATTTTTAATTCTTTTTCCATTTAAAAAAATTGGGGAGTAAAGATAACTTTTATTTTTGAATTACAGATTGAAAGTCGCTTATTTAAAACCTACAGGTAGTGTTTGCATAATCAGCCTTACTCTTAAGGAAACTTACGCGGCAGAGGCTCCATTTGGCGTAAAAATTGAATGCATCAATTAGATTTTGAAAGTTTACCAAGCGGTAAACTCTTTCCTCAACTGACCAAATTCAAACATTAATAAAAAAAATTAGAATGGAAAAGAAAAAAACAACTCCTCCGAAGAAACAGGCAAATGGCGATGCCATGCAACTGCGAGACCTCTTCACCGATGGCCTGAAAGACATGTATTATGCAGAAAATGCATTAGTAAAAGCCCTTCCGGAAATGTATGAAAATGCATCAGATCCAAAACTCAAGACGGCCATTAAAGATCATTTGGCGCAGACTAAACAACAGGTGGTTCGGTTGGAAGAAGCTTTCGCCTCGATGGGAATGAAAGCCGAAGCCAAAAAATGCCCTGCTATTGAAGGAATCCTGGAAGAAGGAAGAGAAACCGTTTCGAGTGCAGCTGAAGGTCCGGTTCGCGATGCTGCCATTATCGGAAGTTCTCAAAAAGTAGAACATCACGAAATTGCCAGCTATGGAACGCTGTGCGCCTATGCAAAAGTACTTAACGAAAGAGAAGCACTTGATCTACTCCTTCGTACTTTAGGCGAAGAAAAAAAATCAGATTGCCTGCTTACTACAATTGCAGACACCAACCTGAACTCTCAGGCCGCAGCCGGAAAACACAAATCCAAAGACATTAACGCTGTATAACCAACAAATCACTACTATGAAAATTAACGAACATGAGCCGTTTGAAAATGGCGCAAACCCAAAAGTAGAACAGCTCGGAAAATATAAAGTTGATGACCACGGCGAATTTATGACAACCAATCACGGCATTAAGATCAATGATGACCAGAATTCCCTGAAAGCAGGCGACCGCGGACCTTCACTGCTTGAAGATTTTATCTTCCGCGAAAAAATGACGCACTTTGACCACGAGAGAATTCCGGAAAGGATTGTTCATGCGCGTGGCTCCGGTGCACACGGCGAATTTCAGCTCTACAAACCGATGGGAAAATATACCAAAGCCAAATTCCTGAACGATACCTCCATCAAAACACCAGTATTTGTTCGGTTTTCTACCGTCCAAGGCAGCCGCGGATCTACCGATTTACCCCGGGACATCCGTGGTTTCGCCGTAAAATTCTATACCCAGGAAGGGAATTATGACCTTGTAGGAAATAATACGCCCGTGTTTTTCATTCAGGATGCGATGAAATTTCCAGATCTCGTTCACGCGGTAAAGCCCGAACCGGATAACGAAATTCCACAGGCAGCTTCTGCACACGACACATTCTGGGATTTCATTTCATTAATGCCCGAAGCCATGCATAATATCATGTGGCTCATGAGCGACAGGGCGATTCCAAGAACGCTCCGTGCGATGGAAGGTTTTGGAATTCATACCTTCAGATTTATTAATGATGAAGGCAAATCACACTTTGTGAAATTCCACTGGAAACCTTTACAGGGCGTTTTAGGGCTTGCCTGGGATGAAGCACAAAGACTTGCCGGAAAAGATACCGATTTCCACCGCCGCGACCTTTGGGATGCGATTGAGAAAGGAATGTATCCGGAATGGGAACTGGGCGTGCAGATCGTTCCGGAGGAAGATGAACACAAATTCCCTTTCGACTTGCTCGATCCGACAAAGATGATTCCGGAGGAAATGGTGCCGGTAGAAATCATCGGAAAAATGACCCTTAACCGAAATCCTGACAATTTCTTCGCAGAAACAGAACAGGTTGCGTTCCATCCGGGGCACGTAGTTCCGGGAATCGATTTTACAAATGATCCTTTATTACAGGGAAGACTCTTTTCCTACACCGACACCCAACTTTCAAGACTGGGCGGACCTAATTTCCACGAGATTCCGATCAACAGAGCCATACCGGATGTAACGAATAACCAGCGCGACGGTATTCACAGAATGCAGATTCCGAAAGGAAAGGTTTCTTACCACCCAAATTCCATGGCCCAGGGATGTCCGTTCCAGGCGATGATTAAGGAAGGTGGATTCGCATCCTTTGAAGAACGCATCGATTCCTCGAAAATCAGAAAAAGGAGTAAAAGTTTCTTCGATCATTTCAGCCAGGCTACTCTGTTCTATAACAGTATGACGCTGCATGAAAAACGTCATATCCAGAATGCTTTTTCTTTTGAGCTAGGGAAAGTTCAGCTTGTGCCAATCCGTCAGCGCATGGTAAACATGTTGCTCGAAGTGGATGAGGATCTGGCAAAACAGGTAGCAGATCATTTGGGACTTGTTCCTGAAAAATTACCTCAGCCGATTACTGACAGTATTCCGGCGGACGGAAATCCGGATGATCATCATTCTTTAAAAGTAAAACTTCCAATCACCGAAGCGCCTTCAGTAAGCATGGCAAATAAACTTTCGACGAATATTAAAGCGAGAAGAATCGCGATCCTTACCGCGGATGGAGTGAATGACGAAGCTTTCACCCGGGTAAAGAAAGAACTCTGCGAGATGGATGCAATGGTTCAGATCATTGCGCCACGGCACGGATTTGTAACCACAAAATCCGGCGACCAATATCCTGTTGACGACAGTTTACTTACTGCAGCATCAGTGATTTATGATGCCGTATATATTGCCGGCGGCGAAAGTGTGAATACCTTGCTTGAACATGCGGGAGCCATTCATTTCGTTGCGGAAGCGTATAAGCACTGTAAACCAATCGGCGCTGATGATAACGGATCCGAATTGATTAAAAAAGCAGTGCCTCAACTAAAGGACTCGGAAGACGGTGTAATTACCGACGGAAATGTAGAGGACTTTGTGGCAGCAATTATGCTGCACCGCTTCTGGGACAGAGAAATGAATCCTCTGCCAGCATAAAATTTCATCAATTATTATTAAGAGGTTTCTTTAGGGAAGCCTCTTTTAATTTATCTATGTCAATGTTTGGGTATTTATGAGGTGGGAACTGACGATGATTCCGTAACTTTGACCTCGTTAAAAAAATTCAATTTATTATATGCTTTACAGTCCAATACAATTTAGAAACCTGGAATTGAAAAACCGTTGGGTAATGTCGCCAATGTGTATGTATTCCTGTGAAAACGGAATGCCCAACGATTTCCATTTTGTGCATTATGGAAGCCGCGCCCAAGGCGGAGTCGGCCTCATCATTGTCGAAGCAACCGGCGTGGTTCCGGAAGGTCGAATAACCAATAAATGCATGGGAATCTGGAATGATCATCAAGCAGATGCGCTTTCCAAAATAGTTAACTTCGTTCATGAAAACTCTGCAAGCAAGATCGGAATTCAGCTTGCGCATGCCGGAAGAAAAGCTTCCACCTGGAACGGCAAGCAGATTTCTTTGGAAGAAGGTTGGGAAACTGTAGCACCCTCTCCGATACCTTATTCCGAAGATGAAAGAATTCCACACGAACTTTCCGGAGAAGAGATTAAAAATTTGGTTAATAGCTTTAAAGAGGCCGCAAAACGAGCCATCGATGCGGGTTTTGATGTGATTGAAATTCACGCAGCTCATGGCTATCTCGTTCATCAGTTTTTGTCGCCTTTATCGAATACAAGAGATGACGAATATGGCGGAAGTTTTGAAAACAGAACTCGTTTTCTGCTCGAAATCGTAGAGGCAGTGAACGAACTTGTGGATGAAAACCATCCATTGTTTGTAAGAATTTCCGGAACGGAGTATGCGGAAGGCGGCTGGAATATTAAAGACAGTGTAGCTTTAGCTAAAATTCTAAAAGAAAAAAAGGTAGATCTCATCGATGTTTCCAGCGGTGGAAATATTCACGGGGCGAAAATCAATCTGTATGATGGTTACCAAGTTCCTTTGTCGGAAGCGGTGAAAAGAGATGCCGAAATTGCAACCGGCGCTGTAGGTTTGATAAAATCTGCAAAACAAGCCGAAGAGATTTTACAAAATAAGCAAGCAGATCTGATTTTTGTTGCCCGCGAAATTTTACGAAATCCATATCTTCCGGCTCGTGGGTCATTTAAGAATAACGACGAATGCTTTTTCCCGCATCAATACGAAAGAGCGAAGCCTTAATAATTTTTAAACCTAAAAAAAGCCAACTGAAAGTTTTCGGTTGGCTTTTTTGTTTATGAATACTCAAACTTTCGAATCACTTCCAAAGTACTGTCGATTTCTTTTTCTTTAATCGCATCGGAAATAAACCACGTTTCGTAACCGCTTGGTGGCAGGTAAATCCCTTTTTCAAGAAGAAAATGAAAGAAATTATTGAACAGTGAATGATTTGCCTTTGCTGCTTCATCAAAATTAGAAACGGAATTGATATGGAAAAAGACGCTCATCATCGAACCTTTTCTGTTGATACGGTGTTCGATATTTTTAGAATTTAATATTTTCCCGATTTCAAAATCAAGCGTTTCGGTAGTTTTATTGATATTTTGATAGAAATTTTCATCTTTTTTGATCAATTCCAAAGTCGTCAAACCCGCTCTCATTGCCAAAGGATTTCCACTTAAAGTTCCTGCCTGATACACTGCGCCTTTCGGAGCCAAATGATCCATAATCTCGTTTCTACCGGCGAACGCTCCCACCGGCAGTCCGCCGCCAATCACTTTTCCGTAGGTTACCAAATCGGCTTTCACATTGTAAACTTCTTGCGCACCGCCAAAAGCCAGTCGGAACCCCGTCATCACCTCATCAAAAATGAGCAACGCACCATTTTCATCGCAAAGTTTTCTTAAATTTTGAAGAAAATTATTCTCAGGCAACACACAGCCCATATTTCCTGCAACCGGCTCTACAATTACTGCAGCGATTTCGCCCGGATTATGTCGGAACAAATCGGCAACTTGTTCATTATCATTATATTTTGCGAGCAAAGTATCTTTCGCGGTTCCTGCGGTAACTCCCGGAGAATTTGGATTTCCGAAAGTTGCAGCGCCACTTCCTGCTTTAATTAAAAACGAATCGGAATGCCCGTGGTAACAACCTTCGAACTTGATGATCTTATCTCTTCCTGTAAAACCTCTTGCCAAGCGAATCGCGCTCATACAAGCTTCTGTACCCGAAGAAACCATTCTGATCTGGTCGATATTTGGAACATTTTCTACAATTAATTTAGCGATTTCGGTTTCCAATTCGGAAGGTGTTCCGTAGGAAAAACCATTTTCAGCTTGCTTTTTGATGGCTTCCAACACTTCAGGATGGGTGTGTCCCAAAATTGCCGGCCCCCAAGAATTGATGTAGTCAATGTACGTATTGTCATCCGCATCTGTCATATAAGCGCCCTTCGCTGATTTCATAAAAATAGGAACGCCACCAACAGATTTGAAGGCGCGAACGGGCGAATTCACTCCACCAGGAATATATTGATATGCTTCATCGAATAAAGCAGAACTTCTTTGATATAACATTTTCTTTAAATTATTTTTGTAATAAATCTAGCTTCTCGGTTTTTTACTTTGAAGGTAAATAAGCTGACCGACTTTTGGCTGATCTCCGTACTCCATCCTATTTTTCGCGTATAATTTCGAAAGTTTTACCCCGAATTTTTGGGAAACATCATGCATGGTCTCTCCTACTTTCGTCTTGTAGGTGGCCACATTTCCGGTTGATGCTTTGGATTCCAGAAAAAGAATATCGTTTCTCATCAAACCTCCACTGTCGAGTTCATTCCATTTCATCAATTTACTTTCAGAAATTCCGAATTTTTTGGCAATCACTTTAAGTTGGGTATCGGCCGGAATAACAACAAATTTTCTACCGCCATTCGGATGATTTTTGACCAAAATTGAATTGAGCAATTCTGCGCTTGTTTTCAATTCATTGACTTTTTGCTGCTGTTTTGCGTAAGAAGTTTGCTCATAAGGAACCGTCACCGTTGCAGGTTTTGGCTTCACTTTGCTTTGTTCAAGCTGTGCCATGAAGATTCGGTCGCTTTCTAAATTCGGATACATTTTCAAGATGGTGTACAAAACCTCTTTGGAGTTGGTATTATCGAATTCGTAAAGTCTATTTTTTTCGATTTTATCAATTAATATATAAGCATAGCGGGGATTTGTAGCATATCCAGCTTTTTTCAATCCGTGTGCCCAAGCTTTATAATCTTTCATATCCAGCTTGAAAAGATTGACATAATATTGCCGGTAAGCTAAGAATTTCGAATGATCTTCATAAGATTGCCGCGGATCATCATACACCCGGAAACATTCATTTGGCGCATCATCGGTGTGTTTCATGGTTTTCCCGGTCCATTCTTCTTTACATTTAATCCCGAAATGATTATTCCCGATTTGTGCCAAACGGCTTTGTCCGCCGCCGGTTTCTAAAAGTCCTTGTGCTAAAGTAATGGAGGCCGGAATTTTGTACTTTTCCATTTCCTCTACCGCGTAGGGTGCGAACTTTTGTATATACTGCTCATCGTTTTTCCAGCTCTGAGCTTGGAATTTTGATAAAATAAGTATTGAAAGGATACAAAATATGCTTTTCATAAATATTTTAAATTTTGGACTGATGCCTATATTTTTATTTTTTTGAAGGTTAAAGCCCTCACTTTCCGAACTGAATCCATCCCCTATTTTTCTTCCTCAGCATGTCGTTGGCTCCTTCTATTCCTTGCAAACCGCCAGTGTGGAAAGCCAAAATCCGGCACTGTTCGGGAAAATAATCTTTTTCGATAAGCTCGAAAAGTTTCCTCATCATTTTTCCGGTATAAATGGGATCGGTTTTGATTCCAAAATCATGGTAAAAATCATTGATAAAACGAATATTTTCATCAGTTATTTTGCCGTACCCGCCATCTTGTGCATCGAATAGATCAAAATTGTTCTTTCCGGAAAGTTCTGCAACCGTTGTTTCCAATGAATGATCAATTACCACCTTAAAACCCAAAACCTTCTGGTGTTGCGCTGCGAATCTGGATAATCCTGCGACCGTTCCACCGGTTCCGACTGCGGTGCAAAGATAATCAAAACTTTTAGTTTCAGGATTCAGCAGGTGTTGGATTCCTTTCACTGCATTTTCGTTGGTTCCGCCTTCCGGGATTATTAACGCATTGGGAAATTCTATTTTCAAATTTTCGGTAAGCTGAATTTTATCGCCATATTCTTCTCGGGTCACGAAACGAAATCTCATTCCGTTGTCAGCAGCGGTTATCAAGGTTGGATTTTCTTTCCACCTTGTGTGTAATTCTTGTCCACGGATGATGGCCAAAGTAGGAATTCCCGATTCTTTCCCTAATGCTGCTACAGCGGCAATATGATTGGAAAATGCGCCCCCGAAAGTGATAATGAAAGGATTTTCCGGATTTTTTTCCAGATAATGATTGATGTTGTAGAAAAGTTTCCAGAATTTATTTCCGGAGATTTCTGGGTGGATGAGATCTTCGCGTTTGATGAAAAGCGTTACTTTTTTTTCTAAGGGAATTGGAATGATTGGAATTTCGATTTCCGGGATTTTCATGGAACAAATTTCGTGGAAATATTTTGATTAAAGCCAAAATCTCGATAGGAAAACGAATTGCGCCCCGGATTGAACGGCATGTTTGAGCTCTTTTTGTAAGCATTGGGAAAGCCGGGAACAAAAAAGCGAGTAGTGAAAGCCGGAAATGTGCGCCCAAAAACTAAATGATAAACTTCAAAAAACTCCACCATTTTCGGTTTTCCAAGTAATGGGAATCGTTTTCTTTTGCGTAGGCTTCGCGTTCGAAAGAGATGGATTTGTAGGCCTGAAAGGAATCTCTGAGCCGGAAAAACCAATAATAATATTCGATGACATACCATAAATAGAAGAAAATAATGAAAAGCTCCAGTTGCTGACGAAGGTGAATTTTCTCGTGATTGATGAGTACGCGATCGTTGCGCGAGGCACTTTTCCGCAGAATAATAAAGGGAAAAATGGTAATCGCTGAAATTTTCGTATTTTTGAGAAGCCTTTGGCAAACCAATATCATGTAACAAAGATAAAATTTTCAGTTATTCTGATTTAACCCATGAGCAAAAATACCATCAAAGAAAACGAGGATTATTATTATAACGAGCAGGGCTACAAAGTTTTCACAGAGAAATTCCACCTCAAGCGTGGCTATTGCTGTAAAAATGGTTGCCGACATTGCCCGTATGGTTATGATAAAAAAACGGACCGTGTGATAAAACTTGATCAAAAAAAATAAATAAATAAAATATTGGCGATGAAATCAACAATTAGCAAATACCGTAAAACAAATTTTAAAGCGATGAGTAAAAAATATTTTTTCCTGTTGCTGGCTTCGGCTACTTTGGGATTAACTTCTTGTAGTCCTTTTAATGTAAAATCCGATTACGCGGAAACCGCAAACTTCAATGCTTACAAAACATATAAACTGAGAATCGACGATTTGAAACTCAATGATATTGATAAAGACCGAGTACTGAATGAAGTTTCCAAGCAATTGCAAACCAAAGGCTTGAGCGTGGCGGACAATCCTGATTTGATTGTAAATGTGAAAGCCAACCACAAGAAAATTCAGGATGTACAAAGCACTCGACCTTACGGAATGTACGGATGGGGAGGCCCTTTCGGTTGGGGAGTTGGGGTGAACAGAACCTGGACTTCCAATTATAACCAAGGTTCGTTGATTGTTGATTTGATTGATGCAAAAACACAAAAACTGGTTTGGCAAGGTATCGGAAGCGGAATTTCGGTAGATTCGCCAAAACAGAAACAAAGACAAATCCCGGAAATTGTTTCGGAAATTATGGCGAATTACCCACCACAAAAAGGAAAATAGTTTTTTTACTATACTTCATAAAAAAGAACGCACTGTACTTCAGCGCGTTCTTTTTCTTTTATTAGTTGTTCAATTTTACTTGCCTAAAGCTTCTACGATAGGATTTCCTATATTTCCACTTGGGAATTGGACTCTGAGCAGCGCGGCTAAGGTTGGTGCAATATCGGTCATGTTGTAATCTTTATTACTTTCACCGTTTTTGAACCCCCAACCCATGAAAATTAACGGAACGTGAGAGTCGTAAGAATTCCAAACGCTGTGTGTGGTTCCGGTTTTTGAATAGGGCGGCAGCATCGAATCATGGGAAACCAACTGAATATCGCCACTTCTTTGCCAGTTATACCCATTGATTATTCTAGATTTAATGGGTTCCGGAATTGGAGCTTGCCCGATTTTTTTCAAATTCACGGCGAAAAGAACAGTTTGATCTTTATTGAGCTCATCCACCAGGTAATCCGCAACTTCTTCTGCATTGAACTTATTGGATTTCATATAATTTTGATCCAAATAAATCTGATAATTATCAATCGCAATAATGAGTTTATCGTATTGATACTTTAATTTTAGAAGATCATTCAGGTTTTTTTCAGCATTATCAGCAAAGAATCCGGTTGCCATCTTATGCTCTTTCATGAAACCTTCCGAATGTGCGCCACCATGGTCTGCGGAAAGGAAAACGGTATATTGCCCTTTCCCTATTTTGGCATCCAACATTTTAAAGAAATCTGCCAAATCCTGATCCAGTCTTAAATAAACATCCTGAACTTCAATGGAATTGGGTCCAAATTTGTGGCCTGCGTAATCTGTTGAAGCAATATTAATTGCTAGAAAGTCTGTCACATTATCTTTTCCCAACTGTTCACCATCCAAAGCAGCTTCTGCAACTTTCAGAGTTAAGGTAGAACCAAAAGGGGTATATCTGATATTATCTTTTTTGGCTTGATAATCCTTCGCCAAATTGCTGTAAGGAAATGTAGGTGTTTTTGCACTACCGAGCAATCCTTCCCACGGAGAATTATCCGGTGAGCTTTCGGTGTATTGATCGATTGGGAGCAAAGTGTTCCATCCGTTTGCGATTAATTTATCTGGTAAATTCTGCCCATTGAAATTCTTTAACCATTGAGGCAAATCGTTGCTATAATAAGAACTCGTCACAAAATTCCCGGACGAATCATCGAACCAGTAAGCTCCGGTAGGGCTATGTCCCGCAGGAAGAATGGAAGCGCGATCTTTCAGGGAAACGCCTACTACTTTAGCTTGAAAGTTAGTCGCAATTCGCAACTCGTCAGTAATCGTAGTTGACCATAGGTTTTTCGGAGAGTGACTTCCTACTTTTTTGCTGGAAGTTCCTACTGGCGACACCGTTTCGTCGGTGGTGCAATATACATTTTTGCCGGTATTTTTGTCCGTCCAATCGTTCCCCGCAATCCCGTGAATCGCCGGAACCGAGCCGGTATAAATCGAAGTGTGACCTATCGCAGTAACCGTAGGAACATAATTGATGTGCACGTTATTTAATGAATATCCCTGGTTTAAAAGTCTTTTAAAACCATCATTTCCGAATTTGTCGTAGTAGCGGTACAAGTAATCCCAACGCATTTGGTCGATTACCAAGCCCACCACCAATTTCGGTCTTTCCAATTGAGTCGTTTTATTTTTCTGAGCATTTATGCTGAGAGCCGACATGAACACAAGAGCTAAAATGTGAGTTTTTCTGAACATTATTTTTACTTTTATTAAAGAGATACAAAGATAAGAGGTTTGTGTGGGAATGGAGTTAAATTCCTATTAAATCCTTTAATTTTACGATGATGCTGAAATTTTAAAGCTCAATGACAAAAAAACCTTCCAGATTATTTCCCGGAAGGTTGTTTATTTGAATAGAGAAATTTTTAGAACTTCAAATCTCCGTTTACTTCTCTTACTGCTTTCGCTGCTTCTGCGAATTTCGCTTTCTCCGCATCGGTAAGGGTGATGTCTACGATTTTCTCAACACCATTAGCACCGATAATTGCGGGAACTCCCAGGCAAATATCAGATTCACCATATTCCCCATCCAACATTAGTGAACATGGTATCATTTTTTTGTGATCACAAAGAATTGCTTGAACCATCACTGAAACCGCAGCTCCTGGCGCATACCAAGCTGAAGTACCCAGTAATTTTGTAAGCGTAGCTCCTCCTACTTTGGTTTCTTCGGCAACATAGTTTTGCTGTTCTTCTGACAAAAATTCGGTTACGGGCACCCCATTTCTTGTGGCCTTGCTCATTAAGGGAAGCATTCCTGTATCGCTATGTGCGGCAATCACCATACCGTCAACATCTGAAATTGGGCTTTCCAATGCTTCTGCCAAACGATATTTGAAACGTGCAGAATCTAAAGCACCACCCATTCCGATGATTTTATTTTTAGGTAATCCTGAAGTTTTGTGAACTAAATAAGCCATAGTATCCATTGGGTTTGAAACCACAATGATGATAACATCCGGAGAGTGTTTCACCAAATTCGCAGTCACATCCTTCACAATTCCTGCGTTGATGCCGATTAATTCTTCTCTTGTCATACCAGGTTTTCTTGGGATTCCGGAAGTAATTACTGCAACTTTAGAACCTGCGGTTTTGCTGTAATCTCCGGTAGTTCCGGTAATTTTGGTATCAAACCCGTTTAATGAAGCGGTTTGCATCAAATCCATCGCTTTGCCTTCCGCAAAACCCTCTTTGATATCAACTAAAACTACTTCTGAAGCGAAATCTTTCATCGCAATGTATTCAGCACAGCTTGCTCCTACAGCACCTGCACCTACAACGGTTACTTTCATATCTAATTATTTATTGTTTTTTAACGGAGATATGAAACCTTTCGGTTTCCTGTTTATTACTTAATTTTTTAATGTTTTAAAAGATAGACCTTAAATATTATTTTTACTTAAAAAAACCTTTCAATGTCTTTGCACAAATCTAAGAAATATTGAAGTGGTGCACAAAAATGGTGATGCAAAGTTTTCTAAAAATTTTGGGCTTTCAGCAGATTGGAACAAAAAATAGACTGCCTTGTTCGGCAGTCTTAATTTAAAATTTCCATCAATTACTTTTTAATAATGAGTTTTAATTGGTTTTACCTGCTCAGATGTTTTTACATTAACCAGTACATTCCATTTACTAGTTTAAGATTATTTACATTTAAAGTGAGCGGTAATTGCACTACGCTTCACCTAAGTGCTGATAAAAACCGTCAATAAACAGTATTTTTAAATAGTCTTTTTCATTAAATAGCAGTAAATAATGGGATTTAAGACCTTCTATTCGTTGTTTTTCAATAGAAAGCAACTGCATAAAAATATTCTTAATTTCCATTTCCAAAGAAAAACACTGATGAATGATTTTATAAATGATCGAAGTGGATTTTTTTATTAACACAAATCAAGTACTTTCTTTAAATTCTTATTTACCTTTGTTAGAAATTATCCCGTATATGACTTTCACGGAACAACTCCATTTGGGCTATCAGAATAGAAAATTCGACATCGATAAGAGAAAAACCGAGGATTTTATCGATCGCTTATTTCGTTTTATCTTTTTTTTAGAATATCAGCGGTGCTCAGAAATCGAACTGATTGAGCAACGGCTAAGCAGCTTCAAAGCTGAAT
The DNA here is from genome assembly GCA_946892665.1 of Chryseobacterium sp. Marseille-Q5410. Classification (GTDB taxonomy): domain Bacteria; phylum Bacteroidota; class Bacteroidia; order Flavobacteriales; family Weeksellaceae; genus Kaistella. Next base: position 281,710 of record CAMPOT010000002.1, on the reverse strand, counting down.
TCACCGAAATTTTAGCTACAGTGAAGACTGAAAATGAGCTAGTGGAAGGTGATATTTTTTTTAAGAATTTTCCCGAGATTTACAGTGCACTGCAAAACGATGCGCAATATATTTTTGAAAACGATCCCGCTGCACAAAGTGTTGAAGAAGTTGTATTTTCCTATCCGGGATTTTTTGCCATCGCCATCTACCGACTTTCCCACGAACTTTTTAAGAATAAAATTCCGCTGATACCAAGAATCTGGACCGAATATGCCCACAGCAAAACCGGAATCGACATTCATCCCGGTGCAGAAATAGGTGAAAATTTCTTTATCGATCACGGTACCGGAATCGTCATCGGCGAAACCACCGTCATCGGCAAAAAGGTGAAAATTTATCAAGGCGTAACTTTAGGCGCACTTTCGGTTACGAAAGATTTGCAGGATCAAAAACGGCATCCAACCATCGAAGATCATGTGGTAATTTACGCCAACGCGACCATTCTCGGCGGCGAAACTATCATCGGCGAAAACTCTCTCATCGGTGGAAATGTCTGGATCACCGAAAGTGTGGCACCAAATTCGGTGGTATTTCACAAAGGACAGGTCACGGTGAAGAACAAATTCCCGGGAAATGAACCCATAAATTTCATCATTTAATTCAAATTCAGTTAAATATAAATACCTCATATCATGAAAATTAATAATGTTTTAGAAGCCATTGGAAACACTCCAATCGTTAAGATCAATACTATTTTTGACCGCAATGTGGAAGTGTGGATGAAGCTTGAACGCCAAAATCCCGGCGGCAGCATCAAAGACAGAATTGCCCTCGCAATGATCGAAAAAGCTGAAAGAGAAGGAAAAATCAATAAAAACACGCTTATTGTAGAGCCCACTTCCGGAAACACCGGTGTTGGATTAGCAATGGTCTGCGCGGTGAAAGGCTATCAACTCGTTTTGGTAATGCCCGAAAGCATGAGTGTGGAACGCAGAAAACTCATGTCATCTTATGGTGCTAAATTTGTGCTGACTCCTAGAGAACTCGGAACTTCCGGGGCGGTGAAAAAAGCTTTGGAAATGGCAGAAACTCTCAATAATGTTTGGATTCCTCAACAGTTCGAAAACTCATCAAACCCTGAAATTCATCAGAAAACCACCGCTCAGGAAATCCTCAACGATTTCCCACAAGGTTTTGATTATATGATTACGGGAGTGGGAACCGGCGGACACATCACTGGTGTTACCCAAGTTTTGAAACAACAGTTCCCGAACCTGAAAAGCTTCGCAGTGGAACCAAAAGATTCACCGGTAATTTCCGGAGGCAGTCCCGGTCCTCACCCATTACAGGGAATTGGAGCGGGATTTATACCCAAAGTTTTGAATACTGAAATTCTTGACGGAACCATTCAGGTGGAAAAAGACGAAGCATACGAATTCACCAAAAAACTGGCAAAGCAGGAAGGAATTCTGGCGGGAATCTCAACCGGAGCTTCTTTGGCGGCGATCAACAAAAAACTTTCGGAAATTCCGGAAGGATCGAAAATTCTCACTTTCAATTACGATACGGGAGAAAGATACTGGTCCGTTGACGGACTTTTCGAGGAAAATGTTTTCGAATATTAAAACAAAAAAATCCTGTTTCGGCAGGATTTTTTTTTAATATAATTTTTGGCATTTCGCGCAAATGTAAATCCTGGAGTTAGTTTCTGCGGAAATAGCAATCTGAATTTCTGTTTTATCTTTCGGACAAATTTTCTTCTCAAAAATCAATGCTTTTGATTGGACCTCATCATTTTTATAACTTTCCACAAGTTCATCTGCGAAATTCACAGCACTTACAATGAGGTAGATCAGTTTTTTCTCAGGAATATTTTTTACCAAACTTTCCGGATGAATTTTTGCTTGATAAAGCACCTCCGTTCGGATGAGATCGCCGATGCCTACAAAAATACTTTTTTCCAACAACGCCTTTCCGATATTTTCCTCCGCAAAATGTTGCTGAAGTTTGGTCAAGGCTAATTCTCCATCAAATTTTTTATTTAAAATATCCGTAGGAAATTGGAAATAATCATTCGGTTTTCCTTTCAGAATCTTAGCTTCACAGCTATAAAAATTGATTTCGGAATGTGGAAAATGCAAAGAAAAATCGGCTTTTGCTTTTTTAGTTTTGTTCACCAACATCGTTCCCGAATTCCCAAAATCAATACTTAGAAAGAAATCATTAAAGACCACCAGCATCAAATTCCCAAAAGAATCCAAGTCTATAATTTTAGTAAAATCAATGCAAGAAAAATCGGTTTCCGACTTTCCAGAAGCGCGCGACACGATTTGCCCTATAAATCGCTGCAATTTATTTTTAAGAAAAATCACGAAATAACCTTCCTGCATTTGGGCTAAATTTTAAGTTAAAGCATTGCTTTTTTATTGTTCTTCCTCGAAATAAAGTCGGTAATATTTCCCTTTTTCATCTTTTCCGGTTTCGATAAGTTTTCGGTCGCCGTGCACGTAGATATGGAAATTTTTATCCAATTTTATTACACTTTTGAAACCTCGGCTTTGCTTCTTAACCGCTGCCTCATTGATGGCGAAATCTTCGGAAATGGAAACCTGCATTTCCTGTTCGTAATCGGACTTGAAATTACTGAAACTCTCAATAACATTAGGATCTTCCAAAACTTCCTTGGTAAATTCATCAAAATCAAACGTTTCTTTTTCTTTGAAAAAATTGATGGATTTGTTCAGAAAATCGGCTTGGTCGGCTTTGGTAGTTTCAAATTCCTGCGGCAGCTGCTTGGTGATATATTCTTTGTAAACCGTGAGCGTTTCCTGGGTTTGAAAATATTCGTCGTCGCGCTGTTTTACTTTCAAGAAATCCTCGAACCAGTAGTACATATCCCCATTTTTGTTGTTATCCACCACCGAAACGGCAAAACCTGTTTCTTTGCTGTTATTGTAGATCAGCGCGCCTTTATCCAGTTTGGAAAGCCCGATTCCGTAATCCTTCTCGATTTCAAAAGCTTCATTCTGAGAGAAAATTTTGAGGAAAGGATTTTTATTTTCGGTTTTGAAAATCCCGATAGAATCGATCTTGTTTCCGTCGGCATTTTCTTCGCCTTCAAAATAAACGATGAAGAGTTCGCCGCTTTGCACACGCGGATTTTCGGTGATATCATATAAATGTTGCGCAATATTTTCCGCTTCGTAAACGAATTTGTTTTGGTCTTCAAAAATCTCGGAAACTGAGCTGTACACAGGATTATTAACCAAATACGTGTCGCTGTAAAAACAGAACTGTTCCTCTGATTTGAAGGCTTTCAGGAAGAAATCTTCGAGCAGTTCTTTCATGTCTTCCTGCAGTTGCAATTCTTCCTGGGAAAGGATTAAAGATTCCTGATTGATTCTGTTTCCTACTTTATGAACGATAATTTTTGAGAGCATTTTTAAATTTTAAATAAAGTTGCAAAGATATTCTAAAAGGCAGCAGCGGGAAAGTTTTCATGGAAAATTCCACAGAAAACATTTCATTCAAAAAAATGGCTGATTTTATTGATAAAAACTTTGAAAATGATGGTTACAAAAACTGATGAGCATCCATAAATTTACGGAAATGAGCGCGGTACGCTTCGGAAATATTGATTCTTTGATTATTGCACCTCTCACTTCTAATCACTTTTTGACAAATGTCAAAAGATTAAAAAACCTGCGGTCGTACCTTCGAGTCATCATTAACCCACAAAAAATTAATTATGAACAAAACCGAAAATCACAGAAAAGTAAATCATCAACCCGATGCAAGCCAAACGCGCCTGCAAAATGTTCCCACCAACACAATGTCTTTTCCAGATCAGATTGGGAATTACCAAAGAAATATCGGACTTCCGGACGGCAAATTTAAAGACAGCAAAGTTTATATTGTAGGTAGCGGAATCGCCGGACTTTCTTCGGCCTATTATTTCATTCGCGAGGGGCAAATTCCTGCCGAAAATATAACTTTTTTAGAGCAGTTGAACATTGAAGGAGGTTCTTTGGACGGCTCGGGAAATGCTGAAACCGGATACATTATTCGCGGCGGCCGTGAAATGGATTTTACCTACGAAAATTTCTGGGATATGTTTCAGGATATTCCCGCTTTGGAACTTCCCAAGCCTTATTCCGTGCTCGATGAATACCGGATTGTAAACGACAACGACCGCAACCATTCCAAAGCAAGGCTCATTCACAATAAAGGCGAAATAAAAGATTTCAGCAAATTCGCGCTCAATAAAAAAGATCAGTTGGTGGTGATGAAACTTTTGCTCGCGAAAAAAGAAGATTTGGACGATTTAACTATTGAAGATTGGTTTTCCCAAACCTTTTTGGAAAGTAATTTCTGGTGGTTTTGGCGCACCATGTTTGCTTTCGAAAACTGGCAGAGTTTACTGGAACTTAAACTATACTTTCACCGTTTCCTGCACGCCATTGACGGTTTGAATGATCTTTCCTCGCTGGTTTTCCCAAAATACAATCAGTATGACACCTTCGTAGTTCCTTTACGGAAACATTTACAGGAACTCGGCGTAAAATGAAGTTTGTCAACGTGCTGAAAAATCAGTTTATCGATGCCGGAAAACTCGGCGTTTCAAGCGGCGAAGGTTTTTATAAATATCCTAACCCGACTTTTCAGGGTAAAGATTTTTTGAAATAGAAAATTTTCATTTTTACAGGACGAACGTCCGGAAAGCAATTTCCGGACGTTTTTTTTGATAAATGTCAAAACCAAATTTCAAAGAAAGCCCGAACTTTGCGTTAACAAACAACTGGATAATGAAAAAGAACTTTTTACTGCTGCTGATTTTCCTTTCGGGATTTTTCTTTTCGCAGGAATATACGCCGGATATTTTGGGAAACGGTTTTGAGCAGAAAACATTGAATTTTCCCAACGATTACGAAGGAAAAGTTACCGCAACTATCATCCGCAAAAAAGCGGCAAGTCCGACCCATAAGGCAGTGCTGTATATTCACGGGTTTAACGATTATTTTTTTCAGGCGGAAATGGCTGAAAAATTCAATGAAAAAGGGTTTGACTTTTATGCTTTGGATTTAAGAAAATATGGACGTTCATATTTGCCGCATCAAACTTTTAATAATGTAAGAAATCTGGACGAATACAATGCCGAAATCGATGAGGCTTTAAAAATCATTGCTGCTGAAAATCATAACAAAATTCTGTTGGCAGGGCATTCAACCGGCGGGCTGATCACGACACGTTATATGAAATATCACACTGAAAACCCTAACATTGCCGGACTTTGGGTGAACAGTCCCTTCTACGATTTCAATATGGGGTTTCTGGCGCAAAAAATTGGGGTTCCCATCATCAGCGGTTTGGGAAAACATTATCCTGACACGAAAATTGGCGGTGGATTTTCCACTTTCTACGGCGAAAGTCTGCATAAAGATTTCAAAGGTGAATGGAATTATGATTTAAAACTGAAACCCAATGCCAACGGGAAAGTGAATTTTGGCTTTATCCGCGCTATTCACCGTGCACAGAAAGACATCCGCAACGCAGAACTTAAGGTTCCGGTATTGGTGATGCATTCTGAAAAATCGGGCTATCCAAAATTCTGGAATGAGGAAGTGACTTCCACCGATATCATCCTGAACGTGAAAGATATTCATAAAAATGCTGAAAATTTTAAGGGGAATGTCACGATAATTCCCGTAAAAGGCGGCATTCACGATTTGGTGCTTTCCAAAAAACCGGTGCGCGAAAAAGTGTACAACGAGCTTTTCAGTTGGCTACAGAAGATTAATTTTTAACAGTTTATTTTTAATGTTTAGTTAGTGAATAATGCCTCATTTCTGGGGCATTATTTTTATTTTTGTACAAATTGAATCCTGATGACTTTTCCCGAAATCCTTGCCACTTACATTACCATCGACGATGATATCCGCAGTTTTCTGAACACCCAGACCGAAAGAATATCTGTTAAAAAAGGAACCGTTATCAGCGATCAACACACTTTAAACCGGAAGGTGTATTTTGTAGAAAAAGGGCTTCTGCGCTCGTTTTATTTTGAAAAAGGAAAAGACATCACCACTAATTTTTACCCCGAAAACAGCATCCTCGCGAATAAAGACACCATTTTTGAGAAAATTCCGGCACGGCATTCCATTGAAGCCATAGAAGACAGTGAGATTGTTTATTTCCGTTACTCTAAAATGGAAGAGCTCTGCGAAACTTCGCTCACCATAGCCAATTTCAGCCGCCGTGTTTTGGGACTTATGATGACGAATATGGAAAGGCGCATCAATTCTTTGCAGTATATGACGGCAAGGGAAAAATATATTCAGCTTTTAGAAGATAATTCTGATATACTTTTGCGTGCGCCGCTTGGGATGATAGCTTCCTATCTTGGCATATCTCAGGAAACTTTGAGTAGGATTAGAAGTGAGGTGTAAAGTTCATTCTAGACAATTTTAAAAAACCTGCATTTCCTGGTCATAATCGGACTTGAAATTACTGAAACTCTCGATAAAATTAGGATCTTCCAAAACTTCCGTGGTAAATTCATCAAAATCAAACTTTTCTTTTTCTTTAAAAAAATTGATGGATTTGTTCAGAAAATCGGCCTGGTTTGAAAATATTCGTCGTGGCGCTGTTTTACTTTCAAGAAATCCTATTTTATACATGGTGGTATTGCCGTGCGCTTACGAACTGTGAGCAGGAAACAAATCTCCCAAAATTTTGAATCTGCTTTCAAAGATTTTTCTCACTTTGTTTTTCACAAAAAATCCTGCAACCAAATCGCCAACAAATCCCATCGGCAATTTGAAATTAACAATGTCCGTCATAAGAACTTTGCCATCTTTTAGTTCTTCAAAATGGTGTTCATGGTGCCACATTGCATAAGGTCCGAAACGTTGTTCGTCTACAAAAAACTCACCTTCTTTCAGGTGCGTAATTTCCGTTACCCAATTATTTTTAAACAAAGGAAAAACTCCTATTTTATAGGTAATGATTTGTCCCTGATAGGTATAATTTGGTGGATTATTGGTGATGGAAAACGCCATATCAACTGGGGTAATTTTGTCTAAATTTTGCGGCAAAGAGAAAAATGCCCATGCTTTTTCCAGGGGCATTGGCAAAACCTGTTTAGAAGTCAAGGTATAAATGCCGGATTGTTTAGTTATTTTTATGTCCATGATTGATTCTGATCGGTTGATCTAAATTCATTTTTTTCTTTAAAAATTCAAAAAGCAATACGCTGCTATAAAGCATCGAAAAACAATAGAAAGAATCTTCCAGTGGCATGGTTCCCACACGAATTCCAAGATTTTCCGCATTGTCATAATAAACTACGGGATTTGCCGAATAACTTCCCGTCAAAGCACCATTTACAAAATAAAATGGCAGGTAAATCAGGATAAAACTTAGATAAAAACGTCGTGCATATTTCCATTGATAGATGATTTGGGCCAACATGAGCAAAGCAAATAAACCGAAACTGCACAAGGTGTACAATCTATCGTAATTATTCAGCACAACTCCCAACGAAATTATTAGTAGCGCGATGCTGATGATCTGGGTAGCTATTTTACTTAACTGTAATTTTGGAAAGAAATATTCCAGTGAGTAATGGATAAAGTTACTGGAATAAGGGATTAGAAGAAAAAACAGCCATTCTTCTACAGGCAATTTCAAAATTCTAAATCCTAATAAGTATTGATCGTTGAAACCCCAAATATCGGAATATGCAAAGAAGATATCCCAAATAATAAAGAATAACCCAACGCTGATAATTGCTAGAAAATATGGTTTCCAAAATCGCGCAAAGTGCATCCACTTCTTTTCAAAACTAAAAAAAAACGGCACTGAAAATGTCGCGATATTCAAAAGGATGTAGTAATATTTCTCCATAATAATGGTTAGTTCACCGTTAATCATTAAGGTAAAAAGTCCAACAAAACATCATGATCAACTATTTACGCATTTTTCTGGCTTCAATAAAATATTTTTTGGGAACGTATAGCATTCCGAAACATTCGCCATCTTCTTTTCCTAAATGTTTGTGGTGAATTTTATGTCCTTTTCTCAACCCTCGGAAGTACCAATGGTCCACTTTATCAAACCATTTAAATCTTCGGTGTATCAGTACATCATGCACCAAAAAATAGCAAATTCCGTAGAGTAAAACTCCCGCTGCTAAAAACGCTAACCAGGTAATTCCGCCCACAGTACCGAAATAAAACAAGATCATACAAGGAATAGCAAAAACCACAAAGAAAAAATCGTTCTTCTCGAAAACGTGTGGGTACCCAGGTTGGTGATGATCTTCATGAAAATACCAGCCGAGAAATCCATGCATGATGTATTTGTGGGTTAGCCATGTGATGCCTTCCATTGCTACAAAAGTAACAGCTGTAATTGCCAAATATAATAGAATCATTTTTTTAAATATTTTGTAATGAAAATTTTCAAATCTTCGTCCGTTGTATTTTCATAATTTTTCAAGATAAATGACCGATCTTCTTTAATGTTATCGGTATAATTCAGAAAAGCTGGTGCCTGTTCTTGGGTCATCAGTCTGAACAGTCTCAATTCCAAATTTTTCGAATCGCTATTAATTGCATGATTTAGGCTTTTTTTTCCTTCTTTAAAATAGGATAATTTTTTAAAAGGATTGGCAGCGTGCTTCGCCATGAAAAATTGTCCGACACTGTAAAAACCTTGATAAATAGGGCAATTTATTTTGTTTAAAAAGCGCCTCAGACTTTTCAATCAATTGTATTGCTGCAACTGAAGATTTTTCACCTTTAATTAAATAATTTCTTAGCTCTTTAAGGTTTTGAGCAACAATAGTATTGCACATCAGCGTAAAAATTATGATCAAAAATTTCATCGAATAAAGTATAAATTCTTAGTTAGAAGCATTTCTCCCATCAGATAAATTTTCCTTGCGTTAGAAACACGGATTCTACTTTTCATGAGGGTTTCTGCCCGCTGTTTTTTGATTTTCCTGAAAAGACTGATGTAATACTTGTAAGCCATAAAAACGGCACTTCTGCTTGATAAAGGAAGCATCCTGATGCCGATGAGCGCCTTTTCAAAATCGCTCTTAATATTTAATTCTATTTCTGCTTTTTCTCTTTCTGAAAAATCCAGAAAATTCACATTTGGGAAATAGGTCCGATTCAAATCGTTGTAATCAGCAGAAATATCCCGAAGAAAATTGATTTTTTGAAAAGCTGCACCAAGACTTTGTGCATAAGGTCTCAATTTTTCGTAGTCCTCTTTCGTTTTCACAAAGACTTTTAAACACATTAATCCCACTACTTCTGCACTTCCATAAATGTAGAGATTATACAATTCATCATTCAAATCTTTAATCTCGCCTAAATCCATTTTCATGGAATATAGAAATGCATCTACCAAATCCTGCGGAATATTATTTTCTTTTTGAGTTCTGCAGAATGACTGAATCACAGGATTAAGTGAAATTCCGCTTTCTAAAGTTTCTCTGTAATTTCGTTCGAACTCATTAAGCAACTTCTGCTTATTATAATCATGAAAGGTATCCACTATTTCATCAGCAAACCGTACGAAACCGTAAATATTATAAATATGCTGACGAATGTCCCGACTGAATAACGAAGAGGCCCAGTAAAAAGAAGTGCTGTACTGTTTGGTTACCAACTGAGAAGTACAATCTGAAATTTTATTGAATTTTTGAAAATTATTCATAATGATCTTCTTTATTAATTAAATTTTCCTTTGCTTAAAATGTATTCACTTACCACCTTTCCGGAAATTAATGCGGGTGGTACCCCAGGACCAGGAACGGTTAACTGACCTGTATAAAAGAAATTATCTAATTTTTTATTTGTTATGGAGGGTCTTAGCACAGAAGTTTGCATTAACGTATTTGCTAAACCATACGCGTTCCCCCGACAAGAATTATAGCGATTTTTGAAATCTTGGGTTCCAAAACTTTTTTTGAATAAAATCTTCGGCCTCAGATCTTCACCGGTTGAATCCTTTATCCTATCTAAGATTAAATTAAAATAATGCTCATGGATCTCTTCCGAATCTTCTAAATCCACCGCAATCGGAATAAGGAAAAATCCAATTTCTTTACCTTCCGGACAAAGAGAGCTGTCGGTTTTGCTGGAAAAATTAGCGTAGAACAATGGCGCTTTCGGGAAGGTCCTTGTGTCGTAAATTTCCTCAGCGTGCTGTTCAAAATCGGTGTCAAAAAACAGATTATGATGTTCCAAAGTTTCAACCTTCTTATCAAAAGCAACATAATAAAGCAACGAACTGGGCGCAAAAGTTTTCTTTTTCCAAGATTCTTCGCTGTAGTTTCTTTTATTCTTCAGTAAATTTTCAGTGTGGGCATAATCCGCTCCCGAAATAAAAACATCGGCAGCGAAGGTTTCTTTTTCCGTAGAAACACTCACTACTTTACCTTTTTCTGTCTGTATAGACTGCACTGCAGCATTGGTTTTGAAATCCACACCTAATTCCTTGGCCAGCTTCACCATTCCTAAAGCAACGGCATTAAAACCGCCTTTCGGATACCAAGTTCCCAAACCAAAGTCAGCATAATTCATAAAATTATAAAAAGCGGGTGTATCTTTTGGTTTCGCACCCAAAAACAGGACAGGAAATTCTAAAATGCTTCTCAGTTTTGGATTTTTTATATTTTTTCGGATTTGCTGACTGATATTTTTCACGAAGAGACCCAGTCGCGTTGCTGTTTCCCACGACACCAATTCCGTTACTGAAAGCCCCGGCTGATAAACCAAATCCTTCATAGCGATATCATAATTCTCTTGGGACTTACTCATAAATTTTTTCAGATGCTTTCCCGAACCTTTTTCAATACTTTCAAAAGTTTGGATAATTTTTTCTGGAGTATCTTCTATATCAATGAAATCATTTTTCCCAAAAACCACTCGGTAAGCCGGAGAAAGTTTTTCAAGCGTATAATATTCTGCTACACTTTTTCCAAAATCTGCAAAAAAACGTTCGAAAACATCAGGCATCCAATACCAACTCGGTCCCATATCGAACTTGAATCCATCAATCTCCATCATGGAAGCCCTTCCTCCCAGCTGTTCATTTTTTTCCAAAACTGTTACATGAAATCCCGATTTTGCGAGGTAGCACGCCGCAGACAGTGATGAAAAACCGGCCCCAAAAATTATAGCTTTTTTCATGAGTAAAATAATTGTCCAAATATATACTTTTATTTTTATATTTGTAAAATAGTTTACAAAGAAATAGTTTGCTTATAAAATGAAACCGAAGACAATCACAAAAAACAACACCATCGAAGCTTATTCTTACTATATTTTAATTCATTCCAACGTCGAATAAATATTTACCAATTTACTAAAGATTTAAACATCACAGAGCAAGAATTTTATAAAGATTATGGAAGTATGAAAGCCATCGAGCGAGATTATTTGAAAATTATATTTGAAAATCGTTGGAAATAAGCGTAATTGCGGAGGGATACACATCTCAATCTTCAAAAGAAAAGTTGATGAATCTTTATTATATTTTTAATGAAAATTTAACATTAAATCGCTCATTCGTCTTAGAATTACTGAAAGGCTTTGCCAGACAGATGATGATAAAGATGTCTTCTTGCTCAGAAAAAGACGGATTTATAAACCAAGAAAATACACTGATGAATTCCGCGTTGGATGCGTATTATGTACCGGAAAAAATATTGCGAAGTTGTCTTATGCGAAACCAAATTCAGAACCTCAATTTTTAATCTCTTAATCATGAATACCAATTTTTTTATCAATTTACTTTTAGAAGTTCAAGAATTTGAAAATTCCGGACGTCCTAAAAACGATTCCACCATTGAGGATTTTCGTAATTTTTTAAATGATAAGCATTACAAAAGTCAAAGCCCACGATTTATCTCGGAGAGTGAGCAAAAGAATGTGAACGATTTAGAAAATGAAATTGCCAAGCAAGTCATCCTGTTATCCCGTTTTACAAAGCAGATGATTCGCAGGGGTCTGCAGGATTTTCCGGAATTAAGTAACGAAGAGTTCACCTACCTCTACAGAATTATGGACGAACCTTTGCTAACCAAAATGCAACTGGTAGAAAAGAATGCTCATGAAAAGCAGACAGGAATGGAAATCATCAGAAGATTAGTGAAAAATAACCTGCTGGAAGAAATTCCTGACAGCAAAGACAAGCGAGTAACCCGATTGAAAATTTCCGAACTTGGCAAACAGTATTTTCATCAATCCGTTGAATCAGTAAGCATCACTTCCAGAGTTTTATCTGCAAAATTAGACATTGAAGAAAAGAATAATTTACTGAATACTTTAAAAAAATTAAACGAATTTCACTTTAATGTCTATCACCAATACAAGGATTCTGATATTAAAGAAATTAATAATTTAATCTAAATCCCATCAACATTAAAAAAAATTAAAATGAAAAAAGTTTTAATTACGGGAGCTAGCGGAATGGTTGGGAAAAAACTGTATTCTGCGCTTAAGGAAAGAGGTTATACTGCACATTGCCTGGTGAGGAAAAAACAAAACATTTTCGAACATGAATTTGTCTGGGACTATGAAAATGACTACTTGGAAGCAGGTGCCCTGGAAGGTATTCACAGCATCATCCACTTGGCAGGCGCAACAATTGCTAAACGGTGGACTGCCGCATACAAGAATGAAATCATCAGTTCCCGCGTGGATTCTGCCCTATTTTTAGAGAAAAAGCTTAAGGAAAAAAATATGAAACTCCAGTTATTTATTTCTGCCTCAGGAATTAATTATTACGGTGACTGGAACGATGAAAAAGCTGCTACGGAAAATGATGAGCCGCAAAAAAAAGATTTTCTTACGGAAGTTTGTCGCTTGTGGGAAGAATCCGCAAACCGGTTCGAAGAAGTTTCGGAAAGAATCGTAAAACTTAGAATTTCTCCCGTAATTTCTGCCCAAGGTGGATTTCTGGAACCTTTAAAAAAATTAACCAATCTACATCTTGCTTCACCTGTTGGTAGCGGTAAGCAATATTTTCCGTGGATCCATGTGGACGATTTGGTTGGCATGTTATTATTCGCTCTTGAAAATGAAAACATGAATGGTCCCTTCAACGCTTGTGCAGACGAAGTTCCCACAAATGCACAATTAATGAAAACCTTAGCGAAAACAATGCATAAAAATTACATCCCAATGGCAGTTCCTGCGGTGGTTTTGAAACTTACGATGGGTGAAATGAGCGAAATGATTTTAAATGGAGTAAATGCCAGCAACCAAAAAATTAAATCAAAAGGTTTTATTTTTAAATATAATGAACTTCATCACGCCTTGAAAAATGTGGTAAAGTAAGCATCAGCAGCTTTAGAAGAAGATTAATCCACAATTATTTTTTAAGGATATAAAAAAATCTGTAAATTTTAAAAAAACAAAAAAAACGCTGTAAACTAATAGCTTACAGCGTTTTTATGATTATTGTTATTTAGTCGATCCTTATTTTACTTCCTCGAAGTCTGCATCTTGCACATCATCTGCACTGTTCGCTTGACCTTGAGATTGACCAGCATCTGCACCTTGTGCTTGTTGACCAGCTGCGTACATTTCTTCCGAGGCGGCCATCCAAGCAGCGTCTAGAGCTTCAGTTTTGGTTTTTACAGAGTCTAAATCTTTAGCTTCGAAAGCTGTTTTCAATTCAGCAACTGCAGTTTCGATAGCGGTTTTCTTGTCCGCAGACAATTTATCACCGAACTCTTTCAACTGTTTTTCAGTCTGGAAGATTAAACCGTCAGCTTTGTTGAAAACTTCAACTTCTTCTTTTTTCTTCGCATCGGCTGCAGCGTTTTCTTCCGCTTCACGCTTCATTCTTTGGATTTCTTCTTCAGAAAGTCCTGAACTTGCCTGAATTTTAATAGACTGCTCTTTTCCGGTTCCTTTATCCTTAGCTGAAACAGAAAGAATTCCGTTCGCATCGATATCGAAAGTCACCTCGATTTGTGGAACTCCTCTTGGTGCTGGCGGAATATCTGTCAAATCAAATCTTCCGATTTCTTTGTTATCGTTGAACATTGGTCTTTCTCCCTGCCCTACTCTGATGCTTACAGCCGGCTGATTGTCAGACGCGGTAGAGAACACTTCAGATTTTTTAGTTGGGATGGTTGTGTTGGCTTCAATTAGTTTAGTGAAAACAGAACCCATGGTTTCGATACCTAAAGAAAGTGGAGTAACGTCTAATAAAAGAACATCTTTCACATCTCCAGTTAAAACTCCACCTTGGATTGCTGCACCAATTGCTACAACCTCATCCGGGTTTACTCCTTTTGAAGGTTTTTTACCGAAGAATTTCTCAACTTCCTCTTGGATGATTGGGATTCTTGTAGAACCTCCTACCAAGATTACCTCATCGATATCTGAAATGGTAAGACCTGCATCAGCCAAAGCTTTTTTACAAGGCTCCATGGATCTTCTAACCAAATCTGCTGACAATTGCTCGAATTTCGCTCTTGTTAAGGTTTTCACCAAGTGTTTTGGTCCTGTAGCGGTAGCAGTGATATACGGAAGGTTGATCTCTGTTTGGCTTGAAGATGACAACTCGATTTTTGCTTTTTCAGCAGCTTCCTTCAATCTCTGTAACGCGATTGCATCTGCTTTCAAATCAACACCTTCTTCGATTTGGAATTCAGAAGCCAACCAATTGATAATCACGTCATCAAAATCGTCACCTCCTAAATGTGTATCACCGTTTGTAGAAAGCACTTCGAAAACACCGTCTCCCAAATCAAGGATAGAAATATCAAAAGTACCACCTCCTAAATCGTAAACCGCGATTTTCTGGTCTTTGTGATTTTTATCTAAACCATAAGCTAAAGCTGCTGCAGTAGGCTCGTTGATAATTCTTTCCACTTTAAGACCTGCAATTTCGCCAGCTTCTTTAGTTGCTTGTCTTTGAGAATCGTTGAAATAAGCAGGAACCGTAATTACCGCTCTTGTTACCTCTTGTCCCAAATAATCTTCCGCTGTTTTCTTCATTTTCTGAAGGATCATTGCAGAAATTTCCTGTGGCGTATATTCTCTGTCGTCAATTTTAACTTTTACTGTATCGTTCGGTCCCGCAACCACGGTGTAAGGAACTCTTGATACCTCTTTAGCATCATCTTTAAAGTGAGTCCCGATAAATCTTTTAATCGAATAAACCGTGTTGTGTGGATTCGTAACCGCCTGTCTTTTAGCAGGATCACCAACCAGTCTTTCACCGTCTTTCGTAAATGCTACAACGGATGGTGTCGTTCTTTTACCTTCCGCGTTAGGAATAACAACAGGGTCTTTTCCCTCCATTACAGCAACACAAGAGTTGGTCGTTCCTAAATCGATTCCAATTATTTTACTCATATTTTTATTTTTTTAATTTAAAATTTATAAACTGACTTTCTCCAATTTTGTACCAACACAAAAAATATGACAAATTGACACAATCTCACCTTTCTCGCCTTTCGAAAACAGATGATTGGTCGCCCTGTCAATAAGATTTAACGATTTCTTATTGTAAATGGCAATATTTATTGTGACTTAAAATTCTTATTTTTGACCAAATCATAATTTCATCAACCATGTCGAATCAGTTTAATCCAAGAGATTTAACTTGGCTAGCCTTCAACGAAAGAGTTTTGCAAGAAGCAATGGATGAAAACGTGCCACTCCACTTGCGAATCCGTTTTCTGGGAATTTTTTCGAATAATCTGGATGAATTTTTCCGGGTAAGAGTAGCCGGATTAAAACGTGCAATGGATTTCAAGAGCAAATACATTTCCGAATCTTTCTACCAGCAACCTACCAAAATCTTACAGCGAATCAACGAAGTGGTGATTAAGCAACAACAAGATTTCAATAAAACCTGGAAGAAAATTCAGCATGAAATGGCGGATCAGAATATTTTCATAAAAACTGCCAACAATCTTACTGCAGAGCAAAAATCTTTCGTACAGCAATACTTCGACGAAATGGTGGAAAGCAACGTGATTCCGATTTTGCTTCATGACAATTCACCAATGCCCTATTTAAGGGACAAGTCGCTGTATCTCGGCATAGCGATGCGCAGAAAAGATTTCTTATACGAAGCCAAATTCGCCATTATCGAAATTCCCTCGAGGGAAATCGGACGGTTTGTTTTGCTTCCTTCCGAAAATCAAAACGAAAAAAACGTAATGCTTTTGGAAGATGTTATCACCTTCAATTTGCCACATATTTTCTCCTATTTTGGCTATGATGAATTTTCGGCACATTGTTTTAAAGTAACCAAAGATGCAGAATTTGATCTGGATAATGACATCAAAACTACACTCGCCGAAAAGATCGAAAAAGGCATTAAATCCCGAAGAAAAGGGAAACCAACACGTTTTGTTTTCGATAAAGAAATGGATAAATCTTTGATCGAATTTCTGATCCGAAAACTGAACTTATCCAAGAAAGACAGCATTATTCCTGGTGGAAAAATTCATAATTTTAGACATTTTATGGATTTTCCGGACGTTTTCAAAACTTATACTAAACCAGAAGAGCGAACCTCTTTCGACCATCCGGAATTCATCGGAAAACGTGTAACAGATGTGATTCAGAAAATGGATGTTTTGCTTACTTTTCCGTATCACAAATTCAATCCGGTAATTGATTTGTTGCGGGAATCTGCGATGGATCCTGATGTAAAAACCATTCAAATCACCGCTTATCGATTAGCAAGCCACTCGAAAATCATCAATGCATTAATCAACGCTGCCCGAAACGGTAAAGATGTTACCGTAATGCTGGAACTTCGCGCCCGTTTTGATGAAGAAAGCAACTTGGTTTGGAAAGAAATTTTGGAACAGGAAGGCGTGAAAGTATTGGTCGGAATTCCTAATAAAAAAGTGCATGCGAAGCTCTGCGTCATCAAAAAAAGAGCTGACAACAAAACCATTCAATACGGATTTGTAAGCACCGGAAACTTCAACGAAAAAACGGCGAAAATATATGGTGACCATTTGCTACTGACCTCGGACAGAGGTATAATGGCAGACATTAATAAAATATTCAATGTACTGCGTAAACCTAAAGATGATATTTTGCCAACACTGAAAACTTGCAAAAAGCTTCTGGTTTGTCCGCAATTTATGCGTGAAAAAATCATAGCGCATATCGATCGCGAAATCGAAGAAGCTAAAGGTGGGCAAAGATCAGAAATTATTATAAAAACCAATTCATTGAGCGACAGAACTTTAATTGAAAAATTATATGAAGCTGCAAAGGCAGGTGTGAACATCAGAATGGTTGTTCGTGGGATCTATTGTGCGGTCAATCAAAAGGAATTTAAAGAAAAAATAAAAGCGATTAGCATCGTTGATGAATATCTGGAACACGCACGGGTAATGTACTTCTACAATAGAGGAAATGAAGATATATACATTTCTTCTGCCGATTGGATGACTAGAAACCTCGATCACCGGATTGAAGCTGCCGCAAAAATCACTCAGAAAAATTTAAAAAAAGAATTAAAAGATATCCTCGAAATTCAGTTGAGCGACAATGTAAAAGCCAGAATTCTGGACAAAAAACTTCAAAACAAGTATGTGAAAAACGATCATAAAGAAATTCGTTCGCAGATAGAAACCTATCATTACCTGAAAAACAAGGTTCAGACGGAATAAAAAAATTAAGCCCGAAGGTTTCTTCGGGTTTGTTTTTTGTCACGGTTCTTGAAATTTCAGGACAAAAACACTACATTTGCACCACTTTTAGAAAAGGGAATTGTGTGTAAATCACAAACTGTCCCCGCAACTGTAAATCACGCAAAAAATTGTTTCGAATAAAACCACTGGAAACGGGAAGGTGAAAACAATGTGAAAGTCAGGAGACCTTGCTAAAAGATAACAAAATAAAAAAGCTTTCGGTGGAAAGGCTACAAATAATGGCGAAACATTCTTTTTTTTCGGTTCTGTTCAGTTTTTCTTTTTTTCTTGGATATGGTCAGGAAAAAACTATCGACACGGTTTTTGTCTTTGATAATCAGTTAAAAAATTCTACGAAGTTTCAGCTAATTTCTACATTAAAGGAAGAAGATATCCTAAAAAACTCTACTAACCTTTCCGAGGTTCTGCGTTTTCAGTCTCCGGTCTACATTAAAGAAAACGGACGTGGTATGGTTTCTTCCCCGTCTTTTCGCGGTACCACAGCGCAACAAACAGCGTTCATCTGGAACGGTATAAATGTTAACTCTATTCTTCTGGGACAAGGTGATATCAATAATCTGAATCTATTGGGTTACGATAATCTGAAAGTGAAATCGGGCGGCGGAAGTGTAATTTACGGAAGTGGTGCGATTGGTGGAACCATTCACATGAACAATGAACTGCTATTTAATAGAGGCTTAAGCAATAATTTATTTTTTGAATATGGCTCGTTCAATACCATTAATACATTTCTTAAAAGCGCTTACAGTGACGAAAAATTCAGCATAAAAGTTTCTGGGAATTTTGTAAAAAGTGATAATGATTACCATGTTCCCGAAAAGCGTAATTACACGAATTTAAATGGCGAATATGACAACCGCACGTTCAATTTAGGTGCAGCTTACAAGATTAATTCAGAAAACATAATCTTTTGGCAAACCCAAATTTTTGATGGCTGGCAGCATTACCCTGTTTTCTCCGAATACGATACCAAAACCAAGTATAAAACAAATACTTTCAGAAGCTTAGTGAACTGGGATCTGAATTTAGCAAAAATTAAAAACAGTTTTAAAATTGCTTATCTGGAAGATGAATTTCAGTATTTCGGAAATATCGCACAGCCAAAAACAAGCGGTGGAATGGCGAAAATTTTTTTGACAAAGAACGACTTTAATTATACTTTTAATGATAAGCTCGCAATCAACGCTATTGTAGAATATCAAAATAATCAGGCGGAAGGCTTTCAGTCGGGTATTAAGAATGTGGAAAGAAATTTAGGTTCCGCTACGTTACTTTTTCGATGGAATCCCAATACCAAAATGCAATTCGAAGCGGGTACTAAAAAAGATTTTGTTGAAAATATCCAGACTCCATTTCTTTATTCGTTTTCAGGAAAAACTTTTGTAACAAACTGGTATTCTGTCGTTTTAAACGCTTCAAAGAACTTTCGGCATCCATCATTCAACGATTTGTACTGGAAACCCGGCGGAAATTTAAATCTAAAATCCGAAATTTCGCATCAGGCAGAACTCGCTAATAATTTCAGGCACAAAAATTTCAGCTTAAACATTACGCCGTATTACATCCGAATTAAAGATATGATTCGGTGGTTGCCCAATGATTCCGGAATCTGGTCGCCAATTAATACGAATAATGTAGAATCATACGGCCTGGAATCTCAATTGAATTTCAAGAAAAATTTCGAGAAGCAAGATGCCAAATTTTCTTTGGGTTATATTTTTACCCATTCGAAAAACCTGGAAACTGATAAGTTTTTAGCCTACGTTCCGCAACACAAAATTTTCGCAAATGCGAATTATCGCTACGATTTTCTTGAGTTTTTTGCTCAGGGAATGCTGAACGGCCTTACCTACACGAACGATGATGAAAAGAAAGAATATTCAATTCCTTCCTATTTCGTGATGAATGCCGGCTTTAATCTTCGCCTGTTCCAGCATTATCAATTGGGTATCAAAGTAAACAACATCTTCGATGAAATTTATGAAACTACCGCCTATTTTCCGCTGCCAAAAAGAAATTACAGCGCCAACCTTTTAATTAACTTTTAAAATAATATCAATGAAAATGACCAGACTATTTTCCGCAGCTATTGCGTTAATGCTAACGTTTACGATTTCCTGTCGTAACGACGATCCTGTTACTGAAGAGCCCAAAGGTGCCTACGAGAATGGAATTCTTGTTGCCAATGAAGGCGGATTCTCTACACCAACCTCATCCGTAGATTTCTTGTCTTCGGATCTTTCGAAACAAGAAAATAATATCTTTTCTACACAGAATGAGAATGCAACATTAGGAAACGTTTTTCAATCAATAGGGTTTAAAGGAGATATCGCTTATCTGGTGCTGAATGTACCAAACAAAATTGAAGTCGTTAACCGATATACCTTCAAAAAAGTGCAGACCATCTCTGCAAATTTGGAACAACCGAGATATATCGCTTTTAGCGGAAACTTTACTTATGTGACGAATAATAACTTTAGTGACGTTCGAAAATTAAATATCTATGATGCTTCCAATGCCTTTGTTAAAACCATTGATTTCGACAGATACGCAGAAAAAGTAGTGGCAGCTGATGGTTTCGTTTATGTGCAGACTGATGGGGTAACTTATGATGCCAACTATAATGCATTGCCTACAGGACATACGATTACAAGAGTAAATGCAACGACCAACAGTGCGGACCAAACGATTACTTTAACGGATAATGGGATGATTAAAGACATGGTGGCAGACCAAAATATGGTATATGTGTTAAGTGGCGACAACAGTAATAGTTATATTTACAAAATTACTGCGAAAACAGGCACCTTCGAAAAGGTAGAATTGCCTGGCATTAAAGCAGCAAAACTTTCCATGGACAACAATAAACTTTATTTCATAAGTGCTGCGAAAAAAGTATACAGTTTCAGTGGCAACGCGGCAACGCCTTTGTTTGATGTAACCACCAATAATATTTATGGTTTTGATGTAATTGACGGCAACACCTACGTTTCCGATCCTTACTTTTCAAAAGAAAGTACGACAAGAATTTACAACTCTACCGGCACGCTTTTAAAAACTTTAACAACAGGTGTTGGAACCAACGGCTTTTATAAAAACTAATCGTCCTTATACCTTTTAAATAAAGCATGGCGTTCCTCCGGAACGCCATTTTTTTTTATCTGCTTATTATTTTCTAAACTTTTAGCCTGGTACTAATCCCAAGATTTCCGCTTCTTTGATAACGAAATTTCGGGCTTGGTCTTTATCATTTTCAATTTCGCCTTCCAAAATCGCTTCTTTCACTTTTTCCTTTAAAATTCCGATTTCTCTTCCCGGCTTTAAATTGAAAAGAGCCATAATTTCTTCACCCGAAATTGGCGGTTGGAAATTCCGAACCTGATCTTTTTCCTCCACTTCCTTAATTTTCTGGGCAACATATTCAAAGTTTTTCTTGAATCTTGCCTGTTTCGACGCATTTTTTGTGGTAATATCTGCTTTGCACAGTGTAAACAGATCTTCCAAATCATCACCAGAATCAAAAAGCAATCGTCGCAATGCTGAATCCGAAGTACCATCATCGATTAATGCAATCGGTCGTGACGAAAGTTTAACCATTTTTTGTACATACTTCATATCGCTCCCCAGCGGTAACTTCAGTCGGTAGAAAAGACTTTTCACCATTTTTGATCCCAAAAATTCGTGTCCATGAAAAGTCCAGCCGGTTCCTTCCACAAATTTTTTGGTAGGTGCTTTTCCGATATCGTGAAGCAAAGCCGCCCAGCGAAGCCACAGATTTTCGGTATTTTCCGAAATATTGTCAACCACTTCCAGCGTATGCCAGAAATTATCTTTATGGGTTTGTCCTTCTACTTCCTCGATACCTCGCAAGGCAGTTAATTCAGGAATAATAATCGGTAAAAGTCCTGTTTCTTCGAGCAATTTCAAACCTGTTGACGGTTTTTCTGAAAGCATGATTTTGTTGAATTCCACCATGATTCTTTCCATGGAAACAATTTTAATTCTCTCCGCTTCTTTTTGAATTGCCTGAAGTGAATGTTCTTCGATTTTAAAATTTAAAGTTGAAGCAAAGCGAATCGCCCTCATCATCCTCAAAGGATCATCGGAATAGGTTTGGCTTGGCTCCAAAGGAGTTCGAATAATTTTATTTTGGATATCTGAAATTCCATTGAACGGATCTATCAGTTCACCGAAATTCTCTTTGTTTAGGGAAATTGCCAGTGCATTAATGGTGAAGTCTCTGCGTTTTTGGTCATCTTCCAAAGTTCCTGTTTCTACCGATGGTTTTCGGGAATTTTCGGCATAACTTTCTTTTCGGGCACCTACGAACTCTAAATCTAAACCTTCGTGCTTGAACATTGCTGTCCCATAATTTTTAAAAACTGAAACGCTAATTTTTGGATTAATTTCTTTCACTGCAGCGCGCGCCAAATCGATTCCGCTTCCTTCGGTTACAAAATCAATATCGGTGGGAACTTTCCTTTTCATGAGCAAATCACGAACATAACCACCTACAATGTAAATGCTTTGATTGTTGTGTTCTGCAACTTCTGATAGGGTTTTGAATAATTTGAAATTTCTATTTTGAGTAAGATTGATCAGCATACATTGGAAATCCGAATTGCGGAAATTTCTGCAAAGATAACTAAAATAGGAAAAGTGGCTTCATTTTGCCCTGGTCTTATTCTAAACGTGCCTTACTGAATCGGTTTATCCATTTGGATCAGCCAATATCCGATCTCATCTTCCAAATATTCGGTTTGAAGTTTCACAGCGTTTAGGAAATCATCAGGAATATCCGAAATATCACTGTTTTCTAATTCCCATAATTCATCGGACATCAATTCGTACTCGGAATAAATTCTTTTGAATCTTGGACTTTCCTTTTCCAAAGCTTCAATCTTTTGCTTGTGCGGAGTAAATTTTCGGTACTTTTTGGGAGTGTTCATGAGTGTTGAGTTTAGTTTTCATCGAAAAAAAATTGTTCAATTCGGTGTTTTAAGATAAAAACCATTCTCACAAACGATTGAAAATGAAAATTTTATCAGGAAATATTTCTTATTTGGGAAAATAAAGTTATACAAATTTTCGAAATAAAAAAATATTTTAACAAGAATTCTGATTGTTTAACATATAGTTATAAATTTGCACATACTCTTTTTTATGAAAGAACTTTTACTGAAACAGAAACAGGTTTTGCTTTTCATTATTGCTGGTGCACTGAGTGCTGTTGTAGAAATCGGTTCGTTCAAAATACTGAGTTTATATTTGCCGAAAATATTTATTTATGAGAATAATTTTCATGGGATTCACTATCCCCTAAGCAATATTTTTTCAACATGTTGCGGAATTATTACCAATTATTTTCTTAGTATTTGGTTTGTTTTCGAACGGGGAAAACATTCCAAAAGAAAAGAATTTGCTTATTTCATGTCGGTTTCTTTTTTATCAACCATTTTGAGTTTAATTGTTTTTCAAATGTTTTTCCGTTTTGTATTTACGGACGTTATCAATTTAGGATTTTTTGTATTTAGCCAGGAAATGATTAGTAAAATTGCGGCAATATTATTGATTTCAATGTTGAATTACACGGTAAAAAAGAAGATGATTTTTAACGGATAATTTCATCAGTAAAAGAAAAAATTAAATGAAAAAAATCCTGAATTATATATGGCGCGGGTGGATGATTATCTTGGGAACTGTGCTTACCATCATCCTTGGAATTCCGGTTTTGTTGCTATCCATTAGAAAAAAAGATTACAAATATGCTTATCAATTTATCCGACTTTGGTGTTTTGGTATGTTTTACGGCATGGGATTTCGCTATGAACTGAAAAAACTGACCGATAAAAAAATTGCTAAAAACACGCAATACGTTTTCATATCAAACCATACCTCGATTATGGATGTGATGCTTCCTTGTATTTTGATGCCGAACCATCCGCTATGCTATGTTGGTAAAAAGGAATTGGTGAAAATCCCGATTTTTGGTACCATTTACAAAAGAATTTGCGTGATGGTGGATCGTAGCTCTGCCAAAAGCCGTGCCGATGTTTACCGAAGATGTGCCGAACGTATGGAAGAAGGGCAAAGTATCGTTATTTTTCCTGAGGGTGGCGTTCCGGATGATACTTCAGTGGTTTTGGATCATTTTAAAGATGGCGCGTTTATTTTGGCTTCAAAACATCAATCTCCTTTGGCGGTTTTCACATTTGTTGGGTTAAAGCAAATGTTTCCTTTTGATTATTCGAAAGGTTTTCCAGGTAAGGTGAAAGTCTATTTTAATGATATTTTGCCTCCGGACAAATCGACCCGTGAGCTAAAAGCGCTGGCTTATAGCACAATAAAAAAGACTTTGGAAAACTCAAACTGAGAAATAATTGGTTATATTTGTTTTTAAGAAATTATAAACAAATATGTCATCTAAAAATCAACCAACTAATTATCCTGCATTATACACTTTAATTTTAGTGTTTTTTTTCTGGGGTTTTATTGCAGCGGGAAATAGTATTTTCATTCCTTTCTGTAAAAATTACTTTTCTTTAGATCAGTTCCAATCGCAGCTTATCGACTTTGCATTTTATACCGCTTATTTTCTTGGAGCATTATTGTTATTTATTTTTAGTACCATTAAAGGATATGACATTATTGGAAAATGGGGTTATAAAAAAAGTATAGTTTACGGATTATTGCTTTCAGCAGTAGGCGCAGCAGTGATGATTATTGCGGTAAAAAGCAATTTTTATTACGGCATGCTTATCGGGTTGTTCGTGGTGGCACTAGGTTTTTCGATTCAACAGA
The DNA here is from genome assembly GCA_946892665.1 of Chryseobacterium sp. Marseille-Q5410. Lineage (GTDB taxonomy): Bacteria > Bacteroidota > Bacteroidia > Flavobacteriales > Weeksellaceae > Kaistella. The sequence continues at coordinate 257,205 of CAMPOT010000002.1, read as the reverse complement.
CTGCAGCGAATCCATTTGCTATTTTATTGGGAGATCCCAAAACTGGAGCAAGCAGGCAAAATCTGGCGGGCGGAATTAATTCTTTTGGTACTTCAATTGGCCCTATCATTGTGGGTCTCGCGCTTTTTGGCACCACCGCAACGGTAGATGATGATCAGATAAAACACTTGACTTTGGATAAAGTTATTTTGTTATACACTGCAGTTGGTGCTCTATTTATTATTGCGGCTGGTATCTTCTATTTCTCTAAAAAACTTCCTGCTGGAATTTCATCTGAGCAAATAGAAAAAGCTGGAAAAGCCAGAACGAATTTAATTATAATGAGTTTATTAGTTCTCATTTGTTTTGTGCCAGTTTTTGCCACGTACAATTCTGACGAAGCAAAAAGAATTGAAGTGTTAAATAAAGAGGTGAACACCCTAAAAACTGCATCATTAGAAGAAACAGACTTTGCTAAAAAAGAAGTAATGATGCAAAGTATTGAAACGAAAAATACTGAATTACAAACCATAAAACATCCGCTGGAAAAAACGAGGATGATTTATTTGCTTGGTGCTTTATTAGCGGTAGTCGCTTCGCTTGTTTTTGCAAATTTCAGTGCGAAGAAAAATCCTGAAGGTTGGGGAGCAATGAAATATCCACAACTTGTTTTAGGAATGATTGCAATCCTCGCCTATGTGGGTGTAGAAGTAGCAATTGGGAGTAATTTAGGAGAATTACTAAGTTTACCAGAATTTGGGGGACATCAATCATCAGATTTGGCACCATACATTTCAATGTACTGGGGCAGCTTAATGATCGGTAGGTGGACAGGAGCAATAAGCGTTTTTAATCTATCGAAACAGCAACAAATTATAGCAACCATCGTCGTACCTCTCATCGCATTTTTGGTGATCATCGGGATTAATTCGGTTGCGCAAAAAGATATGTCTCATCTTTATTTTTATGTAATTTGTGTTGCCATACAAATTTGCTTATTTCTGCTCACCAAAAGCAAGCCAGCATTAACCTTAATAATATTTGGATTATTTGGAGTAGCGGCAATGATTATTGGTTTGTTAACAACCGGAAATATTGCGATTTATGCGTTTCTATCGGGAGGTTTAGCTTGTAGTATTATGTGGCCTTCAATCTTTGCTCTTGCGGTTACCGGTCTAGGAAAGTATACGGCACAAGGTTCGGCATTCTTAGTAATGATGATCTTAGGAGGTGGGATCATTCCCCCACTACAAGGTAAATTATCGGATATTATCGGTATTCACAATTCTTATATTATTCCGGTATTCTGCTTCGTATATATCACATTGTTTGCATATTTGGCTAAAAAAGCACTTAACAGTCAAGGTATTGACGTTGATGACTTAGAAAATGAAAATACACACTAATCAATCATATTATCAAAGAAAAAGGTTTTGGGCGGGTATTCTACTTGCCCAATTTCTTTTGTTCTACTTATTCTCGAAAATACCTTTTTTCATCAACGTGTTCTCGAGTTTTTTCGAATGGAAAAAGACAGCTCATCAAAAAATATTTGCGCCAATACCGTTTTCTGTAGGTGATATTTTCTATGTTATTTTAGGAGCGACGATCCTTATATTTCTGCTAAAAATTATAAAAAAGAAAAGCCGAAACACATACGTGGTGCAACTTTTAATCATTTTAAATTTGGTTTATTTTAGCTACCAAATTTTTTGGGGACAGCTCTACTTTCAAAAACCCCTAATCGAAAAATTGCCATCCGAAGAAATCTCTTTAGAAGAAACAAAATTTTTAAGCTTAAAATATCTTGATCTTTGTAAACAGACCCGTGAAGCGGTAAAAGAAGATGAAAACGGGGTTTTCAAAATACAGAATTTATCAACAATTGAATCCGACATTCTGTCCCAACAAAAGCAGTTTCCCGAGTTTCTAAGCGCTAAGAAAAGTACCGAAACCAATAATTTTAAACCCAGTTTATTTCGCATCATCATGAGCTACACAGGTATTTTGGGTTACTATAATCCATTTACCGCAGAAGCGCAGTACAACGCTGAATTGCCATCTACTCAGATCCCTTTTACATTGGCACACGAAAGTGCTCATCAATTGGGTTTTGCCAGAGAGCAAGAAGCCAACTTTATCGCATATATTTTAGGCAAAAGTTCTGGAAATTCGGAATTGAAATACAGTGTTGAATTTTTTGTTTTGAAGTCTTTATTGAACTTTCTGGTTGAAAAAAATCCGGACTTTGTGAAGAAAGTACTAGAAAATTACTCACCTGCGATGAAAAGAGATCGAAATTCTGAAAAATTGTTCGCCCAAAAACACGATGGGATTCTTTCAATATTTTTCGATCTGAGCAACGATCTATTCCTGAAAAGTAACCAACAAGAAGGCAGCATCACTTACTCCTATTTTGTAGATTTGATGGTTCGTTACGAAAGAATGGAAAAGTGATAAAAACAAAAAAGAATCGCATCTTGCGACACGATTCTAAAAACACAAATGATGAAAAAAAATTTATTGTCTTTTTGATAATTGACATCATCTTTAAGACGGCGTAAAATTAAGACTTATCTTTAAACTTACAAAATTATTGGAAGAAAAACTATCACAAATTATGTTAAATAATTTTTACTCCTAAAAATCGGAACGACTGACAATCACAAGATCTTAATCTTAAATTACAAAAATAATCCCAGGTTCGAAGAAAAAAATTAAACTACCGAATCATTTTCATGCCCTTTTTTGGAAACAGAACACGGTTTCTGTAAAGTAAAAAAGTCCAGCAAATGCTGAACTTTTTTCGTAGCGAAGACGGGAATTGAACCCGTGACCTCAGGGTTATGAAGAAGCAAAATGAAAGTTTCGGTACAGAAATAAACGGTTTGCGAGGGTTAAAAGTGTTAAAATTTAGTGAATCGTGTTCGGTTTCGTGTGCTTTATAAGTCCTGAATTACCGTATTTCCCCGGCTCAATTCCTTTTCTATCTTTTCTGCTCGGTTGTAAGTTTCGTTCAGAATCTTTTTAAAATCAGATTCTATATTTCCGTCTGTGGTGTTCAGTTGATCTAGTACATCAAATCTGCCGTCATGCTTCATGATATATTCCGAATCAAAACGCCTTTTCAAACTTTTTAATTCCGCTAAAATTCGGCACTGGTTCTCAAGCATAGCTATTATGAGTGCTTCTTTAATGTTTTCCATTTCTATTTTTTATTGAATAATTTATTAATCTGAGCTTTCAGCATCGGTGCAGAATAAACCCTTTTATTATTGCTATCAATCCCAATTGAAGCTGCATAGAATCCAGTAGCAGAATTGAATAACAAATATAAGTTTCCCTCTGGAAAGGTTAAGGTTAATTCCTCTTTTTTCTTATTGGCGAAATGGTCAATAATTATAGCGTGAATTTTATCTATAGTATCAGGTTCTGAATTAAATATAAATTCATGAAATCCATCTTTTATACCTTCATTTCCTTTTATGATAGCTGTTTCTATCTTATCAACATTTCTTTGTGATTGTGTTTTAAAAGTGGATAAAGGATCATTATTTTTTAGTTTACTTTGAATATCTATAAACCGAACCTTCATTAATGATCCGTTTTTTATAATCTCAGCGGCATCTGTTTTGCCTATTTTATCCCAGTTGTTTGAGCTTTCTGTAACTTCAAATTGCCCGTAAGCAAATCCAGAAATCATAATCAGCAACAATAATAAATTTTTCATATCTGTATTTTTTAATTGATTTTTTCTAAAATATAGGAAATGATAATCAAGATCACGATAATAGCCAAGTAAAAAGGCATTCTGTTATTTATTCCGTAAGGGTATTTCATGGTTTAAGATAATTTACTGACATAATCATAGATCGCCCAGCAGTTTTTTATTTCCAATTCCCTGTCCTGATTTTCCGGCTGTGTTTTATCAGGGTTTAATGCTTCCAGAATTACATATTTAAAGTGCTTATCGTGCTTTTTTACTTTCTTAATGGTAAAATTATCATTCTTATCAAAGAAACCCATTATTTTACCCTCCATATTAGCATCCCAATCCTCACCTCTTTTTCTTTCTGCTAAGATTACCCATGAACCATCCGGAATTTGTTCTGGACTTCCATCTGTCATACTCTCACCCTCAAATTCGGCTAAAATAAATCTATTGGCATTTATTGGTTTTTTAGTAACTGAAACAGTAGTTTTCTCTAATTTATCCTCAAAATAAGAATCTGCATAATATGTAGAACCAAGCCCAAGCCTTCCTTTAACTGGCAAAACGTACGCTTCTAATGTGTGGAAAATGTGATTATCTTTCTTTTCAATGTTTTTCCCGTTGGTTACCTTTTTTAATTGATCGAGGGCATCTGCTTTTTTGTCGGTGGGTGGTGGTGGTTTTGAACTTGGCTGAATATTTAACCATTTTTCAAAATCTGCTCTGCTCTGATTAGGTGAAAGATTCTGCATTGCGGATATTTCTTTCAACCTTTGAGGTGGTAATATCATAGAACCTTCGCCTGTTGTTAACCATACTATACTTAATTCAGGATAGTGTTTAGTAATATTATCTATCACATCTGATTTAAGTGATTTACCTGCATTATTAACCCAACCAGCACTTCTGCCAGCATTTTCTCCAAATTCAGCTTGAGATACTTTGGAATAGTCTAAATACGCCTTTATCCTTTCGCTTATTGTTTTCATAGTGGATAAAATTTTTCTATAATTTATTATAGATATTAAAATATAATTTTCTATATTTGCCAATAGAAAACTATTTAATATTACAAATATAGAGATATTTATATAATAAACCTAAGAAAAATGCAGAAAATCAAAGTAGTAACATTCAATGGAGCGTTGAAATTATTAAACATTAGCAATATGACGTTCTACAAAAATTACAGAAACCACGTACATCCTTGCGGAACACAGAAGAAGGCTAACCTTTATAAGGTAGATGATTTATTAAACAGAAAAGAACAAATCGAAAAAGAAAAAATGTTTCACTCAAAATTTGAAATTATAGAATAATGAAAACAAATGTAACAATGATGAGTTCCGATAGAGATTTATTTGGAACTATAATTAAGCAGAATACAAAGGATGGAGGTTCTTTGTCAATTTCAGACCTTCAAAAGGCATATAATTTTGCCCGCTTCCAAAATGGATGGACTGATAGAAGGATTACTGATATTATACAGTATAAACCTGTTCAGGAACGTATTTTTTATATTCTTGATGAATTGAAAATCATAAATACGGGTTTACCCGCTTTTATGGAAATGATTGAAAGCGAGGGTATTATCAAAGTACTGAAAGGGTTGAAAGTTTGGAAAACATCAGGAAAGGGAGAAAATAAATCAACTTTTGCAAATCCATATATTTGGGTTTTACTGGCTTTAGAATTAAATCCTAAAATACACGCAAAGGTAATAATGTGGCTTACCGATAGTCTTATTTTTAACCGTGTATTAGCAGGTGCTGAATTTCTTCCAATGAATCGTGCTATAAAAGAAATGATGGGAGATGTATCACCAAATTATCCTTTGTATTGTAGAATGATTAATGAAAAAGTATTTGGGAAACATTTTTCTGGAATAAGAAATACAGCATCCGAAACTGAATTAATGATGATTGTAGATATTGAAAAGTTTATCATTCAATGCATAGATTTACAGATAATAAGAAATGAGAATGCATTACTTCAAGTTATAGAAAGATATAATACTAACCGAAAAACAGCATAAAATGAAATATATTAAAACCACTAATGACACGATGCTTTCCGTTCAAAAATCAAAAGTTACAATTAGAGATCATAAGGGAACCCGAAATGCACCAGATGAAATATGCTTATCAATTACAGATTATGATGCATCACCAAATGAGAATGATGGAGGTGTAGATTCATTCATAAGTATGTCTAAAAAAGATGCTATAGACCTTGCATTAACATTACTTAAACTTGCAAATAGTTGATTTTCAAACAAATAAAAAAAAATTATAAAATAAATATAGAAAACTATAGATTTATTTTGTAGTCTATAGTTTTTTATATATCTTTGCCTTGTTAATCAATAGAAAATTATAGAAATGACACAAACACTCACCACCCCAGTACAATTAAGCGCAGAAATCGCAGAACAGATAACAGTCTATGCAGATTCTTTACGAATGAATTTAAGAGATGAATTGATTAACGAAATGGGCGACTTCTCTTTTTTAGTAGATATCAATCTGAATTTAGATTTAATCGAAGATGGTGATGGCTACAATGAGCCGAGATATTACTCTTTCGATGTTATTGAATGCGAAGTAATTCTCAATGAGTGCTACAATGAAGATGGCGAAGAAGTGAAATTGAAAGCATCTGAAATCGCTAAAATCGAAAAGAACCTTGCTAAAAATTTATCATTTGAAATTTATAAAAAATAGAAATATGAAAACCTTTTTAAACACTCTTTTAGCACTCTTAATTCTTTGGTCTGCAATTACCGTAGAATTAGCAACTATCAAGCAGATTACATACGAATTTATCGGTTTGGGGCTGTTGACTTTAGCACGTATGAATTACAGAAAACTAGTGAAATTTTTAACTGCAAATTCTTACTAACATGAAAGAACTCACATTATTTCTCCAGACATACCAGAACGCATGGAAAGGAGTGCACCCTATCACCGCTGACGTTTTTACTCAGCTTTTAGAAAAATTCAAAGATTACAATTAAAACCCAAAGTCATGAAAAATTTATTTAAAACTTCCGGAACCGCATTACTACTTGCGTTCGCATTTTTCGCAGTTATTCTTACAGCAATCTCAATCTATTTTTTAATCACTCAAACACCTTAATTATGAAAACAACTACTGAAATCGCAGAAAATCTACAATTAAAAGCATCTGCTTTTGGACTAAAAAAAATAGACATTGAAAACCTGCTTTTATCTTTCACAAATGCAGTTGCAACCGAAATGCAGAACCAACACCAATGGCAATCATGTAATAATTTCTTAAATGTTGCAAAATCCGTTATCGGCGAATTAGAAACCGAAAAAAAAGAACTCAAAAAAGAATTAGAGCAACTCGAAAACGCACAATAAATGGACTTCGCTTCAATCCTTTCCAAACTCCCAAAATCCGAGCGCGATGCAATCCGTAACGCGCTGGATGATGCGGATCGGAACCAGCAGCAAAAACCCAATGCGCTGACTGCTGAGGAACTAAAAGAAGCGAAGCTCCGAAACGATATTATCATTTACTGCAAATTATACAAATCACAAACAAATTAACAATGGAAAATAAAACAATAATGATTACCACTGCCGATATCAGCAAGACCAAAGATTTGATTTTGTCTGTCGAGCAACTTAATACGGTAATCGGTAAAACGCCAAAAAAAGCAATCAAAACTCGTAAAGCAAAAGGTGGAGGTACTTGGGATTATGTTTCCGGTTCTTACATGAAAAAACAGCTTAATATGCTTTTTGGTTGGAATTGGGACTTTGAAATTATGTCTGAACAGATTTTAATTGAAGCCGGAGAAGTAGTTGTAAAAGGTAAATTGACTTGTAGAAGCAACGGCAATACTATCGTGAAAATGCAGTACGGAAATAAAGACATTATGTTTCGTTCAGGCACTACAAAACCGCTATCGATTGGCAATGATTTGAAAGCCGCTGCAACAGATGCACTTAAAAAATGTGCTTCTGAATTAGGTATTGCGCAGGATATTTATGCCCCTGCAGACTTTAAAGATGTGGAAGTTGTTGAAGCAGAAGTAATCAATTCCGGTAAGTCTAACCTTGAAAAATTAGCAAATCATGATTAAATATATCGTATTCGACACCGAAGAAGAATGGCTTGATTTCCGTGCGCCATATTTCACCGCCAGCGAAGCATCAAAATTACTTCCAGAGCCTAAAAAGAAAGATGAAGTTTTATCAGTAGGGGCCAAAACCTATATCCGAAAAAAAGCCGCTGCACTTCTCGCACCACGTGAACCGAGTTACTATAATTCAGCAATGGAACACGGCAAAAATACAGAACCAGCTGCAGCGGTAAGATTTGCCAAAGAATTAGGATTAACATTAGATCATGATGATTTTATTTACACCTCTACGAACGGTTTTGTTTTCTTTTATGATGATGATTTCAATTTAGGCGGTACGCCAGACATTATCGTAAAGGCTTTAAAATTATCCGGTGAGATTAAATGCCCGAACTCCGATACTCACCTGGAATATTTAACCCTTACAACCGCTGAGGAAGTTAAAATAGTAGTTCCGGAATATTACGGACAAATGCAGACAAATATGTACTTAACACAGACAGAAACCTGCAAATTCATGAGTTTCGATGACAAATTCTACAACGAAAAACACCACGCCCATTTTATCGATGTTCCCAGAGATGAGGAATATATCAAAAGACTTCTGGAAAAGGCTGCACACGCCAAAAAGTACAAAGAAAAATTACTTAAAACATTAGAAGTATGCGCAGCAGTATAAAAGTTAAATATGGTATCTGTCCTGATTGTCCCGAAGGCTCAAAAGAAAAGCCACTCACCGCCAAACGATGCTATTTTCATAATGAAATATTTAAAGAGGAACGAAAGGAAGGAAAACGGAAAATGCGCGAAAATATGAATGCTTTTCTGGCGATTGCTGAAAAACCAAAAAAACAGCCAAAACCAATTCCGAAAATTTCACAAAAGCAAATTGAAAGACTTGCACAATATAGAAAAGTTCGGGATCAGTTTATGAAAGACCACCCCACTTGCCAGGCACGATTAGAAAGCTGCACAATTAAAGCAACCGACATACACCACGCAAAAGGCAAGATAGGCGATTTATTGATGGACAAGCGGTATTTCAAAGCCTTATGCCGGAGCTGTCACTCATATTTGGAGGTTCACCCAAATTTTGCAAAAGAACAGGGATTTTCACTTAATAGATTAGAATAATGAAAATAGAAATTAAAGGTTTTGATGTATGGTTTGGGGCTGATCCGGGTGCAGACAATTACACAATCAATATCCCGAAACTGAAAGTTTTTAAGACCTACAATATCAAGAAAAACCCAATCGCAACTTTAGAAGAGAAAGCTAAAACATTAATCACACAAAAATTAGAAAAGTGAATTACGAAACATTTTTAAAAAATAAAGTCACTATATCGGAAAACTACGGATTTGAGCCTAATTGGATTCCTGAAATTGCAAAAGATCATCAAAAAGATATTTGTAGTTGGACATTGCGAGGAGGTCGCAGGGCAATCTTCGCTTCATTCGGATTAGGCAAAACATTCATGCAACTTATTAACGCTGTAAACTGTATTAATGAAACTGGAAAGCCTTTTCTTATAGCTTGTCCTTTGGGAGTTATGGGAGAGTTTAAAAGGGATAATGAAAAGCTAAATACTGGATTTGAAATTGAGTACATTAAAGATACTGATACTATTTGCGAGTACTCAAAAAAGATTTATCTAACCAATTACGAAAGGATTAGAAAGGGGGATATTAAAGCTGAAAAATTCGGTGGCGTTTCATTTGACGAAGCATCTATTTTACGAAACTTAAAGACTGAAACTACAAATTACATTATTAAGTATTTCAAAAGTATTCCGTACAGATTTGTAGCAACTGCAACACCTTCTCCAAATGATTATATCGAGATTCTTAACTATTCTGAATTTTTAGGTATCGCAGATCGTGGCAATTTGCTTACAAAATTCTTTAAACGCAATCCACAAAAGGCAGGTGATTTAATGCTTTTAGAATCTCAAAAAGATGATTTCTGGATGTGGGTTTCAAGCTGGGCTGTTTTCATAAACACACCTTCGGATTTAGGTTATCCAAATAAAGGTTATGATTTACCTAAACTAAATGTTATTGAACACAGGATTGAAAATTTAAGCGATGAAATTATACAAAATAAGTTCGGTGACTTAATACTTTTCAAAGACAATACTAAATCTCTTGTAGATAGCTCACGTGAAAAAAGAGATTCTATGGAGTTAAGATGCCAAAAGACTTTTGAAATAACCGAAACTTTAAAAGATGATAATTTCATTCTATGGCATCATCGAGAAAGTGAACGTGCAGAACTTGAAAAACTTTATAAATCAAAATCCTATAACTCTGTTTTTGGTTCTCAAAAAAATGAAGTTAAAGAAGATTTACTGATTGACTTTTCAAATGGAAAATATCAATATCTATTAACCAAACCTGTAATTGCTGGTAGTGGTTGCAACTTCCAAGAATACTGTAATAACATGATTTTTGTCGGGATTGATTATAAGTTTAATGATTTTATTCAGGCAATACACAGGCTTTACAGATTCGGTCAAGACAAGGAAGTAAATGTACATATTATCTACACCAATAACGAAGATCATGTTTTTTCAACTCTCATGAAGAAATGGGAAAAACATAAGGAGTTACAAACCGAAATGATAAAATTAGTAAGAGAATACGGATTAAACAATGAATTAATAAGAGATAAAATGGAAAGACAGATTTTTAGTAATGGAGATAAGGTTGTAATTGGTGATGCTACCCTTTATAATAATGATACGGTAATAATTTCAGCAGATGAAAACGAAGTACCAGATAATTCAGTAGGAATGATTTTAACGTCAATTCCGTTCGGGAACCATTACGAATATTCCGACAATTATAACGATTTCGGACATAATGTTGATAATGAAGGGTTTTTCAATCAAATGGACTTTTTAGTTCCGCATTTACACAGGATATTAATTCCAGGTAGGGTTGCAGCTATTCACGTAAAAGATAGAATCCGTTATTCTTACCAAAATGGAACTTCTTTTACTTCGATGGATGATTTCAGCGGTGATACTGTAAGATCATTTAAAAAACACGGATTTCATTTGATCGGTAAAATAACAATCACCACCGATGTAGTTCGGGAAAATAACCAAACGTACCGACTTGGGCATTCTGAGAAATGCAAAGACGGTTCTAAAATGGGAGTAGGAATGCCAGAATACGTTCTACTATTTAGAAAAGCACCTACAAACGCTGAGAATGCTTATTCAGATTTGCCAGTATTTAAAACGAAAGAAGAATATCCTGTTGAAAGATGGCAGTTAGATGCTCATTCATATTGGAGAAGTTCCGGAGATCATTATTTGGATGTTGATACTTTAAAAGATAAAGATTTAAAAGAAGTTTGGAGAGTTTGGAAGCAATACAATGATGAAGGTTTATACACTTTCGAAAATCATTTAAAATTATCTACCGAACTTGAAAAGAAAGGTAAAATTTCACGTGAATACATGACCATACCACCTCACTCAAATAATGATTTTGTGTGGACAGATGTAAACAGAATGAATACCCTTAACGCTCGGCAGGTTTCCAACAAAAAGGAGAAACATATTTGCCCGCTTCAAATTGATATTGTTGAGAGGTTAATAGAACTTTTTTCAATGAAAGGTGAGATAGTTTACGAACCATTCGGAGGTTTAATGACAGTTCCTACAATATCACTTAAAATGGGTCGCAAAGCTAAAGCAGTAGAGCTTAATTCTGAATATTACAAAGATGGTTTATTCTACGTTCGCTCAATGCATGAAAAATTAAATATGCCGACTTTGTTTGATTTAATGGAAGCGTAAATTATATGGCAGAGGATAAAAAATCTTTTGTAGTCTATTCTGACTGGTATGGGGTTTTTAAAGAAATTCCGGATGATTTAGCTGGAAAACTTATCAAACATATTTTTTCGTATGTAAACGATGAAAACCCCCAGTCGGATGACTTTATGATTAACGCTCTATTCTCGCAAATTAAAAACACATTAAAACGTGATTTAGAGAAGTGGGAATCTCAAAAGAAGCAGCGTAGCGAAGCAGGAAAAAGAAGCGCAGAGAAACGAAACGCAACGAAAACCAACGACCGTTCAATTTCGTTCAACGAACCGGAACGAAAATCAACTGTAAAATGTAATATGTTAGATGTAAATGTAAATGTAAATGATTTTCTTTTAGAAAAAGAAACAAAAGAAAATTTAGGCAATTCAATTTTAAATGAGACGGTTAAAACTCCGGATCCTGAAAAAGAAAAAAGTTGCGCTAAAAAAGAAAAACAAAAACCGCCCAATTTAGACGAGTTTTTAGATTACGCCAAGGAAACATATCAAAACGAGTTAAAACGTGATTTTTCGCCCTTTACATTCGCTGTACGGTCAAAATACGAAAGCTGGATCAATGCAGATTGGAAAGATGGCAACGGAAAGGAAATTAAAAACTGGAAATCTAAATTAAAAAACACAATTCCTCACTTAAAACCAATTTACAATGGAACTAACAACTATACAGCAGGCGCAGTTAATGGAAATCAAAAAACAGCCGGGAAAGTATCCGCTCGCACCCTACTTGCCCAGCGACTTAATGCAGCAAATGCCGCCAATAGTGAAAGCGGAAATAACACAATCGACATTGAAGCACTGTAACGAAAATGAGATAGCGATTTTCACCGCCAGAGTTTTGAATTTCATCAACCCAAAATTTGATGATCAAGATACTGAACTTCAATTGGCGGAAGCTGAACTTTATTCGTTTGCTCAAAAATGCGAACTCACCGCTGACGAATTTATGATAGCGCTTGAAATGGCAGCCGATGGAAAACTTTACACCGAGCAGGATGAAAAAGGCGTGTCGAAAAGAATTCAACTTTTCCGGGAAATCGACCGATTAAAATTAGGTGAGGTGAAGTCTGCTTATCTGTATCATAAAACGATTGATAAGCAATATGAAAACGGCAAAGCAGTGATAAAAGCATTTTTAGAACCACCAAAGCCGGAACTTACAGAAGAGCAGAAAATTGCCGAACGTATTAAATTCTACAAAACAGAATTTGAAAGATTACAAAAAGGCGAAATGGTTTTAGGCACAGTGATTTTTTACGACCTGATAAAACATAGCGGATTGGAAGTGGTGAAACTGAAATTTGTTGAATTAGTCTTAGATAAATATCAGCCTGAATCATTCCAAAGTGGGTTATCTGTTTCAAAAGTCGGGAATCAACTCGATATACCGAAAAAAGTCAAAAATAATGCAAAGCAGCATTTCATTAACACACTGGTAAAAGCATATTTCGATAAAAATAATTTGAAATCACTTACAGAATCGGAATTTATCCAACACTGGGAAACAATTAAAAATCAATCACAAGTGTAATAAAATAAAAAGATATGCAATACGAAACAGGAATAAATTATTTCGACCTTAAAAAGAAAAGGCAAGAAGCATTAGAAGTTGCTTCAAAGTGCAACCCTGGAAACGGCAAAATGATAGCGAGGGGCGTTCGTGGAATTGATTTACACCCACAAATTAAGCCTTCTCACGTTACCAGAGGAAACCGCAAAACAGAAACTTCGGAAGTTATCAGAATGCACAATGAAGGCAAAACGTATGGTGAAATAGCTGAGTTCTACAATGTAACGAAGCAGAGCATCAGCTATATTGTTTTGCGATACAATCGAGCGAACGGAATAGCTACTGAACCACCAAAAACAAGAAAGGGAGTTATTGAAGAAACATGGCATCTTCACTCCGAAGGTAAATCTTACGATGAAATAGCAGAAATGATGAAATGCAAAAAGAAAACGATAAAACAACGCATTAGAACTTACAAACTAAAACATGGAAAGTAAAATCACAATAGAAAAGATAACGTCCGAAAATATTGAAGCTATACGGATAGGATTAGTAAATGGAAACGAAGCCAGCGAGGTGTGGATTCGCTATAAAAATATCAACGGAAAAATAAAATGTTTATGAATGCAGTAGAATTTTTCCAGAAACCGACAGAATACGCTCAAAAATTAAAGATAAAATCTGAAAGGTATAAAGAGAAGCAAAAAAGAAAAGAACCGAAAATTGACCCCGAAAACGAGTTAAGAATAAGGGATAATGTAACACAGTTAGCATTTGCCATTCGTCAAGCAAACTTTAATGTTGCAAATCTTCGGAAGATGGGAACATTCAACCATGAAAGAATGCAAATAGATGAGCAGTTGGATGGTCTTGTTGAACTTGAAAACTTCTTTGTTAAAAGCGAAAAATCGGTGAATGAAAATTGGATAGACCAGTTTAACGAATACGAAAATTTTGTGTTTCGATTCACCAACGCAACACCAGAAGAGAAAGAAAGAACAATGAAATTTTTAGAATCAATACAAAATAAAAGGAAATGACAGACATAAAATGGCAAGACCTCTGTGCAGGCAAGAAGTTCTTGTACGGCACGGAAGAAAACTTAGGAAAATCTAAAATAGCTCAAAGACAGCGTGAAGAACAATGGATTAAAAGGCAAGATTTCATCGACACAAATAAGAAACCAGAACCGAAAGATACGGTAGAAACGCTTTATAAAAAATTAGGTAAATAGAAAATAATGTTAAAGCATCTTGCGAATGACGGCTTTATGCGCAAGGTGTTTTCAAGCCGTCTTTTGCAAATGCAGTGTTGGCAGAAGTAATTTTTAATATTAAAAAAATGAGAAAAAACAGATACAAAATAAGAAAAGAGATAGAAAAACTCTATAAAGAAATTATCATTGTTATGAAAGAAATGGAAACAGACCATTGCCAATCTTGGTGGCTAAACCCTTCAAACACAAATTTAGGACTAAAAACATCTGAAATAAACTCAAGAGCAAAAAAGTTGGTAGAAGAAGGATTTCTTACGATTGATAAAAGCAAAACATCAAAATCAATAGGAACTTGTTATAGACTAACAGATAAAACGCCAAGTTGGTAAATTATTTCTGCTAACGGCAAAGCATTGCTGTAGTGGCGACAACTTAAACCAAAATTTAAAATAAAAACAAAATGAAAAACAAACAAAAATCTTCAAACGAAGCACATTCAGAGCCATTACAGCAATGCAGTGTTGTAGGCAGTGCTGATTTAAATTTAGAATTAACATCTGAAAATGTACACGAACTATTTATGGAATGTCTTTTTGAGGAAGGAGAGAAAACAGACAATGCTGTTATTGTCCAAGGTTTGGTTCATTATATTGGATTTAATCCCGATAGATTAAAAAATAATTCTGAAAAAATACAGAGTTTATTAAAACAATTACCCGATAGTTTTCAGCAAGGAAAAGGTGATGGAATGTCTTTTCTAAATATGTGTGAAACCAAAACAGGTAATCAATGGTGTGATTTACATTCAATTATGGACGAATTAGTTTGTCTTGGACTTGCAACAAATAAAATGTTTTTCTTGATGCCAAGAGAAATGTGGAATACTTTACCCGGTGGAATGCCTTATGTAGCAGTTCGCTCATAGCATTGCCTACAACGTTCAGAGTATTGCCGAAAGTGGCACTACTGAAAACTAAAATTCAAATAACAAACAAAACTTAATATTATGACAAATACTGATAAGAATGACTTCAACGCCACTATTGGCAATACTGTGTTACCAGCAGTGCAGGTTAAATTGGGTTGGCTTGTTAAATGGATGAAAGAAAACCAACGTGCGGATGTGATGAACTCAAAACTTGTTGATGAATATGAAGAAGAGTTTAAGCCTAAAGTTGATGTAATGATTTACGGAGCTAATAGGTGTAAGGATTTGGGTCGAACTTTATCTGCTGGATATAAACTTGGATTATTTAAACGGTCTGCTGTTGGGTTAACAAACGGAGCGTGGAATGTTGGTTTTCCGAAATGGGTTTATGTTTATGAACTGCGGTAGCATTGCTGGTAACGTTCACGGCTTCGCGAGGTGCGGGCTACTTAAAACAAAACTAACTAAATATTACTACAATGAATACTAAAAACGAAACTTCAAAGAATGACTTCAAACCCGCATCTTGCGAAACTGATGTTAGCAGCCGTTATTTGTCCGCAGAAAAAGCAAAACAAATGACAATAGAGGCATTTAAAGAAAAAGCCGCAAAAGAGTACGATACCAAATGTGTACTTGAACAAATCGAAGAAGCAACACAAAATGGAGTATTTCAAATTAAAACCTATGATGACGAAAAAGTTAGAGATAACCTTGTTTTGCTTGGTTATGATTGTTCAGAACCATTTGAGTCTCGTAACGATATTTATATGATGGTTAGTTGGTCATAATGGCTGCTAACGTTGGGGCGGCTTGGCGAAGGCTGCCTGAATGAAACTTGAATTTTCGCCACAAACTTTAATGGCAGCTTTTGCCAAACCGCTTGTTACACGATCGTAGTTTTTTTTGAGCGTGGGCAATTAAATAAATACATTATGAGAGATAAAAACATTAGGAAAGCTCTTGATTTATTGGAGCAGTTCGAGCAAAATGAGCATAATAAAACTGATGATGTTCATTGGGTTGAAAATAGTAACGGAAATTCAGACTGGGGTGATTTCTGTGGTGATTGCGTTGATGGTGTTTTGAAAACTGTAAGAAAAGAATATTTGCAAAAACAGAGAAAATTACCAATATCAAAACGTGATGAAGAGTTTGAGAAATTTGAAATTCATTACAATTATGGTGGTGGTTACGAAGATGATAGTTTTAATTTTTGTAATGAATGTGGCAAACGATTACATGTGTCTGTTTTACCGGGTGATGATGATTTAGACAGCTGCATTGAACAGTTAAAAAATGGTGATAAAATAGACAATAGCTTAGGTTATGAATGCTATTGGTTGCTTTATAATAATTGGGAAAATAACAATAAAGAAGAGTGGAAAAACAAGTTATACGGAAAAACCTTAGAGCTTGCAAATCGTGTTATTTCCGCCTTAGCGGAAAAGGAAGCGTTGGCAGAAAAAAACTATGTCGTGTAACTCCCAAATAGACGCAAACCAACTCAATCAATTAGTAATCAATCAATTATGGAAAATAACACGCTTTCACTTGACAATCACTTGACACCAACTGTCAAGTATAACGGCAGAGAATATCGAGTGCAATCAGACAAAAACGGCTTCCGATACATCAAAGTTTCAGAAAATGGAAAACGTGTTATTATTCCGATAGAAGACGAGCCGAAAGACGAGGTGTTCGACTATATTTTCAACTACGGATTTCGTGACAATCATTGCGAAAGATTAAGCCGATTGGCAAAAGAGAGAATTTATGGAAAAATATAATAAGACAATGGAAAAACTATACAGAAAAGTAGCGGACTTAGATTTGTCAATCAGAACAAAAAATCTACTTAGAAACGCTGGCATCAACACTTTACAAGAATTAGCTTCTTACACCAAATCAGACTTAATGAGATTCAGAAACTTTGGAAGAAGTAGCTTAGTAGAGTTAGAGGATTTAATGCTAAAAAACAACCTTAGTTTTGGAGCAGTGGAAACTATCAAATCCGACAATACCGAAACCTTAGCAAATGCCTTACAGCAAATCGAAAAGCTGGAAGCGGATAAGGATGAACTTTTGGAAGCATTGAAATACGCAAATAGAATGTTGAAAAATAGTAAGGATGCAATGTATGATGAATACTATATCGAATCCATAATCCAAAAACATAAGCAATGAACGTTCTTTCACCCGAAGATATTGAATGGAAGTTAATTACTTCTATGGGCTTGGATAATGAGCATATTCAAAAATACAGAAATGAGCAATTTGGTTTTCAGATGGAAATTTACACGAAAAAGAAAAGTGATTTTGAATTTGGCAAACCAAAGACTTATTATTTTCGTGATGATTGCGAAAAAGAATATAACGACTTACAAACCCTTTGCGATGATTGGAATGAAGTGAAGAATTATGACGATGAAACCACTGAAATAACATGGGTAAAAGTGATTAAAAATAAAAAACAGAAGCAATGAGAACAGAAGGAAATATCTCAAAAGTGGCAATTTGTCCCAAGTGCGATAAAACCATATTAGCCTGCCACGTGGATTATTTGGAAGAAAAAACCGAAAAAGAATTTACAGAATTGACAAATGAAGGCTTTATCGTAAAGATTGAAACGAAAAACGAAACAGTAAATCGTGAGTTTGGAGACTATGAGTTATGCAGTACAAAACAATGCAAAAATAATAAGCAATGAAAACAGCACCAGACGAAATCCACAACGTATCACATACGCAATTATCCATTGCAAGACATTACGGAGGTTGCGTTTTCAACGGTAAAGAGTACGTTTATTTCCAAGATGAAGATAAACTGGTACGCAAAGACCTTTTGAAGAAAAAAAAGCCTAAAAAGGAAGATATTAACGGTAAACTATTTTAAAAATGGAAAAGACATTTGAGGAAATGATAATACAGTTATTCCCAAACCACGAACTTACAAAAGACAGATGGTCTTTTGAACTAATGCAGTTTTCCGCAGATGATTTAATCGAGTTTGGAATACAAGTCCGAGAAGCTACTAAAGCGGAGTGTGTGGAAATTATATTTGATAAATGGAATAATGCAATTCCCGTAATTCGTGACCTCCCAAACGACAGAATTAAAACCGAAAAATAAATGGACTGCCCACACTGTAAAAAACCAAGCCTTTGTGGTTGTAAATCTTGCAAAAAGAGAAATGGTAAATATCCAAGATTAAGAAAAGATTCTTTTGTTGAAAATGGAGAAATTTATAAATGTCCATATTGTCGAAAGAAATCACACCCCGACGAAGTTTTAGATTTTGAATGGCAATCAAGAAACAACTGCTAAATCCCATGAATAAAGGAAGCGCTCTTTTACATCTTGTGGCAAAAGAAAATCCCTCGTTGTAACGAAGGATTAACAGATAATCTCATTTTTAAGTCAGATTGGTTCGCTGGCTTATATTTTAACGTCCTCCACTTTAGCGGAAATGTAAAGCAGGGGACGATTATTTAATTAGCTTATAATTGCATTTTATAAGTGAATTTGCTTATAATGATTTCAGCATTTCGATAAGGTTAATTTGTGGGTGAACATCCGATTTATCTGGTCTGAAAGAAGTATGGCTCCAAATTCCGTGATAACCTTTTACTGCTTTTTCATTGAAGCTAAACATTTCAGGAAAGTAATTTAGTGGCAAATTGTGGCGTTTTGAAATATCAATCATCAATTCTTTTAAAGCCTGAATCTGCGCATCTGTATATTTTTCAAAGCCAAAATAACCACGGTAACCATCACGATACGGAACCACATCGCATTCAGGAATAATAAGTCCGTTATCGTTTACCCAATTTCCATTTCTGCGAACCAAACCACCCCACGAATCCAACTCTATACCGATTGAGATTTGATTAAGTCTGTCATTGGTAATGGTACTGCCGAACTGCTTTAATTGATGCGATTTAACGCCTAAATGATGAATCCAATACTTATCATCAAATACTTGGGTTATCGTTCCATCCCTTGCGATAATATACGGTGTTCCTACTTTCTCTGGTGTTTTTTTCCACCAATTAATATCTCCTGCAACTCCAACACCCGAAACAGTATGATGAAGCACAATTATTTTCTTCGGATTAGCGACTTTGTAATATTGGGATTCTGGGAAATTTTCTTTTATAATTTTCATTGTGTTTGCTTTTTAAAGATTTTAAACATAGGGTTTCCTGCTACATAGGCTTTCCATAGCAACTGAATCAATATTGTTAACATTATTCCTAAAATAATCCACCAATAAACCGGATAGGCTTTTCTTTCGGTGTTTTTCTTTTTCGATTTCTCTATTTCGATGATCTGATTCCGTTGGTTTTCACTGAGCGATTTATAGGCTTCTATTTCGGCTTGTTTTTCTTTAATCGTTTTATCCCTTGTTGAAATTACAGCGTTCAGAAATTCGTTTGTTTCCTGCGTTCTGTTTAGTTTTTCGGTGACAGATTCCAGTTCCTTTGATAAGGTGCTTTCGCTTTTTTTATTTATTTCCGTACCTTCACCGCTTGGGATTTGGTAAGAGTTTCCGTTGCTGTCGGTTACAATTACGGTTCCGTTCGCATTCTTAATGGAAATATCGTCTTTCTTTTCTTCTTTCAGTTTTTCGATAAGTTTTATGTTTTCAGATTCCAGTTTTTCAATCTGATTTTTTTTACTTTCGATTTCCTTTTTTTGCTCGCGTTCTCGCTGTTCTTTTTCTTTAATGGAAGTGTTCAACCTTTCTACTTCTTCACGGTGTTTTTGCGCCGTTTCCGTGCGTTCCTTGGTAAGTTTCTCAATCTCTGCTTTTCTGCCTCCGCATGAAGTAAGGAAAAGCGTTCCGATAATCAGGTAAATAAATAAGTTCTTCATTTGTATTTGTTTTTGTAGTTCTTCAATTTTATTGTATTTATCAACCAATCTGAATAATTCTGCAAACTGATTAAGGGCAAAAAGCCACATGAATAAGTGAAAGAAAATGTTGTAATAGTTTTGAGCAACAATTTCAGATAAAAAAACAATTGATATTCCTATACTCGCAATCATCATTCGTGGGTAAATGTGTGCGTTCCATTTTAGGTATTTTTTTAACTGTGCAATCTTGACTGCAAGAACCAGGTACAGCATGGCAGATATTCCGTGCATACATAGCAGAATGAAGTCATACGGGGATAAGTCATACATACTAATCATTTCCTTCTTCTTTTTTTTCGTTAGAATATTTTGAAGCTCCCCACCTGAAAAACGATGAGAAGATTCCACCGATTCCCTCGGAAAAAATATCCGGAAGTACGGTCATTAGTTTTCTTACAATTGTCGGAGAAAGCGTTGTGGTTACCGCTATTAATCCGTAAAACATCAGCCAGCCGATCTGCAACTCTATTTTCGCCCCGACTACAAGGGCAGAAAGGCACACCGAGCAGAAAAAAGAATAAATAAAGTATTTCCGTGGATTCTCAATCTCAACCTGCGGATCTTTATTGTCGGTAGTCAAAGCGATTCCGATTCCAGAAACCAGAATGATGTAAAATATAGGATCATACATAATCTCAATAAATCCGTAATTTCTCTCATGCACTGCATCATTTACGACCAGCAAAGTAAGAACAGAACCAAGATTTAAAGTGATATTTAAGGCTTTATCTACCATTGTTTTTTTTATTTTATTTTATCAATAACTCCCAAAGCGGAAACACTACTCCCACTGATAAATGCGGATAACCTCCCAAATTCTCATAAAGTGCTTCTGCGGTCAGTTCATCGCTTGCTAATCTTATTCCTGCGCCCCAAACTAAATTTGATTTTAACGGCTTGAAATTCGCTTTTGTATCATTGCTTAATAAACCCATGTAACCCCCAAAATATGTGAAGCTCATCCACTCATTTACTGGCTTCGCTCCTTGCAATTTCAGAACGTAGAAATTATGCGCACCGTTGAACTCCTGCAAGTAATCGTAAATGTACTCACCCGATAAATCAATTTCAGAAAATGCGAAATTCTCGTTTAAAGGTGCATATCTAATTCCTGCAACTCCCGAAAAATATTCGTGATCCATAGCATAGGAAATCCCACCGCTGAACTTCACGCCTATAATAGGTTTCAAACTCTGCGAAAATGCGAGTGTTGAAAGTAGTAGGAATATGAATGTTAGGTTTTTCATTTCTCAAATTTTGTTTTATAATACACCAACTGCATTTCCGTTGGTGCTTCTTCGCAGTGGTTTTTTCCTAATATTTTCAGGAATCTTCTAAGCCAAATATCCTTTTCATAAA
Source organism: Chryseobacterium sp. Marseille-Q5410 (assembly GCA_946892665.1). Taxonomy (GTDB): domain Bacteria; phylum Bacteroidota; class Bacteroidia; order Flavobacteriales; family Weeksellaceae; genus Kaistella. The sequence goes on along the minus strand of CAMPOT010000002.1, from coordinate 235,625 downwards.
TTTTTAAAAGTCCTGTGACTGCTGAAATCGTTTCATACCATTTCCCGAATCTTACAATCTCATTTTTAACTTTAAAAATATCGTTCAGCATTTCACCACCTGCCGCGTTCGCAAAGCAATCATTAATAAGATTTACACTTCGCAAAATAGGCGTAAGCTGTTTTGAAATTGAATAATCTAATTTTATTAAATGTTTCAAAAACGTATAGCAAAATCCAAGAACCGCAACAAGCCAGAAAATAGGCGTGCCTATGATCAGGAAGATGATTTCGAGAATGAGTTTTAAAAAGTGTTTCATTTCAAATTCTTAAAAAAGTCAGGGTTTTCAGCTTTAATATCGTTAACGTATTGATGTGTAAACATTTCAAATATTGTTTTGAATGCTTTACTTCCTACCATTAGTATTAAAAACTTCAACGTAGGTACTAACTTAACTTCCTGCTTAGTTTCAACCAGTTGTTCTTCATACACAGGTGGAATATCTTGCTCTAAATCTTCATCATACCATCCTTCTTGAATTAACACATCGTCATAATACTTTGTTTCAAAGTACATTCTTTGACCATCTTCTCCTACTAAAGCCATCATATCTGAACCTGTCTTAGTCCAATCTGGAACTGGTAGATTTAAGTCTATTTCTGCACCTGAAATTTTATTGATTAAAATTCTCTTTGGATTTACCTTTAAAAACTCTACGGATAAAGCAATGTTCACATCTTTTACTCTTAGAATCTGTTCATGTTCTACTCCATCTATTATCAAAGTATCTAAAGGAACTTCCGCAAGAACTAAATCTTGTGAGTTAATTACATCAATTAAGCCTTGTACTTGTGTTGGTATTATTTGTTCTGTTCTCATTGTTAATTTGGGTATGTTACAGTAACTCCTAAAGTATTTATAATATAATTTAACGAATCTGCGTATGTTGTATATAAAGGTTGTGATAAATCAGTATAAGAAGTATTGGGTTGAATACCTTGTATTAATATTCTTTTATTAGCAAGAGTTACACTCTTTACTTGATTTGCAAAGTCAATAATAAATTGTGAAATCATATCAGAGGTTGGTTTAGATATTAGATAATGCGTATTAGCTAACCTAAATATGTAGCTGACGGGCATATCGACAGTCTCTACAATATGTTCAGGGAATATTGCACCGCCTGAATATGTAACATTATCTGCGCCATTAATAAATCCCTCTATACTTAATCCCATTCTTTTAGTATTGGAAAAATAATCTTTAATATCAAATATGCCCGATTGATATACGGTTATGCGCATATATATTAGGTTTGGAGGGAATTTATATAACCTTGTATTATCACCTTTGAACGCAGTGAAATCAATATATTTTAAACTTGTCATTTGTTCTGCCAAATTATTATTATAAAAACAAGGGTTATCACAGATTACTTTCATGTATTCTACTGGATTTTTTAGTAAACCTTGAAAAATATCAGCAGTATCGCATGGAGACATTGTTAGTTTTTTAAGATTTAATAATCTTTTACTTACATTATGCTTACCCCATAGAGGTCTATTATTTCTACTATTCGATGTATAAATTACTTCTTGAATAAGCTCAGGGTTAGAAAAGAAAAAAGAAATAAAAAAAGCATGAACTTTATCACCGACAACTCCACCATTTCCATTTATACCTGGCATTATATCAATAGTAACACTTGACACATTAAAAAACTCTTTCATTAAATATCCATTATGCCCCCAATTCAAATGATAAACTACTTTTGGAATAACTGTAATAAAATCATATTTTATCCATCTTGGGGTTGAGCCAGTATTAAAACCAGCCATAAGGTCTATATCTGCATCTAAAAAACTATTATCCTTACCATCAGGTTTAACAGTTCTTAAAATACGTTTATCTTCAATATATTTCGTTACTGCAACTGGCATAATTAATAAACATTAAAATTTTTAACTGCGTTTTTTTGAGCCACTGATAAAGCATTCCATTCAGCTACGGAACAATACCAATTATCTAGCAGTTCTCCGTTAAATTGGCTTATTTGACCAGTGCCAATATGCTTATAGTAATCTCCTCTAAATAAATTCATTGCTGCTATTTGAGCTAACGTTGGAGGATTATAATTACCTTGTACAAGTTTATTTTCAGTAATTTTTGTATTAATACCTAAATTATTAGTAAGCCAAAAATCAGCACCATCAGTCCAAATTTTATTCGGCACACTATTCTCAGCAGTAATCTCTAACTCCAAAGCAGGAACAGAAACTCTACCACCTGTAAAACTTAGTTTTTTTGCATTAAGATTCTGAGTTCTATCAGCACTCCATGTAAGATTTGTATTAGCGATATTCTGACCAAAAGTAGAAGCATCTGTATAGGTGATGTTACTTCCTGATTTAGTTATTACCCAAGAACCATCTGTTGGTGGTTTATCGAGTTTCCCAGTTTCCACGTTCGTCAATCGGTTGCTCCACTTCACGCCACCATCTACTGCGCTGTCTTTTACAAGAACATCTGCATTGTTTCCAGTTTCCGGGAAAGATGCGGAACCTCCGCTCTGGATTACATATAAAATCCCGTTTCTTAGCTTCACCCGGGCAGATTGCCTCGCTTTTAGCGTAATCGGCGTTTGCAGGCTCAGAAACAGCCACTGTGTAGAGGAGTTCCCGGAGGTAGAATTCAGAATAATATCCGTTCCTGCGTAATTAAAAATTAAGAATTCCCGGCCGTTATAGGATTTATCCGCATCCGACGTCTTATCAATCCCGGTAATCGTTTGGATATTAGTTCCTTTTTTCGTGATAAAGAAATTCGATATATTGTCATCAGCAGAAAAAGGCAGGCTGTAATTTCCGGCAGACGTAAGCACAACGCTCTTCCACGCGGCTTCGCGTTTTTCAATGTAGCCGGAAAGAGTTTCGGGGTCTACATCGGCGCCTTCTGTGGTTACGACAATCCTACGGATAAACAACGCACCGGCCGGAAGTTCCGGTTCTATAGCTTCCGCAGCTTCCGCACCCTGTACTAAATGAAATACCTGCGCATCTGGCAAAGCATAGATGATAAGTATCTTAACTCCAGTGGTTACGGGTGTGAAATTGAATAAATCCGGATAATATTTTTCGTAGGTAAGCCCATCAATCCTTACCGCATTAGTTCCGCTTGCGTGAAGTCCTAAAGTAACCGAGTTTGAAGTGGTGGTTATCGGTCCAACTGCTAAGACTTCATTAACATCGGCATCCGGTCGAAACGCCCTGATTTTTTTTGAGTATTCAATTAATTCAACACCATCAGCAGGAATAAAAACATTACCGTTTTTGTCTATAATCCTAAAATCGGTAGCGAGTGCTGGTGTGTTGTAAATTTCCCCAACAATATCCAAAACCTGATACGTTTCTTCGTCCGTTTCGTTGGTAGTACGCAAAAACGGTTTAGATTGATGCGAAATAAGTTTTTCAACAATATTTCCATCAATCGTTTCGGTGATTTGCACCCCGTTTATAATCTCTTTTATTTCTACTGTGTGTGCCATGTTTACGCTTCTGGTGTTGGTACAAATAACCTTGTTTCTGCTCTTGTTGTAGGTGCTGAATCTGCATAATTTGTTGTAAATCCAAACGCAACCTTGCCCCATGCTTCAACGTCTTGCATGAATGAAACTGGAGCACCTTGCACCGTTAATTCACAATCGTAAACACCTATCGGAATAGTTACTGCTTTCGATTTGGTTGCAATATCACCAACAGCATAACCAGCAGGAATGAATAACCTATCTGCAAAGGTGTTATCGACAAAGCTGTTTTTCACGTTCGCTGTTTTCTCTCCAGTTGTGTTAATGAATCCGGTAAACGGTTCGTTTTCAACGTGAAGTTTGTACGTGGTAACTCCACTGCCAGGAACGTGAACTCTATCTGTAATGTAGATATTTGCAACCGCTGTTTTGGTGTAACTTAGAACGTTTGAGTAAGCTGTAACGCTGTACTGAGAAACTACTTTTAAGCGGATTTGGTTAAATTCATAAGGAAGTGCAATAGTTTGGCTGTCGGCTGTTTTATCGGCATAGAACACCCACTCCGTACCGTTCCAAACTTCCCATTGTTGAGTTACCACTGGATCGGCAGGATCAAAGATTAAACTTCCTAATTTCACGATAACATTTCCTAAAGTTCCCGTTTTCGGTGCAGAAGTATCATCATTCCAAAGAATCGAAACTGATATGTCGATTGGTTCGGTTGCGCTGTCGGTCATAACAAGCGTGTGAGTGGTAAGTCTGCCTATCCTGCCATCTTGATCTATAATTTTATAAGAAAATGTTTCAGAGAAATTTCCAGATACTCCTAAATTATTATTAAAGCCATTCGGGTAATAAACCAAATTATCTTTTTCGCAATATGAAATAACGTCATTTGGAGCAAAGATTTGTTTTGTGGTATTGTGTGCCAAAAATCCTTTAACTGGAACACTTTCAATTTGAACTTTTAAATCACAATTATAAACAATACCAAAGGCGTTAAAATAGTTGTTGAAAAGTAAGTTTGCTAAGAACCATTCTCCGCTATTTGTATCGTTTTCTGGCTCGTGTGAATAGGTGTAATTATAGATAATTTCGTCTGAGTAGATAAAATAAACATCATCAAAAACTCCATCTTCATCTAAAATTATATTGTAGCCGTTTTTATCTTTTACGTTCGTGAATTTCATCCGCCCATTCATCGCGAACTCATCCGGATCTAATTTTGCAAGTGAAGTTCTTTTGGTATTATCAATGTAAAATTCGTTATTCGTAGAATGCACCTGAATAAACGCTAAAACATTAGCATCGCCCTCAGCTTGAAATTCATAAGTAACAGATTCATCAATTGATGTTTCGCGAACTTTTAAGGTAGAATTACCACCTATTCTTGCATTGTTTACATCAACTTCAGCGGTAAAAAGGCCTAAAGAATATGCAGGTAAATTAGTAACAGTCCAATAGTGGCGATCTTTGTATAAGAATAAATTACGGTCATATAAATGCTTCGTTGCAACTCTAATGTATTTTCTGCCGTTCCCATCGCTTGAATCCATGAATTTAATGCAGTTGGAATAAAATAGAGTAACATTGTCAGCTTTAATCTCAAAACGCCCTGAAACCGGTTGTAAACTAACAAAGGTTACATAATGCAGCTTATCACCAACAATAGTAAAATGCGCAGGAATGCGAACGCCAGAAACCCACAATTCCAGATCGGGAGTGGGTACGGTGTTATTATCGTTTGGGATTAAAAAGCGGTGATATTGGTTGATTTCTAAAGGATAGGGATTCCCAACGCTTCCGAAATACTGGCTATTCTGCGGGTTGGTTTTATCCTCATGCTCTGCTAAGGTCCTAAAAAATCTAACCGGAGAATGATACCAGAATTTATGCATTGTAATATTTTCTATACAAATATAATAAATTCTTTCATTATTTAGAATGATTCTAAATAATTTGTTTAAATAATTGATTATTAGGTGGTAAAAAAATTATTTTGTAATTTTGATTTATGGAAGCAAAAGAATTAAGAATTGGGAATTGGGTTACCGAAAACGGAAGGTTAATTCATATACATGATGGGTTTGGAATTGACCACGCTTATAATTTTGAACCTATCCCACTCACAGAAGATTGGTTGTTGAAGTTTGGGTTTGAATTAAAAAATTGGGGAATAAAAGTTTGGTATCTAAAGGGGTTTGAAATCGATCAGAATTTTTATTTAAAAGGAATTGATTGGGGCGTAAGGTTTAAATACGTTCACCAACTCCAAAACCTCTATTTCGCTTTAACAAATGAGGAATTAGAATTTACTCCAATTCCTCAAACTTAACTTTTCCGCTTATCTTCAGTTCATTTTGCGAGCCATCAAAAGAGAATCCTTTTTTACCTAATGGGTAAACCTTAACGATACCTTTGCTGGTATTTACGGAAATATAACCCCGGTTATCAGTCGCATGATAACGCCATTTTGTATAGCATTCAAAGAACTCATGAAAAGTAACATCGGTTAAAGTGATCTCTATTTTTTCACCACTAAAAAAGGGTGTTTTGTAATTTCGTAACCTCAATAATATTTCATTTGCTTTCAGTTCGGTTTCGCCCTGCAGTTCATTTGCGAGTTCCGGGGATAAAGGCTCCAGAATTACATCACCGTTATTCTTGTAATTTGTGATTATGATTTCTTCTGCATCTGCTTTTTTTGTAAGTCCGGAACCATAGAACGGAAACCACCGCGCCATCTGGTATTTCGGATTGTGGCGCAGGTTGGTTGCGCTTATACGCTCTTTCACATTATCAACAGTGCCGAAACCTTCATCATTTCTGTTCTTGGTAATATTATTAACGGTGAATGTTATTGGTGTGTCGCTGGTTCCGGTTTGTATTCCGGATGTTTTGTTAAGTTTTATTTTTGCCCCGTCAATTTCTAATACTTCGTAAGTGCCAATATTCAATCCAGTTACAATCGTTAAAAGTGTTCCGACATCAATTGCCAATTCATCAAAAGGACTATCGAATGATACCAACCACAAATATCCACCATCATTAGTATGCTCACAATCTGAAAGCATTCCTGCATCATCATAACTATCTAAATATACCAAATCGATCATTACCAAATCATCGTCGCCTTGATTGGTAGCTGATGACTTATCGAGGATTAACTCTTGAATCTTATCTTCATCGATAATAGCATCAATCTGTTTATCGAATTTGGTTTTTACAGATTTCAAAGGCGTAACTGCTTCAATTTTCGTATTGAAATTCCGTAAATCTCCTTTGTTGTTGGTTGAGAATTTCTTGCTGCCGAAAATAAGCTGGTTGTAAGATGAATCCACATCATTTTCAATAGAAAATTCATCCTGAATAAAATCTTTTCCGGTGAAGTCATACGTTTCTACATCTTTGAAGAAATAAGAAATATCTTCGACAATTATTTTATCGTCCTGCAGATCGAAACCTAATGCCAAAAGCTTTGCCGCTGATTCATAGAAAAGCGTTTTAAAGGATGTCGTAATTTTATTGGTATTGTAAACATCCGGCAACCCACGCATAAACATTCCGGTAGAAATCGCGGTATTGTAGTAATATCCTCCGGGACTTATAATTGTACTTTGTACCGGAAGATTAACGCCGCTGTAAAGCCGAGAAAGTCTTTCGATCGCATCTTTTAATCTGATTACTTTCGTTCTTCGTAATGTATTATTAAAAATTGACTTTAATTCAAATGACATTACAGTTTCGACTGCCTTTAAATTTCCGTTACTTTCTCCATCTTTCTCAAATAATACATGAATGCTTTCCCCCTGATTTAATATCCCTATATCAAACGTTGCATTTAACACTTTAAATTCATACAGTTCTGTAACTCCAGTAGATATTTCAGGTGCTAATGTAGTGCTGACTATTGTTGGCGTAATTATATCATAAATACGTCTTATTTCTGTTGCTCCGTTTGTGATTAAAATATTCAGGTGAAAAAGCTGAGAAGTAAGAATATTCATATTGCTTATTTCAAGCGATAAATTCATAAGACTTACATCAGAAGTCATCAGAGGCCCTTTGTATAAAGTAGAATTATAATTCCAACCCACATACTCATTCGCTATATTTCCGAGATCATATTCCATTGGACGAATGAACATAAACTGAAATTTCTTCATTCCGTAACCGTACTTATAACGTTCATGGAATGAATAAAAATTACTTTTTATCCGCCCACCTTCTTTAAAATAAATTTCATCCAACACCAACGCCGGCGCGGCTGCATTATCCAAATCTTTTTCGCTAAATAGATTTACCGAAACATCCTCGCGAGTGATAAACTTGTTTTGAAACTCACGTTTTTTAATTTCCGTTTCGATCTTCATCATGCTTTTGTCGAACTTGTTGCTGTATTTATTCAAATTCAACTGATAGCCACCTCCTAAAAGATCATATTCATCAACTCCGTTTTTAGCTTTCCATGAGAACAAAATAATCCCATCGCTGCCTTTTTCATCGTAAACCTTTTTTACAATATCGTAACCTATTGGATTTGAATATTCCAAAAACGTGATCTTTTCCGTTTCACCAATAATGAAATTATCAATATTGAAATAATCCTCGTTAATATCCACAATACAATCTGCTTCATCAAATGAATCCGGCTTTTCGATTACATAAACGCCAGCATGAATGCTATCTAAAACTGTGAGTGTAAATATTTCTTCGGTTCCGTTCTCGTATAAAAGGTGCTTAATTTCGCTCATTTTTCGGTGTGCTTATGATAATGTTTGTTTTCTTTTTTTTACCTCTGAATACCGGTATATTTCCGCCCTGCTGGCTGAATACATTTCCGTTTTCATCTTCAAAATAGGCGGTTTTATCGTATTTCTTTAAACCTCGCTCGAATTTATCGCCAATCTTATCAGCTAATTTGTCGTAATCAATATTTTCTTTTTGAATAAATATCGGTGCGACTTTCTGGCGTGCAATCTTCCGGTAAACATTATCCCCTAATTTAGCTGTTTCAAGGTTTGCTAAAATCTTTTCAGTTTCGCTGGCCGTGTGTACGGTATCTCCTGCATCAAGTTTAGTTAAGGTTGGTCCCGAATCAGAGCCGAAAGATTTAATCTTTCCGTTATTGGTAATTAATTCTCGTCCTCTTTCCTGTGTCCATGCAATTTCTTCAGGACCGCCTTTACGACCTACAAAGTATTGCGGAACTGGGTTTTTCGACATTATTAAAGCGGCTTGAAGTCCACCGAATGCCGCGGCAACTGCTGCAGGAACAATCCCAGCCGGAATGCCTAAAGTTGCAAGCGTTTTGGTGGCTGCTAAGAATCCGTTTATTAATGCCTGATTTGCACTTGCTTTCTGTTCTGCTCTTGCCTTTTGAGAAGCAATCATCTTTTCCCGTTGCAGTTGCTGTTCTTTCAATACCCTCGCTTCATCTTCTAATGCGTTACGTTCTGCAATCTGTTCTTTAGAAAGCTCATCTAAAGCATTTAAACGCTCTAATCTACCATCAATGAACTCTAACTCTTTCTCGGTGGCTGCCTGCGAGTGTGCTAATTGTTCATCGAGTGCGGCAATTTGGTTGTCTAAAGTTTTTTGATTCAGTAACGTTAATGCATCGGTAACTGCAGCAGCAGCTAAAATAGTTGCATCTTTCCAGTCGAATGTTTTGCCTATGATTTCATCAAAAGCATTATTTACCTCATTTGCTAAATTATTGAATCCTAAATCTGACAAACCACCGGCAATAAAATCGAGCGTTCCAGCCCAATCTTCCCGGAGTTTATCCATTTTGATTTTCTTAATGGCTTCTTCGGTTTCGGCTAACTTTTCATTGAGTTGCGAAACTTTGTCGATAATATTCGCAAGTTCTTCACTTTCTGCAATGGTTAATTTTTTCTTTTCCTGTAATTCCTTTTGGCGGATTTCTAAAAATTCTTTTTCATATTTAAGGCTTTCTAAAACCTGCTCTTTTTCTTTGAGTGACAATAAAAATTCCTTTTCGAGTACATTTAACCTACTATTGGCGATAATTGCGCGTCTTTGTTCTGCATTGGCCGCGGATCGGTAAGAGTCCTCAATCTGTTTGTAATATTCAGCATCGGTTTTAGCCGCTGCAGGACCTCTGGCATTGGAGCTCATTTGGTTTTTCTGAATCTCGGCAATCTTTGTATCTCTTTCCGCTTCGATATTGATGATTTCCTTACCGTATTTCTTCGCCTTTTCGATAAGATTCTGATAAAACAGATCAGTGTTTGCAATCATTTCATTGTAAACATCGTTTTGCTGTTTGATACGCTCCACTTCCATGATGTATTCATCATTTTTGATGAATTCCATGCGGTTTTCTAAGTTCTGCTCCTGAAGTTTACGCTGTGCATCCATCCCGGCTTTTTCATAGTCAAAAATCTCTTTATTTGCCTTTTCGATTTCGGTGATGGCTTTCAGTCGTGTTTGTGCGGAAATACGTTTTTTTCTGGCGTTATCATCATTGATAATCTGAAGAATCTTTGCCCGGTAATTCTTTTGAATCGTGATATATCTTTCCCAATATTCCTTTTCCGTAATCTCCATTTTCAACTTCTGCTCTTTAATTTTGGCAATCTGATTATCACGGTCGGCAATTGCTAAATCTATGGCATCGCGGTCTTCTTTGGAAATATCTCTGCCTTTTTTAGTGCGTGGTGTTTTTTCCTTTGCCGGATCAATGCCATATTTGTCAGCCTCATAAGGAGCTGCAGTTTGTTGGTCTTTTGCAATCTGATTCATTATGAATGCATATTGTTTATTGAAATCCTTTGATTCCTTTGTTACACCATTTAGAATCGTTTTATTTTGTTCTTTAATGTTTTCGATTGCTCTTTTAGCTGCATCTCTTGTATAATCTTGCGAAAACATACCCATATCTAACGTTGCTCTTTTCTGACCTGATGCTAAAAACGCATTAAGTTTATTTATCTTCTGCATATTTTCAGCAACATCTTGTGTCGCATCATTTTGACTTTCTAATAGTTTACCTTGTTTTTCAGATAACAAAGATTCCGCAGCCCTCGCCCGCGAACTCGCCAATATGGCATCACGAAGTTTTAAATACATTTTTTCGCCTTTACCCAGCATTATCTGCTCATCAGTCATATTTTTAAAATACGAAGGATAAAGTTTTTGTAACTGATCCGTTGCTCTGGTGCGTTGTTCAATACTTAAAGTTGTATTTTTTGCAACCCGATAAAGAATATCTAATTTTATAATTTCAGCAGCTGCTGTTTTTACTGATTCTTTGCGAATATCATTTAGTTCTTTTGCTGATTTGGCTGCCATTGCCGCCGCTCCGGAACCTTTAAATAAATTGGTGGTCCATGCAATGATTTCTTTATTATAAACCATTAATAAGGAAATGCCAACTATTAAAAGTGTCTGCCAACTCATTAATGCGCCTGCAAGCTGTTTTAATAATCCGGGACCTTTAACGGCTTGATAATTCGCCATCATCTGCGCTTCTGCTTGTGCGCCTAATGCTACGGCTGCTTTTTGACTTTGCCCTGTTGCTATTGCGTCTGCTATTGCTTTCTCTTTTGCAGCAGCAGCGGCGGCCATGTATTCAATCTTTAATGCTTTGTTTTTCTCCGAAACTTCACCTATAGCCTCCGCTAACATTGGTAAGTTATTTGTAAGCGACATGATACCAATACGCGGATCGATTGCAAAGTTGGGAGCTTCGCGCATGACCTGCGACATTTGAACCTGCAAATTATTGTAATTACCAACGTTACGATTGTGTTTACCTAATGTAGAATCTATCTGCTTCAGCTTCATATCGTACTGATTAGCGATTTTCGCAGCTTCCAGAAACTCTTTACTGGTAATGCCATATTGAACGCCCAAATCCATTGCTGCTTTTCGTGCTTCAATGTGTTTTTTATTCAACTGGTCATAAGCTGAAACCATTTTATTAACGGCTTTCTCCTGCTGTGCAGCCATTTGAAGTTGCTTTTGTTTCAGCAATAATTCTGCTTTATCAGCGTTGGCCGCTTCTTTTCTTGCCCTTTCATTGGTAATACTTATTGCAGCTAATTTCTGCTCTGCGAGTGCCAACTCTTTCAAAATTGCAGATTTCTGTTTTTGAAGTGCTATAAGTTCTTTTTCCGACTGGATAAATTCTTTTGGTGTACCTTTCAGCAATCCGGAATTTATTTTGTTGCCGGTTTCCACCAATTCTTTAAATGTAACCACAAGACCTTTAACCCTCTCATCGATCAGGTTTAATTCTTTTACCGTTTCTTCGGACTGAATGACCGCTAATTTATCTGGCATATCACATCATTTTTATTAGTTTGCCGTCTTTGTAGAGAATTAAATAACCATGCGTAAGTGAACGCCCCCAAACTATATACATTTCACCTTTGTAGATTATTTTTGCTCCCATTTTATTTCTGGCTTTTGTTTAAGTTTTCTATCTTTTTGCGTGCCTGGTCTTGCATGATCCCGAACCGATAAAGGGAAGTCTTTTCCATATCAATTCCACGCTCTAAAATCAGTTCAACATTGGTTATCATTTCATTTATATCGGCTTCTCCCTGCTTTTCTTCAGGTTCGTTTTTTTCTATTTTCTTTTCGGCTTCCGCAATATCATTATTCAGTTTGTCGATTTTCCGTTCTATGATTTCGCACTGCTCCGCTAAATCTTCTTTTTTCTGGATCCGTAAATCTTTAAGCAGTTCCGCAATAATTGAATTATCAATCGGCAATCCGTTTGCGGTTCTGTGATAATTTGATGTTATCTGTAATTCAATGATCTGTTTTGCAACGTAGAATTTCAATAAATCAACCTTTGCAGAATTGATTTTGCCATATTGCACAATATCATAATTTTTGGCATTGAGTGAAATAACATAATCCTGCACCACTTTATTAAATATATCTTTCATTTCTGCCGGATATGCTTCTACTTCATCGCCGGCTTCATATCCCTTTATCATATAAAAAAAATCCCCGGTGCTTTCTATTCTTTCAAAATTCAGCAGGGGAAATTCTTTGCAGTCGTTGTATGTTTTAAGTTTATTTGTGGTTGTCATTTTTGTATTCTTCAAGTTCTTTTTCAACTTGTTTCATCCAGTTAAAATCATGATTAATTTGTTTAGTTAATAACTGATTTTCTTTTTGACACAATTCAATTTGCCTTTTATTGTGATCTAAATTATCTTGCTTTTGCTCCAACTGTAAAGCCATTACTTCAAGCCATAATTCAGTTGATTTAATGTAATTTTCCATTTTTGTATTTTTATTCAGTTAAACATGGGTGTTCTCTTGTTGAATACCATTCAGGCTGTCCGTTTTCATCCGTATAACCTCTTTCTAATGCTATTTGGTTTGGATTTACGCCTTTTGGTACATAAGCCACTAATAATCCTTTTTCGTCTGAAATATGATAGATAAAAAAGCGTTTCAAAGGATCATTATTAAAGTCTTTCAGCGTTTGACAATCGGTTAAATTTATCGGTTTGCTGCAATTGCACATATCAGAAGTATTAAAAAACTTGCGTAATAGATAAAGATTTCTTTAGTTTCTGCTTTATGACGCGCCATTGATGATATTTTCTAATCTTACTTTTATTTTCGGTTTGTTTTTCAATTGAACATCGTAAAACTGCTCATCTGTAATTCCGAGTGCTTGGTTTTGACCGTTCCAAATTAAACGATCGTGCAACCAATCAATCTTAGCATTACTGAATCGTTGTTTAAAGAATACTTTACTCCCGAAAATTGAGACATCAATACCTCTGTAATATTCTCCGGAAACTCTTAAATCCCAAAATCCACGGTTTGCCGGGTTAATTGAAACTTTAAAATTTGCATAATCAGGGTTACGATAGCGAGGCATATTATTACCATCGCTATCTTTTCCCTGCTTTAAGTTCTCAATATTAATCTTTTCGAGATTGCTTTTTTCCAGCTGTTCCTTTATCAGTAGTGGTGCCTGAGCTATCGCTCTCTGCAGCCGGTTCGATAATGTCTCTGGATTTATCAGCATCTTTAAAAAGTTTATCAAGTTCAGTATCTAAATCTGCTTCCGTTACGACTGGATAATGAGTAAGGAAGATTTCTTTTGCATTTTTGCGGCTTTTAAATTCACCGTTCAAATGATAAGCTCCTACTTTTATATCCATTATGCTACGGTTTTAATTGCGGAAGTACCGGAATAATAGTTGGTGTCAATCGAAACAACTTCATTGCCGTTTTCAGACAATAGGAATCTTACTTTATCGGCAGCTACTAAGGCGGCATGAGTTAAAGTATATTCTTTCTTATATGCATCGTAGGAAATAGCTGTAACAGATTCTAAAGTTCCGTTTCGCTCCATTTTCCACATTCCGGCAGTAGTTAAACCAGCAATTGCAGCATCAGAACAAAGATTTGAAACGGTTACTTTAGTTGTAATCGCTGCAGCAACCAACGGAGGTACAGTGATATTAACGCCAGCAACCGGATTAACTTCTGTAAAGTCAATTTCAGTATTGGTTAATACTACACCGTTGTTTTGCCACTGATATAATGCTTTTGGCAATAAATCAACGCCTAAAACAGTTCCTTTTTCTTCAACTCCCATAATCGGAAGTCTGTACATTCCCACAAACGTTTTTGCAGCAAATGGTTTTCTTACTCCGTCATTACCCTCATAGGCAAACAAACTTCCATCTTCCAAAATTGGCGTAAAATGCCAGTTCTCGGTGTTGTTCAATTTGTTAAGTTCATTGTGGAAACATGGCGTTTTTTCAAACGTAAGATTCCATCCTTTACGGCCGGCATCTGTTTGGCTTCTGATCTTCATGATAGATTCAGCATAAGTAGCTTCAGCATCATTATTTTCGATACTGTCGGCCATTACTCCACCGATAAATCCACCAGACTGAATAAGCGTATCGAGTTGGGTTTTACCGAAAGCATCAGTAAATGTAGTTCCCGGCTTCCAGAAAGCTACACCAACCATCTTTGGAATTTCGCACTGTAAACCTCCCAATAATGCAAGGGAAGCAGCGTTATCGCATTTGAATGTTGTAAACATAATTTTGTGTTATTTTTTAATTTTAAACTGAGGAAAGCAATCCTCATTAATTTTTAGATTTAATCCGTCTATTACAATAGCATCCCAAATATCTGGAACGGTTGCAGTTTCTGATGGTCTCTTTCTTCCATATTGACCGTCTCGTGATGTTAATTCTGAAACCTCATTAAACGGCAACTCTACAAAATCAATAGTATCATTCAATATCTCAATTCCTTTGGTCTTTCTGATTACTTCTTTGAAGTTTTCATAAAGCGGAAATAACATATTTTGGTAATTGTTTTCGTATCGTTTTTTATAAAGGTCGTGTTGATCGCCCTTTGTAATTAAAAAGAAATTACAATTTTGAAGTTCGATTTTATTGCCTGATCTGTTCTCTCTTACTTTGTACCCTGTCTGTAACCAGATGATAGGATATTTAGTTTGAGACATTAAAAGTTTCTTATTCAACTCAAATAAATCTCCCTCGGTATAATTCACTGTCCACGGCTTTTGATTGAACGTTATTTGAAACATTCTATCGTAAAGGCTGTATAAAAGTAAATTATGGTTAATCATTAGATTCCGAATGAGTTTTTAAATTGAAGTCCAAACTTTGAATGATCGTTATTGAGTAGTGGTAAATCTGCCTTATGGTCAGTTAAATACTGAATTAAGGAAACTTCACCGCCCTGAGTATTACCGCCGGCATAGCTCACTCCATAGCCATTGCCTAACCTCCGTGGAATAATCCAATAAGGATTACCCTCAGCCGTTAATCCAGTTGCACCGTTAAGATACGTTCCGCCCTGAAACTTCATTAAAAAGTTATTCCAGGCTTTCACTATCTTAGGTGTTGAGCTGGCTTTCTGGCCTATTTTGGTATCGGCTGCAACTTGCCCGAACTCGGTTTGCTGTGTAACATTATTTGTGTGGTACTGACAAAAAATATAATCCACCAATAGAGACTGCTTTTTATCTTCATCAACTAAACCCCTCCAAATAAACGTTTTATCGTCTTTTTGATAGGTTTTTCCGTTCATAATGTCGATATAAGCCTGCTCCGTAGTGTATTTTGTTTTAAAGTGATCCCACATAACCGCACCAAAAGCAAAAGACAAGACTTCTTCCTCGCAGTTGTCAATTAGATTACTCAAATCGTTCGCACTCCTGTTATTTGGATCAGGTTCTGCAACGTTAGGAATAAGCATCAATCCGGTGAAATAGGTCTCGTCTATTAGCATTTTATTTGGTTTTAGTCGTTTTCTTTGTAACCTTTTTAGGCTTTGGCTCATCAGTTACGATTTGCCCTAAACCTACTTTCTCAAAAGATTTGGCTACAATATCATTAAGTTGCACTGTTGCCCCTTTTTGATACGTTCCGTTTGCTTTTGAAAATTTAAAAGATTTCATACTATGGTGCTTCAGGTGCTGTAATAGCAGTTAAAATAGTTGCAATTGAACCCTTTACAAAAGCTCTCTTATCGTGGTTCTTAATTACGATATGACCTCTTGATTCACCAAGAATTACAAACTGGTTTTTGATGAAATCATCATTTACCCAACCAATTTCAACTCTGTAAGGTGAGTAAGTGGTAACATCAACCTTTGTAGAGTCCATTAGGATAATATTTCCTGCCGTTACTCTTGTTGTTGCTACAAACGTAAATCCATTGTAATTGAATGTTCTACCACCTTGATAACCATTTTCAAACAACGGTCTGCCGAAAGCATCTTTAGCAGCACCGAAATACTTGTAGAAATCTACCACATTCATAAGCACTACATCTCCGAAGAAATCTGGCTCATCCGTATAATTTGGAGTGTTGATGATTTGAAGCTGTAAAGCGTTCACAACATCCATAATTGTTGGCATTGTTACTGTTCCTGCTACCCCTCCAGTTGTTACAAATGCAGTTGCAGCGGTATTAATAGCCGCATAAACTTGACTTTCCTTGAAAAGGTCGTGCTTCTCACGAAGGTAATTAACGATAAGATCACGAAGTCTTGGAATATCCTCAATAGCTTCTTCTGTAACCTTAATCCAACCAGCGAACTTTTGAGGTTCTGCCCATCTTGTAACCCAATCAATATCTAACTGAGGTTTTACACCACCTTCTGCAACCACAGCAAAATCACCTTCACCCGGTACAGCTTCAATGTACGGAAGTGACTTCTGATTTGTGTTGTAGGTATTTACATAATCCAAAAGGTTTGGTCTGCGTAGTCTTACATTTGGTACTCCCATTCTTTCGGCTGCGTAATTAGCAGGCAAAGCGACTGGCAAAGTTCCGTTTGCAGTGGTAACGATTCCAACAGCTTTCATCACTTCATCACTCAATTCAAAAGTACCTCTTGTTTTAAAGGCTGTTTTGATTGCTTCGTGGTTTTCTGTGATATGTTTTTCAACAACTTCTGCTACATTGTCCCACATACCAGAAGTGTTTGATTTCACCTGCTCACCAATAGATTTTAATTCTTCTTTGATTGCAGTTACATCTTTTGCGCTTTCTTCCTGAGAAGTTTTAATAGCTGCTACATCTTCTTTAACCGGTTTAACGGCCTTTTCGATTTCGTCTTTTCTCACGTTCGCTTCGTGAGCTGTTTTGTCTGCGAGGTATTTGTTTTGTTCCTCCGCCGACATCTTGCTGATTTCTTCAGCTGATTTGTACTCAAATTTCATTTTAATAAAAATTTAGGTTTAAAATAGATTTTGTTTCACTGTGAGTGCCGGTCGGCGGCTCGTTATCTTCAAGAGTGGATTTCTCCGGCTCTGTACTTTCGTTTATTCTTCCGGTCGCTGGGTTGCTTGCGAACATAACAAGGGAACTTTCCATTACATTTTTCGCCTGCTTAATAATCCAGAAGAAATTTATCTCTTCAAAATCATTTTTATTGGCTATCAATGAGTAGAAAGTATCATAATTAGATTTCTCTTTTAGATTGTTGGCATCGTTTGAATCAATCGCTAAATCAATATCCATGTACTGCATTCTTACGCTCGCTTCAAAGTCGTGCCCCTCTTTTAACCACTTATTAGCTTCTTCATTAATGATAGCTGTTTTCTTGACTTTGTAAATTAAGCAGTATGAATCACCTTCATAATCTTTCCCAATTAGCCTAAATGGAATTACCGCTGTGAACATCTGAACATCTTTTTTCATTGCGATAATTTCTGACCTTTTTAGTTCGTGATCCCAAACTAAATATACTTTTCCCTGCTGTTCTTTAACTGTTTTTTCCCAGTTCCCATCAATGTGCATATCACGATGAGAATCAAGAATATTGGAACTGTTTACTACGAAATAGTAATATTCAGAATCCATTTCAAACGATTTAACCGCTTCTGAAATCTTTTTGATGTTCTCCTGGCTTGTGATAACAGAAAGACCTTTATCGCAGGATTTATATATTTCTGCTTTCTTTGCTTCAATCAACAGATCTTTATTCTCCTTTAAGTAAGAAAATAACTCCTGCTTATTCGCGAAAGTTTTGCCCGGAAATTCCTTTAGTGTAATCATTTGCGTATCGTTTTGTCGTTAGACAATATTTCTTTTTTCTTTTTCAGACTTTCTTTAAAAGCAGGATCGATGTCTTTTTGCTTCAATAAATCGTCAATCTGTTTTAATGTTAGCTTTTTCATTCCGCTGTCTGTGATTTTAAAAACTCCTCAAATCCGTTTTCTTTTAGGAAATCTTCATAATTAAGTTCAATGCCTAATCCTCTGGATTTCTCAAACGCTTCTAAGAATTTAATTAATGCTTCGGCTTTTGATTTAAAACCTTTATTTTTCAAATCGGTATTAATTGCCACTATTGCTGGCATATGCTCATAACTTCCGATTAACTTATGTCCTCTGTCTGCGAAAAGTGATTTGTTTTTCTTTTCCAGTGAGTAAAGCCATGAATCGGTGATGTTTTTCACATTATTAAGTGTAAATCGCGCTTCTGCAAACTGCTGATTTTCATAAGTGCTGCCAGAATTGGTTCCCGTGTACGCATCGAGAAGATCGCGAGGAATACCGAATTTTGATCTTACGTTCTCTTTGGCGTTATTCTGCATCTCAATCATCTGCATCTTACGGTTATCTCTAGTAAGATTCAATAAAGACAAATCCTCATTGGTTGCAATTACGTCATCTCTGCGCTTTTGGCTTAGTTCGGTTTCTATTTGCTTCTTTTCACCGGCTCCGAGTGGTGCAAGTGATCCGGCTGCGGCTTTCTTTGAAATAATCCAGTTTGCTTTTTTGCCGGATAAAAACGCCATTGTATCGGTGGTGTTCAATAAAACCTGCAAATCTGTACGTAGTGAGAAAACGCGCGAAATAGGATCAAGGAATTTCGATGAGTTATAACCTTTCGCTCCGTAGGTGTTTTTAGCGATCATATCGTAAACAAAAGCCAGCTCAAACATTTTAAGCGTTCTCTTTTCGTTATTCTCTAAATGCTCGATAAATTGAAGCTCCTGAATATCGCTTCTTTTTAATTTGTAAGGGTTTTTGATTTTCGGAAATGCGAGATTATAAAAATCAATATTATACAGACTTGGATTTAGTCTCAGGTTTCCGTTCTTGAAAAAGTCGCCGTACTGTACGTTGATTCCGCTGCAAAGCGTGTTTATAACCAATTCTTTGATAAATGCTATTCCGTCTTGCCATTCGTTGGGTTGGTCTAAAAGTTTAACAAATTCCGAATTTTCCACAATATTTCCGTTCCGGTCTACTTCCTGAATGCGCACCTGTGAAGCAATATCGCAGTAAAGATTTATGCAATCCCCAAAAAAGGAAACATTTTCATAATACCATTTTAAATTTTCCTGAGGTTTAAAATAAGCATCCCCGAATCCGAGAAAGGAAAAAGGACCGTGGCGTTCCAGTTCGACGTTGTAAGAATGTGTGCCATCTGATAATTGGGAGTAGAAAGGGGGAATTTCCCCGCCAAACGCTGATTTAAACGCTTGGAAACCTTGGTCAAGTTTTGTTAAAAGTCCTTTTTTGTACGCCAACGGATGAAATATTTATACAAATATAATACTTATTTTTAATTATTCTAAATAACATCGTTAAAATATTGATAATCAATGTAAATATTTTTGTTTTTCTGCGCTATTCTAAATAAGAAATTTAGATTTAAACGATGATATTCAGGTATTCTTTAACTCCCCAACCGCCATATTCAAAAGCGTTCATGTAGTGATCGTTCTTTTTTATAGGTTTTCCGGTTGGCGTATCGTTAATGTATTCCAATTCGTAATTATCGTATTCAAATTCAAACTCCTCATCATACACATAATAGACTTTCATATTCGTGAAGAACTGCCAACGGGCCTTATATGTTGGTTTATTTGTAGGAACTATATTAAGTCCGTAGATAGTCCGTAGATCATTGGTGAGTGAAACCTCTGTGCCGGCTTCTTTATCGCTTGAATCTGCCCATCCGTAAGTAACCGCACCAACCGGATAACCTGCAGCTAAAAGAAACTCCCCTAAAGGTATTTGCACACCGCTTGAATCTTTCATTTCATTCATCGGCTTATAAAGTGCCGGGCGAACGTAGAATGATCGATCACCATCGTATTTAATACCTACCAATGCTGTAGGTTTCGCCCATCCGTAATCCAGTCCGAAATATTCCCTTTCATCAATTGAGTTATATTCTTCGAGCGTTATCGGTTTCCATCCGTTGTAAATCTTATTCGGTTTTTCAGATTTTAACCCTAAACCATAAACTAACCAATGATACTCAGAAGCTGATTTTACTTTCTCATTGTAAATACATCGCTTTAATTCTTTGATCTGGTTTTCGGTTAAGTCTTTCTGGTTTTCTTCCAAATTGTAATTGAGTGCTTCCGGTTCGGTAAGAATTTTATTTACAACTGCTTCTGAATATTTAACCGGCTGATAAGAATAAAGCTGATTTCTACTTTCGGAACTTAAAAAAGGATTATCCCTGAAGGTTGAGTAATTGACATAGGTGCTTTCTTTTAGCTTCTCTTTCTCAATCCAGTGATTCTGTTTCGGGTTCCAGTCGAAAAGTATAACCTTTGAACGCTGTGCCAACTGCCGGTAAACCTCATGACTGAAATTATAAGGCTCATTAATCCAGCAGATAGTTTGTGTCATTCCCATTGCATCATCTTCATCATCCAACCCGGTAAAGCGTAAGAAATTGCCGTTATGCTTGAAAGTCCAAGTATGATTAGTTTTGTTTTCTACGAAATATTGCGCTAAATTCTCGGCCTTTATGAATTTATCAAACTCCTGGAGCGTTATTTCGCCCTTTTCTAATTGTTTTTTGCGAACCATCGGATCTTTTAACCAATCTTTCCAGTCTTTTTCTACAATTTCACGACATGATTTCTGGGTATCACGTAAAACAGTGGCGGAGCTGATCGGATTTTCGTATAGGTATAAAAAAAGAACCTGAAAGTTACTCCAGGTCTTTGTACTTCGTGAAGAACCTTCTTCGATGATTAATTTGTAAATATGTTCTAAACCTTCTTTGCCCTCGGTTTTGGCGTTTACTTTCTCCCAAACGTCATGAAATACTATCGAGGCTTTGAAGTTAATTTGGTTCATTTTGTGAATTTCGTAATAAAAACGGCTTTATTTGGTTGCATTTTGGTATCCACCCCGTAATATTTTTGACCGCTTTTGCATTATTGCTAATTTTAATCCTCATTTGGCTTCACAATATCAATTCTAATCGCTGAAGGTGCGGATTGTATTTTATCACCTCCGGAGGTAATATCTGTTTGGTCTTTCAATCCAAGTTTTCGCGCTATTATATTAGGGTTGTATGCACCAACCGTAGCTCCTTCAAACTGCTGAGATTCTATAACTCCACGTATACGTGTTGTGATATGGAAAAAATCTTCGTAACCATTGCTATTACTTTCATAATTATCAAATGTTTTACGATCTATATCAGCGAACAAACAAAATGATTCTATACTCATTGGAGTACTTGTTGGCACATCCATAATAGTTCCTGCAAGATCACCGCTTTTAATGGCTTCTTTTTTATTCCATACCCTTTCAGAAATCCAATCAAAATATTTAACTGCTTCATCCCAAAATGCTTCAGGCGTATATTTAAAATCGCGCCCATGTTTATTCCTGAATTGCCAGTAATTATTTCCTATCGGTGCTGCCATTAGATTGCAATTATATCGTTCATGTGATTTTATTTAAAAAGGTAGATCATCGTCTATATCTTCCTCAATTGGTTTATCTGTGATTCTTTCGGTCTGAGTTGGTTGCTGAGTATCGGTGTTTTTCTCCAGGAACGGATTTAATTCTTTCACTCTGAAATTATTAAATGTTTTGCCGTCTTTCTCAGTTACATCGAACCAATCTGCAACAACTGATATTAATTTTCCTTTGGTCAGATATTGCGCTATTTTATCGCTTTTGCTCCAGTAGGTACAATTGAACCATGCTGTAACTTGCTGATCGTTTTTGCGCCTTTCTGATGCTGCAACGGAAAAGGAAATAGCGAAGTAATCATGCACCTTGTTAATTTTGGCATCGTTTCCGATTCTGCCGACTATCTGAATATTTATGTTTGATATGCTCATAATGTTTGTTTAAAAAAGGCGGCATTTACACCGCCTCTCACCAATCACAAAAATTTAATTATAAAAAAACTACTGACTTATTAATTCAAATACCAATCAATTACTTTTTTAGCTTCTTCAAAAGTCCACCGGAAGTCTGCCCAATATCCTTTCTGCCTTAATAGTTCCATTGAATCAGCTTGGCCTTTTAAATGTGGATCTTTCTTCAGCTCACCATCTAATTTATACGGTGTTTCGACCTTTAATTCAATGTAAAGAGCGTGATACCCTTTTTTAGGTTCGTGAATCGTTAAATCAGGCATTTTAAACCCTTTTTTTTGAATTTTTGAATTTCTGCCGGCCTGCTGACCAGTTAAGCGGATACTTCCAATCGTATCTGAGCTGTAAAGAATCTCCGGATATTGTAAATCCAGATACTTACAAATCTGCACTTGCAGTTCAAATTCAGGGTATGACCTAATTTTATACGCCATTTAACTCATTCATTTAGACAAAGATAAATATATTATTTTTATTTAGACTAAATTCATATAAGAAAGTTTGAAGGTTGTTTTGCTTTTGTTATTTAGAATGATTATAAATTACAAGTATCTCATATTTTCTCTTGCTTTGTATATACTCTTTAGCGTATATTTGCATTAGTAATTAACACAAACAAATAAACATTATGAAAACTCAAGAATTAAAAAACAAAGTAGAAGCGCAACTTATCAAATGGGGAAATAGCCCAACAGATGTAAAGAAAATGATTGATGAGAATTTTGATTTAGCTTCTAAACAATCTTTTGGAACTAACGTAAAAAAAATATCTAACTATCTTAGAGTAATCTACTAAAAATAATATGGAAGTTAAAAAATTACTCATCTTATATGGCGGCAGTCAAAAAGAAATGGCTGCCGTTTTAAGTGTTACACAACCCAGAATATCCGAGTACATCAACGGGAAGAAACACATCACAGTAAAGCGCCTCCGGGAATGGTGCAATAAATTGAACATTGATATTAAAGATGTTGTTTAGAATCGTTGAAGCGGATTTAGAAAAGTTTATTTCATTCATTGACACCCTCCGGAAAAAAATCTTACACCCCTCCGGAAAAAAATCTCACGAAATCCGTTCAGAAATGATCGGTTTTTATTTTATCAAATAAGAATAATCCTCCGGAAGTTCTGCATCAATATCTCTAAGGTACATTTGCAAGGCCTTTAAAGTGGAATGGCCGGTAATCTTCATTAGTGCATCTTCAGTTTCCAGCTTATTCTTGGTCTTTCGTAATTCACGGTAAAGTTTGGTAATGAATGTATGTCGGAAACTATACATCGTATATTCTGGCCCTAAATTCAATTCTTTTTTTATTTGCAGGAACTTCTGCCCGAAATAGTTGCGGCGGTTTATTTCGGTGGTTTCTATGCCTTTCTGATTGGTTTTGAATAATAATCCATCCCCGGAAAGTTTCAATAAATCAGGAATTAAGATTGCAGGAATGATCTTTATTTTTTCTAACTTATTCTTGGCTCTTACTTCCAGATAAGGCGGTTTTTCATTCAATTTTAAATCCTGGAATCTCAGCCGAACCACTTCAACCGGTCGCAGGAAATTATAGGCAACAATTTTAATAAACAGAAATAACTCAGCATCTTTACTTTCGATCAGTTTTAGAATATCATCTAACTGAGTTTCAGAATAGGTCTTATTTCGGACTGATTTTGTTTTTTCGATGGAAATACCCTCTATGATGTTTTCTGCAACTATTTCGTTATCTTTTAGCACTGAGAATAGTGATGATAAGACAATTCTATGATTGTTGCGAGTTTTGCCAGAGTTCTTTTGTAGAATCTCATTCAGATAATCCATTACGTATTTCCGTTTAAATTCATCTACCGGAATGGTCGCTATTTGGTTTCTTTCTAAATAAGCGAAAAAGAGATTTAATTTCGATTTATAATCTGCAGCGGTGGTAACGGTCAAAGTTTTGGATTTAAGATTTAATGCCCATGTAAGCGCGTTTTTAACCGTGTATTTTTCCGAAGTTTCGGGATCGACATAAGGTGAATATCCTTCTTTGAGTAATTTTGATAATGTCCTTTGGATAGCCTTTAATGCTTTTATCCGGTCTTTTTGATTGTGGAAATCTGCATTTACGTTCATGTAAATATTTCTCTGCCGCGTCATTTTGCCGGTGAACGGGTTCCGATACGAATAATATACATACCAACGCTTTGAAAGGTCGTAATTATCCCCGCCATGAAAGATTTTCGGCTCGCTGTATTTCCTTTGTTTCAAAGTGTGTTCAGTTTCGTGTTCGGTTCTTAAAAGTTGCAGCAGAGATTGCATAAAAAAAACGGTGCAAATCCTTTCTGCACCGTTGTTTTCATTTCGTAGCGAAGACGGGAATTGAACCCGTGACCTCAGGGTTATGAATCCTGCGCTCTAACCAACTGAGCTACCTCGCCATTAGAGTGGTGCAAAGATAAAAATATTTTGGAATGTAGCAAAAATTTAATTCAATTTTAAATAGGAAATTACATCTGCTGCATGATCCGGTTTTGCAATAATCTTATTGTTAGCATCCAAAACAAAGTAAGTAGGAGTTGCTCTCACATTGTAAGTCTCTGCAAATGAGCTATACCAACCTTTGAGCTCGGTATCATTAATCCAAGGCAGACTTTTGACTTTAGCATCGTAATTTGCTTTTTCGGAATCCAGCGAAAATGCAATAATTTCAGCATTTTGGGATTTTATCGCATTATATTTTTCAATAAGCTTCGGAAGTTCTGCTTCGCAGTGGGAGCAAGTTGACGACCAGAAAACTATAATTTTCTTACTTGCCTTCACATCCGCTATTGATTTTGCAGTAGTATTGATCGGATTTTGGAAAATATAATTTGGGAAAGTTGCGCCTAGTTCGGTGTTTTTATTCGTTGCGATGGTGTTACTCAACCGGTCATTGATGGTACATTTTAAATTTTTAGCTTCGGTAAGATATTTTTCCTTCAAATCTGCCATACCATAGGTGTCGAAAATCTCGATCAATTCCGACAAAATGGTTTGCCCGCGAGGAGTTTCCAGATTTACAGCTTTTAGCAATTTATCGACATCGTTGGCTACATTCGTACTTGGTCCAATGTTCAAATAAGCAATTAATATAGGTCTCAATAGTGAGGACGTTTCGAGCATGTCATTGGAATTGCTCAGGTAGTGAATGATTTCCTCATGAGTAATTTCTTTTTTCGCAGTAGTTTTATCTAAAAACTTGGAGTAATTGGAATTATAATACTGTACGAATGGGTATTTACTGAGATCCGAAACGCTTACAGAAAGTCTTGCAATCTCATCATTCAAGGCTTTTCTGAAGCTTGTAGAGCTATCGTAATAATCTTTTATTTGAAC
The DNA here is from genome assembly GCA_946892665.1 of Chryseobacterium sp. Marseille-Q5410. Taxonomy (GTDB): domain Bacteria; phylum Bacteroidota; class Bacteroidia; order Flavobacteriales; family Weeksellaceae; genus Kaistella. The sequence goes on along the minus strand of CAMPOT010000002.1, from coordinate 210,115 downwards.
CAAAGCAGGCAAAATATACTCTTTTTTCTGTTGAACATCTTGCAAATTATTCATTACAAAATTGCTTTCATCCAAATATTGAACATTGGTGATTTTGCCTTTATCAGAATCGAATTTTAGTTTTACATCTTTGTTTTCGGCGATGAAATTCAGTGAGATATTTCCTTCCGGAAAATACAGTTTCAGCATTCCTGTGTACGGTTTAGCCACCTTAAATTGCCAAGTATTACCTTTTCTAATTTCTTTCGTATTTAAAACATCTTTAGAGCCATTTAAGGTATAAAGATATACTTCCTTTGGGGTAAATGCTGCCGGAGCCTCAATATCTATTTTAAATTGCGCCGATAATGAATTCAGCGCAAGCAAACTCATAATTCCTAAAACTTTTTTCATAATGTAAATATAAAAAAACTCACCGAGTTGCGATGAGTTTTGTATTGCTAAAATAAATTTTATCCTAAGGTTTTGCGTGTTTTAGAATGGTAATACCACATAAAGCCAAATGCTACGATCGCCAATAGATAGAGGTACATGTCAATTGGGGATGCGGGTGCACCAGGAGTACCAGTATCTCCACCATCGCCCGGCGGCGCAGGCATTGGCGGTGGAACTTCTGCATATATTGACGAATATATTCCAAAAAACAGCAAAAATATAATTTTATTAAAGATTTTCATAATTTGTGTATTATTTGATAATTTTACTTTGAACGGTCACACCTTTGTCAGAAATTACTTTTACGAAATAAACATTTTTAAGATTTTCAATAAGATTTATTTCATAATTAGATATCGTGTTAATGTCTTTTGCAGAAATTATCAGTTTCCCACTCATATCAAACACTTGAACTTCAGCTTTTTTCCAGTTTGGATCGAATACCACAACGTATTTACCAACAGAAGGATCATAAGTAACCATCGTTCGAGATGGTACATTAGACTGATCACTTCCTAATACTCCAGAAGGAAGACCATAATATACATCATAATCTTGATCCGAACTTCCCGCAGAAGCTAAAACCTTATTCTGACTTAGCGGTTGTACATTGCCATCTGGTCCTCTGAAATAAAATCCTTCATTGCTTGAAAGATGATGTTGACCATCGGGAATCAAGATTCCATTTTCTTTAACTTGTACTTTAAAAGAAACAATATCATTGGTATATTTTACCATCTTGATATTCTTACCCTTAAAATCATTTTCATTAGCCTCGTTAATATAAAGCCAATATGAGTTCATGTAATTGGTATCATATCCTCCGCTGATTGGATTTTCTTCATAAGATCCCAACAAACTTGTTGAGCCCGCTGCAGCCTGCCCTCTTACATTATTGGAATTACCTGAAGTTCCTTCGGGATACACCACATAATACATTCTTGCGACTTCTCCTCCGCTACTATTTAGACCAATTATTGCTAATTCTTTTACGGTTCCATTGTTCTGCCCGCGATTTGCAGTTACAGAATAAGGAGTCGAAGTATTTCTCGAATAATAATTAAAACGTCGAAGTTTAGAAAGGTCGAGAGTAGGTGTTTGTGAATTATCCAGTAATTTTATGACAAATGTACCCATAGGTCTTACTAAAAGATAATCTACATCACCACTCCAAACTCCATTTGTATTTGTTACATATTTAAATCCTACAATGCTTCCACCAACTCCTGGTTGATATTGTACGTTGGTCGGTTCAAGTCTAATCCCATTAATGTTAGGAATATAATTTACATCCGTTGATACATTTAAATTACGTAAATCAAGATTGGTAAGATAGGGATTGGTGAAAAAATACATATTCTTCCCATAATCTGTACCATCCCAAATTTTATTTCGAGTGCGCGCGAAATTATCACCAAGATAGGAGTTATATTTTTCATTATATTGGTTGATGCCATTTCCGTTTGTTCCATAAGAAACACCCGCACCAGCTCCGGATAAGGTTCTAGAATTATGAGTAAGATCAGAAACAGGAACACCCTTCAACGTTCTCGTAACCGATGCCACATCCAGATTTTTACCGCCTAAAATATAATAAGAGTAAGGAACACGTGTAGCGCTTCCCAAAACATTTGAAATACTAGATAAATTATCAAAAACAATCTTGTCGTTGTTCCAAACCAGGATTTCATTTTGCGACCATCTGGTCGTATTAAAAGTCTTACCCAATTCAGCACTTAAAGTTGAGGCTGTTTTCCCGAAAAAAGGAACCGAGAACTGTTGGTAACCACCATGATTCGGAGATCTAAATTCCTGATTTACAATACCCTTAATATTATCCTGTGATATTCCTTGAATGTAGAGTTGACCGTAGGTATAACCTGGAGTTGCGGTTGAACTATTGGTGTTCCACGTGCCAAATGCGGTTGGCTCATTAAGTTTATTAACAATTGTACCGCCTACCGTTGAACCTTCGACTTTATCGCTAGTTCCATTAAGTGTTCTTACTACATCCTTCGCAGCGTCACTTGCGACAATCATAATATTGCCGTGGTTTTCTAAAATCCCTGAGTCTTTAACTTGTAAACCTCCGCCGTTGTATACCAAGGATCCTTTTCCCACATAGAAAGTTGCTTTATCATCGATATGAGTAATAACTTTTGGATCAGTGGTCATTTGTGCATCAACTGCCAGGAATGCAGCCAATAAGCCCACAGTTAGTAAATTTGTTTTCATCGCAATTGTGTTTTTGTGTTTAAAAATTTGAACATTACTATTCAATTACAAATATATTTATTTTTTTTAATTAAATCACACTACAACATTAGAAATAATTATAAATTAACCTGCTCTTTGGTAATAATGATTTCGTTTTGCTCTTTGATGTTGAACATATAATCTTCCAGAACTTTTTCTGTAGTGCCTCGCAAACCTCTTGCACCAAGGCCCTTTTCCATCGTTTCTTCTACAATTTTTTCTATCGCTTCGTCTGTGAATTTTAATGTAACGCCATCCATTTTGAAAAGCTCGACAAATTGATTGATGATCGAATTTTTCGGCTCTTTCATTATGCGAATCATTGTTTCTTTGGTGAGCTTGTCGAGATAAGTCACAATTGGAAATCTCCCTAATAATTCCGGAATCAAGCCGAATTTTCTTAAATCGATTGCATTCAGTTGACTCAAAATATACTCATCATCTTCCGTTTTGGCCATTTTTTCAGCACTGAAACCAATGGCTTGCTTGTTGAGACGTCGCTCAATGATTTCTTTAATTCCATCAAAAGCTCCACCTGCAATGAATAATATATTTTGGGTATTAACCTGAATATATTTCTGATCGGGATGCTTTCTGCCTCCTTGTGGTGGTACATTTACAATGCTTCCTTCCAATAATTTCAGTAATCCCTGCTGTACACCTTCACCGGACACATCTCTCGTAAGACTTGGATTATCGGATTTTCTTGCAATTTTGTCGATTTCATCAATAAAAACGATTCCTTTCTCTGCTTTTTCCACATCATAATCAGCAACCATCAGTAATCTGGAAAGAATACTTTCCACATCTTCTCCAACGTATCCCGCTTCAGTTAAAATAGTAGCATCTACAATACAAAACGGAACATTCAGTTCCTTCGCAATCGTTTTTGCCAAAAGCGTTTTTCCGGTTCCTGTTTCACCTATCATGATGATATTCGATTTTTCGATCTCTACTTCTCGGTTTTCGGTTTTGGCATGCAGAAGTCTTTTATAATGGTTATAAACCGCTATCGAAAGTTGTTTTTTCGCCTGATCCTGACCAATTACAAATTGATCAAGGTGTTGTTTTATTTCTTTTGGTTTTTTTAAATCTTCCATACTTTCAGCCGGTGAAAATCCTTGTTTTTGGGCATTTTCAACCACGATAGCGTGTGCTTGCTCGATACAATTTTCGCAGATGAAACCTTCGTTTCCAGAAATCAATATTTCTACCTCGTTTCTTTTTCTTCCGCAGAAAGAGCATTGGTTTGAATTCATATTTCTTTATATAATAAGTGTAAGAATGTTTGTTTTAAAAAAATTTTGTCAAAGTTTTTCGACCTTGACAAAATAATATTTTATGAATTGATGATTGTGTTTTGTATTTCTTTGTACTCTTCATCCGAAAGTTTCAATCTTTCATTCTTGAAGTTCATATCATCCATTTTTTCAATCGGAATTAAGTGAATGTGTGCGTGAGGCACCTCCAAACCTACCACTGCAACCGCTATTCTTTGGGACGGATAGGTTCTTTCGAGTTTTTTGGCAACAGTTTGCGCAAAACTCCATAAGTTTTTAAAATCCTCATTTTCCAGATCGAAAATAAAATCGGTTTCGTTTTTGGGTATCACCAAAGTATGTCCTTTTACCAAAGGCATTGCATCCAAAAAAGCCAAATGCTGCTCGTCTTCAGCAATTTTGTAGGATGGAATTTCACCCGCAACAATTTTCGTGAAAATAGAACTCATTACTTTTAGATTTTAATTTTTATTTAATCGTGCAAATTTACGGTTTAAATAAAAATTGAGGTGGAATTTTTTGTGAAATTTTTTCCTTCTAAAAAACAATTTTTACAAAGTAATTTCTAAAACTTCGAAAGAAAGTTTGTTCCCATTTGGCAATACGATATCAGCAGTTTCGCCTACAACTTTTCCTAAAAGCCCTTTAGCGATTGGTGTATTAATCGAAATTTTACCCGCTTTCAAATCGCTTTCGTTGTCTGGTACCAACGTGAATTTCTGCTCAGCTTTGGTCGCATTATTTTTCAATCGGACAGTGGTCAAGATTGAAACTTTCGAAGTATCAAGCTGGGTTTCATCAATTACTTTCGAATTGATAATCATGTCTTTTAACTTGGAAATCTTCATTTCCAACATTCCTTGCGCTTCTTTGGCAGCATCATATTCTGCGTTTTCAGAAAGATCGCCTTTATCTCTAGCTTCAGCAATTTGCTGTGTGATTTTTGGTCTTTCGATGGTTTCCAGTTGTTCCAGTTCAACTTTCATTTTATCCAAACCATCTTTGGTAACATAACTTGCCATAATTTTCTGTAATTTGCGTTAGTATAAAAAAATAATCCGACATTTGCCGGACAATGATTTCTGTTTGTATTCGTTTTACAAATATATAAATTTATTTTAAATGAAAAGAAACATTTCGGCTTTAATTTTATCAATAACACTCATTTTCAGCGCTTTAAATATAACTTCATGCTCAGCTCGGGAGGAAACCGTGAGTTGCTTTCCGAGGATACCTATTAACGTTGTTCTTAATCTCAATTTGCCCGCATATTATAATCTGCAGAACGTAAACGGATGGATTTATGTGAATGAACAGGAAGCCGGAACGCGTGGATTAATTGTAGTAAGAACCACAACTGGCTTTAAAATCTATGACCGAAATGCACCTCATCTTTGTCCGGACAATTCGACAACCTTGGAAGTTCAAAACAACATCAAAGTAATTTGCCCGAAAGATGCGGCAGAATGGATCCTGATTACAGGCGAACCTACCAAAGTTGCGCAAATTGCTCCCAAAACCTATCGATACAATTTCGATTCCGCAACAGGAACACTTTCTATTTTTGATTAATTTTTAAGCAATTTAATTTCCATGAAAATCGTTATTCAAAGAGTTACGGAAGCTAATGTAAAAGTTGAAGGAAAAATTGTTGGTGAAATATCCAAAGGATTACTTTTACTGACCGGAATTGATGAGGAAGATGAAAAAGCCGATGCCGACTGGCTTGTTCAAAAGATTCTAAACCTAAGAATTTTCGGTGATGAGGAAGGAAAACTAAACCTTTCTGTGACCGATATCTCTGGAGAAATTTTGTGCATCAGTCAGTTTACCTTAATTGCCGATTACAAAAAAGGAAACCGCCCATCTTTCATTAAAGCCGCAAAACCCGACAAAGCGATTCCTCTTTTTGAATATTTTAAAACTGAAATCGCAAAATCTGGATTGAAAACTGAAAACGGAATTTTCGGCGCGGATATGAAAGTTTCTTTACTTAATGACGGTCCGGTAACGATTGTGATGGACTCCAAAACCAAATCGTAGAGTCCAAGCGACTGCTTTCGTCCATTAATTTCCTTTTTTACAAAAATAACGTGGATTGTTTAGATTTTTAACTAAATTTGAATCATTCGATTATGAATGGTTATGAAAAAAAACATAATTTTCCTCTGCAGTATTATATTGCTCTCCTGCTCCAAAAAAGAGGGCGAATTCACCAATACCCAATCCGACAGTACTAAAATCATTGATTCTATTAACGCGGTCCGAAGGCAAATCAACGACAGCATCAATTTAAAGAACGAAAAAAATCGGTTTTCAGACCTGAGTGGAGATCATCAATTAAAGTTCAGTTCAGATGCTATTTCCCCGCTCTTGGGAAGTGCAAAATTTGAAAAAGTCGGAAGAGATGAATATTCCGTTTCGGGAAAAGCAGCTTCGGGGAAAAACACTTTAACAATCGAAGGAAAAATCTCTCGGGTTTCCGATAAACACCTGAATTTTGAAGGAAAAATCGACCAAAATATTCAAGGAGAAAAATATACGCGAACCAAGAAAACAACATTTTTCGACGAAGGGAAAGGAAAACTCTGGCGTTTGCAAGATAAAGTGAATAGCTCCGGATTTGTGGATTATATTGACATTTATTTTTAAACCAATTTAAATTAAAATCATGCTGCACTACGAAATATCCGGAGAAGGAAAAGAAAATTTGGTTCTACTCCACGGTTTTATGGAAAATTTGATGATTTGGGAAGACCTAGAAAAATACCTTTCCAAAGATTTTACTTTAATAAAAATTGATTTACCGGGACATGGCTTATCGAAAGTTTACGATGAAATCCATACGATGGAACTGATGGCAGAAGAAGTGAAAAAAGTAACCGACAAATTGGGATTAAAAGAATTCCATCTGCTGGGACATTCAATGGGCGGTTATACATCGCTGGTTTTTGCCGAGAAATTTCCGGAATTTTTGAAAAGTTTCACATTGTTTTTTTCTACTTATTTCCCGGACGATGAAGAGAAAAAAGAACAGCGAAGGAAAAGTTTCAGGATTATTCAGGAAGCATTTCCCAATTATGTTCGAGCAGGAATTCCCAATTTATTTAATGAAAATGAAAAAGTTATTTTGGAAGGAAAAATAGAACTCGCCAAAGAAATTGCACTATCCACGAAAAATGAAGGCGCGCTTGCCGCTGTAAAAGGAATGATCGAACGAACCGATAAAACATCGGTAATGCAAGATTTCGAAGGAAAAATTTTGGTCATTGCAGGAAAACACGATAACGCTGTAAAGACCGACGTTTTATTGAAAAACCTTCCCGACAAAACCAATATAAAATCCTATCTGTTGGATTGTGGCCACAACGGACATTGGGAAAAACCGGAAATCTGTGCTGCAATCATCAATACGGAACTTCTTCATAATCTCCCAAAAAACCTTATTTCTAAAGAACAACTTTAAAACATGGAAATTTTATCAAAAATACTAATCGGATTGGTGGCCATGTAGCATCTTTACATCTTGTATATGGAAATGTTTGCATGGGAAACCTTAGGCAAAAAAACATTTAAAGGCGCCTTAAAAGATGAACTTTTCAAACCTACAAAAGGTTTAGCGGCGAACCAAGGTTTGTATAACGGGTTTCTTTCTGCAGGATTAATTTGTTCTTCATCGAAGACGAAAAATGGTCACAAAATGTAGCTGTATTTTTCTTGGGATGTGTGATTGTAGCGGGAATTTATGGCGCATTAACCGCTTCGAAAAAAATATTTTTAGTGCAGCCATTACCGGCCATTATTGTATTGGCCTTGTTATTATTAAAGTAATAAAGGAAATAAAAAAAACAAAGAAAGCTACCTAAATTGGTAGCTTTCTTTTTAAAGTAAAAGAATGATTAATTCAATTATTTTTTAATTGCTTTGATAGATTTGGTAGAACCATCTTCCATATGAAGAGTTACGATATACAAACCAGCTTTCAGATCGGAAAGGTTAAGTTCTGAAGCTGCCGCCAAAGTCTTAATACTTCTACCTGCAACGTCGCTTACAGAAATAGTTTTCACACCCTTTACATCAGATATTTTCAATACATCTTTGAAAGGATTAGGATAAACACTCACACTTTTCTTGTCAACATTTGCAGTACCTGCTGTAATTTTTTCCATTATATTAATGGTATAATCTTCAACTTGTCCGTAAGAGGAGTTTCCACAAGAGGTAGCATTTGGACCTGCACTAGAATCCTGAACTCTCACTCTCATTCTTGTATTTCCTAATAAAGCATCCGCAGGAATGGTGATAGAGCCTGTCCAAGGAGCTTGTCCAAGTGCTGTAGCTAATACCGCTTCACCAGGATCATTGAAACTGCCGTTTTGGTTATAATCAATCCAAACAAGAAGCTGATCACTAGAATAAGAAGTAACCGAGCAAGCTGCTGTGAAAACATAAGTATTTTCTCTGTTTACATTACCAACGATCGAAGTAAAATCTTCATATCCTTGCGCAGTAGTACCTGAAGCAGATGGATTATTAATGTCTGCAAAAGTAACATTGGTAATTTTTTCATATTGCGCATTTGACCCTGCAGCTGCACAATAACCTACCGTATTATTTGTACTGAATGTTATTTCCGTACAACCTACCGCATCACCTACATTATTGGTAGGAACCACCTTTGCGTAATACGTTGTATTTGCATTTAAAGAAACTGCCTGAGTTAAACCTGTTACTGTACCACTAAAAACATCACTACCACCAGGAGTTGTTCCAACAGTAAATTTATACTTAGATGCATCAGCAGATGCTGCCCATGTGAAGTTAACAGAACCATAATTTATAGTAGATGAGTTCGCAGGGCTAGTAATTGACGAACAAGCAGGGACTGCAGAAGGCATAGTACCTTTCACAACAACATCATCAATAGTGAATCCTGGCTGATTAACAGTCGATGTATTATGCACAAATCTCCAACCTAAATAAAATGTCTTGAAATTAACAGCTGCCGGTAATGCGTAGTCCGTTACTACAGTTTGGTAAGGTGCAGTCCCGGATCTTAAATTAGATACGACAGAAGTCCATGACAAACCATCCAATGAATACATAAGCTGCCCATAATCCAAGCTTGCCTGCCCTTGGCATTTCCAGACATACGAAAGTTTCAGGTCTTTGTAATTCCCTGCTGCGATTTGCGTATAAACAAGAGGAGCATAACCTGCATTGGTGGCAGAACCATTCCCATATGCACATGAAGCCGTAGTAAGATCAGCATCTTGTGCTGCATCCGCTACATTTACAATCTGTAAACTTTTAGTACCATTAATTAAATTTGCAGCACAATTCCCGCGAACAGTAAAAGTGTTATACGGGTAAGCAGCGAGCGTTCCGAAAAAGCCTTCTTGCCAATTTCCGACTGTACCTTCTGCTGTAGATTCAAAATCATCAGAGAAAATTACCGTTTGTGCATTCACACCCAAACCACATGCTAACAAACATGAAAGTAGAATTTTTTTCATAAAAAAATATTGTTTTATTAAGTGGCCAAATATATAATTTTTCACTAAATACAAAGCACTATTAATCAGAAAAATTCAAATATTTATCAACAATGATGGGAAGATGACAATTTTACTAAAAATCCTCTGCTTGGATTTTCTCTTTGAAGTCTGCGATAGTTTCTTCGATTGATTTCAGGTATTTCCCGCCCGCAGCGTTGATATGACCGCCACCATTAAAGTATTTTCTCGAAAATTGGTTTACATCTACTTGATCTTTGGAGCGGAATGAAATTTTAATAAAATCTTCGTACAAATCTTCCATAAAAAAAGCAGAAACTTGGGTTCCCATAATACTTAAACCGTAATTTACGAAACCTTCGGTATCACCTTTTTGGAAACCGAATTTTTTCAATTCATCTCTTTTGAGCCAAAGAATTGCCACTTTGCCCTCTTTTACCACTTCGATCCTTCCTAGAATTAAAGACAGAAGATGGAGTCTGGAAACCGTGTTCGTATCCCAAGTATTCGACGTAATCATCGAAGGTTCTGCTCCTTTTTCAATTAAATTCGCTACAATACGATGGGTAGTTGCGCTCGTGGAGCGAAAACGAAAACCGCCTGTATCCGTCATAATCCCGGTGTACAAGCATTCCGCAATATCTTTGTTTACTTTTTCTTCTTCATTTAATTGCTGAATAAAATGGTACACCATCTGCGAAGTTGCTGGAATCGTGACATCCGAATATACAAAATCGAAATGATCGGGTTGTTGGTGATGATCGATGAGAATTTTCGTCGCTTTGGCCTTTTCAATCCATGGACCTACAAGATTTCCACTTCTGTGTGAAGCATTAAAATCTAGAATAAATATTACATCCGCATGATAAATCGCTTCTCCGGCCTGTTTTCTTTTGTAATCAGCAATAATTATTTTTTTGGATTCGGGCATCCATTTCAAAAATTTCGGAAAATCATTAGGAACGATTACCTCTGCGTCCAGACCTTTTTGCTTCAGAAAATGCTTCAGTCCCAAACTCGAACCGACAGCGTCTCCATCTGGATTGTAATGTGTTATGATAACAATTTTATTCTCTGGTATAAGTAATTTTTGAATTTCTGAAATTTCCGAAGCAGTAAACATATTTCTCTATAATTTTGAACGACAAAGATATGTTTTTTGTTCTGAGAGATTACAAAGAAAATAGTATTAAAAGGCATTTAACAATCCTACAAATACCCGCAAAAACTACCTTTGACGAGAAAAAAATAATTTGTGAGCGAGCACAAAACTTGGAATGATACGGCTCACCGGAATGAAAATTTTACAGATATCTATTATTTTAGAAAATATCTAAAATATTTTTGCAGAAAATAAAAAGTTTCCTATCTTTGCAATCTGAAAAATAAGAGATAGTTTTTACTAAAAAATATAAGCAATGAGCAAAAGAACATTCCAACCATCAGAAAGAAAGAAAAGAAACAAACACGGTTTCAGAGAAAGAATGTCAACCCCGAACGGTAGAAGAGTTTTGGCGGCTAGAAGAGCAAAAGGTAGAAAGAGCTTAACTGTAAGTGCTGCGCGCGCTAAGAGATAATCTCAGAAAATCATCATATAAAAATATGCTTGAAAATAACTTTTTCAGGCATTTTTTGTTGTTAAAATTTGCCAAAATTTAGCTAAACGAAAAAGTTTTATTTATTTTTGAAGGGCTAATCAACTTACGCATTCTATGCGAAATTTGATTAAAATTTATCTTTAATATTTATACCATATGCCACATTCATCTCACGAAGGACAAAATGTAATCCATCTGAAAAATGCCAAAATAGCTCAGAAAAATTTCACTGTACTTAATGATGTAAACCTTAATATCAAACAAGGAAGATTTTGCTATCTGATTGGAAAAACAGGTTCCGGTAAAAGTTCATTGCTGAAAACCCTTTACGGACACATCCCAATTTCCGCTGGTCACGGTAATGTAGCTGGTTTCGATCTCGAGAAACTTCGAGCTTCCGACGTGCCCAATTTAAGACGAAAATTAGGCATCGTTTTCCAAGATTTTCAATTGCTTACTGACAGAACTGTAGAAAAAAATCTGCGTTTTGTACTAGAAGCAACAGGTTGGAATGACAAAACCAAAATTGATGACCGAATCAATGAAGTTTTAGGAAGCGTGGGGATGAAATCGAAGAAACACAAAATGCCCCATGAACTTTCAGGTGGTGAACAACAGCGTATTGCCATTGCGAGAGCGCTTCTGAACCATCCAGAATTGATCCTTGCAGATGAGCCTACCGGAAACTTAGATCCTGAAACTTCCAACGAAATCATGACGCTTCTGAAGCAAGTTGCTTTTGAAAATAATTCAGCGGTGGTAATGGCAACGCACGATTATCACATGATCCAAAACTTCCCCGGCGAAGCGATCCGCTGCGAAGACGGCAGAGTAACCGTGCTCAATACTGCGGAACTTTTCGAATAAGACTACATTGAAATTTAAATAGATAATCCTGTAATGAGGTTACAGGATTTTTTTTGTTAGAATTCGTGCTAAAGTATTGATAATATTTCACAAAAAAAAACGGACTAAAGCCCGTTTTACTGATTTATAAAATGTTTTTTTATCCTTTGAATTGCCCCATTGCAATAAATTTTTCTTGTCTTTGAGTTTCCAGTTCTTTCCCTGAAAATGTCGAAAAAGCTTTTATATTCTGCAAGATAGACGCCTTCAAATGATCATAAGCAACTTGTGGATCGTAATGTGCACCACCAAGTGGTTCTTCTACAATTCCATCGATAAATTTTTCCCTCAAAGCATCTTGCGGAGTAAGTTTGAGTGCATTCGCTGCATCTTCTTTATGATCCCAATTTCTCCAAAGAATAGAGGAACAACTTTCTGGAGCAATCACTGTATACCAAGTGTTTTCCAACATATAAACTTTGTTTCCAACACCAATCCCCAATGCTCCACCACTTGCTCCTTCGCCAATGATATAAACAAAAATTGGAGTTTTCAGTATCGTCATCTCAAAAATATTTCGAGCAATTGCTTCACCTTGTCCGCGCTCTTCAGCTTCCAGACCAGGATATGCTCCAGGAGTATCAACCAATGAAATCACCGGAATTTTGAATTTTTCTGCCAATTTCATTAAGCGAAGTGCTTTTCTATATCCTTCCGGATTACTCATCCCGAACCTGCGGAGTTGTCTTTCTTTGGTAGTTCTCCCTTTTTGGGTACCGATAATCATTACTCTCTGTCCATCGATAGTTGCCAAACCGCCCACCATTGCAGGATCATCAGCAAAATTACGATCTCCGTGAAGTTCAAGAAAGCTATCTTTATCAGTAATTCCCTTAATAAAATCCAATGTATAAGGACGATCCGGATGGCGTGAAAGCTGAACCCTCTGCCAAGGCGTTAGGTTTCCGTAAATCTCCTTTTTCTTTTCTATAATTTTATCTTCGATTTGCGAGCAAGCCAATTTCACATCTACTCCGCTCTCTTCGCCTACCAATGAACAAGTTTGATACTGATACATCAGCTCTTTTATGGGAAGTTCAAAATTTAAATATTCCATTTCTTTAGTTAAGAATTAATCTTTCAAATTTAATAAAAATTATAGAAAATTAGCCGATATTATTCACTGCATTTTTTATTCTCTCGATGCTTTCCTCTTTTCCAAGGATTTCAAGAATTTCAGGAACATCCGGACCCTTCAGTTCACCTACCAAGCTCAAACGAAGCGGCATCATCACTTTTCCCATACCAAGACCTTTTTCTTCGGCAAGATCATGGATGGATTGTTTAATTGCAACGGCTTGAAAATCCGTAAGGTTTAATAATTTTTTAGAAAAATCATTCAAAATCGCAGGTGTTTCTTCGTTCCAGGCTTTTTTTACCGCTTTCTCATCATAGGAAACTGGGGCTTCAAAAAAGAATTTTCCTTCATTGTAAATATCTTTTGCAAAAGTTGCCCGATCTTTCATCAATGCGATAACTTTTAATAATTTTTCATCGCTTGATCCTTCTAAATTAATACCTTCAATTTCTTTTAATAAAGATAAAACATCTGCATCGGATTTTGATTTCAGATATTCGTGATTGAACCATTCTGCTTTTTCTTTGTTGAATCTTGCACCGGCTTTATGAACTTTATGCAGATCGAACTCCTTGGTCATTTCCTCCAAGGAAAGAATTTCGCGGTCATTTGCAGGACTCCAACCCAGCAACGCAACCATGTTGATGAAAGCTTCCGGCAGATATCCTTCTTCACGATAACCTTTAGAAATAGTACCCGTTTCGGGATCTTTAAAATTCAACGGAAATACCGGAAAACCAAATTTATCGCCATCTCTTTTGCTGAGTTTTCCTTTTCCTTCAGGCTTTAAAATCAATGATAAATGGGCAAATTCCGGTCTTTCCCATCCCATTGCTTCATACAAAAGATAGTGCAAACCGAGCGAAGGCAACCACTCTTCACCACGAATAACGTGTGTGATTTCCATTTCGTGATCATCGATAATATTGGCAAAATGATAAGTTGGCATTCCATCGTTTTTTACCAAAACTTTATCATCCAAAGTATTTGTATTTACCGAAGTTTTTCCCCGAATAATATCTTCCAAATTGAGCACTCGATCTACCGGCATCTTGAAGCGTACCACATAAGGTACGTTTTCGTGCAATAACTTCTGAACTTCCTCTTTAGAAATGGTAAGCGAGTTTCTCAAGCGGTTTCTTGTGATATAATTATAGGCAAAAACATCACCATTTTGTTCGAATTCTTTGCGAATTTCATCCAATTCCTCCGGCGTATCGAAAGCGAGGTAAGCATAATCTGTTTTCAGAATCTCAGCCAAATATTTATCATAAATATCGCGTCTTTCAGATTGCCGATAAGGCGCAAATTTCCCGCCGTGTTTCGGGCTTTCATCCGGGATGATTCCGCACCATTCCAGTGCTTCCATGATATATTCTTCCGCACCCTCAACATATCTTGCGGTGTCGGTATCTTCAAATCTCAACACGAAATCTCCGCCTTGGTTTTTAGCGAAAAGATAATCATATAACGCAGTTCTCACTCCACCTAGATGTAAAGGCCCGGTTGGACTTGGCGCAAAACGCACTCTTACTTTGCTCATTATTGTTCGAAATTTAGGGTGCAAATTTAAGGAAAAAATGAGTGTTGAGAGAATTTGAGATATTTTATTTAGTTTTGCAATAAATTTGAATGATAATGTTAGAAATCGGCGAACGACCTTGGGGAAAATATTATGTTTTGGCAGATGAGCCGCATTATAAATTAAAAAGAATCGAAGTAAATCCAGGGAAAAGACTTTCATATCAGTTCCACCATCACCGCCAAGAATTTTGGACGGTAATTTCAGGTGAGGCGGTTGTAGTACTTGATGAGGTAGAACATTCTGTAAAATATGGTGAAAGCATTTTCATTCCACTTGGTGCGAAACACCGCATTGAAAACCGAACTGCGAAATTGCTGGAATTTGTTGAGGTACAAACCGGAACTTATTTCGGTGAGGATGATATTGTGAGAATTCAGGATGATTATGAGCGTTCCGACGAAAATTGAGATTTAGCGTAATGAAAAAAAATTACCTAATCCTTTCTCATAAAAATCCGCAACAGATTTGCCGATTGATTAACAGATTGGACGATGGCAATTCTCAATTTTTTGTACATGTAGATTTAAAAAGCAATTTAGAAGAATTTAAAATTCTAAATTCATTAAAAAATACCAAAATCATTCCCGAAAGAGAGAAATGCATTTGGGGTGATTTTTCTATCGTAAAAGCCACTTTACACTTACTTGAAAATTCAATGGCGCACGGAAGTAAAGGTTTCACTATTTTACTAAGCGGACAGGATTACCCGATAAAATCCAATCAATTCATCAATAGTTTTCTCGCAAACCACATCGATTTTAATTTTATTGAAGCCATTCCAATCGAAGAGAAATGGCGTAAAAAAATGGTCCGAGACAAGGTAGAGCATTACCATTTTATCCATTCCGAACGAAAAAGTGACAGCAACAGTTACGCTCCTTTTCACCATAGTTCGCTGAAAGAAAAGGCGCGAAACATTTTTCATCTAATCAAGGGAAGGATGTCTCTGAAAACCTTTCGAAAACTGCTAATGCTTCCTAAAAGGATGCCATTTTTCGAGAAACAGTTTGCAGGTTCCCAATGGTGGGCTTTAAACGAAAAGACCACGAAAGCACTTTATGATTTAATTAAAAAAGAGTATACGGAATTAGAAAATTATTACCGCTATACCTCTGCACCCGACGAGATTTTTTTTCAATCCATCATCATGAATTTAGCTGAAATCAGCAAAGAAATTAAGATAAAACCATCCCAAACTTATGTTAATTGGGAAAGAAAAAATGTAGTACTTCCAGTAACTTTTAATGACAAAGATTTGGAGGAACTTTCGCAGGTTGAACATTTGTGGGCAAGAAAATTCGATGTAGATTATGATGAAAAAATCTTTGACTTAATTGACAGTAAGCTGCTATAAGTTACCTACAAAACATATCTGCTCAACCAACTGCTGAAGGAATACTGATCAACAATTTCTTCAGGAATCTGCTTGTAAGGCGAACTGAGAAACTCACCTAACCGGGCAATATCGTCATGATGAATAATAAAAATGTTTTGTGGATCATAAAAATCATATTCCATCACGGTTTTATTATTCGTAATGATTTTTTTCTGATACCGAAGTGATTCAAAAAACCTTAAGGACAGACCATTATGCTCCAGCACTTTAAAATCCAAAATTACACTTGCTGCTTTTAGTCTTTTGATATTATCTCTGAACGTAAAATTGTCTTTGAAAAATTTAATATATGGTTTGTCAACAGGCATTTTAGAACGATAATACTTTAAGTTTATATCAAAATTCACATCGAATTTAGCAAGTTCATTCATTGTATAAATTAAATCATCAATCCTATTTTCTATATAAGAACCTACGTAATAAATCGTATTACTTTTCGAACAATTTTCAGTTTCATCATCAAAATCAAAGAAAAAATTATCGCATAACTGAATATTTGGATATTGCCTATGATAATCTTTGTAATCATTTTCATCAAAAATCAGAAATTTCTCGAAAAGAGGTATAATGTTGAATACTTCCGGGTAACGTTTCAAACCGTCCCACTGATATCCAACCACCTTTTTGCCAATATTCATCAGTTTTTCAATGGTTTCCTTATCAAAAATATCCGGTCTGATGATTAAGATATAATCAATACTTTTTTCCCTCAAATGACCAATTTCTTGACACATATGACCTGAACGGAAGTTTCTAATCAGTTCTTTTTTATAGGTTCGATTGCCAAAAAAATTCTTTAAGAAAAAATTTTTTGCGCGTAGAAGATTATTTTCATATTTAAAATCCGCAGGTACAATTGATGTTAAATAAAATCCAAATTTTTGAATATTAAATTCAAAAATTTCATAAATCTTAAAATCATTAGGAATAATTAAAATAAAAGATTTGCCTTCAACTGATTTTTCAAGCATTGGATTCGGATTCTATAATTTTAGCTAAAGTATTAAATTTGTATTGCGCTTTTAAAGTAGCAAATATCAAGCCTTCTTTACCGTCTAAAAATCCTTTCTTGATGATGTAATATTTAAAAAACCAGAAAAAAGGAGAATAAACCAACTTACCGAAGCTTACTTTTTTTCCTTTTCTCTTGGTTATTTCTGCTGTAGAATAGGTATTATTTTTCTCTAAAATCACCGAAATAGAATCATCTGCCAGATGCTCTAAAGCAAGATTTTTCTCCTGTGGAGGAATCTGCACTACCTTGCCGCTAAATTCCGGCTTCGAATGGATGAAAGGCGGCCATACGATGCTGTCTTTACGAAAAAATCGATAAACATAATCTGGATAAGCTGCACGCATCCACTTTCCCATAAAATAATTTTTCCGTGGAATTGCTAATGCTGTATTACCTTTTTGATTATTTTTAAATTGATATAATTTGGTCTTTAAATCGGAAGTAATCACCTCATCCGCATCCAAAAGCAGGACCCAATCGTTTTGGGCGCTTTGAATCGCAAAATTTCGGGCGGGTTCTACAAAACTTATTTTTTCGTGAAAAACAATGTTGCAATGGTATTTTTTGGCAATTTCCAGTGTTGAGTCGGAACTGTGCATATCGCAAATTAAAATCTCTTCGAAATCTTTTACCGACTCCAACACTTTCTCCAAATGCAGCGCAGCATTATAGGTATTGATTACTACAGAAATTCCCACCTATTATTTCTTAAACTCCATGATGGTCTTCTCAATAATCGCTACACATTCCAGCAATTGTTCCTTTGTAATCACCAAAGGTGGTGCGAGGCGAATGATGTTTCCGTGCGTTGGTTTTGCCAGCAAACCATTTTCTTTGAGTTGAAGACAAAGATTCCATGCGGTGGAACTTTCCGGGGTATCGTTTATCAGAATTGCATTAAGCAAGCCTTTTCCGCGTACTTTGGTAATTAAGTCTGTTTTCTCGATGAGTTTTTCGATTTCGGCTCTGAAAAGTTTTCCTAATTCTTCTGCTCTTTCGGAAAGATTCTCTTCTTCCACGACATCCAAAGCTGCGATTGCAACTGCACAAGCAATCGGATTTCCTCCAAAAGTAGAACCGTGCTGTCCCGGATGAATCACATTCATAATTTCATCATTCGCTAAAACCGCTGAAACGGGATACATCCCTCCAGAAAGCGCTTTTCCTAGAATCAGAATATCAGGTTGAACATCTTCGTGGTGACAAGCAATTAATCTCCCAGTTCTTGCAATTCCGGTCTGAACTTCGTCAGCAATGAAAAGGACGTTATATTTTTTACACAATTCTGATGCGCCTTTCAAAAATCCTTCGTCCGGAACAAAGACTCCAGCCTCACCTTGAATGGGTTCTACCAAAAATGCTGCAATATTTTGAGCATCATTTTCAAGAGTTTTTTCTAAAGCATCCAAATCGTTATAAGGAATTTTCACAAACCCTGGAGTGAAAGGTCCGTAATTGTTGTTAGCATCCGGATCGTTGGAAAAAGAAACAATAGTAGTGGTTCTTCCGTGGAAATTATTTTCACAAACAACGATTTTCGCTGCGTTTTCGGAAATTCCTTTTACTTCATAACTCCATTTTCTGGCTAATTTCACTGCAGTCTCAACCGCTTCTGCTCCAGAATTCATTGGCAAAACCTTATCAAAACCGAAAAGTTCAGTGATTTTCTTTTCATATACTCCTAAATTGGAGTTGTAGAAAGCACGTGAAGTTAAAGCTAATTTCTGTGCCTGATTTACCAATGCATTAACAATTTTAGGATGAGAATGCCCTTGATTTACCGCAGAATATGCAGACAAAAAATCATAATATTTTTTCCCTTCAACATCCCAAACAAAAACGCCTTCCCCTTTTTCTAAAACTACCGGAAGTGGATGATAATTATGGGCTCCATGCTGATTTTCTAAATCGATGTAATATTGCGAATTTTTTGTTGTTGATGTTGTTGACATAAATTTTGCTTTTTTACAAAGTTAATGTTTAATCAGTAAAATAACGACATAAAAGAATCCGTCTCACAACTGAGGCGGATTTTTTTTGGTTATTATTTAGGATTTTTGTATATTTATCATTGATAATCAGATAGTTGTTTATGAATTTCAAGCATTATAACCAAAATCAGCTGGTGCTGTTTCCTTATAGTTTTGAGGAATTGATTCCCGAAAATCACCCTGTTCGGATTGTCAATGATATTTTGGAGAGAATTAATATAGATCCGCTTCTAAGAGCCTACAGCAGAGAAGGAAATCCCAGTTATCATCCCGGGATGATGCTCAAAGTGATGGTTTTTGCGTACATGAATAATATTTATTCCTCCCGGAAGATAGAAAAAGCGCTTCGGGAAAATATCAATTTTATGTGGCTTTCCAACATGAGCATTGTGGATCACAATACCGTGAACCGCTTCCGGAGCAATAAG
This sequence comes from Chryseobacterium sp. Marseille-Q5410, assembly GCA_946892665.1. GTDB lineage: Bacteria > Bacteroidota > Bacteroidia > Flavobacteriales > Weeksellaceae > Kaistella. The sequence goes on along the minus strand of CAMPOT010000002.1, from coordinate 190,631 downwards.
CTGGAAGCGGCTTTCAAGGATATTTTCTCGCAAGTAGTTTTGCTTTTGGCAGATGAAGGCTTGGTGAGTTTGAAACAGGTTTTTGTGGATGGAACGAAAATCGAAGCACAGGCAAACCGCTACACTTTTGTTTGGGCAAATGCCATTAAAACCAATAAAGAAAAAATGCTCCGCCAATTGGAAGATCTTTGGAAATACGCTCAAAACGTGGCAAGAGAGGAAGACAAAGACCCTGAACCGCCTGAGTTTAAAGAAATCAGCAAAGAAAAGATCCAGCAAACCGTAGAAAATATCAATGCCAAATTGAAAGGCAGCGACCGCAAGACCGATTCCGACAAAAAAGCTAAAGCCAAGCTGAATTACATTAAAAATAATTTTGAGAAAAACCTCGATAAATACGAAGCTCAGGAAGCGATTTTAAAAGAAAGAAACTCTTACAGCAAGACGGATGAAGACGCCACTTTTATGAGAATGAAGGATGATCACATGCAGAACGGACAACTTAAACCCGCCTACAATGCACAAATTTCTACGGAGAATCAAATTATTGTAAACTACACGATTCATCAGCAAACCAACGACTTCAACACGCTGGAACATCATCTGGAAAATTTTGAGAAACTCTATGGTGAAAAAAGATTGGCTGAATTAGAAGAACTCACTGCCGATGCAGGTTATGGGAGCGAGCAGAACTATGAGTTACTGGAACAGAAGCAGATCACTCCCTTTGTAAAATACAATACCTTCGACAAAGAGCAGGATGCCCATTATCAGGCGAAACACAAAACATTCAGCAAAGAAAATCTGCACTACAATCAGGAAAAAGATTATTACGTCTGTGCGATGGGTCAGAAGATGAAGAAAACGCACGAAAGCACTCGAAAAACCAAAACGGGTTACCTACAAAACCTCTCACATTATCAGGCAAAAAACTGTGAAGGATGTCCATTGCGAGGCGTTTGTCACAGTTCCAAAGAAAATCGCAGTGTAGAGCGAAACCATCATCTGGAGCAGTACAAAGAGAAAATCAGGGAACTATTAAACAGCCAAGAAGGCATTAAAAAACGCAGACAACGCTCGGTTGAAGTAGAACCTGTGTTTGCACATCTGAAACATTGCAACAATTTTAAGCGGTTTACCCTCAAAGGTCTGAAAAAAGTAGAATTGGAGTTCGGATTGCATGCATTAGCACACAATTTAAGAAAGAAAGTTGCCTAAAGAGGACAACTTTTTCTTTTTCCAAAACATTGAAGATTGGTACTGCAATAAAAAAATCCGCCTCAATTTTTGTTGTGAGACGGATTCTTGTTTCATAATTAATGAAATTTAATGATCAAAGCTTTTATCCATCACAAAATCTTCCATGAATTTTGTGGTGTAATTTCCAGCAATATAATCTTCATTCTCCATCAATTGTCTGTGGAAAGGAATGGTTGTTTTCACACCTTCTATGTAAAATTCTTCCAAGGCACGCTTCATTTTGGCGATGGCCTCTTCACGAGTTTGTGCTGTAGTAATTAATTTTGCAATCATCGAATCGTAGTTGGAAGGGATGGAATATCCCGAGTATACGTGAGTATCAACACGAATTCCGTGTCCTCCCGGAATGTTCAGACCTGTGATTTTTCCTGGTGACGGGCGGAAATCATTATATGGATCTTCTGCATTAATTCTACACTCAATTGAATGAAGTTTTGGATAGTAATTAATTCCTGAAATTGGGGTTCCGGAAGCCAACAAAATCTGCTCCCTGATCAAATCGTAATCCACAACTTGCTCCGTAATAGGGTGCTCCACCTGAATTCTGGTATTCATTTCCATGAAATAGAAATTCCTATCTTTATCCACCAAGAATTCGATAGTACCAACACCTTCGTAACGGATATACTCAGCTGCTTTCACTGCTGCCTGTCCCATTTTTTCACGCAACTCATCCGTCATGAAAGGCGAAGGAGTTTCTTCTGTAAGTTTTTGGTTTCTTCTTTGAACAGAACAATCTCTTTCAGACAAATGGCAAGCTTTTCCGTATTGGTCACCTGCAATTTGAATTTCGATATGTCGCGGTTCTACAATGAGTTTTTCCATATACATGCCACCGTTTCCGAAAGCGGCTGTAGCTTCTTGTACTGCAGAATCCCAATGTTCTTGTAAATCTTCTGCTTTCCTAACAGCTCTCATTCCTTTTCCGCCACCCCCTGCTGTCGCTTTAATCATTACCGGATAACCGATTTCGGCAGCAAGTTTTGCAGCGGTTTCATAACCATCAATTAAACCTTCGGAACCAGGAACACAGGGAACACCGGCTTCTTTCATCGTTGCCTTTGCGTTTGCCTTATCTCCCATTCGATCAATCTGTTCCGGAGTTGCACCAATAAACTTGATTCCATTTTCCTGACAGATTCTTGAGAAATTTGAATTTTCTGATAAAAATCCATATCCCGGGTGAATTGCATCAGCATTAGTAATTTCTGCAGCTGCGATGATATTCGAGATTTTCAGATAAGAATCTTTGCTCATCGGTGGGCCGATACATACAGCCTCATCCGCGAATCTTACATGAAGACTGTCTTTATCTGCTGTGGAATAAACCGCGACGGTTTTAATCCCCATCTCCTTGCAAGTACGCAGAATACGCATTGCAATTTCGCCACGATTAGCTATTAATATTTTTTTGAACATCTTTTTCTGTACTTTTAAATTTTAAATTCTGAATTTTAAATTATTTTAAATGAGATCTATTCATCTAAAATTTATCATTTATCATTTAAAATTCCTAAGATGGATCAACCAAGAATAAAGGTTGGTCGTATTCTACCGGCGAAGCGTCATCAACTAAGATTTTCACAATTTTCCCGGAAATTTCGGACTCAATCTGGTTGAATAGTTTCATCGCTTCAATTACGCAAACCACTTTTCCGTTGCTTACTTCATCACCTACATTAACGAAAACATCTTTATCTGGAGAAGGTTTCCTGTAGAAAGTACCAATCATCGGGGATTTAATGGTAACGTACTTGCTGTCGTCAGAAGCAGGTTCTGCTGAAGCCGGAGCAGCCACTTGCGATACCTGCTGTGGTGCGGAAGCTGCTGGAGTTTGTTGTGGCGCAGAATGATACACTGCAGGTTGAGATACATAACTCATTTCGCTACCTGCGAGAGGAGTTTTGATGGTAATTTCAAAATCTTTTGTTTTGTATTTAACTTCAGAAACTTCTGCTTTAGACACAAATTTAATGAGATTTTGTATGTCTTTAATGTCCATTATATGTGGTATTTGTTATTATGCCAAAGATACTAAAAAACAACAAAAAACAACAAAAAACCACTCAAAATTGAAAAAATCGAGTGGTTTTGTTATAAAATTGAATGTTTTCTAAGATTATCTCTTAGTTTTCTTCTGTAGTTTCTACGGTTTTTTCCATTACTACTTTTCCTCTGTAGTAAAGTTTTCCTTCATGCCAGTGTGCTCTGTGATAAAGGTGCATTTCACCTGAAGTTGCATCTTTTGCTAATTGAGGAACTACCGCTTTGTAGTGGGTTCTTCTCTTATCTCTTCTTGTTGACGATTGTCTTCTTTTTGGATGTGCCATTTCTTATAATTTTGTTTGATGAGCGATGAGGTTTGATTGCTCAATTCTCATCATTTAAACTATTTAATTTTTATCTTTTAACTTTTTCAATGCTTCCCATCTCGGGTCGATATCTTGTTCTTCTTCAACTTCTTCTTTCGGACTGAACTTTTCCAATATTTCCAAATCTTCATCGGAAACATTTGGTGAAATTTTCTTCATCGGTATCGAAAGCATTACGACTTCATAAATCAGCTGCGCTACGTTGAAAGCGTGGTCTGTACTCGGGATGGTGATTACATCTTCTTCGCTGTCATCATACTCTGTTCCGAATTTTACCAAAACTTTAATCTCGTTTTGTACATCGTGATCAAAATTTTCTGTGGTAATATCACAAACCAAATTTACAATTCCGGAAATTTCAATTTCGAACTCCAAAAAAGTACTGTGTTTCATCATTAAAACATCTGCAACAATTTTAGGATCTGTAAACTCTTGTTCAGTATCGAAAAGTTGAAAGAACGCTTTATCTATCTCAAATTGGAATTCGTGTTGACCGTTTTTTTGTCCTGAAAACACGACATCGTAGTTTATAAACTTGTCCATAAAATGAGTGTGCAAAAATATGCAAATTTTTTAATATTACAAATAATTTTTAAAACAAATAATCAAGAAAATATTTTTTCAGAATCTTAATGCCCATTTTCATCCGGAAGATCCTCATCAACACCATTGTTTGCGGCGTTTCTTCGAGGTCGCATTCGGTTAGTCATTAAGTCATTATATTCTTTTCTATTTTTAAAAATTTTCACAGCCATAAACAATGCTTCGCTAAAACTTTGTTCATCAGCGACATTTTTCCCAGCAATGTCATAAGCCACTCCATGATCAGGTGATGTTCTGATGAAAGGTAAACCGGCTGTATAATTCACTCCCTCTTCGTAGGCGATGGTTTTAAAGGGAGCCAAACCTTGGTCGTGGTACATCGCTAATACAGCATCATAATTTTTATACTTATTCGGCTGGAAAAAACTGTCTGCCGGAAATGGGCCAAAAGCCAAAACTCCGTTATCAAAGAGCTCTTTGATCGCCGGTTCAATAATTTCGATTTCTTCGTTCCCGATCACTCCGCCATCGCCGGCATGTGGATTTAGTCCTAAAACGGCAATTTTGGGTCTTGGGATTTCGAAATCTTCTGCCAAACATTGGTTCAGCATTTTGATTTGTTTCTTTATTTTTTCTTTTGAAATACTATCCGCTACCTGTGAAATCGGAATATGATGCGTGGACACCGCCACTTTCAAATCATTGGTCACCAAAAACATCAATCCTTTCTTTCCGAATTTTTCTTCTAGATAGCCGGTATGTCCTGCATGAGCAAAACCATTCTTCATCATTTCATCCTTATTAATTGGTGCGGTCACCAGAACATCGATTTCGCCTTTCATCAGTGCATTAGTCGCAGCTTCCAAAGAATCTATCGCCATTTTTGTAGATTCTTCCGTAGGAACACCCATTTCCACATTCACATTCTCTTTGGTAAGATTCACCATATTAATTTTATCGCTTTGCGCCTGTGTAGCGTCAGTGATATAATTAAAATTAAGTTGTTGGAGCTTAAAAATATTTTTCTGGTAGGTAAATAATTTTCCGGAGCCAAAAATAATAGGAGTAAAAAAATCGGTAATTGTTTTATCTTTTAGAGATTTCATAATGATTTCCGGACCGATACCATTAAAATCACCAATCGAAATTCCTACCCTTACTTTGTGCTGTTTAAAACTCATTTTTAATTATCTTTGAAGATTAATAGAATTTCACAAATTTAGGAATTTAGAAATAACTGTTCGGAATTTATTTAAAACTTGACTTTTCCCCACAAATCGTACCCTATGTTTACAGGAATTATAGAAGCTACCGCCATCATCGAAAAAATTGAGGGCAGTGGCGAAAACATTAATTTTACATTAAGTTGCCCTTTCACCCAAGAGCTTAAAATTGATCAAAGTTTAGCGCACAACGGCTGTTGCCTTACTGTGGTAGAAATTACTGACCAAAATTATACCGTAACAGCGATAGCTGAAACTTTAGAAAAAACAAATCTTAACCAATGGCAATTGGGAACGGAGGTGAATTTGGAACGGTGTTTGAAGTTTGACGGAAGACTGGACGGACACATCGTTCAGGGACATGTCGATAGAACCGGAACTGTAAAAAGCATTGAAGACAGAGACGGCAGCTACTTTATCACCATCAATTATGATGAAACTGATGATTTCGTAACAGTTCCGCAAGGATCAATCACCGTAAATGGAATTAGCTTAACTGTTGCAGAAAGTGGATTCGGTGAATTTTCCGTTGCAATAATTCCTTATACCTGGGAATTTACGAATATGAAAAACCTCAAAACTGGTGATTTAGTAAATTTAGAATTCGACATTATTGGAAAATATGTAACGAAATTGATGAGAAAAAATGCCATTCACTAAATACAAAGGTTACAGTTTAAGGAATAAAGTTTTCGGAGGATTTATGCTGATTTGTTTAGTCAGTATAATCATCTCATCAGGTCTTAGTTATTATATTTTAAAGAATAATGCACTTGAACAAAGCAGAACTGATTTGCAGAGAAAAGCAGAATCGTTACTTTCAGCGCTCGATTATTCTGTAAGCCATACCCAAGTGCAAACCAATGATTTGCCCAAGATTTTAGCAAATGATATTTTTGAAATTGCGGACATCAACAATCAAGACATCATCATCTATGATTTGGCCGGCAATTATTTGATTTCCAACAAAGACATCAATTTGATCGCTGAAAAAAAAATCCCTATCAATATTGTAAACCGCGTATTGGAAACCGACAAAAGAGTCGATTTCCAGAAATACGACGAAAAAACAGATTCCAATCTCACCTCATCCTACATGATCCTGAAAAACAACATGCTGGAACCAATCGGCATTGTTTATTTTCCATATTATCATAATGATGGTTCCTATTTCGAGGTATTCAATAAATATGTAAATTATATGTTTATTGTGAATGTTTTCATTATCGGACTAGGAATTTGGCTCAGCTGGATTATTTCGAACAACCTTACCAAAGCTTTGTCTAAATTTTCAAACATCATTACCAAAATCACCTTATTAGACGAAGATCCGAAACCAATCAAATACCACCAAAATGATGAGCTCAACCCTTTGGTGAAAGCTTATAACCGGATGATCCTCCAAATAAAAGATCAGAAAGAAAGACTCAGTTTCAAAGAAAAAGAAGTGGCATGGCGCGAAATGGCAAAACAAGTTGCACACGAAGTAAAAAATCCACTAACCCCGATGAAACTCACCATTCAGAATTTCGAAAGAAAATTTGATCCAACCGATCCCAATATTCGAGACAAAGTAAAAAATCTAAGCCGAACGATGGTAGACCAAATCGATCTGATTACTGCCGTAGCAAATGCTTTTTCTCAGTTTGCACAACTCCCGGAAAAGAACAATGAATTTTTCGATCTTAATAATGAAATTAGGAATATCATCAATGTTTTCAGTGATGAGCGTATTTATTTCCATTCCAACAAGATCTCCATCATGGTTGTAATGGATAAAATTTACCTCTCCAGAATTATTACCAATTTAATCACCAACGCCCGACAAGCCCGCAAAACCGATATTGAAAGCATTATCAATGTAAATGTGGAGCAACGACAAAAGAGAATCATCATTGAAGTTGAAGACAACGGCGTCGGAATTCCAGAGGAAATGTACGATCGAATTTTCGAACCCAATTTCACCTCAAAAACCAGTGGTACAGGACTTGGTTTAACGATGGTGAGAAAAATGGTGGAAGAATACAAAGGTGAAATTTCGGTGAAATCTGAAGTAGATAAGGGTTCAACTTTCAGGATTTCATTTCCTTCTAATCTTCCTTCATGAAGCCTTTTCAATTTAAAAAATTTGAAATCCAACAATCCAAAAAAGTCTTTCGAGTAGGTACCGACGGGGTTTTACTGGGTTCGCTATGTTCAGTTCTAAACGCTGACAAGGTTTTGGAAATCGGAACAGGAACAGGATTAATCTCATTGATGGTTACCCAACGAAATCAAACTACCGCGATCTTAGCCATCGATATTAATCCGGAAGCCGTACAATTAGCGAACGAAAATTTCGCTAATTCGCCATTTCAAGAGAGAATCAGCGCGGTACATCAAGATTTAAAATCATGGGAAACCAGCGATAAATTCGATTTGATCTTCTCTAATCCTCCTTATTTTGAAGAAAATCCTTCACAAAAAGACATTTTGGCGAGGCAACAAACCGAATTGTCTTTTCAAGATCTCAGCGAAAAAGCGAGCCACCTTTTATCTGAGAACGGGCTGTTTTCGGTAATTATTCCACATGATTCTGCAGATGATTTCATCCAGATTTGCATTGAAAACCAACTTCATTTACACCGAAAAATTAATATTTCTGGAATTAAAAATGCTCCGACGAAACGTTGCGTTCTAGAATTCGGATTTCACAAAAAAAACCCGGATGAATCCGAGTTTTACATCGAAAAATCACCCAGACAATATTCCGACGAATATTTAGAGCTAACCAGAGATTTTCATGTTTTCAAATAGACAGGGGAATTATTTAGGTGAATTTAGCGTTACCACAATATCTTTAGAAATATTTTTGGCTGAAGTATATTTAGCATCACAAACCATCGTGGTTAAAGTATAATTTCCTTTATCCACTAAAATATAATTTTGGTTTTTGGCCGGAACATCTAAATTATAAAATCTTTTTCCGCTAATTTTCACGATCAAATTGCATTTTGAGCGATTAACAATCTGAATGTAAGCCACTTTACTGCTTGGATCCGTGTTGAAAAGATGAGTGAGTAACTCGGCGGTACGTTTGTTTTTGTCGTTTACGCCATCTTTTGCAACATCTTTTTTGATGTCATTTTTCAGTTTCGCAGTGCTGATAGGTTGTACATTTGGTTTTGCACTTGCTGCTTTCTGGCTTGCAGGCTTATTATTATTAATTGCTGCTATTAGTTTTCTTTTGAATTCCGGTGTTTTCGGGTGATTGGGATTGTTTTTAATAAAAGTTGCAATCACCTGCGGATCGGTACTATTTTCTACTTGAGTTACCGTGTACTGAGCTTGTGCAGAGGAAAAAGCCGAAACCAAAAAAGACAGAATATAAAAATATTTTTTCATTAAAGGAATGATTTTTAGGAACTTAAATTTTAATAATAACGAAGAAATCTTCTTTTTAGTTTGTGCGAAATTTATTATCTTTGCAAGGCTCAAAAATAAGCTAAATAAACAATTTTTAATCATAAAAAAACAATTCTATGTATACACCGGTTGCTGCAGACGTAGCTAAATTAAGAAACACAACAGGAGCAGGAATGATGGACTGCAAAAAAGCATTGGTAGAAGCGGAAGGAGACTTCGAAAAAGCTATCGAAATCCTTAGAAAAAAAGGACAAAAAGTAGCTGCTAACAGAGCGGATAGAGAATCTACCGAAGGTGCTGTAATTGCTAAAGTAAACGAGGATAATACAATGGGAGCGATCATCGCTTTGAACTGCGAAACTGATTTCGTTGCGAAAAACGACGATTTTGTTGAATTGGCTCACGAACTTGCTGAACAAGCAGTTTTCTATGCAAACAAAGAAGAATTCTTGGCATCTGATTTCCACGGGACTACTGTTGCTGAAAAATTAGTAGAGCAAACAGGTGTTATTGGTGAGAAAATCGAAATCGGTTCTTTCGAAAGAATCGAAGGTCCTTTCTTAGGTGCTTATATCCACGCTGGAAACAAAATCGCTGCGATCACTTCTCTTTCTGCAAACGTAGAAGGTGCTGCTGATGCTGCTAAAGCGGTTTCTATGCAAATTGCTGCAATGAACCCAATTGCGCTTGACGAAACACAAGTTTCTCAAGAAACTATCGATAAAGAATTAGAAATCGAAAGAGATATCTTAACTAAAGAAGGTAAACCTGCAAACATTATTGATAACATCCTTAAAGGAAAAATGCAGCGTTTCTACAAAGACAACACTTTGGTACACCAAGCTTTCATCAAAGACGGTAGCCAATCTGTTGCTGAGTATGTAAAATCTGTAAACCCAGACCTAAAAGTAGTAGGATTTGTAAGAGTAAGTCTTGCATAATCTTCTTTTATAGAAATATAATGATCTCCTGCGAAGAATTTTTCGCAGGAGATTTTTTTTCCGATAATTTCGGAGTAATTTTGACCTCTATTTCCTTTAGAAAGACATGAATAAAATTTTCAACTACTGTCTAATTTTTCTTTTCAGTTCCTTGCTTCTACCAGCGCAGTATATAACCGTGGATACCAATTATGCTGCAAATCAACTGGTGAAAGATGTGTTCTTCGGAGGGGTCGGTTCTTCATGTATTTCGGTTGCTAATGCAAGCATCAGCGGTTACGATTTCGGAAACGGCAATAAAAGTTACGGATATTTCAAAAAAAATGGAAGCTCGTTTGAAATGCAGGAAGGTATCATTCTCTCCACGGGAAGTGCTTTGCAAGCGGTGGGTCCTAATAATTTCATTCAAACAGAAAAACCTAACGATCCATTTGCCGAAAGAAATTGGGGCGGTGATCCAGATTTAATAGAAACACTCAATAATAATGGTTTAAACTATGATAATATTTTAAATGCAACGGTCTTAGAATTTGATTTCGTTTCCTTAAAATATAGCGAAATAAGCTTTGAATATATGTTCCTTTCTGAAGAATATAGAACTTCAAACTGCAAATATTCTGATGCTTTCGCATTTCTTATTAAAAAGAAAAATAAGTCGGAACCGTATCAAAATATCGCAACAGTTCCAGAAACTACTACTCCGGTTTCCACCTTAACCATCAATGCATCGCAAGGGTGTCCGATGAATGTGAGCTATTTTGGAAGTTTTAATGAAGAAGAAACACCAACAAACTTCAATGGGCAAACGAAAACCCTTACGGCAAAAGCAAGAGTAGATGTCGGAACAACCTATCACATCAAACTAGTTATTGCGGATCATGGTGACACAACCGGACTTTTTGATTCGGCTGTTTTCCTGAAAGGCGGAAGCTTCGTTGGCTCCAAAGATCTAGGCCAAAATCATCTGATAACGGATGGCACTGCGCTTTGCGAAAATACGAGCATCACTTTAGATGCTTATACTCCGGGAGCAACTTATACTTGGTTTAAAGATGGAATTGCAATTCCCGGTGCAAACTCAGCAAATTATGTAGTGAGCGAAAATGGATATTATGAAGTAAACATTGATGACTCCGGTTGCCAATTAAAAGGTTCAATCCGAATTGAATTTGCGGAAAGACCTAATGTTTCTGAAAAAAAATTTTGTAATGATAATAACGGCGCACCCATTCAATTAAATCTTCAAGATCTTAATGCTCAATTTATTTCAAATTATAAGGATTATTTTGAGGTGAAATATTTTGCAGATTCCACTCATTTAAATCAGCTTAACGACAATTTCTCTTACACTGTTGACACCATTATCTACGCACAAGTGAAAAGCGGAAGTTGCCCACCTGTGAGCGCAACACTACAGCTGAATACTCCAAAAAAATCCGTTGATCTGGTGGATCAAACCATTTGTCCAAATGCAACAACAACGCTGAAAGCAGAAACAGGTTTTAAACATTATAAATGGATGCAAGAAAACGGTGAAATTATCGCTGAAGGAGACATGCTCAACGAGATTTCTGATATTTCTGTTGGGAAATATAAGGTAGAACTCACTTCTCAGAACGATTGTACTTTGGAACAGGAAGTTACGGTTTACGCAGCTCAACTTCCGGAAATCACCAATATCGATATCATTGGAAACACCGCGACAGTCTATGTTTCCGGTGGAAATCCCGGCTATGAATATTCTATAGATGGCACCAATTTTACAAGTTCAAACATCCTCACCAATGTTCCACGTGGCCTTCATACAATATACGTTCGAGATTCCAAAAAATGTGAAATCATTGAAAAACAATTTTTGGTAATTAATTTAATCAACGTTATCACACCAAACAACGATGGATTCAATGATGTGTTGGATTATTCCGATTTAAAAATTAAAGAAAATGTGCGCATCGAAATATTTGATCGTTATGGAAATATGGTTTTTCAATTTTTAGACAAAAATTACCTTTGGGACGGAACCATGAACGGAAAAGCTTTGCCAACCGGGAATTACTGGTATATTTTGAATTGGATCGAACCGGATACGAAATTGCCCATTTCCTATAAAGGTTGGATTTTACTGAAAAACAGAAATTAATTTCTCGAAAATCTTACCTCGAAATAGAATCGAACTGCTGGAAGCCATTAAGAAAAGCTTTCACATTCATTCTTTTTTTGCCTTCTAGTTGCAATTCTTCCGGGAAATAAATGCCGTCTTTGGTGTAAATTTTAAATAAATTTTTGTCGATTCCTAAACTTCCGGGAGTTTTTTCATGAGCAGAAATCTCAAATTTTGCTTCATAAATCTTCAAGGATTTTTCGTCCTCGCCAATTTTAATCGTCGTAAAAGCACAAGGGTACGGAGACATTCCACGTACGAAATTGTGAACATTTTCTGAATTCATATCCCAATTAATTCTCGTGTCTTCCTTGAAAATTTTAAATGCGTTTTTAGGATGTTCAACATTCGGTTGTGGTTTCTCCTGAATCGAATTTTCAGCCAGTCCATCCAAAGTTTTCACAACGAGTTTTGCGCCCATTTCCATCAAGCGATCGTGCAACATCCCAGCATTTTCATCAGCATAAATTTCAATTTCTTCTTGCAACAGAATGTTTCCTTCATCTATTTTTTCATTAATGAAAAATGTTGTCGCACCAGTTTTCTTTTCCCCGTTGATGATCGCATAATTAATTGGCGCTGCGCCTCGGTAATCGGGCAACAAAGATGCGTGTAGGTTGAAGGTTCCCATTTCTGGCATTTCGAATAAAATTTTCGGCATCATTCTGAATGCTACTACCACAAAAACATCGGCATTTAAATTTCTAATTTCATTTAAAAACTCAGGATTTCGCAATTTTTCCGGCTGAAAAACGCGAAGATTATTTTCCAATGCATAGGTTTTCACTGGCGATTCATGAATTTTTTGTCCACGTCCGCTAGCTTTATCTGCCACCGTCACCACTCCCACAACTTCGTGATTGGATTCGTGAATAGCTTTCAAGGAATTTTTAGCAAATTCGGGAGTTCCGAAGAAAATAACTTTTAATGATTTCATTGCGTAATATTTTTTTAGGAAAATAGAAAATTATCATTCATTTTTGTACGCATAAGTACGGAAATTGAGCATTTTGACTTCCCCAGAATCTAAAAGATGAATCAGATTTTCTAGGATATTTTCCTTTTTGTAGTAATTTAATTTAATGGCGATTTCTTCAATATTTGAAGGTTTTTGCTTCACGATTTCGACGATTTCTCGAGAAATATCCCTTCCGAAAACACTTTCTTTTTGTCCTTCGCAAACGGAACATTGCCCACAATTTTTCACATTTTTCTCCCCGAAATAGGATAAAATAAGTTTCATTTTACAATAATCGGAATCCTGGAGAAAGAACTTCATTTCCTCCCATTTCTGCAATTTATTTTTCTGAATTTGTTCAAAAAGATTCCAGTATTTTCCGCTTATAGCTCGGTCATCCCGATGCTTTAAAAATTTAATACTCGCCAAAGCTCCATCGATATATTCCAAATAGTTTTTTTGTTGAAGTTCCCTAATTCTTTGTTTAATTAAAAAAACATCGACGTCGATTTTTTTGCTCATGGTCATCTCACTAAACATGATTTTATGAGATGAAAGGCCGGAATAATTTCTGAGCAGCAGTTCAATAAAATAAGCGTCTTTCTTGGATAACAGATCAATGTCATCTGGCGCAATTTTCAATTCTAGAGATGAACGGGATTTGTTATTGTTAAAAAAAACAATTTCCTGGACGTGTAAAAAATTGAGAACATTTTTAATTTTAGCCATCGAAGCTTTCGTAAAGTTCTGAATTCGCTGCACCTGAAGTTGGAAAACAGTCTCCGGCAAATCGCTTTCAGCAACCTGAAAACTAGAATACAGATAAGAAACGATATCGTAAAACTCCTTTTTTGAAGGAATTTGGTTGCGAAGAATCCTGTCGAAATCCGAAAGTTCCTGTTCATTCCAAAGAAGTAAAGCGTGAGATTCCAATCCATCCCGCCCAGCTCTACCGATTTCCTGAAAGTAATTTTCAATCGACGGCGACGGCGAAAAGTGGATTACAAAACGCACATTATCTTTGTCAATACCCATCCCGAAAGCGTTGGTAGAAACCAAAACCTGGTTGTTGCTCTTGATCCAATTCGTCTGTTTTTGGTTTTTTTCTTTCACTGGCAATCCTGCGTGAAAAAAATCGACATTCGAAATCTGATTTCTTTGCAAAAACCGTGTGAGTTCTTCAGCTTGTTTTCTGGTTCTTACATAAATGATTCCCGAAGAATTGTTGTATTTGAGGAGGTTTAAGACCCTTTGATATTTATCTGAAATTTTATCTGTAATAATTTTGATATTGGTTCTCCTAAAACTTTTCTGAAACAATACCGGATTGTTGAGATTCAGTTTCAGCTGAATTTCCCGCAAAACCTGAGGAGTCGCAGTAGCGGTAAGCGCCAAACAAGGAATATTATTGAAATCCTGCCGAAAAGCTCTGATATTCTGATAACTCGGTCGGAAATCCTGTCCCCATTCCGAGATACAGTGTGCTTCATCTACCGCAATAAAAGAAATTTGAATCTCCTCGAGATTTTGCAGAAAAGCCCGATTGGTAAGACGTTCCGGAGAGACATACAAAATTTTGGTTAAACCATCTTTACATCTGTTGAAAATAACTTCCGCATCAAATTCGTCCAATTCGGAAGATAAATATTCAGCTTCAATTCCACTATTTTTCAATTGGTAAACTTGGTCTTTCATCAATGCCAAAAGCGGGGAAATAACGAGGCAAGTTCCTTCCAACAAGAGAGCGGGCAACTGATAACATAGAGATTTACCACCACCCGTAGGTAAAAGCGCCAAAGTATCTTTCCGATTAACAACCGAATTAATGATTTCTTCCTGAGAATCTCTGAAATGATCGTACCCCCAAAAATGCTTGAGCGTTTGAAATTTGAGTTGGTGAAAATCTTGTTGAGAAATCATGGAGTAAAATTACTGAATCTAACTTCATAAAACAAAAAAAGCCGCGCAAAGCGCAGCTTTAATTATAGGATGGGAAAATTATTTTGCTTCGAAGTAAACTCTTCTGTTTGCTCTGTTTTTCCATTCAGGACATTTGGAAGCTGGATCGCATTCAGGATATTTAAGGTCTTTTTCACCTCTACCGATCGCGTTTAATTTACCTGCTTCTACGCCATTTTGGATTAAATAATTCTTCACAGTATTGGCTCTTCTTTCAGAAAGATTTTGGTTATACGCATCAGAACCTCTGGTATCAGTCGCTCCGATTACGTTATAAGATCCATTTGAAGAATTGATATAATTTACTGCGCTGTTCAAAATAGGAGTATTTGATGGGAGAATTCTATCTGAATTCAAATCAAACTCAATTCCTTCCAAAGTTCTTGTATTATCAGAAACTGTAGAGCTAGAATTGGTAGGGCAACCGTTGTTTTCTACCGGACCTGGAACGGTTACACATTTATCGTAAAGGTCGATTACACCGTCTAAATCAGTATCCAACGCAACACCAGCTCCATCAACTCTTGCACCAGCAGGAGTATCTAGTTGGCGATCCCAATCATCACAAACTCCATCGTTATCTGCATCACCTTTTTTACATACTTCAACATCTTGGTTTTTATCAGCCAAAACATCTAATTTGTAATAAATTTCCTGCAACGGATCGTGCCACATCAAGTGTGATTCGTGTTTTCCTAATTTCAAAGAAAGTCCTAAAGTAGCGTTGAAGAAATTATCGGAGATTTGATCCTCTCTTCTATTGATGTTACTATATTGCTCACCTCCACCGTCGAATTCATCATCTCCTGTTACGATATACATTACTCTACCTTCTACATCGATTCTTCGGTTAATTTTATATTTTACACCAGCACCAGCTTGTCCAAACATGGAGCTGAGTTTAAAAGGCTTAATCTCTGTCATTAATTTTTGACCGGATGCATCTTCGAGATATGAACGATAAGCTAATGTACCGATACCAGCGTACCCGTGAAGAGCCCATCTGTACGGAGATTTGTTATCAACTCTTCTTAATAAATTTGAGAAATTGATATCTCCTAATAGGGAAATTGCGTCATATTGAGTTCTGGCACCTACATCTTGGTAACCAGTACCGGATGCGTTATCTGTTTTTGTATTAAACCACCCTTGTCTTGTTTCCCCTCTATCGTATTGAAGGTTTAGACCAAATGCGTGGGTAATCGCTTTATCAACACTTAAGTAAGCAGAGTAACCAAAAAGATTTTTTCCGTTACCATTATTAAGAGAGGTTAAATCAGAAGTAACCAACAATGGTACCCCTGCACCGACAGAAATTGACCAATCGTTAAATCTTTTGGATTCTTGGGTAAAAGGAGAAACATTCCCAGATCCTGAGTTAAATGTATTAGGATAACCTCCAGTTGAAACCGCAACTGAGTCCTGCGCGAACATAGCAGTAGGTATAGCTAATGCTAATGCGAAGCTTGCTAAATTTAGTTTCATAAGTTTATTTTTTTAAATTAAAAATGATGTTTATTAGTTGAGAACTGTTCCGGTTGGGCAGCCATTATTTTCTACAGGTCCAGGCACTGTAACACACTTGTCATATAAATCGATGACTCCATCTAAATCCATATCAAGTGCTACTCCAGCACCATCTACTCTGGCTCCCGCAGGTGTATCAACCTGGCGATCCCAATCATCACACACTCCATCATTATCTTGATCACCTTTTTCGCAAACCACTATATCGCTAGGAGTTTCCTCCAAGAATTTAGTTTTATAGTAAGCTTCCTGCAACGGATCATGCCAAGCTAAATGAGACGGATGTTTCCCCAATTTGAATGATAGGCCTAAATTTACGGTAAGCAAATTGTCGCTATATGAATCATTGATAAGGTTGTAATTGATTCTTGGATGTCCGGTTTCTCTTAAATCTCCACCACCATCGAACTCTTCGTCACCACTCATAATATACATTGATCTCAACTCAACGTCTAATAATTTTGATAAATTATATTTGAGACCAACTCCAGTTTGTATAAAGAAAGACGCAACACCTAGCTTTTGATCAACGGCAATTGGGAAGGTACGTGGCGCATATTGCGAAACATCGTTATCCAAAAGCAATGTTTCATATCCTTGGAATCCCATACCTAGATATCCATGAAGAGCCCACCTGTACGGGGAAGTATTATCAACTCTTCGTAGTAAGTTAGAAAAATTTACATCGCCAAGGACTGAAATCTGCTGATATTTTGTCCAAGCATTAGCGACACCGGCTTTTACACCTTCCGCTCCCGGCAATTGGCCTTGCTGGTTTGATTTACCCATTTGATATTGCAAACTAAGACCAAAAGTGTGGGAAATTTGCTTGTCTAAACTTACATAGGCGTTCCAACCTTCGTTGAATTTGCCGTCATAAATAGACCTCAAGTCCGAATGCAGCATTATAGCCGCCCCTCCACCGACGGAAACCGCCCAGTCATTAAACCTTCTTGCTGAGTTATCGAACTTTTGAACATTGGCAGAGCCACTGGAAAAAGAATTCGGATAATCATTTTTTGCTGAAACAGGTGTTTGATCCTGAGCATAAAAAACAAGTGGTAGGGTTAATGATAATAATAAACCTAATTTCATACTTTATGTTTTTAATGTGTTTTTATACTTTCCAACAATGTTCTTGAGAACTCGCGCTGATATAAATGCTTTAAATGAGGAATTTGCAACCGCTTAGATTCAAATTTCAAATCATTAAATAACACGATGTCAATATCAATAATTCTGTCTGTATATCCTTTTGTTACTGCAGAATCAGCTGTTCTTCCCATTTCTAACTCTATCTTTTTTATCAAATTCAAAAGTTTCACAGGCGAAAATTGTGTATTTAGCACCAATGCAATATTACAAAAATTATAGTTACTGACAAATTCTACGGCCTCAGAATATAATATTTCACTTTTTGTTAAAATTTCACCTATCTTACTACTTAGGAGGTTTTGCGCAATTTGCAAATTAGCTTCAGGATTTCCGAGGTTACTTCCGAGTAACAAAGTGACTGTATGCTGCGACATATTGCAAAATATAAATTTTATGAGAAGTTTTTTTAAAAATGTCTTAGCAAATATAGTTGGAATTATGATTATCCTTGCAATTTTTTTCATGTTTTTAATTTCTTTGGTTGCCGTAAGTGCAGTTAGCGACAATGGAAAAGCCAAAGTGAAAGAAAATTCTATTCTTACTTTAGACTTTAAGACCAAAATAATCGACAGTCCTACCGAAGACAACAGCAATATATTTGCATTTAGTGAAAAAGAAAAAAACATTCTTATCTACGAAATGTTGGAAGCCATAAAAAAGGCAAAATCCGATAATAAAATAAAAGGAATCAGTATTGAAACCGACGGCATAATGGCCGGAATGACCCAACTCGACGACATTCGAAATGCATTAGAAGATTTCAAAAAAAGCGGAAAGTTTGTGTACGCTTATGGAAATACGGTTTCGCAATCAGCCTATTACTTAGGTTCAGTTGCTGATCAATATTTTCTAAATCCATCCGGTGGCATTGAACTTAAAGGTATGACCACGGAAATTCTTTACATGAAAAGCTTTGCTGAAAAATACGGAATCGGCATGGAAGTGATCCGACACGGAAAATACAAATCTGCTGTAGAACCTTTCCTGAGAGACGATATGTCGCCCGAAAACAAAGAACAAATCTCGACGATGCTGAATGATTTATGGAGCGGAAATTCCAGAAAAATGGCAAATTCCAGAAAGATTGATACTGCAAAATTTAGAACTGTAGTCGATAGTTTGTATGGAATTATTCCAGATTTGAGTCTTCAGCACCGACTTGTGGATCGCTTGATGCAGAAAACCGAGTATGATGATTTAATTAAAGCAAAAATTAACCTAAAGAAAAATGACAAACTGAACAAAATATCTTTCAGCAAATACATCAGTTCGTTCAGTGAAGACAATCTGAGAAAAAACGATCAAGTTGCGGTTCTTTACGCGTCGGGAGCGATTTATAATGGTGAAGGAAATGACGCGATATATTCGGAAAATTTCGTGAAAGAAATTAAAAAATTAGCAGAAAACGACAAAGTGAAAGCGGTTGTTTTCAGAATAAATTCCCCGGGTGGAAGCGCTAACGCATCAGATGAAATTTTGTTTGAAATGCAACAATTGAAAAAGAAAAAACCTGTTATCGTTTCTTTTGGTGATTATGCAGCTTCAGGCGGGTACTATATCGCAATGGCCGGAGATAAAATTTTTGCCGAACCCAATACGCTTACAGGATCAATCGGTGTCTTCGGGATGATTCCTTATTTTAAAGAAATCGCTAACAAAAACGGATTAAGTTCTCATGCTGTAAATACGAATGCGAATTCCAATATGTATTCGCCATTGAACGGAATTACGCCAGGCGGTATTGCAATAATGACGAAAAGTGTGGAACAGACGTATAAGCGATTTGTGCATTTTGTTTCAAAAAACAGAAAAAAATCTTTCGAACAAATTGATGAAGTCGGTGGCGGCAGAATTTGGAGTGGAAAGAGAGCAAAACAAATCGGTTTAGTTGATGAACTGGGAACTTTAAATGATGCAATAAATTATGCTGCAAAACAGGCAAAATTAAATAAATTCAACGTTGCCCCTTATCCAAAAAAGGTAAGTGAATTCGAGCAATTATTCAAGGATATGGAAGAAAATGAAATATCAACAAGGCTCATTAAAAATAAAATAGGCAAAGAAAATTATAAAATTTTCGAACAAATCATCAATCCAAAGCTTCAGAGTGAAGTGATGATGGAAATGCCTTATCAAGTGAAATTTTAAAAATAGGAAATAAAAAAACCGGTCTGAAAATTCAAACCGGTTTTTTTAATTCAATTTTTCTATTACGCCCTTCTGGTGACCATTCCGTAAATCCAAAGGACTACCAAAGCACCTACTACAGCTAGCAGCATACTCTTAATGTCGAATTCGTCAACAGTACCCCAGCCTAGCATACTACCGATCCACCCACCTACGAATGCACCTACGATACCTAAAATAATAGTCATCAGCCAACCCATTCCTTGATTTCCTGGCATAATGAATTTAGCGATTGCACCTGCGATAAGACCAAAAATGATCCAAGTTAAAATACCCATAGTTTTAAAATTTTAATGTTAATATTTAGTATTTGGTTTTTCTAAAGATTAGCAGAAAAAGTAATTAAAACTAAGTTATTGTAATTAATTACGTTTTCTGAAAAATGAATCTACAAATTCCGTTCCATTAAATAATTGCAGGTCCGTCATTTTTTCACCAACACCAATATATTTCACCGGAATTTGGAACTGGTCAGAAATCCCAATGACTACACCACCTTTCGCAGTACCGTCCAATTTTGTCACTGCCAATGCATTAACTTCAGTAGCTGCGGTAAATTGTTTGGCCTGTTCGAAAGCATTTTGTCCTGTTGAGCCGTCCAACACCAGAAGAATTTCGTGTGGAGCATCGGGAATCACTTTCTGCATCACTCTTTTGATTTTGGTAAG
The DNA here is from genome assembly GCA_946892665.1 of Chryseobacterium sp. Marseille-Q5410. Classification (GTDB taxonomy): domain Bacteria; phylum Bacteroidota; class Bacteroidia; order Flavobacteriales; family Weeksellaceae; genus Kaistella. The sequence continues at coordinate 170,272 of CAMPOT010000002.1, read as the reverse complement.
CTCATTCATTAAATTCACTTTATTATGAAGTCTTCCTGCAGTATCGATGATTACAACATCCGCATTATTAGCAACAGCACTTTGTACGGTATCAAAAGCAACGGAAGCCGGATCGGAACCCATTCCCTGTTTAATAATCGGTACGCCTACTCTTTCGCTCCAAATCACCAATTGATCCACAGCCGCCGCACGAAAAGTATCTGCAGCACCTAAAACTACTTTTTTTCCGTCTGATTTAAATTGATGTGCCAATTTGCCGATGGTTGTCGTTTTGCCGACACCATTTACACCAACAACCATAATCACATAAGGTTTCTTGGTTTCATCGATATTTCCTGAGCCTGCATGGGGATTTTCCAAAAGCAATCCGGAAATTTCTTCTCGCAGTATAGCATCAAGTTCATCTGTGCTCACAAATTTATCACGAGCAACTCGGTCTTCAATTCTTTGGATAATTTTTATTGTTGTAGAAGCACCGACGTCGGAAGCGATCAACACTTCTTCAAGATCATCAAGCACTTCATCATCAACTTTCGATTTTCCTACAACCGCTTTGGAAATTTTTTCGAAAAATCCCTGATTCGATTTCTCGAGCCCTTTGTCTAAAGTTTCCTTTTCTTCTTTTTTAAATATATTTTTGAACCAACTCATTATCGAAATTTATTTCTGATTGTATCAGTGCTGTTAAATGAAAGCAAAGATAAAAAAAAACTACCCAAAAATTGGATAGTTGAAAATAGATTAGGTCTAATGAAATTAATCTTTCCAAAATGACCAATTTGTTCCATTAAAAAAGCAAAGCATATTATTGGTAGTATCGAAAACCATCATTCCGGGAGACGGATTAATGATCGAAGAATATTTGTCTACCAAAGGCAAAATCATTGCTTTATTAACATCTTCCAACACCAAAATACCGGGAACCTCTGTTGTTTTAGGAGTACCAATCCTGGTTTTTGCGGTTGGATTTTCAGTCAGCAGTTTCTGTGCAGAATCATCTGCCACGCCTGAACCATCAACAGAAAGATCGAACCAAACATTGGATGATTTACTTTCGTCGTATTTATAATATTTTACTTTTTTGTCATTCAAGTCATAAATCATTGTGCCGGGTACCGCCCCTGTAACAGCTGCCTCATTAGTCACCCAAGGTAACAAAAGTCCTTTGGATGCAGTATTTCCAAATTCCAAAGATATTGAAGTCGTATTGCTTACGGAAGCTTTTCCAATAGCTACTTGCGAATAATGTAAATTGCAAATAATAAAAAAGCCGAGTGTGAGTATGTTTTTCATCTGGTATATTAATTTATCGGTGGACAAGTTTGAACATTAAAACACTTCCAAGTGACTCCATCGTAGATTTTTAAACAATGGTTTGTGGTGTCATAAACCATCATTCCTTTCACTGGCTCAATAATAGCCGGTATTTGTCCGTCATCTAATGGCGGTTCATAGTTCGCAGCAACCCTATTAATTACAAATCCTTTAGTTTTAGATTCTAAAGCACTCCATGCTCCGGTTCTTATCATCGGCCAATTGCCATCATCTTTTCCAGCTCTACCGAGATTGGTGATTCCATGATTAGTTGGCAATCCTCCGGTAATTACAGGTGGGGTTTTATAACAAAGATCGAAGTATAGACCGAAATTAACGCCTGTTACATTTTGACCATTCAGCGATACTTCAGTTATACCATCGAATGGAGTTGTATCTGTGGAAGAAACATGTTGGTAGGATGATGGGGCAAGTACTTCTACCGTGTATTTAGTATTCCCACCAGTTAACCCCGTGAACATATATTGCCCCTCGAAATTAGAAAGCGTGGTATCAACCAGGTTCCCAGCAACATCGTAGAGATTTACTGTAACATTATACATTGCGGTACCGTCCGGTATTACGCCGTTGTTATCTTGGTAGATCGTTCCCAAAATATTGTAGTAGTTTTTGTCCACCTTAATCAAATGATCTTCCACCTCTCCATTGGAAGCATAGCCGGTCGGATCTAAATAAGGATTAGAACTGTAACGGATGCGGGTATAATAACTCCCCGGGTTTAAACCCAATGAAGATAAATCGAAGATTGCATTTCCTGTTTTGTTGGCAGGTATGGTTTTCACTAATTTTTCTGTACTGTCAAAAATCCCATTTTTGTCCGCATCAATCCAAACAGACATATATGAGGTTAGCGGTGAAATGTTCACGTATGCAACCCTCATAAAACCATTTACAGTTGAAGTACGAGAATTGAGTCCATCCTCATCGTTCCCATTTGCATCATCCCAATTGGGAATTGGCATATTTGTGCTATTGGCAGGCAAAGAAAGGAGCGGATTATCTTCTGAGTCAATAGTAGCTCCCAATCGTAGTGTTGGATCGAAGAATTTTGCAATTTCACCTGTCGGCGATGCATAATCAGCCACATTAGAATCCGTACTTAAAGTTTTATTTCCATCTGGAAATAATCCTCCTCTAAATTTATTTTCAAATAAGTGGTATGCTATCCCATAAGTCCGTGGAGCATCGGAATAATCTAATTCTTCTAAAAATCCGATGGCAATACTTTGTCCTCCGCCACCTTTTACTTCTGCATCAACGTATGGCACACCTTCAGCAAAAAGCATCGCATCACCACGAGTGTCTCCACCATTTGGGTTGGTTACAAAAACCTTTTTTCCAGCATTAGAAATTTGCAATTGTACAGAATAATTATTCCAAGATGCGGTAGATCGAATATATTTATCAATATACCTTATTCGTCCTTGAGGCGCCGAAAGTGAATACCATTCGCCAGTACCATTCAATGATTCAGAACCTGCAAGCACAATTCCTGTTGCATTTCCCTTAACTCCCAATGGATCGGTCGCTTCTACAGTAAGGCGGTAAGTAACTCGGTTCCCGCCCCCGACACTGCCATACAGGTTGTCGGTTGTAATAACAGCATTCGAGTCTGCTACTTCGGTAGAAGGATTAGTTGTGAAATTTCTGAATCCGGAATATGCAGTAGGAAAGTTATTTCCACTCCAGCTGTTTGGAACATTAGCATTAAGGACAAAATTTGTTCCGCTAGTAATTTGAGTTCCGATAGGGCTCGCGGCGGTTGCTCCGGTATATACTTTTACATCTGAAATCGTAGCTTTATAGGTAAACCCAGCCGGTGAAACAAAAGTTGTTGTAGCTCCATTAACCAGATTATCTCCTGCAGCTTTATTGTTATTAAGGTCCCAATTGATCCACCAAATACGTTTATGGTGCAAACCAATTCCAGAAGTAGATTTTAGAGCGGCAGGTTGGCCAGTAGATGTGGGTGGTGTAGATTGTGCATAGAACAATCCTGACGCTACAATAGCGAGTAATAAATAATTTTTTTTCACCGAATTTAATTGTGTTTTACTAGTTAAAAATAATCATGCGAATTAATTATTTCTTACTAATAAAAAAAATCCTAAAATATAATTTTAGGATTGTACTATAAGAAGTTATGCAGTGAATTATTTTTTCAAATAACCATCTACATCATCAGCGTTCATTACTTTTTCTTCGAAAACGTAGGCTCCGGTTTTAGGAGACTTTACCATTTTCACTACTTTGGTCATTTTTTTAGACCCTGCTCCACCCTGAAGTGTTGCTACTACTTTCTTTGCCATTTTTTATTATTTTAAAAAATTACTTGATCTCTTTGTGAAGGGTGTATTTTTTAAGAACAGGATTGTATTTTTTCAATTCCAATCTCTCAGTAGTGTTCTTTTTATTTTTTGTCGTAATGTATCTTGACATTCCTGCTACACCAGTCTCTTTGTGCTCTGTGCACTCAAGAATCACCTGTACTCTGTTACCTTTTTTAGCCATTACTTATCTTTTTTTATAAATCCGTTTCTAGTTGCTCTTTCCAATGCTTCTTCGATACCAATCTTGTTGATAACTCTCAATCCGTGCGCAGAAACTTTTAGGGTTACAGATTTTTCTTGCTCCGGAAGGTAAAATTTCTTCTCCAATAAGTTAATTTCAAAACGACGCTTCGTTTTGTTATTAGCGTGAGAAACATTGTTTCCAACCATGGCACGCTTTCCTGTTATTTGGCAAATTCTTGACATATCTCGATGTTCTTTATTACTACTTATAATTTGAGAGTGCAAAATAACGAAGAAAATTTTAGATAGACAAATATTTATGAATTAATTATTATAAATTTCTAAAATCACTATCTGCTCAACTCCTTCGACCTTTTTTCCGCAGCTAAAATGGCTTTCTGCATCGTTTCATTCAGCTGATTTTTTTCAAAGACCTGCAACGCTGCTTCGGTTGTTCCACCTTTTGAAGCAACATCTTCAATAAGTTGCTCCAGATTTTTCTCGGAATTATTAATTAAGTGATAGGCTCCAAGCATGGTTTGCTTCACAAAAAGTTTCGAAAGATTCTCATCAATTCCCATTGCTACTCCTGCTTTGATCATAGCATCTACAATATAATAAAAATACGCTGGTCCGCTGCCTGAAAGCGCTGTGACGCTATCCAGAAGATCTTCATCTTCCAAATAGATAGAGCGGCCAGTAGCGTTGAGTAATCTTTCAATCGACATCAATTCATTGAAAGAAATCCCTTCCGCCACGCTATATCCGGTTATCCCCATCCCGAGAAGTGTTGGGGAATTAGGCATGGCCCGAACTACTTTTTTGTGATTAAGAAATTGTTGAATTTGTTTAATTTTGATTCCCGCCATGATAGAAAGGATCATCTGGTCTTCCTTAAATTGAAATGAAATATTATCCGTCAAAAGCTGAAAATCCTGTGGCTTGACAGCGATAATCACCAAATCGGAATCGGTTATAACATCTTCATCAAAAACAGAAATTTTTGATCCCGGAAATTCTTCTGTAAGCCGCGGAATGTTGCTCTTTTTCCTGGTAATTAATTGGAGGTTTTCAGGCTTAATGAGTTCGTATTTTAAAAAAGATTTCGCAAACGAAACCCCCATTTTCCCGGCTCCCAGAATGGTTATTTTCATCATTTTAATAGAATTTGCAATACCATAAAAATCTTCAATTGAGTTTTCGACTATATTGTCAAAGAATGTTAACCTCTCTTTCAAGTTCAATTCCGAATTTTTCCTTCACCGAATCAATAATCAGCGTTGAAAAATCGAAAATTTCTTTTCCCGAAGCGTGACCGGTCGCATTTACAATCACCAATGCCTGCAATTTATGTGATGCAACATTGCCGATTTGTTTGCCTTTCCAACCACATTGTTCAATCAGCCAACCGGCAGGAACTTTCACCAAATCTCCGTTCGGATAACCTGGAATGTGTTCGAATTTTTGCTTTAAATCATTAAATTGCACCAAAGGAATGCTGGGATTTTTGAAAAAACTTCCTGCATTACCTATTACTGCGGGATCCGGTAATTTGCTTTTTCTTATAGCACTTACCGCTTTTGAAACATCTTGAATCGTAGGATTCTGAATTCCTAAATTTTCCAATTCAGTAGAAATAGCTCCATATTCTGTTTTAACAGAATGATCTCTTGTCGTCAACTGGAAAGCAACTTCCAAAATTACGTATTTTCCCTTTCCTTCTCTTTTGAAAAACGATTCGCGATAACCGAATTTGCATTCTTCATTGGTAAAATTTTCAATCTCCAATGTTTCCAGATTTAATACTTTGCAGCTTACAAAACGGTCTTTGATTTCCACGCCATAAGCTCCGATATTTTGCATCGGCGAAGTGCCTACATTTCCCGGAATTAATGAAAGATTTTCTAATCCTCCGTAATCTTTATTCAAGCAGTATTGCACAAATTGATGCCAGTTTTCACCGGCTTGCGCAGTAACCAAAACGGTATTATCATCGATAATTTCCTCAGAAATTCCTTTTAAATTTAATTGAATAACCAATCCATCAAAATCTTTGGTCAACAAAATATTGCTTCCTCCGCCCAAGAAAAGGGGTTGATCGTCGATGATTGATAACTGTTGGTTTTGTAAAACATGCAATAATTCATCAACAGAACTAACTTCGGCAAAATATTTCGCCGAAACATCAACTCCGAAAGTATTGTGTTTTTTTAATGAGAAATTTTCCTGGATGGTCATATTATTAAAATATTTCACTCAAATCGTAATTTTCGGCTAAAGCCAAAAGCTGATTTATAAACTAAAAAACGGGCTAAAGCCCGTTCTCATCGACTAAAGATTAAACTCGATTTTATACTTTTGAAGCGCGTCTTCCAATAATTCTACACTTCTTCGCAAATCTGCTTCTTTTAAAACATAAGCAATTCGTACTTGTTTTTTTCCGAGTTCCGGATTGCTGTAAAAACCGCTCATTGGCGCAACCATAATGGTTTGCCCATTGTTTGAATAATGCTCCAAAAGCCATTGTGCAAACGTATCGGAATCATCCACAGGAAGTTCGGCTACACAATAAAAAGCCCCTTTCGGTTTGGGACAAATCACTCCGGGAATTCCGTTGAGCAAATCAACCAAAACATTTCTTCGGTGCGTATATTCTGCACGCACTTTCATGATATAAGCGCTGTCATTTTGGTGAGCAGCTGTTGCGGCAATTTGTCCCAACAGTACCGGACTGAGTCGTGCTTGTGCAAAAAGCATCGCTGCATCGTGGATTTTTTTCGAGCGGGTAATCATGCATCCGATTCTCGCTCCACACATCGAATAACGTTTCGATTCAGAATCGATAATAATACAGTTTTCTGCGATTTCCGGGAAAGCCAACATCGAAGTTTGCTGTTTTCCATCGTACACATACTCGCGATAAACCTCATCGGAAATTATCACGATATCGTGTTTCAAAGCGACTTCTGCGAGTTGCTGTAATTCTTCTTGCGTATATAGATAACCGGTAGGATTTCCCGGATTACAAATAATAATTGCGCGAGTTTTTGGAGTAATTTTCTTTTCAAACTCTTCTATTTTCGGAAGCGCAAATCCAGTATCGATAGTTGAGGGAACCGCGACAACCTTTACGTTGAAAGCATTGGTAAAGCCATTGTAGTTCGCATAGTAAGGTTCCGGGATAATCACCTCATCACCATCATCGCAAAGGGTAGAAATAGCAAAATTCAAAGCTTCCGATCCACCGTTGGTTACAATGAAATTATATGTGGTAAGATCCTCAAAACCCAATGAATGATAATAATCTTTCAGCGCAGTTCTATATTCGATATTGCCTTCAGAAAGGGAGTATTCGAAAATTTTTAAATGATTGTTTTTTACTGCATTCAGTGCTGTTTCAGGAGTTTCAATATCCGGCTGACCAATATTTAAATGAAAAACTTCCAGCCCTTTTTGCTTTGCTTGGATTGCAAACGGAACTAGTTTTCTTACAGGTGAAGCAGGCATATTTTCCGCTCTATGAGAAATTTTCGGCATTTTGTTGAATTTGTACAAAAATAAGGATTTTTTTTGGGAGCAACGAAAATGAGTTATTCTTTTGATAATCCTTTCCGGCTCTTCGCTTCAATCTTTTTGCCAGTGCAAAAAGGATTTCCGCTGCGATCCGGGCTAAATGTTCTGACGTTCTATTTCCGAAAAAACTTCAGGTTATAAAAAAAACCGCAGAAAATCTGCGGCTTCTTTTTTTAGTCTATCCTAAACTCTGTAGAAATCTTATACACTTCATCGGTAGTAATTGGTACTTCTTTATTATAATGGTAGGTCTTGGTAATTCTGTATTTCCCTTTTGTTAAATTGGGATAATAACCATAAACATCGGTCTCAAAATTTCTTTTTTCACCGGGTATTATATCGTATCCAATATCTGTAAAGATGCGGTTGGTGGTATATTTTTCCTTTACCCAAGCCTTACCGTTCCATTTTTCAATTAGAAAAAAATTTCCTGTTCCTATAACCTCTGAAGTATCATTACTGATGACGAAATTTATTTTTTTTTTAAATCTTTTTGGTTTAGCGTAGTTTCACCAGCTTTTAGACTTACTTTTCCTTTATTTTGGGAAACAAACCCTTTATTAATCAGCAATGGCTTAATATCCGGCGTTCTGCCAGTGAAATCTTTATACGCTTGATTTAATTCCACTGAGTTTCCAACCGATAGAATATATTTCCGGAAACGATCTCCATTTTCACGCGTCATTCCGCCATGAGTGGTGATCCAATCCCACGCATCCGCATTCAGCACGTCACTCCACATGTAAGCGTAATAACCGGCCGAATAACCACCACCCCAAATGTGTGCGAAATAAGGTGTATGATATCTCGGTGGAACTTGCTTCAAGTTGAAACCATATTTGGCTAAAACTTCTTTCTCAAATTCCAAAGCTGGTTTCAGTTGAGATTCATCGGTTACGGAATGCCAATTCATATCTATAATGGCAGCAGAAACCAACTCCGTCGTAGAATATCCCTGATTAAAGCTTGCCGCTTTTTTTATCTTTTCAACCAAAGCCTGTGGCATTGGCTTTTTGGTTTGGTAATGAAGTGCATAATTTTTCAGAACTGAAGGTTCCAAAGCAAAAAACTCGTTGATTTGAGAAGGAAATTCAACAAAATCTCTCGGCGTATTGGTTCCGGAAATTGACACATATTTCTGGTTCGCAAAAAGACCGTGCAAAGTATGTCCAAACTCATGGAACATTGTAGAAACATCATCATAAGAAATCAGTGAAGGTTTTCCGTCAGCCGGCTTCTGATAGTTGAAAACATTTACGATCACTGGTTTCTGCCCAAGAAGATGCGATTGTTCAACAAAATTGCTCATCCAGGCACCTCCGTTTTTGTTGCTTCTGGTATAGAAATCCAGATAATAAAGCGCCATTGATTTTCCGTCGCGGTCGAAAACTTCGTAAGCGACAACATCCGGATGATAAACCGGCAAATCTTTTCTTTCTTTAAAAGTAATTCCATAGAATTTCTCCGCCGCATAGAACACCCCTTTTTCCAACACGGTCGATATTTCAAAATACGGTTTGATTTCGTTTTCATCAAGGTCATATTTTGCTTTTCTCACTTGTTCAGAATAGAAATTCCAGTCCCAAGGTTCTACCGTGAAGCCTCCTTTTTGCTTATCAATCAAAGCTTGAATTTCATCGCTTTCTCTTTTAGCAGTTTCTACAGCTGGTTTTGCGAGTTGTGCTAAAAGATTCATTGCATTTTCCGGCGTTTTCGCCATCTGATCCTGCAGTTTCCATTCTGCGAAAGATTTTTTACCAGAAAGATGCGCTTTTTCCATTCTTAGTTTTGCCTGTCTTTCCAAAATGCTTCTGGTGTCATCCGCATTTCCTTTTTCCGCGCGGTACCAAGATGCTTTGAAGAGTTTTTCTCTTGTCGCTCTGTTTTTCAGATTCTGCAAAAGTGGTTGCTGTGTAGTATTAAGCAAAGTGAGCAAATATTTTCCTTCATACCCCGCAGCTTTTGCATCTGCCGCTGTCGCGGCCAATTCGTCAGCGGAAAGACCATCAAGTTCTTTTACATCAGAAATTAAAACTGCTCCATTCTTTCTCGCATCCAATAATTTATTAGAAAACTGAGTGGAAAGTGTTGCCAATTCTTCATTAATTTTCTTTACCTTTTCTTTATTTTCTTCAGAAAGATTAGCCCCGGCAATTTCGAAATTGGTTTTATACAATTCTAAAACTCTCTTTTCTTCAGAACCTAAACCATCAGTTTTAATAGATTTAATTCTCGAATAGAGTTTTTCATTAAGATAAATTTTATCGCTCAACCCTGAGAAAATTGGAGCATACTCTTCTTCCAGTTTTTGTAAAGCTGGATTGGTATTGGAGCCTGTCAAATTATAAAATACAATTTGGGCTCTTTTCAATACTTCTCCACTAGTCTCTAAAGGGAGAATCGTGTTTTCAAAAGTTGGAGCTTCAGTACTGTTCGCAATTTTTTCAATTTCTGCAAGCTGAACTTTCATTCCATAATCGAAAGCAGGTTTGAAATCTTCGTTTTTAATTTTGTCGAATTCCGGTGTTTGATACTGCAAACTGCTTTTTTTCATAAAAGGGTTTGTAGCCAAACTAGCGTCCGGGGCAGGAATCTCGGTGGATTGTGCTTCTGTATTTTTCATGGTGGTACAGGCGGTATTTATCGCCAAAGAAGAAATTAATAGTACGGATGTAATATTTTTCATTTTTAAACTGTTAATTGAAGTAAAGGTATTAAATTTAAACAAAAATAAAGATTCATTTTCATGAAATCACTCTTAATCTCTGCTTCTGTCGCAATTTTTTTAATGTCATGCGGTAAAAAATCCGACAATGGAATTTCCTTCAACATTTCTCCGAAAGAAGGAAAAGGCATCATCAAAACCCAAGAATTTGTAAAAGATTTCGATGAGATCAAAGTTGCTCAATCCATTTCAGCAGAAGTAGTAAAATCCGATCAAGAAAAAGTAGTGATCAGCGCTCCAAGTGATATTATCGATGATATTTTAGTAGAAAACAACGACGGAAAACTTTATATCCATTTCAAACCTAATGTAAATATTTCAGCGAGAAATGTAGCAGCGAAAATTTTTGCGAAAGATTTTTCTAAAATCGAAGCAAGTTCTTCGGCAGACATCAAGATTAAAGACAAATTTACCCAAGACAAAACCGATATTGAAGTTTCCAGTTCAGGAAAAATTTCCGGTGATTTGGAAGCCAATGATTTATCGATTGAGGCGTCGAGTTCCGGAACTTTTTCCGGGCAAATATGGGCGGTGAATCTTAGTTCAGAAGTAGATTCTTCCGCCGACATCAAAATCTCCGGAAAAACCAAAAACGCAGAGTTAAATGCATCATCTTCCGGAACATTAAATGCACAAAATGTGATTGCGGAAAACGCAGAAATTGAAGCTTCGAGCAGCGGAAGTGTAAGCGTTTCGGTAAGGAGACAACTGAGTGCATCGGCAAGTTCTTCCGGAAACATTTCTGTGATTAAAAAAGGAAGTCTAACCATCATCAACCAAAAAGAAAGCAGCGGGGGAAGTATTTCTATCCAATAATTTTCATGGATTTCTCTTAATAAAAAAGATTTTATGCTAACCCAACTTTATCCAAAAATCCCAATGCGAAACAAGGAAATTACCCGGAATTTCTATATAGATTCTTTGGGTTTTGAGGAAATTGCAGCTGCTGATTTTCATGAATATTTGATGATTAAAAAAGACCAGATCGAGTTGCATTTTATCTTGTTTGAAACCATCAATCCGTTGGAAAATTATGGACAAGTTTACATTCGAACGAATTCTATTGAATCTTTGTACGAGGATTTCCTCCGAAAACAAATTGACATTCATCCGCATGGAAAATTGCAGGAAAAACCTTGGAGACAGAAAGAATTTTCAATCCTGGATCCTGATGGACATCTGCTTACTTTCGGACAAACTTCGAATTAATTCATAAAAAAAATCAGTCGCTAAGTGACTGATTTTTCTTTATTTTTATTAAAACATTTACCATCCACCAGAAGCTCCACCGCCTCCGAAACTTCCGCGTCCGCCGAAGCCACCAAATCCGCCTCCGGAGCCACCGCCAAAACCACCACCGCCGAATCCGCCACCAAAGCTTCCAGGGAAAGGGAAAAAACCTCCCGGATAAGTTCTTCTTCCGCGTCGGGATAAAATGACATCTTCATCGTCATCACTATTGTTTCTGCCGCCCCCGCCTCTGTTTCCGAACATAAAACTGAGAATCAAAAACACAAAGAAAGCAATTATTAAAATTTGTAAAACGCTTAATCCATCGTGATCTGAGGTATCTTTCGCTATCGGCTTAAATTTACCTTGAACTGCTTCCATCAACGCAGTTGTACCACGATCGATGCCCTGATACCAAAGTCCCTGTTTGAAGTTGGGCGTAACGATATAATCTAAAATTTGACCGGCAACTGACGCAGTAAGGTACCTTTCTACGCCTCTACCTTGTTGGATAGCCATTTTGTGATCTTCCGTAGCAATCAGAAAAACAATACCGTTATCCTGTTCTTTGTCACCAATTCCCCATTTTTCTCCATACATGGTGGCAAGGTAATTCACGTCTTCACCACCGGTATTTGGGATAATGATCACTACAATTTCCGTAGAAGTTGAGTCTGCAAATTTGATAAGTTTCTGGTTGAGTTGCTCTTTTTCAGTCGCTGTCAAAAGATTTACCTGATCATAAATCGGATAAAGAACTGCAGGTTTTTTCGGTACCAATTGAGCAAAAGCAATTACGCTTAAGCAAAGAAAAATAAGAGCGAAAAAATTTTTAAGAGAAGGTAATCTCATTCGGCAATTCATTAGGATTTTTTCCCGTAATCGGGAAATGTTTTTTAAGTTCCAAACCGGTTTCCAGCACTGCATTTTTCAGTCCTTCGAAATAATTTCCTTTGGCAAATTCCTGAGTGATTTTATCGTGCAATTGGTCCCAGAAATTCTGGTGAACCTTCGCATGAATTCCAGCATCTCCTATAATCGTGAGATAATGCTGCTCAAAATTTACATGAAAAAGTACTGCATTCCGCTCTGCTGTTTGATCTTTACAAAGTTTTTTAAAAACTTCGAAGGCGATTTCTGCGTTGTTTCCTTCAGTGGTGGAATCAATATGAATTCGGATCTCTCCGGTGGAATGATCTTCGGCTGTTTTAATGGCTTCCACCAGGGAAGCCATTTGATAATCTGTTAGAAAATTACTCATTAATTAGTGAATACTTCAGGCGCTTTTTCAGCTCCGGCAGCAGCTTTGAAATAAGGTTTTTCTTTAAAGTTGGTAAAATTGGCCAGAATATTATTCGGGAACGTCTTAATAGTCGTATTGTAATCCTGAGCCGCTTCGTTATAATAAACAGTTTCAGATCTGATGCTGTTTTCAATCGCAGTGTACTCTCTTTGGAAATTGATGTATTGCTGATCTGCTTTCAAATTTGGGTAACTCTCAACTACCGCCATCAATCTGCTGAGGGCCCCACTTAATTCGCCTTGTGCAGCCTGGAATTTCGCCATATCAGCTTCGGTCATATTGGTTGGATCAATCGTCATGGATGTTGCTTTGGCACGGGCTTCAACTACTTGTGTTAAAGTTTCTTGCTCAAATTGCGAATATGATTTCACGGTTCTTTCAAGATTCGGAATTAGGTTCGCACGTTTTTGGTAAACGGTTTCTACATTCGACCACTTGGTGTTTACATTTTGTTCTTTGGTGGTAAAAGTGTTATACCCATTTTTACCCCAGAAAAATAATACTGCAGCAATTACCAGAAGAGCGATACCAATGGTTCCAGCGCTCATACAACCTCTGTTTTTCATAATTTAATATTTTTAATGTTTTTTATTCGGTACCCAAATATACAAATTATGTACTAAATTTGTAAAAATTTAAAAAAAATGACAACAATTGTAGTAGCCATGGGCTTAAGCAATGAAATTGGTGCTGACAATCAGCTACTTTGGCATCTTCCGAAAGATCTAAAACATTTCAAAGAAATCACCACCGGTCACCCGATCATCATGGGACGAAAAACTTATGAAAGCATCGGAAAGCCACTTCCCAACCGCACCAATATTGTTGTCAGCAGAAAAAAAGATTGGTTTGTGGAAGGTATTTTGATTGTGGGAAGCATCAAAGAAGCGGTAAAATTTGCAAAAAAAATGGACGAAAACATCTTCATCATCGGAGGTGGGAATATTTATGAACAAACCATCGATCTTGCCGATCAATTGGAAATTACTCAAGTGAAAGCACACCTGAAAGCGGATGTTTTCTTCCCCACAATCAACCCGAAAATTTGGAAAAAAACACAGGAAACCTGCTACGAAAAAGACGAAAAGAACGAGTACGACTTCTGTTTCCAAACATTTGTCAGAAAGTCTGAAAACTAAGATCTAATTTTTATCTTTGTACTTCAAAAAAATTAAGCAATGAACAAATACATAAAATTCGTAATCGCCGCATTGATGATTGCCGCTGGAATTTATCTGATGATGAACCGAAATATTGGTTGGGGAATCGTAGTCGTAATCTTATCCGCAATTCCAATCTTATTATTTTATAAAAACGAATTCATCCTTGCCGCTTTCTGGTATTTAAGAAAACAAAATATGGCAAAAGCTACGCAATGGCTCGGTAAGATCACGAACTTCGAAACGCAGCTTCACCGATCGCAGTACGGATATTTCCATTATCTTCAAGGGTTAACCCTGGCTCAGGAAAACCCTTCGAAAGTGGAACCTTTCATGAAAAAAGCGCTAGAATACGGATTAAACATGAAACACGACCGGGCAATGGCCACTTTGAACATTGCTGCAGGAGCCATGCAAAAAGGAAGAAAACAGGAAGCCAGCAAGCTATTGGAAGAAGCTAAAAGATTGGACACTGCGGGAATGATGACCGATCAAATTAAAATAATGAAAGATCAATTGAAAATGCCATCAATGCAAAAGCACATGCACAACCCGAATATGAGACAAAGAGGAAAATTCTCTTAATTTTTCCTTAAAACATAATCTGTAAAAAAAAATCCTGAATTGCATCAGGATTTTTTTGTTTTTTTAATGTAGTACAACTTTATCAATTAGTATTGAAACAAAGGTTTTGAATTCATCAATTCATTTACTTTTTGTCTTACTCCGGAAATCACCGATTCGTCTTTGAGTTTCATCACGACATCGTTAATTAATCCTGCAATCACTTCCATATCGTTCTCTCTCAAACCTCTGGTCGTAATTGCAGCAGTTCCCAAACGAATTCCGGAAGTGGTAAACGCTGATTTATCATCGAAAGGAACCATATTTTTATTACAAGTAATGTCGGCTTTTACCAATGCTTTTTCGGTTTCTTTTCCGTTAACATTTTTGTTTCTTAGATCAACCAACATCAGGTGATTATCCGTACCTCCGCTTACGATATCAAAACCATTTGCAATCATCGCTTTTGCCAAAGCTTGAGCATTTGCAACGACTTGTTTTGCATAAACTTCGAATTTATCGTCAAGCGCTTCAGCAAAAGCCACCGCTTTTCCGGCAATTACATGCTCCAATGGACCACCCTGAATCCCAGGGAAAACCGCGCTGTCCAAAACAGCACTCATCATTTTGGTCTCACCTTGTGGAGTCTTATGCCCATAGGTATTTTCAAAATCTTTGTCCATCATAATCAATCCTCCTCTTGGTCCACGAAGTGTTTTATGAGTGGTTGTAGTTACTACGTGGCAATGTTCGAATGGTGAGCTTAGCAATCCTTTGGCAATTAATCCTGCTGGATGCGCAATATCGGCCCAAAGTGTTGCTCCTACTTCATCAGCAACTTCACGGAATTTTTTAAAATCAATATCTCTGGAATACGCAGAATAACCTGCGATTATCATTTTTGGTTTTACTTCCAATGCTTTCTGGCGCATCGCTTCGTAATCGATCAACCCAGATTCACGGTCCACTCCATAAAAATTCGCTCCGTACTGAATTCCGGAAAAATTAACAAAAGAACCATGCGTGAGATGTCCTCCCATGGATAAATCCAATCCTAAAATCTGATCGCCAGGTTTCAGAATCGCCAAATAAATCGCTGCATTAGCTTGTGAACCGGAATGAGGTTGCACATTGGCATATTCTATCCCGAAAAGTTGTTTTGCTCTTTCGATAGCAAGGGTTTCAACCTCATCTATCACTTCGCAACCACCATAATATCTTCTTCCCGGATACCCTTCAGCATATTTGTTGGTTAACACGCTGCCCATAGCTTTCATCACATTTTCCGAAACAAAATTTTCGGATGCGATGAGTTCAATGCCGTGGGTTTGCCTTTGTCTTTCCTGTTCTATGAGGTCAAAAATTGGATCCATAATGATAATTAAATTAAATATTTGTGGTTTAAAATTTCTCCTGATTTTATTGAATTAATGGTTTCAAATTTAGGCATTTTTCACGAAAAAGGCTTTATGATTGTTCATGTATTTGAAATCATTTTACTGCAATAAAGCACTTTTTCAGTCTTCAAGAAATGTAAAATCCTGAAAACTGATCAATCAATATTTTTCAAAATTTCCGCTCATTCATCTTAATTTGTATTTTTGCACTAAGAACCTTTCAACATGAAAATCGGCGACAAAGTAGCAGCCATTGATGAAGATTTACAAGGCACCATCACTTCTGTGAAGGGAGAAATTGTGGTTTTCAAAGATAAACACGGCTTCACGCATCAATTTAAAAAAAATAAGTTGGTGCCACAGAATCCCGAAATTTACGACCTGGTTAAAACGGTCGCAAAAGCCGAAAATCCAAAACCCATTTCCAAAAAACACCACAAAAAACATCTCGTGCTCGATTTACATTTTGAAAATTTGGTAAAAAATCCAGCGGATTATAATGCATTTGAAAGAATTTTCATGCAAAAAGAAAAATTGATGGAAACGCTGGATTTCTGCCGGAAAAACAACTTGAAAAAATTAGAAATCATCCACGGAATCGGCGATGGGGTATTACAAAAGATGGTACACGATTACCTAATCGGGCAATCCAATTTGGAATTCGACGACCACGATTTTTTCTACCATCAACGGGGAAGCATCTTGGTAACTTTGAAATAAATTTTCCTCAAAAAACTATTTACTCTTCGGCAACAACTTGAATGAAGTCGCGACAAACTTATCGCCTTTAATTGTTCCGGTCACTTCAGCATTACGAACGGCATTGCAAAAACCTTCTTCTGCGTGTGCATCACCGTAATCATCAATATTGGTTCCTTCGACGAAATACGATTTTCCATCAATTTTCACGGCTAAATCGCAACCTTTTTTGCCTTTCATTTTAAACTGGCACTGTCCGCAAGCAACATCTACAACTTGTTTTGTTTGCTTTGACTGAGAAAAAACAGCGATTCCTGCAAAAAGCAGAATCATGAACAATAAACTTTTCATTTTCATATTTATTTTTTGTAAAAATAGGATATTTAACAATAAAAAATTGCCCTTTCAATACATGAATTTCATCAATATCCGGCAGATCAGGACATACTCCTATTTTTTTATTAAATTTGCTGTCGATAAAAAATTATGCAAAAGCTTTCTCTTCTTTTCACAAAAGATGGTTTACAATACCAGATTTCCAAAAACAGAAATGTTTCGGATGAACAATCTTTCTTTGTAACCGAAGAAACTCCGGAAAATGATATCGCCGATCACCTTGCTAAAGTTTTAGCCAATAAAAATCTTAAGGAAATTGCTGTTTTTTCAGCTTTAAATCATTTCACTTTGATGCCCGAAGGATTTTCGCAACACGACTTGGGTTACGATTTGATTGCCTATAATGCGCCTGTAGATCGAGAAAATGAAGAATTAATGCTTTCCGTGAACAAAAAATTTGGAGTTCAGTTTTATTATACTTTTCCTAAAAATTATTATCAATTAATTAAAGATTTGAAGGTTGCAACAAACTTTAATTTCTCGGGGGAAAAATTTTTGAACACCATCAATCCGAAAAACCAAAAGGAAATCCATATCAATTTGTATCATAATCAGTGTGAATTTTTCGCATTGAACCAGAAAAAAATTGTGCTTTACAACAATTTGGATGTGAACTCGGAGGTTGATTTTCTTTATTTCATCATGTTTACATTAAGCAAAATAGGATTTGGAATCAATGAAACGCAGTTTTTGGTGTATGGCGAAACTACTGAAAATGAAACTTTTATCTCCGAACTCAGAAAATTTGTAAAAATTCTGAAAATCGTTTACGACAATATTCCGAAGAAAAATTTCATCCTCAACCCCCAATAACCAATCGCATCACCCTACACTCCTTCATTATGTACAGAATTATCAGTGGAAGATGGAAATCGAAAAGAATTTCTGCTCCCAAAAATTTCGAAGTAAGACCGACCACCGATTTTGCCAAAGAAGCTCTTTTTAGCATCATCGAAAACCGTTTCAATTTTGATATCGGAAGCAGCGCTGTACTCGATCTTTTTGCGGGCATTGGTTCGATTTCTTTGGAGTTTGCTTCTCGTGGCTGCCAAAATGTGACGTCGGTAGAAATGAATCCGAAACACGCTGCTTTCATCAATGCTACTGCTGCAGAACTTGATATGAGTTTACAAGTAAATGTACAGCGCGCCGATGTTTTCGATTATTTAAAGAAAAACAGAAACCGAAAATCGCATGAAATTATCGTTGCCGATCCTCCGTTCGAAACGGACGAAAAAAAATACAACGAATTGATCGCTTTGGTTTTAAATAATGCTTTTTTAAAGGAGAACGGAATTTTTATTTTGGAACATCAAAGCAGGACCAAACTTGAACATCCGAATTTGCTCGACACCCGAAAATACGGAAATGTGAGCTTCTCTTTCTTCAAGCCTAATGAAACGGAAACTGCTGAATCTTTGGAAGATTAAATTCTTTTTCCTAACTTAATTTTACAAAACTTTCAATTCCAAATCGATGGATTTTCCGAAGAATTTTTTTGAGATTTTTTCGAAATTCTTGGTGAGATCGGATAAATAAAACTGATAAGAAGGATTGGCATTTTTATCGTTCAGCAGATGATGCTGTTCCAAAATCATTTTCAATTGGTTTGCGACAATATTCGGAGAATCGATCACACGAACGCGATTTCCGTAATACTGCTTAATTTCATCGATAAGAAGAGGATAATGTGTACAACCTAAAATAAGCGTCTCAATATTTTTTAATTTGCTATTGCTCAGGTAATTATAAATAATAGAATGCGTGATGGGATGATTTTTAAAACCCTCCTCTATCGCAGGAACCAAAAGTGGAGTTGCAAGCTCATCTACCCTGATAAATTTGTTGTGTCTGCGAATGGATTTCTTGTACAACCCTGAATTCACTGTAGCTTTTGTGGCTATTACTCCTACATTATTATGAATTTCATATGCTACTTTTTCAGCGACAGGATTTATCACATCAATCACCGGAACTCTATCGGAAACCAGCTCCAAAACTTCCTTCAATGCATTTGCCGTCGCCGAATTACAGGCAATTACAATCGCCTTACAGTTCTTTTCCAGTAAAAAATTGGTGATTTTGGTGGAGTAGCCTACAATTGCTTCCCGAGATTTCTCACCGTAAGGAAGATGTTTCGTATCGCCGAAATAAATAAGATTTTCGTGAGGGAGTAATCTTTTGATTTCCTTAGCAACCGTTAAGCCTCCCACTCCGGAATCGAAAATACCGATCGGCTGGCTGGCTGAAAGATGGCTGAAATCCTGTTTTTTCTTTTTCAATGGAAAAATTTTTACAAAAATACGGTTTTTGGACGGATGTTTTCTTTGATGAAACCCACGATCTTCAACCAAATAAATTACATCTCTGCATTTTGTTCATTGCCGTAGAATTTAGGCATTTGCCAATGATATTTTACTGCCAATGTTCGAATCGCAACAATCAACAAAATCGTGGAAATCTGGACAAAAGTATATGAGAGAGCACTATATTTAACTAAAAAAAGAAATACACCGCCTCCTACAATACACGCAGTTGCATAAATTTCTTTTCTAAAAATCAAAGGAATGCGATTCAATAAAATATCGCGAATGATTCCTCCGAAGCAACCGGTTATGGTTCCTAAGGTAAGACAAATTAAAGGATGTAGATCGGCGCTTAAACCTTTCTGAATCCCGATAATTGTGAAAAGTCCAAGACCGAAACTATCAAAAATAAATAAGGTAACACTGAATTTTTTCTCAATAGACTTAAAAATCATGGACAGAATCGCTGTGACAAAAATCAGCGAACACATCCACAAATCATGCATCCAAAAAACGGGAACATCGAGCAGTAAATCCCGCACGGTACCACCTCCGACGGAAGTTACGAAAGCAATAATAAGCACACCAAATGGATCCAGACGTTTTTGCATCGCGGCAAAACTACCCGACATTGCGAAGGAAATGGTTCCTAAAATTTCTATGATAAAATTGAATTGCTGATGCACCGCTAGAATTATTGCTTATTGCTAAATACCGATATCAAACCCTAACCGCATCTGGAACCAACAGCTCATATTCGCCACCGTGTGTGATAATTTCGCGGACAATGCTGCTGCTGATGAATGATTTTCCGGATGAAGTAAGCAGGAAAACGGTTTCCAGCTTTTTGTGGGCAAGCGTTCTGTTGGTGTGTGCGATCGCTTTTTCAAATTCGAAATCAGCGGGATTTCTCAGACCTCGTATGATGAACTGGGCATTTTTCTGCAAACAGTAATCCACGGTAAGTCCTTCAAAAAAATCAACTTCTACATTCGAAAAATGTTCGGTGGATTTGCGGATGAATTCCATTCTTTTTTCAAGGGGAAACATGTATTTTTTCTGAGAATTCTGCCCTATTGCAATAATCAGTTTGTCAAAAAGCGGAGCTGCTCTTTCAATGATGTCGTAATGTCCTAAAGTAATCGGATCAAAAGATCCCGGAAATACAGCAATTTTCATAAATAGTGATGGGTTAATCGGATTCGTATTTATTTTTTCAGCGCTTTTTCCACTTCATTTCCGCAAAGATCCTGAATCGAAATTCCATAGATTTTTGCCTGTTGCGGAAGAATACTTGCGGGTGAAAATCCAGGATTTGTATTCATTTCGAGCATATACGGAGTTCCGTTCATAATGATAAATTCGCTTCTGGAAAATCCGCTCATCCCTAAAGAATTGTACGCTTTTTTAGCGATATCTTCCACTTTTAGGCGGGTTTCATGGTCAATTCTCGCAGGAGTAATTTCTTCCGATGCTCCTTCGTATTTGGCTTCGTAATCGAAGAATTCTTTGTGAGGAACAATCTCGGTAATTCCTAAAACGATTGTTTCGCCGTTAAAATCGACCACACCTACAGAAACTTCCATTCCGTTGAGGAAACTTTCAATTAAAATTTCATCGTCTTCCGCAAATGCGAAATCCAAAGCAGCTTTTAGCTCGGAAGCTTCTTTTACTTTTGAAATTCCCAGTGAAGAGCCACTCTGATTAGGTTTTACAAACAATGGAAGACCCAATTCATTGATAATTTGCGATTCATCCACGGATTCGCCATTTCTCAGATAAATACTTTTTGCAGAAGGAATGCCGTATTTTGAAAGGACAGCCAGTGTATCTTTTTTATTAAAAGTTAATGCACTTTGATAAAAACCACAGCCGGTATATTTTTGTCCTATAGTATCCCAATAAGCTTGTAACTCACCATTTTCACCGGGTTTTCCGTGAATAGTATTAAAACATACATCGAACTTCACCGTGAAACCACTTTCCAGGTCGACAGAAAAATTGGCTTTGTTGATAGGAACTTTTTGTTCGTGATCATCGAGGAAATACCATTCATCCTTCAAGATCACCACTTTATACACATTATACAGCTCCCGATCGAGAGAATCATAAATCAGTTGTCCGCTTTTGAGAGAAACTTTATATTCATCAGAATAACCTCCCATGACCACGGCGACATTTTTCTTGTTCATTGTTTTTATGTAAGTAAAGCAAATTTAAACAAATTGTTGAAAAATAGCCGTTATTATGGAAATATATTGTTGTTTCACCAAATTATTTTCTCGAGAATTTTTACAATAAAATTTCCTAAAAACCATCGTTTAGGACTTTTCTTTCGTGCCAAAAAAATGTATTTTTGCAACCTATGAAAAGATGGTATCTCTACCCTTTTTCTCTGGTTTATCATTTGGTTACAAGCATTCGAAACGTAATGTATGACTGGGGAATCACTAAATCGACTACACTGAAAACACCAATCATCAATGTTGGAAACCTTTCCGTAGGCGGAAGTGGAAAATCTCCCATGGTGATGTATTTGGCAGAATTACTTTCAAAACATTACCGAACTGGGGTGCTTTCTCGCGGTTATGGCCGGTTAACCAAAGGCTACGGAATTACCAACTACGATAGCAATTACAAAACCGTGGGCGACGAAGCGATGCAGCTTTTCGAGAGATTCAAAAACCGTTTTGTAATTGGAGTTTCGGAAAAAAGAGTTCCCGGCGCAAAAAAAATGATTGCCGATATGGATTTGAACGTCCTCATTCTGGATGACGCTTACCAACACCGAGCGATAAAACCGGGCTTCAACATCTTAATGACGGACTATAATGACCCTTATTTTAAAGATTTTTTGTTGCCTGCAGGCGATTTACGAGAAAGCCGAAGCGGTGCAAAGAGGGCACAGATCATCATGGTTTCCAAATGTCCGGATGATTTAACTGAGGAGAAAAAACAATATTATATTTCAAGAATAAAACCTCAGCATAACCAAAAAGTATTTTTTTCGAGCATTGGTTACGACGAAAATATTTATAATAAAACCCAATCGCTTCCGGATAATAATTTAAGTTATTACGATATCTTGCTCATCACCGGCATTGCGAATCCTAAACCGCTTTTAAATCATTTGGCTAAATTTTCTCAGCGTGTTAAACATTTAAAGTTCAAAGATCATCATAATTTCAGCGATCAGGACATCAAAACCATCGTCGCAGAATATAAAAAACTGGGCGAATACAAAATAATATTGACCACCGAAAAAGACTATGTAAGGCTTAAGACTTTCGATTATCTCCGGGAGATCGTGTATTATTGGCCAATCAATGTACATATCGATCGCAAGGAAGAATTCAACCAAATCATCCTTAATTATGTTAACAAAAATTAAAGAGACTTCCGATTTTATTAAGCAAATCATTCAGGATGTTCCAGATTTCGCAATGGTTTTAGGTTCCGGTTTGGGTGCTTTGAAAAATGAAGTAGAACCAATTCACACCTTAGATTATCGCGATATTCCCAATTTTCCGCAAACCACCGTTGCCGGACACGGCGGAAAACTGATTTATGGTACGCTTGAAGGCAAAAAAGTACTAATGATGAGCGGCAGATTTCATTATTACGAAGGTCATGATATTCAGACTGTTGTTTTTCCGTTTCGGGTTTTTCATCTTTTAGGAATTAAAAACTTAATAGTTTCCAATGCCGCCGGAGGCGTAAATCCTAATTTCCGAGTAGCGGACATTATGATTATTAATGACCACATCAACATGCTACCGGAACATCCTCTTCGAGGGAAAAACCTTGAGGAATTCGGTCCGAGATTTGTCGATATGAGCGAACCCTATCACCGAAAAATGATTGAAATCGCGGAAAATGTGGCGAAAGAATCCGAGATCAAAATCCACCAAGGTTGCTATGTTGCCCTGCAAGGTCCAACCTTCGAAACTCCCGCGGAATACGGCATGATCAGAGCAATCGGCGGAGATGCTGTGGGAATGAGCACGGTACCGGAAGTGATTGTTGCCAAACATCAAGGGATGAATTGTTTCGGAATTTCTATCATTACGGATGTTGGCGGACCGGAAATCGCTTTTACTGTTTCCCATGCCGAAGTTTTGGAAGCGGCCAACAAAGCAATGCCAAACGTAATTACCATCGTGAAAGGTTTAGTGAAAAATTACAACAGCTAATTTTTTTATTAAAAATTAAAAAACGCATCTTTTTCCGAGATGCGTTTTTGTTTGGTTAAAAATTTAAAGCAAATTACTTCACTTTCACATAAATATGTCGAATGTTTCCCACGCCAGTTTCGCGTTCGTCGATTTGTATTTTGCTGATATTTTTAATTAATGGCAAAAGCTTGGCGAAACCGAAATTTCGTGGATCAAAATCGGGTTTCTTTTTGATGATGAAACTTCCGAGATTCCCTAGAAAAGTCCAGCCATCCTCATCCGCCAAAGCGTTGATGCTTTCGGTAATCAACTTTACGGTTCGGGAATCGATTTTACTTAGTGGTTCCTGTTTTTTCTTGGTTTTGCTTGCTTTTTTAGCAGCATTAGTTTCAGGTTCTTCGGCACTTTCGCTATCTTCAGTATGGTCGAGAATTTCTAGATAAATAAATTTATCACAAGCAGAAATAAATGGTTTTGGTGTTTTCTTTTCTCCAAATCCAATTACTGTCATTCCGGCTTCGCGCAATCGGGTTGCCAATCTTGTAAAATCGCTATCGCTGGAAACAATACAAAATCCGGTCACTTTTTCGGAATACAAAATATCCATTGCATCGATGATTAAAGCACTATCGCTGGAGTTTTTCCCGGTCGTATAGCTGTACTGCTGAACTGGCGTGATGGCGTTTTCCAGCAACACATTTTTCCATCCGGAAACGGTCGGTTTCGTCCAATCAGCATAAATTCTTTTGATGGTTGGCGTTCCGTTTTTCGAAATTTCTTCCAGCATTTCCTTCACATTTTTATAAGGAACATTATCTGCATCGATGAGTACGGCTAATTTATCGTCGGTCATATTTTTTATTTTTTTAATGATTGCACTTTGTACAATGTACCCAAAATTACATTAAAACTTTCAGAATTATCCACTAAAAACCGATAAATACATTTTAATGACAGGAAAATAATTACAAAGACTTTTCAAATCCCGTCAATGTTCGGTACATTTACTAATTTTACCCCATGCAAAGCCACCGAAAAATCATTCATGTCGATATGGACGCATTTTATGCTTCCGTGGAGCAGCACGACAATCCGGACCTTCGCGGGAAACCGGTTTGTGTAGGTGGCGGACAATATGGTGTAGTGGCTGCAGCAAGTTACGAAGCCCGAAAATTTGGAGTGAGATCCGCAATGCCCGGAAGAATGGCGCTGGAAAAATGTCCACAATTAATTGTCGTGAAACCTAGATTCCAGCGTTACAAAGAAATTTCAATGCAAATTCGCGAGATTTTTCATGAATATACCGATCTTGTTGAACCGCTTTCTTTAGATGAAGCCTACCTGGATGTCACCGAAAATAAAAAAGGAATTTCTTCTGCCAACGATATTGCAAGGGAAATCCGAAGAAAAATTTATGAAAAAACCGGACTTACAGCTTCTGCTGGCATTTCGGTGAACAAATTCCTTGCAAAAGTTGCGTCCGACTACCACAAACCCAACGGACAAAAAACCATTCACCCAACTCAAATTTTGGATTTTACGGAAGATTTGCCGATTGAAAAATTCTACGGAATCGGGAAAGTGACGGCCAACAAAATGCATGAATTGCATATCTATAAAGGTGCCGACTTAAAGAAAAAATCTTTGGAAGAACTGGTAAGAATATTCGGGAAATCGGGGAATTATTATTACAATGTCGTCCGCGGCGTTCACCAAAGCGAGGTAAAACCTCACCGAATCCAGAAAAGTGTGGCGGTGGAGGAAACTTTCTGGGATAATCTTTTGGATGAAGAGGCTGTTTTCGCTCAGCTGAAAATCATCAGCCAAGAACTTGAAAACCGAATTAGCAAAAAAGAGATCAAAGGAAAAACTTTAACCCTAAAAATTAAATACAAAGATTTCACCCAATATACCCGCAGCAAAACGACGGAAATTTATTTTCTAAATCACTCCGAATTTTATGAAACAGCGAAAAAACTTTGGGAACTTCGTCCCTTCGACAAACCTGTTCGGTTGTTGGGACTTTCACTTTCCAACCTTAACACTTTAGAAAAAAAGCACGTTTCGGTACAGTTGAAAATTCCTTTTACAGAATACGAATAAGAAATCTCTGTTTTAAAAATTTAAAAAAAATAATTTTCGAAAAAAAATAATTTGTTCCTTCCACTTCTCCTAATGTCTTCTACATAAGCCCTTTATTCAGTATAAGTATTGCTTTTAAAATAAGATAATTCCAAAAAATTTAGACAGGAAACTCATCGTAAATTTCAAAATACTAAACTTTCAGGGATTAAAAAATAGACTTTTGGATGAGCGCGAATGCATTTCCATGATTTTTATTTATGAAATCTTCTTTTTCCCCTAAATATTGGAGTTGTTTTTACTAACTTCACCATTCAAAATTCATCAATAATGAATGCAACCATGATTCAGTTTTTCCATTGGTATTCCGAAGGAAATTCAAAACTATTTGATCACGCGAAAGATTCTGCAGAATACTTAAAACAATTGGGAATTTCTGCGGTATGGTTTCCTCCGGCTTACAAAGCTTCTGGTGGCGGTTATTCCGTTGGTTATGATCCCTATGATTTGTTTGATTTGGGAGAATTTGATCAAAAAGGTGGAATCGCTACCAAATACGGTACTAAAGAACAATATGTCAACGCTTGCAAAACTTTACAAGAAAACGGCATTTCCGTAATTGCCGATATCGTTTTGAATCATAAAGCCGGCGGCGACGAAAAAGAAAAGTTCCATGCCGTAAAAGTAAATCCCGAAAACCGACAAGAAAACATTTCAGAACCTTTTGAAATTGAAAGTTACACAAAATTCACTTTTCCGAACCGTGAAAAAAAATATTCAGACTTCGAATGGAATTTTACCTGCTTTTCTGGCGTAGATTATGCGGAAGGCCAGGAAGATGGAATTTACCAAATCATCCACGATTTCGGCGATGGTTGGGAAGAAATGATCGATACCGAAAAAGGGAATTATGATTATCTGATGTACAACGATATCGACCACAGAAACCCATTCGTTCGGGAAGAACTCGACAAATGGGGCAAATGGTATCACGACCAGATCCATTTCGATGGAATTCGTTTAGACGCGGTGAAACATCAATCTCCGGTTTTTTACAAAGAATGGCTTTACAAACTTCGGGAAAATACTGCTAAAAATATTTTCGCAGTCGGTGAGTATTGGGCTCCTGGCGAGGTAAATCTTTTGCAAGATTATATAAATGCCACCGAAGGTTGCATGAGTTTGTTCGATTCTTCTCTTCAACAAAATTTTCACATCGCTTCGAAAAAAGGTGCGGATTATGATTTACGAAAAATATTTGATGAAACCTTGACTTTACTGAATCCCGCATTTTCTGTAACCGTGGTCGATAATCACGATACACAGCCGCTGCAAGCTTTGGAAGCTCCTGTTGAAACATGGTTCAAACCATTGGCTTATGCGCTTATTCTTCTTCGAGAGAACGGATATCCTTGTGTGTTTTATCCTGATTTATTTGGAGCACACTATACCGATAAAGACAAGGAAGGAAACGATCAGGAAATATTTCTGGACAAAGTAGAAAAAATTGAAGAACTATTGAAAGCGCGACAACAATTCGCTTATGGAGCGCAAAAAGATTATTTTGAAGACGCGAACTGTCTTGCCTGGACCCGCGAAGGTGACGATGAACACGCTGGTTGCGCAGTAGTTTTAAGCAACAAAGATGCTTACGAAAAACCAATGGAAATGGGTGAAAAATATTCAGGGAAGCAATTCTATGACTTTATGGGATGGTTTTCCGATAAAGTTACCATTGACGAAAACGGATGGGGAAATTTTCCGGTTCCGGCAGGAAATGTCTCGGTTTGGGTTCCTGAATAGGTGAAAAATTCTGATGAAAAAAATTATTATCGAAGGCAAGAACATTAATAATATCGAGACCTTCTACGAGGAAGTGAATCGAGTGTTTATGAGAAATGAAGATTGGAAAATTGCGCAGAGTTTAGATGCTCTCAATGATATGTTATACGGATCTTTCGGTGAGATTAAAGGAAAAGAAAAAATCCAGCTGATTTGGAAAGATATCAAACAAAACCAGAAATCACTGGGCTTTCAAACAACCTTGGAGTTTTATCAAAACAAATTGAAATCTCCAGAAATTTTTAACCGTAAATTTGTTCTTAGTAAAATAGATGAACTGCATGATGGTGTAGGACCTACTTTCTTCGAAATTGTCCTGGAAATCATATCCGATCACGACAATATTATGCTAATTAATGATTAATGATTAAAAATTAATCGAAAAAATTTGCTGCTTTTACATTATTTTTACTGAAATTTTTTGAAATGTTGCAAAATTTGGCCTTCTATCTTACGTTAGTCATTATCATTGTGCTTCTAATCATGCTTGCGCAAAAGATAAAAGTAGCGTACCCTGTTCTTTTGGTTTTAGCGGGATTGGGAATTAGTTTTATTCCAGGCACTCCCATTGTGGAGATCGAGCCAGAACTCATCTTCTTTATTTTCTTACCGCCTTTGCTTTATGAAGCCGCATGGAATTCTTCTTGGAAAGAACTGTGGAGATGGCGAAGAATTGTCTTTAGTTTTGCGTTTGTCGTTGTTTTTTTTACTGCAATTGTGGTCGCTTTTGCTGCAAACTATATTATTCCCGGATTTTCTTTGGCATTAGGTTTTTTGTTAGGCGGAATCGTATCTCCGCCAGATGCAGTAAGTGCAGGAGCTATTTTAAAATTTGTAAAAATCCCGAAAAGATTCCAATCCATTTTAGAAGGAGAAAGTTTGTTGAATGATGCATCCTCCCTTATTATTTTTCGCTTTGCATTAATTGCTGTGGCAACAGGACAATTTATATGGCATCAAGCTATTATGGATTTTATTTGGATGTGTGTAGGCGGAGCAGGAATCGGGATTTTAATTGCTTTTCTCTTTATGAAAATGCATAAAATACTACCGACTGACGCCAATATGGATACCATTTTCACCCTTGCATCTCCGTTTATCATGTATCTCGCTGCGGAAGAATTTCACGCTTCCGGCGTACTGTCGGTCGTAAGCGGTGGATTATTTTTATCAGTTCGCCGACATCACTTTCTTAGTGGCGCATCGCGGCTTCACAGCATTAATGTTTGGCAAAGTTTCAGTTTTTTACTCAACGGAATGGTATTCATGCTGATTGGGCTGGATCTTCCGCTAATTGTTTCGGGGCTTGGCGACACCAGCATTTATCAAGCAACTATTTATGGTATTGTAATCACGGGAGTTCTTATTATCATTAGAATGTTCGCCAGTTATGGGGCGGTTGTTTTCACTTTAATTATGCGAAATTTCATCAATGTTGCAGATGCCGAGCATCCCGGTTGGAAAGTCCCAATCGTTCTCGGTTGGACCGGAATGCGCGGGGTGGTTTCGTTGGCAGCAGCACTTTCAATACCTGTGACTTTGGCGGACGGAAGCCCATTTCCTCACCGTAACCTCATCCTTTACATCACTTTTGTAGTGATTTTACTTACTTTAGTTTTGCAAGGCTTAACGCTTCCTCTTTTACTGAAAAAAGTAAAATTAAAAGATAAAGATTTCATTAAATCCGAAAAAGAAATCGACCATGAAATTCAAAGCGAATTAGCAAAAATTGCCGCCGAAAAAATTAAAAAAGAGTATCCCGAAAAGTTGGAACAAATCCCAGCGCTCAAAGAGCAATTTCAAAGCTGGGAAAACAGAATTAACAGTTCCGAAATCATCATTAATTACCCCGAATACCAAAAGATTTTTGCTGATATTTTGGATCATCAAAGAATGTGGCTGGTCAATAAAAACCGAGAAGAACTCCTACTCGATGAGGAAATTGTACGAAAGCATTTAAGACTGATTGATCTTCAGGAAGAGAGACTAAGTCTCGAAAAATAAATTTTCTCCCAACTTTTGATTTCATAAAAGTTAAAACTTTAAGAAAAAATTATGACAACTCCATTTTCCTATTTTATAAATTTGAAGTCTTAAAAAAGTTTATATGAATACAACCTCTGTAAAAGCCTTCGGAACTGAAGCAAAAGATAAAGATTTGCAACTAATGCAAATTGAAAGAAGAGAAGTTACACCTACAGATATTGAAATCGATATCTTGTACTGCGGAGTTTGCCATAGCGACCTCCATACGGCAAGAAACGACTGGGGTGGAACTAAATATCCTTCTGTTCCGGGACACGAGATCATTGGCCGAATTACAAAAGTAGGATCTGCGGTAACAAAATTCAAAGTAGGCGATTTAGCCGGTGTTGGTTGTTTAGTAGATTCTTGCCGAGAATGTGAGAGCTGCAAACAAAACCTGGAGCAATATTGTCTGAATGGCTCTACAGGAACTTACAACGGAAAAGATCCATTTTTGGGTGGTCATACTTTTGGAGGTTACTCTGAAAAAGTTGTCGTTGATGAGGCTTTTGGGCTACATATCCCGGAAAATTTAGATTTAAAAGCTGTTGCACCGCTACTTTGCGCTGGCGTTACTACATGGTCTCCTCTGAAACATTGGGACGTGAAGGAAGGGAGTAAAGTTGCAGTAGTAGGATTAGGCGGATTGGGACACATGGCGATTAAACTTGCCAAAGGTCTGGGCGCCAATGTTACTTTATTTTCCAGAAGCCCCGACAAAATTCAGGATGCCCTGGATTTGGGAGCCGATGCCGTAGTAATTTCAACGTATGAAAATGAAATGAAAGCCGTAAAAGGAAAGTTTGATTTAATTATTGATACTGTTCCTTACGACCACGATATTAATCCGTATATCAGCACCTTAAATATCAGTGGGACCCTTGTATTGGTAGGTTACATCGGAAAAATGGAAGATGCACTTTTCACTCCACCGATGATTGGTGGCAGAAGATCTGTAGCAGGTTCTGTGATCGGAGGAATCAAAGAAACCCAAGAGATGCTCGATTTCTGTGGCGAGAAAAATATCCTTCCGGAAATAGAAATGATCAATATGCAAAACATCAACGAAGCTTACGAAAGAATGCTGAAAAGTGATGTGCGCTATCGCTTTGTGATTGATATGCAATCTCTGAAAAACTAATTTTTTATAAAGTCTATTTCAAAACCTTTTTTGCCGTTTTCGGTGAACCGTCAATAGTTTGGGAAACTTTTAATCCTAAAATTTCAGCAACCATCGGATAAAGATTCACATTCCGAAACTTTCCGATTTTTTTTCGTTCTTTAAAAGCTGGACCGGAAGCAGCGAAAGTCGCCCTCATTTCCGGAACTTTAAATGGATTGTAACCATGCTTTCCAGGTGTTTTTTTAGATCCGGACTCCAAGAAAACCTTCGGAGCATTAGGAACCAAAAGAATCTGCCCAATCCTTCCGAAACGATCGTCAGAAGTGCGATAATGTAACTTTGCAGGGAATTTTTCGGTAAGATAAACCTGGTAATCTCTAGTTCTATTTTTCTTTAATTCACGATAAACTTGCTTTACTTCAGCTTCATTTTTCACCATAACACGAAGTAAAGTTTGAGCATTGAAATAGGTGAAACGGTTCTTATCCAAAAATATTTCGGGAATTTCCAGAGGATTTTCCAAATCGACATCTTTCATCCCATGGTCCGAAACAAAAATGAAATTCACATTCGGAAGCGTCAGTTCATTCACTTTCTGAATTAATTTCCCTACAGCATCATCTACAAACTCAACAGCTTCGCGCAATTCGGTAGATTCTGTGCCATAAAGATGTCCATTTTTATCCACTTCAGGGAAATAAAAAGTGATAAGATGTGGCCTTTTATCTACCGGAAGTTTCAACCAGTTGAGGACAATATTGATTTTTTCATCTGCCGTAAATTTTTCATGATATTGGTAATAATAGGTTGGCCGAGTTCCTCCCGCATCACTGTTGGAAGCTACCCAAAACAACGAAGCAGTAAGTGTTCCCTGCTTCTCGGCGAGACTCCAAAGTGGAATTCCGCCAAGCCAGGAACCGTCGGAAATTTTGCTCTGAACACTCATACCAAAGATATCATTGCGCTTTTGATCATAAAAATA
This sequence comes from Chryseobacterium sp. Marseille-Q5410, assembly GCA_946892665.1. Classification (GTDB taxonomy): domain Bacteria; phylum Bacteroidota; class Bacteroidia; order Flavobacteriales; family Weeksellaceae; genus Kaistella. Next base: position 138,842 of record CAMPOT010000002.1, on the reverse strand, counting down.
ATTATCTACAAAACCGGTATTCGATGGGAAAAGTCCGGTGATCATCGTATAATGATTCGGTCCCGTAATGGAAGGATAAGAAGGAATCATCGCCTTTGCGGAAACACCTTTTTCGGCAAGTTTCAGTATGTTTTTCGCATGATATTTTTTCGCATAATCATATCTGAAACCATCCGCAGAAATTAATATCACATAAGGTTTTGTAAGAGAAGCGTCTGTATTTTTTCGGTTCGGAACCACGACTTGCGCAGTATCGGTTTGAGAAAAAGCCCATCCGAAAATTAGAATAAAAGCTAAAGAAAATAGGTTCTTCATGGAGAAATTTTGAGATCCAAATTTACTCCGAAAATCTGAATCCGGAATATTAAGAAGTCTTAATTAAATAGGAATTTCGAAATTGTTATAAAGGGAAAAATTAAGATTTATGAGAAACTTCTTTCAAATTTACCATCACTCTATCGGTGGCAGCTTTCAGCTCATCGATTCCTTCATTATTAAAGATCACAAAATCAGCACGTTTAATTTTATCTTTTTCGGGCATTTGCTTATCGATTATTGCTTCAATTTCCCGATAAGTTTTGTGGTCGCGATCCATCACGCGTTTGATGCGGATATTGTCGTCGGCCGTCACCAAAACGCTTTTGTAGCAGCTTTCATTAAGATTTAATTCAAACAAAAGTGCAGTTTCTTTAAAAACAAATTCCGCTTGTTGCTTATTAACCCAATTTTCAAAATCGATTTTTACAGCGGGATGAATGAGCGCATTGAGCTTAAGCCGTGTTTCGTCGTTATTAAAAACAATTCCTGAAACGTATTTTCTATTATAAAAACCGTTTTCATCGTAAGCTCCGTCACCTAGAAGTTCTGTAATTTTATTTTTTAATACCTCATCATCATTTACAATATCCTTCGCTCTATCATCCGAATAATACACCGGAAATCCCATTTCTTCGATGAATTTTGCTACCGTAGTTTTCCCTGAGCCGATGCCACCGGTGAGACCAATAATTTTTTTATTGTTTATTAAACTTTCTCCTTCCATTCTGTAAATCCGTTCAAATTAATATCCAAAAACATCGTTCATAGTGAAGGTTTCATCCAGACGAACTCCCTTTTCGGTCATTTTCAAACTTGCCAATTCGTTGTGGGCATCGTGCTCGAAAAACAAAAGATATTCGTTGTCCACACACTGTTTCAGGAACTTAGCTTTTTCTTCCATCGTCAGCAGCGGTCGCGTATCGTAACCCATGACATAAACCAGTGGAATATGACCTACGGTAGGGATAAGATCTGCCGCGAAAACAATCGTTTTTTCCTGATACTGAATCACGGGAAGCATCTGTTTTTCGGTGTGTCCGTCTACAAAAATCACATCCATCTTCAGATCCGGCGCGAATCCGTAATTTCCACTGGTCGGAGTTGGCAAAAAGTTAAGTTGCCCACTTTCCTGCATCGGGAGGATATTTTCTTTTAAAAAGCTTGCTTTTTCGCGCGGATTGGGTTCTGTAGCCCATTTCCAGTGTTCCTCGTTGGTCCAGAAATGTGCATTTTTGAAAGCAGGACGATAGCCTGTCTTATCATCATTCCACTCTATCGCGCCGCCGCAATGGTCGAAATGAAGATGGGTAAGGAAAACATCGGTAATATCCTCGCGCACGAAACCGTATTTTTTAAGGTTTTTGTCTAAACAATCATCGCCCCAAAGTGAATAATGTCCGAAGAATTTTTCGTCTTGTTTGTTGCCGAGGCCGCAATCGATTAAGATTAATTTTTTGCCATCCTCCACCAAAAGCGAACGGGTTCCAAGCTCGATAAGGTTTCTTTCGTCGGCCGGATTGGTCTTTTCCCACAGGGTTTTCGGAACGACTCCGAACATAGCGCCGCCGTCTAATTTAAATTTCCCACATTGTATTGGATATAGCTTCATATATTTTGTTTTTGATTTTCCGTTTCTAATTTAGCAATTTATTTTATTTCAACGGACTTGGGTGCTCTGGTTTTGCTTATTTTTAACGCAAAGAACGCGGTTTTTTTTAAATACTTAATGGTTTTTTAATGCGCAAAGGCGCTTCGCTTAGCGAGGGCGTTATTTATAATCTATTTGCAATTCTTTTTACGCCGTCTTTAAACAAAACAGAATGAAAATTGAGGATCATACCCAATTTACAACCTGATATTCTTAAATAATTTAAAAGTTGATAGCTATGATAACTATTGATTTCGGGAACAGCTTTTATCTCTATTATAACTTTGTTTTCAATTAATAAATCAACTCTGAATGCCTTTTCAATTAACAAGGATTCATATTCAACCGAAATATCTTTTTGTTTTTCTACTTTTAAACCACTATTTTTTAATTCGTAGGCCAAACATTGTTCATAAACTGTTTCATATAGGCCAATTCCAATTTTTCGATGAATTTTTAATCCGGCTTCAAATATTATTTTTGAAATTTCATTCTCTGTCATTATTTGCTTTTTTGATTAAAAAGTAAATGGAATTTAGCCTTTTCTAAGTGAAACGCCTTTGCGCCGATAAAATGAGTTCTCTTTTTTAATTTCCTTTGCGTTCATTGCGTTTAAAGATTTCTCATTTTCTCAGCAATACGCTGCGAATTTCCGTCCGAAGATTCCTCCAACTCTTTAATGATATTTCTGAAATCACTTTCATTTCTGTTCTGACTTAATTTATTGACAATACTTATCTCCGTGGGAAAAATATAAATCCCAAAAGCGCCTTTCATTTCATTTTTCATATATTCATCTCCCATATTTTCAACCAACATCGGGCATTTCTGAGGTTTTTCATATTTAAAAGTCAGCTTTCGGAGATGCTCATAAAGTTCATCATCAGTCATCAATTTAACCTTTCCACGGATTTGCACTGCTTCATAATTCCATGTCGAAACATTTTTGTGATCATACCAAGATGACGAATATAGGAATGCGCACCAAGAAAATCGCACAATACTTGGTCGCCATCTTTCAGAACTTTTGCCTGAAAATTAGCTTTGGAAATATGAGTTTCAAGTAAAAAACCGTCTTCTTTTTCATTCACCAAAAACATGGAATGTGTCGCGGATAATTTTTCTTTATCTGATATTAAAAGTGCAAAACCGTTTTCACTAATGATTTTTTTCATCAGTTCTTGGTCTTCAGATTTGTAGATTTTGGGGATGTACATATGTAATTAACAATTAATGATGAATGATGAATAATTAAGAATTTAGTTTTGAGGATTTGATGATTGAAGTCAGTAACTTAATTATTTCTTCTAAATTTAATTTCAAAGATTCAAATTCAACATCATTGATATAATTTGTTCTATAAAGAAGTTTTATCCAATAAAAGGACTCATTTGCCTCTTTATATGAAATTTACAATTTATAAATAAATTCTTTTTTACTAAAAGCCGCGATTCCTTCTTCAATATTTGCACCTATGGAAGTACCGGATCTCAGAAGCTGTTTGGATAGAATTTTTTCGTTTCTTTCGTAATAAAGAATTTTAAATAAATTCACAATCCCAACCGAAAATTCAAAGGATTTATGACGAATTACATTGTTTTTTTCTTTGAATTGATCCTCCATAATCTAATTATTCATTATTAATTTTTCATTACTCATTAAAACAAAGTATCTGGTCTTTTCGGCACCGAAATTTTCAAATGTTGATACGCTTTCTCTGTCACTTCCCGTCCTCTCGGCGTTCTGATAATGAAACCTTCCTGAATGAGAAATGGTTCATAAACTTCTTCCAAGGTCTCCGGAATTTCGCCAATCGAAGTTGCTAAAGCTGATATTCCCACTGGTTTTCCACGGAAATTTTCGATCATCACGCGCATGATTTTATTATCCATATCATCCAATCCGAATTCATCAACATTTAAGGAATTTAATGCGAACTTGGTTATTTCAATTTCGATTTCACCATTGCCTTTTATTTCCGCAAAATCCCGAACTCTTCTTAACAGAGCATTTGCAATTCTGGGCGTTCCGCGGCTTCTTCGGGCGATTTCCAATGCGGCATCTTCATAAATCGGAACCCCGAGAACTCGCGCACTTCTTTCGATGATCATTCCTAACAGTTCAACGGTATAGTATTCCAGCCTCGATTGGATTCCGAATCTCGCCAACATGGGTTTCGTCAGCATTCCGGAACGGGTGGTTGCTCCGACCAAGGTAAAAGGATTTAAGCCTATTTGTACCGAACGCGCGTTGGGACCGCTTTCCAGCATGATATCGATTTTAAAATCTTCCATCGCGGAATACAGATATTCTTCCACAATCGGCGACAATCGGTGGATTTCATCAATAAACAGCACATCGTTTTCCTCCAAATTGGTGAGTAGTCCTGCCAAACTTCCGGGTTTGTCCAAAACCGGACCCGAAGTAATTTTACATCCTACACCCAATTCATTCGCGATGATGTGGGCTAAAGTAGTTTTTCCCAATCCCGGCGGACCATGCAAAAGCACATGATCCAGCGAGCCACCACGATTTTTGGCAGCCGCCACGAAAACTTCTAGATTGTCCAATGTTTTTCGTTGTCCGGCAAAATCCTGAAAACTCTGGGGACGGATTTTTTCTTCTTGTAACAATTCCTCGTCGGAATAATTTTCTTGATCAGGGTGAAGAAAATCTGGCATTTTTTTGTTTTAAATTTTAAGAATCAAAGATAATTCATTTTAATTATCTAAACACAAGACCATCAATAAATCCATCATACATAAGGCTTAGTTTATACATTGATAAAAAAACTTTGCTGGCATAATGTTTAAATGTTAAATTTACCAATATGAAAATAACTGGACCTTTCAAACAAATCGTGACGCTTGCCAATCTGCCTTTGCGGGGGAAATTGGCAGATGAACAACTCGAAATCATCGAAAACGGAGGAATTCTTTCCGAAAACGGAAAGATCGTTGAAGTTGGAAATTTTAATGGTTTAAAAACAGCATATCCAACCGCTAAAATTGAAAATATCGCAGGAACGCAAGTTGCTCTTCCTGCTTTCACCGATGCACATACGCACATTTGTTTCGGTGGAAACCGCGCAAACGATTTTGCGATGCGAAATGCCGGAAAAACCTATTTGGAAATTGCCGAAAGTGGCGGCGGAATCTGGAGTTCCGTGCAACATACGCGAGCAGCTTCGGAGGACGAATTGCTGAAAACCACTTTAAAAAGAATTAATTTTTTAATTTCTCTGGGAATTACCACGATCGAAATAAAATCCGGTTACGGTTTGGATGTGGAAAACGAGTTGAAAATGCTCCGCGTGATCAAGAAAGCGCAAAATTTTACCAAAGCAACTTTAGTTCCGACTTGTCTTTCTGCCCATTTGAAACCAAGGGATTTTGAAGGAAATAATGTGCAATATCTTCAATATATTTTAAATGAAATTTTACCTAAAGTAAAGGAAGAAAAACTTGCGAAGCGCGTAGATATTTTCATTGAAAAATCTGCATTTCAGCCGGAAGAAAGCCGAAATTTTCTTATGAAAGCGAAAGAAATGGGCTTTGACATTACTGTTCACGCTGATCAGTTTACACCCGGAAGCTCGAGAATTGCTGTGGAAGTTGCCGCAAAATCGGCCGATCATTTGGAAGCCACGGCGGATGAAGACATCGATTTGATCGCCTCATCGGAAACGGTAGCGGTTGCTCTTCCCGGAGCGAGTTTAGGTTTGGGAGAAAAATTTTCTTCGGCAAGAAAAATTTTAGATAAAAATGGCATTTTAGCCATCGCATCCGACTGGAATCCGGGTTCCGCGCCGATGGGAAATCTTATTACCCAAGCTTCAATTTTGGCAACTTTCGAGAAACTTTCCACGGCAGAGGTTTTGGCGGGAATTACGTTCCGTTCGGCTTTTGCGCTTGGTTTGGAAGATCGCGGAAAACTGGAAAAAGGCAAAAAAGCAGATTTTGTAACCTTCAAAACCGATAATTTTCAGAATATTCTTTACCAACAAGGTAGCTTGATTGCAGCAAACGTTTTCGTTGACGGAGAAAAAATTCATTAAAATTAATTATCTTAACGCCTCAAATATAATACAATGAGCAACTTAGAAATGTGGGAAGTTTTCATTCAAACAAAACCAGGACTTTCCCACAAACACGCAGGAACGGTGCAGGCAGCTACTGCCGAAATGGCTTTACAGAACGCACGCGACGTATATACCAGAAGAATGGAAGGAACCTCGATTTGGGTAGTTCCAAGCAAATATATGGTGACATCCGAGGGCGTAGACAAGGAAGCATTTTTCGATCCGGCAGACGATAAATTATACCGCCATCCAACTTTTTACGAAATCCCGAACGACGTGAAAAATATGTAAATTCTTAGAAACAAGGTTCAAAAACAAAGAGTCAGAACCAACAATCTGGACTTTTAACCTTGGCTCTTAAATCTCAAATAAAAATGAATCCACTTTTTAATTATCTTTTAAAACTTGCCGATGACACGTTGATTTTCGGACAGCGATTGGGCGAACTCTGCGGACAAGGGCCTTATTTGGAAGAAGATATTGCACTGACGAATATTGCGCTGGACTATCTTGGTCAATCGAGCAATTTTTATAAATATGCCGCTCAAATTCAAAATGAAGGTAAAACCGAGGACGATTTGGCATTTCTTCGTCTGGAAAAAGAATACTTGAACTGCCAACTGTCAGAGCTTCCGAATGGTGACTACGCAAACACAATTTTGAAAGTTTATTTCTTTTCGCTGTATCAAAAAATCGCCTATAAAGCATTAATGGAAAGCAGCAATGAACAAATTGCCGCGATCGCCGAAAAATCTTTGAAAGAAGTGAAATACCACTATACCCACACTTCGACTTGGGTGAAAATGTTTGCCAACGGAACCGAAGAAAGCAAAGCACGACTGAAAAACGCTGTGGAAAATCTTTGGGAATATACTGCTGGAATCTTCGTGGAAACCAGTGGTGAAAAGGATTTGGCTAAATTAAACATCGTTCCGAATTCCGAAAAACTTTATGAAATTTGGAAGGAAAATGTAAATGAAGATTTCAACAATTTCGGCATTGAAATTCCGGAAAAAGCCTTCATGCAAAAAGGTTCCAGAACCGGCTATCACACGGAATATTTTGGTTATATTCTTTGCGAATTGCAATATATGCAGCGAACTTACCCGAATTGTGTTTGGTAATTTTAGTTGATAGTTAATAGTTGATAGTTGATAGTTGATAGTTGCAAAATTATTAGTTCTGAACTTTTATGAACTTTTGAAAAACTCAATTTTCACTTTAAGTTTTTGTGACTTTTGTGGTTTAAAAAAAACAGATTTCAATCTTACTTATTTGCACTTTAAACAGAATCAAATTGCATCTTAAATAAAGACTTTTGTGACTTTTGTGGTAAAAAAAAACCTGTGATCAAAATAGAACAAGACTTATTCAAACTCCTTTCGCAAATCCCCGACCCCGAAATTCCCGTAATCAACATCGTAGAACTGGGGATTGTACGCGAGGCCAAAATGATTTCCGAAAATGAAGCTGAAATCGTGATTACACCGACGTATTCGGCTTGCCCGGCGATGTTTAATATTGAAGAAGATCTCATCAAACTATTTAAGGAAAAAGGAATTTCCGCAAAAATAATCACCAAAATTTCTCCTGTTTGGACAACGGATTGGATGACGGAAGAAGCCCGCGAGAAACTCAGAAATTATGGGATTACGCCCCCCGAAAAAGGTAGCGAAGAAAATCATTTGAATATTCCGAAAAAATGTCCGCGTTGTGGCTCCGAAAATACCAAACAAATCAGCCGCTTCGGTTCCACTCTCTGCAAAGCGAGTTATCAGTGCAACGATTGCCTGGAACCCTTCGATTATTTTAAATGTCATTAATTCAACATGAGAATTTCATTATTCTAAGCATTATAACCTTCGTTTTTCTTAATAATTAAACTTTATCTTTGTGAAAACGCATGTTTTTTAAATCAAGCTCATTGTAAAATTTTCAAATTAAAAACTATGTACACTCAACTAGAAATAGAATCTCATCTGGACGGCAAACTTCAAATCGCTTATCTCAATGATGAGAAAACCTTTAACAGTTTAAATAAAACGTTACTCTCTGAACTTCGGAAATTTGTTTACGACGGAAGTCGCAACGAGAACATACGTTGCCTAGCCATTTCGGGGCGTGGAAAAGCGTTTTGTTCCGGACAAAATTTAAAAGATGCGCTATCTTTTGGCGATCCCAGTGAAGACAAAGTAATCCAACGAATCGTAATCGATTATTACAATCCGTTGGTAACAGAAATTGCACATGCGAAAAAACCAGTAATTTCGTTGGTAAATGGCGCTGCTGTAGGAGCCGGAGCCATGTTGGCATTGATTTGTGATATTTCTTTGGCTGCAAAATCATCCTATTTTTCGCAGGCATTTGTGAATATTGGTTTGATTCCAGACACCGGCGGAACTTATTGGTTGCCAAAACTTTTAGGTCGTCAACAAGCAAATTATTTGGCATTCACTGGGAAAAAACTTTCTGCTTCCGAAGCTAAAGATTTAGGATTAATTGCCGATGTTTTTGAAGATGAAAATTTTATGGATAGTGCGATGGAAGTCCTTTCAACAATTTCAAATTTACCTACCAAAGCAATTGCTTTAACTAAAAAAGCCTTCAATAAATCTTATGAAAATTCCCTCAGCGAACAACTCGACATCGAAGGAATTTTGCAACAGGAAGCCGCTGAAACAGAAGATTTTCGGGAAGGAGTAACCGCTTTTCTGGAAAAAAGAAAACCAAACTACAAGGGGAAATAATTTAAATATAAAAATTTACCAGCGTAACAATCTACCAATCTTGCGTTTTGATTGTTACATTGGTAGATTTTCACATTTTTACATTTATGAAAATTGGAATTATCGGTTCCGGAACGATGGGAATCGGAATAGCGCAAGTGGCAGCAACTTCCGGATGCGAGGTGTTTTTGTACGATACCAATTCTGCACAAACCGAAAAATCTTTGCTTAGTTTAAAAAAAACTTTATATAAACTGGTCGAAAAACAGAAGATTTCGCCCGAACAAGGCGAAGAAATTTTCAGTAATATAAGACCTTGCAACCAACTTCAGGATTTTGCAACCTGTGATTTGGTGATCGAAGCCATTATTGAAAACAAAGAAATTAAAAGCAAAGTTTTTCAAAATGTAGAAGAAACTGTTTCCGAAAACTGCGTGATAGCGAGCAATACCTCTTCGATTTCTATCACTTCCCTATCTTCAGAACTTAAAAATCCTGAACGTTTTATCGGAATTCATTTTTTCAATCCTGCGCCACTGATGCCTTTGGTGGAAATCATACCGGGACTTTTAACAAATAAAAATCTACCTCATCAAATTTATGCTTTAATGGTAAGCTGGGGAAAAATTTCGGTTATTGCGAAGGATGTTCCCGGATTTATCGTGAACCGAATTGCTCGACCTTTTTATGGTGAAGCATTAAGAATTGCCGAAGAACAGATTGCCACTGCTGAACAAATCGACGATGCTATGCGCACATTGGGAAATTTCAAAATGGGACCATTTGAATTGATGGATCTTATCGGAATTGATGTGAATTTTGCGGTAACAAAAACTGTATATCAGGATTATTTTTACGATCCAAAATACAAACCGAGTTTGCTTCAGCAGAGAATGAGCGAGGCGAAATTACTCGGCAGAAAAACCGGAAAAGGTTTCTACGATTATTCAGAAAACGCTCGAAATCCTGCCGCAGAAAAGAATGAGGAGTTGTATGAGCAAATTTTTATGAGAATCATTTCAATGCTTATTAATGAAGCTGTAGAAGCAAAACGCCTGAAAATTGCTAGCGATGAAGATTTGGAATTGGCAATGCAAAAAGGTGTGAATTACCCAAAAGGTTTGCTGGCGTGGGGAAGAGAAATTGGTTACCGAAAAATTTCTGAGACGCTTCAAAACTTATACGAAGAATATCAGGAAGAAAGGTATCGACAAAGTCCGCTCTTACGAGAAATTTAGATTTTGAAAAAGTCCAGTCTTGAATTTTTGGTTCTTTGGTTTCAAGACCAAAGAACCACCAAATAAATATATGAAAACACCTTTTGAACTAGCCCAATACATGCTCAATCAGGACCATTTCTCACAATGGATGGGAATAAGACTGATTGAGGTACGCGAAAAATATTGCTTAATAGAAATGCCGGTAAAACAGGAAATGATCAACGGACTGAAAACCGTTCACGGCGGTATTACTTTTTCCTTCGCCGATTCAGCACTAGCTTTTTCCAGCAACAATACCAACGAAGCTTCGGTCGCATTGAATTGCACCATTAATTTCACCAAAGCCGTGAAAATGGGCGATATTTTAAGAGCAGAAAGCGTTCTAATTTCCGACACACGTAAAACAGGAATTTACGATATCAAGATCACCAACCAAAAGCAGGAATTGGTAGCTGCTTTTCGGGGAACGGTGTATAAAATTGATAAGAAGGTGACGGACTTGTAAACGTGACGATCGCATGTTGATATTTTAAATCTGAAAATATATTTCTAAATTTGATAAAAATTTAAAAATGAATACTGAATTACAGATCCAAAACAAAAAGCTCGAACTTATTCAGTGGCTCTCAACAATTGAAGATCTTAAATTTTTGGAAAAAATCTCAGATCTGATTTTGAGTGAAAAAAAGGAAGATTGGTGGAACGAAATTTCGGATGTGGAAAAAAAAGCAATCGAAAAAGGTATTGAACAGGCAGACTCGGGAAAACTAAATTCACATTCGAAAGCACGGGCAATCTATGGAAGAAGGTCGTGAAATAGTTTGGACCGATCTGGCTTTAGAAGAGCTTGAAAACACCGTTCAATATCTTGAAGAAAAATTTTCCCAAAAAGAAATCAACCGGCTGGGTGATGAAATTGAACGGATATTATTAATAATTTCTAAAAATCCCGACATTTTCCCACTATCTGATAGATTAAACGCCAGAAAAGCTGTTCTCTTAAAGTTTAATTCAATGCATTATAGGGCAACCAAAAACCAAATTCAAATTCTCTCATTTTATTCCAATAGGCAAAGTCCGGAAAAGCTTAACAAATAAAATAATTAAGAGCTATAATTATTCAGATTAAAGGCAATAATCTTAAACTTCAAAAACAATTTTTGAAGTTTTTTTTATTTCGATGTAACATATTTCCGAACTTCGTTGTCTTACCTATAAACTAAACTATGACTCACGCAATCTTTAAAGAAACGGTATTCTGTCTCAAGGATGAGATGTATCGTTTTGCAAAAAGATTTGTGATGAGCAGTGACGAAGCCGAAGATATTGTGTAGGATTTAATGATAAAATTCTGGCAAAAAAAAGAAGAATTGGCCACATTCGGAAACCTGAAATCATACGCGATGAAATCGGTGAAAAACGAATGTCTGAACCGGCTAAAGCATCACGATGTGAAAATGGGTTTTGCAGATTTTCAATTTCACCGTAGCGAGCTTTACCAAATTGAAACCAATAATTTGAAAGATCAAATACTAGGCTTCATCAGGCAACTGCCGGAGAAACAAAAAACCGTGATTCACCTGAAAGATGTTGAAGAATATGAAATCTCGGAAATAGCAAAAATGTTGGAAATGGAAGAAAACGCAGTAAGAATAAACTTAATGCGTGCCCGACAAAAAATTAAAGAACAAATCACCAAATTGATGAATTATGAAAACCGACAAATCACAGGATAAATACAACGAAATCTTCCAAGAGCTCAGGGAAGAAAAGATGAACTGGGATTTCGAAGATTTCTTGGCGGAAGCTGAAAAAGAAAAAAATCTCACCACTAAAATTTCAGAAAAGAAAAGCGCGTCTTTCCCGAAGTTTTATTGGATGGCAGCGAGCGTAGTACTGCTTGTTTCTATCGGAGTTTTCTTTAAAATTTTCGACCAAAATAAGATGGATGAAAAAGACCAATTGGTAATAAATGAAATTTTAAAACAAAAAAATGATTTCGGTAACGGCAACGAGATTGTCGCGATCAATAACTCGAAAGATTCCCTGACAACAGCTTCTGACAGTTTGGTTACCGATTCAGTATCTATCAACGATGGTGATGATGTAATAGAAAAAATTCTTCCGAAAAGAGGAAGGATAAAAAGACAGACGCTGCCGCAGTTTGTCGACAATTCCACACCAGAAAAATCTGCAACGGGCAAAACTGCCCAAAATCCCGAGTATAAATCCAACTACGTGATTATCAACGGGCAAAAAATAGAAAACGAACAGGAAGCCATCGATCTAACGAAATATTCGTTCCGAATTCTTTCTGAAAACGTTTCTAAAACAGTAGCTTCGACTGAAGCAGTGAACAGCTTTATTAATGATTACTAAAATTTAAAATCATGAAAAAATTACTCTTAATATTCGCCCTTACTTTCTCGTATTTTATCCAAATAAATGCCCAGAAAGACAAATTAGATCAGCTTTTTGATAAATACCAGGAATCCGAAGGGGTTACCTCCATCAAAATTGCAAAACCAATGTTCAACATGCTCAACAAGCTGAATATTAACGATTCCGAACTCGAGCAAATCAAACCTTTGCTCAGCAAAATCAATGGTTTACGAATCCTTATCGTAGAAAAACCGACCGCAGTAAACAATACGGGAAGCCAAAACAAATTAAATTTAGGCAATTTTCAAAGTCTTCAATCCGACATTAACAATTCCATTAAAAACATGAAATATGAGGAATTGATGACCGTGAACAGCAAAGACAATAAAATTAAATTCCTTTCTTCTGACGCAACCAACGGAATTTTGGACAATTTGCTTTTAAATATCAGCTCTGAAGGGAATACCGTGCTGATGATGCTCGACGGAAAAATCTCTATGGACGACGTGAACAAACTCGTGAACGAGGCACAGAATACTTCCCTTAAATCTTCCTTAGTTACAGAAAATGTAAGTGCGTCCGGAGTTACCCAGGTAAGAAATGTAGGAAAATTTACCGGAATCAAAGCATCCAGCGGCATTAAAGTAAATTTTACTCAGGGAAATAACCAAAGCGTGATCGTTGATACCGATCCCAATCTTCAGGAATATGTTTCAACGGAAGTAAAAGACGGAATTCTGGTGCTTTCAATTAATAACAAAAACAATAAAAAACTGAACTTCAAAAAACTATTGGTTACTGTGGAAGCTCCGAGACTTGCTTCAGTAGAATTAAGCTCAGGTTCCCTTTTAACAACAGTAAATACAGTAAAAGAAAATAACTTCAAGGCGGATATTTCGTCCGGATCTAATTTGAATGCTGACATTAATGCTGACAATACGGTGGATGTGGAAATAAGTTCCGGTTCTAATGCAAAACTGGATATCAACTCAAAAAAATTCAGTTTAAACGGAACCAGCGGCTCCATGATAACCGTCGTAGGAAAAACGGAAAGCGCGGTGTTTGATGTTTCGAGTGCGGTGAGCTGCAACGCCCAGGATTTAGCCTCCAAAACCGTTACTGTTTCAGCTTCTTCAGGCTCTAATTTGAAAGTTCAGGCAACCGATACACTTTCTGCAACAGCAAGTTCAGGCGCCTCAGTAAGATATAAAGGAAATCCTAAAACGATTTCTTCGCAAAAAACCAGCAGCGGAGGAAGCATTAAAACTTTGAATTAAAAACGAACCCTGAAAATTAAAATCATGAAAAAGATTTCCCTTTTATTTGCTGCAGTGCTGTTTATGATGTCCCTTCAGTCGTGCGTAGTTTCCAGACGTCCAAACATGGGTTTCTTTGATAATCCTTACTACGACTATAAAGGCGCACAGTTTACCAGCATCAATGTCCCGATGTTTCTTGCAAAACCTATTGTAAAAAAAGCTTTGAGAGAAGACGGAGAAAGCGAAGAAGTCATCAGCCTCATCAAAAAAATCTCCGATATTAAAGTGATGACGATTGAAAATGGCAACAAAGAAATGCTGGCAGATTTTGCCAAATATCTTACCAATAACCGCTTCGAAGAATGGATGACGGTAAAGAAAGAAAATGAAACCGTCAATTTTCAGGCAAAACAAAGCGGGGATGTCATTAAAAAACTGATGATCACGGTACATTCCGGCAGCGAATTGGTTTTTGTAGATGTTTCAGGCAAATTTACCGCCGATGATATTTCGAGAATTATCAATTACTCCGAAAAGAAAGACGTAAAAAAACTTGTTTCCAAATAAATTAAATTGAAATAATCGCAGATTTTTCTGCGGTTATTTCTTTTACTGAATACAGTATCAACATTAATTTCCATTCACAAAAAAACCGCTATTTCGATTTTCCAAAAAAAAACCATAATTTTGCAAGAAAGTAAAGATGTCTATTCACAACAAAATCGTAGAAACGGCCATCACTTTCGATGACGTTCTACTTATCCCTTCTTACTCAGAAGTTCTGCCTAATCAGGTTTCCCTTAAATCAAGACTTTCCGATAAAATTACGCTCAATGCGCCGATTGTTTCCGCTGCGATGGATACGGTTACCGAAGCCGAAATGGCCATTGCAATGGCGAGAGTTGGAGGAATTGGTTTCATTCACAAAAACATGCCAATCGCCGAACAAGCCGCGCAAGTTTACCGCGTAAAACGTTCAGAAAACGGAATGATTTCCGACCCGGTGACTTTGTCCAAAGACCATACTTTAGGTCAGGCAAAAGAAATGATGGTTAATTTCAAAATTTCCGGACTGCCCGTGGTTGATAATGATAATAAACTTATCGGAATCATCACCAATCGAGATGTGAAATATCAGGAAAACCTAGAAGCCAAGGTAGAAGAATTGATGACCAAAGAACAACTCATCACTTCCGACAAAGAAACCAATCTCGAACAAGCTAAAGCGATCCTTCTTCAAAATAGAGTAGAAAAACTTCCTATTGTAGACAAAGAATTCAAATTGGTGGGTTTAATTACCATTAAAGATATCGACAATCAATTGGAATATCCCAATGCCAATAAAGACCAAAACGGTCGCCTCATCGTTGGAGCAGGCGTTGGTGTTGGCGAAGATACGATGGATCGCGTTGCGGCATTGGTAAAAGCCGGTGTCGACATTATTGCAGTTGATTCTGCTCATGGCCATTCGAAAGGCGTTTTAGATAAAATTAAAGAAATCCGTACGGGTTTTCCAGATCTGGATATTGTAGGGGGAAATATCGTGACTGCAGACGCTGCAAAAGACCTCATCGAAGCTGGAGCAAATGTGCTGAAAGTAGGTGTTGGTCCTGGTTCAATCTGTACTACCCGAGTGGTCGCCGGCGTTGGCGTTCCTCAACTTTCTGCTATTTATAATGTTTTTGAATATGCGAAGACAAAAAATGTAGCGGTAATCGCGGACGGAGGGATCAAACTTTCCGGAGATATTGTGAAAGCTTTGGCTTCCGGTGCAAACGCTGTGATGCTGGGATCTTTACTCGCGGGAACCGATGAAGCTCCGGGTGAAGAAATTATTTTCCAGGGAAGAAAATTCAAAGCCTATCAGGGAATGGGTTCACTTTCTGCCATGAGACGTGGCGGAAAAGAAAGATATTTCCAAAGTGAAGCCAAAAAATTCGTTCCAGAAGGAATTGAAGGACGAGTTCCTCACAAAGGAAAACTGGAAGAAGTGGTGTTTCAGCTAACAGGAGGAATCCGTGCCGGAATGGGATACTGCGGAACAAAAGACATCGACACTTTACAGAAAGACGGTAAAATGGTCATGATCACCGGAAGCGGACTGAAAGAATCTCATCCTCATGATGTAATTATTACTCAGGAAGCACCGAATTATTCGCTGTAGAAATAAAAATATTTGAATTTAAAGTTGTCCGTTATTTACGGGCAACTTTTTTTAATAATAAATAGTTATTTTTACTTTAATGAAAAGTTTAAAGAAATTATATTTATTAGTTCTGGGTTTTTTAATGATACAGTGCGATGTAGTTCCTAATTCTGGTTACAGAACAAACAATCCGGGTTCAGTAGATGAAGGCAAGGAATTCGCAGACCTGATTGAAAAAGACCAAATCGATAAAAACAAGAAAACCGCCGAAGTGCTTACTTATCTTATTAATGATACAGATCCTGCAGATCCCTACACGGTTGCGGTCATCGACAACCTGTCCGGGTGCAATATAATCGTAAGGCTGGTAGCGGTAAAGGGAAATCAAATTTACAATCTGCCGGTTCCGAAAAACAGCAAAAACCAATTTGTCATTTACAAAGGGAGTTACACGATGAAAACTAACGTTTGTGCAGCAAAATATTACTCACAAAAACAAATCAGCGCACCTTTGATTTTGAAACTTTCAGGAAATTAAGTGTGCCTTTCAGCAGGATTATCTTTGCCTAAATTTTCCTTAAAATCCTCAATTCTCCAATCGGTTCCCGCATTTCCTTTTTCGATTTTTTCTTTGGAATATAAACGGAAATCGTTTTCTGTTTTTTCTAAAAGATAATCATAAGGACCAACGGACGAAATTAATTTCACCAAAACCGGAGAAATTTCCAAACATATAAATAGTCCCATGATAAAAGCAGCCGCAATTCCAATAATCGGGGTGTTTTTTCCCAACTCATCAAGGGCCTGAAGTCTGGCGGCAAAACCATTGAATTTGTCTTCAAAAGTTTCGGTTTTATTTCTTTCCGTTTCGATATTGGTATATACCTTAGAAATTTCTTTGTCTAAATATTCCAATCTTGGAGCGATTTGTTTTTGATAATTTTCCAAATCCTGGCGACGCTGTTCTTTCAATTCAGATTTCCTTTTGGCATTGGAACCGAACCCCACTTTCCCACTCGTCAACCCACTTTGTTTTCCCAAAATCTCCTTCTCTAACTCTACCGCAGCAGAATCATACGATTTTTGATACTCAGCTATCCTGTTGGCAATTTGTTTTTTTTCAGTCTCAAAAGGTCCTGATTGCTGCAAAATCCTGCCGTTCATTTCCGCCTGCAGTTGAGTTTTATTTCGCTGAATAATGGTATTAAGCTGTTTGTTGACTTCTTTTTCAAAGATTTTAAGTTCCAAAGGTTTGGAAATAATAATTCCTAAAAATGTCGCCAGAATCAATCTCGGAATTGCCATTAAAATTTGGTTCCACCAAGTTCCTGTCTTCTTAATGGAAGAAACGATATAGCGGTCAAGATTAAAAATCATCAATCCCCAGAGCATCCCGAATCCTGCCGAAACCCAAAGATCATCAAACACTGTAAACATCGCGTAACCGGCGGATAAACTTGCGAAAACTGCGGTAAATAAAACAATACCACCAATCCCAGCAAACTTATTCCACTCGCTAGGAGTTTTTCGCAGGATATGAAGATTTCCGCCAGAACAAATGATCAAAAATTGCTGAAACCAATTCATTTTATGATTTATAGGTTTTATATTTTGAGGGATATTTTTCATTTCTTACTGTATTTAAATCTCACTAAACTTATTTAATTTGTCCATAAAAACTCCACAATGTTACAAATAGTATTAGGTTTAACCAAGAAGATATGTTGTAGAATTCTTGTAAATATATTTTACAAATTAAGCCATTATTATTCAATAAATTACAAAGTACTGAGGAAAAATAAAAGAAAATATTTCCTACTTAATTCGATCCGGATTTTGTTTCAAAAAACTATCCCAACCCGAATAACTTTTGTCTGAAACCAGATTCCCAGAATTAAAATGATGACAAACCGCGACCGCTAAACCATCGGAAGCATCGAGGTATTTTGTTGGAAATTCTTTCAATTTCAGAAGGTTTTTCAGCATTCCGGCGACTTGTTCTTTACTCGCGTTTCCGTTTCCAGTGATCGCCATTTTTATTTTTTTCGGAGAATATTCGGTAATCGGAATATCCCGATGTAGTGATGCCGCCATTGCAACACCTTGTGCACGACCAAGTTTCAGCATACTTTGTACATTCTTTCCAAAAAAAGGTGCTTCCAGGGCGACTTCATCGGGGTGATATTCATCTATTAATGCTAACGTTTTATCAAAAATAATTTTGAGTTTCGTTTCGTGATTAGGATATTTCTTTAAAATAAGCTCATGAATGGAAATCAGCGCGATAGAACTTTCTTTCACAGCGATGATTCCGAAACCCATAATCGTGGTTCCCGGATCGATTCCTAAAATAATTTTTTCTGTTTGCACCTCACAAAAATAGCAGTTTAAAACAAATTGCCTCATTTTATAGCCATTAAATCCTAAAAATAATTCTAAATTTGTTTACCGACCCATTATCTTATTGAATAAGAGTGAATTTGACGGATTTAAAAGTTTAAACCAAAAAAAATCATATTACCAACCAAAAAAAACAAAATAAAAAAATGAAAAAATTTCTATTAAGTTTAACCCTGATTACTGCGCTTTCCGCAGGAAATGTAGCTTATGCACAAAAACATGAAGTTCCGAAATTTGTAACCAACATCGAGGGAACCAAGGAATATTCCTTAAGCAACGGAATGAAAATATTGCTTCTACCCGATCCGTCACAAAGTAATATGGTGGTGAACATTATCTATAATGTAGGTTCAAAAGACGAAGGTTACGGCGAAAAAGGAATGGCTCACTTGCTGGAACACATGCTTTTTAAAAGCACTAAAAATCTCGGCGACATCAAAAAACAACTATCCGACAAAGGTGGCGCTGCAAACGGAACCACTTGGTACGACCGCACCAATTATTACGAAATTTTCCCTTCAAATGATGAAAATCTGAAGTGGGCTTTGATGATGGAAGCGGACAGAATGATTAATGCAACTATTTTGCAAAGCGACCTCGATAAAGAATTTTCGGTGGTACGAAATGAATTCGAAATTGGCGAAAATGATCCCTCAGGAGTTCTTATGGAAAAAGTATTTTCTGCTGCGTACTTGTGGCACAACTACGGAAACAGCACCATCGGAAGCAAAGAAGATATCGAAAGAGTGAAAGCTCCGGTCCTTAGAAAATTTTATGAAAAATATTACCAACCCGACAATGCAACTTTGGTTATTGCCGGAAAGTTTGATGAAGCGAATGCGCTAAAATACGTGTCAGAATATTTTGCTCCCCTTCCTAAACCTACCCGAGAACTCGGTGGAACTTACACCGTAGAGCCCGCACAAGATGGTGAAAAATTTGTGGAAGTAAGAAGATCCGGAGACAGCAAAATTGTTTCCGCAGGATACCACACCGCTGCTTATGCGGACAAAGATTACGCAGCTTTGGATGCTTTAATAGAAGTATTAACTGCGGATCCATCGGGTTATCTTTATAAAAGTTTGGTAGAAAATCAGAAAGTATCCAGCTTATGGGCTTACTCGCCAACGGTGAGAGATGCTGGATTGGTTTATTTCCATTTTGATGTTCCAAAAGATAAAGATTTGGAAGCGACAAAAAATTTGGTTAGATCTGAACTCGATAAAATTGGCACAATCGCCTATACAGAACAGGATTTAGCAAGAGCGAAAGCGAAACTTTTAAAACAAATAGAAAACACTAAAAACAACACCATTAACAAAGCTATTGGATATACAGAAATTGTTGGAGCCGGCGGTTACAAATTGGCGTTTCTGTATCGTGATAACGTTGAAAAACTAAGTCTTGCAGACCTCAACAGAGTTGCACAAAAATACTTTAAAAGCAATAACAGAACTGTAGGAATCTTTATTCCGTCCAAAGACGAGCAGCGTGTAAAACCAGCAGAATTTAGCAATGAACAAATTGCCGCACTAACCAAAGATTACAAAGGAAAAGCTCTAGAAAAAGAAGCCGCTCCTTTCGAAGCAAGCATTGCCAACTTGAAAAACAATTTAAAAGAAGGCGTACTTTCGAACGGGATGAAATACGGTTTGGTAAACAAAGAATTAAAGGGTGAAAAAATTATCGCCAACTTCAAATTTCTTATCGGTAACGAAAAAGAATTGGCCGGAAAATCGTCGGTAGGAGCTTTAACTGCAGCTTTGCTTAGCGCAGGAACCAAAACGAAAACCAAAGAACAAATCCAAGATCGTTTGGATCAACTAAATTCTTCGATTTATTTCCGAACTAGTGGTCAGAATTTCTTGATAAATGTTTCGACTTATAAAAACAATTTCGCTGAAGTAATGGATATTTTGCAGGATATTTTAGCCAATGCAACCTTCCCGCAAAACGAGCTTACAAAAATGATTGCCGAAAACAACACTTATTTGGAAGCTCAACAAAAAGATCCGCAAGCCATCGCAAGCAACGAACTTCAACGTTTGGCAAATCCTTACCCCAAAGGAAGCATTTTCTACACTCCGACTTTGCAAGAAGAAATAGACAATAACAAAAAAGTAACTCGTGATCAAATCACCGGCTTCTATTCAAATTTGATGGGTGCAAGCAATGGTTTCGGAACTGTTTTAGGAAGTATTGATGCTAAAACTGCGGCAAATTCATTAGAAAAAACCTTCGGGGAATTCACAGCCAAGACAAAATATTCTGAAGTAAAACCTATTTATTTTGAAACTAAAAAATTAGACAAAAACTTCATCACTCCCGATAAAGAAAATGCGGTCGCTCTAGGAACCGAAAAATTCCGAATGGATCAGAAACATCCTGATTATGCAGCTTTGGTGTTGGCCAATGAAATCCTGGGAAGTGGAGGTTTTCTTTCCGCAAGACTTCCAATGAGATTGCGCGAAAAAGAAGGAATCAGCTATGGTGTAGGTTCTTACCTCAGCGTTCCGGTAACCAATGATGTGGCTTCTTGGAATTACTATGCTTTTTTAAATCCTACGAAAAGAGATGCTGTAGAAGCCGCTTGGAAGGAGGAAGTTTCCAAAGCATTGAAAGACGGTTTTACCGCTCAGGAATTGGCCGACAATAAAAAAAGCTACGCCAACGTTCAGCAAACCAATCTTGGAATGGATAATACTTTGATCAATTTGGTCAACAAAAAACTTCAATACGGAGTTTCTCTTGATGAATACGACGCTTTGAACGCGAAAATCCAGAATTTAAAATTGGAAGAAGTGAATGCTGCTTTGAAGAAATATTTAAGTTTAGACAAAATTATTTCGGTGTACGCAGGAGATTTCAACAAGAAATAAATATTTTTTTTAGAAGTAAATCCGGGACTTTCGTTCCGGATTTTTTATTTTAATGAAGATTTCTTTGCGTTTCAATCAATGCATTTTCAACTACTTCGGTAATTTTTTTTACTTCTTTGTGAGGATTAAAAACAGCATTTTTTCCTTTCGCTTCATCGGCGATATTCGAGAGAATGACCACCGAAGTTTTCGTGTCGGGATAATAAATATTTAATGACGGCGACCCTTTCACATAACCGGTATGAAAATAAGATCCAGGTTTCCCTTCATTCATCATAATTCCAAAACCGTAACCCACTTTGCCTAAAATCGGGTGGTTATTTTCCGTAGATTGGGACATAAATTTTCTAAGCGATTCCTGTGTAAGGATTTTCCCGTAATACAAAGCAAAATTCCATTGATGCAAACCCGAAACCGTCGAAAGAATTCCACCTGCTCCAACCGAAATCTCATTATTGGAAAGTCTTTTCGGCATATTTTCTACTTCCTGAAATCGAGAAGAATTTCCCAAATATGCACTCGAAAAATGATGGTTCACGAATAAATCTGAAGTCGAAGAATGTGTCATCCCGGCTTTCGCAAAAAGTTCTTTCGCATTTTCGCCATACGCTTTTCCCGAAACTTTCTCGATCAATTCACCCAAATATCGGTAACCCTTATTGGAATAATTAAATTTTGTCCCGGGTTTTGAAAGCAAACCACTTCCCGAATCGCTGAGCCCGGAAGTATGATCCAGCAATTGCGCAATGGTGATATTTTCAAAAGGTTTGGACTGAAATTCTTTCAAAAATTTCGAAACTTGATCTTCAACTTTCAGTTTTCTTTGTTCTTCAAGAAGCAAAATCATCACCGCAGTAAATTGTTTACTCACCGATCCAATGGCGAAAACCGAATTGCTATCCAGCGGAGTTTTGGTTTTATAATTCTCAAAACCATTATACTTTTCATAAAGAATTTTGTCATTTTGCATTACCGAAATGCTTCCGTTGAATTTCGATTTCGAAAATATCGAATCAATTTGTTGCATCAACAAATTTTTCTGGAACTGCGTAATTACGCTGTCGATAATGGCATTCCTATTTGTTCTTTCGTCTGCCAGTTTTTCTGATTCTGATTTGCAGGCCGAAAAAATAGCTAGAAAAAAAGTTGAATAAATTAATATTTTTACAGGATTCACATTTGTAATTTTTATAAAAATATTAAATTTAATTCTAATAAAAAAACAAGAATTTAAGGAAACCGTCAAGGTTTTAAAAACCTTGACGGTTTGTATCTATGGTAATTATTAAAATAACTCTCCGTAATCCATATCTACCTCATGCATAGCCTTGAAAGTTTCAACACCTTCAAATAAAGATAATACAAAGTCTCGCTTTAATTTTGTTGGTTTATCGGAAATTACGCTTCCATAAGAACTCCACGGATAATCGCAAACATTTTCTGCAAAGCCATGTTTTTTGGGAGTGTGGTGGATATAATGAATTGCTTTTCGAAGATGCTCCTCAGAATCGATCAATTTTCTTTCAAAATTCTTCTCAAATAATGATCCTGTTCTTTCGTATCGCTTGTTAATGGCTTTTGCATAAGAGTTAAAAAAATGTCCAAACTGCAAATGAACATCTACCTTTTTTGGAACTTGCGTGGCAGTATAAATTAATTTTTCAGTATCGATATCGCCCTTTATAAAAACTAAAAGATGAAAGTGATTTTTGAGAAGAACCCACGCCAAAATTTCACAAAACGGGGAAAGATATTGATCCATTCTGTGCAGAAAAAACTCGTAATTTCTTTTTTCAAAGAAAATGTTCTGTCCATTATTTCCACAATTGTAAATGAGGTAATAATTTTCTGGCTCGAGTAGGAGTTTATCTGCCATGATATATGGATTTTCTTTTTGGTAACCACCAACACAAACCGTCAAGGTTTTAAAAACCTTGACGGTTTTTTTTAGTAGATAAAAACTACATATTCCTTCTATATTTTCCGCCCACTTCAAACAAAGCGTTAGTAATCTGTCCAAGAGAGCAGAATTTCACAGCTTCCATCATCACTTCGAAAAGGTTTTTTTGATTGATGGCTGCATGTTGTAATTCGTCCAAAACCTTCTCTGTATGGGCTCTGTTGGCAATTTGGTAAGTTTCCAGATTTTTGATCTGCTGTTGCTTTTCCTCTTCAGTAGAACGGATTACCTCTCCCGGTAAAACCGTTGGGGAACCATCTTTGCCAAGGAAAGTATTCACGCCGATAATTGGATATTTTCCGGTATGTTTCAGCCATTCGTAATGCATCGATTCTTCCTGAATTTTGGAACGCTGATACATGGTTTCCATAGCGCCCAAAACGCCTCCACGTTCGGTAATTCTGTCGAATTCAGCATAAACTGCTTCCTCCACTAAATCAGTAAGTTCCTCGATAATGAAAGAACCCTGTAATGGATTTTCGTTTTTCGCCAAACCGAGTTCTTTATTAATAATCAGCTGAATAGCCATCGCTCTACGAACGGATTCTTCGGTTGGTGTGGTGATCGCCTCGTCGTACGCATTGGTGTGCAGTGAGTTGCAGTTATCGTAGATCGCATAAAGCGCCTGCAAAGTAGTTCTTATATCATTAAAATCGATTTCCTGCGCGTGAAGCGAACGCCCGGAAGTTTGTATATGGTATTTCAACATCTGGCTTCTTTCGTTGGCATTGTATTTTTCGCGCATTGCTTTTGCCCAAATTCTACGCGCAACACGTCCGATTACCGCATATTCCGGATCGATTCCGTTCGAGAAGAAAAAAGATAAATTTGGAGCAAAATCGTTGATATCCATTCCGCGGCTCAAGTAATACTCAACATAAGTAAAACCGTTTGCCAAGGTAAATGCCAACTGCGATATCGGATTAGCACCCGCTTCCGCGATGTGATAACCGGAAATCGAAACCGAATAGAAATTTCTCACTTTTTCTTTAATGAAATATTCCTGAACGTCGCCCATCAATCTTAAAGCAAATTCGGTAGAAAAAATACAAGTATTTTGCGCCTGATCTTCCTTCAAAATATCTGCCTGAACCGTTCCACGAACTGTTGCGATGGTTTCGGCTTTAATTTTAGCATAGGTTTCTGCATCTAAAATCTCGTCGCCGGTAAGTCCTAATAATTTCAAACCTAATCCGTTATTCGAGGGAGGAAGTTCCCCGCTGTATGTTGGTCTTTTTAATCCTTTGTTATCAAATTTTTGCTTTAATCTGGCTTCAACTTTATCCCAAAGATTATTATCGGCAATGTATTTTTCAACATTCTGATCGATGGCTGCATTCATAAAAAATGCGAGCAACATTGGCGCCGGTCCATTAATCGTCATCGAAACAGAAGTCATGGCATTCACCAGATCGAAACCTGAATAGAGTTTTTTCGCATCATCCAAAGTGGCAATCGAAACTCCGGCATTCCCGATTTTTCCATAAATATCTGGCGGAAAAGCAGGATCCTGACCGTACAGCGTCACAGAATCAAACGCGGTAGAAAGTCTTTTGGCATCCATTTCTGCGGAAACGTAATGAAATCTGCGGTTGGTTCTTTCGGGTCCTCCTTCTCCTGCAAACATCCTTGTGGGATCTTCACCAGTTCTTTTGAAAGGATAGATTCCCGCCGTAAAAGGAAATGCTCCGGGAACATTTTCCTGCCCTTTCCAACGGATTAGATCGCCCCAATCATGAAATTTCGGCAAAGCAATTTTCGGAATTTTAAGATGAGAAAGCGTTTCCGACTTGGTCTGAACTTTAATTTCTTTACCCCGAACGAGATAGATATATTCATCAGCTTCGAGCTTCAGTTTGAAATCGTGCCAACCATTCAAGAAATAAATATTTTCCTGGCCAAGATCTTTTTTGATTTTCTGATATCTCTTTTCGAGGATTTCCTGGGAATTGGCATCGTCTTCGAGGATGTTTTTGGCACCCTGAAGCTGGTAAAGCTTTCTTGCGATCAACGCCTGATCAACCACTTCTTTGTCATAAGCCCGATTATTTTCAACAATTTCGGAAAGATAGCGAACTCTCTTCGGAGGAATAATGGTGGTTTCTTCGGAAACGTTTTGTTCCACATATTCGCTTAATTTCAAATCCGAAAATTGATCATTTACTTTTTTAATTAATTCGTTGAAAAGTTCGGTTGTTCCCCAATCGTTGAACTGACTGGCTTTGGTGGAATACACCGGCATACTATCCAGCGGCTGATCAAAAAAAACATGATTTCGCTGAAACTGTTTTTTCACTGCTTGCAGTGCATCCAAAGCTCCGCGTTTGTCGGATTTATTTAACGCAACCAAATCTGCATAATCAAGCATATCGATTTTTTCCAATTGGGTTGAAGCACCGTATTCCGGGGTCATCACATACATGGAAACATCAGCAATAACGGTAATTTCTGAACCAGATTGCCCAATTCCGGATGTTTCGAGAACAATGACATCTGGTTTAGCTATTTTTAAAATATTTAATGCGGAATGAATGTGCGGCGACACGGAAACGTTGTTCTCCCGAGTTGCCATAGAACGCATATAAACGCGCGAATCATTAATCGAATTCATGCGAATTCTGTCTCCCAAAAGTGCACCTCCGGTTTTCTTTTTAGAAGGATCGATCGAGATGATCGCAATTTTCTTTTCGGGATTGGAGCGTAAAAATCTTCTAACCAATTCGTCGGTTAAGGAGGATTTTCCTGCGCCACCGGTTCCGGTAATCCCGATGATAGGGATTGTGGAATCTTTTGCTCTTTCATCGATTTCCTTAACTAAATCCGGTTTCGTTTCGGAGAAATTTTCTACTGCGGAAATGACTTCAGCAATTGATTTTGAATCTTCAAATTTAATTTTATCTAAATCTTGAACGGTAATTTTTTCTCCTGTTGGAAAATCGGATTTCTGTACCAAATCATCAATCATTCCCTGCAAACCGAGTTCGCGGCCGTCATCAGGAGAATAAATTCTGGTCACACCATAATCCATCAAATCTTTTATTTCTTCAGGTAATATAACGCCGCCCCCGCCGCCAAAAATCTTGATGTGAGAAGCATTTTTTTCCTTTAATAGTTCATAAATATATTTAAAATACTCGTTGTGACCACCTTGATAAGAAGTTAAGGCGATTGCATTGGCGTCTTCCTGAACCGCGCAGTTTACAACTTCTTCAGCAGATTTGTCATGTCCGAGGTGAATCACTTCCACGCCCGTTCCTTGGATTACGCGGCGCATGATATTGATCGCAGCATCGTGTCCGTCGAATAATGCGGCGGCGGTAACGATACGGATTTTGTTTTTTGGAGAATATTTTTGGGTTTCCATAATTGAATGTTCGTAAGATTCCAAATATAGGATTTTTTGTAATTTTAAAAAACTAAACCCTTTCGGTTGATTGAAAGGGTTCTATATTTAACTAATTATAAAAAAAATTTATCATATAAGATTGCTATTGTTTTGTAACCGACCAGTTTCCGGCCCAATCACCCATTTTCCAGGTGCCGGATTTTGTTTTTAAGTTTCCCAGCAGTGTAAAACCAGATGGTAAGGTAACAGATTGCAGCGCGCTATCATCCCGCACCATTCCGGACAAAAAAGAATTTTCGGTACCAAACTGCGAAACCTTCGTGACAGAAACATATCCATTTTTTGCCACTTCAATGGTTAATGTACCCACTTCGTCGCCGGAATAATTTCCTTTGTAAACGCCCATAAAGGGAGATACATAATTTTCATTAGCATCCTCTTCCCTAAGATTATCAATAATTCCTTGGCAAGAAATAAGAGCCAAAATACTCAAAATTGTCAATGTTAGTCTAATTTTCACGACTGTTATATTTTTCTCAAATATAAAAAAAATACCAAATTGTTTATTAAATCTTTATTTTTGCGGAAACTTTATTGATATGCAACGTGCCATTATTTATTTCTTTGCCGGAATCGTGATCAGTTTTCTACTCAATCATTTTTTATTGGGAAGCGACGGTTTGGCGTTGGATTTATATTATGCTGTTGCATTTGGTGCGGCTTGGGGAATGGCTTATTTCCTTGATAATGAAAAATTCAGTTTGGCGCAGAAGCTTGGGATTTCATTTCTGGGGATGGGAGTTTTAATCATTTTGGGAGTATTACTATTTGATTTGGAAAAAGCGGTACCTTCAGTGATTAAATTTTCAATGGTTTTTGTTACGTACTACCTCTTGGCAAGTTTCAAAAGTTCGAAATCTTTAAGAAAATAATGAATAATTTGTGATCACCGCAGTCATTAAATCGAAAAAAAGCCTCAATAATCCAATCATTTTCAAAACCTTAGGATAATCTTTTCTAAAATGTTTTCAGTTTCAAAAAAAATCTTTACCTTTGCACACCCTATTTAGGGAAAATTATGTTTAATCGTTAAACGAAAAAGTGTGAATACATTAAGTTACAAAACCGTTTCAGCTAACAAAGCTACCGCTAATAAAGAATGGGTTGTGGTAGACGCTGAAGGACAGCCATTAGGAAGACTAGCTTCTAAGGTTGCAAAGATTTTGAGAGGAAAGCACAAAACGAATTTTACGCCTCACGCAGATTGTGGAGATAACGTAATCGTTTTGAATGCTGGGAAAGTAACCCTTTCCGGGAACAAGTGGGCTGACAAGACTTACATTTGGCATACTGGATATCCAGGTGGTCAAAAGTCGATGACTGCTCTTGAACTTCAGAAAAAAGATTCTTTAAAAGTATTGGAAAAATCTGTAAAAGGAATGCTTCCGAAAAACAAATTGGGATCTCAATTGTTTACTAACCTTTATTTATATGAAGGAACAGAACACAAACACGAAGCTCAACAGCCAAAAGTTATTAATATTAACGAATTCAAATAATTAATATGTCAATAGTTCATAAAATCGGAAGAAGAAAAACTTCTGTAGCAAGAGTTTATGTGAGACCAGGTTCTGGTGTAATTACCATCAACAAAAAGGATTCTAAAGAATATTTCGGAACCGATGTTTTGGTATACAAAGTGAACCAACCATTTTTGTTGACAGAAACTGTAGGTCAGTATGACGTAACAGTGAATGTTTTCGGAGGTGGAATTACAGGTCAGGCAGAAGCGATCAGACTAGGAGTTTCTAGAGCATTATGTGAAATCAACGAAGAGTTCAGATTATTGCTGAAACCTCAAGGCTTGCTTACAAGAGACGCAAGAATGGTTGAAAGAAAGAAACCAGGTCAGAAAAAAGCAAGAAAGAGATTCCAATTCTCAAAACGTTAATCAAGAAGATTCGAGAAACGAGACACAAGATTCGAGACTTTCAAAAATCTTTGTTGTTGGCTCTTGGTTCTATTATCTAATCAAAAAAATGCCCCGTTAGTTTAGCACCCAAACATTTCTCCCATCTAAAGAAATTGTTGATTGCACAAATGCGGAACGTAAACTAAAAACAAAAAAGCGACATGGCAAAAGCAAATGTTAAAGACCTTTTAGAGGCAGGTGTACACTTCGGTCACATGACCAGAAAGTGGAATCCAAATATGGCTCCATACATTTTTATGGAGAAAAACGGTATTCACATTATAGACTTACATAAAACAGCTGTAAAATTAGACGAAGCTTGTAGCGCTTTGGAAAAAATTACTTCTGCTGGCAAAAAAGTTCTTTTCGTGGCTACAAAGAAACAAGCGAAAGAAGTTGTTGCAAAATATGCAGCTGACCTTAATATGCCTTATATCACTGAAAGATGGCCTGGTGGAATGCTAACAAATTTTGTTACCATCCGTAAGGCTGTTAAGAAAATGAACCATATCGATAAAATGAAGAAAGATGGAACTTTCGAAACTTTATCTAAAAAAGAAAGACTTCAGGTAGATCGTCAAAGAGCTAACCTTGAGAAAAACTTAGGTTCTATTTCTGACATGGTTCGGCTTCCATCGGCACTATTCGTAGTTGATATTATGAAAGAACACATCGCGGTAACTGAAGCTAAAAAATTGGGTATCCCTGTATTCGCTATCGTTGATACGAACTCAGATCCAAGAAAAGTAGATTTCGTAATCCCAGGAAACGATGATGCTTCTAAATCTATCGATATGATCTTGAGCGTAGTTTCATCATCTATCAAAGACGGATTGTCTCAAAGAAAAGCTGATAAAGAAAAATCTAAAGAAGAAGGAGAAAAAGTATCTGCTGATGCAGATGCAGATTTCGATACTGCTGCAGAATAAGATTTTATCTTCAATACAAGAAAAGCTCAGATTAATTTCTGAGCTTTTTTTTGTGTATCAATGAAAATGATTTAATAATTTGAATCGAAATAAAAACAGTTACTTAATTCTAAATTTAATATAAGTAATAGTTTTCCCTTTTGCGGAAAATAATCCCTCGTAATAGGTCTTTATTTCTCTTAGAAGCGGCGTTCCCGGTTCGTATTCCGGTGCTCCATAAATATCGTGATGTGCAGAAATAATTTCGTGACCTTGCCCCTGAAGCAATCCTAAAGTATAACCATGAAGAAATTCCGAATCGGTTTTCAGATGAATAATACCGTCTTTCTTTAAAATTTTCCTGTAACGATCCAGAAAATCGGGGTGCGTCATTCGGTGTTTGGTTCTGCGGTATTTAATCTGTGGATCCGGGAAGGTAATCCAGATCTCATCAACCTCATCTTGGTCAAAAAAACAATCGACCAATTCGATTTGCGTTCTCAAAAAAGCAACATTGTTGAAGTTTTTCTCGTGAGCTTCTTTGGCACCGAACCAAAATCTAGCACCTTTGATATCAATTCCGATGAAATTTTTTTCAGGAAAAGACTTTGCCAGTCCCACGGAATATTCCCCTTTTCCGCAACCGAGCTCCAGGACGATCGGATTCTCATTTTTGAAAACCTCGGATCTCCATTTTCCTTTTAAAGGATAATTGTTGAGCGCCTCTTCTCTTGTCGGCTGAAATACATTTGGAAGTATTTTGTTTTCGGCAAATCTTGCCAGTTTATTTTTACCCATTTCTTATTAAAATCGTGCAAAAATAACCAAAAATATAGACTTTAAAGCCTTTTTAAACAAATTTAAATCAATGAACTTTAGAATCACCCAATTCTACGATGATGGCCTTGTTCACTGTTTTTTGCGATGCATACTGTGCACCACAAAGTAAACTCGAAAAAAGATAATCACCTTTGGGTACCACAATCGTATTATCCGATTGTGCAGGGATTGGTAAACGAAACTTGGTAAAACCCACTCCCTCCATTCGCATAATGATATTACAATCCGATCTGTTTTCAATCATTACAATACTTTCCGTGCTGTTTGGGTTGTTGTCAAATAGCGAATTTAGGATTTTCACCGTATTATTTTTATGCTCGATTGGATTAGTGGACATCAGCATTTTAAATTCTTCTTCTTCTGGATTTTCATAAGCTATCGCTACATTGGAAGACGCTTGAGGATGTGGAACAGGTGTTTTTGACTGGCTTGTTGATGCTAATCGTTCTTTGTAATAAGCAATCTGCTTTTGGCGAATGGTTTCATTCATTTCATCAAAACCAATATTTGTAGAAGGCTTTCTGCGCAGGATTGCAAGTTTTTCCTGAAAATCTTTGACACGCTGATCTGTTGGATGCGCATTCTTGATATAATCTTTCAGCAATTGCATGAGTCTTGGTTTTAAGACCGATCTTTTGGGCTCATCCGGATGTGCAATTTTGAGGTATGCATCTATTTCATAAATATTATTACTTCTGAGGATATGAGAATAATCTTTGCCTTTTTGCTGTGCGGAGAAAATTGCCGAAGTAAGTACGAAAGAAAGGAGTATATTTTTAAAAAAATACATTTTTATTGATAATAAGTTTAGCTTAAAAATTTTGTGCAAATTTATTTAAAAATTATAAATTGGCTTTAATGTAATTCAGAAATCATTCTAAGTTATCCATTAAATGTGAATTTCGAAGTCGCCGTTGATAAATCGGCAAGTACTTTTCTATAAAAACGGAAACTGCTTCGTAATTATTATCTTTAATAAGAGGAAATAAAGCTTCAGAAGTATAAACAAACTGCAAGAAATTATCAATGAAGCTGGTAGGAATTTTCAGGTTAGTAAAATATTGGTCACCATAATATTTTCTGATGTTGGCTACAGCAACATTCATTTTTTCATATTGGTTCGAGCGTTCTTTCTTTTTTCGATCTCCCGAAAGAATGTCATAAATACTTTCCAAACTAAATGTAAGTCCACCGCCTGAAAAACCGGCAACAGGAAGTTGCGGAGATGTTCCGTCGCCTTTTGGAGCTGGCAAGCCGATCATTTTCTGAAGCGCCAGTGTTTTTTCTCCGGTTTTCAGCGAACTCACATCTTTTCTGAGGTTTCCGGTAGGTTTAAATTTATTAATAACCACTTCCTGAATATCGTAGTAAGCGATTTTTAATTCGACAAAGTTACTAGCATTCTGCAAATTTTCTTCGGTTACGGTAACATCTTTTCGATCGGTAACGATGGAAGTAAAACGAATTACATCACCTGGTTTCGCCGGAATCTTAAAAGAGCCGAAATAATCTGTGTAAACTGTTTTATGAGAGGTAACGTTGGTTACATAAACCTGATTGAGATAGTATACAGAATTATCTCTGATAATAATTTCGCCGGAGAAAAACTGGGCATGAATATGTGTAAAGACAAACAGAGCAACAAGTAGAAAAAATTGTTTCATATAGGAAGCAAAAGTAAATCAAATTTTATATTTCCTATGATGAATAAAGCGTTTGCAGTGGTTAAAGTTTGGTTAAATAAATTTTGCAAATGTTAAATAATCTTAAACGTTGGTTTAAAATTATTGATGAGAAAATATAACTGCTTTTTCACTGTAAATTTTTGGAAAATAAATGATAAAAATAATTGCACAAAAAATCCCCGGTGGTATTCCGGGGATCTATTAATGTTGAAACGTGTTTTTATTTTTTAATAAATTTCACTTTTTCTACATTTCCGTTATCTTCTACAGAGATGATGTAAACACCAGCTTGTAATTTAGCAACTTGTACTTTGTTATCTGCAATTTTTCCTTTAGCAACGATTTGACCCGCTACATTGTAGATGCTGTAAATTGCATTATTAGAAACTTTAGAAACATTCAACACATCATTTGCAGGATTAGGATAAACCTGTACTGAAGATACGTTAGCATTACCTACTGCCAAATCAGCTGTGATTTTTACTGCATAATCTTCAACCTCTCCGTAAGTGTAAGTACCACAAGGCGAAGTTTGAGGAGTGCTAAATCTTAAAGCAACTCTCATTCCTACTGTTTTATCACCAGCATAAGAATCTGCAGGTACAGTAAATGTATCGGTTACAGGGGTTAATTTGTCCGCTGAAGTTGACAATACAATTTCATCATTATCAAAAGTACCACTTCTATCGAAATCGATCCAAGCAGTAACGGCTTCGTTATATTGAGTACCGCTCCAAGCTTTAGAAACCGAGATCACGTTATTTGTACTTCCTTGTTTTAATGAAACTAATCTTGTAGGATCAGTTGAATAGTTTGTATAATTAGAAGCGCCAGATGTACTGTTTACTCCAGCAGCACCATCTGCAGTGATTTTCACATTAGAAATATACTCATCGGTAGAATTAGTAGAACTAAGTGTACAATAAGCGAACGAACTAGTTGTAAAATTAACAGCAGCAGAATAAGTTCCAGTTGTACCTGAACAAACAGAAGCAACTTGTACATTGTAAGCTGTAGCTTCATCTAATCCAGTGATTGTATATGTATTTGTGCTTACAGGAACTTCAGTCCAAGCAGCATCAGCAGCTTTCTTGTATCGTAGGATATAAGTAGCATTTGCGATAGGATCCCAGCTCAAGTTGGCAGCCGCGATTGTAATTCCGGAAACGGCAAGTCCAGCAGGAGCAGTTCCATCGCATGGTACGATCGCAGAAACTGTAACCGGAGCAATTGCATAGAACACGTTACCAATTGCAGAAACTCTGATTTTCAGAGCAGTGTTGGTTGCAAAAGAAGAGAAGCTGAAATCTTCAGTACCATCGTTTGGTGTAGAAGCTGCCAAAACATTCCAAGTAACACCGTTATCATTAGTATAATCGATTTTTACGTTTGCAACGTTGAAAGGAGCCGCATTAGTTCCTACAACATCCCAAGTGAAAGGACCAGCAGCGTTGTTGTAAACCTTAGTAGAAGTAATTTTGAAAGGTCCATTAGCATGAACAGTAACTTTCTGGTTTGCACTTTGAGTTTGTTGCTGCGCTACATCTGCCTTATTATCTCTTACCGTTACTCTAAAGTTTGAAGTTCTAGCTACGGTAGAAACTGCTTCCCAATCAGCATTATTCTTTAGGCTTCCAGCCAATACTGTACTTAATTTAGGGAAATATCTTGTCGGGCTTGCTGTTGGAGTCCAAGATCTGAAAGATGGTCCGTTGGTTAAAGTACCAAGGTTGGCGATCGTAGTAGTTGAAGTCGCATTGTCAACCTGCTCCCAAGTATAAGTCAATGGATCACCTTCCGCATCGGTAGCTTGTGCTGTCAAAACAAAAGCAGTTCCTTTAGGAATCGTAACATCCGGCATTGCAGTAATTACTGGCGGAGTATTTGCTACGGCAGTTTCAATATCACAAGTTTTACTTGCCAAATTATTCTGAACTTGGAAGATACTGTAATAGTGGAAATATGCATCGGAGTGAGCCTGAACATCAGTAGCACCCGTAATTCCAGCATAACCCATAACAGTTGATCCAGAACCAGGTTCTTGATTAGCTCCAGTACCCTCAAGACTCATAGAGAAAGTGTGGTTAGCTCCTAACTGGTGACCGATTTCGTGAGCAACATAATCGATATCAAAGTTATCACCCATTGGAATTCCATCCGCAGGTGAAGTAAATGCGGATCCCTTTCCTTTATTTAAATTCGAAGCCGTTTCACCAGTGGGTGGAACACAAACGCATCCAATACATCCAGCATTACCTCCGCCACCGGAGGCGCCAAATAAGTGACCTATGTCATATGCAGCGCTACCAATTGTGGTAGACAAAGTATTTTGAAGTTGTAAATTCCAACCCAGCAAATTATTAGTGTTTGAACTGGCCGTACCGACCGAAGCAATAGAATAAGGGTCTGTTGCAGGATCTGTATAAATTAATTGTGGGAAGTCCTGTAAAATTAAATGAAGAGCAAAATCCTTCTCGAACACGAAATTACAACGGGTTAATGTTGCATTAATCTGCACTAACGCTTTAGGAACTGTTCCGCCAAAATACTGGGTATACTCACCAGTTACAGACATAGCAAGACGCATTGTTCTGTATTTTTGGTCAGAAGATTTGTTGAAATCCGATGGATTATTGGTAAATGTTTTACCAGACATGTATAACTTGTCGATCTGCTGCTTTGTTAACGGAGCTTCACTTGTCGAGCAAACAAAAGCTTTGTCAGCATCGGCTTTACTGGTTTTCGGGTGAACACCATAAACATTTTTTTCTTTATTCTGAGGTTCGATAAACTCATATACCCCATTTCTCAGCATCATCGACTGGAAATCGTTTGGTGCCACACTGAATCTTACGTAAGCAGTAGGATCATCGATCCCAACTCCCACATAAGAACCCAATTGATGACGATCAGCAATGGATTTTACCACTACTGGCGCACTGTAAACAGCAAATCTTTCAATTTTCCCGTTTAGGGTTGGCAATTTAATTTCTACAGGTTTTGCATTTTTTCCTGTTTCCTGAGCATTTGCCAGTGTAGATCTAATCGCATTAAGATCTAATGAATAGTAACTCGTGACGTTAGACGTCGCTCTGATTTTCTCACCGTGCATAGATGTTGGGCTCCACTGTGCAAGTGCAGCTGTTGACATCAAACCACAAAGTAAAGAAGTAAAAATTCTCTTCATAAGTTTAATTAATTTTAAAATAATTTTTCTCAAATGTAATTTTTTTTTCCCGATTGCCAAAATAAAAGATTGCAATAATTCGGTATTTTACGGAAATTTTCGATAATAAAATAATCGTTTAATTATCATTAATGAAATATTAATTATAATAAAATAAAATAATCATAATTGAATTTTGAAAATTAAGAGTTTATAAATAAAAATACCCGTAAAAAATTACGAGTATATTATTTATTACACAGTATTTTTATTGCTTAGAAGTAATAATTGATATTCCAAGAAAATCCAAGATTGAATTTAGCGGAACTTTTGCCGAAACCCGGAACGATCATCGGTTTTATATCGTCTTGCGTGGTAGAAAATAACAGATATCTTGGTTGTGCGGTAACATCGATATAAAAAGGTGATTCAAACAATTGTACGCGTCCGCCAACCGTTGCTTCGATCCAATACGAACTTTGAGATGATGCAGGAAAAGCCACCGAAGTTTCACTTCCGCCATAACCTCGAACAGGAACCGCTTTGTATTCCTGGTTGTAAAATGAACCCGCCAATTTTCCGCCTGCGTAGAATCCGTTCAATGAGTTTTCTTTATCATTCGCCAACATATAAAAAGCACCTAATTTCAAAAAAGGTCCATCGACAGAGGCATCATAACCATTTTTTTGGTAAATATTTTTTTCAAAACCTACATCTGCTACGGCGTGAATATTTTTACTGATTCGAGATGATACAAATCCCTGAAAAAGTTTTCGATCCGAAAAAACGCCTATTCCCGCATTCAAAACATCAAATCCAACCATAAAATTAGGTTCGTATTTCCATTTTGTTTTGAGTGAATCTTGTTGCTTTTGCGCAAAAGATATCAGGAATATAAAGTTAAAAAAGAAGGAAAAAATGAGTCTTGGATTCATCTGTAATTTGAGTTTGATTTTGTTCGACTTCTAAGACAGGATTGGGTACCTCCAAAACAGCGGTTACATTTTCATAATTTTGCTTGATTCCGCAAGCCGGGGAAACATATTCTGATTTCGTGGTATAATTCACTTTCACTTCAGAATTTACTGCAGCTTTCGATAAACCGACATAAATTTTAGTGAAAAGCGCATCATCAACTCT
This sequence comes from Chryseobacterium sp. Marseille-Q5410, assembly GCA_946892665.1. GTDB lineage: Bacteria > Bacteroidota > Bacteroidia > Flavobacteriales > Weeksellaceae > Kaistella. Next base: position 102,766 of record CAMPOT010000002.1, on the reverse strand, counting down.
TAAAGGAATAAAAACCGAATCGGTTTTCGTTTTTGATGCAACCACCGAAACCGGACCGTTTCCGTAATCTACATTTACAAAAATCGAATCCATTGTTTTGAGTTTTCCGGTGGCTTTTGTTTTGAATTTAAGTTTCATTCTCGGTGTTGCCTCGCCGCTTAAGCAAATATCATCATCGCTTCCGCAGGAAAAAAGGGAAAATAAAAAGAGAGAAATCAGGAAAATTTTCAGAAATTTCATCATTAAATTTTTACTAAAAGTGCAATATTTTCAACATGATGCGTTTGTGGGAACATATCAACCGGCAATATTTTCACCAATCGATATTGATCCTTCATTAAAGCTAAATCTCTCGCTTGTGTAGCCGAATTACAACTTACATAAACGATCTTTTCAGGAGCTAATTTCAGGATTTGCTCCACCACTTTTTGATGCATTCCATCGCGCGGAGGATCAGTAATTAAAACATCAGCTTTCGGGTGATTTGCCAAAAATTCATCATTGAAAATGTCTTTCATGTCACCACAATAAAACGTGCAATTTGACAAACCATTCAGTTCTGCGTGTTCTTTCGCTGCATTGATCGCTTCCTGAACAGATTCGATACCAATGACCTGTTTGGCATTTCTGGCAACATACTGCGCAATCGTTCCTGTACCGGTGTATAAATCGTAAACCACCTCATCGCCTTTCAAATCAGCAAATTCGAGGGTTTTTCTATATAATTCTAATGCTTGTTTATAATTGGTTTGGAAGAAGGATTTCGGTCCGATTTTAAATTTCAAACCATCCATTTCTTCCATCAAAAAGCCATCGCCAAAATAGGTTTCAACATTTTGATCGTAAATAGAATCATTTTGTTTTGAATTGATGCAGTAAACCAACGTTTTGATCTGCGGAAATTCTGAAAGTAAAAAATCAAATAATTTCTCGCGGTTTTCAGTTTCCTCACGGAAAAGTTGGAACAACACCATCCATTCCCCTTTCGAATTTTGCCTCATCATTAAAGTTCGCAAAAATCCGGTTTGTTCTTTTACATCAAAAAACTCCAACCCGTTGGCTACGGCATATCGTTTTACGGCAAGTCGTATGAAATTCGATGGATCTTCCTGAAGCCAACATTCCTTGAGGTCTAGAATTTTACTCCACATTCCGGGAATATGAAAGCCCAATGCATCGCGGTTTCCGAAGTTTTCCTCGGAACTGATTTCGTATTGAGTAAGCCAACGAGCATTGGAAAAAGAAAATTCCATTTTGTTGCGGTAGAAATATTGATCCACGCTTCCCAAAATTGGTAAAGTTTCGAAATTTTCGATGCCGCCAATTCTTTTGATATGGTTATAAACTTCGTCCTGCTTGAAAACAAGTTGTTGCTCATAAGCAAGATTCTGCCATTTGCAACCTCCACAAACGCCAAAATGCACACACTTTGGAGCGACACGATAAGGAGATTCTTCCAAAATTTCCACAGCTTCGGCTTCGAAATATTTCGATTTCGATTTTTTTACTCTTGCATTAACCAAATCACCAGGAACCGCACCGGAAACCAACACGGTTTTACCATCGTCGGTTTTGCCTATTGCTACGCCTTTTGCACCCGCAGAAACCAGTCTGATATTTTCTAAAATGATATTTTTGTTTTTCTTTCTCATCGACAATTTTAATGAACACAAAAGTAAGGTTTTGAAAATAAAAAGAGGCGATAATTCGATTGGAGGAATTTGAATTTCATTAAATTATTTTTGATGAGATTCAGAATAAACTAGATTATCGCTAAAACCAAATGATCCTTTACAAAAAAAACATGGTAAAGCCCGTCGTTATTGTATAAACCTCAAAGTTAAGCGGAATAAGACTGACGATTTCTTAAGTAAAATATCCTACGAAAGCTCCAAAAAGCAGAAATCCTAATGTCCACAAAAATCTAGAAGGATTTTGGTTTTTAAAAACATCAATAATAAGAGTGAAAGCAACTGTAAAATTGCAAAACACCGCAATATATGATAATATTTTTCCCGTTTCAAGTGATATACCAAGCGATGTAAGATCGAAACTTACTGAAAAAACGGTAAAGATAATCCCGAAAAGGACCAACCAATAAAGAAATAAGTAAATCTTTTTTCATGATTGAATTTTAAACGAATATAAAAAAAAATCCTGCCCAAATATAATGAGCAGGAAATATTTCAATTGATGACAATAATTACTTTGTTGGAGCAACTTCTGGCTGCGGCGACAATAAATCGTTTTGCAAAGTAGCTTCCGGCTGCACCATCGGTGCTTTCAATCCGGAAAGTTTATCCAAAACCGTAACGATTTCCGGATCACCAAGGTTGTAGAAGAATCGGCTCGCAATTTTTCCATCTTTATCCAACACTACGAAAGAAGGAAGTTTGAAACCATAAATTCCCACATCTTTCGCAATTTGTGCGTTCATTCCCCCATCACCATAAACATTGATCCCCGGAATTCCTTTCAAAAGTGCGTTGCTTGTTTTTACAAATTGGTCTTTGGTATCGTCCAGATTAACGAAAGTGAAATCCATCTTTGATTTGTAGAAATTCACTACTTCTTTCAATACAGGAACCGTTCCTTCAGCAATGTAAGGATTCCACGAAGCGTAGAACATCACCAAGGTTGGTTTTCCGGCAGCAAATTTATAATCGCTTCCGTCTGCTTTCACTAGTTTTGCGGTGCTCATTGCCTTACCCACTTTTGGACCTACAATTACAAATTGGATTCTTTCCAAATCTTTTTTAATTTGGCTATCTTTAATTTTTTCTTTGATGATTTTGGAAATTTTCTCTGAGTTTTCCTTGGTCATTCCCGGCGTAATATCACCGCTGGAAAGCACGAACGCTAAAAGATAATCTTTGGCCGTTTGAGAAAGATCTTTTTTGGTATCTAAAAATTTCGCGAAAACCTCAGAAGACAATTCCGTTCCATTTTTGCTGTTTGCGGATGCAAATTTCTGGAACTCAGGACTCAATTTACCTAACAAATAATTTCTGTAAATTGGCTGATTTTTCAACATTCTGTCGCTATCTGCATCAAGTTTTGCTTCCGCATCTTTAAAATTTTTAGAAGCCTTATAATTAGGATTTTGCGTAATTTGTGCATGATTGATTTCGTATTGGTTCATCAATCCCAACAAACTTGCATTCAATTCGTCTTTTTTATACTGAACCACCTCGTTGTCAGCCGAAGTTTTTTTCGCTGCAGCATCAATATTGGTTACAAAATCATTTTTGATTTTTTCGATTTCTTTTAAGAAAGCATCTTCATTTTTGCTTACCAATTCCCCCACATTAATTTTGGCTGCATACCCTTGTACGAATTTTTGCACATCCATTAGGAAATCGTTGTTATTTTTAGCATCACCAGTGATGGTATATTGATTAGGAAAATTTGCTGCTTGCCCAGAAATATTCAGTTGCTGCCCACCTTTTAAGTAAATCATCGCAGTTTTTCCGGCATAAGACATGATGTACATTCCGTTTTTCGGAGCTTCAAAACTTCCGGAAAAGCTTCCTTTTGAATCTACTCCTAAATTGACCAAAGGCAAAGTTGCAACACCTGACGCTTCGATAAATTCGATTCTTTCGAGTGGTGATCCACCTGCGAAATTACCTTTTACTTCTACCTTTTTTGAACATGACATTGCTACGAAAGCAAAAATCAGCATTAAAAAATATTTACTCATGTTTGTATTGTTGTGTATAAATTTGTTTACAATTACATTTTTATTCTTTCTAAATATAACGAGAACAAAAGTAAGTTATATAAAGAGGCAAAGAAAATTTTAGACTATTTTTTGGGAAATTTTAACAATGAAAAATCCGCTTTCGGTGTAGGAAAACGGATTTTTGTAGATTTTAATAAAGATATTATCCTCGGTTGATATTCGCTGCCATAAACTCGCGGTTCATTCTTGCGATTACTTCCAAAGAAATTCCTTTAGGACATTCAACTTCGCAAGCGCCAGTATTGGAACAGTTACCGAAGCCTTCTTCGTCCATGGCTTTTACCATGCTTAGAACTCTTCTTTGCGCTTCTACTCTACCTTGCGGAAGCAACGCATATTGGGAAACTTTTGCACCAACAAATAACATTGCTGATCCGTTTTTACAGGTCGCCACACAAGCTCCACAACCGATACAAGCTGCGGCATCCATTGCTTTGTCTGCATCATCTTTCGGAACAAGAATTGCGTTAGCGTCCAAAGTATTTCCGGAAGTGTTCACGGAAATAAAGCCACCAGCAGCCATTACTTTATCGAAAGCGCTTCTGTCCACCACTAAATCCTTAATTACAGGAAAAGCGGCACTACGCCAAGGTTCGATATGAATGGTTTCGCCATCTTTGAACATTCTCATGTGTAACTGGCAAGTGGTAATTCCGGTATCCGGACCGTGAGCTCTACCGTTGATATATAGCGAACACATTCCGCAGATTCCTTCGCGGCAGTCGTGATCGAAAGCTACAGGTTCTTTTCCTTCATTAATAAGCTTCTCATTGAGCATATCCAACATTTCCAGAAAGGAAGAGTCGGTGGAAACGTCTGAAATTTTATAGGTTTCAAACTGACCTTTTGATTTATTATTTTTCTGTCTCCAAATTTTCAGAGTCAGGTTTAATCCTTTTTTAGCACTCATTTTAATATTTACTTTTTCGGAGATTATTTATAACTTCTTGTTTTCACTTCGATATTTTCATAAAGCAGGTCTTCTTTGTGCATTATTTCCTGATTAATGTCGTTTCCTTGGTATTCCCATGCGGCTACGTATTTGAAGTTTTCATCATCACGTTCCGCTTCACCTTCAGGTGTTGCGTGATCCCATCGGAAATGGCCTCCACAGGATTCTTCTCTTTTCAAAGCATCAATTGCCATCAATTGTCCTAATTCCAAGAAATCTGCAACTCTGAATGCTTTTTCCAATTCAGGATTCATTTCGTCGTTGGAACCTGGAACTCTAACGTCTTTCCAAAATTCTTTTCTTACTTCTTCGATTTCAGAAATCGCTTCTCTCAAACCTTCCGGAGTTCTTCCCATTCCTACTTTGTTCCACATGATGTGTCCCAATTTTTTATGGAAATAATCTACGGAATGTTGTCCGTTATTATTAATGAAGAAATTAATTTTATCCTGAATTTCTTTTTCAGCAACATCAAATTCTGCTGAGTTTGTAGGAATTGCTCCCGTTCTAATATCTGCAGAAAGATAATCCGCAATGGTATAAGGAAGCACGAAATAACCATCCGCAAGACCTTGCATCAATGCAGATGCTCCTAATCTGTTTGCACCGTGGTCAGAGAAGTTTGCCTCACCAATTACGAAACATCCTGGAATGGTAGATTGCAAGTTGTAATCAACCCAAACCCCACCCATGGTGTAGTGAACCGCCGGATAAATCTTCATTGGAGTTACATACGGATTATCCGCAGTAATTTTTTCGTACATCTGGAAAAGGTTTCCGTACTTTTCTTCCACCCAAGCTTTACCAAGATCGTAGATTTGTTGTGGAGAAGGATTATGAATATTTTTCTCTAAAGCTGCCTCATTTCCTTTTTTCATGATTTCTGTTGAGAAATCCAAAAAAACGCCTTCTTTTGTATCGTTGTTTTCGATCCCGAAACCTGCATCACATCTTTCTTTTGCCGCTCTAGAAGCCACATCACGAGGAACCAAGTTTCCAAAAGCCGGATATCTTCTTTCTAAATAATAATCTCTGTTTTCTTCAGCGATATTTTCAGGTTTTAATCTTCCAGCCCGAATTGCTTCTGCATCTTCGATATTTTTCGGAACCCAAATTCTTCCTGAGTTTCTTAAAGATTCCGACATCAAAGTAAGTTTTGATTGCTGTGTACCATGAACCGGAATACAGGTTGGGTGAATCTGTACATAACAAGGATTTGCGAAATACGCTCCTTTTTTATGAATTTTCCAGGCTGCAGAAACATTGGATCCCATTGCGTTTGTAGAAAGGAAATAGACGTTTCCATAACCTCCGGAAGCGATGACAACCGCGTGTGCGGAATGTTTTTCAATTTCTCCGGTTACCAAGTTTCTTGCGATTATTCCTCTTGCTTTACCATCAACAATTACCAAATCCATCATTTCGTGACGGTTGTACATTTTGATACGTCCCTTTCCGATTTGACGGCTCATCGCGGAATATGCTCCCAACAAAAGCTGTTGTCCTGTTTGACCTTTTGCGTAGAAAGTTCTTTTTACCTGAACCCCACCGAAAGAACGGTTGTCCAATTGTCCACCGTATTCTCTTCCGAAAGGAACACCTTGTGCCACACATTGATCAATAATATTTGCTGAAACCTCTGCAAGTCTGTACACATTTGCTTCTCTTGCACGGTAATCTCCACCTTTGATGGTATCGTAAAACAATCGGTAAGTAGAATCTCCATCACCTTGATAGTTTTTTGCTGCGTTGATACCACCTTGAGCTGCGATTGAGTGCGCTCTTCTTGGTGAATCCTGGTAGCAAAATGCTTTTACGTTATATCCCTGTTCTGCTAAAGTCGCCGCAGCAGAACCACCTGCCAAACCGGTTCCTACAACGATGACATCAATTTTATCACGGTTGTTTGGTGCAACAAGGTTCATGTGGTTTTTATGATTTTTCCATTTGTCCGCTAAAGGACCAGCCGGAATTTTTGAATCTAATTTGCTCATTTTTTAGAAATTTTAAATTTTAAACTTTAAATTTTAGAATAATTAAAACTTAAAATTTATTGAGTTAAAAAGTGAAATACTGCAATGAAAATAAATCCTGCAGGAATAAGAATGGAATACCAATTTCCCAAAGTTTTGATAACAGGAGTGTATTTCGGATGACGCGCTCCTACGGATTGGAAAGATGATTGGAAACCATGCGCCAAATGCAATCCTAATAATACAAAAGAAATTACATAAAAAACAACTCTCAACGGGTCAGCAAATTTTTCATGAAGTTCCGCCCAAAATCTACCATTTTCCGGCGTGTTCCCTTCGATATACTTGAAGTTGATTTCGTGCCACCAAAAATCATAAAGGTGTAATCCTAAAAAAGCTAAAACTACCAAGCCGGAAATAATCATATTTCTAGACATCCAAGTAGAGTTGGCTGAACCTTGGTTTACTGCATATTTTACTGGTCTTGCACTTCGGTTTTTTAATTCCAGAACAAATCCCATCACGAAATGAAACACCACAGCAAATCCCAAAATTGGCTGCATCAGGAACTGAATAAGCGGGTTGTAACCCATAAATTCCGATGCGGCGTTAAAAGCTGAAGGGCTGCAAATTGAAAGTAAATTCACCGAAAGGTGCATGATAAGGAATATGAGCAAAAACATTGCAGACAATGCCATTGCGTACTTTCTACCGATAGTAGAACTTGTTAATCCTGCCATAATTATTGTTTAAATTTGAATTTCCACAAAGTTAAAAAATTGTTAAGGTATTTAAAGGTGAGATTAATCAGATTTTTTTAGTTTATAATCTTTCTAAATAAATACTATTCCACTAATCAAAATAATAATTCTTGCCTTCAATCTGAACTTCATGTACCCCTTTTGGTAAAATTTTAATCTCAAAATTATTAACTCTTCTCGCAGTTAAATAGGGTTCAATAATATATTGTTGGACTTTCTGGTAATTTGATTTTTCTCTTAAAACAAATACAACTTTTTTATCTTTTTTCACCGAAACTATTTTCTCTTTAAAATAATAATGTTCCAAAACCTCATCAATTTGTGCAGCTTTATAATTGAGTAATAGTCGCAGTGCAAATAAGAGGAGAAGAAAATAGACCACTTTTGAAACAGTTTTCATTGTCGGTTTCAAAATCGCAAATCGTAAAAACCAAACCACCGCAAAAGCGACGAGCACTTCAAGGAAAGTCATCGGAATCATTCTATGGAAAGCAAAATCGATATCGGCGAACCAATGAATCATTTTTAAAGTTAGAATAACAACTTTATCATAAAGCAAATTCAACCAAAAAAACTGAACGGAAAAAGCGATAAGTAAGGTCATCAACAGTGAAAATATAATAATAATTTCCGAAAAAGGAATTACCAACAAATTCGCAAAAATCGATACCAAAGAATATTGATGAAAGTAATAAATAACGATCGGCAGCGTCGCGATTTGCGCTGCAAAACTCACGGAAACTACATTCACCAGGAAAATTTGAAAATTATTTTTGGGCTTTGGCAAGTATTTTAAAATCGGCTTGTTGAGCCAGAAAATTCCAAAAACCGCCACAAAACTTAGCTGAAAACCTACGTCAAAAAGTTGCTGCGTATCGAAAATGAGCAACCCAAATGCTGCCAAAGCCATCGAATGAAGCAAATCGGGTTTTCGTTGCAAAATCACGAAAATATAATACGCAGAAATCATGATACAACTTCGAACCACCGAGCTTCCGTAATCAATAAAACTCGCAAATGCCCAAATCAAAACCAAGGCAAAAACCATTTTGAAATTCCTAAATTTTGGAGGAAATATCCAATTTAAAACAAGCAAAATCAACCAGAAAATAATCGCCATGTGCGAACCGGAAATCGCCAAAATATGCATCAATCCGGATTTACTGAAATCCTGAACCGTCTCCTGATCCATCTCAGTCCGATCCGCAAGGATAATTCCTTTGGTAAATTCCCGCGATTTTTTACTTAATTGGGCACGATCGATTTTACTTAAAGTTTCTAATCTTTTTTGTTTGATTTTTTCGGCTAAACTCAAATCATTTCGCAATCCAGATTTGAATGAATTAGGCAAATAAGCTTGAAAATAAATCTGTTTTCTTGCCAAATATTTTCCATAATCAAACTGAAAATCATAATATGGTTTTTGAAGCTGATTGATGTAAATTTCACCTTTATAATAGTGCAGAAAATCGAGTTCGATCTCGGATTTTGGTACAGAAAGAACACTTAAAAAAGATTCTTTTCCTTTCCAAGCCGTGATTTCGTAACGACGGTTTTTCTCGTTGGAATTTAGTTTTTTATTGATTTTGAAAACAATAGTTTCTTTGCTTTCAAGAATCGGCAAATCCGGTTTCTTCGAATGGAGATCGTGCGCGAAAACACCCAGTGAAAAGAATAAAACAAACAACGAGACATGTCGCATCCGATGAGCATAAAATCCTTTAACAAAATAAATACCTAAAGATAAAAAGCTGCATATCAATAAAATGAGAATAGAAAATCTTTGCAACGGAAAATAATCCTGCAAAAAAATTCCCAGAATAAAGCAAATGCAAAGAATAAGTAATGGCTGCTTTTGCAATTTATTTTCAATTACAATTAAACCACGATTACAAAGAGAAAGGTCAGCTATTCACAATAATTTCAGCAGCATGATCACTCGCTCCTTTTCCCCCGAGTTTTTCGCGGAGAAGTTCAAAGTTTTGCAACATTTCTTCGCGCTTTTCCCCGTCCAAAATTTGTTGAAGTTCTTTTACTAAATTTTCAGTATTCAGATCCTTCTGAATCAATTCTGTTACTACTTCACGATCCATAATTAAATTTACTAAAGAAATAAATTTAATATTTTTCACTACTCTTTTCCCGATTTCATACGATATTGTGCTGCTTCGATAGCAAACAACTTCTGGTACATTCAGAAGGGCGGTTTCGAGCGTCGCCGTTCCGGAAGTCACCAAAGCTGCCCTTGAACATCGCAATAAATCATAGGTTTTATTAGAAACAAAATGCACATCATCATCTACAAACTTGCTATAAAATTCTTTAGTCAAACTTGGTGCACCGGCAATTACAAACTGATAATTTTTAAAAAAAGGACGTACAGAAAGCATTAAAGCCAACATTTTTTCGACTTCCTGTTCTCGTGATCCTGGCAAAAGTGCAATGATTTCTTTCTCGTTTAAACCATGTTCTTTTTTAAAATCTTCCTCAGAAATTTTCTGCAAGTCAGAAATTGCATCGAGCAAAGGATGACCTACGAAATGTGCATCAACATGATGTTTTTTATAAAATCCTTTCTCAAAAGGAAGAATCACAAGCATTTCATCAACAAAATTTCTTATTTTTTCAACGCGACCTTCTTTCCATGCCCAAAGTTGCGGAGAAATATAATAAACCACTTTAATTCCCAACGATTTCGCGAACTCAGCAATTCTCAAATTAAATCCCGGATAATCAACCAAAACCAACACGTTTGGTTGATAAGCAGCAATATCTTTTTTACAAAACTTAATATTTCCAAGAATCGTCCTCAGGTTTTTCGCCACTTCTAAAAATCCCATGAAAGCCAAATCTTTATAATGTTTCACCGGCGGAAAACCCGCAACATCCGCCATCAAATCTCCTCCCCAAAAACGAAATTCAGCGGTAGAATCCTTTTTCAAAATAGACTTCATTAAATTAGAAGCATGTAAATCTCCGGACGCTTCCCCTGCGATGATATAGTATTTCACTTGCTAAAAAGTTGTAATTTTGCTCAAAGATAAAGATAAAAAATGGCAGAAGAATTTGAAATAAAAAATAAAGTTGCAGAAAGTCGTTTTATTAATTTCGACCTTTCTACCTTGATCCCTAAAGGGAAAAGAATAGGTATTGACTTGAAAGACTTCCTTTTCGAAGGTATAATTTTAAAAGAAAAAGAATTTCGCGAAAAAATAGCGGCAATCAATCCTCAAGATTTTGAAGATGCATACCTTTATATTTACAACTCTGCAGATGCGATTGTACCACTTTGGGCATACTTCCTGATCACCGCAAAACTGACGGATGTTGCTAAAAAAATCGTGTTTGGAAACCGTGAAGATTTGGAAGTTTTATTAATGCATAACGCTATTCAGACTAATGATTTCAGCGAGATGAACGGAAAAAGAGTTTTGGTAAAAGGATGCAGCGACCAATCAATTCCTGAAAATGCGTATATTGAATTGGTGGAACAGCTAAAACCAATCGTGAAATCGCTGATGTTTGGCGAAGCATGTTCCAATGTTCCAATTTTTAAAAATTAAATTATTCATCAAAAACTTTAACAATACTTTATCAGTTTAAAAAACCATCTCGGAGCATTTTTTTGTTAAATTTGATTTTCATATTTAATCACAAAAAAATACAAACTATGAGTTTAATTGATTTAATTACGGGAAACGCCGGAAACCAAGTCGCGGTACAAGCTGAAAATAAATTCGGCATCAGCAAGAACCAGATTATTGCACTTTTAGCAGTTGCAGCGCCATTGGTTATTTCGTATTTAAGAAAAAAATCACAAGAAGATCCCAACGAGGCAGAAGCTTTAAATAATGCTTTAGACAGAGACCACGACGGAAGTATTCTCGACAATCCTGCTCAAGTAGAAGCACGTCAACAGGAAGGTGGTTCTATTTTGGATCACATTTTCGGAGGTCAAAAGGCTACCGTAGAAAATCAACTTTCTCAGAATACCGGAATTTCCATGGACAAAATCGGCCCTATTTTGGCAATGTTGGCACCTGTAATTATGGGGTATATCGGTAAAGAGAAACAATCAAATGGTGTAACTTCCGGTGGAGGTTTAGGTGATTTGTTGGGTGGAATTTTAGGTGGTGCGCAAAGCCAAGTGCAAGCGGAACCATCAAACCCATTGAATGATATTTTAGGAAGCGTTTTAGGTGGTTCGCAAGCCAGCAATTCTGGCAATCCTTTGAATGATATTCTGGGATCCGTGCTTGGTGGTGGGAATCAGCAACAACAATCACAAGGTGGATTAGGTGGATTATTGGGAAGCATTTTAGGCGGAAAATAAGTTCCTCTGCCAAAACACGGAATTAAATTTAAGAAACCGAAGATTATTCTTCGGTTTTTTTAGTTTTCTTAGCTTTGGTCTCTGCATTTTGTTTCGTATCGGAATGTACTTCGGCGTTTTCAGATTTTCCTGTTGGATATCCCACTTCTTTTCTTACTTTAACTTTTGAATCTTTCTTTTCATCATCATTCAAAACCTTCACCGGAATACTCTTCATGGATTTTGATTTTCGTGGTCTTTTTTTTCCAAAACTACCGGCAGTTACCTTGCCACGTCTTGATTTTTGATCTCCTTTACCCATAATTAAACTATTTTTTGATGTTGATTTCTTCAAAGTTAATTAAAAAAACACCAAATCGAATCTTAAAAAATCATAAATTTTAAAGTTTAAATCCTATCAATCACTGCTTTACTAAAATTCCTTTTGCCCAAAAATCGCTTCTTACAATCGTTCAAAAAACTTATCTTTGCACTTGCAAAATAGATTAACTCAAATATCCTAAAAAATATGTTTCGTACGCACACCAACGGAGAACTTACCTTACAGAATCTTGATCAAAATGTTACCCTTACAGGCTGGGTTCAGACCATCCGAGACAAAGGATTTATGATTTGGATCGACTTGCGGGATCGCTACGGAATCACACAATTGGTATTTGATGCAGATCGATCTTCTGCCGAATTACTGGACAATGCAAAAAAACTCGGTCGCGAATTTGTAATTCAAGTCAATGGAAAAGTAATAGAGCGACAAAGTAAAAACCCGAAAATTCCAACCGGAGAAATTGAAATTTTAGTTGAAAACTTAACAATTTTAAATGAATCTCAACTTCCACCGTTCACCATCGAAGACGAAACCGACGGCGGCGAAGAACTGAGAATGAAATACAGATATTTGGACATCCGCAGAAATCCGGTAAAAGACAAACTGATTTTCCGTCATAAAATGGCACAAAAAGTAAGAAATTATCTTTCTGATAATGGCTTCATCGAAGTTGAAACGCCTGTTTTGATTAAATCTACTCCCGAAGGAGCGAGAGATTTTGTGGTTCCGAGCCGAATGAATCCTGGGCAATTTTATGCACTTCCACAATCGCCACAAACTTTCAAGCAACTCTTAATGATTGGCGGAATGGACCGGTATTTCCAAATTGTAAAATGTTTCCGTGACGAAGATTTGCGTGCAGACAGACAACCGGAATTCACCCAAATCGATTGCGAAATGGCATTTGTAGAACAGGAAGATGTTTTGGAGATTTTTGAAGGAATGACCGCTACTTTATTGAAAGATATCGCCGGTAACGATTTCGGGAAATTCCCAAGAATGACTTTCGCAGACGCCATGAAAAAATACGGAAACGACAAACCTGATATCCGTTTCGGAATGGAATTCGTAGAAGTAAATGAATTGGTAAAAGGAAAAGATTTTAAAATTTTTGACGATTCTGAATTGGTTGTCGGAATCAACGTTGAAGGTTGTGCAGATTATACCAGAAAACAAATTGATGAATTAATCGACTGGGTAAAACGCCCACAAATTGGTGCTTCCGGAATGGTTTGGATTAAATACCAAAATGACGGCGTTGTTACTTCTTCAGTAAATAAATTTTATTCTGAAGAAGATTTGCAGCGTGTCGCTGCTGCCTTTAATGCAAAACCAGGAGATTTAATCCTGCTGATGTCCGGAAACGAAAATAAAGTAAGAACCCAACTTTCTGCTCTGAGAATGGAATTGGGAAACCGTTTGGGTTTAAGAAATCCAAAAGAATTTGCACCGCTTTGGGTAATTGATTTCCCATTGTTGGAATGGGACGAAGAATCCGGAAGATACCATGCAATGCACCACCCCTTTACCTCGCCAAAACCGGAAGACTTGGAACTCATTCATACTGAACCCGGAAAAGTTCGCGCCAATGCTTACGATTTGGTTTTGAACGGAAATGAAATCGGCGGCGGTTCTGTAAGAATTTTCGATAAAGATTTGCAGAGCAGAATGTTCGATTTGTTAGGATTCACCAAAGAAGAAGCAGAAGCACAGTTCGGATTTTTGATGAACGCTTTCAGATATGGAGCACCACCTCACGCAGGTTTGGCGTTTGGTTTTGACCGTTTGGTTGCCATTTTAGACGGAAATGAAGTGATTCGAGATTACATTGCTTTCCCGAAAAATAATTCAGGACGTGATGTGATGATCGATGCACCGAGTCCGATTGCGGATTTGCAGTTGGAAGAATTGGCATTAAATGTTGATATTAAGGAATAACTGTATAAACGAAAAATTTTATTCTTATTCGCTATATATTTTTGAAAGCAGAATAACTTTTCCATCAAATCAAAGCGAAACTTTAATGCGAATTTATTAGCTCTTTCCTTGCTAAAATGTTCAAAATTTAATAGTATTTTGGTTTAAAGAATTTCTAAAAATACAGAAGCAATCTCAACAATGGGATTGCTTCATCATTTTTAACAAAAATCAACGTAGTGACAACATATTATGGCAACTTAGCCACGAGACTTTCCGGTAAAATTTTAAGAATATTGTAAATCAACTTCCATTTGAAGTTCGGAACATTTATAAATGAATTTCCAACATTCACAATTTTTTTGGCCACGTAACTCGGTTCCATCATTAAAGATTGGTTCAATTGTAATCCGGCATTAATTTTACTTCGGATGTAACCCAACACAACAACATTTACCTTAATTTTTCTTGAAGAAAGTTCTTGGCGAAGTCCTGCCAGATAAGTGGTAAATGCCGATTTTGTGCTTCCATAAACAAAATTGCTCTTCCGTCCGCGAACTCCCGAAAGCGAGGATAGACCGACGATTCTTTCCAAATTTTTGTTGGTTTTATCCATCGTGATGATATTCAAAATGGAAACCGCACCTGAATAATTGGTGTGCATCATCTGCAAAGTCTTATCAAAATCCTGAAAAGCATCGTCATTTTGTACCAAAAACCCCGCTGAATACAATACGACGTTTGGTTTGAAAGGCAATTCAGTATAAAACTTTTGATGGGAAGCGAAATCCACAGCATCAAAATAAAGCAAATCAATTTTGTTTGAATCCAATTGATTTTCTTTGATGAAATCTTCTATCGATTTTAAATTCCTCGAAGCCATCATCACGCGGAAATTTTTCTGCAAATACAGTTTCGCACATTCTTTCGCCACATCGGAATTGGCCCCCAAAATCAAAACAATTTTTTCTGAATTCATTTGCAATCTAAAATAGAATTTCTATTTCGCCCTCAATCTCTCCTTGATTTTTTCAATATTTTGTTTGGCAGAATCTTCTAGAATCAAAGAAGCACTCATATGAATTCTTTCTGGCATCAGTTCATTAAAATGTTCTGTTCCTTCCCACGAAACTTTCTTGATTAAAGTCAAAGCATCTTCACTTCTGGTTGAAAGATTATGTAAAAATTCAGAAAGTTTAGAATCCATCTCCGAAATGTTTTCAGAAACAGAATGATAAATATTGTGCGTTTCTGCCCAATCTGCACTGCGGAAATCTGCATCAATAGCCATCGCCGTAAACTGAGATTTTCCGATTTTTCTCTCGACATAAGGACCTATTACAAAAGGACCAATTCCCAAATTAATTTCCGTTAAAGCCAAAGCAGAATCTTTGGTCGCGAAACAGTAATCAGCTCCGCACGCAATTCCAACGCCACCTCCGGTTGTTTTTCCCTGAACACGCACCACGACAATTTTTCCGCAGGTTCTCATGGCTTTCAGCACTTTTGCAAAACCACCGAAAAATTTTTTTGAAGTTTCGAGTTCTTCAATTTCCAAGAGTTCGTCGAAACTGGCGCCTGCGCAAAAGGCCTTATCTCCTTCTGATTTCAAAAGAATGGCCCTTACTTCGGGCTTTTCTCCTTCGTCTAAAATGGTCTGCGCAAGTTTTTCTAAAATTTCACCCGGCAAAGAATTGCTTTTCTGTGTTCCGAACGTGATTTCGGCAATATTGTTTTTGATTTCTGATGTTACAAATGCTTCCATAATTTTTTTACACGCAAAGAGCGCAAAGATTTTTTTACAAATTTTGAAAATATTTTTAAGTTCGCAAAGGCGCTTCGCTTAGCAATTTTAAATACAATTTCTTACTTAAATAATTTCTTAATCTCCTAATTACTTAATTGTTTAATGATTTAGCGCTAAAATGTACTTGTCGATATACAACTGTTTTTCCTTTGATTTATATTGTTGAACGTATCTCGGATGTTCCAAAACCGTCATTTTTTCAAAAAAATTTTCTTTATCGTTGATTTTCTTGATGAATTCAGCGTTTTTCTTTCCTAAAATAAACACTTCCGACGTATCCAAATCTAAAATGATGTGTTTTTTGATACTGTCAATCATAAAATTTTCAACACATTTGAAAAGCTCTTTGTCATCATAATAATTGGCGTTCAACGATTGTCCATTTTTGTTTTTTCTCGTGATCGCCAATGGAAAGGGCGAATTGATATAAAACTGACTGTAAAATTTTTCAACGCCGCCAAATTCCTCAATCATATAATACATAAATACGGAGGAAATTTCGTGAGTTCTCGCCGAAGTCATTTTGATGCCGCAATATTTTTCCAAGTTTTTGGTATCGGTAAACGGAACTCCTGTAACACCCGCTCCGTGACGACTTGGATTGATGCCGATAATGAATTTTCTTTTTCGGTTATCGTTGTAAAACTTTTCATAAAACTCCTTCATCACCACCAAAGTTTCAGGATTTTCCAAAAAAGGGTTCATCACCGAAAAATCTTTTGGCAATTTCCCTGAATATTTCAGGTTTTTATTGAAGGAGATGACTTTTTGGCCGAAGGTTTTCATTTTATTTTTGCCACGAATGCACGAATATTTCTTTGATCTTTTTTCTTTGATCTTGGCTGTTTTAAATCAATCCAAACTGTTCAAAATGATGTGTAAAATGCTTGCGTTGAAAAAGCTCCATCATTTCTTTATTAAGTTTTCCGAAACGTGGATGATAGTGTTCTACTAAAGGATTTTCTCTATAATAAATCAAATATTCTTTAACAGTTTCGATGAGTTTCTCTTTGGCTTGATCTAAATTTTTAAATCTTATGACCGGCATTTCGCCATCTTTCAGCATAGGATATTGCGCTCCCGGCCGAATTTTTTGGTTCGTATAAATCCAGTCCTGTAACTTTTCCAATTTATCCTCAGGAATTTCTGGAAAATCAGATGGATTTAATTGTACAAAACCATTTCTAAGAACCTCTTCTAAATGTTCGACCATCAATTGAGGCGTCATCAAACCAAATTTTCTTTCTGAATTTTCGGTGAGATTATTTAATATTTTCTGAATTTCTTTTGTTTTTAAATCAACAAAAGGAGATTTTTTTGCCACTAAAGTAAGAATAGTCGCTACGCAAACGATTTCATCGCGCTGATTGACAACTTCAACCAACCATTTCACCACGCCACTCGGGATATTTCTTCCTTTCACGCCTTTGTTGACTTTCTCTTTTGCCGTTAAATAAACCGTAATGGTATCTCCTGCATAAACCGGTTTGAAGAAACTTGCATTTTCCAATCCGTAATTCGCGATAACCGGACCTTTTTTACCGGAAACAAACAAACCTGCCGCAGCTGAAAGGATAAAATATCCATGCGCCACGGTTTTATCGAAGATCGTTCCATTGAGAGAAGTTACGTCGGTATGCGCATAAAAATGATCCCAAGAAACATTCGAAAAATTCACGATATCCGCCTCTGTTACTGTTCTTCCCGCTGTTTCCAAAGAATCTCCAATCTCTACTTCTTCAAAATACTTTCTGAATGGATGTCTATCTGAAAAGTTTTGCGTTGCACCTTGTTGATAAATTTTAGTAATCGCCGTCAAAATATCGGGTGAACCTTGAATAGCCGTTTTTTGCAAGAAAAAATGCAACCCGTTCAAACCGCCCATTTCTTCACCGCCGCCTGCTCTTCCTGGTCCACCGTGCATTAAAGTAGGCAGCGGAGAACCGTGACCTGTTGATTCTTTCGCATTATCTCTGTTCAACACAAAAATTCTTCCGTGTGTGGAAGCCATTTTCCAGGACGTTTCGGCAACAAATTTATCATCGTAGGAAACGATGGAACCAACCAGACTTCCTTTTCCGCGTTTTGCCAAAGCAACGGCTTCTTCCGCATCTTTGTAAGGCATCAATGTTGAAACCGGACCAAATGCTTCCACATCGTGGGAAACATTTTTACTGAAAGGTTTATCGTTCCAGAATAATTTTGGTGTGACGAACGCGCCGTTTTCGAAATCCGCTTCCACGAGTTCGTGTTTTCCATCATAAATGAGTTCGGTTTCAGATTTTAATTTTGAAATTTTCTCATTGAGAACTTCCACTGCTTTTTTATCAACTATGGAACCCATTCTTGTTTCGCGATTGAGAGGATTTCCAATTTTTGTTTGGTCTAAAGCTTTTGACAAAGCATTCTGAACATCACCCACCAACTTTTCAGGAACGATAATTCTTCGGATCGCTGTACATTTTTGTCCGGCTTTGGTCGTCATTTCGTTGCGAACTTCTTTGATGAACAGATCAAATTCCGGAGTTCCCGGTTTTGCATCCAAGCCAAGAATGGAACAGTTTAATGAATCGGCTTCCATATTGAATCTGACTGCATTTTGAGAAACGGAAGGCAAAGATTTCAGTTTTCTTCCCGTCGTTGCTGAACCTGTGAACAACACAGAATCGCCGTCTTTTACATAATCCAAAATATTTCCGGGTTCCCCACAAACCAACTGAACCGCGCCTTCAGGAAGAAAACCGCTTTCAATCATATCCTGAAAAACGGCATTGGTCAAATAAGAACTCGGTGTTGCCGGTTTCACAATCGCCGGAACTCCTGCCAATAAAGAAGTTGACAATTTTTCCAACATTCCCCAAACCGGAAAATTATAGGCATTAATTTGCACCGAAACACCTTCACTCGGTGTTAAAATATGCGTTCCAAGATGCGTTCCGTTAGCAGAAATTTTTTGAACATCTCCATCTACCCAAAAAGGTGTATTCGGCAACATTCTTTTTGCCAAACCGGAATACGTGAAAAACGTTCCGAAACCACCTTCAATATCAACCCAGGAATCAACATGCGTTGCACCGGTTTTATAGGAAAGTTCGTAGTATTTTTTCTTTCTTTCCAAAAGGTAAAGTGCCACTTTTTTCAGCATTTCGCCACGGTCATAAAACGTCATCGAAGACAGATTTTTGTAACCCAAAGTTCTTCCGTAATGAAGCGCTTCTTCAAAATTGAGTCCTTCCGTATCGGATATGGCGACCAGTTCACCATTTACGGCGTTGTACAAAGGAATTTCGTGTCCGTTGCCTTCAACCCAATTTCCGGCGATATAGTTTTTTAGTTTCATGCTAAAGTTTTAAAATACCTGAAAAATTTAAAGGTGTTAAGATACTGAAATTTTCAAATTTTTGGTTTCATAATTCTTCGGAAGCTTTTCATTAGTTTTATATTTCACTGTATACTTAACATGTAGTTGCTCAAGATTAACATTTTCATAATTTTATCATCATTTTTTTATGAATTTAGTTAAAAAAATCAATAAAAATTATTGCGCATCCATTTCTCACACTTGCGGAGCCATTTCTCACACTTGCGGAGCCATTTCTCACAATTGCGGAGCCATTTCTCACACTTGTAGAGCAATTTCTCACACTTGTGGAGCAATTTCCAAAGGTTGCGGGATCATTTCTTAAAGTTACAAACGGAAAACTGAGATGTGCGCCAAAAAAAATCCCTTCCAAAAAAATTGAAAGGGATTGTATAAGAATTTGAAAATTATCTTGCGCTTAAATCTACATAATCGCGTTTTTGAGCTCCTTGGTAAACCTGTCTTGGTCTTCCGATAGGATCGTTGTGCAAACGCATTTCTTTCCATTGTGAAATCCATCCCGGAAGTCTTCCCAATGCAAACATTACGGTAAACATTTCGGTTGGAATGCCTAATGCTCTGTAGATGATTCCTGAATAGAAATCTACGTTTGGATAGAGTTTTCTGCTTACGAAATAATCGTCTTCCAACGCTACTCTTTCCAACTGCATTGCGATGTCTAAAGCTTTGTCTTCAATTCCAAGTGCATCCAAAATATCGTCTGCTGCTTTTTTGATGATTCTTGCTCTAGGATCGAAGTTTTTGTAAACTCTGTGTCCGAAGCCCATCAAACGGAAATTATCGTCTTTATTTTTAGCTTTTTCTACATATTTTGCTACGTCGCCTCCATCTTTCTCGATCATTTCAAGCATTTCGATTACTGCTTGGTTTGCACCACCGTGAAGTGGTCCCCAAAGTGCAGAAATACCTGCCGAAACCGATGCGAATAGTCCGGTGTGAGCCGATCCTACCATTCTTACAGTAGAAGTAGAACAGTTTTGCTCATGATCCGCATGTAGAATTAATAATTTATCCAAAGCTCCAACGACAATCGGATCTAAATGAAATTCTTCGTTTGGACGACGGAAACACATTTTGTAAAAGTTTTCAACATAATTTAAGCTGTTATCGCCGTGGTTGATTGGTAAACCTAATTTTTTTCTGTAAGTCCAAGCACAAAGGTGAGAGAATTTCGCGATCAACATCTCTGCGGCATGGTCTAGATCTTCTTTGGATGTTACATCAACAGCTTTCGGGTTGAATGCCGTAAGTGCAGAAGTAAGAGAAGATAACACTCCCATAGGATGGGCAGATCTTGGGAAAACATCCAAAATTTTCTTCATTTCATCAGCTACGAAATTATACTTGTTGATTCCCTTTTGAAATGATTGAAACTCGTCGCTTGTCGGTAATTCCCCATGAAGCAAAAGATACATTACTTCGGTAAAGTTAGATTTTTCTGCAATCTGTTCAATAGGGTAACCTCTGTAGTACAATTCACCATTATCACCATCAAGATAGGTAATTTCGCTTAGTGTAGCTCCTGTATTTTTGTAACCTAAATCTAATGTAATTAAACCAGTTTGGTCTCTCAGTTTAGAAATATCGATTCCTCTGTCACCGATAGTGCTTTCTATAATGGGATATTCAAAAGATTTCCCGTCATAGTTCAATACAACTTTATTATCTGACATATAATTATTTATTTTTTACTAAATTATGAATAATGATAGAAAACAGCAAATGAATCTTGCTATTATCTATTAATATTATCTATTATCGTTTTACTTTGAATGCATCTAATCCTGGGAAATAAGCGGACTCTCCTAAGGCCTCTTCAATTCTCAACAATTGGTTATATTTTGCCATTCTATCTGAACGAGATGCAGAACCAGTTTTAATTTGTCCACAGTTCATTGCAACTGCCAAATCAGCAATGGTTGAATCTTCGGTTTCTCCGGAACGGTGAGACATCACAGATGTGTATCTATTGTGTTGTGCCATTTGAACAGCATCCATAGTTTCAGATAGGGAACCGATTTGGTTTACTTTTACAAGAATTGAATTAGCAATTCCTTCATTCACCCCTCTAGAAAGTCTTTCAACATTGGTTACGAATAAATCATCACCTACCAATTGAACTCTGTCGCCAATTTTGTCAGTCAACATTTTCCAACCTTCCCAATCGTCTTCGTGCATACCGTCTTCGATAGAAATAATTGGATACTTCGCAGCCAATTCAGCAAGATAATTTACTTGCTCACTTCTATTAAATACCGCAGAATCTGGAGTTTGGAATTTTCTATAGTCATAATTTCCATCCTTGTAGAATTCTGAAGAAGCACAATCCAACGCAATCATTACATCATCTCCTGGTTTGTAACCCGCCTTTTCAATAGCTTGTAAAAGAGTATCTAAAGCATCTTCAGTTCCAGTAAAAGTAGGTGCAAAACCTCCTTCATCGCCTACAGCGGTAGATAAACCTCTTGAATGAAGAATTGATTTTAAATTATGGAAAATTTCGGTTCCTTTTCTCAAAGCGTGTGAGAAAGAATCTGCTTTTACCGGCATTACCATAAATTCCTGGAAAGCAATAGGAGCATCTGAGTGAGAACCTCCATTGATCACATTCATCATCGGAACAGGAAGTGTGTTTGCATTCACACCACCTACATATTTATAAAGAGGCATTCTAAGTTCAGTAGCTGCTGCTTTTGCCGCTGCTAAAGAAACTCCAAGAATAGCATTTGCCCCAAGATTTCCTTTATTTTTTGTACCATCAAGATCGATCATGATCTGATCGATATAATTTTGGTCATACACTGGAAGTCCCACCAATTCCGGTGCGATTACTTCTCTTACATTTTCTACGGCTTTCAGTACTCCTTTTCCTAAATACTCCGAACCACCATCGCGTAACTCTACGGCTTCGTGTTCACCGGTAGATGCTCCGGAAGGTACTGCAGCACGACCCATCGCACCATTTTCTGTAAAAACATCTACTTCAATTGTAGGATTGCCACGGGAATCCAAAATCTGTCTTGCTTCAATGTAAGAAATGTAACTCATTGTATTATTTTTAGCTTTAATATTTGAAGTACAAATTTAATGAAAATAGAACTATATTTTGGTTTTCAATACATGATTTTATGAAGGTCAGCGTTAAAATTAAGTTAATTAATTAAGTTTTTAATATTAAAAAAAAGTAATCGTAAATTTGAGAGATAAAAATAATATTGTTATGAAAAAAATAATTTGTGCTGCCTCTGCATTGATGCTTTTGGCGATTTATAGTTGCAATAAACCTGCAGAAGGAAATAAAAATATCGTGGTGGAAGAGACTTCCGACATCCAAGTTGAAAACAACAGCGGAAAAGCAGATACTAGCATTTCTGTAGAAAAGACGGAGAATGATGGGGGAAATATCAAAACGGAATATACCGACCGATATGTTGCAGAAGATGGATCGTCGGCATTAGTAACTTTTAAGAATAATGAAAAAGAAAATTCTATCAGTATCCGCAGTAATAACAAAACGATTTCCGCTCCGCGAAAGGCAGACCGGGGTGAAGGCGTTTACGGAAATTACGATTTCCAAATTGTTGCTAAAAACGACAGCGTGATCATTACCCAAGGAAATAATGTGATCGCGTTGAAAAAAGCGAGGGTTAATTAACCCTTGTAAAAAAACAAAAAAACCATTCAAAATTAATTGAATGGCTTTTTTATATCTTCTAAAAACTGTTGGAATTATTCAGCAGTTTTTTCTTCTGTAGAGTCTGCAGATTCTGCAGTAGGTTCTTCAGTTTTAGCATCAGCTTTTGCCGGAGCTTCCTTTACTTCAGCAGCAACTGCTTCAGCTTTAGGAGCGGCAGATCTTCTGCTTCTTCTTGTTACTTTTTTCTCTTCAGCGTTAGGATTGTAAAGTTCGTTGAAATCTACAAGCTCGATCATTGCAGTATCTGCAGCGTCGCCTGGTCTGAATCCAGTTTTGATGATTCTGGTGTAACCACCATTTCTTTCTGCAATTTTAGGAGCAACAGTTCTGAATAATTCAGTAACTGCTTCTTTGCTTTGCAGGTAAGAGAAAACTGTTCTTCTATTGTGAGTTGTATCTTCTTTTGCTTTTGTTAAGATAGGTTCAACAAAAACTCTCAAAGCTTTCGCCTTTGCAACAGTTGTGTTGATTCTTTTATGCTCAATAAGAGAACAAGCCATATTAGAAAGTAATGCACTTCTGTGTGAAGCGGTTCTTCCTAAGTGATTGAATTTTTTACCGTGTCTCATTGTTTTTTATTTATCAGCGTCTAATTTATATTTAGTAACGTCGAAACCAAAGTTAAGACCTTTTGCATGCACTAATTCTTCTAATTCTGTTAAAGATTTTTTACCGAAATTTCTGAATTTCATCAAATCAGACTTGGTGTAAGAAACCAACTCACCCAAAGTTTCCACTTCGGCAGCTTTCAAACAGTTCAATGCTCTTACTGAAAGATCCATGTCGGTCAATTTAGATTTAAGCAATTGTCTTGTGTGAAGGGTTTCTTCGTCGTATTGGATAGATGCTTTCACAGCTTCAGTTTCCAAGGTGATTCTCTCATCAGAGAACAACATGAAGTGATAAATTAATATCTTAGAAGCTTCGGTTAAAGCGTTCTGAGGACTGATTGAGCCATCAGTTTCGATATCCAAAACAAGTTTTTCGTAGTCTGTTTTTTGCTCTACACGATAGTTTTCAACACTGTACTGCACTTTCTTGATCGGCGTAAAGATGGAATCAATGGCAATGGTACCGATAGGTGCATTGCTTGATTTGTTCTGCTCAGAAGGAACATATCCTCTACCTTTTTCGATGTTGAAAGTGATTTCAAATTTCACATCTTTATTGAGGTTACAGATGATCAAATCTGGGTTTAAAACTTCAAACCCTTGGATTGATTTCCCTAAATCTCCTGCTGTTACAGTAGTTTGTCCGGAAACTTTTGCAGTTACTGCTTCAGTTGAAGCGTTTTCAGTAGTAGCTTTAAGTCTTAATTGTTTCAGGTTCAGAATAATTTCTGTTACATCTTCAATAACACCGGGAATTGTTGAAAATTCGTGCTCTACGCCTTCTATTTTGATAGATGAAATAGCATATCCTTCAAGAGAAGAAAGTAAAACTCTCCTCAAAGCATTACCGATAGTAAGACCGAAACCTGGTTCCAATGGTCTGAATTCAAATTGACCTTTGAAATCATCAGAGTTAAGTAGGATTACTTTATCGGGTTTAATAAATGTTAAAATTGCCATATAATTTGGGGTTGAGCAAAAATTTGAAAAAAATTATTTAGAGTAAAGTTCGACGATCAACTGTTCTTTAATATCTTCCGGGATTTGGATTCTTTCCGGAGCTGATACGAAAGTACCTTGTTTTGTTTCGTCGTTGAACTGTAACCACTCATAGTTTGCTTTAGAAGCTAAAGAATCTGCAATTACTTCAAGAGATTTAGATTTTTCTCTTACTGCAACTACGTCACCCGCTTTCAACAAATAGGAAGGAATGTTTACTAATTCGCCGTTTACTGTAATGTGTCTGTGAGATACCAATTGTCTTGCACCTGCTCTTGTTTTCGCAAAACCAAGTCTGTACACAACGTTATCTAATCTAGATTCACATAATTGTAAAAGAACCTCACCTGTAACGCCTTTTGCTCTTTGCGCTTTTTCGTATAGGTTAGCAAATTGTCTTTCTAAAATACCATAAGTATATTTAGCTTTCTGCTTTTCCATTAGCTGGACAGCATATTCAGATTTCTTTGATCCTCTTCTTTTGTTCACACCGTGTTGCCCCGGTGGTTGGTTTTTTCTTTTCTCGAAGTTTTTGTCATCTCCGTAGATTGCAACACCAAATTTTCTTGCAATCTTAGTTTTAGGTCCAATATATCTTGCCATAATTTTCTAAGGATTATAGATTCTAGATTTTAGATTTTACAATAATAAACCGATGATTTAAAATTTTAAAATTTAAAATTTAAAATTCTAATTTATTATACTCTTCTTCTTTTAGGTGGTCTACATCCGTTGTGTGGCATTGGCGTCACGTCAACGATTTCGCTAACTTCAATTCCTGAATTGTGAATTGTTCTGATTGCAGATTCTCTACCTGCACCTGGACCTTTCACAAACACCTTCACTCTTCTAAGCCCAGCTTCGTGTGCTACTGCAGAGCAATTTTCAGCAGCCATTTGCGCTGCGAAAGGAGTATTCTTTTTAGAACCTCTGAATCCCATTTTTCCGGCAGATGCCCACGAGATTACTTCTCCGTTTTTATTCGTCAAAGAAATAATAATATTGTTGAATGATGCTTGGATGTGTGCTTCACCGATCGCTTCAACTTTTACTTTTCTTTTTTTAACAACTTTAGTCTGTTTTGCCATAATTCTTACCGATTATTTACTTGCTTTTTTCTTGTTAGCAACAGTTTTTCTCTTTCCTTTTCGGGTTCTAGAATTGTTTTTAGTTCTTTGGCCTCTTAAAGGTAATCCCAGTCTGTGACGTATTCCTCGTTGGCAACCAATATCCATCAATCGCTTGATGTTCAATTGTGTTTCAGAACGTAATTCACCTTCTACTTTGATGTTTTCAGTGATGTAGTTTCTGATTAGTGCCAATTCATCGTCATTCCATTCGTTGACTTTCTTGTCTTCGCTGATTCCGGCTGCTTTAAGGATTTCGGAGGAAGTGCTTCTTCCGATTCCGTAGATGTAAGTTAAGCCGATAACGCCTCTTTTGTTTTTTGGTAAATCAATACCTGAAATTCTCGCCATAATTTAATTTTAGCCTTGTCTTTGTTTAAATTTTGGGTTTTTCTTGTTGATTACAAACAGAACGCCTTTTCTGCGAACAATTTTGCAATCAGCACTTCTTTTTTTGATAGATGCTCTAACTTTCATTTGTTTTGGTTTAATTTTCCAACGGTTAGATGAACTCCAAGTGATTCCACCCCCTTTTGTTTAAATATTTAAATGACTAATAAAATCGTATGATTCTATTTGTTTTCTTATTATAATAATTTCCGGATTGCTCCTTAATTAGTATCTAAATGTGATTCTTCCTTTCGATAAATCGTAAGGAGATAATTCTAATTTCACCTTATCACCAGGCAAAAGTTTGATGTAATGCATTCGCATTTTACCGGAAATATGGGCAATAAGTACATGCCCATTTTCTAGTTCAACACGGAACTGCGCATTGGAAAGTGCTTCCGTTATTACGCCGTCTTGTTCTATATGTTTTTGTTTAGCCATTTATCCACTTACTGATTTGTTGTTCTAGATAATTTTGACTGCATCAAACCATCATAATGGTGGTTCAACAAATACGTATTGATTTGCTGAACGGTGTCCAGGATTACTCCTACCATAATTAATAGCGATGTACCCCCGAAAAAGAGGGCAAATCTATCTGTTTGAACAAATACTCCGTGCACTATTGCCGGAAGGATTGCAAAGATAGCTAAAAATATTGATCCAGGCAAAGTTATTTTTGACAAAATATCATCAATGTAATCCGCGGTTTCTTTTCCGGGTTTTACTTTAGGAATTAATCCACCGTTTCTCTTCAAATCATCCGCCATCTGATTCACCGGAATAGTGATTGCTGTGTAGAAGAAAGAGAAGATGATAATCAACACTGCGAAAAGCACGTTGTATTGCCAACTGAAAACGTCTTTGAAGCCAGCGAGGAATGAGTTAGACTCATCTACTTTGGTTAAAAGACCAGGAACAAACATTAAAGCTTGTGCAAAAATGATCGGCATTACTCCCGACGCATTTACTTTAAGTGGGATCCACTGTCTTGCCCCCTGCATTAAATTTCTGTTTGCACCACCTCTTGCCTGTGCTCTACTAACATACTGAATAGGAATTTTTCTTACTGCAACCGATAATACAATTGCCAAAAGAACTACGAGCATCCAGAATAAAACTTCCACTAAAATCATGATCGTACCTAAACCGCCTTTTCCGGTTTGTGTAGCAATTTCCTGGATAAATGCTCCTGGAAGATCTGCTAAGATACCTACCATGATTAAGATTGAAATACCATTTCCGATACCTTTATCCGTAATTTTTTCTCCCAACCACATTGCAAATACCGACCCCGCAACTAATATTACAATACTTGGCAACCAAAACATGATGGACTCAGGATGCACATAATAAGCAGATGCAAATTGCGCGTGTGGCAAGAACATCTGGGTAATAGAAGTGAGGTAAGAAGGTGCTTGCACCAAACAAACTGCGATTGTTAACCATCTTGTAATTTGGTTCAAAGTATTTCTACCGCTTTCGCCATCCTTTTGTAGCTTCTGAAGATAAGGAATCGCCATCCCCATCAGCTGAACGATAATCGAAGCAGAAATATAAGGCATAATTCCTAGCGCCATAATGGAAGCTCTACTGAACGCACCTCCCGTAAATGAAGAAAGCAACCCAAGAAGACCTGCTCCCTGCTTGTTGCCACCCTGGTTCTGGTAATGTTCCAAAAGATTCCCCACCTCGGCCATGTTAATGGCAGGTAGGGAAATATAAGATGCGAATCTATACACGAGGATCAACCCAAGGGTAAAAAGTATTTTGTCCCTAAGTTCCTTAAGACTCCAAATGTTTTTTAGTGTTTGTATAAATTCTTTCATTGTAATGATTATAGAGTAATTGCTTTACCTCCTACTTTTGCGATTGCTTCTTCAGCAGATTTTGTGAATTTGTGCGCAGAGATTGAAACCGCTGATTTCAATTCTCCTCTACCCATAATTTTCACAATTTCGCTTTTTTTAGCTAAACCGTTTTCTACTAAGATGTCTTTAGTAACTTCGGTGATGTTTTTCGCATCAGCCAAAAGTTGGATGGTATCAAGATTGATCGCTCTGTACTCTTTTCTGTTTACGTTGTTGAAACCGAACTTAGGAAGTCTTCTTTGCAAAGGCATCTGTCCACCTTCAAAACCGATTTTTTGGGAGTAACCCGCTCTCGCTTTTTGACCTTTGTGTCCTTTTGCAGAAGTACCACCTTTTCCACTTCCCTGGCCTCTACCAAGTCTTTTAGAATTGTGAGTTGCACCTGATGCCGGTCTTATATTATTTAAATTCATTTC
Source organism: Chryseobacterium sp. Marseille-Q5410 (assembly GCA_946892665.1). Taxonomy (GTDB): domain Bacteria; phylum Bacteroidota; class Bacteroidia; order Flavobacteriales; family Weeksellaceae; genus Kaistella. The sequence continues at coordinate 74,460 of CAMPOT010000002.1, read as the reverse complement.
TAATTTTGTTTAAGGTTTAAAGTTTAAAGTTTAAGGCTAAAAGATTTAACCTCAAACTTCAACTGTAACAATTTTTATTTTTGAACTTCTACTAAATGACTCACAGCAGCCACCATTCCTAAGATAGAAGGAGTAGCTTCGTGTTCAACAACTTGGTGAAGTTTTTTCAATCCTAATGCTTCAAGCGTTCTTTTTTGGGTTTTTGTTCTACCAATAGCGCTTTTTACTTGTTTTACTGAAATTTTTGCCATTGTTTTTATATTAACCGTTAAACACTTTATCTAATGAAATACCTCTTAATTTTGCAATATCTTCTGGTCTTCTGATATCCAATAACGCTTTGAAAGTAGCTTTCACCACGTTGTGTGGGTTGGAAGAACCTTTAGATTTTGACAAGATATCGTGTACCCCTGCAGATTCCAATACCGCTCTTACCGCACCACCGGCGATAAGCCCTGTACCGTGAGAAGCTGGTCTTAAAAAGATATCAGCACCTCCATATCTTGCAGAAGTTTGGTGAGGAATGGTGTGGTTGATCACCGGAACTTTCACTAAGTTTTTCTTAGCATCTTCTACTGCTTTAGCAATAGCGGAAGCAACTTCCTTAGATTTTCCTAAACCGAAACCTACGGTTCCTGCCTCGTCTCCTACAACTACAATTGCAGAAAAACCAAATGCACGTCCCCCTTTAGTAACTTTAGTTACTCTATTTACAGCAACGAGACGATCTTTTAATTCTAATCCTCCCGGTTTTACTTTTTCTATATTATCTAGTCCTAACATGTTTCCGAAATTTAATGATTAGAATTTTAGTCCGCCTTCTCTCGCTCCGTCAGCAAGAGCTTTCACTCTACCGTGGTATACGAAACCGTTTCTGTCGAACACTATATTTTCAATTCCTGCAGCTTTAGCTTTTTCAGCGATTGCTTTTCCTACTTCTGCGGAAATTTCAACTTTATTTCCTTTTACGTTAAGGTTTCTTGAAGAAGCAGAAACGATTGTTTTTCCTTCTTTATCGTCGATCAATTGCGCGTAAATTTCTTTATTACTTTTGTAAACAGATAATCTTGGCAATTCTGAAGAACCAGAGATTTTGCCTCTCACTCTTCTTTTAATTCTATTTCTTTTTTCTAATTTGCTTAGTGCCATTTTCTTAAGTTTTAAAATTAAGCAGATTTACCAGCTTTACGTCTAACAATTTCTCCTACGAATCTAACTCCTTTTCCTTTGTATGGCTCTGGTTTTCTGAAAGATCTGATCTTTGCAGCAACCATCCCTAGGAGTTGTTTGTCATATGAAGACAAAGTAATAATAGGGTTTTTACCTTTTTCAGATAAAGTATCTAAAGTAATTTCTTTCGGAAGGTCCATCACGATACCGTGGGAGAATCCTAAAGCCATATCCAGTCTGTTACCTTGGTGTGATGCTCTGTATCCTACCCCTACAAGCTCCAATTGCTTAGTGAAGCCTTCAGATGTTCCAACGACCATATTGTGAATTAACGCTCTGTAAAGACCGTGTAATGCTTTATGTTGTTTTGATTCGGACGGTCTTTCTAAAGTAAGTTTTCCGTCTTCTTGTTTTAGAGTGATTCCTTCACTGATTTGCTGTGTAAGTTCGCCTTTCGGTCCTTTCACAGTTACTAAACCGTCTTTTTCGGTTATGGTAACATTAGCTGGAATTTCTATAATTGATTTACCAATTCTTGACATTTTCCTTTGATTAAAAATTAATAAACATAGCAGATTACCTCTCCACCTACTTTTTCTTGTCTAGCTTTTTTATCTGTCATTACTCCTTTAGAAGTTGAGATAATAGCAATACCCAAACCGTTCAATACTCTTGGCAGTTCTTCAGAACCTTTGTATTGTCTTAAACCTGGTCTTGAAGCTCTTTGAATGCTTTTGATCGCAGGTTTGTTGGTTTGTTTGTCGTACTTCAAAGCGATTTTGATATTTCCTTGAACAGCGCTATCTTCGAACTTGTAGTTCAGGATATAACCCTGGTCAAACAAAATTTTTGTAATCTCCTTTTTGATTTTCGATGCAGGAATATCCACCACTTTGTGGCCTGCGCTTTGTGCGTTCCTTACTCTGGTTAGGAAATCTGAAATTGGATCTGTTACCATTTTTCTATTTTAAATTATTGGTTTATGATAGTTAGTTTTGATTGAGATTCAAGAACCGAGACACCAGATTCAAGACTTACATCCTGGCTCTTGATTCTTGGCTCTTGATTCTAACAATCAACTTTTCTATCTCGATTGTTCTAAATTGTTACCAACTTGCTTTTTTCACTCCCGGGATCAAACCTGCATTGGCCATTTCACGGAAAGTTACTCTAGAAATACCAAAAGTTCTCATGTAACCTCTTGGTCTTCCTGTTAATTTACATCTGTTGTGTAATCTTACTGGTGAAGCGTCTTTCGGCAATTTTTGTAATGCTTCGTAATCTCCGGCTTCTTTCAAAGCTTTTCTTTTCTCGGCATATTTTGCTACTGTAGCTTCTCTTTTGCGCTCACGCGCTTTCATTGATTCTTTAGCCATCTTTTAGTTCTTTTTGAAAGGTAAACCGAAGTGAGTTAATAATGCTTTTGCTTCTTTGTCAGTTTTCGCGGTAGTAACGAAAGTAATGTCCATCCCTTGGATTTTTTTCACTTTGTCGATTACGATCTCAGGGAAAATGATTTGCTCAGTGATTCCCAAGTTGTAATTTCCTCTACCATCAAAACCATCAGCTTTAATACCAGAGAAATCTCTGATTCGTGGTAAAGCTGAAGAAGTAAGACGATCTAAGAACTCATACATTTGGTTAGCTCTTAAAGTTACTCTTGCTCCTACTGGCATTCCTTTTCTTAGTTTGAAAGCTGCCTCATCTTTCTTAGAGATTGTACCAACTGCTTTTTGGCCGGTGATTGCGGTAAGTTCTTCAACTGCATAATCCACAATTTTTTTATCGGCTGTAGCAGCTCCTAAACCTTGCGAAATAACGATTTTTTCTAATTTAGGTACCTGCATTACAGATTTGTACCCAAATTCTTCCATCATCGCAGGAACAATTTTCTCTTTATAATTTTGTTTTGGTCTTGCTATATATTGCATCGTCTTTTTAATTATAAGGTTTCACCGGTTGTTTTGGCAACTCTTACTTTCTTATCACCTTCCACTTTTACTCCAGTTTTGGTAGCTTTACCGTTTTTGTCGATAAGTGCTACGTTTGAAATATGGATAGATGCTTCTTTCTCTACAATTCCGCCTTGTGGGTTTGCTGCTGAAGGTTTAGTATGTTTTTTAACGATATTTAAACCTGCAACGATCACTCTAGCGTCTTTGCCTTCTTTTCTGATCACTTCAATAACTTCACCTTTTTTACCTTTGATTTCTTTTCTTCCGGTAGTGATGATTACGTTATCTCCTCTTTTGATTTTTAACTTTGTCATTTTCTGTAAATTTTAAAATTAAAGTACTTCAGGAGCTAATGAAATGACTTTCATATATTCTTTATCTCTTAGTTCACGAGCAACCGGTCCGAAAACACGGGTTCCTCTCATTTCTCCTGCAGCATTTAGAAGTACGCAAGCGTTATCGTCGAATTTGATGTATGAACCATCTTTTCTACGAACTGCTTTTTTAGTTCTCACTACTACTGCTTTAGAAACGGTTCCTTTTTTAGCGTTTCCTTGTGGTGTAGAATCCTTGATAGTCACTACGATTTTATCACCAACTGAAGCATATCTTCTTCTGGTTCCTCCCAGAACTCTGATAACTAGTACTTCTTTTGCACCTGTATTATCAGCAACTTTTAATCTTGATTCGGTTTGTAACATTACTTAGCTTTTTCAATGATTCGTACTAATCTCCATCTTTTACTTTTACTTAAAGGTCTTGTTTCAGTAATCAATACTGTATCTCCTTCAGTACACTCGTTGTTTTCGTCGTGAGCGGTATATTTCTTCGTTTTTAGAACGAATTTACCGTACATCGGGTGCTTTACTCTGGTAGTTTCACTTACAACAATGGTTTTTTCCATTTTATTGCTGGAAACAATTCCGATTCTTTCTTTTCTTAAATTTCTATCCATGATAAAATGAAATTCTTATTGTTGTTTTAGTGTTAATTCAGTTTCAAGACGAGCAATTGTTCTTCTCAAGTCTTTGATTTGAATTGGATTCTCAATCGGGCTGATTGCGTGTGCCAATTTCAATTTGTCGAAATCTGCTCTAGCTTCAGCTAATTTGTTCTGGATATCTCCTGCGCTTAGATTTTTGATGTCAGCTTTTTTCATAATAATTGAAGATTATTGAGGTTGAACAAAATCGTTAGCGACTACAAATTTGGTAACTACCGGTAATTTTTGTGCGGCAAGTCTTAGTGCTTCTTTCGCTACATCGTAAGGAACACCACCTACTTCGAACATAATTTTTCCTGGTTTTACTACAGATACCCAATATTCCACGGCACCTTTACCTTTACCCATACGTACTTCGGCTGGCTTCTTGGTGATAGGTTTATCCGGGAAGATTTTGATCCATAGTTGACCTTCTCTTTTCATATATCTTGTAGCAGCGATACGAGCTGCTTCAATTTGTCTTGCAGTGATCCAAGCTCCTTCTGTTGCTTTGATACCGAAAGTTCCGTAAGCAAGTTGATTCCCTCTTTGGGCAATCCCCTTCATTTTCATCTTGTGAACTTTACGGAATTTGGTTCTTTTTGGTTGTAACATAATTTCTTAAATTTTAGATTTTAGATTTTAGCTTTTAAAAAAGTAACGGTCATTTAAAACTGTCCTCTAAAATTTTATTAATTATTTTCTTTCTCTTGGTCTTCTGTCTCCTCTATCGCCTCTATCGTTTCTCTCACCTCTTCCTCCAGATGCTTTCTTTTGTTGGCCTACTAATGGCGATAAGTCTCTTTTTCCGTAAACTTCTCCTTTCATGATCCAAACTTTCACACCTAGTTTTCCGTACTGAGTCAATGCTTCACCGATATGATAATCGATATCTGCACGGAAAGTTGACAATGGAATTCTTCCTTCTTTGAAAGATTCGCTTCTTGCCATCTCAGCTCCGTTCAATCTTCCAGAAATCTGAACTTTGATTCCTTCCGCTCCCATTCTCATGGTGCTTTGAATAGCCATTTTCACGGCTCTTCTGTAAGAAATACGGTTTTCGATTTGTTTTGCGATGCTGTCAGCAACCAATACTGCGTCTAGTTCAGGTCTTTTGATTTCGAAGATATTGATTTGGATATCCTTATCGGTAATCTTTTTCAATTCTTCTTTTAATTTATCAACTTCCTGTCCTCCTTTACCGATGATTAATCCCGGTCTAGCGGTAGTGATGGTTACTGTTACTAATTTCAGGGTTCTTTCAATATAAATTTTTGAAATACCACTTTTAGATAATCTAGCTTCAAGGTATCTTCTGATTTTGTAATCTTCAGCGATTCTGTCGCCATAGTTTTTACCACCAAACCAGTTCGAATCCCATCCTCTGATGATACCTAATCTGTTACCAATTGGATTTGTCTTCTGTCCCATACCTTGATTATTTATTGTCTTTAGTACCTAAAATTAGTGTAATGTGGTTCGATCTTTTTCTGATTCTGTGTCCTCTACCTTGTGGTGCAGGTCTTAGTCTCTTCAATTGTCTAGCACTATCAACCATAATTTCTTTTACGATTAAGTTTGCTTCTTCGATATCCGCTCCTTCATTTTTAGCTTGCCAGTTTGCCATTGCAGAAAGAAGAACTTTCTCCAATTTGTTGGAAGCTTCTTTTTTAGAAAACTTAAGGATAGCTAAAGCTTTATCTACTTCTACTCCTCTGATGATATCAGCAACTAATCTCATCTTTCTTGGAGAAGATGGGCAATCATTATGTAACGCTTTTGCTACATCTTGGTTTGCTATTTTACGTGCTAATGCACTTTCTCTTTTTCTTGATCCCATGATTATCTACCTCCTTTATTTTTGTTACCACCGTGACCTCTGAAAGATCTTGTCGGAGAAAATTCGCCTAACTTGTGACCTACCATGTTTTCGGTTACATAAACTGGGATAAAAGATTTCCCGTTGTGTACTGCGATGGTTTGCCCTACGAAGTCCGGAGAGATCATTGACGCTCGAGACCAAGTTTTAATTACTGTCTTTTTATTAGACTCTATATTTGCCTGAACCTTCTTATCTAAAGTATGATGAATGAAAGGTCCTTTCTTAAGTGATCTTGCCATAATTATTTTCTTTTAGATACGATAAATCGGTTAGACGCTTTGTTTTTCTTTCTAGTTTTGTAACCTTTAGCCGGCATACCGTTTCTAGATCTTGGGTGACCTCCTGAAGAACGTCCTTCACCACCTCCCATTGGGTGATCAACTGGGTTCATTACCACTGGTCTTGTTCTAGGTCTTCTTCCTAACCATCTGCTTCTACCTGCTTTACCAGATACGGTAAGTTGGTGGTCGCCATTAGAAACAGATCCGATCATAGCCATACATTCGGTAAGAATCATTCTAGATTCACCTGAAGGTAATTTTACGATTGCATATTTACCGTCTCTTGAAGTTAATTGAGCTGAAGATCCTGCACTTCTTGCCATTACCGCACCTTGACCAGGTTTTAGTTCGATACAAGATACTACAGTACCTAAAGGAATATTCTTCAACTTCATTGCATTACCTACATTAGGTTCTGCAGCCTCCGCGGCGATTACTTTCTGATCTACTTTGATACCGTTCGGAGCGATGATGTATCTCTTCTCTCCATCAGTGTATTCTACTAGAGCGATGAAAGCCGTTCTGTTCGGATCGTACTCTACAGTTTTTACCGTTCCTTCAACATCAAACTTGTTTCTTTTGAAGTCGATAATTCTGTACTTTTGTTTGTGTCCACCTCCGGTGTAACGCATGGTCATTTTACCAGTATTGTTACGACCACCTGACTTTTTAATACCAACGGTTAGAGACTTCTCTGGTTTGTTGGTAGTAATTTCCTCAAAGTTGTTTACAACTCTGAATCTCTGTCCCGGGGTGATAGGTTTTAATTTTCTAACAGACATTACTATTGTTTATAATTAATTAATTCGTTGCAAAAATATCAATTACTTCACCTTCTACAAGGGAAACAACTGCTTTCTTCATTTTGTTGGTTTTCCCAACCTGTAATCCTTTTTTGGTGTATTTCGATGAAACTTTAGGAGCGTAAATCATTGTTCTTACGTCTGCTACTTTTACACCATAAGCATCTTCTACTGCTTTTTTGATCTGGATTTTATTCGCTTTTGTATTCACAAAAAAAGAATAAGCTCCTCTCAAATCGGTAAGATAGTTTGCTTTTTCTGAAATGATTGGTTTAATAATAATAGACATGATTTATTTTCTTAAGTTTTCCTGAAATTTCTCGATAGCACCTTCTAAAAATACAATCTCTCCAGCATTTACTAAATCATAAGAACTGATCTCGTTATAAGTCAATACTTTAGTTTTAGGTAAGTTTCTTGATGACAGATATACATTTTTGTTAGCTTCCGGTAAAATGTAAAGAGATTTTTTACCTTCAAATCCTAATGCATTGTTCAGCGTGATAAATTCTTTAGTTTTTGGAGCTTCAAAGTTGAAAGCTTCTAAAACTTTAATAGAATTGTCTCTCATTTTCTGAGAAAGCACAGATTTTTTCGCTAATCTTTTCAAAGCTTTGTTCAATTTGAATCTGTAGTCTCTTGGTTTTGGACCGAACACTCTACCCCCACCTCTGAATGTAGGAGATTTGATATCCCCGTATCTTGCAGATCCAGATCCTTTTTGCTTTTTAAGCTTTTTAGTAGAAGCTGTAATTTCGCTTCTTTCTTTTGATTTATGTGTCCCTTGTCTTTGTGCAGCAAGGTATTGTTTCACTTCTAAGTAAACCGCGTGCTGATTTGGCTCAATTCCGAAGATTGCCTCGTCTAACTGAACTGTTCTTCCGGTTTCTTTTCCTGATGTATTGAATACTACTAGTTCCATTTTCTGATAATTACATAAGAATTTTTTGCTCCCGGAACAGCACCTTTTACTACTAAAAGATTTTGTTCTTCATCTACTCTTAACACTTGAAGGTTTTGTACAGTAACTTGCTTACCTCCCATTCTACCAGCCATACGCATTCCTTTGAATACTCTAGACGGGTCGGATCCTGCACCGATAGAACCAGGAGCTCTTAATCTGTTGTGCTGTCCGTGAGTCGCTTGCATTACCCCACCGAAGCTGTGTCTTTTAACAACCCCTTGGAAACCTTTACCTTTTGAAGTTCCTGTTACGTCAACAAATTCGCCTTCTGCGAACAGATCAACTTTTACTTCATCTCCTACGCTTAAGTTATCTACGAATTCATGATAGAATTCTACCAACTTTGCCTTTGGAGCAGAACCAGCCTTTTTAAAATGGCCAGCTAACGCTTTACCAACGTTCTTTTCACTCTTGTCATCGAAACCAAGTTGAGCACTTTTGTACCCGTCTTTTTCTAGGGTTCTGACCTGTAAAACCGAGCAAGGACCTGCTTGAATAACGGTACAAGGAATATTTTTTCCTTCTTCGTTAAACAGGGAAGTCATCCCGATTTTTTTTCCAATAATACCTGACATTGTTTATATTAATAAAAATTATCTTTCGTTTTTTCTCGAATTTTAGGCAGTTTTAGTGATTTCTACGTCTGAAATAGGCACACTACACCCCTAAATTGAGTGTGCAAATGTATGAAGTTTTTTTGAATTGACAATGAGTGAGTTAAAAAAATATTAATAAATATTGAAAAAACTTAAAATTCCTCCTATTGTGCATTAATACATCATTGAAAATAAAAAATAAAAGTCATGGAAAAGGAAAAGTGCTGGAAAATCAACAATGTCTCCGCATCTTCTCGCATCGGATGAAATAAGCAAATCGCATTAATCTTCAGATGCGCTGTGCAAATCTCTGCCCCTTTTTTTGAATTCATGGTTATTTTTGGCAGCATCGATAGAATGAGAGTGATGCAAATCATTATCGCTTTCCGCCAAATCGGATAATTCCTCGTAGAACTTATGCAACTTATCTAGCTCCTTTTCCGTCAAATCCTCAATATCCACAATTCTATTGCTAGCCTTTCCACTGGCGGCAATCAACTCATTTAATTTAATTTGGATCGCCTTGGAATCTTTGTTTTGCGCTTTTTGAATTAAAAAAACCATCAAAAACGTAATAATTGTAGTACCCGTATTGATAATCATTTGCCAGGTTTCTGAATATTGAAAAAAAGGACCTGTAGCTGCCCACACAATAACTAATACCATTGCGCCAAGAAATGCTCCGGGACTTCCTGTAAAGTTTGTTGCCCAGTTTGCAAACCTATCGAAAAAACTAACCTTTTTGTCGTTGCGTATTGTTTTCATCTTCTTTTTATTTAAATTTTTAACCCAGTAATTTAATGTAAAGTTAGCCACATTTTCGTGAAGCCGGCGAATTAATTTCTCTCACAAATTTCCCTTTTACTTTTGAAAGTATCGAGTCAATTTTTTGCTATTTTCTTGAATGAATTTATGATACAACTTATATCCATTTGCAAAGACGAAAAAATTGTTCAAAAAAAATAATTACAAACCTTTGAAATATTTCTTTTAGATCAACAATTCAATTCATCATGTTACAAAATCGAGTTTCCAGCGGTTCCTGATTTCTTCAGAGAACTTTGAGCTAATAATTATAACCTACGTAATCCTCGTAAAATTATACCGCCATAAACTTTCAGAAACAAGCAATTGTAATCTTTTCTTTAATTTTAAAGATAAAGTAATAGTTTTAAAGGCTAAGACAAAATCTAATTATAATAAAGATTATGGTTAAAGAGGGGTATCCAGCAGCAACATTAACCATATATAAGAACGTATAAAAAACTGGCCATAGAATAAAAAAAAAATCCCTCCTCTTTCGAAAAGGGATTTGCTATCATAGCAAAGGTGAAATTATCACACTTTAATTTCTACGTCAACTCCTGAAGGAAGCTCTAATTTCATTAGGGCATCAACAGTTTTTGAAGAAGAAGAATAGATATCCATCAAACGCTTGTGAGCAGAAAGTTGGAACTGTTCTCTTGCTTTTTTGTTTACGTGCGGAGATCTCAACACGGTGAAAATTCTCTTGTTAGTTGGCAATGGAATTGGTCCGTTTACAACAGCTCCAGTCGCTTTTACCGTTCTCACGATTTTCTCAGCAGATTTGTCTACCAAATTGTAATCGTAAGATTTTAATTTTATTCTGATTCTTTGTGACATTTTAATCTAAATTTTAATATTAACCTCTTGCTTTAGCGATTACGTCTTCGGCAACGTTTGTAGGTGCTGCTTCGTATTTTTCAAATTCCATAGAAGAAGTTGCTCTACCTGAAGATAGGGTTCTAAGTGAGGTTACGTATCCGAACATTTCAGAAAGTGGTACGAATGCTTTGATTACTTTCGCGTTGTTTCTGTCGTCCATACCGTTTACAGTACCTCTTCTTCTGTTAAGGTCTCCTACAATGTCTCCCATATATTCTTCCGGAGTTACAACCTCCAGTTTCATAATTGGTTCCATGATAACAGGCTTGGCTTTCTTACCAGCTTCTTTGAAGCCCATCTTAGCAGCAAGTTCAAAAGAAAGTTGGTCAGAATCCACTGGGTGGAAAGATCCGTCTTTCAATACTACTTTGATACCATCGATTTCGAATCCGGCAAGTGGACCGTTTTTCATTGCTTCTTTGAAACCTTTTTCTACTGCAGGAACAAATTCTTTTGGAATGTTACCCCCTTTGATTTCATTTACGAATTCAAGACCAGCTTTGTTATCATCTGCAGGACCAATTTCGAATACGATATCTGCAAATTTACCTCTACCACCAGATTGTTTTTTGTAAACTTCTCTGTGGTTTGCTGTCATGGTCAGGTTTTCTTTGTACTCTACCTGAGGTTGACCTTGGTTTACTTCAACTTTGAATTCTCTTCTCATACGGTCAACAATAATGTCGAGGTGAAGCTCACCCATACCGGAAATGATTGTTTGTCCAGAAGCTTCGTCAGTTTTCACTGTGAAAGTAGGATCTTCTTCTGCTAATTTAGCAAGAGCGTTACCCATTTTATCTTGGTCCGCTTTAGTTTTTGGTTCAACAGCAATACCGATTACTGGATCAGGGAAAACCATAGATTCTAGAACGATTGGGTTCTTTTCGTCTGATAAGGTATCTCCAGTTTTGATATCTTTAAAACCTACAGCAGCACCAATATCTCCAGCTTCAATAACTTCTACTGGATTTTGCTTGTTAGCGTGCATTTGGTAGATTCTAGAAATTCTTTCTTTGTTACCAGATCTTGTGTTCAAAACATAAGATCCCGCATCTAGTTTCCCGGAATAAGCTCTAAAGAAAGCTAATCTTCCTACGAAAGGATCCGTAGCAATTTTAAATGCTAATGCGGAGAATGGTTCGTTTACGTCTGGTTTTCTAGTAATTTCAGCGTCTGTTCTTGGATCAGTTCCTTTGATATCGTCTTTGTCCAAAGGAGAAGGAAGATATTTACAAACTGCATCAAGCATGAACTGAACTCCTTTATTTTTAAATGAAGAGCCACAAGTCATCGGGATGATAGACAAATCGATGGTTGCTTTTCTTAATGCTTCGTTGATTTCCTCTTCAGAGATAGAATCTGGATCTTCGAAGAATTTCTCCATCAAAGTTTCGTCGTAATCAGCTACTGCTTCTACTAGTTTTTCTCTGTAAAGCAACACATCCTCTTTCATATCTTCAGGAATTGGAACTACCTCGAAAGTTGCACCTTGTCCTGCTTCATCCCAAACGATTGCTCTGTTTTTAATAAGGTCTACAACCCCTTTGAAATCTTCTTCAGCACCGATTGGCAAAACGATTGGAACTGCGTTAGATCCTAACATCTCTTTAACCTGGTTTACCACGTTAAGGAAGTCAGCACCTTGTCTGTCCATTTTGTTTACGAATCCCATACGAGCAACTTTATAGTTGTCCGCAAGTCTCCAGTTGGTTTCAGATTGTGGTTCAACTCCATCTACTGCAGAGAAAAGGAATACCAAACCATCTAGTACACGAAGAGAACGGTTTACCTCTACGGTAAAATCAACGTGTCCCGGTGTATCGATAATGTTAAAGTGGTATCCTTTAGTTTCAGGAAGAGTTTTTCCCTGATCGGTTGGGAAGTTCCAAGTACAGGTAGTTGCTGCAGAAGTAATAGTAATACCTCTTTCAGCTTCCTGCTCCATCCAGTCCATTGTAGAAGCACCTTCGTGAACCTCTCCGATTTTGTGGGTTTTACCTGTGTAAAACAAAATTCTTTCTGTTGTGGTGGTTTTACCTGCATCAATGTGAGCAGCAATACCGATATTTCTTGTATATTTAAGATCTCTTGCCATTTCAGATTAGAATTTAAAGTGTGAAAATGCTTTGTTAGCTTCAGCCATTCTGTGCGTATCAGTTTTTTTCTTGAACGCAGCACCTTCTTCTTTTGCAGCAGCGATAACTTCAGCAGCTAATTTCTGAGCCATTGATTTATCGTTTCTTGCTTTCGAATATTTGATTAACCATTTCATTGCCATAGAAATTTTTCTATCCGCTCTGATCGGCATAGGAATTTGGAAGTTTGCACCACCGATTCTTCTTGAACGTACTTCTACGTGCGGCATTACGTTGGTTAAAGCATCTTTCCAGATTTCCAAAGAAGTTTTTTCATTATCTCCTTTTTTGCTTTCTACGATATCTAAAGCATCATAGAAAATTTTGAATGCTATAGATTTTTTTCCATCAAGCATCAAATTGTTTACGAATCTCGTTACCAGTTGATCATTAAATTTAGGATCCGGTAACAACGGTCTTTTTTTCGCTTTTGTTTTTCTCATTGTTTCGTTTCTTACTAATTAATGATTACTTTTTCTTACCTTTTGCAGGTGCTGCAGCTGCCTGACCTGGTTTTGGTCTTTTCGCTCCATACTTAGATCTTCTTTGTGTTCTGCCGTTCACTCCTGCAGTATCCAAAGCTCCACGAACAATGTGATAACGTACTCCCGGTAGGTCTTTCACCCTTCCTCCGCGTACCAATACTATCGAGTGCTCTTGAAGATTGTGTCCTTCGCCCGGGATATAAGCATTGACTTCTTTACCATTAGAAAGTCTTACCCTTGCAACTTTTCTAAGTGCAGAGTTAGGTTTCTTTGGAGTAGTAGTATATACTCTTGTACATACACCTCGTCTTTGTGGACAGGAATCAAGTGCAGCCGATTTACTCTTCTTGGTAAGTGCGACTCTTCCTTTTCTAACTAATTGTTGAATAGTAGGCATTTAATTGCTTTTTATTTTAGGGTGCAAAAGTATGAAATATTTTTTAACCTACAAGTACAAATCTCTAATTTATAAGATTTTGTAATGATTATTTATCTTTTAATTTATTTTAAAATCAATTCCGAGGTATATAAAACCTGAGATTTATTTTTAATCGTATCATATTTCAACCATTTGATTTGTGGATTAATTGTTCCAGCAATCGATTGTTTAACCTCCCCTTTTTGGTTGTTGGTATGTTTATAATTAAAGGTTTTTCCAATGATTGGGATATGATAACTTGTAAGCGAGGTTTCTGCTCTTTTTTCATCATTGAACAAATACTTCTTATCACTAAATTGAGGCATTTGTGATTCTATTTGCTTCCTGTTATCCAAATAATTTTCTGGTGTTTTCAAGGCATAAACTGTTAAAAACAAAAGAAAGAAACTTCCTATACAAAAAATAAATGCATCTGATTTTAAATTTTTAAAATAAATAAGAAGAAATGAAAAGAACAAACAGAAATTAGCCGCAGCAAGCATTCTCACATTCATTTCCTCGATTTGCTGAAAATAATAAGATACGAACAACGAGACCGCATAAACCCCCGATATTACCCAAAGCAATTGATGAAAATCCAGCGCGATTACTTCCCGATTCTTTCGAACCAATTTTATAAAATAAAAAAGCAACAACAAATCAAAAACCATCAAACCAACCTGAAAGCCGAGACTAGCAAGACTATTTGAAGCAGGTTTAATCATAATAAAAGGATCGAAAATGGCCGTAACTCCCACAATATTACGAAATAAGTAAACCGAAGAAAACTGTTCCAAAGTTCCCCTTACATTTTCTCCCGTAAAACTACCATATATATATAAGTTCAGTCCCAAATATCCTGCAATACCTATTCCGGCAAACAGTAATACTTTAAACAAATCGTTTTTTAAAGGAAAAGAAGCCTCTCGCAAAATACTAATCAACCAGAAAAACCCAATTCCAAGGTAAATGTATATGCCTGAATACCGAATTGTAACGAGCAAGACTAAAAGTAATGAAGCAAATAGAATAAATTGATTTTTGCACAATTTCCCGACAAATGTTTCATGAAAAACATAAAAAAGAAAATATAAAAGAAAAATAAAAGGAGCTTCCGAAATGAAATATCCAAAAACAAAAAAAGCGGTTTTCCCGGTATAAAGTAACACCGTTTCTTTAAAATAAAACTTCTTGAAATAAGAAAAAAGAAGTATCGCCACAACCATTGAAATATTCAAAAATTTGGCTGACCAAAAATAATCCTGAAAAACTAAATGAAACAATTCTATTAAAACAGGGAATCCTATCGGAAACAAATTCGTTTTCAGTTGTGGTAAATCCGAAGCAATCCCAAAATACGAAAGACTATCTGCACCTGCGCCTCCCGCAGGAAGAAAAAAAGATTGAAAAAAATAAACCAATACCGCAACAAAAGCCAGAACAATATATTTCTTCATAAAAATCCTAAAAACTATTCTTAAAAAAGCAAATATGCAAATTTTAAAAACTTAAACCTTCATTTCAACTTTTAATATATATTTGTACCCAAAAAAAACACGCTGTCGAATGAAGAAAATTCTATTCTTTTTGATCTTTTCGCATTTGTATGTCTCGCAGAATTGGAGTATTTCTTTTGCGGAAAGATCTGCATTAATCAATATTTACAACTCAACTTCAGGAGAAACGTGGAGCCAAAAATGGGATTTGGAGAAAGATCCCAAAAATTGGTACGGGATTAAAATAAAAAACGGGAGCGTCATCGAAATAAATCTCCGCGGAAATGCATTAAAAGGCAATTTCCCCATGGCGATTTCTAATTTCAGCAAACTTCAGAAATTGGATTTAAGTTCCAACCAACTTTCCGGTGAAATTTCGCCAGCCATTTCTGTATTGGACAATCTGGTCCGAATTGACATCAGCAACAATCGATTGACAGGCGATCCTACTTCGGCAATTCTTCCCCTTTCCAATCTTCAGGAAATTTCGGTCGGAAACAATCAATTTGCAATAACCGACATCAACGCTTTTTTGCAGAATTTTCCTTCTTTAAAAATCTTAGATCTTTCGAATATCAATCTAAATACAGTTCCTGCGAAAATATCAACTTTAACCAATCTAGAATCGTTGAATTTAAGCAATAATAGAATTTCCCAGAATTATAACAATTTATCTAATCTCATCAAAGTCCGTGAACTGAATCTTTCCGGAAACCAACTCACGAAAATTCCTTCCGAACTTTCCCCGCTTTCCGCGCTCACTTCTTTGGATTTGAGCAATAATTTATTTTCATCGAATTACGCCACGGTTCTGGGAAATTTACAAAACTTGGAATGGCTTTCTTTCGCAAATAACCAAATCACGGATTTCCCTGCGGAACTTTCTAAGCTAAAAAAATTAGTTCATTTAAATTTTTCGGGCAACAAAATTTCCGGCGGTTTCGAAAACTTGTTGACTTTAACAGATCTCGAACAAATTTATCTGGACAAAAACGAAATTTCTGGTGGATTCCCCACTTCACTTCTTCAGCTGGGAAAACTTCAAATGCTGTCAGTGACGGGCAACCGACTTTCGGGAGAAATTCCTGAAAACCTTCCCGCGATTACTTTTTTAGAGAACAATCGATATACTAAACAGGAAATAAAAAATTTCATTCTTAAAAATAAAGAATTTGCAGATTTCACTTATTCCCCACAACGATATGACGAGCCCAAAAATGTTTACGCATCTTTAGGTTCTTCAACTTCATTACCGCAAGCGCTTTCCGGAAACGAATATCAATTTTCTTGGTACAAAAATTTGGATCAAAAACTTCCCGGAACCTTCGAAAGTTATTATATAAACAATGTAGAAGATGATGATTTTGCCTTATACACCTGCGAAGCATACGCTTTCGAGCAATTACCAAACGAGTTGATGGAAATTTCCTTTTTCAGAGAACCGGTAACTTTGGTAAAAGAGCTGGGAACGGAAGAAATAAAGAATGATTTGGTGGTTTACCCTAATCCTACAACCGATTTTCTTTATATTAAAACTTCAAAATTAGATCTTGAAAAAGTGTTTATTTTCGACCTCAGTGGAAAGCTTTTATTCTCGGAAAAATCAAAAACAATCGACGTGAGGAATCTGCCTTCAGCAACGTATATCATTTCTGTAAAAACTTCCGACACTTTGAAATCATTCAAATTCATCAAACATTAAGCATTAAAATATTTTAATATTAAAAAATCGTCTTTTGAAAGGCGATTTTTTGCTTTCTAATTTTTACATTTGTTTAAATATCATTTTTATGAGTGCAAGATTCAATTCCATTCTCGATAACGATTTCTACAAAATCACGATGCAAAATGCGGTGGTGAAACTTTTCCCAAACGAAAAAGTAAAGTATGAGTTCATCAATCGCGGAAAGCATCATTTTCCTGAAGGTTTTGATGCTGAACTGAGGAAATCGGTGAACGCAATGGCAGAACTGAAACTCACAAAAGGTGAGAAGGAATTCTTGAGAGAAACTTGCCCTTATCTCGATTTGCCTTACTTGGATTTTTTGGGCGGATATCATTATGATCCATCTGAAGTTACCATTGAGCAAACCGAGAACGAGTTGCGCGTAACGGTGGAAGGCGAATGGTACCGAACAATTTTGTGGGAGGTTCCTTTGTTGGCGCTCATTTCCGAACTTCACTATGAAATGAACCACATGGAAAGGGATTCGAACCAGATTGTCATTCAAAATACATTTCAGAAAGCAGAAAAACTCAACAAATTGGGCGTCACTTTCGCTGAATTCGGAACCAGACGAAGGCATTCTTATAAAGTTCAGGATTTGGTGGTAGATTCTCTGGTAAAAGATAATAAATCCGGAAAATTTATTGGAAGTTCCAACGTACATTTCGCGATGAAATATGGTATTAAACCCATCGGAACTCACGCTCACGAATGGTTTATGTTTCACGCTGCGGAATATGGTTTCAAAATGGCCAACGAACTTGCGCTAGAACATTGGGTAGATGTTTACCGCGGAGATTTAGGAGTGGCACTTTCAGATACTTATACAACCGATGTTTTCTTTCAGCAATTCGACAAAAAATTTGCAAAACTCTTCGACGGCGTTCGTCATGATAGTGGTGACCCAATCGAGTTTGCACACAAAACCATTGAACATTATAAAGCGAACGGCATCAATCCATTATTCAAATACATTATTTTTTCTGACGGTTTGAACATGGAAAAAGTAGGAGAAATCACTCACGCTTGCAAAGGGAAAATCGGAATTTCATTCGGAATTGGAACCAATTTAACCAACGATGTCGGAGTGAAACCCATGAATATCGTGATGAAACTTGTTGCTGCAAAAGCAATCAACGGAGACTGGATTCCCACCGTAAAACTTTCCGACGAAAGAGGAAAATATACCGGTGACCCAAAAATGATTGAACTTGCGAAAGAATTTTTGAGAATTAATAATTAATCGCAACGACAATAAAATGAAAATCTTAATTACGCTTTTGTGTTTAATGAATGGCCTGTTTTTTTGCAGCGCACAGGAAAAAAATCCGGAAAATAAAAAATTCAACCAAAAACTTGCCGATTCTTTGGGAGCCGACAATTACGGAATGAAATCCTACAAAATTATCATCCTGAAAACCGGAGCAAAAGACAAAGAAATCACCGATAAACCGAAAAGAGCCGAACTTTTCAAAGGGCATTTTGCCAATATGGAGAAAATGAGCAAGGAAGGAAATTGGTTGTTGCAGGTCCTTTCAACGACAACCATCTCAAATATCGAGGGATTTTCATTTTGGATGTAAAAACCGACGAAGAAGCCAAAAATCTCATCGAGCAAGATCCAACGGTAAAAGCCGGAATTTTCGATTACGAAATTCTTCCTTGGTACGGTTCCGCTGCACTTCCGATGTATTTGCAATATCATGACAAAGTCGCCAAAGAAAATCCATAAAAAAATTCCAGAGTAATCTGGAATTTTCTAATAAAATATTTTTTTTGAATTAAAGTGCGTTCGCACCTGCCTCCGCCACCGTGTGGTCATTTTCCACCGTGCTTCCGCTAACGCCAACGGCGCCGATAATTTCTCCTTCTGCATTTTTTAAGAGCACCCCTCCTGGAAACGTAATCAACCCGCCATTGGAGTGCTCTATATTATATAAGGAACCTCCTGGTTGAGAAAGTTTTCCGATTTCTCCTGAATTCATGTTGAAAAATCTAGCCGTCTTCGCTTTCTTTTGAGCAATGTCAATAGAGCCCAACCAAGCACCATCCATCTTATTAAAAGCGACCAAGTTTGTTCCCGAATCTACAACGGCGATATTCATCTT
The DNA here is from genome assembly GCA_946892665.1 of Chryseobacterium sp. Marseille-Q5410. Taxonomy (GTDB): domain Bacteria; phylum Bacteroidota; class Bacteroidia; order Flavobacteriales; family Weeksellaceae; genus Kaistella. The sequence continues at coordinate 55,773 of CAMPOT010000002.1, read as the reverse complement.
TACATTAAGTTCTTCTGATTTTTGAAGACAAGCGTCGATGATTTTTCTCGCTTGTTCTAACGTTACATTGTGCATAATTTTTATTTTTAAATTACGTAAATATACAAACTTTGGATTTTAATTAGTACTAAACAAATGTTAATTAACGAAAGTATTTTTTTTGATTTTTTCTTTTCTTATTTTTGAAAAATGGAAATCCTTTACGCAATTCTTGCATTCATTTTAGGCGGTGTTTTGGTTTATTTTATCTTGAAATCCTCTTCAGTTTCGAGGAAAAGTTACGATGATCTCAACCAAAATTTTATTAAAAAAGAAACCGATTTTTCGAATGCTGAAAGCAGAATTCAAGAACTTTCTCAACATATTTCGGAGGAAAAACAGACCAATTCCGCGCAAACCGAAATTCTTAACCAATTAAAAAACGAATTGGCAAAAATTTCGGCAGAAAACGATTTACAAAATCAACAAATCGAAAAGCAAGTTCAATTAAATTCTCAACAAAATTTAGAAATCAGAGAACTACAATCCGAGAAAAACAACCTGATTGCCGTAAAATCCGAACTTTCTGCACAAAACGAAAATTTGAAGCAACTCCTCGATTCCCAAAAAGAGGAAATCTCCAAAATGCAGGAATTCGCAAAAAATGAATTCAAAAATTTGGCGAACGAAATTCTGGAAGAAAAATCCAAAAAATTCACGGACACGAACAAAGAAAATCTTGATTTACTCCTGAAACCGTTGGGCGAAAACCTGGAATCCTTCAAAAAAAGAGTAAACGAAGTGTATGAAAACGAAACCCGAGAAAGATTTTCACTGAACAATACCATCAAAATGATGATGGAACAAACCAGCAAAGTGAGTCAGGAAGCGAATAATTTGGCGACCGCATTGAAAGGTCAAACAAAAACGCAGGGAGATTGGGGCGAAATGATTCTAGAAAGAATTTTGGAAGATTCCGGACTTACCAAAGACCGCGAATATTTCTCTCAGTTCAACATTAAGAATGAAAACGGAGAAAACCAAAGACCGGATTTTGTACTAAAACTTCCCGGAAATCAATTGGTTATTATTGATTCTAAAGTTTCTTTGAATGCTTATGAACGAATGATTTCCGCTGAAAATGAAGAACAAAGAAAACAAAATCTGAGCCTGCACATTTCAGCATTGAAAAGACATATTGATACTTTGGCTGAAAAAAGATATGATAATCTGAAGGAATCACTGGATTTTACCATCATGTTTGTTCCCGTAGAATCAGCTTTCCTTACTGCTTTGCAAGGTGATACGCAACTGTGGAATTACGCGTACAAAAAGCACATTATTTTGCTGAGTCCAACCAATTTAATCGCTTATTTAAAACTGATTTCAGATGTTTGGAAACGCGATCACCACAACAAAAACGCAGCGGAAATAGCAAGGCAAGCAGGAGCATTATATGATAAATTCGACGGATTTGTTACTGATTTACTGAAAATAGGTAAGAAGATGGATGATGCAAAAGGCGACTATGAAAATGCGATGAAAAAACTTTCCACCGGAAAAGGAAATCTGGTTGGTAGTGTACAAAAGCTAAAACAATTGGGCGCAAAGGCAAGTAAAAATCTTCCGGAAGCACTTCTGGAAAGAGCAAACGAAGATTCTGAAACCAATTTATTAGAAACTGAAAATACCGAAGAATAAATGCTGATCAAAAGTTTACAAAACGAAAAAATAAAAAACCTTAGCCGATTAATTAGCGATAACCGCTTTCGCAGGAAATCCGGAATTTTTGTAGTCGAAGGCAAGCAAGAAAACGAAAGAGCTCTGCAATTTCAATTCGAAAATGTAGAATTTTATATCTGCGAAAGTATTTACAATGAAGATTTTCCAAAAGGAAAAATCAATTTGATTTCTGAAAAAATTTACGATAAGATAGCATATCGAGGGGGTTCAGAAGGAATTATCGGAATTTATAAATCAAAATTGAATGCTCTTTCCACATTTAAACCCAAAGAAAATTCTTCAATAATTATTGTGGAAAGCATTGAAAAGCCGGGAAATTTGGGTGCAATCCTAAGAAGTTGCGAAGCTTTCGGAATTGATGCTTTAATTGTAACTGATGCCAAGACCGACTTTTACAATCCAAACGTCATCCGTTCGAGCGTTGGTTGCCTATTCGGAATGAATGTCTTCCAATCGAACAATCAAGAATTATTTGAATTTTTACAAGAAAACAAATTCAGTATTTATACAACTTTGATGGATGAAAGTGCAGAAGATCTTTATAAAAGAAATTTCACCGGAAAAAGTGCTTTGTTATTTGGTACAGAACACTCTGGGCTCAGTGATTTCTGGATTGGCAAAGGAAAAAATACGCTAATTCCCATGTCCGGAAGTATTGATTCACTCAATTTGAGCAATGCGGTTGCAATCAGTTCCTATGAAATATTAAGACAAAAGCTAAATCATCAATAAAAAAAAACCACCTCTCAGGGAGAAGTGGTAATTTTGTTTCTGTAAAGTATCTAATTACTTAGTAGCTTCTTTAGCAGCATCTTTAGCATCAGCAGCAGCACCTTTAGCAGCATCAGCAGCAGCATTAGCAGTAGCATCAACAGCATTGTTAGCAGAATCAACAGTTACAGCAGCAGCAGAATCAACTACAGCAGCAGCAGAATCAACTACAGCAGCAGCAGAATCAACAGTTACAGCAGCAGAATCAGCAGCGTTAGCAGTTTCTACAGTTTCAGTTTTTTTACAAGCTACAAGAGCTAAAGCAGCGATACCAGCTACGAATAATGACTTTTTCATAATAAATTAAATTTAATTGTTTTGTTATTTTTAAATTTCGTTGTTCTCGTTTATCATTTTGAACAGGACAAAGGTATACTGAGAATTAAATTTGTGTTAGAAAATTAATTGTAATATATTTGTAAAACGGTTTTACAAAAAACCGATGTTGACAATCAATAGATTACGTAAAAATTTGCAATTGAGCGATTTAGATTTATTACACTTTGAACAGCTAAAAACGGAAGTTCAAAACCAATATTTGGCCGATCACACCCCTTCTTTCGATGATATTTCGAATTGGAAAGGGATAGACATTATATATTTCCAGGAAGATCTTCGAAAAAAGGCAAAAGGAAACATTAGTGAAAAATCTTTTTATACCTACTTTAAAAATTCCCCAGTTACTAAACTTCCGAGAATCGACATGCTAAACATTCTCTCTGTTTATGCGGGTTACATGTCTTGGTATGATTTCAAAAAAAACCATCTGTTTGCAGATGAAATCTTGAAAGAAAACGAACCGTTCACCCAATCAAAAGCAGAAGAAACTGAAAAAAGTGAAAAAGAACCTCAGATTTCGGAAGATGTTTCAAAAGTAGAACAAACTCCATCACTAATTCCTGAAAATGCAGCCATATCAGTTAGTGAAAATGATGTTTTACAAAATACCACCGCTGATAATGAATCAGTTATAGAAAATAAACTCACTTTAGAAACTTACGATACGGAGGAAAAAAATTCGACCTATTCTCTTGTAAAAAAATATTTATGGTTAGGAATTTCTGCAGTTCTTGCTGTTTTGGTTGGGCTTTTGGGTTTCAAAGATGAATTGTTCAGCAAAAAATACTACTATAGCTTTATAGATGCTGACCGAAACTCAAAAATCAATGCAGAATTGCAAGTACAGATACTGAAAGAAAATGAATCCCCAATTTTATACGTTGCAAAACCTAATGAGCCGTTTGTTTATACAACAAAATCTAAATCATTAACCATGGTCGTTTCGTCTCCATACTATAAAAGGGACACGATCCAAAGAAATTTAGAAACTGCTCCAGAAGCTGAAAATATCGAACTGAAACCAAACGATTATGCGATTATGCTCTTTTATTATTCCAAGTCATTGAAAGATTTAAAGAAAAAGAGAGAGAGCCTAAGCTATTTAATTAATGACAATGCTTTAATATATCAAGTTTTCGACAATCAATTTTATGGAGTAGAAACCATGGATAAACAACGGTACATCAATCTCGTCACTTTACCTTCCACTTCGCTTGAAAACCTAGAGGTAATTGATACGCAAGCGGATAAATCTGGAAAAATTGTAATGATAAAATTTAAAATTGATACTGATGAAGAAAAAAATTAACCTATTGCTGATTATTTTCGCTCTCTTATTTGTATTTTCTTGCAAAAAAGAAAGCACTGAAGTTTCCGATTTGGAAAAAATAAGAAACAATAATAACAAAGTCTCCTATCCGGTGACAAAAATGGATAGTGCACAGGCGATTTCTTTTATCACGAAACAAAAAATCCAGGAATTATTGGATCTTTCAACACTGTATACTTCCGGAAACCGCGATACCGAAATAGATTCTGTAATTTATGCGCAAATGCAAAGTTATTTTAGTGAAAACGATTCGAATAAACTCAAACCTATTCTTACGCAGCTTGATAGTTTCAAAGTAAAAACAGCAAAGGTTGGAAATATCTTTGTACAAAAGCACATTAAAGGCCAAGACACTTTAGATTTTGCAAAATTCGACGTAGAATATTTCGATCAAAAAGATAAACTGATAGGAAAATTCGAGAAAAACGCACAATATATACTTAAACCCTCTCCGGTGAAATTTAAAAAAGAATTTAAATTCTACTTCGTTGATTTTGACTTGCCGTCACCAAAAGACAGCACTGCAGTCGGCGTCACCAAATAATCTAAAGCAATATCACCCTCCCAAATATCATCGACAATTTCATCAGGATTAAAAAAATTAACACCAATTCTTTGAGCATTTGAATTTATTTTTTCGAAAAGAGAATCATAATAACCTTTTCCGTAACCTACTCTATTTCCTTTACAATCACAATACAATAACGGAGTAATCACAAAATCAAAATCTTCCTCGCCAGAATCTTGGTCGCTTTCCGGTTCCGGAATTCCCCAATGGTTTTTTATAAAATCGGTTTTAGAATTAATTTCAACAGAAATCAATTTTTCATCAACAATTTTTGGAACAAAAACTCTAACTTTTCTTTTGAGCAATTCCTGAATAAATTTCTGTGTATCAACCTCCTTTTTACTCAAAATAGGTAAAAAACAATGAACTTTTTGATTTTCATTAAAGGTGCAATACTGTAAAAGTTTGCTAAAAATACGTTCAGAAAGCAGCAAAACCTCATCCGGAGATAAGGTTTTACGTTTTTCAGTGTATTTTTTTCTGATCTCTTTTTTTGTCATTTTAGTTAAGACAAAATTTTAAATAATTTGTCTGATAAGCGAATTCTAAAAGGAAGTAGGAAAGTAATTTGATCACCTTTATTGGCAGATTGATTAGGTTGTCCATTCACGAAAATCTCCGTAATGTTCAACTCCTTTTCTCCCGTGGTCGGACCAGAAATAAGAACCTTATCTCCTACTTCCAACTCATTTTCCAATAAAAACTGTGCAATGTTCGATTTGGAGTAATAATGCTCCGCTTTTCCAATCAATGTTTTTTTGATGGCGATTTTTTGGTGAATATTTTTGGTTTCCACTTTCGCTAAGGGCTTGTGTGGTAATTCTCCGGATTTTTTGAATTTTAACGCTTCCGATTTTCCTTTCTTGAAAATTTTGTTCCCAACCTGTAAACCTTTTCTCAATTTAGCTTGTTCATCCAACGGTAAATGAATAATTTCTAAACATTCGGTAGAACAGCAGTTTTCCATCGCAGCTTTACATTCATCACATTGAATGAATAGCAAATGGCAAGCATCATTATAACAATTGGTGTGGTTATCACAAGGTTTTCCACATTGGTGACATTGCGAAACGATATCGTCGGTAATTCTTTCACCTAAACGGTGATCAAAAACGAAATTTTTCCCAATAAATTTGCTTTCAATGTTTTCTTCTTTGATTTGACGGGCATATTCTATAATTCCTCCTTCCAACTGGAAAACATTTTTAAAACCTTGATGTTTGAAATAAGCACTCGCCTTTTCGCAACGTATTCCGCCGGTACAATACATCAAAAGGTTTTTATCCTCCTTAAATTCCTGAAGTTGCTCATTGATGATGGGTAAACTTTCTCTAAAAGTTTCAACATCCGGAGTAATTGCCCCTTGAAAATGACCAACTTCACTTTCGTAATGATTTCTAAAATCTACTACAATAGTGTTTGGATCTTCAAGCAAGGTATTGAATTCGCGAGCTTTCAAATGGACCCCTTTATTGGTAACATCGAAAGTTTCATCGTTTAAACCATCGGCAACAATTTTATTTCTAACTTTTATGGTAAGTTTTAAAAATGAATGATTGTCCTGTTCTACAGCAACATTTAAGCGGATACCTTTCATAAAATCATAAGCGTCCAGGGTATCACGGAAAGCATCAAAATTATCCGCAGGAACACTCATCTGCGCATTGATTCCTTCGTGAGCTACATAAATTCGGCCCAACGCATCCAGTGCATTCCAGGCAATGAATAATTCGTCGCGAAATTGTTTTGGATTTTCGATTTTGGCGTACGCATAGAAAGACAAAGTAAGACGTTGCTTACCGGCTTCATCAATAAGCTGAGCTCTTTCTTCTGCGCTTAAAGTGTTGTACAGTTGCATGCTATAAACGTTTTAAGTGAGAATAATAATATTGCAAAGATAAGAATTCCAAATTTAGGGCGAAAATGAAATTCAGATCATGCTAAATTATTTTAAAATTCGCTGTAAATGTATTTTAAGATATTGCGATCCAAATCGGTGAACGTAACTTTTCGTCTAGCCATCGCCAATTCTGCAACTTCGTACGCTTTTTCTAATTTAAATTTTTCATCGCCTTTCATTCCTCCCCAGGAAAAGTTTTCGATCAGGTTCGGTGGAAATCCGCTTTTGAAAATATTGGCGGCAACGCCAACCACAGTTCCTGTATTAAGCTGAGTATTGATCGCGGTTTTGGAATGATCACCCATAATGAGTCCTGCAAATTGCAGCCCTGTATTTACAAACCTTTTGGCTCGGTAATTCCAAAGTTTTACTTCAGCGTAATTATTTTTTAAATTGGAGGAATTCGTATCTGCACCCAAATTACACCATTCACCAATGACTGAATTACCTACAAAACCATCATGACCTTTATTCGAATATCCGAAAATCACGATATTATTCACTTCGCCCCCTACTTTACAATGAGGGCCGATGGTTGTAGCACCATAAATTTTCGCCCCTAAATTAAATTTGGAATCATCGCAAAGCGCGATTGGACCGCGAAGATTACAACCTTCCATCACTTCAGCATTTTTGCCAATATAAATTTTTCCGGTTTTGGTATTTAAAGTTGAAAATTCGACATTTGCGCCTTCTTCAATAAACAAATCATTAACATCACCTAGAAAACCATTGGTAGCGGAAAGTTTCTCTGAAACTCTACCTTTGGTCAGCAACTCAAAATCGAAATCTATGGCTTTTTCATTGAATGAAAATAAATCCGTTGGCTGCTTGAACATAAGAACACCTTCATGGATATCTGTCATCTTCTCGATTTGATTTAAAGAAAATTTCTCCATATTGATTCTGGCAACCAATAGTTCGTTTTCATAAACCAAAGCCTCACCCAATTTTAAACCTTTAATTTGCTGCAAAACCTCATCACTTGGAAGAAAATTGGAAACAATGAATATACTTTCTGCTGCTTCGGGCTTCTTGAATTTTTCTTGCAAATAATCTTCAGTGATATAGGAAACCTCATCGATCTGTAATAATTTCTGCCACCTTTCTGCAAAAGTGAGGATTCCGCAACGCATTTCTGCAACAGGTCTTGTGAAAGTAAGCGGTAAAAAATCTTCCCAAAATTGGGCGTCGGAAAAAACAAGCTGGGCCATTTATTAACAAATTTTTTGATGAAACTATTAAATAATAAACTCCAAAATTACAATAAAAAAAGCCTTTCAGAAACCTGAAAGACTTTAATATTGGTAAAAACCTCTAAAATTATTTAGAGAATTTTTTGTATTTGTTCATAAATTTATCAACTCTACCTGCAGTATCAACCAATTTCACTTTACCAGTGTAAAAAGGGTGAGAAGTTGAAGAGATTTCCATTTTGATTAATGGGTAGGTTTCTCCTTCATATTCGATGGTATCTCTGGTATCTGCTGTAGATTTGCAAAGAAATACCTCGTCGTTACTCATGTCTTTGAAAACAACAAGTCTATAATTTTCCGGGTGGATTCCGTTTTTCATAATAAAAATTTTAATAAATTAAAGTTTTGCTTCAGAAGTAGTAATGGATATTCCTCTGCTAATTTTTAGACCGCAAAAGTACAATTATTTTTTTAATCTGCAAATACTCAGTTTGATAATTTTTAAATTTTTAGGTTCAACTATTTTAATTAAATTTGAAAACTATATCTATTTCCCAATTCAATGAATAAATTAAAATTCATATTCGCACTTTCTTTCTGGTTTCTTTTAACAGCTGTTGCTTGTAACAGGGACGATATCAATTTTGAAAGTCCTTCGCAATTGCTTCGTTTTTCTGCCGATACCGTTTTTTGCGATACCGTTTACAATCAAGTTCGATCTGAAACTTACGCTGTGAAAATCTACAATACCGAAGATAAAGATGTGATGATTCCTAAAATTTCTTTGGAGAACGGATCCTCTTCTTTATATAGAATCAATGTTGACGGAAAAGCGGGAACCGACTTCACAAATGTTCCACTTAGAAAAAACGACAGTCTTTATATCTTTGTTGAAATTGCACCAGTAGCAAATTCTACAGAAGCGATTGCCGAAGATCGAATTAATTTCCAAACGCCGGCTGGAAACCAGCACGTAACTTTGTTTTCAGTGGTTCAAGATGCAGAATTTTTCATCCAAACGGATAGTAACCCGAATGTTTTAGCAGAAAACACGAACTGGACCAACGAAAAAGCGAAAATTATTTTCGGCGATCTTACCTTAGAAGCCGGAAAAACATTGAATATTGAAAAAGGAACCAAAGTATATTTCCATAAAAATAGTGGTTTGAAAATCTCTAAAAATGCAACACTAAATGTTACAGGCGATTTAAATGAAGAAGTAACCTTCCGTGGAGATAGAAACGACGCCAGATACGATACGATCCCTAAAAACTGGAACGGAATTTCTTTTGATACCGGAGCTAGATTGGAAATGAATTATGCTAAAGTTTTCGGCGGAACGCGAGGCTTGGAAATGACCGAAACGCAAGCCAATATTAAAAATACCATCATTCATACTCACCAGGAATATGGAATTTTCGCTGTGAATTCAATAATCAATGCATCCAATCTGGTAATGAATAATTGTGGAGAAGCAGATTTGGGAATTTTCAAAGGTGGAAATTACAATATCGCACATTCCACGTTAGCAAATTACTGGGATTTCAGTTCCGCATTGCCGGGATTAGGAATTTACGCAACAAACGAGTACCAGAATGGAACGGCTTTAGAAAACGGACCTTTAACTTTAAAAATCAACAATTCCATCATTTACGGAAATGCTGAAAACATGGTGGAATTGAAACAAACTTCCGGACAAACTTTCACTACAGAATTCAATTATTCTTTATTAAAATATGGTGCAAACGCAAATTATGCCACTTCAAATTCCATTAAAAATGAAGATCCTAAATTCGTGAATTATTTTACTCAAAAATTAAATCTAAGGGTAAAAGACGATTCTCCTGCGAAAGGCAAAGCAAACTTAGCAGTAGCAGCGATGTTTCCGCTGGATTTTGTAAAAAACTCTCGAACATCTTCCCCAACCGTAGGCGCTTATCAATAAAATTATGGAAATTACCAAACTCCAAAAGGAAGTTGATGAATGGGTAAAAACCATCGGTGTTCGTTATTTCAACGAGCTCACCAATATGGCGATGCTCACCGAAGAAGTTGGCGAAGTGGCCAGAATTATCGCAAGAAGATACGGTGAACAAAGTGAAAAGGAGAGCGACAAAACGAAAGATTTGGGCGAAGAACTTGCCGATGTCTTATTTGTGACTTTATGTTTGGCGAACCAAACCGGAACCGATTTGCAAGCCGCTTTTGATAAAAAAATGAAAATAAAAACAGAACGAGACGCCGATCGACACCAAAATAATCAAAAACTGAAATAACCATTCACTTTCAAGATGCTATTAAAAAACTCTAAATTAATAGGAAACCAAACGATAGAAATCAGCGGTTCGAAAAGTATTTCGAATCGCTTATTGATTCTGCATCAACTCTTCGACAATATTGAAATCAAAAATCTGTCAAACTCTCAAGATACGCAATTGCTTGAAAAAGCTTTGAACAGCAATTCGCAAATCATCGACATTCATCATGCCGGAACAGCGATGCGCTTCCTTACTTCATATTTTTCGATTCAGGAAGGAAGAACGGTAGTTTTAACCGGTTCCGAAAGAATGAAACAAAGACCAATACAACATTTGGTAGATGCTTTAAGAGCGTTAGGAGGCGATATTTCTTACCTTGAAAAAGAAGGTTTTCCCCCATTAAAAATAACAGGAAAAAAAATCGAAAAAAATACAGTAACCATTTCTGCCAATATTTCGAGCCAGTTTATTTCCTCCTTAATGCTCATCGGTGCAAAGTTGGAAAACGGTTTAGAAATAATTTTGGAAGGGAAAGTTACTTCCAAACCTTATTTGGAGATGACCTTAAAAATTCTCCGCACAGTAGGAATTGTAAATCATTGGGAGGGAAATACCATCAAAATTGAGCCGATGGATTCGAATAATCATATCGAAAAACATCTGCAAAACATTCCTTTTATCGTGGAAAGCGATTGGAGTTCCGCCTCGTATTTCTATTCTTTGGCAGCAATTTCCAGAGAAATCATTAATTTGAAAAGCTTCAAACCTTATTCACTTCAAGGTGATTCAGCGTTAAGAGAAATCTATTGGGACTTTTTCGGGGTGAATACGATTTCGGAAGGAGCTGAAGCGAAAATTTCACTGCTTCCGGAACATTATTTCAATTACCCTGATAAGATTGTTTTAAACATGAACGATTGTCCGGATATTGCGCAAACGCTTTGTGTAACGGCAACCGCTTTGAAAATTCCGTTTGAAATTACCGGTTTGGAAACATTGAAAGTAAAAGAAACGGATCGACTTTTAGCATTGAAAAATGAATTATTCAAAATAGGTTGTATTTCTGAAATCACCGATGACTCTATCGTTTCTGTAAAATTTTTTGAACCCAACGAAAATATTTCGATCGCAACCTACAACGATCACAGGATGGCAATGAGTTTTGCTCCTTTTTGTTTGGTTAAAGAAATCAACATTGAAAATGAAGACGTCGTAGAAAAATCTTATCCCGATTTTTGGAGAGATTTGAAAAAAATTATTGAAACAAAAGCATAGAAAATGACAATTATCATCACAGGGACTTCCGCAGGAATTGGCTTGGCTTTGGCTGAATATTTTGGCAAAAAAGGATATCAGGTTTACGGATTGAGCAGAAAAAATACCGAATCAGATTTCTTTAAAACAATTCCGACCGATATTACCGATCATTCACAAGTTGAAAATGCGATTTCTGAAATTTTAAAGAAAGAAAAAAGAATCGACCTGCTGATCAATAATGCCGGCATGGGAATGGTTGGCGCTGTTGAAGATTCTAAAAAAGAGGAAATTCTGAAATTATTCAACCTCAATTTGGTAGGTGCAGTGCAAATGATGAGTGGAGTTTTACCAAAAATGCGTGAACAAAAAGCAGGAAAAATCATCAACATTTCGAGTATTGGATCAGAAATGGGATTGCCTTTCCGTGGATTTTACTCCGCTTCGAAATCTGCTTTGGATAAAGTTACAGAAGCGATTCGCTACGAAGTTTCCCCATGGAATATTGAAGTTTGTACCCTTCATTTGGGTGACATTAAAACAAAAATTGCCGAAAACCGAGTAAAAACAGAAGTTTCCGAACCTTATAAAAAAACGTTTGAGAAAGTATATGGTTTGATGAATTCCCATGTAGATGATGGCAGCGAACCTGCTGAAGTAGCAGAATATATCGAGAAACTGCTGGCAAAAAAAACTTGGAAAGCACATTACTATTTCGGGAAATTTGGACAAAAAATCGGAGTTCCTCTGAAGTGGATTTTGCCACAGAAATTCTATGAAAACCTCATGAAAAAGTATAATAAAATGGATTGATAAGGTATCAATCCATTCGCCTTTCCCCCTAAAATTAAAATATTTCCTTTGCTACTTTCTTGATATTGTCACTTTTTCCCATCGAATAAAAATGCAAAACGGGAACTCCAAAATCCACTAATTCTCTACATTGAGCAATCGCCCATTCGATGCCGATTTGTTTAACCGCTGTATTATCTTTTGCTTTTTCAACTTCAGAAATCAAATCTTCGGGCAAATCTATTTTGAAAACTTTCGGTAACATTTGCAGGTGACCTTTCGTAGCAATCGGCTTAATTCCAGGAATTATAGGAACATTAATCCCAATTTCCCTTGCCTGTTTTACAAAATCAACGTATTTTTTGTTGTCGAAAAACATTTGGGTCACAATATAATCTGCTCCTGCATCTATTTTTTGCTTCAGCCATTTCAGATCATAATTCAGGGAAGGCGCTTCTATATGTTTTTCGGGATAGCCGGCAACTCCGATACAGAATTTATTTTCCTCAGCGGATATTTTCTCGTCGTGAAGGTATTTTCCGCGTCCTAAATCATTCATTTGATGCACCAAATCTATCGCGTTTCTATGCCCACCGACGGTAGGAACAAAATGCTGGTCACCTTTCATCGCATCACCACGCAAAGCCATCACATTATCTATACCGAGGTACATACAATCTACCAAAAGATATTCGGTTTCTTCCTGAGAGAATCCGCCACATAAAACATGCGGAACGGTATCAATATTATATTTATGCTGAATTGCGGCGCAAATCCCTAATGTTCCGGGACGCATTCTGGTAATTCTTCTTTCCATCAAACCATTTCCTTTGTCCAGATAAATATATTCTTCCCGGGAAGTTGTCACATCAATAAAAGGTGGTTTAAATTCCATCAATGGATCGATGTTTTTGTACAAATCTTCAATTCCGATACCTTTTTGTGGAGGAACTACTTCCAAAGAAAATAGCGTTTTTCCGTTGGCATTTTTTATGTGTTCTGTAATTTTCATTTTTTATTTAAAGTTTTCTAACTTTTATCATTTAAACTGATGCACTTTTTCCTTTTAGTTTAATCTGCCAAGTTGGGCGCTAACCATTTTCTCGCGAATTCCAAATCGACTCCTTTTCTTTCGGCATAATCCTTCAATTGATCTTCGGAGATTTTACCCACTCCGAAATATTTAGATTGCGAATTGGCAAAGTAATATCCGGAAACAGCTGCTGTTGGGAACATTGCCAAACTTTCCGTTAATTCTAATCCGATATTTTCTTTCACTTTCAGCAAATCCCAAATCGTGTTCTTTTCCAGGTGATCCGGACAAGCAGGATATCCTGGAGCAGGACGAATTCCTAAATATTTCTCGGCGATTAAATCTTCATTTTCCAAATTTTCATTTTCTGCATAACCCCAAAACTCGGTTCTTACTTTATGATGCAAAAACTCCGCAAATGCTTCTGCGAGACGATCTGCCAAAGCTTTTACCATAATCGCATTATAATCATCGCCATCGTCATAGTATTTTTGTGCTAATTCTTCTGTACCGAATCCTGTCGTGACCGCAAAAGCTCCGATATAATCGGTCTTTCCTGAAGATTTCGGTGCAATAAAATCACTTAAAGCAAAATATTCTTTACCATCCGATTTTTTGTGTTGCTGACGAAGCGTGTGGAAAGTTGCCAAATGATTACCGAGTTCGTCTTTCACTTCAACATCATCGTTTTCAGTAGCATTTGCAGGGAAAATTCCAAAAATCCCTTTTGCGGTAAAGAGGTTTTCATTAAGAATTTTTTTTAAAATTTTCTGGGCATCACTGAACAATTCTGTAGCTTGCTCACCAACAATTTCATCAGTCAAAATTTGCGGATATTTACCAAAAAGTTCCCAGCTTCTGAAGAAAGGGGTCCAATCGATATACGGAATCAATTCCTTTAAATCTTGATTTTGAATGATGTGAATTCCTTGATTTTTTGGGGTAATGATTTCTTCTTGTTCCCAATCAATCTTGAATTTTTGCTTTCTTGCTTCTTCAACAGAAACATATTCCTTATCAATTTGTCGGTTCAAAAATTTCTGACGAAAATCTTCATAATCGCTTTTCAGATCCGCTTTAAATTTTTCTTTATTTTGATCTAAAAGTTGAGAAACTACGCCAACCGCTCTGGAAGCATCATTCACATGCACCACCGGTTGACCATATTTAGGGAAAATTTTCACTGCAGTGTGGGCTTTTGAAGTTGTTGCGCCACCAATCATTAATGGAAAATGCAGGTTTTTTCTTTGCAATTCATCAGCTACGTGAACCATTTCATCTAAACTCGGCGTAATTAATCCACTCAGACCAATTACATCTACATTATGGTCGATCGCTGCCTGAATAATTTTATCCGCTGGAACCATTACTCCGAGATCGATAATTTCATAATTATTGCAACCTAAAACCACGCTCACAATATTTTTGCCGATATCGTGAACATCGCCTTTTACTGTTGCCATCAAGATTTTTCCGTTGGGTTTTTGCTTTTCATCCTTTTCAGCTTCAATGAAAGGTTGCAGATAAGCAACGGCTTTTTTCATCACTCTCGCAGATTTTACCACTTGTGGCAGGAACATTTTTCCGCTTCCGAAAAGATCGCCTACAACGCCCATTCCAGTCATTAAATTGACTTCAATTACATCCAAAGGTCTTTCTGATAATTGACGCGCTTCTTCCACATCTTCAATGATAAATCGGTCGATTCCTTTGACTAAAGCGTGGGTAATTCTGTCTTGCAAACTGAGTTTTCGCCATTCCAATTCTTCTACAAACTCTTTTTTAATGGATTTTACCCTTTCGGAATATTCCAGAAGTCGTTCTGTGGCGTCATCTCTTCGATCAAGCATTACATCTTCCACCAATTCTAGCAATTCTTTCGGGATTTCATCATAAACTTCCAACATCGTTGGATTTACAATTCCCATATTCATCCCGGCTTTGATGGCGTGATAAAGAAAAACAGAATGCATCGCTTCCCGAACATTATCGTTTCCGCGGAAAGAAAATGAGACATTGGAAACTCCTCCACTCACCGAAACATTCGGGAGATTTTCCCGAACCCATTTCGTTGCTTCAATGAAATCTAGGGCATTTCGGCGATGTTCTTCCATTCCTGTAGCAACGGGAAAAATATTGAGGTCGAAAATAACATCTTCCGACGGAAAACCGATTTCGTTTACCAAAATATCATAAGATCTTTTGCAAATTTGAATTCTTCTGTCGTAATTATCCGCTTGTCCTTCTTCATCAAAAGCCATTACAATAACCGCAGCGCCGTACCTTTTTATTTTTTTTGCCTGATTTTTAAATTCCTCTTCACCGCCTTTTAAACTGATCGAATTTACCACGCATTTCCCTTGCACAACCTGCAATCCTGCTTCTAAAATTTCCCATTTTGAAGAATCGATCATGATCGGAATTCTAGAAATATCGGGTTCGGAAGCGATAAGATTGAGAAATTTAACCATCGCGGCTTTTCCATCGAGCAATCCGTCGTCAAAGTTGACATCGAGAATCTGTGCGCCGCCTTCCACTTGATGGCGGGCAATATCGAGTGCTTCTGAGAATTTTTCTTCTTTAATTAAACGCAGAAATTTTTTGGATCCTGCGACATTGGTTCTTTCACCAACATTGATAAAATTGGATTCCGGAGTGATGACTAATGGTTCAAGTCCGGAAAGTTTTAGATATTTCATTAAAAAATTTAGAGGAAAAAATCCCTTTTTACATAGTTTCTTCCATCACGTCGCCGATGGAAGTGGCGTTGGTTTTTAGCAGATCGTAATGCTTTCGCAGTGCTGTAAAGAGCGGAAACTGCTTGTACCTGAAGTTATTTTCGGCCGCAAATTTCTTAATCTCGTCCGTTACTTCATGTGCATATTCATAGCTGATGTTGGGGAATAGGTGATGGGCTACATGGTAATTGAAATTTCCCAGGACAAAACGGATAAACGTATTATTTTCGGTAAGATCGTTGGTGACTTCAAACTGATGCCTCAGCCAGCTATAAGGCAGATTACCGGCCTCATCCAGTTTTGGGAATTCGTTATCCGAAAGCGCATGCAGCGGAAGAAGCACAAAAAGTGCAAACGTACTCGCTATAAGAATCTGCAGAAACCAGGCTCCTAAAGCCAAGTTCCAGGCAACTTCAAAAAATAAAACCGGTACTGCAATCTGATAGAAAAAGTAAAAAACCTTGAAGGCAACCATCTTTACTTTTTCTTTCGCCGGAATTTTTGCTCCCGTTTTCTGGATTACCCGGTTCGGGTCGAAAAAATCTCGAAAATCCCTGATAAACATCCAGTTGAAAAGGTAAAGCGGATATACCAAAAAGAAAAAAAGGTGTTGGTATTTCTGTACGCCTTTCGGTTTTGCATGCGGGTAAATCAGAATCGGGCCGCTCTGCTCGATGTCCGTATCCCAACCGTCTACGTTTGGATAAGCATGATGGCTCACAATATGCCGGCGTTCCCAAATATAGCTGTTAGCACCAATTAAGTCAAAAATTTTCAGAACAGCTCGGTTCAGTTTTTTATTTTTAAAAATATTGTTATGTGCGGCTTCGTGAATTAAATTCAGGTAAATAAGCACCAGCACAATTGCCATGAAAACATAGCAGCCGATATAGACGGCAGCATTATTCCCATTGAAAAGCGCAACGGCGTAACTGCCGAAATACAGAAGAGGCAACAGCACAGATTTCACAACAATCAGACGGTCGCGGTTCCCGGGGATTTCTGCCACGCGTGCGTTCACGCGGGTGCGAAGCTCGCTGAAAAGCTTTGCATCGTCCTGATTTTTATAGTATGAAGGTTTTTTCATTTCAAAAAGTTTTCATTACAAAAAACCAAAGAAAAAAGGAAAATTCAAAATTCTGCCTGTTAAATTACTGTTTCTTTTAACTTTCTTGGTTCATAATCTTTTACCAAATCCGCTATCGCTTTGATATGCGGCGGCGTGGTTCCGCAGCAGCCGCCAACAATATTGATGAGCCTTTTTTCGGCATATTCTCTTATCTGTTCAGCCATAAATTCCGGCGATTCATCATATTTTCCGAAGGCGTTTGGCAATCCAGCATTTGGATACGCAGAGATGTAAAAATCAGAATTATGGGAAAGCGTTTCCAGATAAGGTGTGAGTTGTTTTGCACCCAAAGCGCAATTGAACCCAACACTCAGGAGATTCAAATGTGAAACTGAAATGAGAAATGCTTCGGCGGTTTGCCCACTCAAGGTTCTTCCGGAAGCATCCGTAATTGTACCGGAAACCATAATCGGAATTTGAATGTTCCTTTCTTCCTGGATTTCATCAATGGCAAAAAGTGCAGCTTTTGCATTTAAAGTATCAAAAATTGTTTCTACCAGAAGAATATCGGAACCTCCATCTAAAAGTGCTTCTGCTTGCTGCTTATATGCGATTCTCAATTCATCAAATGTAATTGCTCGAAAACCAGGATCATTGACATCGGGGCTCAAACTTGCAGTTTTATTGGTTGGTCCAATAGAACCCGCAACAAATCGTGGTTTATCCGGATTTTTATCGGTGAATTCGTCACAAATTTTTCTGGCAATTTTCGCCGATTCAAAATTGAGTTCATCAACCAAATCTTCCATGTGATAATCCGCCATCGCAATGGTTGTTCCCGAAAAAGTGTTGGTTTCTATAATGTCCGCTCCGGCTTCCAGATATTTTCGGTGAACCTCTTCAATCGCCTGTGGTTGGGTAAGCGAGAGCAAATCGTTGTTTCCTTTCAGCGGATGCTCCCAATTTTTGAATCTTTCACCACGGTAATCTTCTTCCTCAAATTTATAGCGCTGCAGCATGGTTCCCATTGCTCCGTCGAGAACTAAAATTCTTTCTGATAGCGCTTTGTATAATTGTTCTGAATTTTTCATTTTTTTATAAAAATTTTGTTTTATGATCGCACTTTGCAGCCCGACTTGAGCGGAGCTCTTTTTGCTGCAGCAAAGCGGAGGCAAAAAAGCGGGAGCGGAAGGCGGAAAAAGCTGCCCAAATTATTTTAACCCAAAGCTTGCCTTAAATCATTAATTATATCCTCCACATTTTCTAAACCGACAGAGCAACGCACCAAACCTGCTGTAATTCCCACCTCGTTTCTTTCTTGGTCCGACAACTTAGAATGCGTTGTAGAAGCCGGATGAGTAACGATAGTTCGGGTGTCACCAAGATTTGCGGAAAGCGAACACATTTTGATTTTATTTAAAAAATTTCTGCCGCCTTCGATTCCGCCTTTTATTTCGAAAGCGACGATATTTCCGCCCAATTTCATCTGTTTTTTTGCAATTTCGTAACTTGGATGAGAAGGTAAAAAAGGATACTTCACCAAAGACACATTAGGGTGAGTTTCCAGATACTCCGCGACTTTCTGGGCATTTTCGCAATGTTTTTCGACTCTAATAGAAAGTGTTTCCAAACTTTTGCTCAAAACCCAGGCATTGAAAGGCGACATTGCAGGTCCGGTATTTCTGGCGAATAAATAAATTTCTCGAATTAAATCTTGTTTTCCCACGGCAATGCCACCCAAAACACGTCCTTGTCCATCCATTAATTTTGTGGCGGAATGTACTACCAAATCTGCTCCGTATTTGATTGGTTGCTGAATATAAGGCGTTGCAAAACAATTATCTACGATGAAAATTAAATTATGTTTTTTGGCAATTTCACCGAAAAACTCAAGATCTAAAATTTCAATTGCTGGATTTGTCGGAGTTTCCAGATAGAGGATTTTAGTATTTGGTTGAATATACTTTTCAACATTTGCAGAATCCTCAGCTTTGAAATAAGTGGTTTCGATATTCCATTTCGGAAAATATTTGGTAAATAAGGTATGTGTAGAACCAAAAACCGATTGACAACTCACAATATGATCGCCGGAACTGAGCAAAGCTGCGAAGGTTGAATAAATGGCCGCCATACCTGTTGCAAACGAATATCCGGCTTCCGCACCTTCCATTTTCACAATTTTTTCTGTGAATTCATTGACATTGGGATTGGAAAAACGGCTGTACAAATTTTTGTCTTTTTCTTCGGCAAAACTGGCGCGCATATCTTCGGCATCTTCAAATACAAAACTGGAGGTAAGATACAACGGAGTAGAATGTTCATCAAAGTGTGATCTTTGCGATTGTGTTCTGACTGCCAATGTTTCGAAATTATTGGTTGGTTTATCTTGGTTCATCGTATTAATTATAGATTATTTGTTTTCAGAAAGTCTTAAAATATCACCAAAAACGCCTCTTGCAGTAACTTTAGCGCCGGCTCCGGCTCCCATGATCACGATTGGATTTTCTCCGTAACTTTCGGTGTAAATTTCAAAAATAGAATCGGAGCCTTTCAGTTGCCCGAGTGCGGAACTGGCCGGAACAGATACCAATTTTACTTCCAACTCGCCTTTTTCTTTTTGTAAATCGCCGTATAAATCGCCTACAAAACGCAATACATGATTTTCTGCTTGTTGATTTTTAATTTTTTCGAAAACCTCATCTAATTCGCTCAACTTCTCCACAAACTTTTGGCTGCTGGTGTTCTGCAAATATTCAGGTACTAAATTTTCTACATGAATATCAGAAAATTCATTGATCAAATCGAGTTCACGGGCAAGAATCAACAGTTTTCTGGCAACATCATTTCCGGACAAATCCTCGCGCGGATCGGGTTCGGTAAATCCTTTTTCCATTGCTTCTTTCAAAACGGTTGAAAATTTTTCATCGCGAACGGAGAAATTATTGAAAATATAGCTTAACGAACCGGAGAAAACACCTTTAATTCTTGTAATATTTTCGCCAGACAGGTGTAAAAGTTTTATGGTATCAATAAGTGGCAAACCAGCTCCCACATTGGTTTCGTATAAATATTTTTTATTTTTTTTTGCTAAAACATGTCGAAAATTTCGATACTCCGCAATTGGAAGGGTATTGAATATTTTGTTGGATGAAACCAAGTCGAAACCATTTTCCGCCAAAGCAGGATAATTTTTTACGAAGTCTTTACTCGCAGTATTATCAACCACAATAAGGTTTTCCAGTTGATTTTCATGAGAAAACGCTATTAAATTATTAATACTTGATGCTTTTTCTGAAAGCTGAATTGCATCATTCCAGTTATCTCCAAAGCCATATTTATTGAAAGCAATTTTTTTGGAATTGGCTATAGCAATGATTTTCAGATCTATTTTTTTTCGGTTTCGGATTTCTTCCGAACTTTCCAGAACTTGATTAATTAAGGTTTTTCCAACATTTCCGTGACCTATTATTGCAAGGTGTACCGTTTTGGGTTTTGAAAAAATTTCTGCTTCAATGATATTTTTTGCTTTTTCATCTTGGGAAGAAGTAACTACAATATTGATTCGATTTTCAGCAGAAACTTGGTTCAGAATCAACGGAAAGATGTTATTGCGAGCCAACTCCGACATTATTTTATTGAAATCATTGGCAACAAAACCAATGACAGATACATTATTAATACTATAAATTTGGCTTACCTTTCCGGATTTTCTTTCTTTTTCAAATTCATTGATGAGACAACTTACCGCTTTTTCTGCATCATTTTCGTTAACCAAAACCGAGATTCCATTTTCTATGGCCTGTTGGGAAATTACTCCGACACTGATTCTAGCGTATGTAAGCGCTTTAAAAATCCGACCATCTACGCCAACTTCTCCCAGGAAATTCTCACCTTCAAACTTGATAATTGCACGGTTTTTTAAAACTTTTATTTCGTTTTTCTTTATCATTTTACTATAATATTTTTTCTAAAATTTTATTAATTTGTTCATATTCCATCAAAAAGGCATCGTGGCCATGAATGGATTTTATTTCGTGATAGAAGGTGTTTTGCTTGGTTTTACGAACAAAATCAAAACATTTTTTCATTTCTAAAGCTGGGAAAAACAAGTCGGAATCTACCGAAACCAAATGCAACTCAGCTTTGATGTTTTTTAATTGTTCAGCATCTGCATTGATGGTCATTAAAAGTTGGTTCATTAAACAATATGCTTTTAAAGTAAATCGTTGCGCTAAACTTTTTCTATGGAAATTAAGCCAATCATGAGATTTTCTTATTTGTTGCGTTTCATCCCATTCATTACCGAATCTTAGGTTTACAGATTCCGGTGTTCGGTAACACAACATCGCATGCATTCGGGCTTTTTCCAGTGGCTTTTCATCGAGATTAAGCAGAAATTGCTGAACCAAACATTGTGAATAAAGCCAATCGGAAGTTTTGTAATCGCATGCAATCGGAATAAATCTTTCTGCCAAATCTTTCTTAATGGAAAGCATTTCCCAACCAATCGCACCTCCTAAAGATCCACCAATTATCGCATAAAGCTTTGTAATCTTTAATGTAAATAACCCTTCGAGGAAAATTTTTGCGATATCTTTTGTAGTGAAATCTCCGTAATTATGAATAAAATTTCCATCAAATCCATTCCCTGGAATATTAAAACACAGAACGGTAAATCTAGTTGTATCGACTATTTTTTGAGCGCCG
Organism: Chryseobacterium sp. Marseille-Q5410; assembly: GCA_946892665.1. Lineage (GTDB taxonomy): Bacteria > Bacteroidota > Bacteroidia > Flavobacteriales > Weeksellaceae > Kaistella. The sequence continues at coordinate 34,096 of CAMPOT010000002.1, read as the reverse complement.
ACCAAGGTTTTCCACCAACCATTTTCTCCGGAAACGTTAGAATCCCCGGTTAATGCGTGATTGATAAGAATAATGGGAGCCGAAAAAAGTTCAGCACCAAATATTTGATACGAAAGATTAAGGTCAAGAATAATTTTTGACTGTAATTTAAATTGATAAAGTGTGATATGTTGTAGCGAATTTTCCAATTTCATATAAAATAAAAATTGAAAATGCTACCAGAAAAAAGGTAAAAAAAAGTTCGTGTTATCTGCACCCAAATTAGGGTTAGAATGTAGCACCTTCTCCGTTTCCGAAGGGTTGCCAAGGTATCATTGAGTCTAATCTCTCCACCTTTCTTGATAACATTTTCAATATGTAAATGAACAAAATCTGAGGCAAAGATAAGTTTTTATTTCAATTTAGAAAAAAAAATATTTTCATAATTTCGCAACTGAAATATGATTTTATGAATGCAGAGAAAGAGAGAATGCTTGATGAGAGCTGGAAAAAGTGGGGTCCTTATGTTAGCAATCGGCAATGGGGAACCGTACGAGAAGACTATAGCTCCAATGGAAATGCCTGGGACTACACCACCTATGAAGGTGCCCTTAGCAGAACTTATCGATGGAATGAAGACGGAATTGCTGGAATCTGCGATCAGCATCAAAAACTTTGTTTTGCTTTTTCATTTTGGAATCGTAGAGATAAAATGATAAAAGAGCGATTCTTTGGACTAAGTAATCACCAAGGAAACCATGGCGAAGACATCAAAGAAATTTTCTATTATTTGGACAACACGCCAACCCATTCTTACATGAAAATGGTGTATAAATATCCCATTAATGAATTTCCTTATGATCAACTGATCAACGAAAATTCCCGTCGAAGCAAAAAAGAAGCGGAATTCGAGATCATTGACACACAAATATTTAAGGACAATGAATATTTTGATATTTTTATAGAATATGCAAAAGCTTCGCAAGATGATTATCTGATTCGTGTAACAGCCGTTAATAGAAGCAATAAAAAAGCGCCGCTCGTTATATTGCCTACGCTATGGTTTCGCAACAATTGGAGTTGGGGGTATGAACGTCCTCATCCGAAACTAAAATCTTCGGTCAAAGGAATTATCGACATTGAACATGAAAGTAATTCTATGAAAAAACTTTATGCTAAAGACAAAAACACCATATTGTTCTGTGAGAATGAGACCAATTCACCAAAACTTTTCAACACGCCAAATGAAAATCAATATTTCAAAGATGGAGTTAATGAATATCTGGTTCACGGAAAAGAATCGGCAATAAACCCGGAAAACACAGGCACTAAAGCAAGTTTCTACGTTGATACTGAACTAGAAGGTGGTGAAAGCCAAAGTTTCGAATTCCGCTTATCTTCTGGCGAGCTAGAAGATGCATTCTTTGATTTTGATAAGATTTTTAATTTAAGAAAAAAAGAAACCGAGGAATTCTATCACGAAATTCAACACGAAATTGAAAATGAAGAAGAAAAAAATATCCAGCGACAAGCTTTTGCAGGCTTGCTTTGGAACAAACAGTTCTATCATTACGATGTATCAAAATGGCTGAAAGGCGATCCAAAATATAAAGCAAACCGTAATAACCATTTCGTAAGAAATACGGAGTGGAAACATATGCAAAACAAAGATATCATCTCGATGCCCGACAAATGGGAATATCCTTGGTTTGCGACTTGGGATTTGGCATTCCATTGTGTCCCATTTGCGATTTTGGATTCTGCATTTGCAAAATGCCAGCTGAAACTTTTAACCAAAGAATGGTACATTCACCCAAATGGGCAACTTCCGGCCTACGAATGGGATTTCAACGATGTGAATCCGCCTGTTCACGCTTGGTCAACTTTTAGAGTGTATAAAATTGATGAAAAGATCAATGGAAAACCCGATGTCCCGTTCTTGGAAAGTGTTTTCCAAAAGCTTTTGTTAAATTTCACTTGGTGGGTGAACCGAAAAGATAAGAAGGGACATAATGTTTTTGGTGGGGGATTTCTTGGTTTGGATAATATAGGCGCATTTGACCGAAATATGCAGTTTAAAAATGGTGATCATCTTGAACAAGCTGATGGAACAAGTTGGATGGCGATGTTTGCACTTAATATGATGCGGATTTCTATGGAACTGGCGTTATACAATCCCGTTTATGAAGATATGGCTATCAAATTTTTTGAACATTATTTGTACATCGCTGCAGCTATGGAGAATCTGGGTGAAACCAGAAATGGTCTTTGGAATGAAGAAGATGGATTTTTCTATGATGTTTTGCAACTAAATAATGGAGATTCTATTTCGTTGAAACTAAGAAGTATTGTAGGTTTAATTCCCATGTTTGCTGTAGAGATTATCGAACATGACATTTTGGAAAAACTACCGAACTTTACCAAAAGAATGCAATGGATTTTAAAAAACAAACCTGAACTCGCAAATCTGGTATCTCACTGGGAAGTTGAAGGCAAAGGCGGGAAACATCTAATGAGTATTCTAAGAAAAACCCGACTCACTAGAATTCTAAACAGAATGGTGGATGAAAAAGAATTTCTTTCCGATTACGGAATCCGGTCCATGTCGAAAATCTACGAAGAAAATCCATTCAAGTTTACCGTTGACGGACAGGATTTCACTGTAAAATATACTCCCGCAGAAAGCGATAGCCGAATGTTCGGGGGAAATAGTAACTGGCGCGGCCCGATTTGGTTTCCGATTAATTTCCTAATCGTAGAAAGTCTACAGCGTTTCCACTACTATTATGGCGACAGTTTGAAAATAGAATTCCCTACCAATAGTGGGGAAATGAAAGACTTAATGGATGTTTCCGAGAATTTAAGCAAAAGATTGTACTCTATTTTTGCTAAAAACAAAAACGGCGAAAGAGCTTTTAATGGTGGAAATTATATGATGAATCATGATGAACATTTCAAAGATTATATCATGTTTTACGAGTATTTCAACGGCGATACAGGAATGGGAATTGGTGCATCACACCAAACCGGCTGGACGGCGACCATCGCTAAACTCCTTCAACCAACCAATTCAGTAAAAGGAAAATTTTCTTAAAAATTAATTCACCAGATTTCCATTAACATAAACTTCGTAACCAGTGGCTACATTAGGTTCAAGTGTTTTGGAAACCGAGCAATATTTATCAAAAGAAAGTTGAGCTGATTTTAAGGCTTTTTTAGGATCTACATTTCCCTCAAGGAAAAATTTCACTACAATTGATTTGAATGGTTTCGCTTCATCTACTTGAACGCGCTCCCCTTCGACTTCAGCTGAAAACCCTGTAATTTCCTGTCGTTGTTTTTTTAGGATAGAAACGATGTCGATACTGCTGCAACCTGCTACTGCCATCAGGATAGATTCCATCGGCGAAACACCTTTTGCGCCCGGCTGTGAGGTATTATCAAGCAAGATTTTATTACCAGATTGGTTGGTACATTCAAATAAATAGTCGCTGTTAATTCTATTGAGCGTAATTTTCATTTCTAAGTATTAAATTAAGATTGGAAAGATTATTGATGTACAAATCTACGAAATTCACATCGCATTGTAAACGAAATATACCTACTGAAAAATTTCGTTATGTTTAAAATATTAAAATAAAAATTATGAAATACGAAAATCATCAATCCGGAAACGGCGGCGTAATAACCCTGAACAATGATGAGCAAGAAATTGGCAGATTAACCTACACCATTTTTCCCGATGAAAATAAACTTACCATTTCCTTTGTTTTGGTACATCCGAAATTTGAAGGCCGAGGTATGGGAAAATTTTTAGTAGAAGAGGGAATAAAATTCGCAAGAGATAACAACTGGAAAATTTATCCGCATTGTTCATACGCCAGATCTGTCATGAACAGAATGACCGATGTTGAAGATATTTTACTGCAGCGATAAAAGAAAAACCTCAAAGAAAACTTTGAGGTTTATATTTATTTGAGTCACATTTTTGCTAATAACTCGTCAGTGATTTCCATATTGTGATAAACATTTTGTACATCATCATCTTCCTCGAAGCGATCAAGCATTTTCATATTAGCTTTAAATTGCTCCTCGTTCACTTCTTTGGTATTATTGGCAATTCGTTGCAATTCTGCACTTTTTACTTCAATTCCAAGTTCATCTAGTTTGTGAGAAAGAGTACCAAAATCTTCGAACGCAGTTGTAATCATTACTTCTTGATCATCACTATCGATATCTTCTGCACCACTGTCGATCATCTCCATTTCAAAATCATCCCAATCCATTTTTATGCTGGCTTTTTCGATTGAAAAAATGCCTTTTCTGTCAAAAATAAATGCAAGTTCACCGTTCTTCCCTAAATTTCCGTCGAATTTATTAAAAATGGCTCTGACGTTTGCTACAGTTCTTGTAGGATTGTTTGTGGTGCATTCTATAAAAAAAGCAACCCCGCCTTGCCCATAACCTTCGTAGGTAATCTCGTCATAATGTTCAGCATCAGCCCCGGAAGCTTTTTTAATGGCTCTTTCAACGTTATCTTTTGGCATATTTGCACCCTTAGCATTCTGAATGCATCTTCTTAAGGCAGGATTAGATTCAGGATCAGAACCACCCGCTTTTACCGCAATAGCTATGTCTTTGCCAATTTTAGAAAATGTTTTGGCCATCTTATCCCATCTGGCCATTTTTGAGGCTTTTCTATATTCGAATGCGCGTCCCATGTTTCAATAAATTTTGTGTGTGCAAAAATAATGAATTTCTATCAAAAAAACGCTCTTCTTTCGAAGAGCGTCTATAAATATTACTTAAAAAGATTATTTTTTCTTTTTAACTACTTTCTTTTTAACTACTTTCTTTTTTACCACTGGTAAATCAGATTTTTGCATCGCTTCCCAAGCGTTAGCATCAGCAGCTATAACTACTACTTTACGATCCTTCATTCTCTCTTCGTTAGAAGCAGTTTCAGGAACTTGTGCTTTTTGCTCACCTACACCGATAGATTTAAGTTGGTTTTGGTTAACACCTCTCGCTTCTAATGCACCTACTACAGCTGCAGCTCTTTTTCTAGATAGTGTTAAGTTGTAAGCTTCAGAACCTTTTTTATCAGTTTGTCCTTCTACGATAAATTTACCACCGTTTGAAGATTTAACGATTTCTGCAGCTTGATCTAGTTTAGTATTAGATTCTGGTCTGATAGTCGCTTTGTCGAAATCAAATAGAATACCTACTAATGCACCTGTAGCTTCTTCCGCGTACGCAGACTGTGGTTTAGGACAACCGTTGTATTCTGGTAAACCTGGAACTGTAGGACAAGCGTCATCTTTATCAGGGATTCCGTCACCGTCAGTATCTGGCCAAGGACAACCGTTGTTTTCAACTGGTCCTGGAACTGTAGGACAAGCATCGTCTTTATCAACTACACCGTCACCGTCTGTATCTGGCCAAGGACATCCGTTGTTTTCAACTGGACCAGCAACATCTGGACATTGATCATCTTTATCTGGAACTCCGTCGCCATCAGTATCAGGACAACCTTGGAACTGAGCTAAACCTGGCTCATCTGGACATAAATCGTCTTTATCTAGTATACCATCTTTATCTCTATCTGTGTTACCGAATCTAAATAATAAAGATGCAGAAGCTTGCCAGAAGTTAGCGATATTTGAGTCATCTACAGGAGTAGAAACGTAATCTCCTTGAATTCCAAGACCGAAATTTTTAGTAATCCAAAAGTTAGAACCTAATCCAGCATTCACAGCAAAATGATCTTTTCTTCTTTGAGTAAATGCCTCATTGTCAGAGAATCCTGCATAGGTCATCCCATGATATGCATCAGTAATTGGGAAAGTTACTCCTGAATAATCATGTCTTAGGTAGTTAGCTCCTACTCTTAAATATGGATCAAACCAAGACTCTTCATTCCAAAGTCCATTAAACTTAAATTGAAGACCTAAACCAGTCATTAAGAAAAATTCTTTTCCCATACCGATTCTCTTGTTGTCTACATTTCCTACTGAAGTTTGCCAGTCAAGAACTAAATATTTATTTAAGTTTCTTGCTACTGTTAATTTAGATAACGGAGGAGTAATTGTAAAATTGTTGATATTGTACAATCTGTTCGCATCGTCACCACCAAAAGCAGTTCCAAGTGTAGTACCTAACCCACCTGCTCCGACAGCAACATGATTTACTCCGTGAGCACCAACACCGATTAACCACGGGTTGCTAGTCGTCTGAGCGAAAACAGTAGAGGCAACAGTAAGTGCCAATGCTGAAATTCCTAATTTTAGATTTTTCATAGAATTAAATGATTAAATAATTGATAATGCAAAATAAATATAAATTTTCTTTATAAACAAAGAATTTAATTGTTTTTTTAACTTTTCTTTAATATTCGGTCGAGATTTCTTTTATTGTCTCTATCTTTTATAGATTCCCTTTTATCAAAGAGTTTTTTCCCCTTTCCAAGTGCAATAAGAATCTTAGCTTTTCCCTTATCATTTATATATAGTTTCAAGGGGATTATCGTATTTCCTACATCTTTCAGCTTTTTTTCAAACTTCTGCAACTCTCTTTTGTGCAACAGCAATTTCCGTTCCCTTTTTGTTTTATGATTATAAAAAGTTCCCAATTTATATTCATCAATCATCATATTAATGATAAATAATTCGCCGTCAATGAATTGACAAAACGCTTCTGTGATACTTGCCTTTGAAGACCGCAATGATTTGATCTCAGTCCCCGTAAGCACCATTCCTGCCTCGATTTCTTCAAGTATCTCATACTCGAATCTCGCTCGTTTATTAAAAATATTAATTGATTTTTCTATCTTCATTGATCATCAAATTTGGTGTTTCAAAAAAAAAAAATTTTTTTTTAACATTAACAAAATTTTATCATAATGTGAAATTATAATTATAACCAACGAATCTTGTAAATGGTAAAAAAAACCGTTTTCTTTTCGTAATTTTGCAACAAATTTACAAAACTATATGTTAACAGTATCTAATTTATCTTTACAATTCGGGAAAAGAGTACTTTTCGATGAAGTAAATATCATGTTTACCAAGGGAAATTGCTACGGAATTATTGGTGCAAATGGCGCTGGAAAATCTACTTTCCTTAAAATATTAACCGGAAAACAAGACCCAACTACAGGTTCAGTATCATTGGAACCAGGAAAAAGAATGTCGGTTTTGGAACAAGATCACTTTGCGTACGACAATTTCACAGTGCTCGAAACGGTGCTGAGAGGTAATAAAAAACTTTTCGAAATCAAAGCGGAAATGGATGCGCTTTATGCTAAAGAAGATTTCTCTGATGAAGATGGCATCAAAGCAGGAGAACTTGGCGTATTATATGATGAAATGGGCGGATGGAACTCGGAATCCGATGCAATGACGATGCTTTCCAACGTAGGCATTAGAGAAGATATGCATTACCAGCTGATGGGAGAGCTTGAAAATAAAGACAAAGTTAAGGTTCTTTTGGCTCAGGCACTTTTCGGAAATCCCGACGTACTGATTCTGGATGAGCCAACGAACGACCTCGATATCGATACCATTTCCTGGCTGGAAGACTTCTTGGCTGATTATGAAAACACAGTAATTGTGGTTTCGCACGACCGTCACTTCCTTGATACCGTTTGTACGCACATCGGGGATTTAGATTATGCGAAACTAAATCTTTATACCGGAAACTACTCGTTCTGGTACCAAGCTTCGCAACTTGCAACGAGACAACGCCAGCAAGCCAACAAAAAAGCTGAAGAAAAGAAGAAGGAACTTCAGGATTTCATCGCGAGATTCTCGTCCAACGTAGCGAAAGCAAAACAGGCAACTGCGCGTAAGAAAATGATCGATAAATTGAATATTGATGATATTAAACCTTCTTCTAGAAGATATCCGGCAATTATTTTTGATACAGAACGTGAAGCAGGAGATCAAATTTTAGAGGTAAAAGATTTAGAAAAAACAAAAGATGGCGAACTTCTATTTTCAAATATTGATTTGAATTTGAAGAAAAACGACAAAGTGGCGATTATTTCTAAAAACAGTTTGGCCATCACCGAATTTTTCGAGATTTTAGGAGGTAACGCGCAACCTGACCAGGGAAGTTACAATTGGGGAATCACGACTACACAATCTTACATGCCGCTCGACAATACGGATTTCTTCCAGGAAGACATCAATTTAGTTGATTGGTTACGCCAATTCACCAAAAACGACGAGGAACGCCATGAAGAATACATGAGAGGTTTCCTTGGTAAAATGCTTTTCTCGGGTGATGAAGCTTTAAAATCTTGTAAAGTACTTTCAGGAGGAGAAAAAATGCGCTGCATGTTCTCTAGAATGATGTTGCAAAGAGCCAATGTGTTACTCCTAGACGAACCAACAAACCACTTGGATCTGGAGAGTATCACAACATTGAACAACTCTTTAACCAATTTTAAAGGAACCATTCTACTCTCTTCTCATGACCACGAAATGTTACAAACTGTTTGTAACAGAATCGTTGAGCTTACCCCAAAAGGAATTATCGATAGAGAGATGACTTATGATGAATATTTAGCTGACAAAAAGGTGAAAGAATTACAACAACAGATGTATTCTTAATCGCAAATATTTTATATTTAAAAGCCGTTCGATTGACTTTGAACGGCTTTTTTTTTGTTTAAATACGAACTCAAAAACCACCTAATTCCCAACATTTTTTTCGTATTTTTGTAACATGATGAGTCAAAAATGGATTTATAAGCCCGAACCCGACGCCGATATTGTGGATGGAATTAGTTCCTCACTTGGTTTTGGAACTTTTGAATCTAAAATCCTTGTTCTTCGCGGCATTGATAATTACCAGAAAGCAAGAGAATTTTTCAAACCGAATCTCAACGATATCCACAATCCTTTTTTAATGAAAGATATGCAACTTGCGGTCGACCGAATCGCAACTGCCATAGAAAACGGAGAGAAAATATTGGTCTATGGCGATTATGATGTGGACGGAACTACGGCGGTTGCTCTCATGTACCTTTATTTAAGTAAAATTGTAGATAAAAAATATCTCGATTTCTATATTCCCGATCGAAATTCTGAAGGATATGGAATCTCTAACGAAGGAATTGATTTTGCAAAAGAGAACAATTTCGCCCTAATTATCGCACTCGATTGCGGAATAAAAGCCATCGATAAAATTGAATACGCCAAAAATCTAGGGGTAGATTTTATCATTTGCGATCACCACTTGCCGGGAGAAGAAATTCCTAAAGCCGTTGCTGTTTTAGATCCAAAAAGAAAAGATTGCCGCTATCCCTTCAAAGAACTATCTGGTTGCGGTGTTGGATTTAAATTATGCCAAGGACTCAATACAATATATAAAATACCAGAGGCAGAATTATTTGAACTGACTGATCTTTTGGCAATTTCCATAGCAGCAGATATCGTTTCTATGACTGGCGAAAACAGAATTTTGGCAAAACAAGGCCTAAAGGTTTTAAGGAAATCAAGAAATTTGGGATTAAGGATGCTGATTCCGGAAGATAAATTAGCAACTTTTGAAATCTCCAATATCGTTTTCGAAATTGCTCCAAAAATTAATGCAGCGGGAAGAATATCGCACGGAAAAGCAGCTGTAGAATTGATGGTTTCTGATAATTTGAAACAAGCCCAACAAATCGTCAACGATATCATCACACTCAATGATTCCCGAAGAGAAATGGACATGAGCAGTACCACGGAAGCGCTTTTGCAAATCGAAGAAACCGGACAGCTTGAAAATTATACCACGGTTGTTTACGGATCGAATTGGAACAAAGGTGTGATCGGAATTGTAGCATCAAGACTTATTGAAAACTATTACAAGCCTACTTTGGTTTTCACGGACGGAAACAATGGCGAATTGGTTGCTTCAGCACGTTCTGTGGCTGATTTTGATGTGCACGATGCATTGGAAAATTGCTCTGAATTTTTTACTAAGTTTGGTGGTCATCCCGCTGCCGCTGGGCTTTCCATGGAAAAAGACAAATTTGATTTATTCCGTGAAAAATTTGAGAAGGTAGTTGCCGAAAAAATTAAAGAACACCAAAAAGAACCAAGCATCACCATAGATTCTGAAGTGGAAGTGGATGATTTGAACAAGGATTTCTTCAATTTCCACAGAAAACTTGCCCCTTTCGGACCTCACAACATGAAACCGGTTTTAGCCTTAAAAAACCAAAGAGTTGCTGGTTACGTAAAAACCATGGGAAAAGATGCAAGTCACATCAAATTCTACATCAAACAGGAATCTACGGGACGAAACATCGAATGTGTCGGATTTAAATTGGGAAAATTCGCTGATCAATTCCGCGAAAAAACTTTTGACATTGCTTTTACCGCCGAGGAAAATCATTGGAAAGGAAATGTTACTTATTTCCTTAATATTCGAGATGTGAAGTTTCATTAAAAAAATTAAAGGATTTTGTGCCTTTGAAATTCCTTGGTTCTATCGAATAGAAACCGATACGTTGCCAATTTTCTGGTAACTTCAGTTTCCAAATTCTCAGCAATTTTGATCATTTTCGGATTAAAATCCCCAATCCATTGCATTTCGTAATCTTCGAAGGAAGTTGTCTCGCGAAAATGTCTGGTTCCTTCCCAAATCATATATCCATCGATGCCTTTTCGTTGCCATTCCGGGACAACGCCAAAAACTAAACCCACCATTTTTTTATTGGTTTTGAACTTTTTCACAAATAGAAATTTCAATTTTTGCCATAAACTAAACTTTCCATTCAAATATTTAAACCATTGATTAAGATCGGGAATATTCATCCACACGGCAATTGGCTTTTCGTTTTCATACACAAACCAGGAAATATGTTCGTTGATCACCGGTTTTAGCGTAGAGAATAGTTTTAGCGTTTGCCTGTTCGAAAGCTGTTTTCCTTCGCCGTGACTTGCCCAAGCTTTGTTGTAAACCTCCGTGAAATCTTCAGCAAACTTTTTCAAATCTTTTACTTTCATTCTTTTGGCTGAAATATTCTTATTCTGCGAAATTCGGGCATGCATTTGCAATAAATTTTCGGCGACCGGATCGTGAATTTTTCTACCAAAACACAATTGATTGAAATAAATTTTAAAACCATAATTCTCGAAAAGCGTTTTGTAATAAGAAGGATTGTAATTCATCCCATAAAGCGGTTCGCTATATCCATCGATCAACAATCCCCAAAATTTATCGCGTTCTCCGAAATTAATAGGTCCATCCATGGCTTCCATTCCTTTTTGCTGCAGTTCATTTTTGGCAAAATCGAAAATAAAATCCGCAATTTTTTGGTCATTAATGCAATCAAAAAAACCAATTCCGCCGGTAGGTTGACTTTGTTTGTATTTTTTACTGATAAAAACAGCAATTTTCCCTACGGTTTCACCTGTATCATTCACAAAAAGAAATCTTTCACATTCTCCGGAACGAAAAAATTTATTTTTTTTAACATCGAAAACCTCCTCAATATCTTGATCAAGCGGCCGAATATAGTTTGAATCGTTCATCAGGAGTCTTCCCGGAAAATCTAAAAATTCTTGAATATGGTTGTGGGAAACGATTTTAATTGCCTTCATTACTCAAAAATAGTATTTTGTATTCTAAGAAATACCATTTTTTATAAAATTATAAATGAGATGCACCTCTAATCTTAAGGTGTACGGACATATGTCTAAAAAAAACTTATCGAGAATATTCGTTTAGAAATTTGGACAATCTTGAACTTTGATATTTGGAATGTTAAGCGTTTTACCATTTAAAGTAACCTTCACTTCCAGAAAATCACCATAAACACAATCGCCTGTCGTATCTTTGAAATCGCCATTCGTTGCTTCAATTTTTACATTATTCCCGTATAAAGAGTAATTATTTTCATTAAAGTCAATTCGATCTAAAGCGTAATCTTTTCCATCAATTTTAATGATTCCTTTGTTGGAATTTTGATCAAAATAGAAAAGTGTTTTTCCTTCCTGAGTAAAAATTGCCCTTCCAAGCTCGGCCGATATGTTTTGTGGAATTACATTAAAAACTCCGGAATATTCAGGATTTTCAATATTTAAAACAGTGGTACTATCAGAAATGGTATTTGCAGAATTTTGTTTGGAAACTTGGGTAACGGGTTCAACATCTTTTTTGCATGACACCAAAACCGCAAGAGCAATGATTGGAAGAAAAATTTTCATATTTTTTTTTCTTACCATTCATCAATAATCATTCCTTATGGTGTTCTAGAACTAAATTCGTAATTGCCAGACGATAACCATTCAGTCCAAAACCAGTCAACACCGCATCCATGTTCGGTGCAGTAACCGATTTTTGGCGAAAATCTTCTCTCTTGTAAATATTGCTGATGTGAACCTCAATTTTGGGTTTCGAAATATTTTTAAGACAATCCGCTATTGCATAAGAATAATGCGAATAAGCAGCAGGGTTGATCACTAAAGCATCAAAATCATCTTGTTGCATTCGATTGATGAGTTCGCCTTCTACATTAGATTGGAAAAAATCTATTTGCTGCTGATTAAAATCTGATTTTAAAGTATCGAGAAAATCTTCCATAGAAACATTGCCATATATTTCTGGCTCGCGCGTTCCGAGAAGATTAAGATTGGGACCATTGATAATAAGTATTTTCATAAGTACTAAAAAACTAATCAAATATAAACATAAAAAAACTTCCGAAAAAAAATTTCGGAAGTTTGGTAGCCCGTAGGGGAATCGAACCCCTCTTACCAGGATGAAAACCTGAGGTCCTAACCGATAGACGAACGGGCCGTGCGTCTTTCTATAAGGTTACGCTAATTTATTAACGTGCTTAGTTAACTTGCTTTTTAAGTTTGCAGCTTTGTTTTTGTGGATAATGTTTTTCTTCACTAATTTATCCAACAAAGAGATTACTTTTGGCAACTGCTCAACAGCAACTTTTTTATCTTCTTCATTTCTCAATACTTTCAAAGCTGTTCTAGCAGTCTTGTGATAGTATCTGTTTCTTAATCTTTTCTTTTCGCTTTGTCTGATTCTTTTCAGAGCTGATTTATGATTTGCCATATCTTCTAAAACTTGGGTGCAAAGATATAATTCTTTTTTTAATTACAAAATATTTTTTTCACTTTTTTTTCAGAATTTTCATTCTTGGTAGCCTATAGGGGAATCGAACCCCTGTTGCAAGAATGAAAATCTTGAGTCCTTACCACTAGACGAATAGGCCTTTGTTTTGAGGACTGCAAAAATAGAAACTATTTTTTTAATACACAATACTATTTTAAAAATTATCTAAAATTTTTCTGAATCACGGTGTTTTTTATTCCCTTATCCTCTAATGTTTTTTGTGCATTTACGGCTTCTTCCAAGGTTGAAAATCTTCCGTAAGTATAATAGAATTTGCCATTTTCCTTCGTGCGAACCACATCTTTTAAGGTACTTAACATATAAGAGTTTGCACTAAGTTTCTGTTCTGTTACGGCGATTTCTATGGTATAATAACCAATTCCTAATTTTTGGTTGGGAACAAAAGAGATAGAAGTAGCATTTCGGAATCCAGCGTCCTTGGCCGTTTTTACATTATTATCGCGCACGGAGGCGAAATTGGTTGTTCCATAATAATATTTATACAAGCCATTCTCTTTTATGGTAAGAATGTAATTTAAACCTTTGAGTGCCGGATCATTGTCATTATATTTGCTCGGAGAAGACATTAATAAAATTCTAAAATCGTTTTTCAGTGGCTTTTCTACAGGCTTTTCGACTTCACTCTTTACAGCGGCTTCATTTCTGCCGATCGCTTTTTTATAACTTAGTATCGCGTCATAAATACTTTCTGCTATTTCATTTTGCCCTTTATCCGATCCCAAATACATCGCATCATCATAATTACTGATAAAACCAGTTTCGATAAGCACCGACGGCATCGCATTTAATCGAAGTACGTGCAAATTCTGTTGCTTTACTCCCCGCGAAAATCTTTTATCCTTATTCGCAAAATTTCCTTCCACAAAACTTCCGAACAGCAAACTACTTTCCAAATACTTACTTTGTTGAATTTTCAATGCGATTAATGATTCCGGAGACTTCGGGTCATAGCTAGCAAACATTTGGCGGTCTTTTTCATCCAAATAAATCACATCGTTTTCTGCTTTTGCTACTTCAAGGTTGGTTTTATTCTGGTCTGGACCTTGCACAAAAGTTTCAGTTCCGTATGGTGAGGTTTTAGTGTTAGCATTTACGTGAACGGAGATGAACAAATCTGCTTTACTTCGATTAGCAAGCGTAGTTCGATCAGTTAATGAAGGATATTCGTCAATTTTTCTGGTGTAAATTATTTTGAAATTTTTATCCTTCTCTAGCATTCGCCCCAGTTTCAAAACTACAGACAGTGTAATATCTTTTTCACGCAACGTTCCGAACTCACTATAGTAGCGATTGGCACCGTGATCTGAACCGCCATGCCCAGCATCTAAAACAATGGTGAACTTTCTTTGTGCACCACTGATGCTAAACAAAAGGATAAAAACGAATAAAAAATATTTTTTAAAAGAAAAACTATGGGTAATCATCTTCAGATTTTAAAAATTATGCTAATTTTGACCACAAATTACAGAAATTATTGCTTTGGCCAAAACGAGCTTCAAAAATATATTACATATTCTAATTATCCTAATTTTTAACAGTTTTTTAGCACATTACAATGCTCAAAATTTGTCTGAAAACAAGGTAGTTAACGATACAATTCGCAAATCTGATACCGTGGTTCTAAAAAAGGAACAGCTTGAATCTGTGGTAGAAACAAAGGCGGACAACATCCGAAACGATATCCAAAAAAGAATGACTTACCTCAATAAAAAAGCGCAGGTAAAATATCAGGATATGCAAATTGATGCCGATTATATTTCCATCGATTGGGATCAGTCGCTCATTTTTGCCAGAGGAGAATTGGATTCTTTAGGCAAAATAAAAAATCCGGCAATGGCCACCCAGGCCGGGAAAACCTACGAATACGACGAATTCACTTATAATATTAAAACCCGCCAAGCCATTGCTTTCAATGCAAGAACGGAAGAAAGTGAAGGCGTGATTGTTGCTGAAAAAACTAAGAAATATAACGATTCTGTTTTCTTTATGAGAAGAGGAAAGTATACTACCGATGAGTATTTTATCAAGAAAAAAGATACCATTGCTGATTATTATTTGCTCGCTCCAAATATTAAATTAATTAAAGGAAAAGAAAAATCTCAAGTGATTACAGGACCTATACAAATGTATATCGAACAAGTTCCGACTCCACTGATTATGCCGTTTGCCATTTTGCCGTTTTCCGATAAAAGAAGTGCAGGAATATTAATCCCAAGTTTTGGTGAGCGAGAAGATGTAGGTTTTTTCCTGAACGGATTAGGTTATTATCAACCGATTGGGGAACATTTTGACTTAAAAATCCTTGCTGATCTTTATACAAAAGGGAGCTGGAACCTTCGCCCCGAAATGAATTACAAAAAAAACTATCGCTACACCGGGAATTTCTCTGCAGATATCGGAACCACCGTTCGTGGGATCAAAGGACTTTCGGATTATTCGAAATCTTCAACCTATCGAATTGCATGGAGACATCAACAAGATGCGAAAGCCAATCCTTTCCTTACTTTTTCGGCTTCGGTAGATGTGGTGAGCAATAAATTTTATAATAACACGGTTAACAACAACTACGCATTCAACCAAAACAACCTCAATGCGCAACAAAACTCTTCGATAAGTATTGTAAAACGGTTTCTCACTTTACCCATCACCATTACCGGAACATCTTCTTATTCGCAGAATTTCTCCACCGGATTGGCGGATTTAAAACTGCCGGTATTAAATGTGGCGATCAATCAGTTTTATCTGTTTAAACCAAAAACCGGTGTTCGACAAGGTCTTTTAGAAAACATCACGGTGAATACAGGAATAAACTTTAATAATTACGTACAAACCAATGAAGGTGAGCTTTTCACTTCCACGATGTGGGACAAAATGCAAACCGGACTAAAAAATAATATCGTTCTCGGAACCAATACGACTATTGCGAAATATTTCACTTTTTCGCTTTCAGCCAATATTGACAATGCATTGACCACGAAAACATTAACCAGAACTTACAATCCACTGACCAATACCGTGCATGATGTTTTGAATAAAAAGATTGCAGGTTATTCCTCTTTTTCAACAAGTGCGAGTTTGCAAACTGTAATTTACGGAATGTTGAATTTCAAGAAAACATCGGGAATTCAGGCAATCCGACACATGATGACGCCACAAATTGGTTTCAGCTATTCCCCAGATTTCTCTGCCTCGAATTTTGGTTATTATAAAAATTATTACAACGACCGCGGCGAGATGACCTCCTATTCTATTTTCGATCGTGGAATCGTGGGATCACCAAATGCGGCACTGGTACAAGCGATGACTTTTTCGATTAATAACAATTTGGAAATGAAAGTGAAATCGAAAAAAGACTCTACCGGAATCAAAAAAATTAAAATTTTTGAAAGCTTAAATTTTAATACCAGTTATAATTTCGCTGCACCCATCTACAAATGGTCGATGTTTACCTTCAGGGGGCAAACCACAATATTCGATAAATTAAATTTGAACACCGGATTAACATTGGAACCTTATAAGATTATTTTTGCACCAGGCGAAAATACCGGAATCCGAACTGATAATTTTGGGCATTTCAGCGTTCAAGGGTTCAATGCGCAACTTTCTTACCCGCTCAGCAGCGCAATTTTCGAAAAGAAAGATAAGGAAGAAGCTTCTAAAAAGTATAATAAGAAAGGCGAAATCCGCAATGAGAATTATTACTTTGATGAGGATAACTATTCACGTTTCGAACAACCCTGGACCTTAAATGTGAATGCCCAATATAGTTACACAAGAAGCTTGACGCGTTTTGGAAATAAAATGGCTTCGATTGGTTTGGACGGAAGTATCAAGCTAACTCCATTTTGGAATATTACCGGAAACCTTTACTACGACGTAATTTCCAAAGAAATTGCCAATACGCAGATCGGTTTCTCGCGAGATCAAAGGAGTTTCACGATAAATTTCAATTGGATTCCTTATGGACAGTACAAAGTGTACGATTTTTTCATCGGGATAAAAGCCAACATCCTACGAGATGCGCTGAAATATAAGGACAGAAGTTTCACCCAACCGAATGCGCCTTTCTAAAACATTTTAAAGAATTAAACATAAGTTTTATATTTGCTCAAATTATTTCATCATGAAAAAAATAATATCTACTGCCAATGCTCCTGCTGCTATCGGACCTTATTCACAGGCAAATTTTGCCAACGGAATCTTGTATATTTCCGGCCAAATTCCTGTAAATCCCGAAACTGGTAAGTTGGTAGAAGGCATTGAAAAAGAAACACATCAAGTGATGAAAAATCTGGAAGCAATTCTTACTGAAGTTGGAATGAATTTCAAAAATGTTGTAAAAGCAACCATTTTTCTAAAAAATATGGACGATTTTGCGGTAATGAATGATATTTATGCATCTTATTTGGATGCGGATAGCTACCCGGCGAGAGAAACGGTGCAGGTTTCTTGCTTGCCAAAGAATGTCGATATTGAAATTTCTATGATTGCACATCAATTTTAAATGAATTTTCTTCGAAACACTTTTGCGGTTATTCTTGGGCTTGCGGTAGCTGCACTTATTATAACTTTGGGAATTAGACTCAATTCCTCTTGGATTACTTATGAGGATTTCACACCTTTTAAGCGCTGGGAAACCTTGCTAAAATCCGTGGAACATAAACCTTATTTCTTTGTCGCATTGCTGATTTCTTCGGGAATTGCTGCGACGGTTGGTGGAGTTGTAACTGCGATTGTAGTGAAGTATGCCAAAGTGGCTTATGCAATTTTGATTGGTTTCATCCTGCTCTTTATTGCGATGCTCGATATTATTATTTTTCCTTATCACCCTACTTTTTATAAGATTTTAATCTTCCTTACATTTTTTCCTTTTGCTTGGATCGGCGGGAAAATTACCGAAGTCATTTATGAAAGGAAAAAGAAAAAGACAAGAAGAATACAGCACAAAAAAAACGCAACTCATTAAGTTGCGTTTTTTATTTTATTTAAATTTATTTAAGGCATTTTGAAACCTCTAGTGGTAATTCTTCCGTACTCATCTACATATTTTACCTGAACGTTTCCGGTGTAACCCTGAAGAATTTTTTCAACATCTTTCTGGGAATTTACAGGTTTTCCATTTATTTCGATCACGATATAATTATCTACAACGCCAATCTTAGACATTTCACTCCCCGACTGAACATTTTTTGCAACTACTCCGCTGTTAAGACCGTAATCGGTTTTAAACCTTTCGCTTAGGGGTTCAAAATCAGCACCAATCTTCTCGGTTACAGTTAAATCGGCTTTGCTTCTGAATGAAGTTCCGCCTTTTTCATCCCTTAAAGTTACATTTACGGTATTTATTTTGCCGTTTCTTAAATAAGTTACTGCAACTTTATCACCCGGTCTTTTGCTTCCAACTGCGAAAGCGAGATCGTAATAATTAGAGACCGCTGTTTCATCAACTTTAGTAATAATATCTCCAGGTCGTAATCCAGCAGCTTCAGCTCCGCCTTTATCTACGACTTCGATCAGATAAACACCATCGCCGGATTTAATGTTGGTTTTGTTTTGTTGGTTATAAATTGAAACCTGACGTGTGTCTGACAAATCCAATGATTTTACACCAAGGAATCCACGCTGTACCAAACCAAACTTCTTGATGTCTTCCACTACTTTTCTAGCAAGGTTCGCCGGAACTGCGAAACCATAACCTTCATAGTATCCAGTTTTTGATGAGATTGCCGAATTGATTCCTATTAATTCACCATTCGGATTTACCAACGCACCTCCGGAGTTTCCGGGATTAATCGCTGCATCAGTTTGGATAAAACTTTCGATTGGTGTTCTGGACTGCTGGCTCAAAAGATCAATACTTCTTCCTTTTGCAGAAACAATACCCGCAGTTACCGTAGAATTCAATCCCATTGGATTTCCGACTGCCAAAACCCACTGCCCAACTTCCACATTGTCGGAATTGGCAAAATTAAGGTAAGGCAGCCCTTTTTCCTCAATTTTTAAAAGCGCAATATCTGTAGTCGGGTCGGTTCCTACCAAATTAGCGACGTACGATTTTTTGTTAGAAAGCACCACCTCAAGTTTACTCGCTCCTGCTACTACATGGTTGTTTGAAATGATATAACCGTCAGGGGAAATAATCACCCCGGAACCCATTCCGGTAGGCATATCTTTGGGCTGCTGTTGCTGTTGCTTCTGGTTGTTTCCAAAAGGATTTCCGAAGAAAAGATCGAACATATCCTGTTCGCTTCTCGCAGACGTTCTATTGGAATAATTTTTTATACTTACCACTGCTGGAACAGTCATTTTAGAGGCTTTCACGAAATCATCTCCCACACCTGTCATATTGAATGACGCATATTTTGCGTCATTGTTTTTGGGTGCAAAATAGGAAAACTCGGAATCGGAATTTTTATCACTGAAATAGTGAATTGCTCCAAAAGTGGTACCCCCGGAAATTACACCTACAAAGGCGTAAGGAATCAGTTTTTTTAAAGTATTATTCATGTTCATAATCTATTAACTCATTTTATTTTTAGTAGTTCAAATTTAATGCTAAATAGGTATTATTTAAAAATGCTTTGTTTCAACTTTAACGAAAAATTAACAAGAATTATAAAATTTTAATGATAACACACGATATAGCGAGAAAATTATGCAAAATTATACCAATCAATTGATAAAAAACTTATTTGGATTTATTGTCCCAAAATTCCTAGAAATCCGCTGGCAAAGCGACATAAAACCCAATTTACGGAAAAATTTCTCCACCTCAATTGCTTTGTTTAAATTTGTTACCATCACTATTTTTTTATGAAACTTAATATTACCAACGAAACATCCAAACTTATATCCGTTGTACTTGGCTTACCAAATTCTATGGGTCCGGCCCATTCTTTAGAAGACAGCTATGATGCAAAATCCTATCATTCCTTACAAAACGGGATTTATCCTCAGGAAAAAGATATCGTCGAGGAGATGTCTGCCTTCGAAAAAGTATTGAAAAAACACGATGTGGAAGTTTACAGACCGCACCTTATTGAAAACTATAACCAAGTTTTTGCGCGCGATGTCGCTTTCGTGATTGATGATAAAATGATTATATCAAACATTATTCAGGAGCGATATGATGAGCAGGATGCCTACCGAAAAATATTTGCCAGAGTGGGCTGGAAAAAAAATATCAATTTACCTGATAGTGCTCATATTGAAGGTGGCGACGTGATTGTATGGAATGATTTCCTCTTCATTGGGACTTGTTTTTCCGAAGATTACCGCAATTTCAAAACCGCCCGAACAAACGAATATGCGATTGAAATCCTGAAGGAATATTTTCCGAAGAAAAGAATTATCGACCTGGAACTGAAAAAAAATGACACCAATCCATTTGAGGGAATTCTACATTTGGATTGCACGTTCAATCCCGTTGGAAAAGACAAATGCATTATTTACAAAGACGGATTTGTGGACGAAAGCGATTACCGACTTCTAATCGATATTTTCGGGGAAGAAAATTGTTTTCATGTAACACAACAAGAAATGTTCGAAATGAACCCTAATATTTTCTCGATTTCACCGGAAATTGTAGTTTCTGATGAGCGTTTTACCCGCCTGAACAAGCATCTTCGCAACGAATGGGGAATGACGGTTGAGGAGATCCCATATCACGAAATTTCGAAAATGGGCGGACTGCTCCGTTGTTCCACATTACCATTAGTAAGAGAATAAATTTCTTTATAGATTCAAATTTTTTAAAAAAAATGCAAACAACAAACACCGTGCTCATGATTGAGCCAGTTGCATTCGGCTACAATGCCCAAACTGCAGAAAACAACTATTTCCAAGTGGAGCAAAAAGACGCCGATACGCAAAGCAAAGCTCTCGCTGAGTTCCATAATTTTGTAGAAAAACTTCGAAACAAAGGGATCAATGTGATTGCTGTGAAGGATACTATGGAGCCCCACACTCCCGATTCTATTTTTCCGAATAACTGGGTAAGCTTTCACAAGGATGGAAAAGTGGTTTTGTACCCGATGTTTGCACCAAACCGACGAGCAGAACGCCGAATGGACATTTTGGAAATCCTTAAAAACAATGGTTTCGAAATTACTGAAATTGATGATTTTACCGCTTCTGAAAATGAAAATAAATTTTTGGAAGGAACAGGAAGCATGATTTTCGACCACGACCACAAAATTGCTTATGGTTCGGTTTCCCTCCGTTTGGACGAGGAAATTTTCAAAGAGTTCTGCGAAAAATATGGTTTTACACCGGTAGTTTTTCATTCTTATCAAAATGCAGGCGACCAAAGATTACCGATTTACCATACCAATGTGATGATGTGTGTTGCAGACCAGTTTGTCGTAATTTGCCTCGATTGTATTGATGATGAATTAGAACGCGAAAAAGTGCAGGAAGTCATCAAATCCAGCGGAAAAGAAATCATCGAAATTTCTGAAGATCAATTACAACAATTTGCCGGAAACATGCTTCAGGTAAACAATTCCGAAGGAAAAAAGTTTTTGGTGATGAGCGAGACTGCCTATAAATCTTTAACTCCCGAGCAAATTCAAAATATTGAAAAATACTGCGAAATCATTTATTCTGATTTGAATACCATAGAAGTAAATGGAGGCGGAAGTGCAAGATGCATGTTGGCGGAGGTTTTTTTGCCAAGGAAGTAATTTTTTCCTAATATTCCTTTTAAAATAAATTCTTTGAAAGAATCCTACAGCAAAGGTTTGCACATTCTTCTGACTTTGAAAACAGAATCTGAAGATTTGTTGTTAAATTCCGAACTTTTCTTACAATACATTTCCAGAATTCTTGCAGAAAACGAAACAGAAATTGTGGGAATCGCCAAACATATTTTTGAAAACGGAAGTTTTACAGCTGCAATTTGTTTGAAAGAATCTCATCTTTCCATTCATACTTGGCCGGAATTTAAGCAACTTCAAGCGGATATTTTTCTGTGCAACTACATCCACGACAACACGGAAAAGGTAGAAAAAATCGCAGCGGAAATCGTCAATTATTTTAATGCAGAAATTCTGCAGCAAGATCGTATTTACAGATGATTAGTTACGCATGTCCGGTTTGTAAAACAGAAAATACACTTGAAGCCAACTTTCAGGTGACCGATTACGTTTGCAAATCCTGCAACAACCTCATCAGTACAGAAAATAATAAAACGAGAGGAGTTTTAAAGCAACCCGCTTCAAACGTTGTTTTAAAAGTAGGCGACAAAGGAGTTCTTGACGGCAAAGATTTCACAGTTGTTGCAATTGTTGTCAAAAAATACGGAAGTTCTATTTTTTGGCGGGAATACTACTTAAAGGACCAATCCGGAAACAACGCGTTTTTAAGTGAAAGCGATGGACATTGGGTCCTAATGTACCCGAAAGAAAATCCGCTTAAAGATTTTAAATATTATTCTGATTTCGAAGGTAAAAAATACAGATGGTACGAAACCACACCAAACAATGTTGCAGCCGCTTCAGGATTTTTTGAAGATAAACTTGAATTAAAACTTTCCAATTATAAAGAATTTGTGAACGGGACGGAAATGGTTTCCTGGGAAGAAACTGGAAATAAAAGACAATTTTTCTGGGGAAAACACATTCCGAAAGGAAAAGTCAGAAGAGCTTTCAAACCTTCATACATGCCCAATTATTACGGAATAGGAATTGTGCAGCCGTTTTACTACAATGTGAAACACATGGTAAATATTCTTGGAGTTGCGGCATTGTTGATTTCTTTGATGCAGCTTTATGTTCATATTTCGAGGGCAAACTATCCGGTTTTTGAAGAACAAATTAAGTTTTCGGATGCGAAAGACAAAGAGTTGGTCAGCAAATCCTTTGAATTAAAGGGAGGTTCGGCTCCATTAAAAGTTAAAATTAATTCACAGGTGGACAATTCCTGGGCAAATACAGAAATCAGTTTGGTGAACGAAAGCACCAACGAAATCACCTCCACTTCACAGGATATTGAATATTACCATGGAGTAAGCGACGGCGAAAGTTGGAGTGAAGGAAGCACTTCCAAAGAAATAAATTTCTGTGGTGTTGCTCCAGGGAAATATCATTTTTTAATTTCTGCCGAAAAAGAGCAAGGAGCGCTTGTTTATCCAACTTCACAAACTGTAATTTCAGGTAGAACCGTGACCGTTCGTCCAGATGGTTTGGTAGAAGTTCATGATGCCGTCACAGGAAATCTTACAACTTATGGAGATATTGCGACTTATAGAAAAGATTCTCTAAATTTTGCTGAATTTGAAAAAGTGAAGAAAAAACAGGATTCAATCAATGGACTTTCCAATCTGCCTTTAAACACGGAACCAACTGTTGCAGAAATCAACCCAGAAAATCAAAACATCAGTTTGAAAGCGACTTGGCTTCCTGTTTCCCTTTGGAATTATGGAATTATTATGGCTGCAATGGCAGTTTTTGTGGCACTTTCTTATTGGGGAAAATATGCTTTTGAAAAATCAAAATGGAGCAACAGTTCCAATTCACCTTATCCAGAATCTGAAGAATAGTGATGGAAAATATTTTAAACTACATAAAAAACAATTGGCTTCTGGTGGCAATCGCTGCATTTTTCATGGGTTTTTACATTTACTTAACTTACACCGGAAATCAATTCTGCGACTGCGCAAAAACCGAAACTTATCGTGACGGAACCACCCGAAGCTCCACTCACGGACGAACTTTTTATCGATATTATCACAAATAAATCAAAAAATTATGGGCGAAATTCACTGGACACCAATTATCAATTCCGTTTTGTTTTCATTTCTCGGAATTATAATCCTGTTAATAGGATATTTTATTATCGAAAAACTTACCCCAGAAAAAACCTGGAAAGAAATTGTGGAGAATAAAAACATTGCTCTTGCAATTATTTTCGGAGCGTTCATCATTGGGATTTCTATGATTATCAGTGCGGCAATTCATGGATAAAAAACGGATTTCCTTCGAACTTCTTTTGCTGTTTTCCGTTTTCGTCATCGCCACTTGCGGATTGGTTTACGAACTGGTTGCAGGAGCTTTGGCCAGTTATCTTTTGGGCGATTCAGTGAAGCAGTTTTCATTCATCATTGGTGTTTACCTTTTTTCGATGGGTGTCGGCTCGTATTTCGCAAAATTTATCCAAAAAAACTTACTCGACCGATTTGTTGAAATCGAAATTTTGGTTGGATTAATCGGAGGAATCAGTTCTGTCATTCTTTTCCTACTTTTCAATACCGTGCATCATTTTGAGTGGGTGCTTTATCTTTTGGTTTTCGTTACAGGCTGTTTGGTTGGACTAGAAATCCCTCTATTAATGAACATTTTAAAAGACAGAGTTGAGTTTAAAAATTTGGTTTCCAATGTTTTTGCGTTCGATTATATCGGTGCTTTGCTCGCTTCGATATTGTTTCCTTTAGTTTTAATTCCAAATTTGGGAATTATTCGAACTTCCCTGTTTTTTGGTTTAATTAATGTATCCATCGCCATTTTTCTTTGTTTTTATTTGAGGAGAGAACTTCGGAACCCAATTTCATTAAAGATAAAATCCATCACTACATTTTTTGGTTTGCTGGCTTTATTTATATTCGCCGATAAAATTTTAAGTTACTCGGAAGAAAAATTATACGGGGAGAATATTATTTACAGCCGATCTTCGCCTTATCAACGAATTGTTTTGACGAGAAACAGCAATGATTTTCGGCTTTATCTCAACAACAATTTGCAGTTTTCTTCCGCCGATGAATATCGTTATCATGAAGCGCTTGTTCATCCTGCAATGTCAATGGCTAAAAACATCAAAAGAATTCTGATTCTTGGCGGTGGTGACGGTTTTGCAGTGCGCGAAGTTTTGAAATATCCAGAAGTTGAACATATTACTTTGGTGGATTTGGATGGTGAAATGACCAAGTTTTTCCAACAAAATGAAACCATGAAGAAACTGAATCACAATGCTTTAAACAACAAAAAATTAAAAATTGTCAATCAGGATGCGTTCATGTGGATTAAAGATTTAGATAAAACTTTCGATGTTATTATCATTGATTTTCCCGACCCTTCCAATTACAGTTTGGGCAAACTTTATTCGCTACAATTTTATAAGGAGTTGAAAAAAGTGACCAATCCTTCGACTAAAATCGTTGTTCAAACCACTTCACCTTATTTTGCTCCAAAATCATTTTGGTGCATCCAGAAAACTTTGGCGCAGGTTTTCCCGATGGTGACAGCTTATCACACTTATGTTCCTTCGTTTGGGGAATGGGGATTTTGTTTGGTTTCGAATTCAATGGAGAAAGAAACAATTCGCAAAATTTCGGGACTTCGTTTTTATGATTATAATTTTGACCAAATGGCTTTCTTCAATAAAGATATGAAGGCAGAAAATTTGGAGGTCAACCGACTCGACAATCAAATTTTGGTAAGGTATTTTGATGAAGAGTGGGGAAAGGTTCAGTAAAAATGTGGTAATTCTTCAGGCAATCAATGAAAAAGGAAAATCAAATTTCACGCAGAAATTTTTTGTCCATGCTGTTTTGGGCAGGTCTTTTTTTACCTTTTTTTCAGTATTGCGAACAGAAAGCAAAATCACTTCTATTAAAAGTCACGGGAACCGATCATGTTTTAGGCCATCAACTTTGGGCGAAAAATTTCCCGCAACCGACTGAAGAAATCAAAACAAAATATCTAATTGTTGGCGGTGGAATTTCAGGACTTTCTGCGGCTCGACATTTTAAAAAACATGGCGAAGACGATTTTTTGATGGTAGAACTTGAAAATCACTTGGGTGGAAATTCCTCAAACGGCGAAAACAAATTTTCGAAATTTCCTTTGGGAGCGCATTATTTGCCAATTCCAAATAAAGAAGACACGGAAATTATTGAATTTTTGCGAGAATGTAAAATGTATCTCGGCGACGATGAAAACGGATTGCCTATTTTGGACGACTATCAATTAACTTTCCCAAAAGAAGAACGGATTTTCTTTAAAAATTCTTGGCAAAATGATTTGGTTCCGTTGAAAGGAATTTCGGAGGAAACGAAAAAAGAAATTGAAATCTTCTTTAAAATGATGGATGAATTCCGAACCAAAAAAGACGCTTTAGGAAAATATTGGTTTGATATTCCGCTCAACAAATCGAGTGATGATGGAAAAAATCTTGATGAACTCACTTTTGCAGATTGGCTTTCCAAAAATAAGTTCAAATCCGAAGAATTGCTTTGGTTGCTCGATTATTCCTGCAAAGATGATTACGGTTTGGGAATTCAATACGTTTCAGCTTGGGCGGGAATTCATTATTTCGCCGGAAGAAAAAATAATTGGGCAACCAACAGAACCGACCAGGTTTTTACTTGGCCAGAAGGAAATGCGAAGCTCGCAAAACATTTGGAAAGATTTACAGAAGACAAAAAGCTGACAAATCATTTGGTTTTTTCCGTAGAAAATAATGAAAAAGTGGAAGTTTTGGCTTTTGATAATTCTAAAAAGATTTCAAAAAAAATCATTGCTGAAAAAGTACTTTTTGCGACACCTCAATTTGTGAACCAGCATCTCCTTAAAGATAGAAATTTCAAAAATTTCCAATATGTTCCTTGGCTTTTGGCGACTTTAACATTAAAAAATGAATTTGGTGGAGAAGAGGAATTAGCGTGGGATAACGTAATTTATGGTGCAGAAGGTTTAGGCTATATTTACGACCAACACCAAAACCTGAACCAAAATCTGGGCGAAAAAGTAATTACTTATTACAGAAGTTTCTCTGAAAAAGATCTAAAAAAAGCACGCCGAAACCTGTTTAATCTCAAAGAAAATGAACTGAAAAAATTAGTTTTAGACGAACTGAAAATCGCCCATCCTTTAATTGAAGACTATCTGTTGGAAATTCAGTTTCATAAATTGGGACATGCGATGATTTCGCCTATTCCGAACCAAATTTTTGGGAAAGAAGCAGAAAAAGCGAGGAAAAATATTATCGGAAAAATATTTTTTGCACATACTGATTTATCGGGAATTTCTATTTTTGAAGAAGCATTTCATCAAGGAACAAACGCCGCAAAACAAATGTTGAAAACATGAAACAACCGTGGATTAATAACGCCAAAACGGATTCGCTCTTTATCCTTTCGCCGCCATTTTTGGTCTTGGCAACGGTTTTTCTTTTTCAAGATACCTTGATGGAACTCAATGAAAAATACAGTTTTTTCACGTGGCTTTTTTTGATTGTCTTCGTTGATGTGGCGCATGTTTACTCTACCCTTTTCAAAACCTATTTCGTAAAACAAGAATTTGAAAAACGCAAAAAACTCTACCTCACCATTCCAATATTGAGTTTGGTTTTAGGAATTATGTTCTACCAATTAGGAAGTTTGATTTTCTGGTCGGCTTTAGCGCTGGTTGCAGTCTATCATTTTATTAGACAGCAATATGGTTTTATGCGGCTTTACGCAAGATTTGAACCCAACAACCTTCATAAAAAAATTGACACCGCCGCAATTTACGCCGCCACAATTTTCCCGATGCTTTATTGGTTTGGAACACCGAGAAAATTCAATTGGTTTGTAGAAGATGAGTTCAATTGGATGGGAAAACTTCCCAACTACATTCCTGTAATCACCTTTCTATATTTTTTAATTCTAGCTGTTTGGATTTTGAAAACTGTGGCGGTTTTTGTGAAATTTAAGGAATTCAACATCCCAAAAAATGCAGTGATTATCGATACTTTTCTGTCATGGTATTTCGGAATTGTATACTTTAATAACGATTTGATTTTTACTTTTCTCAATGTCGTTTCGCATGGAATTCCGTATATCACCCTAATTTATCTGAACGAGATTGAGAAAAAAGATGATGCTTATCTAAAAAAACTTTCCGTATTCAAATCAGGAATCGGAGTTCTTATGTTTATTGGGATTCTTTTGGTCATCGCTTTTTCAGAAGAATTTCTATGGGAAACTTTTGTTTGGAAAGAGCACATTTCTTTCTCTAATTTCTCGTTATCTGGAGATTGGCAAATGTTGCTGGTTCCATTGCTTACCGTTCCGCAACTCACCCATTATTTGTTGGACGGCTTTATTTGGAAGAAACCAAAAAAAATCGCTGAGGTTTAATTTTATACCGCCTCATTTAATCATCAAGCCTATTGAAAAAATCAGCGCTTTTTTCAAAACGCCGATTTCAACAATTTAATATAGAAAGGTATGAGAAATATTTTCAGTTAAAATTAATTTCCAGTTCTGTTTTTAATGTCGCTTGCTGCACCTTCAATGTTTCTCGCCTTTTTAATTTTCTGGTTTCCAAAATTATAGGTAATCGCCAAAGTCGCTCTTCTCGAATCTTGATATTGGTCGATAGAATTGAATTTTCCGCTTGCCTGAACATCATTAATTATGATTTTGTTGGTTTTCAAAACGTCTCTTAAATCAAGAGAAAAAGTCCAGTCGTTCCAGATTTTTTTTACATTCAAATCCAGTTGTTGAAGTGGACTCAAAGTTCCCAAATCAATTCTATTTTTTCCGAGATAGAAATAATTCACACCCAAAAACCAGTCTTTTTTAGAAGAAAGTCGAATCGTATTCTGTGCTTGGAAAAATGGGGTCACTAAACTTCCATCCACAACATAAGGATCGAAAATTTCGTGAGTGATTGGATCCATATTTACGCTTCCTTTATAGGTGTTGATTTGCATTCCAATGGTGTAATTCACATTCCAGATTTGTTTGAAAAACTGTTTGTTCATTCCCAAATTTGCGCTGAAATTATTTTCGGTTCCATAATTTGTACGGATATATCGCAACTCGCTAACTCCGTTTACCGTTCGCTGCAGCGGAACTTGAGTCGTTGCATCTTTGGTGTAAGAATTTGAAAGTTGAAGAAAATACGCATTGTTGAACAAATACATCAACTCTTGATTAAATACAGAAGAAGCTTTCACAAAAGGATTATTCTGTACATAATTCACTTTGGTCAAATAAATTCTTTCGGGGTTGATTTCCCAAAAACTTGGTCTTTTCATTCTACTTGTAAAAGAGTATGAAAGCGAATTTTTGTCATTGATATTGTAATTCAAACTTAAAGTCGGAAGAAAGTTTTGGTGTTTTCTTTTCACGTCAATCGCGGTTCCGAGAATTTGCCCGTAACTGTCGGTAAATTCCATTCTCGCCCCGATTTTTGTAGAAAATTTCTCACCGAAATTTTTGTCCACATTCACATAAAATCCCGAAATATTTTCATCATAAACAAAGTGGTTGCTTTGATTGAGGTCTTTCACATAGTTTCCAGTGGTTAAATCCAAATTTTCAAGATAAGTGTCGTTATCTGTTTTTGTCTTGTTGAAATTTCCACCCGCGCCTAAAGTGAAACTTTTAAAAACCTTTGTAAAATCAGCCGTTCCCGAAAAATTATCAATATCCTGTGGAATTCTTTGATTGAATTTTCCTTCCAAACTTGTTATGAAATTTTGAGAATCTGTTATATAGGTAACGCTTTTGTTATTTTCGGTTTGATTGTATTTCAAATAGGCGGCGTTCAAGTTTAACTTGCTCCCCTTGTCGCCAAACTTTACTTCGTAATTCACATTGAAATTATTATTCAAGTCATGAGAATCCATGAAGTTTTGAGTTCTGTTGTAATGCGTTTGCCAAATATTGTTGTTATCCAGGAATTTAATGGTGTTGAAAAAGTTGCTTTGCGTGTCTTTATTCTCGCTGTACCAAGTGTTGTAAGAAAATCCCACGGTTTGTTTATCGGAAATATCGTAATCAATATTCAGATAACCCCCTAAATCGAAAGTCCCATTTTTCACATATCCCACCG
This sequence comes from Chryseobacterium sp. Marseille-Q5410, assembly GCA_946892665.1. Classification (GTDB taxonomy): domain Bacteria; phylum Bacteroidota; class Bacteroidia; order Flavobacteriales; family Weeksellaceae; genus Kaistella. The sequence continues at coordinate 4,145 of CAMPOT010000002.1, read as the reverse complement.
AATTGTTGCTGCTTTTAGAATCTCCGTTATTCATGTCATATTGCTGAGTTCGGATTTGGTTTCTGGAGTTTACATTGGTACTGATCGCCCATTTATTTTTTCTAAAATTCAAACTTGCAGAAGCGGCTTGACTGTTGTCGATTCCCTGATAATTGGTCATTCGAAGATTTCCGTTGGTTCCGTCGGTCATTTTTTTCTTCAACACGATATTGATGATTCCTTCCGAACTTTCTACATTAAATTCACTTCCAGGAAGTGTGATGACTTCTATTTTTTGGATATTTTCAGCGGGAGTGTTTTTCAAAAGAGCTTCGATTGCATCGGCGTTCATCTGGGTTCTCTTTCCGTTGATGTAAATTACGGCGTTGCTTTTCCCGGCAATTTTCAAGGTTTTGTCGTCGGTTGAAGAAACCAATGGCGTTTCTTTAAGCAAGTTAAAGGCAGTATTTCCTTTTGCAACAGGTGATGCAGCGACATCAAAAACCAATCGGTCTGCTTTTTTTTGAAACACTTTTTTGGAGACAACGACTTCCTGAATGTCTTTTGTTTTGGCTGAATCCTTTTTTGGTTTTTCTTGAGCAAAAGCAACAAATCCTGAAAGAAGTGAAAGTGTGATGATTAATTTTTTCATGGTTTTTAATTTTAGGAAAAAAGAAAGAGAAGGAAGTTTTTGGTGATTAGTTTTAATGCTATTAGTTTTGGTTATGGGTTTACTTCCTTCTTTTCTTTTTGGTTATTAGTTTTTTGGTTAAAAGTTTTTTGGTTATCAATTTTATATTGCAAAGATATGTTATAATTTTAGTATTATGCAATACAAAGTACTAAATAATTAAATTATTTTAAGATAATTGATTGATTACCAGTATGAAAAATTTATACAGCTATGTAATTAGACAATTGGAATATGTTTTTTGTTACACTAAAACAAAAAAAAGAGCAATGTATGCTCTTCAAAATATAGTAGATGTTTTAAAATAATTTTATTCCCTATTAAACTGGGCTAGTTTTTTTTCAATCCAAATCGTAGCGAACGGAAAAAATGCTGAAACCAGCGCAAACACAGTATCCTCATCATCCCATCTATAAATTTTCCGTATTGGCAAAATCATTAAAAGATAAAGTGTAAAAAATAATCCGTGGATATTCCCGATGATAATAATATAAATGGTAGGCAACAAACCTTCTCGATCATAGCGAATCCAGATCATTGCAGTAAATAGGAAAAACCATGAAACTGCTTCTGCAATGCAGATTTGCTTAAAACACTTGATCACTTTATCGTCCGCATAACGTGAGAAATATTTTTCAATAATATTCATTATTTTAATTTTTTATCTTTCATTTATAAAAATTACTTCCATCCAAATATTCGAAAACTTCAGGTGGCAACATCGGGCGCACATTTTTCCCATTTTTAATCATGTTTCTGATTTCAGTGGCGGAAAGTTCTATTATTGGTGCATTAATCATCGATATATTATCATGCTTCAAAAATTCTTTTTCCTGTTTTTCACCTTCAAAAAGCCTTGGATAAACAATGATCTGATAATTTTCAATCAACTTATCTGAATTTTTCCATTTTGGTAAACCCTTCAAATTATCTTCGCCCATTATCAAAGCGAATGAATGATCGGGATACTTCTCTTTCAAATACGTCAAAGTGTCGATCGTGTAACTCGGTTTTGGCAAAGAAAATTCAACATTCGAAACCCTCATTTTAGGATAATTTTTGACAGCAAGCTGTACCATATCCAGTCGGTTATGATCGCTGAGTAAAGTTTTTTTATCTTTAAAAGGATTTTGCGGACTCACCACAAACCACAATTCAGCCATATCCGAATTTTCGAGAATACAATTTGCTAAAATTAAATGCCCAATATGAATGGGATTAAAACTCCCAAAAAACAAACCTACTTTCTTCATAAATGTATAGAAACACGACAAATTTATTAATCCTTAAAGGTAAAGAAATAATTTATTAACCCAAAGAAAACTAATGCTCAGGAAATAAATAGCCAATATAGACTATAAAAAAATACACTCAAAATATAATAATCTTCCGTAAATTGAGTTCCAAATCTGAAACGTTTCTATTGAAAAAAATTATATTCATACTTTTCCTGTTCATTTGTGTTTTTAGCAAAGCACAGCAGCATGAATTTTGGTTGATCGATATCCAAACTCAGAAAAACACTTTAGCTAAAGATTCCATAGCCGCGACCCAATTTTTAGATTCACTTTCCCAGAATAACTATTATTTAACTCAACTTACAAAAGTTAAAAAGGATGGAAACAAAACGGAAATTTATTTCGATAAAGGCAAAAACTTCAATGAAGTTTTAGTGAAAGTTAATGATGAGCTTGCTAAAAACATCAAACTAGAAAATCAGTTTTTCACCAAAAATCTCGATTCTTTAAAGAAAGTGATTAATGAGAATTATCGCAATCAAGGATTTACTTTCAATCGGGTAAAATCTAAATTCCTGCGGATGGAAAATAATATTCCACAAATAGAGCTTTCCGTCATCAAAGGAAATCCAAGGAATATTGACAGTTTCGTTATAAAAGGTTACGAAAAAGTACCTAAAAGGTTTATAAAAAATATTGAAAAAGAATTTCAAGGTAAAAAATATGACGATCAAAATTTTTTGAGAATTAATAATTCTATGCAAAACCATCCCTTTGTAATACTCGAAAAACCGCCTCAAACTCTCTTTAAGAAAGATTCTACTCAAATTTTCCTGTTTCTGAACAAGAAAAAAACAAACACCTTCGATGGAATCATAGGTTTCGGTAATGACAATTCAAACAAATTTACATTCAACGGAAGTTTAAACGTGAACTTCAAAAATATGTTTAATGCCTTTGAAACAGTGAATGTTTTCTGGCAAAGAAACCCGGACAAAGGACAAACTTTTGATTTAAAAACTGATCTTCCTTATCTCTTTAAATCCAATTTAGGCACAAATATCAATATTAATATTTATCGCCAGGATTCAACTTTTGCTAATGTAAAATTTCTTCCTAGTTTCTACTTGCATGCGAACAATAGACAAAAAATAGGAGTTCGTGGTACTTTTGAGACATCAGTTGTGATGGATTCTCTATATACGCAAGTCAGAGATTTCAGGAAAAAAGGAATTGGATTTTGGTATGAATTTAATGAGCCATCGGATGTGGAATTATTTCTTTATAAAACAAGACTTCGCGCCGAAGCGGACTACATTTCCACTAATTACCCAAAAGAAAACGTCAACGTTAACCAAAATAATTTATATTTTTTGGGCGAAAGAAATTTCTACATTTCAGGAAATAATTATCTTAACTTAAAAGCCGAGACAGCATTCATCAATTCGAAAACCGAATTGGTAACGAACGAATTGCTGCGATTTGGCGGTTGGAATTCCTTCCGAGGATTTAATGAGAATGCACTGTTGGCAGACTTTTACTACTATGGAAGTGCGGAATACCGATACCTGGTCGGAAGCCAAGCATTCTTTGATATATTTGCACAATATGGACAGTTGCACAACAAAAATTTATCACTGAAACCTAAGCTTTACAGCTTCGGAATTGGTTTTAATTTCTTTCTGCCGATTGGCTTAATATCTTTCCAAATTTCAAACGGTAATGAATTTGGAAACAGCGTGAAATTTGGTGACACCAAAATTCATTGGGGAATTCTGAGCAGGTTTTAAGATTTGTGGGAGCAAGACTTAGAGATTGTGATAGACATTTTCGTCGCGCTGTCCGCTGTATCTTTTGCTCTTCGCTGTGCTCATCACAAAAGGATGCCGCTCCCATCGCGGCTAGAAACTCAAGTTGTCTATTTTTATAATGATGGATGATGGAAGCAAGAAGCTTGAAGTTTGAAGATTATACTAAAAACTAATCCTTATTCTATATTGAACCTTTGTATCAACTACACTCTTTGGACCCCACATCTCTGCAACTATTGTACTCATTTTTGAATACCAATAAAACAAAAATCCCCAACCACGGATGTGATTGAGGATTTAAAAAAAACTGGCGGCGACCTACTCTCCCGCTTTCGCAGTACCATCGGCGCTAGAGGGCTTAACTTCTGTGTTCGGAATGGGAACAGGTGAGCCCCTCTGCTAAAACCACCCTAAATATTGTATTTA
>CAMPOT010000001.1 GCA_946892665.1 Chryseobacterium sp. Marseille-Q5410 | reverse complement strand
GTGGGTTCGGGGTAATCATGCAGTAATCCAGCGTTAATTTTGCTACATCGATTCCGATGAAATTTGTGTAATTTTTCATAATTTAGTGGTGTTAAATTAATGTTGAATTGCTTTAAAATCTTTATTAAATCTGGGTAATCTGGTATTCTATCTAAAGCTTTTTCAACCTTTTAAAACAAGGCAGAGGACTGATATGTTAGATGAGGCTTTTAATCTCTAAGGGTATTGTTAGTTCACCTCTGTCTTGTTTATTTTAAAGGTATTAATTTTATGGATGTAAAGTAAAGATTGTATTGGCAAAATGCGGGGCTAAATCATACTTGAGAAGCATCATATATTTATCCGCAAAAAGCTTTTCAATTTCGTTTTTATTTGTAAATTTACTTCATTGAGAAATCATTTTGCTCATCGCCGTCTGAATTAACTTTCAGTCCAATCCAGCCTGCGCTTCGCCAATACTTTTTCCGTTATCTGCAATTCCCCTACTCGAAAACGAAGTTGCTTTTAGTCGCTAACGAGATAAAGTTGGTACCTCATATTAGTATCTTAAATTCTGGACGAGATAAGAAAAATAGCAGCAGCCAAAAGATTAGAAAAACCATTCACTAAATTTGGACCGACAAACAAGGATGTTGAATTCAAAACAATTTGATTATCAATAGTAAAGTTTAACTTTAGTCAGAATGCGATCGGCGACCAAGTCCAAATCAATAGTCTGACACTTTACAAATCCATCAGTATTTTATCGACACAATTTCAAATTGCTTTTCCGCTTTGCCCAATTTCAAGGTTACGCGATCGCCGACCTTTCTGTTCATAAAGATTTTCGCAATAGGAGAGGTAAACGCTATTTTTCCTTCTGCAACATTTGCCTCATCGACGCCCACGATTTGATAGTGCTGGATTTTGGGATCGGAGTCCACTTTAAAGTACACTTCAGCACCGAACTTAATTATATTTTTGGGTTGTTTGGCAAGGTTTACAATTTTCGCAGACGAAATTCGATCGAGTAACAATTGCAATTTCGCATTGATTAAATTTACGGCAATGCGATTTTCATTCTCGTCCGAAATCAGGGTATTGTCACGCTCGTGAATCATTTGATCACGTTCGGCGAGTAACTGATTATATCCGAACTCAGTAACGAAGTTTACCGTACCGGGCGGCAAATCTGCACGGGGCGGAATCAGCGGAATTTCCTCCTGATCACCCTCTTTCACAAATCCTCTACTCATATATTCCGGTTTTACATCTATTCTGTTACACTTAAAACTATTGATACGTCTTGAGTTTGAAAAATTTATCTAATAAAATTAACAGTTTTAAGGCTATAAAGTTTGCAAACCTGTTTCGATAAGCACTTAACTACAAAGCACGCACCGCAGATAACAGCCGCTTAGCCGCAATTGTTTCATTGTCTGCAATGTAAATATACATTTTTTAAGTAACTTCGCATTCTACAGACGCAACTTTCTTGGAAAAACGCAACTGCGCAAAGCCCCTAAACGTTGTACACAATTTTGATAAAACGCCGTCACCAAAAGAATTTCAGTGAAAACATTCAAAATAATTTTCTTTGTTCTAATTGCATTTGGTTTAAGTTATGTTTTGTATAGAACTTTGACAAAAAAAGAAATACAAATAAACAAACTTGAATTAATAAAGGGAAAGTTCAAATCGATTTATGAAAGTAAGTCGGCAAAAGGAACAAGTTTATCGTACAATATTCAAATCGAAAATAATTCTGATGTTCTCAAAATAATTCCAGAATATGCTAAATGTTTTAAATACAGAGAATTTCAAAAAGACGCAATTATAAATGAAGAAATTGAATTGCAAATTGATCAAGATGAAAGATTTTTGCTTCCCAATGTAAAAAGTATAGTTTCTTTAAAAATTAATTCGAAAGAATATTTGAATCTTGCCTGTGAAAACGATTCAATACGAAATTCAAAAAAAAGAATTCCAATAATTATTATTGCGGGAATTCTTTTGGTACTAATCATAAAAATTATCGAAAAAAAATACTTTAGAAACTTCTAGAAAACTGCTTGGAATAGTCGAATATTCCATTTCATTTATTTTGAAACATTCTAATTATTGATTTTCGGTTAACAAAATTTAACTTTAATTAAATAAAAATTAAATCACCACCATTCCTTTTTAAAATACAGTTCATAGTAGACTCTTAGTTTTGCGACATAATAAATTTATTGAAAGTATTATGAAACTAAACCAAACGATGGCAGCATTATTTCTTGCTGCTGCAGTATTTCACAGTTGTAATGACGATGAATACACTGAAAACCCAATCAACGAAGAGATCAAGATTGAAAACTTTTCTAAAGAACCCGCTTTCGTTTACGGAATGCCAGGATTTGAAAACTTAAACATCACAACGCTAATTTCTAGTTCTGATGTTTTGGCGAACAGCCCAAGCTTTGTTTTTGCAGGACAGCCAGACGGAATGGGTATTATGAAAGATCCAAATTCTAATGGATATCTAATGCTAACCAACCACGAAATTACGCAGTCGGTTTCCAGAGTTTATTTAGACAAATCTTTTAAACCTGTAAAAGGAGAATATATTTTAAATGGAATTGGCGGAATGACGAGATTATGTTCTGCTACATTGGCAACTCCTGAAGAGCATGGTTTCAGCGCTTTTCTAACTGCCGGAGAATCTGGTGAAGAAAGTATGGTGCACGCTTTAAATCCTTTGGCAGCGGCTTCTCAGGCTTCAGATAAAACAAGAGTAAAACCTGCTTTGGGTAAAGCTTCTATGGAAAATGCAGTGCCACTTCCTAAAGATGTTTCTAATGGAAAATCTTACATTTTAATTGGTGAAGATCAGTCTTATTCTACTTCACATCAATCTGCCGGTCAGCTTTTGATGTATGTTGCCGATACGCAGGGAGATTTGGATAACGGTAAACTGTATTCTTTAAAAAGAACCAACAACAATACTACTGAAACTGATATGACAAAAGGTTCACAGTACGATGTAGAATTTGTGGAAATTCCGAATGCTAAAAACCTTACGGGTGCACAGATTAACCAGAAAAATCTTGATATCAACGCCATCCGTTTTTCCAGAGTGGAAGATGTTGATTACAGAAAAGGAGCCGGAAAAGGAAGAGAAATTTACTTCACAGCAACCGGAGAATCAAGCGACGGAGTAAATCCAAAACCGGGATTAACGATGTGGGGAAGAGTGTATAAACTGGTTTTAAACCAAAACAATATGATGACCGGAAAGCTTGAAGTAGTAGCCGAAGGAGATTCCAGCCCTGGAAATAACTTAATCAATCCTGATAATATTTGTGTGACCGAAAACTTCGTTTACATTCAGGAAGATGGAGATTCTTACTATCCTGCCGCAGCACACGATTCTTACATCTGGCAATTGGATATCGCCACAAAACAGTACAAACCATGGTTGAATATGAAGCACAACAGAAACGATTCTGCATGGCAAACGGCTTACAACCAATCGGGAAATCTTCAAAAATTTGGATCATGGGAATATGGAGCTATGGTCGACATTTCAGATATTATCGGTGTTCCAAATACATTTGCAGTAAATATTCATTCGCACACATGGCAGAAAAACGGTTTTGCCAATGCTGACGGAGCCGGTGTAAATACCAATAAAGAAGGTGGTCAGATTGTGATCATCAGAAATGTTCAGAAATAATTTTAACCCATTAATAACAATAAAAGTATCAGTAGAGTTTTCTCTATTGATGCTTTTTTATACCTAATTAAACTGTTGAAAAATCCTTTTTACGTCTTTCTCATTCTGCTTTTCAGCATTTTTACTGTTCTTCAGTGTAATAAGCCCAATCAACCTATTGTGGATGATTTGGCAGAAATAAAAAATACAGTGTATCAAAACAATGAAGTTTTTCTTGCCCAGATTGATGAGCTGATTGATTTGGTTTCAAAAGACAGCGATACCGGCGTTCTTCAGAAAAAATTTGACGACCTGAGAAAAACCTACAAAAAAATGGAATGGGCGGTAGAATATTTCCTTCCTCACTCTGCAAGATTCATCAACGGCCCGGCTCTACCAGAAATCGAGATGTCTGAACATATTGAAATCGAGCCCGAAGGTCTTCAGGTTTTAGAAGAGATATTTTATGCGGAAGAACCTCAGGATAAAGCTGAAACCATAAGACTTCTCAAAAAACTTACTAACAAAGGACTTACTATTAAAACCAATTTTCAGGTGATCACCGTAACCAAAGATCAAGCTTTTGATGCCCTGAGACAGCAAGTTTTCAGGATTTCAAGTTTGGGAATTGCAGGTTTTGACACGCCGATTTCAGGGAAATTTTTAGAGGAAATACCCGTAACACTTCAATCTTTGGAATCTGTTTTACATCAAATATCCACCGAAAAATCTAAAAATGCTTCATTGAAAAAGATTAAAACTGAAATTGAAGCCTCCAACAAAATTTTAAGTCAAAATAAAGATAAAAACACCTTCGATTATCTCGATTTCATCAGCAATCACCTCAACAAACTTTCTGCGCTTCTGCTTGATTTCAGAAAGGAAGAAAACATTCCTTTTGTGGAAGTGACGACGGCTCTGAGTAAAAATGCGGCTTCGTTTTATTCCAAAGAAGCTTTTGATGTGAATGCTTTTGTTCCCGGAAAAGAATATGAAATTTCTTCTGAAAAAATTAAACTGGGAAAACAGCTTTTTAACGATAAAATTTTATCCAACAACAATACGAGAAGCTGTGCAAGTTGTCATAACGCAGAAAAAGCTTTTACAGACGGATTAGAAAAATCGCTTTCTCTTGAAAATGCAAAGTTGCAACGTAATACGCCTTCACTGAATTATTCAGCATTTCAACATGGGCAGTTTTGGGACATGCGAAAGGACGATCTGGAAGGTCAAAGTTCGGACGTGATTACCAATAAAGAAGAAATGCACGGCGATTTGAAAACCATTATTTTAAAAATCAATCAGAATAAAAATTATCAGATTGCTTTTGCTAAAATTTTTAAAACCGATACCATTGAAGAGTGGCAACTGCAGAATTTACTGGCGAGCTACATCCGTTCATTAGCGACTTTCAACTCAGATTTCGACAATTACATGAGAGGAAACAAAAACGCGCTAACCGCACAACAAAAAAAAGGCTTCAATCTTTTTATGGGAAAAGCGCAGTGTGCGATTTGTCATTTTGTGCCTCTTTTCAACGGAACTGTTCCGCCCAATTATAAGAAAACCGAGCAGGAAGTTTTGGGTGTAGCAGAAAATGCTTCTAACAGAAAGCTGGATTCAGATTTAGGACGGGGGAAATTCCATGAAACGGTAGCATTTCTTCAAAATTCATTTAAAACTCCTACTTTAAGAAACATCAGCAAAACCGCGCCTTACATGCACAACGGAGGTTACAAAAAATTGCAAGAGGTAATGGAATTCTACAACCAAGGTGGCGGAAAAGGTTTTGGCTTAAAAGTAGAAAATCAAACGCTTTCGGATGCAAAACTTAATTTATCGCAATCTGAAATCGATGATATTATTGAGTTTTTGAATGCTTTAAATGATAAGTGATTTTGTTTAACGATAACGATACAAATATTTTTTCACCAATAAGTCAAACAAAACCAGAGTTGACCAACACACTATTTTGTGAAATTAAATAACCGAATTCAGTTGTGAGTTCTGTTTTATTTTTTAGTAACTTTCTAAAATAACGGTAAACTCTTCAAGGAATCGGATGTAATATTTTATGATGAACAAATTCTAATGGGAGAGAACATTAGAAAATTAGCAGCCTTTCGATGATTAACATTAACGTTATTTAACATCTTTTGTATTTTTAGTTTGATTGGGAAAACTTATTTTTGTTATAAAGAGTTGAAGAACACTCTTAATAACACCAAAAATTTTATATTATGGAAAAGTTTGCAATATTAGCAAGAGTAGAAGCAAAACCGGGTAAGGAAAATGACGTATTGGAATTCCTAAAGTCTGCCTTACCGCTTGCCGAAGGTGAGCCAGGAACCGTAAGATGGTATGCTTTACAAATCGGCCCTTCTACTTTTGGTATATTCGATACGTTCGAAACTACAGATGCAAGAGATGCTCACTTGAATGGTGAGATTGCAAAGGCTTTAATGGCCAACGCTTCTGAATTACTTGCGAAAGAGCCTGTACTTGAAATGGTAGATCTACTTGCGGTAAAGTAAGCAATCGCACATCAATTTTTAGTTCAGTTAAATGGAGCCAGGCATTTCCCGGCTCCATTTTTTTATCTCATTTTTGAAACGTTGAACCTTTGAGATGTAAAAAGGATTGATCTCGATTAATTCAAAGAAAATTTCAATTGAGCACAAAAAAAAAGAGACTGAAAACAGCCTCTTTTGTATTCTTAACTATTAGAGTTTTTTAAGTTCTTCTAAAACTGCTTCGCCAACTGCATGAGCAGATTGAGGATTTTGTCCTGTTACCACTCTTTCGTCTACGGAAACGTGTGTTTGCCATAAACCAGATTTTTCAAACTTGGCTCCGCGTTCTATTAATTTAGATTCTAATCTAAATGGAACCACTTCATCTAATTTCACAGCAGCTTCTTCTTCGTTGGTGAAAGCATTGATTTTTTTGCCATCTACCAAGTATTTTCCATTGCTGAGTTTAATGTTCACCAATCCAGCAGGACCGTGACAAACAGCACTTACGATTCCATTTTTTTCGTAGATTTTTTGTGCGATTACCGCCAATTCTTCATTATCTGCAAAATCCCACATCGTACCGTGACCTCCAGCATAAAAAATCCCCACATATTCATCAGGATTTACTTCTGAAGGCGTCATGGTGTTCTGAATTTTATTTTGATAATATTCATCTGCTAAAAATCTTTCATTAACCTTATCATCTGGAGTATTTCCATAATATGACGGGTTTCCACCTTTTGAACTAACGAAATCTATTTCGTAACCAGCATCTACTAATACCGCCCAAGGATGTGTAACTTCACCTAAATAATAACCGGTAGATTCACCAGTGTTTCCTAATTTGTCGTGGCTCGTAACCACGAATAATACTTTTTTGCTCATTTTGTTAGATTTAATTGTTTGTGCATTGATCATATTAATCCCTAAAAAAAGAATACAACCCGTTAAGAAAATAATCTTGGATAAAAACTTGTTGTGATTCATTTTACTATTGATTTTTTAATGATTTGATAGTGCAAAGGTAAATGCAGCTCCACACAAACAACAGGACCTACCTCACAACTTTTTTGTGATCTACATCACATTACACCGAAAGCCGACTTAATGTTTCTCTCGAAACACCTAAATACGAAGCGATTAATGTTTTGGGCAGTCGTTGTAAAAGTGTGGGATATTGAGAAATAAATTGTTCGTAGCGTTCTTTGGCATTGCTATTCAGAAGAGACAAAATTCTTCTTTGGAGTGCTATATAGCCATTATTAGACTTTTTCCTGAAAAAATGTTCTATTTTATGCATATCTGCACAAAGTTTCTCTCGGTTATAAAGAGACAAAGTAAGTACTTCGGTAGATTCTAATGCATCAATGGTAAAAGTAGCTTCCGTTTGATTAAAATACGCTTGATAATCGGTAATCCACCAATCTTCCATTGCAAATTGCATGATGTGCTCTTTCCCTTCCTTATTCAGGTAAGAAGCTTTTAATAAACCATTCATCACAAAATAATCATTTTGTACGGTACCTCCTTCTTGAATTAAAATCTGATGCTTTTTAAATTTTTTAAAGGTAAAATGAGACAGGATGTGCTCGAACTCCTGGTCAGTTAATGGCGTAATTTTCTCAATTTGACGTCTTAAAATCTCACTCATATTTTATCATTCTAAATTGCAAACAAAAGAATTGTTGACTCCAAATGTAATATATTGAAACCAAAAAAATCCATCGCTCTTGATGGATTTTTTAAATATGGTAGATGGAATTCTTATGGATTGGTGTAAAACGATGAGGTAAAGCCCAACAAGTAAAATCTTATAGCTTTTTCGTTTTCATAATAGGCAATTTTTCAGTTGACATTAATCAGTGAAGCAAAGGAAATAAATTTCCTACTTTTGCACCATGAATACTTCTCTCATCAATAAATATAATATTCCCGGGCCACGTTATACTTCTTATCCTACTGTTCCTTTTTGGGACGAAGCGGCTTTCACCGCGGATTTGTGGCAGCAATCGGTCATCAGATCTTTCAACGAAAGCAACGATGCTGAAGGGATTTCTATCTATATTCACTTGCCGTTTTGCGAGCAACTTTGTACGTTTTGCGCTTGTCATAAACGCATTACAAAACAACATTCTGTGGAAACACCTTATTTGGAAAGCGTGCTGAAGGAATGGCAATTGTACCTTCAATTATTTGGTAAAAAACCTAAAATCAAAGAACTACATCTGGGTGGTGGCACGCCAACATTTTTCTCGCCCGAGAATCTCAAAATTTTATTGGAAGGAATATTCGCTCACGCAGAAATTGCTGAAAATCCAGAATTTTCATTTGAAGGACATCCGAATAATACCACGAAAGCGCATTTGCAAACCTTATACGATTTAGGCTTTAGAAGATGCAGTTTCGGAGTACAGGATTATGATTCGCAAGTTCAGAAAGCGATCAACCGAATTCAGCCTTTCGAAAATGTAGAAAGAGTGACCAATTGGGCTAGAGAAATCGGTTATAAAAGCGTTTCTCACGATTTGGTTTTCGGACTTCCTTTTCATAATTGGGAAAAAATGGAATATACCATCCGCAAGACTTTGCAACTGAAACCCGACCGTTTGGCTTTCTATTCTTATGCACACGTTCCGTGGATCAAAGGGGTTGGACAGAGAGGTTTTGATGAAAACGATCTGCCAAGTGGGGAAGAGAAAAGAAAGCTTTACGAAAACGGAAAAAAACTCTTGGAAGAATTGGGCTATATCGAAGTGGGAATGGATCATTTCGCCTTGGAGCATGATGACCTGTATCAATCCATGATTTCAGGAGATATTCACCGAAATTTCATGGGTTATTCATCCAGCAAAACCCAATTGATGGTTGGATTGGGAATGAGCGCCATCTCGGATTCGTGGTATGCATTTGCACAAAACGAAAAAACCGTGGAAGCTTATCAAAAAAGGGTAGAAGAGGGAGTAATTCCAGTGTTTAGAGGTCATATTTTAAATCAGGAAGATCTTTTGGTGCGTCAACATATTCTCAATTTGATGTGTCGCCTCGAAACTTCCTGGGATGAATCGACTGATTTTCCGGAGCTTCAAAATGCACTGGAATCTTTAAAGGAAATGGAAGCTGATGGTTTGGTGGTGCTTTCCAAAAATTCGATTAAGATTACCGATGAAGGTCGCGCTTTTACCAGAAATGTAGCGATGACTTTCGACCTGAGAATGATGCGCAACAAGCCCGAAACCAGAATTTTCTCCATGACAATTTAACCGAGTTTGGAAATTATTTTTTGAAATTTATACTAGTTTTTAACTTTTCCCTGCACATCGAAAAGCGAAACGATGGATTAAATCTTTCAAAGAATTTGGTAGCGCATTATGTCATTATTTACCATTTTTGAATTAAATAATAATGATGATATATCGCAATTTGACCGCGATGTACGCATGTTTTTTGGGTTTTTTCTATTTAAAAAAATCAAAGCAAATTCTTTTGTTAAAAAATTCTTAATTCTTCCTAAAATCATTATATTTGCCGACTATAATTTTAATATTGTAAACTATTAACAATGCAAGGAAAAGGACTTATTACGCTGGTGGCGGTTATTTTAGGACTTATTTGTCTTAACGAATTGCTGCCAACTTGGTATGCTGGAAAAATTGAAAAGCAAGCGGCAGAAATTGCTGGAGACAACCCGGCAATTTATCAAAAAGAAATAGCCAGACTCTCTCAAGACACCCTGAATCTCGGTTTTACTAAGCTTTATTATACCAAAGCCAAGGAAAAAGAAATGAAATTGGGTCTCGATTTGAAAGGCGGGATCAACGTTTTGCTTGAAATCAACCAAAGAGATTTGGTAAATGGCTTAACCAATTATTCATCCAATCCGATTCTTTTGGAAGCGCTAAACAGAACTGATGCAGTGCAGAAAAACTCTACCAAGAATTATATCGAGAATTTCTTCGTACAATTCGATTTGGTGAACAAAGAGAAAAATACCAACCTGAAACTTGCAGATCCTGAAATTTTTGGGAATACCAATTTATCTGAAATCAAATACAACTCTTCCGACGATGAGGTGAAAAATATCATCAGAAGAAAAATTGAAGCTTCGGAAGGTTCTGCTTACGAAGTTATTCGTACCCGTATTGATAAAATGGGTGTTACCCAACCGAACGTACAGAGAGTTCCGGGAACCGGAAGAATTTCTGTAGAAATGCCGGGAATTAAAGACATTGATCGGGTTAAGAAAATGTTGCAAACATCTGCTAAACTTCAGTTTTGGGAAGTACAGCAAGCACAGGAAGTTTATCCTTATTTCCAACAGTTAAATACGGTAATCGCAGCAAGTGGAGATTCTATTGGAGTGCCTAAAAACACCAACCTGATGAACATTCTTCAGTTGAATACCCTTAGAGCCAACGGAGTAGCGAACATTAAAGTTTCAGATACTGCGATTGTTAATAAAATTTTAAATTCTGAAATAGCAAAAAATCTTCGTCCGGCAAACATCAAATATACCCAATTTATGTGGGGTTATAAGCCAGAAGCGACAGATCCAAATAATTTGGTATTGTATGCGATCCGCGGAAACATCACCCAAAAAGCTCCGGTTGACGGTGCGGTAGAATCTGCAAGAGTAAACTATGATGAACTTGGAAGAGTGGTGGTGGATATGCAAATGGACTCTAAAGGTTCTAAAGACTGGAAAACACTTACCGGGAAAAACGTAAACAAACCGGTTGCAGTAACTTTGGATAACGTGGTTTATACCGCTCCAAACGTAGTAAACGAAATTCCAAACGGAAGAACTCAGATTTCCGGAAACTTCTCTCAGCAAGAAGCTCAGGATTTGGTAGATGTTTTAGGTGCGGGTAAATTACCAGCAAGTGCGAAAATCGTTCAGGCAGATGTTGTAGGACCTTCTTTAGGCCAGGAGTCGATCAACGCGGGTATGCTTTCTTTTGCTATTGCTTTCTTAGTGATCATTGCATATATCATTTTCTATTACGGTGGAGCTGGGGTTTATGCGGTAATTGCAATGGTTATTAACCTTTTCTACATTTTCGGGATCATGGATTCTGTGGATGCTACACTTACACTTCCTGGGATTGCAGGTATTGTGTTATCAATGGCGATGGCGGTGGATACCAACGTAATTATCTATGAAAGAACCAAAGAGGAACTTTTCGCTGGTAAAAGTATTCTGGAAGCATATAAAGATGGTTTCAAACATGCACTTTCTGCGATTGTCGATGGTCACCTTACCACGATTCTTACTGCGGTGGTGCTGTACGTATTCGGAACAGGTCCAATCAAAGGTTTTGCGGTAACATTAATCATCGGTATCTTGATGACGTTTTTTACTTCGGTATTGCTTTCAAGAGTGATGATTTTCTCAAGACTTAACAAAGGAAAAGGACTTTCAGTTTGGACTCCTCCAACTAAAAATCTCTTCAGAAATATCTGGATTGATTTTATTGGGAAAAGAAAATTTGCCTATATCATTTCAGCTGTTCTTACCGTTGCAAGTTTAATTTCAATCTTCACCAACGGATTTAAATACGGAATCGATTTTACAGGCGGTAGAAACTATGTAGTAAGATTCGAAAAACCAGTTGATGGAAATAAAGTAGAAGAAAAGTTATTGAAAATCTTCAAAACTGCAGATAACAAAAATTCTTCTGTAGAGGCGAAAACTTTCGGTAACAATAATCAATTGAAAATTTCAACCGATTATTTGATTGATGATGAATCCTTGAAAGCAGATCAAACAATTGAAGAAAAATTATTTGAAGGTTTGAAAGAAGAACTTCCGGCGAACATGACTTTGGAGAATTTCAAATCTGCGGACAAAGACCATGCGGGTATTGTGTCTTCAACTAAAGTTGGTCCTACCGTAGCGGATGATATCAAAACAGGAGGAACTTTTGCACTCATTGCTGCTTTGGCTGGTATTTTCCTTTATATCTTATTGAGATTCCGCAAATGGCAGTTCTCTTTAGGTGCGGTTGCTGGTCTTGCTCACGATGCAATTATTATTTTGGGGGTATACTCATTCCTTCATAAATATATGCCATTTAATCTGGAGATCAACCAGGATTTTATAGCGGCGATTCTTACTGTTTTGGGTTATTCGATTAACGATACGGTAATTGTATTCGACAGAATCCGTGAGTATTTAAGAGAGAAAAAATCACTTACTTTAGCAGGCTTGTTTGATGATTCGATTTCCAGTACTTTGGGTAGAACTTTCAACACCTCTTTCACTACGATTATGGTAATTCTTGCCATCTTTATTTTCGGTGGAGATAACCTTAGAGGATTTATGTT
This sequence comes from Chryseobacterium sp. Marseille-Q5410, assembly GCA_946892665.1. Classification (GTDB taxonomy): domain Bacteria; phylum Bacteroidota; class Bacteroidia; order Flavobacteriales; family Weeksellaceae; genus Kaistella. Next base: position 2,133,608 of record CAMPOT010000001.1, on the reverse strand, counting down.
TGCATTGCTGTTGGGTATTGCATTCGGTACTTATTCTTCGATCTTTATCGCTTCGGCAATTGCTTACGACTTCCTGAAAGGGAAAGGAAGAGAAGAAGCGGTACACGGAAAATCTTCGGTAGACAAAGAAGTAGCAGAGAAAGCTAAAAAAGTTTAATCCCTTTTTAAATTTTATATAATGTCCTTCGAAAGAGGGACATTTTTATTTTAAAAAAATAAGAAACTTGTTTTCACATAAACTATCTTTGTAATACATGAAAAAAAATCAGAAATCCGCAGCGATAGGTTTTATTTTTATTACCCTCCTTATCGATATTACAGGTTGGGGAATTGTAATTCCTGTAGTTCCTAAACTTATCCAGGAGCTTATTCACAATCCCGATCTCAGCGTTGCCTCTCAATATGGTGGCTGGCTAAGTTTTGTATATGCCGCGATGCAGTTTGTCTTCGCGTCCGTGTTAGGAGGTTTAAGTGATCGCTTTGGTCGGCGACCGATTATTTTGTTTTCGCTTTTGGGATTTTCTCTTAATTTCATGATTCAAGCGCTTGCTCCAACGATATTTTGGCTTTTTGTTGGTAGAATTTTTTCAGGAATTACTGGCGCGAGTATTACCACCGCAAGTGCATACATAGCTGATATTTCTACGGATGAAGATCGCGCAAAGAACTTCGGGATGATCGGGGCTGCTTTTGGTTTAGGTTTTATCATTGGACCGGTCATCGGAGGAGTTTTAGGTCAATATGGTCCTAGGGTTCCGTTTTATGCAGCTTCTGTTTTGTGTTTGGTGAATTTTCTTTATGGCTTGTTTATCCTTCCCGAAAGTTTGGACAAAGCAAATCTCCGTCCGTTCAATTGGAAGCGCGCAAATCCTGTAGGATCTTTGCTTCAGTTGCGAAAATATCCTCAGATTTTGGGGCTCATCGCCGCTCTAATTTTTGTGTACATTGCCGGACATGCGGTGCAAACCAACTGGACTTTCTTCACCATGTACAAATTCAACTGGACCGAGAAACTGGTCGGAATTTCGCTGGGTGTTTCTGGTTTTATGGCAGCTTTGGTTCAAGGCTATTTAATTCGATTGATTCAGCCCAAATTAGGAAATGAAAAAAGCATTTTCTACGGTCTGTCGCTTTATGCCGTTGGGATGATTCTTTTTGCTTTTGCAAGCGAAAGCTGGATGATGTTTGCTTTCCTCATTCCTTACGGATTGGGAGGAATTGCCGGCCCGGCTTTGCAATCGGTAATTTCCTCAGAGGTTCCGAAAAATGAGCAAGGAGAATTGCAAGGAGCTCTAGCGAGTTTGGTGAGCTTAACAGCGATTGTTGGACCACCGCTGATGACTAATATTTTTTATTATTTCACGCACGATGCTGCCCCATTCAAATTTCCGGGAGCACCTTTCTTTCTCGGCTTTATACTGATGGCCATCAGTGCGGTGATTGTTTATTTTACCTTTAGGAAAAAGCGACTTTAGTTTCTAAAGTTCAAAACGCCTTAAGAATATATTTAAATTTTAAGGTAAGACAATTTTATTTCCCGAACTTTGCAGCAGTTTTATTATTCTAAATTACGTAGTATTTTTATGCATAAAGATTTCTTTAATTATCAAGCGCAAACCACTCCATTTGCGTCAGGTTTTGAAGTAGAAAAAGCCGAAGGAAGCTATATTTATGGCAAAAACGGAAAAAAATATCTCGATTTCGTTGCAGGAGTTTCTGCCAATACTTTGGGGCATTCACACCCGAAAATTGTAAACGCAATCAAAACACAAGCTGAAAAATATTTGCACGTAATGGTTTATGGCGAATATGCGCAGGAAATGCCTGTAGCGCTTTGTAAACTGCTTGCGGAATCAACTCCTGAACCTTTGGAGATGACCTACCTCGTCAATTCTGGTGCGGAAGCGATTGATGGAAGCTTGAAATTGGCCAAAAGATATACCGGAAGAGAAGAAATTATTTCCTTTAAAGATGCGTATCACGGCAATACCCATGGTGCTTTATCGGTTGCAGGCAATGAATATCACAAACGAGAATTTCGCCCGCTTTTGCCAATGGTGAGTTTCATTGAATTTAATAATGATAAAGATTTAGAAAAGATCACTGAAAAAACCGCAGGCGTCATCCTGGAAACCATTCAAGGTGCTGCGGGATTTCTGCTTCCTAAAGAAGATTATTTAAAAAAACTGAAAGCCCGATGCGAGGAGTTGGGAGCACTGCTTATTCTCGATGAAATTCAGCCGGGGTTTGGACGTACCGGAAAGCTCTTTGCCTTCGAACATTATGGAATTGTTCCGGATATTCTGGCGATGGGAAAAGGAATGGGCGGCGGCGTTCCCGTAGGTGCGTTTATGAGTTCCCGTAAAATTATGGAAAGCTTATCGCGTTCCCCTAAACTCGGACATATCACAACTTTTGGTGGTAATCCGCTGATTGCTGCGTCGAGCTATGCTACTTTAAAAGAGGTTTTGGAAAGTGGTTTGATGAATGAAGTCCACGAAAAAGAAAAATTGTTCCGTGAACTTTTGGTTCATCCTAAAATTAAAAATATTAACGGTCGCGGATTGATGTTGGCCATAAATTTAGGCTCGCCGGAATACACGATCGATGTTGCTAAAAGATGCATGGATAAAGGTTTAATTGTTTTTTGGCAGTTGTACCGAAACGAATATTTGAGGATTTCTCCACCGTTAACTTTGTCATTAGAAGAGATTAAGGAAGGTTGCAAGATCATCCTCGAAGTTCTCAGTGAAGATTAACTTTTTTGGCAAATCGTTTAGGTACATCTCGTTCTGTAAAAGTAATATGATATTTCGCATTTTTAGATAAATATTTTGCTTAGATTAAAAATTAATTTATATATTGCGACACATTAAAAAAATAGGGAGCAATATGGCGAAAACGAAAGTGCAGTATGAATTTCCAATGCACTGTCAGTCGGAAATTTTGTATGAATATATGGCAAGTGCAGAAGGACTTTCTGAATGGTTTGCCGATGAAGTAGTAGAAAAAGGTGATGACTTTTTCTTTAGTTGGAATGGTGGCCCCTCTGAAAAAGCAACGCTTATTCGCTATAAGCCAGAAAGTTTCGTACGTTTTCGTTGGGAAGAAGACGAAGGAACAAAATATTTCTTCGAGATGACAATTGCCATAGATGATATCACCGATGATCTCTCCCTTAATATCACCGATTTCTGTGAACCTGGCGACGAGGATGAAAACCAACTTTACTGGGAAAATCTCATTGAAAACCTTAAAATTAAATTAGGAGCTTCTTAATTTTTCATTGAATAAAAATAAACTTGATGGACGATTTTTCGTTCATTATTTTTTTTAATATAAATTTATTTCGTTTTGGAAAAAATAACCTTTACTTCCGAAAATTTTAAACCTCAAAACCGAGCATTTCTTTATGGTGATGCGGTGAAAGCTTCTTTTTTTGTCCGCAGTTCCCAACTCATTATGGCCGAGGAATCTTACTTTTTCCTAATGGCATCGATGCGAAAAATGAGGATGAATATTCCGCTTGGTTTTACTTTGGATTTCTTTGAAGAACTTTTTTTGGCAAATGTGATTAACAAAGGAGTTTCCAACGGGATTATCCAAATATTGATGTACAGAAATTTAGGTGACGACTTTTTGCAGAAAGCTGATATTTCGTTTTACGCAGAAGTAGATGAGCACCAAGATGTTTTAGCCATCCAGGGAGATTATGAAATGGATTTAATAAAGGAAATCAATGTGAATACAAATTTGCTCAGCAACATTCGCGTGCACTGTCCGGAAAATACCTACGCAGAGATTTATGCAAAAGAAAACGATTTAGATGATCTTATTTTGTTGAATCCCAATAAGAGAATTGCCAGAAGTATTTCGGGTAATCTATTGTTTTTGGAAGGAAATACGATCAAAATCCCTAAGCAGTCAGAAGGGGCTTATATTTCTCCCTTGATGGAGAATTTCATGACTTTTGTTCATAAAAATAATCTAGCCGAAATTCAGGAAGCGGAAATGATCGCTTTTGAATCGCAAAAAGCCGAAGAAGTCCTTGTGATGTCGGATGAAAAAGGGATTTTTGCAGTAAGTAAAATTCGAAATAAAACATTCGGAAAAAGTCGCTTTGAGGAAATGGTCAATCAATGGAAAACACATTTCCAATAACAATTGACAAACCCGGGAAACAACCTTTTGAGAAAGTCATTTACCGGGTTTTGATTTTTTGAAGTTCAATTAAGAACGAATGTTTTGTGAGGAAATTATGTTTAAATTATTAAAGTTTTGTTAAAGTAACCAATATTTTCAATTCAACGAAATGTTCTCCGGAGTATTGGCCCAAAGCAAAAATTCGCCTCCGAGATTTTGCATAATATTTTTCCATAAATGATGATCGGTGGGTAAGGTATAATCTAGATTATAGGCATCAACCACAGTCCACACTTTCTGCCAGATTTCCTGTTCAAGTTGTTGCGGTCCCCAACCGGAATATCCCGAAAAAACTTTGATGTCCTCTGTTGAAATTTTCTGGTCGATAATTGCCGAAACTACATTTTCAACATCTTCCGTAAGGTAATAATCTTCGCCAATTTCGGTGAAGTTTTCTGTAATTTTTTCGCCTTTATTAATGAAGAAGATTTTGTCGTTTTCTACAGGACCACCTTCATACACATCCACCTGGAATCCGAAAATTGAGAGTAATCTCGCACTCATTTTCGTATTTTTTTTATTCAAGATCAATCCAAATGCGCCTTCCGCAGTATGCTCAATCATTAGGATAACAGAACGTGAAAAGATATCACTGGAAATATCCGGAGTAGAAATTAAAATTTTACCTTTGTATGAATGATTCATCTGAAACACTAGGCCGACTAAAAAACCTATAATCAAATGTAATAAAAAAATTGAATGGAAAACTTACATGACAAAAGAAAAGTCTACGAAAAATCTCAACTTCTTGAAAACCAAATAAAAGAAAATCCTATGGAGCAGTTCCGAAACTGGTTTTTAGATGCAAGTGAGAATCCCGATGTTTCGGAAGCGAATGCGATGGCGGTTTCCACGCTTGAGGACGATGGTTGTCCGCGGACCAGAATGGTGCTGTTGAAATCCTACACTTGGGAAGGCTTTGTGTTCTACACCAATTACAATAGCCGCAAAGGCAAAGCTATTGAAAGCAACAATAAGGCCTGTCTTCACTTTTTTTGGCCTACGTTGGAAAGGCAAATAATTATTAAAGCAGATTTGGAAAGGCTTCCGGAAAATCTCAGTGACGGATATTTTCAATCGAGGCCGAAAGGCAGCCAGCTCGGAGCAGTGGTTTCTCCACAAAGTGAGGTGATTCCGGATCGGGATTTTCTGGAAAATAAATTGAAAGATTTGGAAAAAGAATTTGTGAATAAAGAAATTCCAAGACCGGAAAATTGGGGTGGTTATTTGGCTAAACCCTACGAAATAGAATTTTGGCAGGGCAGGCCAAACCGTTTGCACGACCGAATTATCTATGAACTTCAGGATGATTACAATTGGAAAATCTCCCGTCTTGCGCCTTAAATTTAATATGATCACATAAAAAAGCCTCATCTGCAGATGAGGCTTAAATTTTTTTTATAATCTAAGGATTATTTCTTCTTTCCGCTCATTACCGCATCGCTTAATTCAGCACCAGCTTTGAATTTAGCAACTTTCTTAGCAGCAATTTTAATTGGTTCTTTTGTTGCAGGGTTAATTCCTTGTCTAGCAGCTCTTTCAGCTACGGAGAAAGTACCGAATCCAACTAAAGAAACTTTACCGTCTTTTTGCTTCAAAGTAGCGGTTACGTTGGATATGAAAGACTCTAATGCAGCTTTAGCAGCTACTTTTGTGATGTTTGCATCTTTTGCGATTGCGTCGATTAATTCAGACTTGTTCATAATAATTATTATTAAGGTTAGTTTTATTGTTAAAGCAAATATAAAACATTTTTTAAATTGTGCAAATTTTTAAGATATATTTAATTAAAAATTAATTAAAATCTAGAATTTAACAAAAACTCACAAATTTAATTTTAATCAATTAGTAGGCGTTCGCGAGTTCTAATATCATGCCAAACCCTCTCTGTAAGGACATTTGTAAAGTTTATAATTTTTTAATATGAAATTATGAATTATTGAATTTCATGTCGGCATTTCACTTATTTGCTTATAATCTGCGTTTTTGTACTGATAATGGTTATTCATCGTATATTTAGTACTTTTTTTTTGAAAATAAATGAATGAATAAAATTAAATATTTCTGCGTGGTTTCATTTAAATAATTAAATTTGCACCATGCTAATTGAAGTTTTTAAATCTAAAATTCACAGAGTTCGCGTAACCGAATCCGACCTTAATTATATTGGAAGCATTACCATCGATGAAGATCTTTTGGAAGCTTCCGGAATCGTAGTAGGAGAGCGGGTTTACATCGTAAATGTGAACAACGGCGAAAGGTTTGATACCTACGCGATTAAAGGAAGAAGAAAATCTGGCGAAATTTGCCTCAATGGTCCTGCTGCAAGACGCGTTCAGAAGGGCGATATCATCATCATCATTTCGTATGCACAGATGACGCCGGAGGAAGCCCAAACTTTCCAACCAAAAATTATTTTCCCGGACGAGAAAACAAATCTTCTAACTTAATTTTCTTCAGAAAACTCCTTCTATTTTGCGAGAAACCAAAAAATCAAATCCTTTGAAATCCTTCGTTACGATTGCTGTTTCCTTAGCAATTGCTGTTCTTTTCATGTGGCTCGCTCTGCGCGGTATCGAGTTTGAAAAAATTGCAGGATATTTTACAAAGGCCAACTATTTTTGGGTATTTGCTTCCACGGTTTTTGGTATTTTGGCATATTGGTTCCGGGCGATTCGTTGGAATTTGCTTTTGGAACCTCTAGGATATAAAATTTCCAACTCCAACGCATTGTGGACGATTTCTTTCGGATATTTAATGAATCTTACCATTCCCCGCAGTGGTGAAGTTGCACGTTCTACCGCATTATATGGAGTGGAGAATGTTCCGGTGGATAAATCTTTTGGAACCATCATTTTGGAAAGGGTAGTGGATCTGGTTTGTATGGGCTTTTTTCTGCTGCTGACTTTGGTTTTTAAGTACGATGCAATGTTGTCCTTCTTTCAATATGTGACCGCTCAAAATGGCAATGAGGCAAAGGCTGAATCAGGAAATAAAATATATCTGCTGTTGGGAGCTTTCGTTGGTTTAGGAGTTTTATTTTTCGCTTTCAGAAAATATCTTACAAAATATCCTATTTATCAAAAAGCCATTAATTTCGCAAAAGGAATTTTTCACGGCTTGACTTCCATTTTTAAATTGAAACAAAAATTAAAGTTTATTTTACTCTCCATAGCAATATGGATTTGCTATTATTTTGCAGCGTATTTGGTGTGTTTTGCCTTGCCTGAAACCTCCGATTTTAGTTTTGCTGATGGATTTTTCATTATCGTGGTGGGAACTTTGGGAATGATGGTGCCGGCTTCCGGCGGAATTGGTGCCTTTCACTTTGCCTTGAAACTTGGGATCATGGCACTTTTCCTTTCTATGGGTAAAAATCCCGAAGAAGGTGGAGAAGTAGGGCTGTCTTACGCATTTATCTCCCACACCATGCAGCTTGTGATCATGATAGTAATGGGAGTGATTTCTATTCCGATACTCGCGAAAGAACGTGCGAGATTGCTTTCCAAATAAATTATTGATGAACGCCTTAACTGATAAAAAAACACGTGAAATTTCACGTGTTTTTTACAAATCTATTTGTTCTTATGATCCAAAAGCCCTTTTCAATAAGCTTTCCACTTTGGGTTCGCTACCTCTGAAGTTTATATAAAGTTCCATCGGATCTTTTGTGCCTCCCAAGGATAGCAAGACTTTATACTTTGCGGCAATTTCCGGGTTGAAAATTCCGTTTTCTTTGAAATATTGAAAAGCATCCGCCTCCAGGACTTCGGCCCATTTGTAGGAATAATATCCCGCTGAATAACCTCCCTGGAAAATGTGAGAAAAGCTTGTGCTCATCGCAGTTTCGGGATTACTTGGGTACAGGTTTGTTGCTTTCGTTTCCTGCACTTCAAATGTTTTAATATCGTTTATTTTTTCATTTTTGCTGTGGTATGCCATATCTAGAAGTCCAAAACCGATTTGTCTTAAAGTTTGATAACCTTCCAGGAAATTTTTAGATGCTGCGATTTTATCTATTTTTTCGTCGGGCAAGGTTTCTCCGCTTTCATAATGTTTGGCAAAAGTTTTCAGGAATTCCGGTTCATAGCAGAAATTTTCTAGAAACTGAGAGGGAAGCTCCACAAAATCCCATTTTACGGAAGTTCCGGAAAGATTTGGATAGGTTGTATTGGCCAAAATACCATGCAAAGCATGACCGAATTCATGGAAAAGGGTAGTTACTTCCTGAAAAGTAAGCAAACTCGGGGTGTCAGCGGTAGGTTTCGAGAAATTGCAGACCACTGAAATATGAGGTCGTGAATTTTCACCATTTTTCTTGAATTGATTTTTATAACTCGTCATCCATGCGCCGGCTCTTTTACCTTTTCGTGGGAAATAATCAACGTAAAGAAGCGCCTTGAATTCGCCATTTTCGAAGATTTCATACGTTTTTACTTCTTCGTGATATTTTTGGATCTTGTCGGTTTCCCTGAATTCCAGTTGGAATAATTTTGAAGCCAAACCAAAGACCGCCTCCTGGACTTTTTCCAATTGGAAATAAGGTTTCAACTCTTCATCATCAATGTCGAATTTCTGTTTGCGAAGTTTTTCAGCGTAATATGCATGATCATAGCTTTCCATTTCGTCGATTCCATCGGCTTTCGCTAAGGATTCCAATTCCTTGATTTCTTTTTCAGCAAATGGTTTTGCTTTTTCTAAAAGTTCATTCAGAAATGCATACACCTTATCGGGAGATTTCGCCATTCTTTCCTCCAAAACATATTCTGCGTAGTTTTTATAACCTAGGAGTGCAGCTTTTTCCTGTTTTAAAGCGACAATTTCTTTAATTAAATTCTGATTGTCGAATTCATTATTATTAAATGATTTTTTTCCGTTTGCTAACGCAAGTTCCTTTCTTAGTTCTCGATTTTCAGCATAAGTCATCAGTGGTAGATAGCTCGGGTATTGCAGCGTAATCACAAATCCATCGAGATTCCTTTCCTTCGCTTCTTCGCGATATTGCTCCAAAATTTGCGCTGGAATTCCCGCGAGATCTTTTTCGTTCATAATATGTTTGAAATAATTATTGGTTTCTGCCAAAACATTTTGCCCAAACTGAAGCGATTTTTTCGATAATTCTATGCTGATATTTTTGAATTTTTCTTTGTCGGACTCATTCAGCAATGCACCGCTTCTCACAAAACCTTTGTATGTTTCCGTCAGCAGCATTTCTTGCTCTTCATTGAGTTCGTATTTTTCTTTTTCATCGTAAACTTTCTTTATTTTTTCAAAAAGTTGTTCGTTTTGCGAAATTTTCGCTGAATATTCTGCTAAAAGTGGCGAAACCTCCTGAGCGATTTTCTGGATTTCATCGGTGGTTTCCGCAGAATTTAGGTTAAAGAAAATTCCCGAAACGACATCGAGTTTTTCGCCCGAGAAAGCCAATGCTTCGATCACATTTGCAAAGCTTGGCGCTTCAGGGTTTTTGACAATATCATCAATTTCGTTTTCGGATATTTTGATCAATTCCTGAAAGGCCGGAAGAAAGTGCTCTTCTTTGATTTCGTTAAAAGGTGCTGATTGATATGGAGTTTGGAAGTTTTCTAATAATGGATTTTGCATATTGATAGGTATTAATTGCCGATAAAAACGACGAATTTTAAAATACAAATTTACTCAAAAATAATTTTTACATTTGTTTTATTGAACAACTAATAATTTCGTCATGAAAACATTTTGAAAACGATGCTACTTCCGATTTGAAATTTGCGGCGAATGGAAATGCCACAAAAGGAACCAGGAATATGGATGGCGAGTTGGATGATTCGATGAATCTCATTAAATTCTTCATGAACGGATCATTGGGTAAATCCTACGGGGGCGGTTTGCAGAAGCTAAAAAAATATTCAAGAAATAATGTCACATCATTTACTTTTAATTTTTCATTTGCTGGGAGCGGCGGTTTGGGTCGGTGGTCATTTGGTTTTGACGATCGGAATTTTGCCGGAAGTTTTAAAGAAAAATGATCCTGAAATTTTACTCAATTTTGAAAGAAAATTCGAGAAAATAGGAATTCCGGCTCTATTGGTAATGGTAATATCCGGCGTTTGGATGGCTTACCAATTTGGGATTGGCGTATCTGCATGGTTTCGGTTTTCAAATCCAATAGAAACGGTGGTTTCATTGAAATTAATTTTACTTTTCCTCACCGTACTTTTTGCACTGAGCGCCAACTTTTTTGTATTGCCAAAACTTTCAGTGAAGAATTTACCTTTGATGGCTTTTCACATCATTGCTGTAACATTGATCGGCATTTTAATGCTTATTTTGGGAAGTTTCGTTCGATACGGAGGAATTTCTTTGTAAATTGATATACCCAAATTTTAGATTCTTTTTTTGCTGAAATTCCAATTTTTTTCTTTGGGATTCAATTGCTCTTAAAATAATTAACTTAAATTTGTCGTTGCGATTTCAAAATAGGTAAGATTTTTGATGGTTGCAACAGATTTATCAATCCGAAAATTATTTTAATGAGAAAAATTACAGCCATTGCGCTTATTTCAATAGCACTAATTTCTTGTAAAAAAGAAACAAAAACCATTACTAAAATTGATCCGCAAACCGGAAAAACTGTTACTGTAGAAGTTCCGGTAAGTGATTCCGCAACCGTTGCACAAGAGAGTTCAACCGTAGCCATCAAAGATTCCATGGGGATTTATAAGCAAACTTTTCTATTGGAAAAAGGAAAAACTTATCCGCTGATAACTTATCAAAAAGATGTGCAGACAATGACGGCTCCCGACGGGAAATCCCAAAGCGGTACCAGCGAAACTACCGATGAAATGTCGTTTTTAGTCAATAATTTCGAGAACGGAATCTATGATATCACCATCAACCTTTTAGGGAAAAGAAATTCACAATCTGCTAACGGAAAATCGATTGTGGTTGATACCAAACTTGCCGAACCGAAAGAAGAGCAACTAAAAATGATGTGGAAAGTGAACAAAGCTTTGGTTGGCAATAAACTGAACTTTAAAATGGATCAGTACGGAAAGGTGATTTCGATTACTGGTTTTGATCCAATTTATAGCAAAGTAACGGCTTCTGTGGGTAGCGTCATCAAGGATGCAAAACAAAATACAGCGTTTGCTAATAGTTTCAAAGAGAGTTTCAATGAAAAAATTCTTAAAGATCAATTTTCAAAAAACTTAATTTTAATTCCAGCAAAAGGAGCGAAAATTGGCGAAAAATGGAGCGAAAGTGAAAATGCCACGCCAGACGGAAAAATAAAGTTAACCACCAACTATATCCTAAAAAGTGTAGATAATGGCGTAGCAACGATCGCTGTAAATGGCGGAATTCCTAAAAAAAGCAACAAAAAAACGCAGCAGGGAGTTACCAGAAGCATGAGTTCTGAACTTTCCCAAAACGGAATAATTACTTTGGATCAAAATACCGGCTGGATCAAAAATCAAACGATTTCCGTGAAAACCACCCAAACGGAAACCCTGTCGGATGGCAAACAATCTCAAAGCATGAAAAGTGTTTCCAACTCCACGGTGGTGGTGAATCCGACGAAGTAATTTATTGCTGAAAACTTATCACTAATTATTCTTAAAAAAATGAAATATCTTTTAGAAATAATTCTTACGACCATCATTATTTTTTTTCTTTGGAATATTTTAAAAAGAATGTTTTTTTCTGCCTTTTACAAATTTCCAAAGCCGGATGGAAATCCAAAACCGAAGATGCAAAAACCCGATACTAAGATCGATTCCAAAATTAATTGGGATGCGGAAACGGTGGAATACGAAGAGATAAAAGAAAATAAACAACCAGAAAAATAAACCTGAACCCTTTTGAATATAAAATTTTGAAAGGGTTTTTATTCATTAAAACAGCAACATGGCAAAAAATAAAAATCTCATTTTCATCATCGGGAGCATTCTGTCTTTCATTATTTTGGCACTGGCTTACAACAGTCCAGTTCTAACGGGTAAACAGCTTTTCCAACATGATATTGTACAATACAAAGGTGGTGCAAAGGAACTTTTAGACTATCGTGCGCAAAACGGAGCGGAAACCTACTGGAGCGACTCTATGTTTGGAGGAATGCCGACTTACCAAATGGGAGCGCAGTTTCGTGGCGATATCATTAAAAAGATTGATGATGTTCTTAATTTTTTGCCCAAACCTGCGAATTATATATTTCTGCTTTTCTCCGGATTTTTTCTCCTTGGAATGGTGGCTGTTCGCAACTGGAAATATGCATTTTTAGGTGCTACTTTTTTCGGGCTTTCGACCTATTTTTACATTGCACTCGGAGCTGGACATAACGGGAAAATTCATACGGTTGCTTATTTTGCGCCACTTTTGGCGGGAATTCTTTTGGTTTATATTCGCAAAAAATACATTGCAGGTTTTATAGTGACCACCTTGTTTATGGGATTGCAAATTGCCGCGAACCATCCACAAATGACCTATTATCTTTTCCTTGCACTTGGATTTTTATTCTTGTCAGAATTAATTCGTGCAATTCAGGGAAAAACCGATTGGAAACATTTTGGGATTTCCACCGGAGTTTTGGCAGTGGCTTTTCTACTCGGTATCGGGATGAATTCACAGAGGATTATGGCCAACTCAGAGTACGTTTCCGAAACTGTTCGCGGGAAACAAATTCTGGATAATGGTGTTCATTCCTCCGAAAAATCCGGCATGGACAATGAAAGTATTTTGATGTGGAGTTATGGAAAACTTGAAACTTTAAACCTCTTTATCCCCAGATTGATGGGAGGTTCCAGCAATGAAGAAGGTTCCGACAAAATGATGCAGAAAGTTCAGGAAATGGTGCAAACCAATGTTTCTTCGCAGCAAGAAATGAATCAAATCTCCAAAGGTTTTGGTTCGTTGAGCTATTGGGGTGATCAGCCGGGAACTTCCGGGCCGGCTTATCAAGGTGCAATCGTTTGTTTTCTGGCGATTTTGGGCTTTTTCTTCGCTTGGAAAAAATACCGTTACTGGATTTTAGGAGCTTCAATTCTCACAATATTTTTGGCGTGGGGAAGTAATTTTATGCCGCTTTCCGATTTCTTTATTGATTTTGTTCCGTTTTTTAATAAATTCCGCGCACCGAGTTCAATTTTGGTGGTGGTTGAACTGTTGTTTCCTTTAATTGCAATGGTAGGGCTTTATCGCTTCTTCAATTCTAATGAAAATACAGAAACTTCTGCGAAAAACATCTTAACAGATGATTACAAAAAGAAAATTTTATTTTTTGTAACCAGCACTGTTATCGGAATTACTCTTATTTTGTTGATTTTTGGAAAATCACTTTTAGGATTTTATACTCCGAACGAAAAAACGTATTTACCGGCTTATTTATTGGATTTTTTAGTAGATGAAAGATTCAGTATGTTTAGAATTGATGCGATAAAAGCGATTATTTATGTTGGAATTGCAGCAGCTGTTTTATTCCTGAGTTTAAAGAAAAAAATCAATCAAAATATTGCGATTGTTATAATTGGATTGGTGAGCTTATTTGATCTTTGGAGCGTGAACAAACGTTATTTAAACAACGATAATTTCATCGATAAAACATTTACTGAAAATCCATTCCAAACGGAAAATTCAGAACTTCTAATGCAGAAAGTAGGTGATAATACCAATCTTCAAGCATTGCTGGCAAATGTAAATGTTAACAAAACCTTAGAAAATATCGCCAATAAAGATCAGACGCATTACCGAATTTACAACCAGGTTTTAGGAACTTTTGGCGAGACCAATACTTCCTATTTCAAATCTTCAATTGGTGGTTATCATGCCGTGAAATTACGTCGTTATGATGATCTGATCAATGAATATTTCGGCAAAATGGACACCGTAAGAGTTCCGCGGATCCTAAATATGCTCAATGCAAAATACATGATTTTTGGTGATGCAGAGAAACCTGAAGCAGTGGTTAATCCACAAGCGAACGGGAATGCGTGGTTTGTTTCCGAAGTTAAATTTGTGAATACTCCAAATGAAGAAATCAAACAAATTGGGGAAGTCGATACAAAGAAAATAGCGGTGGTTGCAAACAGCGACAAAAAATATTTTGAAGGAAAAACTTTGCAGGCAGATTCTACTGCTTTCTTGAATTTAACAAAATACCAAGCCAACGAATTGGAATTCAAAACCCAATCGAAAACGCCACAGTTAGCCGTCTTTTCCGAAATTTATTATCCTAAAGGTTGGAAAATTTTGGTGGACGAAAAAGAAGTCCCTTACATCAAGGCTGATTATTTGTTGCGCGCTGTTCACGTTCCCGCAGGTAATCATACAGTGAAGATGATTTTCGCGCCAGATGTTATTGCAAAAGGAAAATTAATTTCCATGATTGCCTTTGGCCTATTTGTGTTGCTAAGTTTGGGTGGAGTTTATTTTCTTTATCGAAAAAAGCTATCAAAATAAACTAGAAAATATTGAGTAGATCAAAATCGGGAAATTTTTAAACATCATAATAATTTCAATGATATTTTCATTTGCCGCTGGTAATTTACCATAAACGATGAACAACAAAAAAATATTAATCATTACTTATTATTGGCCGCCTGCAGGTGGACCTGGCGTTCAGCGTTGGTTGAAATTTGTGAAATATTTACCGGATTTTGGTTGGAAACCTACCGTATTTATTCCTGAAAATCCGAGTTATCCGATTGTAGATGATACGTTGGAAGAGGATGTTGCTGAAAATTTGGACATCATCAAAACTAAAATTTGGGAACCCTATCAAATAGCGGAATTGTTTGGAAAAGACAATAAAAAATTCAAAGCCGGACAATTTGATGTGGGTGAAAACCAAAGCTTGAAATCCAGACTTTCTATTTGGATTCGTGGAAATTTTTTCATTCCAGATGCGCGGGTTTTTTGGGTGAATCCATCGGTGAATTATCTCAAAAAATATTTACAAGAAAATCATATTGATGCCTTGGTTACCACTGGTCCTCCGCATTCTGTACACTTGATTGGCTTGAAGTTAAAAAAAATATTTCCTGATCTAAAATGGATTGCCGATTTCCGAGATCCGTGGACAGAAATTTCCTATTACCAGCATTTGAAATTGACAAAATTTGCCGATCGAAAACACCGAAATCTCGAACAAAAAGTTTTTGAAAATGCAGATATCACTTTGGCAACAAGCTATACCGATGCCGCAAATTTTAAGAAAAAAGGAGCGAACGCAGTTTGTATTACCAATGGTTTTGATGCTGACAACCAAACATCAAAAACCGAAAACCCGGAACCATCAACTCAATTTACTTTAAGCTATATCGGTGTGTTGGAACAGCTGAGAAATCCCCAGGTTTTATGGAGAGTTTTGAATGATTTAATCAAAGAAAACGACGATTTTAGAAAAAACTTTCAGCTAAAATTTGTCGGGAGAATTGATGACAGAATTTTAGATAAAATTACAAGTTCGGAACTTAATAATTCTGTAAAAAATCTAGGTTATCTTCCTCACTCGGAAGCGAATTTGGAAATGCAAAATTCGGACTTGCTATTGGTTACCAATTTCCCTGAAGATCAATCAAAAGGAATTATTCCCGGGAAAATTTTCGAATATTTGGCAACGGAAAAACAAATTATTTCTTTTGGCCCGAAGGAGAGCGATGTGAAACGCATTTTAGAAGAAACCGGCGCGGGAAAACATTTTTCTTACGATGATTACGAAAGTTTGAAAGCATTTATTTTAGAAAAATTTAATGATTGGAAATCCGGAAATATCTCTTCAAATACAGAAAATATCGAGCAGTTTTCTAGAAAGAATTTAACTAAAACCTTAGCAGAAATTCTTTAGTTTTTCTTTATCATCAAAAGATTTTGCAACAAAAAAGCGGGCCGAAACCCGCTTGTTATTTTCCCGTTGATTCTACAACCAACCCTGTTCTTTCATCCAGTCATCATTGTAAACTTTTCCAACATACCGGGAGCCGTGATCGTGAAGCAAAACCACAATCACATCATCTTTGGTAAATTGATCTTTCATCTGAACCAGCGCTGAAATCGCACTTCCCGCGGAATATCCACAGAAAATACCTTCCTCTTTTGCTAATTTCCTGGCATAAATTGCCCCGTCTTTATCGGTTACTTTTTCGAAATGGTCAATCACCGACATATCGTAATTTTCCGGAATGATGTCTTCACCAATTCCCTCAGTGATGTAGGTATAAGCATGGTCGTAATGCAATTCTCCGGTTTCATGAAATTCTTTTAAAATCGAACCATAAGTATCCACACCGATCACTTTGATGTCGGAATTTTTTTCTTTAAAAAATTTTCCACAACCGGTCACTGTTCCGCCGGTTCCAGCTCCAGCCACGAAATGCGTTAGCTTTCCTTCCGTTTGTTCCCATATTTCCGGAGCGGTTTGCTCGTAATGCGCTTGTCTGTTGGATAAATTGTCGTATTGATTTACGTACCATCCGTTTTCGGTTTCGGTGGCCAATCTTTTGGAAACGGAATAATACGAACGTGGATCAGTAGGTTTCACATCAGTTGGACAAACTATCACTTCAGCACCGACTGCACGCAGAATATCGCATTTTTCTTTCGACTGTTTGGAATTGGTTACGAAAATACATTTGTAACCTTTGATAATTGCCGCTAAAGCCAATCCCATTCCGGTATTTCCTGAAGTCCCTTCGATGATGGTTCCACCAGGTTTCAATCTTCCATCTTTTTCGGCATCTTCGATCATTTTCAGTGCCATTCTGTCTTTAACAGAATTTCCGGGGTTGAAGGTTTCTACTTTAGCCAAAACCAACGCCGGAAAATTGTCACCCAAAACTTTATTCAGCTTTACCAGTGGTGTATTCCCGATGGTTTCGAGGATATTTTGCGCGTATTTCATATAAGTTTTTATTTCTAAATGATATTTTTTTCTGGGGAAAATTCCTTTTTCTGAATTGAATTTTTCGTAAAAATATTTTATTTAATTACGAATTTGCAAAGATATAATTTTAAATATTAATTGTATTTAATGGCTTTTACAGGAGAAATTTTACTTATTAAATAACTCGGTAAAATAAGTGAAATGGCCGATACAATAAGCATCCCGAGGGAAATTCCAAGAATGTAAAGAAGGTTGAGGTCAACCGGAACTACGCTTAAATAGTAATTTTCCGGATTTAATTGAATGATGCCAAAATACTTTTGTAAAAGCAAAAATCCTAATCCAATAATATTTCCGATAATTAATCCGGGAATCATAATTAGCAAAGTGTAATTGATGAAAATAGTGCGAATTTGTCCGTTGCTTGCTCCTAAAGTTTTCAGCATCCCAATAGAATTCGTTCTTTCGATGATGAGAATCAGCAAAACCATCACGATATTGATGACCACTACAACCAGCATGATGACAATGATTAAAGCAATATTCGTATCGAAAATTGCAATAAAATCCATGATTTGCGGATATTCGTCCGTGGCTTTTACTATGTAATTTTTGTACCCGACAAGCTCGTCGATTTTCGGTGCGTCTTCGTCGATATTATTAATGTTTTTCAAGAAAACGTCCACACCACCAACTTCTCCGGCTTTCATACCCTGAATTTTTCGTGCATGATTGATTCCACCGATGATGAATAAATCATCAATCATTTTGATGTCGGTTTTGTAAATTCCTACGACTTCAAATTTTCGGTATATCGGACTTTGATTTTCTTTAGAAAAAATTGCTACAATACTGTCTTTCACCTTAAGATTCAAATCGTTCGCAATCTTTTTGGAAATGCAGATTCCGCTGTCGTAGCCTATTTCGCTAGCTTTCGGAGTAGTTCCTTCAATCAAAAATTTCTTGAACCTTTCGGCATCAAAATCTTTGCCGACTCCTTTGAAAATAATTCCCGCAAAATTATGTTCGTTTCTTAAAATTCCGCTTACCGACACATAACTTTGGGTGGTTGCTACATCGGGTAATGCCTTTATTTTATTGATTTGAAGTCCATCCGAACTCAAAATAGAAGAATTATAGGAATTATTGGACTGTTTGGATCTGATGGAAATGTGCCCGGAAAAATCGGCCATTCTTTCTTTGATGGCTTTTTTGGAACCCAAACCGGTGGAAACCGTGATCAAGGAAACGATAACGCCTAATGCAACGGAAAGCCTACCAATAAAGACGATAACGCGCGAAAGATTATTTTTGTTATCTTTGGAAAAAGCTATTTTTTTGGAAAAATATAATGGAAATTTCAAGCAAATGATTTTAAAACTCAAATTTAAAGATTTACTTCTAGTTGTGCTAATTTATTTTGGGTTTTGCCCTTGGAATTTTGCGCAAAATACTGCGGATTCTTGTTTCAAAACTGGTGCAGATCGGCCAGAACTTTACCTTCCCTTGTTAAAAGATAAAACAATTGCGGTGGTCACCAACCAAACCGGATTGTTGCAAGACAGAACTTTCCTAGTGGATTTTTTAGTGAAAAATAATGTCAAAATTAAATCTATTTTCGCTCCTGAACACGGATTTCGGGGCGATGCAGATGCCGGTGAACATGTGAAAAACGGAGTCGATACGAAAACCGGTATTCCAATAGTTTCGCTTTATGGCAGCAACAAAAAACCGAAACCGGAACAATTAAAAGATATTGATGTGGTTTTGTTTGATATTCAGGATGTTGGAGTTCGTTTTTATACTTATATTTCCACGTTAACCTATGTGATGGAAGCTGCAGCGGAAAATAACATTGAAGTTATCGTTCTCGATCGACCGAATCCGCATGATGGCTACATCGACGGTCCGGTGTTGAAGGATGCGTGGAGGAGTTTCGTGGGAATGCACAATATTCCCGTTGTTTATGGCTTAACCATCGGTGAATACGGAAAAATGGTGAACGGCGAACAATGGTTGAGTAATAAAATTCAAGCAAAATACACCTTAATTCCGATGCTGAATTATCATAAAAAACAAAGGTATGGAGTTTCCGATAAGCCTTCTCCAAATTTGCCGAATCATCAATCCATTAATTTATATCCAAGTTTGTGTTTCTTTGAAGGGACGCAGGTTTCCGTAGGTCGTGGTACCGATTTGCCCTTTCAGATTTATGGCAGTCCTTGGCTGAAAAATATGAATTTTCAGTTTATTCCGAAACCCAATTTTGGTGCGAAAGATCCTTTTCTGAACGGAAAACTATGCTACGGAGAGAATCTCTCACAGAATTACTCGGATTGGCGTGAACTTCGAATTGATTGGTTGTTGAATGCCTACAAAAATTACGAAAACAAAGATCAAAATTTCTTTCTAAAGAATCTTTTCTTTGATAAATTGGCGGGATCAGATGAGTTGAGGAAACAAATTATTTCTGGGAAAACTGCTGACGAAATTAAAAATTCCTGGAAAAAAGACCTCGAAGATTTTCAACGAATTAGAGGAAAATATGTGATTTATGAGGACTAATTTATCCTTTTAAACCATGTGTTATTATGATCAGCAGAAGAGAATCTCAATTTTTCTAAAATTATTAAAAAATTTATTTTTTTATTTGCAATGTTTTTTTAAATTTGGTGAGTGTTTAACATCAAAAAACAAACTTATGACAAAAAATTACATTGTTTCTGAAAAATTGTTAGAAAAGACGTATTTCAGAACCCCCGTAAAGGTCGCGTTGGCCTTTTTTTTAATGGGAACAGGAGTAACGCTATCCCAAGCACAAACCGCAAGAGTTGTGGAAAATCCTACAGAACTTGCCAAACTTAATGATAACGAAGCTGTTAATCAAGCTGCAGCCAAAATGGTTTCTGCTCCAGTGATCAAAACTTCATCCAGAGGAGTAGCTGCTTTGAATGGTGTTTATACCGTAGGTGTTGCCGGTAATTATCCAACGTTAACTGCTGCTGTTGCTGATTTCAATGCTGCACCAATCGAAGGTCCAGTGACATTTAATTTACTGGATGAAACTTATCCATCAGAGACTTTCCCAATTACCATTAATGCTAATGCCGGATCGAGTGCTGCAAATACCTTGACGATTAAACCTGCTGCAGGTGTCAATGCGACCATTTCAGGTTCCGCACCAGTATTGGTAAAAGTAAACGGAGCAGATTATGTAACGATCGATGGAAGTAACGATGGAACAGGAGGTGATAATCTTATATTAAACAACATCGATGCTACCGCTGCGGATAACCCTACGATGCTTTGGGTAGCTAGTACCGCAACCGATGGAGCAGACCATGTAACATTAAAGAATATCAAATTTTTAGGACTTTCTCCATCAGGAACTATCGCAGGAATTTTGGTTTCCGGTCCTACATTTGGAGCAGCAGGCACAATACCAAATAATTATCTAACTGTAGAGAGCAACACCTTCAATAGAGCCCAAAATGCAATGTTTGTTTTGGGGCTAGCCACTAATCAGGATGATGGAGCTGTGATTAAAGACAATACAATAGGTTCAACAGATCCATTAGAAAGAATGGGCTTTAGAGGAATTGCGGTTCAAAATGCTAAAAATGCTACCATCAGTGGTAATAAAGTTTTAGGAGCAAGCACTGCTTCCACTTCAACATCCTCGGGGATTTTAGTAGGAGCTACCATCAATAATGTTGTGGTAACGGGTAATGATGTTAGCAACATTAGCAATACCAATACAGCAGGATATGGGTCGAATGGGATTTATTCCAATGCAGCAGCGGGTTCTAGCAATGTTTTGATTTCTAATAATTTCGTAAGAGATGTTTACAGTAGAGGATATAATTTAGGAGGAGTTGCCGATAACGGAAATGGTATTGTGATATCAGGAGCAGGAACCGGAATTAAGGTTTATCATAATACTGTTGTTCTAAATACTAGCCAGACAGCAGCTGGTCGTCCTGCAGCCTTGAATATATTGAGTTCAGTAACAGCAGGAGCTGTAGATGTTAGAAACAATATTCTTGTAAATAATCAGACTGTAACGGGCGAGCGTTATGCAATTTATTCTGGAGCGGCAAATTCCTCTTTTTCAAATATCGATTACAATAACTATTTCACCACAGGACCAAACCTAGGTTTTATTGGATCATCAAGATCGAATTTAGCAGCTGTACAAACTGGATTTGGCGGAAATGTGAATTCATTAAATGTTGCACCGGTATTTGCTTCAGCAACTGATCTTCACTTAACTGCCTCAAATAACGATGCGATTAGCGATAAAGGAACTGCTTTAGCAGAAGTAACCGTAGACATTGATGGGGAAGTACGCAACTCCGTAACTCCGGATATGGGCGCAGATGAATTTACTGCAGTATTGGCCACTGATGATATTACTAAAAGTACGGTAAAAATCTATCCTAATCCTGTTGTAGACTTTGTGAGCATCAAACATTCTAGTAAAATTGATGCGGTAGAAGTTTATAACGTTGCAGGGCAAAAAGTAGGAATTTCTAAATGGAACGCAGCCTCAGGAACTATGGATATGAGAAATCTTGCGCCTGGTATTTACATCATAAAAGTAAAAACAGGAAATGATGTAAAAGCTGTAAAAGTGATCAAGAAATAATTTACGATTATCTTATAATTAAGAGTCCGGGAATTCCCGGACTTTTTTTATGGATGCAAATTTTTTTTTGTTGCTAAAATTATATTCCTAAAAACTAGCCTTTACCTGAACGGATCCGATGTGAATGGTTCGCTCTCCGGAGTTTCTACCTTCATAGTTGACGTTGAGTTGAATCAAAGAATTCACCGCTTGTTGTAGGAAGACCGACCAAACCTGGTTCTTTCCGGGTTTTAATCCATCAAGCATTTGGTTACCGACAATCGTGAAATTATTTCCAGTGAAATCATTATTGATAAAAGAAAAATTGCCACGAACCGATGTTTTTTTCCAGTCCCACTGCAAACTTCCCGTTAAGTCAAGGGTTTTCAGCAGTTCTTCTCCGTCTTTTCGAATTTTTTGTCGCCATGCTGATGAAACTTCTGCCTGAAGTTTTTCGGTAAATTTATAGGTGGCTTTAGGTTTCGTTTCGAAATTATGCAGAAGATAATTTCTAGAACTGAAAAGTTGTGATGCATTTTCAATTTGATGCACCGAATTTTCCCAATCTACACGGAAATTTTTATTGAACCAATATCCTAAATTCAACAAATGCGAAGTCTGTGATCGTTCTTCATTGCTGAAATTGGCATTAATTAAATTATCATTAGCAATGAAACGGTAATTCCCATTCCAGCCGGATTTTTCAGTAGAATTAAATTGCGCGGATGCAAGTAAATTTTGATTTTTAAGAATTTGATCTTCATTTTTCTCGAAAGGATTAAGTACAAAAACCCGATCTCTCTTAAAAAAAGAATTTTGAGAA
Source organism: Chryseobacterium sp. Marseille-Q5410 (assembly GCA_946892665.1). Lineage (GTDB taxonomy): Bacteria > Bacteroidota > Bacteroidia > Flavobacteriales > Weeksellaceae > Kaistella. The sequence continues at coordinate 2,111,099 of CAMPOT010000001.1, read as the reverse complement.
TTCAACGAAATATTAAAATTCCAACGTTTCAAAAATCTATTTTCCGAGTTGAAAACTACCGAAGGATTTACAAACAAAGCCAGCTGTAACTTGTTTTTGTTGGATGGTAAATAGTTCACCGTATTGGTATAAACCCTTATGTATTGGGCTAAATCTGAATATTCTGCAGTTTCAAATTCGTCCAGCTGTTGTATTCCGTCGCCGTTGTAATCGGTCCATTTGTACACGCCCTGTCCATCGGTCACTTTGATATACTGAAATTCACGTTGCGCTTCTTGCCCGTTTCCTAATTCATAAAAGGCTTGCAAACGCATCCCGTTTCGAAATAACTGTTGGTTGTACATCACATTTCCCACTACGAAATCCTGATTGAAATTTTCCGCAATAACCTCATTCTGATAATAGAATTTCCGGTAATGAATCAAAGCATTGAGCGTGGTTTTTTCAGTTTTAATGATTTGGCTTTCCGCTACGATTCCCAAAATGTGATTCATGTTTTCCAATTTATTTCCGCGCACCGAATCATTATCCCGAAAATAAGCTTTCGCCAGCAATTTTGTACGAACAGAATCCCCGATTTTCTTCTGAACAAATGCTTCTTTCCAGCGGAAACTGCTCACATCCAAAAGCTTCGTTTCGTTGAAAGTTTTCACATTATTTTCCATATTCGCACCGATTCCCCAACTTCCTTTTTCGGTCGTATATTCAGTGATAATGCCACTTCGAAGGTATTGTGTATCTTGGAAAGTAGCTTTCGTATCCAGGTAGGAAAAGTTTCCTTTCGTGCTGATTTTTCCTTTTTTAAATCCAAAATCAAGATCGTTTTTTATTCCACGATAGCTTTCTTTTTCATCGAGATAATTGATTTTATAATTCAGGAACGATTGGTTTTTCCATTGGTTTAAAAAACTGAAAATCAATCGGTTTTGAGTAATTTGATTAAATTCCTGCGCCAAATTGAAATCCCGGGAAAACTCAACATCATTGATCCGATCCAGAATATGAAATTGAGAATTAATGTGTTGAAATTCAAAACTCGGGGTTCCTTTCCAGTCGTTTTTAGTAAAAGTTTTAAACCCAAAAACCCTGCCGGCGTAACCGATATTTTGATGGGCATCTTTCGAGGAGAAAAGATTAACATCATAATTGCTGAAGGAGAAATCTGCTCCAAATTTCCCGTCTTTTAGCAAAAATTCCGTATTTCCAGAAAAAACCTGAGTTTTCTGTGGAGCGGACAATTTTCGAACTGCTTTGTAATCGCCCAAATTATTTCCCACATATTCGAAAACACGTCCGTTATTGGTGGTTTGCTTGATGCGATAATCGCCGGAATTTGCCCCAAAATAGGTGAAAGAAACCTGATACAAAGTCTTCGCCTGGTCGGTCGAAAATTCATAATAATTCCCGTTCGGATCTTCGACAAGTTGATATAAAACTTTATTTACATCATATTCCGAAACCGTTCCGGATGGTGCGTACATTTGGTCGGGATTGTTGCCCGCATTGGCGAGAATCTGTTGATCTTCTTTGCTTAAATTCAAAGAAAGTGGAGCGTTTTTATTGTCATTTTCCAGAAACCAACTGAAACCATATTTGGCTTTTTCTCTTTGATGTTGAATATTTCCCGTAACTAAAAATCTTGTGTAATTTCTGTTGGCGTAATTATAAGAAATGGTAATAAAATTCTGTTTTAAAATCGGCCTGAAACTGGTGAAAGTGATTTCTCCCGTATTGTAATTGATGACATAATCTTGGTTTTCACCTCTTTTCATCAATATTCCATCAATAAAAACCTGCTCAGATCCGGAAATAATGGTGATAAATTGTTCGCCGTTTTTCCCGTTCAGTCGGTACGGACCTTGGTTTCCTTCGATACCCTGAAAACGAATTCGGTGAAATTCGCTACGCGCAACTCCGGCAGAAACATCCACGAAAGTTGTGTTATCTTTCCCGAAATTGGTTTGAAACTGCATACCCATACTTCGTCTTTGATAACGCCCGAAGTAAGTGTTGTCATCAAGCAAATCTAAATGTCCGGCGCGCAGAATAGAGCGGTCTTTGATATTGAGTTGGAGATATATTTTGTCGAATTCTTCCAAGGTTTGCGTGTATCCATCTGCTTGAATGGGCAAATTATGATCAGAAATCGACGCCAAAACCGTGACGTCTTTTGATAATTTTCCTGAAATCTGAAGATCCATCGAACTTTGTACGCTTTGGCCTTGGTTGTTTCCAAACGTGATCCCTCGGATTAGGGAACCTTTGGAATTGAGGTCGCCCAGGATTTGAGATCGTGTATTTTTAACCAAGATTCCTTCATCAAGAATGACTTTGTTGGGAGTTCGGATGAAATCCAAAGTGTCTTTGGTAAAAAAATCTCGGTCAATTTTTGCTGCAATAACTGAATCTTTTTTGGTGGAGTCTTTCGGAAGATTGGGGTTTTTCCATGTGAAAATCTGAGCATTTGTAAAGCAAAATGCTGTAATCATGAAAATGGATAAAAGTAATTTTCTCGGCAAAATCTCTTGAAAAAAAGTTGTGTAAAAGTAACGAAAAACTGTCTTTTAAATTGTTGTTAAATATTTAACAATTAATTAACCTTATAATTATGACATTAATAAAAAACGTTGTATTTTTGGGCCATAAATTATTAATAATTAAATTTTTAAAACAATGAAAAAACTTTATTCATTATTAGCAGCTGTAGCTTTCGCAGCAACCGTAAATGCACAAGGTGCTGAAAATTTAGATACAAGACCTACAACTGCAGGTAGTAGTTATACCACAGTTAATTTTACAGGTGAAGATTCCACTTCTTGGGCTTTCACCCAAACAAGAATTGTTGATACCGCTGCAAATTATAACATTGCTGGTACCAGCGCACTTCTAGGTGCTAATGGGACTGCTACAATAACATTTGCTAACGGTGTCGGTACTTTAAATTTCCAATACAGAAAAGCATTCACGGGAGGAGCGGCAAGAACTGTTCAGGTGTCTGTTGATGGAGAAATCGTAAATACAACTCCACAGTTTGGTTCAGGAACTGGTGCACAAGCAACAATTTACGACTACAGTTTGTTGATCAACAAAGCAGTATCTGTAGTGGTTGAAATTAAAGTACTAGGTGCACAAACTACATTGGATAATTTTTCTTGGACAGCTTACGATTCTACCTTGGCAGTAGTTGATGCAAACGCTTCAAAAGCAAGATTAGTGAAAAACACTGTGGTAGATACCAATATTATTTTCGCTGCAAAAGCTGATGTAAAAGTAATCAACGCAAACGGACAAGTAGTAAAAACGGCTTCTGTAAACGAAAACACTTCTTTAGATGTAGCTTCTTTGGCAAAAGGAATATATATCGTAACAGGTACTGTAAACGGACAAGCTGTTTCTCAGAAGATCATCAAAAAATAATTTTTTTTACTTTAAAATATTATTAAAGCTTCCTTTTGGGAGCTTTTTTTTGTTAAGAATATATAACACTAATTTGCTGATTTTTAGTAAAATATTGGTTAAATTTGTATTGAAAAATAAGCCGGATTATAATTGAGCTTTTCGAAAAAATGAGATAGATTAAGACTTTTCTTCTTCTTCTTGTTTTTGAAAAATTAAGGAATTGTTAAATTTTGTTGTATTAATTTTGATGTGAAAAAAATGCGTAATTTAGCAGTACAATTTTAAGGAAAAAATTAAAATTTTATATTATGAAAAAAATCTTTACAATTTTAAGCTTGGTTTCTGCCACTGCTTTGGTGAGCGCACAAACTAATTTGCTTCAAAACCCAGGTTTTGAAAATGATCTAGCACCTTGGGCTGCAGGTACAGGTAATGGTTACACAGAGCCAGCGATTTTAACTGTTAATCCACACAGTGGTGCGAAATTGGCAGCGTATGAGCTACCAGCAGCTACTACTGGTTTTTACCAGAATGTGCCAATCTTAGCAGGCACTCAATATACCTTAACATTTTGGTACAAAGCGTCTACTGTTAGGCCGGCGGGAACTACTCAAAATAATATTTTCAGATTATGGAGCGTTATGAAAGATACAACTGGAGCTCCTGTTTATAACAGTGCAACTGCGGCAGATGATCCATTAAGAACAAACAATGGTTATTTGCCGATTGCTCCAACTGAATGGACTCAACATACCGTTACATTTACCTCTCATGCTTCAGCTGCAAGTATTGATGTAGCCTTCAGATCGTACGGAAGTGGTTCATCTTATGTTGACGATGTACAATTGGTGCAAGGGAGTCTTGCCGTTTCAGATGTAAACGCTTTCGATAAAGCTGTAAAAATGAACACCATCGTTGGTAACGAACTTAAATTGATCCTTCCAGGAAAAGCAACTGTAAACATTTATTCAGTAGATGGTCGTTTGGTAAGCTCAAACAGAGTAGAGAACGGACAATCTGTAAACACTTCTTCTTTATCAAAAGGTAATTATATCGTTACTGTTGATAATGGATCTGCTAAAGTGAGCAGAAAAGTTGTTAAAAACTAAAATTTTTTATTTAATATAAAGCCACTTCCGGAAAGAAGTGGCTTTTTTATTCTATCCATTATTCATTATTAATTATCCCTTATCAAAACCATCCTCTTCTAAAATATCCTGTGATCGCAGAGAAATTCAGTACCAACGTGAATCGGATTCTGCTTCCGTAATCTTTAAATGACGGTTCAAAACCAAGCGAGCTTTGCATCGGAAAATAGATTTCCAGAAAATCCGGAATCACCTTCACCTTTACCCCGGAATCCCATATAAACTGAGGATTTTGCAACCTGTTTTTGTAAACGCCCGCATCCGCATACACATTAAACCAACGCCAAACGTGCGCATCTACATTCACCGAAGTAATCCACCGATTGGCTGTTTTCCCGAGATAAGATTTGAAACCGCCTTCCGCCAAAATCAATTGCTGGGAAAGCAAACCACTCGTCGCACTTTGTCCCAAAAGTCTATACGAGAACGCATAATTCGAAACCTTCGAAATGCCGTAATCAAACAAATTGTTCTTGGTTTTATTGGTGATAAAGTAACCTCCAAAAAGCCGGAAACTCACTTTTTGATCTTGTGCAAATTCCCAACGATAGAATGCTTCCGCAGAAACTTTCTGAAAATCTTCCATCCATTGAAGGTTTCCACTTAGGTATTTCTCATGAATGAGTCTTCTGTCCGAATAGCTATATCCAACATTCCAAAGATTGTATTTTCCGTATTCATTCGCGGCAATCATCGCAGGAGTGAGCTCTTTCTCGAAGAAATTATAGGAAAAACCTAAACTTCTGCCGATGTCACTGCGCGGATTTTTATTAAAATTAATATTCGCAAATGCTGAAAATTTTTGGTAAGTTAAATCATAATCATAATGGAAATATGATCCTGAAACGCCCAAATCTAAACTCCGGTAAAAACTATCGGCCGGCTGAAATGAATAAGAAACACCGCCTGCACCCGTTAATTTTCCCGTTCCTGAACTGAAATAGGGGGTGAACGAATAAACAAATTTTCTGTCAAATAATGATGAATTTTTAAAATTTAAACCCAACAAAACTTTATCATACGCGTTGAAATTCAGTTTCGGATTCAGATATACTTCATTGTATTCCGGATTAGGAATGTCTTTGAAAAACTTGAGCCGAATTTTTTTGGTATTTGCGAAAAAACCTTTGGCATAAAGATAATTGTCGCGGAAATTCTTCTCCGGGAAAATGTATTCGCTGTTGATCACGATTTTCTCAGCATCAGTTTGTGGGATATTGTAAATTTTTGCTTCTTTGGAACGTTCGGTATCGAACCAAAAGGCGGTTTTCTCACCGTTTTTTTTCTCGGTTTCAATCTTGAAAGGGATTTCTTGTAAAGTGTTCTTGGAGATTTTCACCTGAAATTCATCCCCGATTTTCTTAAATCGTTTCAGCCTAAAATTTACTCGGTTTTTATTTTGTATAAAGTGTTCCAAAAAGCCCGAAGAATATCCGGAAGCTACAGTCAATTCATCTAAAAAAGCTTGTTTATCGATTCTTTTTCCTGTATTTTTTTGCAGGAAATGAATAACAAAATCGTCAAATTTTTCCTTTCCCATTTTTTCTGCTACAAACGAAAACAGACTTCCCGTTTCGAAATGGCTGATCGCAGTAGCGTTGAAATTGCTCAGATTTTCGAACGGTTGTTCTATTTTTTGATCCAAATTTTGAGTCAAAATATATTGGTAAGCAAGTCCGTATCTTTCCGAAAGCTTCAGCTTTGATGCATGGAATATTTTCAAAGGTTTTAAACCGAGAATTTTCAAATTGTCGGGAAGATCGCCGAGCAATTTTCGCTCTTGGTAATACCTTTCGATGTACTGAATTTCCAGGTAGGTTTTCAGCCCGTTCATCAACCAATGATCGCCACTTTTCTCGAAAATAGAAGATTGCTCAACAATTTTTTTCGATAAAATACTGAAATAATTCAGATCAATTTTTTCAGCTTCAGTGAAAAGTGGATAACGGAATTTCCAGAATTTAATATCATCAATTCCCATAAAATTCTCAGATTCCCGGAATTTTTCGCTGATGAATATTTTCGAGGGTAAAGAACCTGTTTTTGCCTTAATGAAATTGAGTTGCAATGGAAGATAAAATTCCAGATTTTGCTTCTCGGTTTCGGTCAGTTGGTAACCGAAGTTGATGGTGATTTTTTGTCCTTCAATAGTTGTTGTAATGGTTGGGAAACTGTTTTCCGAGATTAGAAATTCCGGATCATTGACCAACTTTCCTTGAAAATAATTGGGCTGAATTTCCGGGAGATTACTTTGTGAATAGTGGTTTAAAGGAATATCAAGATTCACTCGCCAGTAACTTCCCGGATTTTGGTTTTCTTCAATATCGATGAAATTTCTTTGAATTTGGTTATCATTATCAAAACCATCGGGAACCAGAAAAAAGTATTTCAGAGCTACTTTTTTTCCGTCGCTTCCGTACCCGGTAAATTTATGCGAAGGCAAATTCAGCTGATAATTTAAAGTGATTTTCACCTTTTTTCCAGGCGCAAGCTTCTCTGAAAGCGGAAGAAAAATCTGTTCTCTTGATCCGTCAATTCCTGTTATGGTTTGTCCATCAATCTGAATGTTGAGATTTTCTAGATTGCCTAATTCAAGGGGTTTTGCAAAGTGTAAATCGCTTTTTCGATCTTCCAGTTTTCGGTAAACCAGTGATGTGTTATGGGTTTTGTACGCGGAAATCCAATTGAGGAGTTTTATCTGGTCTAAATTGCTTTCAGAATGGTTATAGTAAGTAATTTCCTGATATACAGTAATTTGTCTCTTGTTATCAGGAATTTTGGCTTCAATGTAAATGCTGTCTTGTTGCGCAGAAATTGCAACAATATTTGTAACCAGCATCAAACCGCAAAAAAATATTTTCATCTTTTAAATTCGATCAAATATAAAGATGTTTTTCTAAATGAAATGCTATTATTAAGTGTTTTTTGTTAGTTTTTGATTTTTATAAAGAATAATTATTGCGTTCTGTATCATGTTGGATTTTTTAACTATCATTTAAAATTCAACAAAAAAAAACGGAAATTCAGTTTCCCAAATTTCCGTTTCCAACTAAAAAAAATTACTAACTATTATTCTGCGGTTAATTCAAAATCACCTTTAATTCTAACCAAATCATTGATCATTGGTGCAGGGAATTTTGGTCCAATGTTGAAGTCAGATCTCTTCAAAGTTCCCAAAACCTGGTAACCATAAGTAGTTTTTTTATTCATCGCATTTACCGTAGAACCGCGGTAAACCAACGTTAAAGTAACTGGTTTTGTAACACCGTGCATGGTAAGATTACCTTTCAAAGTGTAGTAGTTCTTTTTGGTTTTAGTTAAAGAAGTACTTTTGAATTCTAAAGTTGGGAATTTTTCTGCATCGAAAAAATCTGCGCTTTTCAAGTGGTTATCTCTTGCTTCAACATGAGTGTTGATCGAGTTTACATCTGCAGAGAAAGCTAGGGTAGAGTTCGCAAAGTTTTTCTCATCAGCATTGATGGTTAGAGATGCTTTGTCGAAATTTCCAGTGATGTCGTTAATTCCAAGGTGTATTACTGCAAATTGAATTCTAGAGTGAGCCGGATCGTTTTTTAAAACTAATTGTGCAAATGTGGAAACCGAAAATAACACAACGGTAATGAGGGATAAGATTTTTTTCATAATACTATTTTTTATTGATAAAATTAATACTGCAAAGATATTTCAAATAATGTTTTGTTGGCATTGATGTAAGTTAATAAATCAGTTACAATTTCCATCGACGTCACATTGCGCACCGCTGTTGATGATCTGCAAACCTTGGTCTCCAGCAGAAAATTCTGCAAAAGATTTTTCCAAAACCTCCAGGAAAAGTTCAGGTTGTTGCGCACCGGAAACGCCATATTTATCATTAAATACAAAAAACGGAACACCGGAAATTCCCAGTTGACGAGCCAGCAATCCATCTTGTGAAACGGCGTGTGCAAAATCATCGGACTGCAAGGCTGCTTTAATTTCATTTTCAGAAAGTCCTAAAGATTGCCCGATTTCCAAAAGCGTGGCTACATCATCGATATTTTTTCCATCGATAAACTGAGCCTTGAACATCGCTTCTTCCATTTCATTTCCTAAGTTTTTCGAATTCGCAAGTTGAATAAGGAGATGTCCGCGATATGAATTCGCCACTTTTGAATCGTCAAAATTAAATTCAATTCCGGCTTCTTTTCCTGCATTTTCCACGTGTTCGTGCATTGCTTTTGCTTGTTCCAGTGAAATTCCTTTTATTTCCGTGAAATATTCATAAGGATTTTTCTCTGGCTGTGTAAGCAGATTAGGATCCAGCTGGAAACTATGCCATGTAACCTCTATTTTGTCCGAATTGGCGAATTCTTCAAGTGCCATTTCAAACTTTTTTTTCCCGACATAACAAAAAGGACAGCGAATATCGCTCCAAATATCTACTTTCATAATGATCTTATTTTTAATGAAATGAGAACTTTAATAAAATTTTCATTCCTAATTTATTGAATCAAAGATACAAACCTTCCGTTAAAATATTCTTGATGTAAGTTAATAAATATATTTCAAAAATATTTTTGCATTTAGAGAAAAAAGCAGTGGACTGAAATCTGTTTAATACAAATTTTGAAGCGGACACGGTAAGAAAGGAACCAGAAGTGCATTAAAGAATCTTCACTGTTTGAGTGGCGGCGCAACGATAGTTTTATACAAGCAACAGCGTTAATTCAATTCAAGCGAAAAAATGCAGAACCAAATACCAAAAAGCGAGCGTAATAAATGATAGCGGAATTCCTACGCCAACCATCAGATTGCAGAGTTTGGGTTCCAATTTGTGTGCTGCAGCTATTATTCCCGCAGTAATCATCGGAGCCATAGCGGATTCCAAAACTGAGATTTCAATAATTTCTCCGTTCTGTTTTAAAATGATAAAATAAAACAGGAAAATAAAAGCGGGAAAGAGCATCAATTTAAATAAAAGACCCCAAAATAAAGGCTTGGTATCGGAATCCAGTTTCTGCCAATGAAGCTGACTGCCTACTGAAAACAATGCCAGCGGAACGGTTGTAGCTCCCAATTTATTAAGCACTTCATCAAAGTCATGTGGTATTTCAATACTTAAAACATTTAAAATAATCGCTGCAGAAAATGCCAAAAATGGAGGAAATCGAATGATTTTTCCTGCAATTTGCGAAACTGTACTTTTGGTTCCGGAATAATAATTCGCTACTGCAATTCCCACTGTGGAAAGCGCGACAAAGGAACCGGGTTGATCCACCAGCATCACCGTTTTCAGTCCGCTTGCGCCGTAAATCGATTGAATGACCGGTATTCCTACAAATGATGTGTTTCCGAAACCGGCACACATGATTAGCGCGCCGATTACGGCTTTCGACCAGTTCATTTTTTTACCAAGAACACTGAAAAAAACCATTGCCAAAAAAATATTCAACCACGCAACAGCCACGGGGAAAATCACTTCGTAACTGATGACGATTTTCGGGATGTAGTACAGCGAAAGCGCGACAAGGGAAATATTAATAATAAAGGCGTTCAGCGCAATATGACCGTTTTCCGGAAAAAGTTTTGCTCTTCTGAAAAAAAATCCCAGAAATAAACAGAGAAAGAGCAGAATGAGATTAGCCAAAAATTCTGTTTTTAGATTTACAAACTTTCCAAATAAGCATTCCAGCCGGCAATTTTGTAATTGAGCGCTGCTTTTTCGGCATCATCAGCTTTGTAAATTCCGCGGCCTACGATGATGAAATCGGTTTGTAAATTCCTGAAAACGTGTTCCGGTGTATTGTACTGCTGTCCTTTACCATCACCCGAATCCGATAAATTCACACCAGGAGTGAATAGTAAAAGCTCTTCCGGCAATTGTTTTTGGGAAACACCGCCGATCACATTGGGGTGAGATTGTGCCACTTTCAAAGCTTCTTCCTGATAATTTTTATCTGTTAAAGTTCCTTTGGACGACATTCCTAAGATCGCTACAACGCCCACATTCAGGAAGCAATCCAATGAATGGTAGCCGCCAATCACATGAGATGTCACGAAATCTGCCCAATTGGAAATCTTATAAATTCCATAGGAAAACTGTAATTCTTGGGTGTTTCCGATGTCGGCAAATTTACGGTCTTCCATCAAAAGAAAATTATATTTGGTGGCCAAATCTTTCAGTGGAAGAATGGTTTTATCGGGATCGAAATCGGTGATGATATCAATATGAGTTTTAAGGGCAACGATGTGCGGACCCACTTTTTCAGCAAAATCCAACAGTTCCTGAGTGGTGATGACATCGGCGGAAGCAATCAGATTTGATTTTTTTTCAATGGAAATTTCCAAAAGTTTTTTGGCAACAGAATGTTCTGCATTTTCAAGTTTCTGCTCATAAGATGGGCGTTTTTTCTCTTCAAATTTCACCACATTTCCCTTCAGAAAGTCATCAATTCTTGTTACTTCATCATCGGACAAATGATTTTCTTCCTTTAAAATAGAACAAACTTCCGAAATCGTAAACAATGTATGAACGCGATAACCTTTGCTTTCTAGCATTTCTTTTCCGCCCTGTTGACGATCCAAAACAACTACAATATCCGAAACCGAAATTCCTTCATTTTCTATTTCCGGAATGGTCTCCAAAAGGGATTTCCCACTCGTGATTACATCCTCTACCAAAAGACAGTTCTGACCTTTCTGGAAAATTCCTTCTATCATTTTCTTGGTGCCATAATCTTTGGCCTCTTTTCTTTTGATAATTAATGGAAGGTAGCTTTCCAAAGACATTGCTGTTGCCATCGGAAGTGCAGCGTACGGAACACCACAAATGAGGTCGAAATTATCCAGCGGAAGCATATCCAACAGATAATTGGCAAGCCGCTTTAATATTTTTGGATCGGAAGCCAGTGGCCGAAGATCTACATAAAATGGGCTTTCGATACCGCTTTTCAGGGTGAATCGTCCGAATTTGATAATACCGAGTTTGTAACACTCGAGAAAGAATTCCTTTTTATTTTCCATTTACTTTTTACTTTAGGACAAAGTTAGGGTTTTCAGAGAAATTTTTCGGGTTCTTTTTAGGTTAAAAAATCTTAAATATCGTCGAAGGGTTGCAAGATATTGAACAATTAAAAGGTTAAAAGGTTAAAAGGTTAAAAGGTTAAAGGGTTAAAAGGTTATGAGGTTAAAATGTTAAAAGGTTAAAAGGTTATGAGGTTATGAGGTTAAAAGGTTATGAGGTTAAAAGGTTAAAAATTTAAAATTGCTGGAATAATATTCTTTTCAATAATTTGACTCAGCAAAACGAAGGACCTTTAATAAAAAAAATCCGCTAATCTTCCATTTCTGTTGGAATAGACTCAGGAAGCTTCAGCCAATTCAGTAAAATGCTCATGAAAGAGCATTAACTTTAAAAAAAATACTTTTCCGCTATAATAAACTATCCTTCCGATTTTCTCATTCTCTTCCACAATTTAAGTCCTTCAAACCAAATAACAGAAGCAAATGCCACCAAAGCAGCGAATCCAATTTCCGATGCGGAAAGTGTGGTAACTTTGAAAAACCGAGTTACAGGATCAATGAAAAGAATTGCCGACAAAAACAAAAGGGTAACAATACTTACCGCCAATAAAAGAATATTTCGGTTTTTAAAGGTTTCCAGAACGCTGTAGTAAAAAGAGCGGTTCACATAGCTTAGGAAAATGTTTGAGAATATTAATGTGGTGAAAACTATTGCGCGTGTTTTTTCCTCGGAACCGCCCATTTGTACCGAGTATTGATAGGCAAGTAAAACGCCCAAAGTAATCATTAAAGCTTGGATAATACTGATCGAAAGTTCTTTTCCGTTGAGGAAAGTATCTGTCATTTTTCTGGGTTTTTGTTGCATTGCGTTTTTCTCTAAAGGTTCATTTTCATAAACGATAGAGCAGGTGGGTCCCATGATTAACTCTAAGAAAATTACATGTACAGGAGTGAAAATTTGCGGGTAAATCCAACCTAAAAATAGTGGCAACGAAACCGTAATAATAATCGGAATGTGAATAGCAATAATATATTGAATAGCTTTTTTAATGTTGGCATATATTCTTCTTCCTGCGGCAATTCCGGTTATAAGTTTTCCCAAATCATCATCGATAATCACCAGTGAGGCGGCAGCTTTGGCGATCTCGGTGCCTTTATTTCCCATCGCTACACCGATGTGCGCGGCTTTCAGTGCAGGTGCGTCATTCACACCATCGCCCAACATGGCTACGACTTCTTCATTTCTTTTTAAGGCGTTGATCACGGCTAATTTCGCTTCCGGAAACATGCGGGTAAACAAAGTGGTTTTTGCTGATAATTCCTGCAGTTCAAGGTCTGATTTTGAAATAATTTCACTTCCGTTTACTGCTTTGCCACATTGGCTGATTCCTGCCTGTTGCGCAATCGCTTCAGTAGTATCCGAACGGTCACCGGTGATGATTTTTACTTTAATTCCTGCTTCATCAATCTTTCTGAAAACTTCATTGATGTCTTTTTTGGGCGGATCATAAAAACCGGTAAAACCAAGAAACTCAAAATTAAAATCCTGTTGTTTTTCGGGAAAATCATTCCCCATAAATTGGGCTTTTGCTACTCCCAACACACGCCATCCATTTTTTCCGAATTCCAGTATTTTTCCTCTCAACATTGCTTTCTGAATTTCACGAATATCAGAAACTTCCAAAATGGCTTCCGGAGCGCCTTTTGCGGCGATAATTCTTTCTCCAGATTCGTTTTCAAAAAGATGCGTCATCATTGGTGGCTTTCCGCCGAGTGGGTACTCATGGATCATTTGAAAATTCGTTCTTTCGTCCTTTGAATGAGTTTCAAGGTAAATTCGGTGAAGCGTTTTCTCCATCGGATCGAAGGGAACAGGTTCGCTGCTCCACATTGCATATGCTATCAAGTTGGAAACTTCCGGAAGGTGAAATTCTGTCGAATCGTAAATACGATCGGTTTTAAAATTGTACAGCGCTTGCAACTGCATCGGATTTTCGGTGATGGTTCCAGTTTTATCGGTGCAAATAACCGTGGTACTTCCAATAGTTTCCACCACGCTGCTTCGTTTGATGATGATGCCTTCCCGCATCAGTTTCCAGGCTCCTAAAGCCATGAAAGTGGTGAAAGCAACCGAGATTTCTTCCGGCAAAACCGACATCGCCATGGTAAGTCCGGACAAAAGACTATTTAAAACATTTTGGGTTTTCACATAACTGAAAATACAAACCATCAAGAATATTACTGTTCCGAAAATCGCCATATTCTTTACAAATCGGTTGATTTGAAGATAGAGTGGGGAACGTTCTTCATTAATGGAATAAATGGATTGCCCGATTTTGCCTAATTGGGTTTCACGACCTATTTTTTCAACCTCAAAAACGGCTAAACCTGAAACAACCAGGGTTCCGCTGTACACTTGCGGGTCTTCGGAAGTGGAACTTTTAAATACCGAAAAACTTTCTCCAGTTAGGGAAGATTCATTAACTGAAAAATCATTGCTATGAACGATTCTTCCGTCGGCGTTAAGCATTTTTCCTTCTTCAATCACGCATAAATCGCCAACTGCCAATTCGCGAGTGGGAATCTGCATGGCTTTTCCGTCTCGAATTACCGTACTCAGCGGTTCATTGAGTTTTTCTAATTCCTGCAATGCTTTTTTGCTTCGGTTGTCCTGATAAAAAGAAATAGCGGTAACGGCAACGATGGCAGCCAACATAAAAGCTGCTTCTGCAGTATTACCAACAATGATGTAAATAATGGCAACTGCGATTAGCAATAGCAACATCGGTTCTTTCAGGATGTCGAGGAGCAAATGATACCACTGGCCTTTTTCCTGATGTTCGACTTCATTGTAACCAAATTGATTTCGATAGGTTTTTAATTGAGCGTCGGTGAGCCCTTTCAGCTGATTCGGAATGTTATAAGACATGGTACTTCATTAAAATTAAAAAAAAATCAACAGCAGAATGGTGATCGCAGTCCTATCCAAAAATACTAATAATTAAAGTCGAAAAACTGTTTTTCTGAAAAAATTGACGGGTAAAATTGTTATTTTTAAAATCTTTCAGAACTCTTTGTTGTTTGGCGTTTCCGGTTATTTTTTCTCTTCTCGTTTCAGCGTAATTGCATTTTTTGGTCGCACAGCATTTGGGATCATTTTACTTAAAGGAATGGTCGAAATCTTCAGACGACTTTTGAGATGATCATTCAGCAAATTATTGACGATACTTTTTCTCGAAACATTCATTCAAAAATCAAATTTATTGTAAAGCTGACGCATTCCCGATATGCAGATGCTCTGAAAAAAAATTATATCTTCGTACAGATTAAATTTTAACTTCATGAAACGCAATTTTTCCTTTCTGTTTATCTTAATCTCTATCTTTTCGTATTCCCAAATCGAAGAGAAAAAACTGGATGAACTCATTCAAAATACTTTGAAAACTTTTGACGTACCAGGAATTTCGGTTGGTATCGTCAAAGATGGAACTTTGGTGTATGCCAAAGGATTCGGGGTAAGTTCTCTTAACTCCAAAAATAAAATGGATCAAAATACCCTAGTTGGAATCGCGTCCAACTCCAAAGGGTTTACCGCAACTGCATTGGCCATGCTAACCGACGAAGGCAAACTGAGTTTTGACGATAAAGTCACCCAATACCTACCTGAATTTCAAATGTACGATCCTTACGTTACTCGCAATATCACCATCAAGGATTTGATAACCCATCGTTCCGGACTTGGATTAGGGCAGGGAGATTTGATGTTTTTCCCGGAAGGTGGAAGTCTCACGGTGAATGACATTATTCACAATGTTCGGTACCTAAAACCTGAACAAGATTTCCGTACTTCCCTGGATTACAACAATATCATGTTCATTGTAGCAGGTGAAATTATTCACCGTGTTTCTGGACTTTCCTGGGCGGAATTTATGGAACAGAGAATTCTGAAGCCGGTGGGGATGAACTCCAGCTTCGGAAGTTATAACCGAGCAAAAGCAGCAAAAGTAACCAACATCATCGATGCACACGCTCCGGTGGATGGAAAAGTGGTGGCAGTACCACATGATTGGAACGAAACGGCTAACGCAGCAGGTGGAATCATCAGCAACATCACCGATATGGCGACTTGGGCGGAGTTCTTGATGAACGGTTTCACGACCAAAGACGGCAAAAAACTTGTTTCCGATAAACAAATTCAGCAATTGTGGAATCTTCAAATTTCTACGCCAGTTGCGCTTAAAAATCCTTATGATTCAAATTTCGGTGGGTATGGTTTGGGCTGGTTTCTTACTGATGTTAAGGGGCATAAACAAGTATACCACACCGGTGGATTAATCGGTACTGTAACTCAATTTACCCTTATTCCTGATCTGAAATTGGGTATTGTGGTTCTCACGAATCAGCAGAGTGGTGCAGCTTTCAATACCATTACCAATACGGTGAAAGACGCTTACCTTGGTGTTCAAGATCGTAATTGGCTGAAAACCTACGGCGACAGAATGGCAAAAATTGATGCCGATTTCGCCAAAGGTAAAAAGGAAATCTTTGCAAAAGCAACTGCTTTCCAAAAAGAGAAAAACCTTCAACCTAAACCGGAACAGGTTGTAGGAACTTACCGTGATGAATGGTTCGGTGAGGTGATTGTAGCGCAGGAAGGAAAAACTTACAGGATTTATTGCAAGAACTCTCCGCGTTTGAAAGGCGAGCTTTTACCTTACCGCAACAATACTTTTATTGCAAAATGGGACGACAGAAGCTATGATGCTGACGCTTTCGTGATCTTTAATTATGATGAAAACGGCAAAGCGCAATCTGCTAAAATGAAACCTATTTCAGATGTCACCGATTTCAGTTTCGATTTTGATGATTTGGATTTGAGGAGGAAAGATTAGTGTTAATTTTCGCTTAAAAAATAAGAAACCCCGGAAATGATTTTTGAATAAATTTTCGGGGTTTTCTATTGGGATTCGATAATGAATTTTAAAGAGGTTTCATCTATCTCACTTCAGGTTTTTAGGTTCAAAGAAAAACAGCAACTTTTTATCAGCATTTTCAAATTCAGACCATGAGTCGCAGTCAATGGAAAAACCTGCTACACCGCAAGTGGGAAACGAGAAGATTTGCTCACTAATCATATTTGCAAAATTGGAAATTCCGTTATTATGCGAAAACATTGCCACGGAATTCAAATCATCGTTCAGGTCATAAATCACTGATTCGAAGTTGTTTTCATTAGGATGATAGAGTTTTCTATCAGTTTTGATTTCAATGTGATACGTTTCGTTGAAAATTTCACAAGTATGTAAAGCCCGCAAAGCCGGACTGGATACGAACTGATCGATTTTGATTTCGTTTTGCATTAAGAAAGCAGCCATTTTATGGGCGTTTTCAATGCCTCTTTCTGCTAATGGACGATCGAAATCATCGGTATCTTCGGGCCAATCGCTTTTGGCGTGGCGCACCAGTAAAAGTGTTTTCATACGTATCGAATTTTTGGAAAATTAAAATTAATCAAAAATTCAACAACTTCATCATTTATCTGTTCTCAAATGATAAATTTTACTCAATTTATCTCTTTTTTTAATGAAAATAAAAAATTTTATGATCAAATTTTATTGGTTTTTAAATGACAAAAGTGTGCTTTTCTAACCGTTGAGGTTTAGTTTTTTTTAATTTTGTGCGCAAAGACAAATATTTGTAAATTTGCAGACTATGGGGCAAATAATGGCGATTGATTACGGAAAAAAACGATGTGGGATTGCGGTAACGGATGATATGCAGATTATTGCGACCGGATTGCCGACCTTAGCTACCCAAGATATTTTTGAGTTTTGTACTGCGTATTTTGCTGACAACAAAGTGGAAGAAGTAGTGGTTGGCTTACCAACAGACTTGAAAGGAAACCTCTCGGAAGTGGAGCAGGATATCTTGGAGTTTATTGGCAAGTTCCAAATCCAATTCCCGGAGATTGCGGTGCACCGTTTTGATGAAAGGTTTACCTCCAAAATGGCTTCATTTTTTATCTCGCAAAGCGGAAAAAACAAAAAGAAAAGAGAAGAAAAAGGGTTGATTGACAAAGTGAGCGCTACCCTGATTTTGCAAAATTATTTAGAACAGAAACAAAAATGATTTTACCAATACGTGCATTCGGCGATGCAGTTTTAAGAAAAACCTGCCACAATATCGATCAGGATTATCCTGATCTCCATGAACTCATTCAGAACATGTATGAAACGATGGAATCAGCGCATGGTATCGGTTTGGCAGCTCCACAAGTTGGATTGGATATCCGCCTTTTTGTGGTGGATCTGTCGCCGCTGGCTGAAGATGAAGATTATGCCGATATTGCTGAAGAACTGAAAAATTTCAAGAAAGTTTTCATTAATGCTAAAATACTTGAGGAAACTGGTGACGAATGGAAATTCAATGAAGGTTGCCTTTCCATACCCGAGGTTCGCGAAGATGTAAAAAGAAAAGAAACCATTGTTATTGAATACTACGATGAAAATTTCGTGAAACATACCGATACATTCTCCGATATGAGAGCCCGTGTAATTCAGCACGAGTATGACCACATCGAGGGAATTCTCTTCACCGATCACCTAAGTTCTTTAAAGAAAAAACTCGTGAAAGGAAAATTGGTGAAAATCGCTCATGGTGATGTAGCCGTAAATTACAAAATGAGATTTCCAAAATAAGTTAATTGAACAGCGGAAGTTTAATCGAACGGTGATCCGCTTTAAATTTCATAAAAATTCAAACAAAAAAATAAGAAAATGCAGTTAGAAAAAATAATTTCAATCTCCGGAAAACCAGGGCTTTACAAATTAGTTTCACAATTGAAAAGTGGTTTTATCATTGAAGATGTTATGACCAAGAAGAAAGTAAGTATTGGCAATACCTCACAGGTAAGTTTGCTGGATAACATCGCGATGTTTACTTTCGATAAAGAGGTTCCTTTGTTTGAAGTCTTCAAAAACATTGCAAAAAACAACGATTATAAAGAAACCATTTCTCATAAATCCTCTGATGCTGAGCTTAGAGCTTTCATGCTGGAATCGCTTCCGGATTATGACGTGGATAGAGTCTATGTTTCCGATATTAAGAAATTGGCTCAATGGTACAATATCTTGAGCAAAGCAGGATACATCACTCCTGAAAGTTTTGTGAAAGCGGAAGACACTCCAGCGGAAATTGCTGAAGAAAAACCTGCCAAAACTGAAAAAAAAGAAACCAAAAAAGCAGCTCCGAAAGCTGAAAAACCTGCTGCCCAAAAAGCAAAAGCAGCTACTTCAACTGCAAAAGCAGCTCCGAAAAGTACCCACAGAAAAATGGGATAATCTCTTTTTCGATGATCATTTAGCTTTGTCAAAGTTGGTAACTTTGACAAAGTTTTTTTTTCAGGAACCTCGTTTTCAGAGCTCCGATACCTTTAAACTCATTTTAATCCCTTTTCCAATGAATACCAAAGAACAGAAACTCGAAGCTTTTTCAAAATTGTTAGATATTATGGACGATCTTCGGGAGAAATGTCCGTGGGACAAAAAGCAAGATTTACAATCCCTGAGACCGTTGACTTTAGAGGAAGTTTACGAACTTTCGGACGCTTTGTTGAAAGAGGATTTAACGGAAATTAAAAAGGAACTTGGCGATGTGTTGCTGCATTTGGTTTTTTATGCCAAAATTGGTTCCGAAAAAGGCAGTTTCGATATCGCGGATGTCATCAACTCCTTGAACGAAAAACTCATTTTCCGTCATCCCCATATTTACGGTGATGTTGAAGTAAAAGATGAAGAAGAAGTAAAACAAAACTGGGAAAAGCTAAAGCTGAAAGAAGGCAACAAATCGGTGCTTTCCGGTGTTACCAAAGGAACTCCAAGTATCGTAAAAGCATTTAGAATTCAAGAAAAAGTAAAAGGAATCGGGTTCGAATTTGCGGATGCTGAAGACGCCTGGAAAAAAGTTGATGAAGAACTCGCGGAGTTCCACGCAGAAAAAGATTTAGCAAAAAAAGAAGTGGAATTAGGCGATGTTTTCTTTTCGCTGATTAATTACGCCAGAATAGTAGGAATCAACCCAGATTCTGCTTTGGAAAGAACGAATACTAAATTTATCGACCGATTTCAGAAGATGGAAAATTTAGCGGATCAAAAAAAATTAAAATTAGAAGATTTATCACTGGAAGAAATGGATCTCCTTTGGGAAGAAGCCAAATTACTGTAATAATCTAAGAATGAAATTTAATCACCGGCTCAACAACCATGTCCATGCTTTTTTAGAATTAAAGAAAACTGAAAGACTTTGGCATTTTCCTCTTTTGGCGGGACTTTGCGTGGGATTGTGCCTTTGGGTAGGATGGTATTTGGAACAGCCTGCTTATGGAAATTTATCGAGTATTGGCGCGTTGGTAATTCTCTATTTTACTCAGGCGTCGATTTCTAAAAGAATGGTTCATCTGTTCGTTTGCGCATTTGGATTCAGTACGGCGTTTGGGTTGGGATATATTTTCAGTTTTAATCCGGTCCTCAGTGCAGTTGCTTTAGGTTTGATTGCATTTTTGGTGCATCTTATTACCTCTTGGTACGATGTTCCGCCACCACGAAATTTCTTTTTCATCATGGTTGCTGCGGTAGCATCATCCATTCCTTTTCATGCAGAATCCATCCCGCTGAATATAGGTTTGGTTTCGATGGGAGCGATGCTGTGGGTTCTGTTGGCATTTTTCTATTCTGTTTTTGTAGCTAAAAAAGTAGTGGAAACCACACGAAGAACTCGATTAAGTAAGAAAAGATACCCGGAATTGGTCACAAGTTTAATCATTGGATTTGCGATGTTTTTAGGAATGATGATCGGGCATTGGTTGGAAATGAAAAGTGCCTATTGGATTCCGGTTTCCGCGTTGGCAATCCTCCAGGGCAAAGATCTTTTCCATGCATGGCAAAGAAATCTGCATCGAATAATAGGAACGCTAATCGGAGTTGGAATTACATGGTTGATGCTTTCTGCGAACCCTGCAGGTTTGGAACTGGTTTTCCTCATCGCTGGGTTGCAGTTCATTGTGGAAGTCTTGGTCGTTCGAAATTACGGTTTGGCAGTGATTTTCATTACACCATTGACGATTTTTTTAACAGAAAATGCTTCCTTATTATTTATCGATGTGAATGAATTGATGGAAGCCCGAATTTTAGATACCGTTATAGGAAGTTTAATTGGCGTTTTAGTAGGATGGATATTGCATCACAAAATTTTGATCACCAAACTTGAAAAACAACTTCGCAGCGCACAAGTTCAATGGCGCAGAAAATAATTAAATCCGTCTCAGCATTGAGGCGGATTTTTTTTGAAAAAATAGTTTTAAAAAACTCGTAATATTTTTTAAAAGCAGTGCATATTTTCAATTCGGATTTTGTGTATATTTGATTCTGTTCAAAGTGGTTACGCAGCTGTCATCAATTTTTTTTTAAATGTTAAAGCATAAACATTTTAGCAGAAATTTAAAAAACACAATTAAAGATTCTTCGGTTTTTGCTTAATGCTTTCGCGCTCATAAAACCTCGGAGGATACAAACTAATAACACGAATATGAAAATAAAATCTACTCTTTCTTCTAATTTTTCTGCACCAGAATCATCTTCTACTTTGTTGAAAAATCGGTTCGCGATAATTTCCAGATGTATGATTTTCTTTAGTTTGACTTTAGGCTTTGCCTCCGGTTTGAAGGCGCAAAATTTGTCTGAAGTCATCAGCAATTTAAAATCTGAACTCAGCAAAAACCCCGACGATAAAAAACGGGCGTCCATTTACTCCGATCTCACTTGGTATTACGCCAGTGTTTCGGTAGATTCTGCGCTTAGTTACGGAAAAAAAGCCATTTCGGCAACGGAAAAACTGCAAGATTCTGTTTTGTTGGCGCAGGTTTACAGTGATTTAGGAGCGGTTCATTTTCGAAATAATGATTTCAAAAATTCGGAAAAAAATTATCTGAAATCTTATCAAATCCGCAAAAGGCAAAAGAATGCCGCGGGAATTGCAAAACTCAATAATAATCTGGCTTCGGTATATCAAAGGAGTTTTCAGTACAACAAAGCAATGAAAATGTACCTGGAAGCGCTGAAATATTTTGATGCGAAAGGAGATGTGAGAAATTCCAACATCACCAAGGCGAATATCGGACTGTTATTTGTGGATTTAAAAGACAATCGCAATGCGATAAAATACATCACAGAAGCGATCAACTATTTTGAATCGCAGGAAAGAAGCGTTGAAATAGAGAATAAACTCTGCGAAAATTACCTCAACTTGGGAAAGGCATTTCAGATGCAGAAAAATTATTCCGAAGCTGAAAAACAATATCAAAAGAGTGCAGCAATTTGTAATAAAATCGGGAATAAACAGGGAATCTCTTTTGCCAACAGAAATTTGGGAAACCTGTATATACTTCAACGAAAAGATTCTTTGGCCCAACTAAATCTGCAGGTTTCACAGGAAGTTCGTGAAGAATTCAATTCTAAAATTGATCAGGAAAGCAACAGCATTGATGTGGCGCAAAGCTTAATTGTAAAAGGTAAATATCAAGATGCTAAACGAATGCTTTTGAACATTTTGCCGACTTTTGAAAAAGAAAAATCTAAAGAAAATCAGCTTTCTACCTACAAACTGCTTACAAATGTTTATCACAACACGGCGCAACCGGACAGTGCAGAATATTATTTTGAAAAATACATCGCATTAGATAATGAATTGGTGAATACCAACGTGATTTCCAGTACCGCAGAACTCGAAAAAAAGTACCAGACCTTGAAGAAAGATTCCGAAATTCTTCAGCAAAAATCTAAAATATTTAAGAGAAATGTTGCAATTTCTTCGTTGGCCGCTTTGCTTCTTTTCGGTTTTGTTTTTTACAGAAACCGACAACATCGCCAGAAAGTGCAACATCAAAAAGCCATTCTCCATCAGCAAGATTTGGCTACAAAAGCGGTAATTACAGCCGAGGACAACGAGCGGAAACGGATGGCAACCCACCTGCACGACGGAGTGGGACAGCTTCTAATGGCGGCCAATATGAATGTGAGTGTGTTAAATGAATATAAAGACAATCCTGAATCTTTTAAAAACATCACTCAGAAAATATCGAATATTCTGTCGGATGCCATTGCGGATGTTCGTACGCTTTCGCATCAGATGATGCCGAATATGTTGATTAAAAACTCTTTGGCCAATGCCTTGAGAGACCTCATCGAGAAAACCTCTACGCCGAAACTCGCTGTTAACCTTAAAATTGAAGGCCTTGAAACGGAAGTCGATCAAAATATTCAGGTGACGCTCTACAGGATTATTCAAGAATGCATTAACAATACGGTTAAACATTCGGGAGCCGATAAAATCGATATTTCCGTGATACAGTCTGATAAAAAAATTACCACAGAGATTAAAGACAATGGCAAAGGATTCAATCCTTTAAAAATTATGGAAAATAAAGATGGAATAGGCCTGCAAAATATGAAAGCGAGGATTGAAATGCTGAAAGGAAAAATGCGAATTGACAGCGCTACAGATCGCGGTACACAAGTCTTTATAGAAATACCAATCGTCTAATTATTTTCCTATGAAAATTGCCATAGTTGATGATCATCAGATTATAATAGATGGAATCGAAATGCTTCTCGGTTTGAAGAAAAATATTGAGATTCTGAAAACCTATACCGATGCCTGTGATTTTTTGCAGGATATGAGAGAAGGAAAGATCAATCCGGATTTATTGTTGATGGATTTAATGATGCCCACTATGAACGGATTCGAATGTGCGAAAATCCTGAAACAAGAGTTCCCCAATCTTAAGATCATTATTCTATCGATGAACTGTGATCCGAAAGTAGTTTATGAACTGGTTGAAAAAATAAAAATTGAAGGTTATCTTTCCAAAAATGTCAACAGACAGAATCTGGTGCAGGCGTTGCAGGAGGTACAATTGGGATACATTCACCTTAGCGACGAAGCAGAAATTGCTTTAAACCAATTTCAGCGAAAAATCATCGATTATCCGCAAATCATATTGACGGCCCGCGAGAAGCAGATCGTGAAATTAATGATCGATGGACTTACCAATAAAGAGATTTCTAATGCATTATTCATCAGTGAAAGTACTGTAGAAACCCACCGAAAAAATATCTATCGCAAAACAGAAACCCATTCTCTTCCTAAGTTAATTCAAGCGGTTGCCAATCTCAATTTATTGGCAGATTAATCTTCGATTTACTATAAAAATACCCTGCAGAGGGTAGATCGTCATCTGGATTTTGAAATACTTTTATCTCGTAAAAAAAATCACAGACTATGACAACAAAAATTATTTTCAGTATGGCCGCCCTACTTTTCGGCGTTGCCACCTTTGCACAACAATCCAATTTTGATATCCTGGAAAAGGATTATGAAATCTCCAGAAAAGCAAAAAAAGGCTATCTCGGTGGCGTAGAACCCAGCGGAAATGGAGGTTTCGAAATGGTGTATTTTCTGCCTTCAAGCAAAAGAAAAGTTAAGATTGAAACCTACACTTTCGATAAAGATGCCAATCTGGTCAACACCTTAAAAGACGAATGGGATGTAGAGAAAGTGAAGAAAAAATGGAAATTTTTCAATTTTAAAGGAGACGAATATATCACCACCGCAGCTTCGGTGAGTACCAATCTTACCGGGAAAATGATGTTTAAAAAACGCGAAATCAAAGCGAAATACAACTGGCTTGCCGGAGATTATGTGAAGCGAATAAAACTTCTCGACAAGCAAAAACTCACCAGTGAAAACGGGGAAGAATATCTCTTCAGCGGTGCGTATGAAGTAGAAAGAGACAGTACGATTTATGCGCTTGCGTACCCTTTTACCAAAGGTGCTTCCCTGAATAATCTCGATTTAGTGAAGATCTCAAACAGCGGAGAATCCAAAAAAATAGCTTCTATTGCAACGCCAACTCCTTTAAAACCCATTTTCTCCAAACCATTAATGGACGACAACAGCCGAGACGTTTCTAATGACGATTTCCCGAGAGATTGGATTGTGGTTTTAGCGCCTACAAAAACTTACGGAAAAAGCAATGCCGGAACTCCAAACCAACTGACCTATCTTAGGATTTCACCTGAAGGCGCCGTGAAGGAACAATTTAATTTCTCTGCTCCATCGGCAGGTTTCCGTATTCTTAATGCCTACAATAAAGGAAATGAAGTGATCTTGTACGGATTAGGAATTAAAAAAGAAGGAAAATATGCAGACGAAATCTTAGGAGCTACCGTGTCGCCATCAAGTATGGATGATGAGGAACAAGCCGCCGCTAAATCTACTGGAGGAATGCTCGGAGGAATTGGAAAAATGGCGAATATGGTTTCCGGAAAAGACGATATGGCCCCGTCACAGCAGTCACTGGACAATGCCTTGGACGAAAAAAAATATAACGACTTTATCATTGCAAAAGTTTCCGGGGGAAATGTTTCTGTCATTAAAGCGACGCCAATGGCTGAACTCAACCAAAAAGCCGTTGCCGGTCCGGATATGAAAAAAGCTTTGGAATTTGACGGAAAGAAATTCATAACCAACAATTTTCAGATTTTGAAAGATGGATCGATGATGCTGAGCGTGCAGGATTATAAACCTGAAGGAAAAGGTATCGGACTTCCGGGTGGTAAAATGCTGGGCGCATTGGCAGGCATTTCTACCAGTAGAAGCGGCGACAGCTATAACCGAATTTATAAAGGCATGTATTTGTTGCATTTTGCTCCGGACGGGAATTTGGTAAGAAACTACACTGTGCAGCTCGATCAGAAAAATAAGAAAGGATTTTTCAATAATTCACCGATGACGGCAGATAATTTCCCCGCTGTAGGATATTTAATCGAAAGCAAAGACGGAAAATCTGTGAACTGGATCATGGAAATGGTAAAGGCCATAGATAAAGACAAAAGTTTTGATTCAATGAGTAATTTTTTCACAGGAACGACCACCAATACTACAACCACCACGTATTCACCTTTCTATAGTATTGAATATGGTAAAATTGATCTCTCTACCGGAAAATCTTCAGAATTCAGGACATTGGGTGACTTAGAGAAAAAGAAATACTACCTATACGATAAGCATAACCGCATACAGATTGGCGATTATATTTATTTCTTCAGTGAAACTCCAAATGGCGATCGGCTTTTGGTTTCCAGAATGGATGTGAACCAATAAAAATCTGTGATTCCGTGCCTGTGTTGCTTCGGTTTCCGGGTGCGGTTTTCTTTTAACCAAATTAAAATTTTATAGTATGAAAAATCTATTTTTTTATTTCAGAACCTTGATGGTATTGGCTGTATTATTAATTTCTTGTGACAGAAACGAAGATGATGGAACAAACACCCCAACTTCCTCAACTGCAGGATTTACATGGAAGGAAGATTTCGAAACTGCACCTGAACAAAAAGCTTCGTCTGCCTATTTTCAAGGGAAATCCATTTTCGCACTTAATGCTTCTAATGCTACTGTGTTCGAAATTAATTTGATGAAAAGTTCCGCGGTGGGAACCTATACTTTCGACGGCGATTACATAATAGGTACAGCTCTGGTTTACGTTACCAAAAATTTCAACGCTACCGGTGGAACCATCACCATAACTGAAAAAACGGACTCCAAAGTATCAGGAAAATTCGAAGCTACCGGAACAGGAAACGGCATTACAAAAGTTTACGGAACGTTCACAGGTATTCCGGTGAAATAAATTTTCTGCCACAATTAATTCTTAACCATCGAAAATATTCCTGCAATAAAGAATATTGTGTTTTTTGCTTACTTTAAATAAATTCCATCACGATGGATTCGAACAAAAAAATCCAGTTGAGCAGATCAACTGGATTTATGTTTATCAATATTTGCAGCAAATACTTTTATGAGGAAAGGGTTATGCTTAAAAAGCTTCCGAACTTTCCGTTCAACAACAATTTCATTGTTGGAATTCTAGTAATCAACCGAAGTTATTTATCGGTCAGTTATTGATGCACTTGTTATAATACTATTCCTTATAATAATCTCCGGCTAAACTTGCACCGCCGCCACAGAAGTAATTTAATGCGAATCTGTCGTCAAATTTCGAAGTAAATACTTCAGCTGTTTTATCCTTAAATAAAATCGTCATCGTCCCTTTTAAATCTTTATTGATGGTTTTTAAATCAACATCAATCTGATTATTCACTAACTTTCCTTTGCCTTCAAATGTACATCCTTTCACAGCACCGGTAAATGAAATTTTTACTGAATAGATACTGTCATTTTCAGATTTCAATTCCAGAATTTGGTTGTATCCTTTGCCATTGGTGTTGGTGTTATAGGTACCGTTCAATTGAGCGGGCGTATATGCTTTTACTTCTTTAAAAATATAATTTTTGGCTAATTCTCCGCTTACTTCTTTCTTATCAGCATCCAATCTTCAATATTTTTAAATTTTTTTTAGGATAAAACGGGAATGTTGAAAAGCTCCCAAAAGTTCCGTTCACCAGAAGTTACGTTGTCGGTCTTTAGGAGCGCGCCAAACTCTGCTTTTCTTTTTCCAAAATCATATACTGATGATAAAGCAGTGGTTCTTCGAGATTTTCGAGTTCTTCTTTGGATAAAACCCGATAATTGATTTTAAAGGTTTTTTTCTTTGCAGTTTCCAGTGAAAATCCGCATACTCCGAAACCGTCGCTAAAATCTAGTTCGAAATGGTTGTATTTCCAATATTCATATAAATCGTGATCCACCCAAAAATAAAAACCTAGAACAGTACCGATGCACACATCTTTTGTGCGCGGATAATAATGTCCTTTGCGAAAACATTGTGGCTGGGTTCCTTCGCAGCAGCCACCTGCTTGATAAAACATCAAATCTCCAAATTCTTCAGAGAGTTCCTTAATCAGTTCCAAAGCTTTTGGTGTTGCGGAAAGTCGCTGTGTATTGTTCATTATTACTAATTTTTAGGGTGAATAACTTTTCATTTAAAAGAAAAAAAAGGCGGATTTTTTTGAGAAATCCACCTTTATTTATTTAGAAGAATCCTAATTTTTCTTTGCTGTAAGAAATGAGCATATTCTTGGTTTGGCGGTAATGATCGAGCATCATCTTGTGATTTTCTCTACCAATTCCCGACAGTTTGTAACCTCCGAAAGGTGCACCTGCAGGATAAGAATGGTATTGATTTACCCAAACTCTACCTGACTGGATTGCTCTTGGTACTTGGTACAATTGGTGAGCATCTCTGGTCCAAACTCCGGCTCCTAAACCATAAATGGTATCGTTTGCGATCGCGATTGCATCTGCTTCATCCTTGAAAGTGGTTACCGCAAGTACGGGTCCTAAGATTTCTTCCTGGAAAACTCTCATTTTATTGTGACCTTTCAATAGGGTTGGCTGGATGTAGTAGCCGTTTTTCAATTCGCCTTCCAATACATTAGCGTCGCCGGCTGTTAGCACTTCGCAACCTTCTTCTTTACCAACGTTGATGTAGCTAAGGATTTTGTAGTACTGGATTTTCGAAGCTTGCGCACCGATCATTGTAGAAGTATCAAGAGGATTTCCTGCTTTAATGGCTTTAACGCGTTCTACGACTCTTTCGATGAATTTGTCAGCAATACTTTCCTGTACCAGTAATCGGGACGGGCAAGTACAGATTTCACCTTGGTTTAAAGCAAATAATGCGGCTCCTTCCAAAGCTTTGTCGAAGAAGGCATCGTCTTCATCCGTCACTGATTCGAAGAAAACGTTTGGCGATTTACCTCCCAATTCCAAAGTTACCGGAATGATGTTTTCCGTAGCATATTGCATCACCAGTCTTCCTGTTGCGGTAGAACCCGTGAACGCTGCTTTTGACACTTTTTTGTTGGTAACCAGGGCATGACCTAATTCTCCTCCAAAACCATTTACAATATTTACAACTCCCGGTGGAAGCAAATCGCCGATGATTTCCATCAATACCAAAATTGAGATCGGAGTACTTTCAGCCGGTTTCAGTACCACGCAGTTTCCTGCTGCCAAAGCGGGAGCAAGTTTCCATACCGCCATCAGAATCGGGAAATTCCAAGGAATAATTTGAGCAATCACTCCTAAAGGTTCATTCACAATTAAGGAAACCGTATTGTTGTCTAATTCCATTAAAGAACCTTCTTCAGCTCGAATCACACCGGCGAAATATCTGAAATGGTCAATCGCCAAAGGAATATCGGCATTCAGGGTTTCGCGAACTGGCTTTCCATTGTCCATGGTTTCTACCACTGCAATTTTTTCCAGGTTGGCTTCCATGCGATCCGCAATTTTAATGAGGATGTTGCTTCTTTCGGTAACGGAAGTTTTTCCCCACGTTACGAAAGCCGCTTCCGCAGCATTTACTGCCATTTCCAGATCTTGTTCGTTGGAATGTGCCGCTTGGCCCATCACTGTTCCATCCAGTGGGGTGATTACATCAAAATATTTTCCACTTGCCGGTGGAGTCCATTGTCCGTTAATGTAGTTGTCGTACTTTTCTTTCAGTTATACTCTGTCGTAAACTTTTGAACTCATTGTAATATTGTTTAATTATTAAAATAAAACTAATCATTGTGTAATGAATAGAAAAGTTAATATTTGTTAATTATTTAAAAGTTCCACAATTGAGGTTTCATAGCTTTCTAATTATTTTTAAAGGCTATTGTCTCGTTATTTTTCCACGATATTTTTAAAAAAAGGAAAGCGAAATAAGATATTTTGATTGATTGTTTTAACAAAAAATAAAAAGACATTTCCGAAGAAATGTCTTTTATAATCTATATTTTAAAATGCTTTTACAAACCAAACTGTCTTGCAAACAGATCCGGGAAGATTCCCAGGGCCAAAAGTGCAATGATGATGAATACTGCAACGATATTGTAAGTTAACGGAACTCTTTCAGAAGTTTTGAAACTGCTTTCTTTCGGGAAGAACATCATCATAATCAATCGTAAGTAGTAAGCAATAGAGATTGCAGATCCTAATACCGCGATCAGTACCATGAAGGTTCCCATTTTCGGATACTGGATGGCTTGTGCAAAGATGGAAAATTTCCCCATAAAACCTGCAGTAAGTGGGATTCCCGCCATAGATAACATAGAAACAGCGGCCGCAACTGCCATAATCGGTTCCGACTGGGCAAGGCCTTTGAAAGCGTTGTAGGAGGTTTCTCGTTTAAGTTTTTCTACCCAGATCAAACAAGACATTACGCCGATGGTTGCGATAGAGTAGGCGAAAAGGTAAAATGCAAGGTTGTACGCTGAAAGATTATTTAAACCAAAGAAAATTAATCCCAAATATCCAACGTGGGAAACGGAGGAATAAGCCAACATCCTTTTGGCATTACTCTGTGCAAGTCCCATCGTATTAGCAAGGAACAAAGTGATGATGATTAAGACCCCGATGATATTGATCCACTCACCGATAATTCCTGCAAAACCAATCGTCATTACTCTAAACAAAGAGAAGAACGCTGAAATTTTTACCACCGACATCATGAAAGCAGTGATCAATGAAGGAGAACCTTGATAAACATCCGGACTCCACATGTGGAAAGGAGCCATAGAAACTTTAAATGATAATGCGGCCAACATCAATACTGCTCCTGCAATAAACATCAAGTCTTTCGGATTGGCTATAGAGTATTGGTGAATCGTGTAAAGATCAAAACTTCCAGAAGTTCCATAGATGAGGGCTATCCCAAATAAAAGGAAACCAGTGGCAAAAGCACCCATTAAGAAATATTTGAGAGAAGCTTCGTTGGAACGAAGATTAGTCTTATTGCTTCCTGCTAATACATACAGCGGGATGGAAAGAATCTCGATTCCGAGGAATAAAGTTACCAAATTTTGGAATCCAAATAAGATAATTGCTCCGGACAGCGAGAACAAGATCAATGCGTACAATTCCGATTGATGACTTCTGTGATTGCTGAATGCAAAACTTCCCAAAAAGAAGAGCAACAAGGTTACCACGATAGAAATTTTGGTAAACAGCGCCGCGTTCGGGCCATATTCGAACATGGCTTTGTATTGATTAAAGAAAGAACATTCCGGCAGAAAGCTTACATATAACGCGATGAGAAGCCCTAAAATACCGATGTATCTTGAAAATTTTCCTTTTTCGAAAACTCCTGCAAACAATGCGGCAACTGCAGTTAGGAATATAATGATTAAAACGCTCATTTAATTTAGATTTGAGATTTTAGAGTTCAGATTCCAGATTTTGGGTCTAAGATCTTTGTCTTTTATTTCTTAATTATTTTATTTTTTCTAATTCATCATTGAAGTAAAAATAAACTTCAGCGAACTGTTCACCATTTCAATTAGCGGCTGAGGGAAAACTCCTAGTAGAATTACAAAAACTGCTAAACTCGCCAACACTGAAAATTCTACTGGCGAAAGATCTTTTGCTGAAGCTAAGATCGCTTCATCTCCTTCACCAAACATGACTTTGCCGTAAAATCTAAGAAGATAAACCGCAGATAAAATTATCGTTAGTCCCGCAAATATTGCCGCAAGTCCGCTATAATCGAATACCGATTTCAACAAAATGAATTCTCCAATGAAGCCATTTGTTAACGGTAAACCAACTGAACCCAACAACATAAGCAAAAACAAAACAGAAAATTTCGGAGCTACTTTTGCTAAACCACCCATTTGTCGAATATCTCTGGTTTTAAATCTTTTATAAAGAATATCAGCACAATAAAACAATCCTACCACGTTGATCCCGTGAGCGAAAGTTTGTACCATAGCGCCTTCTGCGCCTTCGATTACTAAACTTCCTTTTACCGTTAAAATCGCTGATGCCATAATTCCGGCAACCATCAATCCAACGTGGGATAGGGAAGAATAAGCGATTATTCTTTTCGAATCGTTCTGGATAATGGCAATTAAGGCTCCGTGTACAATTCCGATGATTGCAAGCACTAAAACGATTTGCACTGAAATCCCAAGAATCGGTGCGGGAGTGATTGGTAATAAATATCTTAAAAGCCCATAAACCGCCATCTTCAGCATAATTCCCGATAGAAGCATGGAGCCTTGGGTTGGCGAATACGTATAAGTATCTGGTTGCCAAGAATGGAAAGGGAAAACGGGTAATTTCACTGCAAATGCAAAGAAGATGAACCAGAAAATCACTGTCTCCTCCGATGAATTCAAGTTTGCGTTATACAAATCCGTTAAAGCAAATGATGCCGAGTGGGTATAAACGTAGATCAATCCCATCAACATGAACAAAGATCCTACAAATGTATACACGAAAAACTTGGTCGTGAATGCGATTTTCTTGTTTTCTTGTCCCCAGATTCCGGCAATTAACCAGATTGGAATAAGAGTAACTTCCCAGAAGATATAGAATAATAAACCATCCAAAGCAGTGAAAACTCCCACTAAACCAAATTGCATCAAAAGAATTAATCCGTAGAAAGTGTTTCTGTATCCCGGTTTTTCGTTAAAAGATGATAGGATGATGAGTGGCGTTAAGATATTGGTTAATAATACCAGCAACATACTCATTCCATCAATCCCGAAATGCAAATTACTCTTGATAAATTGTGACCAAGGATAATTGATTTCAAACTGAAGAACTCCGTCAACAGTGGGTTTGAAATCGAAATTATACAGTATATAAAAGGTAAGGAACATTTGTACAAATGCAATTCCCAATGCTAAAAACTTACTTGCGGGGTTTTTCCACGCGAACACCAATGCAGAACCTACGAGAGGTAATAGTAATAATGTTAATAATAGATACGACATTTACTATTGTAATAAAAAGTTAACAATTAAAATAATTCCGATCGCCAATGACATGATGAGCACATAGTTCTCCACGTTTCCGTTTTGAAGTCTTTTTGCTGCTCTTCCTGAATCTTCAGCGCCTGTCCCGATAAATTCTACGAATCTATTCAAGACGCCTTTATCGAACATATTTCCTCCAATTCCCAAACCTTCCGTCATTCTCACGAAGGTTGCGTTATATATTTCGTCCAAAAACAATTTCTTGTTGGAAAGTCTTTCCCAGCCAGTGTATTTCTCTTCCGGTAAAGCCATTTTTTTCTTGTTGACGTAAATATTTTTTACAATAAACCACACGGTGAAGAACATGACAAGCGTTAATCCCAACAAGATCATTTCCGTTCCGAATTTTACTTCAGGTAATGAAAGATCATATACATAGATCGATTTTAGCCAATCTGCTAATTTTGCATAATGACCATGGCCAATATAATGAGGTAGATTGATGAAACCTCCAAGAATTGATAGAACTGCTAATATGATCAATGGAATGGTCATTGTTTTTGGGCTTTCATGAAGATGATGTTTTTGCTCTTCGCTTCCGCGGAACTCCCCGTGGAAGGTTAGGTAATATGCTCTGAACATATAAATCGCCGTCATTGTTGCAACAATAAATAGTACCACCCATAAAAGTGGGTTTTTCCCGTAAACATTAGTTAAAATTTCATCTTTGGAGATCATCCCGGAAAGGAATGGGAAACCAGAGATTGCTAATGTTCCGATAAGGAAAGTGAAATGCGTAACAGGAATTTTCTTTTTTAAACCACCCATTACTCTCATGTCTTGTTCGCCACTCATCGCGTGGATCACTGAACCTGAACCTAGGAACAACAATGCTTTGAAGAATGCGTGCGTCATCAAATGGAACATTGCAGTGGTGTAAGCTCCTACGCCAAGTGCAACAAACATAAATCCCAATTGCGAAACAGTAGAGTAAGCGAGAACTTTTTTGATATCATTTTGTCTTAAACCAATAAACGCGGCCACCAATGCGGTCAATAACCCGATGAAAAGGATTACATCCATCGTAGTTGGTGCTAATGAATAAAGGAAATTGGATCTTACCACTAAATAAATACCTGCGGTAACCATTGTTGCAGCGTGGATCAGCGCAGAAACCGGCGTTGGACCCGCCATCGCATCTGGTAACCAGGTAAATAAAGGAACCTGAGCTGATTTTCCCATTGCACCGATGAAAAGACTTGCGGTAATGAAAATAATCACAGGAGAATCCAGTTGGAATTTAGAAGAATTTTGTGCTACAGAAAGGAAATCCACAGCATTGGTTTGATAGGCAATCATGAAAATCCCGATCAACATACCGAGGTCACCAATTCTGTTCATGATGAAAGCTTTTCTTGCCGCTGCTCCATATTCTTTGTTGGTGTACCAGAAACCAATCAACAAATAAGAACACAATCCTACGCCTTCCCAACCAATAAAAAGAATTAGATAATTGCTTCCCATTACTAATAATAGCATGGAGAAGATAAATAAATTCAAATAAGTGAAGAATTTATAGAAACCTTTGTCGTGGCTCATATAGCCGATAGAGTAGAGGTGAATCAGTGATCCGATTCCGGTAATAATCATAATCATCATCAATGATAATTGATCGATTTGGAAACCGAAGTTCACCTGAATACCATTGACCCGGAACCATTCAAAAGCTCGTACGATAACCGGTTGCGAATCTGCATTAAAATTTAAAAATAAACTGACAGCGATACAAAAAGATGCAAAAACTACCAGTGTTGCGATACTTCCCACTACGATTTTTGGAAGACTTTTCCCGAAAAGTCCATTGAACAAAAATCCGAATAAGGGTAATAGAACAATTGCGTAAACTAAATTTTCCATCCTTTATTTATCCTCTTAATTTATTAAAAATACTGACGTCAACCGATTTGGTATTTCGATACATCATTGCGATAATCGCTAACCCTACCGCAACTTCAGCGGCTGCAACCACCATGATGAAGAACACCAGGATTTGGCCACTTCCATCACCATTATAGCTGGAAAATGCTGCGAGCATAAGATTTACAGAATTCAACATCAGCTCTACACATCCCAAAATAATGATGGCATTTTTTCGGATTAATACTCCCAAAACTCCCAAACAGAACAAAACTGTACTCAGAATAATAAAATATTCCAACGGGACGGTCTGTACAAATGAATTTACTTCTCCCATAATACTATAAATCTTTTTTACCGATTAAAACTGCACCTACGATTCCCGCCAGAATAAGGATAGAAGCAAGTTCGAATGGTAATACATATTCGTTAAATAATAATCTTCCAAGATTTTTGGTCAATCCCACGGACGAATCTACATTTCCTGCGAAACTGTTACCTTTAAGACCTTTGAAAGCTCCAAGAATTCCTATTAAAAGAATTCCAGTTGCAAAAACTCCAATGAATTTGCTTAAATTCTGCTTCTTACTTTCATCGCCTTTATTTAAGTTCAACATCATCAATACATAAAGGAATAATACCATAATGGCTCCTGCATAGACGATAACCTGAACGATTCCCAGAAACTGAGCATTGAGCAAAATATACATCGCTGCGATGGAAAAGAAGGTTACGATGAGGGAAAGTATCGAGTACAGTGGG
Source organism: Chryseobacterium sp. Marseille-Q5410 (assembly GCA_946892665.1). Classification (GTDB taxonomy): domain Bacteria; phylum Bacteroidota; class Bacteroidia; order Flavobacteriales; family Weeksellaceae; genus Kaistella. The sequence goes on along the minus strand of CAMPOT010000001.1, from coordinate 2,076,106 downwards.
TTTCTTGCAAATACAAAATATACAGCGCTTGCTACTGCCAAAAATGCGACCAAGAAAAATATAATCTGTTCCATTTATTTTACTGCTTTTTTTTGTAATTCACTCTGTCTTTCAGAAACGTCAATTCTTTCATTGATTTTTTCCACCAACTTATCTTTACCGTACACGAAGCTTCCGCGGTTGGTTTCCACATCCACCAATCTATCGGTAAGGTAAATTGCAGATTTCGGGCAGGCTTCCTCGCACATGCCACAGAAAATACATCTCAACATATTAATTTCATATACAGATGCATATTTTTCTTCTCTGTAAAGATCTTTTTCCTCTTTGGTTCTTTCCGCGGCGGTCATGGTGATCGCTTCAGCAGGACAAGCCACGGCACAAAGTCCACATGCTGTACAACGTTCTCTACCTTCTTCATCACGTTTCAGCACGTGCAGTCCGCGCCATACTTTGGCTCTTGGTTTTTGTACTTCCGGGTAAGAAAATACTTTGCCTTTGCTACCGGCAAGCGCATGTTTCAAGGTAATCGCCATTCCCTTGAAAATTTCCGGGAGGTATATTTTTTCCATAAAAGTCATCTCTTTATTCGAGACTACTTTAGATCTGTTGGTCAGTTTCATATTGTTTTTGTTTTAGCTATTGGCTTAAGCTTTTTAGCATGAAAACTTTACTTAATTTTAATTATTGGGCAAAAAACACAATTACAGCGGCGGTGATAATCAAGTTTACCAAAGCAAGAGGTATAAGGGTTTTCCAACCAAGATGCATCAATTGATCATAACGGAATCTTGGAATTGTCCAACGAATCCACATGAAAATGAGAATTCCTAAAATTACTTTTGTAAGCATCGCGACGATACTTAAAATACCGGCTACGTTTTCTCCCCAGTTTTCAGAAACCCAGTTAATTCCTGGATAATTGAATCCTCCGAAGAATAAAGTTGCGATCAATGCATTAGAAATAAACATATTTACGTATTCCCCGAACATATATTGCCCAAAGTTCATGGAAGAATATTCGGTCATATATCCGTTCACCAATTCAGATTCACATTCCGGCAAATCGAATGGATGACGGTTGGTTTCCGCCAAAGCGGCTACAAAGAAAATAATGAATGCCAATGGTTGATAGAAAATATTCCAGTTCATTCCGTCTGCAGGAATAAAGCCCCAGATTTTTCCGGTTCCTTGTGCTGAAGTGATGAAATGTAAATCTAAACTTCCCGACATTAAAATAATTGATAACAAAGAAAGTCCCATCGCCAATTCATAAGAAATCATCTGGGAAGATGCACGGATGGCTCCAATCAAGGAATATTTGTTGTTAGAAGCCCAACCACCAATCATCATTCCATAAACTCCGATTGATACCATCCCGATCAGGTAAAGAACCCCAATATCAATATTGGCTACCTGAATATCAAATGAAGTTCCTCCGATATTCAATGATTTTCCCCAAGGAATGACCGCTCCGGTAATCAGGGAAACAAACATCGTGATTCCTGGCCCCAGATAGAAAAGGAATTTATCAGCATTTTGAGGTACAAATCCTTCTTTGAAAAAGAGTTTTCCACCATCTGCCAAGGGTTGCAATATCCCGAATGGTCCGGCTCTGTTGGGTCCGATTCTGTCCTGCAATGCAGCAGCAACTTTTCTTTCGCCCCAAGTGGAGTAGGCGGCAACACCCATTGATAGGGCGAAAAGTGCAAGAACTAAAATGATTTTAAAGGTAAGTAAATCCATAGGTACTATCATTTGAAATTTAAATATGATCAATACATACTTAAATTAAATCGTTTTTTCAAATTAAATTATTTCGTCTTTTTCGCCAATTTCTTTGGCATCAGGATTATTCAAAAGACTGATCATATTTTTCGGCTTGTCATAGTGGTTAAGCGAGATCACCGAGTGTCTGTCGATATGTCTTGGTCCTTCGATGTTCCAATATTTTAGATCTTTTTTCTCAAAACGGCATTCGTCACAGATCCATTCTTCCACTTCATCATATTGGTCTTTTCTTGCGGTAACTCTGATGATTTCGTCACCTTTCATCCAAAGTACGGCTTTACCAGAACATTTATCGCATTTGCAGGTAGCGTTCATCGGTTTTGTAAACCAAACTCTGCTGGCGAAACGCGCGGTTCTGTCGGTTAATGCACCAACCGGACAAACATCAATTACGTTTCCGATGAAATCATTATCCAAAGCTTTGTTCAAATAAGTTGAAATCTCTGCATGTTCACCTCTGAAAAGGATACCGTGCTCACGTTCTTTGGTTAATTGGTTCGCCGCAAGTACACATCTTGCACACAAAATGCAACGGTTCATGTGTAATTTTATGTTTGGACCTATATCTTCGGGTTCGAAAGTTCTTCTTTCGAATTCGGTTCTCGTCGCTGCTACACCGTGTTCGTAACCTAAATCTTGCAAATGACATTCTCCTGCTTGGTCGCAAACCGGGCAATCGAGTGGGTGATTAATCAGCAAAAATTCTGTAACTGCTTTTCTGGCTTCTTGGGTTTTTTCAGAGGTCAGGTTTTTCACTTCCATACCGTCCATTACGCTGGTTCTGCAACTAGCTACGAGTTTGGGCATCGGTCGCGAATCTGCATCTGATCCTTTAGAAACTTCTACGAGGCAGGTTCTGCATCTACCACCGCTGCTTTCCAACGGTTTGTAGTAACACATTGCGGGTGGTACAGATTTACCTCCGATTTGTCGGGCTGCTTCCAAAATGGAAGTTCCGGGCAAAACTTCTGTAGTCTGTCCGTCAATTGTGATTTTAAATTTTTTTATTTCTTCGCTCATTATAGATGAATTCAAAAATGAATTAATTATTTTTTCGTGTTAAAGGTATATCCAATACCGAAATTCACTTGTGCAAACATAAAATCCTGCATTGCTTTGTCAGGTTTATTGTTTAGCGTGGTTTTTATGTCGGGCATATTGATGTAGCCCACTTTTCCTTCTACTCTTGCCATCCAATGTTTCCAAAAGATGAAGTTGATATTGGTTCTTGCATCAGCTCCGAAACCAGCAACGTGAAAACGGTCGCTTCTTTCGTTTCCGAATAATTTCACATTACTTTTTGGCATCATCATTCCAACTCCGCCACCGTAGCTCCATACTATATCTACATTTTTCTTGCTCGATAACGCTTGGTATTTTTCCAAACCGATATTGATGTAATTCAGCCCATCGGTATGCTCAAAAGTGAGAAACTGCTCGTCGGCTAAATTAATTTGTCCGTTTTGCACCATTTCTGCATAAACCGGATCGGAGATATAGCCTTTAAAATCTGCCAACTGATCCTGATCCATCACATATTTCATGTGGTCTTGTGCGATAACCAAAGCTAAATTATCTTTAATAAAATAACCCAATCTGAAGTTAAACTGAGGAATTGATAAACTCCCCGGATTCACATAATCTAAGCTCAGGGGCGATGGTCGATCGTGAGCTACTACATTTTCCAGTGTAAAATCATAACCCGCTCCTTTGAATCGGATATCAGATTTGGTAAATCCCGCTCTGTTCCATCCCCAAAAAACAAACATTTGGCCTTTTTTTGAAAGGGGCTTTACACCCAAATCAGTGGTATCTGCTTTTTGCTGGGTTGATAAGGTTTCTTGCGCAAATCCCAAATTTATTCCCAAAAAAACGAGTGCAATTATTTGAAAGAACTTCTTCATCTTATTCTGCTTTCGCAGGTACAGGGATTGGATCTGCATAATTGGCCAATCCATAATTTCTTGTTAATGCTTCGGGGTTATCAATATGCCATTCGAACTCGTCGCGGAAATGACGGATTGCTGCTGCAACCGGCCATGCTGCTGCATCACCTAGCGGACAAATCGTATTACCCTCAATTTTTCTGTGGATATCCCAAAGCAAATCGATATCTGCCATAGTTCCTTCTCCATTTTCAATTTTCTTTAGGATTCTGTACATCCAGCCGGTTCCTTCGCGACATGGGGTACATTGTCCACAACTTTCGTGCATGTAAAAATGCGCAAGAGTTAACGTGTGTTTCACCACACATTGATCTTCATCTAAAACGATAAAACCGCCTGAACCCATCATCGTTCCTGTCGCGAATCCGCCATCGGATAATGATTCATAATTCATATATCTCGGTTCACCGTTGATCGTCTTCAATAATAGATTTGCCGGAACAATCGGGACAGAGCTTCCTCCCGGAATACATGCTTTCAGTTTTTTCCCGTTAGGAATTCCGCCACAATATTCATCAGAATAGATGAACTCTTCCACAGTGATGGTCATGTCAATTTCATAAACACCTGGTTTATTAATGTTTCCACAAGCGGAAATCAATTTAGTTCCAGTGGATCGCCCAACACCGATTTTTGCATATTCGGCACCGGTAATATTGATAATTGGCACAACTGCTGCGATGGTTTCAACATTGTTTACTACAGTTGGAGATTCCCAAAGTCCTTTTACCGCTGGGAAAGGTGGTTTCAACCGAGGATTTCCTCTTTTTCCTTCCAAAGATTCCAAAAGTGCGGTCTCTTCTCCGCAAATATATGCTCCAGCACCACGATGAACGTAAATTTCCAAATCGTAACCGGTTCCTAAAATATTTTTACCTAAAAATCCTGCTTTTTTGGCTTCTTCGATGGCTTCCTCTAAAATATCTGGAATCCAGGAATATTCGCCACGGATGTAGATATATGAAGTATTGGCTCCTAAAGCAAAGGATGAAATAATCATTCCTTCGATCAAAAGATGCGGAATGTATTCCATTAAATATCGGTCTTTGAAAGTTCCCGGCTCCGATTCGTCGGCATTTACTACCAAATATCTTGGCACGCCTTCGGGTTTTGCTAGGAAACTCCATTTCATTCCGGTTGGGAAACCAGCGCCTCCACGACCTCTCAATCCGGAAGTTTTCACTTCTTCGGTGATTTCGTCGGGAGTCATTTTCAGGGCTTTTTCCACCGCTTCGTACCCGCCTTGCTTGCGGTAAACGTCGAAATAGCGGATTCCTTCTACATGTGCGTCTTTAAGTAAAAGTTTTTTACTCATTTTTTAATCGATATTAGTCTAAAGCAAGGGTACCCTGTCTGCAAAGCTCCAGGATTTCATCTACTTTTTCTTTTGTTAAATTTTCGTGATAAAACTTGCCCAACTGCATCATTGGTGCATAGCCGCAAGCACCTAGACATTCCGCAGGTTTCAGGGTGAAAAGTCCGTCGGCAGTTGTTTCTCCGCTTTTAATGTTCAAAGTCTCGCGGATGTGGCTTAAGATATCGTCGCTCCCTTTCAACATACAAGGTCCCGTTTGGCAAACTTCCAATACGTATTTTCCTACGGGTTTCATATTGAACATCGTATAGAAAGTTGCAACTTCATACACTTCAATAGGTTTAATACTTAGCAATGAAGCAACATAATCCATCACCGGAACATCCAGCCAACCGCCAAATTCTTTCTGTGCAACATGCAGGATTGGAATTAAGGCAGATTTTTGCTTTCCTTCCGGATATCTTGCGATAATTTTATTAACCTGCTCTAGGGTTTCAGGTTTAAAAGCAATATTTTCGCTCATATTTAAAGATTTTAGATTTTAGATTTTAGATTTTAGATGAAAATCCTGGTTCTAAAAATCCTATCAATTTTGATATTAATTTACATTTAAAGAGTTTAGATTATTTTACAATTCATAATCTAAAATCAACATTTTTTTATGCGTCGAGCTCACCCGCAATTACATTCATGCTACACATGGTTACGATGGCATCGGAAATCATTGCCCCTTTGATCATCTCCGGGTAAGCTTGATAATAGATGAAACAAGGTCTTCGGAAATGTAATCGGTATGGGGTTCTGCCACCATCACTTACAAGATAAAATCCTAATTCTCCGTTCCCACCTTCTACAGCATGATATACTTCACCAACAGGAACTTCAGTTTCACCCATCACGATCTTGAAGTGATAGATCAATGCTTCCATTTTGTTATAAACATCTGCTTTCTCTGGTAGATAAAACTCCGGAACATCGGCATGGAAAGGACCGTCTGGTAAATTTTTATAAGCTTGCTCAATGATTTTCAAAGATTCCCAAACCTCCTGTTGTCTTACCATAAATCGGTCATAAGTATCACCTGAAGTTCCTACAGGAATAATAAAATCGAAATCGTTGTAAGAGGAATATGGGCTTGCAACTCGCACATCATAATCTACACCGGTTGCGCGAAGGTTAGGCCCTGTGAAACCATAGCTCATTGCTCTTTCTGCAGAGATCGGGCCGGCTTTGATGGTTCTGTCCATGAAAATTCGGTTTCTTTCGTTTAATGCACAGAATTCGCCCCAGATTTTCGGAAATGTCTTTAACCAATTTTGTAAAAGCTCATGGAACTTCGGGTTGAAATCTCTTTCGAAACCTCCGATTCTTCCCATATTTGTGGTCATTCTTGCGCCACAAATTTGCTCATACATTTCGTATATTTTTTCTCTTTCCTGGAAGAGATAGGTAAGTCCTGTAATTGCGCCGGCATCCATTGCGGTTACGCCGTTACAAATCATGTGGTCGCCAATTCTAGCCAATTCCATCATGATGACCCTCATATAATCCACTCTTTTTGGCACTTCGCAACCGATGAGTTTTTCAACCGTAAGATGCCACCCAATGTTGTTAATTGGAGCAGAGCAATAGTTCATTCTATCGGTAAGGGTAGTAATTTGTGCGAAGTTTCTTCTTTCAGAAATCTTCTCGAAAGCACGGTGAATATAACCGATGGTTTGCTCGGAGTGCAGAATTCTTTCCCCGTCCATCGTAAGAACATTTTGGAAAATACCATGAGTAGCCGGATGTGTTGGTCCCAAATTCAGGGTATAGAGCTGCCCATCAATATGTTCTTTAGAATCGTGTTGGCTGAGTATATTTGATAGCGCGTTGTCTTTCATAATTGCTTTTGGCTTTTGGCTTTTGGCGGAAATTGAAGTGGAATCTGCGAAAAGCGGTTTGCATTTTTATCTTCCGAACATTTTGTCATCTTTATCCGTTCTGGTACCATCTTCTAGACGGTATTCCTTTAACATAGGATGATAGCCAATGTCTTCCATATTGAGGATCACCCGAAGATCTGGATGACCTTTAAACTTAACTCCATAGAATTCAAAAGTTTCTCTTTCCATCCAGTTTGCACCGGCGTACAGATCGGTCACTGAATCTACTTCGGCGTTTTCTTTCGGCATAAATGTTTTGAGACGAATTCTGAAGTTGGTCATCATATTGTGAAGATGATAGACTACTCCGATTTCTTTTGCCGCATTTTCAGGATAATGAATACCGCAAATATCCGTAAGGAAATTAATTTCTAAAGAAGAATCTCTAAGGTAGTGAATCACTTTTTTGATGTCCTCTTTCTTTATTTCGATCGTGAGAAAACCATAAGGTTCTGAATGGGAGATCACCGATTCTGGAAATTCTCTGGTAATTGCTTCTAAAACGAATTCGTTTGTCATTTCCAATTAGTTTATGTCGTAGGATTCGAGTAAGTCTTTGTATTCTGGCATGTCTCTTCTTCGGATGCTTTCGCTTTCGCAAAGTGCTTGTACCTGCATAACCCCTTCGATGATTTGCTCAGGTCTTGGAGGGCATCCGGGTACATATACATCTACCGGAATGATTTTATCTATTCCCTGCAAAACAGAGTAAGTATCGAAAATACCTCCACTAGAAGCGCATGCACCAACGGCGATTACCCATTTGGGTTCTGCCATTTGGGTATAAACCTGCTTCAATACAGGACCTAATTTTTTCGAAATCGTACCACATACCATCAACATATCTGCTTGTCTTGGTGAGAAAGAGTTTCTCTCCATCCCGAATCGGGAAGCATCATAAGTAGGGTTCAGTACGGCCATGAATTCAATACCGCAACAAGAAGTAGCAAAAGGCAACGGCCAAAGAGAATATTTTCTGGCCATTCCGATGACGCTGCTGAGTTTGGTGGCAAAAAAGCCTTCGCCCTCAAAACCTTCCGGCGGTTCAGCATCCATTCTAATGATTGGTTTAGTATCTGACATTTTTTTTGTTTTCTTAGATTAATTAAAGTAAATGAAACAAGATTACCTGTCCCAGTCTAAAGCACCGCGTTTCCATACATAAATGAAAGCCACGAAGAATACTGCAATGAAAGTGAGTACAGCAAAAAACCCTTCCATACCGAACTCACGGATATTTACCGCATATGGATAGAAGAACACAATTTCGATATCGAAAAGTACAAATAGAATTGCAGTAAGAAAATATTTTACAGAAAAAGGGTTTCTTGCATTTCCTTCTACATCCACACCACACTCAAAACTTTCGTTTTTCTTTACTGAAGAGGCTTTTTGCCTAGGTCCTAAAAAGTGGGTGCCTAAAATACAAAGTACAACGAATCCAAAACCTACAGCTATCTGTATAAGAATCGGAAGATAGTTTTCTGGTATATTCATGTCTACATTATTTTCTCAATTTGCAAATTTAACGAATAAAGATTTAAAGAGGAAATTTAACCCCTGAAATTATGATGTAAAAAGAGATTTTCACTAATTTAGAATCAATAAAAATAACCTATTTTTTGCCCGAATTATTAAGACGTTTCAGTACTAAAAAAGCTACATAACCAATGTATAAAAATAAAAAACTGGCAAAAAGGATGTTGATTAGGGTATTCAACCGCTCATCCTGAACCTGAAAAAACTGATTATATGCAATGAAAGCAATAATCATCGCTAAATAAAAATACAGTTGATTCTTCATTTTTTTATTTGATGATTTTAATGGTTTATAACTAATTAATTTCCATCGAGTACGTGCGTCTGCGCTTATGATTAACCGGGTTGTAATCCTGCCATAAAACCTGCACACTCTTGTTTTCCTCTAATTCCGGGTTGGTTTCTGCAAATTTAATTCCCATTTTTTTAAATCTTACAAAGATTTCCTTAAAAATAATAGCAGTAACGCCACGTCGCTGATATTCCGGATGAATGCCAATGAGATAAAAATTGGCTCGATCATTTTTTTTGCCCGCTTGCAAAAAATGCCACCAACCAAAAGGCCAAAGTTTCCCTTTAGACTTACGCAAAGCCTGCGAATAGGATGGCATCGTAATGGCAAAAGAAACCAATTGATGATTCTCATCTTCCACACAAATCACATAATTTTTGTCGATGTAGGGAAAATATTTTTCCTTGTAGGTTTTAATCTGTTCATCGGTAATCGGCGTGTAGGTCGATAGCGAATTATAGGTTTGATCAAGCAACTTAAACATGGGTTCTACCAATGGCAAAATTTCTTTTTTATTCTTAAAATCAATTACCTTCAGCTTGTATTTTTGAGCGATCAGACTGCTGAATTTTTCAACCCGTTCCGGCAAAATTGTTGGGAAATTCATTTCGAATTCTACCCATTCTTTTTCTTTTACCAAGCCCAATTTTTCTAAATGTTTTGGGTAATAATCGAAATTATATAAGCCAATCATCGTTGCCAATTTGTCAAACCCCATCGTCAGCATTCCCGCTTTGTCAAGGTTGGTGAAACCCATCGGACCCTCGATCTTGTTAATGTTTTTCTCTTTGGCAAATCTAATCGCAGTGTCAATCAGTGCCTTGGAAACTGCAGTATCATCAATAAAATCTAACCACCCAAAACGCACCTTGCTGATGCCCAGTTCTTTCTCTTCTTTATGATTAATCATTATGGCTATTCGACCTGCAATTTTTCCATTCTTGTACGCAAGAAATTGTTTCGCCTCAGAATAGCTTAAAGCCGGATTTTCCGACGGATTCCAAATGTTTTTTTCTTCATTAATTAAAGATGGGACATAATTTTCATTATTTTTGTAAAGTTCCATTGGAAATTTAATGAAATTCATTAAATCCTTAGATGATTTTACATCAATTACTGAGATTTCAGACATGCTTTTTGATTTGAAGAAACAAATATAATTGATTAAAATAAATATCAAAACTTTGGCACATTTTTTACATCAGTAAAGCGATTTTAAAACCTATTAAAACATAAAATAAAATGACAGGCTATTATTTAATTATTGGGATTTCAATGCTCGTAAGCTGGTTGGTTTCTGCCAGACTGAAATCTAAATTTGAACATTACTCGCACGTGCACCTCCGAAATGGATTGTCCGGAAAAGAAGTGGCTGAAAAAATGTTGAGAGATCATGGGATTACCGATGTTCAAGTGATTTCTGTTCCTGGACAATTGACTGATCACTACAATCCTGCCAATAAAACCGTGAATTTATCCGAAGGAGTTTATATGCAAAGAAACGCAGCAGCAGCAGCAGTTGCAGCTCACGAATGTGGTCATGCAGTGCAGCACGCGGTAGGATATTCTATGTTACAATTGAGGTCTAAATTGGTTCCGATTGTGAATATCAGTTCCAATTTAATGCAGTTTGTACTCATTGCTGGTATTGGTTTGATGGCGGCTACAAGAACCATTGAAAATCCGAACGGGAATACAACCGTTTTGGCAATTGGGGTCTTGATGTTTGCGGTGACCACTTTATTTGCCTTCGTTACTTTGCCGGTAGAATACGACGCTAGCAATAGAGCGATGAAATGGCTAAAAGACACCGGAACCGTAACTGCAGAAGAATATGTTGGCGTTCAGGATTCTCTGAAATGGGCGGCCAGAACTTATTTGGTGGCAGCATTGGGATCATTGGCACAGTTGCTTTATTGGGCTTCAATGCTGATGGGAAGAAGGGATTAAGTCTTACAAAAACACAAAAGAAATATTTTGCATCTCGGACAATTGTTCCGAGATGTTTTCTTTTAATGAGGTTTTAATTATGGCTTTAATGGTGCATTTTTCATCGGTCAAAAAGTCCATTATTTTTCCATCAAATTTATTCAGCAAAGTGAAAATTTGGTTTTGTTGATGGAATTCAAAATGGATTTCAAGATAGGATTCCAATTCTTTGGTAATGATTTCCGCTTCTTCCAAAGCCAGTTTTGCGGATTCTTTATAGGTTTTCACCAAACCGGAAACGCCCAATTTTGTACCGCCATAATATCGGACTACAATCACCAACACGTTTGTGATCTCATGCGCCAACAGTTGGTTGTATATCGGCAAACCGGCACTTCCCGAAGGTTCTCCGTCGTCATTTGCGCGATAATTTTCACCATTTATGCCATAGCGAAAAGCGTAGCAATGGTGTGTTGCTTTCGGATGTTCTTCGCGAATTTTAAATAAGTATTTTTTAATGTCATCTTCATCATTTAATGGAAATGCAAAACTCAAAAACTTGCTTCCTTTTTCTTTCAAAAGAACGTTTTCTATGGCAGATTTTATCGTGTTGAATGAGAATTCCAAGGATTAATAATTTTTGTAAAATTTCACGATGTTATTTCTGAAAATTTCAGTTTTATAGCTTTTTGCTGGGAAATCTGGCGCGTGGGTTCCGTTTCCTAAATAAAGATTTTCATCCTTAATGATGATTGCTTCGTCCCAAATTTCAGAATTTATAAATTGTTGCAAAGTATATCTTCCGCCTTCAACTAGAACCGATTGAATTTGTTGTTCGTGCAGTTTTTTCATTAAATTTTCAAGAAAATTCTCCCTGTTGATTTTAATGAATTTGAATTTTCCTTCATCACTTTCCTTCAAAGAATTAAAAACCAAAGTCTCCGCTTGATCATTATAAATGTTGAAATCGCGCGGAATTTTCAAATCAAAATCAATTAAAATTCTCACCGGATTTCTCCCTACAATTTCTCTTGTTGTTAAACTTGGGTTGTCGTGTAAAGCGGTATTTGTACCAACCAAAATAGCATGTTCTTCACTTCTTAACTGATGAACAAATTGTTTTGTCAAAGGATTTCCAATTTGAAAAGGCTTGAAATTTTTATCCATAAAACCATCTCCCGATTCTGCCCATTTTAATACGATAAAAGGTCTTTTTTTCTGATGAAAAGTGAAAAACCGTTTGTTAAGCTCTTTGCATTCTTCATCCAAAATTCCTGAAATGACTTCTATTCCGGCATTTTCAATTAATTTTTTTCCTTTTCCATTTACTTTGTCATGAGAATCCAAAGTTCCAATCACCACTTTTTTAAATCCAATTTCAATTATTTTATTGGCGCACGGTGGAGTTTTTCCGAAATGAGAACAAGGTTCCAAACTGACATAGATTGTGGAATCCTTCAATAATTCCGGGTTTTTCACCGAGTTAATCGCATTGATTTCTGCGTGAGGTTCTCCGGCCATTTTGTGGTAACCTTCGCCAATAATTTTACCGTTATGTACAATTACGCTTCCCACCAAAGGATTTGGATAGGTTTTTCCGCAAGCTTTATTCGCAAGTTCGATACAGCGTTTGATGCAAATTTCGTCGGTCATTTTATTGCAAATAATATTTGTCTTAATGAAAAACACCCAACTTTTGCCGGGTGTTTCATAGTTGTTTTTTGTAAAATTACTTTCCGGAAGAAGCTTGAGATATTTTTATTTCGGGAATTTTGTACTCAATCATTGTGCTCATCAGGTGGTCGCGCTGTTTGGACAAAGATTTCGCAGCAGATTTCAAATCCCCATAGATTCGTTTTGCATAAGAAATCATTAAAAAAGTTTTTTGACCTCCACTTTCAGATTGCTTGAAACGGTAAATGTTGTATTCCACATACGGATCGCCATTTTTAGGGCTTTCCGAAATGGAATAATCTACAATGTATTCAGCACCAGCCGGACTTTCGGTTACATTGACGTGAGAAAATTTATCTTTTTCTCGGCGATTTTGCACCATTTCCACTTTTTGCCGAACCGCAAGTTCCATATCAATTTCCTTATTGAAAAAAGAAAGATCGATCAGTTGGTTGAAATTTTCAATGTTTTCATCTTTTGGAATGTATTGTTCCTGGAACAGTGTTTTCGAACGCTGTTTCGATTGATTGAGGAAAAATTCAGTTCCGTCAAATTCAATCGGATTGGCTATCGACAAAATACTTTGTGCAGATTCTTGAGCTTTCACTAAACTCAAACTTCCAATTAACAATATTAAAAATAAATTCTTAAGCATAACTCGATTTATTGATTTTCTCCGGAAACGATTTTGTGTAAACTCTGTTTCATCGCTTCTAATTGAGCTTTTTTCTCGTCTATTTTTTCGAAAGTATCTTTCAATAATGGATTTTCGCGATTCGAATTGCTGAAGAAACTCAAGTTATTTTCCATCTTCACGATTTCAGCTTCCAAATCCGCAATTTGGTTTTTGATTTTTCTGGCTTTATCGGTCAGTTGATTTTCAGAAAGTCCTTCTTCTTTCAAATCAAATTCGAAAATTTTGTTGAGTTTAAGTTTTTCTTTAAGCGTTTTATTGAATTCTGTATTGATGCCGATTTTCTCACGAGGAACCTTTCCGATATTGTTCCAACTTGTTTTGATCGCTTCGATTTTTTCAATACTTCCTTCCTGATCGGTAATTTCTTTCAGCTGATCAAGAAGTTGTTTTTTGTTTTTGAAATTTTCTTTCCAGTTGTCACTTACGGCGTTGTTTTTCTCACGATAATTGTTGAAAAATGTGTTGCACGCTTCACGGAATTCGTCCCAAACTTTGTTGGTCATGCTTCTCGGAACATGTCCGATTTTTTTCCAGTCTTCTTGCAGTTTTTTGAACAGTGGAACGGCAATTTCCCAATCTTCAGAAAGGCTATTGTCCTTGGCAGTTTGGATTAACTTCAGCTTTTCTTCGAGGTTGGACTGTTGGTTATTTTTAAGGCCTTTATAAAATTCGTTTTTCTTGGTGTTGAAATTTCTGAGGTTTACCTTAAAATCATTCCAGTTTTGGTTGGATTCCTTCCTCGGAACGCTGCCCGCTTTCAAGAATTCGGTTCTTAAATCCTCAATTTTTTTGATAGCATTTTGCCAGTAATTGTGATTAGGTTCTTTCTCAGGATTACTTATTTTAATAATTTCCTGGATGATTTTATTTTTCTTCTCAAGATTTTCTTGCTGTTCCTGATCGATTTGTGCGGAAAGTTCAGTTTTTCTTTCGTGAATTTTATTCGAGATAGCCTTGAATTCTTCCCAAGTTTTTTCTCTAAATTCCTCGGCAACCGGTTCTGCTTCTTCTTTCCAAAGTTTATGTAAGTATTGAAGCTCGTTCAGCGCTTTTTGTACTGCTGGTTCGTTTTCCAATTCTTTCGCTCTTTCAATAATGTGCAACCTTTTCTCCAAATTATGAGCATATTCCTGCTCCATGTACTCTTTGTTCATGTCTAGCATTTGATAAAACTGATTCAAATGATGGAAATAATTATTGTTGAGTAATTTGAACTCAGATTTTGCAACTTGTCCGGCATTTTTCCAGGCTTCTTTGATCTCGCGAATCGCTTTGAAAAGATTGGTTCCCGCTTCGGTATTGGTATAAAGATTTTTGAGTTGTTCAATGATATTTTGCCTTTCTTCAAGATTTTTATGATGATTTTCCTCCTGAACTTTTGCGAATTCATCATTCTTTTCACGGAAAATTTGGATTAAACTTGATAATTTAGACTGCATCGGGTGATGAAAACTGAAATTTTCCTCGGGATTTCCTGCTGAAACAAACTCGCTTTTTTGGTCCTCTGTTTCGTCGTGAATGAAATGGTTCGCTTGCTCCTTCAGTTGATTGAATTGTTTGAAATAAGCACCCGCATTTTCTTTATTGATGAGAGCTTCCATTTCTTGCAAAACTTCAGGCAAAGTCAAATGAGCTACATATTCCACTTCGTCTCCTTGATGCAAATCGTGCGGTTCACCATGGTCTGCCTTTTCAGGATCGATTTCAGAAAGCACTTTTTCCGTAGGAATTTCTACTGATTTTTGGGTGTCTACATCTGCTTGATGTTCAGGAGTTTCCTGTAAGACTTCCGCCGGAGTTTCCGGGTTTTCCTCAGGTACTTCTAGCGTGTTTTCGGCTGGAGTTTCTGTGTTGTTTTCGATGGAAACCTCTTCGGTAATAGGTTTTTTCTCATTGTTGTCAGAGATTGAATCTTCTGTAATCATAGCAAACGTTTTATTAGTATTAAAAAAGGCAAAAATTCTTAATCATCAATAATAATGGTAACTAAAGCACTAAATTAACTTATTTTTATTGAAAGTTCCAAATTTCCCAGTTTTTTTCTGCCTGTTGCTCAAGCATGTAGAATCCATTGGCGGTTTTTGCGCCTTTTTCTGCGCTTTTTTTAATGAAGCTGGTGTAGTTGGGATTGTAAATCAAATCGATTATTAAATGCTTTTCCGTGATTCCTTCGAAAGGGAATTTCACGCAATTATCCACATTCGGGAAAGTTCCTACCGGCGTACATTGGATAATTAAAGGGTTTTTCGCCACAATGTCCGAACTGAGGTTTTCGTAATTCAATTCGGTGGTTCGGGATACTGTTAGGTAAGGAATCTGGTGTTTTTCCAAAACGTATTGAACAGCTTTTGCAGCACCGCCATTACCCAAAACTATTGCGGAATCGTGTGATACTTTTCGGTGAAGCAACAAAGTTTTTTCAAAGCCATAAACATCAGTATTAAAACCTTTTTTGATGCCATTTTTAATCAAAATACAATTTACAGCTCCGGTTTTTTTAGCTTCGTCGCTAAGCTCGTCGAGATAGGGAATGATTTTTTCCTTATAAGGAATCGTAACGTTCAATCCTAATAGATTAGGAGTTTCGAGAAGTTTTTCAATTCCGGAAAGGTCTTGTAAATCGTAGACATCGTACGCATAATTTTTCAACATCAACCGCTGAAATTTATCTTCAAAATATTTTTTAGAAAAGGAATACGAAATATTTTTCCCGATGATTCCCAATTTTATTTCTTCCATTCCTCAAAAATAAAAAAAAGACTGGTAAAAAAACCAGTCTTTGAATGAATTATAATAGAAAAATAAGATTATTCCACAATGAATTTTGCACTGCTGTTCGCTGCTTTCAGAATATAAACGCCTTTTGGTAAACTCTTCAACATAATTTTGCTTGAATTTTTGAATGGCTGATTGAACGATTGAACCATTTTTCCAGTGAAATCAAAAATTTGAGCAGTTTCGATAGCATTTAAATTTTTACCGAAAACATTTAATTCACCATTTTTTACCGGATTTGGATAAATGGAAAGAGCATTTTTGTTAATTCCGCTTTCGTTTACGGCAGCTAAAGTGTAGCAAGTCCATTTCATATCATCAATTGCAACTCTGTTGGTAGTGCTGATATTTTGAAGCGTAATTTCAACAGTTCCAGCTACGTTGATTCCGGTTACAGTTGTGGTGGTGGCGGTGGAGCTGTACGGAATGGTTTTTCCGGTATCTTCACCGTTTACCAATATCTTTAACGTTCCTGCAGATCCACTGAATTTCAATTGGGTAGTTACGGTTAAATCTGCAATTCCGTTTGGTACAGACAATGCTGTAAGGAATCCGTTTCGGATGGTAATTGCTTTTCCGTTAATAGTTTGGTCGGTTCTGGAGTCCTCTGAAGTCCAAGAAACTCCGTTGCTGATCCAGTTATAGGTAGAGTAGGTGTTAGCGCTTGCAGGAATACTGTCGAAGTTTTCATCTCCACAATTTGTTCCCACAGCAGTGGTGGTTGCAACTACAGAATTGCTTTGTGGTGATACGTTATTTCCGCCATCTTTTGCCACTACGTAAATTGTGTATGTTGTCAACGGGTTTAAGTTTGCGATATTCGTTGAAGTCGCCGATGTAGATCCCATCAAATTTCCATTAACATAAATATCGTAAGCCGTCACACCGATATTGTCCGTTGAAGCAGTCCACTGTACAGCGATATTGTTGGTTCCTACGGAAGTTACTGCTAGATTAGTAGGAGCTGTAGGTGATTGATTATCAATTAAGGTAGTTCCTGAAGCAGTGTTACTTTGTGGGGACAAATTTCCTGCGGCATCAGCAGCTATCACATAGAAATTATAAGTTGTTCCTTGGTTCAGGCCAGAAACCGTTGCGGAATTAGAACTTGCGTTGCTATGGAAATTTCCGTTCGAGTAAATTTTGTAATATGCTACTGCGATATTGTCAGTAGAAGCAGTCCAAGCTAAGTTGGCAGAGTTTGTTGAAGTAGAAACCACTTGGAGATTCGATGGAGCGGTAGGAGCTTGATTGTCTACAACCTGTGTTCCCCAAATTTGCTGTACCCATTCCGGATGATCGATAAAAGGATTTCTGTTTTTTTGGAAAGTAAAAGCTGCGTTATTTCTTTCAATTTCAGAAGGAGAAACCGGATCCTGCGCGGACCATGTCATTAGAATATCTCTTTCCCATGTTTGAAGGCCCGGATAAGCGGATCCTCCTAACATTCCGCCTGTAGAAAAACCAGCAAGTTGGCTTTCATACCTTGTTACGAAATAGAAAATCATTCTCGCGATATCACCTTTGAATTCATCAATCGGTTCGCAAACAGTTCCTGAATATCCTGCGGCGGTGTTTGGACCAACTTTAGTTCCGTTTTTTGAAGTAAAAGAAGGGTTTGAAACGGTTCCGAAGGGATAGTTGCTTCTCATTCCGTTTACTTTACCATCGGTTGGGCGAATAAAATGAATGTCCGATTGCATCGGCGCTTTAGAATTGAAAAAACTTTGCGGAACTACGTGTTCCCTGTTGTAGCAATCACCTTCTACACTATAATTTCCGCATTTTTTAATACCATGTCGATAAGTATAAGGATCGTTGCCTGTTGGATTTTCCGAGTACATATCGAGAACAGAACCGTCGTTTTCATAGTAATGATCAGTGTCGGTGGTTACATATCCTGTGTAAAGACCGTCATAGCCATTGTCTTTATGTCCGGCAGTAATAATCGCGCTGAGTTTTGTTTTCAGTGCTGCTCCGGTTAAACCTTCTGTACCATTATAATAAGTGGCAGGAGCCTGTGCCAATGCTATCGAAAACATCAAGCCAAGCAAAAGAGTAGTGAATTTTTTCATTAAATAGTAAATAAAAATTGGACGGCAAAGTTAACAAAAAAACGAAGCGAAGGGTTCTGTTTTTTGAGGATTTCATTTTTATTTAACATTGCATCATGAATAGAAAGCTTAAAAACTTTAAATTAAATAGAATTAATGCAAATACGCTTGATGGTTTTAAACAATAAAAATTCTGATAAGAATTTAATTATTGGAAATATAAGAACGGTTGATTTTCGAGAAAAACCACGAAATTCCGAAACCAAATAATGCAGCAGTTCCACTTACGATAAGGTAATTGATGAATTTTATCCGAACCGGGAAAGCCAAATCGGTGTTGGCTCCTGCCTTGAAAAATCCGGTGCTAATTTGAAGATAACTCACCGCTGTGCCGATGATTAAACCGCTAAAAATACCGAATAACACGATTAAAACTCCGGTGTAGAAGTAAATATTTCTTAATGATTTTAAATTCATTCCCAAAGAAATCAGCGATTTTGCCTGTTCCTTCTTATCAAGTTGAAGAATGATAATCGCACCAGCCAAATTGAATGTCGTAATGAAAATTACCAGCGCGAAAATCAGATAAATAAACAGTTTCTCAGTATTGATCATCTTCCAGAAAGCAGCATTTTCTTCAGCTTTTGTTTTCAGATCGTATTGGTTTCCTAATAATTTTTGAAGATTTTGCTTTACCAAATCTGCGTTTTCCGGATTATTAAGTTTAATCACAATTTGGTAGGCGGATTTTTTTGGCAAATCCAGCAATTCCCAAGTAAGTTCGATCGGTGAGATAATCATATTGTCGAGCTGATCATTTCCTGGGAAAACTCCCGATGGAAAAATCTCTCTTTTATTGAAAATATCTTCTTCTTTGCTGATAAGGCCGGTTCCCGGTTTGGGCATCATTAAAGTTGCGAATTCGGAGCCTTCACCGATCGGAATGGCAAGTCGGTTATCGAGTTTATTTTCAATGAGAACTTCATTGGAATATTTGAAACTCGGATAGCTACCGTAGAAAATATTTTTATGAATGGGATTTACCAAGATATAAGCCGAATCCACCCCTCTCAAATTCGCAATGTCGCCATTTTCCCGGAAATTGATGTATACTTTTTCTTCAATGACTTTAGAGAAATGCTGAATTTCTTTTTCGCTCTGAAGAATTTTCGTGGCTTTATCAATGTCAGGAATTGTTTTTCCTTGTTTACTTTTTACGGTAAGATCTGGATGAAGATTAGCGATAAGATCCTGGTTGAGATCCTCGAGTCCCGAAAAAACCGAAATAATGATAAACATCGCCGTCACCGCAACCATCATCGCTAAAGCAGCAAGCCAAGTGATAAAGGTAACTGCAGTACTTCCTTTTTTGGCAAGCAAGTACCGGGTTGCGATGTAGAATGAAGTGTTTTTCAAAACAGGAAATTTTACCGGAAAATATTTTGATTAAAGTATAGGATTATCGCCTTCGCCTCTAAGTTCTTTTTCAATTTTCTCTACATCATCCAGCGTAGTATCCAAATAGAAGTTGATTTCCGGAATAATTCTCACTTGTTTTCCCATTTTCTGCCCCATGAAATTTCGGTATTGCGCCTTATTTTCATTAATTTCCTTCATGATCTGCGTGCGGAATTCTTGCGGGAAAATGCTTAAATAAATTTTTGCAATACTCAAATCAGGAGTTATTTTTACATCCGATACCGTTACCAGAAACGTTTGTTTACTTTCTGATGCCTGCTTGCGGAAAAATTCTGCGAAATCTTCCTGTATGATTTGTGCTACTTTTCTTTGTCTGTTGCTTTCGTTCATGGCGCAAATTTACTATTTTTGTTTGAATTAAAAACCCATGTATGAAGACCTGATCTGCAATATTTGTAAGGTTTTTTGCTAAATTCATTAAATAATATCATTATTCTTTACTATGAAAATAGAACATCTCGGCATCGCTGTAAAATCCCTCGAAACTTCAGATCATCTTTTTGCTCGGCTTTTAGGAAAAGAAAATTACAAAAAAGAATCGGTAGAAAGGGAAGGGGTTACTACTTCTTTTTATGAGTTAGGAGATAGCAAAATAGAACTTTTGGAAGCGACTAATCCCGATAGTCCTATTGCAAAATTTATTGATAAAAAAGGCGAAGGGATTCATCATATAGCATTTGGGGTGGATAATATCTTTGATGAGATTGAAAGATTAAAAAAAGAAGGCTTCCAATTTATCTCCGAGGAACCAAAAGATGGTGCGGATAACAAATTGGTGGTTTTTTTGCATCCTAAATCTACGAACGGCGTATTGGTCGAATTATGTCAAGAAAAGCCCTGAAAATTTTTGATTCTATAGAAAAAAGTTTATTTTTGCACCTCGTAAAAACGCAGGGAATTCGGTTCCTAAGTTTTTTGGCCTTGTAACTCAGTTGGTTAGAGTAGCTGACTCATAATCGGGAGACCAGTCCCGTTTTGAAGCAGTAGGGAAAGTTAGAAAAGGAGATCATTATTTTTTTAGAATTTTTTAGACAAAAAAAATTCATAAGGCCCTATAACTCAGTTGGTTAGAGTAGATGACTCATAATCATCAAGTCCTTGGTTCGAGCCCAAGTGGGGCCACTTTTAAAGGGGTTTTACAGCAATGTAAGATCCCTTATTTTTTATTTTGACGAACATTTGACGAACATTTTAGGTTTATTTCTACATATTTTTGTGGTATTATTTTTTAGTAAAGAAAATTGGGTATTCTATATTTAGTTGCTTATTTATTGGTTTTCTTGCTTACCATTTTTTTTCCGATTTACATTTTAGGAAGACTTTGGTTTGCAATAAGCCCTTTTTTCATTAACTATTTTGCTACTGAGAAAAGAAACTGGTATAACGACTGGAACAACGACCGTTTCATTATCGTTTTTAGTTTGTGCATCGCTTCTTTTCTGCTTTCGTCTTTTTGGGGTTTATCCTTATTGGAAGAAATTAAGCAAAGTAATCTCCAGCTGACCTCGATATTTTTTTACATCATACTTCAGGTAATTTGTCTGATTCTGTTTGAAGTGAAGATGGATCACCCTTTTAAACCTTATTCTGCTTATAAAATATTTCAGAAAAAGAAATATAATGAACGCTTTGTTTTTAGTGAAGCTTCCGATGAAGCAGGTGTACTTCAGACTGAAGAATTAAAAAGGGAGATTCGTGATTCTAAAGGAATCATCTTAGAAGAGTTGCAGCATCACAAAGAAGTAGCAGGTGAAATTCATCATTTTACAAAGGAAAGCAATGAACTTCTGAAAAAATCAGATTTTATTTTTGATATCAAGAATAACTCTAATCTAATTCTGGCAGATGTAATGAGTAATTATTTCATCAGTAAAGACTCTGAAAGCATTCTGGAAGATTTTCTGCTTCGTAAAAGAAAAAGTGGTAAAATCACTTTTACTAAAACTGCAAGAAATGGGGTAAGTGTTCAGCCAATTCTCGATTTTTTCTCTATCTATACTAATTTGATGGAGAAATGTAAAGAGAAAGAGAACGGTGAAATTTCTATTTCCCAAGTCGAAGCAGTTAAGATTATCAACGAATTGGTTGTAGCAAAAGACAAGCACAACAATCCTGTTGAGAATCCTATTAATGCTCAAAATTTTTCAAAATACGTGAGTTGAGTCGCTTTATTGACAAAATTTAATTCAACAAATCCTTTTCTTCATTAATTTTTATTTTTCCATTGTCTTGGAATACAGATGTATAAAAGCAAATTTTCATCGCTTTTAATCTCCATCATTCTAAAATATCATAAACCTAAATATCCTATTGAAAGCATTTTTCTTTAGGATTCTTTATTTTACAAAAACTATTTAAGTTGCTTTTAGGCAAGGCAATGCTCTCAGGATATCTTGGTCACAACAAAATTCAACAACATGAAAGACCAAGAAAGATTACATTTATTGGAAACCCAAGTTTCCGTGCTGGTAGATTCGCAAAAGGAATTTACCACAAAAGTTTTACAGTTGTTAGCGCTGAGTGCAAAGACAATTTATTCTAAAGAAGAAGCCGCACTTTTTCTAAACCTCGATCCTGATTACTTATATCAGTTGAAATTTCACGGAAAACTGAAAGCCTTTAAGAAGAAAGGCCAAAAGAAACTATACTTCCGAAAGGAAGATTTGGAAGCCTATCTTCTGTCAAATTCGACTGAAGACGAAAACATTGATGAAAATTCTGATTACGATGATTTCGAAAACGAGATTGTTGAAAAGTGGAAAAAATAACTGGTATGAAAAACAACAGCGACCTGTACAAATCCAGTTCTAATTCCACGACTATTTACGACCGAATCATCCGATATATCGGTAAAAAATACCAAATCCGGTACAACGAGATTGCGCTCGAATTCGAAATCAGAACGGAAAATACGGACTGGACAGAACTGAATCTCAATTCCCTGTACATCGAACTGATTCAGTCAGGAATCAATATCACGCTTGGCAAACTGGAAATCCTGATGCGAAGTCATTTGATTTTGAGATACAATCCGTTGCAGGAATATTTTGAAAATCTTCCGAAATGGGACGGCGAGGATCATATCAAAAAACTGAGCAGTTTCGTCAAAACCACGGATGACATTTTCTTTCAGAAACATTTTGAAAAGTGGATTACCAGAACAGTTCTCTGTGCATTAAAGACTGGCTATATCAACAAGCAGTGTTTGGTTTTGTACAACACCGAGCAGAATAGTGGAAAAACCACTTTCTTAAGATTCCTTATTCCGGCAAGTTTAGAAAAATATTTCATTGAAGATATCGGTGTGGACAAAGACGGACTGATAGCCCTCTGCAAAAACATGTTGGTCAATATCGATGAGCTTTCGGTGATGTCGAAAACTGATGTCAATATTCTGAAATCCTTCATTTCAAAAAATACCGTCAATGCAAGACTGCCTTATGACCGAAAATCTTCGCTGATGCACCGAACAGCTTCGTTCTGTGGATCCACGAACCGTTTCGATTTTCTAACCGATGAAACCGGAAGTGTGCGGTGGCAGATTTTTGAAGTGTTAAGTATCGACTTCAACTATTCCAGGGAAATTGATATTGAAAAAGTTTGGGCTCAAGCATACTATAATGCTTTTGAAAGAAAAAATTACAATCCCGAACTCACGGCGGAAGATATTTTGGAGAACGAAAAACGTAATGACCGGTTCAAGCAAGTGACGCTCGAACAGGAAATCATTCTGACTCATTTTGAAAAATCGGAACTGCAAAGCGAATTTCTGACGCCTTCCGACATTATGCTCGCGATGAATAACGCACTCGGTGTTCGTCTGAACATTATCAGAATCGGAAAAGCACTTACCGGCTTGAAATATGAGAGAATTAAACATCCTAAACGGCAAGTTTACGGCTATCTCATCCGAAGAAAAACGGAATAAACATAAAAAATTTAGAAATCTCATATCCTCTTACCTGTTACCTAAAACAGCCTCAAATACCCATTAATAAAGCATTTATATAAGGTAGGTATCTATTATTTCTTCTTACCTAATTACCTAAACATAATATTTAAAAAGAAAGAAGGTAGGATGGTAACCAAAGGTAAGGAAGTAAATGCCTTCAAACTACTTTGAACAAAGGCTTAGGTAAGTAGGTAGCCAAAAATGAAAAAAACTCTATAGAATTAAATCAAAATACAAAAACACAACATTATGAACTGTCAGCAAGCCAACGACAACATCAGCATCAGAGAAATCCTTGAAAGTTTTTCTCTTTTCCCAAGCAAAGAAAACCACAGAACTGCTTTCTACTATGCCCTTGACCGTGAGGAAAGAACGCCAAGTCTTTCGGTAGATTACAACAAAAATACCGCTTTCGATTTCGGGACCGGAAAGAAATACGATAATGTTTCGATTGTTCAGGCCATCAAACGGTGCAGCGTTTCCGAAGCACTCGAATATCTGGAGCGGTTTGATTATTCAAAACCTATTCAAAAATTTGAAAAAGATGTGAACCAATCACCAAAATCCAACAATCAAATTCTGGAAGTAAAAGCAATGGATCATCCTTCGCTAATTCAATATCTGAAAAGCAGAAAACTCGAATCGCAAATCTCGGAATTGAAGGAAATCCATTACGAACTGAATGGACGAAATTATTTTGGAATTGGATTCAGAAACGATTCCGGAGGATACGAAATCCGTAACCCTCACATCAAAATCTGTCTTGGTAAAAAAGACATTACCACCATTGAAAACAACTCGAAAACTTTGAGAATTTTTGAAGGATTCACCGATTATCTTTCATTCAAAATTCTGGAAAAGCATCTTGAAAAATCACCATCAGATTACCTGATTCTAAACTCTGTTTCGATGATCAACCGGGCGACAGATATGGTCAAAACTTACCCCAATATTGAACTCTATTTGGACAATGACCGAACCGGAGATGAAGTCACTGAAATATTAAACAGAAGATTTCCCGAAGCCGAAGACTGCCGCATTCTGTACCGAAATCACAAAGACCTGAGCGAATTTCTAACAGTTGGAAGCATGCGTAAAATAAACCCAGGTAGAGAAATTGAAGACCTGCATAAAATCAATGCACGTAAAATCGGCAGATAGTTAGTGCAAAAAGTACCCAATGTTTACAATAAGCGCTACGCCACTTACTGTAAAATTGGATCTTTTTGGTTTTCTCCTGTCGTCGAAAACGTTTTTAAAATCGCTGAAGTATAAAATAACAACACAACAACATTTAACACAAAAAAAATTAAACAACACAAAATGGAAAAAGACCAGTGGGAAGATTTCATCCTTCAAATCACAAAACAAGAGGAACAGAAATCTGCTTTGGAAAGAAGAAAAAAATACTTTCAGACCATCGGCAGAATAGGTGGTCTGAAAAAGAAAACCTCGAGCCAACTTATCCGAACCATCTCGACAAGATTAACGGAGAAAGAGTTCCTGGAAATTGAAAAAAAAGCCGCGCTAAACAATCTGAGAATTTCAAAATATGTCCGCTTAATTTTGACCGAAACCGAACTTAAAATCAAGGAATTTGCAACCGACAATTTATTGCTTGAATATGGAAACAATTTCATCAGAATCAAAAATCTACTCCGGCATCGTGAGTTTTCAAAACTGGATCATACGAAAGTAGTCCTGCGGAAAATTGAAGAAGTTACGGATTTGATTTACCGATATCTCTACGAGAAAATGAACAGGCAAAACTCTGAAGAAAACGAACATCAAACTTCCGATGAATAACAGTGCCACCACCAGACGAATCACCAAAATTGCCATTGAATATAACGGCAATGACAAAGGAACTGCAGAACGGGTATATCAGAATAACCTGATGAGTCGGGATCCAGCACTTCAATTTAAGGAAATGAAATCCGTAGCCGACCGAAATAAAAATGTCAAGAACTGGGCCTTAACCGGATATATTTCTCCTGAGAAATCCATTGGTGACAAACTCACCAACGAACAGCTGACCGAAATCGCTTTAAAAGCGCTGAAGAAAATCGGTGTGACGAATGACAATCAGATGGTATTGGATATTCATTCATCCACAAAGCAAAAGCATATTCATTTCATCGTGAACAGAGTAAATACAGAAGGAATCAATACCATCAAAGCACACAAGGTCGGAGAGAATTTTGGAAAAGCGGTTCGCGAAGTCTGCAAGGAACTGAATCTTAAAACCGATATAGAAGTAGGGATAGAAAAGAAACAGCAGATGCTGAATGCCCTAAATTCCTGCCTGAAAATTTCCAAAAACTTTGAAGAACTTCTTGAATATATGAGAAAACTCGGTTTCCGTGTGACGCTTTCGAACAATGTGAAAGACGGAATTTCGGGAATGCGGATTGTGAGGTTTGAGGACATCAACCATCAAACCGAACGCCAGTACAAACCTGGATACACGCTTTCCGAAATCACGAACAAACTCAAGATAAAGGACATCAAACTGAAACTTGCAGAAAACTTTGAAAAGGCACGAAGTTTTAGTCCAACTTCAACTTCAACCAGTCAGTTTCAAAATGTCGAATCGAAGAAATCACCATCTGCATTAAAACAGATTGAAAATACGATAGAAGAGTTTATGAAACCCACCTATACAGCAGCACCCGACGACGAATTATTAAAAAAGAAAAAAAGAAAATTCAGATAAAATGGAAAATCAAAATACCCCACAGAAAGATGGATTTGAATTACTGGAAAAAGTAATTCAATCTAATGAGAAAAACGCTTCAAGCATCCAAGAATTTGTCAAAAAACAAACGGAATACATAACGGTTATGAACGGATTATTGACCGAACTCAAACAAGTGGAAACCCATATCAAACAAATAGCGGACGAAATTCCTAAGAAGGTTTATTTAGTGCATTCCCCTGAAACGCAAGCCTCGGTTGATGGTCTGAAAGATCAACTCAACAGGAGAGATTTTCGGAAATATTATTCCTCGATTATGTTGGCTTTAGCGTTACTGATAATTGTTGCTGCCGGTTCATTATCAAAAAAATGGTTCTCAGAAAGCATCCGCACCAAAACCGAAATCCGGCAGCAGATTCTGGAGGAAATAAGGAATGATGGTCGGTCGATTTACAAAGTGAAAGATTTTCAGCAACTGCAGTACAATACCGATATGATGAACAAATGGATGAAGGCTTATCCAAAACAGGGGAGAGAGTTTATGAAGTTTAAGAAGGGGTTTGAGAGTAGGTGATTTTTGGATGTGCTGATTTTACAATGATAGACTGTTTGATTTTCCAAATGACAGATTAAGTTGTTTCGCCAATTTTACCGGACTATTCCAATTGCGAATGCACTGCATTCGCAATTGAGTTGGTCGCAGTTCAAACTATTATTAAGAATTGATAGTCAGAAGTAAAGAGGATTTTATATTGCCGCAACTAGTAAAAAAACTGGACTTTCCGTCAATTGAAAAGGCATATTTCCATTGTGCTCGCAATGCATTCACAATTGAGTAACAAACTTTTTTCAGTAGGAGATGTTTCGCTTTTGTACTTATAAATATGTATTGTGAACAATATTTATTATCTTTACATAACATTGAGGTACTGGTAAACCAAAGACTACGAAGGGAATGAGGATGAAAGTCCTCATTCTTTTTGTTTATATTTGTTAAGCACGAATGTAAGTTTAGAGGATTTTGCTTTTCCGAATTATGAAGCAGATGTCGTTGCAACAAACTTAATAGAGCAAAACACTTTGTTTTAAGTTAAAGCGAGATTATTTCAGTTTTTATTGATAAAGAAAGCATCTTTGAATGTAACGAATGGCAAAAGTATAGCAATAATGGTATTAATGGTGCAAAACCTAACTCTTTTTCATGTAACTAAGGAATATTATTTAATTAAATTTTATGAAAAATTCGTTTTATGCAATTAAAGAGAATTTTGATTCAATACGTAAGCCAAATGTTGTCCGCAATTATTTACAAACCGACGTTTTAGATGAAAAATAAATTAATTCAAATTTGGAAAGACCCTGTTTTGAGCAAAGTAATTTCAACGGGAATAATTGCATTTTTGATTTTTTTATATAATTTGATAATTTCAAAAATCAACAAAGAATCGTTCAAAGAAACTTTTAAATCCTTTTGGGAGAATAAATTTGAACTTTGGAAAATTGCTTCAATTGCATTAATAGCTTTAATATTATTCTTAATTTTCAAACCTAAAAGAAGGAAAAAAGAGATAATAAATTCTTTTGAAGGAGTAAATATTGAGACCATTGGACTGCCCGATACACGAGAAATTTATGATGAACAATCTAGAGAGTTAGATTCAAAACTATTCAATGAAATTCGAAATGAATTACTGCCGACCGAGCAAGAAATCGCTTGGTTGCGGGAACAAAATTTTAGTTATGGATTTAATAGAGATGTTGCATTCAGGTTTTTTGATTTTGATATTAAGATTAGCGATAATCCGAATTATGAGTTTTTGAATCCAGAGTTGGAAAAATTGAAAAAGAGACTTGTAAAGAGCATTCAAATATTTAATCGTAATTTGAGTGAATTAACTTTTCCTGATGGAAACCTTATGCAGTCGGTTCCAAGAGAATGGAGAGCTTCTAATCCACAAAGGTTACAAAACTCAATTAATATTTTAAATGCAAGCAAAGTAACAGTTATAAAAAACTATGATGACTTAATAAGAAATGGGAGGAAAATTCTCAAAATATAACTGCGGATTATTTGAAAAAGCCGGGTTAAGGACTAATAGGACTCCCGAATCCTTTAGTCGCACCAGCTTTTCAAATCTATATTTTTTTGTAATTTACTTTTGTTGAAAAAGTGTTGGGCTGCTTGCAGGCTGGATTGCCCTAATAACTAATGGGATTTGTCTACATTTAGCCCGCCTACGCAAATACTTTTTCTTTGTACGAAATTACTCTCGAAACTTTCCCAAGACAAAATGGATGATAAAATTGAAAACAACGCCTCATTCCAAGAATTTGATAAAAATATAAAAGGAGCAAAAGCTATAAAGCAAATAGCTTCGTTTCTAGCACCGTTTAGTAAAACAGCAAAGAATATTTCAAACTCATTAGACGGATTTGATGATTTAGAAAAAAAGTTTAATGAACTTTCAAAAAGTCCTGATTTGTTCAACCACTATTTTAGTGACCTTGGTTGGATTGCTCACGAATCAATGAATCATGATTTAATGTTAGAGTGTATTGAACTTGCAAGTAAAAATGAAATAAAAGAAGCGGAAGAAAAACTTGCAGACTATTATACATCTGATAACTTGAAATGGTTATCAAGACAACTAAAAGGAACTCCTGAGTTTCAAAAAAGATATGAACTCATCAGACTTGCGTATGAAGACACAATAGCAAAAAGATTTCATTCATCAGTTCCTATCGTTCTTATGATAATTGATGGAGGAGTTAATGATATAGACAAGAACAAAGGATTTTTCACAGAAACAACTGATTTGACTACTTGGGATTCCATTGCTGCTCATAGTACAGGTTTATCAAAATTAAGAGACATACTCAATAAAGGCAGAAATCGTTCTAACACAGATGAGATATTTTTACCTTACCGAAACGGTATTTTGCACGGAAGAGACATATCTTACGCCAATAAATTTGTTTCGGCTAAATGTTGGTTAACATTAATTGCGATTAATGATTGGGCAAAAGCTTTAAAAAAGAACAAAGAAAATCCACCAATAGAACCGAAAAATTTGTCATTTAAAGAATCACTTTCTGAACTAAAACAAACTCTTACAGACTATAGCAAACACCAAGACAAGATGAAAGAAACGCGCAAATATCTTGACGTTTGGCAGAAAAGAGAAATAATAGTTGATCAAGACATACCATCAAATGGAAGTCTTAGCGATTACGAAGATTTTACTCCTGAAAAAGATGCTATACAATTCTTGAAAAATTGGGAAACCAAAAACTATGGAGGCATTGCGAAGCAAATATGCTATTTTAAAAATGATGTAAATATCGGTCAAGAAGCAGGAAGGGTTAGAAAGATTTTTGATAAAAAAAACTTAAAAAGGTATGAAATTACTTCTGTTGAAGATTGTGCACCAGCAATTACAGAAGTTATGATAACTGTCAAATATGATTTTGAACAAAAAGAATTTGAGACAGAAATAAAACTTAGGATGATTTATCAAAATGAAAAGGGTGAAAATATGGTATTTGGTCAAGTAGGTGGACAATGGAAATTTTTAGACTCATTTTTCTTTCATAAAATTGAATATCCAACTTAGTCCGGTCAAAGAAGGTAGCTGCTGTACAACCATAGATTATTAGGGATTTTTCATAATCCAACACAATTCTTTAACTTTAAAAATGGAAAATTTACTTAATTACTAACCAAAATGGTCAATCTAAATCTACTTCAGGACATGGCAAATCACTACTCTTAAAAACAAAATGAATAAAAAGATAATACTAAGATCCGAATCTTTTCAATACCCTTCTAAAGAAGAACGGAAATTTGCGAACAAGCTACTTCCTAAAATCCCACGTTTTCAGTTTAAGTATTATTCTGCTTTTTTAAATTTTCTAGAAAACGGAAATATTAACAATGCTATAGTTGAGGAGGATATTTACTGGTGGAATAACTGCCTTCATAATCGACTTGGGAAACTTCAAGAGACTTATTGTTATGTAGTTACACACTATAACCGAATTACTAATCTGAATGAAGGTGATAATCCAAATTTCAATACTGATTCGTTACTCTTTCAATACTACATTGAGATTTTTTATTATTACTTCTTTTCAACTCGAGATGTTTTAGGACACTTGCTAAACCATATTTTTAAACTTAATGTCCCTGAAGACAAATTATATTTTAATTTTGATTTCGTAAACAAAATCACAGACGAGGAAATAAAAATTGAAATAATAAACTTTATTAAGAAAACAGATTTTTCATATAAAGTTTACAGGAACGCTTTCAATCATAAATTTACACCAACCCAAAAAGATAACAGAGCCAAAAGAAGCATCTCAATTGAAGAAAATGAAATTGGTTTTGGTAATTCACATGTCATAGAGAATAAAGAATTTGTAAATGATATTAACACATTAGTGAGTGAATTATATAAATTAATGAGGTATTTAGATTTCAAACTAAAAAAACACTGCACACTACAGTTGTAACCGTTTCGCAATCTTCGATTTTTAATTTTTTTTCGCGATGATAAAGATGTTTAATGATGGGCTTAATTTCAGGATAAGGATTTATCTTAATAGTTATTCGTATTTCAACCCAATTCTTTAACTTTTAAAAATACTGCAAAGTCGAAGGGGTTAGAAATATTGTTTAAATTTTAATTTTGTCCAGTTTATTTTATAAAAAACTGGACGTTTTTTATATATTTGCATTAGAAATAATAATGAAAACATCTGATTACATAGTAAATGCAATCAATCGACTTCCTAAAGGATATGTTTTCACCTATGAGGATTTTAATGGGAAGGTGAAAAGCAAGGAAGCCATCATCAAGGCATTGAACAGAATGGCAGTGTCCGGGAAGATTGAAAAACTGGCTAAAGGAAAATTCTACAAGCCGGAAGAAACTGTATTCGGAAAATTGGAACCTCCAAAACAACAAATTGTAAAAGATTTACTTGAGGAAAACGGTAAAACCGTAGGTTATCTGACGGGTTTGAGTATTTATAATGAACAGGGATTAACTACACAAGTAAACAATACGATCCAGATTGGGAAAAACGAGATGCGCCCGACTTTCAAAAGAGGACGCTTTACCATTTCTTTTATCAAGCAGAAAAATATTATTACTAAAGAAAATATTCCGCTGCTTCAGATTTTGGATGCTGTTAATCGGATTAAGAAAATCCCTGATACTACATTAAATGATTCTGTTTTAAGACTTACAGAGATCATCAGAAATCTTTCGGAAAAAGATATTTCTACACTACAAAGGTTATCGCTGAAATATCCGCCTGCAACAAGAGCACTGGTGGGAGCAATGATGGAATTTCTCAAAATCGGCGAGCCGGAAATGCTGAAAAAATCTCTTAACGCGATTTCGACATACCGTTACCCTAATTTGGAAAGAGTTTTGCCGACAGCCAAGTATTGGAATATAAAATGAAACTTCACAATAAAGAAATTGGTTTTTATAACTAATGTTTTCTTACCTTTTCATTTTGTATTTTTGAAAAAACAATAACAAAGCAAATTTAGACATAGAAATAAATAATGATAGAAAAACTTTCTGCAGAAGATAAAATCACCCTTTCCCAACTCGAACAGTACCTCTCTAAAGCGGCATGGATTCTGAAAGGACCAGTGGATGCTTCGGATTTTAAGGTCTATATATTTCCGCTTTTATTTTTTAAGAGACTTTCTGATGTGTATGATGAAGAGTTTCAGTCGGCGCTGGAAGAATCCGACGGAGATGAAGATTACGCCAATCTTCCTGAATTTCACAGATTTGTTTTGCCTGAAGGCTGCCACTGGAATGATGTTCGTGAAACTTCAGTGAATAAAGGACTTGCGATTGAAAAAGCACTGCGTGGAATAGAGAAGGCCAATCAGGAGCAACTCTACGGCATTTTTGGGGATGCACAGTGGAGCAATAAGAACCGACTTTCTGACCGCTTGCTGAATGACCTGATCGAACATTTCTCACAGTACAATCTGTCCAATTCTGCGGTGGATGCAGATATTTTAGGAAGGGCTTACGAATATCTGATTAAGCATTTCGCAGATTTAACCAACAAGAAAGCCGGTGAATTTTATACACCAAGATCGGTGGTTCATCTGTTGGGACTTATCTTGGATCCACACGAAGGTGAGAGTATATACGATCCTGCCTGCGGGACCGGCGGAATGCTTCTGGAATGTGTAAGTCATCTTCAGGAAAGTGGCGAAGATTACAGAACACTGCGGCTTTTCGGGCAGGAAAAAAATCTGACTTCAAGTTCCATTGCCAGGATGAACATGTTCCTGCACGGTATTGAAGATTTTCAGATTGTGAGAGGCGATACACTTCGTCATCCTGCTTTTTTTGAAGCAGACGGACTGAAAACCTTTGACTGTGTTATTGCCAATCCGCCTTTTTCGCTGGACGACTGGGGGCACGAAAACTGGGCCAACGATCCTTTCGGCAGAAACATCGCAGGGGTGCCGCCAAAATCCAATGGAGATATGGCCTGGGTTCAGCATATGATCAAGTCCATGAACAGTACTGGAAGAATGACCGTCGTTCTCCCGCATGGAGCACTTTTTCGGAAAGGTGCAGAAGGGAAAATCAGAAAGGAGTTATTGAATCAGGATCTTCTGGAAGCCGTAATCGGTTTGGGCTCCAATATCTTCTACGGAACCCAACTCGCAGCCTGTGTGCTGGTCTTCCGGCAGAATAAGGAAGCAGACAAAAAGAACAAAGTCCTCTTCATCGACGGATCAGAGCAGGTAAGGGTGGGAAGAGCACAGAACTATCTGGATAAAGAACATGTAAACCAACTCTATGAATGGTTTAGCAATTATAAAGATGTAGAAAACTATGTAAAAGTAGTGAAGATGACAGAAATTTCTGAAAATTATTACAACCTGAACATCCCGCTGTATGTGGAAAAAATAATTGAAGATAACCTACCCACTGTAGAAGAAGCCGTTGCCGACCTGAAAAAAGCCTGGAAAGAAAGCCAGGAAGCAGAAGAAAAATTTAAAAACATCCTGCAAACCTTTTTAGTATGAACAAGCATTTAAATATATATCAATCTTATGCAAAAGAGGAAAGAAAATTTCAGTTAGAGAATGACCTTACCCGTGCTTTGGCAATTTCTCTTCAGGAGAATAGTCTTTTTTTTCATGAGGTTATAAAGACTATACTGCCTGAAAATGTTTTTAATTCTTTTTTTGAGGATCTCAGGAATGATACTGAAATAGATATTTCGATTCAGAAGAATGTAGAAAATATTGGAGATTTTCAGCATTTATATGCGGTATCTCTGAGTGAACATATGATGAGTAAAGATCATTTTTACAGCCAAAAACATCATCATCTTTATGACCCGATTTGTGACCTGATTGTTAGAATAAATGATATCGTCATTATTTTTGAAGCAAAAAGAGATAACATAGACTGCACTTCGCAACTGTATAATCAGGCATTCAATTTATTAAAACAGAATGGAGTTGAATGTGACAAGATTTCGGATTCTGAACCTGTTTCACCGGTAGACATGAACTGGAAGAAACTGATGACCATTGCCGTAAAAGTTTCAGGATTTGAGAAGGCTGTTGGCACGCCAAACCGTTTTCTTTCAGATTTTATTGAGGTTGTTCGGAATCACCGTTTTTATTGGCTTCCGGAAGTTTCAATTTCTTCGCTGGCATTTGATAATAAAGAAGCCATTAAAAGAAGAATAAAGAATGCGCTGGCAAAATCACAAATCGAAGAAATCCAGGAAGGAAGAGTTGGTTTTGCTTTACCGCTAAGTTGGACCAAAGAGTTAATTTTCAACATTAGAAACGGTAGCCTGATTAGCGCGACTTATCCTGCAAATACTAAAGGACAAGGAATCAGTCTGTTTTCTATCAGTGAAACCCCACAATTCGCTAAAATCATCAGTATTTCTGGTGAAGATTGTTCAATCAGTAAAATATTTCATATCAAATTCAGTAGTTTTCAAAGATATTTTTCGGGATTATGGTTTACGGATGAAGATTTGATTACAGAATTTTATAACAGAAAAAATTTCAATATATTTTCAGGACGGAAAGCACGGGATAGCTGGAATCAGTTAGCGGATTTCTTTGATTCAGTTTTTAAACCTGAATTTGAATGGCGAAAAAAGTGTAACTGGAACTCCAAAATGATGGGCTCTAACAGGAGCAGGTTTGATGTTTCCTTTGGATATGAACTTTCTTTTGAACTTCCATTTGAAAAACTTAAATCTATAGATACCAATAAGGAGGATATTTCTCCTTTGACGAATTTGCTTGAAGAAATTTATTATAAAATCCCTTCGTTACTCATTAAATCATGACCCAATCCCAACTCGAAAACTATCTCTGGGGAGCCGCCAAAATTCTGCGCGGGACTATAGATGCCGGAGATTATAAACAGTATATCTTTCCGCTCCTATTCTTCAAGCGCATCTGCGATGTGTATGATGAAGAGTATGAACGCGCGCTGGAAGAGAGCGACGGCGATCTGGAGTACGCTGCCTTTGCCGAAAATCACCACTTTCAGGTGCCACAAAACGCCCACTGGAACAGCGTGCGCGAAACAACGGTAAATGTGGGAATGGCTCTGCAAAACGCCATGCGCGAAATTGAAAAAGCCAATCCCGATACGCTTTTCGGCATCTTTGGCGATGCAGCGTGGACGAACAAAGATCGGCTTTCCGACGGAACACTCAGTGCGCTGATTGAGCATTTTTCAAGGCACAAACTCAACCTTTCTGAGGTGAGTGATGATAAACTCGGGAATGCTTACGAATACCTTATCAAGCAGTTTGCCGACGACAGCGGGCACACCGCAGCAGAATTCTACACCAATAGAACCGTGGTGAAACTGATGACCAAAATTATGAATCCGCAACCCGGCGAAAGCGTGTACGATCCAACCTGCGGTTCGGGAGGTTTGCTGCTGAACTGCGCCCTGCATTTGAAGGACGAAGGCAAAGAATACCGCACCCTGAAACTCTACGGTCAGGAAATCAACCTGATTACCTCGGCCATTGCACGGATGAATATGTTTATGCACGGCATCGAGGAATTTCAGATTGTGCGCGGCGATACATTGGCGCAGCCTGCCTTTTTGGAAAACGATGAACTGAAGAAATTCAATATCGTACTCGCCAATCCGCCGTATTCTATAAAAGCGTGGGACCGCAATACTTTTGTGAACGATCCCTACGGCAGAAATATCTGGGGAACACCGCCGCAAGGATGTGCCGATTATGCTTTTCAGCAGCATATACAGAAAAGTCTGGATGAGAAAAACGGAAGATCCATTACACTTTGGCCGCACGGAATTCTCTTTCGCGACAGCGAGGCGGAAATGCGCCGGAAAATGATTGAAGATGATGTGGTGGAATGTGTGATTGGTTTGGGTCCAAACCTGTTTTACAATTCGCCAATGGAGGCATGTCTTCTGATTACCAACAATA
Source organism: Chryseobacterium sp. Marseille-Q5410 (assembly GCA_946892665.1). Taxonomy (GTDB): domain Bacteria; phylum Bacteroidota; class Bacteroidia; order Flavobacteriales; family Weeksellaceae; genus Kaistella. The sequence goes on along the minus strand of CAMPOT010000001.1, from coordinate 2,040,536 downwards.
ACAAGCCCGAACATAAAAAAGGAAAAGTTCTTTTCATCAATGCGGTAAATGAGGTGAAGCAGGAAAAAACAATGGGTTATCTGGAAGACGCTCATATTGATAAAATTTTTCAGGCTTATACAGAATTTCAGAATTCAGAAAACTTCGCATCATTGGTAACAAAGGGCGATTTGGCTGAAAACAGATTTAATATGGCTATTAACTTATATGTAAGGCCTGAAAAAAATGATGTGCAAACTGAATCTTTTTCGGAGACCTTAGAAAAATGGCAACAAAGCAGTGATCTGCTAAAAATAAATATGGAAGAGTTATTTTCGGTACTATGATGGTTGAAACTTTGAAAACAGAACTAAAAATAGATAAATCTTCGTGGAAGAAAGTAAAATTCGGAGAAGTGGTTTCTGAACCGAAAGAGAATACACAAAATATCATTGCCGATGGTTTTCAGCATATTGTTGGGTTGGAACATATTGATTCTGGCGACATCCATTTGCGAAAATCATTTGCTGGAGATACAGATACCACATTTACCAAAGTTTTCAGAAAAGGTGATGTTTTGTTTGGCCGAAGAAGAGCCTATCTGAAAAAGGCTGTTTTGGCAGATTTTGATGGAGTTTGTTCAGGAGATATTACGGTTTTCCGCGCAAAAAAAGTTTTGTTGCTTCCGGAACTGCTTCCGTTTATCGTCAATAATGATCATTTTTTTGATTATGCAGTAAAACATTCTGCAGGTGGTTTATCACCTAGAGTGAAATTTAAGGACCTTGCCAACTACGAATTCCTTCTTCCCCCAAAAGAAGAACAGCAACGCCTTGCCGAACTGCTTTGGGCAATGGATGAGGTGATTGAGAAGGAGAAAAGAAATAAGGAAGTTTACGATATTTTCTTTAAAAAGTATTTGTTTGATTCTGTAGCGGGTAATTTGTCTAAAAACATAACAAATTGGAAATCTTATAAATTTGGAGACTTAGGTGAGTCTTTTTCGGGTTTAAATGGAAAATCAAAAAATGATTTTGGACATGGCAAACAGTTCATAACTTACATGAATGTTTTTACAAATAGTAGAATTAATCCTGGAATGATTGATTTTGTTGATGTTAAAGACAATGAAAATCAAAATCGGATAGAATATGGGAATATTTTATTTACAGGTTCTTCAGAAACGCCGCAAGATGTTGGAATGTCTTCAGTTGTTTTAGATGATTTAGGAGAATGTTATTTGAATTCTTTTTGCTTCGGTTTTAGACTTCATAATTTTGAAAAACTTTTACCCGAATATGCAAGATTTCTTTTACGAGGTGAACATGTTAGAAAATTCATGTTTAAGAATGCTCAGGGTTCAACTAGATTTAATTTATCAAAAACTACGGTCAAATCAAGATTAAAACTTCTCTTGCCACCAATAGAAGAGCAGAAAGTGATTTCAAGCAAATTAGAAGAAATTGAGAAAATGGTTGTAGCATTTGAACAACAGATAAAAACTTCCCAATCCCTTCAAAAAAGTTTAATCAATCAGATTTTTTAAGAATAAAATTTTGCTATTTTTGATAAAAATATAAAAGAGCTTCGAAAACGAAGCTCTTGTATTTAAGGAAGTAGCGAAGAATGCGGAAAGTTATCCAGAACCATAATCCACCAATCTTCCTTTTCTATTTTTGGTTAATTAACAACTATTTTGTATTGCAAATTTATACAATTTAATCTCAAATATGCAAATTATACGCCATAAAAAAACCGATTTAACTATTTCTCAGAAATTCTTTATAGAGAAATCTATTGAATTACTGTATTTTGGCACAATAGATAGTTACCGCGTAAAACTGAATAATCCAAAGACTATTTTGGAAGAATTACGATATTGCTTAAATGAATTTGAGGCTGGACGAATAAAACATTTTCACACGATTAAAGCAAAAGAGGCCAACAAAAAAGGATTAGTTGATGAAGCCATCAAACTATTAAGTGATAAAGATGAAAATCAACTGGTTTTTAGGTCAGTTAGTAAAGATTATATTCTGACCTCACTTAAAGAACTGAATGAGAACAATTACAAAAAGATTGCGTCGATACTAGAAATTCTCCTGAAGGAAAATCCAATGTATCTGAATAAGCTAATTGATGAAGTGAAGAATCTCCTTGATGCGAATATTTCTGATTTCGATCACCTCATAAAAATTGATAAGATTTTAGCTAAACTTTTTAGCGAATTGATAAACAAAGGGTTTTCTAAGGGCTTTTTATATAAAATTTTTTAAGGAATTTTTGTGAACTCACTAAAACAAACAAGTTCTTTCGATGCATTTTTTGATAACTTTAAGCTAAGGATTCTAAGTGATGAATGTGAACATTTGGTTGTCTTTAGAGTTGATACAACTCAAAAAGTGTATGATTCTGTAAATTCTATAAATTATGAAAACAATAAAATTGACGGATGAAATTAATGATATTTCTTTGAGAGAAAGAGAAGAAAATGAGCTTGCAGTATTTAAACAGCCATTTAAAAATAGAATATTTATAAAGTGTAATGTAGAAGCACGCGATTATTTGTCTGCATTAAAAAAAGGAAAAAATATTCTAGCCGAATACTTAGATATTCTAAATTTAGGGCTATCTGATGAATTTCTTCACATCCACAACAGAGTTTTAGTAGTTGACAAACGATCTCCTCATAAAGGAGGGTTTCAGAATAATGTTAATATACTTGATGGTAAATACAAAGTAGAAAAAAACAGGTATATCCATTTTACAAGTAAACTTCCAAACTTACTTGCTAATCCAAATATCAGAAACGAAAGTAAAGAAAAAATTAAATCTGCAATTAGGTATCTTCGACTAGGTAACCAATCAACCGAAGTAGAACATAAATTTATAAATTATTGGATTGGTTTGGAGTATCTTTTTTCTAATTATGAAAGTTCCAGTACTATCGTGAGATTGAAAGAACATTTTATAAACGCTCATAGTATTGCTTATGTTAAGAGAAACCTGATTTCTTTTAAGCGAAATATTTTATCGCTTCCACCAGATATCATTGCAAAACTTACGGAACTTGACAAATTGTCTTATGATGATATCAAAAAAGAAGTTTTTTATACGCAAATTTGGAGTGAACTACTTAATGATTATCCTTTAATAGCCTACAGAGCAAGAAAACTCAAAGAATGGTTTTTTGAAAAAGGAAAAGGTTGCTCAAAAGAATATATTAATAGTCATAAGGATAATTTGGAAATTCATTTTATAAGAATTTATCGCTTGCGAAATGAAATCATCCATGATGCTGCAACTAATACGAATAATGAGTTAATAGCCTCAAATCTCAGATATTACTTGACTTTTATATTAAATGAACTTATTGATTATTTGCACAACAGAATGGGGGAAAGATTGTCGATAGAAAAATATTTAATTGATAATGAAATAAAAATGGGTAACTATAATCATGAAAAATATCCACTCGATAGAATGATTGATGCAGAATGTTCAATAGATTTTATTCTTTAGATTCAGATTATGTGCGAAATATCCCATCAACTGAAACTCTGTACCTGCAGCGAAGTGCCCGAAGACCGCAGTTTTTGGGAACTTTTTATATATCACAAAGATCAGGATTTGTGCGTGGTTGGGCAACCGCTGTTTCCGTACCATATCACACCGCAGGATTTGCAGGACCGGGACTGCCTGCTGCAACTGCTCAATGAAAAAAATGTTTTTGATTTTGACTATGTTCCCAAAACCAAAGATCGCCTGCTGATCGCCATTAAGAAGGAAAATGAAGAAGAGGAATCACCGTTTGTCTTTCATGGCTATTCCTACAGAAACAAAAAGTGGCACCACGAAGATTATGATACCTTTGAATGGATGCGCAAACACGATGTGGAACATCAGGGGAACATAGAGAATTTGTACAAAGCATAAAAACACAAAAAACAATGGCCTTCAACGAACTTAACAGTGTAGAATACTACATCATACAGAAACTTTCCGGGTTAAATCTCAATTCGGGTGTGCTAAGCGAACCGCAGTCTGCCTACGGTGTACAGTGGGAATACCGCAATGCCGAAGATTTGAAACGCAGCGTAAACGAGGTGCTGCTGGAACAGGAACTGAAAGAAGCCCTCATTCGACTGAATCCCGAAATAAAAGCCAATCCCGACCTTGCCGATGAAGTAATTTATAAACTGCGGGCCATTTTGCTGTCGGTAAATTCTGTAGGTTTGGTGCGTGCCAATGAAGAGTTTTTCAAATGGATGTGCGGTGATAAAACCATGCCATTCGGCGAAAACAACCGGCATGTTCCGGTGCGCCTTTTTGATGAGGAAGAGTTTACCAACAATTCGTATATCGCCACCAATCAGTTCCGCATCCACAGCCGCGAAACCAAAATTCCCGATATCGTACTGTTCATCAATGGAATTCCAGTGGTAGTAGGAGAAGCCAAAACACCAATTCGTCCAAGTATCAGTTGGATGGACGGTGCTTATGAAATAAAGGAGGTGTATGAAAATACAGTTCCGCAACTTTTTGTTCCCAATATCCTGTCTTTTGCCACAGAAGGAAAACACCTGCGTTTCGGCGGCGTAAGAACACCACTGGAATTCTGGGCGCCATGGAGACTGGAAGACGAAAAAAGCGACCTGATCGCAAAACTCGGGCTTTCAGAAATCGGAAACGAACTTACCGATCTGCTAAATCCTGTGCGTTTGCTGGATATTATGCAGAATTTTTCCATTTTCACGACCAACAAAAAGAAACAGCGCATTAAGGTAATTCCCCGTTACCAACAGTACGAAGGTACCAACAGAATTGTAGAACGCGTGAAGGAGGGCAGCATCAAAAAAGGACTGATTTGGCATTTTCAGGGTTCAGGTAAATCATTGCTGATGGTTTTTGCCGCACAAAAATTAAGACGCGCCAAAGAACTGAAAAGTCCGACAGTAATTGTTCTTGTGGACAGAACCGACCTGGATACACAAATTTCAGGAACCTTCAACGCAGCGGACATTCCAAATGTGCAGACCACAGACAGCATCAGCCATTTACAGAAAATGCTGGAGCAGGACACCCGGAAAATCATTGTATCGATGATTCACAAATTCCGCGATGCCAAACCCAATATGAATACCCGCGACAATATAATTGTGCTGGTGGATGAAGCGCACCGCACGCAGGAAGGCGACCTTGGAAGGCAGATGCGCGCTGCGTTGCCTAATGCATTTCTGTTTGGGCTTACCGGAACTCCGGTGAACAAGGCCGATAAAAATACCTTCTGGGCTTTCGGTGCCGAAACCGATGAAGGTGGATATATTTCAAGATATACTTTTCAGGATTCCCTTCGCGACGGAGCAACACTGCCGCTTCATTTTGAGCCAAGACTCGTAGATGTGCATGTGGATAAGGAAATGTTGGACAAACTTTTTGAAGAGTTTAAAGAAGAATCCGCACTAAGTGACGAAGAAGCGGACGCACTGAACAGAAAATCTGCAAAAATGTCCTCGTTCCTGAAGTCGCCCGAAAGAGTGAAAAAAATTGTAAAAGACATTGCCACGCATTACCGGGAAAAAGTGGAGCCGCACGGTTTCAAGGCGATGATTGTAACGCCCGACCGTTATGCGTGTGTGCAGTACAAAGAAGAACTGGATCAGTATTTCCCTGCGGAAGCAAGCAGAGTGGTGATTTCAACTTCGGCTAATGATGAACTGGAGTTCAAACAGAAATATGCAGTAGATAAATCGGAACAGGAAAAAATAACCGATGAATTTAATGACGCTTCATCGGATCTGAAATTCCTGATTGTTACGGCCAAATTGCTTACCGGTTTTGATGCGCCGATTCTGCAGACCATGTATCTGGACAAATCTTTGAAAGACCATACGCTTCTTCAGGCGATATGCCGTACCAACCGGTTGTTTCCGAATAAAACTTTCGGTAGGATCGTAGATTATTTCGGGGTGTTTGATGATACTGCAAAAGCCCTTGAATTTGATGAGAAGACCGTGCAGCAGATCATCAGTAATCTGTCGGAACTTCGGGATAAACTTCCTGAAGCCATGAACACAGCACTGGCTCATTTTGAAGGTGTGGACAGAACGGTGGAAGGTTTTGAAGGTCTGGAAGCCGCACAGAATAAAGTGGATACCAATGAGAAAAAAGATGCCTTTGCAGCAGATTACAAACTTGTCACGAATTTGGGAATCGCTATCGCCGGATAATATTCTGAACCTCTATCAGCAGGATTACCGCTGGTTAAGCAGTGTTTACCAATCCCTGAAGCCGATTGACGACCATGTCGGAAAACTGCTTTGGTTAAGTTTGGGCGCGCAGACGACAAAACTGATACATGACAATGTACATGTAGGTGAAGTTCACAATCTGGAAGAATTTATTCTGGATGCCGATGTGGTGGAAGATATCTTCAATAACCCCGATCCGAAGGAACTGAAAAAACTGGAGAAAAAACTGATCGAACGGTTTACAAAACACGGCGGAAATCCTAAATTCAAAAAACTCAGCGAGCGCCTGGAAGAACTTCGTGACCGCGCTGAAAAAGGACTGATCACTTCCATAGAATTTGTAAAGGAACTCTGCAAACTTGCGAAAGAAACACTGCAGGCTGAAAAAGAATATGAAGAAGAGCAACAGGGAAAATCGCCAAAAGCTGCCTTAACTGAACTTTTCACAGAACTGAAAACAGACGAAACACCAGCTGTAGTGGAACGCATTGTAAACGATATTGATTCCATTGTAAGGATTGTCCGCTTTCCCGGTTGGCAGAAAACTGTTTCAGGAGAAAGGGAAGTGCAGAAATCACTTCGGAAAGCCCTTTTGAAATATCAGTTGCACAAAGACCAACTGCTTTTTGATAGGGCATATGGTTATATTAAGGAGTATTATTAGGTTATTTAGAGTGATATGTCTATTTGATAACATCTTCAATAATCTTATCCAGTTTCGCATCCGGTAAAGAATTTAAGTAAGACATCGTTGAATTAATGTCCTTATGTCCAAGTGCTTCGCGGATAATTTCAATTGAAACATTCTCAAACTTTAGAGCTGTGGCAAAAGAATGTCTGGCGCAGTAGTAGGTGATGTTCTTGTTGATTTCTAACTTCGTCATGATGTTTTTTAGATATTTATTGACGTAAACAGTGAGGTATTTCTGTGATTTATTTTTCAAATAGGTCTTTGAAGGATTATTGGTTTTAATGATGCTAAAAATATATTTTGACTCCGGTTCAGACCTGTATTTTTCAATAATTTTTTCTGTGGTATCATTTAGCTTGAATTTTACCGCAACGCCAGTCTTCTCTCTGTAATAAGATATGTTTTTATTAGTAACAGAGTTTTTTTCAAGCTGCATCAAATCGATAAAATTTATTCCTCTTGAATAGTAACTGAAAAGGAACATATCTTTTGCGAACTCTTGATATTGATCTGCTGGTTCATATGCGTTCAATAATTTGATTTCCTTTTTAGTAAGAAATTCTTTTTTGCTCGTGCTTTTTATTTGAGAGATTTTGTAATCTTTGAAAGGGTATTGTTTTTCTTTAATTACTTTTCCTTTGATTGCCTGATTAAACACATTTCGGATGGTTCGCATTCTGATTGCAATAGTTGCCGGCTTGTTGCCTTTTGCGATACAATGGGCTTCGTAATTTTTAAGTGACAGATATTTTATCTCATTAAATCCGATTTGATCTTTTCCAAAGAAATTTTGCAGAGAATTAAGCGTGTCTCTTTCTACTCTGGCGGTTCCAATCTTGTCAGATTTTTTCAAATTTCCAATAATGTTTTCCTGAAAATCGGTATAAGAAACAGCTTTTGCATCGCCTTTATAGTTTTTGATTTCATAGATCACATCCTGCAAAGTATATGGGATGTTTTCATCTTCAAGGTTATCAATGACATTTGAAATGATGACTTTATATTTGTCAATAAACCTGTTAATTTTTTCGGAATTCGGATGATTTTTTTTGACGCGTTCTGTTTCATAACTCCATTGTTCTTCTTTACAGGATTGTCTGATGGACAAACTTGTATTTTTTCGGTCTTTGATGAGGGAGATAATGATGCTTTTTTCTCCGTTTGACTTTGTAGTATTTTTTAAAGTAAATTGAAAGGTGGTCATTTAAGTATTAATTTTTTGACGAACATTTGACGAACAATTGCTTTGCAAATGTAAAGAAAAATAAATTAAAACGAGTTTAATTACTTTATAAGGTATTGGTAATCAACGAAAAATAAAACAAAATAAAATTAGGATAAAATATAATAAAGTATAAAAAATCTGACTCATAATCAGCAAGTCCTTGGTTCGAGCCCAAGCTGGGCCACTCTAAAAATCAGACACTTACGAAATTTTGTAAGTGTCTTTTTTTATTTTTTTAAGTTTCCGGTTTTCACTTAGTCGGCAATACAGTGCGCTTTACATTAAATTACTAAATCACTATAAAGTTTTCCTACTAAAATTTCAAGTTTTCACTAATGTTTTTAATTTCAGTCTTAATCTCGCTGAACATGTTATGAATGCCATGATCAGAAAATTCCTCTGGTTCGTATTCTGCCGTGTTAATACTGCATGCAAATTCCCAAATCTCATGGATTTCAGCAAGAGGAATTTTTAAAGGTTCATAAAAATTGTTGTCTGATTTCACGCAGATGTGGTTACCCTCATGGAATTGAAATCTTTTATATACAATCCCATCGTTGGTAGTAATGAAAACGTAGGTTTTATCGGTTTTCAAATCTGCAAGATTCTCCACATATTTTCCAACGATGTAGGTTCCATCTTTATATGGCGGCATGGAATCTCCGGTTGCCGGAAAAGCCCGGAATTTTCCATTTCTTAGGAATGGAAGCGAAAGTGTTTGCAAGCCTTCAATATATTCGGGATCCTGATAGCCGTTCAGGTAACCCATAGATGCTTTTATGGGGATAATTTCAATTTTATTTTCTCCCTTGGAGTCCACCGCTACAGGCACCAAAATTTTATTTTCTGAAAGCTTTATCATTTCCTCCAGAGGATATTTCTTGATGTCGATACTCAGCAAAAGGTCGATACTTACTTTAAAATATTTCGAAATCTTCACCAATAAATCCATTGGCGGTTCCGAACTGCCATCTTCGTATTTCACATATCTCCCACGGGTAATATTCAGATCATTGGCTATCGTCTGTTGGGTAAGTTTCTGGCGATTTCTTAAATGCTTGATGTTTTCAGAGAAAATTGACATTGTTATAAATTATAACTACAAATATACTAATTTTTGTTATAAAACATAATAATTTTGCCCGTATGGAAAAAACAATTGCACACTTGGATTTGGATACTTTTTTTGTTTCCTGTGAGCGGCTTCAAAATTCGAAACTCAATGGAATTCCCGTAATCATCGGTGGTGGAGATCGTGGAGTAGTAGCTTCCTGTTCTTACGAAGCGAGATATTTTGGTGTTCGTTCTGCAATGCCTATTAGAATGGCACTGAAACTTTGTCCCGAAGCAAAAGTAATAAAGGGTGATCACGAACGATATTCAAAGCTATCAAATGAAGTCACCGAGATTATTCAGGAAAAAGTTCCCTTGGTTGAAAAAGCCAGTATTGATGAGTTTTATCTCGACCTTACGGGCATGGATCGCTTTTTCGGATGCTATCAGTGGACCACGGAAGTGGCAGAATCCATAAAGAAAAATACAGGTTTGCCAATAAGTTTTGCGGTCTCCGCTAATAAAACCGTAGCAAAAATCGGAACAGGAGAAGCGAAACCCTTGGGAAGAATTGAAATTCCAAACCGGGAAATCCAACCTTTTCTTAATCCTCTATCCATTAAAAAAATTCCGATGGTGGGTAATGTAACCTTTCAGCTTCTTTCAAGAATCGGAATCCGACAGATAAAAACTTTGGCTGAAATGCCCGTAGATGTATTACAACAGATAATCGGTAAAAACGGAGCGGAACTCTGGAAAAAAGCCAACGGAATAGATGATTCGCCCGTGGTTCCTTATTCAGAAAGAAAATCGCTTTCCGCCGAGCATACATTTGCACAAGACAGCATCGATTTGGAAAATATGCGCAGTATAATCTCCGGAATGGTAGAGCAACTTGCGTTTCAACTAAGACAAGAAAAATGGCTGACCTCGGTGGTTACCGTAAAAATTCGTTATGCTAATTTCGATACCGAAACAAAGCAATGCCGCATATCCTACACATCTGCCGATCATACAATTTTGAAATATGCCCTGGAACTGTTTAAAAAACTCTATACAAGGCGGATGCGCCTGAGGTTGATAGGAGTCCGTTTTTCAGGATTGGTTCACGGCAGTCATCAGATGCTTTTATTCGAAGATACCGAAGAACTTATGAATCTTTATCAGAGCATGGATCGTATTAAAAACAGATTCGGAAAAAGCGCCGTAGGTCGCGCATCAGGATTTTTAATCCAATAGAAACAAGAATTTAACATCTAAAATTCACAATTCAAAACATGTACCTAAATTGTCATTCCTATCACAGCTTGCGCTACGGAACTATCTCCGTGGAAGATTTGGTGCGCAATTCTGCAAGGATGGGAATTTCAGCATTAGCACTCACGGACATCAATACCATTACCGGAATTTATGATTTTTATAAACTAGGCAAAGAATTTGGCATAAAACCCATTGTAGGGGTAGATGTTCGGCTGGATAACCAACAATACTTCATTGCTTTAGCTAAAAACAATCAAGGCATTACAGAAATCTGTCGGATGCTCACAGCCCACAATTGTGATGGGGAAATGTTACCACGACAAAATCCAGATTTGCCGAACTGCTTCATAATCTATCCACTAAAAAATATCCCCAACGTTCTAAATGATAATGAATTCATCGGCATCCGTGCGGAGGAACTTCATATTTTATTCCAAAAAAAGTGGCAACAATTTTCAGAAAAAACAGTAGTGTTGCAACCTGTAACCTTCCGTACAAAAAGGGAACACAATCTTCATAGGATTCTGCGTGCCGTGGATCGAAATACCTTGCTTTCCAAGTTGAACCAGGAGGATGTTTGCTGTACTTCGGAAACATTAAAACCGCCTGCGGAAGTTTTAAATGATTTTAAACATCATCCACAAATTATCATAAACACTAAAAAAATTATTGAACAATGTGGTTTCGAATTCGAGTTTGGTGTACCGAGGAATAAAAAGCATTTCACTGATAGTAAGGATCATGATGAGAAACTCTTGCGAAAATTGGCTTATCAAGGTTTGAAATCCCGCTATCCTGAAAATAATGAAATTGCCGAAAAAAGAGTGGAAAAGGAACTGAAAGTAATCAATCAGTTGAATTTCAGCGGCTATTTCCTGATTACTTGGGACATTGTAGAATACAGCCGCCGCCGTGGTTTTATGCATGTGGGACGTGGTTCCGGAGCTAATTCCATCGTGAGCTACTGTCTGGGAATTACAGATATTTGCCCAATCGAACTCGATCTTTATTTTGAAAGATTCTTGAACTTAAACCGAAAATCACCACCGGATTTTGATATCGACTGGAGCTGGCGTGAGCGCGATGAAATTCTGAAATACATCTTCGAAAAATACGGCAGAGATCATGTGGCATTTTGCGGCACGAATGTGGAGTTTAAGTACCGCTCGATATTCCGAGAGGTCGGTAAAGCTTTCGGTTTACCCAAAGAAGAACTGGATGCTCTGGCGAAAAATCCTATGGCGCTTCACGACGATAATTCCGTGGTGAAAATGGTGCAGAAATACGGAATTCTTTTGGAAAAATTCCCCAACCAGCGGAGCATGCATTCATGCGGAATCTTGATTTCAGAAGAACCGATTACCAATTTTACTGCTCTGGAAATGCCTCCCAAAGGTTTCCCGATTGTGCAGTTTGATATGCATGTGGCAGAGTCCATAGGGTTTGAAAAATTCGACATCCTTTCACAAAGAGGATTAGGAACGATAGACGATGCCGTGAAACTCATTAAAAAAAATAGGGGAATAGACGTAGATATTCGCAACACTCGAATTTCCAAAAATGAAAAAACAGCCAACGAATTTTTAACAAAGGGAAAAACCATCGGCTGCTTCTATATCGAAAGTCCCGCGATGCGAGGGCTGCTGCGAAGGCTGAAATGCGATAATTATAAAACTTTGGTGGCGGCTTCGTCCATCATTCGTCCCGGTGTGGCCCAGAGCGGCATGATGCGCGAGTATATTTTCCGCCATAACAATCCCGGTCAGTTTGAATATTTTCATCCTGTTTTCGAGCAACAACTTGGTGAAACCTACGGTATCATGGTTTATCAGGAAGATGTCATTAAAATTGCACTTCACTACGGTGGTTTGGCTGCTGCAGACGGTGATATACTCCGCCGTGCGATGAGTGGAAAAGGCAGGTCGCTTTCCGCTTTGCAAAAAGTAAAAGATCATTTTTTTGAATCTTGTAAAAAGCTCGGGCATCCCGAAAAACTCTCGCAGGAGGTCTATCGCCAAATTGAAAGTTTCGCAGGATATTCTTTCTGCAAAGCACATTCCGCGAGTTACGCAGTGGAGAGTTACCAAAGCCTTTATCTGAAAGTGTATTATCCCATTGAGTTTATGGTGGCAGCGATTAACAATGGTGGCGGATTTTACCGCACCGAAGTCTATGTCCACGAATGCAGGATGGCCGGTGGAAAAATTCATAATCCTTGTGTAAACAAAAGTATATTGCAAACAACCCTTTATGGCGAAGATGTTTATTTAGGTCTGATGCACATTGAAAAACTTGAGGCAAAAATTGCGCAATTTATCCCAGAAGAACGTCAGGAAAACGGCGAATACACTTCATTGGAAAATTTTATAAAACGAGTTCCGATCGGCATTGAAACCTTGCAGATTTTAATTTTTTGTGGTGCATTTCGGTTTACGGGAAAACAGAAAAATGAGTTGCTGATAGAGGCACGGTTAATTATGGTAAATTTCAAACCTCAGAACCGATATCTTGCGTTTTTTGAGGAACCAAGAAAGGATTATCAATTGCCACAATTGAAAAGAAATCTTTTCGAAGATGCTTTTGACGAGATTGAGATTCTGGGTTTTCCTGTTTCTTGCAGCCCGTTTGATTTGTTGGCGACGAAGTTCCGGGGCGATGTGATGGCCAAAGACCTTTTGAAATTCCATAAAAAACAAGTCCGCATGCTGGCTTATCTCATTTCTCGCAAGCATGTGCCGACAAAGAAAGGCACGATGTATTTCGGAACTTGGATAGATTGCGATGGGGAGTATTTCGACACGGCACACTTTCCTGACAATCTTAAAAACTATCCATTTCAGGGAGGCGGTTGCTACCTTTTGCTCGGTTTGGTGGAAGTAGATTTTCATTTCCCGACCATCACCATTTTAAAGATGGCGAAAATGCCTTTCATCCCAGATCCTCGCTATTCCTTAGACAGCGGAAAATCCTATGAAATTCATCAGAAAATCAATGAAGATGTGAGCATGACTTGGCGAAAACCATATCCGCAGGAAAAAGAAATAGGACTTCCGAGGAAGAAAATGCTTAACTGATATTCTTATCTTCTATGTCCAAATCAAGGATGATGAATTTTAAATTTTAAAAAAAGAAATATGCTTCAAAAGTAGAGATTTACAAGATTTTTATCTCATTAATTAATCACATATTCTTTTATAATTTTCAATTGCAATGAAAATTTTAATTAAAAAAAATGCTGAAAAATTTGCCGGTTTAAAAATAACGAGTTAGTTTTACCCCGCAAAACAAAAAAATGTACAACTCAATTATTATTTCTTCTATTATTATTTCGGGTGTGATTTCACATTCCGGGGAGGAATAATCTTGATGTAATCGAAAGATATATTTGAAAGCCTCCCGAGAAATCAGGAGGCTTTTTTTATGGAAATTAAAACAAAAAGATGAATTTATATACCAACAATATTATTATCAGCATTATTATCAACTCGCCACCGTGAGGAATGCTGCTGTATGCCAAATTGTAAGCCTTTCTCATTTCGGGAAAGGCTTTTTTTTGCCCAAGAAATCAAATAACAATTCAAAAAAAAATAAAAACAAACATGTATTTCAACAACGAAACAATCCTTTATCTGGACGGAAAATTTGTAAAGGCCACCGAATCTACAACTGATCTGTATGGTCAAACCCTTCATTATGGTTATGGTGCTTTTGAAGGCATCCGTTCTTATGAAACAGAACACGGAACCAAGGTTTTTAAAGCAGAAGAACACTACGAGCGCCTAAAAAAATCATGCGAACTGGTGAAAATTTCTTTTAATTACAAGGTGCAAGAATTGGTAGAAGCAACCTACGAATTGCTGGAAAAAAACAATTTAAAAAATGCCTACATCCGAACGCTGGTATATTGCGCGCCAAATATGAGTTTGACAAAACCTACGAGCGTATCGCTGATGATCGCTGTGTGGGATTGGGGAGCTTATTTAGGTGAAAAATTACTGCGGTTAACGGTTTCTTCCTATTGTCGCCCGCATCCAAAATCCATCCATATCGAAGCAAAAATCTGCGGTCATTATGTCAATTCTATCTTGGCAACTACCGAAGCAAAAGATAAAGGTTTTGATGAAGCCTTGCTGTTGGATAGCGATGGTTTCTTGGCCGAAGGTCCGGGAGCGAATTTATTTTTTGAAAAAGACGGAAAATTATTCACGCCACAATTGGGAAATATCCTTCCGGGAATCACCAGATCTACGGTTTTGGATTTAGCCGAACAATTAGGCTTGGAAGTACAACAAGGAAATTTTACCAAAGAAGATTTGTTCCAAGCCGACAGCGCATTTTACTGCGGAACAGCTGCCGAAGTGGTGGGAATAGCATCGGTAGATGATTATCAATTTCCTACAAATTGGAACGACTCCTTGGGTAAAAAACTTCAAAATTCCTATTCACTTTTGGTCAGAGATCCATTAAAACAAAACCATTTCAACTCATGAAAACACTCAACAAATACAGCAGAACCATCACGCAGGATGAAACCCAACCAGCTGCACAAGCTATGCTTTATGCCATAGGATTAACGGAAGAAGATTTGCAAAAACCACAAGTGGGAATTGTGAGTATGGGTTACGAAGGAAATCCCTGCAATATGCATCTCAACGATTTGGCGAAAGAAGTAAAAGCCGGTGTACAGCAGGAAAATTTAGTCGGTTTGATATTCAATACCATTGGCGTAAGTGATGGCATATCTAATGGAACCGATGGAATGCGGTTCTCATTGGTTTCCAGAGATATCATTGCAGATTCTATAGAAACAGTGGTGAGTGCACAGTTGTACGATGCAGTTTTAGCTGTTGTGGGATGCGACAAAAATATGCCCGGATCGATCATCGCTATGGGAAGATTAAACCGTCCTGCCATCATGGTATATGGCGGAACTATTCATTCCGGAAAATGGAAAGGCGAATCGCTCAATATCGTTTCGGCTTTCGAGGCTTTGGGTAAAAAATTTGGCAATACGATTTCTGATGAGGATTACAAAGGAGTAATTAAAAACGCTTGTCCCGGAGCGGGCGCGTGCGGCGGAATGTACACAGCAAACACTATGGCTTCTGCGATTGAAGCTTTAGGAATGAGTTTGCCTTACAGTTCTTCTAATCCAGCATTGAGCAGCAATAAGAAAACCGAATGTTTTGATACCGGAAAAGCCATTCAGACCCTGTTGGAAAAAGACATTAAGCCCAAAGACATCATGACCCGAAAAGCTTTTGAGAATGCTATGACGATGGTCACTGTTTTGGGCGGTTCTACCAATGCCGTGATGCACCTGATCGCTATGGCAAATTCGGTAGATATAGAACTGACGCTTGATGATTTCCAAAAGGTTAGCAACCGTGTTCCGGTATTGGCAGATTTGAAACCGAGCGGAAAATACCTGATGGAAGATTTGCACGAGGCAGGAGGAGTTCCTGCCGTGATGAAGTATTTATTAAAACATAATTTACTTCATGGCGATTGCTTAACGGTCACCGGAAAAACCATTGCCGAAAATTTAGAATCGGTGCAGGATTTAACCGAAGGTCAGCAGGTATTTCTTCCCTTAGAAAATCCGGTAAAAGCAAACGGACATCTGCAAATGCTCTACGGAAATCTGGCTGCCGAAGGAAGTGTCGCTAAAATAAGCGGTAAAGAAGGGGATTATTTTGAAGGAACTGCCAAAGTGTTTGACGATGAATATGCCGTGATTGATGGCGTTCGAAACGGAGAAGTAAAACCTGGCAATGTGGTAGTCATCCGCTACTGCGGACCAAAAGGCGGACCGGGAATGCCCGAAATGCTTAAACCGACTTCAGCGATAATGGGTGCTGGATTAGGCAGTTCGGTAGCGTTAATTACCGATGGCAGATTTTCAGGCGGCACCCACGGTTTTGTGGTAGGTCATATCACACCGGAGGCTTTTGTAGGCGGAACAATTGCTTTGGTTAATGATGGCGATATCATTGCGATTGACGCTAAAAACAATACGATAAACTTAAAAGTTTCCGAACAGGAATTGGAAAAACGAAAATCAGCCTGGAAACAACCGTCCTTAAAAGCAGACAAAGGTGTTTTGTTCAAATACGCAAAATGTGTTTCAAGCGCTTCTTTAGGCTGTGTAACCGATAAATAAATTAAAAAAATGAAAACAATTGAATTAGAAACTCCAGACCAAACTTCGGTGCGGTTGCAGACCACAGGTGCTGATGCGGTGATACAAAGCTTGAAAGCCGAAGGTGTAAAAACAATATTTGGTTATCCGGGTGGTGCGATTATGCCCATCTACGACGCCCTGTTTGATTATCTTGAAGAAATAAACCACGTGCTCACAAGACACGAACAAGGTGCTATTCACGCTGCGCAGGGCTATGCCCGGACTTCCGGAAAAACAGGCGTTGTATTCGCAACTTCAGGGCCGGGTGCTACCAATTTAATCACAGGATTAGCCGATGCTCTGATCGATTCAACGGCCTTGGTTTGTATCACCGGACAGGTGGCTTCTCACCTTTTGGGAACGGATGCTTTTCAAGAAACTGATGTGATGGGAATTTCAATGCCTGTAACCAAATGGAATTGTCAGGTCACCAAAGCGGCAGATATTGCTCCTGCTTTAGCTAAAGCATTTTATATTGCGTCGTCTGGCCGGCCGGGACCTGTTTTGGTGGACATTACCAAAGATGCTCAGTTTGAAAAGCTGGATTTCTCTTACGAGAAATGTACAGCGGTTAGAAGTTTCGACCCGAGACCCAAACTGAATGTAGATCAACTGCGAGCAGCAGGCAAGCTGCTCAATCACGCTAAAAAACCGTTGATGATTGTTGGTCAAGGCATTATGCTTTCCAATGCGGAAGAAGAATTACTGGCTTTTGCTGAAAAAACCGGCGTTCCGGTGGCTTCCACACTTTTGGGATTGGGTGCTTTCCCGGCAAATCACCCCCAATTTGTGGGTATGGTTGGGATGCACGGGAATTACGCGCCCAATGTAAAATCCAATGAGTGCGATGTCCTTTTAGCAGTCGGAATGCGGTTCGACGACCGTGTGACCGGTGATGTTTCCCGCTATGCCAAACAAGCCAAAGTAATTCATATCGATATTGACCGTGCCGAAATTAATAAAATCATCAAAGCAGATGCACCCGTTTTAGCCGATGCTAAAGAAGCTTTAGCGTTATTAACGGATCTGGTAGAAAAGCAAAGTCACCAAAGTTGGTTAGATCAATTTCATCAGGCAAAAGAAAATGAATTGCAGGTTTTGTCTAAAAACAGAAATAAAGATTTTTCTGATGAATTAAGAATGGATTTGGTCATCGATTTACTTTCTCAAAAAACCAATGGCAATGCTGTGGTGGTAACTGATGTGGGGCAACATCAAATGATGGCAGCGCAGTTTTATGAATACAATCAAACCAAAAGCAATGTTACGTCTGGCGGATTGGGAACAATGGGCTTTGCACTTCCGGCCGCTATCGGAGCAAAGTTGGCTAACCCGGAAAAACAGGTAATAGCCATTATTGGCGATGGCGGTTTCCAGATGACTTTGCAGGAATTAGGAACCATAATGCAGAACAATATCGGCGTAAAAATCATCATTTTAAATAATGAATATCTGGGAATGGTGCGGCAGTGGCAACAAATGTTCTTCGAGAAAAGATATTCCTTCACCAACATTCAAAGTCCGGATTTTGTGGCCTTGGCGGCTTCTTACAATATCAAAGGAGTGAAAGTGGAACAACAGGAAGATTTAAGCCATGCTCTAGACCAACTTTTAAACACAGAAAATGCCTTTCTGCTGGAAGTGAAAGTAGCCAAAGAAGATAATGTTTTCCCGATGGTTCCCACAGGAGCTTCGGTTGCTGAAATTCGATTACAATAAATTAAAAAAAATGAACAAAATGGAAATATTAGACCGCCCATTCACCGTATCCATCTTTACGGAAAATACAATCGGAATGCTCAACCGTATTACCATCATTTTCACAAGAAGACACTTGAATATTTATAGTATAACCGCTTCGGAAACTGAGATAAAAAATGTGCATCGGTACACGATTGTTCTGCAAACAACCCGTGAACAAATCGATAAAGTTGTGGGGCAGATCGAAAAATTAGTTGATGTTCTGAAAGCCTTTGTACACGAGGACGATGAAGTGGTACATCAGGAAATTGCTTTATATAAAATCAAAACAACAGAACTTAAATCAATTAATGTAGAGCAGGTCGTGCGAGAAAACAGCGCTAAAATTCTCACCGTCGATCCTGATTTTATCGTCATCGAAAAAACGGGGCACAAAGCAGAAACACAGGTTTTGTTTGAAAAACTAAAACCCTTCGGTATTCTCGAGTTTGCCCGCTCTGGTAGAGTCGCAGTTACTAAAACGATGAAAGAATTAAGCGCATACTTAAAAGAATTAGAAAATAATTAATATAACAATAAATAGAATAAAAAAAATGGCACAATTAAATTTTGGTGGCGTACTGGAAAACGTCGTAACCCGAGAAGAATTCTCACTGGAAAAAGCAAAAGAAATATTAAAAAACGAAACCGTAGCCGTAATCGGTTACGGCGTACAGGGTCCCGGACAAGCATTAAATCTGAAAGATAATGGTGTAAATGTAATTGTAGGACAACGAAAAGGAACAAAAAGCTGGGACAAAGCATTAGCAGATGGTTGGGTAGAAAACGAAACCCTTTTTGAAGTAGAAGCCGCGTGCGAAAAAGGCACTTTGCTGATGAATTTATTATCAGATGCAGGGCAAATTCAAGCGTGGGAAACAATGAAAAAACATTTAACCGCAGGAAAGTCATTGTATTTTTCGCACGGTTTTGGCGTTACATTTCACGAAAAAACCGGCATCGTTCCGCCTAAAGATGTAGATGTTTTTTTAGTCGCCCCTAAAGGTTCGGGAACCTCGTTACGAACATTATTTCTAAAAGGGCAAGGCTTAAATTCAAGTTATGCAGTTTATCAAGATGCTACAGGGAAAGCAGAAGAGAAAGCTTTGGCATTAGGCATTGCCATTGGATCGGGCTATTTGTTCGAAACAACATTTCAAAAAGAAGTATACAGCGATTTGACTGGCGAACGAGGTATTTTGATGGGAGCTATCGCAGGTGTTTTTGAAGCGCAATACCATGTACTTCGTCAAAGAGGCCATTCACCAAGCGAAGCATTTAACGAAACCGTAGAAGAACTAACCCAAAGTTTAATGCCTTTGGTAGCCGAAAACGGAATGGATTGGATGTTTGCCAATTGCAGCACCACCGCACAACGGGGCGCATTGGATTGGAAAGGTAAATTTAGAGATGCCACCACTCCCGTTTTTAACGAATTGTATGATGACGTGCTTTCTGGCAAAGAAGCAGCCATCGTGATCGAAGCCAACAGCAAGCCGGATTACCGTGAAAAACTCAATGCAGAACTCGAAGAATTACAGCAAAGCGAGTTGTGGCAAACGGGAATGCAAGTTAGAAAATTAAGACCTCAAACCAAATGATGCATTTGACAAAAATACAAGAGGCAGCGGAAAATCTTAATGGCGTGTCGGTGCATACGCCTCTGGTAAAAAACGAAAACCTGAGTGAGCAATTTGCTGCTCAGGTTTATCTGAAACGGGAAGATTTGCAGCCCGTGCGTTCTTATAAATTGCGTGGGGCGTATCATAAAATCAGTTCGCTTTCCGAAAACGAAAGAAAATCAGGCGTTGTATGTGCCAGTGCGGGTAATCACGCTCAGGGAGTAGCTTTTGCGTGTAGAAAACTCAATATAAAAGCCGTCATTTATATGCCCATTACCACACCTGCACAAAAAATAAAGCAAGTAAAACTCTTCGGAAAAGAAAACGTAGAAGTGGTTCTCAAAGGAGATACTTTTGACGATGCTTACAACGAAGCGCTGCTTTTCAGCAATGAAAATAAAGCAGTTTTTGTACATCCGTTTGATGATGAATGGGTAATTGCCGGACAAGGAACTGTAGGATTGGAAATTATTGAGGATACAAGAAATAAAATCGATTTTTTATTCTTCCCGATTGGTGGTGGCGGTTTGGCAGCAGGAGTAATTTCGGTTTTTAAGCACTTAAGTCCCGAAACTCAACTTATCGGCGTGGAACCACAAGGTGCCGCTTCTATGAAAACATCGTTGGAAAACGGTAAAAATACTGCACTCACCGACATTGATAAATTTGTAGATGGAGCTGCCGTAAAACGAGTGGGCGACAAAACATTTGAAATCTGCCAACATTCATTAGACGACATCGTTCTGGTGAGTGAAGGAAAAGTTTGCACTACAATCCTCAACCTATATAACGAAGAAGCCATTGTGGTGGAACCGGCAGGACCCTGAGCATCGCAGCCTTGGATTTGTATCAAGATCAAATCAAAGGAAAAAATGTGGTGTGCATTGTGAGCGGAAGTAACAACGACATTACAAGAATGGAAGAAATCAAAGAGCGTTCTTTGATTTATGAAGGTTTGAAGCATTATTTCATCGTCAATTTTCCACAACGTCCAGGTGCATTAAAAGAATTTGTAAACGAAGTTTTAGGCGAAAATGATGACATCACTTATTTCCAGTTTACCAAAAAAAACAACCGCGAGCAAGGTCCGGCAGTGGTGGGCGTAGAGCTAAAATACAAATCTGATTTAGATAATATGGAACAAAAAATGAAAACAAAAAAAATTAATTATCAGCATCTGAATGAGCAGAAAGAGTTGTTTACGCATTTGATTTTGTAAAATTTAAATACTAAAAAAAATTAAAATTCTCTGTAATTCGGAAGAAGTGGAGATCCCATTTTTTTAATTACCCATTCATTTTATTGTTATCTTTAATGCTTACGATATTTTCCTGATCGAAAGTGGAATTTCCATAGTATAAAATATTGGGAAACCTTCAATTTCCTTTTATTTTCAAAAAGTCAAAAGTTTAAAGAATGAAAAATTGCATTTTTAAAACCCAGGTGTTGATGATGGTTTTCTTTGCCACTTTGTATTCCGCACAAACAGGAAGCCTCAATGTCAACGTCTAAGATGATTTTTCCAAGAAACCTTTACCAGCGACCGTTTCGGTGGTTTCTACCGGAAATTCTTTTTCTGGCGAAGGAAATGTGGTGTTGGATAATCTACCAGCGGGAAATTACAGTTTGCAAATTCTTTCCGAGGGCTACGAAAGTGGTTCGCTGAACGACATCAGCGTGGTTCCGAACCAAAACCTAACCTATTCTGTAGGTTTAACAAAGTCTAAAACCATGGAAAAGGAAATAGAGGGCGTAGTTGTAAAGCGAAAAGTTTATAAAACCACGGCAGAATCTCCGGTTTCGATGAGAAATATTACCTCCGAGGAAGTACAAAAAAATGCCGGCTCCAACCGTGATATCTCCAAAGCCATCCTTTCGCTTCCGGGCGTTGGAACTACCGCAACTTTCAGAAATGACCTTTTTATCCGTGGCGGAAGCTCGGCTGTAAACAAATTTTTTGTGCACGGCATCGAAGTTCCGGTCATCAACCATTTCCAAACCCAAGGTGCAAGTGGCGGTCCGAAAGGAATTTTGACCATCGATTTCATTATGGACGTAGATTTTTATAGCGGAGCATTTCCAGCGAAAAGAAACGGGACACTTTCTTCTCTTTTTGAAATTAACCTGAAACAGGCTCGAAAGGATAAAATCGGGTACAAAGGCGTAATTGGTTTTGATGACATCCAGTTGATGGCAGATGGTCCGGTTTCTAAAGACCAAAGTTGGAGCGGGCTTTTCAGCGTTCGAAAATCGAATCTGCAATTTTTGTTTAAAGCGATGGGCGTGCCGTTTTTGCCGTCTTATTCGGTAATGTGGTTCAGAAATATGATGGGTTTGATGAAGTGTGTTTTCCAAAATGATTTCTCCTGGATTTTAAGTGCATAAAATCATCTTTAGATCAATTCAGGAATGTGCCCTTGGATGTCCGAATGGTAAGTTATGGGAAAAGCAATCCGGTAATTTTGGATTTTGTGAAAAGATTTCGCTGAATTTGCGGAATTAGGAATTTGATTATATCAAATTGTAACAATCTACAAAATCATGCTCAGCTGAACTCTTTTTCTGGCTTCATCTACCTCGGTAACGCGAACCTGTACGTGCTGATGCAGCTTCACCACTTCATTGACGTCCGATACAAATCCTTCCTTGAGTTGGGAAATGTGAACCAAACCGCTTTCCTTGATCCCAAGATCCACAAAGCAGCCGAATGCCGTGATGTTGTTCACGATTCCGGGGAGTATTATTCCGGGTTTTAGATCTTTGATGGTTTTTACACTCGGATCGAATTCAAATACTTTGGCAGATTTTCTAGGGTCGAGCCCGGGTTTTTCCAGTTCTTTCAAAATATCTTTAATTCCTAAAATCCCGATGGTTTCTGTGGTATATTTTTCTGGATGTATTAATGCGATTTTTTCTTTATTGGCGATGAGATCAATGGTTTTGATGCCTAAATCTTTCGCCATTTGTTCTACAATAGGATACGCTTCCGGATGCACGGCGGAATTGTCCAGAGGATTTTTTCCGTTGGCGATTCTAATGAACGCAGCTGCTTGTTGATACGCTTTTTCGCCTAATCTTGGAACTTTTTTTAGCTGTTTCCTGTCTTCAAATGCACCGTTTTCTGCGCGGTAATTCACGATATTTTCCGCCATTTTTTCTCCGATTCCCGAAACATAACTTAATAGCGATTTGCTCGCCGTATTCAGGTTGATGCCTACAGAATTTACACATTTCATTACGGTGGTGTCTAATTCGTTTTTTAGTCGTGTTTGGTCTACATCGTGCTGATATTGTCCTACGCCGATGGATTTTGCATCGATCTTCACGAGTTCTGCCAACGGATCGGAAAGTCTTCTACCGATGGAAACGGCACCACGAACGGTTACGTCAAAATTCGGAAACTCATCTCTTGCAATTTTGCTTGCAGAATATATCGATGCTCCAGCTTCTGAAACTACAAAAACCTGTGGCGGCGTATCGAAAGCAATTTTCTTGATCAAGAATTCGGTTTCGCGACTTGCGGTACCGTTTCCAATAGAGATTGCCTGAATGTTATAAGCATTCACCATTGACCTGATTTTCTTCATCGCCATTGCGCCTTCGTTTTGTGGAGCGTGTGGGAAAATGGTTTCGTTGTGGAGTAAATCGCCTTTCTCATCGAGGCAAACTACCTTGCAGCCGCTTCTGTATCCCGGATCGATCGCAAGGATTCTTTTTTCTCCCAAAGGAGGAGCTAGCAGCAATTGTCTGAGGTTTTCAGCGAAAATACTGATGGCTTTTTCGTCGGCTTTTTGTATGGCATCCTGCAGAGTTTCATTGGAGATTGCAGGCTCCAGTAAGCGTTTATAACTGTCGCTGATTGCAATGGAGATTTGGTCTGAGCATTCGTTATTGGATTTCAGGATCGCATTTTCGATGAGGTTTAACGCTTCATCTTTATTGATTTCTATTTTGGTCTTCACGAAACCTTCTGTTTCCGCTCGGAGAATTGCTAAAAGCCGGTGGGACGGGATTCGGCTAAGGTTTTCTTCCCATTCGAAATATTGCGAAAATTTCTGGGCAGCTTCTTCGTCTTTCTTGGCTTTTACCACTTTAGAAGAAATTACGGCTTTTCTTTGGAACAGTCTGCGGAGGTTTTTGCGGACAAAGCTGTTTTCGTTAATCCATTCCGCGATGATTTCTCTGGCTCCTTGCAATGCATCTTCAATGGACGTTATTTCGGAATTGAGGTATTTCGACGCTAACGAAGGCAAATCAATGGTTTTCTGGCTCATGATTATTTTTGCCAATGGTTCCAGGCCTTTTTCTTTTGCGCTGTCCGCTTTTGTTTTCCGGCGTTTTTTGTAGGGTAAATACAAATCTTCCAGTTCCTGAAGGTCGTAACTTTCCTCGATGCGTTGTTTCACTTCAGGGGAAAGGGCATTTTGTTCATCAATGGATTTCAGGATGCTTTCTTTTCTTTTGATGAGTTCTTCAAACTGAGTATTTAATTTTGCGATTTGCTCGATCTGTACTTCGTCCAAGTTGCCAGTAGCATCTTTCCGATATCGCGAAATAAAGGGAATTGTGCAATCTTCGCTCAAAAGTTTTAGAGTCGCATGGATATTTTTATCGGAAATATTTAGGAATTTTTGAATAAAACCGGTCGCTGTCATATTTTGTTTTTAAAAACGCTAAAATAGGCAGAATTCCACGAAAGATTGCATAGTGAAGAGCCAATTGCGCAAAACATCCTGCCCTAACTTATTCATTTCTTTGATTAATACTTTATTTTCAAAGACCTCATTAAATTTTCATCTTGGGGCGAAAACAATTACTGATTCATAGATTTTGGGAAAAAAAATAAAGTTGAGTTTAAATAAAGAAAAACACGGCCGAAACCGTGTTTTATTATTGTTTATCACTCTTGATCGTGGCCATACATTTTGTTGTAGAGATCGATGAATCTTTCTTTCACTGCTTTACGCTTTAGTTTTAGCGTTGGAGTAAGGATTCCCGATTCAATGGACCAAACTTCCGGGGTGAGTTCGAAACGTTTGATTCGTTCCCAATTTCCTAGTTTGGAGTTTAGGTAATCGATTTCTTTGCCGATTCTTTCTTTGAGTTCAGGGCTCTTAGCGATTTCCTCAGGCGTTGTTCCTACCTTGATTTGCTTTCTTTCTGCCCAATGTTGCACGAAATTGAAATCCGGCTGGATAAGTGCGCAAGGCATTTTCTCTCCATCACCAACTACCATAATTTGCTCGATGAATTTCGATGCCTTGGCTTGGTTTTCAATAGCTTGCGGAGCGATGTATTTACCACCGGAAGTTTTGAACATTTCTTTTTTGCGATCGGTGATATGCAAATAACCTTCTTCGTCGATATGTCCGATGTCGCCGGTTTTGAAGAAGCCTTCTTCGGTGAAAACTTCTTTGGACATTTCTTCGTTTTTAAAATAACCTTTGAATACAGAAGGACCTTTCACAGTGATTTCGCCATCTTCCTGAATTTTCACTGCAAGATTATCCAAAACATGACCCACAGTTCCTACTTTGATTTTTCCGAAACTATTCACAGCAATTACCGGCGAAGTTTCCGTTAATCCGTAACCTTCCAGAATTGGGATTCCTGCGTTTTGGAACATTTTGTTCAAACGTGGTTGAAGCGCTGCAGATCCAGAAACCAAAGTGATGATGTTTCCTCCCAAACCTTCTCTCCATTTTGAAAATACCAATTTGTCGGCGATGATTTCTTTCAAACCGGAAGGTTTTCCGATCTCTTTTTTCGCTTCGTTGACACCGAGTGCCCAAAGGAAAATTTTAGTTTTTAATCCGCCTGCGCTGGTTCCTTTGTCATAGATTTTATCGTAAACTTTTTCAATCAATCGAGGTACAACCGTCATAATATGAGGTTTCACTTCCTTCATGTTGTCGCCCATTTTATCGATGCTTTCTGCGAAATAAACCGAATATCCATTGTTTTGATACAGATAAAACAACATTCTCTCGAAAACATGGCAAATCGGTAAGAAACTTAGGATTCGGATATCTTTATAATCGAAACCTTTGATGCGTGGAATTCTTGGGTCGCAAGCCAATACATTTGAAACGATATTTTGATGAGAGAGCATTACTCCTTTTGGCCGTCCTGTGGTTCCCGAGGTATATATTATTGTTGCCAAATCTTCAGAATTGATGCTGTTGGATAGATCTTCCACCTCATTTTGGGTAGCTTCATCATTACCAAGATCGAGAATTTCGTTCCAATTGGCAGCTCCTTCCACTTTATCAAAAGTGAATATTCCCTTCAAACTTGGTACATTGCTCTTGATTTGTTGTACTTTTTCCAGCAATTCACGGTCGGAAACAAAACAGTATTGAACTTCCGCATTGTTGAAAATAAAATCATAATCTTCCGGTGAAATAGTAGGGTAAACCGGTACGGAAACTGCGCCAATTTGAGCAATTCCCAAGTCCATTACTGCCCATTCAGTACGGCTTGCGGTGGTAATCAATGCTATTTTATCTCCCGGTTTGATGCCCAACTTCAATAATCCGCGGGATATTTTATCCCCAAGATTATTAAATTCTTTGGTTGAGGTTTTCTCCCATTCCCCGTGATATTTAGTGATGAACATATCATCTTGCGGGTATTTTTCCAAGGCTTGGTGGGCAAAATCAAAAATTCGTTTTATCGACATAGTATTTCTTATTAAAGGTATTCTAATGTAAACACAATTTAATATTGGGTTTTTGTAAAAATATAATTTTTATTTTAAACAGCAAAAACAATTTTTTTTGACCTTTTTTTTGAAAAAATAAGTGAAGTTTAACTCTGTAAAAAGTAATTTTTTATGAATATTTAAAGGTGATATCATTTTAATTTTCAAAATTTTTAGAAAAATTGTAGATTTACGGACAAACAATTTTAATATATTATGGACTTTAATTTATCCGAAGAACAATTGATGATTCAGCAGGCTGCAAGAGATTTTGCCCAAAACGAACTTTTGCACGGCGTAATAGAAAGAGACAAAGAACAGAAATTTCCGTATGAGCAAGTGAAGAAGATGGGAGAATTGGGATTTTTGGGAATGATGGTAGATCCTAAATATGGCGGCGCCGGAATGGACAGTGTTTCTTATGTTTTGGCAATGGAAGAAATTGCTAAAGTTGACGCTTCTTCTGCTGTGGTAATGTCGGTTAACAACTCTTTGGTATGTGCAGGACTCGAAAAATACTGTAATGAAGAGCAGAAAATGAAATATCTGAAACCTTTGGCAAGTGGCGAAGTGATCGGCGCATTTGCACTTTCGGAACCGGAAGCTGGTTCGGATGCTACTTCGCAAAAAACCACTGCAGTAGATATGGGCGACCATTATGTCCTTAATGGTACTAAAAACTGGATTACCAACGGTGGAAATGCAACATACTATATCGTAATTGCACAAACTGATCCTGAGAAAAAACATAAAGGAATCAACGCTTTCATCGTAGAAAGAAGTTGGGACGGTTTCGAAATAGGACCTAAAGAAGATAAATTGGGAATCCGCGGAAGTGATACGCATTCCTTATTATTCACCGATGTGAAGGTGCCTAAAGAAAACAGAATCGGGGAAGATGGTTTCGGTTTCAATTTCGCAATGGCGGTTTTGAATGGTGGTAGAATCGGGATTGCTTCGCAGGCTTTGGGAATTGCTTCCGGAGCGTACGAACTGGCTTTGAAATATGCTAAAACCAGAAAGGCTTTCAAAACGGAAATCATTAATCACCAGGCAATTGCATTCAAATTAGCGGATATGGCAACCCAAATTACCGCTGCCAGAATGCTTTGCTATAAGGCTGCAACCGAAAAAGATGAAGGAAAAGACATCTCTGAAATCGGCGCAATGGCAAAACTTTATGCATCACAAGTTGCAATGGATGCTACAGTTGAAGCAGTACAAATCCACGGTGGTTACGGATATGTAAAAGAATATCACGTTGAAAGAATGATGCGTGATGCTAAAATTACTCAAATCTACGAAGGAACTTCTGAAATTCAGAAAATTGTAATTTCCAGAAGTATCGCTAAATAATTCAACCTAAATAAATTCGCTATGAAATACGTGTGGATGTCTCTTATTGCAATTCTTTTAGTTTTGGCAGGGGTTTTTTATTACCGGTATTATTTCGTTTTCGGTGAAGGCGTGAAATCGGGAGTATTAAATTATGCCGTGAAAAAAGGTAACGTTTTCAAAACTTATGAGGGAAAACTGATTCAGCAAGGTTTCGGAGCCAATCCGAGAACCGGGAATTTAACCAGCTACGAATTCGAATTTTCTGTTGAAGATGAAGCCATTTTCAAGCAACTCGAAATAAACAATGGGAAAACCTTCGATCTGCATTACAAAGAATACCACGGCGTGCTTCCGTGGCGCGGAAATACAACGTATGTTGTCGATAAAATAGTGAATATGAAATAACGAAAAAGCCTTCCGATTGTGAGGTCACTGAAAAAGTCTTCTGGGCAATCAGAAAAAAGGAGTTAAAACAGTAATGTTTTCGCTCCTTTTTTTGTATATTTAATCTGTAAATTAATCATTTATAGATGTTAGTACAGCAGCAAAGAGTTCAGTTTAGTGCCTATTCTGATTTATATAACCTGATCATTCCAAAGGAGAATATTCTTCGTAAAATTAACGAGCTGATTGACTTCTCCTTCATTTATGATGAACTTTTGAACAAATATTGTTTAAATAATGGTCGTAATGCCGAAAGTCCAATCCGCATGTTTAAATATCTTTTGCTTAAAAGTATTTATACCCTTTCTGATGTGGACGTTGTGGAGCGTTCGCGGTTCGATATGTCGTTCAAATATTTTTTGGAAATGGCTCCGGAAGAGGACGTGATCAATCCCAGTTCCCTCACTAAATTTAGAAAACTGCGTTTGAAGGACACCGATTTATTGAATTTGCTGATAGGAAAAACCGTCGCAATAGCTATTGACAAAGGCATCATAAAAAGCAAATCCATCATTGTGGATGCCACGCATACCTTGTCCCGATCAAACCCTTTTTCGGCGCTGGAAGTGCTTAGGGAACGTTCCAAGTTACTTCGCAAAACAGTTTATCAGTTTGACGAAGAGTTTAAGTCTAAAATGCCATCCAAGAATGTTGAAAATGATTTGAACAAAGAATTAGCCTACTGCAAAGAGCTTGAAAAATCTATTGAAAACGAGCCCTCCCTAAGTTCGATTCCGGCAGTAAAGGAGAAACTGAACCTGTTAAAGGAAACAGCCAATGACACTGGCGAACAGTTGGTTTTTTCAAAAGATACGGATGCCAAAACAGGACACAAGTCGGCTGACAGTCCATTTTTTGGTTACAAGACACACCTGGCAATGAGTGAGGAACGCATTATTACGGCGGCGGTGGTTACTTCGGGCGAAAAAGGAGACGGCCCAGAACTGCCCAAACTCTTAAAAATCAGCCAGGAAAACGGAATGGACGTGGAGGCGATCATTGGTGATGCCGCTTATTCCGGGAAAGAAAATCTGAAAATTGCCCGTGATCAGAGCATTAAAATCGTAGCAAAACTGAATCCTTCTATTACACAGGGATTTAGAAAAGATCAAGACCGGTTTGACTATAACAAAGATGCTGACAGATTTGTTTGTCCCGCAGGACATCTGGCGACAAGAAAAGCCCGCCAAAACAAAAAGAATGTTGGCAAAAACCAAGTGGATGTATATTATTTTGATATAGAAAAATGCAGATTATGCCCCATGAGAGAAGGCTGTTACAAAGATGGAGCAAAATCTAAGACCTATTCTGTCTCCATAAAATCAGAAATGCATCAGGATCAAATGGATTTTCAGGAAAGCGATTATTACAGGGAGAAATCGAAGCAACGGTATAAGATTGAGGCGAAAAACAGCGAACTTAAAAACGCCCACGGATACGGCAAAGCAACATCCTATGGCCTAGAAAATATGCAGATGCAGGGAGCGATGGCTATTTTCGCAGTCAATTTGAAGAGAATTCTGAAATTAATCTGAAAGGGAAGGGCAAAAAACCAATACATCTAAAAACGGGCAATGCTTAAGCCAAAAGCAGCCTCATACCCCCGATAAAATCAAAACTTCAAAAAAAGGAAAAGAGCTCATTACAGAATTTAAACTCCTGTAATAAGCTCTTAGTTAATGACCGAAAACCATAAATCCTAAAATTGATACGGTTTTTCAGTGGCCTCTCCGATTGTGGAGGGCTTTTTTTGTTTAAGTTTTAGTAATTTTTTATACATTTATTCAATGAAAAAAATGAGTCTTTTAGCCGTTTTGTTTTCCTTGAGTTTTTCAGCGCAAGTTAGAACGCTTACTGATGATATTGCTTTTCAGCTTTCGAAAAAACCTTTGCATTGCATCAACCAGGAATATCCTAATAAAACAGCACACGTTATCAATAACGAGATCGATGTAAAACTCACGCCCCAGGAATTGCACCCAAGTTTTTATGGCTGTTTTGATTGGCATTCTTCAGTTCACGGACATTGGATGCTTGTTAAATTACTGAAAGACAAACCTTTTCTGAAAAATAAAGAAGAGATTATTAAAATTTTGGATGGTTCTTTTCAACCCGAGAAAATAAAAACCGAAGCAGAATATTTCAATAAATATCAAGTAGCGAAAGGATTTGAGAGAACGTACGGCTGGGCTTGGTTGCTTCAATTAGATGCTGAATTGGCGAGTTGGGACCATTCAAAAGCGAAAATTTGGCATCAAAATTTAAAACCATTAACCGATGAAATCGTAAAATTGTGGAAAGAATATTTACCGAAACAAACGTATCCCAACAGAACAGGAGTTCATCCTAACACAGCTTTTGCGCTAAGTTTTGCTATAGATTGGGCAAGAACGGTTGGCAATAAAGATTTTGAAAACCAACTCATCGAAAAAGCAAAATATTTCTATCTAAAAGACGAAAAAACGCCAGCTTATTTAGAGCCAGACGGAAGTGATTTTTTCTCGCCAAGTTTAAAAATCGCAGATTTAATGACCAGAATTTTGCCTCAAAAAGAATATGTAAAATGGTTTAATAAATTCTACGAAAAAAGAAGTGTTGAGAATATTTCACAAATTCCTGTAATTTCGGATATTAATGATTATCAAACGGTTCATTTGGTTGGTTTAAGTTTTACCAGAAGTTGGTGCATGAAAAATATTGCCAAAATTTTACCGGAAAATCACCGATATAAAAAGCATTTTGAAGAAACTTCTGCAAAATTTTTAGAAAATGCTTTGCCATTGATTTTCAAAGGTAATTATGGTGGCGATCATTGGTTGGCTAGTTTTGCAGTGTATGCTTTGAGTAATTAATTAGAACAATTACATATCGGAAAAACCTTACTTTCTCGCTGATTAAGCAGATTTTGCTGAAATAAAAATCTGCACCTGTTAATCTGCTCAATCACTAAATTAAGAATTTGTCGATTTGAAATGATCTTATCACCTCCGTAATTAATATCAAGAAATCCTCCAGAAAACTCTGAAGAATTTTAATTTATGCAGGTTTTAATTCTTTAATTTCTCATTATTTTTTCGGCATATATTTAGAAATGTCGTCATTATCTTTTGGCGTTTCTGTCGTAGCTTGTTCTGCATTTTGTGGCGTTTCTTGCGCTGTAGCTTTCGCGACTTCCGCTGCTTTTGTTTTTTCTCTTTCTAAAGCCAATTGTCTTTGGAATTCTTCTTCGCGTTTTTTCTTATTTCTTTTCGCAATGAAATACCAAAGCGCCGCTGCTATTAGGATAATGGGCCAAAAAGGAAGTAGAAAAAGCATCGCATCTCCCAATACTTTGAAACCTTTCATAAAAGCCCCGCTGAAACTTTTATGATCTTCCTCGACTTTCTCGTTGCCAGTGGCTGTTCCGGCAATATTTTCGTTTTGCACTAAAGTTATTTCCACGTCGCACATTTGCGAAGGAGTTCGATCATAACCTTCAGTTTCGGTACTTTTCGATTTCACATCACCTAATTGTGAGGAAACATCAGAAACCAAGCCGTCAAAATACTGAAACGGTACTTTTACCGTAACATATTCTCGCATAAATCCTTCATTCTGAGTGAAATTTTCGGAAATCAAATCGGCGTTATTTTCCCTGATTTTTTGTCTTAAAAAAGCTTTTGCTTCGTCTAGATTTTCCACCTGAATTTCCAGTTTCGCGGTTTTTACCAACGGAGAAATTTCCTTTTTTGGAAGTGCTGTCACCGAATTATTTTGATTTTGCGAAGGCTGATTTTGCGCAGAATTTTCTACTACTTTCGGTTCAGATTTGGTCTGTTGAAGGATTTTGTCGGCGGTTTTGGTTAGTACAGAAATCACATTTCCTCCTTTTTCTAAAGACCGATTTGCGGAGTCCAAAGTTTTCACCACTTCGGTTCCTACTTTCACATTTTTGGTTATTTTTTCAATTTCTTTGTTGATGGAATCGATTTGCCAACTCCCGGATTTTATCGTGCTGTCAATGGATTTTTTTTGCTTTTCAATTTCCGGAATGATTACTTTTTTGGTAATTCCGTCGGAATCGTTAATGGTTTTCGAGATTGAATCCAAAGTTTTGATGCCATCGTTGGCTTTCGTCAACAAACTATCTGCATGTTTGATGCTGTTGGTGGTTTGCTGAATCGTGTTTTTGTCACAAGAAACCAAAGCACCTGCAACGAAAATGGAAAGAAATATTTTCTTCATGGTTCATTTTAAATTAAAAGCAGTGGAGTAGAATCAAATAGTATTCCCTAAAAATATCGAAAATTCTTAACTAGTTATAAATGATTGTTTTGCAAAATATTTTACAAAATATTTTACAAAAAAAATCTTCAGATCGACTGAAGATTTAGTGTTGTTATTGTTGATTTCTAAATTCACTGATAAAATGGAGTTTCACATTCGGAAATTTTTCTTGCGTCATGTGAATGGTAAAGGATGAATCTGCTAAAAATACCAATTGTCCGTACTTGTCTCTCGCCATAAATCGCTGCTTCAATCTCGCAAATTCTTTGAACTCTTCGGATTTTTCGTCAGCTTCAATCCAACAAGCTTTGTGGATCGAAAGTGGTTCATAGGTACATTTCGCACCATATTCGTGCTCGAGACGGTATTGGATGACTTCGTACTGAAGTGCTCCCACTGTTCCAATAATTTTTCGGTTGTTCATTTCCAGGGTGAAAAGTTGCGCCACACCTTCGTCCATCAATTGATCGATTCCTTTTGCGAGTTGTTTTGCCTTTAATGGATCGTCATTGTTGATGTATCGGAAATGTTCCGGTGAAAAACTTGGGATTCCTTTGAAGTTTATTTTTTCTCCGGCAGTTAAAGTATCGCCAATTCTGAAATTTCCGGTATCGTGAAGTCCTACAATATCTCCCGGGAAACTCTCATCCACAACTTCTTTTTTATCCGCAAAGAAGGCATTTGGAGAAGAGAATTTCATTTTTTTGTTTTCTCTTACCAACAAATAATTTTCATTTCTTTTAAAAGTACCCGAAACGATTTTCACGAAGGCCAATCGGTCGCGGTGTTTCGGATCCATATTCGCGTGAATTTTGAAAACAAATCCCGTGAAATCTTTTTCTTCAGGTTTTACCAAACGGGTTTCGCTTTCTTTAGGTTGCGGTTTTGGCGCGATATCGATGAAGGCGTCCAATAGTTCACGAACCCCGAAATTATTCAATGCAGAACCAAAGAAAACCGGCTGCAAATCGCCTCTCATATAATCTTCGCGGTTGAATTCCGGATAAACCGATTGCACCAGTTCCAGTTCTTCTCTCAACGTTGTTGCTGCTTTTGCTCCGATAACTTCATCGATCGTTGTGTCATTGATGTCATCAAATTTAATCGCCTCGCCAACCTTTTGTTTTTTCTCCTCTAAAAAGAGTTGAATATTGTTTTCCCAAATGTTATAAATCCCTTGGAAATCGCCTCCCATACCAATTGGCAATGAAAGTGGACAAACGGTTAATCCCAGCTTTTGTTCCACTTCATCCAAAAGATCAAATGCATCTTTTCCCTCACGATCGAGTTTGTTAATAAAAACCAACATCGGAATGTTTCGCATTCTACAAACCTGAACGAGTTTTTCGGTTTGTTCCTCGACTCCTTTGGCAACGTCGATCACCACAATTACCGAATCTACTGCAGTTAAAGTTCTGTAGGTATCTTCAGCAAAATCTTTGTGACCGGGTGTATCGAGAATGTTGATTTTATGATTTCGGTATTCAAAAGCCAAAACCGAAGTTGCCACGGAAATTCCTCTCTGTCTTTCGATTTCCATAAAATCGGAGGTTGCTCCTTTTTTAATTTTATTGGACTTTACAGCACCAGCTTCCTGAATTGCGCCTCCGAAAAGAAGAAGTTTTTCCGTTAAGGTCGTTTTACCGGCATCCGGGTGCGAGATGATCCCGAAGGTTTTTCGTCGATCTATTTCTTTGATGAGTTCTGACATAATTGTATTTGAATGTGCAAAAATCGTGTTTTTTTATGGAAAATGAAAACGAAGTTTGGTAGGTCGAAAAGTTACGCCACTTTTTCTGAGAATTGATTTATCTTTGTTGAAAAATATACAGCAATGGATAAGTCTGCCATCATTGAAAAAACCATAAACATCATCAATAAGCTTCCTAATCGTAAAGCGGAAGAAATTTCAGATTTTGCTGATTTTCTTTTGATGAAATATGAAGAAAACTTATTGAAAGATGGTATCGCTGATCTTGTAGAACAAAGCAAAGCTTATGATTTTCTGGATGAGGACGAAATAACCTATTCCGTTTCGGATATTAAAATAAAATATGGAAATGAGTAAAGGTGATATTGTTCTTATCCCATTTCCTTTCACGGATTTGTCAGGTAGCAAATTGCGTCCTGCTGTGGTTTTATATGCCAATGATTTAGACGTGACGGTTTCTTTTATAACCTCCAATTTAAGATGGAAAAATAAGTTTGATTTAGTTTTAAAAAAATCAAAAAGCAATGGTCTTAAAGTGGATTCTATTTTGAAAACATCGAAAATAGCAACTCTAGATAAAGATTTAGTTGCAGGAAAATTAGGATCCTTATCAATTTATGAAATTAGTGAAATGAACGAAGAAATGATAAAAATGCTTCAATTAAAATAAAAATATGAAAGAAAATCACTCTCAAAAAAAATACATTTTCAACTGGAAAGGCGCTTTTGCGCTTGTTGCTGGAATGATCGGCGGAACATCCTTAGTTGCGATTCTCAATGTATTTTCGATGATGATATTTAAAAATAATTTTCAATATCAGGATTTTTATTTAATGGTGATCAATGCAGCGGGATTTTTGGGTGCAATTTTCGCTTTCGATTACTTTGTGGCGAGACCGCAAACCGGTAAAAAACTTAATTTCAACTTTTCGCGGACCAATTTTGGAACTTACCTTTTAATTTTCCCGATGATGTTTGGGATGATGCTGATTGCCGAATTTATTACGTCGCAAATTCCTATTACCGGACCATTTTTCGGAGAATATTATGCGTATTTTTCGAAAATGATGGAGCAAATGACCAATGATAAAGCTACGATGATTGTGATGGCGGTGATTATGGCTCCAATTTTTGAGGAAATCGTTTTCCGTGGAATTATTCAGAAAGGACTGAGCAATAAAGGTACAAAACCCGGTGTAGCGATTGCGATTTCATCCGTAGTTTTTGGCCTTGTACATGGCAATCCTTGGCAGTTCGTAGGTGCGGTTTTGCTAGGAAGTGTTTTGGGATTTGTGTACTATAAAACCAAATCTTTGCTCTTGCCGATTTTTCTGCATGCTTTCAATAATTTATGTTCCTCGCTTCTCATTTTTTACGGAAATACAGAAAGTTTTGCCGATGCTTTCAAAGTTCCTGAATGGGTTTTATTAGCTGTAGGAATTGTTTTATTAGCTGTTTTTTATTACCTATTTACTAGAAAATACAGAGTACATTATTCTGAAATTTAAAATTAAAAGAATTGATATTTATGAGCCAGGAAATCCTTATTGCTACACATAATCAGCATAAAAAAGAAGAAATTCAACAGATTTTAGGAAGTGATTTTAATGTTACCTCATTAGCGGATTACGATTTGCACGATGAAATTGTAGAAGACGGAAACACCTTTCATGAAAATGCTTTAATCAAAGCAAAATATTGTTTCGAAAAAACTGGGAAACCCAGTCTCGGAGACGACTCCGGATTGGTGGTGGAAGCTTTAAATGGAAGACCTGGAATTTACTCCGCGCGGTATGCGGGAAACCATGATTTTGCAAAAAATATGGCGAAAGTGCTGGATGAAATGAAAGATGAAGACAATCGCGAAGCTTATTTCGTCACTGTAATGTGTCTTGTTGATGGTTCTGGAACTCATTATTTTGAAGGTCGAGTTTATGGGAACTTAACCCGGGAAATTCGTGGTGAAAAAGGGTTTGGTTATGATCCGATTTTTATTCCCGAACATCATGAAATTACCTTTGCAGAAATGAAACCTGAAGATAAAAACGCAATAAGCCACAGAAAAAAAGCCATTGAATTGTTTCTCGATTTTCTAAAACATTAGGATTCTATTCAGATAAAAAAAGTTATTTGCAGAATTTAGCTGTGATTTTACGCTTAAATAACATTGAAATATTGTATTTTTGCACCTTACTAAATATTAAAGATGTTAGAAAAGATTGATGAATTATTGGTTGAGGTTGGCAATTTCAGCACGACGAATAAAGATGAGATTGAGCAATTCCGAATTAAATACAATGGCAAAAAAGGAATCTTAAATGATATTTTTGCCCAATTTAAGAATGTTCCCAACGAGCAGAAAAAACAATTCGGGCAAAAGATCAATACGCTGAAACAGGCAGTCGAGGCAAAACTTGATTCCCTGAAAAATGCATCAACAACGAACCTCATTCTTGAAAAAGAAGATTTAACGAGACCTGGATTTCCTACTGAACTCGGTACGCGCCATCCGATTAATTTGGTGAAAAATAAAATCATCGAGATTTTTAAATCTATAGGTTTTGCAGTGGCCGACGGTCCGGAAATCGAAGATGATTGGCATAATTTCACTGCGCTAAACCTTCCGGAATATCATCCGGCGAGGGATATGCAGGATACTTTCTTCATCGAAACCAATCCGGATATCCTTTTAAGAACACACACTTCTTCGGTACAGATAAGGTACATGGAAGAACACCAGCCGCCAATGCGGATTCTTTCGCCTGGTAGAGTGTTCAGAAATGAAGCTATTTCTTCTCGTTCGCATTGTATTTTCCATCAAATTGAAGGTTTGTACATTGATGAAAATGTGAGTTTTGCAGACTTAAAACAAACGATTCAGTTTTTTACCACCGAACTTTTCGGGAAATCGAAAATCCGTATGAGACCTTCCTATTTCCCTTTCACAGAGCCAAGTGCGGAAGTGGATGTGTATTGGGGACTGAATTCCGAAACCGATTACCGAATCACCAAAGGAACCGGCTGGTTGGAAATTATGGGTTGCGGAATGGTGGATCCTGCGGTTTTGAAAAACGTCAACATCGATGCGGATAAATATTCCGGTTACGCTTTTGGGATGGGAATTGAGAGAATCGTGATGTTGCTTTATCAAATGAGCGATATCCGAATGTTTTTTGAAAATGATAAGAGAATGTTGGAGCAGTGTAAATCGCTTTAATTGTTCTTTAAAAAAAATATAAAGACCGTTTCAAGAGTATTGAAACGGTCTTTTATTATAATTTTCTTTTGCGAATATCTTTTTGCAAAAGTGTTTTAAACTTATTTGATAAAATTCAGCGGATACTTCACATTTTTATACGAATCGATGTTGGCTTTCAAAGAACCAACCGCGAGCTCCGCTTTTATCGATAAAGGAACTAGGTTTCTGTCGTTGCTCACCCACATTGTTACGCCTTCTTTATCCTTGAAAACACGCCCACTCATCACTTGCGGAACAATTTTTAAAGCATTGATTGTTCCAAATTTTGTTTTAAGATTTTCCGTTCCTACAATTTTAATTTGGAAAGGGAACATTTCATCATCGATCCAAACATTCAGTTTTTTTACACTTCCAATCTTCAGTTCACCCGGCTCCAAACTTCTTAAATAATAAAACGCAGAAAGCATATCCTGAATTCCTTTCACAGAGTTCACTACGCGGGTAGTATTTTTTTCTTTATCCGTTAAAATTAAGGTATTTTTGCTATGATTAAAGCTGGTTTCGAAGTGCTGGGTATAAGTTCCTTCCTTTACATTTCGTACATAAAAACTTGGTAAACCGGTGTTGTAATTTATGTAACTTTCGTAGTAATCTTCCACTTTAAAGAAAGCGCGAACAGCACCGGTAGTTTTACCGTAACCTTTCACATAAAAATGCGGTTGTCCTCTGTATGTAGTTTTTAAAGTAGTTAAAGTAGCGGTTCCGGCATTCAAAAGTCCGTAGTGAATTCTATAATTTAAATATTCGCCAGATTGGATATTATCGAGCTTTTGAGAGAATCCCAAAGCAAAAATCATCATACTGAAAGCGATTAACAATTTTTTCATAGTCTATCGTTTTGCAAAAAATTTGCCACAAATATAAAACATTGATTTGGAAGCAATTTAAAATGACATTTGTCACTCTTATGCAATTCGCTGTTCTTTTATTTTTCTTAAATTTGTGGTACTAATTTTCTTAAAAAAAATCATCAATGATTACAACCGATTTATTAATAATAGGAGCTGGACCAACCGGGCTTTTCGCAGTTTTTGAAGCAGGCTTGCTGAAAATGAAATGCCACCTTATCGATGCTTTGCCGCAACCAGGTGGACAGCTGACAGAGCTTTACCCGAAAAAACCTATTTTTGATATTCCAGGTTTCCCTTCAGTGAATGCAGGTGAATTGATCGATAATTTAATGGAGCAAATTAAGCAGTTCCAACCGGGATTTACCTTGGGCGAAACCGCTCAAACTTTAAATAAACTTGAAGATGGAACTTTCGAAGTGGTAACCAACAAGGGTACCGTTCACCGTGCGAAAGCTGTAGCAATTGCCGGCGGATTAGGAACATTTGAACCTAGAAAACCAACCATCGAAAACATCGCTGATTACGAAGAAAAAGGGGTGGAATATTTCATTAAAGAACCTGAACATTTCCGAAACAAGAGAGTAGTAATCGCAGGTGGTGGAGATTCTGCTTTGGATTGGAGCATTTTCCTGGCCGATGTTGCAAGTGAAGTAACTTTGGTTCACCGAAGAAACGAGTTCCGTGGTGCTTTGGATTCTGTTGAAAAAGTTCAGGCTTTGAAAGATCAAGGAAAAATTAAGTTAGTCACTCCAGCAGAAGTAACTGGAATTAAAGGTGAAGGAAAAGTGACGGCAATTACTTTAGAAAAAGAAGGCGAAACTTTCGATGTGGAAACAGATTATTTCATTCCGCTTTTCGGGCTTACTCCAAAATTGGGAGATATTGCAAATTGGGGCTTAGAAATCGAGAAAAATGCCATTGTTGTGAACAATGCACTGGATTATCAAACCAACATTCCGGGGCTTTATGCCATCGGCGATATTAATACTTATCCAGGAAAATTGAAACTGATTTTGTGTGGGTTTCATGAAGCAACTTTAATGTGCCAAAGCGTCTATAATATGCTGAATCCAGGTAAAAAATATGTTTTGAAATATACAACAGTAAGTGGAGTAGACGGTTTCGATGGAAGCCGAAAAGAAGCGGAAAAAGCTGTTGTTAAAAAAATCGATTAAGAAAACATGCAGGATATCAATTTGAAAATTACCGACCGAAATGGCCAAACTCACGAGGTTCTTGCGCCTACGGATATGTCCATGAATTTAATGGAAGTGGTGCGTTCGTACGAACTGGCGGAAGAAGGTACCATCGGAGTTTGCGGCGGAATGGCGATGTGCGCGTCTTGCCAGGTCTATGTAATTGATGGTGCCGAAAAACTGGAAGAAATGGGAGCTGAGGAAGACGCAATGCTTGCAGAAGCGTTTCATGTTCAAGATAATTCCAGACTGGGCTGCCAGATTCACATTACCGAAAATATCGATGGGTTGGAAGTTGAACTCGCACCTTATCCATAGAAGATAATTACTTTTTTAAATACCAAAATCCCGCAACTGCACGTTACGGGATTTTTTAATTTTAATGATGGACTTTTTTATAGTTTTAGTTTTCCTCGAAATCGGTGAGTAGCGTAATACGATTCTGCTCCGTGGTGATTAATGAAAACGAATGCATAACGAAAATCTCCGAAAATTGCCCTAGACCTTATTTTTTTGGAATTTCCTTTAGAATTTCTTTCAAAAATGCCCAAAATTTCTGTGTAGATGGAATATTCGCTTTTTCTTCGGGAGAATGTGCTCCACGAATAGTTGGTCCGAAACTTACCATTTCCATTTCAGGGTAATTGGCACCGATAATTCCGCATTCTAAACCTGCGTGACAAGCAACTACGTGAGGTTTTGATCCGAAATCTCTTTCGTAAATTTTCTCCATGATTTTTACAATTTCCGAACCTGGTTTTGGTTTCCAACCTGGATACGAACCGCTGAATTCCACCTCAAATCCTGCCAATTCGAAAACAGATTTCAATTGTTCTGCAACAGCAAATTTTGTAGAATCTACCGATGATCTGGAAAGATTCAAAATTTTTAAAGCTCCGTCTTTCAACTCGACACGAGCAATATTATTGGACGTTTCTACCAAATCAGCAACGTCCGGAGACATTCGGTAAACACCGTTGTGTGCTGATTTTAATGCTAAAATTATTTTTTTGGAATCTTCTTCAGAAATTGCTTTTTCTGCAGTACTGAAATATTCGATATTTATTTGAAGATCCTTCTCCACATTTGCAAATTCTTCCAGGATTGAAGCTTTCAAAATATTAGCATTTTCGATGAATTCTACTTCATTTCTCACCGAAAAAATAGCATTTGCTTCGCGCGGAATCGCGTTTCGCAAACCGCCACCATCAATTGAAATCAGTTGAATATTTTGGTCGTAAAGTCCCGTATACAATAATCTTCCTAATATTACATTTGCATTTCCGAAACCTTTATGGATGTCCATTCCGGAATGTCCACCTTGCAAACCTTTGATCTCAATTTTCACAATTTGTCCTTTAGCGTCTTCCAAATTGTATTTTTGCCAGGCTGTTACGTCGATTCCACCAGCGCAACCGATATCGATTTCATCATCTTCTTCGGTGTCCAGATTCAGAAGTATTTCACCGGATAATTGCCCTGGTTTTAAGCCAAGAGCTCCAGTCATACCTGTTTCTTCATCAATAGTGAAAAGCGCTTCCAGAGCGGGATGCGGTATATCAGAACTTTCCAAAACCGACATGATTGCCGCAACTCCCAAACCGTTATCCGCGCCCAAAGTCGTTCCTTTGGCTTTTAACCAATCGCCATCTACTTCCATCTGGATTCCTTGGGTTTCGAAATCGAAAAGAACATCATTGTTTTTTTTGCAAACCATATCCAGGTGAGATTGCATCACGATTGGTTTTCGGTCTTCCATTCCCGGAGTTGCAGGTTTTTTAATGATCACGTTTCCTACTTCGTCCACGGTGGTTTTTAAACCGAGATTTTCACCAAAATTTTTGATGAATTCAATTACTTTTTCTTCTTTTTTAGAAGGTCTTGGTATCGCGTTTAATGCAGCAAAATTTTTCCAGATTATTTGTGGTTCTATTTGCGTAATTTCCATTATAAATAATATTTTCCTCAAATTTAAGAATAAAAAAATGCCTGAAAAAAAGTCAGGCAATTATTTGTATTGAATTTATAATAATGGATGTCTTGGAAATCTTTAATTTTAAAGATCATTCCAAGAATTTTTTTTAATTTATCCTCGTTCTCTTTCCAAAAGTACCATCATCAATAAACATAAAACTACCAGTGATTCGTCTTGATCGTCGATATCGATTAATCGGTCGAGTTGAAATCTTCGTCCAATCAATGATGGCATTTTTTTGAGGCGGAAATATTCTTTTCCTGCGGAATCTTTCACGGTGTAGGAAGGGTTTAGGAAATATCCGGTAAACATTCCAACAATGGGGATTTCTCCAATAAAACCATCCAAAACTTTTACCCAAGCGTTATCTTCGCTGATTTGGTATTTCAACGCATTATTTTCATCCAAAACATCGTAGTGAGATTTCCACAAAGAGCGCATTCCTTTTCGGGAGAGTCGACCGAAAATTTTACCATTTTCCAGGTCGGTTATCGAGTAGGATGCATTAAAATCGATCCATTGGTTGGCCTGAATTCGGAAGAGTTCCCGAGAGCGGGTTTCATCATTGAAAATAATGACATCTTCCTTTAATTTAAACAT
The DNA here is from genome assembly GCA_946892665.1 of Chryseobacterium sp. Marseille-Q5410. Taxonomy (GTDB): domain Bacteria; phylum Bacteroidota; class Bacteroidia; order Flavobacteriales; family Weeksellaceae; genus Kaistella. The sequence goes on along the minus strand of CAMPOT010000001.1, from coordinate 1,998,188 downwards.
TTTCTGGCGAACGTATGCTACATAATTTCCGTTTTTGTCGGTGATATTAAAATCGCTGGAAAGGGTGGTTATTTTAAATTTGAAATCGAGTGGATAATTTAAATTTTGAAGAATCATAAATCTATTTTCACCAAAGATAATAAAAGGGGCGAAACTTGCAATTTGAGTTTTTAAATTTTATTTTTGTAGTATGGATTATCCGAGCAAAGTTTTAGCAAAAGCAGTAGAAGAAATTTCGGGATTGCCCGGAATCGGAAAAAAATCGGCCCTGAGATTGGCATTACATATGCTGAAGCAGCCCGAAAGTCAAGCGATTGCTTTGGGCGATGCGCTGAATAAACTCGTCACTGAAATCAAATACTGTAAATATTGTCATAATTTCTCCGATGTGGAGGTTTGTGATATCTGCTCCAATCCGAAAAGAAATGTAGAAATTCTGTGCGTAGTAGAAGACGTGCGAGATGTAATGGCGATTGAAAATACCGGAAAATACCGAGGGAAATATTTGGTTTTGGGCGGCAAAATTTCGCCAATGGAAGGTATTGGTCCCAATCAACTTCACATTTCTTCGATTGAAAAAAAACTGGAAAGCGGGGAAGTTAAAGAGCTGATTTTCGCGCTGAGTGCAACGATGGAAGGTGATACGACGGCTTATTACATTTATAAAAAATTCAAAAATTTTGAGGTTAATTTTTCTACCATCGCTCGCGGAATATCGGTGGGAGATGAGCTGGAGTATGCGGATGAAATTTCATTGGGCAGATCGATTCAGAACCGGTTGCCTTACAACGAAAAAGATTAATTTCCCACACAAAATTTCTATTTTAGATTGATCGTAAATGGTGGTTTTTAAGATTTTAAACAAAATTCAATGGTAATTTCCGTGATTATTCCTGTTTATAATGCCGGAGAAAGCATCGAAAAATGTCTTGATTCGATTAAAAATCAAACGTGGAAAGGCGAGTTTGAAATCATTGTCATTAATGATGGTTCCGCAGATCGAAGTGGAGAAATTCTTGAAAATTACCGAAAAAAAAATCCAGAAATGCCAATTCAATTGATTAATCAGGAAAACGGCGGTGTTTCCAAAGCTAGGAATACAGGACTGAAAATCGCAAAAGGAGATTACATTGCGTTGCTCGATTCCGATGACGAATGGCTTCCGGAAAAAACCGAAAAACAGATGAAATATCTTGTAAATAAGAATTTTCGGGTGGATTTTATTACATCTTTATGGAACGATGAAAAAGTAAGTTTTCCGTATGCAATTGGTTCTAACGGTTTAGTTGCTATAAGTCTGAACCTCTTATTGTTTAAAATTACGGGGCAAACTTCTACGGCAATTTTCGAAAGAAAAATTCTTGAAAATACCGGTTTATTTGACGAAAAACAAAGATATTCGGAAGATGCGAATTATTGGATGAGAATCAGCGAAACCAACTCGATGTTTCTACTTCCTGAAAAACTTGTAATAGCCGGAAATGGGAAAAAATCATTCGGGTTTTCGGGACTTTCTGCAAATTTAAAAGAAATGGAGAAAGGAATCCAGAAAAATATTTGGGAAATGTATCGAAATAAACGAATTAATTTATTGCAATATCTGTTTTATTTTGTATTTTCCAAATTAAAATACATCGTGAGGCCAATAAGAGCAAAACTATGAAGGATAAATTACTTTGGGGAATCAGAGCGCTGTGCTATGCGCCTTTTTTTGGCAAATTTGGAATTCCATCCTATCTTGGGAAGCCTATTTTTCTTAAAGGAACCCGCAATATATTTATCGGTAAAAAAGTGAGGATTTTCCCCCATTTACGAATGGAAACGCACAAAAGTGGAACCATCCGAATAGAGGATGATGTGGTGATTTCTCAGAATGTACACATCACTTCCGCAGGGCAGCTGGTTGTAGGGAAGAGTTCGCTGATTCTAGCCAATGTTTTCATCACCAATATTGATCATGATTATACCGAGATCGGGAAACATGTTGTAAAACAAAAAATAATCGTCAGTGAAACTACGATCGGAGAAAATTGTTTTATCGGAATGGGAGCGGCAATTATGGCTGGAACCGTATTGGGAAAACAATGTATTGTAGGTGCAAATTCAGTGGTGAAAGGGGTTTTCCCGGATTATTGTGTTATTGTAGGTTCGCCAGCGAAAATCATAAAAAAATATAACCAGGAAACTCAAATCTGGGAGAAAATAAGTGGATAAATTGAAAAACATATTAATTACTGGTGGAGCCGGGTTCATCGGAAGTTCACTTGCGCTGAAATTAATCGATCGCGGATATTCAGTGACGGTATTAGATTCCCTTTCAGAGCAGATTCACAGTGAAAATCCCGAGAAGAATTCACCGCTTTATCAACGTATTTTAGGGAAAGTAAAATTCATTAAAGGTGATGTTTCTAATAGGAAAGACATCGAAAAATCCATCGAAAACCAAGACGCCATTATCCACCTGGCTGCAGAAACTGGAACAGGTCAGTCGATGTATGAAATCGAAAGATATAACAGGGTGAATGTTTCGGGAACAGCGCTTATTCTTGATGTTTTAGTTAATAAAAAAAATGGCGTAAAGAAATTTGTTTTAGCGTCTTCCAGAGCGGTTTATGGTGAAGGTAAATATCAGGATTCTTCTGCGAAAATTGTATTTCCCAGCAACCGCAGAACAGATTTGATGGAAAAAGGAATCTTCGAAATGACTGATGATAAAGGTGAAATTATAAAGCCACTTCCTACTTCGGAAGATTCTAAACTTCATCCCACTTCATTTTACGGACTCACGAAATTGCAGCAGGAACAAATGGTAAAACTCGTTTGTCCAACGATATCCGTTGACTATGTGATTCTGCGTTACCAAAATGTCTATGGAGTAGGGCAATCGCTTGTGAATCCGTATACTGGTATTTTGTCGATATTTTCTTCGCAGATTTTAAGTGGTAAGGATATCAATATTTTTGAAGATGGTTTGCCGACAAGGGATTTTATCAACATCAAAGATGTCACCGAAGCAACGATAAGAAGTTTGGAAATGGACGCAGCGAATAACCAAACCATCAATATAGGAACCGGAATTGCAACCACTGTAAAATCTGTGGCAGAAAATCTTGTAGAAGGATATCAGAAAGACGTCACAGTTTCGGTAACCGGAAATTTCAGAATTGGCGATATCCGCCACAATTTCGCAGATATTTATTTAATGAAAAACCTTTTGCATTATGAACCTAAGGTTAGTTTTTCGCAAGGAATGCAAGCTTTCACCCAATGGGTTGTGAAACAGCCGGTTTTGGAAAATGATTTTGAAGCTTCATTGCAAGAAATGAAACAAAAGGGTTTCCTGAAAACATGAATCTGGCAGGAAAAAAAATATTGTTTATATCCGCCCATTTTTTCGGCTACGAAAAAGCGATTGTCGAGCGATTGCAAAAATGGGGAGCTGAAGTAGATTTCTACAATGAAAGACCATCGGATTCTCTTTTGTCTAAAGGAATTATCCGCGTGAATAGCCGTTGGTATCAAAGAAGAATAAACCGCTATTACCGCAAGATTTTGTTGGAAATTTCAACAAAAAATTATGATTTTTTTTTATTAATAAAAGGCGAAAGTATTCCGTTTTTCTTTCTTGATGCTTTTCGAGATATAAATCCGTTGGCTGAGAAAATTTTCTATTCATACGACGCAGTTGACGAATATCCAAAATTTCAAAAACTCTATCCTTTTTTCGATAAAAATTTCACTTTTGAACCACGTGATGCTGAACGTTTTGGTCTGCATTTTCGCCCATTATTTTTTATTGAAGATTACAAAGATATCCGCGAAAAAAAAGAACTAAAGTATGATATAACCTTTATCGGAACTGCGCATACTGACCGTTATGCGATTGGTGAAGAGATTCGGAAAATTGCAGAGCAATTTCGCTTGAAAACATTTTTCTATTACTATGCTCCCGGAAGAACTGCATTTTTGTTGAAACGTTTTTTCGATCGGCATTTGCAACATTTTGACCTCAAAAAACTTAGTTTTACCAAACTGCAGCACGCAGAAATTGCTGAGATTTATAATCGATCTTTTGCTGTTTTGGATATTAATAAACCTTTTCAAAATGGCTTAACAATGCGAACCTTTGAAGCATTGGCATCCGGGAAAAAAATTCTCACAACAAATTCAGATATTAAGAATTATCCTTTTTTTTCGGACGAAAATGTGATGATTCTGGATCGCGGAAATTTGAAAATCAATAGAGATTTTTTTGAAACCCAATTTGCTGAAATCGATGATGAAATATTATCCAAAATGTCTTTGGACAGCTGGATTGAGTGTTTGTTCCTTCATCATCAGGATCAATATTGGGGAATAAAGGAGCGGAACTTTGAATAAAATCATAAAAAAACGGCTTAGAATTTCTAAACCGTTTAGTTTGTTGTGTAAAGCGTAATGCTAATTTCCTGCTGGAGCCGGAGTTTGTACCGGAGCAGTTGCAGGGCTGTTTGTAGCAGGCGCTGTTTGTGGAGCCGGAGCTTCTGTTTTTACCGGAGCAGTTGGAACGGTTGTGCTAGGTTTCCCAGTAAGAATAACACTCAGTAAAATAAGAATTATAATGGCGCTTCCTAAAGTCCAAGTTGCTTTTTCCATGAAATCATTGGTACGTTGTACTCCAAACTGAGCAGATGAGGTTCCACCGAAAGTTCCGGATAAGCCTCCACCTTTTGGATTCTGTGCCATGATGATGATGATTAGTAAGATACTCGCAATCATGATCAGAATCATGAATAATGTAAATATTGTGCTCATTTTTTGTTTAAAGTTTAAGAAGTGCAAATATAATTAATATTTTCAAATATAAAACATTAAAGTAGGTCTATTTTAGTTAGCTGCAAATGCCATCCTGAAACAATTTTTTATCAGAAGAAATTTTATAAATATTTCTTATCTGAGTTAGTAAATTAATGCAAATCAGCCTATTTTTTTATAAATTCGCAAGTATGAAAAATTTTCTTCAGCACCAAGTGAGTTTTGACTCTTTAACTACACTTTTTGGTCAAGCGCCGATCGCGTTAGCTATGTTGATGGGAGAGAATCAGGTGGTAGAAATAGCCAACCAGCAGATCCTGGATTTATGGGGTAAAAGCGAGTCCGTTTTTGGGCTGCCACTGCTGGAAGCACTTCCCGAAATTAAGGATCAAGAGTTTCCCAAGATTTTGCAGGATGTATATCGGACAGGAAAGCCTTATAAAGGAAACAACATGCTGGCAAAATTAGAGAAAAATGGTATTTTGACCGACTGCTATTTTGATTTTCTATACTCACCGATTTTTAAAGATGAAAAAATTACAGGAGTTAGTGTAGTAGCTACAGAAGTTACTGATAAGGTTCTTTCTGAAAAGAAATTATGGGAAAGTGAACTCCGTTTCAAGGAACTGGTAGAATCTTCGGATTATTCCACAGCCATTTATAAAGGTGAAGATTTAATTATCGAATTTGCCAATGACCAAATGATTAAAACCTGGGGAAAAGACAGAACGGTAATTGGTAAGAAATTAGAAAATGCTTTGCCAGAACTTCAGGGGCAACCATTTATTGATATTCTAAAAAACGTTTACAGAACAGGAATACCCTATTTCTCACAGGAAGATCGCGTAGATTTATTCGTAGATGGGATTTTACAAACTTTTTATTACAATTTTTCCTACAAACCAATGCGTGATGCCGATGGAAAGGTAAATGCAATCATAAATGTAGCCGTAAATGTAACAGAATTGATCAATGCTAGAAAGATAGCAGAATCCGCCGAAGATGAATACCGAAATTTTGCCAACGCAATGCCACATATGGCTTGGAGTGCAGGTCCTACCGGGAAATTACATTATGGAAATGCTAATCTGTTGAGATTGCTTAATTTAACGATTGATGAAATCGACAAATTTGATTTTACTAAAGTTGTTCACCCGGATGATCTGCCTAAAGTTGTGAAAGTTTGGCGAGATATTTCGGAGAATCCAAAACAATTCGAGTTGGAGTACCGAATGTTCGACCGCGAAAAGAATGAATATATCTGGTATCTTACCACCGGAACTCCATTTTTCAAAGATGGTGAATTTCGCAAATGGATTGGAACCAGTACCGATATTAATGAATTTAAAAATCTAGTGAAACAGAAAGATACATTTCTGGGGATCGCCAGTCATGAGCTAAAAACTCCGTTGACTTCCCTAAAATTGTATGCCCAGTTTCTAGAAAAAATACTGAGGAAAACCGGCGATGAAAAAAGTGCAGAATATGCAAAGAAAATTGATATGCAGGTTGCTAAACTTACCTCTCTAATTGGTGATTTGTTGGATGTAACTAAAATTAACTCCGGCAAAATTCACCTGAACCAAACTCAATTTGATTTCCAAACAGTTGTGATGGAAATAGCAGAAGAAATGCAAATTTCAACCTCTCATAAAATAGAAATTCATACCGCAACAGGAGGTACGGTTTTTGCAGACAGGGAGCGTATAGGGCAGGTGATGACGAATTTAATGTCAAACGCGATTAAATATTCACCCGATGCAGATCGCATCATTGTGGAAACGGAGCAAAAAGACAACGACATTATTTTTACAGTGAAAGATTTTGGAATAGGAATGCCGCCCGATAAAAAAGACCACGTTTTTGAACAATATTATCGGGTAAGTGGCGATGAGGAAAGTACGTTTCCGGGATTAGGTTTGGGCTTGTATATCGCGGCACAAATCGTGGAACGCTCTGGCGGGAAAATTTGGGTCAATAGTGTCCTAGGTAAAGGTTCAACATTTTCATTCTCGTTGCCCCTATCACAAAGTTAAATATTCAAAAAAAATGAACTCAAAAAAGATTGTAATTGTAGATGATGATGTAGCCATTTTGGATTCCTTGGGAATTATGCTCGATTTTGAAGGCTTTGAAGTCAATGCTTTCGAGCGAGGATCCGAGATTTTCACTTATGTAGAATCTGTCTCTAAACCAGACATTATTCTTCTCGATATGTGGCTTTCAGGGGAAGATGGACGGGAAATTTGCAAAAAATTAAAAGAAAACGAGTATACAAAAAACATCCCTGTTGTCATTATGTCGGCAAGTAGAGGATTGGAACAAACCGCGCTTCAGTCCGGAGCCAATGCATTCATCGCAAAGCCTTTTGAAATTGATGAAGTAATGGATCAACTCAATAAACTTACGACCTGATTTTTTTAAATTAATTAAGTCAAGCTCAAATTGGGTTATATAATCTCATCTATTGTCAAATAAAAATTGTATATTTGCACTATAATTTATAAAAGGCTGCTGCCTTTGCTTAATCTATCTCCGTTTAGAATTCTAAATTTTTCTTACTCAGTTATCGTTTTTTCGCAGTTGCTTTTATACATTATCATCCACAAATTTTTCGGTACACTGGTGTCAATGATGAAACCGAATAGCAACTAAGACAAACTTAAATACGATAATAATATATGGCAGATTCTTTCTCAAAAAAAGAAAATTTCAAGAAAAAACTTCAAAAACAAAAGGAGAAAAACCTTAAGCGTGAGGAACGCAAAACAAATAACAATAAGGGAAAAGGTTTAGAGGAAATGTTTCTCTATGTCGATGAAAACGGTCAACTTACGGAAACCCGTCCCGAGGATCAAAACCGCGAAGGAATTAATCTCGATGATATCCAACTCGGTGCTGCTCCAATTCCGGTAGAAGACAAAATTCAGTCCGGAATTGTTACCTTCCTTAGTGATAAAGGCTATGGATTTATCACTGATGATAGTACGAAAGACAATATTTTCTTTCATGAAAACAATTGCGCGCACCCTGTGAAAAAAGGAAACAAGGTTTCTTTCGATAAAGAACGTTCCCCAAAAGGTTTTTCCGCGGTGAATATTCAACTCATCAAATAATTATTGCGAAAACAATAATCAAAATAATTCTCATTGAAAGCTCCATATTTGGGGCTTTTTTGGGATTTTACTTAAAATAATTTAACAGTTCGGAAGCAGGTCTGCACTTTGACTTCCGTATATATTTCACTAAATTTGTGACCCAAAATTTTGTTCTAATGGATTATTTGAAAGGTTTAAATGAAGCACAATATCAAGCCGTAACCACCCTGGAAGGTCCGCTTATGGTGCTCGCAGGCGCGGGTTCCGGCAAAACCCGTGTACTCACCATGCGCATTGCCCATTTAATCACCAATCTTGTTGATCCATTCAATATTCTTGCGCTTACCTTTACCAACAAAGCAGCTAAAGAGATGAAAGAGCGTATTGGAAAAGTGGTAGGACAAAGTGAAGCGAAATCTCTGTGGATGGGAACTTTTCACTCGGTTTTTGCAAGGATTCTAAGAAGTGAAGCCCACTTATTGGGTTTTCCGTCCAATTTTACAATTTACGATTCTCAAGATTCGCTAAACGTCATCAGAAAAGTGCTGAAAGATAACAATATCGATGCGGATTTGTATAAACCGAAAAAAGTTCAAGCCAGAATTTCCAATTACAAAAACAATCTCATCACTGTGAAAGCGTATTTCGGAAATCCCGAACTCATCGAAAATGATGAGCGTGCGAACATGAAGCACATGGGACTGATTTATCAAAAATATGTGGAAGCTTGTTTTAAAAACGGTGCGATGGATTTTGATGATTTGCTCTTAAGAACAAACGAGTTACTCACCAGATTTCCGGAGGTTTTGGCGAAATATCAGGATCGTTTCCGGTACATTTTGGTCGATGAGTATCAGGATACCAACCATTCGCAGTATTTGATTGTAAAAGCTTTGGCTTCAAAATTTGAAAATATTTGTGTAGTAGGTGATGATGCACAATCCATTTACTCATTCCGAGGTGCGAATATTTATAATATTTTAAACTTTAAAAAAGATTATCCGGACGCGGTTACGGTTTCGCTGGAACAAAATTACCGATCCACGCAAAATATTGTAAATGCTGCTAATGTGGTGATTTCTAAAAACGTTCAGCAGTTTAAGAAAAATGTATTCAGTGAGAATGAGGAAGGAGATAAAATTAAAGTTTATCGTGCTCTTTCTGATGCGGACGAAGCAAGTTTTGTGGCTTCGAATATTTGGGAAAAACACAATTCCGAGCAAAGAAAATTTACCGATTTTGCCATATTATACCGTACCAACTCTCAAACTCGTGCTTTCGAAGATGCGTTGAGACGAAAAAATATTCCTTATAAAGTATATGGCGGACTTTCCTTTTATCAAAGAAAAGAAGTAAAGGATTTAATTGCCTATTTGCGAATTTTGATCAATGAAAATGATGGTGAAGCGCTGTCGCGAATCATTAATTATCCTGCTCGTGGAATCGGGGAAACTACTCAGAATAAATTAGTGGTTTTTGCGGATTCCCAGAATGTTTCGGTGTCTACTGTTTTGGATAATTTAGGGATTTATGCGCCACAATTGGGATTAAACAACGGGATTTTAACCAAACTTGCAGATTTCTGGTCGATGATTAAAGCTTTTCAAGTAATGCTGAAAACTGAAAATGCTTACAATGTAGCGATGGAAGTGGCTAAACGAAGTGGTTTGATTAAATTTTTGAAAGACGATCAAACACCCGAAGGAATTTCCAGAGTGGAAAATATTCAGGAATTGATGAACTCGATGCAAGGTTTCATCGAAGAGCAACAACAAATTGAAGACGGTGATCCTTCATTAGCCAATTTTCTAGAAAACATCGCGCTTTCAGCAGATACACAAACCGATAAAGACGACCAAGGAGACCAGGTTTCGCTGATGACGATTCATCTTTCGAAAGGTTTGGAATTTTCAGTGGTGCACCTTGTTGGTTTGGAAGAAAATCTTTTTCCAAGTTTCATGAGTTCCTCCACCAGGGAAGAGCTTGAAGAGGAGCGAAGATTGTTTTATGTGGCTTTAACCAGAGCCGAAAAACAGGCATATTTCACTTATGCAGTTTCCAGGTTTCAGTGGGGAAAAATTACTGATGCGGAGCCTTCGCGGTTTTTGAGTGAAATGGATGCTCAACATTTAGAATTTATCAATCCTATTGCAGAAACTCGTTTCATCAATCGTTCCGGTTTGAAGTCGAGTATTTTTGATGATGAACCTGCTGAACCAAGATTTTTCAAAAAGAAAGAAGAAAAGAAAAGCATTCAAAGAAGCGAACCTTTGCCCGCTTCACAAAAATTAAAACCGGTTGCAACTGCTAGAATTACCAATCCTAGTGGAGCTTCTTCAGAAAATATTGAAGTTGGTGATCAAGTTCGGCACGACCGTTTTGGAGTGGGAGAAGTGCTTTTCCTCGACGGAACCGACCCTGAAAATATAAAAGCCAAAGTAAAATTCCAACATGAAGGCGAGAAAAATCTGATTCTTAAGTTTGCAAAACTGACAAAGATCTGATCCTGTTGCATAGAGGAATTTGTTAATCTGCTGTAAACCAGGTTCAAATACAATTTTTTTAATAAAAAAGATATTGAAAACGCTTCAATATTTTTTTTAATATTAAAAGTCTACTTTTTTTGTAGACTTATTTTAATGATTTACTTTTGCAGATCGAAATTTGTAAAAAACATTAATTAATAAATCCTTATATGAATAAAAGAAAAACTATTTTGTCCGCTTCGGTATTGTTTTTTCTAGCATCCAATGCTTATGCACAAACCGACAGCACTAAAGTGAGCAATGTAGAGGAAGTGGTCATTTTAGGATCCAGAAATGGAGCAAGATCCAAAGTCGACAGTCCGGTTCCTGTAGATGTTTTCAACTTGAAGCAGGAATCCTTAGTATTGCCTCAAACCAATATTTCCGCAATTCTTAATTCAGTTGCTCCATCATTTACTTCGACTATCCAAACCAACGCTGATGGAACGGATCATTTGGATCCCGCTCAGTTGCGAGGTTTAGGACCTGATCAAGTTCTTGTTTTAGTAAACGGAAAAAGAAGACATACTTCTGCTTTGGTGAACGTAAATGGAAGTCCAGGTAGAGGAACAATTGGTACAGATTTAAATGCGATTCCGTCTTTTGCGATCCAAAAAATTGAAGTATTGAGAGATGGAGCTGCAGCGCAGTATGGTTCTGATGCAATTGCGGGAGTGATCAATTTAGCATTAAAGAACGATACCGGAAAATTAGGCGGTCAGGTTTCTTACGGCGGAAATTTAACTCCAACGGCCAACGATCATACCGGAGATTTTGATGGACAAACCATTCAGGTTGACCTTAATTATGGTAATAAAATTGGGAAAAAAGGTGGTTTTTATAATCTAACATGGGCATCCACATTTAGAAATCCAACTTCCAGAGCTGGTACTGAAAGTGGCGCAATCTTCAACGCTTACAACGCCATTGAGCAACGGGCATTAAATAATGGCGTAAATCTTTCCTCGCTTTATAGCAATATCAACAACACTGCAAACACTCAGCAAATAATTGATAATATTCACCAGTATTCGCAACAGGTAAGCTATTTTTCCCAGGAATTCCAGAATCAGATCCAAAATGCCAATACAATTACTGCTTTGCAAGGTCTTTTAGGAGCGAATGTTACGGATCAGGAATTAGCTTACCGTGGATTGGACCGAAAGGATTTCAATATGCAAGTTGGGCAATCCAAGCTCAATAACCATCAGTTGTTTGCCAATATCGAAATGCCAATAAGTGATACTTGGAAGGTGTATACTTTTGGAGGTTTCAGTTTAAGAAATGGAACTTCCGGTGGGTTTTACAGACGACCAAATCAAAGCAGAACTTTCACCGGGATTCATCCCAACGGTTACCTGCCGGAGATCGGAACCAATATTTTGGACCTTTCGCTTGCGGCGGGAATTAAGGGAAAATGGAATGGGTGGAACATTGATTTAAGCAATACATTTGGACAAAACTCATTTGATTATACCATTAAAAATACCGGAAATACTTCATTAAGATTTGCTTCACCTAACGAATTTGATGCAGGAGGACTCAAGTTTTCTCAGAACACTATTAATTTGGATTTTTCTAAGAATTATGATTTTTTCGAAGGTTTTAATGCTGCTTTCGGAGCGGAACACCGTTTTGAAAACTTTCTGATTAGTGCTGGTGAAGAAGCATCTTATACCGCTTATGATATCTACGGAAACCCGCAAACAGCATCCACGCCAAACAGTATAAAACCAACTGACTTTTTTGGTAATTTGCTTCCAGGTAATTCGCAAGTATTCGGTGGGTTCCGTCCGGCAAATGCAGTGGATAAAAACCGTCAGTCCGTAGCTGGTTACCTGGATTTCGAGTTGAATTTCACCAATTGGTTTTTAGTAGATGCAGCAGCGAGATATGAGAATTATTCGGATTTTGGTTCTACTTTTAATTATAAGTTGGCTTCACGAGTGAAGTTGGCCGACAATTTTAATTTTAGATTTGCCGGTTCTACCGGATTTAGGGCGCCTTCAATACATCAAATCTATTATAACATTACCTCAACATTATTTACTGATGGGGTGTTGAAAGAAGTTGGAACTTTCAGCAACGATTCGGAGATTGCAAAATCGCTAGGAATTCCAAAATTAAAACAAGAAACCTCCAAATCTGCGAGTGTGGGATTCACCTATAAAATACCGTCGGCAAATCTAACTTTTACAGCAGATGGATTTTTTACAAGAATCGACAACCGAATTATTCTTACAGGCCAGTTCCCAAGATCGGTAGCTCCTGAACTGTTTGATCAAGCCGGTGTGAATTCAGCTCAATTTTTTACCAATGGTATCGATACTGAAACAAAAGGTTTGGATGTAGTAATTTCCCACCATGCACGCTTTTCTGAGGCGAAACTCGACAATAATTTTGCCATAAACCTCAACAGAACAAAGCGAGTGGGCGATATTCATTCGTCTGGAGCTTTACAAGCAGCAAATTTGGAGAATGTCTACTTTTCAGAAGCATCCAGAATTTATCTGGAAGAAGCGGTGCCAAAAGTAAAAGCGAGTTTATCGCACAGTCTCACTTGGAAAGACGCTACTTTTTATCTTAGAAATACCTATTTCGGAAAAGTTACCAGTCCGGATATTATTGATGCAAATGGCGATGGAGTGGTATCTTTGAATGAACATCAATCGATTAGTGATAAAATCGTTACCGATATTTCTGTCGCATACAAACTGAATAAAAACCTAAGCATCACATTGGGTGCGAACAATGTATTTGATGTTTATCCGACGAAAAATCTTCCTGCTTCATCAAATAATGATCAATTCGTTTATTCCAGATCAACATCACAATTTGGTCAGAACGGAAGATATGTATTTTCAAGGCTGAACTTTAGCTTTTAAATAAAGTTTTTAATTAAAAAAAACGGATTCAATTATCATGAGTCCGTTTTTTTTTATAATTAAAGATTTCTACTTCACCAATTCTTCAAATAAACGTTCAAAAGTAGCATCTAAATCCTTTGTTTTCCCGGGATGTGGCCGCGAGGTTTGAATCACCGAACTTCTAACGGCAGTCAGCCAGCGGAATCTTTCCGGAATATCCATCGTTCCGATTTCGCCACCGGCTTTTTCGCCTTTTGCAACATTTTTGAAGTTTTCCAGATTTTTTGTAACATCCTCGTAATCCAATTTGGAGTGCATCAACTCAAATTTTTTCGGGCACAAATGGAATTCCATTCGGATGTATTTTTCTTTTTTAGAAAACATTACGAGACCTATATTGAAAAATTCTTCTCTCTCAACCTTCGGTACAAGTCTGATTACCGCGTATTCGTAAATTTTATCCTCTTGCATTTTTGGCTTCGTTTAAAAATATTTCAGAATTTTCTAATCTGGTTTTCAGGAAATTAAAATAAATTTCTCGTATTTCTTCTGGCGATTCATCGGCGTCGTTCCATTGCAACCATTCTTCAGGGAGTAGATTTACAATTGCCCGGAAAACATCGCCATTTAAAACTGATTTTGCAAAGGCATCAGCTTTGTCCAGTTCGGAAGCCTGAGAAAGCAGAACGTGATCTTTTACATATTTGAAAGGTGTTTTCGCTGCCGAGTCGAAGTTTTGCCAGGAATGGTGGAAATAAAATGATGCACCATTATCGATCACCCACAATTCTTTGTGCCAAAGCAAAAGATTGGTATTCTTGAAAGTACGGTCGATATTGGTGATGAATGCATCCAGCCAAACAATTTTAGACGCCAGTAGCGGATCTATTTTTACGGAAGCATCGTAAGCAATTGCTCCGGAAAGGAAATGCAGACCTAAATTTAATCCTTCGGAAAACTTTAGCAAATCCTGAATTTCTTCGTCGGCTTCAGTTCTCCCGAAGTCCACATCAAGGTTCGCGAAAACCAATTCTGGAATTTTCAAACCCAGAACTTCTGTAATTTTGCCACCCAAAAGTTCCGAAATCAGCATTTTAACCCCATGGCCAGCGCCACGGAATTTTAAAACATATTTAAAATCATCATCAGCTTCCGCCAAAGCAGGCAACGAACCACCTTCGCGAAGTGGAAGAATATAGCGCATCACCGTAACAGTTCTAAGAGATAAATCCATAAAATCAAAAATACACAAAAAAAGGGAAGAACCAGTTTTGCAATTACAAATTAGTCATTGTGATAAGGTTTTCCCTGAAGAATTTGATCGGCACGATAGATCTGTTCCACAAAAAAGAGACGAATCATTTGATGAGTGAAAGTCATTTTCGACAGGGACATTTTCTCGTTTGCCCGTTGATAAATTTCCTCCGAAAAACCGTAAGCGCCACCGATAAAGAAAGAAATCCTCTTCACAGAAGCATTCATCCAACTGTCGATTTTTGAGGCGAATTCCCGGCTGGTAAACTGTTTTCCTTTTTCGTCGAGCAAAATGATGTAATCGGAATTTTCGGTTTGATTAAGGAACAGTTTTGCTTCTTCTTTTTTGAGAAGATCGGGCGAAAGATTTTTTGCATTTTTCACATCCGGGATTTCAGTAATTTCGAAATTCCAGTGTTTCGGGAGCCGGTTTTGATAATATTTTACAAGCCCGCTGATTTCTTTATCGTCAGTTTTTCCGATGCAAACCAAATTAATTCTCATTTCTTATCTTTGTTCTGCAAATATAGATTAATGGGCATTAAAACACCTCAATTCATCCTCAAAATTCGTGAATTTCTTGATAGTATTCATATTCCTTTTTTAGGCATTTCGCTGTGGAAAATGTTTGAGATTTATGGACAAGGTGTCTTCAAAATGCAAATTGGGCGAAGCGCGGCAAGTATTTCTTGGAGTTTTTTCCTTAGTTTGTTTCCCTTTATTCTTTTTTTGCTGTCTTTGTTGCCCTATCTTCCGCATTACGACAAGCTTCAGTTTTATATTTTTGAGGTTTTAATGCACAATATTTTTCCTGCGCACATTCAGAAAGATGTTTCCGGTTATATTCAAACTTTTATTCTTCCTAATATGAAGAACATCAGTAATTTAACCATTATTTTCGCGATGATTTTTGCGGTGAATGGAACGCATTCTTTGATCAATGGTTTTAATCTTAATACTAATCTTAGAAGAGGTGCTGTAAAGGAATATCTGGTCGCATTTATAATTACCATTGCGTTTATTTTCCTCATTATCGCTTCGTTATTGGGGATTTATTATAGCGAAGTCGTCCTGAAGCTCTTCACCCCGGAAATTAATATTTCTTGGCTGGTAGATAATATGTCGAGAATCATCGGATTTTTCTCTTTTCCTATTTTCTATTTTATCTTGCTTGCTCTTTTTTATTGGGTGGGTTGCCTGAAGATTACGACATTTAAACAAGCAATGCCGGGAGCTGTATTAACCACGGTTTTATTTGTGATTCTTACCTATATTTTCGCGATTTATGTGAAAGATTTTGCCAGATATAATGTTCTTTACGGATCGATTGGATCTATTATTTTGGTGATGGTTTGGGTGAATATCAATATCATTTTGATTCTTTTGGGCAACGAATTAAACATTGCCATTAAGAAAGTTCGGGTAGAAAAAATGATTGCAGATGAAGTAAAACTCAATGCACAATATTTTGATCCGAATGTTTTACCAGATATGGAAGAAACCGACGAATCGCACACCATCACCGCCAAAAAATAGATTTACTCTAATGCTTTTCTTCTTTTATAGGAGAAATTTAGCACGGCAAATCCTACAAGACCGGAAAGTAAAGATGCAACCAGAACGGCAAATTTAGCTTCGTCCTGAATCGCCGGAAATCCTTTGAAAGAAAGCAAAGCGATGAAAATCGACATGGTAAAACCAATACCAGCCAAAAGCCCGACTCCGATCATTTGGGACCAAGAACTTTTGTCTGGTAATGTGCTTATTTTCAGTTTGACGAAAATATAAGAAAATAAATTGATGCCGATCACTTTACCTAAAAACAGTCCCAAAATAATTCCGTAACCGAAATTGCTGAAAAGTCCGTCTACCATTCCATTTTTGAAAGCAATATTGGTATTGGCAAGTGCAAAAATCGGCATAATGATAAAGTTAACCGGTAAGTGTAGTTTTTGCTCCAATTTTTCGAGGGGTGAAATTTCGGTGGTAGAAACATTCGTAGGAATCGCAAAAGCCAGCAAAACGCCAGCAATCGTCGCATGAATGCCGGAATGATGCATGAAATACCACAAAAAAACTCCCGGAATAAGATAGAAAATATGTTTCACGAAATTTAATCGATTCAAAATGTTTAAAATAACAACCATCAAGGCGCTCAAACCTAAATAATCCCAATGAATTTGGTCGGTATAGAAAATGGCAATCACTACAATTGCGCCCAAATCATCAACAATTGCAAGTGCAGCAAGAAAAATTTTCAGAGAAACTGGCACTTTTTTTCCCAACATCGAGATGATTGCCAATGAAAAAGCGATATCAGTTGCCATAGGAATTGCCCATCCTTTGGCAAAATCGGTTCCTTGATTAAAGACGAAAAATATCAAAGCGGGGACCAGCATTCCACCAAGTGCAGCAACAATTGGCAATGAAGCATTCGAAAAACTTGAAAGTTCGCCTTCCACGATTTCGCGCTTTATTTCTAAACCGACAAGCAGAAAGAATATCGCCATCAAACCATCATTAATCCAAATACTTATCGGATAATTAAGATGGAAAAATTCAGTGCCTATTTTGGTGTCGAGCAGATTTTGAAAGGCATTGCCAAGTGATGAATTTGCGACCATCAAGGAAACGGCAACGCAAAAAATAAGTAAAATACCTGAAGATTGTGAATTATGTAGAAATTTTTGGAAATATTGAGTAATAAGCATTAATTAATTTTTTTTGTTAAAGTCGTTTTACACGTGAAACCCCGTTGATATTTTTCAGCTGTTTGAAAGTTTCCTCTAATTGACTTTTGTTTTTCACTTCTAGATTGATATTTCCCAAGAAAATACCGTTGTTGGATTCAATTGACATACTTTTCATATCCATGTTCATGGAATTACTGATCACCGCGGTGATATCGTTAATCATTCCCATTCTGTCCAAGCCTTCAATTTCAATTTTAATTCTGTTTTTGAAGCTTTCTTCATTCACCCATTTTGCGGGAAGAACTCGGTAATCGTATTGTGCCCGCAAGTTAATTGCATTCGGGCAATTGTCGTTATGAACTTTTATACCATCAGAAATGGTGATGAAACCAAAGATTTTATCACCCGGAATTACGGTACAACATTTCGCGAAACTATAATTCATTTTTTCTTCATCTTTCCCAAAAACAATCAAATCCAAATTGGTTTCCGGAGCTTCTTCGAAGGCCTCGTTTTTGTTGGGAGATTTTCGGAAACGTTGCAAAATATTGCTGAAAAGGCTTTTCCCCTCAGAGTATTTTTTGATGTCGCCGATATCCAAACTACCATTTTGGAAACTTAAAAATAATTCCTGTGAAGATTTTAAGTTGAAGAATTTCTGCATTTTATTGATTTCCTCATCATTAAAATTCAGTTTTGCGTGGCGCATTTTTCTTTGCAAAATTTCCTTTCCTTCCTCTACCAACTGATTTTTTTCAGAATTTAAAATCGCCTTAATCTTTGATTTGGCTTTTGAAGTGACCACGAAATCGAGCCAATCTGCTTTGGGTTTTTGGTTTTGAGATGAAAGAATATCAACTTGATCGCCATTTTGCAAAACATAAGAAATGGGAACTAGTTTTCCATTTACTTTCGCACCGAGACATTTGGTTCCCAAGTCGGAATGCACTGCAAATGCAAAATCTAAAGCGGTAGAACCTGTTGGAAGAATCTTTATCTCCCCTTTTGGCGTGAAAACAAAAACCTCTTTGGAGTATAGATTCAGTTTGATGTTATCTAAAAGTTCTGTGGTACTCAGGGATTGTTGGTTTTCCAGAACTTCGCGTATTTCGGTTACCCAGGTTTCGAAGTTTTTTTCGTCGCTGTTTTGTCGGAATCCTTCTTTGTATTTATAATGGGCCGCCACACCTTTTTCGGCAATATCGTCCATTCTTTCGGACCGTATTTGTACTTCAATCCATTTTTTATCTGGACCTAAAACGGTAAGATGTAAACTTTCGTATCCTGTTGATCGCGGTTGGGTAATCCAATCGCGCATTCGCTGCGGATTACTGTGGTAGAGGTCGGTTACGATGGAATAGATTTTCCAGGCTAGGAATTTTTCGTTTTTAGCATCCGAACGGTAAATAATTCGAATTGCATAGTTGTCATATACTTCATCAAAGGTTACGCCTTGTTTCAGCATTTTCCTGTAAATCGATGAAATGGCTTTAGCGCGGCCTTTTATCGAGAAGCTTAACCCCTCATCCAGCAACTGTTCGGAAACCTCCTTTTTAAATTCTTCGATATATTTTTCTCTACTTTCTTTCGCGAGTTCTAATCTTTGGGCAATATCAAAATAGACATCAGGATTGTTGAATTTTAAAGACAAATCCTCCAGTTCCGATTTGATATTATAAAGTCCCAAACGATGGGCAAGTGGCGCATAAATGTAAGCAGTTTCCGAAGCGATTTTTTTTTGTTTTTCTGGCGTCATGCTCTCTAAAGTTCGCATATTGTGCAGCCGGTCCGCAATTTTAATTAAAATGACGCGGAAATCTTCGGAAAGGGTAAGCAAAAGTTTACGGTAATTTTCCGACTGAATGGAGATATTCTGATGGTTCATCACCGAAATTTTGGTGAGCCCATTCACGATATCTGCAATCTTTTTCCCGAAAATTTTTTTCAGGTCTTCATACGTGTATTCGGAATCCTCAATAACGTCGTGCAGCAATGCGCAAGCGATCGAAGTTGCACCTAAACCAATTTCGTTGGCGACAATTTTAGCCACTTCAATTGGATGATAAATATAGGGTTCGCCGGTTTTTCTACGTTGATCTTTGTGGGCATCCAAAGCAATATCGAACGCTTTTCGGATCAGTTTGTTTTGATCCTCATTCAAAGTGCGATAAGTATTGGAAATCAAATCTTTGTAGCGGGCAAGTATTTCCTTGTTCTCTTGTTCTAAATCGTAAACCATCTTCAAAAAATCGTTATACACACGAAAATACGAATAATATATGAATTTATTGCCATTAAATTAATTTAATAAATGGAATGACTGGTAGTTTCGCTATTCTTCTATAATGGGAAAAGGAAGTTTCTATAAAATGTAGATTTTGTGGCACTTTACCAAGGTATTATTCGTTATATTTGAAAATAAAAAAGAAAAATGAACAAATTTTTTCCCGTCCTTCTTTTGAGTTCTACCCTTTTTTTTGCTCAGAATATCAATCAGAAATTGGATGTTGCTGCCAAATCTTTACTCAGTTCGGCTCCCGCTTATTCGGCGAATTTGTCGCTGTATGTTGCCGATGAATCCGGGAATTTTATTTATGAATACAATGGAAATCAGGGACTTTCTACAGCTTCTACCCAGAAAATTTTCACGGCTGCCGCGGTTTTAGAAACTTTAGGAAAGGATTATCAATATACCACAACGGCTTCCTACACCGGGAATCTATCATCCGGAAACCTCACTGGAAATTTGTACATCAACTCCAACGGAGATCCTACTTTGGGAAGTTGGCGCTACGAAAATTATCGTCCTGAAAATTTTAAAGCAAAATTTATTCAAGCCATAAAAGCAAAAGGAATTACCAAAATTTCAGGTGATCTGATCATTGACGATACTTATTTTGATTTCCAAAAAGTTCCTGGTGGATGGCCTTGGAACGATATGGGAAATTATTACGGAGCAGGAGTTTGGGGTGTGAATTGGCGAGAAAATCAGTTTGATATCAATATGAACGGTAAAGAAATGAAAGGTTTAAACATTGATTTGCCGAATGTAAAATGGATTAACGATGTGAAAACCGGCGGAAGTTCTGATCAAAGTTTGGTGTACACTGCGCCGTATTCGGAAGTTGCACAAATCACCGGCACGCTCCCTGCAAAAGCAATTACGGTCTCCGGAGCGAATCCCAATCCGCCACTTTCTTTGGGCAGCGAAATACAGAAATGGTTGAAGGAATCGGGAATTGAATGGAACGGAACTATCACTTCGGTTTCTGTTGAGAAAATCAAAGGAAAAACCATTCCGAATGCACCATCAAATAAAGTAATTTTAGAATATAAGTCGCCGACTTTAGACAAAATGGTTTACTGGTTTATGAGGAAAAGCATCAATTTCTATGGGGAAACTTTCATTAAAACTTTAGGGAAAATGAAAAAAAATGAAGGAAGTTTTGATGCAGGAATTTCTTATTTGAAAGAATTTTGGAAGAGCAAAAATATAAATCCCGCGATGATTAATTTCGCTGATGGAAGTGGACTATCTCCACAAAATTATGTTTCTGCCAGAGCTGAAGTGCAAGCTTTGCTTTGGAGCCGCAAACAGCCGTGGTTTAATGAGTTTTTTGATGGTTTTCCTACGCAGGGTAACGGCATGAAAATGAAGAGCGGAACGATGAAAGACACGAAATCCTTTGCAGGTTATCACACCTCCAAAGATGGGAAAAAGTATGTGTTCGCTATTATCATCAACAATTATCAAGCTTCCAATATCAGTGATGCTTTATATAAAGTCCTAAATGTTCTGAAATAATCAGCAATTTCAATGAAAAGAAGAAGTTTTTTTTCTAAAATCAACAACTGGGTTATCTATATTTTGCTCACTGCCGCAATTGGCGGAGTGGTGATTGCGTCTGTGATTTTGATTGATTTTTTAAGAAAAGAGGAAATCAAAAGGATCGGACTTTTTGCAACCGCAATGAAATACCAACAAGAAGCGCAAATCATCGAAGATCCCATCACGCTTGATTTATTATTAAAAATTAATGAGACTAACAATACAATTCCGGTAATTGTGACCGACAAAAACAAAAAACCTATAGGTTTACAAAAAAATATTCCGGAAAATATTGTAGAAGATGAGAAGAAAATGAGTTCGTTACTCAAAAAAATGGAAAACTCCTATGAACCGATCGAGTTGCAAATGCCCGATGGAAACAACCAATATGTGTATTACATGAACTCTACTGTCCTGAATAATCTTCGATATACACCGTACATTTTAGGTTTGTTGGTAATTGCCTATATTTCTTTTTCTTTTTGGTTTCTGAGGACGATTAAAAAAACCGATGAGGGTTACGTCTGGGCTGGTTTGGCTAAAGAAACTGCTCACCAAATCGGAACGCCACTATCTTCCATGATCGGCTGGATCGAGATTCTCCGCATGGAAAATGAAAATAGTGAAGGGGTAAAAGAAATTGAAAACGACATCAACCGCCTGAAAACCATTTCAGAAAGATTTTCCAAAATAGGCTCGGTTCCAGAGTTGAACGATTTGAATATTAATGAAACCTTGCAGCAGAATTTCGATTATCTGAAATCGAGAATATCTACCAAAGTTCAGTTCATGGTCGTTCTTCCTAAACAAAACATCCTAATTCCCCATAACCGAATTTTGCTGAGTTGGGTGATCGAAAATATTGTGAAAAACGCTGTAGACGCCATGAAAGGGGAAGGCAAATTGGAAATAGAACTCTACGAAAAAAATAAAAATATCATCATCGATTTCAAAGATTCCGGTTCGGGAATGACGGCTTTTCAAGCGAGAAACGCTTTTAAAGCGGGATATTCTACCAAAAGCCGCGGTTGGGGACTTGGTTTGTCTTTAGCAAAAAGAGTGGTTAAAGAGTACCACAATGGTGACATCCGAATCGCACATACCGAAGTAGGGAAGGGAGCCACTTTCCGGATTGTCATGAAAAATGCGTGAGGTTTTTTTCGGCGTACACTAAATTATTTTTTCAACTTGCTTTCGTACAAATCAATCCACTCCTGTGCACTCATTTTGGTCATTAATTCGCCAATGAGTTCGTACGGAATTTCTTCAGGTTTTTTAAATCGGATACAGCTTTTGCCCATATCTAATTTTTGCTTGCTGTGTTTGGGAAATTCCGCTACAAACCAATCTAACAGTTCAGGATTAGAATAAATGCCCATGTGATAGAAATTAATAGAGTTTTTTTGAGAAGCAATAGATGCAAAAGGCAACGGTTCCGCAGGTTTACAATGATAACCGGCCGGATAGATTCGATGCGGAACTACATAGCCCAGCATACCATAACTCATAGCCATTTCAAATCCTTCAGGTAGATTGTTCAGAATAGTTTTGTGCAGATTATTAAAGGCGTCCGCTCTTTCTGGAGGCACGTTCGATAATATTGCTTCTACTGTGTTTCCTTCTGTTTTCATATCAATTGATTTATTGAGTGATTAAAATATTGGTTTGGATTTACAAAGAGGAATAATTAATATAATAATTTGCATCAAATTTTACGGGAGCATCAGTTTTCAACGTTATCGTTTGCCATGCTTCCATCGGCGAAATTTCCTGATTCCCATTAATACGGATTGGAAGTTTGAGATTTTTAACAGTATTCTGATAACGGAATTTCAATAGATTTCCGGTTTGCGAATATTCCAAAGTCGGGATTTTTGTAGTTCTTAAATACTGGTCGAAAACCGATGAAAAATCAATCCCGGATTTTGATGAAATATAATTTTCAATCTGTTGGGTATTAACGGTTTGGTGATAAAAATCTTTATTCAAACCACGCAATAGCTGTCGGAATTTCTCATCATCATTAATCACTCGGCGAATGGTGTGGAGCATGTTGGCGCCTTTGTAATACATGTCGCCGCTTCCTTCGTTTCGAATGCCGTATTTCCCAATAATCGGAATATCGTTTTCTACCGCCTGTCTAGTTCCCCTTACGTAGATTTCTGCCGCATTTTTATCCATATATTTTTCCGTAAACAATGTTTCGGAATATGCAGTGAAACTCTCATGAATCCACATATCTGCCTGGTCTTTCGCAGTGATGTTATTGGCAAACCATTCGTGTCCGCTTTCGTGAATGATGATGAAATCCCAGTTTAACCCTACACCCGTTCCCGATAAATCTCTTCCCAAATACCCATTTTCGTAGTGGTTTCCGTACGCTACGTTGCTCTGATGTTCCATTCCCAAATACGGACTTTCCACTAATTTATAGGAGTCTTCGTAGAACGGATAAGCACCAAACCAGTATTCGAAAGCCTGCATCATCGGTTTTACCTGCTGAAATTGCTTTTTTGCTTTTTCTAACTGGTAATCGAGCACCCAGTAATCTAAATCCAGTTTTCCTTTTTCGCCTTCGAAACTGTCTTTAAAGTTCACATATTTTCCTACATTCGGAACAATTGAATACGGATTAATGGTATTTTTTACTTCCCAAGTGAAGGTGTTTTTGTCTTTTTCTTGGGTTTGTTTAATCAGTCTTCCGTTCCCAACACCCACCAAATCTTTCGGAGTGATGATTTTCATCACAATTCCTTGGTCGGGTTCGTCGCTCCAAAGGTCTTTCGTAGGCAACCACAGCGACACTCCGTCCCCTTCTTGTGCAACACTCATGAAAGGATTGCCATTTTGGTCTTTGCTGAAAACCCAACCACCGTCCCACGGTGCTCTTTTTGCTACTTTCGGATTTCCGGAAAACTGTATGTTGAACGTATATTTTTCTCCTTTTTTAAAGGATTTCTTGGTTTCAATAAAGATAAAATCGCCTTTTCTTTTCAGAGTAAAGCATTTGTTTAATCCAATGAATTGATATTCCATCGGATGTTGCAAATCGATTTGGAATGTCGGATTTTTTACATCTTTGGCAATCTCGAAATGAATAGTGTTGCTTCCCGAAACCGTCTTGTTCTCGAAATTGGGTTCCACGATAAGTTCATATTTTTTCACATCCCAAAAATCGCGGTAAGGAGTGTTCGAACCTTTCAATGAATCTTCATTTTTAATGATTTCACCTTTAGGAAAAAGGTTTTGTGATGTTGCAGTCCCGAAATACAAAAGGGAAGCAACCAGGGTAATTTTTCTCATAAACAGGATAGGTAATACGATAACAAAGATAAATATTACTTGCTAGCTAATTGCTAATCCCATTTGGCTCGATTTGTGTTCAAAAAAATCAGTACTTTTGAAAAAAAAATATTTTTAATGAAAATTAGAAACCTTATTGCTGTTCTGGCTTTTACTGCACTCGTTTCCTGCAACAAAGACAAGGAAATCCTCAATACTTTAAATGAATATAACCTCTCAATGGAAACCAAAGGATATCATTTTGGTGATACATTAGAACTTCCAAAAGAGGTTACAGATGATGCGGAAAGCATCTCCATCAGTTTTGGTGACAAAGAAACTTCAAGCCTTGTGGTTGATCCCAAATTTTTTACTTTAGGTTATAATGCGGTTACTTTTAAAATCAAAAAGAAAAACGGCGAAATCCTCTCGCAAGACGCTACCATCAATGTTTTTGCTAAAAATCCTGAGGCGAAATTAAGCTATACCGTTGTAAAAGAATATCCACATGATCCGAAAAATTTCGTTCAGGGATTTCAGTTGGAAGGGAACACTGTTTACGAATCTGACGGACAAAACGGACAATCTAGAATTTTAAAATACAACCTTGGAAGCACTACACCGATTGTTTCTACGCCGCAATCTGCCGATGTCTTTTCGGAAGGCTGTACCATCGTTGGGGACAAAGTATATCAGCTTACTTGGCAAAATAAGAAAGGCTTTATTTACAACAAAAGTAATCTGAGTTTGATTAGTGAATTTGCATACCCGAACTTAATTGGCGAAGGTTGGGGATTGACTTTTGATGGTGAAAATCTGATTCTTTCCGACGGGACTAAAAATATTTATTTCCTGGAGCCTAATAATCCTTCGAAAATTGTCCGTTATATTTCTGTAGCCGGAAATACCGAAGCTTACGAAAAAATCAATGAGCTAGAGTACCACAAAGGATTTATCTATGCCAATGTTTGGCAAAAACCCATTATTCTGAAAATAAATCCTGCAAATGGGGAAGTAGTAGGGAAATTTGATTTCACTGAGATTGCGCAGAAACATACCACCAATGAGGATGACGTGCTGAACGGAATTGCATTCAAAGGTGAAAATATGTTGGTAACCGGCAAATATTGGGACAAAATTTACGAAGTAAGCATCCAATAATAACTTTAACTAATTATTATTAAAATGACGTTCTTTAGACGTCATTTTTTTATATTTGATGAAATCATTGTTTTGAGAATTTTCATTATCTTTTTCCTGTGTTCCTTCATCGCGATCTCTGCGCAGCGACAACTCCCTTTTGATTCTTTAAAATTAAAGGATACAAAAAACCTGTTAGCCGATGATTACGGGAATATTTATCTTTATAAAAACAAAGATTTTAGCTTTACCAAATACGATTCGCTCGGAAAACAGAAGGGGAAATTGTTGCTCACTTTGCCTTTCAAAATTCAATCGGTGCAGAATCCGTTGAATATTCCATCTTTTTCGAAGAATGCGCAGGAGTTGAAATTATTTGACCAGAATTTGAATGAGATTCAGAAGATCAATTTCCGGGAAAAATTCGGGCAGATTGCTATGGTTTTTGCTGAAGATTTGCAACAGATTTGGCTCCTCGATGAAAGTTCAAAACGATTGCTTCAATACAATTTTAGGGACGACAAAATTATCAGTGCCTATCCTTTTGATATCGATTTTGAATATGTCGTGGATTTTTTGGTTGATCAACAAAAAGTGTACGTTTTATCATCAAAAACCTTCACCGTGTATGATTTTAATTCAAAAAAACAGAAATTAATTCCGATCACTTTTGGGAGAAGAATCGTTCGCGAGAACCAGAATATCTTTATCATCGCCCAAAAAGAAATTCTATTGCTCGAAAATGAGGAATTGAATCCCATTTTCCAGGACGAAAATGCACAAATTGTGGATAAAAACACAGCTTCTTATTTTGTTATCAAACACAACAAACTTTATCTTTACCCCATCCAAAAGATGCCTGGAAAAAAAGCAGATTTCATCGAAAAATAATCGCGGTTTTTAGCTTTCAGAGGGGCATTATTCACACAACTTTTAAAACAAATATTTAGAATGCATATTGCGGTTACAGGAAATATTGGCGCGGGAAAAACAACTTTAACTACGATGTTGGCAAAACATTACGGATGGGACGCTCAGTTTGAAGATGTAGATCATAATCCTTATTTGGAAGATTTCTATGCGGATATGAGCAAATGGAGCTTTGCGTTGCAGATTTATTTTCTTGGAAGCCGTTTCCGACAAGTGAAAGAAATTCGCGAAAGTGGAAAAAACATTATTCAGGATCGTACGATTTATGAAGA
Organism: Chryseobacterium sp. Marseille-Q5410; assembly: GCA_946892665.1. Lineage (GTDB taxonomy): Bacteria > Bacteroidota > Bacteroidia > Flavobacteriales > Weeksellaceae > Kaistella. The sequence continues at coordinate 1,971,504 of CAMPOT010000001.1, read as the reverse complement.
CGCACACATTTTTGCAGAGAACCTTAACGATATGAATCTTCTAACAGAACGCGATTTCAAAAATTATTCTGCGGTTTTTGAGTTGATGAAAAGTTTTGTTTCGGCACCAGATTTGCTCATTTACCTGAAGTCCGATGTACCTAATTTGGTAAAGAAAATTTATAAGCGTGGGCGCGATTACGAGGCTACAATTTCCATAGAATATCTTTCTAAACTCAACCAAAAATACGAGAAATGGATCTCGGACTACAAAGAAGGAAAACTATTGATTATAGAAGTTGACGACCTAGATTTCGTAGAAAGGCCCGAAGATTTCGGCTATATTCTCGAAAGAATTGAAACAGAACTACATGGTTTGTTTTAGTTGAAAATTTAAGGTTAACTTTTATTGAAGAACGTTTTTGCAGAATAAATTTAACCTCAAAAGACTATAAAATTATGATTAAAGTTCTTCATAATAATAATTGTTCCAAATCGAGAGCCATCTTGGAGCATTTGGATGAAAATAATGTCCCGTTCGAAATCATCGATATCATAGAAAATCCCTTGACGGAAGTCGAATTAAAAACAGTGCTGAAAAAGCTGAATACCGATGTACAAGGACTTATTCGCAAGAATGAAGCGTTTTATAAGGAAAAATTTGCAAATCAGGAGTTATCAGATGATGAATGGATAAAGGTTTTGGTGGAAAATCCATCGTTAATCCAGCGCCCAATTTTAATCAAAGGAAATGTTGCGATGATCGCAAGGCCGATTGAAAACGTGAATTTTTTTATTGAAAACTAAATTAAAGTCTTAAACGTTTTTTGAAGATTATCATATTGAAAATCAAATCCAGTGGATTTGATTTTTTTGTTGGAAACGCGGCTGCCGTGGAGGAGGATGATGCTCATTTCGCCAAACATCAATGTGATCAAAAAGGCCGGAACGTGTACGGAAATGAAAAATTTGCATAACGTTCTTGCCAAAGTTTTCATGAATTTTTCGTTTGTTGGAATATCGTCTGCAACCGCATTGTATTTGCCATTTACAGTTGGTTTTTCAAGGGCGAAGACATACAAGTTCACCAAATCCTCCAGATGAATCCAATTCATCCACTGTTTTCCGGAACCGACTGCGGCGCCCAAATTAAGATCGGTCAATTTTCTTAAAAAAGGAAATGTTCCGCCATTTTTCCCCAGTACTACAGCGGTTCGCAGACAAACGACTCTATCGGAAATATCCGAGAATTGATCGGCAGCTTTTTCCCATTCTGCGCATAAATTCGCCAGAAAATCATTTTTAATAATTCCCGATTCCTCGTGAAGAATTTTATCAGAAGTGAAAGTTCCGTAGCAATTAACCCCAGAAGCAGAAACAAATGCTTTTTCTTTTTCTGGCATTATTTTTTAAGTAAATCGGCTGTGTTGATGCGACTTTCAAAAAGTTCTTTTTTATACTTTTTCGACCATCTTTTGCTTATGTTCGCGCCGGCGAGATGGATAATCGCATCGAGATTTTCTAATGCTTTTTCATCAATGAAATGTTCTTTTGGATTCCATTGAAATTCGTTTTCTTGAGTGGGATTATGTCTTGTCAGAATCCGAACATGGTGATTCCCTTCTCTGAGTTTTTTTACTAAAGATTGTCCTATAAATCCGCTTGCGCCAGTGATTAAGACATTCATTTTTCCGATTAAGTTTTTTTTTAAAGCATCATAACGCCAGAGATTTTTCCTACTTCCTTGTAGATTTTGATGACTTGGTCGGCATCGAGAACAAAGGCATTGATGCTGAGAGAGGTGTATTTCCCGTTCTTGCTGTCCTTCGTGGCGAGGGTGAACTTCACGTCATCGAAAACTCTGTAGATTTCGGTATGTTTCGATTCGTCATTGGTTACAATGAATTTGAAGAGGTAATCTCCCGGAAAATCGTGGGTTGCTTCGAGTTTTTCTTTCAGTGAAATATAAAAATCTTCAGGATTTGCGTGCTGGTTTCCTTGTAATATGTCCATTCTTGCTAATTAATTTATATAAATATAATAAAATTTAAATTATTTTCCAAGCGATCCGAGAAGTGCTGCCGAGTTCTGCTTTTCGTGGTCTTCTATAATGTTGAATAATCCATTGACAATCTGTTCAGAAGCCAACATAGTCAATCCGCCTGCATTTACATTGCTTTTGTTTCCTCCCAATAAACTTCCCAAGAGATTACTTCCAGACAAAGCTGTATTGATGGTTTTTACGATACCATATTTGTTAAATTCCTGTTCAACTTTTGGGGCAATTGCCGCTATCAATTGTTCGGAAGTTCTTTCTTTTAGGATTTGGGTTGCAGTTCCGCTACCACCTTGTACAATACGCGCAGCATCTTCTGCAGTGAGATTATTTACAGCATTGGTAAGAATTGGTCGAGAAACATCTACGGTAAAAGCCGCGGCCTGAGCGATGTATTCTTTTTCTTTCTGAACCAAACTGTTTAAACCTAATTTCTGCAACGTACTGTTCAAATCCTTAAGGTTTTGTGGCATCGCTGCTTCAATTAATTGATTGGCGAGAAAGCTGTCTTTGTCACTGAAAATGTTCAGCCCTTTTGTAATTCCGCCAAGAAGTATTTGCTTTAGAACAGCAAGTCCCACATTAGATGTAGCCAATGCTACACAAGACTGTGTGGTAGTTCCCAAAGTAGCTACGGCCATGGTCGCTACTAATATTGTATTTCTTTTCATGTTGCAAATTTATTATATGTGACCTGATATTTGACAAATATTAATCCAAATAATTATCTATTTTGAAAAGCTAATATACTGCATAGCTTTCTAAGCTGTTAAAAAAAACATTGTGTACTAATGAATTCTAAATAGAGCAAGGTAATTCATTTAAAATCAGACGTGTTCAAATTATTGGAAACGGCTTTTTTACTTGGTTTATTATTACTAAATTTGGGGGTCAATCTTTAATTTATTTAATGTAATGAGAGACAAATTCATTAATTGGGGAATCGTAATTCTTGTATTGGTGTGGGCGACGGCATTGCTCATCAAAGCGCATTATTGGATTCCGATTTTACTGACCTGCATTTACGCAGTAGGAATTTATAATTGTTTTCAAACAAAGCATGCAATTCTTAGAAATTTCCCTGTAATAGGGTATTTTCGGTATTTTTTTGAAGGAATTTCCCCGGAGATGCAACAGTATTTCATCGAAAGAGAAACCGATGGAAAACCTTTCCCAAGAAATCAGCGTTCCGCGGTTTATCGCCGAGCAAAAAACATTAGCGATACCGTTCCATTTGGAACCCAGTTGGAAGTAAACCAACGGAAATATGAGGGAATTAAACATTCTATCTATGCTAAATCTCCCAAAGAAGAATTGCCGAGAGTTTGGGTTGGAGGCGAACAATGTACCCAAAAATATCACGCTTCATTATTCAATATTTCTGCGATGAGTTTCGGATCGTTAAGTGATCGCGCGCAAATTTCATTAAATCGTGGCGCAAAAAAAGGAAATTTTTATCATAATACCGGTGAAGGAGGAATTTCACCATACCACTTGGAAGGGGGCGATCTTTGCTGGCAGATCGGAACCGGATATTTCGGTTGTCGAGACGAACAAGGAAGATTTTCACCGGAAATTTTCAAGAAAAATGCCACTATTCCTAATGTGAAAATGATTGAAATTAAAATTTCCCAAGGAGCAAAACCAGGTCATGGCGGAGTACTACCAGGATCTAAAAACACTCCCGAGATTGCTGCAATTCGACACGTTCTACCAGGAATGACGATTATTTCTCCACCGTCGCATTCCGCATTTTCAGATGCTGCAGGACTGCTGAAATTCGTTCAGGAATTAAGAGAATTATCAGGCGGAAAACCTGTAGGATTCAAGCTTTGTATCGGTGATACCAAAGAATTTGAAGATATTTGCGTTCAAATGAATGTTCTTAAAATTTACCCAGATTTCATCACCATCGATGGAGCAGAAGGAGGAACTGGAGCTGCTCCGCCAGAATTTTCAGATGGAGTAGGGATGCCTTTGGAACCAGCTTTAATTTTTGTAAATAGAACTTTGAACAACTTTAATCTTCGAAACAAACTTCGCGTGATCGCGAGTGGAAAAGTGTTGACGAGTTTAGATATTCTTCGTGCCGTTGCGATGGGTGCGGATATGTGCAATAACGCGAGAGGATTTATGTTTGCGTTGGGTTGTATTCAGGCATTAAGATGTAATACTAATAATTGTCCGACCGGAGTTGCTACACAAGATAAAATGCTCATCAAAGGACTAGATGTAACTGATAAAAGTGAGAGAGTTTATCACTTCCACAAGAATACTTTGCACACTTGCAACGAACTTATTGCCGCAGCCGGAAAAGATTCTTATGACCAAGTTGATGCTTCCATGTTTATGCGAGGCGATGAATTTGAGCATCTTTCGGATGTGTATTTCCCGGATATTTTAGGAAATGTAAAACAGAAGTCAACGACTTATTAATTCAAACTAATTAAATAAATCCGGTAAAATTATTTATCGGATTTTTTATTGAGTTCTTCGTTGCTGCGAATTTCTTCCAAATACGAAATTTTCAATGAGTCGTAGAGAGATTTTCTGCTGACCATCAACGAGATGAGTGACGAAACCATTCCGGCAAGCATTAAATGAAAAATTAAAGAGTGTCTATCGGTCATTTCAAGAACAATAATGGCTGAGGTAAATGGAGCGCGAGTAATTCCCGTCAAGAAGGCGACCATTCCGGCAAGAATTACGACATTGGTTTCGTTTGGTGATAAGTGAATCCATCCGGAAATTACAGAGCCGATACTAGCTCCGGCTGATAGAGCAGGCGCGAAAATTCCTCCTGCACCGCCAGATGTAAACGAAAGCGCAGGGCCAATCATTCGCAAAATAGGAACGTACCAATCTTCATGTTTGTTTTCGCTGAAAAGCGTTCTTTCCATAATTTCTTTTCCGGAACCTAATATTTCGCGGTTTACAAAATAGGCGAGTGATGCAATGATTAATGCTGAAATTACAAGAAAAATAATGTTTGCAATATTGGTTTTAAGTCTTTTTTTCCAAGCACTAATTTTCAACATCAAAACTGAAAGTTGGCTGGCAAAAATTCCTGAAATTCCGGATACTAATATCACAGGAAACATAATGCTAAGACTTACATCTGAGGTTTTCGGGTAACCAAGATAGAGGTAAGAACCTGCTAAAGTTTGTGCCATTAAGCCAGCAATAATTACCGCAGTGAAAAGTGCTGTTTTGAAGTAGTTGATGTGAGTTTTTGCAAGTTCTTCCACCGCAAACACAATTCCTCCCAAGGGTGTGTTGAAAGCCGCTGATAAACCTGCCGCAGCACCGGTCATAATCATGTTTTTCTTCGAAATTTTTGGCCACCAATCGGGGAGATATTCGTTTACTTTTCGGAAAACTGATCCAGCAATTTGAATCGTTGGACCTTCACGCCCCACCGCACCACCGCCAATAACGAGGGCTACGCTTGACAAAACTTTAAAAATGATAATTTTTAAGCTTAGTAATTGGCGTATTTTTTTATTTTCTTTTGGATTTGCTAATTCTACCGCTGCCATTACTTGAGGAATTCCGCTGCCTTTAGCGTAAGGTGCAAATTCTTTGACCAGCCACCAAGACACTACAAAACCTACAGGTGCGATGATGAAGATCATCAACGGATTCCAATCGAAAATAAAGTTCATGAGTTGTTCGCCCCAAGTGAATATCTTAGCATAAAAAACTGCGCACACTCCCGTAATTAAAGATGCAATCCAAAACGGAATCGCCTGCAACAAATTGTTTTTCAGTTTTTCGTTGTGGAGATTATCAAATGATTTTTTTAAACTTTGTCTTATGTAAACAATGATGGGCGGCATATCACAAAATTATCATTTTTAAAATTAAGATAGTAGGATCTATCGAAAAAAAAAATCCGGTAAAATATTACCGGATTCTGTATGATTAAGAAAATTCTTACGCTTCTTCAGCAGGAGTTTCTTCAACATTTTTAGCTGGAGCGGCTTTCGGAGCTGCAGGAGCTGGTGGAGCATCAGAAACGATTTCGAATTCGAAGTTGTGTTCTACACTTCTGTGAAGTCTGATGATTGCAATTACTCTACCAGTTCTCTTGATGGTATTTCCAGGGATTTTGATGTATTTTTTGTCTACATTCACACCTGCGTTCGCCAATTCTTCAGCAAGGTTAGCATTGTTGATCGATCCGAAAAGTTTATCACCAGAACCAACTTTAGTAGCGATTGTGATGCTTGTTTTCTTCAATTGCTCAACGATAGCGTTTGCGTTTGCGATCAATTTTGCTTCTTCTTCTTTTCTAGCTTCTAAAGTTGCCTCTAGATTTGCTTTGTTTTTTGGAGTAGCCAAAAGAGCTAAACCTTGTGGTAACAAGTAGTTTCTTGCATACCCTGGTTTTACGTTTACTGTATCAAACTCTAATCCTAAGTTTTCTACGTCTTTTTTTAGAATAACTTCCATTGTTGTTGTCCTTTTTTATTTAGAAGTTAGGCGTTTATGTAAAACAACCAACAACTATTTTGTTTTATAATTATTTTAATAAATCTGCTACGTAAGGCATCAAAGCAAGGTGTCTTGCTCTTTTGATTGCAGCAGAAACTTTTCTTTGGTATTTCAAAGAAGTTCCTGTATATCTTCTTGGTAAAATTTTACCTTGCTCGTTTACGAACTGAAGAAGGAATTTTTCATCTTTATAATCAACATGTTTGATTCCGTATTTTTTGAATCTACAGTATTTTTTTTCAGATTTTGTATTAATATCTAGTGGAGTAAGAAATTTTACTTCAGATTCACCTCCAGCAGAGGCTTGTTTAGCCATATCATCTATTGCCATTGTTGTAAATTTTTAGAGGGTTAAAATTAAGCTTTTGCAGTTTTTAGTTTGTTTCTTCTAGTTACTGCGTAGTCTACAGCGTGCTTGTCTAATTTAGTAGTCAAGAATCTGATAACTCTTTCATCACGTTTGAAAGCAAGTTCTAAATCTGCAACTACACTTCCTTCGCCTTTAAATTCGATTAAAGTGTAAAAACCATTCTTTTTCAATTGGATTGGATAAGCCAATTTCTTTAGTCCCCAATTTTCTTTGGCAACGATTTCGCAATTGTTTGAAGTCAAAAGATCTTCGAATTTTTTTACTGCTTCCTCCACCTGTGCGTCAGATAGAACGGGAGTTAAAATGAAAACAGTTTCGTAATTGTTCATAATGTTAAATAAATTTGTTAATTATTTCGAGGTGCAAAAGTAATATTTTTTTCTGAAAGTCACAATATTTCAACACAATAAACTTTAATTACAAAAGCATACTGTAGTTTTTGCTTTATTATAGCCGAATTAAAACACAAAATCTTTCATCCTTGAAAATGCAAATTCATTCTCGTTCATCCATTGCAGGAAATCTTCTAATTTATTTTCCATTCTTCGACCAGAGTTGTATTTCCTGTAAAATGGAACTTGGAACTGGTATTTTTCCAAATCGGTAAACTGCCATGAATTCAAATATATAAGAACAAAATCTTCGTTTTTTAAAGTTTCTACAACCATATTTTGGTAGAATTTCAGCGGAACTACCTGAAAAACAAAATCATTATAGGGAATTTGCGAATAAGGCGAAATGCTTTCAGGGATAATGCTCAAACCATTTTCTTCGAAGATTTCAGTGCTTCTTTTCAATCTTTTGAATGGAAAAAGAATATTGGCGTTTTCAATATTCGAGACGTAACTGAATTCTAAATTTTTCAGGTCATTTACAGAAACAGTAACATATTTCTGCCGAATTCCACGGATAATTTTTTCAATGAAATCTTCCGTATTTCTTTTGACCGTTTCTATTTCCGAAATTTCCGAATTGTCATTATACAATGCGATTTCATGACCTTTGCTCACGATTTTTTTTATCAAAGGTTTCACTTTTTCTACGAGAGAAATCTCGATGAAAAATGAAGCCAAAACATGATGGTTTTCTAAAATTCGCAGAATGGAGGAGACATTGTTTTCAGTGATTTTTAAAATTTTGTCATCATTAATCAGCTCGTTTTTTCTGAATTTCCGATGATGATTAATGATGTTGAAGGTTAGTAAAATCATTAAAAATTATTTTCCAAGTTTTATTTTGAGGTTTTTCAGCATGTCTTTGGTCATTGCAGTGATATCGAATTCGTAGGATAATCCCCAATCTTTTTTGGCAATGGAATCGTCTATTGAAGCCGGCCAGGAATCTGCAATTGCCTGTCTGAAATCTGGTTGATAATCAATCTCGAAATCCGGAATTTCTTTTTTGATTTCTTTGGCCAATTCTTTTGGTGTAAACGACAATCCACCTAGATTATAAGAACCTCGAACAGTTAAATTTTCTTTTGGCGCATCCATTAATTTCAGAGTTGCATTGATGGCATCGTCCATATAAAGCATCGGCATTGCTGTATTTTCAGAGATAAAACTGGTGTATTTTCCTTGTTCTACTGCTTCGTAAAAAATTTCTACAGCATAATCTGTTGTTCCTCCACCGGCAGGAGTTTTCCAGGAAATCAAACCAGGATATCGAATGCTTCTTACATCTACACCAAATTTATCGTGGTAATATTCGCACCATTTTTCTCCCGCCATTTTCGAAATTCCGTAAACGGTTGTTGGATTCAAAACTACATCTTGACCTACATTTTCTTTCGGAATTCCTTTTCCAAATACTGCGATAGAACTTGGCCAAAAGATTTTCTTTAACATTCCTTCTCTCGCCATTTCACAGAAATTCAACAAAGGTTCTACATTCAGTTTCCATGCGAAAAGTGGCTGTTTCTCGGAAGTTCCGGAAAGCAAAGACGCCAAATGATAAACCGTGGTAATTTCATAATCTTTCACAATTTGGCGAACGAGCTGGGTATTGCTTACATCCATTCTTTCATAAAATCCGGCAGAAGTGAGGTTTTTGTCCCAGCGATCGAGGCCGGAAGCAATTACATTTTCTGCACCATGAATTTTAACCAAACGATTGGTAAGTTCTGTTCCAATTTGTCCGAGAGCTCCTGTGATAAGAATTTTTTCCGTGTAGGATTCCATTTTGTGAATTTAGATTTACAGTTAAGCAAATTTAAAAATTTTAAGCAATTACCGGTGATGAAACTTGTAAATAATTATCAATGTTAAAACTTTATTCTACTACAATACTTGATCGTAAAGCCCTTTTTTCTGTATTTTTGTTGAAATTTCCATTATGAAAAAATCACTTTTCCTACTTGTATTTTCTGCGAATGCTGTTTTTGCACAGTTTACCGATTTTAATATTATTAAAGAAATTCATACCCAAAATAAAGGATTGGTCGTTTCCGCACATCCACTTGCGAGTGAAGCGGGCGCAAAAATGATGAAGATGGGCGGAAATGCTTATGATGCTGCCATTGCAACACAATACGCGTTGGCGGTTGTATATCCACAAGCCGGGAACATCGGTGGCGGTGGTTTTTTGGTGGGTGTAAAAAATAATGGCGAAAAATTTACGATCGATTTTCGGGAAACAGCTCCTGCAAAGGCTTCTAGAGATATGTATCTCGACAAAAACGGAAAAGCAAATACCACTCTTTCGCAATACGGACGATTAGCCGCCGGCGTTCCGGGTTCGATCGCTGGATTTTATGCGACTTTGAAACATGCAATACTTCCGATGGAAAAGTTGATTCAACCTGCGATAGACTTGGCTGAACAAGGGTTTGCCATTACTGAAAAAGAAGCCAGTTTGTTGAATGATCAAATGAAACATTTCAATGAACACAATAAAATAAAAACAGTTTTCCAAAAAAATGAACCTTGGAAACAAGGCGATATTTTGGTACAAAAAGATTTAGCAGAGACGCTAAAAAGAATTCAAAAATATGGTGAGAAAGGTTTCTATGAAGGCAAAACTGCCGGATTAATCGTTTCCGAGATGAAACGCGGAAACGGAATTATCACTTTAAACGATTTAAAAAATTATAAAGTGGCCGAAAGAAAACCGATTACTTTCGATTATAAAGGAAACGAAGTGGTATCAATGCCTTTGCCTTCAAGTGGCGGAATTTTATTAGCGCAAATGCTAAAAATGGCGAGCTACGAAAACCTTGAAAAATACCAACAAAATTCTGCAGAAGCAGTTCAAATTATGGTGGAAGCAGAAAGACGCGCTTTTGCCGATAGAGCCGAATTTATGGGTGATCCCAACTTTATAGAAGATAAAACACAAATGCTGATTTCCGATGCTTATCTGAAAAATCGTTGGAAATCTTACAACAAAAATTTAGCAACACCAAGTTCCGAAGTCGGAAAGATTATCCCTCAACCGAAAGAATCTACCGAAACTACGCATATTTCTATCATTGACAAAGAAGGCAACGCAGTTTCGGTGACCACTACACTGAACGGATATTACGGGAGCAAAGTTGTGGTAGCAGGAGCCGGATTTTTCTTAAATAACGAAATGGACGACTTTTCCATAAAACCGGGAGTGCCGAATATGTTCGGAGCAGTTGGCGGTGAAGCTAATAAAATTGAACCCGGAAAGAGAATGCTTTCCTCGATGACTCCAACGATTGTCCTGAAAAATAGTAAACCTTATATTGTCGTGGGAACACCGGGCGGAACTACCATTCCTACATCGGTTTACCAGTCGATTGTGAATGTTCTTGATTTTAAATTGAACCCAAATTTATCCGTAAATGCTCCGAAATTTCACCATCAGTGGCTACCAGAAACAATTGCGGTTGAAAAAGGTTTTCCGGAAAGTACGATTAAAGCTTTAGAAGGTAAAAATTATAAATTTGACAGAATTAACCAAATTGGGAAAACGGAAATGATTGTAATCAACGAAAATGGAAACGCAACCGCTGTGGCAGATGGACGTGGGGATGATTCGGTGGCTGCAGAATAAGATATTTCTAATTACACCAAAATTCTTAAACTCTTCGGTAACACTTTGATGTGAACCGGAGATTTTATTTTGTTGAATTCTCCGTCAAGATGCCAATTTGTTGTGGAAACCTTAAATTCAATTTCCGAAACTGGTAAGTAGGTTACATAATCGTCGTCTCTGAGGCGTTTTGTGAACATTCGAAATGCGAAAAATGGCGAATAGGTAAGTGGAAATTTCTTCACCAGAACCAAATCTACCAAGCCATCACTTTTGCTCGCTTTCGGGGCGATATATGCATTGTTTCCGAATTGGCGGGTGTTTGCGATGTTTAGCATCAAATATTTTCCGTTGTATTGTTTGTAATTTTCAGTGATGAATTTTACTTTGATCGGTTTATAATTAAAAAAAGTTTGGATAGAAACTTTAATATAATTTTTGAAACCACGCTCCGTTTTTTCGAATTCCTTAACTACTTTTCCGTCAAAACCAGTTCCTGAAACATTGATCGACAGTTTGTCGTTGACTAAAAATGTATCAATATTTCTGGAATTTTTTGTTTTAATTTTATCTAAAAGTTGACTTAAATTTTTGGAAAAATTGGTTTCATTTGAAAATCCATTGCCGGAACCAGCAGGGAAAATTGCCAGAATTTTGTCAGTATTAATTAATTTTTGAGCAACGGTAGAAATGGTTCCGTCGCCACCAACTGCCACGAAAATATCGACCCAGTCGAAATTTTCACGAATAAAATCGAAAGTGCCTTCAATGGATTCTGAAATGTAATATAGCGGATTTTCAACTTTTTTTAAGAGTGCATCCAGAAAAGGTTGATAATTTTTCTTCGCTGAAAAAGGATTAATGATGAAGGCGACTTTTTCCATAAGAATAAGATTGAAAATGCCTGATAAAATAGTAATCATCAGGCTTCTCCATTTTTTATTATAGTTTCAGTTTGGTTTTGAACTCGTCGTTTAAAAATGGTTTTATCTCTGAAAGAGGAATTTTTATGAGAACTGGACCAGCGGCATAAGCAGCAATTTCATATTGATTATAAAGAAAATAAAGATTTTCCTTGTCGAAGTAAAAATTATTATTCAGTGGAATTTCTTTTACCAAAAGCATAGATGCCTGTTCTTTTTCTAAATCATTTTTTAGGAAATTGTCCATCAAAATTCGGCTCCAAATTTGGGAATGCTGAACTTTCAAAATATCCGAACGCTGAAGAGTTTTGTTGGTTTTTAAATCAAAAACTTTATAAATTTCGTTGTAATAGCCATGTGCGCCACCTGTGTTGCCAGTCGAAGTATATTGAATGGTCATGAAATCGTCCATTTTGGAATGTAATTTCATGTCGGAAATTTTATCCCATGTCTGCTCAAAATCGGGTTTCCATTCGGCAATGTTTTGTTTAGAATTCTCGAAAAAATCTGTTTTTTGCTTTTTGAGCGCTTCGAGAATTTGACCTTTTGAATAAGATTCCAATTTGATGTTGATTGGTCCATATATACTGTCGAGAACCGATTTATTCGAAATATTTGGGAAAACCAAAGCTTTCGATTCGAACATTGTGGAAAGCTTTTCATCGATTTTCAAAGAATCGGTAACTTTTACGGAATCGATAGCGAAGACTGGTGTAGAAACTGCTGTAGAATCGGATTTTACGGAATTTTCTGATGTTTGTTTTTCAATTTTTGTACAGCTAAAAAGTGAAAAAAATGCTGCGGAAGTGATAATTAAAGTTTTCTTCATGTTTATGGTGCTTTATGATTAAACTTTTGAGCAAAAAACCGTCCAAAATGAACGGTTTTATTGAGATAATATGTTAAATTTTCATTCTAAACATCAATATTCGCATAGATTGCATTTTTCTCGATGAATTCTCTTCTTGGAGGTACTTCATCACCCATTAACATAGAGAAGACGTTGTCAGCATCGGCTAGACTTTCAATGGTAACTTGTTTCAAGATTCTATTTTCCGGGTTCAATGTAGTTTCCCAAAGTTGTTCAGGATTCATTTCCCCAAGACCTTTGTATCGTTGAACTTCCACACCTTTTCCGTCCGGAGCCATTTCCAAAGTAAGGTCTTCGCGCTCCTTCTCGTTATAGGCGTACACTTTTTTGTTTCCTTTTTTCAACAAATAGAGTGGTGGTTGTGCGATATAAATGTATCCGTTTTCGATGAGTTCTTTCATATAGCGGAAGAAAAACGTTAAAATCAACGTAGAAATGTGCGATCCATCAATATCCGCATCGGTCATAATCACAATCTTGTGATATCGCAGTTTGGAAATATTGAGCGCTTTGGAATCTTCTTCAGTACCTACAGAGACGCCAAGAGCGGTGTAGATATTTTTGATTTCTTCATTGTCATAAACCTTGTGAAGCATTGATTTTTCAACGTTCAAAATTTTACCTCTTAAAGGAAGAATTGCCTGGAAATGACGGTCCCGGCCTTGTTTCGCTGTACCACCTGCGGAATCTCCCTCTACGAGGAATAATTCGGAAATTTCCGGATCTTTCGATGAACAATCGGAAAGTTTTCCCGGAAGTCCGCTTCCGCCCATCGGGGATTTTCTTTGAACGAGTTCTCTGGCTTTTTTCGCTGCCTGTCTTGCTTTTGCTGCCAAAACAACTTTCTGTACGATAATTTTTGCTTCGTTAGGGTTTTCTTCCAAAAAATTAGTAAGCATTTCGCCTACGATTTTATCTACCGCTCCCGAAACTTCGGAATTACCAAGTTTGGTTTTGGTTTGTCCCTCGAACTGAGGTTCCATCACTTTTACAGAAATCACCGCAGTTAAACCTTCTCTAAAGTCATCACCGGTAACTTCTACTTTTTCTTTCGCAGGAATTCCTAGTTCGTCCGCAAATTTTTTCAAAGTTCTCGTTAAAGCTCTTCTAAAACCGGCTAGGTGAGTTCCTCCTTCATGGGTATTGATATTGTTGACGTATGAGTGAAGATTTTCGTTGTAAGAAGTGTTGTATCGCATCGCAACTTCTACCGGGATATCATCTTTTTCACCCTCCATGAAAATCACATTGCTCATGATCGATTCGCGGTTACCGTCGATAAATTCTACGAATTCTTTTAAACCGCCTTCAGAGTGGAAGATCTCAGATTTGAAATTTCCGTCTTCCAGTTTTTCTCTTTCATCAGTTAAAGTGATCGTAATACCTTTGTTTAGGTAAGAAAGCTCTCTTAATCTGCTAGCTAAAGTATCGTAATTGTACACCAATTCGGTGAAAATGGTATCATCGGGTTGGAAGAATTGTGTGGTTCCTCTTTTGTCGCTGTGTCCAATTTCGGTTACTTCGGTTTGTGCTTTACCTTTAGAATAGGTTTGTTGGTAGATGTTTCCGTCACGGTAAACTGTGGTAATCATTACATTAGAAAGTGCATTCACACACGATACCCCAACTCCGTGCAGACCTCCGGAAACTTTATAGGAATCTTTATCAAATTTTCCTCCTGCACCAATCTTTGTCATCACGACTTCCAAAGCCGATTTTTGTTCTTTTTCGTGTAAATCTACTGGGATTCCACGTCCGTTATCGCTTACTTCTATTGCATTACCTTCTTTGATGGTAACGGTAATCGAGTCACAATAACCTGCTAAAGCTTCATCAATAGAGTTATCTACTACTTCATAAACCAAATGGTGAAGTCCTCTACTACCTACATCACCAATGTACATGGAAGGACGCATTCTCACGTGCTCCATTCCTTCTAATGCCTGAATACTACTTGCTGTATACTGTTTGTTGCTCATATTTTTATAGATTCTTAAAGATTCCGAAACCGAAATTTCGGGCACTTTTATTCCTCTTTTTAATTGTTAAATTTTTTCTAAAAATGCTTACAAATATCGTGATTTTTTTCGAGTAAAAAAAGTTAATTCTTCTTAAAAAACACAAGAATTTTTCCACAACAATAGCATTCTTTTCAGGAGATTATTGCAATGATGATTTTAAGATAAGATTTATTTAAAGCTTCAAAAAATAAACTGTCATAAATCATGTTCATTATTGGAGGTTTATGTTTACTTTTATTTAACCAAAATTTTCAAAATCATGGATGATTTTATTGCTGCACGATCGCAGATGGCGATGTCGCTTGGTTTTCACATTATTTTTGCCTGCGTTGGCATGGTGATGCCTTTTTTAATGGCATTTGCTCACTGGAAATATTTGAAAACCGGAAACCTGATGTACAAGGGACTTACAAAAGCGTGGAGTAAAGGTGTGGCGATTTTGTTTGCAACAGGCGCTGTTTCCGGAACAATGCTTTCCTTTGAATTAGGATTGCTTTGGCCTGGATTTATGAAACACGCAGGTCCTATTTTCGGGATGCCTTTTTCATTGGAAGGAACTGCTTTTTTTATTGAAGCCATTGCATTGGGATTTTTTCTTTACGGATGGGAAAAATTCAACAAATGGTTTCATTGGTTTTGTGGATTTCTGGTTGGCATCAGTGGTTTAGCTTCCGGAATTTTAGTTGTGGCGGCAAATGCTTGGATGAATTCGCCTTCGGGTTTTGATTATATCGACGGGAAATATCAGAATATCGATCCGATCAAAGCAATGTTCAATGAGGCTTGGTTTCCACAGGCATTTCACATGACGGTTGCGGCTTTTTGTGCAACCGGATTTGCGGTTGCTGGTGTTCATGCCTATTTAATTTTAAAAAAGAAAAATATTGAGTTTCATACCAAAGCATTCAAAATTGCTGCGGGTTTTGCCTTGATTGGCGCATTCGGAGCGCCGCTGAGTGGTGATGTAGCTGCAAAATCGGTAGCAGAAAGACAACCGATCAAGTTAGCTGCGATGGAAGCTCATTTCGAAACCGAAAAAGGTGCCGCTTTCGTGATTGGAGGAATTCCGGATGAAGAAAAAGGTGAAATCAAATATGCATTAAAAGTACCGAAAGTTTTGAGTTTTTTGGTCAGCAATGATTTTAATGCGGAAGTGAAAGGTTTAAAAGATTTTCCTCGTGACGAATGGCCGCCGGTTGCGGTGGTTCACTATGCTTTTCAAATCATGATTTTCTTTGGCGTGGTGATGATTATAATTGGTGGAATTTATTTGTTTGCGGTATTTTTTAAGAAAAATTGGCTCACCAAAAATTGGCTTTTGAAAATGTTCATGTTTGCAACGCCTTTTGGTTATATTGCATTGGAAGCTGGTTGGACGGTAACTGAAGTTGGTCGGCAACCATGGATTATTTACGGAATCATGCGAACTGCTGATGCGGTAACTCCGATGCCGGGAATTCAGTATTCTTTCTATTTTTTCACTGCGATTTTTGTTTCGTTGTCGTGTATTATTATCTTTCTTTTAAGACGACAGATTCAAATGGTTCCGAAACTTTACGATCCTACAGACCCACAGTTTAATTCTAAAAACAAACCATCATGATCTACGTTGTAATCGGTTTTCTCTGGCTTTCAATCTGTTTGTACATTATTTTTGGAGGAGCAGATTTTGGGGCTGGAATTGTAGAGCTTTTTACCAAAAAAAGTAATCGTGCCAAAACTAAAAATCTTATGTATGAATCCATTGCGCCTGTTTGGGAGGCCAATCACATGTGGCTGATTATTGCAATTGTGATTTTATTTGTAGGGTTTCCGCAAATTTATACTACGCTTTCCATTTATCTGCATATTCCTTTGGTTTTGATGCTTTTGGGAATTATCGCACGCGGAACGGCATTTACTTTCAGGCATTACGACGCGGTGAAAGACGATTGGCAAGAAGTTTATACTCAAATTTTTTACTATTCCAGTTTGCTTACTCCGTTTTTTTTAGGACTAATCGCAGCGGCTACGATTTCGCATGCTATCAATCCGGAAGCGACGCATTATCTAGATTTATATATCTTCAGCTGGTTGAATTGGTTTGGCGTTGCAGTGGGCTGTTTCACGGTTTCTATCTGCGCTTATCTGGCTTCGGTTTTTGCATTAAGAGAAACCAATGATCGGCTTGAATTGAATTTAATGATAAAAAAATCCAAACAAACCATGGTTTTTGTGGTGATTACCGGAATTTTAGTTTTTCTTACCGCTTATTTGTCAAATATTCCTTTGCTGGTATGGGTTTTCTCGAAACCAATTGGGATTATTGCTTCGGTTTCTGCTACAATTTGTTTGTTTTTAATTTTAAGAGCGATGAAACGTGAAAAGTTATTTCCGGTGAGGGTTTTAGCAGGTTTTCAGGTGGTGATGATTTTGGTTGCCGCGACATATCAGCATAATCCAAATCTAATTCTTCTCGGAAACGGGGAGCATCTTTCTTTGCTAGAACATGCGGCTTCTGCGAAAACTATTTCTGCTTTGGGTTGGGCTTTGGTGTTGGGTTCAATGTTTATTCTACCGTTTTTGTTTTATTTGATGTTCTCTTTCAGCAGACAACGAAGGTAGTTTTAACAAAAAAAACGAACCGAAGTCCGTTTTTATATTCATTTTTTGATAGCTCATTAAACCAATTTCATCAATACATGATCTTCGGATTTTTCAATTTTAATTAAATTGTTTTTGCTTAAATTCTTCGTTGCTTTGTCCCATTTTTTTCCGGATAGCTGGCTTTTAGCTTTTACATCTGCTAAATTCATCGGTTCTTCTTGCGAATTTAGAATTTCTAATACCAATTTTTCATCCTCATCCAACTCGAACTGAGGAGTAACTTTTTCAGGTTTCATTTGTGGGAAAAGTAAAACTTCCTGGATGGATGCATTGTTGGTAAGGAACATAATTAGACGATCCATTCCGATTCCCAATCCCGAAGTTGGCGGCATTCCGTATTCCAAAGCGCGAAGGAAATCATTATCAATAAACATTGCTTCATCATCGCCACGTTCTGAAAGTGCTAGTTGCGCCTCGAAACGTTCTCTTTGATCGATTGGATCATTTAATTCCGAATAAGCATTTGCGATTTCTTTTCCGCAAACCATTAATTCAAAACGCTCGGTTAATCCTTCTTTACTTCTGTGTTTTTTGGTTAAAGGCGACATTTCGATCGGATAATCCGTAATAAACGTTGGTTGAATGAAGTTTCCTTCACATTTTTCGCCAAAAATTTCATCGATTAATTTTCCTTTCCCCATTGTTTCGTTCACATCAATGCCTATGGATTTTGCGAAATCGTACAGTTCCTGTTCAGTTTTTCCGGTGATATCGAAACCTGTGAATTTCAGAATAGCTTCTGTCATTGAAACTCGTGGATAAGGAGCTTTCCAGCTGATGGTATGTTCCCCGAAAGTAGATTCTGCGCTTCCATTTACTTGCATCGCACAAAATTCTAAGAGTTTCTCAGTGAAATCCATCATCCAATTGTAATCTTTGTATGCAACATAGATTTCCATTGCTGTAAATTCCGGGTTGTGTGTTCTGTCCATTCCTTCATTCCGGAAGTTTTTCGAAAATTCATAAACTCCATCAAAACCACCTACGATGAGTCTTTTCAAGTAAAGCTCATTGGCAATTCTGAGGTATAATGGAATATCTAAAGCATTATGATGGGTGATGAAGGGTTTTGCCGCAGCTCCGCCGGGAATCGATTGCAGAATTGGAGTTTCTACTTCAAAATAGCCTGCATCATTGAAAAACTGACGCATCGCGTTGAACATTTTGGTTCTTTTCACGAAAACTTCTTTTACATGAGGATTCACCGTTAAATCCACATAACGCTGTCTGTATCTTAGTTCCGGATCGGTGAAAGCATCGTGTGTTACACCGTTTTCGTCGGTTCTGGGTTGCGGTAGTGGTCTTAATGATTTGGTCAGTAAGGTAAAGTTTTCCACTTTTACCGTCATTTCGCCAACTTGTGTTTTGAAGAGTTCTCCTTCAACACCTATGATGTCGCCAATATCTAAAAGATGCTTGTAAACTTCATTATAAAGAGTTTTATCTTCACCGGGACAAATCTCGTCACGATTGAAATACACCTGAATTCTTCCTACAGAATCTTGCAGTTCAGCAAAACTGGCTTTACCTTGAATTCTACGGCTCATCAATCTACCTGCAATCTTCACTTTTTTACCTTCTGTAAAATCGTTCTTTATAGATTTCGTAGTTTCTGAGATTTGGTATTCTTCCGCAGGGAAAGCGTTAATACCCATTTTTTCTAGGGTTGCCAACTTTTCTCTTCTAATGATTTCCTGTTCTGATAACTGCATGTTTTCTTGCTTTTTAAGTTTGCAAATTTAGTGATTTTCTCCGGATTTTTGATGTGTTTTTTCACAAAAAAAGCAGCCATTCATTGACTGCTTCTTTATTTTTTTCTTTGGAATTATTTCTTTAAACTCAAGATGTAACCCACCATTTTCTTAGCGTTCTCCGGACTCATTCCCGGATGCGCGGACATCGGTACACTGCCCCAAACGCCGCTTCCTCCATTGATGATTTTCCCGGCGAGCATTTCTATATTTTTAGCATTGTTTTCGTACTTTCCGGCAATATCCAGATAAGACGGACCAATCAGTTTTTCGCCGATTTGATGACAAGTCATACAGTCTGCACCTTCTACCAGAGTTTTTCCTTCGTCGATGTTTTTAGCTAAATCTCCTAGGGAATCCTTCTTTACAACAGGTTCCGGAGTTGATGTTACCGATACATTGCTATGATCGGGAATGGATGTGGATTCAGATTTTGAACAGGAAACCAGCATCGAAATCGCGAAACCGAAAACCAAAGCGTTTTTCATCGTTAATTATTTTGTAGTTGCAGAGTCTGCAGCAACAGGAGCTACCGCCGCAGGAGCCGGTGCCGCTTTTACAGTGTCTGTTACAGTTACTTCTGGTTCTTCCAACATCACGTTGCTTTCTGTAGTTTTTTCTTTTTTAGCGCAGCTAGCCAATACTAAGCTTCCGATGAATGCGATTGCAATTATTTTTTTCATAATAAATTTATTTTGAGCAAAAATAGAAAATTCAAAATTAACTTTTAAATTTTAGTGATAAAAATCGGAAACAGCTTTATTAATTCTTATTTATAATGAAGATCAAATATCCATTCACTGATACCTACTTTAATGGAAAGTGTAAACTTGTGCGATGAAAAGACCGATCAATTATTTTTAAATAAATGTAGTTTTTTTAAAAAACATTTATACATTTGTACCAATGAAAACAAACAACAATACAAACTGGTGGTGGCATCAAAACTTTCAAAGTCTTGAGCATTACTCTTTTGTGTAAAAAATTATATTTTATCAAAAAATTAAAAGACTTTGACTTTATGTTGAGGTCTTTTTTTTATTTAAAAATCCAAACAAAATCATGAAATTCAATCGAAATATTCAGCTGAAAACAACGGTGAAATCTACCTTGAGCGATCTATTTACTCCCATTGGAATTTATTTGCGTTTACGAGATCAATTTCGGGATACCATACTTCTAGAAAGTGCAGAAAATCAAAATAATGATAACAATTTTTCCTTTATTGCAGTGAATGCCATCGCTGGAATCGAGATTAGAAATTACCAGGAAGCACACCTGAAATTTCCACTCGAAAGTGCAGAAAAAATCAACATTGAACAAGAAAAACTAACGGATTTGCTTCAAGATTTTTCTCAATCTTTCGAATGTGAAGAGCCCAATCTTCCGATCGGGAAATCCGCGCAAGGTTTCTTTGGTTACACTTCTTACGATGCGATTCCGTTTTTCGAAAATATAAAATTCAAAGAGGCTTCTGAGGAAAATAAGATTCCACTTTTGCGATATCGTCTCTATCAGTACGTTATTGCAATCAATCATCAAAACGATGAAATGTTCCTCATTGAAAACAAAATCTCAGGTTTAAAATCGGAGATTTCAGTCATTGAAAATTTAATTCAACAAAAAAATGCACCAATTTTTCCCTTCCAAAAAATAGGAGAGGAAGCATCTAATTTAACTGACGAAGAATACAGAGACGCTGTAGAAACTGCCAAAAAACATTGTTTCCGAGGTGATGTGTTTCAATTGGTTTTGAGCAGAAGATTTCAGCAGAAATTTATGGGCGATGAATTTAATGTTTACCGGTCTTTGCGAAATATCAATCCATCACCGTATTTATTTTTCTTCGATTATGGCGATTATAAACTTTTGGGTTCGAGTCCTGAAAGTCAGTTGATTATAAAAAATGGTAATGCAATTATTCACCCAATCGCTGGAACTTTTAAGCGAACCGGAAATGTGGAAGAAGATTTGAAAGCCGCAGAAGAGCTTAAAGATGACGCGAAAGAAAATGCGGAACACACGATGCTTGTAGATTTGGCGAGAAACGATTTAAGCATTTTCGGAAAAAATACCAAAGTGTCCAAATTGAAAGAAATTCAGTTTTTTTCACATGTAATTCACATGGTTTCAGAAGTTACTACTGAGATTTCTTTAGATCAAAATCCTTATGAAATGATTGCGACCACCTTTCCGCAAGGCACATTAAGTGGTGCTCCAAAATACCGTGCAATGCAGCTTATTGATAAATATGAAAAGACTTCCCGAAGCTATTACGGTGGATCTATTGGTTTTGTAGGTTTCGATGGAAGCTGTAACCAAGCGATAATGATCCGTACTTTTTTGAGCAAAAATAACACGTTATTTTACCAAGCCGGAGCCGGAATTGTTGCAAAATCTTCTGCTGAAAATGAACTTCAGGAAGTAAATAACAAATTGGGCGCTTTGAAAAAAGCCATCCTAAAAGCAGAAAAATTGGTATAAATTATTGAAAATAAATAACATGAAAATTTTAGTCCTTGATAATTACGACAGTTTTACTTATAATTTGGTTCAAATGATTGAGCAAATTGTAAACGATAAAATTGATGTTTTCAGAAATGATAAAATTTCTTTGGAAGAAATCGAAAAATACGATAAAATTATCCTTTCTCCTGGTCCCGGAATTCCTGAGGAAGCGGGAATACTTGTGAGTTTGATTAAAAAATATGCACCTGCGAAATCCATTTTTGGAGTTTGTCTAGGGCAGCAGGCGATTGCTGAAGCTTTTGGGGGAACTTTAATTAATCTGTCAGAGATTTACCATGGGGTTGCTACGGAATCCAAGCAAATAAGCGAGCATAAGATTTTTAAAGATTTACCTGGAACTTTAGAAGTCGGAAGGTATCATTCCTGGGCGGTAAATCCTGAAAATTTCCCTGATGAATTAGAAATTACGAGTGTAGATAAAAACGGAATGATTATGAGTTTAAAACATAAAAACTACGATGTACACGCGGTACAATACCATCCGGAAAGCATTTTAACACCTAAAGGAAAACAAATATTAGAAAATTTTCTGGCTTAATTTCCGAATTATTAAATTATATAAAATGAAAGAGATCTTACAATATTTATTCAACCATAATACGCTTTCAAAGTCCGAAGCAAAAGCGATTCTTACCGAAATTGCACAGAATAAATTCAACGAAAATGAAGTTACCGCTTTTGTGACCGTTTTTCTCATGCGCAGCATTACCCTCGAAGAAATGGAAGGATTTCGGGAAGCTTTACTTCGGCTTTCCGTGCCGGTGGATTTGGGAACTCAAGATCTAGTCGATATCGTGGGAACCGGCGGTGACGGAAAAAATACTTTTAACATTTCCACCTTGGCCAGTTTTGTGGTTGCCGGAGCCGGACAAAATGTTGCGAAACATGGAAATTACGGAGTTTCGACGATTTCCGGATCTTCAAATGTGTTGGAAGAACTGGGTTATCAGTTCAAAACAAAATCCGAAGATTTACGCCAGGATTTGGAAAAAAGTAATATCTGTTTTCTTCATGCGCCCGTTTTCCATCCCGCTTTGCGATCGGTTGGACCTTTGCGAAAAGGATTGGGCTTGAGAACTTTTTTCAATATTCTAGGTCCTCTTGTTAATCCTGCGAAACCAAAATTTTCCATGATTGGCGTTTATAGTTTAGAAATTGCGAGGATTTATCAGTATTTGCTTCAAAAAAATCAAGAAAATTTCTTGCTCGTTCATTCGCTCGACGGATATGATGAAATTTCCTTGACTTCGGATACCAAAATTTTCGATAAGACAGGTGAATATATTTTTTCAGCAGAAGAATTAGGTTTCAGTACAATCGATCAAGAAAGCATTTTCGGTGGAAATTCAAAACAAGATGCAGCAAAAATCTTTAGAGATATTTTGGAAGGAAACGGAACTGAAGAACAAAATTCGGTGGTGATTGCCAACGCAGCGATGGCGTTAAGAAATACCGAAAAATTTGGTGGTTACTCGGATTGTTTGGCCGCAGCTAGAGAAAGTTTAGAAAGTGGAAAAGCGTTGCAATGTTTACAAAATCTATTAAATTAAGATGAATATTTTAGACCAAATTATCGCCAGAAAAAAAGAAGAAATTTCTTTTTCCAAATCTCAGATTACGTTGAAAGACCTTAAAAATTCAGCTTTTTTTGAAAGGAAAACCTTTTCTTTGAAGGAATCGTTGGTTCAAAATTCCGGAATTATCGCCGAGTTTAAAAGAAAATCACCAAGCAAAGGAATTATAAATAATCAAGCTGATGTTTTGGAGGTAGCAAAGACTTACGAAAAATTTGGAGCAAGTGGGATTTCCGTATTAACAGATTCTGATTTTTTTGGTGGAAGTTTTGAAGATATTTTAATGATTAGAAATGAAATTAAAATCCCGATTCTGCGAAAAGATTTTTTGGTAGACGAATACCAGTTTTATGAAGCAAAATCCATAGGAGCAGATGTTGTTCTACTTATTGCAGCGTGTTTGTCACCGGTTCAGGTTCAGGAATTTACCCAACTTTCCCATGAATTAGGTTTGGAAGTTTTGCTTGAAATTCATACCGAGGAAGAACTGAAATGTTTTAATAACTATATCGATTTGGTGGGAATCAACAATCGAAATTTGAAAGATTTCAAAGTGGATTTACAGCATTCTGTTGATTTGAAAAACCTACTTCCAGACGGAACTTTATCCGTTGCAGAAAGTGGAATATACAATGTACAGGATTATCAATTTCTGAAACGCACAGGGTTTGATGGATTTCTGATGGGTGAGTATTTTATGAAAAATGAAAATCCGGGAAAAGCGTTTGAAACATTTGTTAACTTAGCAAGACCGTCTGCTTAGAAGGCAGATGCTCTATTAAAAAATGATGAAACTAAAAGTTTGTGGATTAACAAAACTCGATCAAATTCAGGAATTAATTTCTTTGAAAGTAGATTTCTTAGGCTTTATTTTCTATGAAAAATCACCAAGATATGTTCTTAATTGTTTGAGCTTAAAGTACTTATCGCAAATCCCGCATTTAGGTAAAGTCGGAGTTTTTGTGAACGAAACAATTGAAAATGTGACTGATCTTTCAGTAAAAGCAGCTCTTAATTTTATTCAACTTCACGGTGATGAGGACGAAAATTATGTTGCGAATTTGAAAAATAAACTTCCTTACCAAATTAAAATTATCAAAGTCATAAGAATTGGCAATCAAAATTCAGAAGAATTACAAAAAAATATCAACCTACTGCCAAAAACTATCAACTATCTCCTGTTTGATACCGATTCCAAAGCGTTCGGAGGTACAGGAAAAACTTTTGATTGGAAAATTTTGAATGAATTAGAAATCCCTTTTCCATATTTTCTAAGCGGTGGAATTTCTTTAGAAAATTTCCATCAAATACCAACGCTAAATAATCAGCCATTTTCCCTCGATATCAATTCTAAATTTGAATTCGAGCCGGGGATTAAAAATTTAGAAAAAATAAAAGAATTTATAAAATCGTATAATACGGTATAACTTAAAATAAGTTTCGTAAAAGATTTGAAAACCGTTGTACAAAATAAAAAAAACAAAAATATGAATTACCAAAACCCCGATAAAAACGGATATTACGGAGAATTTGGTGGCGCTTTTATCCCGGAAATGCTTTATTCGAATGTGGAAGAACTGCAACAAAAATATCTGAAAATCATTGAATCCCAAGAATTCCAAGTGGAGTTTCAGGATTTGCTGGAAAGCTACGTTGGAAGAGCCACTCCGTTATATTTTGCGAAGAATCTAAGTGAAAAATATCAAACCAAAATTTATCTGAAAAGGGAAGATTTGAATCATACCGGCGCACACAAAATCAACAATGCGCTCGGCCAAGCTTTACTGGCTAAAAAATTGGGGAAAAAACGCATCATTGCGGAAACGGGTGCTGGTCAACACGGCGTTGCAACGGCTACAGCGTGTGCGTTACTGGGGTTGGAATGTATTGTTTACATGGGCGAGATCGACATTGCGAGACAGGCGCCAAATGTTGCACGAATGAAAATGTTGGGAGCAACGGTAATTCCTGCAACTTCTGGCTCGAAAACGTTGAAAGATGCTGTAAATGAAGCTTTGAGAGATTGGATCAATAATTCTATTACAACACATTATATTATCGGAAGTGTGGTTGGTCCGCACCCGTTTCCGGATTTGGTAGCTAGATTTCAAAGTGTGATTTCCGAAGAAATAAAAGCGCAATTGAGTGAGAAAATCGGACGTGAAACCCCAGATTACGTAATTGCCTGTGTAGGAGGCGGAAGCAATGCAGCAGGAACTTTTTATCATTTTGTGAATGATGAGAAGGTTAAAATTATTGCGGCGGAAGCAGGTGGTTTTGGTGTGGAATCCGGGAAATCAGCGGCTACTACTTTTTTAGGAACCTTGGGAGTTTTGCACGGAAGTAAAAGTTTGGTAATGCAAACGGAGGACGGGCAAGTTATCGAGCCACATTCGATTTCTGCGGGATTGGATTATCCGGGGATAGGGCCGTTCCATGCAAATATATTTCAGCAGAAACGCGCAGATTTTTTTAGCATTAATGATGATGAAGCTTTAAAATCCGCTTTTGAATTAACAAAATTGGAAGGGATAATTCCCGCGCTGGAATCTGCTCATGCATTGGCGGTGTTGAAGAAGAAAACATTTGAAAAAGACGATGTCGTAGTGATCTGTCTTAGCGGACGTGGTGATAAAGACATGGAAACTTATCTGAAAAATCTGGATTAAAAATTACTGAAAATGATCAATAAAAAACTCAATATTTATTTTACCGCCGGAATTCCAAAGCTGGAAGATACCACTGAAATTATAAAACTCATTCAAAACTCTGGTGCGGATATGCTGGAAATCGGAATGCCTTATTCCGATCCCGTTGCTGATGGCGAAACCATTCAAAAAGCACACGAACTTGCGTTGCAAAACGGTATGACTATAGCTAAACTCTTTGAACAACTTAAATCTATTAAAGATGAAATTGAAATTCCCGTGATTTTGATGGGATATATCAATCCTGTCTTGAGTTTCGGGTTCGAGAATTTTTGTGAAAAATGTGCTGAATCAGGTGTTTCTGGATTGATAATTCCTGATCTTCCGCCGATCGAATTCGAAAAAAATTATCGTCGAATCGTAGAAAAATATGGTCTTACGTTTACTTTTTTAGTGACGCCGGAAACTTCAGATGAAAGAATAAAGTATCTTGATGATTTGAGTTCAGGATTTTTATATGCCGTGAGCTCTTCTTCCACAACCGGAAATGAAAATAAGTCGGTTAATAATCAAGATTATCTTCAGAAATTAGCATCTTTACCATTGAAAAATCCTTTATACATCGGGTTTGGTATTAAAAATAGAAAAGATTTTGATGAAGTTACTGAAAAAGCAACAGGAGGAATTATCGGAACTGCATTTGTCAAAATTCTTCTCGAACAAGAAAACTGGAAAAATTATGCGACAGATTTCATTAATAGTATTAAAGCAGAAAAGTTGTAAATTTACAATGGAAATGCGTGGGGAGATTATCCTGTGTTGGTAAGATTAAAGATTTAGAGGAAAATCGGCAACACCAATTTTCATTTAGACTTTGATGAGGTTATAAAAAAAAATAACTGCCGAGGCGGTTATTTTATGGAATATTAAAATTATTCTCTCATCATTTGTGTTTCGCAAATATACAATTTTTAATATAATTCACAAAAAAGTGAAAAAAAAATATTGTTTTTTTTTAATCTTAAAACCAATTCGTTTTCATGTCGCGAAAAGTTGTTAGTGGTCCAATACGAGACAAAGACCGAACCAAAGAAAAACTGATTAATACAGTTGGCGAAATTATTAAATCCAAGGGTTTTCACGAGTTGAAAATCACTAATATCGCGAAAGTTGCGGGAGTAGATAAAAAATTGATTTATGAATATTTTGGGACTGTTGAGAACCTCATTAACGCCTATCTTCAGTCTGAAGATTATGGAAGTAGTATGAAAAATATCGATTTTGCCAATATAGACGTTTCTGATCACGGGAAAGGATTTACCAAAATACTTATTACAAATATGTTTGATGCAATTTCGAAAAATAAAGAGTTGCAGAAAATAATTGTGTGGGAATTGTATGAGTACAATGATATTCTAAGAAAACTGGCGGATCATCGGGAAGAGGTGGGTGAAGAGATTTTTCAGAGTATCATGCATCCTTATTTTAAAGCCAATCACAAAAAATTTCGCGCAATTTTGGCCATACTGATTTCTTCCACTTATTATTTGAATATTCACGCGCAATCGAATGGTAGTAAGTTCTGCGGATTAAATATTAATGATCCCGAAGATAAATATATCTTTCTTGAAGTGATGGGTGATATCGTGGATAACGCGTACGAAACATATCATTAAGATTATTAGGAATTCAAGTTTTTCAATGATTTCAGGTCTTTTCAAAAAATAGTCTTCAAGGTATTTTTATTCAATGCATAATAATTAATTTTTGTAATTTTGGCTTTCAAAAATTCGACATCATAGGTTGCTAAAATCTCTATGATTCCCTAAAATAATATGATGACAACCACACAAAATAAAATTTTATTTTTCCAGGATTTAGGTTTGATGGAATATCTTGACGCATTTAATTATCAGGAAAAACTGATGAAAGAAATCATCGAGCTGAAATTGAAAAACCGCGATAGAACCGATGGTGATTATGAAGAAACTCCTAATTATCTTCTTTTTGTGGAGCATCCGCACGTTTATACTTTGGGGAAATCTGGTGATGAAGAAAATATGCTTGCAAATTCCGAGAAGTTAAAAGAAATAAATGCAACTTTTGTAAAGACCAACCGAGGCGGCGACATTACTTACCACGGTTTCGGACAAATTGTGGGTTATCCGGTTTTGGATTTGGATAATTTCAAATCAGATATTCACCTTTATATGCGAAATTTAGAGGAAGTTATTATAAGAACTATCGCAGGATATGGGCTGAAAGGCGAACGTAGCGAAGGTGAAACCGGTGTTTGGTTGGATGTGGGAAAACCATATGCAAGAAAAATTTGTGCAATGGGTGTGAAAACGTCCAAGTGGGTCACAATGCACGGATTTGCACTGAATGTGAATACAGATCTGCGTTATTTCGAATACATTATCCCTTGTGGCATAAAAGATAAGACAGTGACTTCAATGAAGCGCGAACTTGAAAGGGAATTTTCCGGAGAAGAAATAATCGTATTAAAAGCCAAAATAAAAAAACATTTCAAGGAAGTGTTTGATGCTGAATTAAACTAAATCCAGCTAATCTGTTTATTTTACGATCTCTTGAAATGTCTGTAAAGCTTGAAAATCTTTGTTCCTTTGCTCTTTAATTTTATCTGAGATTAAAATTCCAAACAGATGGTCAATCTCGTGTTGAGCAATTACTGCGGTGAAACCTTCAATAATTTCAACGTGTTTTTTGCCATGTAGATCTTCGTATTTAAGCTGTATTACGTTACTTCGATAAAATTGATCCCGAAAATCAGCAATCGACAAATCTCCTTCTGGTCCTAGATTTAATGTTTCGGATTTCCAGGTAATAACCGGATTAAGGAAATAATGAAATGGTTTTTGAGGCAAATCAAACCGTTGCACCCAAATGATATTCCGATTGATGCCCACTTGTGGTGCGGCAATTCCAACACCGCTTTTGGTTGAAAGCAATGCGAGTTTCATGCGGTTTACCAGTATTTCAGTATATCGATTTCGCGGTTTCACTTTGATTGATTTTGCCAGCAAAACCTTTTGCTGCAACGAATCTTTATTTTGAAAAATAGGAAGCGGAGTTGTGATTCCTCCTTCCGTAATTCTGGATTTTTCAGATTTGAAATATTGTTGTCCGTAAGCTAAAAACCCAAGAAAAAGAAAGAAAATCGAAAGTGGTTTCATGGGTTAAAAGGTTTTAAATCCTTTGTAAACTTGGGTATTTTTCTCAACCATTGTCGCTATCTGTACCCTAAATTCATTCAAATGCTCTGTGCGAGTATGTTGGTAATGGTGTTCCTGTGTTTCCCATAATTCAACCAAGAAGAAAATTCCTTTGTTTTCGATATCTTCTATCAAATCATATTGCAAACACCCATCTTCTTTGCGGGTTTCGAATACGAGTTTCTTCAGAAGTTCGATAGCATCCATCAAATAATTTTCTTTGATGTGGAATAAAGCTACGATGTACAAATTTTTCATTTTTATAAAAATATAATTGCAAATTTAATCAAAGCGTATTAATATTGGTTGAATACTTTTCCACAAAGCATAAAATTCCGAACCCAAAAATTGTTTATCATAAAAGCAAAAAAGAGGCATTAAAATTAAGATTTCTTTAATCGACAAAAATTTTTATCTTTGTGAAAATCCAAATTGTAAAAATGGCAGAATATAAATTATTACTTCCTTCGATGGGAGAAGGTGTGATGGAAGCTACAGTGATTACTTGGTTGTTTAATGAAGGCGATACCGTAAAAGAAGACGATTCTGTCGTTGAAATTGCGACCGATAAAGTAGATTCTGATGTTCCTACACCAGTTTCGGGTAAAATTGTTAAAATCCTAAAGCAGAAAGATGAAGTGGCTAAAATTGGTGAAGCAATCGCCATTCTTGAAGTTGATGGTGCCGGTGATGCTGTAGCGGAGCAACCACAGGACGCTAAATCTCATGCCGAAGTGCAAACTGAAATTCCTCAGCTTTCTAGCGAAGAAGTGAAAGAACTGGAAAAACCTTTGCAAAATTCAGCACCACATGAGTTTTCCGGTGAAATTTATCTTTCGCCTTTAGTTAAAAATATCGCACAGCAAGAAAATATCTCTGAATCCGAATTGCAATCCATCAAAGGAAGCGGTTTGGAAGGAAGAATTACCAAAGAAGATATATTGGCCTACGTTGCAAATCGAGGCAATAGTAAACCAGCAGAAGTTATTCAAGCCTCGGCTCCTGTAACTGCTCCTGTACAAGTTTCCGCTCCTGTAGCAGTGCCTGTGAAAGTGGGAGAGGGTGATGAAATCATCCAGATGGATCGGGTTCGAAAAATTATCGCTGATTCGATGGTGAATTCGAAAAGAATTTCTCCACACGTTACCTCTTTTATCGAAACCGATGTTACAAACGTCGTTAAATGGAGAACAAAAAATAAGGATATTTTCGAAAAGCGCGAAGGTGAAAAACTGACTTATATGCCGATTTTCGTAAAAGCAATTGTGAAAGCGATCCAGGATTTCCCGTTGATTAATGTTTCTGTGGATGGCGATAAAATCATTAAAAAGAAAAATATCAACATCGGAATGGCTACCGCACTACCGGATGGCAACCTGATTGTTCCGGTGATTAAAAATGCGGATCAGCTCTCACTTTCAGGCTTGGCAAAAGCAATTAATGATTTAGCACACCGAGCAAGAAACAAAAAACTCAGACCTGAAGATACACAAGGTGCAACTTATACCATTTCCAATGTTGGAGGTTTTGGTAATTTAATGGGAACACCCATCATTCCGCAGCCACAGGTGGCAATTCTTGCCGTTGGCGCGATCGTTAAAAAACCTGCAGTTCTCGAAACCAAAGACGGCGACGTGATTGCAATCCGTAATCTGATGTTCATGTCTCACTCTTACGATCACCGTGTAGTAGACGGTTCTTTGGGTGGTATGTTCCTGAAACATGTTCACGATTATTTACAAAATTGGGACTTGAATACTGAAATTTAATTTAAAGCTTCAATTTCATTAAAAAAAAACCTTCGGAGAAATACTCTGAAGGTTTTTTTACTCGCTTTTTTAAAGAGCGTATGTTTTTTTAAATGATTTTCGCAACCTCATCGCACAGCCATTCCAGCATTTCGCGATCTTCGGAGGTAAATGGATCTAAAGTGTGAGAATCGATATCGATTTGACCAATATTTTCGCCATTTTTGATGATAGGAACCACGATTTCAGCCTTTGTATCGATGGAACAGCTTAGATAATTGTCTTGATCATGCACATCTGGAACCACAAAAGTTTCGTTGGAAACTGCTACCTGTCCACAAATTCCTTTTCCGAAAGGGATAATGGTGTGATCGGTTTCTGCGCCAACATAAGGTCCCAAAATAAGTTCCTCTTTGTCGCCATTTTTAAAGTAAAATCCAGTCCAGTTGAAGTAGGATATTTCTTGATCCAGAAGCTGACAAATTTTTTGAAGTTTATCTTCAGTATTGTGTGTTGGACTTTCTAAGATGGAAGAAAGTCTTTTTTTTATTTCTGACATTGTATGATTTTAAGAAAATTCTTTGAGTTTTAGTTCATCTTTGTAACCGAACATTCCGCGTTCTTTAATCATATCGGCAACGCCTTCGGGTACTTGTTTTTCCCAGCCGGTTTCGTGGTTGGCAATTTTTTGGAGTATTTCTCGGGAGTAGATTTCAGAGTAATCGGGGTTGTAATCTTTGATGTCCACAATACGCTGATTGAGTTTGAAATATTTGTACAATTCCTTTAAATTGTCCTGAACTTTTAAGTTGTTGGAAGTTAGTGATTCGTGGGTTTCAGGATCTTTATACGGATAAAGATATACTCGCATGTGTTGTTTAAAGAATTTTCCAAATGCCTCCAAAATTCCACCTGAAAGGTTTTTGTAATAGTTTTCATCAAATACGTCCAAAAGGTTATTTACGCCCATTCCGACGCCGATTTTACCATTGGTGTAATTAGCAAAATAATCGATTAGACGATAATATTCGGAGAAATTCGAGATAATAACGGTATATCCCAATTTAGCCAAAACATCTACTCTGTCGAGGAAATCTCTTTCATCAATATCACCTGCAGCTCTTAAATTTGAAATGGTAATTTCGAAAAGAACAACTGTTTCTTCGTGTCCGCAATTGGAATCGTCCATAAACATTTTCAGACCTTTCTCGAACATATCGATGTTGACCAAAGTTACCGGTCGGAAACTGCCTCGTACTGCGAAAATATTTTTTTTGTAAAGAATATCTGCCGGCAACATATTGTTTCCTTCCGAGTTGAAAATCACAGCATCGGTCATTCCGCTTTTTACAAGTTGCAGACTCATCAATCGGTTATCAACATAAGTGAAAGCCGGGCCGCTGAAATCGATCATATCAATTTCCACATTGTCGGTAGAAATATCATCATAAAGTGATTGAATCAGCTTTCTAGGATTATCGGAAAGGTTGAAAGCGCCGTAAATTAAATTTACACCAAGACTTCCCAGTGTTTCTTGCTGCAAAGTAGCGTCATTCTCTTTGAATTTCACATGAAGGACGATTTCGCTATAATCATCGGTCTCGTCCAGCTGAAAACGCAAACCCACCCAGCCGTGGCCTTTTAGGGTTTTGTTGAAATTGATAGTTGTTACCGTATTTGCATAGGAAAAGAATTTTCTGCCGGGATTATTTTCTCTAGTTAATCGCTCTTCAATTAAGGCAACCTCGTACCGAAGCATTTTACGGAGACGATTTTGCGTTACATATCTGTTTTTGGTTTCTTTACCATAAATCGCGTCGCTAAAATCTTTATCATAAGCAGACATCGCTTTCGCAATGGTTTGTGAAGCTCCACCAGCTCTGAAGAAATGTCGAACAGTTTCTTGTCCTGCTCCGATTTCGGCGAAAGTTCCGTAAATTGTTGGGTCTAAATTAATCGCTAAAGCTTTCTGTTTTGGTGTTAATTTTTGATTAATCACTGGCAATTCTATTTTTTTGTAAATTTACCAATAATATAACCAACGTCAAAAAAAATGAAGTTGAAATTTTTAGGAACCGGCACATCTCAAGGGATTCCTGTAATTGGTTGTAAATGTAAGGTTTGTGTGTCATTTGACCCCAAAGATCAGCGTTTTCGTTCATCAGCTTTGGTTACTACAGATGCCGGAAAAAAGCTCCTTATCGATTGTGGGCCGGATTTTCGGATGCAAATGTTGCAGAATAATGAAGACCGTGTGGATGCGATTCTTCTTACGCATGAACATAATGATCATGTAATTGGTTTGGATGATGTGCGCTCATTGATATTCAAGACCAGAAAAGATATGGAAATCTATTGTTACAAAAGAGTAGGAGATGAGTTGAAAACTCGTTTTGCTTATGCGTTTGCGGAGGATAAATATCCCGGAGCGCCATCATTTGAACTTCATGAGATTACAGGAAATTTTGAATTGTTTGATGCTGAAGTTATTCCGGTGGAGGTGATGCATTATCAGTTGCCGATTTTTGGATTTAAGTTGAAGAAATTGGCATATATTACCGATGCGAGTTTTATTTCGGAAACTGAAAAAGAAAAGTTGAAAAATCTGGATTATTTGATTCTGAACTGTATCAGAAAAGAGCATTTTCATCCTGCGCATTTTATTTTGCCCCAAGTTTTGGAACTTTTCGAGGAACTTCAACCCAAAAAAATGTATTTAACGCATATTTCTCATCACATGGGTTTACACGCGGCGACGCAATCGGAACTTCCTGAAAATGTACATCTTGCTTACGATGGAATGGAGATTGAATTTTGATAAAAAGCGACTCAATCGCTGAAACATCTTATAAATAATGAAATTTATAGAAAAATTATTTTTCAGAAATAAAAATTAATTCTATATTTGCACACCAATTTAAAGCAGCCCAGTTGGCGGAATTGGTAGACGCGCTAGACTCAAACTCTAGTACCGCAAGGTGTGCCGGTTCGATTCCGGCACTGGGTACTAAAAACGCTGTTAATCATTGATTAGCGGCGTTTTGTATTTTTACGTTATTTCATCCGTCCGCAATATGTCCGTATTCGACAAAAAATTTGATTAAAATTTTATTTGAGGCAAAATATTAATGATGATTCTTCTGATCAAAACAAAATGCCTTGGATTTCCACAGCCAATAAATTCACAGCAATGGTAGAGGTGAAAATGATGAATTTAATAATGAAATACACCATCGAATTCAGCAAAAACAAAAACAGTCTCGTCGGAACCAAAAGATTGAAATTCTCTGATTTCAATATCGTTCCACCAAAAAAAAATAGGAGGAATGGTCTATATGAAAAACGACATCGATTTATTGTTTAGTTTGGCAATTCATGATTAAAAATCATACATTTTAAGTAAATTAAGTTTTACTTTTTCGTTATTATTTGTTTTGGCTTCCTTTTTTAGGGAGTCTTTTTTATTCATAATGCTGAAAAATTCCTCGATCTGTGGCGGTCCATAGAGCTGCTTTTTGCCCGGCAACTTTCAATCCTCTGTTGGTCCAGGTATTACAAGTTTCTGTGAAATTGTAACTCCCTTTTGCTTCGTAGAAAGCGTCATCGTTCCCATACACCGTATCGGTTTTTATCAAAATAGGTTTTCCGTATTGATCACGATCGAATTTAGCTCGGATAAATTTGATCAATTCTTGGTATTGCGACCTCGTGAGGGAGATTTTCTTGCAGTTATCGCCAACTTTCATTTCATCATAATAGGTACAGTGCATCGCAGATTCGCTCAACCAAAATGCGGCTTTTAATGCGGTTGAAACTTTTAGCTCTGCCCAGGTTGGCGTATCCAAATAGAATCCTTTGTCGCCCCAACCAATGGAAAGATACTTGAAATCGGTTCTTTTTGACAAGGTATTTTCAAACGGAATTTCTTTGCTCCAGTCGAACACTTCTGATTTCACAGGAACAACCAAATCGGAATGAACTCCATTCGTCAATAGATAAATTTCTATGTTTTCCGGCTCTGTTACAGGCTTTTTAGGAATTTCAATATAGGGAATTAACAGCGCACAGAGAATATAAAGTCCCACTAAGCCAATGATCGCAACGATAGCCTTCAGTAAAAATAGTATAATTTTCTTCATCTTCAAATGTAACAAAAAATTAACGCAGGGGAATTTTCAAATGATTTTTCGAATTAAAATTTTTCCTAAATTTAAACAAACAAAAAAACAGGATAGATGCCAAAGAAATCTAAAAAAAACAAAAGATTAAAAATTCGTGTGAAAACGGCTCCAAAAAGAGTGCAAAAAAAACGTTGATTTTCAACTGAAATTGTTGCAGTTTTCGTACAGTTTTTTTTTGAACTTTAATTGAACTAAAGATTTATCGATAATTTTCTCTCATTTTTTGGAAACTCGAAATTTCCGAGAGGCATTACTTACCCAAAAATTCGATATTTCTTTTCATACCCGCAAATTTTGTTCTTTTCACCGGAGATTTTCGGAAGATTTCTGAAAAAAGTTCTTGAGATAGTTCTTTCCACTCTTCTTTTTTTGCATTTTCCAGAAAATGGTTGGGTTTGAATTTTTCCTGATGATGAGGTGCTGAAAAACGATTCCACGGACAAACATCTTGGCAAATGTCGCAGCCAAACATCCAATCTTCCATTTTATTTTTAAAGGTTTCGGGGATTTCGTTTTTCAATTCGATGGTTGCATAGGAAATGCATTTGCTTCCATCAATAATTTTCTCGGAAACAATTGCTTGCGTCGGGCACGCGTCTATACATTTGGTACAGGTTCCACAATGATCGGTGGTTGGGGAATCTTCTTGGAGCTCCAGATCAATGATGATTTCTGCCAAAAAATAAAAAGAACCGCTTTGTTTGGTGATGAGATTTGCATTTTTGCCTACCCAACCAATTCCGGATTTTTTCGCCCAACTTCTTTCCAAAACGGGCGCCGAATCTACAAAAACCCGGCAGTGAAAATCTCCGATTTCTTTTTTCAGTTCCGCCACCATTTCACTGAGTATTTCTTTAATCACTTCATGATAATCCTGCCCGTAAGCGTATTTCGAAATTTTAAAATTATCAAGTGACGAAATCTTATCCTTCGGAAAATAGTTATAAGATAGAGAAATTACCGATTTGCTACCTTCGACCAGCAAAGTGGGATCAAGTCTTTTATCAAAATAATTTTCCATGTAAGCCATTTCTCCGTGATAATTATTGTTTAGCCAATTTTCGAGAGGTTTGGCATCTTCTTCGAGAAAACCCGCTTTCGAAATGCCACAACTTTGGAAACCAAATTTTTTTGCTTTGGTTTTGATTAGGTGAGAATATTTTTCGGAGTGATTCATTTTGATAGTGCAAAACTAACATTATTTCATAAATTTGCTATTAGATTTTGCGAATCCTGTTCCTGCAATCGGATTTTGTGAAGTGTTTTTTATTCAACCTTAAAAACAAATTATTTATGTCATTAGTAGAGGTATTAAAATCTGGAAATTACCATTTAATCGACGTTCGCGAACCGATGGAGTTGGAAATGAATGGTCATATTGAAGAAGCTCAAAATATTCCGTTGGGTGAATTAGAAGATAGAAAGCAGGAAATTCTGAATCTTAGCGGTTTCAAAATTTTCTTTTGCCGAAGCGGAAACAGAAGCGGGCAAGCCGTGGAATATTTCAAATCTCAAGGCATGACCGATGTGTACAACGGAGGTGGTTTTGAAGAAATGAAGGAAACGTTGGAAAGTTTATAACACTAAAAATAAGTCAAATTGTTAATTTGGCTTATTTTTTTTCCGAAATGTCATATAATAAAAATTAAAAAATATAAATGGTTGTTTAATTTATGCTTGTTGATTATCAATTATTTATGTTATTTTCGGTTTAGGTTTTCTCTTCCTAAATCAATTTTGGCACGATTTTGACAAGTAATCATTTCGTAAAACTTAAAATTTAGAATTATGAATTCAATGAAGAAAACCATCCTAGCTTTAGGAGTGATGACAGCAGGATTAGTAAGTGCACAAAGTGCGGATATGAGAAACATGATTAAAGTAGGTGCAAATGTTGGTTTAGCAGTTCCAGCTGAAAATGCTTCTGCAAACTTAGGTCTAGATGTTGCTTACCAAAATTTGGTAACTCCAGGATTTGGTTTAGGTATCGCAACTGGTTATAGCCACTTCTTCGGGAAAGAAAACAACGGAAATAATAATAATGATTTCGGAGTAGTTCCTGTTGCTGCTTTAATTAGAGTATATCCAAAACAAACTGGTTTCTATTTAGGAACAGACCTTGGTTACGGTTTCATAGTTGGTGATGAAAAAGTTGCTTCTAACAGATCAGAAGATAGACCTGACGGAGGTTTCTACATCAAACCAGAAATCGGTTACCACAACAGAGATTGGAACTTCGCGCTTCAATATCAAAAAACCTTCACTGGTGATAAAGGTGAAATCGGATCTCAAAAATACAACGCTGGCGCAATTGGCGTAGGTGTTGGTTACAACATTCCATTAGGGAAATAATCAATCTTTTGATTTTTTATAAAACTAAGCCTTCTCGAATTTTATTTGAGAAGGTTTTTTATATTTATTACAAAACAATTATTATCTTTGGTAGATAACACTCACTACAATGGAAACTAAAAATAAATTCAAACTTTTCTTGCCAAAAATTACGGATGATTCCAACAGTAAAATTACAGTGCTCTCCGCCGATGTAAGGAGCAATGTCACCTATATTGCTTTGTATGAAACTGTTGACAAAAAAGTTGTTCAGAAACACGAAAGCAGCTACCCAACGGAGGATTTTGCTTCTTTTTCCGAAATCGCCAATCGTTTTATTTCCGATTTTTCGCTTTCCGGAATTTCAAAAATTGCTGTAGCGGTTCCAGGTCCGGTAATTGGTGGCAAAAGTGCGCCTGTTCGGTTGCCTTGGACTTTAGATTCTGAAGAAATTAAAGCAAAAACTCAGGTAGAAAAAGTTTATCTTATCAACGATATGGAAGCTTCGTCCTATGGTTTAGGAAATGCTGACGAAAGTAACTTTCTTACTATTCATCAATCCGAAAATTTCATTCCCGGAAATATCGCCGTTTTAGCTCCAGGTGCGGGATTAGGAGAAGCCGGCTTGTTCTGGGATGGCGATACTTTAAGACCTTTCGCTACTGAAGGTGGACATTGCGAATTTTCCCCGCGAACCAATGAGGAGGTTGAATTTTACCAATTTTTACAGAAAATTTATGGTATTGTAACTTGGGAATCGGTACTTTCCACCTCTGGTTTATTCAATATTTATCGTTTTTTAAGAGACGTAAAACAGCAAAAACAACCGGAATGGCTTACCAAAGAAATCGAAGCGGATAACTTTACCGATGCCTTGATTAATGGCGCTTTGGAAAATAAAGATAGAATTTGCGAAATGACTGTGGAAACCTATATCATGTACCTCGCCAGAGAAGCGAACAGTTTGGTGTTGAAATTAAAAGCAACCGGAGGTTTGTTCCTGAGTGGTGAAATTCCGGTGAAACTTCATCCATACCTCAAAAATGATAAGTTTTACCAAAGTTTTATCGTTAGCGATAAAATGGAAGTGGTGCTGAAAGATATTCCTATTTATCTTGTAAAAGACGATAAAACCATCATCAATGGAGCTGCTTTATACGCAGCATTTTCTTAAAAATGCATTCACTAAGTATAAAACTCCGGCATTTGTCGGAGTTTTTTTGAATTAATTGCTGAATGAAAATCTTATTTTTTATTTTTACCAAATGAAACTTTACGTTATTAGCGGATTAGGAGCAGATTTTAAAGTGTTGGAAAAAATAAAATTTCCAGCCAATCTCGAAGTGATTTTCATTCCTTGGTTGATTCCCGAAAAAGGTGAGCATCTTAAAGATTATGTAGGGAGAATGGCGGCAAATATCGATGATTCCCAACCATTTTCTCTTCTCGGATATTCATTTGGTGGTATTATGGTTCAGGAAATCGATAAGATAAAACCTGCTGAAAAAATCGTTATTCTGGGAAGTATAAAATCCGATAAAGAAAAATCCAGATTTATCAAAGTAGGTGAGGTGACACGCATACCGAAATATCTTCCCGAAAATATTTTTACCGAAAAATCAGCGCTTGGATATTCATTTATTAGGAAACTTTTCGATCCGAATAGCCCAAGAATAATGGAATATTTTAACGTTCGAAATCCATATTATTTAAAATGGAGCATCGAAAAAATTGCCGCTTGGAAATTTGAAGAAAACCCTAAAGTGATACAGGTTTTAGCGGATAAAGACATTGTTTTTCCCATCAAATATTCCAAACCCAATTACGTCATCGAAAACGGAACGCATCTTTTTCCGGCAACCAAACCGAGAGAAGTTTCCACTATTTTACAGGAAATTTTCGCTCCGGATTTGTCTTCATCGAAGGAATAAATTTATGTTTCTTAAACGGTTTTTTAATTAAAACTTTAAAATAATTTATTTCCGGGAAATGTTTTCTCTCGGTTAATTTTAATATTCAACAAAAAAGCTATTTTTGTATCATTATGCAATCTATCAGTGTTTTTGAAATCATCAAAGTCGGAATTGGTCCTTCGAGTTCGCATACTATGGGTCCTTGGAATGCGGCAGAAAGTTTTCTAAATTTAATTCGCAGAAGCCATTCAATTTCTGAAGTAAAAGAAGTTTTTGTTGAATTTTTCGGTTCGCTTGCCAAAACAGGAATTGGTCACGGAACTGATATTGCCGGAATGCTAGGACTTTCCGGTGAGAATTTCAAGACGATCGATACATCGTCCATCGATTCGAAAATTGAAACCATCAAATCTTCTAACCAAATAAACCTTGCCGGAGAAAAAGTAATTCCTTTCATTTATGGTAAACATTTAATTTTAAATAAAGAAAAATCCTTAGATTTCCATCCAAACGGAATGATTTTTCAAGCCGTTTTCGAAAATGGTGAAACATTATCCCAAGATTATTATTCAGTTGGTGGCGGATTTATTGCCACTCAGGAAGAGAATTCGCTGGAGAAGCATTGTATCAGAACGCTTTATCCGTGTCATAATGGCGAAGCAATCATTAAATATGTTAATTTTCTAAATTTGAACAGAATTTCAGATTTAATATTCCTCAACGAAGAATCCTGGCGCAGCAAAGAAGAAACCGAGAAAGAAGCACTTTATATTTGGCAACAGATTAAAGAATGTATTTATAAAGGCGTAAACAGGGAAGGAACGCTTCCTGGTGGATTGCAAGTAACTCGCCGCGCAGCCGGATTGAATCGGAAATTACTGAAGGATAAAATCTATAGGAATATCGACGAATGGTTCCAGATGGTCGTAGATGCGGAAGAGAATTTTGTAAACATCAGCAAATGGGTTTCTTGTTTTGCATTGGCGGTAAATGAAGAGAATGCGAGTTTTGGACGTATCATCACTGCACCTACCAACGGAGCAAGTGGAGTGATTCCCGCGGTTTTGATGTATTCACAAGCTTTTACAGAATTTAATAAGGAAGAAGATATTATCCGTTTTCTTCTGGTTGCAGGCGAGGTAGGCACACTTTTCAAGAAAAATGCAACGATTTCTGCAGCAATGGGAGGTTGCCAAGCGGAAGTAGGAGTGTCGTCTGCAATGGCAGCAGCTGGTCTTACGGAAATCATGGGCGGTACTCCAGACCAAGTGCTTATGGCAGCGGAAATTGCAATGGAACACCATTTGGGAATGACCTGCGATCCAATTGCTGGTTTGGTACAAATTCCTTGTATTGAGAGAAATTCGATGGGCGCTATAAAAGCGATTACCGCGGCGAATATCGCTATAGAGTCGGATCCATCAAAAGCTAGAGTTTCCCTAGATCAGGTAATTCAATCGATGTGGGATACCGCGCAAAGCATGAATGATCGTTTCAAAGAAACCTCCGAAGGTGGATTGGCAATTGCGGTAAATGTGGCAGAATGTTAAGCTGAAATTGGGAAGTTTTATCAAATTATTTATCTAAAATTCCTCTGATTTTATTGGCATTTCTAATGAGATCTTCCAACAATTCATAATTCTCTTTTTCTAAAGCAGATTTGAATTTTCTCAACTGGGAAATATGTTCATTCAGTACATCGAGTACATTTTCTTTATTTTGTTTAAAGATTGGAACCCACATTTCAGGGTGAGATTTCGCTAAGCGAACTGTACTTGAAAAACCTGTACTGGCAAGCTGAAAAATCGTGTCTTCCTCGCGTTCTTTTTCCAAAACAGTGTTCGCAAGTGCGTATGACGTGATGTGTGAAATGTGTGAAATATAAGCGGTGTGAACATCATGATCATCCGCATTCATGTAGATCAAATGCATTTGGAGGTTTTCAATCACTTTTTCTACCATTTTTAATGCATCTTCAGCCGAATCTTCTCGATCGCAAATGACGGCGGCTTTTCCTGAAAAACTCTCTGAAATTGCGGATTTAGGACCCGAATTTTCCGTTCCCCACATCGGGTGAAAAGCCACAAAACGTTTCCTCATCGGATGATTTCGAACTGCTCCTACGATTCCGTGTTTGGTGGAACCCGCATCCATCACCGTTTGGTTTTCATCGATTAAATCGAGTACGGTTGGCAAAACTTTTTTTGCCGCATCTACAGGTATAGCAATAATTACCAATTCCGATTGCTTTACCGCATCTTCCATAGAAGAAATCTCGTTGATAATACCAATTTCTTTGGCTTCAGTTAAATGATTTTCATTTTGATCTACTCCAAATACATAGGAAACCAATCCTGCAGATTTTAGTTTCAATGCCATGGAACCTCCAATTAATCCAACACCGATGATCGTAATTTTCATCCTTCAACAATACTTTAATTAGAATTTTATCTTAACGAAGTTTTTTTAAGGTCTTGAAAGTTGCGCTTTCTTTGCATTTTTCAAAACCGATTTCAAATTTTGGGTTTTTATTCGGGTACGTAAGCAGATATTCAGGGCAAGGTTTTTTCTGAGCTTGGCTTCTTTCAAAATCAATTGAACCTTTAGTGATAATGCTGTCCTTCAGAAATTTTTCATCTATATTGTTCAGATTCATCTGTTCTGAAAACGCAGGTGTATAAACTATTTTTTTTGAAAGGGTTTCTGCAATTACTCTAGCGTTTGGAAGATATCCGCTGCAACTTGCGCCTTTTTTGTTTAGGATAAAAAATACCAGTATCAGCCCGGGAATTAGACCTATAAAGAAAAATTTCAACTTTCTCATTTAAAAAATTAAAAGGTTGATGTCGTGGTAATTTAAATTGAATCGGTCGCAAACCAGCTTTTTCGTATGACGACCTTTGTACATATACAAAGATTGCTTCATTTCGTTTTTACGAACCAGCATGTTCTCGAAACCGCCTTCTTCATCATAATTAAGGAGATAACTGAGGAAGAAATTAGAAACTGCTTTCGTGGTTGTTCTTGGCATTTTCGAGGTAAGGTTCGGCAACCCGCAATGAATTACACCATGTTTGATGATGTACGGATTTTCCATATCGGTAAGCTCCGAAGTTTCGATTATATTTCCGTTATCGATGGTTACATCGATAATTACACTTCCTTTTTTCATCTTCGAAACCATTTCTTCGGTCACAACTGGAGCTAAACTGTTCTTCGAAAGTGCACCGATGACCACATCTGCACGTTTCAAACTTTTAGAAAGTTCTTTAGGATCAATAATAGAAGTCGGTACTCTGCCATCAACCATCATATGTAATCTTCGGAGTTTCGATAATGAATTGTCGAATACTTTCACACTTGCTCCTAATCCTAATGCTGCTTTTGTAGCGAATTCCCCAACGATTCCGGCTCCTAAAATTACTACTTCGGTTGGTCTTACGCCTGTAATTCCACCCAACATTAATCCGTTTGATAAGGCTAACAATTCAGCTGCATAAAGAATGGAAATGTTTCCTGCGATTTCCCCAATGAGTCTTACCAAAGACAGTTGCTTGTACTCATCGATAATAAATTCAAATGCGATGGCATTGATTTTTTTCTCGGAAAGTTTTTTGAAATAATCTTGGTCTCTAAGGTTAATTTGTAGCGCAGAAACTAAGTAAGTACACGGTTTGAAATATTCAATTTCCTCTTCAGTCGGTGGATTTATTTTTAGTACCAAATCCTGTTGAAAAGCTTCTTGAGGATTTTGCGTAATCGTGGCTCCCGATTCAGAATATTGCAAATCGGTGAAAAATGAACCTTCACCAGCACCACTTTCTACAATAATATGGTGACCGTGCGCCACCAAAACCTGCACTGCATCAGGAGTAAGACAAGTTCTGCGTTCATTCAGGCAGGTTTCTTTCGGTACCCCGATGCTGAACTGTTTGCCTTTTTTGATTACTTCCAATTTCTCTTCTTTTGGGATGAGTTCTTCCTCCGAAAAAGGAGTGAAAACATGTGTATTGCTCATTAGAAATCAATAATTATTTAATAGAAATCTTATCATTTAATTGCAAAGATAATCATTTCGTAAGGATCTGTACTTCGGTTGCTTAAAACTTGCTGAGAATCGGTTTTATTTAAACTTTTTAAAATCTTTTTTTAAATGAAATCAATTCTTCTTGTTTCTCCATCATTTTCAATTTTGAGTTCATGATGTGGGAAATCGTCGAGTTCTTCTTCATAAATCTCCGGCCATTCGATAATGCAGAGATAGGAATTATCGAGATATTCCTCAATACCGATGTCATAAACTTCGGTGAGGTTTTTCATTCGGTAAAGATCGAAATGGAAAATATTTCCTTTCGGAGTATGGTATTCATTCACGATGGCATAGGTTGGCGAAGAAACCTCGTCGGAGCTGCCCAGATTTTTCAATAAAAACTGTGTGAAAGTCGTTTTTCCGGCTCCTAAATTTCCTTTCAAAAGCAAAATAGGATGTTGTAATTCCGGTAGAATTTCATTCACCACATTTTGCCAATCTTCTATTTTATTGATGTTGAATTGCATTTTGGATTATTTTTTCAAAAATAATTAAAATTTGTTGGGCGCGAGCGAAGCGAGCGCCAAAAAGTTGAATCATAAAATGATCTTAAACATTTTTTTGTTTTAAACTTTACAATATTTATCAACATAATATTGAAAAATAATCTCATTAAGCGCTTTTCTTAACCTCGACGCGCCAATTTTTTCTTCTAAAAAATTCATATTTTTACACCATGATTTCAAAAGCGACCATCGATAAGATATTCTCCACCATCCGTGTTGAAGAAATTATAGGTGAATATGT
This sequence comes from Chryseobacterium sp. Marseille-Q5410, assembly GCA_946892665.1. Taxonomy (GTDB): domain Bacteria; phylum Bacteroidota; class Bacteroidia; order Flavobacteriales; family Weeksellaceae; genus Kaistella. The sequence continues at coordinate 1,927,394 of CAMPOT010000001.1, read as the reverse complement.
GCAACTGAAAAGAGCCGGCTCCAATTTTAAAGGATTAAGCCCTTTTCATGACGAAAAAACTGCAAGTTTTGTGGTTTCTCCTAGCAAGCAAATCTGGAAAGATTTCTCCAGTGGAAAAGGAGGTACGGCTATTTCTTTCCTTATGGAAATAGAAAATTTTACCTATCCGGAAGCGCTTCGGCATGCCGCGAAAAAATACGGAATCGAAATAGAAGAGGATACCCGCGAACTTACTGAAGACGAAAAAAAGTCGCAGACCGATAAAGAATTGTTATTTAAAATTCATGAAATAGCCAGCAATTTTTTTCAGGAGCAACTTTTTGAAACTGATGAAGGAAAAACAATCGGTTATTCTTACTTTAAAGAAAGAGCACTTCGCGATGAAATCATTAAGAAATTTCAATTGGGATATTCCCCTGAAAAGAAAAATGCATTTACAAAGTATGCGTTAGATAAGGGGTATTCGAAAGAAATTTTAGAGAAATCCGGACTTTCCATCTTCCCTGAAAACGCTCCCAACGGTGTCGATCGTTTTCGAGAAAGAGTGATTTTTCCCATTCACAGTTTTTCAGGCAGAGTTTTAGGTTTTGGTGCGAGAATTCTTAAAAATAACGTCAAAACCGCAAAATATCTCAATTCTCCTGAGACGGAAATCTACCATAAGTCCAATGTTCTTTATGGTTTAAACCAATCGAAACAGGCGATTTCAAAAAACAATCTTTGTCTTTTGGTGGAAGGTTACATGGATGTAATTGCGCTACATCAAAGCGGGATAGAGAATGTAGTTTCCAGCTCCGGAACTGCACTTACGGTCGAACAGATCAAGCTGATTAAGCGACTTACCGAGAACGTAACCATTCTTTTTGATGGGGACAAAGCAGGAATTAAAGCGAGTTTCCGAAGCATCGATATGTTGCTTTCAGAATCTATGAATATCCGCGTTTTACTGTTCCCCGATGGCGATGATCCGGATTCTTTTGCCAGAAAACATTCACAAGAATATGTGGAAAATTTCATTCAAAAGGAAGCCAAAGATTTCATCGATTTCAAAGCCGAAATTCTTATGAAAGAAGCTGGCGATGATCCGATAAAAAAGGCAGAAGCGATCCGTGATATTGTGAAATCGGTAGGTTTTGTTCAAAATGCACTAAAACAAGAAATTTACTTAAAGGAAGTTTCCAATAAGTTTCAGCTTTCTGAACAGTCACTTTTTAATGAATTGAATATTCAGAAACAGCTTCAAAAACAACAAAACACGCCACAACATAAGCAAGAAGCGCCGATAAAACCTAAACTTGAAAAAGTTCCCGATGTCAGTGATGCGGTAAATCCGATTTTGGTTTTAGAGGAAAAAATGGTGGAATTGATGCTAAAATATGGTGACCGAATCCTCAACCGAACTGATGAAGAAAATAATGCCTATCAAATTACGGTTATTGAAGAAATTATCACTCATTTGGAGGTCGATCAGTGCGAAATCCAATCGCCATTGAACCAGAAAATTATTGATGAAATAAAATCGGGAATTGGTGAAAATGAGTTGCGTTCGGGGAATTTTTTCATGACGCTGATGGACGAAGAAATTACAGGGAAAATTGCCGATGCTTTGGTAGAACCTTATGAAAATAGTGATTGGGGTAAGTATCAAATATTTTTTAGTACTGAAGAAGAAGTGCTTCCCAAGTTGGTGCAGGATGTGATTTTTCGGTACAAAAGAGAGTATATTCTTAAATTGATTAATGATATGAAAATGCAGCTTTCCGAAAATGAAAACAACGATGAAACCTATAAAAAAATCATCAGCCTCAACCAACTTAGAAAAGAGCTTGATGAAAAGCTTTTCAGAGTTTTATGACAGTTTGTCGGATTTTCGGTTATGGAATATTGTTTGTAAATTAGTCAGCATTAAAATATATCTTAAATTTCGTAATTAAAAATAGTATGGACATAAAAAAAGATTTCAGAGATTTCTCTGTAAAGCACTTGGGTAACAGCGGTTTGGTAACCGATCAATATATGGGAATGTTTGGACCAACCAATCTTACGCCATATATCATGGAAGAAAGACGATTAAACGTTGCACAAATGGATGTTTTTTCACGTTTGATGATGGATAGAATCATCTTTCTTGGAACCGGAATTGATGATCAGGTAGCGAATATTGTGACGGCTCAGCTTCTGTTTTTAGAAAGTTCGGATGCTTCCAAAGATATTCAAATCTATATTAATTCCCCTGGTGGAAGCGTTTATGCAGGTTTGGGAATTTACGACACCATGCAAATCATCAAGCCGGATGTTTCTACAATTTGTACCGGAATGGCAGCTTCGATGGGTGCTGTACTTTTGGTAGCCGGAGAAAAAGGTAAACGTTCCGCGTTGAAACATTCCCGAGTGATGATCCACCAACCTTCAGGTGGCGCCCAAGGTGTTGCTTCTGATATGGAAATTAATTTAAGAGAAATGTTGAAACTTAAAAAAGAGTTGTACGACATAATTTCTATCCATTCAGGACAAACCTACGAATGGGTTGAAAAGGCTTCTGACAGAGACTATTGGATGACATCTTCCGAAGCCCAAGATTTCGGAATGGTGGATGAAGTTTTGGAAAGAAAAGTAGAAAAGTAATCAAAACTATTGCTTGCCGGCAAAAAAAAGAACGCGAATTTGCGTTCTTTTTTTTGTTATTGGAATGATTTTAAGAGTTAAAACCTTCAATAATTTTAGCAAAATCTTCAGCTTTCAAAGAAGCTCCTCCAATCAAACCTCCATCGATATCGGGTTGGGAAAAAATTTCTTTAGCATTATCCGGTTTTACAGAACCACCATACAAAATTGAAATTTCGTTTGCAACTTCTTGTCCATATTTCGTCGCAATCAAGCTTCTGATGTGCGCGTGAATTTCCTGCGCCTGTTCCGGAGATGCAGTTTCGCCAGTTCCTATTGCCCAAACAGGTTCGTAAGCGATCACTACTTTCTTGATCTCCTCAGCAGAAAGCGTGAAAAGAGCAACTTCAGTTTGGTTTTTTACAACGTCCAAATGTTGTCCGGCTTTTCTTTGTTCTAAAGTTTCACCGTTGCAATAAATGGGTATTAAGCCATTATCTAAAGCCAATTTCACTTTTCTGTTGCAGTGCGAATCGGTTTCTCCGTGGTATTGTCTGCGTTCGGAATGCCCGATAATTGAACCGGTCGCATCGATAGATTCCAGCATAGCCGCGGAAATTTCGCCTGTAAATGCGCCACTCTCATGCTCGCTCATATCTTGTGCGAAAACTCCGATTTCATCTTGCTCATAGATATCTTTTGCCATCATTAAATACAGCGAAGGCGGCGCAATCCAAACTTCACAGTTGGTGGCGTTGTTTTTTTTGTATTGAAGTAATTGAAACATTAATTGTTGAGCTTCAATCACATTTTTATTCATTTTCCAGTTTCCTGCAACGATGTTTTTTCTCATAATTTCCAGTTTGTTTGTATTTCTCGATTATTGGATTTTTAGTCCAGATTCCAGATGTTTTTTAGTAATTTATAAAAACGGTGCTCGTCTTCACTCACTTTGTCATCCGCTTTAATTAATGATTTTGCGAAATCGGTAAAACTTCTTCTCTCTTCTTCAACCGAATCGTCGTAAAAACATCTTGCGTGAAATTCGAAATGATCTTTCCAATCTTCCGGTTGCAATGTGGCAATAACGTCCAGTTCATTATCTAGATTCATTTTAAAAGGAAATTCTTCCGCAAGATATTCTTGCACTTTTAATCCTTCAGCGGGAGCAAATTCTCCATCAACAGAAGAAAGGATCATTAAGAGATGATAACCTGCGATGGATTTATTAGATTTTTGCATTGTATGTTGATATATAGTTGTTGAAATTTAGTTTTTCAAGTAGTCTTTTGCCGACATTTTGTCAACGATTTTTCCATTTTGTAAAGTTAAAACAAATGGGTTGCTTCTTGCAATTGTTTTGATAGCAGTTGCATCCATTGTTGCATTATCAATGGTTTTAAAAGTGTTTGGCCGGGTTGAAATTCCCAATACCAACGCGTTTTTTTGAGATTTAACTTTTAATTCGGTTTCTGCCATTAAATGTTTGTCGGCATCGTTGGGTTTGTATGAAAAAATTAGAATAGCATTCGGTGATTTCAGAATTTCATCGGTCAATTCCATTCCTTCCGGAGTTTCAGGTTTAAACTTTGAAATTTCTGATGAATAACCTTCTTTCACAATTTTTGAAGTTGTTTTTCCATCCTCGATTTTCCAAGGCGAACCTTCTTCCCAATATTTTTTGTCGTTCACATAATCATCCTGATTGACTTCTAAAATCTCACCGGTTTTTGTGTTTTTTAATGAATAAAAAGTTTTGTATTCAGAAGGATCACTCTGTAATTTTATTTTTTCAGCGTTTAGATCAGTTCCTATTTTATAATCTCTGAAATCGATGAGCGGTTCGTGCAGAATTCCATGAGCGATGACGAATCCCATCACAATTGAAAACAGTGAAAGTGCAACATATTTCGATGGATTTTTTGGCTGAAGCAACTGAAACTGATTTCTGTACAAAAGCCACAACAAAATTAAACCAATCAATAGCACTAAATCCTTGAAAAAACTTTGCCAAGGCGTGAATTTCAGGGCATCTCCGAAACATCCACAATCGGTAACTTTATTGAAATATGCCGAATAAAACGTGAGGAATGCGAAAAATACACATACCGCAATTAGTGCAGAAAGCGTGAATTTAAGACGTATTCTTAGCAATAACATAAATCCTAAAACCAACTCCAGTACCACCACGAAAATGGAAATCGCTAATGCTTGACTTTCCAGAAATGGCATATTGAACACCGATGGTGAAAAATATTCTTCCAATTTAAACGAAAATCCCACCACATCAACCGCTTTCACAAAGCCGGATGCAATAAAAATGAGGGCGATGATGATTCTTAAAATGTGTTTCATGGATAAAATTAGTTTAAATTTCCTTAGATTATTTTATGTTCAAATTGTTCTTCCGAAAGTTTAATCAAACAAAAAACCGCATAATTCAGCATATCGAAATAATTGGCATCAATTCCTTCCGAAACCAAAGTGGCTCCGGCGTTGTCTTCTATCTGTTTGGTTCTTAGTACTTTCTGGTAAATTAAGTCGGTAATTGATGAGATTCTCATTTCTCGCCAAGCTTCACCATAATCATGGTTTTTACGCAACATCAATTCTTTTGCTTCGTTTGCAAAACGATCGTACAAATTCAAAATTTCGTTTGTGTCCTGCTTAAAGTCATCTGCAAATCCTTTTTCCAACTGAATTAATCCGATAATTGAATAATTCACAATGGCGATAAAGTTTTCTTCCTCAGATTCACCAACTTTGGAAATTCCGGTAGTTTGAAAATTCCTCAAACTTTTTACTTTAATGAAAATCTGATCGGTTAAAGAAGGAGTTCTGAGCACGCGAAAGGAAGCACCGTAATCACTAAGTTTTTTACTGAATAAATCTCGACAGGAGCGGATTATTTCGTCGTATTGTAATGATGTTTTCTGCATAAAATTTCTAAACTTTTCAAAGATAAGAATTTTGATAGGAAGTTGGAAGTTCAATGCAGAAAGTTTCTGGCAAGTATTTGCTAAATTTGCGCCTATGAAACCTCAAGTTTATCCAAATTTTTCGCCTTTTTTTTCTGTCAATTGTCGTGGCAATTTGATCGATTTGTCTTCTCCGAAAATTATGGGAATTCTCAATTTAACTCCCGATTCTTTTTCGGATGGTGGTAAATTTAATGACGAAAAATCAGCTTTGCTTCATGCTGAAAAAATGATTATTGAGGGCGCTGAAATTATCGATATAGGAGCGCAATCAACTCGTCCGAATGCTCAGCTTTTATCGGCTAAAGAGGAAATTTCACGGATTGGGAAACAGATTTCTTTGATCAAAAAAGAATTTCCGAAAACTTTGATTTCTTTGGATAGTTTTTATGACGAAGTTGTGGATTTCGGTTTTAATGAAGGGATAGACCTCGTAAACGATATTTCCGGTGGTATGTTTGATGAAAAAATGTTTGAAACCGTCGGAAAAACAGGACTTCCTTATATATTGATGCATGTAAATCCGACCTATAAATCAATGCATGAAAAATTAATAAATGAAGATATTATCTTGAATATTAATCGTTATTTTTCAGAGAAAATCCAGCAATTACAAAGTTTCGGGGTGAAAGATATTATTCTGGATCCAGGCTTCGGATTTGGAAAATCGGTTGAGCAGCAACATCAAATGATTGATGAGATCGAGCATATTGGATTCGGAAAATTTCCTTTGTTAATAGGGATTTCGCGGAAATCATTTATCTACAAACCTTTAGGGAAAGGACCGCTGGAAATACAGGAAGAAACGCAAAAACTTCATCTTAAAATGCTAAAAAAGGGTGCGCGAATTTTTCGTGTACACGATGTTGCCGCGACCAAAAGTACTTTAAGTATGTAGAAATTAATTCAGCCCGGAAAGTTTTTCAGCGTATTCTTTTGCGAAAATTTCGCGATCTTCATTGAGCTTTTCTAAATTTTCCGGCAAAATATAATTGAAAAGCAATTGTTCTTCATCATCCAAAAAAATAAGTTCTTTTTCCTCGCCATCGATCATTTGGGCGAAAATTTCCCACATGGAAGTGTCTCTCGATTTCAAAAGTTCGAAAAATTGAGAAGCTTTTATTTGAATGATTTTCATTTGGTGATCTTTATTTTTTGCAAAAGTAACCTTAATTCCTAAAATCCTAAAAAATTAAGTTTTAATTGGATGGCAAAATTTTCTTTAAAGGAAGGCGTGGAGTAGTAGCCAACCCTATAGAAAAATCCAAGATTGAATGGCGTCCCAAGAAAATGATTGCTTTCTAAACCAATTTCCTGGTAGAGATGATTGAGTTTTTGGAACTCAAAATGGTGTGCTTCCGGATTTTTCATATCACCTGAAATTCCTCGGTAAACCAAATCGAAACTCGAAGTATTTTTCCCGAATGTTTTAAAATACCACGGAATTCGGTGGGTAAGATAGTAACCAACAAACTTGTCGTTATAGTATTTTCCGCTTTCCATCGTTGCAAATCCGAGAAAAGAAGTAAGGTTGAAATTGAAACTGTTTTTTCCATTTCCGAGCCCATTCATGGCGAATTGATGCCAAATTGGTGTTTCGCCGGAAACTAAACCTCCGTACACGCGAATGCCTGTTACGCCAGCTTTGGTTTTGAAATTATGTTGAGCCAAAAGATCAAATCTACTGTATTTGAAATCTCCGCCAAGGGTTTTTAAACCTTGTTCAAAATTCAGATAAAATTCTGGAAAACTTTGTTCGTAAGTAAATTTTCCGGAAGGTGTCATGATATTTTTAGAATTTGGTGCGTATTTGAAAGTGATTTGTCCGGCAAAATTATCAAAACGTTGTCCTAGATTCATGAAATCATAATCGAAAGTAGCTTCTTCTTGGTCTTTTTTTGCGGCAATTTTCATGGTTAACGCATTGCTAAGATCATTTTCAAACGATAATTTGAAGCCTTCGAAATGATAGAATCTATCATTTTTCAGATCAATTCCGGAATTCATAATCTTCATTTTGAAATTCCATAAATTTTCATTGAAACGTCCAGCTGTCATTACGTCTTTGTAATATTCAGCTCGGAAAAATGAGTTTTTTTCCAGCGTGGTTTTTATATCAATTCCTGCTCCGTACTTCCAGTTTCGGTCTTTAAAACCATAAGCGATATAAACGTCCGGCGAAATGTATTGGTTGAATCGCTCGTTGAGTTTTGTAGCAACTCCCAGCCGAATCCCTTCGTATTTGTTATATTTAATGATTTGAGAAGCATCAAAATCGAATTTTCCCACTCTTATTTTTCCTTTGATAAGTCCGGTAAATGCATTGATTTTCTGATCGAGTTTGTATTTTTTTCCAACGCTGTCGATTTTTTCGTAGGTCATTTTTTCTCTGGCCGTTAAAGAATCTGTTCGGAATTGGTTGATAATACTTCCGTCGGAATTTTTCACCGACATGGTGTAACCAGAGAAATCTTTTTTATTTTCGTCAATCGGAGTTTTGAAATCGAAATAATCAGCGACTACAAAAACGTAATTACCGAATTTTTTCTTATTTTTTTCCTTTTCCTTATCATCTGATTTTTGAGTCTCAAAAGCCGTGGCGCCCATTCTTACTTTATAATTTTCCTTGCTCAGAAACCATTTGTTGTTAATGGGTTTCCAGATGCTTGTAATGCTTCCATCGCTTTTTTTCTTGCTGTTGCTTTCGATTTTTTTTAAGCCGTATGTTTCTGCATCAACATAAAGATAACCATTGAATTTTCTTTTATTGGGAGCTTGCTTGTAATCAACCTGGCGAAAACGGATCACATAGTTTTTTCTTCCTTCAATGTCAATGGAATCGGTGAGGAAAAAGCGGTAAAGGGAACGGTTTTCTTCACGGATTTCGCGCGGAATGCGATTTCTGTTGGAGCGCAAGGTCATCATTTCGTAGATCGGTTGTTTCAATCCGGAAACACGGTTGTCGAGGATATTGATTTTTTCGCCATATTTTTTTGAAAATAGATATTCAGATGCTTTTTCCCAAAGGAAAAGTTTGCTGGAAGCCATTAGTTTCATCACATTCACACTTTCGATGGAATCTTTTTTTCTTTCCTGAGTCTGAATTTGCTCCGGAAGTTTTCTCAAAGAATCTAACCTTTTTTGGAGATAATTATTGTAATGTTTAATACTGTCTTCATCAATATCTAAAGAGATTTTTTCGTAAGATTTAAAAGAGTAGGAGTCTAAACTGTTTGGCGAATTTTTTTCGTAATTATCATTTACTTTTTGTAAAATTTCGAGTGCCAAAGGATCGCTTTTATCGTTGATAATTACGGTTTCAATCGATTGTGTTTTTGGATCAGCTTTGGTGAGCGCAATTTCCATTACTTTGTCAACCACTACATCATCTTCATGAAATCCGGAAGCCTTCACGGTTACTTTTTTACATTTACTCCGAAAATTCAGTTTCCCTAAAGCATTGGTTTCTCCGAGGATTTTATTGTTGCATAACACCCTTGCATTTTGGATGGGTTTCCCTTCACCAGCTTGAAAAACAGAGATTTGTGATTGCCCGAAAATGTTTAGGAAAACCATTAAAAAAAGCAATGTTGATAGTTTATTCATAGAAACAAAATTATCTAAATTATCTGAATTAAATCGTATTTTTTATTTTTATATAGCGCTGGGTAGGTTATTTCTTAAGATTATGAAATCCGGCTCCATTTATTTTTTCCTTTATAGAGTTTTATGTAGTAATTTCTCATGTCCAAATTTTCCGGTTTGGTCAGTTGTGGATCGGTTGTAAGCAATTGCTCTACAGCATTTTTTGCTGTTTTAATGATTTTGCCATCAGCTACCAAATCCAGTTTTTTAAAATCTACTACGCCGCTTTGCTGTGTTCCCAAAATGTCGCCCGGGCCACGAAGTTGCATATCAACTTCTGAAATTTTGAATCCGTCGTTGGTTTCGGTCATGGTCTTGATCCGTGTTCGGCTTTCTTTGCTGAGTTTGTCAGAAGTCATCAGGATGCAGTAGCTTTGTTCAGCACCACGGCCAACTCTGCCGCGTAACTGGTGAAGTTGGGACAAACCAAATCTTTCGGCACTTTCTATTACCATTACTGAGGCGTTCGGAACATTCACGCCAACTTCAATTACGGTGGTTGCGACCATGATATCAGCTTTTCCGGACGCGAAATATTGCATTGCGGCATCTTTTTCAGCCGGTTTCATTCGTCCATGGAGCATGGTTACATTTTTTCCTTCGAAAAAATTGGTAATATGATCAAAATTTTCCATTAAGTTTTTGTAATCCAAAGTTTCAGATTCTTCAATTAATGGATAAACAAAATAAATTTGCCGGCCTTTTTCGATTTCGTCTTTGGCAAATCTGAACACCGAAAGTCGGTCTTTTTCCCTTCTGTGAGCAGTGATGATGGGTTTTCTACCAACAGGCATTTCATCGATTACCGAGACATCCAAATCGCTGTAAAAACTCATTGCCAAGGTTCGAGGAATCGGTGTTGCAGTCATTACCAAAATATGTGGAGGGATTTTATTTTTTGCCCAAAGTTTCGCTCTTTGCGCCACTCCAAAACGATGTTGCTCATCGATAATTGCAAGTCCCAGGTTTTTGAACTGTACAATATCTTCCAAAACAGCATGTGTCCCTACCAAAATTGCAAGTTCACCGCTGAGTAAATCTTCATGAATTATTTTTCTTTCGGATGTTTTTGTGGAACCGGTTAAGAGGCGAACTTTGATTTCCGTGTCCTTTAATAATTCTTGAATTGAATTGAAATGTTGCTGAGCCAAAATTTCTGTAGGAGCCATCATACAGCCCTGAAAACCATTGTCCATAGCGATCAACATGGTTAGTAATGCGACCATGGTTTTCCCGGAACCTACATCTCCTTGCAGCAACCTATTCATCTGAACTGGCTTTTTCATATCCGTTCGGATTTCTTTTAAAACCCGTTTTTGTGCGTTGGTAAGCTCGAAAGGAAGTGCATTCTCGTAAAAATTATTGAAATTTTCACCAATTTTTGGGAAAGGATTCCCAATTACCGAAGTTTTTTGATGCAGTTTTTTCAAACCGTAACCCAATTGAAAGAAAAATGCTTCTTCAAATTTAATTCGTCGGTTGGCATGCTCAAAATGATAGAAATCCTTTGGGAAATGAATGTGGTAAAATGCAGGAATTCTTCCGATTAATTTTAAATTTTTCATTAATGCATCGGGCAAATTTTCTTGCATCAATAATGGTAAATTTTGGGTAATTTCTGAAAGGATATTTTGAAAGAACTTATTATTAATCCCTCTTTTCGATAGTTTTTCACTTCCTGGATAAATGGGTAGAAGCGACCCGTAAAGCGCTTTCTTTTCGTCAACTTCTATCTCCGGATGAGGCATGGAGTAGGTACCATTAAAAAGATTTACTTTCCCGAAAATAAAGATCTCGCGGTTCAGTGGAATTTGCTCTTTCATCCAATTGGAATATCGAAACCAGACCAATTCTAGGGTTCCGGTTTCGTCCCTGAATTTTGCAGAAAGCCGTTTTTGTCCTTTACCATAGCCAATTTCTTGTACATCAGTAATTTTACCTTTAAATTGAATTTCGGTTTCCGGCTCTTCCTTTAAATCTTCGATTTGGTAAATTTTACTTTTATCGATGTAGCGCAGCGGATAAAAAGTAAGAAAGTCTTCAACTGTCGTAATTCCCAAGACATTCCGAATGAATTTGGCGCGTTCCGGACCGATTCCTTTGATGAATTCTATGGAAGTTTCTAAGTCGATTTTTATTGAATTAAGATAAAGGCGAATTTCGGTAAAATAAAAACGACTTCCAAAAATTAATTTGAAAGTCTAGGTTTTTAAAGGAAAATAATTATTCAGTTAGTCTTTAATGGTAGATTTAAATTTTTTCTGATAATTTTCCCATTGTTCTCGGGTATTGATTTTTTTATATTGATCTCCGGCGATGAATGGGATGTACGGTTCCATTTCTTTAGCAGTAAGCGCACCCTGCAAAATGGTAATTGGCATACTTTGCTCATCCAAGAAAACAGTGGTAGGAATGGTAGTTACATTCATGAATTTAGCGAAATCGTGCAACGAATTTTTACCATTATCATCGACAGGGTTACTGTTTGAGAATGTTCTTCCGAAAAGTGTAATATTTTCTTTGCTTTCTGCATTAAACTTTACCGGATAGTAATTTTCATTTAAAAATTTAGCGATAATCGGATGGTTGAAGGTGTTCTTCTCCATTATTTTGCATGGTTCGCAACTATCAAAATAAAAATCAATCAGTATTTTCCTGGGTTGATTTTTTTGCGCTTCTACCGCCTCTTCCAAATTCATCCATCTCACTTGTGAGTAAGAGGAAGATACGATTAAAAGGAAAAATATGTAGGTGAATTTTTTCATCGCGAGTTGGATAGCAAAAATTGGTTTTAGTTAAATATTATCTCACTTCTTGCATTAATTTTTTCACATAAGGTGAAATACTAATGAGTACAACTCCGGCGATTAGTGCATAAATTCCCAATTGTTTATAACCTTCGGTGTAGGATAATAATTTATCTAAATTGGAAGCATTTTCGTCTGCGGCAGCCATATTTGCTCCGATGATTCCTGCTACATACTGCCCGTACGCAGAAGCCAGAAACCACATTCCCATCATCATTCCTTGCAGTTTTTCGGTGGAAAGTTTGGTCATAATTGAAAGTCCGATGGGAGAAAGACAAAGCTCACCAAAAGTGATGACCAATAATGCGATCGTGAAGATATTAAGAGAGGTAATTCCTTGTAAATCGGCAAATAATCTGGTCGCAAACAATATGTAGTATCCTAAACCAAGAAAAATAAATCCTAAACCGAATTTAATGATGGTATTCGGTTCCAGTTTTCTTTTGCTCAGCCAAATCCAGAGTAAACCAACCAATGGCGCTAAGAAGATGATGAAAAAAGCTCCACCGGAGTTATTAACACCATTTGGATCTAAGCCAAGCAAATCTTTATTGAGATTATTAGCCGCAAAAATACTTAGCGAACCTCCCGATTGCTCATAAATTCCCCAAAATATTATGGAAAAAATGATGAAAACTAAAGCGGCCCAAAGTTTTTTTCTTTCAGAAGAAGTCACCTTTGTCATTTCATAAAAAAGATAGAGCAATGTTGCCGGACCTACGACATACATAAATAAATCGGTGTATTGCGGAACGGAAACCATCTTCATAATGAGAGGAACGAAGATTAATGATAAAATGTAAACGCCATATTCTTTCCATTTTTCTAATGGCACGGCAGAACCATCAGCTAAAATTTTCATTGGCGGCAAACCTATTGGACCTAATCTTCGCTGTGTAAATACGAAATTAATAAGTGAAATAACCATTACGATTGAGGCCAAACCGAAAGCCACATTCCACCTTTTATCTTCAGGTATCATGGAAGAAAGCATTTCGCCTTTCCCGATAGCGATACACAAATAGCCACCGAGCAGTGCGCCGAGATTAATTCCGGCATAAAAAAGCGAAAAACCTGCATCTCTCCTGGTATCATCTGGTTTATAAAGTTTTCCCACCATTGTGGAAATATTTGGCTTAAAAAAACCGGTACCAACGACCGTAAATGCAATTCCCAAAAAGAAATATTGATGTGGTTCGAATGCCAGAATCAAACTTCCGACAATCATCAACAATCCACCCCAGAAGAGTGATTTTCTGAATCCCAAAATTTTATCTGCGAAAATTCCGCCGACAAATGTAAATGCATAAACAAACGCTTGTGTAGCTCCATACTGAAGATTGGCTTGCTGATCTCCAAAATTTAATTGAGAAATCATAAAGAAAACAAGCATTCCGCGCATTCCGTAGAAGCAGAAACGTTCCCACATTTCCGAGAAGAAGAGTGACCAAATCTGGCGAGGATATTTTCCTTTAAAGTTCTGAATCTGTTCGAGAGTTAATTCCATTATATTTAAATATTAAACGAAAATAAAAAAAACCTCTGACATTGCAGAGGTTTTAAAGTTTTTTGTGCTAATTTTAATTGACACCGTGCATTTTCTTTTCTAACCATCTACTCATCACGAATAGAACTGCTGCTGCAACTCCACACATTACAATGAATACTAAGAAGAAATCAAATAAATTAGCAATTTGGAAACCTAAGAAAGAAGTATTTGCAGGGCCTTTTCCAGCTTCTCCACCTCCAGGAATTAACGCTGAAAGTGTTCCTGCAAATTTATTCGCTGCTGCGTTTGCCAGAAACCAGGTTCCCATCAATAGTGATGAAAATCTAGCTGGTGAAAGTTTTGAAACCATTGATAATCCAATCGGTGACAAACAAAGTTCCCCCATGGTATGAATCACATAAAGACCGATTAACCAGAACATCGATACTTTGTCCATTGCTCCTAAACCATAAACTGCAAATGCAATTACTACATATCCAAGAGCAACTAAAGATAAACCAATTGCCATTTTTTTAGGAGAAGTAGGTTCTAACCCTCTATTCCCTAATCTTAACCAAAGTGAAGAAAACAATGGTGCTAAAAGGATAATTGCTAATGGATTTACAGATTGGAAATAAGAAGCTGGCATTTCCCAACCGAATAAAGTTCTATCTGTTTGTCTGTCTGCAAAAATAGTGAGCGAAGCTCCAGCTTGCTCAAATGCTCCCCAGAAGAAAATCACAAAAAACGCAAGAATGAAGATCACCATAATTCTGTCTCTTTCGTCTATTGTAAGGGATTTATCTGTTAAAATGATAAGCGGCATTGCAACCATCGCTCCGTAAATTAAATATCCAATAATATCTAATTCGCTATTGAACATTGTTTTGAAGTTCATTAAGAAGAAAATCAAAGCGGTAGAAGCGATTACAATTCCTACTTGTTTTACGCCAAATTTCTGTGTAGGCAAACCAATAGGATTATTGTCTGCATCTACTAAAAGTTTATTTTTTTGAACTACGAAAGTAATTAAACCGATAATCATCCCGATTCCAGCTGCTAAGAAGCCCCATTTGAAGTCTATTTTTTCAGCTAAAGTTCCACAAATTAATGGTGAGAAGAATGCTCCTAAGTTAATTCCCATATAGAAAATGGTAAATGCAGCATCTACTCTTCTGTCGCCTTTTGGATACAACTGTCCAACCATTGTAGAAATATTTGGTTTGAAGAAACCGTTTCCAATGATGAGCAAAGTAAGACCTACCCACATTAATGAAATAGCAGCACCTCCTGAAGCAGACGCACTAAAAAACATCGCAAACTGACCAAGAGCCATTAAGAAACCTCCAATTTCTATACTTCTTCTGTTTCCTAAAAATCTATCAGAAAGATAACCTCCCAAAAGTGGTGTTAAATATACCAAACCTGTATAACTTCCGTAGATATTAGAAGCTTCAGAATCTGGCATAAGAAGCATTTTCGTCATGTATAAGATAAAAATTGCTCTCATACCGT
Source organism: Chryseobacterium sp. Marseille-Q5410 (assembly GCA_946892665.1). GTDB lineage: Bacteria > Bacteroidota > Bacteroidia > Flavobacteriales > Weeksellaceae > Kaistella. The sequence continues at coordinate 1,912,356 of CAMPOT010000001.1, read as the reverse complement.
AGTACGAGAAACGTTCCCACATTTCAGTCATGAATAAAAGGTATAATCCTTTAGGATGTCCTTGTTGTTGTGCTGTATCCATATTTTTATTGTTAATTTTTTGTTAAGACTAGCAAATATAGTTTTTTTTGGCTTTTTGCAAACACATTTAAACAAATTAAAAAAAAATCGCAGAGTATTCTGCGATTTTTGTATTCATTAATGTCCTTTTTCTTTCATAATTTTATTAAGTCTTTTCAGCATCGAAAGTCCTAACAGGGTTGCGAAAATTAGAAGTCCGAAATTCACCAAGAAGTAATTTGTTTTGTTTTCATAATCGTACCACGTACTTGCCAAAATCCCTGAAAGTTTGTTCCCAACGGAATTTGCCAGGAAAAAACCTCCCATCATCAAAGCAGTAAATCTAACTGGCGAAAGCTTTGAAACAAAAGAAAGTCCCATTGGCGATAGACACAATTCCCCAATGGTGATCACACCATAACTTGCAACAAGCCACCATGGTGATACTTTGATAGCTCCGTTTTCTCCTGCTTGAACGGCCAAAACCATCACCAAACAAGAAAGCGCCGAAATGAAAAGACCGATCACAATTTTCGAAGGGGTAGAAGGTTCTTTTCCTCTCTTTCTTAATACCATCCAAACTCCTACTATTATTGGAGTTAGCACGATGACCCAAAATGGATTGATTGATTGAAAAAGCTCTGTATTGTACAAGAAAACCTGACTGTTTTTAGCAGATTCCAATTCTGCTTTTTTTTCTGGAGCGATATTTTTAAAATAAACATCTTTTCCTTGCTCTTTTATTGTCGTTTTATTTTCGTCCTTTTGCGCACGAAATTGGTCATCATACACAGGAACTTCTTTGGTGTCATAGGATAATCCTTCAACCATATAAATGGATTCCAAAGGTTTTTCCAAAGATGGACTTACACTTCGATCGGTATAGTAGTTTGCCCATCTCGTTAATGCAGTACCATTTTGCTTGAAGACCGCCCAAAAAAACATTGAAACTAAAAAGATGGAAAGCAAAGCACCAATTGAAGGTTTTTCTTCTGGTTTTGCTTTAAAATAAAGAGAAAGGTAGAAGAAAATTACAGGAATAGTAGCAAAAATAAAAGCATCTGTAGAATCACTTCCAATTAAATTTCCTGGGATAAACCACCCGATGATTCCGGCGATAATTGCAGGAATGAAAACTTTTAACAGTATTTCCGAAAGCTTGGTATCGCCTTCCTCACTTGGTTTCATGATCGCAGCGTGTCGATAATGTTTCATTCCGAGAGAGAAAATAACTAATCCCAATAACATCCCGACTCCTGCAGTTATAAATGCTTCTCCCCAGCCGAATTTATTCCTCATGAAAGCTGCAATGATATTACAAATAAATGCACCAATATTGATTCCCATATAGAAAATGTTGTAGCCCGAATCCTTGTTGGCTTTATACGGCTCTTCGGAATAGAGGTTTCCTAAAAGTGTTGAAATAGTAGGCTTGAAAAATCCGTTGCCGATGATAATCAGTGCGAGCGAGGTATAAAACATTGGCAAATCCTTAAAAATTCCCATTCCAATATACCCTGCAGCCATTAAAATCCCTCCCAAGTAAATAGATTTGATATATCCTAAAACCCGATCGGCCAAAAATCCACCAATAAAAGGAGTTAAGTAAGTTAGGGCAATATACGTCCCGAAAATATCGTCGGCATTTTTGTCGGTAATTCCGAGTCCGCCACCAACGCCTTGTGGTTCAATAAGATAAAGAACAAAGATTCCGAGAATTAAATAATAGCCGAATCTTTCCCACATTTCCGTGAAAAAAAGATAGGGAAGCCCCTTTGGATGTTTGGCAGTAGATTTTTCCATAAAAAATTGAATTTGCCCAAAAATAGGATTTTTAATTTAATATGAAAGTCAATCCAGCCATTTTTTAAATTCTGCGGTGGAAGAAGCGCTGGTAATTAAAGCGACTTTGTAATTTTTAAGTCTTATGGAAAGTCGGTCACCAAAGTAAGGCTCGATCTTTTCAATAAAATTGATGTTGATAATTTCACCACGATTGATTTGGAAGAAGGTTTTGGGATCAAGTTCTTGCGCCAAATCTGAGAGTTTATATCGGAACCCGTGCTCTTTTCCTTTTTCATCTATGGCTGTTAATTTTCCCGCATTTGAAAGTATTGCGGCAGTGTTTTCGGTGTTCAGGATATGGATTTCTTTTGCAGTTTTAATGATGATTCTTTCTTTGTATGCTTTTGTTTTTTGATATAGAAGTTCAGAAATCAATTTCCAGTCCGGATTTTTTTCGGATAAATTGAGGCTTTCAAATTTTTTCATGGCTTGGGAGAAACGTTCAAAACTCACGGGCTTCAGCAAATAAGCGATACCATTTACATCAAAAGCATCTTGATAAAATGTGTTGTAAGCCGTGGTGAAAATGATAGGAGAGGTGATAAAATTTTCCTTCAGCATCGAAAAAACATTGCCATCCAACAATTCAATATCGCTGAAAACCAAATCTGCCTGTCCGTTTTTTTGAATCCAGCTTTTAGTTTCTTCTTTACTTTTTAAATAAGCCAAAATTTCAATTGCCGAATCATAATATTTCAGATGTTCGGCAATGATTTCGGCGTTCAGTTGTTCATCTTCTATGATTAAAACCTTCATATTATAAGTTTTGGCTAAAGCCAAATTGTATTCTGATAATTAAAACAGGCAAAAGCCCCCTCCTATTGATTAGATAACGGGTATTTCGACAATATATTCGCTTTCATTTTGGATAAAATTTACTTTTTTTCCAAAGTTAATGTCATAATATTTTTCTAAAAACTGGTTTCCCAAGCCGGAACCTTTGGTGTAATCCACAGGTTTGAAATCGTTTTTTATCTGAACAAAAGCATTCCTCCTTTCAATATTAATTTTCAAAGGATTTTCTTCCGAACCGCGATTATGTTTAATGGCGTTTTCAACACACAACTGCAACGAACAGGGAAAAATATACCCGTTTTGATCATCAATCTTAATCTCAAACGAATAAGCGTTGCCAAACCTCTTTTTCATCAAAGAAATATATCTTTCAAGAAAAACAATTTCCTCTTTGAGTGAAACCAGTTCTTTCTCGCTGTGGGTGAGGTAGTAGCGGTAAACATCTGATAAATCAACAATAAAACCTTCCACTTCGCCAGGTTTTTTCCTTACCAGGCCGGAAAGAACGCTTAAATTATTAAACAAAAAATGGGGTTCCAGATTCTTTTGAAGGATTTTGTGCTGTAACATTTCTTTTTCTTTTTCGGTTTGCAGAAGTTCAATCTCTGTTTTTGCACTTTCACGGAAATAAAAATAAGCCAATGTCAAACCGCTGATATAAAGATGAAAAATGACCAAGGTAAACACAAAATTCCCCACCATCATACCTATGGCTGTATCTAGACCATAAAAAATCAGTCGCTCTAACCAAAAGTAAATGCCCTGACTGACGGCAAATATTACAATGGACAGAAAAAAGGCCGCCAACATTTTAGATAGTTTCCTGACTTGGCTTTTTGAAATTATTTTCCAAGCAATAACAGTACTTGCCAGAGAAATTATACAGGTGATAATCCCAAAAATGTGCGTAGATAAATTGAAAAAATCAATGTCCCCATACTTTCTCGTAATGTGCAGCACATAGGTTTGCACCGTATTTACCAAGACAATAAATGCCAGTAAAAGGATAATGTTCGATATAAATTTGTGATGCTTCATGTTAAAAATTCAAAAATGGGCATTTTTCGTGAAAAATAAATGCCTAAATTTATATTATTTAGTTGCCGTAACCAGGAAATCTTTTATTTCACCAGCTTCGGTCAAGGTTTGGATTTTGGGTTGCCCTTTTTCATCAACATAGATCATCAGTTTTGGCTGTCCTTTTTGGTCTGCAATGAACAGCCCTTGCGAATTTCCTTTGGTTTTGCCTAAAAATAAAAGGTTTCTGATTCCTTGCGTTTGATAGATTTCACGGATTTTTGTTTTTCTGGCTTTGTCATCAGTGATTTTCTCGACTTCTTTAATAGCTTCATTTCTCTGATTTATTCCTTTTAAGGTTGGATAGTCATTCACAAAAAAACCGCGTTGAGAAAAAATTTTACCTGCGTCTATGGATTCATCATTTAAAATTTGAATCACTTGATCATCCCGATAACGGTCCATCGTGATGGACATCCCGCTGGTGGCTTTGCCGTCGGCTGTTTTCTTGGCTGCATATACCAAACCGCCGCATTCGTCCCCCAAATCGTTGAAAAAAATCATCCCTGCCTGTCTTTCCCGCTTTTCCCAATCTTTGCCGTCCATTCTCCCGGAGTGCTGAAGTTCTTTGTTGGAGATCACCATTCTGATGGTACCATCTTTTTCAATAATGTTAATTCTTTTCACATTAATTTCATCAAAATTTTCAATTTTTTTTTCTAATCGGAAAGAATTTAGAAGGTTAAAAAGGGTAAATGCTGCACCGAAGAGAACTACTCCCAAAGGCATTTTAACTGTTGATTTCATTTTAATAATTTTTTGATTGTTTATTTTTTATTTGCTTAATCCGTTTTCGAGTTCTTCTTTAAAATGTTCAGGTTAATCGCTCCAGACATTATGACCGGAAGTCGGAATGACTTTGAGATCAATGGAAGGATAATTTTTGATATTTCCCGAATAGGTTGTGCTGCCAAAATCCATAAAATCGTATTCGACATTGATGATTGTTATTTTTCCGTTTTTGTTCATCGCATCCCGGTAATCGTAATTCCAGTTGACTGTTTTAGGCATCGCGTTAGCCACTCTTTGATTATAATAAGCCATTCCGCCTTTGAAGTTTTGAAGGCTTTTATTTAGCTGATAAGAATTTACCAAAGCAAACTGAATCTTCCATTTACGTGTGGCTTCTCTCGGCGAAAGATTTTGTTTTTTTTCATAAAGCTGAAGCAAATCTTTTACTTCTTTTCTTTCCATTAGAAATTTTACCTGATCGTTCTGGCGCTTGGTGAAAACATCGTCCGCCGACTATGCTACCGGTATCACTGCACCGACCAGTACCATATTTTTAACCATTTCGGGATGCTGTTTTAGAAATTCCATTCCCAGAAGGGTTCCCATGGAATGACAAAGAAATTTTGCCCTCTTGATGTTTAATGCTGTCATCAGCGTTTCGATATCGCCTACATTTTTATCGAATGTCAGTTTTTTTTCAGGAGCCAAAGGTTGGGACATCAATGAACCGCGCTGATCGTAAAAAACAAAATGGAACCGACCTTCCAAACCTTTTGTCGCATCCAACATATAATCGTGGTTGGCTCCAAATCCACCGTGAAGCACGATAACCGTGTCTTTAGAAGTAGATTGAGATTCCTTTACATAAATTCTTAAACTGTCTTTGGTGTTAAAATACCATTCTTCATACTTATTTTGCTGGGCGGACAAGGACACTGCGATCAGCAGAAAAATTATGGGTGCTAAAAATTTCATTATAAAATGTTTTTTGGTAAATGATGAGGCAAATGTATTTTGTGCGGATGCACATTCAAACAATTTGTAAATCAATCGGGGAAAATTTGAAATAAAATGACGGAAAAACACAATGAAAAAACCACCCAGCTACTGAGTGGTTTTATTTATTGTTTGTGGGTTTCCTGTTTTATAAATTCTTCAATAGGAAATCGGTCATTTTTTGGTAGAGTTGTGGTCTTGTATTTCCACCATAAATCCCGTGGTTTTTATCAGGATACGCCATAAATTCAAACTGTTTTTTGTTCTGAATTAAAGCTTCTGAAAACTCCATTGAATTTTGGAAATGCACGTTGTCATCAGCGGTTCCGTGGATTAGCAAGAATTTTCCTTTCAGTAAATTTGCAAATTCGGTTGGAGAATTTTCGTCATAGCCTTTTGCGTTTTCCTGCGGTGTTCTCATGAATCTTTCGGTGTAAATCGAATCATAATATCTCCAGTTTGTAACGGGTGCTACAGCAATTCCTGTTTTGAAAACGTCCGCACCTTTTGTAAGAGCCAAACTCGCCATATAACCGCCAAAACTCCATCCGAAAATACCAATTCTGGATTTATCGATATAGGTTTGCTTACCAAACCATTTCGCAGCAGCAATTTGATCTTCGATTTCGTATTTTCCTAAATTTAAATAGGTTACTTTTTTGAATTTTGTTCCTTTGTAGCCCGTTCCGCGTCCATCAACGCATGCCACTATATAGCCTTGCTGTACCAAGTGATTGAACCATAATCCATTACCTCCGTCCCATGAGTTTGCAACACTTTGAGATCCCGCTCCGGAATACTGATACATAAATAGCGGATATTTTTTATTGGGATCAAAGTCTTTTGGCTTCATAATCCACGCGTTCATCTGATCACCGGCTTCGTTCGGAATCGTGATAAACTCCTTGCTCACCATATTATCAGCTTGCAGTTTTTTCAGCTGCTCATCATTATTCTGAAGTTCTTTCACTGTTTTTCCGTTTCCGTCTTTTAAAACATAAGTGTAAGGTTTCGTCGCAGTGGAGGAAGTTTCGATAAAATATTGATAATTTCCACTGAAATTTGCGCTATTGGTTCCATTGCTGTTCGAAACCAAACTGGATTTTCCGGTTTCGATATTCACTTTAGAAACCACTCTGTTGATGCTTCCTTTTTCGGTGGTTTGTACAAGAACTTCTTTTGTTTTTGGATTAAAGCCGTAATAATCAGTTACTTCCCAATTTCCTTTGGTGATTTGTTTTTTCAGTTTTCCGTTTTGGTCGTACCAATATAAATGTCTGTTTCCATCTCTTTCGCTGCCCCAGATAAATGAATTGTCATCTAGAAATTCCAGCGTAACATTATCGGTTTCGATCCACTTATCATCACTTTCGGTGAATAATTTCTGAATATTGCCGGTTTTTGTATTTACTTTTAAAACATCCGACGCATTCTGTAATCGGTCTGAAGTAATCAAAACAATTTCGTCAGATTTTGCGGTCTTATAAACATTCGGAATGTAATAGTTCTTAAAGTTCGACAAGTTTAAAGCTACTGTTTTCTGTGAATCCAAACGATATAAATGCGCTGAAACCATCGAGTTTTTTTCACCCGCTTTTGGATATTTAAACCGCATTTCCGAAGGATAAAGTTGTTTTCCGTAGATCGGGATGTAGATTTCCGGAACCTCAGTTTCATCGGATTTTACAAAGACAATTGCGTCCGAATTTTTGGTCCATTCGTATTGCTTTGCGTGCCCGAATTCTTCTTCATAAACCCAATCTGCAAGTCCGTTTATTATTGAGTTTTTCTTCCCATCTTGAGTGATTTGGGTGATCTTTTCTGAGTTTAAATCCTGGTAAAATAAATTGTTTTCAGCAATAAAAGCTACTTTCGTTCCGTCTGGTGAAAACGTGGGTTCTTGAACGTAATTTCCATTGTTTAAATTTAATGTTTTTCCTGATTTTAAATCTTTTACGTCGAATTTTCCAAGGAAAGAATGGCGGTAAATGGGCTCACTTTCTTTTAGTAAAAGAATTTTCGACTCATCATCATTAAATAAATAAGATTCGAAATTTCCATCGACAATATTTCCTTCTTTTGTGGATGTTTTATAAGAATATTTTGCAATTCCACCTCGTTCAATTACGGCATAATTTTCCCCATTTTTTAAGGAAGCAATCCCTGCGATTCCTTTTCCACGATAGTATCCGGAGTAAATTTTATCTAAAGTTATTTCCTGTGAGAAACTTGCTGCAGAAACTAAAATAGAAACGGATAAAAAGATTTTTTTCATTGTTAAAATTTGATAATGATCAAAGATAACAAAATTATCAAAATAGCGTCCATCATTCTCTAACGACAGGGATTCCTTTGATTAGAAAAATTATTTTAATCCAAAATATGAAGTTTTTTCTTTAAGAATAAAGCTTATGTTTCATTAAAAAAAATTATGATTCCTGATCTTCATTATGAGTAAATCCAATGGTTTTTATTGGTTTTTCAACCATTTTATAGCTATCAAGTTCTGCTTTCAGAGCTTCAATTCTATTGGAAAAGTCATCATAATTGTTGATAGAAACATCCTGTACAAATTGGGCAACGTGATTTAGGTATTCTCCTGTAAGTTTTGCGGAAGCTTCTCGAAAAGAGGCATCTAAAAGTTTCTCAGTAATTTTTATATTTTGAGAGCTGTTTTTCAGATAAATATCTCTGATTTTCTTTTTCAAACTTTGGGTGAAATCGATAATCATCGTATTGGAAAACACTTTCATTTTCAATGAAATATCTTTCCAGAAGGGTAAATGATCGGCATCATTTGCTTTTAAAATTTCCATTAAAATAGCATTTTCGGAGAGATTTTCCTTCATATAATACAGGATCATTTCGGCGCGTTCCTGGGCATTTGGCGGAAAAATGGGAATAGTGAGATCAAATCTTCCCGGCGCCAGAATCTCGGTATCGATATCAACTAAAGAATTTGCTGATCCAATCATCAATATGCCTTCTTTTTCGAACTGACTTACGTACTGTAAAACAATTTCTTTGGTTTCTTCATCACAAGACGAAACCGATTTTTCCTGGCTTCTTTCACTCATAATCGTATCAAAATCTTCCATGAAGAGCAAAACTTTGTCTTCCTTCATCATTTCGACCAAAAAATCGTTGAAATTTGCTTTTCTTCCATCCACAAATGAAGTTCCGAAATAATATTTTTTAATCTGTTTAAACTGAAAATCAACAATTTCTGCTATTTTATTGGCCCAGAAAATTTTTCCACTTCCCGGAGGTCCGTATAAAATAATTCCTGCAGATTTATGGATTCCCCAATCCGTAAGCAGCGAGTGATGTAAAAAAGGATCTAATGTTTTGGAAATAAAGAAAAAAAGATCACGATAACCGATGAAATCTCGCTCAGCAAGACTGGTTTTTTTTCCGAAATAATCATAAACGAATTGATAATTACCACCCAACTTCTGATCGATCCCATAGCTGGAAACAGAGGATTTATAAAAGCCATTGTCATAGATTTTTACCTTATCTTTTTCTAAAATTTCGGAAACTTTATCTTTGGGTTGCTTTATGTTTTTGGCGATATCTTCAACGGACTTATTTTGGCCTAGATCTTCTTCATATTTCTTTAAAAAATTAGTATTTTCTTTAGCGAATTTTACGAAATCTTTCTTTACCTCAAAATTTGTCGCGATGCATTGTGAAATCTCCAGTTCGAAATCCTGGATAAATTTGATAAAGCTTTCGGTAGATATTTGAAGTTCTTTTGCAAGTTCGGCTAATTTCATTTTATAAGTTTTTTTTGCAACTATCTTATTGGCAAAAATCATGCTGAACACAAATTTACGTTCACAAAGCGAATATTTTGAAAAAATAAGAATTGACAAGAGAATTACTAAAATTAAGGCTCAAAACTTTCAAATTTCCCATTATCGTAAAACATTACAATCCTGATAATTTTACTTATTTGATTTTCAGGTGTTTGTAATGAAGGTTGAATTTCCTGAACGCCTAATCGCTGAAAATCGGATATTTTCTCTTTTTCGGGAGTTGGTGCGGAAATTTTCGATTCTCGCGGAATTTGTTTTTGTATTGAATCTTCACTTTCCGTAATCCCGAAATTATCATCATCAATTAATGAAAACAAATCGGGCAGGGAAGTAGGTTTCTGTTTTTCAACAATAATTTCCGTTTCTGGTTTGATGAGCATTTCACCTTCGCCCTTGATTAGCCAATCCCACTGAATTTCCGGAAAACGTTCTTTAATTTTAATCAGAAAATCCAAGGACGGTTTATTTCTACCCGAAGTAATGTGCGAAATATTCGAACGCTGTACATCGATCGTATCTGCAAATTCAGAAGAAGAAAGTTCTGAATATTCTATAATTTTTGAAATTCTCTCGTTCAAATTCATAATTACAAATGTAAATAAATAATCCTTCACCGCAATACACAAAAGTAAACAGCAGCGAATTGCATTTATTTACAAAAGTAAAACCAACAATAATATTGCTGGTTTTTAGATATTTGAGTTTCCATTATTGCTAATTACCTATGTAAATTTTCTTTATGATCATCATCAATTCGTAATTTTCTTTCTTTTTTATGTTCAGGAAATATTAAGGAGAATAATATACTTAGTCCTAAAATACTTACAATAATGAGCAATGAATGTGTTGTGGTAAATCCAAATGAATCCAGGTAGGAATGGAAAAGCATTTTCAAACCGATAAAGGTTAAAAGCATGGCCAATCCTAACTTCAGGAAACGGAATTTATCGATAATTCCTGCTAATAAAAAGAACATCGACCGAAGCCCGATAATCGCAAAAATATTGGAGAAAAATACAATATAAGGATCCTTGGTCACCGAAAAAATTGCGGGAATACTATCGACTGCGAAGATCAAATCGGTAGCTTCTATAATAAGGAGAACCAGAAATAATGGGGTGATTTTCTTCACACCGTCTATTGTTACAAAAAATTTGTTTCCCACAAAATGGTCATGAACTTTAAAAAATCGTTTCGCAAACTTTACCACCGGGTGATTTTGAGTATCAATTTTCTCATCGTTGTCTTTATCGAAGAACATCTTGATTCCTGTGAAAACGAGAAATGCTCCGAATACATACATGATCCAACTGAATTTCTCTATCAGTGCAGCACCAACGAAAATAAAGATAAAACGCATCACAATCGCTCCCAGAATTCCCCAAAACAAAACCCGGTGATAGTTCTTCTGCGCAACTCCAAAAGCAGAGAAAATAAGTACCATTACAAATATATTATCCACAGAAAGGGCATACTCAACCACATATCCGGTTAGATATTCCAGACCTAAATTTTGATTATACAGTTGGATACTGTGTTCCAGATCTTGAGGAATAACTTTGACGGGATGATGATGAGAAGAAATCACCTGTTGTAGTTTTTCCATGCTGTCGATGCCGTGGAGTAGGTGACCGTACGTGATCAAAATAAAATAAAAACACATGGACAATGCAACCACAAAGAAACTCATAAGTCCTGCTTGTTTCATTGAAATGGTGTCGGATTTTTTGTTTAATAATCCCAAGTCTAATGCCAGGATCAAAAAGATAAAAAATATAAATCCTAGAAGGAAAAGTGACTCGCTACTCATATAAAATATTTATTACAAAGATAAGAAATTAATCATTTTTACTTTGATTTACATTTGTAATTACATTGTTAATTGCAAGGATATCCACAAGAAAATATGTTTATGTTTTTTCCCTACAAATAGGCATTTCAGTGTACTTTTTACCTTAAAGGAGATTTAAAAAATAAGTTTATTTAAATATTATAATTAACTGAAATAAAAATACTTATAAATTTTTTTTAAAAATAATGCAATCCACAATTTTACCAACAGACAATCTGACATTTTGACTTGTTTAGTGAATTTACAAAAGTGAATTTTCTAAATCCAGCTAAAAAAATTAAATTTGAAAATTGTAAAATAAATTTTTATGCGAGATAATCTCATTTACCGAAAATGCCCTGATTTCCCAAACCGCTATATTTCCCCGGAAAAACTATTTTTTTTTCTACAGACGAATTACAGCGATTGTATTTCGGAGATCGGAACATCTTTTCTGAATCAACCTATTTATAAAATGCGAATCGGAACGGGTGGTACAAAGGTTTTGGCTTGGTCGCAAATGCATGGGAACGAATCGAATGCTACACACGCTATGCTCGATCTGCTGGAGGTTTTTAAACATCAACCCGAATTGAAAGAAAAATTGTTTTCGGAGATAACGCTGGATTTTATATTCATGTTGAATCCCGACGGATCAGAAAAATGGTCCCGCAGAAATGCGATAGATATTGATATGAACCGGGATTTTCTAAAGCTTTCGAGCAAAGAATTTCCTATTTTGAAAAATATCGCTGAAAACGGTAATTATGATTATGCGCTAAATCTTCATGAGCAACGTACGATTTTTACAACAGATGGTGAAAATCCTGCAACGCTTTCTTTTTTAGCGCCTTCTATGAATGTAGAAAGAGAGGTTACAGAAACCCGAAAAAAATCCATGGCAGTGATTGTAAAGATTTTTGAGGCGTTGAAAACCGAAATTCCGAACCAGATTGCTCGATATTCGGATGAATTTTATCCAACCTCTACGGGAGATAACTTTACTAAAATGGGGATCCCGACAGTTCTTTATGAAGGTGGTCATTTTCCGAATGATTATAAAAGAGAGGGGACCCGAAAGTATTATACTTTGGCGTTGTACGAAGGTTTAAAGGCGATTGCGGAATTGAAGGGTGCAACTGATTTTTGGGAAAAATATCAGGAAATACCGGAGAATCAAGCGTCGCATTACGACATAATTTACAGAAATGTGAAATTGAACACCGACCATTATTGTTTGCTCGATATTGCGGTACAATACAAAGAAGAAATTCGCGCAGGTGATGATGAGATTTCTTTTGTGCCTATCGTGATGGAAGTTGGTGACGTTGGAAAGAAAAAGGGTTGGAAAGAGATTGATTGTACCGGGAAAAAATTTATTTCTGAAAAAAAATTTCCAAAACTGGATGCGGTAGTTGATTTTAAAATAGAATAAAAAAAGGCGAGCCTAAAAAGTCTCGCTTCATATATATAGAGTGTTTTATTAATTCACAACTTTAATCCCGGAAGCTACAAATCTAATTTCCTCTTGAGGTTTGGTGATGGCATCAATTTCTTGTTGAGATTTTTTCGCATCTTCAGCATAGTGTTTTTGTTCATCTACTGAAATTATTTTAGTCTCTGCGTTACCTTCTAATACTACATTTTTTCCAATCAAAGCAGTTGGAACGAAGAATCCGTAATCTTTCATTTTCACAAAAAACTTTTCGTTGTTTTCCGTTTCTAGAGTTAGCCAGCAGCCTTTTTTATCGCAAACATCGGTTACTTTTCCTTTCACCGCGACATTATCTATTTTTTTTGATTGAGCCAGCTTTTTATCCAATTTTTCCGGTGAAATTGCTTTTGTTTCAGCTTTTTCAGAAATTACACTTCCATAAACGTCTCCTACTAAAGCGTTTCCTGGAGGTGGACCCATCTTTTTCTCGGTTTCCTGGGCGAAAACCATCGTAGATAATGCGATGCTTACTATAAATACTAATTTTTTCATAAACCAAATTTTTACAAAAATAATAAATTTTTCCAATTTTATTTTTAGAAACGGTGTTTTTAAGTTTAAATCGTATATTAATCTTAATTAAAACTTAAAACCTTTAAATTAAATTTATACATTTACTAACTATGTTTTAAAAAATAATATATCTGGAACTACTCTTTTTTATTTAAAATATATTCAAAATTAATGGAAAAAAAACTCAAACTTTGGGATGCAACAATGCTCGTAATGGGCTCGATGATCGGTAGCGGAATATTCATTGTAAGTTCCGATATGATGCGGAATTTGGGATCCGGATATTGGCTGATTGCAGTGTGGATCATTACTGGAATTATGACGGTTGCTGCGGCGATTTCTTACGGTGAACTTTCTGCTATGTTTCCAAAAGCGGGCGGGCAATACACCTACATGACCGAAATTTTCGGAAAAATGACTGGTTTTCTCTACGGTTGGGGCTTGTTTACGGTAATCCAAACCGGTACGATCGCCGCTGTTGCAATGGCTTTCGGAAAATTTACCTCTTATTTGATTCCAGCGCTTAATAATTCGCAACCGATTTTCCAAAGCGGAAGTTTCAAAATTACTTGGCTGCAAATTTTAGCGATTTTTATTATCCTTTTGCTCACTTTTATCAATACCAAAGGAGTAAAAAATGGCAAATTTTTGCAAAATATTTTCACCACTTCAAAAATTTTAGCGCTTCTTGGAATTATCGTTTTCGGATTTCTTTTGGTAAAAGATTCCCATTGGACGGAAAATATGAGTTTTGGCTGGAAAGGCTTTCAGGATTTTGGGAAGGAGGTAGGAAATGATTTGGTTCCAACCGGTTGGCAACCGATCGGAAGTATTACACTTCTTGGTGGAATTGCAGCGGCAATGGTCGGTTCGGTATTCAGTTCTGTTGCTTGGGAAAACGTAACTTTCATGTCCGGCGAAATTGAAAATCCAAAGAAAAATGTAGTAAAAGCAATGGTTTTGGGAACCATCGTTGTGATGATCTTGTATCTACTGGTGAATTTTGTTTATTTGAACGTACTTGATCGGGACGAAATCGCATTTGCTGATAAAAATCGTCCTGCTGTAGCAGCTTCGGAAGTTATTTTCGGAAATTTAGGTACCGTAATTATGGCGATTTTGGTTATGATTTCTACATTTGGTTGCATCAATGGACTGGTTTTAGCCGGCGCACGCGTCTTCCAAACGATGGCGAAAGATGGATTATTCTTCAAACAAGCCATAGAAAACAATAAAAATGAAGTTCCCGAAAAATCACTATGGATGCAGGGAATTTGGGCTTCCGTCCTTGCTCTCAGCGGTCAATATGGAGATTTACTCGATATGATTTCCTTCGTTATCGTCCTTTTCTATATGATTACGGTTTTCGGAGTCATTTATCTCAGAATCAAAAAACCAAACATTGAGAGGCCCTACAAAACATGGCTTTATCCCATAACGCCCATCTTATACTTATTGATCGGCAGTGCATTTTGTATCCTGTTGATTTGGTTCAAACCCCAATATACATGGCCTGGTTTCATCCTTATTTTGCTGGGCTTGCCAGTATATTGGTTCATCAACAGACGGAAAACTGAATAATTTCTTTTTAGGAGCATCAAGGTTTTCTATATTTTCCAAGACTCCACCTGCTGTCCATTGCAATCTTCCGCCGACCTTGTCGGCGGAAGGATTTCCATTTCCATCAGGGCTAGAAGTTCTGTCGTTTTTATTTTGAAAATCCCCCAAAATTACCATACATTTATTAAAAATTAAAAAATGTCAGAACTCGTTCCTATTTTTCAGTCATCATATCTTTACGAAATAGAACTTGCTAAAACCAAACTCGCCTCGCGAGATATACCAAGTTACATTAAAAACGAATATGTTAATAATGTGGCAGTATTTCCTATTTCGCAGAATTATTTTCTCTTGGTCAATCAACATGATATAGAAATGGCACAAAAAATTCTAACAGAAACCAACGAAATCACCGAAGACGAAAATCCGGAATAAACCATTTTTTTCAAACTGTAATTTCAAATTTTAATCCTCTTTTAAGTTTAATTTTACCCAATAAATTATCCTCTTTTATTCCCAAAACCCTTCGTTTTCCTTTTGTACTGCCTCATAAATTCCGTATCTTTGGCTCAAATTTTACAAGAAAATGATCGATTGGAAAACCGTAAAAGAATACGAAGATATTACTTACCAAAAGTATGGCGCCGTAGCAAGAATTGCTTTCAACAGACCTGAAGTTCGCAATGCATTTCGCCCAAAAACAACCTCAGAATTATACGATGCTTTTTATCACGTTTCAGAAGACTCTTCTGTAGGCGTAGTTTTGCTTACCGGCGAAGGTCCTAGTCCAAAAGACGGCGGACATGCATTCTGCAGCGGTGGCGACCAAAAAGCGCGTGGCGAACAAGGCTATGTAGGCGAAGATGGAAGACACCGTTTGAATATTTTGGAAGTTCAGCGTTTAATACGTTTCATGCCGAAAGTGGTGATTGCCGTGGTAAACGGTTGGGCTGTTGGTGGCGGACATTCTTTGCACGTGGTTTGCGATTTAACTTTAGCGAGTGAAGAGCATGCGATTTTCAAACAAACTGATGCTGATGTGACGAGTTTCGATGGTGGTTATGGGTCAGCTTATTTGGCGAAAATGGTTGGTCAGAAGAAAGCTCGGGAAATTTTCTTTTTAGGAAGAAATTATTCTGCCAAAGAGGCGGAAGCAATGGGAATGGTGAATGCTGTGATTCCGCATGCAGAACTGGAAGATACCGCATACCAATGGGCTCAGGAAATTTTAGAAAAATCACCTTTATCCATTAGAATGTTGAAATTCGCAATGAATTTAACGGATGATGGAATGGTTGGTCAGCAGGTTTTTGCAGGTGAAGCAACGCGTTTGGCTTACATGACGGAGGAAGCCAAAGAAGGCAGAAATGCATTCCTGGAAAAAAGAAAACCTGATTTCGGCGAGAATAAATGGATTTCTTAAAAAAAATAATGGACTTCATATAGGAGCTTAGACTCAAATCTTTAAAATTGGTCTAAAATCTTACAACTAAAATTATGATTGATTGGATAAAAGCCGCTCGGCTCCGAACTCTGCCGCTATCAATGAGCGGAATTATAATGGGATCTTTCATCGCAAGATGGAGAATCGTGGAAAATGGCGGAACTTGGGACTGGAAGATTTTTGCGATGGCAATCTTGGTGACGCTGCTTTATCAAATTCTATCAAATTTTGCCAATGATTACGGCGACGGGATAAAAGGTACCGATAAAAATAGAATAGGGGAAGCTGAACAAAGAGCAGTAGCTTCTGGAAAAATTACCGCAATTCAAATGAGAAATGCCGTGATTTTATTTGCAATGCTCTCTTTTTTGGCAACAATTGCGCTTTTATATCTCGCATTTTTCAAAGAAAATTTTATGAAAGAATTCTACATTTTCGTAGGATTGGGAATTGCCTGTATATTGGCAGCAATTGGCTATACGGTCGGTAAAAAACCTTATGGATACTTAGGTCTGGGAGATATTTTTGTGTTTGTGTTTTTTGGATTGGTTTCCGTTTGCGGAAGTTATTTCCTGTTCACCAAAACTTTTCACTGGGATATGCTTCTTCCTGCTACAGCAATCGGAATGTTGAGTACTGCAGTTTTGAATCTGAACAACATGCGCGACATTGAAAACGATGCAATGAGTGGTAAAAAAACGCTGGCTTTGCGTATAGGCTTCAGGAATGCAATGATTTTTGAAGTAATATTATTGCAGCTTCCTTTGATTCTCATGCTGGTTTTTATGATGATGAACGGTTTGCACACCGAAAGAAAATACTATGCTTTCATCTTTTTTATTTTGATGTTTCCAATGATGGGGCTTCGAAGAAAAATTATGCAGGTAAAACAACCAAGTGAACTAGATCCTTTCTTAAAACAAGTTGGAATAATGACGTTGATGATGGCAATTTTAGTAGCGTTTGGGTTAAATTATTTCTAGATGATGAAAATAGCATTTGCAAATAAATCGCTTTCTGTTTTCATTTTACTAATGAATATTTATTTTTTATATGGCACTTATGAAATAATTAAAACTCATGGAGGTCCAATGGGAATCGCGCTTATTGCATTACCCGTATTTTTAAGTATTAATTTGTTTATCATTTCGGCAATTTTTACCCGTTCAGAAAAATGGCAAACAAGTAAATCTTTATTAATCTTAAATTCGATCGGGACGATTTTAATTTTTTTCGTAATTTATCTCTTTACTTCTATTTAAAACCAATTTTAATACCTAAATATGAAAATACAGTACCTGGGACAAAACTGTTTTTTGTTCACTTACAACGGGAAAATTATTTTATCAGATCCTTTTTACAACTTTGGTAAAGCTGAATCCGGATTCGATATTGCAGCTCAAAAGATTGATTACGTGCTGATTACTCACGCACATGGCGATCATACTGCGGATGTAAAAGAAGTGTTGGAGCATCATCCAAACGCTCAAATTATTGCTCAACCCGAAATTTGTGGTTATTACAATCATCCAAATTCCATTGACATCAATTTTGGAGGTTCTGCAAAATTAGAGGATATGAAAATTTCAATGGTTCCAGCTTCTCACACTTCAAGTTTTCCAGATGGAACTTATGGAGGTCAACCTTGTGGATATATCTTTAGATTTGATGGCAAAAACGTGTATTTTGCGGGTGATACCGGAGTTATGGCAGACATGAAAATTTTCCCCGAACTTTTTGGAGAAATCAGTTTGTCGATATTACCAATTGGTTCACATTACACCATGTGTCCTACAAAAGCGAGTTATGCCGCAAAACAATTGTTGAAAACACCTAAGGTTATTGGTTGCCATTTCGATACTTTTCCGCCGATTACCATTAATCATGAAGAAGCTTTAAAAATTTTCGAAGAAGCAGGAGTGGAATTGGTTTTACCAAAATTGGGAGAAGAATTCGAGTGTTAAAAACGTTAACATTATTTTAACGAAATGTGGGGTACCAAAAATTATGTACCTTTGTTGAAATTTAAATTGAATGAAGAAGGAAATCTGGGTGGAACATCCATCATCTACCGAAGGTACAAGTTTTACTAAGTTTGAAGTTTCAAATTTCGGGCGTCTGAAGATTTATAACCATCTTTCTCCAGAAGGTAGAATTACGAATGGGACTATTATAGGTGGAGTTCCCAGCTATGTTTACAAAACATATCAACCAGCTTCTGAAAAGGAACTTGGTATTTTGGCTGAAATTGATGCACAATATCAGGAAGCGAGAAATTACGTGGCCAAATTCAGATACCAGCCTTTGAAATTGGCGCAGTATAAAAAAGAGCGTGACAAGCTAAGAGAGAAAAAGAAAAAGCAGAACCATAAAATTCAGAAGAAAAGAGAGAAATCTGTTATTTTGGTAATTCATCGACTTGTTGCTGAATATTTCTTGGAGAAACCATTGGAAGAAGACAAAGTTTTTGTTATTCATAAAGATTTCGACAAAACCAATAATCATGTGGATAATTTGGCCTGGGCGAGCCAGAAAGAAATTAATGCACGACATTCGCAGCAGCCAAAACTTATTCTCCACCGATTCAAAATGCAGTTTTACAATATTCCCGGTCCGGCCAATCACAGCAAACTTTCTGAAGCAGATGTGCTGTACATAAAAAAAAGACTGAAAAAAGGGGATACTGATGCGAAATTGGCACAGCGATTCAATGTTTCAAAAAGCACAATCATGAGCATCCGAAACGGAAAAACCTGGAAAAATATAAAGCTAGTAGAAGACTTAGTAAAAGAAAAAAGAAAAAAGAAATAAAAAAAAATGGCAAGCTACCTAAATCACACCGCTACAACCGTTTACCTTTGCTGCGTTCCCACCCTGGAGGATTCACAGGAGCTGGTTGTTTAGGACTTGCCGTTGCAAAGATAAGGGTTTAATTCAAAATTCAAAAATCTAATTCAAAAAAAATTAAAAATTATAATTCTCGGATATGGTAAAAAACGTTTATGCAGTTGGTTTTATGTTGTTTATAGCGACAATGAGCTTCTTTTTTGGAATGTATTTTTTTGGGATGAATGTTGATTATTTCAACAATTCAATGCTTATCAATGCATTTTTGCTCCCTGTGGTGTATGTTGTCGGAGCATATTATTCCGTAAGCTCCGCAAAAAAGTTAGGATTTCCAATGGGATTTCGGGCAGTTTTTGGAAGCGCTTTCAAACCAATGTTTATCGGAGGATTCCTTTCCATGCTCACCATTTTCGCTTTTCTGAATTTTGCAGATCGAGATGCAAAAGATTTACTTAATTTTCAATATATCGAAAGACAGAAAACGGAACTCAACAAAGAATATGAAAAGGCAAAGATCGGCCTCAAAGAAGAAGCTGAAAGACAAGAACTTGAGAAAAATTACCAAGCCAGACTTCAGAGTTTTTCTCCCGAAATGATTAAGGACAAAGACATGTTTTCGTTTCGCCAGTTTACCTATTATTTCGGAGCAGTTATGGTTTTTTACGTAATTTTATCCGTGTTTTTCGGAAGCTTTTTCCGCAGCCGAATCGAAGAGTAGGGATTTTATCGTCACTAATTATAATTAAAACTTTATTTTGTTCAGCCGAACAGTGAAAATATAAAAAATTCAATGAATTTATCCATCATCATACCACTTCTTAATGAAGAAGAATCTCTTGAAGAATTATTTTCAAGAATTGATTTGGTT
Source organism: Chryseobacterium sp. Marseille-Q5410 (assembly GCA_946892665.1). Classification (GTDB taxonomy): domain Bacteria; phylum Bacteroidota; class Bacteroidia; order Flavobacteriales; family Weeksellaceae; genus Kaistella. The sequence continues at coordinate 1,892,472 of CAMPOT010000001.1, read as the reverse complement.
TGCCAAACCAATCATTTGTCCTACGAAATTTGGTTTGTAGACGACGGAAGTACTGATCTTTCATGGAGTATTATCGAAAATTTGAAGGTGCAGAACCCGCAGATTCATGGGATCAAATTTTCCAGAAATTATGGGAAATCTCAGGCGCTCCATGCAGCTTTTGAAAGGGCAAACGGCGATGTAGTGATTACCATGGATGCTGATTTACAGGATTTTCCAGAAGAAATTCCGGAATTGTACAACATGGTTAAAAACGAAAATTACGACATTGTTTCCGGCTGGAAGAAAAAGCGTTTCGATAATGTGATGACCAAAAATATTCCTTCAAAACTCTTTAATGCAGCTGCCAGAAAGGTTTCGGGAGTAGAACTTCATGATTTCAATTGTGGTTTGAAAGCTTATAAAAAGCAAGTCGTAAAATCCATCGACGTTTATGGAGATATGCATCGATATATTCCGGTTTTAGCTGCCAATGCGGGTTTCCGGAGAATTACCGAAAAAGAAGTTAAACACCAGGCTAGACCTTATGGTACATCTAAATTTGGAACTGAACGGTTTATTCGTGGATTTTTGGATTTAGTAACGCTCTGGTTTGTAAGTCGTTTCGGAGGAAGACCGATGCATTTCTTTGGCGCTGTAGGAACTTTAATGTTTATAATCGGATTTCTATCCGCACTTTGGCTTGGAGTTTCAAAATTAATTGATGTTTCAAGAGGAATTTATGGACACCTTTTGACCAATAATGCCTGGTTCTTTATTGCTTTAACGATGATGTTGATGGGAACTTTGCTTTTTATCGCAGGATTTTTGGGTGAAATGATTATCAGATCGAACCGCGAACACAAAAATTATAATATCGAAGAAGTACTTTAGGCTTTCTTAAGTAAAAAGAATTATTTTAAAAAAAACTCAATGAGAAATCTGCTTTTTTTCGTGTTGGTATTTTCCGTGATTTCTTGTGGAAAAATCTCGCCAAAAGGTAATATCGAAAGCAAAGATTTTCCAGTGGCAGATTTTGTAAATCTTAATGTCAAAGGAAAATTTCGATTGTTTTACATTCACTCCGATAAGAATTTTGTCAATGTGGAAACCTATCCGAATTTGATTGGAAACTTAAAAATCGATGTGAAAGATAAAACCTTGAGTATTGAAGAAAAAAGAGACACGCAATCTGTGGACTTTTATAATATTACCATTTATTCAAAAAATAATTTAGAGAAAGTTGCCATTTCCGATTCCGTTGAAATCAATATTTCTAGCGAAATAAAAACCGATAATTTTAAATTAAATTTAAAAAATAATGCTAAATTTATTGGGTCGCTAAATTCTCGAAGAGCAGAAGTGGAAATGACGGACAAGAGCCGCGCTAATTTTTTAGGAAAAACCAAAGATGCAGTGATAAAAATCGCTGATACAGCAAGTTTGATCGCTCCTTATTGGTTTATTGATAACTTGAAAATCGATTCCAAAAACGGAAATTATGCAGAAGTAAACGTGAGAGATTCATTGAAAGGAGAAATTAAAAATACTGCAAAATTTGTGTATTACAACGATCCAATCCGAGCTTTCAAGATTGAGAAAACAGCGAACGTGAACAATAAAGAATTGAAATAGCTGCAACTTTTAGGAAAAAAGGGAAAGACCAATTAAGATTAAATGTTAGTTTGAATTTCAAATTCGATGAATTAATTATCCTTTTATAATCTATTAAAAATTAAAATAAAAATTTAACAAATGGAAATGAATTTGTGAAGTTAAAAACTTCCATCTTCGGATTTCCATCTTCTAACTTAAGAAATATGACAACTTTAGAAAAAGCAAAACTCTGGCTCACAGATGTTTTCGACGAAGAAACCAAAAATACCATACAAAATTGGATTGGTACCAATTCTGATGAACTCGAAGATTCTTTTTACCGGGAACTGGAGTTCGGAACCGGCGGAATGCGCGGCGTAATGGGAGTTGGAACCAATCGTCTTAATAAATATACATTGGGACAAGCTACTCAAGGTTTGGCAAATTATCTTCATTCGCAGTTTCCTGGCGAAGAAATAAAAGTCGCAATTGCGTATGACGTACGAAATAATTCCAAAGAATTTGGGAAAGTGTGCGCGGATGTGCTTACAGCAAACGGAATTAAGGTTTTGTTATTTAAAGAACATCGCCCGACTCCAGAACTTTCTTTTACCGTTCGAGACAAGAAATGTAATGCGGGAATTGTTCTGACAGCTTCTCACAATCCGCCTGAATATAATGGTTATAAGGTATATTGGAACGACGGAGCACAAATTGTTCCTCCTAATGATGATGCGATTATTAAAGAAGTTTACGCAGTGAAATTCGAGGAAATCAAATTCAGCGGAAACGATGACTTAATCGAATGGATCGGAGAGGAGCAAGATGACGTCTATATCGATGCATGTATTGAAAATTCCCTATATCAAAAGGATAAAACGGGATACGATAACCTTAATATCGTATTTACTTCCATTCACGGAACTACGTACACTACCATTCCCAAAGCTTTACGCAAAGCAGGATTCAAGAAGATTGATTTGGTAAAAGAGCAGATGATTCCAAGTGGAAATTTCCCAACGGTAGTTTCCCCGAATCCGGAGGAACCTGCAGCATTGGAAATGGCGATCGACTTGGCAAGAATTACCAACGGAGATATCGTGATAGGAACAGATCCGGACGGTGACCGCTTGGGAATTGCGGTGAGAAATTTAGATGGAGAAATACAACTTCTAAATGGAAATCAATGCAACACGATTCTTACATATTATATCTTGGATCAATGGAAAAAAGCTGGAAAAATCACCGGAAAAGAGTTCATTGGTTCTACGATTGTGACTTCCGATATATTCATTGATATTGCGAAAAAATTCGGAGTTGATTGCAAAATTGGGTTAACTGGATTTAAGTGGATTGGAAAAATGATCCGCGATTTTGAAGGTCAAGAAAAATTTGTTTGTGGTGGTGAAGAAAGTTTCGGGTTCATGACCGGAGATTTCGTTCGCGATAAAGATTCCTGTGGTTCGGTATTATTGGCTTGCGAAATTGCAGCTTGGTGCAAAGCTAATGGCAAAACCATGTATCAGTACATGATCGAAATTTACAAAGAGATCGGCATGTATTACGAAGGACTCATCAATGTTGTAAGAAAGGGAAGATCCGGAGCTGATGAAATTAAGCAAATGATGACCAATTTCCGCGAAAATCCACCAAAAGAAATCGCAAATTCTAAAATTGTTGAAGTGCGGGATTATCAAGAACAAACTTCATTAAATCTTTTAAGCAACGAAAAATCGGTGATGGACGGCATTCCAAAATCCAATGTTTTGATCTATTATACCGAAGATGGAACCAAAGTTTGCGTTCGTCCTTCAGGAACGGAACCGAAAATAAAATTCTACGTTTCAGTGAAAGATGTTATCGCTTCTGAACAGGATTTCAAAGAAAAATTAGTGCTTTTAGATCAAAAAATAAATCAAGTAAAAGCAGATTTAAACTTGTAATCTCAATTTAAATATCAATTAATACAAAGAAAGCGGTAACTTTTCTTACTGCCGCTTTTTTAATAACATAATAAATAGTCCACGTGAAAGTATCCAAACTCGCAGAAAACCTCATTGGTTCAGAAATCATCAAAATCGGAAATCAAGTCAACGAATTGAAAAGTCAAGGAGCAGAAATCGCCAACCTTACCATTGGAGATTTAGATTCCAATATTTATCCAATTCCGGCGCAACTGAAAGAAGAAATTCAGAAAACGTATCAAAATAATTTAACAAATTATCCGCCAGCAAACGGACTTTTATCTTTAAGAAAATCAGTTTCCAAAGACTTAAAAAACCGTTGGAATCTCGATTATTCCCCTGAAGAAATTTTAATAGCAGGTGGTTCTAGACCATTGATTTATGCGACATTTAAAACTATTGTAGATGATGGCGATAAGGTGATTTATCCGATTCCGTCTTGGAATAATAACCATTATGCATATTTAACCAACGCTGAAAAAATTGAAGTAGAAACATCGCGTTCCAACAATTTTCTACCAACTGCTGAAGATTTAAAACCTCATTTGGAAGGTGCGGTTTTGTTGGCGCTTTGTTCTCCGTTGAACCCAACTGGGACGATGTTTACCAAAGATCAACTTACCGAAATTTGTAAATTGGTTTTAGAAGAAAACAAAAAACGTGGCGAAAATGATAAACCTCTTTATTTGATGTATGATCAAATTTATGCGATGCTCACTTTCGGACAGGAGCATTTCAATCCGGTTTCTTTGTTTCCTGAGCTTAAAGAATATACAATCTTTATCGACGGTACTTCCAAATCTTTCGCTGCGACAGGTGTTCGCGTTGGTTGGAGTTTTGGTCCTTCAACAATTATCGATAAAATGAAAGCTTTGCTCACCCACGTTGGAGCATGGGCTCCGAAACCAGAGCAAGAGGCGGTTGCAACATTTTTAAACGAAACGGAAAGCGTAGATATTTTTGTGGACGATTTTAAAGGAAAAATTTCAGAAAGTTTATCCGTTCTTCATCAAGGAATTCAGGATATGAAATCCCGCGGATTTGCTGTAGAAAGCATTCAGCCGATGGGAGCTTTGTATTTAACCATCGAACTCAATTATTTAGGGAAAACTAAGCCCGATGGTTCATCAATCGTGAATTCTTCGGACCTTGTTTTTTACTTGATTAATGAAGCCGGTGTTGCGCTGGTTCCGTTCTCGGCTTTTGGGAATTCACGGGATATGCCATGGTTCAGAGCTTCTGCTGGTGGTTTGTCTTTAAACGAAATTAAAAAAATGTTGCCACGATTAGAAAGCGCACTTTCAAAATTAAGCTAATTCATGAAAATTATAGCTGTTATTCCTGCGAGATACCAAGCAAGTCGTTTTCCTGGAAAACTCATGCAACTATTGGGCGAAAAAACCGTGATTGCAACGACGTATCAAAACGTGGTAGAAACCGGTTTGTTCGATGAAGTTTTTGTAGCTACAGATTCTGAGATTATTTTTGAAGAAATCAATAAAATCGGGGGTAATGCTGTGATGACCGGAGAGCATGAAACGGGAAGCGACCGAATTGCAGAAGCTATTCGAGATATTGAATGCGATATCGTAGTCAATGTTCAGGGGGACGAGCCTTTCCTGAAAACTGAACCACTGAAGCAGTTAATTTCTGTTTTTCATGATGATTTCGAGGAGAAAATTTCTTTAGCATCATTGAAAATTCAACTAAAAAATAAGGAGGAAATCGATAATCCAAACAATGTGAAGGTAATCACCGATAATGATGGTTTTGCATTGTATTTCAGTCGTTCCGTAATTCCTTATCCTAGAGAAATTCATCCGGATGTTGCTTATTTCAAGCATATTGGCGTATATGCATTCAGGAAAAATGCTTTGCTCAATTTCGCGCAATTAACGATGAAAGCTCTGGAAATTTCAGAAAAAATCGAATGTATCCGGTATTTGGAATATGGCATGAAAATTAAAATGATTGAAACCGATTTTGTGGGAGTGGGCATTGATGTTCCTGAAGATTTGGAAAAAGCACGAGCAATTTTGAACACAGGAATTTAATCATGGCTTACTTAAATTCAAAAAGTATATATTTGAAAAAATAAATTGATTGATTGAATGAAAAAGATTGTATTGGTGTTGATGATATTGGTGAGTGGAATTATTTCTGCACAAACCGCAAAAGAAATTATCGACCAAAATATAGAAAAATCGGGTGGTTTAACTAATTGGAAACTGTTGAATTCCATTATTTTACATGGTAAACTCACGCTCGGAATCAATGATTCTTATCCGATAAAAATTTTCCAACAAAGACCAAATTTGACCAAAACCGTTATCACCATTAACAAAAAAGAAACGGCGATCGAGGGTTTCGACGGGAAAAAAGGTTACGCGATGAATTACGCGACCAATAAGCTTCAGGAATATCCTAATTACAATGCGGAAAGTTTCGATACGGATTTCATCGATTGGGAAAACAAAGGTTTTGAAGCCAAATATCTTGGAAAAGAAAAAGTAGGCGAAACGTATTGTCACAAAGTTGAACTGACCAAGAATGTCAACAAAACCATTTACTACTTCGATACCAAAAATTATATGTTGCTGAAAGAAGTAAAAAGTGATGAAACGCTTTCGTACAGTGATTATAGAAAAGTAGGAAGTTTGCTAATGCCGTTTAGAATTGAGGCTGCTTCACCGAAAAAAGACAGCGATTATGTGATGATTCTCAACACGATTGAAACCAATAAAGCTTTGCCTGCAAATACTTTTAAGTTTTAATTAAAAAATTTTTTACGAGAAATTTTCACAATAATAAACCTACAATTATGAAAAAAATATTCATTCTTTTTTTATCAGCTGCAGCTTTTTTGCAAAATTGTACCCAACAGAAAAAGGAAGTTTCACAGGATAAAAATGTTATTATGAAAAGCATTTACGACTACAAAGTAGAAGGTTTGGACGGTAAAGAAATTAATTTTGCCGATTTTAAAGGGAAGAAGATCCTCATTGTGAACACCGCTTCAGAATGTGGCTTTACCCCTCAATACGCTGATCTGGAAACACTTTCCAAGGATTACAAAGATAAATTGGTGGTCATTGGTTTCCCTGCCAATAATTTCGGAGGCCAGGAACCGGGAAGTAATGCTGAAATTGGTGCTTTTTGCCAAAAAAATTATGGTGTAAGTTTTCCCATGGCTGCCAAAGTTTCGGTAAAAGGTGATGATACTGCACCGATTTTTAAATATCTCACGGAAAAAGAATTAAACGGCGTGAAAAACACCACCATTCTTTGGAATTTCACGAAATTTTTGGTCGATGAAAACGGAAAATTAATTGATAGTTTCATAAGTACCACCAAACCCACAGACGACGCAATTACCAAATATTTAAAATAAAAAAAGCCGCAATTCTTGGAAATTGCGGCTTTTCTTTTGTTCATTTTTATCGATATCTTTCGTGTTCTTTATTCTTCGAGAATCGATCGGTAATCGGTTTGAGTAAACTTTTATATTTCTCAATATCAAATACTTGAGAATCGGTAAGCGCTTTGTAAGTAAGCCATGCACCGAAGGGGAAAAGTACCATATTCGGGAGCCAGGCCGCCAAATAAGGATCCAATTTCCCGGACCAAGCCATGTTTTCTACCGAGAGATTCATAACATAAAAAATAATGAAAACTACGATTGCTATGACCACCGGAAGTCCCAAACCTCCTTTTCGGATAATTGATCCTAAACTCGCACCAATTAAGAAGAAAATAAGACATGTTACCGAATAAGCGAAAATACGCTGTTGGTATAAAATAACCCGCGAAAAATAAGCGTGAAGCTCTTTTATTTGCGAAATTTTACTGGTGTTCAAACTCTTGATTCCGTCGATTTTGTTGTACGCGGAATACAGCAATTCTTCCTTTTTCTTTTGCTCTAAGCTTTCTATCTTAGGAGGAGCCACGATTTTTCCTTTAAATTTTGTTTTATCGATATAGCTCACAAAACCGTTGGTTTGGTTAATCAGTTCATTGCTGACGTTGCCGATCACATTATCATTTTCTTTTTTAACTTTTTCGATGGTAGAATTGAGTTCTATAAAATTTTGAAACGAATAATCATCGGTAATTTTTTGAGATTCTAAAGCTTTATTAATGATATCAGAAATATTAAAATGTGAAACCAGCGTATCGAATTTTATCGCTTGATCCGGTTGTTTCAATCTTTGGCTGTAATCCGAATTAGAAATATTATCTTCAAAAATATGCCCATTGAAAAGCACTAATTTCAGGAAATTTCGGTTGGTGGCGGGTACAAATTTACCCTTTTCAGCTACAATTGACTGTTGGTTTTCGAAAGAATTTGCCATTTTGTGAATGAAAACGCCCTCCAGATTTTCACCGTTCTCGCCGGAAATTTTATCGAATTTTACACTATAACCTGGAATCTGCTGGATAAATTGCCCGGGTGTGAAATTAAGAGCCGGTTTTGTCGCAGCGATATTGTATAGCATATTTTTGGCTTTGCGCTGGAAATCGGGAATTACATTATTTGAAAAAATAAAAAGGAACAGCGAAAAAATAAAAGCAACGCCAAACAAAGGCAACATAATTCTTGTTAATGAAATTCCGGCCGCTTTCATCGCGGCAAGTTCATACCTTTCCCCAAAATCACCAAAAGTCATGATGGAGGCGAGCAAAATGGTAAGCGGAAGAACCAACTGCACAACAATGGCCGAAAGGTAGGAAAGTAACTTCAAAATTTCCCAGTAACTAAGACCTTTTCCGGTAAATTGTGCCAATCGGATCCAGATGATGTTCACCACAAAAATGAAAAACAATACACTGAAAATAAAAAGAAACGGGCCGAAAAAAGTTTTAATGACGTAGCCGTCGAGTTTTTTTATCATGTGCCAAATTTACCAAAAAAGTTTTTAAAAAATTCACAGAAAAAAATCCTCCCAAATAGAGAGGATTTTGTGATTATAACTCGGTTATGAGATAGTTTTTGTATTGATTTTTGTCGAAAGTAAACATCGAATTGCTCAATGCTTGGTTTTCTTTGTAATCGCTGATTGCTATTACAGAAACCGAATTGTCGGTTGCAAATTGTTCTAGTTTTACCACTTGTTTTTTCGAATCATTTACGAAAAGGTTAACCTCTTTAATTCCATTGTTCTTTGTTGGAATCAGTTTAATATGGTCAGTTTTTACACCATTTACGGTAATTTTTCCGAGATATTTTACGTTGTATCCTTTTTTGTATTCTTCAACATAATTTAGTGGAGAAAATATTTGAGAATCTGGAGTTGGCTTCGCAACCGTAACTTCCTGATCTTCAGCGGAGATATTGTAAACCTTGTTCCCATCGAAAATCTGTTCTGTTCCCATGATTTTCAATTTGTATTTATCTTTGGCAGAGTAGAAGATGCCGGGTTCGGTTTTGGTTACTTTCTTGTTATTGCCTGTTCCGTAAACGAACTTAAAGTAGACATTATTTTTTGCTTTATAGTTACTGGAAACTGCATCAAGGATTGCTTTTGCTTTCGCATCTATTTTCTGAGCAGAAAATGTTGCTGCTGTTCCCAAAACGAAAACTCCAACAGTAATTTTTTTTAATATATTCTTCATTTTTTTTATTTTTTGGATGTAAAGCTTTTCTTTAAAGTTAAACTATTGTTTAAAATTAAAAGTTATTTGCGCAATTCTTCCAAAAACTGTTCCAAAGAATTTAAATCACTAATCAACACTTCTCTCGCTTTCGCACCGTTAAAGCCGCCTACAATTCCGCTGGCTTCCAATTGATCCATAATTCTACCAGCTCGGTTGTAGCCCAATTTCAGTTGCCTTTGCAACATCGAAGTCGATCCTTGTTGGGTAGAAACAATGATTCTTGCCGCGTCTTCGAATAGGGCATCTTTTTCATTTGGATCGAAAGCAGCAGCGGTTGAAGTTGATTCTTCGCTAGAATATTCCGGAAGCATAAATGCGCTTGCGTAACCTTTCTGTTCACCGATAAATTCAGCAATTTTTTCAACTTCTGGGGTATCAACGAATGCGCATTGAAGTCGCAGAATTTCGTTTCCATTAAAATAAAGCATATCACCTTTTCCGATCAATTGATCGGCTCCCGGAGAATCTAAGATCGTGCGGGAATCAACACTTGAAATTACGCGGAAAGCTGCTCTCGCAGGGAAATTTGCTTTAATCATCCCGGTGATAACATTGACAGAAGGTCTTTGTGTAGCTACAATAAGGTGAATTCCAACGGCTCTCGCTAGCTGAGCAAGTCGGGCAATTGGTAGTTCAACTTCTTTTCCTGCAGTCATGATCAAATCTGCAAATTCATCAACCACCAAAACGATGTAAGGTAAATAGCGGTGTCCGTTTTCAGGATTGAGTTTTCTTTCGGAAAATTTCTTGTTGTATTCTTTTAAGTTTTTACAAAATGCATTTTTAAGCAAATCATATCGCTGATCCATCTCTATACAAAGCGAATTCAGCGTATTGATCACCTTGTGAGTATCGGTAATAATCGCATCATCGCCATCCGGAAGTTTTGCCAAATAATGTCTTTCAATTTTGGAATAAAGCGAAAGTTCCACTTTTTTCGGATCCACCATTACAAATTTCAATTCGCTCGGATGTTTTTTATAGAGTAGGGAAGTGAGGATTGCATTAATTCCTACAGATTTTCCTTGTCCGGTTGCACCCGCCATCAATAAATGAGGCATTTTAGACAAATCTGCCATGAAAATCTCATTAGAAATCGTTTTTCCGAAAACCACCGGCAAATCCATATCCGTATTTTGAAATTTTTGGGAAGCAATCACACTTCTCATCGAAACCATCGAGGGATTTTTTCTTGGAACTTCAATTCCAATGGTTCCTTTTCCTGGCATCGGTGCGATAATTCTTATTCCTAGAGCAGAAAGATTCAGCGCGATATCATCTTGTAATTTTTTAATGGATGCAACACGTATTCCGGCTTCCGGAACGATTTCATATAAAGTTACGGTTGGTCCTACCGTCGCTTTTATTTCAGCAATTCCTACATTAAAATTCTTAAGAAGTCCAACAATTTTATTTTTATTTTCTTCTAATTCGTCGCGGTTGATGGAAATTTCTTCGTTGCCGTAATCTCTTAGCAAATCGATCGTCGGCATTTGGAATTTGGCAAGATCTAATTTGTGATCGTACAGCCCATGCTTATCAATAAGTTCTTGTGATTTCTGATCGGTTTCATCCAAAACATCCATCGTTTTAGCAACCTCTACTTTGAAATCGATGTTATCTGTTTTAGGAGTTGGTGCAGTAGTCGGATTTAAATTGATTTCAGCCGCGGAAGTTTCGGTTACCGTGATTTTTTGTGGAATTTCTCCTTCATCGAAGGTCGTTTTATTCGGAGTTTTGATGGTTTCAAAATCATTACTAATCTCCACTTCCGGAAAACCTTTCACTGGAATTTCTACGGGAGTCACCGGCGCAGAAGTTGGAGAAACGATATTTGTTTTTTCAGTATCAACTTTAGCAATTTCTTCTAATTCCTCGTCTGCTTCGAAATTTTCCGAACTTGGCATCATCGCTTTTACTTTCCCTAAAGTATTTTCATTCAAATCATTAATTTTCGATTTGATATTTTTTGGGTTTAAATTAAATTCTAAAACAAAATAAAGAGCAATACTTACAAAAAGAACCAGCCAAAGTCCTGCAGTTCCGATTACCGAATTTAGAAAATCCATAATTTGGAAACCATATACGCCGCTTAAAACACCTTCACCTTTCGTAATTGCGCCCATAAAAATAGGCAACCAACAAATGAAAAACAGAGAATGGCCAAAGGTTTTCCAAGGTTTGAAATAATTTTTTTTCATAATCATCGTTCCGAAAACAAAAAAAATAAATGCTACCGCAAATGCAGCAATACCAACGCTTTCGAAAATGAAAAGATTGCCTAACCAATCGCCGACTTTACCGAAAACATTCGAAGATTTCACAGTTTTATCGAGCATCGTACCAGCTTGGCTTTGATCCGCTTTCCAATTCAATAGATATGAAACGAAAGAAAAAGTAAGCACAATAGAAATAAGAACGAACAGTACACCAAAAAAAATACGTGGTTTTGATAAGATTTTACCTTGTTCGGAAGTAGATGTCGGGGAGGTTTTAGCGTTTTTTTCCATAATATCAATGAGGGCAAATTTAATAATAATTTTAAGAAATTGTGACCAAGTTTTCAGTTTTATTTAGCGTTAAAATGTTGAACTTTTCTCTATTTTTCTTTAAATTTTTAATAGTAAATGATAAATAAATGATGATTTTTAAATTGATGACAAATTTCGATAGGATGATCTTTTGTGGAATAATATTTGAACTCGTTTGTCAATATTTAAATCAATCGCAATGAATCCAAACAACGAAAATAACAACGAAGAAAATTCTAAAAAAGTTGCTCCCGAAATTTTAGAATCAGCTGAAGACAACCAATCTAAATCAGCACCTGAAAACAGAGCCAGACTGCCGGAAAATGCCGAAAATGCAGTTCCGCCAAAAGCTTGGGTGAATCAAAGCAAAGCGTATGACGACGCTTGGGAAAACAATAAAAATCAAAATCTTGATAATGATTTTTAGTTTTTACAGACAATAAAAATTCCACTTTTGAGGTGGAATTTTTTTTTCAGGTTGATTCAGTATTTAACTGTTAAAAATCCTGACCGGTTTTTTATTCTCATCCAAAGCAACCAACGTGAAATCGCCTGAAACCGCTTTCTCTCTCTTTTCTTCATACATTTCTTCAACGAAAACTTCTACATTCACTTTCAAACTTGAGTTGCCGACATATTTTACCTTACCGATAAGTTCAACCAGCGTATCTGCAGGAATCGGTTTTTTAAAATCAATTCGGTCGCAACTTACCGTTACAAAGGACTTTCTTGCAAATCTTGTAGCGGTCATAAACGCAACTTCGTCCATCATTTCCATCACCGTTCCACCAAACATGGTGTTGTGATGATTCGTAATGTTCGGAAATACTACTTTGAAAACATGGGTTTCGGAATCTTTAATTTTTGATTCGTAATTCATTTCTGTGGGGTTAAAAATTAATATTTGAAATGAATAGAAATTTTTTCTACTTCAAATCGCGAAAGTTTTTGGGGATCCGACTTCTTATTTCTAAATTACGGTTGCGCGACAGCTCGTGATTTTCACACGATTCACCCTTTTCATCGGCAAATATAGCAGTTTTTGTGGTAATTTTAATGATTTCGGAATGGTATTTGACGCAGATTTTTTCTTTAAATATTAAAATTTAAATGACAATCTTCAATATGAAAGTGTTCATCAATAAAAGAATTCCACAAATCGGTTTAGAAATTTTAAACCAACAAAATTTACAAATTATTTCACCTGAAAATAAAATTGAAACACACGAAGAATGGTTAGAATATTGTAAAAAAGCCGATATCATCTTAAATGTTGGAAATAATAAATTTGACAAATTTTTTTTGAACAATGCGCGAATGTTAAAGCAATCTCGTTATTTTCAGTAGGTTTTGATAATGTGGATATTGAAGAAGCTACCCGCCGAAATATACCAGTTGGAAATACGCCAGATGTTTTGAGCAGAGCAACTTCTGATGTTGCTTTTCTATTAATGCAAATGGTTTCCCGCAAAGCGAGTTATAATATCGACAAAGTGAAATCTGGAAATTGGAAAGATTTTGATGCTTTGGAAGAGCTTGGCCAGGAATTATACGGAAAAACTTTAGGCGTTTTTGGTTTAGGCAGAATTGGTTTTGAGATGGCAGAAAAATGTAAAAAAGCTTTCGATATGAATATCCTTTATCACAATCGAAGTCAAAATAGAGAAGTCGAGGAAAAGCTTTCTGCAGAATATGTTTCGTTTGATGAATTGATAGAAAAGTCTGATGTCATAACCGTTCATGCAAATTACACAGTTGAACAAGCTGATTTATTCAACAAATCGGTATTTGAAAAAATGAAGAAAAATGCCATTTATATTAACACAGCGAGAGGCGGTTTTCAAAATGAAATAGATTTATTTAATGCTTTAAATTCCGGACAAATCTGGGGAGCCGGATTAGATGTTACCAACCCAGAGCCGATGGAGCAAGCAAATCCTTTGCTTCAACTTCCGAATGTTTGTGTGCTTCCGCATATTGGTTCCGCAACAATTGAGGCTAGAGGTGGAATGGCAAAATTAGCTGCAGAAAATGTCGTTGCATTTTCAAAAGGCGAAAAATTGCCAACTTGCGCAAATCCGAAAGTTTATGAAAAATAAGTAGGAATTGGAATCATTTTTGACTTAACAAATTAATTTTAAAAACCACTATTATGAGTACAGAAGATAAAGACAAAGAAGTAGAAAAGAATTTAGAAGAATTGGATTATAATCCAAAAGAAGATATTTTTAACAAAGAAGAAGCTATCCCAATGGACGGAGATGGGAATCCAATTACCAACCCGAATAATGTTGCTAACGAAATGCCTTATGGCTTGGATATTCCGGGTTCGGAAGATGACGACAATTTTGAACAGATTACAATCCAAATTCCCGACGAAGAAAATGAATATTACAGTTTGAGTGATAATGAAGATGACCACGAGGAAACAAATGAAGATCTCATCGAATGATAAACAGCCTTACTTTTTTAAGTAAGGTTTTTTTGTAGTCAAAAAAATATAAAATTTGCACGAGTTTTCTAATTTGAATATCTTTAAAACCATAAAATTTCAAATCTCAAATAAGAAATCTCAATTTAAGCATGACTTTCCAAGAACAAGTAAAACAGGGAATTCCCAACGAATTGCCACAGCCCAAACCATACGAAGAAAACATCAATCACGCTCCAAATCGTAAGGAAATCTTAACGGATGAAGAGAAGAAACTCGCTCTGAAAAACGCCTTACGTTATTTCGAACCAAAATTTCATGCTGAATTATTGCCGGAATTTAAGGAAGAACTGGAGAAATTCGGAAGAATTTACATGTACCGTTTCCGTCCGGATTACGAGATGAAAGCGAGAGACATTGCAGAATATCCGGGAAAATCTGAACAAGCCAAGGCGATTATGCTGATGATTCAGAATAATCTGGATTATGCTGTGGCACAACATCCACACGAACTGATTACTTACGGTGGAAACGGAGCGGTTTTTTCCAATTGGGCGCAATATCTTTTGACGATGAAATATCTGTCTGAAATGACTGACGAGCAAACTTTGGTAATGTATTCCGGTCATCCGATGGGACTTTTTCCAAGTCATAAATACGCACCGAGAGTCGTTGTGGCGAACGGAATGGTCATTCCAAATTATTCGAAACCAGACGATTGGGAAAAATTCAATGCTTTAGGGGTTTCACAATACGGACAAATGACGGCCGGAAGTTACATGTACATTGGTCCACAAGGAATTGTGCACGGAACAACAATTACAGTTCTGAATGCTTTCAGAAAAATTAATAGAGAACCAAAAGGCGGCTTATTTGTGACTTCAGGTTTGGGCGGAATGTCCGGAGCGCAGCCAAAAGCAGGAAATATTGCTGGTTGTGTTACGGTGATTGCAGAAGTGAATCCAAAGATTACTAAAATCCGTCACGACCAGAAATGGGTGAACGAAATCCACGAAAATCTGGATGACTTGGTAGAAAGAGTGAGAAAAGCTCAGGAAAATCAGGAAACGGTTTCTTTGGCATACCTTGGAAACATCGTTGACATTTGGGAGAAATTTGATGAAGAAAATCTAAGAATCGATATTGGTTCAGACCAGACTTCGCTTCACAATCCTTGGGCGGGCGGTTATTATCCGGTAGGACAAACCTTAGAGGAATCCAATACGATGATGGCAGAAAATCCGAATTTATTCAAAGAAAAAGTTCAGGAAACCTTGAGACGACACGCTTCCGCCATCAATAAACACACAGCAAAAGGTACCTATTTCTTCGATTACGGAAATGCTTTCTTACTGGAAGCATCAAGAGCCGGAGCCGATGTTATGGCAGAAAATCCTACGTTGGGAAGAGAATTCAGATACCCTTCTTACGTTCAGGATATTATGGGGCCGATGTGTTTCGATTATGGTTTTGGGCCGTTCCGCTGGGTCTGTGCGAGCGGAAAACCGGAAGATCTACAGAAAACGGACGAAATTGCATGCAACGTTTTAGAGGAAATAATTAAAAATTCTCCCGAGGAAATCCAACAGCAGATGAAAGATAATATTCAGTGGATTAAAGGTGCACAAGAAAACAATTTGGTTGTGGGTTCACAGGCAAGAATTTTATATGCCGATGCAGAAGGAAGAATGAAAATTGCAGAAGCTTTTAATAAAGCCATTAAAAACCGAGAAATTGGTCCCGTTGTTTTAGGTCGCGACCATCACGATGTTTCGGGAACGGATTCTCCTTACCGCGAAACTTCTAATATTTACGACGGTTCAAGATTTACAGCAGATATGGCGATTCACAACGTGATTGGTGATTCTTTCCGTGGCGCAACCTGGGTTTCAATTCATAACGGAGGCGGCGTTGGTTGGGGAGAAGTCATCAATGGCGGTTTCGGAATGCTCCTCGACGGAAGCGACGATGCCGACAGAAGATTAAAATCAATGCTGTTCTGGGACGTAAACAACGGAATTTCCCGGAGAAGCTGGGCCAGAAATGAAGGAGCCATTTTCGCGATAAAACGGGCTATGGAAGTAGAGCCGAATTTGAAAGTGACGCTGCCTAATTTTGTGGATGAGAATTTATTGTGATAAAAAAAATTACAAAATCCATAAGGTTATTTATTTTAATTTTAAATCATGATTCACCGAAACTTTACCTTTACGGAATTCTTTTACATATCAGTGTTTTTGCTGTTCTTAATTTTTCTTTTCAGGATTATTAAAAAACAAAGACAGTGGAGCAGCCGCACTCTTTTAATCTCACTGATTGGAGGAATTATTTTGACCATTCTTTCCTTACTGTATTCTGAAGGCGGAAATTCAGGAATGTTTGAAGTAAAAAGTTACGGATTTCCGAGGCAGTTCATAGAGCAGATGAGAAGCATTGAAAAACCCAATTTAACAGGGTGGGACAGGACTGTTTTTCTGAAATTTAATTTTATTCAGAATTTAATCCTTTATTTTCTCTTAGTTTTAAATGTTACTAATCTGCTTACAGGCAGGAAGATATAAAGCCAATATTGGGACTTTTTTCAATTTTATTTTCTGTAGTGGTCGCTGCACGGAATATTTTAGTAAACTCTGGTCAAGAGATCATTACAGCGATTTGGTATTGATGGTTTACGGTATTATTTAAAAGTCACAAAAAAAACCGCCTGTTTTCCGGAGGCCACTGAAAAACCGTATCAATTTTAGGATTTATGGTTTTCGGTCATTAACTAAGAGCTTATTACAGGAGTTTAAATTCTGTAATGAGCTCTTTTCCTTTTTTTGAAGTTTTGATTTTATCGGGGGTATGAGGCTGCTTTTGGCTTAAGCATTGCCCGTTTTTAGATGTATTGGTTTTTTGCCCTTCCCTTTCAGATTAATTTCAGAATTCTCTTCAAATTGACTGCGAAAATAGCCATCGCTCCCTGCATCTGCATATTTTCTAGGCCATAGGATGTTGCTTTGCCGTATCCGTGGGCGTTTTTAAGTTCGCTGTTTTTCGCCTCAATCTTATACCGTTGCTTCGATTTCTCCCTGTAATAATCGCTTTCCTGAAAATCCATTTGATCCTGATGCATTTCTGATTTTATGGAGACAGAATAGGTCTTAGATTTTGCTCCATCTTTGTAACAGCCTTCTCTCATGGGGCATAATCTGCATTTTTCTATATCAAAATAATATACATCCACTTGGTTTTTGCCAACATTCTTTTTGTTTTGGCGGGCTTTTCTTGTCGCCAGATGTCCTGCGGGACAAACAAATCTGTCAGCATCTTTGTTATAGTCAAACCGGTCTTGATCTTTTCTAAATCCCTGTGTAATAGAAGGATTCAGTTTTGCTACGATTTTAATGCTCTGATCACGGGCAATTTTCAGATTTTCTTTCCCGGAATAAGCGGCATCACCAATGATCGCCTCCACGTCCATTCCGTTTTCCTGGCTGATTTTTAAGAGTTTGGGCAGTTCTGGGCCGTCTCCTTTTTCGCCCGAAGTAACCACCGCCGCCGTAATAATGCGTTCCTCACTCATTGCCAGGTGTGTCTTGTAACCAAAAAATGGACTGTCAGCCGACTTGTGTCCTGTTTTGGCATCCGTATCTTTTGAAAAAACCAACTGTTCGCCAGTGTCATTGGCTGTTTCCTTTAACAGGTTCAGTTTCTCCTTTACTGCCGGAATCGAACTTAGGGAGGGCTCGTTTTCAATAGATTTTTCAAGCTCTTTGCAGTAGGCTAATTCTTTGTTCAAATCATTTTCAACATTCTTGGATGGCATTTTAGACTTAAACTCTTCGTCAAACTGATAAACTGTTTTGCGAAGTAACTTGGAACGTTCCCTAAGCACTTCCAGCGCCGAAAAAGGGTTTGATCGGGACAAGGTATGCGTGGCATCCACAATGATGGATTTGCTTTTTATGATGCCTTTGTCAATAGCTATTGCGACGGTTTTTCCTATCAGCAAATTCAATAAATCGGTGTCCTTCAAACGCAGTTTTCTAAATTTAGTGAGGGAACTGGGATTGATCACGTCCTCTTCCGGAGCCATTTCCAAAAAATATTTGAACGACATATCGAACCGCGAACGCTCCACAACGTCCACATCAGAAAGGGTATAAATACTTTTAAGCAAAAGATATTTAAACATGCGGATTGGACTTTCGGCATTACGACCATTATTTAAACAATATTTGTTCAAAAGTTCATCATAAATGAAGGAGAAGTCAATCAGCTCGTTAATTTTACGAAGAATATTCTCCTTTGGAATGATCAGGTTATATAAATCAGAATAGGCACTAAACTGAACTCTTTGCTGCTGTACTAACATCTATAAATGATTAATTTACAGATTAAATATACAAAAAAAGGAGCGAAAACATTACTGTTTTAACTCCTTTTTTCTGATTGCCCAGAAGACTTTTTCAGTGACCTCGTTTTCCGGCGGTTTATTATTTATCTGCAATCTTTAACATCACTCAGCATCAACCTTTGGCTGGAGGTATTTGCCGGAACCGCAACATCATTGGACGGTATATAATAAACCGTACCCGCAGTCTCAGGTACATAAATTCTCACTTTAATATGTGAATAGCCGCTTGGATGATAAGAAACCCAGAAACCAGAAGGATGCAAACCCCAAGTTCCGTATGCAATGCTTGACTTTTCTTTATTAAAGCCTGCCAACATCGCATATTTTTCGAGTTCAGAATAGCTGTAACTGCTTGAAGAAAAGAGCTGCCGAATTTTGTTTTCTGCCTCCAGCGCGAGTTGTACAGGTTTTGGGAGATTGCTTTTCAGGTCGCTCATCACTCCAGAAGGAACGAAATCGAGCCCCATTTTGTTCAATGCCAAAATATCTTTTGATGAAAGTAATTTTGCCGCTACCAGCTGGAGTTTTGTATCCAGATTTTTAAAACTGGCTTTCGCAATGAGCGCTCACAGCAGAGCCTGCACATCAGTTTGCTCAATTTCAGAGTGGTTGTACCAGTTTTTCACCAGTTTGCTTACGAGTTCTTCTTTCGGACCTTTTAACGGGGCATAAAGGTAGCCGTCACCTTTGCTGGGTGCATAAGTACCGGCTTTCAGGCAAAAACTTTTTAATTCTATTTCATAATATCCGGGAGTTAAAACATAACCCTTCTCCGTAAAGTCAGCACTGCAAAGCGTTTTGAAATTTTTCTCCGATGCAAATTCCGGTGATTTGATATTTTGCGTGTCGCAATCCTTAAAATTGGTGGTGATGGCTTCTTTTGTCACCGCATTTTTCACATTTTCGCCAACAAGATTGGTAGCTTTTTCCGTCACTTTCTTTTTAGCAACGTCTTTCAGGGCATCGAAAATTTGAGCATTGCTACTTGTGAATACCATGAAACTCAGGAACAGGAATATCTTTTTCATCTCAATTTGAATTTTTAAATTAAATCGATTCCAAATATAACGACACATTATTATACTGTGTTCAACACAAGGTTAAATTACAAAATTTTTTCACAACTATTCTTTGAAAATATTTTAATCTCAAAAAAAATTCTTATAAAAAACCAAAACAAATATAAATTGATCTTGTTTTAAATATTTCTGATGACCTAAAAGTAGGTCTGTCAGTTGCTGCATCAATCTTTGCAAAATGCAAATCTTTACGAAGTTTTCAGGTAAATTGGTATTTCTAGTTTTTGATTATATTTTTTACCGGACACAAATGAAAAGACATTGTAAGCAAAAGCAGGAATGACAAATTCCTCCAACTAAATATTGAAATAAAAATATCTATTAAATTTTAACAAAAAAAAAACTCCGCAAAGTGATTTTGCAGAGTCTATTCTCAATGAATTAAAGTTCTTATCCCAAAACAGTTACGGAATTTTGTAACATTTCGTACAAAGCATCTTTACCATTGTCGGGTTTCACGTTCACAGCGCGTGTTCCGTTGAAATGCAAACATGTGATATAGCCCAATTGGGTGGCGTCCAAACAAGTGAATTTTACACAATAATCAAGCGCTAAACCTACAATTTCTAGTAATTGAATATCGTGATATTTCAAGAAATCGTCCAGACCGGTTTTCACAAAATGGTTGTTATCTTGGAAGCCGCTGTAACTATCGACATCGGTGTTTTTTCCTTTCTGAATGATGTGGGTTACCTTGTCGCGGTTAAGATCTTTATGAAACTCTGCCCCGAAAGTTCCCTGCACACAGTGGTCTGGCCACATAAACTGTGGAATTCCGTTTAAAATGATGGTTTCACCTACTTTTTTTCCGTTGTTTGAAGCAAAACTTTTGTGGTTCGCAGGATGCCAATCTTGCGTGAGGACGATTTGGTCGTATTCATTTTCTTCCATCAGAAGGTTGATGTACGGGATTATTTCGCTGGCTCCCGGAACCGCAAGTGCGCCACCTTCACAAAAATCGTTTTGTACATCTACTATTATCAGTGCTTTTTTCATAAGTTAAATTGTATTAAAAAAAAATAGAATCGTTTGAGATTTTGGGTAAATTTACAAAATAGAAAGTCAAATTTTTAGCCAAAATCATTAATCAGCCAAATCGACAAAATAGCATATTAAAATGGACAATTTAGAACAAAAAAAATATCCGATCGGAACTTTTCAATGGCCGGAAAATATTTCGGATGCAGAGATTGATCTTCACATAGAAACGCTGAAATATTTCCCTCAAAAATTAAAAAGATTAATAGAAAATTGGACTGATGATATGCTGGAAACTCAATACAGATCGGGTGGTTGGACGGTTCGGCAACTCATCAATCATCTCGCGGATAGCCACATGCAGAGTTTATCAAGATTCAAATTGGCTTTAACGGAAGAAAATCCGACCATAAAACCCTATGATGAGGCCAAATGGGCGGAGTTGCAGGATAGCCGCAGCGAACCGGTGAAGTCGGCACTTCTTATTTTGGAAGGTTTGCATTACCGATGGACGCATTTGCTGAAAACGATGACTAATAAGGACTTTAGCAGAAGTTTTTATCATCCGGAACATCAAAAAAGCATGAGCTTGAGAAATATGCTTGCATTTTACGCATGGCATTGCGATCATCATTTTGCACATATTGAAAATTTAAAAAATGAAAAAGGTTGGTAGCCAAGAAATCGATTTTCAATCCGGAAGATTTAGAAGAAATAAAACTGAGAATTTCCAAAATTAGCCCACAATCTGAGAGAAAATGGGGAAAAATGAATGCTGCGCAAATGTTTCGACATTGCGATAAAATTCTGCAGATCGGCTTTGGTAAAATCATTTTGCCCAAAATTTCTCCCGGAATAAAATGGATTGGAATGTTCACGAAATTTGAAATGAAAATTTTCAATAATGGAATTCCGCCAAATATGCCGACTTTTGCAGAGGTGATTACTACAGAAAACTGTAATTTTGAAAAATCAAAAAGTCAGCTTCTGGGAACACTCGACGATTTTGTTGCAAAAGGATTGAAGAATAATCTGCTTTCCGAGCATCCGCTTTTCGGGAAAATGACGCAACAAGATTGGGGTTTTATGGAGTATAAACATCTTCACCATCATTTAAAACAATTTGGAGTATGAGTTTTTTTAATAAAATATTTGGAAGTTCGGAAGAAGAAAAATCATCGCCGGAATTTTGGAAATATATCGAATCTGAAGAAGATTTGAACCGAGCAATTGCAGTTTCTACGGAAAAGAAAGTAGCTATTTTCAAGCATTCCACGAGATGTTTTATCAGTAAAACAGTGTTGAAAAATTTCGAAAAAGAAGTTGAAAATTCCGATAAAAATGTGGATTATTATTTTCTAGATTTGCTTGCGCACAGGGATTTATCAAATAAAATTGCCGATGATTTGGGAGTAACTCATCAAAGTCCGCAACTGATCGTTTTGGAAAATGGAGTAGTGGTGAATCATGCTTCTCATCAAAGTATTTCTTTATCCTTAATCTAAATTTGCATCTTTTACATGGAAAATATCGAAACCTATTTATCCGAAATCTTAGAAATTCCGAGAAATGAAGTTACCCAATGCAGCAGTTTTTATGAAACAAAAAGCGTTGCGAAGAATGAATTTCTACTGAAGGACGGTGAGGTATGTAATGCTACTTATTTCGTGGAAAAAGGCTTGCTGAGAATGTTTTCCATTGATAAACACGGAAAGGAACACATCATTCAGTTTGCCCCGGAAAAATGGTTGATTTCGGATAGAAGCTCGCTTTATTTTAATGAAAAATCGAAATATTATATAGAAGCGGTGGAGGAATCAGAAATATTGTTATTAAAGAACGATTTTTTTAAAAATATGGCTTTGCATTTCCCGAAAACTGCGGAAAAAAACGATTTGCTTTTGCAGAAACATATCCGAAATTTGCAGAATCGGGTGAATTCACTTTTGGCGGAAACTGCCGAAGAACGTTATATGAATTTCATCAAAATGTATCCTGATATTTTATTGCGTGTTCCGCAATGGATGGTGGCTTCTTATTTGGGAATTACGCCGGAAAGTTTGAGTAGAGTAAGAAAAGAATTGGCGCGGAAGAATTTTCAGTCTTCATAAAAAAAGGAACTCAAATCGAGTTCCTTTTCCTTTGTTTCTTTTTGAAATTATTTACCTAAATAAGATTTCAAAATCTTACTTCTGGTATTGTGTTTCAAGCGTTTGATTGCTTTTTCTTTAATCTGACGAACTCTTTCTCTTGTAAGATCGAAAGTTTCCCCGATTTCTTCCAAAGTCATTGGATGTTTCCCGTTCAAACCGAAATACAAACGAACCAAATCGGCTTCACGAGGCGTTAAAGTTTGCAACGCTCTTTCGATTTCGATCTGAAGCGATTCCAGCATCAAATCTTTATCCGGACTTGGCGATTCTCCCGAACGTAAAACGTCATATAAATTGGAATCTTCACCTTCAACCAATGGCGCATCCATCGACAAGTGTCTTCCGGAGTTTTTCATTGATTCTTTGATGTCGTCTTCGCTCATATCCAAAACTTCCGCCAATTCTTCCGGAGAAGGTGGTCTTTCGTTTTCTTGCTCCAGGTGTGCGTAAGCTTTGTTGATTTTATTGATAGAACCAATTTTATTTAAAGGCAATCTTACAATTCTGGATTGTTCTGCCAAAGCCTGCAAAATCGATTGGCGAATCCACCAAACGGCATAAGAAATAAATTTAAAACCTCTGGTTTCATCATATCTTTTAGCAGCTTTCATCAAACCAAGATTCCCTTCGTTGATCAAATCGGGTAGGGAAAGTCCTTGGTTTTGGTATTGTTTCGAAACAGAAACCACGAAACGTAAGTTGGCTTTAATTAGTTTTTCAAGGGCAACTCTATCGCCAGCGCGAATTTTTTGTGCCAATTCTACTTCTTCATCGGCGGTGATAAGGTCCACTTTACCAATTTCTTGTAGATACTTGTCTAGTGAAGCGGTTTCTCTATTGGTAACCTGCTTGGTAATTTTTAATTGTCTCATGTATTAAAACCTGTCCACTTTAGGACTGCAATAGATTATACGATGCGAATGACAAAAAGGTTACACTTAATTTAAATTTCAATGAATTAATGGTGTTTTTACTTTATTTTTAAATAAAAAAAGAAAATTTTTCCGCTTGAAATGTTGAATTAGACGATGTTTCATAAAAAAACTCATTCTGCGTGTTTCAGAATGAGTTTAAAGAAATTAATTTGGGAGTCAATTATTTAATGATTAATTTATTCGATTGTTTTTTACCTTCCGATTGGTAGATGAGCATGTAAACGCCGGATTTTGATTTAACTGAAACCGTATTTTTTCCTTTTTGCACCATTCCGGAATAAATAATTTTTCCTGACATATCTGCAACAGCGATGTTTCCTGATTTTTCTGCATTAAATGTAAATGTTCCGTTGCTCGGATTTGGATAAATATTATTCTTAATTGCAGAATTTTCATTAGTTGCCAAAGGTTGTCCGCACAAATAAGGGCTGAAGTTTACCAATCCTAGAGATTCGTCATCCGCTTGGTGATAAATTGTTTGTTCAACCATCGAATCATTAGATAATTCGCCTTCTCTCCAGCAATTATTGGTTGCGCTCAATGCATTTGGGGTATTGTTGTAAACCGCATAAAGTTGTCCGCCGTTTCCATTATCTTTGAAAATATTTTCGCCCACACTTCCTAAACTTCCTCCACCTAAATCAGCAGAAGCAGTTAATTGAAAAGTGATTCCCCACAAACTTCCGCGAATTTGGTTTTTCTCAATTTTAAAAACGCCATTTCCATAAAGGTTGATTCCGCTTCCACCGTTTAGCGCATTGGTTTCCACATTGTTATTGGTTAAAATGTTGTTAGAAATCGTTCCAGTACAGTTGTTTCCTGTAATGGTAATGCCATATCGGTTATCTGAAATGGTGTTTCCATCAATCAAAACATTATTTGCAATTCCCAGCAACGATGAAACCGAAACACCACCTACTTTATCGCTTGTTCTGTTTCCGATGATGGTATTGTTAATGATTTTTGTAGTCGCATTGGGGCCACTTGCACCCATATTAATTTGAGGACGGTTAGAATTTAATTTGTTATTTTTTGAAAGATAATTATTCGAAAATTCCAACGCCACGGAAGAGTTTGCGCCGGAAGCAACTACCGGTAAATCGTTTTCAATAAATTGCGAATTTTTCACAACAGGTGCTCCGGTAGAAAAGTTTATTGCAGCGCCGCTTGATTGGCCGGATTTATTGTATCGCACGATGCAATTGTCCATCACGAAATTTCCGGTAAGTGCTTGAATTCCGCCTCCGTATTCGATTGTTGTATTTTTGAAAGTAACCTGCGCAGTTGATTCCAAACGCATTCCTTTCCATACACTCGCTGGATTAGTTGCGGTAATAACAAAATTGTTTGCAGTGGTATTGTAGGTTCCTGCTATGGTAAGGAGGTTCCCCGCATTAATTTTTAGTGTGGTGTCTTCATTGATTAATAGTATATCCCCGTTGCTGATGGTGATATCTGCAGTCATTTGATAATCGGCACCGTTATTCACCAACACCGTTGGAGCCGCAGCAGAAAGTGAAGCAAGGTTATAAGTAACACCAGTTCCGGGACTCACAAATTGACAAAAAGCAAAAGTAGAAGACAGCGTTAAAAATAATAAGGAGAGTTTTTTCATTATAAATAATTTTTATTCAAATTTAGAAATATTATGCTGAAAATAGTAGAATTTAGTTATCAATAATTTATTTTTGAATAAAAATATAGCATTATGACATTTTCACCTATTATTATAGGAACCATGCGTTGGGGAATTTGGGGCGCCAATCATTCCCAAAAAGAAGTTCATAAACTCATTGAAACATCCCTGGAAGAAGGTTTTTCCACTTTTGATCATGCCGATTTATATGGCGATTATACTACCGAAAAACTTTTTGGGGACGCGTTTTCTCAAATGAATATCAATCGGGAAGAAGTGCAATTGATTTCTAAATGCGGAATCGAAATGCCTTGCGAAAATCGAAATTATCAAATCAAATCTTATAATTATTCAAAAGAACATATTTTAAAGTCGGTGGAAAACAGTTTAGTAAATTTGCAAACTGAATATTTGGATCTTTTGTTGCTGCACCGGCCGTCTCCACTGATGAATCCTCAAGAAATTGGTGAAGCTTTCGAAGAATTAAGAGAAAAAAAATGGGTGAGACATTTCGGAGTTTCCAATTTTTCCCCTTCGCAGTTTGAATTGATTAATGATGCTTTTCCGTTGGTTACCAATCAGGTAGAAATTTCGATTAATCATACCAACGCTTTTGATGATGGAACTTTGGATCAATTGATGAGAAAAGGATTGCAAGCGATGGCTTGGTCTGTTTTGGGCAACTATTTTTTAAAGGAATCTGAGCAGAATAGCAGAATAAAATTGATTTTAGTGAAATTGTGCAAAAAATATAATGCCGATGAAAATCAGTTGCTTTTGGCATTTATTCTGAAACATCCATCCAGAATTCTTCCTGTTATCGGCACTTCAAGATGGGAAATGATTAAAAAATTCAAAGAAAGCCTTACCATTAATTTGGACAGAGAAGACTGGTTTAA
Source organism: Chryseobacterium sp. Marseille-Q5410 (assembly GCA_946892665.1). GTDB lineage: Bacteria > Bacteroidota > Bacteroidia > Flavobacteriales > Weeksellaceae > Kaistella. The sequence continues at coordinate 1,866,237 of CAMPOT010000001.1, read as the reverse complement.
ATTGCTTGAAGCTGCGCGAGGGAAGGAGGTTAATTAATATTAATCATAAAAAAGTTGTTTTTTTGATTTATAATTGTATCTTGCACCTGTTTTTATATCCGAAATCAATATTTGTTCATCCTTTGTTGACTTTCATTTATAATTTCAACAAGTATTAATTTTTTTAATTTTTTTTATGATGAACATTTTTGTTTCAAACATCAATTACTCTACAAGAGAAGAGTCATTGCACGATCTTTTTTCAGAATTTGGCGAAGTATCTTCTGCTAAAATTATCACAGACAGAGAAACCGGTAGATCTAGAGGATTCGGTTTCGTAGAAATGAGCGACGAAGACGGTAAAAACGCGATCGAATCTCTAAACGGAAAAGAATTGGACGGTAAAGAACTTAACGTTTCTGAAGCTAAGCCAAGAGAAGACAAACCAAGACGAAGTTTCGACAATAATCGTGGTGGCGGTTACGGTGGAGGAAATCGTGGCGGTGGTTACGGTGGAGGAAATCGTGGCGGTTCAAACTGGTAAGATTTTTCTAAAAATAGTAAAGCGGCTTTTTAGCCGCTTTTTTTATTTAATTAATATCAATACTGATTCGGAATTAATCAGAAATTGATCTTTCCTGTGGACCGTTTCGCTTAAAATTACTGAATCGAACATAATTTTGAATTCGTGATTTCCGATGGTTTTTATGATGAATAAATCATCAACTTTTATTTCTCCATGATCGGGATATTTCTCGAATAATTTTCTTAGATCGGGAAGCAAATTGGTTTTTTGTCCATTGAAAACCAAATTTAACTCAGAGTCAAACATACCTGCAGGCATTTTAAATTCCACGATGTTATTCTCGAATTCTAGATAATTTTCCTTGTAATGATAAGCCTTAAAAAGATACCTGTAACCGGAAATATCGGCATTGAAATTCTTGGCATTTAAGGTGATGTTTTTTAAAGATGTTTCCTGACTTTTCTTTGAAGTGTTGTATTCAATATTTTTAAATTGATTTTTGATATCAGTTCTTAGTTGATAAAATTGAGCATCATTCAGATTTTTAGCAAAAATTTTCTTCTCTTTTATATTTAAATAATTCAATAGAAATTTACTTTCTCTGCGTTTTGCCAAAAATTCAAATTTATCGGAAATTTCGTCTGCAACAGTAGCAGAAATTTTTTTATTAAAATTAATTTTCTCTTTTTCTAAAAGATTATTTTGGGTTAAAATTTTTTGCAATTCGGTTTTCTGACTTCTTTTTGCAACGGAAAAAGTATTAAAATACGGAAAAATCAATGCGAATATTCCGAAAATAAAAAGACTAATCGGTACAAATTTAATTGTGGATTTTTTAATGAAAATAAAATAAAATACCACGGCCGTAAGCCACAATGCAAGTAACAAAACATAATATCGAGGTTCGGTGTAGCCGTACTCTAAAATTCGTGTGAAAATCGATGTGTAAAGCAAGGCAATTAATGGAACGAGTGTGAAATAAAAGATTTTCGAGAAAATTTTCACCCAGGATTTGGTGGATTTTTCCTTTAACGGATGAACCAGCAACAACGCCAAAATCCCCACCACAGAATATGCTAACACCAGATATGAAACCCATCCGCGCGGAAGCTCCCATTTCACTAGGATTTTTGCAGCATAGAAATAGAGAATGATCAAATAAATAATCAGCAGCGGAATGAGGATATATTGTGTGAAAAATTTCAGGATCAATGGATATTCGCTTTCTTTTTCTAAATGGGTGAGACCTTTTTCACTGAAAAGCAAAAAAATGAAGCAACTCCCGAAAATAGAAAGGAGATAGAAGGTTTCTGCGTAGTATTTTTGATCAAATTTAAAATCAAAAAGCTGGTCAACGGCCAGAATTGCCAATTCGACCCCTGCGGTCAAAACCGCTGTGAAAACGGCAGTAAGGAATAGGTTGATGAATAAATTCTTATTGAATTGCCAAAAATTTAATTCTTTTTTAATGCCAAAAAATCCGCCGAAAGAAACCAATAAATGAGATAGTATAAAGGTTGGAATGAGCAGATACGCATATTTTTCTGTGAAATCTAGCTCTTTTTCGGGAAGTATAAAATAGAAAAAAATGAGAAAAACAATTCCGATGATTTCCACTAAAAAAGCTCTCCCGAAACGTTCCGATATCATCTTAATCCCAAACATCAGTGAAATTCCCAAACATGAAACCAGTGAAAATTTCAGGAAGACAAAATAATTCGGGTGGCTATTGAAATTGCCGTGAGCAAAGCACATCAGCGAAACCGCACCTAAAAAAGACATCAACAGAACCATTGGATATTGGCGGATCACAAGACCAGCTTTTCCTGTTATTTCCTTAAATTTATTTAGCATTACGTTAGGGTTAAATTTTACAAAAATGGACTGAAGTAGCGTTAAGGAGAAAAATTTTATTTTTTCTTTTTTTCTTTCTTTTTCTTCTTATCCTTTTTGCCGGTTTTCTTACCCGAAGTTAATTCTTCTACAAAATCACTGATCGGATTTTCCTGTTCAGGAATTTTGGTCCCGAAAAGATCGGTAAGTTCGGAAGGATTAAGCAGTTTTACATCAACGAGAGTTTTTACCAGTTCGCTTCCGGAATTTCCGAAATATTGCTCCACGAAAGATTTGGTTCGGTAATCACGATAATCTTCAAAAGGAATTGCAACATGGTATTTAAAGATTCGGCCTTCTCTTTCCGTGGTTAAAAATTCTTTTTCTACCAATATTTTTATAAAAGTAGAGACTGTATTTTGGTGAGGTTTCGGTTCAGGATATTGCTCCATTACTTCTTTCATGTAAGCGGAATTCAGTTTCCAAAGGATGTTCATTAAAAGTTCTTCGGCATGGGTGAGCTGATTTATTTTCATAGTTTTAATGTTGAATTTGGATATGAGTATAAAGATAAATAAAAGATATGAATGCTGCGATAAGTGCGCCCGATACGACTTCTTTTATGGTATGTCTTTTAAGAATAACTCGAGATATTCCTACTATTATTGTTATGATAAACCATAGCATTCCCAAGAGTGGATTGCTTGAAAAAAATAAAGCTGCAACGAAAAGGTTGAAAGCGGTGTGCATGGAACTTTTAATAAAATAATTGCTGATCTGCATTGCTATTAGCAAAACCATGATAAAAACCATGATCAGATCCGTATTTTTATTAACCGAAAAATCATACAGAAGATAACTGGCGATACAAGCGATAATAAAAAAATAGAGACTTTTGCGTTGTACTCGGTTCGAAACGTCCACGTTGGAATACTTCCCTGTCTTAACATTCCAGAAAATCCATAGTGAAATAGGAAGTGCTGTGAAAAGAAATAAAGGCAAAAAATGATGCGTAGCCTCCTGTGCCGAGTAATTTTCATAACTGAAATACAAAAAATACAGGAAAAGAGAGGTGAGAGGATTGAAGAAATCGGAAATGATTTTCCACAATTTAGTTTTCGATAAAGTAGTATTTTTGAACATAAAAAAATAGAAACTCAAAAATAAGTTTTTTTTATGTGTTTATAAATAATATTTATAAAGATAAGCTAGCCGTAATGACAAAGATTTTTATTATTTTTGCTGAATATTTCGATTAAATATGAAAGAATTTTCAAAAGATGTCTACCTTAAATGGTATGAAGAAATGACGATATGGAGAAGGTTTGAAGACAAATGCCGTTCCCTTTACCTCAAACAAAAAATCAGAGGATTTTTACATTTATATAACGGCCAGGAAGCAATTCCGGCAGGTTTTGCCCATGCGATGGATCTTACAAAAGACAGCATGATTACCGCTTACCGATGCCACATTCATCCGATGGCGATGGGAGTTGATCCAAAAAGAATCATGGCGGAACTTTGCGGAAAAGCTACAGGAACTTCAGGTGGAATGGGTGGTTCAATGCACATTTTCAGCAAAGAAAAGAGATTTTATGGTGGCCACGGTATTGTTGGCGGTCAAATTCCTTTGGGAGCAGGAATCGCTTTTGCGGATAAGTATTTCGAAACTGGTGGCGTGAATATCTGTTTCTTCGGTGATGGTGCAGCAAGACAAGGTTCGCTTCATGAAACATTCAACATGGCGATGAACTGGAAGCTTCCAGTAGTTTTCGTTGTAGAAAACAATCAATATGCTATGGGAACTTCTGTAAAAAGAACTGCAAACCACGAAGATATCTACAAATTAGGACTTGGTTATGAAATGCCATCTTTTCCTGTAGATGCGATGGATCCTGAAAAAGTAGCTGAAGCTGCATATGAAGCCATCGAAAGAGCAAGAAGAGGAGACGGACCAACATTCATCGAGGCACGAACTTACCGATATAGAGGTCACTCCATGTCAGATGCTGAACCCTACAGAACTAAAGACGAAGTTGCTGAACATAAAAAAGATGATCCTATCGAAATCCTTAAGAAAAGAATTCTTGACAATAATTGGGCGACAGAAGATGAGTTGAATGCTCTTGATGAAAAATCAAGAGAATTCGTTGAGGAATGTGTAGAATTTATGGAACAATCACCATATCCAACTCCAGATAAAGTGTACGAATATGTTTACGCTCAAGAAGATTATCCATTCCTAGATAAATTAGAAAATAATTAATCATTTATTTTGAAAACGAAAACTGATTTTCTAGCAATCGTTTTTAAATTTTAAATAAAAAAAATATATGGCTGAAGTAATTACAATGCCGCGTCTTTCCGATACAATGACGGATGGCAAAGTGGCTAAATGGCACAAAAAAGTTGGTGATTCAGTAAAAGAAGGAGATATTTTGGCTGAAATCGAAACCGATAAAGCCGTTCAGGATTTTGAATCGGAGTTCAACGGAACACTTTTGTACATCGGCACCGAAGAGGGTGGCTCTTCTCCTGTTGATGCAGTCTTGGCTATCATCGGTGATGCGGGTGAAGATATTTCAGCTTTAAAAGGTGGAAATGATGCCGCAGGAATTCCTGAAGAAAATCAAACTGAAGACAACGTTACCGATGTGGAAACTACGAAACCTGTAGAAAAAGAAGAAGCGCAAACTTCTGCTGAAATTCCCGCAGGTGTTGAAATTATTACCATGCCTCGACTTTCGGATACAATGACTGAAGGAAAAGTAGCAAAATGGCATAAAAAAGTAGGAGATTCCGTAAAAGAAGGTGATATTTTAGCAGAAATAGAAACAGATAAAGCTGTGCAAGATTTCGAATCAGAATTCAACGGAAATCTTTTATATATCGGTACCGAAGAAGGCGGAGCAAGCCCTGTAGATGCAGTTTTAGCAATTATTGGTCCTGCAGGAACGGATGTTTCCGGATTGCTTTCCGGAGGTGGAAAAAAATCCGAATCTCAACCAGTTGCTGAAGAAAAAGTAGAAAAAGTAACGGAGTCACAAACTCCTTCGGTTGCAAGTTCATCAAATGAAAGAATTGCAATTTCTCCTTTAGCCAAGAAAATTGCGGAGGAAAAAGGCATCGATGTTCATGCTTTGAAAGGAACGGGTGAAAACGGAAGAATTGTTAAAAAAGATGTTGAAGGTTTCAGCCCGGCTGCAACTTCTTCAAATCAAGCGAAACCGGCTCAAGCAGAAACAAAACAAGCTCCGCAAGTAATGAATTTTGTTCAGGGAGAAGATTCCGAAACGCCAAACTCTCAAGTGAGAAATGTGATTGCTAAAAGACTTTCTGAAAGTAAATTTACCGCGCCACATTATTACCTGATTGTAGAAATCACCATGGATAAAGCAATTGAGGCCAGAAGAGAAATTAATTCCCTACCAGATACCAAAATTTCATTCAACGATATGGTGATTAAAGCGACAGCAATGGCTTTACGAAAACACCCTCAAGTGAATTCTACGTGGCATGCTGATAAAATTGTTCACCACGGTAATATCAATGTTGGTGTGGCAGTAGCAATTCCAGATGGATTGGTGGTTCCTGTATTGAAAAATGCAGATCAAATGAACTACAACCAAATCTCCGCGGCGGTAAAAGATTTGGCAGGAAGAGCGAAGTCTAAAGGTTTGAAAGCCAATGAAATGGAAGGTTCAACTTTCTCTATTTCCAATCTTGGAATGTTTGGAATCGAAACTTTTACGTCAATCATCAATCAACCGAATTCCGCGATTCTTTCCGTAGGTGCAATTATAGAAAAACCTATCGTGAAAGATGGTCAAATCGTTGTTGGAAACACCATGAAACTTTCTTTGGCATGTGACCACAGAGTGGTTGATGGCGCTACAGGAGCAGAATTTTTGCAAACTTTGAGAACTTATTTGGAGCAACCTTTGACTTTATTGCTCTAGTTTTCATAAAACATATTTCAAAATCCTTTCAAAATATTTTTGGAAGGATTTTTTTCTTTAGATATTACAATCATTTTCACTATTTTTGAAGTTATGATAAGAGCAAAAAATATTCATAAATCATACGGAGATTTAGAGGTTTTAAAAGGAGTCGATATCCATATCTTGGAAGGCGAGGTTGTTTCTATCGTTGGAGAATCCGGCGCCGGAAAATCTACACTGTTACAGATTCTTGGAACGCTCGATACTCCGACTGATCCTAAAAATTTCAATACAGAAATTGCTTTGGCAGGAAAGTCCTTTATTAATATGAATGACCGCCAACTTTCGAAATTTCGCAATCAAAATATTGGTTTTGTCTTTCAATTTCATCAGCTTTTACCGGAATTTACAGCTTTAGAAAATGTTTTGCTACCGACAAGAATTTCGGGGAAAAATGAAAAAGAGTCTTTGGAAAAAGCATACGCATTGTTTGAAGATTTGAATATTGCGCACCGCCTTCATCATAAACCCAACGAAATGTCGGGTGGTGAAGCCCAAAGAGCCGCAGTAGCAAGAGCATTGATCAATTCACCCAAGATTATTTTTGCAGATGAACCCACAGGAAATTTAGATTCCAAAAATGCGGACGATTTGCACCAACTTTTTTTTGATTTGCGTGATAAGTACAACCAAACTTTTGTTATCGTAACTCACAATGCGGGTTTAGCGGCAATTACAGATCGAAAATTCGTGATGAAAGATGGTCAAATTATTTCTTAATTGTAATTGGAATTCCAATTCATAATTTTTTTTAGTAATTTTAAAAGATTGAATTTTCAGCATTAAATAACCTTCACCATGTCCATAAAGTTTCTAGCTGAAGACGACCGACCACGGGAAAAATTTTTACTGAAAGGTAAAAATTCTCTTTCTGATGCAGAACTGCTGGCAATCATCATGGGTAGCGGCAATAGGGAAGATTCCGCAGTGGATTTGAGTAGAAAAATTCTGAATTCTGTAGGAAATAATTGGCATAATTTATCCTTACTTTCGATTTCGGATTTGATGAAATTTAAAGGAATAGGCGAGGCGAAAGCAATTTCGATAGCCACTGCACTAGAAATTGGCCGAAGAAGAGCTTCCCAAGAAGTTCCAGAAAGAGTGAAAATCAGCGATAGTAAAGATTTTTATTCGGTTTTACATCCGTATTTATCCGATTTGCAAACAGAGGAATTTTGGGCTGTTTTTCTTAATCAAAACAATAAAGTTTTAGGAAAATCCAGACTTTTTTCCGGAGGAATTAATCAATCGGTTGTGGATATCCGCATCTTGTTTAAAACCGCTTTGGAATGTTTCGCAACCGCAATCGGCATTGCCCACAATCACCCTTCTGGAAATCTGAAGCCCAGCCAAGAGGACTTGCGAATTACCAAACAAATAAGCGACGCGGGAAAATTGCTCAATATTCAACTTCTTGATCATTTAATAATTTCACAAAATTCCTATTTCAGTTTCGCCGACGAAAATTTATTATGATTAAAATAATTAAGTACAACGAAATTGATTTTGATCAATACGCTCGGTTTTTAGAAAAAGCCATTCAAAATACAGATTACGCTGATCATCAATTTTTAGATATCGTGTCAAATCGCCAGTGGTTTCTATTGGTTTACGGAAATTACGAAGCGATTATGCCAGTTTCTTATGTACGAAAATATGGTTTTACTTTTGTTTTGATGCCCAAGCTTTGTCAACAGCTGGGCGTATTTTCTGAAAAGGATGACCCAAAAATTAATCAGAAATTTTATGATTTTTTAGACAAAAATTTTTTGGTAGCAATCTATGCTTTTAATGGTGATAACCGTTTCTCACAGCAGGTTCAGAAGAAAACATCTTATTTAATTCGGAAAAATGATTACTCGACCATAAAGAAAAATTATAGCAGCCATCGTCGTCGAAATGTGCGCATTATCGGTGATTTGGTGGGTAATATCAAGGTCAAAAAAGATTGCAAAGAAATCGACAAGACTTTCTTTATAAAAAATATAAAAGGAACTTCAAAGGAAGCGGATAGTCTCCACTACTTACAAATTTTCGAAAAACTTCTCGAAAACAATATTGGTCAACTCAGGATTTTGGAATTTAAGAACAATATTCAATCTTTCGTCTATTTGTATGAAGGGAAAAATCGCAGGTATCTGAGTTTATTTATCAATCGCTTTCCGCAGATTAATCCGAATTTTCCTTCTATAATGATCGATCATTGTCTGCAAGAGTTTATTAATGACAAAGATTTCGATTTTATGGGCAGCGAAATAGAAAATGTTGCCAAGTTTAACGAGCGTTTTGGGAGTTTTTCTTACCAATATCCACTGCTATGCAATAACAAGTTTACTTTATTGAAAAAGTTATGGAAGAAGTACAGAATTATCACTAATTTTGCACCTTAAAAAAATAATGATCGATTCGCCTTATTTTCCGTATGCTTTTGCTCTGTTGGTAGCATTGCCATTTTTGGTTTTCATCAGGCAGTTTGTTTTTAGTTATATTAAACTCAAGAATCAAGAATTAAAATTATTAACAATTAAAGGCAATTCCGAACAGCGGGTTCATGCTTACGAGCGGCTCACACTTTTTTTAGAAAGGTTGAAACCCTCGAATTTAGTCACCAAATTTGATAAAAACCTTGCTCCTCACGAGTATGTTTTTCTCATTGAAAAGACGATTAATGAAGAATTTGATTATAATGCATCGCAACAGCTTTATATCACCGCTAAAACTTGGAAAAGTGTAGTCAATTGCAAAAATAATATGTTGCATTTGCTTCATAAAACCTATGAAAATCTAGGCGATAATTCGTCTTTGGACGATTATAAAACAATTTTTTTGATGAATTATATGAATGAAGAAGATTTCATCGCTAATTGTTTAGAAGAATTAAGAAAAGAAAATTTAATAGTAAATTAATATAAATAAATGATACCAAATTTTAAAGCACATCCTTGGCATGGGATTTCTGCAGGTTCAGAAGCTCCAGATGTTGTGAACGTTTTTGTAGAAATCGTTCCCTCCGATACCATCAAATATGAGATCGATAAACAAAGTGGTTACCTTAAAGTTGACCGTCCTCAACAGTTTTCCAATATTATTCCGGCTTTGTACGGATTTATTCCAAGAACTTATTGCCACGATGAAGTCCTTAAACTTGCCTTAGAAAGTGGAGCTGCTGATGTGAATACCGGAGATTTAGATCCACTGGATATTTGCGTACTTAGTTCACACAATATCCACGCAGGTGGTATGTTAATGGAAGCCATCCCAATCGGAGGTTTCAAAATGATTGATAAAGGAGAGGCAGATGATAAAATCGTTGCGGTGATGAAAGGTGATCACGCTTTTGGACATTTCCGCGATGTTTCAGAATTGCCACAAGCAGAAATCAAGAGATTAATGCATTACTTCCTGACCTACAAAAATCTTCCGGATGAGCCGGCTAAATGTAGAATTGAAGAAGTTTACGGAGCTGAACATGCAAAGAAGGTGATCAAAGCTTCTCAGAAAGATTACGCAAGTAAATTTGGAGGTTAATTCAAGAAACTTTCTAAAGATAATAAAAACAGATGTTCGCATCTGTTTTTTTTTGTTGATTTTCTTCATGAAAAAAAAGACAGGTATTTGAAAATAAATGTGTACTTTAGATTTAAGGTTTTATTTAACAATTAGTTAACATTAAAAAAATAATCTATGAATCTATTTATTTTAGTACCTATTTTTGGTATTTTGGCCTTAATCTACACCTTTGTTCAAAGCGCATGGGTAAGTAAACAAAACGCAGGAAATGATCGGATGAAAGAAATCAGTGGTCACATCGCGGATGGTGCAATGGCATTCCTAAAAGCAGAATACAAAATTATGATGTATTTTGTAGTTATTGTTGCTGTTTTGCTCGGCGTGATGGGCGCTTCTAATGCCAATTCCCATTGGACTATAGGATTGGCGTTTATCGTGGGTGCAATTCTTTCGGCTTTAGCTGGTTTTATTGGGATGAAAATCGCTACTAAATCCAATGTAAGAACCGCTGAAGCTGCTAAAACTTCGTTATCTAAAGCTTTGAAAGTTTCTTTTACCGGTGGTTCCGTTATGGGAATGGGCGTTGCTGGTTTAGCGGTGTTGGGTTTAGGTGCTTTATACCTTATCATTAAGCAGATCTTCGCGCCGGGTTCTTCTGTTGATTCTCACGAAATGGAGAAAACCATCGAAATTCTTACCGGATTTTCATTGGGAGCAGAATCTATTGCACTATTTGCAAGAGTAGGCGGAGGTATTTATACCAAAGCTGCCGATGTAGGTGCTGATTTAGTAGGTAAAGTAGAAGCGGGTATCCCGGAAGATGATCCCCGAAATCCAGCTACAATTGCGGATAACGTGGGCGACAACGTAGGTGATGTTGCCGGAATGGGTGCAGATTTGTTCGGTTCTTATGTAGCAACTGTTTTAGCAACAATGGTTTTGGGTAGGGAAACTTTTTCCCAAGATGCATTCGGTGGTTATGCACCGATTCTTTTGCCAATGCTTATCGCAGGAACGGGAATTATTTTTTCAATGATTGGAACTTTATTTGTGAAAATTGCAGATCAAACAGAATTGGATACCGCGCCTGTGCAAAATGCCTTGAATTTAGGAAATTGGGGAAGTATCATACTTACAGCAGTTTCTTCTTATTTCCTTGTTAATTATTTATTGCCGGAAACCATGACGTTAAGAGGTCATGAATTCACAAAAATGAGCGTTTTTGGAGCCATTATAGTAGGACTAATTGTAGGAACATTGATGAGTATCATCACCGAATATTATACTGCAATGGGCAAAAGACCTGTAAAAAGTATCGTAAAACAATCTTCAACTGGTCACGCAACCAATATTATCGGTGGCTTATCAGTCGGAATGGAATCTACCTTATTACCGATTTTGGTCTTAGCTGGTGGGATTTACGGATCTTTTCTTTGCGCAGGACTTTATGGAGTCGCAATCGCAGCAGCCGGAATGATGGCTACAACTGCAATGCAATTAGCCATTGACGCTTTCGGTCCTATCGCTGATAACGCTGGTGGAATTGCCGAAATGAGCGAACTGCCGAAAGAAGTTAGAGAAAGAACTGATATTCTTGATGCTGTTGGAAATACAACCGCTGCAACAGGAAAAGGTTTTGCCATTGCATCAGCAGCATTGACGGCTTTGGCTTTATTTGCAGCTTTCGTTGGAATTGCGGGTATCGATGGAATTGATATTTATCGCGCTGATGTTTTAGCTGGATTGTTTGTTGGGGCAATGATTCCGTTTATATTTTCTTCTTTAGCAATCACCGCTGTCGGACAGGCTGCAATGGCCATGGTGGAGGAAGTGAGACGACAATTTAGAGAAATCCCCGGAATTCTTGAAGGAAAAGCCACCCCTGAGTACGAAAAATGTGTCGCCATCTCCACGGATGCTTCCATTAAAAAAATGTTACTTCCAGGAGCAATTGCCATTGTTTCCCCTCTTCTTGTTGGTTTTATTTTTGGGCCTGAAGTTTTAGGTGGATTTTTAGCTGGAGCTACTGTTTCCGGCGTGTTGATGGGAATGTTCCAGAATAATGCTGGTGGAGCTTGGGATAACGCAAAAAAGTCTTTCGAAAAAGGTGTTGATATAAATGGACAAACTTATTACAAGGGTTCTGATCCTCACAAAGCGTCCGTCACCGGAGATACAGTCGGAGATCCGTTCAAAGATACTTCCGGGCCTTCGATGAATATTTTAATTAAATTAATGTCTATTGTTTCATTGGTAATAGCGCCTACATTAGCAATTTTACATAAAGATAAAATCGAGGAAAACAGAAAATTAAAATTAGAATCTTTAATGGCAAATTCTGGAACTGTGGCCGCTACAACTGTCGTTGTTCAAGGAATGAACGCTGGAACCTCAGTAGAAGCCCAAGAAGTGAAAGGAATCCTGAATGAAGACGGAGATTTTGTGTATGATACTGGTGATATTCAAGAAATTAAGTTAACCAATAAATCCATTGCTATCGGAGAAAACAGCCAGTTATATGCTTTGTATAACGGCGTGAAATTGGAAGATCAAAAGATTCTAGATCCCAACCAATGGTATACCATTGAAAACCTTTATTTCCAAAGTGGAAGTGCAGATTTGAAGCCGGGTTCCGACACGCAACTTAATAATTTGGCAGAAATCATGAATGCGTATCCTAATCTTAAAGTGAAATTGGGCGGATACACAGACAATACCGGAAATGAAAATAGCAACTTGAAATTATCAAACCTTCGTGCACAAACTGCAAAACTGAAATTGCTGGAAATGGGAATTTCTGCAGACAGAATAGAAGCGGAAGGATATGGTTCGCAATTCCCCGTATGCGAAACCAATGATACCGATGAATGTAAAGCTCAAAACAGAAGAATTGACGTGAGAGTTCTAAGTTTCTAAGAAAAATATCGATACTTATGATGAAATCCCAGCTTTGAGATGGGATTTTTCTTTGATGGGATTTTTTTTTTATCTATAGATCAAAAATTTCGTGATTTTCCTTGAGCAATGGCAAAAATCTTGTATATTGCTTTGGACAATGAAGAGATTTTTTTTAATAGCATTCAGCCTTATTTATTTTACCTTGAGTGGACAATCCAAAGCAGATTTAGTTTTGGGAAGTTGGCTTGCCACGGATAAAAGTGTAGCGGTACAAGTGTATAAACTAAATGACGAATTTCGGGCAAAAGTATTATGGTTCGATCAAAGATTGGGCAGCGGAAAACCTATGAATATGCGATACGATACGGAAAATCCTAACCCTGCACTTCGTAAAAGAAAAATACTCGGAATGGAAATTCTAGAAGGATTGCGCTATAATGCTCACAATCATTCGTGGGAAAATGGAAAAATCTATGATGCCACCTCCGGTAGATATTGGGATTCTTCTGCGAGTTTAACCAAAGATGGAACCTTAAAAGTTCGAGGTTTTTGGAAATTCAAATGGATAGGAAAATCCATGACATTTAAGAAAATATCAAACGATGTATTAACTAAATTATAATTTATATGAACTTAATTATCAGACTTTTAGTAACTGCTGTAGTTGCTTTTTTCCTTACCAAAGTTTTATCAGGTGTTCACATCGACGGATTTTCTACGGCAATTGTTTTTGCAATCGTTTTGGGGGTTTTAAATTTAATTGTCACTCCAATTTTGAAAATTTTAGGATTGCCATTGACGATTCTTACCCTCGGACTTTTCTCTTTAGTAATCAATGCTTTGGTGATTTTAATTGCCGATTATTTTATCGATGGAATGCAGGTTGATGGATTTTGGTGGGCATTTATTTTCAGCATCGCACTTTCATTAATTACTTCATTGCTCAGCGGAATTTTCACTTCATCCAGTGATTAATTAAATATAAAATCTTCACCTTTAATTTAATGAGATGAAAACTTTTTCGACTGCAAAAATGGATCCGCAAACCGGGATTTTTACTATTATTTTTGGTATAATTTGCCTTTTAGTGATAGGTTTCGGTCTTTATGAAATCATTACTGAAAAGGTAAAAGCTCTTGCATTTCCAGTGGCAATTGTTGGCATTGCTTTAATTTCATCTTATTTTATGATTCCTAAAATTTCTGTCGATGCGCAAAGGAATATTTTAATTAAAAACAGCTTCGTCAATATCAAAATAGTACGAGAGGAAATAGCAGATGTGAAGATAATCACAGGAAAAAAATTCAACATTCGAACCTTTGGCGTTGGAGGATTGTTTGGTTATTTCGGTTATTTCAACGGAAACGACGTTTGGTATGTCACGAATCTCGACAAGAAAATTCAAATCAAAATGAAATCAGGAAAAATTTACATGATTTCGCCGGAAAATACCGAAGGTTTCCTTAGAGAACTTGAGCTTGTGCAATAATTTATCGGCTTAATTTTCTTTATATTTGTCAAACTGCAGTCTGGAATTTCTTACTGCAGTTTTTTAAATTAATTTTTATGAAGCTAAAACACACCATTCTCGCTATTGCAGCACCTTTTCTTATGAATGCACAAAATGTGATGACGCCGGAAATTCTATGGACGCTCAATAAATTGGGTGTTACCGCAGTTTCTCCGGATCAGTCTTCGTTAATTTATTCCATCGGGAAAACCGACTTAAAAACCGAAAAGAATAATAAGAAAAACTATTTTTTTAACATAAAAACGGCAGAATCCACGAATCTGGATTTAGGTAAAAAAGCGTTGATCCAGTGGGATAAGAACGGAATTTATGCTCAGGAGTCCGATAAAATTTATCTGTCGAAAGATGCCGGAAAAACATGGATAGAATTCTACACCATTGGTGATGCCGACAATATTGTGATTTCTCCTGATGGAAAAAAAGTAGCTTTCAGCAAGCAGGTTTTGGTTGAAAAAGTGATGGGAAAAGATAAATATTCCGATGTTCCGAAAACGACAGCGCACATTTATACCGACCTGAATCACCGTCATTGGGACTATTTTAATGAAGGTAAATACAACCATGTTTTTGTCGTAAATGTTTCTGAAAACGTAGAAAATGCTAAGGATTTGCTCGAAGGAAAAATGTGGGATTCGCCGCAAAGGCCATTTGGTGGAACCGAGGATTTTATTTGGAGTCCGGATTCTAGCCAATTGCTTTATGTTACTAAACCATTCAGCGGTGCAGAATATGCAAAATCAACGAACACTGATATTTTTGCTTATGATTTGAGTTCAGGAAAAACCAAAAACCTTACAGAAAGCAATAAAGGCTACGATATGGGACCGAAATTTTCACCGGACGGAAAAACTCTTTTGTGGATGTCGATGGAAAGAGATGGTTATGAAGCGGATAAAAACGATATCAAAATCATGGATTGGAAATCTCAAAAATCATCCAACCTTACCAAAAATTGGGACGAAAGTGTAGTGGGTGACGTTTTTTGGGCTGCAGATTCTAAGACGATTTATTATACCACAGCTTTTAGAGGAACCAAGCAACTTTTCTCTTTAAATCCGAAAACCGCAAAAATACAACAGATTACAAAAGGAGATTTCGATGTGAATGAAATTTTGGCGCTCAACAAAAACTTATTGTTAGTAACGAGAACCGATATTAATCACAATCCTGATTTATTTTCTGTCGATTTGAAAAATGGTGCAATGACGCAGATGACGGACGTTAACAAAGATAACTACTCCAAAATCACCGCCGGAAAATCCGAGTTGAAAATGGTAAAAACTACCGACGGAAAAGAAATGGGAGTGTGGTTCCATTATCCACCAAATTTCGATGCTAACAAAAAATATCCCACGCTTTTGTACTGTCAAGGTGGTCCACAATCTGCTTTAACGCAATATTTCAGCAGCCGATGGAATTTTGCTTTGATGGCTGCTAACGGATATATTGTTGTCGCACCAAATCGCCGCGGAATGCCGGGTTGGGGAACAAAATGGAACGAAGAAATCTCGAAAGATTGGGGCGGTCAACCGATGAGAGATTATCTTGCTGCTGCAGATTTCGCGAAAACTTTACCTTATGTAGATGGCGACAGAATGGGAGCAGTAGGAGCCAGCTACGGTGGATACAGCGTTTTCATGTTGGCGGGAATTCACAATAATCGTTTTAAAACCTTCATCGCGCACGATGGATTGTTCGATATGAAATCTTGGGCGTTAACGACCGAGGAATTATGGTTTGCCAATTGGGATCTGGGTAGTCCAATGGAAAAACCTCTTCCTAAAGCTTTCACCGAATTCAACCCAATTAACTTTGTGGATCAATGGAATAAACCAATGATGATTATCCAGGGCGGAATCGATTATCGAGTGCCCTATGAGCAAGGTCAGGAAGCATTTCAAGCTGTAAAACTTCACGGTTTGAAAGCGAAATTCCTGTATTTCCCGAACGAAAATCACTGGGTTTTGAACGCTCACAACGGTTTGGTATGGCAAAGAGAATTTTTCGATTGGTTAAGAGAAACACTATAATTGAGCTTTCACGTAAAAAAAAGGGCTTCTGAAGTTTTTCGGAAGCCTTTTTATTATATAAGAAAATGTGTTTTTTATAATTGAACTTTTACATTGAAACCTGAGTTAATCTTCAAGGTGATTTGATCTGCAGAAAGTCTGTTGCCTTGAATTTCAAAAATCAGGGAATTCGCGGAGGTTCGAAAATATTCCAAGAGTTCTTCGTTGGCAACGGTGAAAGTAATCGTATCTGGATTCGTATTGTTTACTGCCGTTGCAATTAACTTTTCCGGAACATTTGGTGCTTTGATGTAAATTTTTGCGTCTTTAATGACATCCAACTTCGTATCAAATTGTGAACTTACATATTGCATATTTAACGAATTGAGCTTCACAGATTTTAGATTATTGATCGAAAATTTGGGGTTGTTTTCTTTAATGGTTTTATCCAAATCAATATTCATCGGAATTTCCGGCGTTCGTGTATAGGATGTTGTACTCAAAGTTGCAAGCGGAACTGTCACATTGGTGGTAAACGGAACATCAAAAGGTGGTAATGCGTCCAGTACTGAATTGGCGATTTCTCTACAGCTTGTGGTGAAAAACAAAACCATCATCCCAAATATTAATGATAATTTTTTCATAATTTAAAATTTTATATATTTAAAACTGCATTAATCATTCCAAAAAATATTTTGTTGCAAAAAAAATCAAATGAATTTTAAAGAGTCGCCAAATCGAATTTCTTCCTTTGCTCCAATAGTTTCGGAAAATGCCAAAATTTTAATTCTAGGCTCTGTACCGGGCGCGAAATCGCTGGAAATGCAAGAATATTACGCCCATCCGCAAAACCAATTTTGGAAAATTATTTTTCAATTATTTAATGAAAATTTGCCGTCAGATTATGTTGAAAAATTAGAATTTTTAAAGAGAAAAAATATTGCTCTTTGGGACGTAATCGATACTTGCGAACGAAAAGGAAGTCTGGATTCTGAAATTCGAAATGAAGAAGCGAACGATATCCAGCAATTGCTGGAAAACTACTCAAGTATAAAAGCTATTTTTTGCAATGGGCAGAAATCTTTTAAAAACCTACAAAAAATAATGGGAAAGGAAAGTGAAATTCCTATATTCGTTTTGCCTTCAACCAGTCCACTTCACACGATTTCCTTCGAAAAAAAAATTAAAGAATGGGAAATTTTAAAATCGTTTTTATGAAAAAAATTTATGCTTTTACTTTTCTATTGCTTTTTGCTTTAGCCCATTCACAGACTTATTCATTTGATTTTCTTACCAAATATATTTCGGTTGGTAAAAACGAGAAGATGCAGAATGAAGTGGTGAATTATTTCAATTCTGATAATTTCAATTATTATTTAAGACTTTTACGTGGTTCAGAAAATTTCTATGCCTATCTTGCGGATGAGGAACAAAAGAAAGTGCACGAGTTTGAGGTGAGTGAAAGTAAAAATGGAACGGACATTATTTTCAGTTTTAAATATATAAAAACAAATAGTTTGCATAAACACCCTATTTCTCAGAAACACCATCGCTATGAATGGAGTGAAAAAAGCAGCGATGGAGCAACATTGAAAATTTTTAAAACAAAAAAAGCTAAAAAGTCGAGTAGAGAATATCAATTTTCCTTTAAAAAAGCCAATAAAAATTTGTTTCCAGTATTTCGAGTTGCAATAATGCATCCTTTCGAAAATGAGAAAAATATCAATATTGATGAAAATATAATGGTTGAAAAAGCGAAGTACACGTGCGATTATCCGCCTTGTAGCTGCGATTTTCGTTTAGCTGAATGCAAAAATGTACATCTGGAATTGACTGTTCCACAATAATGAAATTTTTAAAAAAATTGCGTTTTGATAATAAACTTGACAAAGGCTCCGTAATGTCGTATATTTGCCTGCCGAAAATCATTGGTTTTTCGGATATTAATTTTTAAACCGTAATTTAAAAAATGAAAACATCTGATTTCAATTTCCATTTACCGGAAGAACTTTTAGCAGAACATCCCGCGGAGCATAGAGACGAATCGAAACTGATGGTTTTGGATCGTAAAACACAAACCATTGAACATAAATTATTCAAAGACGTAGTCGATTATTTCGATGAGCACGATCTTTTCATCTTCAATAATACTAAAGTTTTCCCTGCAAGATTGTACGGAAACAAAGAAAAAACTGGCGCAAAAATCGAAGTTTTCCTATTAAGAGAACTCGATAAAGAAACCAGAGTTTGGGACGTGTTGGTAGATCCCGCAAGAAAAATAAGAATTGGGAACAAATTATTCTTCACCGAAGACGAATCTTTGGTTGCTGAAGTTATTGATAACACTACTTCCAGAGGAAGAACTTTGAGGTTTTTGTACGATGGTTCTTACGAAGAATTTCGCGCCAAATTGAAAGAATTGGGTGAAACTCCACTTCCAAAGTACATCAAAAGACCAGTTGAGCCGGAAGATGCTGAACGTTACCAAACCATCTACGCCAAACACGAAGGTGCTGTAGCAGCGCCAACTGCCGGTTTGCACTTCTCGAAGCATTTGATGAAAAAACTCGAAATCAAAGGGATCGATTTCGCTGAAATTACGCTTCACGTTGGATTGGGGACTTTCAACCCGATCGAAGTGGAAGATTTGAGTAAACACAAAATGGAATCTGAGGAAGCAATTATTGATCAGATCAATGCCGATATCATTAATAAAGCTGTTGCTGAGCAAAGAAGAGTTTGCGCGGTAGGCACTACCACGATGCGAGCTTTGGAAACCTCAGTTTCTTCCAACAAAAAAATCGGTGCTTACCATGGTTGGACCAATAAGTTTATCTTCCCACCACACGATTTCGGAGTAGCCAACGCAATGATTACCAATTTCCACACGCCAAAATCGACTTTATTGATGATGATTGCGGCATTTGCAGGAAAAGATTTCGTGATGCATGCTTACGAAGAAGCCATTAAAAATGAATATAAGTTCTTCACGTATGGTGACGCAATGCTGATTTTGTAAATAAGTACAAAAGAGATATAAAACATTTATTGAATGCACAATTTCGGTTGTGCATTCTTATTTTAGTAATTTTGAATATTCAAAACAAATTTATGAAAGCCTTATTTTTTTCCACGATTATCTTACTCGCGACCAACTGCCGACAAAATGCGCAACAACGTATCGAAGTTGTTACTACGCTTCCCAAGGAAATCAAAGAAGCATCGGCGTGCGAAATTTCCACAGCATCTAATTTAATTTGGACCATTGAAGATCAAGGCAACGAAAATTTGCTCTTCGGATTTAATAAAAATGGCGAATTGATTCGCAAAATCCGAATTTCTAACGTGGAAAACAATGATTGGGAAGATCTGTCTTCTGACGACCAAGGGAACCTATATATAGGGGATTTCGGGAATAATGATAACGAGCGACAGAATTTGGCGATTTATAAAATTAACGCTGCTGAATTAAGCAAAGATGAAGCGAATGCTACGGAAATTGTGCAGTTTTACTATCCTGAACAAAAAGATTTCCCGCCAAAAAAGAAAGAAAAGGTGTTTGATGTAGAATCTTTTTTCTTTTATAACGGCCATTTTTATTTGTTTACAAAAAACCGAAGTTCAAAATTCGATGGAACCACTTCTCTGTACCGCGTTGATAACAATTCCCAAACAAAACTTCCAGCAAAGAAATTAGCTGAGTTTGTGACTTGTGGAAACTTCAATCATTGCGCGGTAACCAGTGCAGCCATAAGTCCGGATAAAAAGAAAGTTGCACTCTTAAGTTCCGACAAAGTATGGATCTTTACTGATTTTAAAGATGATAATTTCTTTTCAGGAAAATCTAAAATGATTGAATTGGAGAACTTTACTCAAAAAGAAGGTTTGTGTTTCGAAACGAACGAATCTATTTTGATTACCGATGAATCAGCAAAAAAAGGAGATTCTTTTCTTTATCAATTAAAGTTGTAATTTAGAAATTCATTCCAAATCCAACAACAAATCTTCCCTTGTCCGACGATCGGAAATAGTAAGCCTGAATTCCCACCATATCCAGCGCATTGAGCCAAATTCCTGCACCTGCGGAAGTATGCCATTTTTTGGTAAATTCATTCGGTAGCCAAACCCGTCCGTAATCAAACCCACCAAAAATTCCAATATTTAAAGGAACAAAAGCATTTCGGAAATTCCCCATCGACCAACGAATATCCGAAGTTTGGTAGAACGAACTCTTTCCATAAAAACGATCAAATCGGAAACCGCGAAGATCGTCGTCGCCACCTAAAGTTGCCATTTGATAGAATTCATAATCATCGCTCAGCAGCCATTTCGCCTTTGCGTAAGTAGAAAAGGTAAGTTTTTCATTTTTGGTGAGGTAATGTGTGAATCCTAAGCCGGTTTCGAAAGTGGGCAGTTTTTTGTTGCTGTTTTTAAGGTTTTGTCGATATGTAAATTGGCTGTCAAATTCCATTCCCAGGCTCGGATTTACCTTTTTATTTACATTTTCAAAGTGAAATCCTACATCTATACCTGCAAAATAATTGGTTGAAAACACATTTTCATCAACAATGTTTGGAATCGCAATTCTACGATTTTCTGTTTTTTCGATTTTTAGGCCTTCATAAATTAATTTGGCGGAAAATAAGCTCGCATTTTTTCTCCAATTGATGGATGGTTTGGCATAAAATTCTCCGGCGCGAACGCGGTAATATTTTTCCTCAAAAGTATCATGATCATTGATGGTGAGATTTCCATTGCCGAAATAATTTCGGATATAGTGAGAGTCGGTGTAACCCGCATTGATTTGATAGAACCAGTTTCCGACAATTCTTGGGAATATTCCTTCGTAGCGAATTTCGTAACCGTTTGATAAAGTAAAATAATTGGTTTTTAAACTATGTTTTGATGAAAATGGATTCTGGTTAAAACCTTTTTGTGTCCAACTCGTATTTAATCCTATAATCACGCCATCATCTTGGTTGTAACCTAAATTGAGGTTGGTGGCAAATACGTTGAATTTTGGCCTTTTATACTGATATTCGTTCAGATCATAATTATCCGAAAGGGTGATTTTGCCATTTTCAGTATCAAAGGTGTTTTTTTTGCTTTTATAATCGTATATATAAACTTTGGACCCTGGATCAACCGTGTATCTATCATTATTTAAACCGCCTAAAAGACGAACTTTTATCGGATTATTTTGGTTTCTACTGACTTCAAATTCATCATCGTCGCCTAATCCATAAATCCAGATTTCTTTCGTTTGTTTTTTGGAATATTTTTTCTCAAAAACCAATTCTTCGCCGTTTTTTTTCTGTCGATAAATTTTTACTTCCGTTTCGTTTTGTGGAAGTCGGGTGATGACGAATCTGTCTTTTTTGTTTGTTCCGGTAAGCAATACGGTTTTTTGAAGGATTTTATAATATTCCGAGGCGTATTGTTGAAGGTCATTTTTTCGGATTTCTAAATTTTTTTTAATACGTTCAATATCACTGTTTTGGACTTCTTTTGGCAGTTTTTCAAATGCAGCAGCAATATTTTCTGAGTTGAGATGATTTTGGATAAATTCTGCCTCCCGCAGCCAATCTTCTTCGGTAGAAGCTTTTGTAAATGCTAGATCCAAAGGGTAGGGCTCCATATTGAACCATTTTATATTTTTAATTTTTTCATCAAAACTCTGCATATGGCGTAATCCCGGAAAATCGAGAATAAATTTAGTCAAAAGACCGTCATACCGTACAAAAGCCTGATCACGATCTTTAGGTATTGGAGATAGATAGATCAATTTTCCTTCAGGTTTTTGTTCCCACTTCCATTGGTCATGGTGACGGTCCCAATCTCCAATCAACATATCGAAAAGTCGCGCTCTGATGTAATTTTTTTCATCTATTTTGTATTTTTCGTCTTTTGCCAAAAGTTTGATAACTTCCTCTGTCCCTAATACCTCTAAAGGATTTTCTTCGGTTTCCGCAAGTCTTGCTTCCAGATAATACAATTCGTCGCCGAAATTCTGATTGAATTTTTCCAATCCATTTTGTTTAGGAACATACACCAAAGTTGGGTCGGTATGTTTCACGCCAATTGCTTCCGATAAATCTCCAATAGCTAAAGGTGTAAAAGGATGTGATGATGTATAAAAGTCTAAAAGAAACTGATCAGCAAAACCTCCTGCAAAATCTTCTTCTATATATTGATTTTTAAAAGCTACCGATTGGAGAAACCTCACCCCGCTTTTCTTCAAAGCCCGAATCACGTATTCACCTTTAGGAGTGTTTAAGCGCAGGGAATTGGTTTGGTGTCCACCTCCTGAACGGCCTGGTTTTGCACCACCAAAAAGGGTATCAATTTGCAAAGTAGGTACTTTCACCAGAGTAGAATAATTTTCCCTGTAGTTTTTTCCCCACAAAATTTCATGGAGACGGCTTTTTTCGGTAATGGATTTTGGGTAAACAGAAGCAGTCGTTTCTGCGGGAAATGTCAAAGGATATTGGATGGGATTGTATTCTGAATTTTCTAAAACCTGTTTCTGAAACAGAAGTTTTTCCTGATTATTTTCTCTTCCGAAAAAAAATACAGAGGCGTCTCCAGATTCCGAAATATTCAGTACAGCATATCCGTTCTTGCCGTATGAAAAATCGTTCGGACCAACTGTTGTTGCAGGTTCATTTTTAGAGCCGGCACCGCTGATGATCTGGCGGATTTTGCCTTCCTCGATATATTGTAAATTATGGTCGTGGCCAGAAACTACAATCACATTATCGCGATTGGCAAGTAACGTTTTTAATCGGGATGTGAGTTTTCTATAATTGGCATTCGACAAATCTTGATGAGTGATGCCTCCGGTTGCGCGAGCAAGATTAATTCCTGTTGCTAAAACTGGCAATGGAAATTTGCCTTCCAGAGGGAAAATTTGTTTTTTAAGGGAATAATATCCGCCATGAGAACCGTGGTCAATGAGAGGATGATGAAGGGCAACAATGACCGTTTTATTTTGATTTTTATTGAGTTCACTTTCAAATTCTGAGAAAAAATCCTCTCGAGTTTTGATGTCACATTTTTCATTAATTCCTAAGTTTTTGTCCCAGTCTGCCAAAAACCATTCGGTATCGATAGTGAGAAGGGTGATGTTTTTTGAAATTTTTTTGCGGTCAATGGCGCAAGAATTTTTCGGAAGAAAAGCTGATTGATCATCAAGTTGCTCGGTGATATAGTCTTGTTGCTCTTTTAATCCAATGATTCCTTTGCTGTACCAATCGTGATTCCCTGGAATAAAAATGGTTTTACCTTTGAAGTTTTTCACCAAATTTATTTGATCATCCAATTTTTCAATCGCTAATGCTCTATCTTTTCCTTCCTCTTTGGGTAAACCTTTAGGATAAATATTGTCGCCAAGAAAGAGAACCGTACTGTTGTTTCCGGCGGAATCCAAATGCGTTTTGAACTGTTCGAGTATCGCTTGGGCACTTTGTTGATCGGCGTTACCGGCATCACCGATGAGATAGAAACGATGAGCAATATTTCCGGATTTTATTCTCTCAACAGGATCGGTTTTTACATTTTTTCCATATTGTGCATTTTCTGTAGCACAAGAAACCAAGACTAGTCCTGAAAAATAAAAAATAGCATGACGGAAAATATTTAATTTCATAAATTTGAATCAAATTATAAGAATGAACATTCTAGACAGCGCTGAGCGTTTTGTAATTCAGCAATTCAAAGATAAACTTTCTCCCGTATATTCTTTCCATAATTTGGATCATACCAAAAGAGTGGTAGAAGCTGCAAAATTATTGGCGGAAAAAGAACAGATCAGTGAGAAAGATAAAGAGATTTTGCTTTTGGCAGCGTGGTTCCATGATGTTGGATACTGTGTTTCCTGCACCAAACATGAGAACATCGGAATGGAGGTTGCAGAGCAATTCTTGAAAGAACAGAATTTAAATGATACTGAAATAAAGCAGGTTACTAAATTAATTAGTGCCACCGCGCTGAATGTTATTCCTGAAAATATTTTGGAAAAAATCATTAAAGATGCGGACACCTCTCATATTTCTTCAGCAAATTTTTTTGAAATTACAGAAACCCTTCGGGAAGAATGCAAGATGGTGCATGACATCAAATTATCCAAAAAAGATTGGGCAACTCAAAATCTTATTTTCCTTACAAAACATCAGTATTTTACCGATTTTGCGCGAAATAACTGGGAGGAACCAAAACAGAAAAATATTGCGAAAACTAAAGAAATGATCGCACAACTTAGCCAAAATAATGAAGAAAAAATGGCACTTAAAGAAGAAAAAAAACTGATCAATAAGAAAAAACTGGAGAAAATGGATTCGCCGGAACGTGGTGTGGAAACAATGTTTCGCGTCACGTTGAGTAACCATACGCAACTTAGCCAGATCGCCGATACCAAAGCCAACATTTTGCTCTCTGTCAATGCAATTATCATTTCGGTAGCGCTTTCTACAATTGTTCCAAAACTAGATTCTCCAAAGAATTCGCACCTTATAATCCCAACTTTTCTACTGATTGTCTTTAGCGTAGCGACGATTATCATGGCAATCGCTTCTACAAGACCGAAAATTTCTTCGGGTAGTTTTACCAGAAAAGACATTGAAGAACGCAAGATAAACTTATTGTTTTTCGGAAATTTCCATAAAGTTCCGCTGGAAGAATACATGTGGGCAATGAAGGAAATGATGAAAGACAGAACCTATCTGTACGACAGTATGATCAAGGATTTGTACTATCTAGGCATTGTTCTCAACCGAAAATACCGGCTTTTGCGAACAACCTACACCATCTTCAGTATTGGAATTATCGTTTCTGTATTAGCGTTTTATTTGGCTTTTAAAGAAGTCATTTAAATTTCGGGACGAAAGGAATAATTGAAATCTCTTTTACCATACTGATAACTCACCCGAATTGCTTGGAAGCCCGTCAGACCTTGAAGGTTTTCAAGTTCTACAATTTCAATATCATCTTTTAAAACGCCCTCATCTTGCAGGATTTGCAAGTATTTCAAATACTCATCTCTCTCGCTGTTTTCCGCAAATACAATGCTTAGTTTGCCGGGCGTCACCAATCTCTCCTTTGAATTTTTAATCAAGACTTTATCAATTCTTTTTTTAATGACTTCGTATCTTGCATTATAGCTTCCATCCACATCGAAACGTTTTTCATCCATTCGGAACTGAATGTTCAAAGTGCCTCCGTAAGCCAAAATAAGTGAAGTAACTTCCAAAGGGAAGGAAAGTTTGGTTTTCTGAGTCTGGAAAACAATTTCGGTTTCGCAAACCACGCGAAGTTGCCATAATTTTAAATTTTTCAAGAAAACATCGCTGTAGCTGAGTTGTGGCGCAATCGAAGAACCCATATATAAATTATGCTCCACGCCATCTGTTTTGAAGCGTTCGTAATAAAATGGGAAAATCTTCTGCTGTTCTTCTTGTCTTTTATCCAACAAATGCGAAATACCTCTATTGATCAGCGATACACTTTCATCAAACCTTTTTCTATGGTGATAAACCGATTGGGTGTTCGGATCCAAATTTTTAAAATAAGAAGTTATCAGGAAGTTGTTTTCCGCATTTTCTAGTTTTAATTCTTCGAGTAAAGGATGAATTGTTGCTGAAATGAAATGCTGAATTTTGGTTTCTGTATCAGCTTTCAAATCATTATCCAATAAAATTCGGTAAGCTTGAATTTTAGAAAGTACTGAGGTCAAATCCTTAAAACTGCTTAGTTTTTGCAACAAAATTTCTAAATCCGTAAGATGAATCGAAAGATCTTGCTGTATTGCATAATTTCTTGAACTGGATGAATTTTTGATATCAGTTTGTCCGTAAAGAGGGGTCAGATTTTCAAATTTTATATTTTGATAAGGTAAATCCGATTCTACATTATAAAACTCAATATGTCTTTGTGCTTCTTCGCGGAATTTCCAGTAAACACTCGGGTGAATCGCAGTATATTCTCGTTGGATAATCGCTTCCAATTTAGTCTCCAAACCAACATAGAGCCGCTCCATTGTATCAACTAAATAAGGCATCACACTTTCCATTTTATTAGCGATGACACTGTTCAACGCTTTTTGTTTAGAAGTGATTTCAAATATTCCCAGGATTCTGTTGTCTTTAATTATTGGTGCAAAAATCACACTTTTTATTCCACTTTTATAAATATGATTAGCGATATGACTTTCTGGAAAATCTTTGTAAATCTGATCAATATCGGAAAAAGTAAAGTATTTTTTGCTTTGAAGTAACGTTTTAAATCCTTTTTCCCATGTGATTTCGCTAGCAAAATCAGACGCGGAACCAGAAAGCATGAAGCTGTCTAAAATATAATTAATAGGCGTTCTCACAAAAGTGTTATCGGTAACATTCACTGCGGTATAGCCCACTTCAAGATCTGAAATCATAAAAATCGACCGGAAAATACTGTTGATTTCGTTTTTCAGATTTTTATCATCTTCAATATTGATTAGTTTGCTTTTTAGGTTAGAAACAGCGATCTCAATGGTGGCATCATAGAAGGTAATCAGCGCAAAACCTTTTACTTCCCAGCTTT
Source organism: Chryseobacterium sp. Marseille-Q5410 (assembly GCA_946892665.1). Taxonomy (GTDB): domain Bacteria; phylum Bacteroidota; class Bacteroidia; order Flavobacteriales; family Weeksellaceae; genus Kaistella. Next base: position 1,839,375 of record CAMPOT010000001.1, on the reverse strand, counting down.
CCGGCGGAAATTTTTCTAACCATAAATCGATGTCGTCATAATTATCCAACAATTCTTTGATGTCGGATTCACTCAGTTTTTTATGATTTTTCAAGGGTATTATTTCCATAAAATCAATATTATTCAAAAACCGATAATGCTGGATAATCCCGTCCTTATTAGGAATATCAAAAATAAAAGGCATCGAAAAATTGACTGGTACATTGTAATAATCTCGCAAAATAAGGCAGCAACTGATGACATAATATTGGTGAGGATCCATGCCATTAATGAACATATCGAAATTCTGTCCCGCATTTTGGAGGATTTGCTTAAATCGCTCTGAAGGATTGAAGAAATAGTTGTAAAAAGGAAATCCCGCAGCCTTTATTTCGTTTTTGGTGAGCATTGGCGGAAACAAATCGCGAAAGAGCTCTTTCAAAAAATCGCGGTGTTCCACAAAGAAATTAGGATCGCTAATTCCGGTTCGAAGCTCAGGAATCTGCGCCGCTTTTTCCAGAATCGATGCGTGCGATTTTGCATAATCAGAATCTTTTTCGGATTCCAGATGCATTTGGTTCAGTAACTTTTCAAATGAAAAATTTAATACAAGCGGGCTTTTAAAAACAGGTTTAAAGGACATATTTCTCAATTCGGAGCAAAGGTAATGATTATTGTAATTAATTTTCAAGACGATGGGATTTCTCTTTTACTTTAAGCCTTTCCATGTCCTGAAAAAATTTATGAAAAAACCGTATCTTTGCAACTTCTTTAATTAAACATTTTTCCATTGAAAGACATTCGTACTTTATCGCTCGATCAGCTCAAAGATTATTTTGTGACTTTGGGTGAAAAACCCTTTCGTGCAAAGCAAGTTTATGATTGGTTATGGAGCAAAAATCTCCATTCAATTGATGAGATGACGAATCTTTCAAAAGAACTTCGGGAAAAAATTGCGCTGGAATATACCATCAATCCTATTTCTGTTGATCAATTACAAAAATCTACCGACGGAACCATTAAAAATGGAGTAAAGTTGCATGACGGCCTTTTAGTAGAATCGGTACTTATTCCTACGGAAACCCGAACTACAGCTTGTGTTTCTTCGCAAGTCGGTTGCTCATTAAACTGTGAGTTTTGTGCAACTGCTCGGCTGAAGAGAATGAGAAATCTGGAAGTTGCAGAAATTGTAGATCAAGTAGCGCTGATCGATCGCCAAAGTAAATTGTATTTTGATAGACCGCTTTCCAATATTGTTTTTATGGGCATGGGAGAGCCGATGATGAACTATAAAAATGTAGTAGAATCGATTAAAAAAATCACCGAGCCGGAAGGAATGGGCATCTCGCCACGAAGAATAACAGTTTCAACATCGGGAATTCCGAAAATGATTAAAATGCTAGCTGATGAGGATTTGCGGGTGAAATTAGCGCTGTCCTTGCATTCCGCCATTGAGGAAAAACGCAACGAAATAATGCCTTTTTCCGATAAATTTCCATTGACTGAAATTATGGATTCTTTGAAATACTGGTACGAAAAAACAGGAAATACTGTGACTTTCGAATATTGCGTTTGGAAAGGAATTAATGATCAGGACGAAGATATAAAAGCGCTGATAAGATATTGCAAACAAGTTCCTTCCAAAGTGAATTTAATACAATATAACCCAATTGGTGACGGAAAATACGACCAGTGTAACAAAGATGCGGAAGAAAATTATGTTCGTCAGTTAGAAAATGCTGGAATTACTGTCCTCATTCGCAGAAGTCGGGGAGGCGATATTGACGCTGCTTGTGGTCAGTTGGCGAATAAATCTGGTGAGTAAATTTCAGGCACGATTAAAATTCCGCAACGAAAATAAATTAGAGAATTTGAGCGTGTGGAAATTAGAATTGATGTTGATGAACTATCGAATTTCTGTGTAATTTCAATAAAATAAAGCGACTAATTTTAAAATGAAAATTATAAGTTCAAATTTTCTGATTCTGGTTTTTTTAGTTTTTTTTCAAATCGGTACTGCACAGCAAACAGATTTTTTAAAAATAAAAAAATATAAAGTAGCGGAGCTTTCTGAGGTTTTAAAGGAAAATTCGGGATTATTTCTTTTCAATAATAAACTTTTCACTTTCAATGATGGGGGAAATTCTTCTGAAATTTTCGAGATCAATAAAACATCAGGGAACATTGAAAATGTCTTTAAAACCAATCTAATTAACAAGGATTGGGAAGCAATGGCGGCCGATTCAGCGAATTGGTATATCGGCGATTTTGGGAATAATGCAGGAACAAGAAAAGATCTTAAGATTTATAAAATCCCTTTTAATAAAGAAAAAACAACCGATTCTGTTCAAGTGATTTCTTATTTCTATCCGGAACAAACCGATTTCTCGAGCCGTAACCTAAATAATGATTTCGACGCGGAAGCGATGATTTTTTTAGACGGGAAAATTCATGTTTTCACCAAAGAATGGGCTTCAAAATCTACATCTCATTATATTATCGACCCTGAAATTTCCGACAATAATCCTGCCCAAAAAGTCGAGACTTTCAAAACTGATTTTGTGGTTACTGATGCAGCATATTTTCAGAAAAAGCTTTATTTAATAGGATACACGAAGAAAACAGAAGTATTTCTTTCCATTTTTAAAGAAACTGAACCTGGATTTTTCTTTAATGCAAAACCTCAGAAATATTACTTAGGAAGTGCTTTATCGATCGGTCAAATCGAAGGAATCGAGGTCGATGAAAATGGAATTTTTATTTCAGGAGAAGAATTTATTACTCCCTTAGGAAAAGCAAAACCTGCTTTGTATTTTGTTCCTCATGGAAAAATGAAATCGTTTTAAGTCATAAATCAACTCTGGTTTTGGCTTATTTGGAGGGAAAATTAGTTATATTTGTCATCATTTTCATCAAACATTCTTTATTTAATAGTTCGTGGCGAATATCGTAGCAGAAATCCGAAGACCGATCAACAGTGAAATGAAACTTTTTGAACAAAAGTTTTATGAATCTATGCAAAGCAATGTTGCGCTTTTAGATAAAGTTACAAGGTTTATCGTAACCACCAAAGGTAAGCAAATGCGACCAATGTTTGTATTTCTTTGTGCAAAACTATTGGGAGAAGTGAACGAAAAAACCTTTCGCGGGGCCTCCATGATCGAGCTTATTCACACCGCAACTTTGGTGCACGATGATGTGGTGGATGAAAGTTTCAAAAGGCGGAATTTTTTTTCAATCAATGCTTTATGGAAAAACAAAATTGCTGTTTTGGTTGGCGATTATCTTTTGTCTAAAGCAGTTTTGCTCTCTACAGATCATCAGGATTTTGACTTACTTTCGGTTATTTCCAGAACCATTCGGGAGATGAGTGAAGGCGAATTGCTACAGCTTGAAAAAGCCAGAAAACTCGATATCACCGAAGATGTTTACTACGAAATTATTCGACAGAAAACGGCAACTTTAATCGCTGCATGCTGTGAAATAGGAGTTTTATCGAATGGAGCAGACGAAAATTTGGCGGTAAAAATGCGCGAGTTCGGAACGTTAACGGGAATGGCTTTTCAGATTAAAGATGATTTATTCGATTATCTTACTTCAAATATCATCGGAAAACCTGTCGGAATCGATATTAAAGAACAAAAAATGACTTTGCCGTTAATTCATGCTTTAAAAACGGCTTCCGAAACCGATCGAAAATATTATTTCACTACAATCAAACGTTACAATACCGATTCTAAAAGAGTAAAAGAGCTTATCGATTTTGTAAAAAAATCCGGAGGTTTAGATTACGCGATTGAAAAAATGAAAGCTTACCAGCAAAAAGCAAAAGATATTCTGAATGAATTTCCCGATTCCGAAGCGAAAGAATCTCTGCATTTAATGCTGGATTATGTAATCGAAAGAAAGTTCTAGATTGAATACAGTTTTCTTGTTTGTTGTTGATTTACCATTTTTATTTTTCCGAAACTTTCAAATCTGCGTTATTCAATCGTAACGAATTTAAAATTACAGAAACCGAGCTGAAACTCATCGCTGCCGCTGCAATCATCGGGCTTAGCAAAATTCCGAAAAACGGATAAAGCAATCCTGCAGCTACTGGAATCCCAATTGTATTATAAAAAAATGCGAAAAAGAGATTTTGTTTAATGTTTCTTAGTAATTTTTCGCTTAGGATTTTTGCTTTTGCAACGCCCAGAAGATCACCTTTTAATAGCGTAATTTCAGAACTTTCAATCGCAACATCGGTTCCGGTTCCCATTGCAATTCCTACATTGGATTGTGCCAAAGCAGGCGCATCATTTATTCCGTCGCCGGTCATCGCAACAATATTTCCGGCAGCCTGAAGCTTTTTAATTTCTGCTAATTTGTCTTGAGGAAGTTGGCTCGCAAAATATTTTTTGATGCCTAATTCCGTTGCGACGGCTTTTGCGGTATGTTCATTGTCACCGGTCATCATTACGATTTCCACATTGTTTTTTTGAAGAAAATCAACGGCTTCCTTGGAAGTTGCTTTTATTTTGTCGGAAAAACTCAAAAATCCTAACACATTTTCTCCTTTTGCAACATATGAAACGGTTTTCGCAAGATCTTGTTTCTCAATTACTTTCTTTTTAATATTTTCCGGAATTGGAATATTGAATTGTTTTAATAAAGCTTCATTTCCAAGCAAAACAATTTCGTCATTAATCATTCCTTTGATTCCTTTTCCTGCTATATTTTCAAAGTTTTCAACTTTTTCAAAATCCTGATTTTCTTTTTTAAATTCTACCAAAACCGCATTGGATAAAGGATGTTCGGAATTTTGATTGAGAGATGCAGCTAATTTTAAAATTAAATTTTTATCGGAATTTTCCGAAACAAAAATCTCATCTAAACTAGGTTTTCCTTCAGTTAATGTTCCTGTTTTATCGGTAATTAAAATATTTACCTTTTCCATTTGCTCCAAAGCTTCAGCATTTTTAATGAGAATACCGTTTTTCGCACCTTTTCCAATTCCTACCATCAAACTCATCGGTGTTGCCAAACCTAAAGCACATGGGCAAGCCACAATGAGAACTGCAACGGCATTTACAAATGCATAAATCAACTTGTTTTCATTACCGAAAATGTACCATGCAAAAAAAGTGAGAACCGAAATCGCAATAACGGTCGGAACAAAAATTTTTGATACTTTATCTACTAATTTCTGAATCGGCGCTTTGCTTCGGCTGGCTTCGTTCACCATCTTAATGATTTGTGAAAGCAACGTTTCGTCGCCTATTTTTTCAGCTTTCATGATGAAAACTCCGTTTCCGTTGATAGTTCCGGACGTTACACGATCATTCTGTTTTTTTTCCACAGGAATCGGTTCTCCTGTAATCATACTTTCATCAACCGTAGAATTTCCTTCGATTATTTTTCCATCAACAGGAATTTTTTCCCCTGGTTTTACACGCAAAATATCTCCAACTTTTACATCGGAAAGCGGAACTCTTTTTTCTTCTCCGTTAATCATTAAGTTGGCTTCATCGGGAGACAGATTCATGAGTTCTTCTATAGCTTTTCCTGTTCTTTGGTGTGCTTTTGCTTCCATCAATTGTCCCAAAATAACCAAAGTAAGAATTACAGAAACAGCCTCAAAATAAAGCGGAACTTTTCCTTCGTGCGATATTTCGTGTGGAAAAATATTAGGAAAAAGTAAGGCAACAATACTGAAAAGAAAAGCTGCAGCAACTCCCAAAGCAATCAACGAAAACATATTTAGGTTCCAAGTTTTGAAGGAACGGTAGCCACGAACGATGAGAAACCAACCTGCATAAAACAAAACCGGAAGCGTTAAAATCAATTCCAAAATTCCCTGAACTTGATGCGAAAACGGCCATTTAATCCACATCCCACCCATCGAAAGAATAAAAACCGGAATGGTGAAAGCTACAGCAATCCCCAATTTTCGTGATAAAATTTTTACAGTATTATCTTCTGCAAATTCATCGGGTTTTCCCGGAATTTGTACCAAATCCATCCCGCAAATCGGACAATCTCCCGGTTCATCTTTTACAATTTCGGGATGCATTGGACAAGTATATTTTGATTTCTTTTTTTCGGGAATTTTTACCAAATCCATTCCGCAAACAGGGCATCCTACGTTGGAATCATACACTTTATCGCCTTCACAAAACATAGGACAGTAATATTTTCCTGCATTTTCCTGATTTTGAGCTGGTTTTGAATGAGCATGTTGATGGTTTTCTTGTGTAGAACTTCCCGCCAATAATTCCGGAGTAATTTTCTCCAAATGCATATGACAAACCGGGCAGCCGATATCAGAATCGTAGGTTTTATCAGATTCGCAAAACATTGGACAGAAATATTCGCCGATTTTATCTTTGAAATTTTCCGGAAGATTGGTTTTGGAATAAGTTTGCGGTTTGTTTTTGTATTCTTCCTTTTCCTCAATGGGAACGAGATACATATTGCAGACAGGACATCTTTTGCCTTGCTGAAAATAGACTTTCTCACCTTCGCATTCCATCGGGCAATAGTAAACGGAACTTGGGGAAATGCGGTCTTTTGGGGGAATTTGAATGGTTTTTTCTGTTGAATTTAATTCAGCCAAAGCATAATTTCCGGCTTCTTTTAATTTGGAATTTAATTCATCTAAAGAAATTTCATGGTGAGAGTGAATTTTAACCCAAGCCTCCTCAAGATTAACTTCCGCATGAATTCCGTCGATTGAATGTAAAGTTTTTGATATTTTATTTTGGCATCCGGAGCAAGTCATTCCGGTTACGCGATAGGTTTTTTCCATACGATTATTTTTCTGCTACAAATTTCGGGAGTTGAAATCTCCGGCAGTTACAAATATCGGGAAAAGATTTATGAAATTCAGAATTTGTCTAGTGGCAGGCGGTTTTCGCCTTTCATTTTTTTAAATTCCGTTGGTGTAAATCCGGTTGTATTCCTAAACTGCGCGGACAGATGCTGCACACTTTTGTAGCCAAGTTTCCCGGTAATTTCGGTGAGTGAAAATTCGTTGTAAAAAAGCAGTTCCTTTACTTTTTCAATTTTTTGAAGGATGAAAAATTGCTCCAGCGTGATACCCTGCTTTTGTGAAAAAAGTTTGGAAATCGAACTGTAATCGCGGTGCATTTTGTCGCTCAAAAATTCGGAAAGCAGGAAATCTTCGGAAATATCCAGTTCAGAAATTTTCTGGATAATGAGATTTTTGGTTTGCTCGATTTGTTTCTGCGATTGGTCTTCCAAAATTTCAAAACCGATTTTTTTTAGTTGGTTATTTAGATTTTTGAGTTCCTTTTCATCCGAATCATTCTGAGTTTCCGCCAAGCCTAACTGAACGGAAACGGTCTCAATTCCCAAATCTTTAAAAATTTGAGAAACCGCCATTTCGCAACGGCCACAAACCATATTTTTAATAAAGATTTTCAACTTGAAGGATTGTCAATATTCTGAAGCCTGTCGCTTACATATTCTATTTTAGTTTTGCCGTGTTTCGTGGGCTTTCCATTTTCATCCAAACCTACAAATATAATTTTGTCAATGGTAATAATGGTTTGGCGCGTCATCATATTTCTTACGTCGCATCTCAAAGTAATGGAAGTATTCCCAAATTCGGTAGCTTCAATACCAATTTCGATAATGTCGCCCTGTTTTGCAGAACTCACGAAATTAATTTCCGAGATAAATTTAGTCACGCAACGCGGTGTTTCCAACTGAACAATGGCATAAAGTGCGGCTTCTTCATCAATCCACTGCAACAATCGTCCTCCGAAAAGGGAGTGATTTGGATTTAAATCTTCAGGTTTAATCCATTTTCTTGTATGATAATTCATTTTTTGTCTTAAAAATAATTAAAAATTTATTTTGTTTATCGCGTGAAAACCAGCTTTTTATCGGTTGATAGTTTTTCGTCAATTCGATATCTTTCCAAATTAAAACCTTTCACTTCGTCCAATGTTTTTACTTGATTTTCAGCGCAATATCGAACCATGAGGCCTCTTGCATGCTTGGTATAAACCACGATGGTTTTCGGTTTTCCATCTTTTATTTCATAAAAATCAAAATCGATAACCGGTGCATTCAGTTTCTTTTTGTCGATTACCTTGAAATATTCAGAGCTGGCTAAATTGAGGATTAAATCTTTGGCTTTCAGTTCCTTATTGAGCTGTTCGGTAACTTTTACTCTCCAGAATTCATAGAGATTTTGGTATTGATCGAATTGAAAAGGTCTACCCATTTCCAAACGATAAAGCATAATCCTATCTGAAGGTTTGAGTAATCCATAAAGTCCTGAAAGAATTCGGTAATTTTTCTGTAAATAATTTACCGCTTTTTTGTCTAAACTTTTCGCATCTAAACCTCTGTAAACCTCACCAACAAAAGCTAACAATGCGGGTGCAGATTCTTTTTTGCTGGGTTTAGCTTTCCATTTTTGGTTTCGTTCCCAGTTTTCATCAGCGAGTTTGGAGGATATTTCCATCAGTTCGGATAAATATTTAGGTGTTTTCTCTTTCAAAAAGGTTTGAATAAAAGCGGCTTCCTCAATAAATTTCGGAGTTGTAGTTCTGAAAAGATCTGTGGAATTTTCAATATTCATGAGCTTCGCAGGTGAAGTAATGATTTTCATTAATGGTAATTTAGGTTTGAAGTCTTTTTTTTGTTGAATTTTTTACAGTCAAATTTCTCCTTTTCCTTGTCTTAAAATTACTGGCTCGCCACTGGTTAGATCTACGATGGTGGATGCAATATTATCGCCGTAACCGCTATCAATCACAATATCGACGATATGGTCGTATTTTTCGGCAATCAATTCCGGATTGGTGGAATATTCAATAACTTCATCCTCATCTTTAATCGAAGTTGAAGCAATTGGATGTCCTAGTTTTTCTACGATCAGTTGAGGAATAGGGTGGTTGGGGACGCGAATTCCCACTGTTTTATTTCCTTTATATGCGAGAGGTAGATTTTTATTGGCATCAAGAATAAATGTAAAAGGTCCTGGAATTTTGCTTTTCAAAAATCTGAATACTGAGGTTTCAATGGGACGTGTGAAACTGGAAAGATGGCTTAAATCATTGCAAATAATCGAAAACTGTGCTTTTTCAAGTTTTACTTTTTTGATTTGCGCCAGCTTTTCCATCGCCCGGATGTCAAAAATATTGCAACCTAACGCATAGACAGTATCGGACGGATAAATAATGATGCCACCATCATTTAAAGTTTTAATTACCTCAGCAATAAGGTTTTCCTGAGGATTTTCGGGGTATATTTTCAGAATTTTTGCCATACACAAATTTAAGAAAAATTGATTAATAATTTTTTTTTGCTAAAAATTTGGAACATTATAAAAATGTTGTATATTTGCACCACAATAACGCGGGGTAGAGCAGTAGGTAGCTCGTCGGGCTCATAACCCGGAGGTCGCACGTTCGAGTCGTGTCCCCGCTACTAAGCAAGACTGTTCTTTGGAACAGTCTTTTTTTTATATTTATTTCAAAGGTATGAAAGATCTTCCGGGAAAAGCAATTTACGATTTCTATTTTTCTCCCCACAGATATCAACTTTTTGTTCACGATCAATTTGGTCCTAAGGTAGAAATGCCGGTTTCGTATTATTTTAGAAATTTGGATACCATGCCCGAACTGGAACAAGTTGCCATAGAAAACTGTAGAGGTAAAACCCTTGATATTGGAGCAGCTGCAGGTTCGCATGCGATCGAATTACAACGAAAAGGAATTCCTGTTACTGCCCTCGAAATTTCGCAAAATGCTTGCAAAGTAATGAACGAAAGAGGCGTGGTAAATGTAATCTGCGAAGATTTCTTTAAGTTCTCTGGACAAAAATTTGATACTTTGTTTTTGCTGATGAACGGAATCGGAATTTCTTCTACGGTTGATGGTCTTAGAAAATTCTTTGAAAAAGCAGATGAACTGCTTCTTCCAAATGGGCAAATCATATTCGATTCCTGCGATATCGATTATATGTATGAAGAATTTCAAATGCCTTCCGATCGTTATTACGGAGAAGTAAAGTGCCGCTACGAATATCACGATCTGTTAACAGATTGGTTTGGCTGGCTCTATATCGATCAGTTTACCATGCAGGAAATTGCCGATGAATACGGTTTCTACGTAAAAATTATTTTCGAAGACGATAGCAACCAGTATTTGGCAATACTTACCAAAAATATTTAGAATTTTTCCGCAGCATAATCGCTTTCGTTGCTCAAGCGGTCAATCGCGATAATTGCAATAGTATTGAGCTTTTTCCCAAATTGGTTTGCAGGTATACTTTTACTTAACTGATCAGGGTTAAGTACATCGGTAATCCAGATATCTCCATACTTAGCGAAAAGAACCCATCGAAAAACCTTTTCTTTTGAATTCCAACTGATTTTGTAAGATTCCGAAGATTTTTCAACCTTAATATTCGGCGTTGCAGGTTTTGTTGCTTTGATCCAAGGGCTTACAGGAACCAATGCATCTTCTTTGTAAAGTTTTTTTATCTCTCTCAACATTTCAGGATTTTTCTTCAGTCCATCGATGCTGTAATGTATTTCGCCGGCGGTATTTTTAGGCATCATTCTGCGGATGGTACTCATTTGTCCGATAATTTCCGCGAGTTTGTTGTCTGATTTTACAGCGACTGTATTCAGTCCTGGCCAAAGATGGATGTTTTTAATGTTTTCATCTTTCCACCATTTCAGCAATGCGGAAAAACTTTGTGCACCGCCTTCTTTCCAATATAGTTGTGGAGAGTAATAATCGCACCAGCCCTCATTGAGCCATAGTTTTGCATCAGCATAAAGTTCATCATATTGTGAAGAACCGGTTACGCCTGCTGGGAAACCAGGTTTCCAGATTCCGAACGGTGAGATTCCGAATTTTACGGTTGGCTTTTCCTGATGAATTTCATCGTGGAGTCTTTTTATAATTTTGTTCACGTTTGCTCTTCTCCAATCCGCTTTAGAAAGGTTTCCTCCTGCTTTTTTGTAGGCATTCCAGGTTCGGTCATCCGGAAAGTCTTTTCCACCATGGTATTCTTTATAAGGATAGAAGTAATCATCGATATGCACCGCATCGATATCATATCTTTTTACTAAATCTTTTACTACCGCGGAAACATGGTTCTGAACACGCTCATCCGAAGGATCCATCCAATACATTCCGTTTTTCAAGCGGTAGGTACTTTCGGACATTTTTGCTGCCATACTTGAAGATGTTACGCTTCCACCTGTGGTATGATGTGCCCGATATGGATTCATCCACACATGAAGTTCCATTCCTCTTTTATGGGCTTCGGAAATCCAAAACTCCAGCGGATCGTAAAACGGAGAAGGAGCTTTTCCGGTTTGTCCTGTTAAAAAATAGGACCAAGGTTCCAAATCACTTTTATATAAGGCATCAGAAGAAGGTCTAGCTTGAAAAATAACAGCATTGAAATTGGCATCCTTTAGCAGATCGAGAAGTTGTATTGCCTCATCTTTTTGTTGCTGTGTAGTAAGGGTGTTTTTTGTTGGCCAGTTGATGTTAGCAACCGTAGCAATCCATGCTGCACGAAATTCTCTGTTTATTTCCGGCAGATTAACCGTGATTTTCTTCTCCGGAGCCGAAACTGGAGGATTTGGTTTTGCTGCAACAGGTTTTGTTGGTTCAGTGGTAGTTTTAGGAATAGATTTTGCTGGTTGCTGTGTGGAACAGGAATTAATGAAAATCGCTGATGCAATGATCAGAGGATATTTGAGATTTCGCAGTTTCATAAAACAAAAATACTATTATTAATAGAACTGTAAAATCTTCTATATGGTATTTTAATTTATTTGTTTAATAATGATCTCAAATCATTATTTTAAAGGGGCTGAAAATCAGTAATTAGCTGCCTTTAAGGACGGTGTAATTATTTTAGCAAAAGTTGACCATATTTCATTTAAGATAAATATTTTTGTAAAAACAAAGGTTTGGGAAACACAAAAAAATACTTCAAAAAACTTCTAATCGGTTTCGGAATATTTGTAGCAATTTTATGCGCAGGTGTTTTGAGCTTACAATTACCGGTAATTCAAAATTTTTTAAAGGACCGGTTGGTAATATATTTAGAGAAAAAGGTAAAAACCAAAGTTTCTCTCGATCGGTTCTATGTTACGTTTCCGAATAGTTTGGTGATGGAAAATCTGTATCTGCAAGGCCAAACCGTGGATACGTTGCTGTATGCCAAAAAGTTTGATGTCGGATTAAACATTCCCAAGCTTTTAAAAAACACCGTCGATCTTACTTCTATCGATTTGGACGGGGTGAAAGCTAATGTTGTAAGAAACAAAGATGGTTCTTTTAATTTCGATTATTTTATCGATGCTTTTGCCCGAAAAGATTCTCAGGAAAGTGAAAGTAAGCCATTCGTCATTTCTTTAGATAAAATTAAGTTGCAGAATATCAATGTTTCATTTATAGATAACCAAGCCAGGAATGATATTAGTCTTAAATTCAAATATTTCGATACTCGGGTGAAAACCTTCGATCTTGATCGCAATTCGTATGCCGTGGGAAATATTGTTTTGGATGGATTGAAGTTAAGACTGAAGCAAGATTTATTGGAAGAAGTTGCCGAAACTGTTGATGAAAAGGCGGATTCGCTTCGAGCAAAAAAACCAATGAAATTAGCATTAAATGGAATAAAATTTACCAATTTTAATGTAGATTATGGCGACGATAATTCAAAAACTTATGCCAAAATTCTTTTTAATGAACTTAATACAAAAATCAATAAACTCGATATTGAAAACCAGAGTTATGAGGTCGATCAATTTCTTTTGAAAGGTGCAAATATTGATGCGAAAATGTTCTCGGCACCTCAAAAAGAAGCGAAAGACTCTGATCTTCCATCACCTGCCGAAAAATCGCTGGATCTGCTTCTGGGTAAAGCTATTTTAGATGATGTAAAGGTTTCATACAACAATACCGCGATGCCCAAAAAATCTCGGGGAATGGATTTCAATCATCTTGATTTTTCTCAAATTAATTTTGATCTGAGAGATTTTAAAATGCAGAACGGAACGTTCACAGGAACAGTGAAAAAAGCCGAAATTAAGGAGAAGAACAACCTTGAAATACGAAAATTCAATACCGATTTTGTGTATGGCGAAAAGCAAGCATACCTAAAAAACCTTTATTTAGAAACTTCCAGAACGGTCTTGCGTGACGAAATCGTTTTAAATTACAATTCCATCGAACAATTATCCGCAAATCCTGGTGCAGTAAGTGTTTCAGCAAATATCTATAATTCAAAAATTGGCTTGGCAGATTTGTTGAATTTCGCTCCGGATTTGCGAAATACACCACCTTTCAATACTTATCCTAATGGTATTATCAATTTGGACGCAAGGATAAAAGGAACGATGAATGAGATGCAAATTGCCAATCTACAAGCCTCCGGATTGGGTGATTTAAAGTTGGCGCTTTCTGGCGTGGTAAGGAATGCAACCGATCCCGAAAAGTTATTTTATGATTTGAAAATTCGAAATTTAGGCTCCTCCGCAAAAACTATTTTGAAGATTTTGCCGAAAAATACCCTTCCTTCCAATATTTCTCTGCCTTCTTATTTTGCGATTTCAGGAGTTGCCCGCGGAACAAAAAAAGTGGTCGATACGAAACTGAAAATGGTGTCAACTTTGGGAAATGTGGCGCTGAATGCAGTGGTTGATATGCGCAGAAAAAATGCAGAAACGTATGCTGTTAATGCCAATTTGGCGAATTTGCAAATCGGAAAAATTATCCAAAATAAAGACCTGGGGATTGTTCGAGGAACTTTGAGTGCAAAAGGAAGAAGCTTTGATTTCCAAAATGGAAACTTAGATTTTAAAGGAAATTTGGCCGCATTTGATTATCAAAATTATCGCTTTCAAAATGTTGATGTTTCCGGGAAATTGAATTTTGGTAGATATAATATTCATCTACGTTCTCTTGATCCCAATGCAAATCTCAATTTATTGGCCTCCGGAAAATTGTCTGATAAAAATTCTAGCGTAAAATTGGGCGGAACGATCACCAAACTTGATCTTTACAAATTAGGTTTCTACCAAGATCCGCTGATTTTGGCAGGAAACATTGATGGCGAATTCACCAATTTGAATCCTGATTTCTTGAATGGTTATTTGAATTTGGATCAGTTTGCAATTTCAGATACTAAAGAAGTTTTCCCAATTCAGGAAATGCGTCTGAAAGCTGAAACTACTGCGAATTCAAACGCTTTATATTTCAATTCTCAAGTTGCGGATTTTACCATGACCGGAAAATACAAACTATCGCAAATTTTCGGCGCGTTGCAAAATACAGTGAGCAATTACTATGATTTGGGCAAGAAAAAACAGCGAATCGATCCGCATCAATATTTCGATTTTACGGCGACTTTGAAAGATGATGATTTAATTAGAAAATTCGTTCCGGAACTCAAAAGTTTTGAAACGATTACCATGAACGGAAATTACAACGCAGATTCCCAAAACATCACTGTTAATGCGCAAATTCCGAATTTAAAATATGGCGAAAATTTAATTGAAAATGCTTCGTTTAGAATTTATAATGAAAATGATGCATTGCAATATCAACTTGAAGCTCAGAAAATTTCAAGTGAAAAATTGGCTCTGAATCAATTTGCCGCAACCGGAAACGTTGCAAACAATGTCATTGAATACCGCGTTTCTACAAAAGACGACAAAAATGTTGAACAGTTTTTGATTGCCGGAAATGCCCAATCGCTGAAAAATGCAACACAAATTTCTTTGGATCCGGATGGTTTAAAATTAAATTACAGTAACTGGAATGTCGCGCCAGATAATGTGCTACGTTTTGGGAATAATGGAATTTTCGCTCGCAATTTTGTCCTCAGCAACGGAGAAAGCAGCCTTGCAATTAATTCTGATAATGAAAACGCAAATAGCCCGTTGAATGTGGATTTGAAAAATTTTAAAATAGAAACCATGACCGAAATGTTGAAAAAGGATTCTCTTTTGGCAAAAGGTACAATCAATGGAAATGTGAGGTTAAAGGATTATAAAAACCTCAATTTCACTTCGGATGTAAATGTTACAGATTTGGTAATGTATGGAAATCCAGTCGGAAATATCGCGGCAAAAGTGAACACTAAAACTTCAAAACTTTTGTATGCCGATGTTGCACTTACTGGTTTTGAAAACGATATGAAAATTACGGGAGATTATAATATAGAATCACAATTGCTTGATTTAGAAGCCGAAATTAATCGACTTCAAATGAAATCGGTTCAAGGTTTTACGCTAAATGCCATTGAAAATACTGAAGGTTACCTCTCCGGAAATTTCGATATCACGGGGAAAACCGAAAGTCCGAAAATATTAGGGAAGTTGAAATTTAATGATGTTGGTTTAGAAATTGTGAAAACAGGAAGCAATTTCAGACATCTTGATGATGAAATAAGATTTGCATCGCGAGGAATTGTGTTTGATGATTTTAAAGTGAAGGATTCACAAGGAAATGCATTGACCTTTGATGGCGATATTTTAACCCAAAATTACAAGGACTTTGCTTTTGATTTAAAACTTCGGGCAAGAGATTTCATGGCTGTAGATTCACAACCGGATAACGATAAAATGATGTTCGGAATTTTGGCAATTGATGCCGATCTTGGTATTACCGGAAATCTGGATTTGCCGCAAGTTGATGGTAAATTAGCAGTGACCGACAAAACCGATTTTACTTTTGTGATCCCGCAATCATCGCCTACGTTAAAAGATCGAGAAGGTATTGTGGAATTTATCGATCAGGACCAAATTGTTCTCAATGAAACCATAGAAGCCGACAGTATCGATGCGAAAACCGGCATCAAAGGAATGGACGTGAATGTGAATATTTCTTTAACCAAAGAAGCTAAAATTTCATTATTAATCGATAAAGCCAGCGGAGATTTCGTAAAACTTCAAGGTGAAGCTGAATTGACGGGAGGTGTGGATCCATCGGGAAAAACAACTTTGGTAGGTGTTTATCAGGTAGAAAGTGGAGCGTACGAAATGACTTTTAACATGATTAAAAGAAAATTCGATATCCAAAAGGGTAGTACCATCACTTGGACCGGCGAACCAACTACCGCAAACCTGGATCTTACTGCGATTTACAAAACGAATGCAGCGCCAATTGATTTGGTGCAGCAGCAACTTTCCGAAGATCAGCTGAATTATTATAAACAGAGAATTCCTTTCAATACTTTATTGGTTTTAAAAGGAGAATTGCTGAAACCGGTGATTTCTTTCGATATTCAAACGGACGAAAATAACAACGCGGTTAATCAAGAAGTTATCGATAATGTTGAAACTAAGCTGACCCAGCTCCGTCGCGATGAATCGGAACTCAACAAACAGGTTTTTGCACTCTTGATTTTGAATCGTTTCATTGGCGATAACCCTTTCCAAAGTCAAAGCGGAATTTCTGCCGGTACGATGGCGAGACAGAGTGTGAGCCAAATCTTGTCCCAGCAACTCAATAATATTGCACAGGATTTAATAGCTGGTGTAGATCTGACCTTCGATTTTGATAGTTATGAAGAATATTCTTCGGGAAATAAAAATACAAGAACTGATTTGAATGTTAATTTAAGTAAGAAACTATTAAATGATCGCTTGAAGATCACCGTTGGAAGCAATTTCGGCATCGAAGGAGAAGCGCGACAAAACGAAGAAATGACCAATATTGCGGGTAATATTACTGCAGATTACGCTTTATCGAAAGATGGCAGATATACCCTCCGCGCATATCAGAAAAATCAGTATCAAGTAGCTTTGCAAGGCCAAATTATCGAAACTGGAGTTGGGTTTGTTATCACTTTAGATTATACTGATTTCAAAGATATTTTCCAAAGAGCGAAACAAAACCGTGAGATCAGACGAACCAAAAAAGCATTGCAGAAAAATAGCGCAGTTGAATTCAAATAATTGATGATGAAATTTATGGGAAATACAATTCAGTTTAAAAATATTAAAATAGCTACAGGTTTTTCTGTCGCAGCACTTCTTTTTTCATGCGGTACCGAAAGATTACAACCCAACGAAAAACTTTACACTGGAGCGAAAATTAATATCATTAATGACACGATTTCCAAGAAAGAAAAATCTTCATTAAAAGACGGTTTGGAGGATAATCTTACCCCAAAACCCAATTCTTCGATTTTGGGTTTGCGTCCACGTGTTTGGATTTACAATATTACTCCGGAACCCAAAAAAGACAAAGGAATTACCAACTGGCTGAAAAATAAAGTGGGGCAGAAACCTGTTCTTTTGGGCGATGTCGACCGGGAATTTAACAAAGATATCATTGAAAATTACTCTGAAAATAAAGGGTATTTCAATGCGAAAGCACAGTACGATACTATTATCAATGGTAAAACTGCAAAAGTAGTTTATGATGTGAAAACCGGCGCAAGATATCTCATCAGCGATGTGAAATTCCCGGAAGATAGCACCAAGATTAACCGTGAAATTCAATTGGTAAAAGATCAAACATTACTGAAAAAGGGGAAACCTTTCGACCTCGATGTCATCAAAGCTGAGCGTGAGAGAATTGATAATCGGATGAAGGAAAATGGTTTTTATTACTTTCATCCGGATAATATCATTGTTCAGGCCGACAGTACCGTTACCAACAAGCCGGAGGTCGAACTTGCTGTAAAATTGAAAGAGGAAACGCCAGAACTGGCCAAAAAACAATTCAGCATCAATAATGTAATTGTTTATGCCGATTACAACTTGCGCGATGTGAAAGAAAATGTATATAAAATCCCTGTAAATATAGATTCCATAGAAGCTTACAAGGATTTTTATTATGTTGATCCTAAGAAAAAATTTCGTCCGGTCATGTTTGAAAGGGCGCTGTATTTTAAAAAAGGCGACATCTACAATCGTGCGGACCATAATTTGACTTTGAACCGATTGATCAGTCTTGGAGTTTTCAAATTTGTAAAAAATGAATTTGTAATTTCCGATAGCTTAACGAATAAATTTGATGCCTATTACTTGCTTACTCCTAAGGAATTTCAATCTTTAAGAGCGGAAGCCTTAGGTAAAACCAATTCGGCAAATTATGCAGGTTCAGAGATCAATCTCAATTGGACTCACCGAAATGTTTTCCGAGGTGCGGAGCAATTGAAGGCATCTGTTTTCGGTTCTTTTGATATGCAGATGGGTGGGAGATCTTCCGCTTACGAACGAGGGGAAGGCAATATCTATCGAGCGGGCGCGAATGTTCAATTGTCTGTTCCAAGGTTGTTGACACCATTTAATTTTCAATCTTCAAGCGCATTTGTTCCGCGTACCAATGCCGAAATCGGTTATGAATATGTAAGCCGCAGCAAATGGTACACTTTGCACAATTTCAATGCGTCGTTTGGATATCTATGGAAAGAAAATATCCGAAAGGAACATGAATTGAAATTGCTCGATGTTACGTTGGTAGCACCTGAAAATGTGACCGAGGTTTACCAAAATTATATTCAGGACAAACCGTATTTGCAGCAGGCGATTCAGAAGCAATTAATTTATGGGCCTACTTATTCTTACACCTATACTAATACGATGTTGCCTAAAACCAACACGCTGTACTATCGCGGTTATGTTGATTTGGCGGGAAATCTCACAGGCCTAATCACCGGAGCTAATGCTAAAGAAGGCAAGCAAAAGCAAATTTTCGGTGTGCCTTTCAGTCAGTATGCCAAAATGGAAAACGATTTTAGATTTTACCATCAGCTTTCCACTAAACAAAGTGTTGCCGCGCGAATAATCGCTGGAATTGCGTATCCTTACGGGAATTCGCTCACGGTTCCGTTTTCCCGACAATTTTTTTCCGGAGGCAGCAATAGTATTCGCGCATTTCGGGCGAGAACTTTAGGACCTGGTAGTTATGATCCGCGAACGCAAACCGGCCAATTATTTTTCGATCAAGCCGGAGATATAAAGTTGGAAACCAATTTGGAATATCGCGCGAATATTTATAAATTCTTGAATGTAGGTGTTTTTGCAGATGCTGGTAATGTTTGGCTGGTCAATGAAGATGCAACGCGCCCAGGAGCGAAATTTTCTAAAGACTGGCTGAGCGAAATGGCAGTAGGAGCGGGCGTTGGGCTGCGTTTGGATTTTTCTATTCTGCTTCTTCGACTCGATTTGGCAATGCCGTTGCGGGTACCTTACTACGAGAAAAATGATCGTTGGATGTTCGATAAAATCGATTTTGGGAACAAAGATTGGCGTCGACAAAATTTAGTTTTGAATATTGCGATTGGTTATCCTTTTTAATCAGTTTAAATTTTATTAATTCAAGTAATTAAAGAGAAATTTTTTAGAAGATTCAAATAAAAAATTACATCATTTATATGTGTTGTAATGACCGAACTCTAATAAATTCTGATTTTAATAAATTCAATTTCTCCAACAATAGTTAAGAAATTTAAATTACAAAGAATAGGTATTTGCTTTTGCTCGTGAGGATTTTTGAAACTTCCACTTTATCACGGTCCATTGCATTTTTTGAATAACAATGGTGTACATTTCCAGAGTAAGACAAAAAATTATTTAATTTCCGTTTTTTCAAATATTATGCTTTAAATAATATTTTTAGGCTATATTTGTTGCAAATAAAAAGTAAGAAATGTACAATAAATTAGTAAGACTGGAAGTGATGCGGAATTTGGGTAAAGAAGTGAACAATTTCATTAATTCCTATCTAACACCCGTTGAAAAAATATGGCAACCTACAGATTTCCTTCCGGATCCTTCCGCTGAAACCTTTAAATATGATGTGGAAGAGCTGCAAACCTACGCTCAGGAAATGGATTATGCTCTCTTCGTAACTTTAATCGGTGACTGCATTACCGAAGAAGCGCTACCGAGCTACGAATCTTGGATTATGGGAATTGATGGGGTGGAACAAGAAAAAAGTTCTGGCTGGTCGCAATGGGTTAGAAGTTGGACTGCCGAGGAAAACCGTCACGGTGATTTGCTCAACAAATACCTGTATCTCTGTGGTCGCGTAAATATGCGCGAAGTAGAGATTACCACACAATATTTAATTCAGGATGGTTTCGATATCGGAACCTCCATGGATCCTTACCGAAACTTTGTTTACACCAGTTTTCAGGAAACAGCAACCAATATTTCGCACCGAAGGGTAGGTTCCTTGGCCAAACAAACCGGGAATACCAAACTTTCCAGAATGTGTGGTGTAATTGCTGCGGACGAAGCACGACACGCAAAAGCTTACAAACATTTTGTAACCCGAATTTTCGAATTAGATCCGTCCGAAATGATGCTTGCTTTCGAAGATATGATGCGAAAAAAAATCGTGATGCCCGCACATTTGATGCGCGAATCCGGTCAAAAAGCTGGAGAACTGTGGGGCCATTTTTCAGATGCTGCACAAAGAGCTATGGTTTATACAGGGCAAGATTATATCAATATTTTAAGTGATTTACTGAATGATTGGAAGATAGAACACATCTCCGGACTTAACGAAAAAGCCGAAAAAGCACAGGAATATCTGATGAAACTTCCAGGAAGGTTACAGAAAATTACCGACCGAATTGCTACTCCCGATTTGCAATATCAGTTCAAATGGGTGAAATCTTAATTCCTTATTTTCCTAATTTTCTTTTAACACGGGTGGTTGAGTATTTCAACCGCTCTTTTATTTTCTTATCTTTGCAAATCTGAAATTTTATTCACATGAAAAGCAATAAAAAATTAGCGATTGATTTCGACGGAACTATTGTAGAAGATGCATATCCGGGAATTGGTAAACCCAAAACTTTCGCATTCGAAACGCTTAAAAAACTTCAGTCAGAAGGGTATAGACTTATTCTTTGGACGTATAGACATGGGCAATCTTTAGATGAAGCCGTAGAATTTTGTAAAAAAAATGGGGTAGAATTTTATGCCGTAAATTCAAGTTTTGAAGGGGAAGTTTTTGATTCTAATGCTGCTTCCAGAAAAATCGATGCAGATTTATTTATCGACGACCGTAATTTAGGAGGTTTTCCGGGTTGGGGTGAAATCTATAATATCATCAATGAAAGGATAGAATTCAGAGTAGAAGGTAAAGAAGTTTTACCTTATTCCAAAATGAAAAAAGAGAAGAAAAAAGGGCTCTTTTGGTAAGAATTATTAGTTATGATTATTTTAAAAACACTCGACGAGCTGCGGTTGATGAAGCAAAGCGCACAATTGGTTTCCAAAACTTTAGGCATGCTCGCGAAAGAGATAAAGCCAGGTGCGACGACCAATCATTTGGATAAACTTGGTGGCGAATTTATACGCGATCATGGTGGTGAACCTGCATTTTTGGGAATGTATGGCTTCCCAAAAAACCTCTGTATTTCGCCTAATGAAGAGGTGGTACACGGAATTCCAAATGATAAACCTTTGGTGGAAGGAGACATCCTTTCTGTGGATTGTGGAGTTTATATGAATGGTTTTTATGGTGATCACGCTTACTCTTTCGAAGTAGGCGAAGTGCCTCCAGAAACCAAAAAATTACTGAAAGTAGCCAAAGAATCTCTATATAAAGGAATCGAGCAATGCGTTCGCGGAAAAAGAGTGGGAGATATCTCAAATGCCATTCAGGAATATTGCGAAAAACACGGTTACGGCGTGGTTCGTGAACTGGTAGGACATGGTTTGGGCAGAAAAATGCACGAAGACCCTCAAGTTCCCAATTATGGTAGAAAAGGAAGTGGAAAAGTGTTGAAAGACGGAATTGTACTCGCGATCGAACCGATGATTAATCTCGGAACTGAAAAAGTGAAATTTCATAGCGACGGATGGACGGTGACTTCACTGGATAACTCACCATCAGCACATTTCGAACATGATGTAACCATCATCAACGGGAAACCGGTTTTGCTTTCAACCTATCAGTATATCTATGATGCATTAGGAATTGTGAGTGATGAAGAAGCTCCATTTACATTAGATTTTTAATGAAAGAAATCGCAAAATTTCTACTCAATAAAATTCCTCGTCCGATGCTTATTAATTTAAGCATTTTTTTGCGTCCGTTGATTTATTTATTTTTCAAAGGAAACAAATTAACCGATCCGATCGATGGGAAATCTTATCGCAAATTTCTACCTTATGGTTATGGTAAACAGCGGGAAAATGCGCTTTCTCCGGGGACTTTAAGTTTAGAAAGACATCGTCAAATGTGGCTTTATCTGCAGAATGAAACCGATTTTTTTACTAAAAAATACAAAGTTTTGCACATTGCTCCGGAGCAGGAATTTCTGAGAAAATTTCGAAAAATGGACCACCTGGAATATATTTCAGCTGATTTATTTTCACCCATCGTTGATGTAAAAGCGGATATTTTAGATTTACCTTTTGAGGACGAAAGTTTCGATGTGATTTTCTGCAACCACGTTTTAGAACATATCGAAGACGATAAAAAGGCCATGAGTGAGCTTTATCGCGTGATGAAAAAAGGCGGCTGGGGAATTTTCCAAGTTCCCATGAAGAATTCTTTAGAAACAACTTACGAAGATTTTTCCATCAAAGATCCTAAAGAAAGACAAAAACATTTTGGCCAGTACGACCATGTTCGCTGGTACGGAATGGATTATCTCGATCGATTGAGAAAGAGTGGTTTTCAGGTGGATGCCAATTTTTATTCGAAAAAATTCTCCGCAGCAGAGCGAGCAAATTTCGGTTTGATAGAAAATGAAATTCTTCCGATAGTTTTCAAAAAATAATCAAATTATTCTTTAATAATCTTAAAAGTTTTATCATTATTTAATTTGATAAAATAAGTTCCGGTATCGAAATTTCTCATATCAATATCCAAGGTTTTGGCATTCTCCTTTTTTAATTCATAAACTGATTTTCCTGACACGTCAAATAATTCGACAGAATTTATTCCCACTGAATTTTGGACAGTCAAAATCGTGGTTACCGGATTTGGAGCAATTTTATATTGGGATAATTTATTTTCTGTAGTTGCAAGATTGTTGGATATAAAATGGATCTCTTCAAATATCGCATTGTGAATAACTAAGGTTTTTTCATTGCCAGTATTTCCAATGTAATAATGATAACTATGCCCAATCTCGAAAAAAGCGCATAAAGAGGCAAAAAATTGATTTACTTCTCCATTATCACCCCAATAATCTGCTAATGTGCAAGCTTTACTATTTACCGTAAACACCTCCTGCCCACTAAACGATAAATTAGCTGAGACGATATTGAAAAAAGACAAATTAAGTTGTGGATCAGTCGCTGCAAAATTGGTAACCTGTTGATAGGGCATGGAAGGTGGAAATTGATCCGGTTGAACTTCACTTACCATTTTTGTAATCTTCCAATTTGTATGAAGTAAATCGGAATTCTGAGCGGAGAAAAAATTCGAGATAAATAAAAAAAATAGAAATTGTTTCATAGTTTTCTTGCAAAGATAGTTTTTCTGACATTTACTGCAAAGCGATAAAAATCCTTTTGTAACTTTAATGGTCAAACAATGTTTCACTATCTTTGCAGGGATTCACAAATTACGCGGATCAATATTATTTAATTTATTTAAAAAAAGAAATAATGCACAAAGCAGGATTCGTAAATATCGTTGGTAAGCCCAACGCAGGTAAATCAACCCTTCTAAACCAATTGATGGGAGAGAAGCTCGCAATTGTTACCCAAAAAGCACAAACGACAAGACATAGAATTTTTGGAATTTATAATGAAGAAGATTTACAGATTGTTTTTTCCGATACTCCGGGAGTTTTAGAACCGAAATATGGCTTGCAAGAAAAAATGATGGATTTTGTAAAAGATTCTTTACAAGATGCCGATGTTTTCTTGTTTATTGTAGATATTTTGGACAAAGCAGAACCTTTTGATTTTTTAGTTGAAAAGCTGAATAAAATTCCGGTTCCGGTATTGATTTTAGTGAATAAAATTGATGCGTCCAACCAGGAAGATTTAGAAAAAGCCATGGAAATGTGGCACGAAAGAATTCCAAAGGCAGAGATCCTACCGATCTCCGCATTGAAAGGGTTCAACACCGAAGTTATTTTACCGAAACTGAAATCGCTTTTGCCAGAAAATCCGCCATATTACGACAAAGATCAATACACCGATAAACCAGAAAGATTCTTTGTAAATGAAGCAATCCGAGAGAAAATTTTGCTTAATTACGAGAAAGAAATTCCTTATTCGGTGGAGGTTGTCACAGAAATGTTCAAGGAAAAGGAAGGAATTATTTTCATTGATTCCATTATTTATGTCGAACGGGATACGCAAAAGGGAATCATCATCGGCCACAAAGGGGAAGCGATAAAAAAAGTAGGAACCGAGGCGAGATTGGATTTGGAGAAATTCTTTTCCAAGAAAATTCATTTAAATCTTTTCGTGAAAGTGAAAAAAGATTGGCGTAAAAACGATCGAGACCTGAAAAATTTCGGGTATCGATAAAGAATTCACGAATTCATTGACATTGCGAAGGAATTTTCTTATTTTTGATAAAATATTTTTTTCATGAATTTTTTAACTTCAGCCAAGAGCAATCCACAGCTAGTTGATATCGTGTTGCTTGTGATAAGGGTTTTTGTAGGATTTGCAATGTTGTCACACGGTTTTCCAAAACTTCAGCAATTATTATCCGGCGAAGAAATAAAGTTTTTTGATTTTCTTGGATTAGGCCCGAAAATATCATTAATATTAGCCGTTTTCGCAGAATTTGTATGTTCGATATTTTTTATCTTGGGACTTTTCACGAGGCCTGCTGTATTTTTCTTGATGATTACCATGGCAGTTGCCGGCTTGGTTGTTCGTGGTGGCGATGCGTTTGAAAGGAAGGAAACCAGTTTGTTATATTTATCGATTTACCTTTTAGTAATGGCTTTCGGACCAGGAAGATATTCAATTGATCATTTGATTTCGAAAAGAAGAGAAACTTCCAGTTGGTAGTTTTTGCAAAATTCACCATAATTTTACAACCTTCGCTGAACGGAGGTTTTTTTATGCAATTGCATTTTCTATTTAACATAATATAAATTATAGGAGGTTTTATAGTTTTGTGTGAATGATGATTATCGTACAGATTCTAAAAGTAAACCAATTCCCAAAAGGATCATATTTCCCGATAATTTGTCACAGATTAATTTTTAGGCGATTCTCAGCGATTAGGATTTTGTTCTCTTTCTAATTTTTACACATCTAATTTTATTGTATTTAGATTTATATGTCATCTAGTAATATCTTTGAATTTTTTTTAAAGCTAAATTTATTTAGATGAACGTCAAAATAATTTTACTTGTAGGATTCTCAGCGATTAAAATCATTTGAAAGTTTGAATATTTTTCCGATAATATCTTCCTTAATATATTTTAAGTTAAACTATAACAAATCATCATCCTAATACCAGGATGCTATTAATTGTTAAGATTTTTATTTTTGTTCCTAAATTATTGGATTGAAAATGTTATTGTATTTAACATAATATTTATTTTTTTTAAAAAAAATAATTACATTTACCGCAATTACTACTGTTATGAAAAATTATATTTTATCAGCATTGATCATGATTACAGCTTTGAGTTGTGAGAAAAAATCTAGCGAAACTGTAAGTTCAGAAACTACAGCACCCGATTCTATTACAGTTCCCGAATCTACTGAACCGATAGCACCTTCTACCCTACAATCTTGCTATTTTGCAGCCAATGGAAAAGATTCTGTTTTTGTTTCTTTGGATGATAATTTAGGCACAATTACCGGAAAAATGCGCTATAAGAACTTCGAAAAAGACAGCTCTTTCGGTGATGTAATGGGTACCCAAAATGGTGATACCCTAAAATTAAGCTATACTTTTCAAGCTGAAGGAACGGCTTCCGAACGGGAAATTTACTTCTTGAAAAAAAGTGGTGAATTAATAGAAGGAATTGGTGATCACCAAACCGAAGGAAACAAAGATTTTTATGCGAATCCAAACCAACTAAAATATCAAGGAAATACCTTGAAACAAGTTGATTGTAATGGTTTTGAGAAGAATTTTAATATAAAATAATAACAAAGTTATTACAACAAATGAGTAAGAGCAACCGAACTGGGTTGCTTTTTTATTTGAAGGTTAAAAATCACTTACACCGAAGTTTTTTTTATTTTAAATCTTATGTCTTAAAACAAAGAAAATAATTATTAGATTTGCTTTATATGAAAATCGACGATAGTAAAAATAAACAGAATTTACAGCAACTTATTGATACCCAGCAATTTGTTGAGCATATCTCGGTTGATTGTACCATTTTTGGTTTTGATCATGGTATTTTGAAAGTGTTACTCCTGAAATACCATGAATTGGATGTATGGTCAATTCCGGGCGGCTTTGTTTTCAATGATGAGGACTTATCTGATGCCGCTTCCCGTGTGCTTTATGAAAGAACGCATTTGTCGGATACTTTCCTGGAACAGTTCCATACTTTCGGACAGATTAATCGCACAGCCAACAATGCACACCAAATCCTACTCAAACATAAAAATATCGAAGTTCCCCCGGATCACTGGATTTTCCAGCGATTTATCACGGTGGGATATTGCAGTCTGATAGATTTTAATTTAGCTGGAACCTTTCCCAATTCTCTCAACGAAACCTGCGCTTGGTTTGAGGTGAACAAACTTCCCAAACTGGCTTTCGATCATGATAGAATTATTGAAGTGGGATTAAATCATATCCGTAAAAATATCGATACGCAAATCGTGGCGAATAATTTACTTCCGGAAAAATTCACCATGAAAGATTTGCAAACCGTTTATGAAACGGTACTCGATGAAAAATACAGAAGAAACAATTTCCAACGGAAAATTCTGGCGCTCAACATTCTTGAAAGATTAGAGAAGTTTTTTGATGGTTCAGCAAACAAAGCTCCTTATTTATACAGATTTAAGCGTAAAAACTAAAATCATATTCTAATATTTTCCTTTAAAATTTGCCATATTTCCGAAAAATCCTAATTTTAGGCAAATCTAAAAATTATGTCATATTACCCGCTCACAACCATCCCAGATTATTATTTGTTGGATGATCTTTTAACCGATGAGCACAAGTTAATCCGTCAATCTGTTAGAGATTGGGTTGAAAGTTTCGTGATGCCCAAAATAGATGAAGCCGCGCAAAACCACACCGATATTCCCGGGTTAATGAAAGAATTGGGGAAAATTGGAGCGCTCGGTCCGTACATTCCTGAAGAATACGGAGGAGCCGGATTGGACCAAATTTCCTACGGAATCATCATGCAGGAATTAGAAAGAGGCGATTCTGCTGTTCGTTCCGCTGCTTCGGTTCAGAGTTCTTTAGTGATGTTTCCTATTAATGAATATGGTTCCGAGGAGCAAAAAAGAAAATTCCTTCCTCAGTTAGCTTCCGGTGAAATGATCGGAGCATTTGGTTTAACTGAACCTAACCACGGTTCCGATCCCGGCTCTATGGAAACTCATTTCCAAGACAAAGGCGATCATTATTTATTAAACGGTGCCAAAATGTGGATTACCAATGCGCCGCTTTGCGATATCGCAGTAGTTTGGGCAAAGAATGAAGAAGGAAAAGTACAGGGATTGATTGTAGAAAGAGGTTTTGAAGGATTTACAACTCCGGAAACCCATAATAAATGGAGTCTTCGTGCGTCTAAAACAGGCGAATTGGTTTTCAATAATGTTAAAGTTCCCAAAGAAAATTTATTGCCAAAAGTAGATGGTCTAAAAGGGCCTTTATCTTGTTTAAACTCGGCTCGCTACGGTATTTCTTGGGGAGTTATCGGTGCTGCAATCGATTGTTTTTGTACCGCGGTGCAATATTCAAAAGAAAGAAAACAGTTCGGGAAACCAATCGCATCTTTCCAATTGCAACAGAAAAAAATTGCAGAATTCCTTACCGAAATTACGAAAGCACAACTGCTTTGTCTGCAATTAGGAAATTTGAAAAATGCTCATAAAGCCACTCCTGCGCAAATTTCTATGGCAAAGAGAAACAATGTGAAAATGGCAATAGATATTGCTAGAGAATCCCGACAAATACTCGGTGGAATGGGAATTATGGGCGAATTTCCGATGATGCGCCACGCTGCAAACTTAGAATCAGTGATCACTTATGAAGGAACCCACGATATTCATTTGCTCATTACAGGAATGGATGTGACGGGAATTAACGCATTCGGATAAAATTTATATTAAAAAAAATCAACAAAGCCAAAGTATGAAAACTGCTTTGGCTTTTTGTTAATGCAATCTTGCAATACTCTATTTTTTACCGAAAATGCTAAGATATTTCACTTTCATTAAAATTTTTATCTTTGTTAACTATGGAAATTGATACAAAACAAAAGGTTTCAAAGGAGATTTTATTAAAGGCTTTCAACCACATGATGCTTGCCAAAGCAATGGCAGATATCTACGAAGAAAACCGAAATATTTGTAAATACGTTCATTCTACTTCTCGCGGCCACGAAGCAATTCAGTTGGCAACCGCCTATCAATTAACCAAAGAAGATTGGGTTTCGCCTTACTATCGCGACGAAAGTATGCTGCTCGGTATTGGTTTTGAGCCTTATCGTTTAATGTTGCAATTACTGGCAAAAGCGGACGATCCATTTTCTGGCGGAAGATCGTACTATTCCCATCCGTCGAGTTTGGAAGAAGATTTACCCAAAATTATTCATCAAAGTTCTGCCACGGGAATGCAGGCAATTCCCACCACTGGCGTTGCGCAGGGGATTAAATATATTCAGGATTTTAATTTAAAAAAATTCGAGAAAAACCCTGTTGTAGTGTGCAGTTTCGGTGATAATTCTATTACAGAAGGTGAAGTTTCCGAAGCGTTTCAGTTTGCCGCCTTGCACCAGTTGCCTATAATATTTTTAGTTCAAGACAATGAATGGGGAATTTCCGTAACCAAAGAAGAAGCCCGAACTTCCGATGCATATGATTTCGCGGCAGGATTTGTGGGGCTAAACCGAATGAAAGTGGATGGAACCGATTTCGAGGCAAGCTTTCTGGCGATGAAAAAAGCCGTTGATTTCGTTCGTGCAGAACGTAAACCGATGTTAGTCTGTGCAAAAACGGTTTTAATAGGTCACCATACTTCCGGTGTTCGCAGAGAATTTTATCGTGATGAAGAAGATTTAATTAAACATCGAGCTCAGGATCCTGGAAATATTCTTAGAAATCAATTGTTGGAGAATGGTGCTGATGAGGATTTATTAAAGCAAATTGAAAAAAAAGCACGCCTAGAAGCAGAACAAGCTTTCGAAAAAGCGCAAAATTCTGAAAATCCTAAAGCGGAAACTGTAGAAAATCACGTCTTCGCTCCTACTCCAATCGCCGAGGAATCGGGTGAAAGAGAACCGAAAGGTCAGGAAAAAATTGTGATGGTGGATGCAGCGATTCATGCCATTCAGGAATTGTTGTGGAAACATCCGGAAGCTTTGCTTTATGGACAGGACGTGGGTGAAAGAATAGGCGGCGTTTTTCGAGAAACCGTGACTTTAGGTAAAAAATTTGGTAAAAAAAGAGTGTTTAATACCCCAATTCAGGAGGCGTATATCATCGGTTCTACCGTAGGAATGAGTGCTGTAGGTTTAAAACCGATTGTCGAAGTGCAATTTGCCGATTATATCTATCCCGGACTTAACCAATTGATTACCGAAATTTCGAAATCAAATTATTTATCCAACGGGAAATTCC
Source organism: Chryseobacterium sp. Marseille-Q5410 (assembly GCA_946892665.1). Lineage (GTDB taxonomy): Bacteria > Bacteroidota > Bacteroidia > Flavobacteriales > Weeksellaceae > Kaistella. The sequence continues at coordinate 1,809,674 of CAMPOT010000001.1, read as the reverse complement.
CGGTGAGTAATATTATTCGCGTTCCGATCGGTGCGTACGGTGGCGGTGGGCCTTATCACAGCGGAAGCGTGGAAAGTATTTTGGCGAATATCAAAGGAATTAAAATCGCCTATCCAAGCAATGCAGCAGATTTTAAAGGATTGTTAAAAGCTGCTTTCTATGATCCTAATCCGGTGATTATGTTGGAACATAAAGGTTTGTATTGGAGTAAAGTTCCAGGAACGGAAGATGCAAAAACCATAGAACCTGCGGAAGATTATATTTTACCGTTCGGAAAAGCTAACATCATCAAAGAAACTGATAAGTCTGAAACTGAGAAAGGCCGAACTTTGGTCATTGTTACTTACGGAATGGGCGTTTACTGGGCGAAAGAAGCTGCAAAATCATTTGAAGGCAGAGTTGAAATCATTGACCTGAGAACTTTAATTCCACTTGATGAAAAACTTGTTTTTGAAAGGGTAAAACTTCACGGGAAATGTATAGTTTTAACAGAAGAACAGATTAATAATTCCTTCGCCGAAGCTTTTGCTCACAGAATTTCTAAGAATTGTTTCAGATTTTTAGATGCGCCGGTTGAAGCCGTGGGTTCGTTAAATTTACCTGCAGTTCCAATCAATTTAATTCTAGAAAAAGAAATGCTGCCTAATGCGGAAAAAGTTTCTGAGAAAATAAAGGAAATGTTAAGTCATTAAGAAATTAAAAGCACCGAGATTGAAACGGTGCTTTTTTCATTAAAATTAAAAACAATTGGATTCATCGTGCTGAGAAAGATCTAGTCCGAGGTGCTCTGATTCTTCCGAAACCCTTAGCGGAATGATGAAATTGGTGATTTTGTAAAGCAGCATTGCCCCAAAAAATGTAAACACCGAAACCAGAACCAAAGCCAGCATGTGATGCCCAAAAACCGACCAGCCGCCATGGAGCAAACTTGCATTTTCACCATGCGCAAAAATTGCGGTAAGAATCATTCCCATAATTCCTCCTACGCCATGACAGGCAAAGACATCCAAAGTATCGTCTATTTTTTTGAGTTTTTTCCAGTGCATCATTAAATTAGAAACAATTGCAGAGATAAACCCGATGAACAGACTTTCGGCAATCGTAACAAATCCCGCGGCTGGGGTGATTGCTACCAAACCGACCACTGCACCAATGGAAGCGCCTAATGCAGAAACTTTTCTTCCATTAATTCGATCGAAAAATATCCAAGTAATCATTGCGGAAGCCGATGCTATGGTGGTGGTACCAAAAGCCATCGCAGCAGTTGCATTAGCCGCTAATGCAGAGCCAGCGTTGAAACCAAACCACCCAAACCAAAGCATTCCGGTTCCTAATAAAACAAATGGGATATTCGACGGCTGATGATGTGGATTTTTTCTTGTTCCCAAAACAATTGCGCCGGCAAGTGCTGCGAACCCTGCACTCATGTGAACTACCGTTCCTCCAGCGAAATCTTTTACTCCGAAAAATTTATTAAGCAAACCTTCCGGATGCCAAACCATGTGGCAAAGTGGCGTATAAATAAGCAAACTGAAGAGCACCATAAATATTAGATAGGAAATAAAACGAACCCTTTCAGCAAACGAACCAGTGATTAAAGCGGGCGTAATTACCGCAAATTTCATCTGAAATAATGCGAACAAAATAAAAGGAATTGTGGGCGCCATTAAATGATGCGGTAGTGTACCTACCCCACTGAAAAAAGGGTAACTCAATGGATTTCCGATGATTCCGTAATGAATGCCATTGAAAGTGAAACCTAAACTTTCACCAAAGGAAAGACTGAAACCAACAACCACCCAAAGTAGAGAAATCACTCCGAGTGCAATAAAACTTTGCAACATTGTGGAAATCACGTTTTTGCTACCCACCATTCCGCCATAGAAAAACGAAAGGCCGGGAGTCATCAACAAAACCAAACCAGCTGCGGCTAAAATCCAGGCAACATCGGCACCTACAATTTTGTCTTCCGTGAGGAATTCGCCGGAGTTTGGGACAGGAATTTCAGTTTTCCAGAATAACGCCGCAATTGAAATCATTGTAAGAATAACAAAAGAAGCAATCCATCTTTTCTCGATTTTCATAATTATTTATTTTTACCCTTGCTAAATTAGTACTTATTTTTAAAATTAATACAATTTTTAAATATAACACTTGTAAAAATTAGGAGTAAATTTAATTCTGTATGTTTTTATCTAAAATACGCTATTGACGTTGTGGTTTCTATAGAATTAGTATTTTTGTAAAAATCTACCTTCAAAATGTCGGAAAATATTCAAAAAAAAATAGAAGATCTGCGCGAAGAACTTCATCAACATAACTATAATTATTACACATTAGATGAACCTACAATTTCAGATTTTGAATTCGATTTGAAGCTCAAAGAACTTCAGGAACTTGAAAAAAGACATCCCGAGTTTTATGACCACAACTCTCCCACTTTGCGTGTTGGTGGCGAAATCACAAAAAATTTCCCGACGGTTCAGCATCAGTTTAGGATGTATTCCCTGGATAATTCCTACGATTTTAATGATTTGGAAGATTGGGAAAAACGCTTACAAAAATCGCTTGATGATGAAATTTCTTATGTAGCAGAACTAAAATATGACGGTGCTTCGATTTCAATTTTGTACGAAAATGGCAAATTGATAGAAGCAGTAACCCGCGGCGACGGTTTTCAGGGAGATGAAATTACAGCAAATGTGAAGACGATTTCTGAAATTCCACTTCAACTGCATGGCGATTTTCCCGAAAGATTCTACATGCGGGGCGAAATTTATTTAACAAGAAAAAACTTCGATAAAATCAACAAAAGACGCGAGGAAGAAGGTTTTGATCCCTTCATGAATCCTCGAAATACTGCATCCGGAAGTTTGAAAATTCAGGATTCCGCAGAAGTAAGGAAACGTGGCTTATCAGCAGTTCTTTACCAATTTATCGCTAACGATTTTCCTGCGGCAACGCATTGGGAGGTTCTTCAGAAAGCCAAGTCTTGGGGCTTTAAAATTTCTGAACAAGCAAAATTGTGCAGTTCGCTGGATGAGGTGAAAGAATTTATTAATTTTTGGGATACTCAAAGGCATCAACTGGGATTTGATATTGATGGAATTGTAGTGAAAGTAAATGAATTGAGTCAGCAAAAAGCGCTTGGTTACACTGCCAAATCTCCGCGTTGGGCAATGGCGTATAAATTTAAAGCTGAAAAAGTAGAAACCGAATTGCAATCCGTAACGTATCAAGTAGGAAGAACCGGAGCTATTACTCCAGTGGCGAATTTGAAGCCTGTTTTATTGGCCGGAACCATTGTGAAAAGAGCGAGTTTGCACAATGAAGACATCATCAAAAAATTGGGTTTGCACGAACATGATTTTGTTTATGTGGAAAAAGGCGGCGAAATTATTCCGAAGATTGTTGGGGTAAATTTAGACAAAAGAAATCCTGAAAATCCGGAAATTCAATACATCAAAACTTGCCCTGAATGTGGAACTGAACTGGTGAAAATTGAAGATCAGGCGATACATTTTTGTCCGAACGAGTTGCATTGTCCGCCACAGGTTGTCGGCAGAATGATTCATTATGTATCGAGAAAAGCTTTAAATATTGAAAATCTTGGTAGCGAAACGATCGAACAACTGTATCGCGAAAAACTGGTAGAAAATCCTGCAGATTTTTATGCTTTAACCAAAGAACAACTTCTTCCTTTGGAGAGAATGGCGGAAAAATCTGCGCAAAATATCATCGATGGAATTGAAAAATCTAAAGAAATCCCTTTCGAAAAAGTATTGTATGGAATTGGAATTAAGCATGTTGGAGAAACCGTTGCGAAAAAATTAGCCAAAAATTTCACTTCAATGGATGATCTGAGAAAAGCCACCGCTGAAGAATTGGTTCAGGTGGAAGATATCGGCGAAAAAATTGCCGAAAGCATCATCGCTTTCTTCCAAAATCCGGAAAATATTATAATGATTGATCGCCTGAAATCTTATGGAGTTCAATTAGAAAAAGGAGAAAGGACGAATGAAGTTTTAAGCAATGTTCTACAAGGAAAAACTTTTCTTTTCACCGGGAAATTGTCGCTTTTCACAAGAGATGATGCCGAAGAAATGGTAGAAAAACATGGCGGAAAAAATATTTCTGCTGTTTCCAAAAATCTGAATTATTTGGTGGTTGGTGAAAAAGCGGGTAGTAAATTGAAAAAAGCGCAGGATATCGGAACCATTGAAATCCTCGATGAACAGCAATTTCTGGATTTGCTTGGGAATTAATATATTTTGGTTGCATTTTTGATTGTGTAATTTTTTGAAAACGCAAAATTATTCCAATCACCGGAAATATTATCCGCCACATCACTTCGTTTTGCTGCCTTTATTGATGATTTTATTGATCATTGGTGTGGTGAAATCTTTCAGTGATGTTGCAAATCAATTGAACTGGATTTTGTTCTCCACGGTAGTTGTTCTTCTATTGTATCTGGCCATCATGCTGCGACAACATTACGCTTTGGAGAATCAGAATCGTATTGTGCGTCTGGAATTCAAGCAGCGATATTTCGAAATTTTCGGAAAAAGATCGGATGAAATTGAAGAAAAGCTGAATTTTGGACAGATAGCGGCTTTAAGATTTGCCTATCATGATGAATTCAAGATTTTACTGGATAAAGCTTTAAAAGAAAATATTTCAGGAGATGCTATTAAAAAATCCATCAAGAAATGGAAACCAGATTTTCACCGAGTTTAAATTTCCTCAAGCAACCAACAAAAAAAATAAATATTATGAAAAAATTTAGTTTACTCAGTCTATCAGTATTCGCGCTGACTTTATTGACATCGTGCGAAGCAATTGAAACCATTTTTCAAGCCGGAATGTGGTGGGGAATCATCCTTGTCGTCGGCGTTATCGGATTGATAATATGGCTTTTTAGCAGAGGCAGAAATTAACCTCAATTAATCCCAAAAGAAAATTCCCGGCTCATCGTGAGTTGGGATTTTTTTTACTTAAAGATATTTACCCGATTTCGGTCGATGAAGTTTTCAATGCGCTCTTGCATCTGACAGCGGCAAGGGTATAATCGACCTTCACAAGACCTTTTTCTGGACTTGAACAGAAAAATAGCAGCAGCCATAAGAATAGAAAAACAAATCACTAAATTTGGACTGACTATCAAGGATATTAAATTCAAAACAGTTTGATTATCAATAGTAAAGTTTAACGTTAGTCAGAATTTTAAAAAAAACAAAACCCTATTTCGTATGAAACTAAAATTTATACCATTTCTTATCTTTTTTTCCACTATTTCATTTGCCCAAGTAAAGACAACTAATTTAAATTATGTTTGGGCTGCAAAAGAGTTTAGCAAGATAGCTCAATTTCGTGCCAAAAGCTTTCTTTTTAGAAACGTGCTTGGCGTAACTGAAAACATTTCTAAATTTGAATTAATTCCTATTGCTGCAGCAAGTTCTGGAGAATTAACAACACTGCTCTATAAAGCTACAGATAAAGATAAAGAAGGAATGTTGTTAGGCTTTTTTGGAGATTATTGGAATGAATAAGGTAATGTCTATCAAGGTTATGCTTTTAAAAACCTAGATAAGATTGATGCTTATGAATTTCTAGCGAAAATAAACGATGCTATAGAAAATGAATCTAAATATTTAAAAGATAATACTGACAACAATAATATTTATTTTTCATATAAGGACATCGACGTTGTAATTTTTGCTGGAGGTCAAAACATTCGACTTTTTTGGAATGGTTTTGATAGTAGTTGGGAAAAACTAGCTTTCGATCGTTCAAAAAGAAGATTCGAGAAAAAAATAAAATAAGAATCTTCTGTTTATCACCACAGCTTCCTCGGGTCCGAAAGACCAACAATAAATTGAAAAATCATCGAGCCAGGAACTGACGTTCTGCTTTGCTTACTAGTGCTGCGTATCAACTACAATAAATTTCGCAACCCCATATTCAAAAAAAAAATCGGTAATTTGCAACCGACAAAAAATGAAGCTGTAAAAATGAAATTATGCATTGCCGAAAAACCCAGTGTCGCAAGAGATATTGCTAAAGTATTAGGTGCAGATATGCCTAAACAGGGCTATTTCGAAGGTAATGGATATTGGGTTACCTGGACTTTCGGGCATCTTTGCACCTTGAAGGAACCCCACGATTATAGTCCGCATTTCAAATCCTGGGATCTCATCTATCTACCGATTATTCCTGATCAATTTGGCATTAAACTTATTCCTAACTCAGGTGTTGAAAAACAGTTTAAAACGATCGAAAAGCTGGTTAATGAATGCGATGAAGTCATCAATTGCGGTGATGCCGGGCAAGAAGGAGAACTGATCCAGCGCTGGGTTCTGCAAAAGGCGAAATGCAAAAAACCGGTGAAAAGATTGTGGATTTCTTCATTAACCGAAGACGCCATCAAAGAAGGTTTTAATCAGTTGAAACCCGCCGAGGATTACCAAAATCTTTACCTGGCAGGGAATGCCCGTGCAATTGGCGATTGGCTTTTGGGAATTAATGCAACCCGACTTTTTACCCGAAAATTTGGCGGAAACAAAGGTGTACTGTCCATTGGCAGAGTCCAAACTCCTACCCTTGCGATGTTGGTTCAAAGACAAAAAGAAATTGATGCTTTCAAAACCGAGGAATATTGGGAACTGAAAACCAACTACCGAGATGTCATTTTCAGTGCGGCGATTGACCGGCTTAAAACCAAGGAAAAGGCAGAAAAAGGACTCGAATATCTAAAGCAAAATCTCTTCGAAATCGTTTCGTTTGAAATAAAAGAAGGGAAAGAAAAAAATCCACGATTGTTTGATTTGACCGCGCTTCAAGTAGAAGCAAACCGAAAATTTGGATTTTCAGCAGATAATACTTTGAAATACATCCAAAGTTTATACGAAAAAAAACACACAACGTATCCGCGTGTAGATACGACCTACCTATCTGAAAATCTATATCCAAAAATTCCGGCAATATTGCGTTCCATGAATTTTTATAGCGAATATACCGCACCGCTATTGCAGCAGGAAATTCCCAAGTCCAAGGCTGTTTTCGATGACAGCAAAGTGACTGATCACCATGCGATTATTCCGACAGAAATTCCTCCCTCTTCTAATTTGAGTAAGGAAGAAAAACTAATTTATGATTTGGTTGCCAGGCGTTTTATTGCGGTTTTTTATCCGGAATGTAAAATTTCAAATACGTTGGTTGAAGGAAAAGTGGGAACGATTTTTTTTAAAGCCAACGGAAAACAGATCTTGGAATTGGGATGGCGAGAAATTTATGTAAAAGATAAAAAAGACGATTGCGAGAAAAAAGATAAGGAAGAGGAGCAATTGATTCCTGAATTTAAAGTTGGCGAAAAAGGTGAACATTCCCCTTTAATTCACCAAGGAAAAACCAGTCCGCCAAAACCTTACACCGAAGCAACACTGCTGCGCGCGATGGAAACCGCAGGAAAACAAGTGGACGATGAGGAACTTCGCGAACTTATGAAAAGCAATGGAATCGGCCGACCTTCCACAAGGGCAAATATTATTGAAACCCTTTTCAAAAGAAAATATATTGAAAGGAAAAAGAAAAATCTCCTTGCAACAACTACCGGCGTAGAATTGATCGACACCATCGAAGACGAACTTTTGAAAAGTCCAGAACTCACCGGTGAATGGGAATTTAAATTAAGAAAAATCGAGAAAGGCGAATACGAAGCTTCTCAATTCAAGGATGAATTAGTGCAGATGGTCAACGAATTGACCCGGAAAGTAATCAGCGAAAAGGCAAAGTTGATCTCTTTTCATAGCGAAGTGAAAGATGTACCCAAAAAAGAAAAAATTGCTCGAAAAACGGCAACAATTCATTGGGAGGAAGAGCAATGTCCGAAATGTAAATTAAGTCGCTTGGTGAAAGGGAAAACAGCAATAGGATGTTCTAATTTTAAAAATTGCGATTTCAAAATTCCATTGATAATTTTTGGAAAAAAAATAACCGAGAAGCAAATTTTAGATTTAGTTTCAAAAGGAAGAACAACGAAACTGAAAGGTTTTACGGAACACCCAAATCGGCGATCTGAAGGTATGTTATTTTTAACAGAAAATAACAGGGTTGAATTGTCCGATTGATATTACTAAATAAATTTTATAAAAGAAATTGATCGTTTTGTTTGGGTATCTCCTAATTCAAATTCAAAAGTACTACCTTTGTTGAAACATTCAAGAGAAGAAAATCTGCTCTTCCATAAAAAAATAATAAAGGATTTAATAATTCCTTTCTAATCCTAATACGATGACAATAGACAAAAACCATGTAGTAGCACTACATTACACGCTAAATTCCGTTGAAGAAAATGGAGAAAAAAATTTCATTGAAAAAACTGATGCTGATCAACCTTTCGCATTTTTATACGGAGTGGGAATGATGTTGCCAAAGTTTGAAGAAAACCTTCACGGTTTGGCAGCCGGAGACAAAAAATCTTTTACCATTACTCCGCAAGAAGGTTATGGTGAAAAAGCAGAAGATGCGACCGCACAATTGCCTGCATCAATGTTTAAAGAAAGCGGAATGCCACCTGTCGGAGTAATCCTACCTTTGCAAGATCCTGAAGGAAACCAAGTAAATGCTGTAGTACTTGAAGTTACAGATGAAATAGTAACGGTAGATCTGAACCATCCGATGGCGGGAAAAACTTTGCAGTTTGATGTGGAAGTGGTGGCAACCAGACCAGCAACAGAAGAAGAACTTTCTCACGGACACGCACACGGAATCGACGGACAATCCGGACACTAAACCATTTTTACCAGAACAAAAAAAGCTACGAAATTCGTAGCTTTTTTGTTATAAAAATTTCTATTATTAAGGATTAGTAGAGAAAATTGAGGCGTTGGCAATTAACGCTCTTCGGTTCATCTTCAGGATGTCTCTCACCCATTCTGCGAAATCTTCAGGTTGCAATACTTTCTCCGGATTTCCGTCGGTAAGTCCACCTTGAATTGACATATCGGAAGCAATCGTACTTGGAGTAAGCGTAATCACACGGATGTTTTCCTTTCGCCATTCCGCCATCATCGATTGAGATAAAGAAACTACCGCAGCTTTGGAAGCAGCATAAGCGGACATGTTGGCACCGCCTTTCAAACCTGCAGTGGATGCCACGTTCACAATATCCCCTTCGCCTTTTTCTTTCAGGTAAGGATGCACTGCCTGTGCTGCGTAATAAACTCCGAAAAGATTGGTTTTCATCACCTGTTCCCAAGTTTCAGATGGCATTTGTTCCAGCGTTCCGAAATTTCCAATTCCTGCATTATTAACCAAGATATCTACACCATTGAGATCTTTTACCAATGCATCGATTCCCGTCTTTACCGCTTTTTCGTCATCAATACTGAATACTGAGTAAGCAGCATTAACTCCTAATTTTTTAATTTCTTCTGCGGTATTTTTCAGGTTTTCTTCGTTTCTTCCGGTAATCCCGATGTTCACTCCTTCATTAGCCAAAGCAATAGCAACTGCCTTCCCAAGTCCACTTCCACCACCGGTTATAATAGCGTTTTTCCCTTTTAAATTCATAATAATTAAATTTTTTTTAAAGGGCAAATTTAAGCATTACTTCTCTACCAGCGCATTTTTCAATTAATGAAATGCTGAACGCAAAGATTGAAAATTTGCATCAAACATTTTATTAAAGTTTTAAAATAAATGAAACCTTTAATTGCCCCAACTTACCTTTTCAGTTTCCACAAAATCAATTTCAGGATTTAGTATTTCAGAAATCACATTTTTGATTGATTTCATGGGTATGGTCAATTGATTTGCTGAAATTTCTTTATTTCGAAAAATGTGAAGATTTTGAACTCCTTTATTCACCTCCGCAAAGCTCCAGATTCCACATTCTACGAAGTTGTCGGGATATTTTTTCTCATTCAAAACGGAATATGCATACACGCAAAGCTGCATGGCTTGCTTATAATCTTCGCGGAAAAATAATCGTTCCAGTTTTTCTTGATCTTCGGGCTTTTTCGGTTCAGAAATTGACAGGTTTTTGGTTTTTGCAGTTTTAAAATCGATGATTCTTAAATTTCCGTTCAGCCGATCTATTCTATCGATGAAACCGTAGAAAAACACCTGGTCTTTTTGTTCTTCATCAAGATAAAAACCAATATTTTCGAAATTCCCTTCTACGCTCAATATTTCTAAAGTATTTCCGTTTTCAATAAGTTTACGGTCATATTCTAAAACATTGCGCACTACCCTTTCTGCAATCGACCGGTGAATGTAATTCATGCCTTTTTCGTAGAATTCAACCTGATGTTTAAGTTTTTCTATCGCTGCGTTGATTACTTCATTTAATTTTTGATTAGAGAGTTCTAAATCATTAATGGACAATACTTTACCAATTAATTTTTCGTAAATAAGTTGAAGTGAATAATGCACCAAATTTCCGTAACTTCTTTGCGATAGTTCTTCTTCTATTTCAGTGGATTCTTTGGTATTGAGAATTTTGGTCAAGTAAAAATCGATCGGATTATAAATGTAGGAAGTGAGATGTGAAGCTGAAATTCTGCTTTTCCATTCCAACAATTTTTCTTGAACTTTAGCAGTTTTTTCAATCCGAATTGGTTCTTGGATAATTGGATCAGAAGTATTTTCGATGATGATGTTTTCGATGGTATGATGTGGATCTTCAATTTCCATTTGCGTAATAAAACGGCTTTTCTCCCCTGTATTTACACCGGAATTTAAAGCATTAAATAGCAAATGAACTTGCTGTGAATCTTGGATTAAACGGTAAAAATGATAGGCATAAATACTGTCATTTTCTACAAAGGTATGCATTCCAAAATGATTTCTTACATCGAACGGAAGATAGGTGTTTTGGGTATTTCCCAATGGTAATTTGCCCTCGTTTGCAGAAAGAAGAATGATATTTTCAAAGTTTAAAAGACGGGTTTCCAAAAGTCCCATTACTTGCAAACCTTGCAATGGTTCTCCCTGAAAATCAATCGTTTCAGAGTTTACCAATTGATTGATCAAAACTTCCAAAGTATCCATTTTGATATCAAACGAATAGGGAGAAATTTGATTTTTGATGATTTTAAAACTCTTTTCAAAATGGGATATATTTTCAAATAAAATATCGTCCAATTCCCTGAATTTTAATTGATAACAGAATTCAATCAGCAAATCGAGAAACGCAATTACGGAATTGGGTTTGGTGAAAAGCTGAATATAAGAAAGTCCGGATAGAAGTTCCTGTAACTGGTTTTTCGAGATATAAACAATATTTCTTTCCTCAATTTTTGCTTTGAAAGCGGCGATGATTTTTTGGTCATCCTGATCATTTGGAAGTTCTTCCAAAATCGAAAGAAGATCATGATAATAGTAGGACGAATCCTTCTTTTCCAATTGTTTTTGAAGATAAAAAACGTGCTTCATCGCATTGCTGAAACCCAAATTTTTCAGAGGAAACCCCATGGTAATATTCAGATGATCAACGGTACTCATCGCTTCTAAAGTTGCTGGTAGAAGGTTTTCGTCCAATAAAATCACTGCGGTATTCGAAAGATTTTCATCTTTTAGTTCCTTGAAAATCTCCGGAAGAACTTTGCTTTGCGTGATATTTCCGGAAACTTCGTAGGTTTTGATGGTTTTATCTTTTGCAAAATCATCTTCGATCCATTGAAAAGCACGGCTATCATTGAATTCTTTCCAGGTTTTATGTTGTCTTAAGAATTTCCCTGCTTCTTGTCGGGTATCGTTGATATAATATTCGTCCGCTTGAAAAAAACATTGTGCTTTGTCCCATTGCAAAAGACTTTTTACCAATTTTTCTTCGACGGGAGTAAAGGCATTAAAACCGCAGAACACGAATTTCTTATCAGTTTGCAGTACGAAATTTTCAATTTTCTCATTTGCAGATTCATGAATCATTCCTGAAGTAGCCCAGTTTTTTTCGTTGAGTTTTCTCTTTAAAACCGGAAGAAAAAGATTCATTTTCTGCCAGAAATTCAGGAATTTTCTTCTCGGTATTTCTTCGGAATCGCCGAGGTTTTCGGACCAGTTTTTAATACGTTCTTCGTCAAACATATATTGTAAAACAGCTTCATCTTTTCCATGAAATTTAAGGATATCATCCCAATCTTTTAAAAGCGTAGGAAACCATTTTAAAAAACTGGCAAAATCTTCTGAAGGCTGAATTTCACGATAAATTTCAAATGAAAAAAGCCATAATCCGATTCCCTGAACAGGTTGTTTTTCGGCTATTTCTTTAATTAAATCTTCTATGGTGAAAAAGTTGGGTAGAAAACCGGAATATCCTCTTTCTTTTAAGATTTTTTTAATGAAGACAATCGGTCTTTTTCCTGGAATCACGATATTGAATTCGGACAGATCGGAAGTTTGCGAATAGAGTTCGGTGATAATTTTATTGAGAAATTTCATAAATCATATAATCCTTAAAAATATAAAATTTAAAACAAAAAAGCACCAGAAAATTGATTTAATCTGATGCTGTCTTTATTAATTTTAGGGTCGAATTATTTCACGACGATATTTTTTTCGATCCAAATATTTTCGCCGGAAGCGTCGGTTCCGTTCCAGAATTTAAAGGTGAAAGTTCCCGTTTGCTGCGGCCTGAAATTGATTTGAGAAGCTTTGGTAAATACTTCTCCGCACGTCGCCGATGTTTTGAATTTATAAGAAGTTACTTCCCTTTCGAACTGGTCGGTGTGCAAATAATCGTAGCCGTAAAAGCCTTCGCAATTCGCCGAATAATTTGAAAAGGTTTTGATGGTTTGCGTGCTGTAAATCTCCATCGTGTCCTGCGGAATCCGTACACTGTCGATTTTTAGTGGCTCAATATTGTTTATTTCATCTCCTTCGAAACGGTCATTACAACTGCTTAGCATAAAAACTGAAAAAGCCAGAACGGTAAATTTATATAGTTTTCCCATGGTAAATTTATTTATTCTTAGAACGTAATTCGATTATTAATTATTATGATAGGTTAGGAATTAAAATTTCCTTTCGATAAATAAACTACTTTTTTTGTTTCAAAAAATTCGGTTTCGAAAAACTCATGCAGCGAGAAAATTTCACATTTCAAACCCGCAAGTTCTTCTGCTAAATCGCCTCCTTTCAGGTATAGAACGCCATTGTTTTTTGGATTAAATTGTTCTTTCTCGAATTTTCCTTTTAACCAACGGAGAAAAACCGGCATTTGTGTAACAGCTCGGCTGACAACAAAATGAAATTTTTCCTTCAAAGATTCTGCTCTTCCGTGGATTGCGGTTACATTTTTCAAGCCGATACCTGTGGAAACTTCTTTTACCACGGTAATTTTTTTTCCGATAGAATCTATCAGCGTAAATTGAACTTCGGGGAACAAAATAGCAAGCGGAATTCCGGGAAAACCACCTCCAGTACCGATATCCAATACTTTTGTGTTGGGCGCAAACTCCATCACTTTTGCGATTCCCAACGAGTGCAGAATATGTTTTTCGTACAGCGATTCCATATCTTTCCGGGAAACAACGTTGATTTTTTCGTTCCATTCCTTATAGAGATCCTCAAGTTTTGCAAACTGATTTTTTTGTTCTTCAGTAAGATTGGGAAAGTATTTTTCGATGAGTTCAACTGCCATTTTTAGTATAAATTTTCACAAATTTAAAAAAAACAACTTTAGAACTTTGCATAAAAAATTTATCTTTGGAAATCTTATTAATAATTATGGAAAAATACTCAGCACGCCTGAACAGACTGAGCTTTTCACAAACTTTTGTGATGAGCAACAAAGTTCGTGAGATGAAAGCCCAAGGAATTGATGTAATCAGCTTAACCCTCGGTGAACCTGATTTTGATGTACCGCAGAATATAAAAGCGGCTGCTTTCGATGCGATTGATAATAATTTCAGCCATTATTCCCCTGTTCCGGGATTTTTGGATCTTCGCCAAGCTATTTGCGATAAACTGAAGCGTGATAATAATTTGGACTATCAACCATCGCAAATTTGCGTTTCGAATGGCGCAAAACAATCCATCATCAATGTTTTAGCATCCATTATCAATGATGGAGACGAAGTGATTTTGCCGGCTCCATACTGGGTAAGCTATGATGAAATGGTGAAAATGATGGGCGGAAAATCGGTTTTCATTGAAACTTCTATCGATAATCATTTCAAAATGACTGCTGAACAATTGGAAAAAGCCATTACTCCAAAAACTAAAGCATTGCTTTACAGTTCGCCTTGCAACCCATCCGGAAGTTATTACCGACGTGAAGAACTTGAGAAAATTGCCAATGTTGTGGCAAAATATCCGCAAATCACTATTATTTCTGATGAAATTTACGAATACATCAATTACGATGGAAAACATACGTCCATTGCGGAATTCCCGCAGGTTTATGAACAAACTGCGGTAATCAACGGGATGTCGAAGGCGTTTGCGATGACGGGTTGGAGAATCGGCTATTCCGCATGTCCTACTTGGTTGGCTAAAGGTTGCGAAAAAATTCAGGGGCAAATGACCAGCGGAGCCAATACCATGGCGCAAAAAGCGTCCGTAACTGCTTTGAAAACCGATACGTCGGAATACCGTTATATGATTGATGAATTCAAAAAAAGAAGAGAAATTGTATACGAATTGGTGAAAGAAATCCCTGGTTTCAAAGTGAATTACCCGGAAGCTGCTTTCTACTTTTTCCCGGATATTTCTTATTATATTGGTAAAAATCTAAATGGAAGATTAATAAAAGATGCGGATAATTTTGCAATGTTCTTGCTGGAGGAAGCGCACGTAGGAACCGTGGGAGGAGTTTCTTTTGGAAATCCGACCTGTATCCGTTTTTCTTATGCTGCATCCGAAAATGAGTTGAAGGAAGCGATGAGAAGAATTAAAGATTGTTTGGAAAACATTTCGATTAATTAATTACCAAAATTCTTAAAAATAAAAAAGCGGGTCGAAAATTTTCAACCCGCTTTTATCTTTTCAGAAAGTTTTAAAACTTGATAATATCTTTCATTTTTTCAGTCTCTTCGTTCACCAAATCATCGTCTACAAGGATTTTACCGCTGTGTTCATCGATGATGATTTTCTTTCTTTGTGCAATTTCCATCTGTTTTTGCGGAGGAAGTGTAAAGAAAGATCCTTTCGGAGCGCCTCTTTCCAGACCTACCACTGCTAAACCTGTGGTAGTATTGTTGCGGATTCTTTGGTAAGATGCCAACAATCTTTCGTCGATATTCTGAGCGAACTCCTTGGATTTTTCCAACAAATAATCTTCCTCTTTTTGGGTTTCAGCAACAAGATTTTCCAATTCTTCTTTCTTGAATTTCAAGTGGTTTTTCAACTCGCTGATCTTCGCATTCAGTTCTTCTAACGTTTCGTTTTTGTGAACTATTTTAGCACCAAATTCTTTGATTCTCTTTTCAGCCAACTGAATTTCAAGATCTTGGAATTCTATTTCCTTATCAAGTGCTTCAAATTCTTTGTTATTTCTTACCGTATCTTGCTGAGCTTTGTATTTTTCGATTAAAGATTTCGCATGATTGATCACTTCGTTTTTCGTATTGATTTCATCATTCTGCTCTTTAATTTCGCTTTGAAATTTCTCTGCTCTCTTTTCAAGGCCTTCAATTTCAATTTCCAAATCCTCAACCTCAATCGGCAATTCACCTCTTGTATTGCGGATTTCGTCTAATCTAGAATCGATAATTTGTAAATCGTAAAGTGCTCTTAGCTTATCTTCAACAGAGATTTCTACAGTTTTTTTAGCCATATTTTATAAAAAATAATTTACAGGATTGGTTTTCTCAACAGATTTTGAGACTGCAAATTTAGGAAAAATTTCCGACAAAATCTCAATTAATTGTTGGGTTACAAATTGTTCGGATTCATAATGTCCGATGTCGCAGATCAACATTTTACCTTCGCTTTGGAAAAAATCGTGATATTTCACATCACCGGTTAAATAAGCATCGCATTTTAGGGATCTCGCTGCCTTAATTCCACTTGCACCGCTGCCGCCCAGAACGCCTACTCTTTTGATTTTTTTTGAAATAAAATCGGAATGGCGAATGACCTTTAAATTAAATTTATTTTTCACAAAAGCCAGAAAATCAACTTCGTCCATTTCTTCTTTTAAATCACCAAACCTACCTAATCCTGTGTACTGATTTTCATTTTCAAGGTTAATGATTTGGAAAGCAACTTCTTCATAAGGGTGTGCAGCTTTCATTTCGCTGATGATTTGATTTTGTTTTTCATTTTCAAAAATTACCGATATCATCACTTCATCAGCGATCTCGCGCATATTTTTTGTTCCAGAAAAAGGATTCGAACCTTCCACCGGCCTGAAAGTTCCGTTCCCGGAAATTGTAAAGCTGCATTCATCATAAAAACCGATACTTCCGGCGCCAGCTTTGAAAAGCGCATTCTTTAGATTTTCCGCATATTCGCCTGGTACATAAACTTCAAGTTTTTTCAGAACTTTCGTTTTGGGCATCAAAATTTTTTGATTAATAAGCCCTAATTCCTCACAAATCCGATAATTAACGCCAAAAAAATCATTATCAAAAGCAGTATGAATGGCATAAATCGCAATTCTGTTTTCAATGGCTTTCAGAACTGCCTGTTCCACGTAATTCTTGCCCGTGATCGATTTTAGCCCCGAAAAAATAATGGGATGAAAAGTGACAATCAGGTTCATGTTTTTGGCTATCGCTTCATCAACTACTTTTTCCAAAGCATCGTGGCACACTAGGATTCCCGTTACTTCCCTCGATGGATTTCCGCAGAGCAATCCTACATTATCGAAATCTTCGGCCTGAGAAACCGGAATTTTCTTCTCGATTTCAAAAATCGCCTCGTTTACTGTCATTTTCTTAAGTTTGTGACGAAATTAAGAATTATTTATCTAAATTTAATTTTCAATAACAATCCATGGAAAAAGAACACGATTTTATTCCCGAACGAACAAAATGGAAACGACAGCTTTTCAGGATTATTTTCAAATCGGATACTCGACTTGGTAAAGCTTTCGATCTTGCATTGCTTGTACTTATTTTGCTGAGTACATCCATCGTTATGATGGAAAGTGTGAGTGTTTTCGATGCGAAACTGCATTCGCTTTTTGTTTTTTTAGAAATCGTCATCACCATTTTCTTTACCATTGAATATGTTTTGAGAATCGTCACAGTTCGAAATAAGAAGTCCTATATTTTCAGCTTTTTTGGAATCATTGATTTTCTGGCGATTTTGCCATTTTATTTGAGTCTGTTTTTTCCAATTACCAAATATTTCTTGATTTTAAGAATGCTGAGAATGCTCCGGGTTTTCAGGATTCTCAATTTATTGGATTTCATGAATGATGGCTACCTGATTGTTCGTGCATTGAAAAACAGCTCTCGAAAAATATATATATTCCTATTGTTTTTGGTGATCTATTGTGTGATTGTGGGTTCACTGATGTTTATGGTTGAAGGTCACCGCGAAGGTTTTGAAAGCATTCCACAAAGCATTTATTGGGCGGTTGTTACGATTACTACTGTTGGGTACGGTGATGTTTCGCCGGTAACACCTTTTGGGAAATTTTTATCGATTTTGTTAATGCTTTCGGGATATTCAATCATTGCGGTTCCCACAGGAATTGTCACTGCTGAAATGCGGAACAAACGTCAGAATTTAGAAAAAATTTGCGGAAGATGTGGAAATGATGATGTGGATGATGATGCTCGTTATTGTAAAATCTGCGGAGAAAAATTGGTATAAAAAAGGTGCATTAACTAAAAATGCACCTTCTTAAAAGTATTCCCCATCATTTGTGTTCTGTGTTTTTCTCTAATTGTTGTTGGGTTAGATGATAATAATTAATGAGGGAATAAGCTTTTCATGGATTTAGTTTTTACCATAGCCTTTTGTTTCAAGTGTTTTTCTGTAGCAAATATACAGCATCTCGAATAAATTTTTCACCGTGAAAACACCCATTTTTATAATAAATTTTTAATAAAAAACGAGAACGAAAAATAGAGTAAATCTCAATAAAAAAACCGGAAGTTAATCTCCCGGTTTATTAATGAAATGCATGTGTATTAATCAACAATAATCTTTGCAGACTGTGTTTTTGTAGTGATGAAATACACTCCTTTTGGTAAGTTTTGGGTATAAATTTTTTGATTACTGCTTACATTATTTATTGTTTGTAGCAATTGCCCGTTTACACTGTAAATTCTTACGGTTTCATTTTTATCGATCCCGCTTATTTGGAATTCGTTATTTTTAACAGGATTCGGATAAACAGTGATTTTTTTGTTGTTTACTTCAGAATCGTTCGTTGATAAACCAGAATAGCAGGTCCAAGAAAGATCATCAAAAGAAACACGGTTGCTTGTCGCGCTATCGATCAGTTCAATGACCACATTTCCTTCAACATTAATATTTTCGATAGTCGTAGTTTTTACTGTTTTAGAATAAGGAATTTGTCCCTTCACTACTCCATTCACCATTAATGTATAATTACCCTCAGAATCAGAAAATGGAAGGTAAGTTTTCACAGTTAAAGATCCAATTCCTCCGCTGATTGTGGAAGATTTCAAAGAACCTTTTCTGATACAAATTGATCTGCTTCCGTTGATGTAAATCTGGCTATCAGTTCTTGCATTGGTTGCAGTCCAGAAAATAGAATTGTTGGTCCATGTTCTTTCCGCGTATGAAGATGAAGGCAATGGCGCGTTTTCAAAATTTTCCGATCCACAAGAAGTTCCGTCACCATCTCCGCCTGTTGTTGTGGTGGTGCCTTCTAAGATTGAGCTGCTTGCAGATTTATTTCCAGCAGCATCTTTAGCGATAATATAGAATGAATAAGTAGTTGCCGGATTTAATCCTGAAATTGTTGCAAAGTTGCTATAAACCGTGGTTTTTAAAACATTATTTACATAAACCTCATATCCGCTTACTGCGATATTATCGGTAGAAGCATTCCAAGATAAAGAAATACTCGATGATGTCGCTTCCATAACAGCTAAATTGATTGGCGCAGTTGGAGCTTCAGTATCGGTAGTGCTTCCTCCTCCGTTGAAAGTATCTGGCCAAGTGTTTTGTGCAGCGGGTCCACCCCAAATGATCGTTGCTAAATAAGGATTATCGATAAATGGGTTTCTGTTTTTTTGAGTTTGTGCTACCACATTATTTCTTTTGATTTCAAATGCGGAAACAGGATCTTCAACATTCCATTTCAATAAAATATCCGGAAAATCTGGCGAATAAGTGCTTGGATTCATCGTAATATTTAATGGAAGACATCTCGAGTTATATCTTACATACATATACATCAAAATTCTAGCAACATCGCCTTTCCACTCATCGCCAGGAAACCAACCTCCACGACTCGTTTTATAGGCAGTTGCGCCAGTTCCATCATCAAAGCTTAAATTTCCTCTGGTGCTGTTCAAAGTGTTGTCAGATGGACGTAAATGATGTCCGTCGGCTCCTGGACCCGATGTTCCTAAATTTGGAGTACCTTTAGATTTTGCATAAACGTGTTCGCGGTTCCATGATCCGCCGATAGGACGGCTTCTTTGATGTGTTCCGGAACTTTGTGAGCCATAAATCAACAATAAATTTGCCGGATTCTCGGGATCTACATCACTGCTTTTCATCAATTGTTGTAATTCGCTATACGAAATAACGGTGCTGTGCGTATTCGTAATAAGTGTTGCCAATTCACTTTTCAGTTCATTGCCGGTCTTGTTAAAATTAACACCGGAATAGTACGCCGGAGCGGACTGTGCATATAGTAAGATTGAAAAAATACTTACTAAAAAAGATAATTTTAGTTTCATGTTTTAAGATATATTTATTTTTTTTTCTCAGCGATGATGTTATTATTTTTAAAGATTAAAATCGGTTCGTTTAGAAAACTGATGTTAACAGGGTTTTCAAATTCCAGAAAAATGATATGATTAATTAAATAAAATGAAGCAGGAATGATGTTTTTTTCCGAAGTGATGGCAATTTCAACTGAAATTCCTTTTTCCAGATTCTGATGCGTTTCAAAAGATTCTGTCCAAACGAATTCATTTGGATTAAAACAAAAAACAGAAAACCAAAGTCCCGGATGCAACTCTCCTTCTCCCACAAAAAGTCGGTTTTCTTCATCATCGATTCCGATGACATACAATGGCGATTTCTTCCCACCAACATTAATTCCTTTGCGTTGTCCGAGTTTAAAATTTTCTATGCCCAGATGTTCACCAACCAGAAAACCATCAAATAGCGAATACCTTATCGTTGATTTCGATAGCAATTCTTCATATTTCGAGTTCCAGGAATCTTTATTTCTTCGGTAAAGAGGAGATGTGGCAGGAATTTCGACGATTTGTCCTTTGTGGGTCATTGATGTTTTGATGTAAAACTTCTTTACAAAGTTTTTAATTAGCAAATCCCTTTTGGTAAGGGTCGGCTAAAATAATAATTATTAATTAAATGAAATTTGTGGAAATTAACTAGTTATTTTTAATTAATAAATTTTTAAAAAAGGAAGAAAAGAAATAATCTGAAAAATAATTAATACACTGAAATACATTAATTTATGCGGTTTTTGCACAAAATTACTTTACCTGATAGTTTTTCCCTGATCTGTGATGAAAAGATACCCGTAATGAGGGAATTGGAGGGCTAACTTTTTCCCTTTTTCTTTTCCTAAAACCATAATTGAAGTGCTTAAAGCGTTAGCGAATTCTGCAGAAGAACCATAAATAGTAACGCTCGTGAGACCGGTTGCAGGATAACCGGTTTTCGGATTGATGATATGCGAATACCGTACTCCGTCGATTTCTGCGTATTTTTCATAACTTCCGGAAGTGGCTACTGCACCGTGTTTTAGGTTTAAAATTTTGGAAATTTTATGCTTTTTAAAAGGATTTCTAATTCCGATTGCCCAAGGTTTTCCGTTCGGTTGCGTTCCCCAAGTTGCGATATCTCCAGAAGCATTGACAATTCCGGATTTTACGCCTAATTTTTGCAGAATTTCCCGGCCTTTATCGGCAGCATAACCTTTACCTATTGAACCAAAGCCGATTTTCATTCCCTTTTGCTGCAGAAAAATCGTTGATGAATCTCGGTCGAGCTTTATGAGTTGATAATTCACGTTTCGAACTGAGTTTTTTATGGATTCCTCTGAAGGCATTTCGGTCATCGAACCATCAAATTTCCAAATTTTATCTAACGAAGCAATACTGATATCAAAAGCTCCCTCCGACATTTTCGAATATGCGATGGCTCTCGCCGTTAGCTCGAAAACTTCGCGATCCACTTTTACGGGTTTTATTCCGGCGTTCCGATTCACTTCAGAAATTTGGGTTTGCGGTTGCCACTCAGAAATCAGATTTTCAATCCGGGTTATTTCATCGGTGCATCTATCAATATTGTAGTTAGCGACAGCGGAATCGCGATCCACAACCGTAATATTGAACAATGAACCCATCAGTGTAATTTGTCTCTCTACCAAAACATTTTCCTGTGCAGCAACAGAAATATGGCCTGCGATCAGCCATAAGATTGCAAGAACAAATTTTAATCTATTGAAAAAGTAATATTTTAGTAACAATCCGCAAGTATTTGACCGTTTTGAATAAAGTGTTGCAATGGTTTTTCTAAGAATTTCTGGCAAATTTCATCGAGAATTATTTCTACATCTTTCTGCATTTTCAAGGAACCACAGATCATAATGATTCCATTTTCAGCGAGCAATTTCGCGAAATAATTTTCGTTTTTGCGAATAAGATCCATCACATATTGTTTGTTTTCTTCACGAGAAAATGCAAAATCGAAGTGTTCTAATTGACCTTGATTCATTTGGTTTTCAGCGAAATTTCGGTATGAATTTACCCATTCATTATCATGTCTGAAACCTGCAAATAGCGAAATTTTCTTTTTCAAAATATTCTCCTGAATCATTCCTAAAAAAGGAGCTATTCCTGTTCCGTTTGCGATTAATGCGATATTTTCGGCAGCTTGTGGAAAATGAAAATTCGGATTTTCCATAATTCTTGCTGAAATTTCATCACCGACTTTTAAATTATTCAAAAATCCGGAGCCGAAACCATTTGGAAAAAGTTTCACAATTAATTGTACTGAATCCTGATTTTTACCGATGGAATAAAACCTTTCTCTATTATCCTTTGCAGGATAAATTGCCAACAAATCTCCGGAGGAAAATTTTTGATTTTTTCTTGGTTTTAAGACAATTTTAAAGGTAAGATTATCATCAGAAACCATTGTTTTTTCGGTAACAATAAATTTCTTTAGCCCTGGAATTTTAGTATTGTAAACCGCAGGAGCTGTTGCAAGTGGATGCAGAGTTTTTTCGCTCCAAACATGCGCCCATGCTGCAAACTCGTCTGCCGATCGATCATTTACAGTAAAAATTGAAGTAGTGGTTTCTGCCCAATTTTGTTTTGCCAATAAATCATTTACTTTCACAGCAAACGCGCAAAACTCCTGATAAGATTTCGAGCCGAAACCAACCACAGAATAGCCAATTTTATTTTGCTGAGGGAATTTCTGCAGCAAAGTTTCAAATTGGTTGGCGTTGCTCGGTGGATCTCCCAAACCATATGTTGAAGTAAAAATTACCATTTCTTTTGCACTTTCAAAACTTTGAAACTGATTCATTTCTGCCAAGTACGAACGTTTTCCTTCATTCAATAATTGGCGATGAATTTGGTTTGCAAAGAAGAGCGTTGTACCATTCTCAGAACCTACCAATAGAACAATTTCAGCATCTTTTGGTTTTATTCTATTTTTGATTTTCGTGCGTGTTCTGCGGAAAGTAATTACAAATCCTGAATAAATAAAAAACAAAATGTTCAAAGAAGCTAATCCTAAAATAAATGCCCAAATTGCATTCGTTCGGCCAGTATGTAAATCAAGATTGAACTTTTCAACTGCCGCAGAATACGGATATTTCGTTTCCGAAATGATGGTTCCGGTAACTTGATTGACTGTCACCGATTTTTTTCTCAAATGAATGATAAAAGGTTCTGCTTCATCATCCGGAATAAAAGGAAATTCTACTCGTTCTACCTTCGAAAGTGGAGTTTCTCTAAAAAAAGGAATATCTTTTAATGCAGTTGCTTTTGTTTCCGATGAAGATTTCGATTTGATTTCGGAATTTTCTCCCTTAAAATAATCTAATCTGGCAACGAAAACCAAAGTCCCCGTGAGAGCGATGATAAAAACAGGTACAAGAAGCCATCTTCCGGTCACCACATGAAAATATTGTGCAAAGAAATCTTTATTAATTTTATCAAAAAAATGCCTAATTCCTTTTTGTCTTTTTACAATTAGGATTAAACCACTGACGGAAATAAGCATCAGCAAAAAGGAAACTACTGCAACGATTGCTCGGCCGGATTCCTTTAAAAATAATGATCTGTGCAAAGCGGTAATCCACTGAATGAAATCGCTTTTGGGTTTAATTTCTCCTAATTTTTTTCCGGTTTTGGGATCGATATATGCTTTAATAGAATTCCCATTTTCGTCCATCGCATCGATGGAAACTAATTGGTTGTGATCAATTTTCAGTTCGAGAACCTCAGAATATTGGTCACGCAGAACCGGCAAAACCTGAGCTAGGGTAATGTTTTCTAAGTTTTCGATGCGCTGATTCTGAGTTTTTTCGGCAATGGCGTCATAAGCCAAAATAGCACCAGTAACTGAAAGTATGATCAGGAAAGCACTTGAAACAAGGGCAAGCGCCAAGTGCGCATACCTCCAAATAGATAATGTCATACGCCTTACTGCACTTTAATAAATCTCACATTTCGGATGTATCCGTTGCCTTTCACGCCTTCTCGATTATCCAGTGCTGCCGAAGTTAAATCGATTTCAGCGTCTTTGGTGTGGTATTTCTGGGTTTCTACTGCGCTTTCAAAACGAATTTTGTAGCCTTTGTCTAGTTTTGCGGTTTCAAATTCAATTACTCTTGTTGCGCGGGCTCCACCAGCAACCGATGCACCGGTAATTCCGTTGAGTTTTTCTTTTTTTACTTTTCTGAATTTGTCCCATGCTTTTAAGGTATTGTACCACTCGTTATCATCGCCAAGAACAGAAAGAGTTTTGTCGTATCCACCTTTTGGATTGATTAAAGAAATAATAACATACGCGTTTTTACCGGTATAATTCTGCATTTGCAGCATCACTTTGTATTTGGTGGTTTGTGCGGCAAAAGCAGTAGAAATGAATAATGCGATTGCGGCAAAAGCTGCTGTTTTCCAAGTGTTTTTCATTGTTTTATTATTTCAAAAATTCGATGGAGATGTTATTTTTTGTAAGAAATTCATTGTCTTTTGCCAAATCGTAAGCGGTTTCTTCAAACTCGGTTTTCAAATCTTTTTTTATCCCTTTTTCTACGAGGAATTTCATGATTTTATCGTCTTTTGCAGTAAGAGCCGCTTTATGAAGCGCGGAATTTCCATCAGCATCTTGTGCATTAAGATCAACACCGAGTTCGATGGCTTTTTTCACCAAAGATAAATCGCCTTTGTCAACGGCGAGATGAAGCAAAGTATTTCCGTTTTTTTGTGGCGTTTTCACGTTTAAACCTGCAGATTGTAACAAAGTAAGTTTTTCGGAAAATTCATCAGCTTGAGCGTCTTTTCCAGGATTTGCGACTGGTTTGTAGGAAGTAAACCAATAATATGCGAGATTATTTCCTTTAAGATCAACCGCCTTTACATCTGCTCCGTTTTTGATTAAAAATGCTACAATTTCAGATGATCCGGAAGCTGCAGCTTTCATCAAAGCGGTTTCGCCTTTTTCGTTTTTGGCATTTATGTTTTTTGCTTTTAATAATAAAGTTTCTACGGTTTTTAAATCTTTTCCACCTGAAGCAAGCATCAATGCAGTATTTCCTTCGATATCAGCTTTGCTTGCATCAACATTTTTACTAAGAAAATAGGAGATAATTTCCGCATTTGGTCTTCTCACCAAGGAGTGAAGGATCGTTGCACCTTTCGGGTTAACTGCTTTCGGATTTAATTCATACTTTTCAACCAAAATTTGGTAAACATCCAAACCATTTTGTTTTGCTCTGGAACCTTGAGTTGCAAAAAATAATGCTTGATCCGTAGGTTCTACTCCTTTAGCAATTAGTTGATCAATAATTTTTAAATTTCCCAATCGTGTAGCATAATCAGGGACAGTGCGACCAAAATTGTCTTTATCTTTAAAGGAAACACCTTTTGAAGTGAAATAATCCAATAATTTTAAATCCGCATCATTAGCTATGGTCAAATGGATGAGATTGGCGCCATCTTCGTTCTTCTCCTTTGGATCAACTCCCGCTTTGATAAGCGCATCATATACTGCTGTATTCTGATTTCCGCTTTCTGCTGCGTATCCAATTACCGATGCACCGTGGCTGTCTTTATAATGAACATCTGAACCTTTCTTAATCAAAAGATTCACCAATTCTAGATTTCCTGCAGCAGCTGCCCACTGAAGATAAGTTCTCGAATGGTGCGTTTTCTTATCGACGGTATTTCCTTTTTGGGCAAGTAAAAACTCAATTACTTCATTGGAAGCTTTATTATTAATGGCCATAACTACCGGATCAAAGAACCCCGGGTTCTGTTGAGCAGGATCGTTTCCTTTCGATATTTCCGTTTTTATGGTTTCTATTGAAGGATTATTTTTCCAAAACCCACCATCAAGCAAGGTGTTTTTTTGAGCTTTTCCAAGGAATGAAGCAAAGATTACAAGTGCCGTAAAAAAAGTTTTTTTCATATTAAAATGGAATTTCCGTCCGTAATTTTTATTTATAATAAATCTAAATAGCAAAATTAAACATAATTATTTCTTCAACAAAAAAAAATTATCATTTAATTGACAATTATCAGAAAATTGCGGAAGAACCAAGTGTGAATTTGTGAGGAATTACTCCAAACTGCTCCTTATTATATTAAAATTCAGTCTCGATCTCTGGAAAGGCGGTTTTTTAATTGCCACTTAAAATCTTATATTTGTGAACCTGTAAAAAATGAAAGAATTGGTGAGGAAATTTGAATATTTTAATTTCTAGCCACTTTTAATCTAATAAAAATATACTTTAATCTTATGAAATTTTTTATCGACACAGCCAATCTAGAGCAAATTAAAGAAGCCCAGGATTTGGGAATTTTAGATGGCGTTACTACAAATCCATCGCTTATGGCCAAAGAAGGAATCAGCGGAAAAGAGGCGATTCTGAAACATTACAAAACCATCTGCGAAATTGCTGATGGAGATATTTCTGCGGAAGTTTTAAGCACAACTTACGACGAAATGATCAAAGAAGGCGAAGAATTGGCAGCGCTCCATCCTAATATTGTGGTGAAAATCCCAATGATTAAAGACGGCGTGAAAGCACTTAAATATTTCTCAAACAAAGGCATTAAGACCAATTGCACCTTGATTTTCTCTGCCGGACAAGCATTGCTGGCTGCAAAAGCTGGTGCAACTTACGTTTCTCCGTTCTTGGGTAGATTGGATGATATTTCAGTTGATGGAATGAATTTAATCGAAGAAATCAGAATTATTTTTGATAATTATATGTTTGATACTGAAATTCTCGCAGCATCTATCCGTTCGCCGATGCATATTATCAACTGTGCGAAAATAGGTGCAGATGTGGTGACTTCTCCTCTCGCTTCAATTTTAAATTTACTTAAACATCCGTTAACGGACAGTGGTTTAGCACAATTTGTAGCTGACGCCAAGAAAATGGATTAAGAAAATAAACTATTACTAAAAACCGCCTGACTGCTCAGGCGGTTCTTTTTTAATAACCTTTAATCTTTCATTCAAAATATCTATCGTTCAATTAAATTGTGCGCAATATAATTTTGGATTATATTTGCAACTCGAAATAGTAAAATTAAAAAAAAATACAATGTCATTAATTGAAGATTTACAATGGAGACACGCTGTAAAAGCGTATGATTCCACCAAAAAAGTTTCAGAAGAAGATTTGAATAAAATTCTAGAAGCTGCAAGACTTGCGCCTACCTCTTCCGGATTACAGCCTTTCCGTGTGGTCGTAGTGGAAAATCAGGAACTGAAAAAACAAATGGTAAAAGGAGCCCTGAACCCGGAGGTAATGAGAGATAGTTCCCATGTTTTGGTTTTCGCAGCCTGGGACAATTATTCCGCGGAAAAAATCGACAAAGTTTACGATTATCATACCGATGTCCGGGAATTGCCACGCGGTCGTTTCAGCAGTTATACAGATCAACTGAAAGTGATCTACGGTGCGCAGACCGCAGAAGAAAATTTCGCTCACACTGCAAGACAGGCTTACATCGCATTAGGTTTGGCTATGGCACAGGCGGCGGAACTGAAAATTGACAGCACTCCTGCCGAAGGTTTCAGCAGTGAGGTGGTCGATGAAATTCTGGGTTTAAAAGAATTGGGACTAAAAAGTGTAACTTTACTTTACTTAGGATACAGAGATTCGGAGAACGACTGGCTTTCAAAGATGAAAAAAGTTCGTATCCCAATGGATGAATTCATCATCAAAAAATAACTTAGAAAATCACTAAATCCTCCCATGGATCAGCACAAAACTCCACAAATCGGTAATCAGCTATGTTTCCCTTTGTATGTTATCGCAAAGGAAATCACAGGTCTTTACCGTCCGTTACTTGAAGAACTTGATATTACCTATCCGCAATATCTGGTAATGATGGTACTTTGGGAGCATCAGCGGCTTACGGTAAATCAGATTGGTGAAAAACTTTTTCTAGACAGCGGTACGATAACTCCGATGTTGAAAAGGCTGGAAGCAAAATCTTATATTGTAAGGCAAAGAAAGATTGAGGATGAGCGGGTTGTAGAAATCTCCTTGACTGATGAAGGGGAAAGGCTTCAGGACAAAGCTTGCCTGATTCCCGAAAAAATGAATGATAGGTTGAATCTTTCGGAAACTGATGTACAGGAACTGAAACATGCGATTTCTAAAATTTTAGATAAAATAAATAAAAAATAAAAAAATCAATGAAAACATTATACACAACTGGCGTCACCGCAACAGGCGGACGGGACGGACACGTAAAAAGTGACAACGGAATTCTGGAACTCGATGTACGCACTCCCAAATCGCTTGGTGGACAAAATGATGATTATGCCAACCCCGAAATGCTTTTCGCCGCAGGATATGCGGCATGTTTCGACAGCGCATTGAATCTGATGATTAAAAAATCGAAATCTGCGGCGGGCGAAACAAAAGTAAATGCCAAAGTTGGAATCGGACAAACCGAAAACGGTGGTTTTGGTCTGGAAGTAGAACTGGATGTGAATGTGCCCGGAGTATCACTGGAAGAAGCGCAGTCTTTAGTGGAACAGGCGCATCAGGTGTGCCCCTATTCTAATGCAACAAGAAATAATATTGAAGTAACACTTAAGGTTACCAATAACTAATTTTACGCTGTAAAACGTAACATGAAAAGCGGCAAACTTCAAAGAAGTTTGCCGCTTTTGTGACCGCGAAGGGATTCGAACCCCTAACCCTCAGAGCCGAAATCTGATATTCTATCCAGTTGAACTACGCAGCCATTTTGTAGTGAATCAGTTTTGAACAGATGAGTTTTTGAGTAATTTCAACTCAATTTATGCCCAACTCGTCAACCCACAACTACTAAAAAGAAATCTTTACGCCTCCCAAAAACTGTGCTCCCAAAACTTTGTAACCTTTGAAAGTCTGATAATTGGTGTTCAGTAGATTATTTCCGAGTGCAAAAATACTGAAATTTTTGTGAACTTTGTACTCTGCAGATAAATTTAAATCGGCAAAACCGCCAACTTTATCGTTTTTGTCCTCGGTAGATACAAATACATTCGGCGTAGTACCAGCTTCCGCAAAGGTGAAGGAATTAGTCGTCTTGTCCGTGCTGAAAATAGCTTTGGCGCCAAGATTCAGTTTTTTGCCCAATAAAGAATATTTTCCACCCAAAGAGGCCACAACCAAAGGTTTATTGTAAATATTTTCGTTATTATCGAGGTTGTATTTTGCAAAACTCAATTCACCATCTAACACCAAATTAGCTAAAGGAAAATATTGAATACTTCCTTTCACTTCGCTCACTGTTCCGTTGTCGTAAGCGGCAGAGAAAGTGTTTGCGAAATCATAAGGATTTCTTTCGAGGGTGAAATCTTTGCTAAATAGATCGTTTGCCTTGAAGAAAAGGATATTATTTATTTTTGCAAATCCAGCGCTTACATCGTATTTAATGCTTTGGTCCACATCACCGCGAATTCCGAAATAGAATTTATACGTCGTTTCCGTCGGTTTCAATTCCTGATCGGAAACCAAATAAGGATTTTCTTCTAATAAATTTGCATAGGAATTCATTTTCAAGCCTCCATCTACTCCACCATAAAATTTAAATTCATCAGCTGCAGCGATTTGTAATTCCGCTTTTGGGAACCAATACGTTTTGCTATTCTTGGCTTCTTCTGCTAAAAGATTACTATTTTTCTTGGCATTAAGAAAAGAGAATCCCGAACCTAACATTAAATAAGAATTACCTTTAAAAAAAGTAAGTCTCGGCGATAAAGCAGCATTAAAATAATATGATCTATTTTCATTTAGAAGAGAGAATTCGGAATTTAACGTTTCTAAATTAATTCCCAAATCCGCATTCATCATCACCTCATCCATCGGAATTTCAACACCATGTTTAGAAAGATTCACCAATATTTCTGCCTGAGCTTCCTTCGCATCAAACTTATCGGTTAAAATGGAAGATTTCAAACGAACGTCATTCAAAATGTTATTTGAATAGAAATCATAATATCCATTCACCCTAAAACGGTTGGTTTTCTGTTGCAAATTCACCTCAGAATCGGGAGTTAACGCATAAATTCCGTAATAATTATAATCGTTCAAACCATAATCAGCGTTGATATTGAATTTTCCTTTTTCACCAAAGCCATTCAAATAAGCTCCAATATTGGCTGAACTTTGGCTGGAATCCCAGTTGTATTCCTTTTTCAAACCTTTGGTAGAAAGGAAATGCAAATCTGCGCCAACTTCCATTTGGTTTTCCAAAGTGGTAGCAATATTTCCATCGGCTAGCACTTTACCAAAATTCCCCATTCCGATTTGGAAATAGTTGTTCTGATAATCGGCATTGAATTTCGGTGAAATATCTTCGCCCTGAATCGTAGAAGTTTTGAAATCTGAAGCTGCCGGAACATCAGTGATGGTGTATTTTAGATTCAGTGAATCTTGTGTTTTCTTTTCTTTTGGTGGATAGTTTTTTTCTGCAACAACCGATGTTTTTTTCTTTTCAATTTTCTTTACTTCCGGCTCGCGTTTTCGGTCGAGGATCAGCTTTTCTTCTTTGATCTGCGCTCCCACTTCCGAAATCCCCATGGTTCCAAAGATTGCGATAATCGCGATATATTTTAGTTTGTTCATTCCTCTTTATTAAAAATTTGCCTTAAATTTTTGTTCTGATTTTTTGCTGCAAAATCGTTATTTAATTTGTTTTTTCACCTCTTTCGCTTCGGCGACAATATCCGGGAAATCCTGATAATTGGCGATAATCTGATCCACGGTATAACTCGCCTGATAATTATCTTTCAGCCCGATGTAGTTTTTCGCCATCAAGACCAAAGCTTTGGCGCCCCAATATTCTTCTGATGCGTAATTATTTGCAATTTTAAAGATGGTTTCGTTTGAAGACTTAAACACTTTTGCTTTATTTTGGTAAAAAGCTTTCGCAAACAGTGCTTCAGCAGCCACTTCCGTATTCGTGGATTTTTCCAGAGAGCTGTAGGCGGTTTTTGCTTCGCTGTCTTTTCCTTTGTTCATTAAGCTTCGCGCTTTGATCACTTTTGCCTTTTCCATTACTGCAAGCGAGTTTTTTGTATTAGTTAAGACATAATCCGCATAAGTTTCTGCTTTGGAAAAGTTTTTTTCGTCTGCATAAATCTTCATTAATTCCAGATTGGCGAAGTTTTTCACATTCACATTGGTTGAAGATGCGAGTTGTTCCAGATAAATTTTCGCTTCAGTGGTATTGTTTTGATCCAGATAGATTTGAGCAATTCTGGTTTGTGCATCTTCCTGATAATCGTTTTGTACTGCAGAAACTTCCTGTAAAACCAAGAGTGCTTTCGCAGAGTTTTTGGTTTGGAAATAACTTTCTCCCAATTCATATTGCGCTTGATAAAGCCCTTCTCCGGTTGGATTTTGTGTTAAATATTTCTCATAAAGCGGAATAGCTTTAGCGTAATCTTTCGCTGCGTAATAGTTTTTCGCAGCAGTCAGGTTGATTTCATCCAATTCGGAAGCATCGATTCTAACTCCCAAACTTTGCGCAAAACTTTGATAACCCGAAATGTCATTATTCTTAACAAAAATCGGTCGAGAAGCCTGAACAATTTTGCTTGCATAAGCCGTATTTTTGTATTGGCTTCCTAAAGATTTCAACTCAGACAGTGCTTTATCATTTTGGTTTAAATCGATATAATTCTGCGCACGATAAATCTGTGCATTGGCTACCAAATCTTTATCAGGACTGCTTCTGATTACCTGTGAAAAATAGTCATTAGAACTGTTGAAATCATCATTTGCTGCGTAAGCGGTTGCAATTTCATACTGTGCATCGTCGGTGTACTCGGAATTTTTGTATTGGTTGAGCAGTTTTTTCAACTCTGCAATTTTAGCTAAAGTATCCCCTTTGAAGCCAAGTGCCATGGCCTTTTGGAACAACGTATAATCGTTTGCATTTTCAGCTTTATCGTAAATGGAAATTGCTTCATTAAGTTGATTGTCTGCATAATAAGTATCTGCCAAACGAAGTTCCGCATCGTTTTTAAACTCAGGTTTTGGGTTTTTTAAATATTCTGAAAAATATTGCTTGGCTTTATCGAAATTTTTGGCCTTAAAATAAGCATAACCCAAATCGTAGGGAAGTTGTTGTTTTTCCGCAAAGTCCTGATTCAGCAATTTCTCATAACGCACAATCGCGGAAGGGTAATTTCCCTTCTGATAATAGGTTTGAGCCAGCCAATAGGTTGCGCGAATGTTGTATTCTTTATTAATGTTAAATTCTAAACTTCTCAAAAAATAATGTTCTGCATCGTCGAAATTTCCTTTGTTAAATTCTTCGGTTCCCAGAAGGAAAGAAACTTCTTGATCGATTTTGTTGAGTTCAGGCGTGGAATTCGGCATCTTATCGATCGCGCTCAAAGTTCCTTTAAAATCTCCTGAGTACAAATAAGATTTTACCAAAAGTGATTTCAGCTCCGGTATATCGGCACTTTTCGGATATTTATTGATGTAATTCTGAATGACAATAGGTGCGGATTCAAAAGGATTTCCAATGTCGTAACTAAGTTTTGCATATTGCAAATGCGCCAGTTGCTGCACTTTAGCATCATAATTCATCTGATAAGCGGATCGAAATGCGGAAAGCGCTTCCTGCTTCTTCCCAACAGAAAGGTAAGCATTCCCCAGTTGATAATATGCATTCTGAGAGGTGGCGGAATTGCTGTTGATGAGCTGGTTGTAGTAAGAAACTGCTTGATCATATTGCTTCAACTGTGCGGATACAAATCCCATTTCATACAAATCGCTTTCGGAAGGCTCGGATTTGCTGTCCAAATAGTTTTTCAAATGCGGATAAGCCGATGAATAATCACCTTTCATGAAATAACTTTCTCCGATAATTTTATGAACTTCTGCTTTGTAATCGGTAGAAATCGACTCACCAAGGAGGGAATTTCCTTCGCTGATCGCTCTATCGTAATCTTTTTCGTTAAAATACATCTGCACATAATATGGTTTTACCAAGTGTGCATACTTTTCGTTATGTTTTATTTGATCAAAAAAAGTAAATGCTTTGTCATTCTGTTTGTCGGCGTAGTATAGATGCCCTAACATATAAGCGATGTCATTTTTGTCACTTTCTTCTGCATTTTTATAGGCTTCCTCTAAAGCTTCAATCGCACCAGCCGAATCTCCCGTCATAAATTTCGCATAACCCAATTTCATGATGTATTGGGTGTTCTCTTCCTTGGAAAGCTGATACTGATTGACTTTCTGAAGGGTTTCTAATGCTTTGTCAAAATCTTTTTGAACCAAATAATAATCCGCTAACGGCAGATTCGCCTGTGCAAAAAAGGCAGAATTGGGATATTCTTTAATGAACGCATCCAAGCCCTTCTCCGCATGGTTTTTTCTCAGAATCACTCCAATTACGTTGTCGAAGAACTGCGAAGCCTCCTTGCGGGAATTTGAAAGTGCTCCGTTGTAGAAATACTGTCGCGCATATTCGAACTGAGCGGCATTGTAGATTTTATTTTGATAAAGATTTTCAGCAAGATTATACCGGTAGTTTTCGCGGTCACTGAAATATTGAGATTGCTGCGCATCGGAAAGTCCGTAATAGAAAATCGCGGTGGCAATGATGATGTTTTTTGACTTCATTTATTCCTTATTTTCAGAAAGGTTTAATAGCATTATTTTGTTGTAAAAACAAAATAAAACTTTCCACATTAAGTCAACGAAAATAAAGAAAACTTATTGCCTACACAAGCAAAATTACACATTGTGGAAATGTGGATAAGTGCGGTTTCTGATGTAGGAAGTATGATATATGATGTAAAAAGTACATTGTTCTTAGTATTCAAATCCGCAAAATCCGCGAGAGTAATAAAAACATCTCGCAGATTTTACGAATTTAGCAGATTCATTTGATGTCTTTGTTTTAAAAAATCTTTTTTCTTTCCTCTTTTTTCTTACCTCTAAAAAACTCAATTCCTGTTTTTAAGCAATACCCAGCCTTGTCTTTGTTCTGATTTCTGAGTTAATGCATCAAACCAAACCACATGATACCAATAAGTTCCGGTTGGTAAGGCGCGTCCGCTGGATTTGCCATCCCATACAACGTTATTTTTGTTTTGAGATTCAAAAACTTTGTTGCCATAACGATCAACAATCTGGATGGTGAAACTTTCCATTTTGTCTAAGTTTTCGATCGTCCAGGTGTCATTGATACCATCACCGTTGGGCGAAAATGCATTGTTAATTTTAATGAAATAAATCGTTTTAGGTTCACCCAAACATCCCGTTGCCGATTCTACCTGAACGGTATAGGAAGTCGCGGTAGGATTCATTAATAACGGAGAAGTTTGAGCTACTCCATTGAAATAATAAAGATAAGGCGTGACTCCTCCAGAAGCAACCACCTCAATGGAATTATTGGTTTGGTTGATCAAATCGATTTTTGGCTGATTGCTATTGGAAGGTTTAAATGTAAATTCCGATAAACAACCTAAAATATTTTCCGCTTTTAAGGTATAAGTTTCCCCAAAACGAACTTCCGAATAAGCAATGGTATGACTCGAGCTAATAGGAATTTCAGTTCCGTCAGGAGAAAGGAGTTTAACCGATGAAAAATCACTGAAATTTTCGATGGTAAAATTAAGGTCATCTCCAAAACAAAGGTCAGTATTGCCGAAAAACTGGATCGCATTAGGAGTATTCACAAAATAGGTGATTTCCTCATTTGCCGGACAATATGTTGAATTAGAAACGGTAACTGTAATGGTTTTGTTATTGGAAACCGAATAATTGAAAGTATCTCCGGTGTTCGTACTGGTGTGGATTAGCGTTGCACCATCATAATATTTAAAAGTAGCATTGCTAATATTAGAAGTAAATTTTTGCTTAAAACTATCAGCCGCAATATTGATAGAAACTTTTCCATCCACATTTCCGTCGGTATCATCACAAATGGTTTCATTAGCGGGACTCATTAATGGAAATGGCTGACTTACGATGTTGAAATTTAATTTTAATGGTGGCAAACAAACACCATTTTGGATTTCAAGATAAGGGATTCCTCTGCTGATTGGGTAATTGGTGATCTCACTCCCGGTAAGTTGTACTCCATTTGCATCGAAATATTTCATCGATGGAATTTGACCATGATCCATGGAATTAATGACATCAAAAACATTATTTATGGTGAGGTTTATTGAACTAATTCCACATGCTGTTTTATTTAAAAATGAATCAGCAGAACTGCTTTTCGATG
This sequence comes from Chryseobacterium sp. Marseille-Q5410, assembly GCA_946892665.1. Classification (GTDB taxonomy): domain Bacteria; phylum Bacteroidota; class Bacteroidia; order Flavobacteriales; family Weeksellaceae; genus Kaistella. Next base: position 1,774,587 of record CAMPOT010000001.1, on the reverse strand, counting down.
GTTTTAAATAAACTCTTAATGTAATATCATCGGATACGGCAAAACAAGTAGGATCAACCCTGTTAAATGCTTTGGCATAAACGACATAATCGCCTGTTGTTCCGGTCCAAAAGTAGCCCGCCGTGTTCAGATTTGCGGTTCCTGTTGCACCCGGAACAATTTCAGTATTGTCCGACTTTTTATAAAATTTAATATCAAATTGATTGGTTGGATCTAAAATAGATTTGATGGCATTAAAATCAAAACGGTTCGTATCATTATCAGTACCTGCGCAACGCTCTTGCATTGGAACGATTGGCAAAACGGTGGCTGTTCCTCGTGTGAAACTCACGGTCGTAGTTACCGAACACCCGCCGGGAATTGTAGTTTTCACTACAACTTGCTTGCTTACTTCTACCGCACTACCATCGCCTGCACTGCTTCCATCTGTATAATTGTATTGATAAAAATAAAACGGATACGAAGGTTTTTGGAAATACGCTTTCAAGTCGAAGGTCGTCGCTGATGCGCAAAGTGAAATATTTTCAGTAGCAGGCATGCTCAGAAAACCAATAGTCAATGCCCCGGAATGACAACTATTGATACCCGAACCTTCGAAAACCGAAAATCCCAAATGCAAATTGGGATTGGCAGGAAGTACAAAATTCTCTGGATCAGCAACTTCTACTCCTGTACCGCCTCCTATACTCGTATAGAATTTAATGAAATAAGGTTCTCTACCCGAAGCCGGATCATATTTCGGGTAATAAATTTCATATAAATTAATGGTTTTCGAGGATAATCCAGTATTATCACACGCATTGTAACTAGTACTTATAAAAACCGGGAAACGTTGTTTGTCGTATTTTAATATATTGCTTTGATCACCGGATGAGCAAATTGGGGAACCATCAGGTTTGGTGACTTTCACATAATAATCTCCAGTTGTTTGCGTAGTACGATGAATTGGAAGAAACCGATCAGTCTTTATAGGCATTGGATCTCCTACTTTGTACCAAGTATATTTTAAGGCAGGGTCAAAAGTAGCATCAGAAACTTTCATTTCATAGGAACAATCCAGAGTAGCTTCAATCACCGGCGTATTCACCTTTTTAAAAGTTACCTGATCCGAAACCATCGCGCCGACCTGAGCTCCTGAAGGATCATGAAAAGTGACTTCCACTTTCAGAACATCATTTGCATTGGGGATGAAATTATTTAATGTACTGCTGGTTTCACTCAATAAAGTTGAATTTTGAAACCATTTGAACTTCGGAGTAAGGTTTTGGCTGGGCGTGAAGAGCCAAGTTTGAGTACCGGAGTTGCTCCATTGGCCATTGTTATAGGGTGAAGTTATTTCGGAATCGACTGGCCATCTTGCTTGATCTCCGGTTTCGTTTTGCAAACCAATGATTGCCTTTCCTGTGCTATTGGTTTTTGTAACTTTAATGTAGATTTTATGATCTTCTAAAATAAGCACCTGACTGGTAATGGTAGAACTATAACCTCCGGAAACGGTTCTTTCTAAAACTTGATTAAAATTAATAAGTAAGCCTTGCTTCCCATCGTAGGTTATAGTTCCGTAAGTTAGTTTGTTGTAATAATTGGCATGATAATATCCAACATCCGTATAACCAAAGAAAATCTGGGCAAAATTCAATATTCTTGAAGGATTGGAAGAATCAATCTGGTTGTAAGCGGTATTCGGAAGTTTAATATTGGTAGAACTGCTATCATTTCCGCTATGTATTTTATCTACATATTGGTTGGTGTGCAAATTATCAAAATCGGTTCCTGACCCAAAAAGCACTCTTCCATTTGAGCCAACTACCAATTTAGAATATTGCTTACCATAGAAATCAAATGTAAAAGGAATCGCAATCGGGTTACTAAAATGATCATTTCCGACTTTATTTGAAAAAGGAACATTAGTGCTTGCCGCAGGTACACTAAAACCTGTAATTGATGAAATACTATAATCCCCAGTCGACGTCGCTACTGCATCAACTTTTAAATTGAATGTTTCCCCGGTGCAGAAATATTGCTCATTGGGATATGGAATAGTGGTTGACGGGTTATAAAGATTAACGGATTGCGCTAATCCTTTAAGAAATATAAGGAAAAATAATATCGTGTAGATTCGTCGCATTTAGATTGTGTTTTGTCAAAAATACAATATGTATTTGAAAACTAAAGAATTAATGATTTTTTATTTTTCGCCATCATTTAATGACCAAATTATGGCTTTTTCTTTGGTCGCTCGGAAAATTGTGTTGTGTTTTTCCTTGGGTTCGTCAGCGTATTTCCAAATGAGATTGTTTGAGTTCGCAGATTTAAGGATATTGGCCAAAGCCTTCGTATGGGGAGAAATGTCGGGAGCATTGGAGCCTGCAAACCAAAACTTGATTTCTTTTTTCGGAAGATTTTTTAGGTTTTCCTGGGCAGATCTTACTAAAAAATGATTATTCCACCACAAAGAAGGATCGAAAGCGATATAGAAATCGAACATCTCAGGCGCTAAGAACAAAGTTTCTGTGACAAAAAGTCCAGAAGCCGATTCTCCGATAATTCCCCGCTTTTCGGAGGTTTTGTAGCGCTTTTCAATTTCCGGAAATAAATCTTCTTTAATAAACGCCCTGAACTTTTGTGAACCACCGACAACAGGCGCTATTTTCTTGTCTTCTTCCACTTCGGTCAAACCGGTAAGATCTCTTCGGCGTTGCGTATTTTCAATTCCTACCAAAATAATCGAACTGATTTTTTTCGATTGGATGAGCTGCGAAATTGTATTGGCAATGTGGGGAAAATCTTCTTTAATTCCACCATCCGCCATATAAAGAACGGGAAATTTCTCGGTCGAATTTTTATGATTTTCGGGGGTCCAAACGTTAATCACCCTCTTTTCTCCAATGGTTTTTGATGAAATTTTAAAGGTGTCGTGAGGCGGAATGGCATCTTTGGATTGCGAATTGGTGCAATTGAACATTAGAATAACCAGTAGAAAGCTCAAGTAAAATAAGGGTTTTTTCATAGAAGTTAACGCTTTTTATTTGTTAAATAATTAGGTGAACTGAAACAATTTCGACTGCATTTCAAATGTAGTAATTAAAAAATAAAAGACTTTTTTAATGGAAATAAGAAAGAAATCTTCCAAATTCCCTAATTCGAAAGACTAAATCATCAATATCTTTTCTATATTCCAAGATATCTTCAGGTTGGCAATTAGAAACATTGCAAATACATCGGAAATCATTCGACCAATTTTAAGATTAATAAAGCAATTTTTAATAATAAATGTTTTTTAAAAAACATTAAGTATTAATTATTTTAAAAAACATATTTTTTGTAAAACATCTCTAAATTACCATACTCCGGACATGAACTTATTTTCGAACGTTTTGAATCCTCTCACTCCTATCTTCCTCAGCTAATCTTTTTACATTTCCTTTTTTTCCATTACATTTGTGTAAATTAAAATTTTTATGAACCAGCTTTTCAGAAGAAAACAATACAGTGATCAGGAAGCTCCTTCGGGCTTGCTGCGTGTTTTAGGGGTGTGGGATATTGTTTTTTTTGGCATCGCCGCCATCATAGGAGCAGGTAGTTTCAGCAGTTTGGGCGAAGCGGTTTTCCGTGGGGGTCCCGGTGTGATTGTGCTGTACATCATTTGTGGTTTTGCGTGTGGCTTTACCGCGCTTTGCTATGCCGAATTTGCCAGCAGAATACCGACTGCAGGTTCTGCTTATACCTATGCATACGCAAGTTTTGGTGAACTCATCGCTTGGGTTATTGGTTGGGCACTGATTATGGAATACTCATTCGGGAATATTTATGTAGCCTTTTCTTGGAGTGATTATTTCACCAGTTTTATGGAAAGAATTGGCGTACACATCCCTGATTATCTTACTTGCAGCTACACTGAAGCCAAGAAAGCTTTCCTGGGAGGTTCGGAAAACAAAGAACTGATCAACGCTTGGAAAACCGCACCTATCATTGGAAATTTAAAATTTATTGTAGATGTTCCGGCTTTGGTTATCAATGGTTTAATCACTTGGCTTTGCTATGTTGGAGTGAAGGAATCAAAGAATTTCAACAATTTATTTGTTCTCTTAAAACTCTTTATCATCTTATTGGTTATTGCAGTAGGAATTGCGTATATCAATACCGATAATTGGTTTCCCATAAGCAAAGAAACGGGTGTTGCGTCATTTATGCCGAATGGTTTTGCAGGAGTGATGAGCGCCATTTCAGGAGTATTTTTTGCCTATATTGGGTTTGATGCACTCAGTGTTTTGTCAGAAGAAACCAAGAATCCTCAGAAGGATCTACCACGGGGGATGATTATCTCCTTGGTTTTATGCACGGTTATTTATATTGTTCTAACGTTAGTGCTCACCGGAATGGTGGATTACCGAAAATTTGACGGTGTAGGAGATCCACTTGCTTTTATCTTCGAAAAAGCAAATGCCAATGTTGCTTGGATGGAATTTGTAGTTTCGTTGGCAGCTATTATCGCCATTACCACAGTGCTTTTGGTATTTCAAATGGGACAACCGAGAATTTGGTATGCAATGAGTAGAGACGGATTAATGCCTAAAAAGTTCATGGAAATCCACCCGAAACACAAAACCCCAAGTTTTGCTACCATAATCACCGGAATTGTCGTGGGCGTTCCTATCCTATTTACGGACAAATCATTCATCCTCGATTTCACAAGTATCGGAACCATTTTCGCATTTGTATTGGTATGTGGAGGCGTATTGATGTTGCCGGCAAAAGAGAAGCTAAAAGGTCGTTTCCACCTTCCGTATATCAATGGAAAAATTATTTTTCCTTTTATTTTTATTGGTGGGTTGGTATTTTTCTATCTTTGGCAACCTGAATTTTTCACTCATATAACCGATTGGAATGACCCTGCAGAAGGAGAATTCCGTATTTCCATCGTCATCTTTATCATTATTAATTTGGTATTATGTGTATTGGCTTTCCTTAAAAATCTTTCCCTAATTCCGCTGATTGGTTTAAGTTCTTGTTTATATTTATTAACAGGAATGAGCCATAACAACTGGTTTTGGTTTCTGCTTTGGTTTGGCATCGGGATGATTATTTATTTCTCTTATGGCTACAACAATAGCAAACTCAACAATGAATTGAATGGAGATTTAAACTAAAAGAAATGGCTGAAAGGATAAAAACATTTAAAGAATTTTACGCCCATTATTTAAACGAACACCGCAAATTGGGGACAAGGATTTTTCATTTTCTGGGAACCCTACTTGTATTTGCAGTTTTGATTTATGTAATCCAGTCGGGGAAAGAGCGTTTTCTGTGGTATTTGCCAATTTTCGGTTATGGATTTGCTTGGTTTAGCCATGCGGTTATCGAGAAAAATAAACCTACGACATTCAAATATCCACTATGGAGCTTGCTCTCAGATTTTAAATTATTCTTCGAACTGTTGATTGGCAAAGAAAAATTTAAAATCTAAATTCCAAAAAAAACTCTCGATCAGTGCGACCGAGAGTTATTTTTTAAACTTTTGAAATAAATTCGAGATTTTTCGCTTCTATTTCACCTTCATCAAGCTTGGCATCACCTTTCCCTTTATCTAAATCGAGAACCACATTTGGATGATTAACTTCCATAAATGTTTTGAACTCTTCGATGTTTCTAAAGAGATTGAATGATTCTTTTTCTGGATCATAAATAACTCCTTTCGTTCTTCTAGCGGCTGCCGCAGCGATGATTCCTCCCCACATTGCAGCACTGTTGCTGGTGAAATAATCTCTTACAAAAAGATAACCACCTTTGTTTTCTGCTTTTAGGTAATAAATTCCTCCATCGTAACCTTGCCCCTTGTCTTCTGAATTGAATTTCTTAATCAAATTCACCACATGAATATACACTCCGGTTCCATCAGAAATAGCAAAGGCTTTTTTGAGTTTTTTACCTTTATCATCCAAATTATTGAAGCGGTAAGCAATTTGATCGTCGCTCATCGCACTTGAAAGATTCGGGGTGGATGTAGGTGTTTTGGCCCTGAAATCTTCATAAGTTTCATAAACACCTTTCGGATATTGATCCGGAGAAAAATTCTGAGAAAAACCTAAAGCAAAAGCTGCTAAAGATAAAAGCGTAACTAATTTTTTCATTGATAATTTATTTTGATAAATATATCAATTTCTTTGAATTTAAATTACATTTGAAAAAAAAAACTATGAAGAAACTATTATCTATTCTATTTGTTGCAAATGTTGTTGTAACTAGTTGTGAACCAGTATATAAAGCGACAAATTTTCAGGAAACTGCAAATCAGCATCGATTGATTGCAGTGCTGCCTCCCAAAGTAATCATCGAAATAAAATCCGCAAAAGAAGCGCAAGCAATCAAGAATCACGAAAAAATAGAAAGCGAACGTTTCCAAAACGCACTGGTTTCTTACCTCAGCGAACATCAAGCTAAAAACAATATTTTTGTAAAGGCGCAAAGTTCAGAAGAAACGAATAAGATTTTAGCGGACCATAGCGTAACGAGTTTAGCAGGAAGAAGCTATCAGGAATTAGCCAAATTACTTGGAGTTGATGCAGTTGTAAGCTCCAGAGTTTCGCTTGCAAAACCATTAACCAACGGTGAAGCATTTTTCACCAGTTTACTGATTGGATACGCAACTCCTTCAAAGATTACTACCGTAGATCTATCATTAACCGATACCAACAGCGGAAAAATGTTTTGGAATTACAATTGGCAAACCGGAGGAACCTTTACCTCTACAGAAAAACTCACCAATTCATTAATGAAAACTGCTGCATCCAAATTTCCGTATAAAACGAAAGATTTAAAATAAAAAAACTCCCGATCTGTCCAACAAATCGGGAGTTTTTCTATTCATTATTGATGACAATAATTCATCATTTAAAAGTCTAAAATCTTCATTCCAGAACTAACGCATTACCTCTAATTAATGAGTATGCTTGCCTGCTGGTGGCGGATAATCGCCTTTATTTATCTCATCCATTTTTTGAGTAGCGGCCATGGAAACGACTAAATCGTTGAGCATTGAACTTGCTGCACTTGGAGAATTAGGAAGTAAAACCAAGTTGCTTCTGTTGTTTGCTCCTATCGAATGCAGCGTGTCGTAGTGCTGTGTAACAACGATCAAAGCAGACGCCTCTTGTGCATTGATTCCAGCATCGTTGAGCATTTTCACAGATTCTTCCAAACCTTTGGCGATTTCTCTCCTTTGATCAGCAATACCCTGTCCTTGTAGTTTTTTCGATTCCGCTTCGGCTTTTGCGACGGCAATAATTCTAATTTTCTGCGCTTCAGATTCGTACTCTGCCGCGGTTTTTTCACGTTCAGCTGCATTAATTCTGTTCATCGCATGTTTCACCTGTTCATCGGGATCAATATCCGTAACCAGAGCTTTAATAATGTCGTAACCATAACTTTGCATTGCTTCTTGAAGTTCACCTTTTACGGCAATCGCAACATCATCTTTTCTCACAAAAACATCATCCAGTTTTAGTTTTGGAACTTCTGCTCTTACTACATCGAAAACATAAGAAGTAATTTGATTTTCAGGATTTTCTAATTTATAAAACGCATCTGCAACTTGTTCTTTAATGACTTGGTACTGAACTGAAACTTTCATTCTAATAAAAACATTATCCAAAGTTTTAGTATCAATAATTACATCGAGTTGCTGAATTCTTAAATTCATACGTTTTGCAACTTGGTCCAAAAACGGAATTTTCAAATGCAGACCCGAATGCCGCACCGAATGAAATTTCCCCAACCGCTCTACAATGGCAGCTGTCGCTTGTTTCACCGTAAAAAACGAAGCGAATAATACAATAAGTCCTAAAAAAATAAATACCCCTAAGTAGGTCATAGTAAATGAATTTTAATGGTTAGTAATCCTGCAGCATGTACATTGCTGATGTCATAAAGATAGCAAAAACTTTTGTCCTATCCAAACTACATCGTCATTCCGATTTCTATGCCTTTTATTTTTCGGTAAAGATCGGTCGCGAAATTATCCGTCATCCCCGAAACAAAATCGATCACTCCCAAAACCTTCTGATAATCGGAACCTTCCTCATAGAGGAATTGCTTTGGCAAAAGTTTCAGCGCCATTTTATCATAAGATTTTCTCTCGGATTTTTTCTTTAAAATTGGTGGTATAAAATGATTTAAAAGCTCATACATTACGTTGTAACCCGCATTTTCGATTTCGATAACAGCTTTGTGTCCGTAGATTTTTTCAATAGAAAAACTCTCAATTTCCTGTAGTGATCGGTTTTCGGTTTTATAAATATCCAACAGCGCTTTATCTAGATTTCCATCTAAAATGGAATCGAAATTGGTTTCATACAATTCAATTGATTTATTAATCAACGCATTGATGACTTTCGCTCTTAAATAAGAAATTCTTTCATTGGCATTGCTCAAAATTACCAATTTATCTTCTACCCTTTTGGTATTTTGATTTTCCGATATGATGAGGTCTAGAAACAGATTTTCGCAATCCGAAGTCGATACTATTCCCAATCGGTGCGCATCTTCCATGTCGATAATATTGTAGCAAATATCGTCGGCTGCCTCCACTAACCATACAAAGGGATGTCTTTTGAAAATTGTGGGTTCCTCGTTCTCTTTTTTGAGATTTAGTGCGTTGGCGATATTCAGGAAAGTCTCTTTTTCATTTTGGAAAAAACCAAATTTCTTGCGGTGAATCACACTTTTTTTCTTAGCTACAGCTTCGCATGGATATTTCGCAATACTCCCCAAAGTGGTCATTGTAAGCTGTGTTCCGCCTTCATCTTTTCCGTTTTGCTGATGGGTTAAAACGCGAATTGCATTGGCATTCCCTTCGAAATTGACCAGGTCTGCCCATTCCTTTTCAGAAAATTTTTGTTTTAAATCGGACTCATTTTTCTCGAAATAACTTGCAATTGCATCTTCACCGGAATGCCCGAATGCAGGATTCCCGACATCATGGCAAAGGCAGGCCGCCGCAATCACATTATGTAAATTATTGTGGTAAAAGTTCTTCGCATCTACCGAAAGGTCATTTTGATAATTCTTCACGATAAATTCTCCCACCGCACTGCCTAAACTTCGGCCCACAGAGGATACTTCCAGGGAATGCGTCAATCGGTTATGCACAAATACACTCCCGGGAAGCGGAAAAACCTGCGTTTTATTTTGTAATCGTCGAAAAGCCGCTGAGAAAATAATGCGGTCAAAATCCCTTTGAAAATCAGTTCTTGAAGCGGAAGTTGCGGGATGATTTCCAGTGCGTTGGCTGGTGAAAATTGTATTAAGATTCATAAACTACAATTTGTCTTAAGATATAAGCTATTTTTTCAAAAAATATTTATAAGTAAACTTGAATAACGAAAGTTACAAAATTTTAAGTGAGAAATTTTTTTTGCTCATAAATACATTTTTAACCTGAATTGTTGTAATAGAAATCTTTTTTTAAAAAAAAGTCTATTCTCAAATCAACCACAAACAATATTCGAATTTATACTTTTTCTTTTTTGGGCTATATTATTAAGTATACCATTTTATTTCTTAATTGGTTTAAATTCAAGAGAATACATTCACGGAAAGATCAAAGAAAATAATTTGAGCACAAGAAACATTGATAATGAAAAACTTGAAGTTCTAGATTTTAATTTTCAATTTATATACATTTTAAATTCTACTCTCATATTTTTCATTATTGATCGGATTTTTCATAAATATTTCTACTTTATTGAAATTGTTAGTTTTAGTCCTAATTTTATTGAACTGTTTTCCGTTTTCTCTCTTACTGCGATGATCAGCATTATTTTATCGATTCCACTAACTATTTTATTTATTGAAATAATTAATAAAAAGTTTCTAAAAATGATCAATCTTATAAAAAAAGACTGAAAATTCTATTTTCTAAACATTTCATTTAAAATTCCGAAAACTTCTTCCTGTTCTTTCTCCTTTAAAACAGATAATTTATTCTTAATTCTGATTTTATCAATCGTCCGAATTTGGTCTAAAGCGATTTGACCTTTTTTACTGTTCACCACACAATTTACTCTTGAAGGATAATTCTTTAAAGTAGAAGTTAATGGCGCAACAATTACCGTATTCAGTGCTTCGTTCATTTCATCAGGAGAAATAACTACTGCAGGACGAGTCTTATTGATTTCGCTTCCTTTGGTTGGGTCGAATTCAATAAAATAAATTTCAAAACGTGTTACCATGTCCATTCTTTGGTATCAAAATCGTTTGGAAACTCCATTAAATCTCCTTTTTCTTGCATAGAACCGGCTTTTAAAAGCTTTTCTTTCCAGTCTTTTCTTGGTTCGTCAATTTTTTGAATTAGTATTTTTCCATCTTTCACCGTCAACTCTAACTCATCTTTTGGTTCGATATTTAATTCTTCCAACATTCGTTTGCTGATAATGATTCCTGAAGAATTTCCGATTTTTCTGATTCTTGTCGTCATCTCAAAATTTTTATCAAAGTTATAACAATATTATAACATGAAAAAGAAAATCCCGAAATATTTTCGGGATTTCTATATATTGAACACGCCTTTTTGGCGTGCTCCTACAAATAATACTTACATATATGCTTCAATTGGCGCACAAGTACAAATTAAATTTCGATCTCCAAATGCTTCATCAACACGCGAAACGGTAGCGAAGAATTTATGATCTCTAACCCATTCCAAAGGATACGCAGCTTTTTCACGGCTGTACGGTTTGTCCCAAGAATCGGAAATTACCACTTGCTCGGTGTGAGGTGCGTTTTTCAAAACATTATTCGCAGGATCAGCTTTTCCTTCTGCAATTTCATCGATTTCTTTTTTAATGGAAATCAGTGCTTCCGCGAAACGGTCGATTTCGGCTTTGCTTTCAGATTCTGTAGGTTCAATCATCAACGTTCCGGCAACAGGGAAACTCACTGTAGGCGCGTGGAAACCGTAATCCATCAAACGTTTTGCAACATCGGCAACTTCAATACCTAGTGGTTTGAACTGGCGGAAATCTACGATACATTCGTGGGCAACTCTTCCTTTTTCATTAGCGTACAGAATCGGGAAATGCTCTGCTAAAACTTCTTTGAGGTAATTTGCATTTAAAATAGCGTGTTCTGTAGATTTTTTTAAACCTGCGGTTCCCAGCATTTTAATGTAAGCATAAGAAATATTTAAAACCAAACTTGATCCGTATGGCGCTGCAGAAATTGCATCGATAGATTCTTTAGAACCAATTTTGATGTTCGGATTGCCAGGTAAGAATTTTACCAAATGTTCTGCTACGCAAATAGGACCTACACCAGGACCTCCTCCACCGTGAGGAATCGCAAAAGTTTTGTGAAGATTGAGGTGACAAACATCTGCTCCGATGTTTCCAGGAGAAGTGAAACCAACCTGAGCGTTCATATTCGCACCGTCCATATAAACTTGTCCACCATGATCATGAATCAATTGGGTAATTTCTTTGATATTGTCGTCGAAAAATCCATAAGTTGACGGATAAGTAATCATCGCAGCAGATAGATTTTCACTATGTGCTTCGGCTTTAGCCTTCAAATCTTCGAAATCGATTTGTCCGCTTTCTAGGTTTTTTACCACCACCACTTTCATGCCGGCTAATGCTGCAGATGCAGGATTGGTTCCGTGTGCAGATTGAGGAATTAGCACAATATTTCTATGGTTATCTCCTCGGGATTTGTGGTATTCGCGAATTACCATTAATCCTGCATATTCTCCCTGCGCACCAGAATTGGGCTGAAGTGAAGTTCCTGCAAAACCTGTGATTTCCGCTAAATCTTCTTCTAATTGATGAATTAAAGTTTGATATCCTCCTGCCTGCTCAATTGGTACAAAAGGATGAATATTTCCCCATTCCGCCCAAGAAATCGGAAGCATTTGTGTAGCTGCATTCAATTTCATGGTGCAAGAACCAAGTGAAATCATCGAGTGCGTTAATGAAAGATCTTTGCGTTCCAATCTTTTGATATAACGCATCAATTCGGTTTCAGTGTGGTATTTATTGAAAACTTCTTCATTTAAAATACTGTCGGTTCTCAACGAAGCAGCAGGAATTTGTATTTCTTCTTTAATTTCAAGTTTAAAACCTTGAGTTTTCTTGAATTGTGCTAATGCATCAAAAAGGTATTGAAGTTTTTCAGCAGTTGTAGTTTCATTAATTGCAATGCTCACTACGTTTTCTGAAAAATAATTAAGATTAATCTTGCGATCCAACATCAAATATTTCAATTCTTTTTTGTCCTCTTCACTCAAACGGAATTTCACCGTATCGAAGATCGGCTCGTCAACGATGTCATATCCTAAAGTTTTCAAACCATTAAGAAGAGCATTGGCTTTAAAATGAATTTGATCAGCAATGAAATTCAATCCTTTCGGACCGTTATAAACAGCATACATACCTGCCATCACCGCCAAAAGCACCTGCGCAGTACAAATATTGGAAGTTGCTTTTTCTCTTTTGATATGTTGCTCTCTGGTTTGCAAGGCCATTCTCAAAGCGCGTTTTCCGTATGCATCTTGGGAAACCCCGATAATTCTTCCTGGGATATCTCTCTTATAGTCCTCTCTACAAGCAAAAAAAGCAGCATGAGGACCACCATAACCCATCGGAATTCCGAATCTTTGGGTGGTTCCAACAGCGCAATCTGCGCCCATATCGGCAGGAGATTTCAATTTCACCAAGGCCATCGGATCACACGCTACAACCACTTGTAGATTAAGTGTTTTGTATGTTTTAATGTTATCGGTGTAATCTAAAACCACTCCATTTTTACCTGGATATTGAAGCAACACTCCAAAGTAAGTTTCATCTAAAGACTCGGTTTGATGATCTCCTTCTATGATTTCGATTCCTAAACCTTGTGCTTTTGTTTTCAGTACAGCAACAGTTTGCGGTAAAACCAGATCTGAAACAAAAAATTTGTTCGCATTGGATTTTTTCTGGTCTTTGGTTCTGCTTTCAAAAAACATGTGCATCGCTTCCGCAGCAGCAGTAGCTTCGTCCAACAAAGAAGCATTTGCCAATTTGAAGCCTGATAAATCACAAACCACCGTTTGGAAATTAAGAAGTGCTTCCAATCTTCCCTGAGCGATTTCCGCTTGATAAGGGGTGTAAGCAGTATACCAAGATGGATTTTCTAAAATATTTCGCTGAATTGCGCTAGGCAAAATGGTATCGTGGTAACCGAAACCAATATAATTGTCAAACAATAAATTCTTAGAAGCAAGATCTTTAGAATGCGCCAACATTTCATACTCCGAAAGTGCCTCGGAAATGTCTAAATCTTTTTCTAAAAGAATTGAATTGGGGATGGTTTGGGCAATAAGTTCATCAATACCCGAAACGCCAACTTTCTGTAACATTGCCTGTTTATCGGCTTCGTTTAGGGAAATGTGGCGAATTACAAACTGTGTTGTGTTCATATAATTTTACTAGATTTATTTAGAAATAAAGGTTCGTAAAAGTACAATTTTTTGCACAAAGGCACAACGGGTGTCAATAGAATTCGAACCTCGAAAATTCCTGTCTATTATTTTGATTAATTCTAAATTAGGATTATATTTGCAGCATGAATTCAACCATCATCCCTTTTAAAGTCGCTCCTCTTGCTCCTTTCTATGAAAAAAACGAAGAAATGTACTGTGATAAGAAGAAATGCTGTAAAAAATTCAAGAAAGGTAAACGTTGCAAAAAATGTCCTGGTAGACTAAAAATGGCGTAATAAAAGTTTTTCTTATTCCGAAAAATTTTTCACCAAAAGCAAAATAGCTATTGCCAAAAAAAGAACTGCCAGAAAAATACGCAAAAACTTTGGTTGACCGTCTGGATTTAGTGGTGTCGGTCTTTGAGGTTTAAACAACTCTTCCGCATCATTTCGGAATTTTTCTTTATCATTTTCAAAAACCTCGGTGATCGTAATGGACCGAACTACTGTTTTATTCAACAAAGAATTGGTTGCATGTAGCAAAAGCTGAAATTTCCCGTCTTTGAATTCTGTAATTTTAAAAGTCCTTTCACCATAACTTTTTTCGAGTCCGAAAGGCAAAATTTTCACCGTATCTGCGTGATTGGTTTGCCAAGTAATGATGATTTCCTCCCCTTTTACCGCATGAATTTTATTGGCTGTAAAAGTTTTGATTGATGGCGGCAAATTAGATCTTGTGGTTCGCTGCTGGTTCCCCAAATTATCATCATAAATCCTCCTTTTCTCTTTATCCATCAAAGTTTCATACGCTTCCTGAGCTTCGCGAAATCGTGCAGCAAAAAATTCATCGTTTTCGTTTTTATCCGGATGATATTTCAATGATAATTTTCGGTAAGCTTTTTTTATTTCTTCTTCAGAAGCACTCTCCGGAAGGCTGAGAAAATAATAGTAGTTTTTCATTCTGGAAGATTCGGTTTCGAACTTTTTAGAGGAACAAAAGTAAGTTTTTTTTTGTACTTCGCGCTGAAAAGCCGTTTCATTGCTCAAGGAATCATAAAAAAACGGAAAGAAATATTTCCTTCCGTTTTAGCAAAATTTTTAAGTTTAGTTTGATTTACGCTTCAGTTTTTTGGGTTCTGCACGCACCTTTACAAAATTTCGATGCAAATTTTTCTTTCATTTTACTTTTTAATTCTGCATATTTTTCGTCATCCATTTCACGGATTTTGTCGGCAAATCCGAATGGTGTTTTTTCTTGGATATCATACTCTTCAAAAATTTCTTTCATGAATTTTCTTTTCTGGGAAATCATCTTCACCGCAATTGCTAACCCTACGACTGCGACAGCTCCTAAGGCTCCTTTTAAATTTGAATTTTTCATTTTTTTACTTTTTAGAATTTATATAAAGTGTTTATATATAAGACGGATTTTTTTGGTTTTTACTTTAAATGTTTTATTGTTTTGATTTTAAACTATTCAAAAAAAAAACGGGAAAAGCCCGTTTCAATTTTACTGTTTGTTTTTCCAAAAGAAATTTCCTTCGCAGCGTTTCCGCCATATTTCTCGCAGTTTTTCTTTTTCTTCATCGGTCATTCCGTTGAGTTTTTCTTCATTCATTTTTTGTAAGGATTCTTTTCCAAAACATTTTTTTCCACCTTTTCCGCCAAATCCGCCGAAGAGAATTTTGCAGAGTACCAAAATTCCCATTGCTTGCCAAAAGCCAATGCTTTTCACCCCGATGATTTCGGGCAAGAGCGCGTTCCAAAGCCACATTACAATCCCGGAAACTGCAAAAAACATGACAATTCCCGCCAATAAAAAAAATGCAATTTTACCCTTAATTTTATTACTCATGACGATTTTCTTTTATCTTTTTTTAAAGGAGTATTTTTAATTGTTAATTTTCAAGATCACGGTACAATTCCGACATTCTTGTTCTTAAGTATTTCATCGCATAGTTTTTTCTACTGATGATCGTTTTGATGTTTTGTCCTTGTTCATCGGCAATTTCTTGTAGTTTTTTTCCTTCAATTGCATTTTCCACAAACACCAAACGTTGCTTTTCGGGCAATTCTTCCAAAGCGGAAAATAGTTCCTGCCACACTTCTTCTCGAAATGCCAATAATTCGGGATTCTCCGAATCATCGAGCAGCAAGATGTCTTTAATGGAGAAACTTCCATCTTCATTTTCGTACACGAAATCTTCAAGGTTTTCGGTCTTTTTCTTGCGATAACTGTCGGTAATTTTGTTTCGGGTCACCTGATACAGCCACGCTCCGACATTCATAATTTCTGAAACATTCGTCAAGTTGCTGAACTGGAACCATACTTCCTGCAAAATATCTTCTGCATCTTCTGCATTATTCACTTTCGGGCGGATAAAAGACAACAGTTTTCCACCGTAATTTTTCACGGTTTGCGCAATAATGCTGTCTTTTTCGGATTGTGACATGGGTATAATTTCCAGCTCCATATTTCAGTAGACGACTGAAATTGCAGTTTACTTTAAATGTTTGATATTTTGATAGAATTTAATTTGAATAAAAAAAAACGGAATGGTTTTCCGTTTGAGTACCTATTGCTTTACCGATGTTTATTTCTCCGCTAAATCTTTCAATAATTTCAAACCTTGCTCGAAACCTGATATTAAATGTTCGGAATATTCTTTTGAAGCGTGAAGAATGACCTGAAGTTGTGTTGAATTCTCGGAAATAGCTCTTAGAAAATAAGATTCTTCGCTTCCGCTCCATGCTGCAACTTCTTTACGTTTAGTATCTTCCACGCCATCTTTTATCATTCCTAAATGGCTAAAAACAACTTCTTCCGGCTCATTTAAACTTTTAATAGTGGAAACCATTCCATCTCCGGAAGGTCCCAGGAAATATGTTTTTCCGTTTACTTTCCAATCACTTTCGTAGCGCGAACCTTTGCCGAAAAATTGAGTCCATTGAGTATAGGAATCATGGTTCCAAAGCAAATCCCAGACTTTTTGAACAGGCGCATTGATTATAATTTCAAAATTTAATGTTTCCATAATGATTAGATTTTTTTAGGTTATTCTGATTCTGAAAGATTTTTAATTACTCTAAATTTTGTGGATATTTGGAGTTAAAAAAATCAACAAATTCATCCAAAGAATTCACTTCTACTTTCAACAAAATTCCAGTATCATTGGGTTCGAGTATATAGGTTACGGTGGAATCTTCCCAACCTTGCGGACTGAGTTTGCCATCCATAATCCAGCCAAGATGTTTCATCCTAAGCAGTTGATTTTCTTTGTTGACTTCCACCAAATTGTACATTCCGTTGTTCTTTTGGTCAAGGAATTTCATGATGGTTCCTTGTTCCCAATTTCCTTCAAAATACGTACCCGGATTCATTGCAGAAGACCATTTTCCATAATGATCTTGGGTAAAAAGTACAATCCAAACTTTTTCCGGTGCCGCCGAAATTTGCGTGGTGAATTTTAGTAGTTTCATTTAAAATTTGTATTAATTGTGATAAGCATTTTCCAAGTCTTTGATGATGATTTTCTGCATTGTCGACATCGCTTGCATTACTCTTTGACCTTTTATCGGGTCGGTATCGTTCATCAATTCGATGAGTTTTTTAGGAACGATTTGCCAACTTACGCCAAATTTATCTTTCAGCCAGCCGCACATACTTGCTCTACCTCCATCTGCGATCAAAGAATCCCACAGATGATCGGTTTCAACTTGATTTTCAGTCATTACCACGATTGAAATTGCTTCATTGAAATCAAATGGATGATCGTAGGAATTATCCATACAAAAAAAAGAATAATGATCGATTTCAAAGTGCGCAAGCTGAATATTTTCCGGAATCTCATGCGTTTCATTGCCTAGTCCGTCGCCATATTTTAAGACACTTCGAATCGAAGCATTGGGAAAAATCTTAGTGTAAAGTTCCATGGCTTCCTTTGCTTTTCCGTTGTTTTCATGAATAAACATTAAGGTAGGAATAATTTTTTGTTCACCTTGTTTTTCTCCAAAATAAATTTGCCAGGTAACGCCATAGCGATCGCGAACCCAACCATATTTTTTGCTCCAAGGATATTCGCCGAGTTCCATTAAAACAATTCCACCTTCGGAAAGCTGTTTCCAATATCGCTCAGCTTCGGCTTCCGTTTCGCAAAAAACCATAAAAGAAACTGAGGCATTTTTTTCAAACTGCGGACCGGCATTCAGAATCATCATTTTTTGTCCGAATAATTCGAAATTGATGACCACAGGAGTGTCCACCGTAACTTTTCCACCGAAGGTTTCTGAATAAAAATGAGCCGCTTCGTTGCCTATTTTATCGAACCAGAGGCAAGGGAAAATATTGTTGTTCATTATTTTATTTTTTAATGAATGTTGTAAAGCGTTTAATTGAATGAAATTTATTAATTCGTTTTCCAGAATTCCACAATCCTAAGAATCAAATCAAGTGGAATTTCCTGATTTAATACGAATCGTAAATAACCTTTCCCTTGTTTGTAAGCTGATAATTCTGAACTTCTTTTGGAAACGATTTGATGTTGATTTCAACTTCATTCATCGGTGAAATTCAAGGACTGTAATTAGTTATTCTCCACATATTTATGAAAGCGATCGAGAATGGAGTACCAGCCTACTCTTTGCATTTCGATGGAATTTTGCAATTCGGGTTCGAAAATTTCGATGATTTCAGTGGTATTTTCGTCAATTTTATTGAACTTCACTTCCACTTTTCTACCATCGTCAAGATGACTTTTTACGGATTCCAACATTTTGATTTCATCGATATAACCTGCAAAATCGTAACCGAAACTTTTGTCCTTATATTCCAATCTATAATTGAATCTTCCACCTTGCCTAAAGTCAATTTCTGCTTTTGGGCAATGCCAGTTGGAGGTCGGAAAATTCCATTTCACAATATGTTTTGGGTTATAAAAATAATCCCAAACTTTATGTACCGGTTGTAAGATTGTAATTTTGATGGTAATAGGATTTTCCATGTGTATTTTTCTTTAAATATACTAAAAAAGAACGATTGTGAAAAAATCGTTCTTTTGATAACGCTGTTTCAGCGATGGATAATATTTTAAAAAAAATATTACTTCAAAGCGGCTAAAGCTTTATCATAATCCGGTTCCTGAGCAATCTCCGGAACTTGCTCGGTGTAAATCACTTTGCCTTTTTCATCCGTTACAATTACCGCACGGCTCAGCAATCCTTTCATCGGAGAATCAATTAAAGTTACTCCGTAATCATCGCCGAAAGTACCTCTGAAATCTGATAAAGTTTCCACATGATCTAAACCTTCAGCAGCGCAAAAACGGCCTAAAGCAAAAGGTAAATCTTTGGAGACATTGATGACAACAGTGTTTTCTAAAGCTCCTGCCTTTTCATTAAACTTTCTTGCGGACGCAGCACAAATTCCAGTATCAATGCTTGGGAAAATATTAAAAATCTTCTTCTTCCCATCATAATCGGAAAGAGTTTTTACTTCTAATTTATCATTCACCAAAGCGAAATCTTTCACGGTAAGCCCCAATTCCGGCAAAGAGCCAATCGTATGAACTGGATTTCCTTTTAAGGTAATATCTTCCATAATTTTAAATTTTTTAGTTTCTCAAAAGTAGCAATTATCTGCTGAAATGCATTTTAAAGAAAGGTTAAATTAATCATAAAGTTCGGCTTCAGAGTCTTTCATAGCTCTATAAAAATACGTAAATTTGTAGTTCAAAATTTTAATAAAAAATATCAGAATGGCAGAAAAATCCAAAATCGTCTACACTTGGACCGACGAAGCGCCTATGTTGGCAACACATTCTTTCTTACCTATTGTAAAGGCATTTACCAAAACAGCAGATATTGAAATTTCCCCAAAAGACATTTCCCTTTCCGGCAGAATTTTAGCCAATTTCCCGGAATTTTTGAATGAAGATCAAAAAGTAGAAGATGCGTTAGCAGAATTAGGTAAACTAGCCACAACTCCTGATGCTAATATCATCAAACTTCCTAATATTTCCGCATCAGTTCCTCAATTAGACGCTGCAATCGCGGAATTACAAAAACAGGGATTTGCTGTTCCGAACTATCCTGCAGAACCTAAAAATGCTGAGGAAGAAGCCATTAAAGCAAAATACGCTAAGGTTTTAGGAAGTGCGGTAAATCCAGTTTTAAGGGAAGGAAATTCTGACAGAAGAGCTCCGAAAGCTGTGAAAAACTATGCTAAAGCAAACCCACACAAAATGGGAACTTGGACTGCAGATTCAAAAACTAAAGTTGCTCACATGACGGCTGGTGATTTCTACGGAAGTGAAAAATCAGTCACTGTTGAAAATGAATCACAATTTAAAATAGAATTTTTCGGAAGAGATGGTTCTGTAAAGCTTTTGAAAGATCTATCTCCATTGCAAGCCGGTGAAATTATCGATACATCGGTGATGAATTTAGCTGCATTAAAAAGTTTTGCAGCCGATGCAATTGCGGAAGCAAAATCTGAAAACATATTGATTTCTGCACATTTGAAGGCAACTATGATGAAAATTTCCGATCCAATAATTTTTGGAGCGATCGTTCAAACTTACTTCAGCGACGTATTCACAAAATATGCTGACTTGTTCAATGAACTAGATATCAACCCAAACAACGGACTTCAAGATCTTTTCGATAAAATTTCCGGAAATGAAAAAGAAGCCGAAATTAAAGCTGATATTGAAAAAGCGTTTGAAAACGGACCGGCTGTTGCGATGGTGAACTCCGATAAAGGGATTACCAATTTCCATGTTCCTTCAGATGTGATTGTAGATGCTTCTATGGCTGCACTCATCAGAGGTGGAGGGAAAATGTGGAACAAAGCAGGACAAGAAGAAGACACCATCGCGATGATTCCTGATAGAAACTACGCAGGTTTTTATCAAGCTGCAATTGATGATATGAAGAAAAACGGATCACTTGATCCACGTACCATGGGTTCTGTGCCGAATGTTGGATTAATGGCTCAGAAAGCTGAAGAATACGGTTCTCACGACAAAACCTTCCAGGCTGATGCAGAAGGAACCATTAAAGTATCGGATGCGGATGGGAATGTTTTCATGGAGCAAGCAGTGGAAAAAGGCGATATTTTCAGAATGTGCCAAGTAAAAGATGCTCCTATTCAGGATTGGGTAAAATTGGCGGTAAACCGAGCGAGACTTTCTGATACTCCAGCGATTTTCTGGTTGAATAATCAAAGAGCTCATGACCGCGAAATGATCAAAAAAGTTGAAAAATACTTGAAAAATCATGATACCAACGGGCTAGACATCAAGATTCTGAATATCGAAGATGCGATGACTTTAACGCTGGAAAGAATCAGAAAAGGTCTGGACACTATTTCGGTTTCCGGAAACGTTTTAAGAGATTATTTAACCGATCTTTTCCCTATTTTGGAATTAGGAACTTCTGCGAAAATGCTTTCTATCGTTCCATTAATGAATGGCGGTGGACTTTTCGAAACTGGAGCAGGAGGTTCTGCACCGAAACACATCGAGCAATTCATCGAAGAAGGCTATTTGAGATGGGATTCTTTAGGTGAATTTTTGGCTCTACAAGCGAGTTTGGAGCATTTAGCTCAAACTCAAAATAATGAAAAAGCACAAGTTTTGGCGGACGCTTTGGATGTAGCAAACGAAAAATTCTTAGCAGAAGACAAATCACCTGCTAGAAAAGTTGGCTTGATTGATAATCGTGGTTCTCACTTCTATTTAGCAATGTATTGGGCAGAAGCTTTAGCTAATCAAACCAAAAACCAAGAGATTGCAGAAGCTTTCAAACCTGTTGCTAAAGCAATGTTTGACAACGAAGCTAAAATTAATGAAGAACTCATCGGAGCACAAGGAAAACCTCAAGATATTGGCGGTTATTACCACCCAAATGTGCCAAAAACCGAATCGGCAATGCGACCTTCCTCAGTCTTGAACTCAATTATTGAGTCAGTCTAAATTTGAATAAAATATTTTTTAACTACATCAAAGGCTCCCCGATATTTTTTCGGGGAGTTTTCTATTTTAAATCATTGTATATTTTTTGAATTTGCTTTATTCTTTTGCCGTAAAAATAATTAAACCACCATCTTCCGCAGAAATAAAGTGTAACTAAAGAAAACAGGCAAAAACCAATAAACGTAAGAATAAAAGGAACACCATCCAGCATTTTCAAATTCGGCATATAATCAAAGATTAAAAGCATTTCGCACACCACAAAAGGAACAAATGCCACGTAAAAGGACACGTAATATTGCTCATTAAGCTTAAACTGAAACATCAAATCTTTCAGATTGTCTTTGGCATTCAGGTTGATTTCTCCAATATTTTTATAGAATTTGAAAAATTTCAAAAAATAAAATCCTGTTACCAACATCATTGAGGCCACCAAAGTGATACAATACACTTTGAATTTGAAAAAATGAAAATCCTTAAAAATGAAAAATAAAATAATAAAAACGAACAAAGCCATGGTACTCCAGAATTCGTTTCGCATTTTTTTTCTCAATATTTCCAGCGGAAGATGAATTTCTTTTTGCTGATCTATGCTAATTTCCGGGGTATCGGTTATTTTTTCTTTCTCCCAGATTTCTTTTAAATTATCGAGTTCCATATGGTTGATTATTAATAAGTTGTTTTAATTTTTCTTTTGCGCGGTTCATTTTTACACGGGCATTTACTTCTGAAATTCCCATCTGTTCAGCAATTTGTTTACCGGAATAATTCTCTAGATAATAGAAAATCAGAGCTTTGTCAATGGCATTCAGTTGGTTAATCGCCTCGTACATTTTCTTAAGTTTTAGCTCGTCTTCATTATCATATTCATCCTGATTAATCTTAAAATTATTAACCTCCTTATTCTGAATAAAACTTCGCCGTTTTTCAGATTTCAGAAAAATAATTGCCGTATTCAAAGCGATTCTGTACAACCAAGTTGAAAATTCGCTTCTTCCTTCATAAGTTGGATACGCTTTCCAGACTTGGTACGTAATCTCCTGAAAAAGATCTTTCTGATCATCGAAATTATCCATATACATCTTAGAAATCTTGAAAATCACTCCTTTGTGTTTTTCTATTCTTTCTAAAAATTCTTTTTCAAGTTGTAGCATCATGCAGTAATCTGTGCAGTAAGTAGCATTTTAAAATATTTGTTACAGAAATATAGTGAATGAACGAAAAAAAACCTTTCTGCAAAAACAGAAAGGCTTTGTATTTAGCAATTAATCATTTGGATTTTACATCATTTTAAGATTGTTCACTTCGAGGTCGGTAAGAATTCTCCAGTGTCCGCGTTTGATATTTTTCTTGGTCAATCCTGCAAACATTACTCTATCGAGCGCTTCCACTTCATAGCCCAATCTTTGGAATATTCTACGTACTACTCTATTCCACCCGATGTGGATTTCGATTCCTACTTCGTTTCTTGGTTTTCCTTCGATGTAGGAAATGCTGTCTACTTCGGCAACACCTTCTTCCAAACGAATTCCTTCTGCAATTGCGTTCAGATCAGCTCTGTCGAGTTTTCTGTCTAGAGTTACATGATAGATTTTTTTCATGTTGAAAGACGGATGCGTCAACTTTTTGGTCATGTGACCGTCATTCGTAAGCAAGATAACTCCTGTAGTCGACCGATCCAATCTTCCTACAGGGAAAAGGCGATACGGAGATGCATTTGCTACTAAATCCATTACCGTTTTTCTGGCTTTTTCGTCTTTCGTGGTTGAAATATATCCTTTTGGTTTGTTTAAAAGTACATAAACCGGTTTTTCCGGGGTAATTCCTTGTCCATCGAAAATTACTTTATCAGTTTTCTGAACCTGATATCCCATTTCGGTCACCACTTTTCCGTTTACCTGAACTAAACCTTGAGTGATTAATTCATCTGCTTCTCGGCGTGAACAAATTCCGGAATTGGCGATATATTTATTTAGGCGAATGCTTTCTTTAGGTGTTTCTTTGGCCAATTTATCGAATCGACGTTTCTGTACAAAAGATCTTGTTTTTTCGTTCTCCCCAAGTGGTCTTTCGTAATTTTTGAAAAGTTTCGTAGGCCGAGCTTTTTGGTCACCTTTGGCAAATTTAGTGTCTTTATTGGAGGATTTTCCAATCCTTTTTCCTGCAGGTTTTCTGGAAACCGGTCTGTCGAAAGTTTTTTCATAAGATTTCGCTTCCGCCTGGGACATTAATCTTGGCTCTCTGGATTTCGCAGGTTTCTTTTCATCGGAATTTTCAGATTTTGGAGCGCGTGCACGGGAAGCAGCAGGTCTGGAACTTCCGGAATTGGAAATTTTTGAAATTCTTGGTTTTTTTGGTTTGTCGTTGCTGTTTCTGTCTCGGCTCATTATCTGAAAAATTTTTTGCAAAGATAAAACTAATTCGTTGATTTATCGATAATTCTTTTGCAACCCGAAAATTTTGGTACAACAATTAATGATAAACCGGAATAAACCTTAACTCTGGTTTCTAAAATCTTTTAACAATACCATCCAGTAACATTGCTATTATTCCTACAAAAACCCAAATTCTTAGAATATTCAGTAAATAAAAATGAGTTTTTTTTACAGCATTTAACAGCAAATAAATTGCAAAAATCAAAACAAATAAACCTATGGCAAAATAAAGATTGAGGATGGTATGTATGCCGGTTTTGTTGATTAGCATCATCGAAACGAGGATCAAAATTACTAAAAAAGTTACTACAATTTTTTTTGCAATAGAAATTCCAAAATAGTTTGGAATGGTTGCATAACCAAATATTTTGTCTGCATTTTTGGTAAGGAAATCTTTAGTGATATCAATGATTAAAAGAATTAAAAACAGGAAAACGGCCATTAGGAAAACGCTTACAGAAAAAGTATGGTAATAAACCATCATTCCGAAAAATGGGTAGAGCGTTAAGCTAACAAATGTTAAATTATTAATAATCAATATTTTACCGAGTTTATGACTATAAAACCACATGAAAAATTGATAAATCAAAAAGAAAACAAAAACTCGCGTGGAGATGTAAAAAGCGATTCCTAGCGAAAGTAAATTGAGTGTAAGATAAGCGTATAGAAAGTACTTCTGCTTCAGGAAATTTTGAATGCGACTGCGAAATGGTTTCGTTAATTGATCTTTTTCCCGATCATAAAATTGGTTAATAATTCCGCCTGCGAAAATACTTAAAACAGTACAAAAAATAATTCCGTGTACCTTGCAATCGAAAACGAAATTTCTTAAACTTTCTTCCTGATTAAATAGAAAAAACGTGGAAACATACAATGCAAATGTGAGCAGCAATCCGACAAAAACCCGCGCTCCCAAAAGGAAACCAGTTAATTGTGAAATTCTGTAAAGGATTGGATTTTTCATTAATTAAGCGGAACAGGATCAAATAATGTATTTTTTTCCGGCTTAATGATTAGAATCTGTAAATAACCTCTTTTTGGAAACCTTTGAGCATTTTTTCGGCTTTTGCATAATCTTTTGTGAAGCCCAAAATATAACCACCGCCTCCACTACCACATAGTTTGAGGTAGTAAGCGTTAGTATCAAGACCTTTTTTCCAAGCATTGTAGATGCTTTCCGGAATCATTGGTTTGAAATGTTCGTAGGCCCAAACCGAAAGATTTTTAAGGTTTCTGAACAGCGGATTCATTTCTTTTTTCAAAAAAGCATCAATACAAGCATTGTTGTATCGGATAAACTCTTCCTTCATTGTTTTGCGGAAACCTTCAGTTTTCATTTTTTCGAAAAAAATCTGTACCATAGGTCCTGTTTCGCCCGTCATTCCGGAGTCTATCAAAAAAATCGCACCTTTGCCTGCTTCACTTTCTGGGATGGAAACTCGGTCCACATTTTCTTTATTTTCAATGAGGATTGGCAGATTCATATAGCAAATCAAAGGGTCAATTCCTGAGCTTTTGCCGTGAAAATAACTTTCTAGTTGACCAAAGACTTTTTTCAAATCTTTCAGTTCATCTTTTGTGATGTTTTCTGGTGTATATTTTTTGATGGAATATTTTTCAAAAATTGCTGCGACCAATGCTCCGGAGCTTCCAACCCCATATCCTTGCGGAATATTAGAGTCGAAGAAAAGTCCATTTTGGATATCTTGATGGAAATCCTGAACTTTAAGTTTGAAAGGATCAGGTAAGTCTAAATTTTTTAAATAATCTGAATATTTTTTTAAGGAAAGATTTGATTTTTTTTCGAACTCATTTTTTAAATCCGAAAATTTTAATGTGCCTTTATAATAACTGTAGGGCAAGGTAAGCCCTTGCGAATCTTCAATAATTCCATATTCTCCGAAGAGAAGTATTTTAGCGTAAAATAAAGGATTGCTCATAGTTTAATTTAAACCGTTGATTTTCAGTTGCAAAATTACTAAATATTTACCAAATATTTATATTTTAATTTTAACAAAATTTAAGCCAAATTTTTCAAATATTCTCAATTTTTCTCGGTTCCTATTTTTACTTTCAAAAATCTAATTAAAACCAATCCAGCAAAGAAAAATATTGACATGGATAATGCTGCAAATCTCATGTTGCTATACTTTTCGATCATTGTGGCAAATATAAAAGTACCGAGAATAATCGCTAATTTTTCTAATACATCATAAAAGCTGAAATAAGTAGTATTGTCCATGGAATCTTCAGGCAAAAGTTTTGAATAGGTAGAGCGCGACATCGCTTGCAGACCACCCATTACTAAACCAATGATGCTCGCGATTCCGTAGAATTGGTATTCCACATTGGGGTTTTCCTTGTTTAAATAATAAGCTGATAGACACGCCACAATCCACAGGATAATCGCGACAGAAATCACATTTTTGTTCCCGATAATTCTCGATAATCTGGAAAAGATAATGGCACCGATAATGGCTTCAATTTGAATCAACAAGAGCGTGAGAATCAATTTATCTTGCGCAAGGTTGATCTCGCTTTTTCCGAAAAGAGTGGCCATTAAGAAAATAGTTTGCATCCCAACGCTATAAAAGAAAAAGCTCGATAGGAAAAATTTCAAATTACGGTCTGCGAAAAGTGTTCTTCCGACCTTGAAAAGTTCATGAAAACTTTCGATAACAATATCCCGATAAAAATTGATATTATCTTTCAAAACTTCCCAAAAACCACCTTGTTCCTCGTGTTTTTTGAAAATATTTTTATAATTAAGCAATACCAAATCTTTGGGCAATTGATCTTTTACATGACCAAACTGTGGCAAATGTTTAAACGTGTATTGTGAAAAACCAAACCACCAAGCTCCGGTTAAAAGAAAGGAAATTCTGGTATAAAGTTTAGCTTGGTCGGGATTTTTTGCGAAAACTTGTATTAAAACTAAACAAATTACCACTAAAACTACCGAACCAATGTAACCATAAACATATCCTTTTGCCGAAAGTGCATCTTGCTTGTCGCGTGTTGCAATATCTGGAAGGAAGGAATTGTAAAACACCAAACTGCCCCAAAATCCTACGCTTGCAGTGCTACTGAATAAGAGCCCTAGAAAAACATTTTGCATCCCTGTGAACATCGCCAATCCCATACAGGAAGTGGCTCCCAGATAACAGAAAAATTGCAGAAACGATTTTTTATTTCCAATGGTATCTGCCAGCGACGATAAAATGGGAGAAAGTAAAACTACAATTAAAAATGAAATCGTGAGGGAATAGCCGTAAATCGCATCTGGCTGATATTCCTTCCCAAAAATGGTGATCATGTGCCGCACAGGAACCTTAATCCATTGTTCGGTTTCCTCTACAAACTCGCTTCTTTCGGAAGCCGTGGTAAGAATCGAATAATAAATAGGAAAAATAGTAGAGGTAATTACCAATGAGTACACCGAATTTGCCCAATCATAATAAGCCCATGCTTTCATGATTTTCGGATTGTTCTTGATGTTTGGAGTCGGTGAATGATCGTTTTCAGGCATTGATGTAATAATTAATACAACAAAAATAAAAAAACCATTAAGAATCTGATGAAAAAATTCATTAATAATTCTTAATGGTTAAATCTAACGAAAAATCGGTTTATACGTTCTCGATGACGATTGCGCTTGCGCCTCCTCCACCGTTGCAAATTGCAGCGGCTCCGTATTTCCCTCCATTTTGCTTCAAAATATTGATCAAAGTTACAATAATTCTGGACCCAGAACTTCCAAGCGGATGACCCAATGCTACGGCACCACCATTTACATTCACTTTATTGGCATCCAGTCCTAAAATTTTATTGTTTGCCAAACCTACCACAGAAAACGCTTCATTGAATTCGAAATAATCGATATCAGAAATCTGTAATCCTGCTTTTTCAAGAGCGATAGGCAAAGCTTTGGAAGGTGCGGTAGTAAACCACTCCGGCTCTTGAGCAGCATCTGCATATGAAATAATTTTTGCTAAGGGTTTTAAGCCCAATTCTTCCATTTTTTCTTTCGACATCAAAACCAAAGCAGAAGCGCCATCATTTAAAGTTGAGGCATTTGCAGCAGTCACCGTACCATTTTCCTTTTGGAAAACTGTTGGTAATGTCGAAATTCTATCGAAATTTACAGATTTGAATTCTTCATCTTCAGCGAAAATTATTGGATCGCCTTTTCTTTGAGGTATTTCTACAGGAACGATTTCTTCTTTAAAATTCCCTTCGTTCCATGCTTTTGCAGAACGTTTGTAAGATTCGATGGCGAAATTATCCTGTTCTTCACGAGAGATTTCGTACTTCGCTGCGCATTTTTCGGCGCAAACTCCCATGTGAACTTTGTTGTAAACATCAGTGAGTCCGTCCAGAAGCATTCCGTCCAGCATTTTCACGTCTCCTAATTTAGTTGCATTTCTTGCATGATAATAGTGTGGAACCAAAGACATATTTTCCATTCCACCGGCAATAATGATGTCTTGGTCACCAGCTTTAATGGATTGTGCAGCCATCATCACAGCTTTCATACCAGATGCACATACTTTGTTGATGGTAGTAGATGGTGTTTCATTTGACAAACCAGCTCCCAAAGCAGCCTGTCTTGCCGGAGCTTGTCCTTCTCCTGCCTGTAGAACATTTCCCATATAAACTTCTTGCACTATTTTTGGATCAAGATTGATTTTGTCCAATGCACCTTTGATGGCTACCGAACCTAATTTCGGTGCCGGAACAGTGGATAAACTACCCAAAAAACTTCCCATTGGAGTTCTTACTGCCGACACGATGAATACTTCTTTCATATTTTAAATTATAAGTTTATTAGTACGGCAAAATACAAAAAAAAACACACTTTCGAAAAAGTGCGTTTTGATTATATTTTAAAGGGATTGGTTAATGTTTTAGCTCTGCGACAACTGCCGGATTGTGCTTGTGCTTGAACAAAATTGCAAAAGCGATTGCAATTACCAGAGAGTAAATGGAGAAAACGAGCCATATCTCATGCCACATCTTTCCACCCTCGGGATTTGTAAAGAAGGTAGAAATAAGCCAACCACTTACCGAGCTGCCTAAAATCGCTCCAAAGCCATTGGTCATCATCATGAATAAGCCTTGTGCTGATGAACGAATTTTGCTATCAGTGGTACTTTCTACAAATAATGAACCTGAAATATTAAAGAAATCGAAAGCCATTCCATAAATGATATTCGAAAGAATAATAAGAATAAGCCCGAAACCTTCCGGTGCTCCCAAAGAAAAGAAACCGAAGCGCAGAACCCAAGCTCCCATACTGATAAGCATCACTTTTTTAATTCCAAATTTATGAAGGAAGAACGGAATTGCCAAAATGAAAAGTGTTTCTGAAATTTGAGAAATGGAAATAATCATGGTAGAATATTGCACTACCGCTGAATTTTTGAAAGCTTCAACCGCGCCGAAATCTTTTAGAAATGTATCACCGTACATGTTAGTTAGCTGTAATGCAGCTCCCAAAAACATCGAAAATACAAAGAACAACGCCATTTTTTTCTGTCCAAATAGCTTGAAAGCATCCAATCCTAACTTTTCGGAAATTGTGGCATCATGAGCGATGAGTTTTGGAGGTGGACATTTCGGCAAGAACATTGCAAAAATTCCTAAGAAAATTGCCACAAAGCCACCAATATAAAATTGATTTGCATTAAGCGAATTCGAGAAAATTCCTGCTAACATTTCGCCCATTTTTATACCTGTTTGGGAGAATGATTGCTCATCACTGAAAATATTGGTGCACCACATTGCTACGATAAATCCGATGGTTCCCCAAACTCTAATTGGAGGGAAAACCTTTACGACATCGTAATGGCTATCCTTCAGTAATTTGTACGAGATAGAGTTAGATAGTGATAAAGTAGGCATGTAAAAACACATTCCTACCAATAAAATCCAGAAAAAGGAAGTTGGATCATCGGTTTTTGCTAATAGGAAGAGCGTAATTCCGTAAAGAATATGAAGCATTCCGTAGAGTTTCTCGGCATTGATCCATTTATCAGCGATAATTCCCATCAAAGCAGGCATGAACACAGATGCAATCCCCAATGTTGAAAATACAGCTCCAAATTCGGCACCGCTCCATTGTTTATAAGAAAAACCATAAGTTCCGAGTGTGGTAAGCCACGCGCCCCAAACAAAAAACTGCAGAAAACTGATTATGGTAAGTCGTAATTTTAAATTCATATTTGAAAAATTCCTGGTTTATTCTATTTTTTTATTTCTTCTCTTAATTTCCTCCTGTATTTCCAAGGCAGCATCGAAATCTTCATCTCTCACAGCATCGTCCAAAACTTTCAGTAATTCCTCCATAGAAAGCAGATGTAAGCTACCAGTTTGAGGATCATCAAAATCTTCTTCAGGTGTTACGGGAAGTTCCAATTCCAACAGGATTCCGGCTTCCGACAATACTTCTTTCGTAGTAAATATGGGAGCATCAAAACGTACTGCCATCGCTACTGCATCGGAAGTTCTTGCATCCAAAATTAAATCTTGGCCTGTAGAATTTTCTTTAAAATTGATATGCGAAAAAAATACTCCATCGACGATTTGATAAATAATCACCGATTCGATTTTATAGTTGGTAGATAGTACAAACTTGGCGAATAAATCGTGGGTTAAAGGCCGCGGTGGGTTTAAATCTTTCTCTAAACCTAAAGAGATTGACTGTGCTTCGAAATTTCCTATTACGATGGGTAATTTTACGTTGGTTTCTTCATCTTCTAGTAGAAGTGCGTACGCTCCGGATTGCGATTGGCTATATGAAATTCCACGTATGATTAGTCTTTTGTAATCCATGGCTACAAATATAATTGATTTTTTAGATTCCGAATTTATAATTCTTACTATTTCTTAAAAAAACCATTAAAGATCATTTACAAATCTACTATTTTGTCCAAAGAAATATCAACGATAAACCAGCTTCCTTTTTCAATTCTAATTTTTGCAAAATTTGCATTCAAAAAGCGAATGCGCGAATCGATGTTGTTCAAACCAATTCCTTTACTGATTTCTTGTGGTCGAAAACCAATTCCGTTGTCTCGAACAGAAATTTTCAGCTCAGGATGATGGTAGTTGATCTCTATATAAGCTTCTTTCGCACCGGAATGTCTGATAATGTTATTGATGAGCTCCTGAATAATCCGATACATATGCGTTTCAACAACTTTATTAATTTCAATTTTTTCTCCAGTGAAAAGGAATTTGAACCGGATGCCATATAATTTTTGAGATTTTAAGCAGAGGTTTTCAATGGTTTTTACCAATCCAAATTGGGTAATCGAAGAAGGAGAAAGATTGTGAGAAAGTTCCCGAATTTGCAAGCAAGAATTGTCGATAATTTCAGTAATTTCTTTGATAATTGCCGAGTTTTTCGGTTTCATTTCTTGAGGATTCAGTGTTAAAAGATTATATTTTATAGCTGCTTAATCCCCTGCTACTCCATCATGCAACTCTTCGGCGATTCTTTTTCTTTCTTTTTCCTCACCTTCCAACACTCCATTTAATTTGCTGATTTGCTGTCGGTGTCGATGTTTGGTAACTTCCATCAAAATACGGTTTTTATCATCATTAATCAATTTCACTTTGTAAGCCAAACCTAAACTAAAAAAAAGTGTTTCAATGATGATTCCAATAAAGAAATATATGATCGGATTTTCCATCCGCAAGGAAGAAATCTGACTACCGGTGAACGATACCAAAGCAAAAAAAACAAAAGCACATACGCCAACCAAAAAGAAATTTTTATGTTTTGCGGAATGTTGAATAGCATGGTAAAAAGTGATTACGAAAATGCTGAGCATGATAGGTATATATAAATGTGAACAATTTCAAGTATAAATCCGGAGTTTTGAAATAGTAAGCAATAATTGCCCAACCGAAAAAAAACCACCGAGATTCCTCACGATTCTCATGATTCTGTTGAAATATTTTCTGATATGTTTATCGAGGTCCAGAAAGTGTAGCGCAAATCTACAGTAGTAATTATAAAAAACAATTTGCAGAAAAAGACATGCGATGTAAGTGAAAATTTCCGCGTTATTTTGAGTGAGAAATCGAGCGATAAAATTCTCGAAAGCGTAGTAAAAATAATCATCTCTGCTTAACAGATAAGTTAATATAAAGACAATATAAAGCGCATAATACTTAAAGCTTTTATCTCGAATGAAAATGAAAATTACTCCACTTATAATTAGAAAAAGCACCTGAAAAGAAATCGCCATATTCCATACAAACACATCCATTTTGGTATTTTAGCAGGATATTTAAGTAAAATTACTGTTTTTCGTTATGAAACAGAATTTTATCATGAAATATTTAACAATTTAAAGAATATTATTTTTGCAAACAAAAAAACGCCGGAAAATTCCGACGTTTCGTGTATTTTTTAAGGAAAAAAATTATCCTTTCAAAGCTTTGATCTTCTGAGTTAATTCCGGGATAATCTGGAATGCATCGCCTACAACTCCATAATCTGCTGATTTGAAGAAAGGTGCTTCAGGATCACTGTTGATTACCACGATGGTTTTAGAAGAGTTCACTCCCGCTAAATGCTGAATGGCGCCGGAAATCCCGATTGCGATATACAAATTCGGAGAAATTGCTTTTCCGGTTTGTCCAACGTGCTCGGAGTGAGGTCTCCAACCGATATCGGAAACCGGTTTAGAACAAGCAGTTGCTGCTCCCAATAGGTTTGCCAAATCTTCAACCATTCCCCAGTTTTCTGGAGCCTTCATTCCACGACCTGCGGAAACTACAATTTCTGCTTCTTTTAAGTCTAATTTTCCAGAACTTTGTTCATGCGAAATCACTTTGGTATCCTCGTTTGCAATGGAAAGATCTTTTACTTCTTCGGTTCCTGCAACTGGATTTTCTTTAACTCCGAAAGCGTTTTGAGAAACGGTAACGATAACACCCTGTGCATCAGCTTTGGCGTGCATAAAACCTTTACCGGAAAAAGCTCTTCTTTTCACTTGGAACGGGGAAATGCTTTCCGGTGCCTCCAAAACATTGGTAATTAATGAAAAATCTTTCATCACCGCCAACATTGGAGCCACAGAAGACGCATCAGTGGTGTGAGGAAATACGATGATATTACCGTCAGCAACTTCTTTTACTGCTTGTGCGTAAGCTTTTGCGCTGAAGTTTTTCAATCCTTCGTCTTTCACATTGATCACTTTATTTGCACCATATTTATACAAAAGATCTGATGAATCTGTAGGATTGATGGTAATCGCACTTACGGTTTCGCCCAATTGATCTGCAATTGCCTTAGCGTAAGAAACCGCTTCGAAAGCCGCTTTCTTATAAATTCCGTTTATATTTTCTGCGTATACGAATACTGCCATTTTTTTGAAATTTTAATTGTTGAATTTTTAAATTAAATTACTTTTGCTTCCTCATGAAGTAATCTTACCAACTCATCAAGCTGATCTGCTGCGACCATTTTTACTGCAGCTCTGGCCGGTACAGAATCGTAGGAAACGCCTTCTACGCGAACTTCTGTAGAGCTAGGCTCCTGCACCGATAATGGTTTTGTTCTGGCAGACATAATTCCTCGCATATTTGGAATAATTAAATCTTTTTCATCAACCATACCTTTTTGACCAGCAATTACCGCAGGAAGTTTCACCGAAATCGTTTCTTTTCCACCTTCGATTTCTCGAACTGCCGTAGCCTCGGAACCGTTTACATCAAGTCCCACACAAGCATTTACAAAAGGATGATTAAGCAATTGAGCAACCATTCCAGGAACCGCACCTCCGTTGTAATCGATAGATTCTTTTCCACAAAGCACTAAATCGTAACCACCGTTTTGAGCAAAATTTGCGATTTCTTTAGCAACAGAAAAACTGTCTTTAGGATCGGTATTGACGCGAACTGCATCATTAGCACCGATTGCCAAGGCTTTTCTGATCACAGCCTCTGTACCTGCATCACCAACGTTGATTACCGTTACCGTTGCACCTTGAGTTTCTTGTAACTTAATAGCTTTAGTTAATGCAAATTCATCCAGCGGATTAATCACCCACTGAATTCCGTTTTTGTCGAAAGCAGATTTATCTGCTGTGAAATTAATTTTAGAAGTAGTATCCGGAACACTACTGATACAAACTAATATTTTCATGTGTTAAATAATTTAAAAATTTAAAAAAATACACCTCAATAATATATTGATTAGGGAGCTGTAATTTGTTTTTTCAGTTTTGCTAAGGTAAATAATAATATATTATGCATGCATAGTATTTTTTGAAAATTAATATTTCATACATAATTTAACTGTTTGGTTTGGAAGGCCTAATCTCGATTTTACTTGGTAAAGTACGTGGATTCATTTTGAAAAGATCGATGATTAACTCGCCGATATCTTCGGGTTGAATTTTCCAAGCGTCTTTTTCCGAAGGTTCATTATCATTAAAATGAGAAGAAACCGAACCCGGTAAAATGGTGGAGACTTTAATGTTGTACTTCCGTAAATCAATCATCGCCGCTTGGGTAAAACCTACCACTCCAAATTTCGAAGCATTGTAACCTGTTCCGTTTTCGAAGAAATTGGTTCCGGCCAAACTTGCAATACTGATGAAATATCCTTCTGTTTTCTTTAATTCATCTAAAGATGCTTTTAAAGAATGAAATACTCCGGTAAGATTGGTATCGATCATATTGTTCCAATCTGCAATATCGAGTTGATCAACTGGTTTGAAAATCCCTAATCCAGCATTTGCAATTACATAATCTAATCTTCCGAATTTCTTAATAATCTCCGAAACGGCATTTTTTTCATCTTCAAAATTTTTAACATCAGACGCCAATCCCAGAACCATCGATTGATCTTTTGATAAATGGTTTGCGGCAGCTTCCGCATCTTCTCGCTTTCTACCGGAAATTGCTACTTTAATCCCATTCTGCAGTAAAACTTGTGCTATTCCAAAACCAATTCCTTTGGTTCCACCTGTGATGTATGCTACTTTATCCTTCATTTTTTTTACAATTTTATGTGCTATGATTTAGCGTAATTTTCAAAGAAAAGCGGAATACTTTCGATTCCTTTATAGAAATTAAATAATCCGTAATGTTCATTCGGTGAGTGAATTGCATCGGAATCTAACCCGAATCCCATTAAAACAGATTTCGCTCCCAAAACTTGCTCAAACATTGCTGTAATGGGGATACTTCCTCCACTTCTGTATGGTAAAACTTCTTTACCGAAAGCCGTTTCCATGGCTTTTTTGGCTGCTAAAAATTCTTTCGTATCGCTTGGTAAAACATAAGGCATTCCACCGTGGTGAGGATTTACTTTCACTTTCACATTTTTCGGCGCAATTTTCTCGAAATATTTCGTGAATTTTTCGGTAATCTCTTCCGGAGTTTGATAAGGAACCAAACGCATTGAAATTTTAGCAAAAGCTTTCGAAGGAATCACTGTTTTAGCACCTTCACCAGTGTAGCCGCCCCAAATTCCGTTGCAATCTAAAGTTGGTCGAATAGAAGTTCTTTCCAGTGTCGTGTAACCTTTTTCACCTTCAACATCATTTAAGCCAATGGATTTTTTGAAACCTTCCGGATCATCTTTCAACTTGTTCATTTCTGCTCTTTCGTCATCAGAAACGATATCGACATTGTCATAAAAACCATCAATCGTGATGTGACCATCTTCATCGATCAAATTGGCAATCATTCTGGAAAGTACATGAATAGGATTTGGAACTGCGCCGCCGTAAAGTCCGGAATGCAAATCTCTGTTCGGACCTTCCACTTCTACTTCTACGTAGCTCAAACCTCTCAGACCGGTAGTTACCGTTGGTTGCTCGTTCGAGTAGATGTGAGTATCTGAGATTAAAATAACATCGCAAGAAAGTTTTTCTTTGTTGTCATTCACAAAAGCTTCCAAACTTTTTGATCCAACTTCTTCCTCTCCTTCTAAAATAAATTTCACATTGCAAGGCAAAGAATTGGTTTTCATCATCGCTTCAAATGCTTTTAAATGCATAAAAAACTGTCCTTTATCGTCTGCAGAACCTCTTGCGAAAATTGCACCATCAGGGTGAAGCTCTGTTTTCTCGATATAAGGTTCGAAAGGTGGTTTTTTCCAAAGTTCCAAAGGATCTGGTGGTTGCACATCATAATGTCCATAAACCAAAACGGTTGGCAAATTTTTATCTATAATTTTCTCCCCAAAAACGATAGGATAACCCTCGGTTTCGCAAATTTCAACTTGATCAGCTCCGGCTGCTTTCAAAAATCCGGCAACGGTATCTGCACATTTCAAAACTTCATCTTTATACGCAGGATCGGCTGAAATAGAAGCAATTTTCAGTAGTTCAAACAATTCATCTACAAATCTCTGTTTGTTTTCCTGAATGTAATTTAATGTTTCTTGCATTTTATCTTTATTATTAATTATGAAAATCGAATCTTGTAAAAATAAAAAAAATGCCTCGCAGGAGCAAGACATTTTATCTGTTTATAATAAAATTAAGATTTATTTGCTATGATTTTCTGTAGCAGTTTCTACTTTCGCAGAATCGGTTTTTACAGAAGTTGCGTGAGTTTCTGTTGTTTCTGCAGAATCTTTTGATACTTCTTCGGTATGATGAGTCGCAGCCGGCATTCCGTCTCCATGAATCTCATCGTCGCTGTATCTCTCTGCGTTTTCGTCTAATTTCAGTACTCCTTTGTTGGAACCTTCTTGTATCTTCTGACAGCTGATCACCAAACTTGCAAGCGCTACACCTAAAATAATTTTTTTCATAAGTAATCTCTATTGGTTTTAAAGGTTATATGAAATTGCTGAATTTTCACCACTTTTCGCACTGATCGTTGGCGATTTCATATATTTTTTTGATTGCTCAAAAGTAAGAAATATTACCATTTGTCACAAAAAAATTAAATCTTTTCTAGACAGATTTCAAAATAATTTTTCCTTTTTGGCTTTGCGTGAAAATCAAATAGGAATTTCCACCATCCGAAATCTTATACTTTTTCTTGATTTCTTCCGGTGAAAGCGGATGATTTTTAGAAATTATATTAAATTTTTCTCCTTTTTTGATGGCTTTAGCTTCAATTTTTTCAACTTCCAAAATTCTTCCGGGAAATGAATTCAATCGTTGATCCGAAGTGTAAAAATGAGAATTGGGATGCAGTTTTTTTATGCTAAATTTTTCAGAAACCAAATTGAAAGCTCCCGATTTCAAAACCGCGTTGTTCGGAATATAAAGAAATTTCAAAGGTTCGGAAAAAGCAGAAATTGCACTTTTTTCTTCATTTAATTTATACATAAATTCCGGTTCATCACTATCTAAATTAATAGTAGAAATTTCAATTTCATCAGAATTCGAAGAAGAACTGATGAAAACCAAAAGTTCCTTCACTTCATTTTTCACCGCAATAATCTGAATTTTCGATACAGATTTTAAAACGTTAACCAAGTAAGAAATATCAATTAATGGAGAAAGTTTCACGATGGTTGCATCTGAAATTTCACTCAATTTTTTTTGAATTTCCAAAAGGTTAGGCGATAAATCTTCAAGGAGAAATTTCTTGTTTTTTTGTTGGTCTCGTCTTGCCGGATCAAGGTAAATTAAATCGAATTTCTTGGTGTTTTCAGTTAAAAATTTTTCTAATTTTTCATTAATAAAATTTGCTGTTCTGCCTAAAACAGTCCAATTATGTTTTACAATTTTAATAAGTTCCGAATTCTGCTCGACAAGGGTAACTTTTTCAAAATTTTTAGACAGAAAATAAGCGTCAATCCCGAAACCGCAAGTAAGATCGAGGAAGTTTTTTCCGTGCAAATCTTTAGATTTAAATTCAGCGGTAGATTGCGATGACGCTTGCTCCAAATTGAGATTCGGAGGAAATACAATTCCTTCCTTCAACAGAAAGCGAAATTTTCGTTGAGCAACTTTTTTTCCTTTGATCTGTTGGATGATTTCCAGCATTGACACCTCTGCAAAAGGCGATTTTTTCAATAACAAAGAATGCAAATCGGTGGTTAGATTTGCATTGATGAATTTTTGTATTTCTGGTTTTAAAAGATTTTCCAAAGATCAATTATTCGTACATTTCACTTAATCGGACAGGTACAATTTTCGCTGAATTATAAAGCTCTTCCATGGACTTTGTTTTCTCCAATTTAGGATAGAAATTTACGCCGATTAATTTTATTTTTCCCTCTTCTACCCATTGCTGTTCATTCAATGCATTTTCATAAATTTTTTGCTGAAGCCAACCGGTTTTCAACAATTCGGAATAACCACCATTTTCTTCCATTTCAAGGAATAATTTCCATGATTTTTCGGCGAATTGTTGCGTAATATTTTCTATATAATAACTTCCGTTTCCAGCGTCATCAAAGACATTGATAATGCTTTCGTAAGCCAAAACAATTTGTTGCTTAAATGAAATTTCTTCCGAAAGTTCGTCTCCATTTTCCACCCTGAAATCGTTGGTAAAGACGGCATCAGCACCACCAATCATTGCGGATGAAAGTTCCAATGTAGCTCGAATAATATTATTTTCAGCATCTCTTTTGGATTTATTCCTCAACGAAGTTTCCGCGAAGATGAATGGAATTTCATTTGAGTTAAACTCCTTGGACAATTGATTGAAAAGCAATTTAAATGCTCTTAATTTTGCAATTTCAAAGAAATAATTGGAGCCAACTGCAAATCTAAGTACGATATTTTTAAGAATTTCAGCACCGAAAATTTCTGCTAAATCTTTAGCTTTCCCCAGTGCAATTGCCAATTGCTGTACAATCGTAGCTCCGGAATTTTGATGAAGCGAAACATCAATTGCGATATTTCGGTCGAAACTTTTAGCTAAAAGTTCTTTTCCCAATTGCTCGTTGATCGCGCCGTTTTGGTCCTCCGAAAAAAGATCTATCAAACTGAAATAGCGATTGGTTTCATCAACCAAAATGTGTTCCGCAAGATCAATATTATTAATGAAAATAGCTTTTTCTTGAAGATTATCCACATTATGATTTAAAAGAAAAGCAAAAACATTCTCTTCCAAACGATCTTGATATCGAGCAACCAAGTGCGTTGACTCTTCCACTTTCGAAAGGTTTCGCATTGGCTTGGAAACCGAATCGTAGTAAGGTTTTACAGCAACTCCTTCCAGATTATCTTTAGAAAGAATTTCATAGATATCTTCGGTTTTCAGTTGTTTTTTAACTAAATTTTCCCAATCTTGAATGGAGGTTTTTGCGAACATATCTTAAGGATTTTTTTTCAAATTGGCGCTGTCAACTACAAGAATGAAGATTTCTTCGTTCGGTTTTTTCATGAAATAATTTTCTCTTGCAAATTTTTCTTTTTCAGATTTATTATTCATGAGTTTTTTGAAAAACGCGTCATTTTTCTGGTATTCAGTCTTATAATATTCGAGCTGTTTTTCGTATTTATTGATTTCTCCGTTGAGTTCGTTAACGACTAAAAAAGAAGTATTGTCGAAGAATATCATCCAAACTAAAAATAAAAAAACCGTCACGAAATACTTATTCAGGACATATTTCTGAATAAATTTGAACGCCGGAGATTTTTGTTTAATTTCTTTAATCAGCTCTTTCATTTCCTTTAAAATCTAAAAAATAAATATACAGAAATTAATGTGATTTTTTCAAGGTATTATTGATCACAGTTGACAGAAAATCAATCGCCACCGTGTTTTGTTTCATGTTGGGAACGATCAAATCTGCTTCATTTTTCGACGGTTCAATAAATTCCTGGTGCATGGGTTTCAAAGTGGTTTGGTAACGGTGCAAAACTTCCTGTAAATCTCGACCTCTTTCCTGCGTATCTCGTCGGATTCTTCGAATTAATCTTTCATCTGAATCCGCATGAACAAAAACTTTTAAATCATATTCTTTCAATAATTCAGAATTGGTTAGCACCAAAATCCCTTCCACAATCAGTACATTTTTAGGTTCTACCAAAACATGATCGCCGGTTCGGGAATGGGTAACAAATGAATAAATTGGCTGTTCGATGACTTCTCCATGTTTCAGCGCTTTTACATGTTTTAGCAAGAGATCAAAATCGATGGATTTGGGGTGGTCATAGTTGAGAACTTCCCTTTCAGCAAGAGTTAACTGCTGATTATCGTGGTAATAATTATCTTGTGAAAGTACATTAACTCCTTCAGTGTTCAGTTGCTGAAGAATTTTGTTTACCACAGTAGTTTTTCCAGAGCCTGTGCCGCCTGCAATTCCGATAACGAGCATATATGATAGTTTATGCAAAGATAGAATTTTGCACGAATGAATCTGAGTTTTGTGGCAGGAATTTACCTAGAAACTTGAAATTTAGGCTGCTTTTTTCTCAATTCCAACGAGATAATAAACCACCGCGCTTACGCGAGCCAAAAATTCGCGGGATTGGTTTCTGTAAAAACTTTGATTGCTGAAGACGTCTTGCGCATCGAATCCTAGCGCATTCATATTATTGTTTCTTGCATAAAAAAGTGCTCGCAAATTATGGAAGCCTTGGGAAACAATAATGATGTCGTTTTTTTTGTAAATATTTTTGCAATTACTAATGCTCGCTTGGGTTTTGAAACCTTTGGGATCTTCGATAATAATATTTTCCGGAACACCTTCCTGATAAACTAGATAGTTTTTCATTGCGAAAGGTTCGTCGTAGCCTGGGCTTTTTTCGCCACTCACGATGATTTTTTTTATTTTTCCATGATGGTAAAGCAGTGCGGTAGCATCCATTCTTTTCGTAAAATAAGGATTCGAAACTCCGGATTTCATTCTCGGTGACGTTCCTAAAACCAGCGCAGTTTCTCTTGGAGGAACTTTCGAAATTTTAGTAAAAGTACGTCCGTTAGTTAATGCCACAACCCAAACGTTCGCTAAAATCATCAGCAAAACGGTGATTTCAACAAGGATAAAAAAAGATTTTAATATTTCTAAAATTCTTTGCAAAAGTTGCTCGCTTTTATGTTAGATCAAAATTAACCTTTATTTTCTTGCTTAAAACAAAAGACATGCACGCCAAAATCTTTCCCGACTTTTCTTCTTTTTCCGTCAAATATTCATTTTCTAAAAGTTCTACCTCACCTTCTTCCAAAATACATTCGCAACTCCCACAAATTCCTGATTTACAAGAATATGGCAACGGAAAACGTTGAATTAATAATTGTTGCAAAAGTTTGGTTTTATTATTTTCCAGCTTTGTTGAATAATTTTTCCCGAAAAGTTTAAAATCCACCGAAATTCCTTCTACCAAAGGAAATTCTTTTTCTACAGGATAAATATCATCATTAGACTCTTCAAACAATTCAAAATGAATATTTTTCTTTGGAATTCCGTTGTTGTAGCACGCGTTCGCCAACGATTTAATCATCTCTCCTTTTCCGCAGATCAGCACTTCGTCTACTGCATCCCAAATGGTACTTTCCTCGTCGGTATCGTCTAAATGCAAAATTTGGTTAATGATCAGCTTGAGTTTTTTTTCATCTAATCTTCCATAAAACAAATTATCTGAAGATTTTTCCTGCGAAAAGAAATAGAAAATTTGCAATCGGCTGCCAT
Organism: Chryseobacterium sp. Marseille-Q5410; assembly: GCA_946892665.1. Lineage (GTDB taxonomy): Bacteria > Bacteroidota > Bacteroidia > Flavobacteriales > Weeksellaceae > Kaistella. The sequence continues at coordinate 1,733,152 of CAMPOT010000001.1, read as the reverse complement.
ATTTTTTTGCCAAATCATCGAGTTCATTTTTAAAGGCGATTTCTTCCGATTTTCTGTTCCCATAGAACAAAAACAGCCGTGTTCTGGGTTCCGTATGCAGTAATTGTTTAAAATGGCTAATTAAAGGTGTAATACCAATTCCACCAGCGAATCCAATGATGGTGCGGAATTCATGCGGTTTCGATATCAACGTAAACCGGCCTTTTGGTTCAGAAACTTCTAATTCGTCACCGATTTCATAATTTTCAGAAAGTTCTTTCGTAGAACTTTCTTCGCTATTTATTTTTATACCTAATGAAATTTTTTCCTCGTAAGGCGCAGAAGTCATCGAAAAGTCATTCTGAAAAACCTTTCCTTTTGCCAGATATTTTACGGTAACATATTGCCCGGCTTCGAAGCGGTAATTCGATTTCAAATCTTCCGGAATTTCAAATTCCAAAGAGAAAGTGTTTTTGGTCAGCTGACGCTTTTTCGTTATTTTTAGCCTGTGAAATTCGGCTTGTCGCACCTTAGGTGAAAGTTTTTCCATATCAATTATGATTCAAAAATATAAAAATAAAATGAATAAATTAATTTTAAGTATACTGATTTTGGCAATGGTTTCGAGTTGCAAAAAAGAAACAAAAACCGACGAACTTACGGATAATTCCATCACTGATTCGGTAAAAAATCCGGAGTCGAATGAAGTTTCAGAAACGCTAATTCCATTCAAAAAAATTGAATTAACACCGGATGAAACCTCAAAGATGCTTGCTAAAAAAAATAATGATACTTTATATGTAACCAATTTTTTCGCTACATGGTGCGGACCTTGTATGGTTGAAATCCCGCATTTCAGAGACAAAATGAAGGAATTGAAAGGTCAACCTGTGAAATTCACGTTTGTCAGTTTGGACGCAAAAGAAGATTGGGACACCAAAGTGAAAGCTTTTGCAGAAGAAAATCATTTGTCGGAAAATATTGTTTTGGTGGATGGCGAACAACTCATTCCTGAATATTTCCACGCTAATTTTAAACAATGGGACGGAGGTTCTATTCCGTTTACTTTGCTCCGAAAAGGCGACAAATCTGATGAAACGGTGGGAATGATGAGCAAACAAATGCTGGATGAAAAAATTTCGTCTTTCGTGGTTTCCAAATAAATGAAAGTTCCATTGAAAACCAGTTTCAGGTTGATTTGTTTGCTGATTATGATCGGAATTTTTATTTCGGTAATCATCAACTTGAACATTGGCTTTATAAAACTCAATTTTTCCGACTTTTTTATTTCGAATTCAGAAAATTCACAAATTGCGCAACTACGTATTAATCGGGTTCTGGCAATGCTTTTGGCTGGAATTGCGATTCCAACTTCTGGTTTTTTGCTGCAGGAATATTTTCAAAATCCTTTGGCAGGACCTTCCGTTTTGGGAATTTCTTCCGTGGCGAGTTTAAGTGTTGCTTTTTATATTTTTTTCTCGCAAAATTTAGTACTTCCTGAATTTTTGCAAAACAGTTTTCTAAGCATTTCTGCAATTGCGGGAAGTTTTTTGTTAATGCTTGTTTTATTGGCTTTTTCCAGTAAATTTCAGGATAAATCTTTTTTGATTATTTTCGGATTTTTAGTTTCTGCACTGGCAGGAGCCATCGTTTCTATCCTGCAGTTTTATGCGGAAAATCAAAGTCTTAAAAATTATATTTTATGGAGTTTTGGTGCGAATAACCAGGTTTCAACCAATCAAATTTTAATATTATCGTTGATTGTAGTTTTCGGAATTTACCTGAGTTTCAAATCCATAAAACCATTGATTGGAAATGCTCTGGGAACCGCTTATGCCCAAAGTTTAGGCGTAAATTTGAATCAATTGAAATATTTGGTGATTATTGCTTCTTCGCTTTTTTCAGCGTCTGTTACTGCGTTTTTAGGACCAATTTTATTTATTGGAATTGTTGTTCCGCATTTTTGCAGAATGATCTATAATCCGGCAAAACTTTGGCAGCAATGGATTTTGAATATGATTTTAGGAATTTTCATCATGGAATTTTTCTGTATTATTTCAGAACTTACGCAATTTCCTTTGAATGTTATCACCTCCCTTTTCGGAATTCCGGTGATTTTGATGATGATTATGAAGAAAAAATAAATTTCGCTTTTTAGTAAATAAAATGTTTTTACAATTAAAAAATACAACAATCGGTTACAAAACTCCTTTAATAAAAGGCGTCGATACATCGTTGGATTTGGGCGAAATTTGTTTACTGATCGGTAATAACGGCGTTGGAAAAACTACTTTAATTAAATCAATTCTCAATCAGATTCCGACTTTGAACGGAGAAATTGTCCTGCAAAATCAACCTTTAAAAAGACTTTCCCAGAAAGAAATTGCCGAACAAATTGCCGTGGTTTTCTCAAAATCTCAGGTTCCGGCGAATTTCACTTTGACCGATTTGGTTGCGCTCGGAAAATATATACATTACCCTTATTATTTCAATCTTAATAAATCTGACGTACAAGAAGTTGAAAATATTATCGAAAGTTTAGATTTAAGTCAATACAAAGATTTTCCTTTGCAGAAACTTTCAGATGGAAACCTTCAAAAAGCATTTATAGGAAGAGCTTTAGCACAAAATTCTCCGATGATTATTCTTGATGAGCCTACCACACATCTCGATGAAAAAAATAAAATCATTATTTTAAAATTACTGAGAAACTTAGCTAAAGATCACAACAAACTAATTCTTTTTTCTTCCCACGACTGGCGATTGGCAAAGGAATTTTCGGACCATATTTGGTTGGTAGATGATGGGAAATTAGACGCGGGAATTGCGGAAGAAATTCTATTGAAGCACAATGAATTCCTTAATCCGGAAGTTTTTCGTTTCAACGAAAATTTTGTTGCTCCACAGATTTTCGCACCCCCGTTGGAAAAAGAAATGTTATATTCGTTTCTTCAAAAAAACTTTACAGAAGACCTCAATTCATTGAAATTTGAGTATAAGGATCAGTTTTGGGTGCTTTCGGATGATAAAATTCAAAGAAAATTCATTTCTTTTAAAATGATTGCAGAATTCCTCGCAAAGCATCATTAATTCTACATTTTTAATCTGTTATACATTTACTATGCATGCATAGTATTATGCAAATCATATATTTTAATTTATTAATAATCAAATACTTACGGAAAATCTGAAAAATACTATGCATGCATAGTATTTCTTTTATATATTTGTATAAATCACATCGTAAGAAAATTATGAACTCTAAAAATAACGATAAAGTTGAAAATGTAGATCTCATTTTGAAGTCGACTTGGCTCGCAGTTTCGAAGATGTATTCTGAGTTTGCGCAAGACTATGATGCTACTGCAGTTCAAGCACTTACACTTTTGAAAATCGACCCAAAAGAAGGAACAAGAAGCACGAATTTGGGACCGAAAATGGCAATTGAACCAACGTCTTTAACAAGAATTATTAAATTACTGGAAGACAATGGTTATATCTACAAAGAAAAAACCACCAATGATAAACGCGAAGTCATCATAAAACTAACCGACAAAGGATTGACCAGCAGAAATTTATCAAAGGAAGTTGTGGTAAACTTTAACAAAAAAGTAGTCGAAAAAATTTCTTCTGACAAAATGGAAATTTTCAAAGAAGTGATGTACGACATTTTAAAAATAGCTAACGAACTGAATAATAAAAAATAATCAATATGAAAAGACGAATAAAACACGTTACCGTTCTTGGTTCAGGAATTATGGGAAGCGGAATTGCAGCGCATTTTGCCAACATCGGCGTTGAAGTTCTTCTTCTTGATATCGTTCCTTTTGAATTAACGGAAGCTGAACAAAAGAAGGGACTTACCAAAGAAGACAAGGTAGTGAGAAACAGAATCGCTACCGAAAGTGTCGCCAAATTGGTAAAATCAAGCCCTGCTCTACTTTACAAAAAAGAATTTGCAGATAGAATTTCTGTAGGAAATTTTGATGACGATTTGCAGAAAATCAAAAATACAGATTGGATCATCGAGGTGGTCGTAGAGAGATTGGACATAAAAAAGTCGGTTTACGAAAAAATCGAACAATTCCGTAAACCCGGAACCTTGGTTTCTTCCAATACTTCTGGTATTCCAATTAATCTGTTGGTAGAAGGAAGAAGTGATGATTTTAAACATTATTTTGCAGGAACACACTTCTTTAACCCCGTAAGATATTTACCGCTTTTAGAAATTATTCCTACCAGAGATACCGATGCTGAAATCGTGAAATTCTACATGGAATATGGCGCCAAATTCTTAGGAAAAACTACGGTTTTAGCAAAAGATACTCCGGCGTTTATCGCAAACAGAATTGGAGTTTTCTCGATGATGAATTTACTCCACAATGTAAAATCTATCGGTCTTAATGTAACTGAAGTTGATAAATTAACAGGTCCCGTAATTGGTAGACCGAAATCTGCAACTTTCAGAACTGCCGATGTAGTAGGTTTGGATACCTTGGTTCACGTCGCAAATGGAGTTCAAGGTTCTGGTGTAGAAGATGAGCAATTTAAAGGAACTTTTGTATTGCCAGATTACATCAATTTTATGGTGGAAAACAAATGGCTAGGTTCTAAAACCGACGGTGGTTTCTACAAAAAAGTAAAATCTGCTGATGGAAAATCTGAAATTCAAGGGTTAAATTTAGAAACGCTACAATACGAATTACACGGAAAAGCCAATTTTGCAACCTTAGAATTAACTAAAAACATCGACAAACCAATTGATAGATTTAAAGTTTTAATTGAAGGAAAAGACAAAGCTGGTGAATTGTACAGAAAATCTCTCGGTGCTCTTTTCGCTTATGTTTCTCACAAAATTCCTGAAATTTCGGACGAGCTTTACAAAGTGGATGATGCAATGAAAGCAGGTTTCGGTTGGGAAAACGGGCCTTTCGAAATTTGGGATGCCGTTGGTGTTCAAAAAGGTATCGAACTCGCTAAAGAAGCAGGATATGAAGTATCTGATTGGGTAAAATCGGTAACAAGTTTCTATAAAGTTAATGATGAGGGACAAAGTATGTTCTTCGACAAAAATTCGGGAAATTACAGCAAAATTCCTGGTCAAGAAGCCTTCATTATCCTTGATAATATTAGAAAAAACAAAACATTGTGGAGCAATTCTGGCTCTGCAATCCAAGATTTAGGAGACGGAATCATCAACTTCGAGATTCGCTCAAAAATGAATTCTCTAGGTGGTGAAGTTCTCGATGGTTTAAACAGAGCTATCGACTTAGCAGAAAAAGAATATGATGGTTTGGTAATCGGAAATCAAGGCGCTAATTTCTCTGTTGGAGCTAATTTAGCAATGATTTTGATGATGGCCATCGAGCAGGATTGGGACGATTTGAATATGGCAATTGCCTATTTCCAAAAATCGATGATGAGAGTTCGCTACTCCTCTATTCCTGTAGTGGTTGCTCCTCACGGAATGACTCTAGGTGGTGGTTGCGAAATGACCATGCACGCTGATAAAGTAGTGGCTGCTGCTGAAACTTACATCGGTTTAGTAGAAACCGGAGTGGGTGTAATTCCTGGTGGTGGTGGAACCAAGGAATTTGCGATTAGAACTTCAAAAGAATTCCACATTGATGACGTGAAAAACAACCGTCTTCGCGATGCTTTCATGAATATCGCGATGGGTAAGGTGGCAACTTCCGCTTACGAAGCTTATGATATGGGAATTTTGGTAAATCATAAAGACATTGTTGTCGTAAATAAAAACACCCAGATTCTTGAAGCGAAAAAAGTTGCAAAGCTAATGGCAGAGCAAGGTTACACGCAACCAATTCAGCAAAAAGTAAAAGTTTTGGGTAAAGATGCTCTTGGAATGTTTTATGTAGGAACCGATCAAATGTTAACGGGGAATTTCATATCGGAACATGACAAATTAATCGCTGATAAACTTGCAAACGTTTTAGTAGGTGGAAATCTTTCAGAACCGACCGTAGTTAGCGAACAATATCTTTTGCATCTCGAAAGAGAAACTTTCCTTCAATTGTGTGGCGAAAGAAAAACATTAGAAAGAATTCAGTACATGCTACAAAACGGAAAACCACTTCGCAACTAGAAGTTAGATATTAGATTTTAGAATTTAGATGAAAGCACATCGTTTACAAGATTTACAAATTTGGAAGAGATCTATGGGATTAGCTAAAGAAATTTATCTTATTACTCAAGATTTACCTTCCGAAGAAAAATTTGGTTTAACAAGCCAAATTCGGAGATGTGCACTCTCTATTCCATCTAATATTGCTGAAGGAGCAGGAAGAAATAATGTGAATGAATTTTTTCAATTTTTAGGAAGTGCTTCGGGTTCTGCTTATGAATTAGAAACTCAATTAATCCTATTATTTGAACTAAATTTTAAAACAGAAAAAGAAATTTCTGCCCTATTAATTGAACTTTCTGAAATACAAAAGATGATTTATTCTTATAAAATAAAATTAAAAAACGGTTAGTTGTATTCTAACTTCTAACCTCTAACTTCTAATTTCTAAAATAAAAATTATGAAACAAGCATATATAATAAAAGGATTCAGAACTGCCGTGGGAAAAGCCCCGAAAGGATCTCTGCGTTTTACCCGTCCAGATGTGATGGCGGCAACCGTGATTGAAAAACTTATGGCTGCAGTTCCACAACTGGATAAAGACAGAATCGATGATTTAATCGTGGGGAATGCAATGCCAGAAGCGGAACAAGGTCTAAATGTTGCTCGTTTAATTTCATTGATGGGTTTAAATACAGACAAAGTTCCTGGTGTTACTGTGAACAGATATTGTGCATCCGGGTCGGAAGCAATTGCAATTGCATCTGCAAAAATCCAAACTGGAATGGCTGACTGCATAATTGCAGGAGGTACAGAATCCATGTCATACATCCCTATGGGTGGCTACAAACCGGTTCCGGAAACCGAAATCGCAAAAACCAATCCCGATTATTATTGGGGTATGGGTTATACCGCGGAAGAAGTGGCAAAACAATACAATATTTCCAGAGAAGAGCAAGATCAATTTGCTTTTGAATCTCATTTGAAAGCATTGAAAGCTAATGAAACCGGTGCTTTCAAAAACCAAATTGTATCCATTCCCGTTGAGTATAATTTCCTTGATGAGAATCAAAAAATCCAAACCAAAAAATTCGATTTCTCAGTCGATGAAGGTCCAAGAGCAGACACTTCTTTGGAAGGTTTATCAAAACTTCGTCCTGTTTTTGCAAACGGAGGTAGCGTTACCGCTGGAAATTCCTCACAAATGAGTGATGGAGCCGCTTTCGTAATCGTAATGAGCGAAGAAATGGTGAAAGAATTAGGTTTGGAACCTGAAGCAAGATTGGTTTCTTATGCAGCTGCTGGTTTGGAACCAAGAATCATGGGAATGGGACCGGTTTATGCTATTCCTAAAGCACTTAAACAAGCTGGTTTAGAATTAAAAGACATCGACTTGATCGAACTTAACGAAGCTTTTGCCTCTCAATCTGTTGCCATTAAAAAAGAATTAGGATTAAATCCTGATATCTTAAATGTAAATGGCGGCGCAATCGCACTGGGACATCCACTCGGTTGCACCGGAACCAAGTTAACCGTCCAGCTTCTTGATGAAATGAGAAAACGTGGCAACAAATATGGAATGGTGACAATGTGCGTAGGAACAGGACAAGGAGCTGCTTCTATATTTGAGTTGTTATAGAAGAAAGAGCAAAGAAAAAAAGAATAAAGACTTCATGAAACATAACTTTAAAAATCTGAATATTTGGAAGTTATCCATTAGTTTGGCTAATGACATCTACTCGGTGACGGAAATGTTTCCTAAAGCTGAAGTTTTTGGTTTGAAATCTCAAATTAGAAGATGTGCGGTTTTCATTGCATCTAACATTGCAGAAGGTTCCAGTAGATCATCAAATAAAGATTTCTCCAAATTTATCGAAATAAGTATGGGTTCTTTATTTGAACTTCAAACTCAATTAATTATATCAAAAAATAGAAATTTTATAGAAGAGGAAATTGCAAATGACATCGATAATAAAATCGTCGATTTGCAAAAAATGATTTCAGGTTTCCAAAAAACACTTTTGTAAGTCTTTTTTCTCTCCTCTTTTTTCTTTTATCATAAAAATTTAAAATCTAAAAATAATGGCCAATACACTTAAAGGCGGCGAATTCATCATCAAAGATATTCCTGCAAAAGAAATCTTCACTTTAGAAGAAATTAGCGAGGAGCAAAAAATGCTTCGCGAATCCATCAAAGAATTTATCGACAAAGAAGTGGTTGCGAACCACGACCGTTTCGAACACAAAGATTATGCATTAACCGAAGAAGTGATGCGTAAATTGGGAGAAATGGGCGTTCTCGGCGTTGCAGTTCCAGAGGAATATGGCGGTTTGGGAATGGGATTCATCACCACCATGCTTGCTTGCGACATGGCTTCCGGAGCCAATGGTTCGGTAGCAACAGCTTATGGCGCACATACCGGAATCGGAACTTTGCCGATTTTACTTTACGGTACCGAAGAACAAAAGAAAAAATACCTTCCAGATTTAGCTGCCGGAACCAAATTTGGCGCTTATTGCCTTACTGAACCGGATGCAGGTTCCGATGCAAACTCCGGAAAAACAAAAGCAAGACTTTCCGAAGATGGGAAACATTACATTATCAATGGACAGAAAATGTGGATTTCCAATGCCGGTTTTGCCGATACTTTCACATTCTTTGCGAAAATTGATGACGACAAAAACATTACCGGTTTTGTGGTAAACAGAAGCGAATTGGAAGATCCTGCAAGCTTAACTTTAGGCGAAGAAGAACACAAATTGGGAATCCGCTCCTCTTCTACCCGACAAGTTTTCTTCAACGATATGAAAGTTCCTGTAGAAAATCTTTTGGGTGAAAGAAACAACGGTTTCAAAATCGCTTTGAATGCATTGAACGTTGGTAGAATTAAATTAGCTGCCGCAAACCTCGATGGACAAAGAAGAATTTTAGCTTATGCTACCCAATATGCCAACGAAAGAAAACAATTTGGCGTTGCAATTTCTACTTTCGGAGCAATCAGAAAGAAACTTGCTGAAATGGCGACCGGAATTTTTGTTTCCGAAGCTGGATCGTATAGAGCGGCAAAAGATATTCAAGATAAAATTGATGAATTAATTGCTGGCGGAATGAATCATCAAGAAGCGGAATTGAAAGGTGTGGAAGAATTCGCAGTAGAATGTTCTATCCTAAAAGTTTTCGTATCCGATTTAACCCAAAATACCGCAGACGAGGGAATCCAAATCTACGGTGGAATGGGCTTCTCAGAAGATGCGCCTATGGAAGCAGCGTGGAGAGATTCTAGAATTGCAAGAATCTACGAAGGAACCAACGAAATCAACCGACTATTAGCAGTGGGTATGCTCATCAAAAAAACAATGAAAGGCGAAATCGATCTTTTGAAACCTGCGATGGCAGTTGGAAAAGAATTGATGGGAATCCCTTCTTTCGATGTGCCAGATTATTCTGAATTCATGAGCGAAGAAAAGGCAGTAATTGCCAATTTGAAAAAAGTTTTCTTAATGGTTTCCGGAGCTGCACTACAGAAATACATGATGGAAATCGAGAAGCAACAACATTTATTATTAAATGCTTCCGAAATCTTGAACCAAATTTATATGGCGGAATCTGCAGTTTTAAGAGCAGAAAAACATTTTGCAGCAGATTCTGTGGAAGCGGCAATGGCGCAACTGAACCTTTACAAAGCAGTAGAAAAAATCATCGTAGCGGCTAAAGAGGGAATCATTTCTTTCGCAGAAGGCGATGAACAAAGAATGATGCTTTCCGGACTAAGAAGGTTCACCAAATACGCAAACCAACCAAACGTAATTGCACTTACCGAAAAAGTAGCGACACATTTCGTAGAGAAAGGTCATTACTAAATTTAATTTTGAATAATTCTAAAACGCCTCGGGATACCGGGGCGTTTTTTTGATGATTAATTTTTTAAAAATAAAGATCTAAAAACAATTCACTATAAAATAATAATAAAAGACTTTGATAATTTGAAGCAAAACATTATTTTTATGGGAAAACGAATAATGGGACACTTACCGAAGCTTATTGAAGATTTAGCATTGATATTAATCGTTGCCGCATTTGTCGTCCTTATTTTCCGAAAAATAAAGCAACCGCTGGTCTTGGGATACATCATTGCAGGTTTTTTGGTAAGTCCGAATTTCAAAATTTTTCCATCTATTGCCGATAGCGAAAACATCAAAACCCTTGCAGAAATCGGGGTTATTTTCCTTCTTTTCAGTCTAGGTCTCGAATTCAGTTTCAAGAAACTGATGAATGTAGGAGGATCGGCTTCGGTTACTGCCTTTATCGAAATTATGTTCATCACTGTCGCAGGATATTTCACCGGTAAATTATTGGGTTGGAGCACCATGGACAGTCTGTTTCTCGGTGGGATGCTTGCAAGTTCTTCGACCACGATTATCATTCGAGCCTTCGATGAGCTGGGCATGAAGACGAAAAATTTTGCTAAAACTGTTTTCGGAGTTCTAGTGGTGGAAGATATTGTAGTAATTTTATTGATGGTTTTGCTTTCAACAATAGCTGTTACCAAAGAATTCGAAGGTACCCAAATAATATTTACCGTTGCAAAATTACTGTTCTTCCTGAGTCTTTGGTTCTTGTTGGGAATCTTCTTATTACCTACTTTTTTAAAAAAGATAAAGCCCCACGTTGACGAGGAAATCCTGTTGATTTTATCGATAGGATTGTGTCTTGGGATGGTTTTGTTGGCGACTAGCGCAGGTTTTTCGGCCGAATTGGGTGCGTTTGTAATGGGATCGATTATCGCCGAAACTACCGTTGGCAAAAAGGTAGAACATATTTTGAAACCGGTCAAAGACCTGTTCGGAGCAGTATTTTTCGTTTCTGTGGGAATGATGATTAATGCTGATGCGATGATCACTTACGCATGGCCAATTTTTATCGTCACCCTACTTACTGTGTTCGGTAAAATGTTGAGTTCAACATTGGGAGCGCTGGTTTCCGGGCAACCTCTTAAACAATCGGTACAAGTAGGAATGAGCATGGCACAAATTGGGGAATTCGCTTTCATTGTGGCGACTTTAGGTTTGTCTTTGGGCGTGATATCAGATTTCCTTTTCCCTGTCGCAGTGGGTGTTTCTGTAATTACTACTTTCACAACTCCTTATTTAATCAAGTTTTCCGAACCGTCTTATAATTGGTTGGTAAAGGTAATTCCGCCGAAGTATCTTGCAAAAATTAACAAATATTCTGCGAATACCCAAAGCATTCAGGCCGAAAATAGTTGGCAAACCATTCTGAAAAACTACGCTAGAATCATCGTAATCAACGGAATTATCATTATCGCAGTTTATCTGTTGTTTTCGAATTTCATCATTCCTACCATAAATGAAAATTTGGAGAGCAACGATATTAAAAACATTATCGGTAACGCACTTCCGATTCTATTTATCCTTCCATTTTTATGGGCTTTAATGGCGAAAAGACCAAGTTCTGGTTCTTATAAAGAACTTTGGACCAAAACAAAATACAATCGTGGACCTTTATTAATCATCGAAATTGCCAGATTTGTGCTTGGAATCGCTATTCTAGGATTTTTTCTCGATCGCTTTGCTTCCACCGAAATTTCTTTCTTTATTACCATTCCCGTTGCGTTGATTCTGATCATTTTCTTCTCCAAAAAACTGAACCGTTTTTACAATAGACTGGAACAAAGATTCATCAGTAATCTGAACGACAGATCAGAAAAATCTGATCCGGACGCAGTCACCAGATTAGCAGGAACCACCGATGGAATAAGCAATCTTGCTGCTTGGGACGTGCACATCATCGAACTGGAAGTAAATCCGTTGGCAGATTATATTGGTAAAAATCTTAATGAACTGCAATGGCGCGAAAAATACGGAATCAACATTGGCTACATTCGTCGAGGCGAAAAATTGATTCATACTCCCGACCGAAATCAGATTTTGATGCCTTATGATAAAGTCGGAATTATCGCAACCGATGATCAGTTCCAAATCTTTAAATTTATATTTGATAGCCGAGAACTTGTTCCAGAGCAAAATACAGAGCATATCAAGTTGGGTAAAATTCTGATCAATCATCATTCGCCAGCGAAAGGATTATCCATTCGTGAATCCGGAATCCGGGACAAAACCGATGGCTTAGTAATTGCGATCCGAAGAGGCGATGAAAGAATCTTAAATCCCGATTCTTCAGAAATTTTGCAAGTAGATGATATTGTTTGGGTAGTTGGAGACGGGAAAAAAATTGAAAAACTAAATGTAGAAATATAGAAGATGAGCAAAGAAGAACTGCTGAATAAAGCAATAAAAATAGCTGATCGAGCGCATAAAGGACAAACCGACAAATTTGGAACTCCTTATATTGGCCATGTGATGCGGGTGATGAATTACGGAAAAACTTACGACGAAAAAATCGTGGGCGTTCTGCATGATGTGATTGAAGATTGCCCGGAAATCACTTACGATTATCTTTTAGAACAAGGTTTTCCCAATGATATCGTATTTGCGATTGAATGTCTTACCAAAACACCTTCAGATCAACATTACACAGAATTTATCAAACAAACCGAGCGTTCTGCCTTAGCAGTTTCGGTGAAACTCAATGATTTAAGAGACAATATGGATTTGACGAGATTTACAAAACCATTAACTGAAAAAGATGCCAAAAGATTGAACAAATATTTAACGGCTTATCTGTATTTAAAAGAAAAATATTAATCAGCAATTTTCTCGGAATCGCCAAGTAAATCATTCAATTCGTTCATTTCGGCTTTGGTTAAATCACGCCATTTACCGATCGGCAAATCTAGTTTGATGTTCATGATTCTGATTCGCTTCAGCTTCTTTACTTCATATCCTAAATATTCGCACATTCTGCGGATTTGTCGGTTCAGCCCTTGAGTTAAAATGATTCTGAACGATAAAGTATCGATTTGCTCCACTTCACATTTATTTGTAATGACGCCTAAAATAGGAACTCCGTTTCGCATTTTATGAAGGAATTGCGGCGTAATCGGTTTATCGACGCGCACGATATATTCTTTCTCGTGGTTGTTTCTGGCGCGAAGAATTTTGTTCACAATATCACCATCGGAAGTCAATAAAATAAGGCCTTCACTAGGTTTATCCAATCTTCCTACCGGGAAAATTCTTTTCGGATGGTTCACGAAATCCACAATATTGTTTTTTTCGCGTTTAGTATCGGTGGTACATACAATTCCAACCGGCTTGTTCAGGGCGATATAGACGTGTTCTTCTTCTGTTTTTCGGATTGAAATACCATCGACCATGATTTCATCTTCATCGGAAACTTTGGTGCCCAGTTCTGGTGCTGCTCCATTGACCGTGATTCTTCCCTGCTCCAACATTCGGTCGGCTTCCCGACGCGAACAGAATCCTACTTCCGAAAGATATTTATTGATACGAGTTTTTTCCATGACGAGAAATATTATTAAAGTAGATCGGAAAACCTGAAATTATTTTCCAAATACTGTTCTGACGCATTTTCTATGGAGTAATCTCCAATTTTTGTTCGTCGTAAATTGGTGAGATATGCTCCAACTCCCAACTCTTGACCAATATCGTGAGCTAAACTTCGGATATAAGTTCCTTTGGAACAACCGACGGTTAAGCGGACGAATGGTAAATCGATTTCGATATTATTGAGATAATGAATGGTGGTTTTTCTTGATTTCATTTCGACTTCTTTTCCGGCTCTGGCAAGATCGTAAGCACGGTTTCCATCGATTTTTATGGCGGAGAACACCGGAGGTTTCTGTTCGATTTCTCCAAGGAATTTTTCTAAAGTTTCTTTGATAAATTCATCTGAAATATGGGAGAAATCCCGATGCAGAATCTCTGGTTTTTCTGTGTCGTAGGATTCAGTTTGTACACCGATTTTAATTTCGGTTAAGTATTCCTTTGGTGCATCCTGGATTTCCGGGATTTTCTTGGTGAATTTTCCGGTGCAGACAATGAGCAGACCAGTCGCACGGGGATCCAAAGTTCCGGCGTGTCCGATTTTGAATTTCTTCGGAAGATTGAATTCGTTTTTGAGTTTATATTTGAGTTTATTCACGGCCTGAAAACTCGTCCAATCCAGAGGTTTGTCGAGTAAAATGATTTGTCCTTCTAAGAAATCCTGATCCGTCATTGGGGAAAACTAAATTGGTGAAAAAATGGTGCTCGCAGCCCGACCTGAGTGGAGCTCTTTTTGCCGAAACGAAGTGTAGGCAAAAAAGCGGGAACGGAGGGCGGGAATAGCTGCCCAAAAAATTATGCAAACTGTGTAAAATAAACCAGCAAAACGATTCCAACGATAATTCGGTACCAACCCCAAGGTTTGAAACCATATTTTGTTAAAACGCCGATGAAAAACTTGATTGCGATGACCGCTACTACGAATGCGACGACGTTTCCGACCAAAAACAACAGGAGATTATCACCTTGCATCAGCATTTCGTAACCTTTTTGTTCTACTCCATTGTGTTTCCAATCTTTCAGGAAAATGGAGTACGTGGTTACCGCCAACATGGTAGGAACTGCGAGGAAAAATGAAAATTCTGCGGCTGCTTTTCGGGTAAGTTTTTGCTGCATTCCCCCTATGATGGAAGCGGCACTTCTGCTGGTTCCGGGCATCATTGCAAGACATTGCCAAAAACCTATGATAATGGCACTTTTGTAGGAAATATCTTTTTCGTCATCAACGATTGGAGTTTTGAATAATTGATCGATAAAGAGCAATACTACTCCACCCAAAATCAATACAATTGCGATGGGGACGGGATCGCCGAGAACAGCTTCAATTTTGTCATCAAATAGTTTTCCTAAAACCAAAGCAGGAACTACTGCAACCGCAAGTTTTAAATAAAAATTAATGTTTTTGAAGTTGAAAAACTTTTTCCAGTATAAAAAAACTACCGCCAAAATGGCCCCAAACTGAATGGAAACCTGAAACATTTTCACAAATTCGTCTTCCTGAATTCCGAAGAGTGAACTGGTGAAAATCATGTGTGCAGTTGAAGAAACGGGAAGATATTCGGTTAAACCTTCGATAATGGCAATGATGATTGCTTTGATTAAATCCATTGGAGAGAACTGTTTTTATTAAAAAAAACTTTGTCAAAGCGCACCTTAATTAAATATTGCTTTGACAAAGTTTTTGTATAAGAGATTAAATTTATTTATTTCTTTTCAAAATCGCATAAACTTCTACGGCAAAACCGGCGATTACCAAAAGTGGCGCAATGCGGATTCTGCGAATGGAGAAAATGTCTTCGTTCCAAGAAGTGGGATCATACTTACCATCCACGGTATTGGCATCAGCTCCCATCATTAATAGAAAACCTACAACAATTAGCGCCAAACCAATCAGCATCCACTTATAGTTTTCTTTGCCAAAATAAAAACTGTTTTCTTGAGAAACTTCTACTTCTTTTTGTCCGATGTGATCAGCGGAGAAATTTTTATATTTTTTTGCCATTTTTATGAGTAATATAAGTCATCAACATTAGATCTTAAGAACCTCCAAGTTGCGAAAATCGTACTGATTACGGTAATAAGAACACCTAGAAGGAAAATGCCGGCAACCAAAATAATCAACTGATTATTGTCTTGCGCAAACGGAGTTCCGATTTGGGTGATGAAATAATACCAAGCTCCGAACAGTACTGCCAAACCAAGGATTGCACCGATGATTCCTAATATTACAGCTTCTTTAATGAACGGCTTTAAGATAAATCTACGTTTTGCTCCAACCAATTGCATCGTCTTGATAATAAATCGTTTAGAGAATATTTTCAGCCTGATTGAATTGTTGATAAGCACCACTGCCAAAATCAAAAACAGGATTGAAAATCCTAAAATCCACTTCAAAATATTATTAAGATTATTGTAAACTTCCACCATTAACGTGCTATTGTTTTTCACATCAACAATTCCTGGTGTAGCTTTGATTTCTTCAATGGCTTCATCGATTTTTACGGGATCTACATATTCTGGTCTCAATGCGATTTCCACAGATGAAGGGAAAATATTTTCTTCGAAAAGTGCGCTGCTTTCAATTCCCATGCTTTTTTTAGCTTCCTGAGCTGCCATTTCTCGGCTGATGTACGTTGCACGTTTCACGGGCGTTAAACTTTGAATTTTCTTGAAAGCTTCAGCTTCTCTTTTTACAATTTTTACTGAATCTTTAGCATCATAATTTTCATCAAAATAAGCATTCACTACCAATTGTTCCTTGATATAATCGGAGTATTTTTGAGCATTGATGAGGATTAGCCCCATTAATCCTAATAAAAATAACACCAACGCAATACTGATCACGACCGTAATATTGCTTGAGCGAAGCCGTCTCTTGTTAAAATCTTCAACTGTCTTTGCCATTAAATAAAAAATTTCTGCTAAAATAGAAAAAAACTTCCGTAATTTGCGGAGAATCCCAGAAAATCGGTGTTAAAAAAAACATAAAGGAAATCTTCCGCACACTGCATTTACATTAATTGAATCTTGAATTTATGAGCGTTAGAGCCAAAAAACATCTCGGTCAACATTTTCTCACAGACGAAAATATTGCACAGAAAATCGTAGAAGGATTGAGTTTGGAAAATTATAAGAAAATTCTGGAAGTTGGTCCGGGAATGGGCGTTCTCACCAAATATCTTTTGGAGAAAGATGCTGAAGTTTTCGTGGCAGAAATCGATACGGAATCTGTCGATTATTTGAAAAACCACTATCCAAAATTGCAGGAAAACCATTTCACTGGCGATTTCCTAAAAATCAACATAGCGGAAACTTTTGGTGATCAGGTCGCAGTTATTGGGAATTTTCCTTACAATATTTCGTCTCAAATTTTATTTAAAATTATTGACTTTTACGAAAATGTGCCAGAAATGGTCGGAATGTTTCAGAAAGAAGTTGCGGAGAGAACTGCAGCGATTCCGCGTACCAAAGATTACGGAATTTTATCGGTTTTGGTACAAGCGCTGTATGATGTAAAATATTTATTTACCGTTCACGAAAATGTTTTCAATCCTCCTCCAAAAGTAAAATCCGGTGTTATTCGCTTAACCCGAAATCCGAAAGCGGGATTGGCCGGTAACGAGATTTTGTTCAAGCAAATCGTAAAAGCAGGTTTTAATCAAAGACGAAAAAAACTCTCCAATTCTTTAAAGGTTTTAGAAATTCCGGAATCGCTGAAAAATCATCCTTTTTTGGATCAGCGGGCGGAAGAACTTTCGGTTGAAGATTTTATATCATTTACCCAGGAATGGAAAAACGCCTAATTTTCTGGCGTTTTTTGTTCTGTATTTTCATCATTTTTTTTCAAATCTTCGAGTTGTTCTTGCAGATTTGTAATGACACCCCGAAGTGCTTTGATGTCGTTTTTGTTGGACGAAACGTTGCTTTTTAGCATTACATTTCTTGCTTTTTCGATGTGGTCGTCCTCATCTTCATCATCGGCAATATCTTCAATATCTTCCTGAATATCGTCGATATCTTCACTTATTTCCTCTATATCTTCGCTAATTTCCTCAATATCATCCTGGATTTCTTCGATGTCTTCTCGGATATCTTCAATATGTTCGTGGCTGCGATTTACCGACATTTGAATGAAAATCGAAAAATAAATTGCTTCCAAAGACAAAACTGTCGTAAGTACCAAGAGCATTTTATCTAAAGAAACTATCCCAAAAATCGGCAATAAAAATGCCGTGATAAAAACTAGCGAATGTGCAATGAGTGAAGGTACAGAACCGATCCACCACATAATTTTATCAGTTACTTTTTCAAGGAACTGAATATTTCTTTCGCGCAATTGTTTTCGGCTCATATTTTTTAAATCTATGCAAAATTACTTAAAATTCTTTCGAAACACCTAAACCAAACAGCGCAAAGTCGTATTTTGCGGGATCTTCCGCATTAAGTTTCCGTAATATCAAGTCCAATTCTTCAACGGTTTTCCAATCATTTTGTTTTCTTTGAAGTAAATTTAGTTTTCTTGAAATATTTCCCGTATGTACATCCAAAGGAATGGAAAGATATTTCTGATCCAGGTTTTCCCAAATCCCAAAATCAACACCTTTTCTATCTTTGCGAACCATCCAACGAAGAAACATCATCAATCTTTTTGCGGAAGAATTTTTATACGTTGAACTTACATGTTTGTGGCTTCTATGAAGTTTGTCTCCGAGAAACCGAGTTCTGAATCTTTCCAAAGCGTGGTAAAAATTATGCTCACTTTCTTGCATTAAAAACAAATTTTCCAAGCTGTCATTTTCCTGATAAATGCTCTTAAAATTCAAAATAAATTCCCGAAAATCTTCTCCGCTGAAAGTCCTGTGAATGCTTTTCCCTTCAAGAAAATCCAGATCTTTCCGGGTAACATTTTTCACAAAATCGAAAGGCGCATGATCCATCAAATTCATCATTTTTTCGGCATCATTGATGATTGATTTTCGGTTTCCCCAGGAAATTGTTGCTGCCAAAAATCCTGCGATTTCAATGTCCTGTTTGGTAGAAAAACGATGAGGAATCTGAATTGGATCGTGTTCGATAAATTCGGGATTGTTGTAGAAATCCGCTTTTGTATCGAGGAAAATTTTTAATTCATCAAAATTCATTGCTAGGAAAATGATTGCTACGACGATTAAAGTTCAATTAAAAAAAATTAAATTTTAATAGGTTCTAATGCTTTCGGCAAAAACGAATTGGGGAAAACTTCTCGTGCCTCGTCGGTAAAAACACTTAAATCGTGATATCGGTTGGAGAAATGTCCTAAAATCAATTTCCCAACGTTGGCTTTTCTGGCGATTCGGGCTGCTTCCAAAGCGGTTGTATGTCCTGTATTATCAGCCATTTCCTTTAAATCGTGAAGGAAAGTAGATTCATGATATAAGACATCTACCCTGTCAATAATCGGCAAAATGGTTTCTAAATATCGAGTATCACTGCAAAACGCATAGGAAACAGATTTGCTTGGTTCCGTGGTGAGGATCTTGTTTTTCAGCACATAACCATCACTTAAAATAAAATCTTTCCCGAGTTTTAAGTTGTGATAATCGCACGTTTCAATTTCGGGATATTTTGCAATTTCCTGCATGTTGAGATGGCGTTCTTTGGGCTTCTCGCGGAAAAGATAGCCGTTGCAATAAATCCTGTGATCAAGGGGAATAGTGTATACTTCTACTCGATTATCTTCGTAAATTTTCTCGGATTTTTTGCTTTCGAGCTCATGATAAATCACCTCAAAACCTTTGTGTGTTTCGGTAATCTTGAAAATTGTTTCCAGCATTTCCTTAATTCCTTTCGGTCCATACACGTGTAGCGGAGTTTCTCTGCCTAATAGTCTGAAAGATGCAATAAGTCCCGGCAAACCAAAACAATGATCGCCATGAAGATGCGAAATAAAAATATGATTGATTTTTGAGAATCTTGCTTTTGCTTTTCGCAACTGAACTTGTGTACCTTCACCGCAATCAATTAAAAATGCACGTTCTTCCATTTCCAGGAACTGAGCCGTGGGAGAAGAATTTACCGTAGGAATCGCCGAATTAAAACCGAGAATGGTAAGATAAGTACTCAAACTGTTGGAAGTTGGATTTAGATGTTAATGAATTTCAAATACAAATCTAATGAATATTTGCTGAAGTTAAGCAACAGCATTAGTTGTAAAAAAAGTTAGAAAAAAAAATCCCGAAAACAAATTCGGGATTTTAACATAATTTGAAGTTGATTATTTCTTTAATTCTTTAAATCTAAAATAAGAAACTACCGCTAAAATCAACATGGTTGACAATCCTATGTACACCCAAGCCGGAACGGGAATCGGGTCTCCTGCAGCGTAAGAATGCAATCCGCTTAGGTAATAATTTACACCGAAGTAGGTCATTACCATTGAACAAAAGGCAAACATTGTTGCAACGTGGAACGCCCATCTGCTGCGCAAACCAGGAACTAATCTCATGTGCAAAACGAAAGCATACACCATGATGGAAATGAACGCCCAGGTCTCTTTCGGATCCCAGCTCCAATATCTTCCCCAAGATTCATTTGCCCAAATTCCGCCCAAGAAATTTCCAACGGTTAATGCGAAAAGTCCGATGGTTAAAGACATTTCTGAAACGATGGTTAATTCTTTAATTGTCGTATCGTGGTGAATTTTGTATAAATTTTTACTTGAAATAATGTAAAATAGCAAAGTAATTACCGCGATAATCATTGACAAAGCGAAGAAACCGTAACTGGAAGTAATAATTGCCACGTGAATGATCAACCAATATGATTTTAGTACCGGAACGAGCGGAGTAATCTGCGGATCGAGAGCGGAACCACCGTGCGCAAATCCCATCATAATTACTGCAACCATAAATCCCGCAGCAGGAATCAAAGCGTTTGAATTTCTATAAAGGAATAATCCCGCAGAAATCCCTACCCAAGAGATGAAAATAATCGCTTCGTAACCGTTGCTCCAAGGCGCGTGACCCGACATGTACCATCTTGCGATAAGTCCAAGGAAATGAGCAAAATATCCGATACAACCGATTGCAATAATGGCTTTAATGGCGTCCCTCAAAATTTTGCTTGGTTTGAATAAATCTACAAATCCTAAAATAAGAAGTAAACCACCGATAATCGTATAGAAAATTAATAATTTAAAGTAAAGGTTTAATTGGTTCATAAAAACCTCCACATCCACTTTCGATTGCGATGGAACTACATTTTTTCCCCAAGTTCTTTGATAATCTTTTAACTTGCTCAGTTCCGTATCCGCTTTTGACCAATTTCCGGTTTGTTGCGCTTCCAAAACACTTGAAAAATAAGGTCCCATTACTTTTTGCGATGCTTCATCTGGTTCAAAATTTTGGTCCAGCCAAGAATGCCAGGTGTTATTCGGATCATTTTGAACTGGAACAATTCTCATAAACTGGCCACTGAAAAATTCGTTGAACGCTTGAACTCTATCGTTCAAATCGATTACTGCTAAATCATATTTATTTTGCTCTGCCGGTTTTTTTCTGAAAGCTGCCTGATAATCTGCTTCTAAAACGTAGTGCAACTGACCTGTTTCGTCTGCAGGAAACATATTCATCAAAGAAGTATAGCCGTCTTCGTTGGCTTTTACTTTCTTTTTCAATTCATCCCCGCCGTTAATTACTTTTATTAATGGTACCATTGTCCAGCTTGGTGTATCCGTATTGATCGACAAAAACCACTGATTTGCTGTTAATTTTTTACCATCGCTGCCTCGGAATTCATCTCTTTTGTACAGTTTACGAAGAACATCCAGCGCTTGAGTATTCATAGGAACAATCCGACCTTCGTAATTCTGAACCAAAAGATAGCCGAATTTGTCCGCATGTTCTTTTGAAATACGGTTTCTCGAAATAATTTCGTCCGCTGAAATCATTTTTGGAGATTTCAATGCAAAAGAGTTAGCAGGTTTTTTCGGTGCAGGTTCTTCCATTAAAAGAGCATCTGCATTGCCGTGGTTATGTCCGTCGTTTGCGGAATGGGTTTGTTTTCCGGAGCCATCTGTTCCGTGTGTATCTATTTCTTGCGCGCTGAAATTTAAACTTAATAAAAGCAATAAAACCGTAGCAATTCTTTTCTTATTCACCGATTTCAAATTTTCATTAAGTTTCCAAAAATGTGAACCTTTCCAAAAGAAGGTTACGAACATTCCCAAAAACAAGAAAGCATAACCGATATACGAGATCAGCGTTCCCCAGAAATCGTGGTTAACAGAAAGTACGGTTCCTTTTCTATCCGGATCGAAACTTGCCTGGAAAAAACGGTAACCTCTATGATTTAAAACGTGATTCATATAGATTTTATAAGGCGTTTGTTTGCCTTCGTCGATGATTTGCACGTGACTTTCGTATGCACTTGGGGAGGAACTTCCCGGATAGGTTTCCATCACGAATTTATCCAATTTCAAAGAGAAAGGCGTGTTGTAAACTTTCGGGCCGAAACCAAGCATCACATTCATCCCATCGATAGCGATTTGCTTGAAAGCATTTGGGTTTCCTTTTTCAACAGAAAGATCCACAATTTGCTTTGTTTTCGGACCATGAACTTCTACCGTCAATTGATCCGGAACGTCTTTATCTTTCTTTCTATCACCTTCATAAGCGATGAGTTTTCCCTTCTTCAAACCTTCAGGAACAACCAGTTTCAGTTCGTTCACAGTATAAAGACTCCTCAAAGCCAATGGTTGATATTCATCTTTTTTTGTAGTTCCGGTTGCTTGCGTTGCCATCGTCATGAAATTAGCGTCAACAGGCGTTTTGATCATCAACTTTCCATTGTCATTTCGAAATTCTACTGCACCTTCGATCGCACGGTTGTAGGTTACCAAAGTTCCGTTGATTGATTTGGCTTCTCCCGGTTTGATGTAAAAATTCTCACGTCCGGTATTTCCCGCTGATACTACATGTAAATATTCAGCCCCATTTTGATCAGCTATTAAACTGTCTTTTTTTCTCTGAATATATTGCAATTGCTTTACATTAATTTGCTTTCCATGGAAATCATAACTCGCTTTGAAGGTCTTACCAAACAGTTTAGCAATCCATTTTGATTTCTTTGCTTCATCGGAAATCATTGTAAAGGGTACATCCTGATAGTTTAGGATGTCACCTTTTTCTTCTATTTGAATTTTAAAATAATTTTTATCAGTAATTACTTCATTGGAAGTTTCCCCTTCGCGGATGTGCATAATCCCTTCGTAACTGATATATCTGGTGATCGCACCACCAATAAAAAGCAAAATAAAGGAAAGGTGGAAAACCAAAACCGGCCATTTCTCACGACGGAGAAGTCGGTATCTGGAGATATTACCAATGAAATTTAATATAAGAATAAACATAATGGCTTCAAACCATTTTGCTTCGTATATCAGGGCTTTTGCGACAGGAGTGCCAAAATCGTTTTCCAGGAAAGTTGCATACGCCATAGCAATAGCGAAAAGCAGCAACAAAACCGCCATGGTACGCGTTGAAATCAGAATGTTTTGGATTTTTTTCATTTTTTTTTGAAACTATCAGATTATATCAAAACTCAAATAGTTGCAAAAATACATTAGTTATTCTTAAAAACCGAATTTGAAAGATGTTATTTATCAGTTTCTAAAAATTTCCAATTCAATAAAAACCTTGCGACCCACTACTGATTGGTACTATTCAGCATTGGTACAAATTTATATGCTCCGAATTCCTCTTTTATGAACTCTTTTTCGGATTTTTTGGTAAATCGTGTAAGAATTTGTTCCTCCGTTTTTCCCAGTGGAATTACCATCATCCCTCCTACTTTCAACTGATGAAGCAATTCTGTCGGCAAAATTTCCGCACCGCAAGTCACCAAAATTTTATCAAAAGGTGCAAAAGTTGGCAAACCGGCAAAACCATCGCCGAAACTCTGAAATTTCGGTCTTAAATGCAAATCACGCAGTTTTTTCTGCGAAAAATCATGCAGCTCTTTTTGTCTTTCAATCGTGTAGACCAAAGCATTCATCGCCACCAAAACAGCAGTTTGATAACCGCAACCTGTACCGATTTCCAACACTTTATCTTTCTCTTTTAAGTGCAGCAATTCACTTTGTTCCGCAACGGTCGAAGGATGAGAAATTGTTTGTTTCGCTAAAATCGGAAATGCGCGATCTTCGTATGCGAAATCCTCAAAAATACTTTCCAGAAAAAGATGACGTGGCACTTCATTCATCGCTTTTAAAACATTTTCATCGGAAATCCCAATTTTCTCCCGAAGATATTCCACCAAAATTTTTCTTTTTCCTTTATGTAAAAACGTATCCTGCATGTCACAAAAATAGGAATTTTAGTTGATTTTTTCGTGTCGGACGTCATTGGAAATTAAAAAAGCATTAACTCCCAACTCTCAACTGACAACTAATTATTATCTTTGGAAAAATTAATTTTTATATGCTAAAAGCAGGTTTAGTTGGTGCGGGACATCTCGGAAAAATCCATTTAAGATTATTGAATCAGTCGGAAAAATATGAATTGGTAGGTTTTTATGACGCAGACCAGGAAAACGGAAAAAAAATAGAAGCTGAATTCGGATATCGATATTTTTATGATTTCGATAATTTACTGACAGAAATCGACATGCTGGACATTGTTACTCCCACCGTGTATCATTACGATTATGCGATGAAAGCGATACAAAATCACAAGCATTTTTTCATTGAGAAACCGATAACCCAAACCTTACAGCAAGCAGAAGAAATCCTTTATAAATGCAGAGAATTTGGCATCAAAGCGCAAGTTGGACATGTTGAAAGATACAACCCTGCGTTCATCGGTTCGAAGGATTTTATTAAAGATCCAATGTTTATTGAAATTCATCGTTTGGCGGAATTTAATCCAAGAGGAACAGATGTTTCTGTAGTTTTGGATTTAATGATTCACGATTTAGATATTCTGCTTTCAATGGTAAAATCGAAGGTAAAAAATATCCATGCAAGCGGAGTTTGCGTAGTTTCTAAAACGCCGGATATTTGCAACGCCAGAATTGAATTTGAAAATGGTTGTGTAGCAAATTTAACTACTTCTAGAATTTCGATGAAAGCGATGAGAAAATCTCGTTTTTTCCAACAGGACGCTTACATTTCCGTTGATTTCTTGGAGAAAAAAGCAGAAGTTATCAGAATGAAAGAAGCGCCGGAAAATCCTAGTGATTTCGACATGATTATTGAAAATGCTGAAGGCGAAAAAAACCAAATTATTTTCGAATATCCTAACATTCAACCGAATAATGCGATTTTAGATGAATTAGAAAGTTTTGCAGATGCGATTAATGAAAATCGAGAAGTAGAGGTTTCTTTGGAAGATGGAACAGAAGCGTTGAAAGTGGCTTTGGAAATTATGAAGTTAATCAGTTAAAAATGAAAAAACTCACCCTATTATTTATACTACTCTCTTTTTTCACTTTCGCACAAAAAGCAGAACTGAAAAAAGAAATTTCTAAAATTACCTTAGGTAAAAAAGCTACCGTTGCGGTATCTGTTTTAGGGATTGATTTTCCTTTTCAATACAACAATGAAAATGCGGAGAAAAAACTTCCGATGCAAAGTGTTTTTAAATTTCATATTGCTTTGGCGGTTTTGGATTTGGTCGATCAAGGCAAACTTTCTTTAGACCAAACATTATTCATCAAAAAATCCGAACTTTTACCAAATACTTGGAGCCCAATTCGGGAGAAATACCCTGATGGAAATTTTGAAATAACATTAGCTGAAGCTCTTAAATGGATGGTTGCAGAAAGTGACAATAATTGTACTGATATTATTTTAAGATTAATTGATGGAACAAAAACAGTTCAAAATTTTCTTGACAAAAATAAAATTAAGAATACTCAAATAAAATTTAACGAAGAAGATTGCCATAAAATCCTTAATCTTCAATATCAAAATTATACCACAACAAAATCCGCAAACAATACTTTAAAAGTTTTTTTTGATAAAGAATTAATTTCAAAAAACTCTACAGATTTTCTTTATAAATTAATGGTAGAAACATCAACTGGTAAAAATCGTTTAGTTGCAGGAATTCCGAAAGGAACAGAAATTGCGCATAGAACGGGAACGTCTTTTACTGAAAATGGAACCACTCCTGCAGTAAATAATATTGGAATTGTTACTTTACCAAATGAAAAAAAATACGCTATAAGTGTTTTTGTAAGTGACTCCAAAGAAAATTTTGATGTAAATGAAAAAATAATTTCGGATATTTCAAAAGTGGTTTTTGAGAATTTTAGCAAAAAGAAAAATTGATGAATAAATTGTTATTGCTTTTTTTCTCGGCAATTCCTCTTCTGCTTTTTTCGCAACAGCAAATAAAAACCAAGGTTTACATTGAAAATAAAGGTCGCGAAATTTATCTCTTTGCGGATAACGATGAGTGGGCGCCGGTTTCGTCGAAATTTGTTCTTAAACTTCAGAACCTATCATCATCTTTAGCGAATCACCAAATCATTGTTATTCCTGCTAAAACAAAGAGATTTCCTGTTGCTCAACTTGTTCCGATAAAACCGAACGACGCAACCAAATTTTCTTACAGCAATTATTTTAACATCGGAAATGTTTTGCAAGAAACCTATGATAAAGATTATATATATGACTTGCCATTCGAAACGGGAAAAACACAATTAATCTATCAGGGTTATGACGGAAAGTTTTCTCATCAAAATGAATATGCACTAGATTTCGACTTAAAAATCGGAGATCAAATTTTTGCAGCGCGAGAAGGCATTATAGTTCAGGTAATTGATAACTTCAACCAAAAGTGCGCTAATTCATCTTGCGCAAAATACAACAACAAGATTATCATAATGCACAACGATGGAACTTTTGCTGATTATGCTCATTTAAAATTGAATGGAAGTGCAGTGAAAGAAGGTGATTCGGTAAAAAAAGGTCAATTGATAGGTTACAGTGGAGACACAGGTTTTTCCAGTGGTCCGCATTTGCATTTTTCGGTTTTCATCAATAGGATCGATGGAAGTAGAACTTTTATCCCAACCAAATTTCGAACGCTAAACAATGAAGCAACAATTTTGGTAGAGGGAAATTCGTACAGCAAAAATTATTAAAAAATTAAAAATATAAAAATGAAAAACATCGTAGTAATCGGAGCCGGAACTATGGGAAATGGAATTGCCCATACTTTTGCACAATCTGGTTTTAAAGTAAATTTGGTGGATGTATCGGAGGAAGCATTGCAAAAAGGAATTTCTACCATTTCTAAAAATTTGGACAGAATTATTGCCAAAGGAAATCTTAGCGAAGAACAAAAAGCAGAAACTCTCGGAAATATCACCTCGTTCACTGAACTTTCAGAAGCTTGCGGAAATGCAGATTTAATCGTGGAAGCAGCAACCGAAAACCAAGATTTGAAGCTGAAAATTTTCAAGCAGATGGACGAGTTAGCGCCGGAAAATTGCATCTTGGCAACCAATACTTCATCAATTTCTATTACCAAAATCGCTGCGGCAACAAAACGACCAGAGAAAGTAATCGGAATGCATTTTATGAATCCGGTGCCGATTATGAAATTAGTAGAAATCATCAAAGGTTACTCTACCTCGAAAGAAACTTTTGATGCCATTTTCGAAATGTCAAAAACTTTAGGAAAAGTTCCTGTAGAAGTGAATGATTATCCAGGTTTTGTGGCGAATAGAATTTTAATGCCAATGATTAACGAAGCGATTGAAACGCTTTACAACGGAGTTGCAGGTGTAGAAGAAATTGATACGGTAATGAAATTGGGAATGGCTCATCCGATGGGACCACTACAGTTGGCAGATTTCATAGGATTGGACGTTTGTCTAGCGATCCTGAATGTGATGTACGATGGCTTTAAAAATCCGAAATATGCACCGAATCCATTGTTGGTAAACATGGTAACTGCAGGAAAAATGGGCGTGAAATCAGGTGAAGGTTTCTACGATTATTCCGAGACTAAAAAAGCAGAGAAAGTTGCGAGAATGTTCCAAAGATAATTCTGAAACTCAAAAATTCTTTCGCTAATTCAGCTGATGATGCAGATCTTAAGTAAGAATCTGTAAATTTGTTGAATTAGCGATTTTTTATGCGACATCGAACTCAAGATAAATTATTGCAAATTTCGATCTTCATCCTAAGTTTAGTGATGATTATTTTGCGGTTTTTGCTCAATGAAAAAGGACGCGTAAATCCCGATTCACTCAGATTTATGCGCACTGCGGAGGTTTTCCCGGTTATTGATAATACCACTACTCCATTGGGTTATCCTTTAAGTTTAAAATTTTTTACGATTTTTGGTTTGGATTTGTTTTGGGCGAGTAAAGTTATAGGAATTTTCGCTTATATTTTCATCGTCTATTTTGCCTGGAAAAAAAGATTCTATTTAAAAGAAACCATTCTTGTGGGCGGGCTTTTCAGCTATATTTCAATATTTTCTTACACGATGAGCGAATCGCTGATTTTGCCGTTCATGTTTCTTTTTCTTTATGTTGGAAGGCAGCTTATTATTGGTGAACTTACCCATTTTAAAGGTTTTTTATATCTAAGTTTAGCGTTGCTTGCCTTATACAACATTCGTTATCCAGCTCTTTTTATCATTGTTGCGGTTTTTATTTATGGCGTTTTAAATTATCGAAAATCCTACGGTAAAATTTTTATTTATTCCTCCTTAGTAGGAGTTAGCTATGTAGTTTTGTACAAATCTCTTTTTATCGATTATTTTAATGAAGATTACATCGATCAATTCTTGGAGATTGGACTTCATTCAACCTCAAAATTATTGATTGAACTGGTTCAGGGATTGGCCACCACTTTCAACCCATTCATTCATATTGCGAATCCGGCTGGTGGACTTATTAATTACGGAATTTATGGAATTGGGTTGTTGAATATTCTGTTAATCGCTTTTATTATCATTCAAAATCAACTTTCAGAAACGGAGCGATTCTTTGTTTTCGTAGGAATTAGTGGGATTATTTGTTCGTTTTTTATCCAATATTTTTATTCGGTAAATCCCATTGATTATCGATTAATGGCTCCATTTTCATTCCCAATTTGGTTGGTTTATTTCAGAAAGATATATCAAATTTTCGGAAAACTCACCTATGGCATTACCATTTTAAGTTTAGTAACCGGTTTTATTTTCACTTGGCTTTCCCGAGGAAATTATCTTGAAAACCGTCGAGAAATTGTCAAATTTTTGAAAGCTGAAAATTTGGAAGAAGGAAGAATTAACTTCTTTATGGAAGATGAAAAATTACTGGATAAAATGCAAATTGCCGAATTGATAAGCACCGTAAACCCTAATGTAAAGGTAACTTTCAACCCAAAAGATACGCTTCAGAACAATACCCTGACCAAATATAAAGTTTTAAGAAAAATTAAAATCGACGAGAATAAATATCAATAATATTTTTTATCTTTGAAAAAGTTAAAACATTAGAAAAAATGAAATTACCAAAATTTTTATTAGCCGACAATTCAGATTTTCCTGAAGATTTATTTGTTGTTCACACGGAATATCCTAGATTTATCCTAAACGTAGAAGAAGAGGAGGTTGAATGGTTGGATGATTTGGAAGGTGATGACGAGGAAACTATGGCCGATGAAGCGACCAAAGTGGTTGAAGCAGCCTTCAAATGGTGCGATGACGAACTCGCTAAATATGACGAAGAAGACGACGAATAATAAAGAAACAAAAAAAGGAACTCAGTCGGGTTCTTTTTTTTTACTATTATTTTAATCGAAAGATTATTTTTTACTGAATTTCAGAAGCAGCAAATTTCCTTTGTAAAGCTCTAATGTATTGCCGTTTACGACATATTTATTGGCCTCACTCAACATACTGAAAAAATTAGATTCTGCAGACATATCAGCGCATGCCATTTTGGTGGAACCAATATTTTTTGCGGAAAAATTGCCCGCTGTAGCATCCAAAAGAACTTCACCGAAATAACTATTGCAACCTCCGTTTCCGGTGATTTTATCTGTTTCTATATTCAATGTTGGTGTTTTACCTTTCACCTGATCCGCCAAAATCCATTTCGTTCCTGTTATATTCGCCTGAGAACCTCCAACTTTAGTGCTTGAAAGCGAAGAACAAGATGCAAAAGCTGCGGCTGCAAATATTGATAAAAAAATGTTTTTCATAAGTGTAAATCTTTATATTAGATGATATTTCGCTGTCGCCTGATTTATTTTTAAATAATCACGACGCATTTTTACTGATTCAAATTTAAGTAATATAATTTACCCAGCCTTCATAATAGGAAAATATTGCACCTCAAAACAAAAAAAGCATCTTAAAAAGAGATGCTTTCTGTTTCATAAAACTATTTCTATGACCTTAGTTCCGCAGAAAATTCTTTTTGGAACATGTTGATCAGTGAGTTCATCACTTCGCTGATTTCTTTGTCTTCCAAAGTTTTTTCTTCGTTTAAAAGCTCAAAACTTAATGCATAAGATTTCTTTCCTTCCGCAAGATTCTTGCCTTCGTAAACATCAAAAAGATTGATGTTCTTCAAATATTTCGAAGGATTTTTCTTCGCTGCCTGATACAATTCGGAATAAGTGATATTTTTATCAATCAATAAAGCAAGATCCCTTCGGATTTTATTGAATTTTGGAATATCAACAAATTTTAAATTTCCATGAGAACGTAGTTTTTGACAAGTTTCAATTTCAATTTCGGCGTAGAAACATTCTTGATCGATATCTGCATTTTTCAAAAATTCCGGAGAAACTTTACCCAATCTTGCGATCACTTCACCTTTTGTAATAAATTGCAAAGCATCGGAAAATCGCTCATCTTCCAGGGCTTTTTCTTCAATATTTAAATTCAATTTATCCAAAAGAACTTTAACATAAGATTTCAAATAGTAAAAATCGGTTGCAGATTTCGATTGGATCCAATTTTCAGCGACATTTCTACCCGAAACCAAAATCGCAAGTTGCTTTCTTTCCGTGTATGTTTCTTTTTTATGATAAATCTTTCCGAGCTCGAAGAATTTAATGTCTTGATTTTTTCTCTTAATATTGTAATCCGCATTTGCCAAAAGTCCTTCCAACAAAGACTTTCTCATAAAAGCTAAATCGCCACTCAATGGATTGAGGAGTTTCACTGCATCGGTTTCATCTTTTACGGAAGTAAGAGAATTGTTCATCACCTCGTAGAAACCATTACTTTGCAGAGCTCTAGCCCAAGAATTTTCGAGAGCGTCCTGATCATCAAAGCTCAACTTTACTGGAGTAAAAGAGATTTTTTGTGGTGCATCAATTTTGTTGTAGCCATAGATTCTTAAAATTTCTTCAATCACATCAATTTCTCTGGTAACATCTGCACGATAAGGTGGAACTGAAATTTCCAAACCATTTTGAATTTCGTTTAAAACTTCAATTTCAAGAGATTTAAGAATTTCTTTGATTTTTTCTTTGTGAATTTTGGTTCCTAAAATTTGTTCAACTTTAGAAAATCTTAAAATAATATAGTTGTTCTCAATTTTTTGAGGGAAATGTTCCAACAACTCCCCTTTCAAAGCTCCTCCGGCAATTTCCTGAATCATTGCAATCGCATGACTGATCGCGGTACGCGTATTATTCGGGTCTACTCCACGTTCAAAACGGAAGGAAGCATCGGTGTTTAAACCATGATATTTTGCTCCTTTACGAACAGCAACAGGGTTGAAATATGCACTTTCGAGGAAAATTGTTTTCGTGTTTTCTGAAACTCCGGAATTCAATCCGCCAAAAACTCCCGCGATGCACATAGGCTCGTTGTTTCCGTCTTTAATCATGATTTCCGTTCCATTCAAAGTTCTTTCGACACCATCTAAAGTGGTGAATTTTGTTCCCTGTGCATTGACCCCAACTTTTACTTTTCTTCCTGCAATTTTATCCGCATCGAAAGCATGAAGCGGTTGCCCTAATCCATGCAAAATATAGTTGGTAATGTCCACAATATTGTTGATGGGGCTTAATCCGATGGCTTTCAATCGCTGTTTGAGCCAATCCGGAGAATCGGCAACTTGCACGTTTTCGATCACTGCACCAATATATCTAGGGACTAAATCGGAATCCTCTACTTCCAGCTGAAAATCGGATGCTCCTTCGATCGTCAAAGGTTTCGAAGTAATTTTTTCAAATTGTGCTTTCATTTGGTTGGAAACCAGAAATGCATTCAAATCTCTCGCAACTCCGTAATGCGACATGGCATCCGTTCGGTTCGGCGTCAAACCAATTTCGTAAACTTCATCAGTAGCAAGGTCAAAATAATCTGCAAAATTTTTCCCAATTTCGAATTTGTTTTCATCCAAAATCATGATTCCACCGTGATCATCGCTCAACCCCAACTCATCTTCCGCACAGATCATTCCTTGAGAAACTTCTCCACGAATTTTTGCTTCTTTGATCGCAAATGAACTTCCGTCTTTGGCATAAATTTTCGTTCCGATTACCGCTACGGGAACAGTTTGTCCGGCTTCAACGTTCGGTGCACCACAAACGATATTCAATATCTTTCCGCTTCCTACATCAACGGTGGTTTTCTTTAATTTATCAGCATTCGGATGTTGTTCGCAAGTCAAAACTTTTCCTACAACAATTCCTTCCAGGCTTCCTTTTACGGATTCATATTTTTCGATTCCTTCTACCTCCAAACCAATATCGGTAAGATATTCTCCTATTTTATCAGATTTTAATTCGGTTTTGATGTAATCCTTGAGCCAGTTGTTTGAGATTTTCATTTGATTTTCCTATTTATTTTGAGGATAAATGTCCCTTTAGGTTTCTTGAAATTTGGGTTGATGATTCTGTATCGTCGTCCCGCGATAAGTTTGCAAATATCGTGATTTTGGAGTTTAAAAAAAAATTGAGATCTGAAAAATTTCAAATCTCAATTTATTATTTTTTTTAATTAAATCTTACATTCCGATTACCGGCATTGAAAGCATTAAAATATTTTCTTCAGGTTCTAAACCATCAACCGGTTCGATAATTCCCGGCCTGTTCGGTTGCGACATTTTCATGGTAATATCATCAGAACTTAATACAGAAAGCATTTCTGTAAGGAATTTGGAACTGAATCCAATATTGATATCTTCTCCATTGTAATCGCAAGGAATTTGCATATCCGCCTTGTTTGCATACTCTGTATCTTCTGCATGAAGGTGAAGAATGTTTCCGGACAACTTAAATCTCACTTGGTTGGTAGATTTGTTCGACATGATGGAAGCTCTCCGTATCGAACTTAAAAGTAAATTTCTGTTGATGGTCAACACGTTTGGATTTTCTTTTGGAATTACCGCAGAATAATTCGGATATTTTCCATCGATTAATCTACAGATCCAAATATTGTTTCCAAAAGTGAACTTCGCCATATTTTCATTAAATTCAATGATCACTTCATCATTAGAATTTGCTAGAATATTTTTGAAAATTGCCAAAGGTTTTTTCGGCATGATGAATTCAATAGGCTCAGCATTGATCAAATCAGTTCTTTTATAAACGACCAATCTGTGCGAATCTGTGGAAACAAAATTGGTTTCATCTTCTTTAAATTGAAACAAAACGCCAGTCATCACCGGTCTAAGGGAATCATTACTTGTTGCGAAAAGTGTATTGGTAAGTGCTTCACTTAATACCCCTGCAGAAATTTTCACACTTTGTGCTGCGTCGAATTCCGGTAATTCCGGGTAATCTTCCGCGTTATCCAATGCCACTGCGAAGTTGTCTTTTTCGTCTAGGATTTCTAGTAAACTTCCATTTCCATCTTCAGAATCCTTTACGGATAATGTTAGCGGCTGTTCCCCATAAGTTTTTACAAAATCCTGAAAAATCTTTGCAGGAACGGCAAATTTTCCGGTCTCATCAGATTTTACTTCCAGAGTCGTCACCAAAGTGGTTTCGCCATCGGAAGCGGTAATTTTTAAATTATTTCCATCAACTTCGAACAGGTAATTTTCTAAAATTGGTCTTGACTGAGAACTTGAAATCACCCCACTTACCGTGTTCAATGCTTTCTGTAACTCTCCGCTTGCAACAATAAATTTCATTTGTTATGTTATTTTATTGGTAAAATGGAACTGAAAATGGGTTTAATACCCTTTTAATTCCTTACAGTTTCATTATTTTTTTATTATTTTGACAAATATAGGAATTTGGTACAAAAAAAGTGTCAAACTTTTTGATTAAAAAAACTAAATTCAGCAAAAGTTATCAACATTAATCAGCTCCTGGGAAACTGTAAGATTTTTCGTCGGAACCATCAATGGTGATATTCAGAGCGAGATATAGAAAATGTAGGTTCTTGTTGCCCGATTTCGCGAATTCTCTTTGCCAGAGGTAACCACTGGCAATTCCGAAATTCTCATCAATCTGATAACCAAATCCTCCAAAAACACGATTTCTGGCAAAAAATGGCTTCTCTGTTGCTACAAAAAACACTTCATCATAAGCGTTCACAAATAGCGTTCCTGGTTTTACAGATTCGGAATTAAGCGGAACCGAAATGTTCATCCTGTAACGGAAACGGATTCGATCGGAATGCTGGTCTTTCTTTGGTTCATAAAACCAACTTTTTTCAGCTCTTAATCGGTTTTCAAATTTAAATTTATTGACTTTTAAATCAATCACATCTTGTAACCAAACCCGGAATTCCTCCTTATCCATCGCATGATTTTTGTAATTTCCGTAGCGGCCAATACCTATAAAAGGTTTATGATTCGGTGTTAAATTATAACCTATTCCACCTTTTATTTCGTAATAATCGGGATACGAATAGTCTTCAATTCCACGCAATTGCCCTTCACCATAAATGAAAAACTTCGGATGAATTTTATAGGTAATCGTGACCGAGTTGAAACTGGAAATATGCTCCTGACCGAAAATAGGGGAAAATATCCCTAAAAAGAGCATCAATAAAAATATTTTTTTCATGTGTTTCAAAATGCAAAATTAAACAAAACTTATTAAAAACCAGTTTTAAAACTTAATCCGACATGAAACCACCTTCCAGACATCGGAACACCGAATGTTTCAGTGTACTTTGTATTTAGAATATTGTT
The DNA here is from genome assembly GCA_946892665.1 of Chryseobacterium sp. Marseille-Q5410. Lineage (GTDB taxonomy): Bacteria > Bacteroidota > Bacteroidia > Flavobacteriales > Weeksellaceae > Kaistella. The sequence goes on along the minus strand of CAMPOT010000001.1, from coordinate 1,698,500 downwards.
TACCATGATATATATATTGTAATTTTTGGTATCATAGCTCAATTTTTCATCGAGAATTTGATAACTCCCAGTGGAAACTCTTTCGTTATATCGGTAAATCAATTGGTTTGTAAATTTTTTCAAAAATAAAACTTCCAATTTAGCCACCAACTGATGTTTCAAATTTTCCATTACATAGCGCGAGATCAAGCCGGATGGCTGCTCATAGTTACTTTCTAAAAAAGTATAGCCCACGGAATACGATTTCAAAAAGGAATTAAAATGTTGAGCCAATTCCACCTCTACCCCTTTCGTCTTGATTTTACCGATGTTTTCAGCGCGCCAAATATCATTTGCATTTTCCTTTGACCAATCGATGGAATTATCTGAATCCCTTAAAAATCCACTGATTTTTCCGAGAAAATTCTGCTTTTGAAATCGATATCCAATTTCAGCCGATACTGCATTTTCGGGCTTCAAATTTGGATTTCCCGCTTCGGTCTTGCTTAAATAATATAAATCCGTAAAAGTCGGAATTCTGTTAACTTTTGCAATATTTCCGTAGATTTTATGATGGTCATCAAAATCAAATCCCAGGTCCAATCCTGGATAAAAGAAATCCCCTTCTTTATCATAATTTGCCCACGAAATTCCGGGTGAAATATTCAACTTATTTTCAAGAAATGAAAAATGATGTTCGAAAAAAACTTGTGTCACAAACCTCTCGCGATGTCCCAAATTGTTACTGGCAAGGAATTCTTTGCGCAGTTCCAACCCCAAACCAGTGGTTCCCAAATCGGATCGGTAACTTCCATTCAGCTCGGCGCCCAAATTATTCCCAATGTGCATATTTCGATAAATTTCCGGTTTATTGCGGATATATTCGTACATATCTTGTCCTCTTCGCCAATAAACTGCAGAATTTAATCCCCATTTTTCGTAATTTTTATCCATTCCTAAACTCACAATTGAAGCTTGCGTTTCTTCGTATTGATCTTTTGCGGCAGGTGTTGCATAAAAACCGTTCGCGCCGAACTTTTTCTCCTGAATTCCAGCCTGAAAGTTCAAATTTCCATTCTCGATTTTGTATCGGTTTTGGTAAAAAATATTGTTGATTTTATAATCAGAATTGTAGCGATAGCCATCGGAACTACTAGAATTTACCTGAATAAAATTTGAGGAACGTTCATTTCCAAAATTAGCCCCAACTCCTAAAGAATAGGTTTTGAAATCTCCGCCACTTGCCGTGAAAACAATATTCTCATCGGAAGAAGGTTTGGTGATGATATTAATAACTCCCGCATAAGCATTTTGCCCAAAACGACGTGCAGCAGGACCTTTCACGATTTCTATTTTTTCTACAGAAGCTAAATCAAATGGAATATTCATAGAATTATGGCCGGTTTGAGAATCATTAATTCTAATTCCATTTACTAAAATCAAAACTTGCTCGAAACTGCTTCCGCGAACAGAAATATCGGATTGAACTCCATTTGCTCCTCTTTTTCGGATATCCATTCCGGTGAATTGTGCCAAAACTTCTTCGATGCTTTTCGCAGGAGAATTCTCCAATTCTTTTTTTGAAATTACGGTGATGTTTTCATTCACCTTTTTCAGTGGAAGATTCAGGAATTTCCCTTGTACCGTGACTTCACTAATTTCACTTTCTTTTTCCTGCGCCGAAACCATTCCAATTACTCCCAAAAGAAGAACGGCACATACTAGTTTTTTCATTTCTGATATATTTTTATAGATTTATTTGAATTATTGATAAATATCCTTTAGAATAAAAACATCAAGCATAATTATGTTTATACTAAAAAATAGTGGCAAATATAAACACTTATTCACGTTACAAAAAAGCTTTTCTGTAATAATTAATACGTTTAAAAACGAATAAAATACTGCTCAAGCAACTATAAGTTGTAAATATCTGAAATTCAAAAATTTCGGCTTTTTTTAATTAATATTGCAATGAACTCATTTGATAATTTCCTGATGATTTTATTACTTAATTCTTAATGCAAAAAAATATTTTTTTTGGTGGGAATTCTACTCGCACTTAAAATAAAAGTCAATGAAAATTTTTGAGCAAAAAACCTTATTTTTGTAGGTCTTAATTTCACCTATGATTAAAAATCCAGAAATCGATATTAAAAAGGAAATTTTCGTTAAGAACGCTCATCTTAACAATCTGAAACACATTGATGTTCTTCTTCCGAAGAATAAATTAATTGTGATTACGGGCGTTTCCGGGAGCGGAAAATCTTCACTGGCTTTCGACACCATTTATGCCGAAGGGCAGCGCAGATATGTAGAAAGTTTAAGTTCTTATGCACGACAGTTTCTTGGAAAATTGGAAAAACCAAAAGTGGACGACATCAAAGGTTTGGCACCGTCAATCGCGATTCAGCAAAAGGTAATTTCTTCTAATCCGCGATCAACCGTTGGAACTTCAACTGAGGTTTACGATTACCTAAAGTTGCTTTTCGCGAGAATTGGAAGAACTTTTTCGCCAATATCCGGTCGGGAAGTGAAGAAAGATTCGGTTTCTGATGTGATCGATTTCATTAAGAAAAATGAAAATCAAACTTTTTTACTGAGAAACCCATTGAATTTTGACATTTCTAAATTTAATGAGCAACTGAAAACGCTAAAATTATCCGGTTTTACAAGGATTGAAGTCAATGGAAATGTTGCCGGAATTGAAGATCTTGAGAGTTTTGGATTTGTTCCAGAAAAAGACATGGAAATTCAGCTCGTGGTTGATCGCTTTCGCTATGAAGAGGATGAAAATTTCTTGCAAAGACTCGCCGACTCTATTCAAATGGCGTTTTACGAAGGTCATGGTTATTGCTCACTGAAAAATATCGAAACCGGAAAAATCACCGAATTTTCAAATAAATTTGAGTTGGACGGAATGACTTTCATGGAACCCAATGTTCATTTTTTTAGTTTTAATAATCCTTATGGTGCTTGTCCGGAGTGTGAAGGATACGGAAAAGTCGTTGGAATTGATGAAGACTTGGTGATTCCCAACAAAAACCTTTCGGTTTATGAGGACGCAGTGGCCAGTTGGAAAGGTGAATCCATGAGTGATTGGAAGAAAGAATTCATCAAAAAAGCAGGAACGCAATTTCCTATTCATAAACCTTATCATCAACTTAGTAAAGAGCAAAGAAACTATCTCTGGAAAGGCGATAACTCCAGAAATTTCCCCTCGATCAACAACTTCTTCAAAATGGTAGAGGAAAATCTTTACAAAATTCAATATCGCGTGATGCTTTCCCGATTTCGAGGAAAAACCATTTGCCCGACTTGCGAAGGATTGAGATTGCGCCAGGAAACGCAGTACGTGAAGATTGATGGACATAATATTCAGGATATGATCGAGCTTCCGTTGGATGAATTGTTGCCATTGGTTAAATCATTAAAACTAAACAAACACGACGCGGAAATTGCAAAACGATTACTTTATGAAATCACGACCCGACTCGAATTTTTAGATAAAGTTGGCCTAGGATATCTCACGCTCAACCGAACATCTAACACCCTTTCCGGTGGCGAAAGTCAGCGGATTAATCTCGCAACATCTTTGGGAAGTTCCTTAGTTGGCTCCATTTATATTCTGGATGAACCGTCGATTGGATTGCATTCGCGGGATACTGAAAATTTAATAGAAGTTTTAAAAAATCTTCGGGATTTGGGGAATACCGTGATTGTGGTAGAACATGACGAAGACGTAATGAAAGCTGCTGATTATATCATTGATATTGGTCCGGAAGCCGGCTACCTCGGTGGTGAGCTCGTTTTTGCAGGAGATTTCAACGAATTGCAAAATTCAAATTCACTTACCGCTCAGTACCTAACAGGAAAATTAGAAATTAAGGTTCCTGAAAAACGAAGAAAAGCAAAGGAATTTATTCAGATAAAGGGTGCGCGACAAAACAATCTGAAAAACATCGATGTCAATATTCCATTGGAAAGTTTGGTCGTGATTTCCGGAGTTTCGGGAAGTGGAAAATCAACATTGATGAAAGAAATTCTCACGAACGACATTCAAATTCAATTGGGAATGGGCGGAAAAAAAGCCGATTACGATTCGGTGGAATTCCCTAAAAAACTCATCAAAAATATAGAACTGATTGATCAAAATCCCATCGGAAAATCTTCGCGATCCAATCCTGTAACCTATCTGAAAGCGTACGACGATATTAGGGATCTTTTTTCAAAACAGAAACTTGCTAAAATGCAAGGTTTAAAGCCTAAACATTTCTCGTTCAACGTAGATGGAGGACGATGCGATGAATGCAAAGGCGAAGGCGTGATCAACGTTTCGATGCAGTTTATGGCTGATATCGAACTGGAATGCGAAACTTGCCACGGAACTCGTTTCAAAAACGAAATTCTTGAAATCAAATTTGATGAAAAAAACATTTCGGATGTTCTCCACATGACCGTGGATGAAGCATTGGAATTTTTCAGCGAAAACGACGAGCAAAAAATTGTGACCAAACTGAAACCGCTGCAGGAAGTAGGTTTGGGATACCTTCAGCTCGGGCAAAGCTCTTCTACTCTTTCTGGCGGTGAGGCGCAAAGAGTGAAACTGGCTTCATTCCTTGTGAAAGGTGTTACCAACGAAAAAACACTTTTCATTTTCGATGAACCATCTACTGGTTTGCATTTTCACGACATTAATAAATTACTTACTTCCCTACAGGCTTTGATCGAATTGGGACATTCGGTGATTGTTATCGAACATCAACCCGACATCATCAAATCTGCAGACTACCTCATCGACATCGGTCCCGAAGCAGGAAAACACGGTGGCGAAGTGGTTTTCACAGGAACTCCGGAAGATTTAATTAAGAACAAAAAATCACATACAGGGAAATATCTAAAGGAAAAACTATAAAATACTGATGATGTAGAATTTCGTCTAAGTACTTTATCCACAAAAAAATGTGAATAAAAAGTGTTTTTTAACATTCAGTTTACATTAGATAGTGAAAATTGTTTTAAATTTACTTTGAAAATAAGAGAGAATGAACACTTTTTTCTATTTCAATATCCACAGAAATACCATTAAATTGATATAAAAATTTAAGAGAAGCATCGTCGGCTTCTCTTTTTTGTTGTTGTCTAATTAAAAAATGAGATGTTTTTATCTATTGAATCCGTTGCTAAACAGCGGATTCTCTTATTTCCGGAAGTGACTCCACCAAAAATCGAACTTGGATCTAAAGTTTAGGAAACTTCTATTCTATCCGTTGAACTATGGAGCCGACAATCAAATGTACAAAAAACAAAAACTCCACTGCAAAGGCAACAGAGTAATTATTTTGAATCTTGAAATCTTCTACTTATTTTCTTTATCTACCACGATTCTATCTTTTCTATTTGCCAATTCCCATGCAGTTGCGAAAACAAGCTGCGCACGTCGCTGAAGCGCTTCGTAATCAATTTTATCAGCATCATCAGTCGGTTGATGATAATCTTCATGAATTCCATCAAAGAAAAAAGCAACCGGAACGCCGTTTTTGGCAAAATTATAATGATCGGAACGGTAGTACAGTCTTTGCGGATCATTCGGCTCGTCATATTTATAATTAAGTTCCATCTTGGTGACTTTATTATTGGCTTCCCCATTGATTTGCTTTAAATCTGAACTCAACATTTCGGAGCCAATTACATAAACATAATTTTTTCCGCAGTTTTCAGAATCGCATCGTCCGATCATATCGATATTAAGATTAGCTACGGTATTTGCCATCGGGAAAATTGGGTTATCAGCATAATATTTGGATCCCAGCAATCCATGCTCTTCGCCGGTTACATGAAGAAACAGGATCGATCTTTTCGGTCCATGTCCGGATTTTTTGGCATTTTGGAAAGCTTTTGCAATTTGCATTACCGCAACAGTTCCACTTCCATCATCATCAGCTCCATTGTAAACCACACCATTTTTGGTTCCGACATGATCATAGTGTGCAGAAACAACGATGATTTCTTCGGGTTTTTCTGTTCCTTTGATAAAAGCCAAAATATTTTCCGAATCTGGCAAATTACGCGCTCTTCCGGAATTTAAGCTAGCTGCAGGAATTTTTTGATAATAAGAATTCATTTGAGCAGGATGAGAAACACCCATTTCCATATACTGCTTAATCATGTATTCGCCGGCCTTTTTCTGTCCCGGACTTCCGGTATCCCGACCTCCCATTTCGTCTGAGGCTATTACATACAGATTTTTCTTGAGATCCTGTTGCGAAATAGTTTCCAAAGATTGTTTGAAAACTTTACCGTCATAAGAATAATTTACCGAAGCACAGCTGCTTAGTATCACCATCGAAAATAGCGGAAGAAAAAGGGTTTTCATAATTATTTTTTTGAAGTTTAAAAGTAACAAATAAATTTTAAAACAAATTTTAAAGTTTATTTTTAAATTTGATGATATGATTAAAAGAAAACATTCAGGCAAAGACCTTACGATTTTTTCGGAAATGACGGCGCTCGCGCAACAAAACAACGCGGTAAATCTCTCACAAGGTTTCCCCGATTATGAAATTGATGACCGTCTGAAAAAATTTCTCGCAGAGGGAACGGAAAAAAACTATAATCAATATGCACCCACGAGCGGACTTCCTGTATTGGTTGAAGATCTTATTACCTTTAACCAAAATAGAAAACAACCAATTTCGTTGGTCAAAGAAAACATCACGATCTCTCCGGGAGCAACGTACGCGATTTACACTGCACTGGCAGCGATTATTGGTTTTGGTGATGAAGTGATCATTTTGGAACCTTCCTACGATTCCTATGTTCCAGCGATTGAAATGAATGGCGGTTTGCCGGTTTTCGTAAGTTTAAAAAACGACTTTGAAGTGGATTTTAATTTGCTGAAAAATGTCATTTCAGAGAAAACAAAAGCGATCATCATCAATTCACCGCATAATCCCTCTGGGAAAATTTGGAAAAAATACGATTGGGATCAACTTTCCTCCATCATAGATGCTACAGAAATTGTAGTAATTTCCGATGAAGTCTATGATATTCTTACTTATGATGAGAACGAATTTTATAGTGCTTTTCATCATCCAAAACTTTGCGAAAGATGTTTCAGTATATTTTCTTTTGGTAAAATGTTTCACATCACTGGTTGGAAAGTGGGTTATATCCTGGCTTCGGAGGAACTTACTCTTGCCTACCGCCGTGTTCATCAATATTTAAGTTTCAGTGTGAATTCTCCTTCACAATATGCTTTAGCAAAATATCTCGAAATCTTCGATGCTGAAAAAAACCAAAAAATCATGCAACAAAAAAGGGATTTTTTCCTCAATGAATTTAAAAATCTTCCGTTTTCCTTGAAAGGAAAAGCCGAAGCTGGATATTTTCAGGTTTTGGGTTATGAAAATATTGCGAAGGTTTCAGATAAAGAATTTGCGATTTGGCTAACCGAACAGGCAAAAGTTGCAACTATTCCACTCTCGGCGTTCTACAATGACGAAGCCAATACGGGAATGATTCGTTTCTGTTTTGCCAAAAAAGAAGAAACGATCGTAAATGCAGCTTCTCAAATCAAAGATTTTTTAGGTTAGAAATATCATGATTATAAGAATATATAGATAAAATATTTGGTTTAAATTATATTTATCGTAATATTGCAATATTAAATAGATAAAAATGGGTGCAACGAAAACTGAACATTTTACCGACAACCAAAATAAAATGGCAACTATCGCAAAAGCATTGGGACATCCGGCTCGAATTGCTATTATCGAATATCTAATGAAAGTAAATGAGTGCATTTGCGGAGACATCGTGAACGAACTTCCGCTGGCACAACCGACAGTTTCTCAGCATTTAAAAGAACTTAAAAACGCAGGAATTATCAAAGGAAATATCGAAGGAAATTCAATATGCTATTGTATTGATGAGGAAACAATTAAGATTTTTAACGCGTATTTTTCGTCAATTGTACAATCTGTTGCCAAATCCAAATGCTGCTAAGCATTTTTTTACTCATCTATATCGTAATATTGCATTAAAACTATAAATCAAATACAATGAAACTATCAGAAGTAAAACAGATTTTGCCAACATTAGAAAATGTTGATTTTCAATTGGAAAACGGGACTTTCGTACCGGAACATTTTCATGTAACGGAAGTGGGAATTATCAACAAAAATTTCATCGATTGCGGCGGCGTAATTCGCAACGAAAAAGTGGTGAATTTTCAACTTTGGAATGCCGACGATCTTGAACACCGCTTGAAACCAGGAAAATTACTAAACATCATCAAACTTTCCGAAGAAAAACTGGGAATTGAAAACCATGAAATCGAAGTGGAATATCAAAGCGAAACCATCGGGAAATACGATTTGGAATTCAATGGAAAATCATTTGTTTTGCGAAATAAAATGACATCCTGTTTGGCTCAGGATGCTTGTGGAATTCCCAGCGAAAAGGTGAAAAAAAATCTATCCGAATTAAAACCTGTTTCAAAATGTGCCCCAAATTCTGGTTGCTGCTAATTACAAAATCAAAATAAACATGAATCCTACGCTATCAAAAACAATTTCCGGACTTGTAGAAAACTTTAAAATCACCGACGAAAGAAAAGCAACTTTACAACCACTTATCGATTTTATTCAAGATAAAAAAGATAAAAATCTGCCTATAAATCTCAATTTTATTTGCACCCACAATTCCCGAAGAAGCCATCTATCACAGGTTTGGGCACAAGTTGCAGCAGCTTTTTACAAAGTTCCAAATGTGAGTTGCTATTCCGGCGGAACTGAAGAAACCGCGTTGTTTCCGAAAGTTGCAGAAACATTGAGCACTCAAGGGTTTCAGGTGTTGAAAATTTCTGCTGAACCAAATCCTGTTTATGCCATTAAATTTGATGAAAATAGCAAACCAATCATTGGATTTTCAAAAAAATACGATCACGCTTTCAACCCGGAAAATGGTTTCGCAGCGATTATGACTTGTTCTCAAGCTGATGGCGGTTGCCCTTTCATCGCAGGAGCCGAAAAACGAATCCCAATCACTTTTGAAGATCCAAAAGTTTCTGATAACACTCCTCAACAAAACGAAGTTTACGCAGAAAGAAGTTTGCAAATAGCTTCGGAAATGTTCTTTGTTTTTTGTCAAATTAAATCCTAAAAAATGCAACCAAAACTCAAATTTCTCGATCGATTTCTTACGCTTTGGATATTTTTAGCGATGCTTTTGGGAATCGGAATTGGTTATTTTTTTCCGAATATTGCCGAGAAAACCCAGATGATTTCGGTAGGTTCTACAAACATTCCGTTAGCAATCGGATTGATCGTGATGATGTATCCTCCACTGGCAAAAGTGGATTATTCACTTTTACCAAAAGCTTTCAAGGACACCAAATCCATGTCGATTTCGTTGGTCTTGAACTGGGTAGTTGGACCAATTTTGATGTTCATTTTAGCGATCGTTTTCCTTAGAGACGAACCCGATTATATGATGGGATTAATCTTGATTGGACTCGCAAGATGTATCGCAATGGTGCTGGTTTGGAACGATTTGGCAAAAGGAAACCGTGAATACGCCGCGCTATTGGTCGCTTTAAATAGTGTTTTTCAGTTGATTTTTTATAGCATTTACGCATGGTTTTTCATCAATATTTTGCCACAAAAATTAGGTTTCGGAAGTTTCCAAATTTCTGTTCCGATGCGCGATGTGGCCGAAAGTGTTTTCATCTATCTTGGAATTCCTTTTCTTGCCGGATTTTTGAGCAGATATTTTTTAATTAAATTCAAAGGAACCGAATGGTACAACCGAAAATTCATTCCTTTTATTTCGCCATTTACTTTGTATGCGCTGCTTTTCACCATCGTTTTGATGTTTAGTTTGAAAGGCGACAAAATCATTGAATTGCCTTCTGATGTATTGAAAGTTGCAGTTCCTCTAGTGATTTATTTTATTGTCACTTTTTTCATCAGTTTCTTTGTGGGAAAAGCTTTAAAATTACCTTACGACAAAAATGCATCAATCGCTTTCACTGCAACAGGAAACAATTTCGAGCTTGCAATCGCTGTAGCAATCGCTGTTTTCGGGATTCATTCCCCCCAAGCTTTTGTGGGTGTTATCGGTCCTTTAGTTGAAGTTCCGGTCCTTATCTTGCTGGTTAGGGTAAGTTTATGGCTGAAGAAAAAATATTATTAACTATTTAAAAATTCAAATTCTCTTTAGTTTTAATAAAGAAAAAAAGCAATATTCTGAAATCCCCCTTTACTCAGCGAAAGTTGCTTATTAGGCATATTTAATTAAAATTCACCCTGTAATTGGGCATAATATTAGCAGTGGATTTTCCAGAATTCGTTTCTAAATTTCCATTTCAAAAGAAACTGTATTAGAAGAATGACAAGATCAAAAAGAAATATGACTCCGGAAACGGGTCATTCGCGGGAAGGCCTTCAGCAATTTTTTATGGATTCCATTATGGAATTATATTGCGCAGAAAAAATCGTGGGCGAATCTTATCAGAATATAAAACATGGAATTTTGTCTGAAAAATTGAAGATTATTTTGGACAACCATTATGCGATTCATCTCAGTCATTTGGAACGACTTGAAAAAATCTTTAAATTACACCATGAGACGCCCCGCTTTAAAGATTGTGAATCTTTCACAGCATTGATCAGCGAAGCCCAAAAACATCTGGAATTTTTTGCGAATGACCCGTTAAATTGGGACATTGCGCTAATTTTGACTGCTCAAAAATTGGCTCATTACAAAATTGCAGCTTACAGCGCGAGTGCTCATTTGGCGATCAATTTGAATTTATGCGCCGAGGCAACACTTCTTGCAGTTGATGTTCAGGAAGAAGAGGAATTTATCCACAACTATCTGGACGAACTTATTCATGAGTTTTTGAAACCATTTCGATAGTTTTTGTGGTCATTTTTTTTAAAAACTATTATTTTGTACTAAGCATATACCGATCTTTTTAATTGACGACAGATTAAACATTTATAAAATTATCCACTTACAAATGGATAATTCTTTATATTTGATAATCAAAATTTTAGAGATGCAAAACTGCCTGGAATGTGGTGATCAAATTATCGGAAGAAGCGATAAGAAATTTTGCAACGACGGCTGCAGAAACGCCTATAATAATAAAAACAACCGGGATACTTCCAACCTGATGCGCAATATCAACAATAAATTGCGCAAAAACCATCGCATTCTGAGTGAACAAAAATTCGTTGATGGAAAAGCGAAAACTACCCGAAACAAACTGACTTCCGAAGGATTCGATTTTGAATATTTCACCAATTTTAAAATTTATAAAAACGGTGCTGAATATCGGTTTCTCTATGAAATTGGTTACCGGTTTTTGGAAGAAGACTGGATTTTATTAGTAAAAAAAAAATGATTTTCTTTTAATAAAAATCAGAAATTAAAATCAAAATTAGTTTTTCGTTTTCCTCTTGATTCCTTTTTCTTGGATAAAAAATTATTCATTCCCATCAACCAAACGGATTTTATCCTCTAAAATTTCAATTTTTTTATCTCGATACAGTCCACCGATGGCTTTCTTGAAATTCTTTTTGCTCATCTGCAGTTCCTGCTTAATTTCTTCTGGTTCCGACTTGTCGGAAAGATAGAGTAAGCCGTAGTTTTCATGTAATTTATCAAGAATTATTTGCTGAAATTCATCGTTGTTTTCGTAACCTTGCGGTTGTAGGGAAACATCAATTTTACCATCTTCTCTCACAGATTTTATGTAGCCATTTTCTTCGGAAAGTGGGAATAATTTTTTGTAAACATCAGATGCGTAAATCAGTCCGATATATTTTTTATTGATGATGACATTCCAGCCCAGTTCGCCTTCTCCCATTAAAATCAGATTCACCTTGTCGCCTTTTCGGAAAGGCAAATCGTCGTACTGTGGATTTCTCTTAAATCTTGTGGTACCAGTGATTAATCCTAGAAATTCATCAATATAAACATATACCAAATACCTTTTTCCCTCTACAATTTTCTGTTTTTGTTGCTTGTAAGGAATGAACAAATCTTTGATGATTCCCCAATCCATGAAAGCCCCACTTGGCAAACTTTGCACGCATGTCATCACGGCAAACTCTCCTACTTCTGCGTTGGCTTTTTCGGTAGTTGCTTTCAGTTTATCGTCATCTTGATAGACGAAAACTTCCATTTCATCGCCAATTTCAGCATCTTCGCTAGCGAAAATTTTAGGGAGAAAGGCTCTCTCTCCATTTTCATCTTCCAGGAATAAACCTGAATAATTTTTTTCTGCGATTTTTAGTAATTGGGTTTTGCCAAGATTCATAAATAAGGTATAAATTAAGATACAAAGGTAAGAAAACTAAAGGAACAGAAATTGCAGAATTTTGTCATGCCCTCTTCAGTGATCAGAAAATATTATTATAAGCCCGAGCTTCAGATATTGAAGATCGTTTATACCTCTGGAGCGGTTTACAATTATCTTGAAGTTCCAGAAGAAGTTTTTGATGATTTCCGGGCGGCATTTTCTAAGGGAACTTATCTCAACAAAAAGATAAAACCGTTCTTTAGATACGAAAAAGTGAGTGATATTTAAAATAAAAACTCATCTCCGCACAAAACGGAGCAGCAGGCATCAGAAATGATTCCGCAATGTACATGAATGGTTCCGCAACCTTCAGAAAAGGTTTCGCGACCTGCAGAAATGATTCCGCAACTTACAGAAATCATTCCGCGACCTACAGAAATGGCTCCGCACGCTGCAGAAATGATAAAACAACATTGCGGAACGATTTCCGTAGCTGATTATTCAAATAATGCATCATTTTTTATAAATTTTCATAATGAAATTATATTTTAATTATTAAATTAATAAAAACAGTTGATTTTTTTCTGATAGTTCATTATCATAAAAATTATGGCTTTGTGATAATGTTATCATTAAGCAACAAAAAAGAGAAGCCGAAACTTCTCTTTATTGATGATATATTTTTAATGATTACATGTGAATTGCAATTTTTCCCGTTGCGTCCAGAGCGGCCTCTTTAATCGCTTCGGCGAAAGTTGGGTGTGCATGCGACATTCTTGCGATATCTTCAGCACTTGCACGGTATTCCATCGCGGTTACAGCAGCGGCGATCATATCTGCAGCTCTCGCACCGATCATGTGTACGCCTAAAACTTCGTCGGTTTTTTCATCAGCGATGATTTTGATAAAACCATCCACATCGCCGGAAGCGCGGCTTCTTCCCAAAGCTCTCATTGGGAAATTTCCTACTTTTATGGCAACGCCTTCTGCTTTCAGTTGCTCTTCTGTTTTACCCACTGCAGCAACTTCCGGCCAAGTATAAACCACACCTGGAATTAAATTGTAATTGATGTGTGGTTTTTGTCCCGCAAGCTGTTCCGCTACCAAAACACCTTCTTCAGATGCTTTGTGCGCCAACATTGCTCCTGCAACAACGTCTCCGATTGCATAAATGTTGGAAACATTGGTTTGCAAATGTTCATTGGTTTTTACTCTTCCTCTTTCGTCCAAATCTACGCCTGCTTTTTCAAGGGAAAGTCCGTCTGTATAAGGTTTTCTACCTACGGAAACCAAAACATAATCCCCTTCAACTACTACTTCTTCACCTTTTTTATCTTTTGCAGTAACTTTTACAGAATCTCCATTTCTTTCCACTGCCTGAACTGCGGTTGAAAGCATAAATTTCATTCCTTGCTTTCTCAAAACTTTGTTGAGTTCTTTCGATAATGCGCCGTCCATTGTAGGGATAATTTTATCCATAAATTCGACTACGGTTACTTCAGAGCCTAATCTTTTGTAAACAGATCCCAATTCCAACCCGATAACACCGCCACCGATTACTACTAAATGTTTCGGAATTTCTTTCAGTTTTAACGCTTCAGTAGAGGTGATGATTCTTTCTTTATCGATAGTAATGAAAGGCAACGAACTTGGTTTAGAACCAGTCGCAATGATGATGTATTTTGAATCCAAAATTTCAGTAGAACCGTCGTTTTTGGTTACTTTAACCTGTGTTGAAGATTCGAAACTACCAACACCTTCGAAAACAGTCACTTTATTTTTGTCCATTAGGAATTGAATTCCTTTGGTGGTTTGATCTACCACTTCGTCTTTGCGGGCAATCATCCTTGCCAAATCCGCAGTAGGTTCGTTGATAAGAATCCCATGATTTTGAAAGTTGTGTTTAGCATTTTCGAAGTGCTCCGAACTGTCCAAAAGCGCTTTGGAAGGAATACAACCCACATTCAGGCAGGTGCCACCCATCGTAGGATACTTCTCGATAATTGCAGTTTTCAGACCTAATTGCGCACAACGGATCGCAGCCACATAACCTCCAGGACCAGAACCGATTACGGTAACATCAAATTGATTCATTTTTATTTTTTTATGATTTTTATTGATTTTTTGAAGTTTACAAATTTACAAAATATTTCGCCACCCGTTTGCACATTCTGCTAAAAATCTAATAACAGATTTTCATAATGTTTCAGAATTATTTCCTTGGAAAATCTAGTTTTTATTGAGTTGATAATCAATTTTTTATCGTGATTTCCAGCACAAATCTCTTTTACTTTTTCTGCAAATTGCTGGTGTTTTTCAATAGCGGAAATTTCCCCATTAATTTTGTTTTGTATAATTTCATTAATTCCGCCCGGGCAATTATTGGCCAACGAATAAACTCCACAGGCTCCCGCCTCCAATAGAACATTCGGGAAACCTTCATAACGCGAAGAAAGGATAAACAAATCTGCAAATTTCAGGAATTGATAAGGATTTTTCTGTTGTCCGTGAAAAATAACATTTTCCAGATTAAGGTCAATTTTCATTTGATAAAGACTTTCCCGATCTCTTCCTTCGCCAATGATATGCAGCTTTATTTTTTCATTTAGTAAGTGCGTAAAAACTTTCAGTAAATTATCGAAACCTTTTCTGGAAGAGAGATTTCCGATGGCAACAACATTTTTATAATGACCGTCAAATGTTTCGGGTTTTATGGAAAGATCCAATATTTTATTAATGAAATCGAAATCGACGGGATTATTTATTTTGACGAGTTTTTCTTTTTTGATATTGAAATGCTCTGTTAAATCATTCTTCATATCATCGCTCTGACAAATGATCCTATGATAGTTGTTGTAAAATTTATAGAAAAACCGAATTTCTTTGCGAATAACGTGTTTCGAAACAACGTTGGTTTCTCGGGCAATAAATTTTGTTTTCGGAAAAAATTTGATAAATAATGACAAATAAGCATTCACTTCACCGAAACCGCTGAAAACAATATCTGGTTTACGCTTTTTAATTTCAAGTAAAATAGGTTTTAAAGAATGCCTGATTCGTGGAGTTTTGATGTCGATAATTTCAACATCATCCTTTAATATTTCCAGAAAACCACCTTCTTTTCTGAGCAAAAGAATTTTTGGTTCAAACTGATCTCTCGGAAGATGATTGGCAAGCGTGGTGACAATTCTTTCTGCGCCACCGGTTTCCAAGTCGGGCAAAATGAAGATGATGGAGATTTTTTTCATTTAAAAAAATTCACAGAAAATATTCCATTAGAAATTGATATCGGAAGTGAAACCAACTCCATTTATTTAAAATTATTTCGAATATTTTTTTTTAGTTTTAATGATAATCACACCGTTTTTAGCGTCTCCGCCATATAATTCGGTCGCTTTTTCATTCTTTACAACTTCCATAGATTCTATCGTTTCAGGATCTATTTCACTAAAATTTTCATAAGGAATCCGATGCCCATCAATGATGATCATAGGTTTGTTTTTCACCTCTTTATTGCAACACAAGCAGATACTTTGGTTTTTTTCAACCGGAGTAATATTCGAACCTTTCGCGTTTTTTAAATTTGAATTCTCGTGAGGTCCGTCGATTCTTTGCGTACCGATTCCTTGTGCGGAGAAAATCCCAGAACAGAACAGAAGTATTACAACAACAAATTTCTTCATTTCTCTTAATTGGCTACATCCGAAATAAATTTAATGCGAAGCATTCTCACCTCTTCATCACTAAGATCATCCCCGAATTCTGCAAGAAGCACTTTCATACTGTCGCTTTCACTTTCTCCCATAAATTCCATGAATTCTTCAACGATATCTTCATCAAAATTCTCATCGACATAATAATCAATATTCAATTTAGTACCTTGATATACAATACGTTCCATTTCTTTCAGCAATTCATCCATGGTGAGATTTTTTGCTTTGGCTATGTCTTCGAGATCAATTTTTTTGTCGGTACTTTGAATGATGAAAACTTTGTGGCTGGATTTATTGGCGACTTGTTTCAGCACCATATCTTGGGTCCTTTCGATATTGTTTTCTTTAACATACTGTTTGATGAATTCCGCAAATTCTTTCCCAAATTTTTTGGCTTTTCCATCTCCAACACCATATATTTTTGCAATTTCTTCAATACTGATCGGGTATTGAACGGTCATATCTTCCAAACTTGGATCCATAAAAACCGTGTAAGGCGGAATTCCCTGTTTTTTAGCCACTTTCTTGCGAAGTTCTTTCAGTTGACTGAAAAGTACTTCATCCAAACCTCCATTTTGTTGCACTTGAACTTGGTTGGAATCGGCTTTTGTTTGAGCCAAATCATATTCACGGTCTTCTGCGATGAGGAAAGGATTTTTATCTTTTCCGGAAATCACTTTCAAACCTTTTTCAGTTAATTTTAAAACTCCGTATGTTTCAATATCTTTTTGTAAAAAATTCTGTACTGTAGCCTGTCGAATCACCGATTTCCAAAAGTTTTCCGACTCATTTTTGCCAATACCAAAATGTTTAGTGGTTTCTAATTTATAAGATTTTGTTACCGGATTTTCTTTGCCAACAATCACCGTAATAAGATCTTTTGTACGGAATTTTTCTTCCAATTCTTTCACTAAAGTTAAAACCAGTTTCAATTCTTTGGTTGCATCTTTCAGTTTCGGAGGGTTCACGGAATTATCGCACATGTTTGCACCTGCACCGTTCACTGGATCAAATTGCTCGCCGAAATAATAGAGAATATATTGTCTGCGGCTCATGGAAGTTTCGGCATAACCTACTACCTCGTTCAGCAATTGCAGACCAATTTCACGTTCCGAAACAGGCTTCTGCGCCAAAAATTTCTCCAATTTTTCAATATCTTTTGGATCGTAAAAAGCCACGCAAATCCCTTCTCCACCGTCACGCCCTGCCCTACCTGTTTCTTGGTAATAACTTTCTAATGATTTAGGAATATCGTAATGAATCACAAATCGCACATCCGGCTTGTCGATTCCCATCCCGAAGGCGATGGTTGCAACGATGACATCTGCTTCTTCCATCAAAAATTTATCTTGGTTGGCCACTCTTGTTTTTTGGTCCAAACCCGCATGGTAAGGAAGCGCGTTGATGCCATTCACTTGAAGAAGCTGTGCAAATTCCTCTACTTTTCTTCTGCTGAGGCAATATACAATTCCGGATTTTCCTTTATGTTGATTGATGAATTTTACGATTTCTCGATCAATATTTACTTTTGGACGTACTTCATAGAAAAGATTGGGCCGGTTGAAACTTTCTTTAAACACCAAGGCGTTCGACATTCCCAAGGTCTTTTGGATATCATCCTGAACTTTGGGCGTCGCCGTTGCGGTAAGTGCAATTACGGGAACATCAGCAATTTTGTCGATAATAAGTTTCAGATTTCGGTATTCCGGACGGAAATCGTGTCCCCATTCCGAAATACAATGCGCCTCATCAATCGCAACAAAAGAGATGGTAATATCTTTCAAAAACTCCAAATAATCTTCTTTGATGAGAGATTCGGGAGCCACATAAAGCAATTTGGTTTTTCCGGACTTGATGTCGTCGAAAACCTGTTTGGTTTGCGTTTTATTTAATGAAGAATTCAAAACATGGGCGACGCCTTCATCGGCAGATAGTCCGTTGATCGCATCGACCTGATTTTTCATTAAAGCAATTAAAGGCGATACGACAATCGCAGTACCTTCTGAAATTAGCGCCGGAAGTTGGTAGCAAAGCGATTTACCACCACCTGTCGGCATTAATACGAAGAGATCTTTCCCTTCCAAAAGATTTTTTATTATTTCTTCTTGTTGGCCTTTAAATGTAGAAAAGCCGAAATATTTTTTAAGTTCTTTCGATAAATCGGCAGTATTTGTTTTCATTTGTAATTCCAGTTTTTATGACAAAAGTTGAACATCGCATCTGTTTTTTCTAAAATCCAATTGCATTTTGCGGTCTGTTCATCTAAAATTGTTTGCTAAATTTGCATATTAACCAAAGTTAGAAAATAAAAATCAAAATAAAAAAAATGAAGGTTAATTTTAATTAAAATATAAGAAAACATTTGCGTATATTATAAGATTAATTTTTCTTTCCCAATCTATCAAAATGAATCATCCCGATCTACTCCACATTGCCAAAAATGCAATTTCCATTGAAATCAATGAGCTCGAAAACCTTAAAAACCGCCTCGATGAGAAGTTCCTGAAAGCCGTACAAATCATCAATTCTGCAAAAGGAAAACTTATCATTGTAGGAATTGGCAAATCGGCTCATGTGGGAAATAAAATGGTAGCAACGCTGAATTCTACCGGAACGCCATCTCAATTTTTACATGCTTCAGAAGCTATCCACGGGGATTTGGGTGTGATCCAAAAAACCGATGTCGTGCTTTGTATTTCTAATTCCGGAAATTCCCCGGAAATTGTCAACCTTCTTCCTTTTTTGAAAGATTATTCTTCTTCATTAATTGGAATGACTGGAAATTTACACTCCAAACTTGCTGAGTTTTCGGAAGTTGTTCTCAACACCTCTGTGGAAAAAGAGGCTTGCCCAATTAAATTGGCTCCCACAAGTTCTACGACGGTTCAAATGGCGTTGGGAGATGCTTTGGCGGTTTGCCTGATGGAACTCAACGGTTTCCGTGAAAACGATTTTGCCAAATTTCATCCGGGCGGAAGTTTAGGTAAAAACCTCACCGCAAAAGTGGAGCAATTTCTTTCTCCTCAAAAACCATCGGTTTCTGCAGATGCTAATATTCGTGAAATCATTATTTCCATCAGCGCATCCACGCACGGAATAACTGTGGTTGAAGAAGGCGAAAACATTACCGGCGTAATTACCGACGGGGATTTGCGAAGAATGCTGATGAGCGAACAAGATCTCTCGAAAATATCAGCCAAGGACATTATGAGCAGCAACCCAAAAAGCATCGACAAAAATGCTTTGGCAAAAGAAGCCATGCAAATCCTGAAAGATAAGAACATCGGCCAACTGATTGTTACCGATCAAGGGAAATATTTTGGAATCATCGATATTCACAGACTTTTAGACGAAGGTATCAATTAATTTTCCGGAAAATATTCGGTTTCTGTTTTCATCAATAATTCAGTAATTTCGCAAACTTAATTTTTTAACCTTTGAATATATAAAATGAGTGAAGGAAAAGACATGTCTTTCTGGGGACACATCGGCGAATTACGTGGTCACCTGATCCGTTCGTTAATCGCGATGATTGTGGGTGCAATTATCGTAGGTTTCAATGTCAACTGGATTATGGATCATATATTTTTCGGTCCTACACGCAATGATTTCCTTACGTTTCGGGTGGTGAATCATTTTTCCCGTGAGCTGATTGGCCACGACAGCATTGTGTTGCCGGATCATTTTGCCGTACAACAAAAGAAATTGTTCCAACAATTCAATGTCATGATGTCGGTATCGATCTTTGGCGGAATGGTAGCGGCTTTTCCTTATATTGTGTGGGAGCTTTGGCGATTTATTTCTCCCGCTCTTCATCCTAACGAAAGGAAAAATTCGGTCTTTTTAATCAACTTTGTTTGGATTCTTTTCATGGTGGGAATTCTTTGTGGGTATTTCCTTATTTTACCTTTTGCCATTAACTTTGGTTTGCTATTTAAAATATCCGATTCGATCACCCAGCTTTTTGATCTTAGCGATTATACAACGTTATTTATGCAAGTAGTTTTAGGAATGGGCATTGTTTTCCTTTTCCCGGTAATAGTGTACTTCCTTACGTCAATCGGAATTTTAACTCCAAAATTTATGAGAACTTACCGGCGACATGCCATCGTGCTAATCATGGTAGTTGCTGCGGTCATAACACCGGCTGATGTTTTGAGTATGATGATGGCTGCTTTCCCGCTACTTTTATTGTACGAATTTAGCATTATGATGAGTGCTTATACTTACAAAAAAGTAGAAACCAGAACCGATTTAGCGGTAAAACAATAGGTAAACAACGGCTCTATTAAAAAAAATACTCCATTCAAAAAAATGGAAAAATCCCTTACCAGAAGGGATTTTTGTTATTTATTACGTAAGATTAAGAAAGGCCGTCTTCTAGGATTTCTTTGTTCTGATATTCCTGAACCAGATCTATGGCATTGGAAATTACATCGCTCAATGCGGTGATGAAGGTGTTTTCTTCAGCAAGACTCATCGCGTGTTTCAGTGCGTCGATTTCTTTCGGAATAATCTCATAGCTTATATCCCTACCGGATTGATGAATTCCGTCAATTAAAAGACCATTGATTTCTTCCTCGGTTCTCCCACGAAGATGTTTTTCGTTTCGAATGATGATGTGGTCGAACATTCTTCCTGCAATATTTCCGCATTCCTGGATATCCTCATCTCGCCGATCGCCAACCCCGGAGATAATTCCTATTTTCTTCGGCGAATCTACGTTTTTCAGGTAATCTTCAATCGCTTCATAACCAGCAGGATTATGTGCGAAGTCTATTAAAACTTTGAATTTTTTAAATTTAAAAATATTCAGTCTGCCTGGAGTAAGCGCAGGACTCGGAATAAATGTACGAAGTGAATTCGCAATATCTTCGATCTCAAAACCTTGAAGATAAGCTGCTAAACTAGCTGCCAGAACATTTGAAATCATAAATTTCGCCTTCCCTTCCATCGTGATTGGAACATTTTGGGCTTTTACGATTCGGATCTTCCAATCGCCTTTTTTGATCGTGATGAAACCATCTTCACAAACACAAGTAATTTTACCTTCTTTAGCAAATTTCTTAATATGAGGATTGTTTTCATCGAGACTGAAAATGGCCACTTTCGAATGTAAATCAGACATTAACCTCATGGAATAATCGTCATCCGCATTCAATACGCTCCAGCCGTCTTTTTTTACTGAATCGAGCACCACTCTTTTTACTCGGGTTAAGTCTTTCAAATTATGAATATCGTTTAAACCCAAATGATCTTCTTTAATATTAGTTAAAACTCCAATATCGCAACTGCTAAATCCTAATCCGGACCGGAGAATTCCACCTCTTGCCGTTTCCAGAATTGCAAATTCTACGGTTGGATCTTTCAGAATAAATTCTGCAGAAATAG
The DNA here is from genome assembly GCA_946892665.1 of Chryseobacterium sp. Marseille-Q5410. Lineage (GTDB taxonomy): Bacteria > Bacteroidota > Bacteroidia > Flavobacteriales > Weeksellaceae > Kaistella. The sequence continues at coordinate 1,677,104 of CAMPOT010000001.1, read as the reverse complement.
GTCCGGTGGTATCGCCTTTGGTCAACATGGTATTTTGAATATAGATTCCATCGGAAGTGGTGAACCCCACACGATAACCATTATTTTTCACAATATGAGCAATCAAGCGTGTTGTGGTGGTTTTACCGTTGGTGCCCGTCACCGCGATAATCGGAATTCGGAAAGGTTTTCCTTGTGGATAGAGCATATCGACCACCGGCGCGGCAACGTTTCTCGGTAATCCTTCGCTTGGCGCCAGGTGCATTCTAAATCCTGGTGCGGCATTCACTTCCAGAATCGCACCTCCGCTTTCCTTTAGGGGTTGGGTAAGGTTTTCTGCCATGATATCGATTCCGCAAACGTCGAGACCGATGATTTTGGAAATCCTTTCACACATCGTCACATTTTCCGGATGTACCATATCGGTAACATCGATGGAAGTTCCGCCTGTTGAAAGGTTTGCGGTGGATTTTAGATAGACAATTTCGCCTTTCTGTGGAACGGTCTCTAAAGTATAATTAAGTTTTTCGAGCAGTTCGTTGGTGTCTTTATCCACCAGAATTTCGGTCAGTACATTTTCATGACCATATCCTCTTCGCGGATCTGTATTTTCTTTATCGATGAGTTCCTGAATCGTCATTTCGCCATCTCCTACAATGTGTGCAGGAACTCTTCTGGCAGCGGCTACCATTTTGTGATTGATCACCAAAACTCGGAAATCATATCCCGTAATATATTTCTCTACAATTACTTTTCTGGAATAGTTTTGCGCATGCTGGAGACCAACAATTGCAGTTTCCAGGTCATTAACATTGATCGAGGAACCTTTCCCATGATTCCCATCAAGGGGTTTCAACACAATCGGATAGCCAATTTTGCGAATCACCGTTTCCAATTCTTCTGCCTCAGTCACCAAATCGCCAGATGGAACAGGAATCGCTGCTTCTTCGAGCATTTTTTTAGTTAATTCTTTATTACAAGCAATATCAACGGCGATGGAACTTGTTTTACCGGTAATGGTCGCCTGAAAACGTTGTTGGTTCACCCCATAACCCAATTGCACCAAAGAGTTTCTACCCAATCGAATCCATGGAATATTTCTGGCAACTGCTTCTTCCACAATACTTCCAGTAGAGGGTCCCAATCGCTCTCTCTCGCGGATCACCTTCAACTGTTGAATGCATTCGTGAATATCATAAGGGCGATCTTCTACTAAACATCTAACGATTTCTACCGATTGTTCCGCGGCATACACGCCGGAATTTTCTTCTAGATAACTGAACACAACATTGTACACGCCGGGAGTTTTTGTTTCCCGGGTTCGGCCAAAACCCGTTTCCATTCCTGCTAAAGTCTGAATTTCCAGAGCAATATGTTCAATAACATGGCCCATCCAGGTACCCATTTCTACTCTTTTAAAAAAGCCGCCTTCTACCCCTTCCGAACAGCGGTGAGTAAACAAAGAAGGAATCAGGAGCTCAATTCTTTCGCGGAAGCCATCAATTTTATTGGTTGGCAAATGCTCCATTTCCTCCAAATCGAGACGCATTTGTATCAGTTTTTTGCGTCGGATGCTCCAGATATTCGGACCTTTTAAAACCTGTATTTTCTCAATTTTCATAGTTTCTTTCTCTATTATTGGTGAACGTGTTGCTCAGTAATCATATCAAAGATAAAATAAAAGCTTCATAGTTGATATTTTTTCTGAAAAAAAATATTAATCTGGATTTTGAATAGAAGTAAAACGACTCCCCATTTTTAAACAAAAATGATGGTCATGTCAATTCTCAACTGTTCTTGCATTGAACTTAAATAAGGCAATCAATGCAATTTTAAACAGCAGTGAAAATACAGATCAATATTTTTTTTCGAAATCTGTCTTTAAAATAAAGTCGGGGTTTCTAGATTGCTGAGGTTTTCCGCAACGAGTTGGGGATTGTAATTCGGATAAAGGAAATCTTCCACCGGGATATCATCCAGCCAACGATATTGGATTTCGCGGTTAAGCAGAATGGGCATCCGGTGTTTGGTGTTGTGGATTTCTGCCATAAGCGGATTGGCTTCCGTAGTTCCCACCGTACAGGTAAGAATTTGTTCATCGGTCGCTGGATCAGTCCAAATATTGTACAGTCCGCCAATTGCGAAAATTTCTTGGTTTTTGATTTTGATGAGGTAATGGTCTTTTCTCTTCCCTCTGCCGTCCAGCCATTTCCATTCGTGAAATGCGCTGACCAGTATAAGACAGCGGTTGTTGGTGTAGTTTTTATAGGTTGGTTTCTGATGAACTTCTTCCATTCTGGCGTTCAGGGTTTTCTTTGCGAAATCGCTATTGGTGGCCCATGATGGAAGAAACCCCCACTGCGCAGCCAAAATATGGTCTGTATCACGGTCCAGTATCACCGGAAGTTTGGGATTGGCAAAGCCATTGATATTGTCGGATTTTGTGTATGGTTCTCCAACGTATTGCGATTGGTAGGCTTTCTCCAGTTCTTTTTGTGTAAAATCGACACTAACGTAGTTGCACATTGTGATTTGGTTTACTCAAAGGTAGGAAATTTTTGATGATTGAAAGAAGAATATAGAAAATGGTATTGAGGTTACATTTCTAGCATTTCTTGAAGAAAGCATTTGTAATTCGCCTGAGCGAATGTTGCTAATTTCTTTTTGAACACACCAACCCATAAGAAACTTGCAGGGAAGTAAATAACTGGATTCTTTTGTAAATTATCATTCCTAAACAACGTGATGTGGTCTTCGCAGATTCCCACACTTATTATTATAAAATCTTATCCAATGTTCCAAAAAATGGTTCACCTGATTTTAAGGATGGCGATTCTGATCAATTTTGATATTCTTCTAATGCTTTAATAATAACCTTAAAATGTCTTAATGAGATATCTCGTATATAATTTGTAGTTCCTTATCCAGCCGACGGAACAACTTTTGATTGAAAAGTTGAAAACCATTCACTAACATTAACAAAAAAAATATGAGAGCAATTTGGAACGGAGCCATCGGTTTCGGTTTGGTAAATATCCCTATAAAACTCTACTCTGCAACCGAAGAAAGTAATCTTGATTTGGATATGTTAGATAAGGAGGATCTTTCCAATATTCAGTTTAAAAGAATTAATGCAAAAACCGGAAAGGAAGTGAAATACGAAAACATTGTAAAAGGTTACAAGTTGGAAGACCAATATATCGTACTAACGGAAGAAGATTTCAATGAAGTAAGTCCGGAAAAATCAAAAATTTTGAATATTAAACAATTTGTAAATATTCAGGAAATCGACAGTGCATATTTCGAAACCTCCTACTTTCTGGAACCGCAAAAAAATGGTGAAGACGCTTATCGACTTTTGCTGAACGCCTTGATCAAAACCAAAATGGCAGGAATAGGAACTTTTATTTTACGCGAAAAAGAGATTCTTTGTTTGGTTCGTCCGTATGAAGACAAAATATTGATGGTTAACCGAATGCGTTATCCGGAAGAATTGCGCAGTTTCGAGGATTTAAAATTGCCATCCGCAAAAAAGCCGCAGACAGAAGAATTAAAGATGGCAGAATCGCTTATCAAACAGTTGCAAACTACCTTTGATCCAGCCAAATTTAAAAATACCTATAACGAGGATTTAATGAAAATCATTAAAGCTAAAGCCAAAGGCGAAACCAAAAAAACAGAGGCGAAAGAAGAAGTTTCCACAACAGCAACTGATTTAATGGCTCAGCTTAAAGCAAGTTTGGATGCAGGAAAAATGAAGGCTGGTTAATTAGAGTAACATTAATCTTTTAAACCCGCACCAAAATTCAAATACCGAAAATACACCAGAAATGAACTCCCTTGATCAGTATAACGCTAAGCGCGATTTCACAAAAACCGATGAACCTGAAGGAAAAGCAGAAAGCTCTAACGGAAAATTAAAATTTGTGGTTCAGCGTCATGCAGCAAGTCGACTTCATTATGATTTCCGGTTGGAGATGGATGGTGTTTTGAAAAGTTGGGCCATTCCCAAAGGTCCTTCTTTAAATCCTGATGACAAAAGATTAGCAATGATGGTGGAAGATCATCCCTACTCTTACCGAACTTTTGAGGGAACTATCCCGAAAGGAAATTATGGCGCCGGTGAAGTGGAAATTTGGGACGAAGGAACCTATGAGCCGTTAGAAAAACTCAAGGGAAAGAGCGATGATTTGGTGATGAGAAGCGAGCTTCACCGGGAATCAATGAAATTTATTCTTCATGGTAAAAAACTTAAAGGGGAATTTGCTTTGGTAAAAATTAAAAACTCGAAAGATGAAAATGCGTGGTTGCTTATCAAACATAGAGACCAATTCGCTTTGGAATATTACGATGCAGAAGAAAACACCGATCCGAATTCCAAAGTTACCGCAGCTTTAGAAATTAAGAAAAACAAAAAAAAACAAGTTCAAGACGAATCAACAAAATCATTTAAAAACTACGCACCCGCTCTTTCAGGAGAGAAAAAACTTAAAAATTTTATTACTCCCATGCTTGCCGAAAGCTCCGAAAAACCTTTTACAAAAAAAGGTTGGGCGTTCGAAATAAAATGGGACGGTTATCGTGCCATTGCCGATTTGCGTAATGAACTTCAACTCTACTCCCGCAACGGACTTTCCTACCTTGAAAAATTCAAAAAAGTTGCCAATTCATTAAAACTTCAGCAGCATCAGATGATTCTCGACGGGGAATTGGTGGCCTATGACGACACGGGGAAACCAAATTTCCAATGGTTACAAAAAATTGGCGACAACCCCAATATTATGGTGATCTATCAAGTATTTGATTTACTTTGGCTCAACGGACATTCTACCGAGAACCTCACTTACCTTCAAAGAAAAGAACTGTTGAAAGAAGCTTTGGTAGAAACAGAATTGGTGAAGTATCACGACCATATTTTGGAAGATGGCGAAAAGTTTTTCACCCTAATTGAACAAATGGAGTTGGAAGGAATGATGGCAAAACAGACCGAAAGTACCTATCGGGAAGGAATGCGAAGCAGCGACTGGCTAAAAATAAAAAGTCAACAAACAGAGGAAGTAATCATTTGTGGTTTTACAGCACCAAAGGGAAGCAGAAAGAAATTTGGCTCGCTTATTTTAGGACGATACAACGGAGAGGAACTTATATTTTGCGGGCACACCGGAACTGGATTCAGTGATAAAACTTTGGTTGAATTGTATGAAAAAATGAAACCGCTCATCATCGAGAAATCACCATTTAAAACCATTCCTAAAACCAATGATAAACCTACCTGGCTAAAACCCGAACTGGTTGCAGAAATTAAGTTTACCGAGTTAACGAATGACAACATTTTTCGACATCCTGTTTTTCTCGGTTTACGCGAAGATATTAATGCGCATGAACTGAATTTCGAGAATAAAAAAACCGCAAATGAAGCGTTGGTACCCCTAAAAAAATCAGTGACCGAAAGAAAAAATGAACAACTCCAGAAAATTGATCAAAAGCAAGTAAAACTCACCAACCAAAACAAACTTTATTTTCCGAAAGATCAAGTAACAAAAGGTGATGTTATTGCTTTTTATCAAAATATTTCAAAATATATACTTCCTTATTTAAAAAACCGTCCACAATCTCTGAATCGGTTTCCGAATGGAATTGATGGAATGAGTTTTTACCAAAAAGATGCCGCCGAAGAAACTCCGGACTGGATTGAAACCCAAAAAATCTTTTCAGAATCTACCGAGAAATACATCAATTACATTATTTGTAACGACAAGGCAGCAATGGCTTATTTGAATAATTTGGGCTGCATCGAATTCAATACCTGGACAAGTCAAATTAATACCCTTGATCAACCGGATTATTTGGTATTGGATTTAGATCCATCCGAAAACAATACGTTTGATGAAGTCATTGAAACCGCAAAAATGGTCAAAAATGTATTAGACAGAGGAAAAATTGATGGTTATTGTAAAACTTCGGGAAGTTCGGGAATTCACATTTATGTTCCGATGGGTGCAAAATATTCGTTTGAGCAGGTAAAAGATTTCGGGCATATTCTGATGCAGCTGGTTCAGAAGGAACTTCCGCAACTCACTACTTTGGAGCGTGCGCTGCAGAAAAGAGATAAAAATAAAATCTATCTGGATTATCTTCAAAACCGGCGCGGCCAAACTTTGGCAAGTGTTTATTCTCTAAGACCAAAAAACGGCGCTCCTGTTTCCATGCCCATTGAATGGAGCGAACTGAAACCAGGTTTGCAACCCACCGATTTTAACATCGAAAATGCATTATCACGATTAGAAAAAAAAGGCGACCTCTTCAAGCCTGTTTTAAGAAAGGGAATCGATATGCTTAAAAGTATAGAAAAATTGTTTGAAAATAATTAAGTTTATTACCGTGCAAAAACGCTTTTATTAACCGTCAGTACTGAATGTATACAACTAACTTACAATATTTTAGGGATATAAAAAAGGAGCAAATTTTTGCGCCTTTAAATTAACCTCTATACACTTCCTTTATCAGTTCAGTAATCTTAGTGTTACTGAATTGCGATTTAAAGGAAACCTTTACTGCACCATCAAATAATATTTCAGCGTGTTTGATTTTTTGTTTTTCTTCCTCACGCAATTTATTATCTCCCGCTACATCTTTAGTTTCTACAATAAAATGCAATTGTTTTTCGCCATCTTTAAAATCTAACACATAGGCAAAATCTGGAGAATAACTGGCTCCACCTGCCACAGGAATTTTAATAGAATTCTTCGGAATTTTAGTAAATACTATAACTTCTTTAATCTTTTCTGTAATGTTTTTCTTTTCTAATTCCGAATCGTAAAATAACTCTTCAAAATAATAGTTCTCGGCTACCTTATCCTCACTGAATTGAACGCCAATATCTCCTGCATTGATTTCTTCCACCGGATTACCTTGTGCATCTGTTAGCTTTGTTGGATGTATACTGTTATTTACCTTTTGATAGCCAATAGAAAACTTATCTATCGCATTATGCATCAAGAATTCATTAAACCCTTGCTTGATGATACGAATGGTTGACGCATTCAGATATTGATCAATTTCTATATCAGCATCTACAAATGCTTGATGAATAGTTTTCAGATTGATATTTAAAACCTTTGCCAATTCTTTGATAAAATCACTGTATAACATTGTTGAAACAGGCGTAATTTCATCATCATAAATAGACACTTCTTCATCTAGTAACGCTTCATAGTCTTGTATTATAATTTTTTTTGTTCTATTCTGTAACCCTTCTACCTTAAACTTACTCTTTAAGTCTGTAAAGAAGTCTTTTAGTAAAGTGGTGAATTGCGCTTCATCATCAAACTTATATTCTAAAACTACTTTCTCATTCAGTTTTTCCCATAAGGCTTTTAGTTCTGCATACTTTTCTGTACGCACAGAAATTTTCTTTGGTGCATCAGTAGCTTTACGAATTTTAGACGAATTAACCCCTTGAAAGATATTTGGATAGTTTTGTTTGATATAATCCCAGCCGCCTTCTTTAAATTTATTAGTTCTTGTTATTAAATTGTTTTCATCTAAAATTTCCAATAAATCATCTTCCGAAATGCTGTATGCTTCAGTAATTTTTTTGATAATATCTTCAGTTAACTTCTCTGGAAAGGCTTCAATAGAAATAGCTCCCGATTTTTCGTTGATCTCATTGACTAGCTTATCTACAAAATCGGATTCGGTAAAGTCTACAAAGTAGTTTAAATAAAATTGCTCGTCTTTTACACGGTTACCGTATTCATTAACAGGCAAACGCAAACCACGACCTACTTCTTGTAGCTTTGATATTTCAGAACCACTGCTTCTTAGTTTACAAATTTGAAATACATTCGGATTATCCCAACCCTCACGCAACGTCCATTTAGAAAATATAAAACGACGTGGATTATCCAAGTCTAAAATCGCTTCTTTGTCGTGTAGGATCTCATTGATTTCTTTCTCAATAGCTTCATCTTTATCTGAATTATCTTTCGAGAAATAACCACCGTGTGTCAAATGTACATTCTTTAATGACTTTTCTAAAAATTCCCTATATGTTTTAGGTATATCTTGATTTAGTAGTGAATTAATCTCATTTTGGATATATAATTCAACTAATAATTCTAAACTACCTTTTTTAGATTTATCTTCTGGTCTGTACTCATCAATATTATCAATAAAGAATAAGGTTAAAGGCTTAATACGAACTTCACGAGTTAACAAGTCTTTTTCTATTTCAAAATGCTTTTTGATCGCCTTTTGAATCATTAGTTCTTGTAAGGTTTCTGCGTAAGAATACGGATTGATTTTATCGCCTTTTTTCAGTTCTAAGCCATTTGATAAAACAATTTTAGATTTATTCATTTGCTCTAAGAACAAATCTGTCATTTGCGAATGCACACAACTTAAACTATCGCCTTTACCAATTTTGATGGATTTTCTTGTCGTTCCCTCATTCACTTCAAACGAGGCTTCTTTACCATCGGTATCAATCAGCTTAACTAAAGCATTTTTACCTTCGTCAAATTCGGTGATATGACCAATAACCCCTTTTACCAAGTTTTTAGAAAAGGCATCTACTGCCGAAAGTGTATAGACTAAATTTTCGGTTTGAGTAAACGTCGCACCATAACGCAAAATAATCTGTGGTTGCATCTTTAGTAGATTTTTCCACGTGGTATTGTCTTGCGAAAATTTGTGCGGCTCGTCTATGATCATAAATGGGCGTGTGGCTGCAATGGCATCAAACGGAACGTTGTATTTATCAAACAAACCTACATCAAATTTATCTGCCATCGTTTTAGAATTAATCATACCTGCATTGATAATCATTACTTGTATGCTATTCTTATCAAAATCGCCCGCTTTCACAAAACTATTAACGGCAGATGGAATATAGCTTTTCTTTGATTTCTTATTGGTTTGGCTTTCTACTACGTGCAATTTTAATGTTTTGCCATATTGCTCATAGAAATGCTCACGAGAAGAATCTGACTTCAAGAAATTAATCGTACCTGCCTTAATAGACAAAGTAGGAACTACTACGATAAACTTAAAAATCCCGTAATGCTTGTTCAGTTCAAACATTGTTTTGGTATAAGTATAAGTTTTCCCTGTACCTGTTTCCATCATAATATCTATGATGTTGGTGCGTTTGTGGTGTACAACACCATCTAATGAATTATTTTTTTCTAGTTCCTTTACATTTCTCCAATACTGAAAATCTTTATAATCTAATAATGGATTGATGCACTGCTTATCTGTACCATCGGGCAACACTTTATTCACGTGTTCAAACACACGCATAGTGGCTTCTACCGCCTGTGCTTGATGGTCAAGATTTTTTTCAAAATTAAATCCCTTCATAATTAGTAACGTGTAATAAAGTCGATGTCGATGTTCTTTTTGTTATTGTAAGTTTTGATGTTTTCTGCTATTTCACGCAACGCTTTGCTTTCGAAATAATAACCAAAGGCAATAATAGCCGTTGGGTTAAAGTTAGCATCTGCATCTATCTGTTCTAATAATGCTTTTAAAGTAACTGTACTAAAACCTTTGTGCATGAGATACAATTTTTGTTTGGTGTAATACGCTTTATAGCCAGCTAAATCAACTTCTTGTACAGGCTCTGTAAGCGGGCAACCATCATAGGTTTTCCAAGTAGTAAATAAAGCTTTTACATCTGCTTCAGTTAACTTATCATCATCAAATAATTTCTCGGCATTCGCCAATTTCTCGGCTTTGAAATCGTAATCTTCCCAAATAGGTGTGGTTTCGTAGATTTTAAATGCGTTTTGAGTTTTGAGTGCTAAGTTTTTAGCTATTTCTGCTTTGTTCTCTTCAGTAGGTAATTCGTTCTTTAGTTTTTCTATTTTGCTATCTATTTCTGCATTAATTTGTTTAGCCGCACGAATAATACGTTCTTTTGTAATCTCGAAAATAGTCGGTGGGATAACGCCTAACTCATCTTTGAAAAAATCGTAAGCAGCCTTACTTTTCTTAGCATCTATTAATTCAGGTAATTGCACCAAAATAAATTTTCTATTACCTTCATCTTCTGCATTGAGTTGCATTACTGAATGAGCGGTTGTTCCTGAACCAGCGAAAAAATCGAGTATAATATCATCTTTATTTGAACCTATTTTCATTAATTGAGTTATCAATTTTGTCGGCTTTGGAGATGAAAAAAATGCGTTTGAACCAAATATTTCTTCTATTTCTTTACTAGCTTCATCATTTGTTGCAATATTATCTAACCAAGTATTTGGTAGTTTCCCTTCTAATTCATTCAGAAAAATTTTAATCCTAGGCATTCCCTCCCCATCACGAGGTATTACTAGTCTATTTTCACTAACATAAGTATTAAATGTTTCTTGAGAGCAAGACCATTTAGCTTTTATAACTCTACCATTTGGCATAGTTAATTCATATTCTTTATTTGATGAGTTTTTAGGCCTTGCAATAGGTCCAGTTTGATATAAACCTCTAGGATCATTGTCTGGATTGGAGAATGTTTTTTTAATAAAATCATCTGTAAAATCTAATTTATTTAAATTTAAAACTTCTTGATTTTTCCCAAAACATAATATATAATCGTGTACTGGTGCAACATTTTTAGATAGGTTTGCTTGTGTTTTTCTTCTTCTCCAAATAAAAGAAGTTACAAAATTCTCCTCCCCAAACACTTCATCCATCAATAAACGTAATTGCGCTACTTCGTTATCGTCTATGGATATGAAAATAACGCCATCATCTTTTAAAAGTTGTTTGGCAATGTATAAGCGTGGGTACATAAAGGTTAACCATGCCGAGTGCGAATTGCTATTGCTTTGGGTAAACTCTAAAATGCGTTTGGCTTCGTCCTCACTTACACCTGCTAATTCTTGTAATTGTTTAGCGGTAAACTTACGGTCGTCATTATACACAAAACCATCAGAACCTGTATTGTAAGGCGGGTCTATATAAATCATTTTCACCTTTTCGTAATAGGCATTGGATAAGTGTTTCAGCACTTCCAGATTATCACCTTTTATCAATAAGTTTTGGCTATGGGCATTCTCTGGTTTTGCATTGTGTGCTTCATCTTCTTTGAGTAAAGTTGTTGCTGCATCGCTTGCCAATACCCTTGCATACGATTTGCCTAACCAATCTAAACTATAACCTTCTTTGGCAATGTTAATATCATTGCTATCTAACTCGGCTTTAAACTTCGCAAAATCAAAAGCTCCATTCTTATCAAAACAATGTGGAAATGCTTGTTTCAGTTTCTCCAAATTAGGATTGATGGCTTGTATATTGTGGGTGATGTCTTGTTCTGTACTCATTGTATATTAATTCGTAAGCTCGTTGTCTATTAATAATTCTTTTACGTTAACCTTAAGGATTTTTGCTATATTGTATAGCACTTCTAAACGTGGTTGCTGCCTATTTTGCACGTAGGCATTGACCATATTGTAGCTTTTACCTAACTGGTCTGCTAACCACGTTTGCGTTAATCCTTTGGTTTCTAATACTTCTTTAATCCTATTCATATTAGCGGATTTAAGGAGCTAAAATACATTTTTAAGTTGGAAGTATCTTGAAAAATGAGATAAAATTTTACACTTTTTCATACCATCCTGTTTTAATTTTAAACAATAATTCGGGTACAGAGTTTCTAAGAAAATCAACTGAACGTTCTGATAGACTGAAATTTGCACCTAATTCTATAGCTTCTTTACGTTGGAATGCTTGTGGTAATGCTTCATAAAAAGCTTAATTGTTATTGTTCATTTTGTAGGTAATAGATTCTGACTGGCTTGCTAGATTATTGAACATTAAGATGCTATGATTTAGATATATATTGATCAATTCTATTGCTGCTAAATAATCTTCGGCTGTGCATACTACCACTTCTGAACAATCGCCATTTTCCACTTTGCGTAAAAATCATACAAAAACGATACAATACGGTACATGGCTGCTTCTTTTAGACAGTTTAAATTTAGAGTATTAATTCTACATTAAGTTGTTCTGGTAGACCTCTAGATGTATGTCCATAAATACTTAGCAAACTCTTCATTTTAGAATCTAAATCGTAAACTCTATTATATTAAAGTTGCTCGGATTTAATCTTATCCCTACTCTACCCATTTCGCTATTTCCCTTGCAAATTCCCTGTACCCTTCTTGCGGATTCCTTCCCAAAAAAGCCTCTTTTCGGAAACAAACCGCAAGGATTCCCAAACAATTCCGCAACAAAGCCCGAAATACGGAAGTAAATAAGCGAAAGGAAGTGACAAGGATAGACATTCAATGACATTTCATGAAATACTGCAACAATACATGACGACAGCAGAAATGGAAAGACTTTGAAAGACCACCAATGAATTTCGATGAAAGAAGATGATATTCCGGCACAAACAAAGACACTCACCGAAAAAAAAGGATGATCTAGGATAGGGACAGACGTTAGTGGAAACGCACTTACAATGAAAGAATTCGATAGCCAGTTTGGTACTCGGAAAGTCAACAAGGAACTATTGGGGAAACAAAAAGAAATACTAAGAAAAAAAACGAAAATAAAAGTCAAACTACGTCAAACTATGTAAGTTTAAGTCACTGATTATTAAATACTTGCATTGTGTTATTTAATGTTTTACTTTTGTATCGAACCTTTAAATAAATACAAAGTGGGTACAATTAAGAAAGGAATCCTAGGAGGATTCAGTGGAACCGTGGGAACGGTTGTAGGCGCAAATTGGCGCGGAATGGACGTGATCAGAAGCCGTCCGAAATCATCAGGAAGCAACCCTACGGTTGCACAACTGATGCAGCGGGAAAAGTTTTCGCTGGCGATGAAATTTCAGAACTCCCTTAGGGCTATGCAAAGCAGGCTCTATGGGGAAAATTCCGGAGTGAAATCGCGGGTGAATCTAGCAGCAAGCTATCTGCTTCGTGAAGTGGTAGCGGAAGAAAATGGGCAAGCCGTGCTGGTAATGAGCAAAGTAATCGTTACCAAAGGGGAAGTTACAGGTTTTCAGAATCTGAGTGTTACTGCAGCAGCAGGCGAAATCCTGAATTTCGAGTGGGACAACAACAGCGATGAAACGCTGGCAAAATCCACCGATATTTTCTGTACCGCCATTTTCGAGGAAGAATCGGGAGTGTTCAATGTACAGGAAGGTCCGGATCAGCGTGACACGCAAGCATCCAGCGTAGCATTGCCTGCAACCTGGAGTGGAAAATCGGTTCATGTGTATGCATTTTTGCAGGATGCGACACAAGACAAGGCGTGCAACAGCACGTACTTAGGCAAGGTGGATTTGCTATAATGGTATCAATCCAATTGACCTCTAAAAAAACCGCGGGAATGTATCATTCCTGCGGTTTTGATTTTTGGTATTCACCATTTAAATTACTCCTGATCTTCGTCAGCTCCTTCTTCTCTTTCCATGTATTCATCGATCTTGCTTTTGAGGTAATAGATTTTACCTCGAATTCTCTTAAATGGAAAAACACCCTCATTCCGCCACCGTTGTAGAGTTCGAGCTGAAACATTAAAAAGAGTCGCCATATCAGCAGTATCATAATACAACTTTTCTACAGCTTGCCTTTTAGTTTTGTCCTCGAAATCCGGTATTCGATAAGATGGCCTTTGTTCATTTTTTTTCCGTCTGTTCATATTAAAAATCTGTCAAAAGAAACTCTTTTCTATAGGTCACTAATGGCCTATTTATCAATGGTTTCTTTTTGGTTTATACACAAATATATGAATTTCATATAGTTTTTCATAGCCAACCACGATGAATACAGCGTTTTTGAAGAAAAAGTTTTCCACATTCACACAGACCTCGCAATGCAACTAAGTTTTTTTGGCAAAACATAGAAAAAAACCACTAAACCACTAAAACCCGTTAAACATTAATGTTTAAAATACTGATTATTAATTAATTAAATTTAAACACTCTAAAAAAACAGTCTGTTATAGAGTTTTTTCTTAAAAAATAAATTCCTAATAACCTCGATAACATTGTTCTAATCAACAATTTCGAAGGCATAAGAAGATCAATTCAGATGCTGTTTTTTTCATGATTTTTATGCATTTGTTTTCACCTTAAGAAACACTCAGAATTGCTAGATTGCTGAAAGGATTTCGCTGGCTAAACATAGCAAATGGAATGAGGCAGTATCTCATTTCCGGTAAACGTTTAAAAAAATTCTATTTTCTTTTCAGAAGTAGAAGCCACTTACACTATCATTATATCTGATATGGTATTGGGTGGACGGATTGTTGAGCGTATGATTTGATACGATCCCTATTTTTTGAACCCATTAAAACAATTCTTCAAAAAAAACAGATCATCGAAATGCCCGATGATCTGTTTGAGTATTTGGAGAAACTTGTGCTTTTTTACTTAAAAAATAAAGGCCATCTTTGAAGAAATTCAAAGCCTAGGATGAAGGCAGGCAAAGCCCAGTCAAAGCCCAGGATAAAGGCACTTCGACCCTAGTTCTTTTTGAAAGTTAAAAACGGTGTTTCACTGGCTTCTCCGAATTAATTTAAAATTCGCTGCATTTCAAATATATTTATTGACGAATTAATCGAGTGCAGGCTCATAAGCAGTGATATCTTTTCGCAACCATTCGGGAAGTTCAATAGGTTTCTTCACTGCGATGTCTATCATTACCTGAACACTTTTGCCTTTGGCGTGCAGGATTTCTGAGCCGTCTTTGGCGGTACTCGTTATCAGGTATTCGATTTCAAAACTTTTATTTCCCAAAGAGGAAGTCCGCATTTTGATGGTAGGATTTGTTGCCGACAAAGACAGTTCCTTTAAATAATCACATTCTATGTGGGCAATCACAAACATGTATTTCTGCCAGTCCCACTGTTGGCTTACGGCGTGCATATAATGGCCGCGTCCGATTTGGAAATATTCAAAATAATACACATTGTTTACATGGGCAAGCGGATCCAGATCATTCCATCTGATGCTTAGCGGCATAGCAAATTTGTAATTCTCGGTATTGACGTTGTTCATTGTTTTTAAATTTTAAGATTGCTCTAAGATCGATAAATTTAGAAAAATTGATGGATTTAAAAATGGTTTTCTATTTAAAAATTTGCAAATATTACTTTATTTTAGAAAATCTTTGTCCTTATACGCCGGATTGGGATATTGATAAAAACCTTCGCCAGAGGATGTACCCAACTTACCCAAATCCAGGAATTCTTCTTTGAGCCTCTTCACTGTTAATATCTTTACCGGGTCTTGTGTAGCATCAGCTTTCATTTTTCGAACATTAAAAGCGGTATTGATTCCTATAAGATCAATAAATCCAAATGGCCCAAGCGGAGCTCCGGTAGCCACCATCCAGGTTTTATCAATGATTTGTGGATCTGCCACGCCTTTCCCCCAAAGTTCTAATGCTGCATCCAAAAAGGGCACAAGCAAACTGTTCAGGATATACGCCGGTTGTTTTATCCATTACCTTATGCAAATATTTCCTGAATTCATTTTTTTGTTCCAAGTGATTCTTTTCCCCTTCTGGAGCGAGAAGCAAGTACATTTTAATCGTACCTAAAAAAGTATAAAATGAAAAAAGTAGCTCCTGATCATTTATCGCAAATAATAGCTTTATAATTTTCTTATATTGTGAGAATACCACCTCCCTTCTTTCCCTTATCAGATCCGACAGGCATTCTTTATATCCAGAGATGCCATTTATAAACAATACATCAAATCCATATCGGTTCAAAAGAGCCCAGTTAAAAAACTTATCGATAAAAGCATTGAGCTGTTCAGAAGATTTTTTTTGTTTAATTTCCTCATCCATAATGGAGACGGTATCAGCCGTAGTACGTTCAGCAATGAAGTATAATAATTTTTCTTTTGTCCTGAAATAATAGTGGATCATTGAACTGTTGCATTCTGCAGCTTTGGCAATGTCCCGTATAGAAACAGCATCAACTCCGCGGGTGAAAAATAACTGTATTGTCGCGGTTTCTATTCTTTTTTCCGTATTATCAGTACCTGAATATTTCATATCTTATCATTTAAGCTTGTGCTTTGCTAAATTTCTCCTGTTTCCAATTCTTTTTGCATTCGTCTTAGGTTTTTTCTACTCATCCATAGTTTGCCGGCCCTGTCGATTCGGATTCGTAAAAGCCTATATCTTATTTTACCAAAATGATGGAACAGCACGTAAACCAACACGCCCATTCCCGCCAAAATAATATAGCCGTAAAGCGTTTTATTGGCAGCAAGAACCGCATTAATCTGAATGCTTCTAAGGTTAACTCCGCTACCGGGACTGAGCAAGGTAACATCGTCCAGATACACCGCCAGATTACCGAGGCTCTGAAGCTGCAGCTGATACTGCATCCAGGAAAAAAGTGCCGAAAATATCCCAACAGTAATAAAGGTACGCCACACTACAATAATGCCGATTGCAGACAGCAGTTCCGTCATTCCCAGCTTATCAAAAGTATAATACCAGATCACGATAAACAGTACTCCCATGCCGTAGCCTTTGAAAAACATAGGCAGCAGCCAACTTGCGTAGTTAAATTCCGGAACCATAGAAAAGTACATCACGATAACGTACATTAAATATGCTGCAAAACCTGTAAACATCAGCATTCTAATATGCATTGATTGGTTGAACCACTTTGCAGAAACCACCGCGCCGATCAACAGTCCCGGAAATATCATGAGGTTTAACGAAGCATTCGACAAATGATTATAGCCCAAAACGCCGACAGCAAAGATATTTTGGAGCGTGGTGGTTCCTAAATACATCCCAAGAAAAAGGAGCATCAGCATCCCATGGCGTACATTGCTTTTGGAAAATGCCTTAAGGGATATAAATGGTCTTTTTATAATTTGCATTCTCAGAATAAATAATAAAAAGGTGACGGAAAAGGCAATGGTAGCCCACTTTATTTTGTCTGATGCAAACCAGGCTTGTTGTTTCCCGAAAGAAAAAATATAGCCCAGAAACATAAAACTGATGACAAAGAGCAGCATCCCAAGCCAATCGATGTAATGTAATGGCACTTTTTTCATAAATCGCTGATTATGCTGAAAAACCACACATATCAATGCTGTTGCAAGGCAAACTGCAGCAATAAGCAGATAAGCGTACTGCCAACTGTACTCCATCGACAAAGAAGCTACATAATAAGAGGAAACCTGGGTGATGCCAAGAACTCCTGTATAAAATACCGCATAAAACCTTCCGCGGTTGCCGTCTGCACCCAAAATAAACATTAGGGGCAGGATTACCTCCATCATTCCTACCATTCTTAAAAAACTGATCAGAAAAGAGGCTCCAATAATAATTTCCGGTTGGTCCGTATTCCCCATTACCACAAACAAAAAAGCCATTCCCGTAAGCGTAGTTACCATGATTTCTTTGGTTCGGAAACGGGCTTTCAGCCGTATCACCAGTGGCATGGCCAATCCCATCCCGATAACACCTGCGTAATAGGCCCACATATAATCTTCTGTAAGCGCACCAGTTGCACCAACCAAAAAGGGTATATTGGATGTATAAACCGCCGTTACTCCGAAAAGTACAATGGATATCACCATTATAAGCAAAAGCATGATAGGCTTGGGAACCCAGCTGTGAAATAATCCCTGATTATATTGGCTCATTGTATTTTCTTTTTTTTAACATTAATCTTTCAGCTGGATGTTCATATTCATCCCTGCTTTCAGCTTTTCAACATTTTCTTTCTTGTTGGCTTCGGTAAATTCAATTCTTACAGGAATACGCTGCTGTACTTTAACAAAATTTCCGGTGGAATTATCAACAGGAACACTAGAATATTTCGCTCCGGTTGCTGCTGAAACGGCTGTAACAACTCCTTCAAATTCCTGTCCGCCCAAGGCGTCTGCCTTCATTTTTATTTTTGAGCCTAGTTTTATTTTAGGCATCTGGGATTCGAGGAAATTGGCGGTTACCCATTTCTGGCCGTTCAGTACGATAGTCGCTACCTGTTGCCCGGGTTGCAGAAGCTGGCCTTCATTGATGAGTCTTCTACCCATCACCCCATCGTAAGGTGCGGTAATAACGGTATAGGAAAGATTGAGCCTTGCCATATCCAAAGCCGACTTGGTTCGTTGGATGTCTGCGTCATTCAACCCCAATCTTGTCTGTACTTCCGAAACGGAAAGTTTGGTGGTATTTTTCTGTCCTAATAAGGATTCATAAGCTGCTTTTGTCGCGTCATATTCCGTTTTTACCTGATCATATTGCTGCTGGGTAACGGCCTCTGCTTGAAGTAGATTTTTATAACGTCTTAAATTTTGTTCCACATTCCACAGCCTTGCTTTTGCCCCTTCAATATTGGCATTCATCACCGCTACGTTATTGGAAACTGTATTCACGGAAGACGATGTCATATTTCTTGAAGCGGCTGCCGCCATATATGCTGCCTCGGCCTGCCCTACCTGGGTAAGGATTTCCCTGTTGTCCAAAATAACCAGCGTATCCCCTTTTTTTACCTGTTGGTGCTCTATAAATTTGATTTCTTTGATGTAGGCAGACACTCTAGTATTGATGGGATTGATAAATTCCTCGACCTGTGCAGATTCCGTATAGTCCTTGTCGCCAATATGAAAATATTTGGCAATCAGCCAGTAAAAACAAAGGGCGATCACCACAAATGTTAATACATTGACGATTACGGCCTTTTTTATCCCTTTTTTAGTGACCGCCTGTTTTGGATTGATCTCGATTCCCGAATCTTTTGCTTTTTTATCTTTCGGCATTTCTTTATTTTCTGTATTTTCCATGTTATAGTGTTCCTGTTGTTTTTATGAGATTATAATATTGGTATAAGACATTGATCTCTGCATTGGCATATTGCAGTTCTGCTTCCAGCTTGGCATTGGTGGCATCGGTCATTTCAGCCTGAATGGCCAGTTGATTTAAATATTTAGCCTCCACTATCTTATAATTTTCTTGAGCAAGGCGTTGGCTTTCCATCAAGATATTGGCATTTTGTACGGCTTCCTGATATTTGACATAGGCAGCATTTACCCCCATTTGAATGTTTTGTTTCATCAAAACGGTAGTCTACATCAACTGCGTTTTTTGCAAATTGCCCAGTTTTAATTTTTCTTTGGTTTTGTAGAGATTGTCTATATTATAATTTAATGAAAGACCTACTTGCCACGAATTGGAGTACATATCCAAAACCGGGCTCACGTTGGTTATCGGTCGCTGCATATTGTAGCCACCGATTGCTGAAAGTGCAGGGTATTTATCGGTATTGATGATCTCTATGTTTTTATCGGCCAGCTCTACATTCTTCTTCATGGAAGTTAGCTGGGGATGGCTCTGGTAAGCAACATCAAAATAATAATTTTTGTCCCCTTCCAGTAATTTTTCCGTAATGCTTTCTGTAGGGATGATGGAGGTATCATCAGGAAGTCCCAATGCAATGGAAAGATTATAATCTAGAATGGCAATATTGTTTTTTACCACAAGGATTGCCTGATCTATATTCTGCAGAGCCAGTTCACCACGAATGACCTCATTTCGGGTAATCATTCCTTGCTTGTAATACTTTCTTACATTCTCTAGGCGAATCTGGGCCAGTTTTCTGTTGTTCTGATAAACTTTTTCCTGATTAATCAATTTGCAAAGATCCAGATAGTTTGAGATGACAAGGAATTTGATGGACTGTTGGTCCTTCACCTCATCCAGTTCCGCAAGCTGCTCGCGGATTCCCATAAGTTCTATTGATTTTTTTACGAGTCCGCCTTTATAAAGTAATTGTGATGCCTGCACAGCATAAGAATTTCCAAAATGCGGCATATCCTTGGTGGTCACTTTTGTGAAGTCTTTGTCCAGAATAAGCACATCACCGATGTACCCTGCAGTGGCGGAAGCGGTGGCATTGGGCAGCTGCTGCAGTTTTGCCACTCTGGTCTGTTGTTCTGCAATTTCTTTGCTTACAGAAGAAATCTTTAATTGCTGGTGATTTTCTAGTGCAAGATTGATTGCCTGAGAGATATTTAATTCTTTCTGCGCCTGGCCAAATACGGACCCGCACGAGAGAAAAATAGAAAATACCGTTATAAACTGAATGCTCTTTGAACTTTTCATTTGTTCCATTGATTTTATGGGACAAAATTACGGCAGTTCAAAATTCAAACAAATGATTGAATTTCAGTAAAAGATGTTCAAAAACGATATTTCATCACAAAAATTGCTTTCTATACTGTATTGGACTAATTTTTTGATGTTTTTTAAAGAAATGAGAGAAGGAATATGAGTCGCTGAACTGTAAATTATCAGCTATTGTATTAATGGATTTTGAGGTTCCGGATAATTGCGCTTTTGCCTCATTGAGGATAAACTCAGAAATGATTTCGTTGGCTGTTTTTCCGTTTTCCTGTTTCAGAACACTGCTTAGATGCCTCATTGATATGCCCAACTTTTGAGCATAAAACTGTACGGATTTATGGGTAAGATAGTGCTCCGAAACCAGCATAATAAAATCATAAACAATCTGTTGCGAACGGCTCATCTTGCCCTGTTGCTCGTAACCGCTAAAAGGAGCAAAACTCATTAAAAAATAGATGATGATCGACAAATAATTCACCCAAATTTCCTGAGAAAACTCTATTTTATCTTGGGATTTGAGGGTTTGGCTCAGAAGTTCTGTGTTATCCCACAAAATGGAAAACTCTTCCGGTTTAAGAGGGAAATTTCTGCTCAGTTGTTTTTTAAGGTTGTTGTATAAATTGAGTCTGTTTAATTTCAGTGATACTTTTTCGATAAACGACCGATTGTAGGCAATAGAGCGGATTTCTATATCATTGCTGATTTCCAATAGTTCATAAACCGATTTCATATCGATAAGCGCCACCGAATTTTCATGGATTTCTACCACACTGATCTGTTCTTTCAGTATAATTTTTCCTTTTTTAAGAAATAAAATAGCTGATTTTTTCGGTCGATAGGGATGCCCCACAGGAATATGTTCATAAACCTCTTTTTCCGTATAAACCGTTATCGTCTGAAGTTCTGATTCCTGATCGTTCACTATGTTTTCCGTGGTTTTCAATATTTTATTTTTTAAACTGATGATTCAATATTCGTAAAACTGCAACTGCATAAACTCAGATACACTATTTAGAATAAATTTATGACAATATCCTAGTTTAGACCACTAACCAAACTAATTCTTTCTATGAATAAATCTTTATAGTTAATTTTATTGGCATCGCCCAAAAATGATTGCTCAATCAATAATAGCATTTTCTTCTCAGCTTTGAGAAATCTTTTGAATACGTTTTCAATTTGTTTTTCCGATAGCCCAAGTTTAGTTCCCAAAATAACAAAATCAGATTTTGTTAAGCGACTTTTTTTACCTCCGATTGTTAAAGCTGTTTCTTCTTTATCTTCCGGTAAATGCAGTTGAACATTCAACAAATCATAAGCAGGAGCAAGCGCCCATTTTTCATCCTTTAAAATCAATGAAAAATTCTTAAGATGCATATCATTATTCCCTGTTATATAACTAAAAATAATGATCTCATAAAGTCTTAAAACATCAAGTAAGGTATTGGACGAATGGTCAATAACCGCTTTCCCTACCTTTTCAACAGAACTTCGATATTTATCAAATGCTTCAGTAATTTGAAACATATCCAACATGTGAATTTTTTCACCTTTTGTTGTTCTGTCTATTCTTTTGGTGATGTAAGAAAGCTCTCCCGATTTTAATCGTATTAATGAAGATACAACGGTCTGTATTCTTAGCAATTCTGCTAATTTGATTGTTAGGTGTTCATTTTCTGGCATTTCGGGAAACGTTTTATTTTGAGGTTTCAAAATAAATTGACCACCTAAAGCTTCTAATACCGTTAATCTTCCTTTTGTTCCATCTGCTAACTTTTCTTTTTTAAAACCTAGAGATAATTTGGGTTGAACACCAGGAACTGAAATAGAAGTTTCGATAATCTCCTTTGCTAAAGTTTCCATCTCGTCTAAAGTATAATTAAGCAATGGAGCTTCCGCAGTACCAAAGATTTTTTTACTGCATTTTGGATGAAAATCAATTTCATCGTCTTTCAAAGCTTGATAACAAAACAGACATTTACTCATTTTCAGATAATTCAGTTGGTTCAACGCTTACTGATCCAATACAATTCTTACAACAAACTAATAATAATCCCATGCGATCATTCTTATTAATTTTCCAGTTATCGGAGGCAATGTCTAAAAGCCATCCTTCGGGAATTAATCCTTCAAAGAATGGGAATAATCTTTTTTCTTTATAGACTTTACTAGAAACAGGCATTGAAAATGTAATCAACTGATTGGGATATTTTTGAATATAAGTAGAATCGTAGGAAAATGTATATTCACCATCGCCTGTTTCGGTAATAATCCCTGCAAAAATGGAATTATAAAAAACCCTTCCCAGTCT
Source organism: Chryseobacterium sp. Marseille-Q5410 (assembly GCA_946892665.1). GTDB lineage: Bacteria > Bacteroidota > Bacteroidia > Flavobacteriales > Weeksellaceae > Kaistella. Next base: position 1,654,691 of record CAMPOT010000001.1, on the reverse strand, counting down.
CATTCTTCTACTTCTTTAGTGTTCATAGGGATTAATTTACTACCAAACATCAAAAGAACCTGATTTACTTTTGCCAGACTCAAATTTTCTTTTCCCTGTTCTATTTTTCGAACAACAGTAAGTGCAACACCTGCGCGCTCAGCAAATTCTTCTTGGGTTAAACGAGCTTCTTTACGCTTTTGCTTTACAAAATTTGAAATATTAGGATACATAATTATATGCTTTTACAACAAATATAAAGCAAATGTATAAAATTATATGCAAATAAATACAATAATTTGTATTAAATTATAGATACAGGTTAAAGCATATAATTTGAATTTAAGAAAAGCCTTCAATAAAAATAATTAATATAATGTAAATTTTAAAAGAAATATTTTTATGCAAAAGTTTTGATAGATTACTTCCCGATACAGAATCTAACTTTTGTTTATTAATGGGGCTTTGCGAGAATGGGGCAACAAATAAGCAACAAAACGAGTGAAATCGGGTGGTAAATAAGAGAAGTTGGCTTGAGTAATCAGAACTGATCGACGTACAGATATAAGCCTTTTTTATTGGTTTTAGCATTCAGAGAAAGTTGTTGGTATTTTGGCAATTCTAAACAGAGAATCTTATTGTATGCTTTTGCATATCCTGCAGCAACCATCATTTCATTTAGGATACTTCCGTCTTGTAATTCAACATAAGCTAACGTTCTGCCGTATTTATCTGATAGATTATTTCGTTCCTGGATGATATTAACCTGATCTCCCGGCTTTACAATAGACCGCATATAATTTTACGATTCGTAAGCTAGTTTCATTAATAGACTGCCGGCAATTTGGGTTTCAGATTCATCCTGTTTTAATTTTCTGCATGGTGTTAATTCAGGAGCATCGATTCCATAAAGCCTTATCTCCTCCTCTATTTTAGTTAAAATATTACGCACAATTATACCATCACCGTCAACAACTTTTACTACTTCGTAGTATATTTTCTTTAAAATCTGATCCTTTGCATCAATTTGCATTTGGTTATATATTTTTAACTATTTGTCTTCCAATTACTTATACGTAAATTTAAGACAAATAATTTAAAATTAAAAAATTATGGCAAGGCAAAAAGGTCACATTAAGTACGTCGGAACTCTGGGCGAAGTTCGACACTTCAAAATCAAGAATAATCCAGGCTATTATGCTGGATTAAAGGGAGGCCCAACCGGTGAACAAATTGCATCTGATCCTGCATTTGTTCGTACCCGTGAAAACATGAATGAATTTGGAGGTTCTGCTACTGCGGGACGTTCATTCCGTACAAGTATTGCCAATTTAATCCGGAACAGTGCCGACAGCAGAGTTACAGGTAGAATTACTGCGGTCATGAAAAAGATTAACCTGGAAGATGGTTCTGAAGCCAGAGGTCAAAGGGCGATTCTGGTTACAGCTGCTCCGCAATATCTGGACGGCTTTGAATTCAATAAGTTTAATTCTTTCAGTGGGGTCTTCAATGCTCCTTACACCATTACTCCATCGGTGGACCGTGATGAATCGGATTTGTCTATCCCGGCGTTTAATCCTCTTGACAACATGTTTATTCCGGCTGGAGCAACGCATTTCAAAATCATTAATGCAATAACGGTTCTGTCTGACTTTGCTTATAATCCTACCACAAAAGCTTATGAGCCGAAGGATCCTGCCGTTAATGGCCTAACCGCTATTTCAGATTCGGGATATCTTCCAGTGAACGTGCCTACTACTGCACTCAACATTGTAACAACCATTCCAGACTCACCAGAAATTACAGCGGACTCTTCCGTGATTAATCTTATCTCTGTTGAGTTTTATCAGGAAGTGAACAGTAACTACTACATTTTTACGCAAGGGAATGCGATGAAAGTAGCAAAAATTTTCTAGGAACCATCAGTAGATTTTATTCGGAAAATCGAAGCAGCCCATTCTCACGAGTGGGCTTTGCTTTTTTCTGCACCGATTTGATTATAATAGTTAAATATATATGCTTTATATAGGGCTTATATATCAGTCTTTTATGGAATAAATATGACTGAAAAAATTTTCAAAGAAAAAAAAAAAAAAAGAAAGCCCAATTGAAAGGGGGCGCGGAAAAAGCTGTCAAGGTTTTTGGAGAAAAAATACAACCCGCAGGGTGGAGATTTTTTCAACAAAACCCGGAAGGCGTGACCTTTACAGCTGATGGCGGCTGGCTAAGGAAGCCCCCTATCTTTGCTGCCTTTTTTTTGATTTTTTGTGTATGGTAACCTACTTTCTTTACGGTGGGTTGGATGCGGAGGTGTTGGGAAATATGTAATTAACTCGTAGTGCATTATTAAATTAATTTAATTTTAAGTCTATTCATTTTTCTATTGAAAACAAAAACATTTACAAACTGAATGAAAGTTAATGCTGTTATTTTGCTCAATACCCTTGTTTTAAAAACCGTTAAAAGATTTTGCGTAATTGTTTCTGATTTTAAATTGGTCGCAAAGTTGAGAGAATAAAGTCTCAATTCTTTTTCTGGATTTTCTGAAAATATATTTCTGTTATTGATAATTATTTTGGTTGTTTCTCATGGGTGTATCCAGCTTTATATTCGCATAATTGAACAAATCTGTTTGCACTTGGGTGGATAAATAACCCCTGTCTCCAATCAACGTACAATTGTTCATTTGATGCTTGATATCTTGGAAAAAATGAATATCATGAATGCTTGCTGTAGAAATATCAAAACTTTGGAAAACTCCGGAAACAGAACAAACTGCATGTAATTTGTAACCATAATAATAACTCGATTGAGAAGCGCAATAACCTTTGCTGGGAAACGAAAATTCATTTTTCCTTACAAATTTTAGAGCGGTTCGCTCTTGCGTTTTTGCAGATTTCTAAAGGCATCGAATCTACAATAAAAGTGGTTTCCATCTCATTAAATTTAGCAACCATAAGTTTTCTAATATTTTCCAAGTGTAAGAAAAGCTTTCTTTTTCTGCGATTAAACACACTTCTCTCAATCATTCCCTTTAGTTTTGAATTAGAGAGGTATCTAAACAACTGATATTCTGAATCTATCGATAAATATTCTGCAGAAATATTTATTGCAATGAGTTCTAAATCAGATAATTTTGGTTTAATTGGTTTGAAATAAAAATTTTCTTTGATCGTTAATTTCCTTATTTCATTTAAAATAAAATCGTAAATTGCATCTAGGTTATTCATAAAGTATTAGATTGATAGTCAATACAATATACGAAATTTTCGTATTATGAGTAACCTTTTTTATAATGCACTACGGGTTATAAGCAATATTATTCTGTAAAAAAATCTCATGAAGAATCTTCCGAAAATACGGAAATCAATTATTTTCTTCAAGGAACGCTCGCAGTTGGACTCTTAGCTTTTGCCAATATGTCTTTTACAAAAAAAGTTGCTTCGGATGCTTATTTTGGAGGATCAGCTGCAAGTTGTGGAAGTAGTGATAGTGCTGGTGGATCTTGTGGAAGTTCATGTGGAGGCGGTTGTGGAGGTTGCGGCAGTGGTGATTAAAAAATGAACCTTTATTTTTTTGAAAACTAATGCCCAAAATGTAGAGGAGGTGTAAAATATAATGTCTATATTTGTTTCATCGTGATGCCAATAGCAGAAAGAAATATCCAAACATTTGTAACCGAAAATTCTATTTTCGGAACTGCTACTTCAATTATTATCACGATTACAATTACAACCCCGTTTTTGGGGTAAATTTTCACATATCATCCATTCCATGATGCTCTTTTTAAAGAGTTCACAAAGCTTTTTACTAATTTTACAAAAACATACAATTATATGAAGGTTCTCAAATTCGGAGGAACTTCTGTTGCCAACGCACAAAATATCGAATTGGTGAGCAGAATTGTCCGAAATGAAGCTCAAAATCAACCAATAGCAGTGGTGGTTTCCGCATTTTCAGGAGTTACAGATTTACTTTTAAAAGCGTCAGCATTAGCTTCCCAAAAAAATGAAGAATACCAAGACATTCTTCAAACAATTGAACAAAAACATTTGGACGCGGTGAAAGAACTCATCCCGATTTCCAACCAAAGTTCATGGTTAAGTTTCGTGAAAAAACAATGCAACGACATTGAAGATCTCTGCAACGGAATTTTTGTCTTGGGTGAATTTACCGACAGAATTCGGGATAAAGTGGCATCTTACGGTGAATATTTATCTTCCAATATCATTGCTGCAAAATTAGAAAATGAAGATGCAGATGTGTTTTGGGCGGATTCGAGGTTATACATCAAAACCAATTCTAATTTTACAAATGCGAAAGTCGATTTTGAAGAAACCAATCAGAAATTAAAGGAATTTTTTCAGACTCATTCCAATCAGATTTTTTTGTTTCCAGGATTTATTTCAACAGACTTTTCCGGTGAAGCAACGACGTTGGGAAGAGGAGGTTCGGATTATACCGCATCCATTATTGCTTCCGCAATTCAGGCAGAAGAATTACAAATTTGGACCGATGTTAGCGGAATGATGACGGCTGATCCACGTTTGGTTTCCAACGCGAAGGTTATTCCTCATATTTCTTTTCAGGAAGCAATGGAACTCTCACATTTTGGTGCGAAAGTCATTTATCCACCAACTATTCAACCGGTGATGAATAAAAATATTCGTCTGAAAATCAAAAATACTTTTGCTCCGGAAGATCTTGGAACATTAATTACCGATGATGCGGAAGTAAATTTCGATCAGGTTGCGGTTGGAATTTCCAATATGAGTAAAATCGCTTTGTTGACTTTGGAAGGAGCGGGAATGGTCGGAATTCCCGGAATTTCAGCCAAACTTTTCAAATGTTTGAGTGATGAAAAGATTAATGTGATTCTCATCACCCAAAGTTCATCGGAACATTCCATCACGATTGCGATTAATGCACATGAAGTAGAACACGCGGAAAATGCCATCAATGCAGCATTTGATGATGATTTATTTTTGAAGAGAATAAATCCGGTACAAATTGAAACCGGACTTTCCATCATCGCTTTGGTCGGTGAAAACATGAAAAACCGAAGCGGAGTTAGCGGAAAATTATTCAGCGCACTTGGACATAATGGAGTGAATATTCGTGCCATTGCACAAGGTTCTTCAGAAAAAAATATTTCTGCCGTGATTGCAGAAAATGATGTCAGAAAAGCGGTGAATGTTCTTAATGAAGAATTTTTCGAGTCCGAAATCAAGCACCTCCATTTATATATCTGTGGAATCGGAAATGTCGGGTCTAAACTGGTTCAGCAGATTTATCATCAAAACCAATTTTTGCAGGAAAATCTATTAATGAACCTTCGTATTGCGGGAATTTCCAACAGTCGGAAAATGAGTTTTAATGATAAAGGAATTCAAGAATCCGATTTCGTGGAAACGACAGAAAACGGAACTGAATCTTCACCTCAAAAATTCGCTACCGAAATTATTAGTCGAAACTTAAGAAATTCCGTCTTTGTAGACGTAACAGCCAATGCAGAAGTGGTTCATATTTACGAAGAACTTCTTAAAAAGAGTATAAGTGTTGTTGCGTGTAACAAAATTGCCGCTGCTTCTAGTTATGCTCAATATAAAAATTTAAAAAATTTAGCTAAAAATCATAACTGTAAATTCTTCTTTGAAACCAATGTTGGAGCAGGTTTACCAATTATCGGAACCATTAATGATTTGATTGGAAGTGGAGACAGAATTATTTCTATTAAAGCAGTTTTAAGCGGAACACTGAATTTTGTTTTTAACAATTATGATGGAACAAAAACCTTTTCCGAAGTCGTAAAAGATGCCCAAAATGAAGGTTTTACAGAACCTGATCCACGTTTGGATTTAGCAGGAACAGACGTTGCCAGAAAGATTTTAATTTTGGCTCGAGAAGCCGGTTACCAACTGGAATTTGATGAAATTGAAAACATCGGTTTCCTTCCGGAAGAATGTATGCAAGGAAGTGTTGATGATTTTTATACAGCGATGACGAAGTATGAATCTCACTTTAAACAACTTTTTGAAGATGCGAAATCCGAAGGGCAAATTTTGAAATATGTAGCGGAATTCTCCGATGGAAAAGCCAAAGTCGGACTTCAAAAAATTGAACCGCAAAGTGATTTATTTCATTTGTATGGAAAAGATAATATTGTGATTTTCAAAACATTGAGATACTCGGAACAACCATTGGTTGTGAAAGGAGCAGGAGCAGGAGCAGAAGTTACTGCAAGTGGTGTGTTTGCCGATATTATGAGAACGGTTTAAAAAGTTTGAAGTTTGAAGTCGGATATCCGAAGCTTCAAAAATGTGTTAATTTTTGATTTCGGAAACGAAGGGCTTAAAAAAAAATATTTTCAAATTAATAAGAAGCAACGAAGTTGCGGAATATTGGTAGCAAAAATTTAAGATGAAAAAAATAAAAATCCAGGCACCGGCAACGGTTGCCAATTTGGTTTGTGGTTTCGATATATTAGGAATGGCAATTAATGCACCTTTCGATGAAATGGAGTTTGAATTGAGTCAAATTCCAGGCGTTCGAATTACGCATACCGATGATTTTGGTTTACCCGAAGCTGCGGAAAAAAATGTAGCCGGAGTGGTTATTCTCAAGATTTTTGAAGCTTTGGGATATGATAAGGGAGTCGAAGTCCGTATTCATAAAAATATAAAACCGGGAAGCGGATTGGGTTCCAGTGCTGCAAGTGCAGCTGGAGCCGCTTTTGGAATTAATGAATTGTTGGGAAAACCACTTTCCAATGAAGAATTGGTAAAATTTGCCATGTTTGGAGAAGAGTTGGCTTCCGGAGTTCAACATGCGGATAATATTGCGCCTTGTATTTATGGCGGCATTACGCTCGTGAAATCTTCACATCCTTTGGATATTATTCCGCTTAGTTCACCGAATTTATTTGTAACAGCTGTTCATCCGCAAGTGGAAGTAAAAACTGCTGATGCAAGACAAATCCTGAAAAAAAATATTCAACTAAAAGATGCGGTGACGCAATGGGGAAATATTGCCGGTTTAGTTGCCGGAATTTTGAAAAATGACTTTGATTTGATTGGTAGAAGTTTGATGGATGTAATTGTAGAGCCGGTTAGAAGTATTTTAATTCCTAAATTCGATTTAATTAAAACTAAAGCTTTTGGTTTAGGCGCACTTGGAGGTGGAATTTCCGGTTCTGGCCCTTCTATTTTTATGTTGAGCGAAACGGAAGAAACTGCGAAAGAAGTGGGCGAAATGATGGAATTTGAATTCAATGAAATTGGTGTTGAAAACTATGTGTATGTTTCAAAAATAAATAATTCCGGAATTCAAATTGTTGATTAAGAAAGAAGTTAGATGTCAAATGTCAGAAGACGAATGCTTGAAGCACGAAGTTTGAACTTCGAAATATTTTAAAAACATAATTCTCACAAATGAAATTCCCAAATTCCAAAAATAAAAAAATGAAATTCTACAACCTTAAACATAAAGACGAAGTCGTCAATTTTAAAGAAGCAACCATAAAAGGACAAGGCAAAGACAAAGGTTTGTTTTTCCCTGAAAATATTCCGCAATTGTCAGAAGATTTTGTTCAAAATATTGAGAAATATTCCGATGAAGAAATCGCTTTTCAATGCTTGAAAGATTTTGTGGGAGACGAAATTCCGGAACCGGAACTTCGTAAAATCGTTTCAGAAACCATTGCTTTCGATATTCCATTAAAACCTATTTCTGAAAACATCGATGTATTGGAGCTTTTTCATGGACCAACGTTGGCTTTTAAAGATGTCGGCGCTAGATTTATGAGTCGTTGTTTGTCGTATTTTCTGAAAGATGAAACCCGAAAAGTGACCGTTTTGGTGGCAACTTCCGGTGATACTGGTGGTGCTGTTGCAAACGGATTTTATAAAGTTCCCAATGTAGAAGTGGTGATTTTGTATCCCAAAAATCGGGTAAGTCCGGTTCAGGAAAAACAACTGACTGCATTGGGTGAAAATATAAAAGCTTTGGAAGTGGAAGGTAGTTTTGATGACTGTCAGAAACTAGTAAAACAAGCATTTTCTGATGAAGAAACCAATGAGAAAATTTTATTAACTTCAGCTAATTCCATTAATGTTGCGAGATGGCTTCCGCAGCAGATTTATTATTTGTTAGCTTATAAACAATGGAAGCAAAAACATTCTGAAAAACCTGTAATTTGTGTTCCGAGTGGAAATTTTGGAAATATTTGTGCAGGAATTTTAGCCTATTTCAGAGGAATTCCTGCGGAGCATTTTATTGCAGCTTGTAATGCGAATGATGTTATTCCGAATTTTTTACAAACTGAAAAATACGAACCAAAAGAAGCTGTAGCCACGCTTTCCAATGCTATGGATGTTGGAGATCCGAGTAATTTTGTACGAATTTTAGAATTGTTGCATGAGGATTTTGATGAATTGAAAAACCTAATCAGTTCAACTTCGGTTTCTGATAAAACAACTTTGCAAACGATTGCTGAGGTGTATGAAAAAACTGGTTATATTTTGGAACCTCATGGTGCGGTTGCGTATTCGGTTTTAGATGAATTTTTACAGAATAATCCAGATAAAAAAGGATTGATTTTGGAAACTGCGCATCCGGTTAAATTTCCGAAAGCAGTAGAAAAAGCCATTCAAATTGATGTTGAAATTCCTGAAGAATTAATTTCATTAATGCAACAAGAAAAGAAATCAATCGTTATTCAACCTGAATTTGATGCATTGAAAGAAATGCTTTTAAACCAATAAAATTTTATGATTGTCCGTTTTAATTCCTAAAACTCGTAGTGCATTATTAAATTAATTCAATTTTAAGACTATTCATTTTTCTATTGAAAACAAAAACATTTACAAACTGAATGAAAGTTAATGCTGTTATTTTGCTCAATACCCTTGTTTTAAAAACCGTTAAAAGATTTTGCGTAATTGTTTCGATAAATATTCTGCAGAAATATTTATTGCAATGAGTTCTAAATCAGATAATTTTGGTTTAATTGGTTTGAAATAAAATTTTCTTTGATCGTTAATTTTCTTAATTCCTTTAAAATAAAATCGTAAATTGCATCTAGGTTATTCATAATGTATTAGATTGATAGTCAATACAATATACGAAATTTTCGTATTATGAGTAACCTTTTTTATAATGCACTACGGGTTATTTTAAGAAAATGAGCCCCAAAACTACATGCTTGTATTCGGCCGCATCCATATTGTTGCGTAATTTGTCGGCAGTAGCCCAAAGTGTTTTTACTAATTCCTGATTCACGGATATTTTTAAATAGGGGAAATTATGTCAATATATTATTCTGAATAAATCTTACAATTTGTTAAAAGATATACAAAACCAAATATAGCTAAAATTCTAAGGTTATGCATTACCGTTTTTTGTAGAAGCCATCTTTAATCTTCTCCAGTACATCCGGCACCAATTTACGCAATAAATCATCTTTCATCTGCACCTTTCTGTTCGCCTAAAAGTGCCCTGGCTTCTTCCGCAATTGGCAGCGTTTCTGCTCCGCTTGTTTTCTTTTGGCCGAACCTGATAAAATTACCTAAATTTTCTGAAAACTGGATTTCGGACCATTTGAGTTTTTCGATGTCGGACCACCTTAAACCTGTAAGGCAGGAAAATAACAACATCTTTTTCAGGGTTTCATTCCGGCAATGGGTGTTTGCTAATTTCTGAACTTCTTCCAGGGTAAGGAATTCACGCTGCACATCGTCTTGCTTGAAAGGCTCAACATAATCTGCGGGGTTTGACTGCAACAGTCCTTCTTTTACTGCCTGTTTCAGTGCTGCACGTAGTTGGTTGAAATAGTTGTATCTGGTGTTTAAGGAAATCGGTTCGCCGGTTTTGGTTTTGGCTTGGGTATTCAAGTAATCTTTAAGTCCTTGCACCCATTCACGGTTAAGCCGCTCGAAAGTTACCTCTTTGGGGTCGTACTCTTTCAGCATGATCCGTACGGCATTCAAGTTTCCATAGTTTCCGAGACTTTCGTTTTTCTTTTCTGTTAAGACATCAAAAAATTCATAGAATTTACCTTTCTGTTTTTCTTTATCTCGGAATCCGTAAAAATTGTTTTGAGCTTCCAGATGCTTTTTACTCCGAATGTGTTCCGCCAGATCCAGGATCTTTTTGTTTTCGTCTTTCTGTGCTTTGCTTAAAGAACCTTTTTCGGGGGTTGGCTTCAGATACAGACCTAAATACTCATATTCCCTTTTTCCTTTGTCATATATATCCAGATAAAGAGAAATTTTATTTCCTTTCTTGCGTTGCCTTAATGTTACTTTCATTTTCCATCAGTTTTAAAAAGGTTATCTATTTCGGATCGTTGTATAATTGTTCTGCGTCCAAGTTTGGCTGCATTCAGGACGTTTCTCTGCACCAGTCTTTGTATGGTCCACCGGCTTGCTCCGAGAAGATCTGCTGCTTCCTGAACACTGAGAAATTCTTTTGTGTTAAGGTTGAGATGAGGTTGCACAGTTTGCAGACTTTGCAAGGTCTGCGGTTTTGCATCATTTGCAGAAATCTCTACATTGAGTGCATGCTGAATCTTTCCTTCTTTTTTCCGCAATTTGTACGCGCGTTTCGCACAGTTGTCTCCACAATCTTGTGGTAGTCGTCTGTGCTACGAATGCCTGCCCGCAAAGCTGACAGTGTTTTGGAATTTGGATTCTGGTTTTCATCTTGGTGCCAGATGGTGCTGTTTGTAGCTGTGTGGTGCTGCATGGTGCAGAAACTCGCCACTTTGAATTTGTTATGCTTTTGGGCAACAAATTTGTTGCTTGAGCAACATCTGGGCAACAATATACACGAAAAAACACTATTAGGCAACAAATAAGAGAAGAATTTTAATTTATAACTACTACAAAGACAAGCTGTTAGAAAATAAATGAAGGGTAACTATTTGCCGATACAAAACTTAGAAAAAATATTTCCTAAAACTTCGTCGTTGGTGAATTCTCCGGAAATTTCGCCGAGGTATTCTAGGGCGTTACGAAGTTCATAGGCCAAGAGTTCGGTGGAGATTTTGGTGTGTACCGCTTCTTCTACTTTCTGAACGGATTCCAGGGATTTTTGCAATGCCTGAAAGTGTCGCTGATTGGTGATTACGACGTTGTTTTCCTGTGTTTTAAGCTCTTCAACATAGGAGGATAGCTCGTTTTTCAGATCTTGAAGATTTTGGTTTTCGAGTGCAGATATTTTGATAAAGTCAAATTCCAGTGCGATTTCTTGTCTTAGCAAAGCTTCCATTTTCTCATGCTGTGATGGCAACACTTCATCAATTTTGGTGGCGCAAACGATGAGTTTTAAATCGTTACGAAGCAAGGGCTTGATCATCAATAAATCTTCGGTAAAATCATTGGTTGCCGAATCGATGAGGTAAATCAGGATTTCCGCCTGCTCCACTTTTTCAATGGCTTTTTTAACACCGATTTTCTCGATTTCATCGGTAGTTTCCCGTAAACCAGCGGTGTCAATCAGTCGGAAAGCATTTCCTTTAATGTGCAGCAATTCTTCAATAGTGTCGCGGGTAGTTCCTGCGATATTGCTTACAATGGCGCGCTCTTCTTTCAGCAGGGCATTTAGCAGCGTTGATTTTCCGGCGTTAGGTTTCCCTAAAATCGCCACTGCTACTCCATTTTTCACCGCATTCCCGTACTGGAAACTTTCAATAAGTGATTTTAATTTCTCCTCGATTCTTTTTAAAAGTCCGATAAGTGCTGTTCTGTCAGCAAATTCCACATCCTCTTCTGCGAAGTCCAGTTCAAGTTCTATTAACGATACAAAATTGAGCAAATCGGTTCTTAGAATCGAAATTTCATTGGTAATTCCACCTTTCAGCTGATTAATTGCCACTTTTCTGGATGCTTCATTTTCGCTGGCAATTATATCTGCAATCGCTTCTGCTTGAGAGAGATCAATTCTACCATTCATAAATGCACGCATGGTAAATTCGCCGGCTTTGGCCATTCTTGCGCCGTTTTTAATTAAAACTTCAAGAATTCTTTTCCCAATGAAAGGCGAACCGTGGAAGGAAATTTCCACCACATTTTCTGTAGTAAAAGTTTTTGGAGCCAAAAAAACCGAAACCATAATTTCATCAATGATTTCTTCACCATCCACCATGTAGCCGTAATGCACGGTATGGCTTTTCTGTTTTTCCAGATTTTTACCTTTGAAAGATTTTTGGGCAATACTTACCGCTTCTTCCCCGGAAAGGCGGATGATTCCGAGTGCTCCTATTCCGTTGGCTGTTGCTAAAGCGCAGATGGTGTCTTTGTTCATGTTGCAAATTTAATCAAAACTTCGCGACCTGTTTCTTTGAATTTTGCAGGTTTAGTTTTAATGATACACAAAAAAAGTGCAACAAATGCTGCACTTTCAAAGGATTTTAAAATCTATTTATAGAGGTTTTACCAGTTCTAAAAACCATTCTTTCACTTCACCATCCAAATCCTCGGCCAATTTCTCTTTACACCAATCGTGGTAGGCATTGAGCCAGTTGATTTCGGGTTCAGTAAGCAAAGAAACATCAATGACATTACGGTCAAATGGACAAATGGTAAGGGTTTCGAATTCATAAAAAGTTCCAAATTCGGTTTGTTCCACTTCTTTTACGGCAATTAAGTTTTCATGACGGATTCCGTAGTGATTTTCAAGATAGAAACCAGGTTCGTTGGAAAGAACCATTCCCGGAATCAGTTCCTGGAAATTCATGTCTTTGCGGATGTTTTGGGGACCTTCATGCACATTCATAAAACTTCCGACACCGTGTCCGGTACCGTGGTTATAGTCTTTTCCTTCTTTCCAAAGCGCAAGTCTCGCAAAAGCATCCAACTGAACGCCGCGAGTTCCTTTAGGAAATTTCACCATAGAAAGCTGAATTAATCCTTTCAATGCCAGTGTGGAATTGCGCTTGAATTCATCGGAAACCGCTCCTAAAGCCAAAGTTCTGGTAATATCAGTAGTTCCTTCCAAATACTGACCTCCGGAATCTACTAAAATTGAGGAATCATTGGTCACAGATTTACTGCCTTCTTTCGGTGCAGAATAGTGCATAATCGCCCCATTTTCTTTATAACCAATGATGCTTCCGAAACTTTCGCCAACGAAATTCTTCCCTTCTTTTCTGAAACCATATAATTTTTCACCAATGGAATATTCGGTCATCGGTTCTTTTCCGGCTTGTTGCGTGAGCCAGTAGAGGAATTTCACCATCGCTACTCCATCGCGCTGCATGACCGTGCGGAAACCCTGTAATTCGGTTTCGTTTTTAATGGCTTTCATTAAATTCCCGGGAACAGGCGCTTTGATCAAGGTATTTTTCTCTTTTAAAGCCTCAAAAATCAATTGATTGCTGTTTGGAGAAACCAAAACTTTTTCATTTTGGATGGTTTGAAGTTCCGTATAAAAATCTTCATAAGGCAACATTTTCACCTGCGAATCCTCCATTTGTTTTCTGGCATCAGTATCCATTTTTTCTAAATCCACAAAGAGTTTTGCTTCATTTTTGGTCAGTACAATATATCCTAAAAACACAGGATTAGATTCTACATCGCTTCCTCGTAAATTTAAAGTCCACGCCACATCATCCAAACTTGAAATCACATGCACAGAAGCTTCCAATTCTTCCATTTTCTGACGAATATCCATTAATTTTTGGACAACAGATTTCCCGGCTCTTTCCACAGGATGTACAAACACTGGATTTTTCTGAGCGTCAGCATTACGGTTGGTCCAAACGTCTTTTAACAAAGGTAAATCGAGCAATTCAATATTTTTTCGAGATAATTTTTGGTAAAGATCTTCCCAGTTGGCATGTGATGTTGCTACTGCATTTACAGCGACTTTTCCACCGTTTGGAAGTTGCGAAATAATCCAGTCGATATAATCCGGAGTGTTTTCTTCACCCATTTTCATCAGTTCAATTCCGGAATCTTTAAGTTCTGCAGCAGCTTGAACGAAATATCTACCATCCGTCCACAAACCTGCTTTATCCTTGGTGAAAACTACAAAACCCGCCGAACCCGTAAATCCGGAAATCCAGCTGCGCTCTTGCCATTCTTTGGGCAAATATTCGCTCATGTGAGGATCTGCGGAATATACAATGAAGGCATCGATGTGGTTTTCTGTCATTTTTTGGCGCAATGCCGATATTTTTTCTAGGGAATTCATAATCGTTAAATTTGGCGTGAATTTACGAAGAAAAGCAGAATTCAAGATGGTTTTACGACCTAATTTTTTCATAAAATTAAGTATTCATCAGAATTTCATTAGGTTCTACCAACAAAAAAAGTGCACTGAAACAGAGTTCAGCACACTTGGTATTAAATTGATAAAGAACTTTTACGGACTATTTTCCGGCAGCCTTCATTGCAGCTTCTTTTGCTTTAAATTCCTGGAATTTAGCTTCCTTTTTATTGGATAAATAAAGACCTTTCAACAAACTCACCGCATCGATATTTTCTGGCTCATTTTCGTACCATTTTTCGGCGTAAGGCAAAGCGGAAGCCAATCTAGCTCTTCTAGCTTCGATAATTTTGTTGGCAGCATCAGTTTTACCAGCTTTTTTCGCTGCGTTGTACTCCTCAATTGCTTTAGCATCGTCTCCCATTGTTATATAAGTAAGGTTTTGCCAAGCTTGTGCAAAATTTGGTTTCAATTCAACCGCTTTTTTGTAAGATGCGATCGCGTCATTCACTGTTGCAGGATCTTTACTTTGAAGTACTCCAAGGTTGTACCAATTGTTAGCATCGGTAGGATTTTTTTCTGTCTGACTTTTTAAGTTTGCCACAAAAGCATCCGTTTTACCTGATTTGTAGTACGCAGTTCCCTGAAGTTCTGAAAGTTTTGCACTTGAAGGGAATTTTTTCAATCCTTTTTCGATTAATGTTAAAGCTTCATCGGTTTTACCTGCTTCGATCAATAAAGCCGCATTAGTTTCATACAACTCTTTCTCGATGCTTGGAGAAGTTTCAGTCTTAAAATCGGTGTAATCCGCAGTTGCACCCATTTTTTTATACAGATCCCAAGAAGTTTTATCTAAAGAATCTACGGATCCTGTTTTTTTGTTTTTTGCAGTATACGTGGTATTTACACCGGTGTAACCAGAATCGATCAAGTCATTATACATTGCGATTGCTTCAGATTTTTTGTCTGCCAAAGCATAATTTAATCCTGAATAATAAAGGTATTGTTTATTATCTTGTCCACCAGCTTTCAGCAAGTCGTAAACTTCTTTAAATTTAGGTGCAGCGGCAGCGTAGTTTTTAGCATTATACGCGTCCATTGCTGCTTTGTTGGCAGCATCGATCAGTGGATTGATGGTGTTACCAATTTTCCCTGTTAAAATATTGGTATACGATTCTTCTTTCAAACCTTGGATTCCGGATTGGTCAGCTGCAGCTTTTCCCACGAAATATACTTTGTTTTTAGAAGCATCTTTTCCGCTGTAAATTTTTTCTTTACCCAAGTCGCTCATCTTTGCAAGATAAGTTGCACCATCGGCATTTTTACCGGATTTTAATAGTGCTAAACCTTTGGCATAGTAATATTGCTCCAGCACGGAAGGCTCCAACAGATGGGTTTTGCCTGCCATTGCCGACTCGGCTGCTGAGATCTGTGCAGTGGCAGTAGCAGCATCTCCTGCATCAATTGCTTTTACAGCAGCAGCGATTTCTTTCTTTTGTGCAAATGCTATGGTTGCTGAAACTAGAGCAATGCTTAAAAATATTTTTTTCATGATATTTAAATTAAAAAAATGGTTTGTACTATTCTGATTCCTCAGAATCATTTTCATTTTCTATTTTCTTATTGTTTACAGCTTCCTCTTCTTCGATTTTCTTCAGATATTCTGGGTCGCCCATGTTACTGATGGCGTTATTACCGGTTTGAGGAGCATCTTTAAATTCAGGAAGTACCGATTTTACAGCACCTGGAAGTTCAGCTTCCGGATTTTCTGTTTCTTCGAC
Source organism: Chryseobacterium sp. Marseille-Q5410 (assembly GCA_946892665.1). Taxonomy (GTDB): domain Bacteria; phylum Bacteroidota; class Bacteroidia; order Flavobacteriales; family Weeksellaceae; genus Kaistella. The sequence goes on along the minus strand of CAMPOT010000001.1, from coordinate 1,638,723 downwards.
TTCTTCTACATCTTTATCCATTTCCACTTTGGCAATTGCCGCAATAGAATCGTTGTTTTTAAGGTTGATTACTTTTACACCCTGAGTATTTCTGCCCATCACGCGCATTTCATTCATCCCCATTCTTATGGCAACTCCGGATTTATTGATGATCATCAATCCATCATCATCGGTTACGTTTTGTATGGCGATCAAGTTACCAGTTTTTTCGGTAATATTTAAGGTAATAACCCCTTTTCCGCCACGGTTGGTAACACGGTAATCTTCTACTGCGGTACGTTTACCGTATCCTTTTTCGGAAACCACCAAAACGGTTTCATTCTGCACATCGTTCACAACAATCATACCAATAACTTCATCATTATCTTCCAAAGAAATTCCGCGAACTCCAATGGATCCTCTACCGACAGCTCTTGCCTTTTCTTCAGGGAAACGGATACATTTTCCGTTTTTGGTAGCGATCATGATTTCGGAATTTCCATTGGTTAATCTTGCTCCTAATAATTGGTCATTATCTCGGATTTCAATGGCATTTACCCCGTTCGTTCTTGGTCTAGAATACGCTTCCAGAGAAGTTTTTTTGATGGTACCATTCTTGGTAATCATCACTACATTCATTTGGTTGATGTAATCGAGATCTTTCAAATCATTGGTTCGGATGTACGCTTTAATTTTGTCATCGGGTTCAATGTTAATTAAGTTTTGTACCGCTCGTCCTTTTGCTGTTTTAGAACCTTCAGGAATTTCAAATACTCTTAGCCAGAAACATTTACCTTTTTCGGTAAAAAACAACATGTATTGGTGATTGGTCGCCGCCACGATGTACTCTAAGAAATCTTCGTCTCTGGTTGTTGCAGCACGGTTTCCTACGCCGCCTCTACTTTGAATTTTATATTCGGATAGAGATGTTCTTTTAATATAACCAGCGTGAGAAATGGTAAGAACTACTTTTTCATCTGGAATGAGATCTTCAATCGACATTTCGCCTCCTGAATAATCGATTTCGGAACGTCTCTCGTCGCCGTATTTTTCTTTAACCTCTAATAACTCGGTCTTAATGATCTGGTAACGTCGCGGTTCGTTGGACAGAATATCTTCATAATCTCTAATTAAATTCATAATTTCTTCATATTCCGCACGGATTTTGTCGAGCTCCATTCCTGTCAACCTCGCCAATCTTAAATCCAATACCGCTTGCGCCTGAATTTCGGAAAGATCAAATTCTTTCATTAATCCTTCTTTCGCTTCAGCTGGATTCGAACTGTGACGAATAATGGCAATGGCAGTATCCAAATCATCCTGAGTTCCGATTACCTTCATGAAGCCTTCGAGGATATGCGCTCTTTCTTTGGCTTTTCTGAGTTCGTATTCGGTTCTTCTGATGATGATTTCGTGACGGTGATCTACAAAATGATGAATGATTTCCTTTAAATTCAACTGCTCTGGTCTTCCTTTTACCAATGCAATATTATTGACACTGAAAGAAGTTTGCAACGACGTATATTTGTAAAGCATATTGAGAACAACATTCGGGATTGCATCGTTCTTCAATTCGTACACGATTCTTAAACCACTTCGGTCAGATTCATCACGGATTTCATAGATTCCCGGAATTTTATCGTCTTTCACCAGTTCTGCTGTTCTTGCAATCATTTCGGCTTTATTCACCTGATAAGGGATTTCCGTAATGACAATGGCATTTCTGTTGCCTACCTCTTCGAAGTTTACTTTAGCACGAAGAATTATACGCCCTCTTCCTGTATGAAAAGCATCGCGAACTCCATCGTAACCGTAAATAATACCACCAGTTGGGAAGTCGGGAGCGATGATGTGTTTCATCAACTCGTCGATGGTGATTTCGTTATTATCGATATAGGCAACAATCGCATCGATACTTTCTGAAAGATTATGAGGTGCCATATTGGTCGCCATACCTACCGCGATACCTGAAGTACCATTCACCAAAAGATTTGGGATTTTTGTAGGCATTACGGTTGGCTCTGTCAGCGAGTCGTCGAAGTTATTTTGGAAATCAACGGTTTCTTTATCCAAATCCGCTAGAATTTCGTCGGAAATCTTTTTCAATCTTGCTTCCGTGTAACGCATTGCTGCAGGCGGATCCCCATCCATGGAACCAAAGTTCCCCTGTCCATCAACTTGTGGATAACGCAAACTCCACGGTTGTGCCATACGCACCATTGCATCATATACCGAGGAATCCCCATGTGGATGGTACTTACCTAAAACATCCCCCACGATTCTTGCCGATTTCAAATATTTCCTATTCGAAAATACCCCCAATCCGTACATACCATATAAAACTCTTCTGTGAACGGGCTTTAAGCCATCTCTTACATCGGGTAAAGCTCTGGAAACAATTACCGACATCGAATAATCGATATAAGAGGATTTCATTTCATCAACAATGTTGATAGGTATTAACCTTTCTCCTTCTTTTTGCATAATCTATTTTAATGAATTGAAAATCAAACATTTATAAAAACGCCTAATTATTCTTTTTTTTCTACATTTAAGAACGGGCTAATTTACGAAAATTTTACCGATTTTTGTACTAGAATTATCAACAATAAATCTTAAAAAAAGTTAAAAAAAATGAGCGTTTTAAGTCTTACTTTTCATTCAACCACCAACATCAATTCTTCATGGGAGCACTACACGCAAAACACGCTTTTTGAGATGATCGAAAATCTGATGGATGTTGAAAAATACATTCTTTCCGATGTAGAAACCGATATGATTAACGAGGGTCAAAACACCAATCTTTTATTGATTTTTGATAACAGCGAGAAACGCCAAGAATTTATTGAGATTGAGCTGCAAAATATCACCGAAAGAATCCAAGGCCAGTTCGGAGACGAAGTAATGGTGTTTGTTACATTGCTCAATCCGAAACAAAAAACAAACTTCGATTAATAGAATTCTACATTCCACTCATGCGATTGAGTGGATCCTGAACTTAAGGAAAGTATTCCCTCTTTTTCTTCGATTTTACCAGAAGCGTGATGAGAATCTGCGAGTCCAAGCCATGGTTCGATACAGATAAAAGGGGCATTTTTCTTGGTCCAAATTCCTAGAAATGGAAAATCAGGAAAACTCACTTTAAATTTTGGACCCATATTTTTAAGTAGTGTTAAATGAGAAGTGGTTGAGTTTTTTAAAACGATAGCATCCTGCTCGAATAACGAATAATTCAAAGGAAGAATATTGTCATCCAAAACAATTTCAGTCGTGTCGCCGGAAAATAAATTGTTGAATAATTTATAAGTAGTTAAATTAGCTGCTCGATCAAATTCCAAACTATAATCCTCGAAACTTCCAACAATCGAAAAAGCTGGATGAGCACCAATCGAATAATACATATTAACGCTTGAAGTATTGGTTACGATATATTGAATAAACAATTTATTTTCAATAAGATAATATTTTATACTTAAAGTGAATTCGAATGGATAAATTTCTATCGTATGGTGATAGTGTTTTAAAGTAAATGTAGCAGATTCTTCCGTCTTTTCAGTAATCTCAAAAACATAATCTCTAGCAAAACCATGTCTTGGCAATTGATATTTACTTCCATTAAATTCATAGGAACCATCCTTTAATCCGCCAACAATCGGAAATAGAACAGGCGAAGTTTTATCCCAAAAATTACGGTCGATTTCCCATAGAAAATTTTCCTGACCTTTATAAACCGAAACCAATTCTGCTCCTTTTTGGCAGATTTCTGCCTTCAGAAGTTCATTCTTTATTGTAATATTTCGCACGATATTTTGGTTTTAAATTACTTCTAAAAATTTCATCGTATCGACGTTGTCAGCATACACTTCCAATCCCGGATTCTGTGCTTCGCCAAAGGAGATGGAATCCAATCCCAATGCTGGTTTTGCAACAACTGCCTGAATATTTTCGTCATTTTCACGAATAAATTGCTCTACTTCTTCGATCGCGGAATATCTTGAAAAATTAATCACCGAAAGCGGAGAAAATAATTCATTGTCTTCCTTCAGCATCACAAAATTATTATCCCAGAATTTCACTTGATTAAGCAGGTAAACCGCACGGTTGTATTCGTAGTTATTAGCGTATTTATGGTGGTTGATGACTTCTTTGAAATTCAAGAAATTTTCAAAAAGAATATCAACTTTCATCTCTTCAGGGATAAAAAGTCGCGTCACGTTTCTGCATCCTAAACCATAATACCTGAAAATATCTTCAGCTAAAAGTTGCAATTCTGCCTCGGTTTCGTCGCCTTTCAGAACCGCGATCGAAGTTCTGTTTTTGCGGATAATGCTCAAATGATTTTTAAAATAATATTCAAGATATCTCGCTGTATTGTTGCTTCCGGTGGCAATTACCGCATCGAAATCTTCAAGTTTTTCGACCAACTGATACGGAACCGTTCCTTCAGCGAATTCATTCCATTTTTTCAGTAGAAAAGGCAGTAATTGTCGGTCTTTGGAAGATAATTTAATCAGTGGAATATGATTGCTCAGAACCACAGAAATTACATCATGAAATCCGACCATTGGGATATTTCCGGCAAGAATTAATCCTACTTTTTTAGAATGAAACGGCGTACGATAATTGGAAAGCCATTGATTTAATTTTTCGTCCCTCAATAAATTCGCCCATTGTCTTAAAGCAAATTTTTGATTTTCCAGGGTAAACCAAGAATTTTCGATTTCCGATTTCCTTAAAAGTGATAAAATTTTTTCATCATCTTCAGTATAATTTTCGGGATTTTTATCTAAAAAACTCAAGAGATATGCGCTCAGTTGGCAAAGTCCTGAAATTTGTTTTTCTTTATTCATGGTATGGAAATATTGGCTGATTTTTGATCATTTTGCGCAGGTCAGATAAATCATTCAAAATCATCTAAAAAACAAGCGTCTATTTCTTTCTAATTTTCGTTGCATACAGATACGGCATTTCAACAGCGCAAGAAATTTTGAATGATCGTGCATCTTTTGCGATGGCAAAGATACTTAATTGTCGAACGGAGTGCAAGTAGGTGCAACGGTAATTAAAAATTACGTCTTCTACTCTACCCTTCAATAAAGCAATCACTATAAAGCACAATTCTCTATGCGCAAGAAAATTAAAACGAAATCAACCGCATTGATGAACTATTAAAATGAATTGGAGTTTTAAAAAGAAATGAAAATGATAGATCTTTAGTACTATCTGTTCATTCGGACGAAAATTTTACAAAAAAAATAATTCAATAGATTTTAAAATGGCTTATGATTTGCCATCGTGAAAGAAGGGAAATTGAGGTGAAGACAAGTACTTAAACACGGCTTCTGTACTTTTTGATGCGTTATATATTTCCACGGACTCATCTGCCGCGGAATGCTGAAAAAACTTGCAGTTGAAGACTTTAAATAAATAACTAGAAATTATATCCTACCAATTGTAAGCATTTTTGTCATTGATTTTTTAACCGGAATGATTACAAGACTGAATTCAATTTTTCGTGCCATCATTATTAATCATATTTAAACATCCCGATTTTTAGCCATCCTTTTTTTGAAATTAATTTCGATTTAAAATTATCTCACATGGAAAAAACATCAGTAGACCCTATTCAAAAATTATCTCCAAAAAAGATACTCAAAATCATGAAAGATCCAGAAAAATCTGCGGAAGCGGTGAATCTGGTCTATACGACTGACCAGTCCATGGATGGGTTTACAAGAAAAATGTACCGTAATAAAATTGCTTATTACCAGAATGGAATGAGAATAAAAGACAAAGAAACCATTCGGAGAATAAATAAATTGGCAATACCTCCTGCTTGGGAAAATGTTTGGATTTGTGCATTAGAAAATGGTCATTTACAAGCTACCGGCATAGATGGAAAGAAACGGAAGCAATATCGCTATCATCCGCTTTGGAATGCTTTGCGCAATCACACCAAGTTTTATAGAATGTTGCAGTTTGGCAACGCCTTACCGAAAATTAGGCTGCAGTTAGAAAAAGATTTAGCATTACGCAATTTAGAAAAGAGAAAAGTTTTAGCACTAATCGTAAGTTTAATGGAAAGGACAAATATCCGGATCGGAAATAACGTTTATGAAAAATTATATGGCTCTTTTGGATTGACAACCCTAAAAGATAAACATGTGGATATTAAAGGCGAAAAAATCAGTTTTTCATTTAAAGGAAAAAAAGGAGTGTATCATGACATCAGTTTGCGAAATAAGAAACTTGCAAAAGCAGTTCTAGCATGTAGAGAGATCCCCGGCAGAGAACTTTTTCAGTATTATGATGAAAACAAACAGCGAAATACCATTGACAGTGGAATGGTAAATGAATACATAAAGGAAATTAGTGGTGAAGATTTTACAGCAAAAGACTTCCGAACTTGGAGCGGTACGGTCAATGCTTTTATCGCATTTAAAGAAATAGGTCTGGCTGAAAATGAGAAAGAGGTAAAATCAAAAGTAAAAACAGCATTAGAAAATGTTGCATCCCACTTGGGAAATACAGCAACTGTTTGCAGAAAATATTATGTTCACCCGCTGATCGTAAATTTGTACGAAAACAACTCCATCAAAAAATACTTAGAGGAATTAGACCAAATAGAAATCAATGATGGAATTTCCGGATTAATATCAGAGGAAAAAGCAGTAATGCGAATTTTAGAAAACGAAAAACTAAGATGATTCATCGGGAGAATTAATTTTTTTTTCAAAAAAATTGCAATGAATGCGTTATTTAACAGCGCCCCTTAGCGCAAAAAGATTAGTAAAATCTTCATGGGATGTCGTTGAAGGACTTTAGTGTAAGTACGTAAAAAAAATTAGTTCCTGGGCATCAATAATTGAACCAAAATCAGGACAATCCAGAGAAAATTATTTATCTTTGTGGAAATTTAAAATAAAGTAGCAATGGCTATCAAAATAACAGATGAATGTATCAATTGTGGAGCTTGTGAACCGGAATGTCCTAATAATGCGATTTACGAAGGCGCTGTAGATTGGAAAGCTTCCGACGGAACCGCGCTAAAAGGAAGAGTTGTTTTGAAATCTGGTTTAAGCATCGATGCAGACGCTCCTCAAGAACCCATAAGCGATGATGTATACTTTATCGTTGCAGATAAATGTACTGAATGTAAAGGCTTCCACGAAGAGCCACAATGTGCTGCAGTTTGCCCTGTAGACTGCTGTGTTCCAGATGATGAACATGTAGAATCAGAAGAAAGCTTACTTCAGAAAAAAGCATTCCTGCATGGGGAATAAAACTTTTCCGCTCACTTTTTGTGGGCTTTTTTTTTAGATATTTTTCTCAAAAATCATCTATGCGGTTCGCTGTAATCTTTTCAAATCTCTTAAATTAAAAATTAAAAATGAATAAAAAACACAATTTCAGCGCAGGTCCTTGTATTCTTCCGCAAGAAGTTTTCGAAAAATCTGCTCAAGCCATTTTGGATTTCAACGGAATCGGCCTTTCTCTTCTCGAAATTTCCCACAGAAGTAAAGATTTTGTAGCGGTAATGGATGAAGCCAGAGCCATTGTAAAGCGGTTAATGAATCTGAATGATGATTATGAAGTGCTGTATTTGGGAGGTGGAGCGAGTTTGCAATTTGTGATGGTTCCTTTCAATTTGATGAAATCCGAAAACGGAAAAGCCGCTTATCTCGATACCGGAGTTTGGGCTGCAGGCGCAATTAAAGAGGCGAAAAAATTCGGTTCAGTAGATGTTGTAGGTTCATCAAAAGAAGATAATTACAGCTATGTTCCGAAAGATTACAACGTTGGGAGCGAATACGATTATTTTCACTGCACATCCAATAATACCATTTACGGAACCCAGATGAAAACTTTTCCCAAAGTTGATACTTTGATGGTTTGTGATATGAGCTCTGATATTTTTTCCCGTGAATTGGATTTTTCTCAATTTGATTTAATCTATGCCGGCGCTCAGAAAAATATGGGTCCGGCGGGAGTTACTTTAGTTGTAGTGAAGAAAGAAATTTTAGGAAAATCAGGTCGCGATATCCCTTCAATCCTCGATTATTCTCAGCATATCGCTAAGGAATCCATGTACAATACACCTCCTGTTTTCCCGGTTTATGCCTCACTTCTCACCTTGCAACATTTAGAAAACAATGGCGGAATTGCAGCAGCAGAAGCTAGAAACGAAGCCAAAGCAAAACTCCTGTATGAAGAAATCGACCGCAATCCGCTCTTCGAAACTTTCTGCAAAAAAGAAGATCGTTCGCTGATGAATGTTTCCTTCAGATTATTAGATGAATCCAAGAAAGAAACCTTTGACAACGCTTGGAAAACTGCAGGAATCAGCGGTTTGAATGGTCACAGAAGTATCGGTGGATACCGCGCAAGTTTGTATAATGCTTTGCCTCTAGAAAGTGTTCAGGTTTTGGTAGATGTCATGAAAAACTTGTAATCCGTTACCAATTTATCATCATTAATTACTTATAAAATCATTATGAAAGTATTAGCCAACGATGGTCTTTCAGAATCCGGAATTAACGCTTTAACCAGCGCCGGTATTGAGTTTGTAGAAGCTAAAGTTTCCCAGGAACATCTCGCTGATTTCATCAACGAAAACCATATCGATGTACTTTTGGTAAGAAGCGCTACCCAAGTTCCGCAGGAATTGATCGACGAATGTCCTTCCTTAAAAATTATCGGAAGAGGCGGTGTAGGAATGGACAATATCGACGTGGAATATGCAATTGAAAAAGGATTATTCGTCATTAACACTCCAAATGCTTCTTCAAGATCCGTTGCAGAAATCGTATTTGCCCATTTCTTTTCATTGGCAAGATTTCTTCACGAATCCAACAGATTGATGCCACTGGAAGGAGATACACATTTTAATGCAATGAAAAAATCCTTCTCAAAAGCGATTGAATTAGAGGGAAAAACGTTAGGAGTGATCGGTTTTGGTGGAATTGGTAAAGAAGTAGTGAAAATGGGGATTTCTTTAGGAATGAAAGTGAAAGTCCTCACCAGAAAACCTAAAACCGAAACCATTTCTTTAGAATTTTTTGATGGTCAAAAACTGAACTTTGAAATTACATCTACCAATAATTTTGATGAATTTTTAAAAGACACCGATTTTATCAGCATCAACACTCCAAAAACCAACGAATACATCATCGACACGCCTCAATTCGAGAAAATGAAAGATGGCGTATTTATTGTAAATACTGCAAGAGGTGGCGTAATCAATGAGGTCGCCCTACTCGATTATATCGAATCCGGAAAAGTTGCAGGTGCAGCACTGGATGTTTTCGAAAACGAACCCACACCGGAATTGCAGTTGCTGATGAATCCTAACCTTTCACTTTCCCCACATTTAGGTGGAAATACACTGGATGCCCAGGAAAAAATCGGTGCGGAACTTGCCATGCAAATCATAGATATTAAAACGAAATTATAGATAAAAATGCCTATATTCAAGCCATTTCGGGGAATAAGACCAAGCGAAGATTATGTTGACAAATTCCCTACTCACCCTTTAGATAGTTTCACGCAAGAGGAAATTAACAAAAAGGCGCAGGAAGATTCCTCCTATATACAAATGATTAAGCCTTATGTCGTAAGTAAATCCAAAGATATCGACCGAAATTTGCGGAAAATACGAACGAATTTCGAGGAATTGCTTGATGATAAAAAACTTGTTCAGGACAATTCTTCCTATTATCTTTATGAGCAGGTTTTGCCCAATAAATCTATATTTCGTGGACTTATGGGATTGGTAAGTGTGGAAGATTTCCGAAATGGAAAAATCAAGAAACATGAATCCACCATCACCCAAAGAAAAGAAAAGCTCGCCTATTATTTAGAAAAAGTAAATCTACAGGCAGAGCCGGTTCTTTTGACCTATTTGGCAAATCCGAAAATTGAATTACTCATGAACCATGAGGAAAAAAATGTCCCAATTATCAATTATGTTTCGGACAACGGAACTCGCCACAAAGTTTGGCGTATCGATAACCGATTGAAAATGATGCAGTACAAGGAAGTTTTGGAACAAATCGATTCTTTTTACATAGCCGATGGACATCACCGTATTGGATCTACGGCTCTGAATGCTCAGAACCAACAAAAGAAAAACAAAAAACACAACGGAACGGAGCATTACAACTATGTCTTCAGTTTTTTAGTTTCTAATCAATCCATCAAAATTCATGATTACAACAGACTTTTGGAAGATCTGAATGGTTTGTCTGAAACCGAATTTTTAAAGAAAATTGAAGAAAACTTCCTTATCCACGAAAAAGGCGAAAATCCGTACTATCCTTCGCAGAAATTCCATATATCAATGTATTTGGGTGGTAAATTTTATTCTCTTCACGTAAAACATGAGTTGAGAAAGCAGCAAAGCGATTTCAATGATTTGGATCATTTCCTTTTAGAAGAATATATCCTGAAAGATATTTTAGGAATTGAAAATCCTAAAACCACCGATAAAATCACTTACAGCAAAGGAAATTCGAGCATTGAAGGAATTAATTTAATTAAAGAAAAAGTAGACTCCGGGAAATATAAGGTCGGATTCGGAATTTATCCGGTAAGCTTCAACGATTTGCTGAAAGTTTCGGACAAAAACATCAAAATGCCTCCAAAATGTACTTATATTGAACCAAAACTCGTTACTGCTTTGTTAATGTATGATATGAAACAGTAATTTTTTATCAATAAATTTGTTTAAATTTGGTTTCAAATTATCAATCTATGACAGCCAAATTAATCACCATACTTCCGCTCTTTTTGGGCGGAATTTTATTTTCTCAAAACCAAGGGGATTCTATCCAATTCAAAAATATTTCCGATGAAATTTTGACCAATGGTCGTGCCTACGAAAACCTGAGAGATTTAACAAAAAATATCGGTCATCGGTTGAGCGGATCCGATACTTATGAAAAATCAACCGAGTGGGCGGTAAAAAAACTGAAAGAAGCAGGCGCAGATAAAGTTTGGAAAGAAGAAGTTACAGTTCCGGTATGGATTCGTGGTAAAGAATCTCTTCAGATTAAAACCCAAAATGGCACATGGAAAACACTTAAAATGCTTTCATTAGGAAATTCCGAAGGAACAAAAGGTAAAAATCTGGAAGCAGAAATTATTTTCGTGAAAAATAAGCAGGAATTTGATCAACTTTCTGCCGATCAAGTGAAAGGAAAAATTGTTTTCTTTAATTATGCTTTTAACCAAAAATTCATCAACACGGGTCAAGCTTATGGCGATGCAGGAATGTATCGGCGCGCAGCAGCTTCCTGGGCCGGCAAAAAGGATGCTAAAGCCGTGATTATCCGTTCGCTTTCTTCGGCCGTTGACGATGTTCCTCATACCGGAATGATGCGGTACGATACTGATGACACGGCAAAAATCCCGGCAGTTGCGATTGGTCCGAAAAGCGCTGATGAATTGGAGCAAACCCTAAAAACGCAAAAAGTTTTCGCTAAACTTAATTCAAATTGTGGAATGAAAGGTGAAAAAAAATCCTATTCAGTCATTGGAGAAATTACTGGTAATAAAGACAAAAACGTAATAGTAGTCAGTGGTCACCTTGATTCTTGGGATGTTGGGGAAGGTGCTCATGATGACGGAGCCGGAATTGTACAAAGCATCGAGATCCTCCGAACCTTCAAAAAATTGGGATTAAAAAATAATCACACCATCAGAGTTGTTTGTTTTGCCAATGAAGAAAATGGCGTGCGTGGTGGTAACACTTATGCCAATACTATTCAGGAGAAAAACGAAAAACATATCTTCGCAATCGAAAGTGATGGCGGTGGTTTCACTCCAAGAGGAATAGCTCTTGTGATGAACCCCGAACAAAGAAAACAAATCCAATCTTGGGGAAGTCTTTTTCTACCTTACGGCGCGCATAACTTTGAATTACAATATGCAGGAACCGATATCCAACCTATGGAAAAATTGGGCGTTCCTTTGGCTGAACTGGTTACGGATTCCCAGCGATATTTTGAAATTCACCATTCCGAAGAAGACACTTTTGATAAAGTGAATCATCGGGAATTGCATTTAGGAGCGGTGGTAATGGGACAATTAGTTTACATGATCGATAAAAATTGGTAATGAGAAAACCTGCATTTCATAAAAGTTTGTGGAACTCTTTAAAGGGACTGATTTGGATGCTGAAATCGGAAAGAAATTTTCAATTTGAAATTTTCGCGCTGTTGATCAACCTTTTTCTCATTGTTTATTTTCGCTTATCAGCCGTCGACACTGCCCTTATTTTGATCGTTTGTTTTGCGGTTCTAAGTTTAGAAATCATCAATACTTGCATCGAAAAAGTGTGCGACATCATACAACCAGAGTTTGATGTAAGGATAAAAATCATCAAAGATAGCGCTGCAGGAGCAGTTTTATTGATGGCGATCGCTTCGGTGTTTGTGGGAATTTTGATTTATTGGAAGTATATTTTCTAGAAATCTACATTCTCAAAAGAATCTTTAGCCGCCTGATAACCAATTTCAAAAATCTCTTCCAGACGATTCGCTTTTTTCTCGAAAGTTCCATATTGAGATAGTTTTTTAGAGCTAATCATCCAGTCACAATAAGAAAATTTATGAATTTCCGTCCGATGCGAAAGCAATTCGTAAGCCCGAGTTGTAACAGCTTTGATAGAATTCAGATTCGAAACTTCCACATCCTGAGGTAAAGAAACATAAACTCCGATCAATTTTTTACAATCATTGTGGATAATATCAGCCGGGAAATTATTCAAAACACCTCCATCACTGAACATGTCGTTTCCAACAATATAAGGCGTTGTAATCCCGGGAATGGAGCAAGAAGCAATTATTGCATCCACAATTTTGTCTTTATTGCTGAATATTTTCTGATCACCGGATACCAGTTCTGTTGCAATAATTTTAAGTTCAATTTCTAGATCTCCTACGGTCATTTCTTTAAAAACAGGATTCAGGTATGTCGAAAAAATTGACGATGACACCAACCCCGGCTTATTGAAAGCAAAATGTTTCCAATGAAAAAAATAAACGGACTTGAAAAAATCCAGTATTTCTTCGGGAGATTTCCCAATTGCATGAAGACTCCCAACGATAGAACCCGCACTGCAACAAGCTAAAATATCTGGCTGAATGTTTTTTTCTTTTAAAAATTTTAAAACTCCCGCATGAGCAATTCCTTTGGTTCCGCCTCCGGAAAGTACCAATCCCAGTTGATGTTCTTTCATGATAAAAATTTAATTTAAAAATAATAAAACCACATCCAAAAGACGTGGTTTTTAGTAAAATTCTGCTTATTATTAGATATGAATCACTTCGCCATAAGCTGCTGCAACGGCTTCCATTACCGCTTCAGAAATGGTTGGATGCGGGTGAATAGATTTTAAAATTTCGTGACCGGTAGTTTCCAATTTACGCGCCACTACTGCTTCCGCAATCATATCAGTAACACCATCTCCTACCATGTGACAACCTAGCCATTCGCCATATTTCGCATCAAAAATTACTTTGATGAAACCATCAGTATCGCCGTTTGCGGTTGCTTTTCCGGATGCTGAGAAAGGGAATTTTCCAACTTTGATTTCGTAACCTTTTTCTTTCGCTTGTTTTTCAGTTAAACCCACAGAAGCGATTTCCGGATGACAGTACGTACAACCAGGAATATTGCCATAATCGATTTTATCTACATGAAGACCTTTTATTTTTTCTACACAAGCAATTCCTTCTGCAGATGCAACGTGTGCTAAAGCTTGAGTTGGAAGAAGGTCACCAATCGCATAATATCCGGGAACTGAAGTTTCGTACCATTCGTTCACCAAAACTCGTCCTTTATCAGTTTGAATTCCTACTTCTTCAAACCCTTGTCCTTCAACATTTGCAGAAATTCCTACTGCAGACAACAGCATATCTGCTTCTAGAGTAACGTTTCCATTAGCAGTTTTCACCATTGCTTTCACACCGTTTCCGCTGGTATCAATAGATTCTACGGAAGCGTTGGTCATAATTTCAATTCCCGATTTTTTCAAAGATTTTTCAACATGTTTTGAAACTTCTTCGTCCTCAACAGGAAGGATATTTGGCATAAATTCTACAATGGTTACTTTGGTTCCCATCGTGTTATAGAAATCAGCAAATTCTACTCCGATAGCACCAGAACCTACAACAATCATTGATTTAGGTTGCTGCGGAAGCGAAAGCGCTTGTCGGTATCCGATTACTTTTACCCCATCTTGTGGAATATTTGGCAATTCTCTGGATCTTGCTCCGGTTGCGATGATGATATGCTCCCCAGAATATTCAGTTGCATTTCCGTCTTTATCGGTTACACTTACTTTTTTTCCTTTCTGAACTTTAGCAGTTCCCATGATCACATCGATCTTGTTTTTCTTCATCAAAAAAGAAATTCCACCGCTCATTTTATTAGCAACTCCTCTACTTCTGTCAATGACTTTCGTAAAATCGAAACCTGGATTTTCAACTGCATTTAAACCATATTGTTCGGCATGTTTCAAATAATTGAAAACGTGTGCAGATTTCAACAATGCTTTCGTGGGAATACATCCCCAATTCAAGCAAATTCCACCCAAGTTTTCTTTTTCGATAATGGCAGTTTTAAAACCCAATTGTGCCGCTCTGATCGCGGTAACGTAACCACCGGGTCCACTTCCGATGACAATAATATCGTAGTTCATTGTTTAAAATTTGATGCGAATTTACGGAAATTTTTCGATGGAATTATCTTCCTTTTTTAAGAATGCAAGAGTTTCATTGAAATTATCATTCTTAAAAGCTAGAAAAGGTATTAAAAAAAAAATCGTTAAGTTTTTTTAGATTCAAACAAAAAAGCGAGCCCAAAAGCCCGCTTTAGTTTATTTGAAAAATAGTAAACTTAAATCTTAGGAAATTTTCCAGGGTTGCTCTCATGGAACATTGCATATACTTTTTCTACCATATCATCCACACTTGGTTTACTGAAATAATCGCCATCACTTGCATAAGGTGGACGGTGGTTTTCCGCAGAAATGGTTACGGGTTCGGAATCCAAATACTTGAATGCTTTTTGCTTTTCAAGGACTTGCTGAAGAATAAATGCGGATGTTCCGCCTTCCACATCTTCATCGATAACGACCAATCGGTTGGTTTTCTTCACGCTTTCTGCGATTTCATGTTCCAAATCGAAAGGAATTAAAGATTGAACATCAATTACTTCTGCTGAAATTCCAATTTTCTCCAATTCTTCTGCTGCTTCCATCACCAATCTCCATGTGGATCCGTAAGTCACCAAGGTAACATCTTTTCCTTCTTTAGTTACTTCAATTTTTCCTACAGGAACTGTAAATTCTCCTAAATTATCGGGTTGTTTTTCTTTTAAACGATAACCGTTTAAACACTCTACGATTACGGCTGGCTCGTCGGTTTGAAGCATTGTGTTATAAAACCCGGCAGCCTTAGTTAAATTTCTTGGAACCAAAACCAAAATTCCTTTGGATAGGTTGATAATTCCTGCCATTGGAGATCCCGAATGCCAGATTCCTTCCAGACGGTGACCACGAGTTCTAATGATTACCGGCGCTTTTTGGCCACCTTTTGTTCGGTACTGTACCGTTGCTAAATCATCGCTCATTCCCTGCAAACAGTACAAAATATAATCAAGGTACTGAATTTCAGCAATCGGTCTCAAACCTCGCATCGCCATACCGATTCCCTGTCCCAAAATGGTTGCTTCGCGGATTCCGGTATCTGCAATTCTTAGCTCACCGTATTTTTCCTGAAGTCCTTCCAAACCTTGGTTCACATCACCAATATTTCCGGCATCTTCACCAAATACCAAAGTTTCAGGATATTTGCTGAAAATTTTATCGAAATTATTTCTCACCACTACTCTGCCGTCTACGATTTCAGAATTTTCTGAGTAAATCGGCGCAACTTCTTTCACATTCGTCGCTCTCCACTGAGATTGCGAATAAAGATGAGATGAATAATTATCTTTTTCTACGGCGTAAATCTCATTAAATTTCGTCTGGAGATTTGCTCTTTCGACAGTATTATTACCTCTAGTTAGCAATAAAATTTTTCTTACCAGATGAAAAATATCTTTCTTTGAAACTGAAATGATTTTCTTGAATTTCTCAATCTCATTTTCGATTTCAGTATTTTGAGTTTTTAAATTTTCAATTAATGGAAAAACCGCATTCTTCAAATTCTGAATGGTAGACTGATAATTTTCCCATGCTTTCTTTTGACCGTCTTTTACGAATTTTTTTGCCTCTGATTCTATCTTTTCCAATTCTTCTGCTGTAGCCAATTGCTGCTCATTTCCTTCAATTTCAATAGAATAATTCAAAATCCATTCTTTAAACTGAACAAGCCCATCGAATTCTGATTCCCATTTCAGGCGTTCTTCATTTTTATATCGTTCGTGCGAGCCAGAAGTGGAATGTCCTTGAGGCTGCGTTACTTCTACAACATGTACTACGACAGGAACACTTTCTGTTCTGGCAAAATGTTCCGCTTTTGCATAAGCATCCAGAAGCGCTGGATAATCCCATGCTTTTACCTGAATAATTTCACAACCTTGGTTTTCGCCTTCTCTTCTTTGAAAACCTGAAAGCATTTCCGAAATATCCGCTTTTGCTCTTTGATTTTGAGTTGGTACAGAAATCCCGTAACCATCATCCCAAATGGAAACAATCATCGGAACTTGCAGCGCACAAGCAGCATTCAAAGTTTCCCAGAAATGACCTTCCGCTGTGGAGGCATCACCAATGGTTCCGAAAGCAATTTCGTTCCCGTTGTTGGAGAATTTTTCCGAGCCCTCAAATTTCACAGATTTGTATATTTTGGAAGCTTGTGCAAGTCCCAATAATCGTGGCATTTGTCCTGCTGTAGGCGAAATGTCTGATGAAATATTTTTTTGTTGCATTAAATTCTTCCATGTTCCGTCTTCATTTAAACTTCTTGTTGCGTAATGCCCATTCATTTGTCGGCCAGCGGAAGCAGGTTCGCGTTCTACACTTGTATCTGCGTATAATTGTGCGAAAAAGCTTTCTACCGTAACCGCACCGATCACCAAAGAAAAAGTTTGATCCCGGTAATAGCCTGAACGAAAATCTCCGTTTTTGAAAACTTTTGCCATCGCCAATTGTGGCAACTCTTTTCCATCTCCGAAAATCCCAAATTTTGCTTTTCCAGTTAAAACTTCTCTTCTACCGAGATAAGACATTTCACGCGAAATTCTTCCGAGTTTGTAATCTTCTAAAACATTTTTCTTAAAATCCTGAAAAGAAATCTGTTGCGTTTCTATATAAGTGGCCTCCATAAATATCTGAATTTTCACAAATATAAATAAATTTGAGAGAACCTTCTAGATTAGATCATGACTAACCTTTAAAATCTTTGTCCATGCATCCAAGAACAGGTTGATAGGCCTTAATCCTCAGCACAAAATTTCAAAAAAAACAGTAAAAAATGCTTGGAATGGAAAGTAAAAATCGTCAAAAACCTGCTCTATTTTGCTTACCAGACCGATCTTTAATTCAAAACGGGTGGCCAATTTAAAAAAAATTTAAAACAAAAAAGATTCAAATGTTTGATAGTGAAAAAAAATCGGAGCCAAAAAAACTTGACTCCGATTTCTGTAAAACGTAAAATTTAAAATATGAACTTAGTTTTTTAAATTAATAGCAAGGTCTAAATCCGTTTCTTTCAGATAAGCATCGATAATTGCAAATGCTTTTTGCTCATCTTGTAAATTCACCATTAATCTGATGGTTTTCGCTGTAGGAGTAGTGGTAAATGACATGTATTTATCGTTCAAAAAACTTGTAATATTTCCCTGAGTTAATTTTGATTTGATCAATTGTATTTCCACAGGATTTTCGCTTTCAAATACACTTACTCTTGTTTCTCTTTCCATAATCTTATTCATTTCAATTTTGAATCTTAAAATTACAAAAATTTTAATAAACTACATGTTAACATTTCTTAAATTTAAAAAAAAGTGATTATTCTTATGAAAAAAGGGCTCTAAATCTTCTGAACTGCCGCTGCAATTTTATCGACTGCAATTTGAATTTCTTCTTTCGAAACATTCAAATGTGGACGGAAACGAATCGAATGATCGCCGCAAGCAAGGATGATTAAACCATCTTCGTACAATAATTCTCGAATTTTGTCGCGCGCAGCACCGTTGGGCAAATCAATTGCACACATCAAACCTCTTCCTCTTGCGTTTGAAACTTTATCCGGAAATTGTTGCTGCAATTTTTGAAGTTCTTCCAAAAGATAATTGCCAACATTTTTGGCATTATCTACCAAATTTTCCTTTTCAATTACTTCTAAAACCAACTGAAAACGCAACATATCGATAAAATTGCCCCCGAAAGTTGAATTGATTCTGGAGCTTTCTCTGAACACATTTTGCGGAATTTCATCAAACTTTTCTTTATTGGCCAAAACTCCACAAACTTGTGTCTTTTTACCAAAAGAAATAATATCAGGTCTCGCGGTGAAATGTTGGAAAGCCCACATTTTACCGGTAATTCCGATTCCTGTTTGTACTTCGTCAAAGATTAAAAGTACTTCATTTTCATCACAAATATTTCTTAAAGCAACAAAAAATTCATTACGGAAATGGTGGTCGCCACCTTCTGCCTGAATCGGTTCGATGATGATGCATGCTACTTGATCCGGATTTGCCAATATCGCTTCCTGAATATGGAGCAAAGCCAGTTGTTCATTTTTAATGGTTTGCTGTAAATTTTCCTCTGTAATAGGGAAACTCAAGTGCGGATTGATAATTCTTGGCCAATCAAATTTTGGAAAATATTGATATTTCCGTGGATCAGAAGTATTCGTTAAACTCAATGTATAACCACTTCTTCCATGAAAAGCCTGTTTGAAATGGATGCAAATTCCGGCTTCATGATCAATTCCTTTTTCGAAATTTTTACGGGTTTTCCAGTCGAAGCAAGCTTTCATGGCATTTTCCACGCCCATTGTCCCACCTTCGATAAAGAAAGTATATTGCAATTCTTCCGGAATCGCAACTCTGGAGAATACCTCCATGAAATCTGCAAATTCCTGCGAATAAACATCGGCCAAAGTCGGTTTGTTAACCGCCATTTTTCCAAGCCATGCGGATTTTTCTACTAAATAAGGATGGTTGTAACCAATTGATGCGGAACCGAACATGGAAAACATATCGAGGAATTCTTTCCCGGTATTTCGGTCGTGAATCCAGCTTCCGTGGGATTTCTCGATATCCATCACGAAATCGAATCCATCAGCTAACAGATGTTTCCCGAGAATTTCTTTTACTTTATTAACTGTTGGTGGTTGAGATGAAATTGTATCGTTCATTTTTATTAATTTTAGATTCAAGAGTCAAGAGCCAAGAGGCAAGATTCTCTTCTTGTTATTTAAAATTTATTTTTGAAACTGTAAATCATTTTTTGGATTTCAGCATATTTTCAAGTATGTATGAAATTTTCTTCTCCTCAATAATTTTTAGATTCTTAATCAAAATCAATTGTGTTTGTAGCTCGAAAGCAGAACCTTTCACAATATTTGACGGTATCGAAATGGACGCCCTTCTAATTTGCGAAATCAAACCAAATTTTTCATCTGAATTCATTTCTGCAGAGATAAAATAAACACTTTTAGTCAAATCCATAGATTTCTGCCAAAACATTAAACTCTCAAAATTATGCATCTTCTTGGTTCTTGATTCTTGGTTCTTGGTTCTTGGTTCTCTTCTACAAATCAAATTTAATTCCTTGCGCCAAAGGAAGATTGGTGGTATAATTAATCGTATTGGTTTGTCTTCTCATGTAATATTTCCAAACATCCGAACCGGATTCTCTTCCGCCGCCAGTTTCTTTTTCACCTCCGAAGGCACCACCGATTTCTGCGCCAGATGTTCCGATATTGACGTTAGCTATTCCACAATCTGAACCTGATTGCGAAAGGAAAAGTTCAGCTTCGCGAAGGTTTTGCGTCATAATTGCGGAACTTAAACCCTGCGGAACATCATTCTGCATTTCAATAGCTTCTTCGAGATTTTTATACTTCATAATATAAAGAATCGGGGCGAAAGTTTCGTGTTGTACAATCTCGAAAGAGTTTGCAACTTCGGCGATGCACGGTTTCACATAGCAACCGGATTCGTATTGTGCTCCATCGAGAACGCCGCCTTCTACCACAAATTTTCCACCTTCAGCTTTGCATTTTTCAATGGAAGTCAAATATTGATTTACTGCATCTTGATCGATGAGTGGACCAACGTGGTTGTTTTCGTCTAAAGGATTTCCGATTTTTAATTGTCCGTAAGCTTTAACCAAACGGTTTTTTACTTCGTCGTAAACAGATTCGTGGATAATCAAACGTCTTGTGGAAGTACATCTTTGTCCGGCAGTTCCCACTGCGCCGAAAACCGCACCGATAATCGACATATCTAAATCTGCATTTTCGGTAATGATGATGGCGTTATTTCCTCCTAATTCCAAAATTGATTTTCCGAACCGTTCAGCCACATTTTTCCCAACGATTCTTCCAACTTTTGTAGATCCGGTGAAAGAAACTAACGCTACATTTTTATCTTTTACCAATTGATCTCCAATTTCGTGATCGCCTACAATCATTGAAGAAATTCCTTCCGGTAGGTTGTTTTCTTTTAAAACTTCACTGATAATATTCTGACAAGCGATTCCGCAAAGTGGTGTTTTTTCTGAAGGTTTCCAGATGGTAACATTGCCGCAAATCCAAGATAATGCCGTGTTCCACGACCAAACTGCCACCGGAAAATTGAACGCTGAAATAATTCCCACAATTCCCAGCGGATGATATTGCTCGTACATGCGATGTCCAGGTCTTTCGGAGTGCATTGTAAAGCCATGAAGCTGTCGCGATAAACCTACTGCGAAATCGCAGATATCAATCATTTCCTGAACTTCACCATGACCTTCTTGCAAAGATTTCCCCATTTCATAAGAAACCAATTTCCCTAAATCTTCTTTATATTCCCGAAGTTTCAATCCAAATTGTCGAACTAATTCTCCCCTTTTTGGTGACGGAATCATACGAAATTCCTTAAAAGCCGCTTTTGCAGTTTCCACAACTTTTTGATAATCCTGAGAATTGGCTGTTTTCACTTTTGCGATTAACTGACCATCAGTTGGTGAATAACTTTCTATAAAATTTCCGTTGGCAAAGTAATCGCCACCAGTTGAGACTCCGTTATTTTCTTTTGAAATTCCTAAATTTTTGAGTGTTTTTTCAATTCCGAAATTATCTTTCATTTGGGACATAGATTTAAATTTGAGTTGTGTTTAAAGATAAGAATTTTGCTCAAATCTGAAAATTTTCTCCAATCAATTGCATTAAAATCTAAAAAACAGTGATTTCATAAAAGATTTTATACCTATTATAGATAGGTGGATTATTTGTAAAAAAATCGTCAATTAAGAATATTTAAGTATTTTTGAAAAAAGAAAAGAAAAGAAAAATGGAAAATCAGCAACCCGAGAATGACAAAAAATCCAAGTTTAAAACCTGGTTCAAGCGAGTGGGAATCGGTGGTTTAATCTTTTTTACATTAAAAGGAATTGCGTGGCTTTTCGTTTTTTATTTCGGTGCTGAAATTTTTCAGGATTGCTCCGGAAAATAATTTACCAATCGGCTTTTTGGATTTCATAAATCATATTAATTCGTGGTAATTCGCCGTAATAGGCAATTTCTTCTTCGCCAATTTTTTTGGCTCCTAATTTTTCCATTGCCTTTTGCGACCGGATATTATTTTTTCCGACATGGAAAATCGCTGTTTCAACAAACTGAAAAATATAATCCAACATTAGTTTTTTCACTTGTGGATTTATTTTTTTCCCCCAAGAATTCGTTCCATAAAAAGTATAACCAATTAAAATCGATTTTTTTTCTTCATCAAAATCATAAAATCTTGTGGAACCCAAAACTTTATTCGATTGTTTATCAATAATCAGAAAAGCTCCTTTACTTTCGAGAGCACCTTTAAAGAAATTTTCGAAAACCTCCCTTTTGTAGCGGTCTTTATTAGGATGTTGCTCCCACACTTTAGGGTCAGAAGCTACTTCAAATAATCTTTCGAAGTCGTTTTCGTTTAATGGAATTAACTTGTAATTTTCGTTTTCTAAAATCAGTTGGATCGAGAAATTCATGGATATATTTTCTATAAAAGTAAAATTAAATTTTAAATAAAAATATTCCAAATTTTACTAAAAAAGAATCGCTTTTTCCAATTCCAGCAGTTTTTGTTTGCGCCAGATTCCGCCGCCGTAACCGGTCAAAGTTCCGTTACTACCTATCACCCGATGACATGGAATTAGAATGGAGATTTTGTTCATCACATTTGCGTTTGCTACCGCACGAACTTTTTTTGCGTCGCCCAACGCTTCCGATTGTTTCCGGTAATTCCAAGTTTCACCATATGGAATTTGTTGCAGAATTTTCCAAACACTTTTCTGAAATTCCGTTCCAACTGGACTTAACGGAACCGAAAATTCTTTGAGCTTGCCTTCAAAATACAATTTTAATTCCTTTTCCAAAAGCTTAAAATGAGGATTTTCGCCTAAAATAATGGTCGCATTCAGCGATTTTGCTAAATCTTTAAATTCAGTTTCGAGCATTTTTCTGTCGGTGAATTCCAACATACAAATTCCTTCATCCACCGCAGCAGCGTACATCGTTCCAATTGGGGTTTCAATTCTTTTCAGGTCGATAATTCTCTGTTCTTTTGAATTTTTTGGTGAAACTCCAAAGATATTTTTAAAACTTTCACTGAAACCGCTTAAGCTCTCAAATCCACTATCGTAAGCTGTTTCCATAATATTATCACCCTGTTGCAATTTTTTAAAAGCGGTATTCAATCGGAACATTCGTTGAAAAGCTTGAAAAGTCATTCCATGATTTTTCTGAAACCATCTTCGCATTGTTGCCGGCTCAATTCCACGTTTTACCAAATCGTAATCTTTGAATTTCTGTGCGGGATTTTCTCTTAATGCTTCTAAAATCTCTTGAATATATTGCGGAGTTTCATCTGGATTTTCCAGTGGTTTGCATATTTTACAAGGTCTGTAACCTTTTAAGATCGCTGCTTTTGTAGAAGAAAAAAATTCGACATTTTCTGGTTTTGGTTTTCTGGCGCGACAAATCGGGCGACAAAAAATTCCGGTGGTTTTCACACCCATCCAAAAAACGCCTTCAAAATCGGGATTTTTGTTGAGCGAAGCCTGATACATGATTTCGGGAGAAAGTTCCATTTTGTAAATTTAAAGCAAATTTAGGTTCGGAAAGAAAACTTTGCAACCGAAAAATTGACAAGTATTTTTGCAAAAAAAAGCGAACCGTAGTTCACTTCAATTTAGTTTTTCGCTGCATCGCGTTCGATTTGTTTTATTTCTTTTAGTTTTTCGACAATTTTAGCAACGGTTTCTGGCTTGCCCGTTTTCAATGGAAGTTCTACTTTGGTAAGATCCCATTTCATTACTAAATTCACTGAATTATCATCAACAGGATTAAGCTCAATTTCGAACCACTCTTGTTTTTCAGCAAGTTTTTGAACCGGAACAGTTACATCAACCACATTAAGTTTTTCGTCGAAGGTGTAAGCGCCCCATTGCTGAGAATCTTTGTTGAGAATCACTTTCCATTCTTTTTCTGTAGGAATCGCAAACAATCCGTAAGTTCCTGCTGCAACGATTTTTCCACCAAAATTCACCGATTGTTCAAAGGTAATTTTGGTTGAGGAATTAGCTCCTGCACGCCAAACTTTTCCGAAAGGAACTAGGTCTCCGAAGATTTTTCTACCTTTTACTCCCGGTCTTCCGTAATCTACAGTGATTTTCGACATTGAGAATTGTTGTTCAACTTTCTGTCTCGGACTAGCCGCCGGAAGTGTAAATTGGGAATAAGCAGAAACAGAAATCGCAAGCAAGGCTGTAATAAGGAGTCTTTTCATAAAATTACTTTTGGTAAAGATAATGCAAAATTTGCATTTGAGAAACCCAAAAAATTCAAATCAAATTATTCTGTTTCGCCACACTGATGAGTTCGGCGACATTTTTCACCTGAAATTTGTGGATGATGTTTTTGCGGTGGGTATCAACGGTGAGCGGGCTTAAAAAAAGTTCTTCGGCAATGGCGATGCTGGTTTTTCCCTCGGTTAAAAGTTTCAAGATCTCCTTTTCCCGTTTGGTAAGGCGGGGAATACCCGAAAGCTCACGTTGACACGGTTTGCTGATGATTTCTTTCACTTCGTTGCAGAAAACTATGTTGCCCGAAAGCGCGCCACGTATGCAGCCATGAAGTTCCTCAATGGTAGCATTCTTCAGCAGATAACCGCTGGCTCCGTTTTGTATACACTGCATGATGATGCTTCGTTCCGATCGGTTGCTGAGCATTATAACCGATGTTTTGGGCGAAATTTTCTTAATTTCCGCGCATAGTTCTATACCGTTGGAATCGGGCAGTGTAATATCCAGCAGCACAATATCCGCATCATTGGTTTTAATGAAATTCCGAATTCCGGCACCATCATTAAAAGTAGCGGCAATATGGAAAAATTTTTGATTTTCGAGCATCATTTTCAGACCTTGAATCACGATGGGATGATCGTCTACAATGATGATATTGATGTTATGCGACATGGGTGTTCAATTCGATATTTACAGATGTTCCCTGGTTTTGCGCGGTTTGGATTTCGATTTTTCCTTTCAGAAAATCTACTCGGTTCTGCAGGTTTTTCAGGCCGAGACTTTTCACTTTCTTCATTTCGTCTTCAGTGAAGCCTTTGCCGTTGTCTTCGACGGTGATGTAAAATTCGTTCCCGTTTTGCGAACACTGCACCAAAATATTATTAGCATTGGAGTGTTTCACAGCGTTGGCTAAAAGTTCCTGAACGATCCTGTAAATATTAACCTGCAGATTCAGCGGTAAATCCTTCTGGATATTAATCGGCTGAAAATCGATGGTTAAACCGTCATTCAAATAAAATTCGCACAGGTCTTTCAGTGCGATTTCCAAACCGAAATTCAGCAAACTTTCCGGCATCAAGTTTCTGGAGACGCGCCGCAATTCGGAAACCGAGGAATCCAACTGGTTTAGAATTTTATGGAAACTTTCGTACTGGTTTTCTTCCAAATGGTTGTTGCTCCAAGTTGAAAGATTGATTTTAACACCGGCGAGCATTCCGCCAAGCCCGTCGTGAAGGTCTTTTGCTACGCGCTCACGCTCGCGCTCCTCACCGTCGAGAATGGCTTTGGTGACTTTCAGTTCTTCGATCTGTTCCTTTTCCCTGAGTTTTTGCTGAAGATTGATTTCGCGCTGCTTCGAAAGTTTTTTTCTGTTGCGGTAATAAAAAAAGGTATACAGGCCGCTTCCCAAAAAGATTAGTGTGGTGATGATAAACGTCCACATATATTGGTTTTTTTTGTTAATTTCAAGCTCCTGAACCGCCAACTGTTTTTCTTTTTCGGCGGTGCGGAACTTGGTCTCCATTTCGTTGATGGCTTTGTTTTGGTCAATAATCCTCATGCTGTCTGAAACAGCAATTCTTTTTTTGGCGTAATGAAATGCATCTCTAAAATTCCCCTGTTGTTCCTCGAGCATCCACAGTTCGTCATAAATAGTGGTAAGGTTGTCGGCATAGTTCTGCACATAAACTTTATTTTGTAGAAGTTTTTTCAGCGTTGCAGAAGCTTCGCTATAAAGTCCCAAATTTGCCTGTGCCTTCGATTTCATAAAGGTGAGGCGTGTGAGGTGGTAGGGGTTTTGACTTTTTTCTGCCAAGCTCAAGCCTTCCGAAGCCTTTTTTAAAGATTCAGCTGCATTGCCTGTATATAGGAAATAAATACTTTGTAGGTGCAGCAGTTCAATGTGGAAATCGGGATTTTTATTTTCGGATAAGGATTTTTGCATCAGATCCAGTTTGCGTTTTGCATTGGCATAGTCTTCTTTTTTCAAAAAGATTTCTGCAGAGAGCAGTTGCGCTGTTTCCGCAACAATCTTTGCCTGAGCGGAATTCCCCTTCAGGTTCGCTGTATTGATGGCGTGTTCCGCATATTGTAAAGCCTTGTCCAAATTTTCGTCGTTGTAGAAAATGATCGCTGCTGTAAGATAATTGTTGGCAAGAAAAGATTTGTCGGCTGCTTTTTTAGATGCGGGTATTGCGTGGTTCATCATCAGCTTCATGGCCTCGTGTGCATTTCCCATGCGCTGCTCATCGGCTACTACATTGGTCCACAGCATAGCGCGGAGGTTTTGTGCCTCCTCAGAATTTTCGTTTCCTAAAATTTCCAATCCTTTCAAATGATGTGTTTTTCCTTTTTTTGGATTTTTAGGCATTTCATAGAAGCCCCACGAATTTTGTATTCTTGCCTGTCCTACTTTATGGTGTTTTGGGGTTAGATCTTCCGCCTTTTTCAGATAAGAAAGAGCCTTAGACGAATCGCTTTTTGCGGTAAACGTGACCAATTTCAGATAAACTTCCGCTTTTTTAACCGGATCTTTCTCCATGGCAGCAATACGCAGCAGGCTGTCGGCTTTTTGCGCAAATACGAGGTTAATTAAGACTAGCGTACTAAAAATGAGAACCCTGCACATCATAAGCATTAATTTGATTTAAAGTTAATCAAAAATAAAAAGAGATGAATATCAAAAAAATACCTAAAAACAAGTAAAAAAAAATACTGTTTTACAGGCGTGGCATTACCTTAAATGGTTTCTCATTTTTGGATTATTAAACCCCCTTAAAAAATGACACTTATGAAAAAGCTGACGCCCCTGATAATACTCGCAGCTGCGACGTGGGTGAGTGCACAGACGGATAACCGTAAAGAGGTGATGCCGGAAAAAGTGCAGTTCAACAGCGCTGAAGCCAAAGAAATGCTGGCACTGGGAAAATCTACGATCAACGGAACGGCCGTTGCCCGTGAATATACTGACAACAACATCAGAAAAAATTATCTGAACGCCATCATCGGAATGGACGTTACAGGAACCAAACACCTCGCTCCGGAAGGAACTGTAGTGATGCTTTTTCCCTACACCGAATATTTTAAGGAATATCTAAAATTGAGAGACCGGTACGCACAGAGCAGAAAGTACGTTGCCGTACTTTCGAAAGACGCTTTCAGCCACCGTTTGGAAGCCAAAGTTGGGCGCGGCGGAAAATTTAGCTTTCCGCAAATGAAGCCCGGCAAATATTATATCGAAACCAACTTCACCTATGTAGGAACTGGTCTGGACTATGTTCAGGTAGGTCGTACAGATTATTACAACGGTTACGGTAATCATATGCGTTCGAAACCCATTTATCAAGGTTATAATTACAATTATCTAGATTCAAAAGTAGAATCAAAG
This sequence comes from Chryseobacterium sp. Marseille-Q5410, assembly GCA_946892665.1. Classification (GTDB taxonomy): domain Bacteria; phylum Bacteroidota; class Bacteroidia; order Flavobacteriales; family Weeksellaceae; genus Kaistella. The sequence goes on along the minus strand of CAMPOT010000001.1, from coordinate 1,611,340 downwards.
ACTGTGACCGTAAAGGAAGACGGAACTACCGTCGACATTAAACTTTAACGATATAAGAAAAAGTACTTAGCACTGCTCTCCTATGGACTATAAAACTGCGACCGTGAAAATAAACAAAGACCTTGAACAGAAAATAGGATAACCTATACAAACAATAAAGCTATGATTCGAAAAATCTTATTAATGTCTGCCGGAATAATCTTTTCCGGAATGTACAGCCAGCAGACCAGATTTGGACTAAAAGCCGGCTACACCTACTCCAATTTCAACTCAAATATTGAAACAGCCAACGAAAAATTTGAACCAAAATCCGGATACTACGCCGGACTTAGCGCAGAAAAACGATTGAGCGAAAAATTAGCAATGCAGGTAGAGGCAATGTATGCTAATTTGGGCAGCCAGACTGCTTACGAAAATGCTGGTGTTACTATAAAGCAGATCAACCACCTACACCGGCTGGTGGTTCCTGTGTCGCTAAAATTTTACGTAACCTATGAGCTGGGAGTTCTGGCGGGAGGTTATTTATCCTCGAAAATAAGCAACAATGTGAAGTTTAAAACATCCGGAGATATTGCGGTGACTGATGAAGAATTGAATGAAATGGAACAAGAATACAAAAAATACCTTGACGATAACCTTAAATCTTCAGAATTTGGCGTGCAGTTCGGCATAGATTACAGAGCCTTTAAAAGCGTGTACATCGAGGCAAGATACAGCCTCGGACTCTCCAACATGATTAAAAACCCCACAAATGACGAGAAAATGACCATGAGCTTTCTACAGGCAGGTATTGGTTATAAATTTTAAATCTACCAAAAATTAGGTAGAAAAAAATACTGATTTGCAGCGATTGAAACCTGAACCCAGATGGTCAAAATTTGTAAACAGAGAAACAATCGAAATAAGTAAACTTTTAAAATCACACATTATGAAAAACGCAGTATTAGCAACAATAATATTTACAGCTGCATTCACGGTAAAAGCAAAAGCACAAAGTATCTTCGATAAAATAGACAGGCTTGCCGGAAAGGTAGAAAATGCCACCTACAAGGTGGACAGAGCTGCAAACGCAGCAGACAGGGCTGGAAAAACCGGAGGGAAACTAGCAGGAATGTTGGGAAAGAAAAAAGAAAACTCAACAGCTTCTCACATTGATGCAAATGGAGAGAACAAAACGGTCATAACCATAACCGGCATGGAGATGGAAAAATTTCAGAAGCTGAATGACCTTTTAGAAAATACAGACGGCGTAACTTCATCTAAAATGAAATACAGCAGTGGGAAATCTACGATTACAGTTATGCACAAAGGCGATACCCAAAACCTGATGCGTTAAATAAGTGCAAAAGCTAAAGGTGTATACACCAGCCAAAATATTGCTGAAATGGAAGATGGCCTTGTAACCTTGAAGCTTTGAGATCTGTGATTCTCTACTTGGGACTTGGTCTTGTTTTCTGCCTCTCGTCATGCAGAGATGAGGGCAGCGGATCAGGCGATTATTATATCCGGATGGAGGCGAACGGAAGCCTTAAAAAGGGAGATATCTCCAAAACACGAAGCTTCTTGACAGATTATCAGGCTGTAGTGGGAGATACTCCAAAGAATTTTACTCAACTTATGGTTGTTTCAACTAACCTCAACGGAAAAAATTTTGAAATGCTATCATTTTCTCTTAATGTATTCACAGGTGTGGGAACCTATTCTCTTGCCGAAGACGACCCATGGACCACTGCACAATACGGCGAAGATGTAAACAACAGCAGTAAAATTTATCCCAAGCATTCAGGACAAATGATTATAACCGAATTTAGGGATAATAAAGTGAGAGGAAATTTTGAATTCGTCGGAAAAAATTACGAAACCGGGCAGACGGTAAGTATCACAAACGGTGAATTCTATTTAGAAGCACAGAAAAATGTTCTTTAATGTTGAATCGTATAGAAAAAGAAGGAATAACAATTAAATAATAAATTTATGAAAACAATGTACAAAAAAATCGTAATGAGAGGCCTGATGCTTCTAATGGCCATAGGCCTTGTGTTTGGAATTTCGTCGTGCAGCAGAGATGATGATGGCGGCGATTCTACTACGGATGGAGATATGTATAAAATCACCATAACCCTGAATGGTGTAGATGCCGATGATTATGTAAGTTTAAGCTGTGCTGCATCGGATGCTGCGGCTACCACCTCGGTGTGGAAGATCAACGGGGTAACACAGAACGGGCAGATAGGTGTAGGCCTAAACAACACCAATTTTACGGGAAGCACCAAAACTTATGTATTGGAAACAAATTTTAAAGTTATAGCATTAGCGGCAGGAGGACAGATCATCAACTATGGCGGTGCTATTACCGGATCTTACAAGATTGAAAAAAACGGAAAAGAAGAAGTTAATGAGACAATAAATCTCTCAACAAATGGAGCAAGTTGGAGCAAACAGTTTAATTTTTAATTAGTTTCATAGTTCATACAGTTAATAATTTTTCAGAAGAGAATCTCGGGGTGCAACCGGGATTTTCTTTCCTTAAAAAAAAAATCATGAAAGCATTATCTATATCCGCCGCCTTTTTAGCTATATTTTTAATTTCTTGCAAGAAAACCTCTGCTCCCGATCCGGATCAGAAACCTCTTGTAAAGAAAGATTCCGCCGAACTGGTGCAATACGGAAAATACCTCGTCACCATCACCGGCTGCAACGATTGCCATACACCGAAAAGAATGGGATCGAAAGGACCAGAGCTGATCGAAGAACTGCTGCTCTCCGGTTATCAGGGCAAAAATGCCGTCCCCGAATTTGATTTGGAAAGGGCGAAAAGCGGTTTTGCACAGATGAGTCCTGATATGACCGCCGCTGCCGGACCATGGGGAATTTCCTTTGCCGCCAATCTCACACCGGATGAAACCGGAATTGGCAGCTGGACTTTTGAACAGTTCAAAACGGCGATTACCGAAGGAAAATACAAAGGAATGCAAAATGGCAGACCGCTGCTTCCGCCCATGCCCTGGTTCAACTTTACGGAAATAAAAGACGAGGATCTGCAGGCTATTTTTGCTTATTTGAAGTCGATAAAACCTGTGGAAAATGTGGTGCCAGCACCTAAACAATTTGAAAAATAAATTAGAAAAATTGTGTTAAAAACCGAATGATACAGGCCGAGAATCGTCTAAACGAAAAACCTCTTTGCATCAGGAGGTCGGGATAAAATAAAAAAAAGCCATTTTCACCAGTTGTGAGACGGCTTCTTTATCATTTTTACATCTTACAAAATCACATTTTCTCCATCTTAAAACTCATACTTTCAATGACTTTCAAAATGGCTTCTACGGTATCCATTGAAGTGAGGCAAGGAACTCCGTTTTCAACGGACGTTCTGCGGATTTGGAAACCATCACGTTCGGATTGCTTTCCTTTAGTCATGGTATTTACAATGTATTGAACTTTCCCTCTTTGAATGAGATCTATCAAATTGATTTCCGGATTTTCTTCGATTTTGTAACCAATTTTGGTCATTACTCCTTTCTCTTCGAAGAATTTTGCTGTACCTTCTGTCGCCCAAATTTTGAAACCGATTTCTTGAAAACGTCGGGCGATTTCGCAAGCTTCTTCCTTATGTTTATCGGCAACTGTGAATAAAATAGCTCCATGAAGCGGAACTTTTCTTCCAGCGCCTATGAGTCCTTTGTAAAGCGCTTTTTCGAGAGTAGTATCTTTGCCCATCACTTCTCCGGTGGATTTCATTTCAGGGCCGAGAGAAATATCAACTTTGGTTAATTTGGAGAAAGAGAACACCGGAACTTTCACGAAAATTCCTTCTTTGTTCGGAACTAAACCATCTTGAAACCCTAAATCTTTTAGTTTTTGACCAAGAATTACTTTGGTTGCCAAATTTGCCATCGGAATTTCGGTGATTTTACTTAAAAACGGTACCGTTCTCGATGAACGAGGATTAACTTCTATCACAAATACTTCATTTTCATATAGAACGTATTGAATATTCATTAATCCAATCACATTGAGTCCTTTCGCTAAGCGCTTGGTATAATCTACTAAGGTATCGATTTGTTTTTGCGAGATATTCTGTGGCGGATACACCGCGATGGAATCTCCAGAGTGAACTCCTGCTCTTTCGATATGCTCCATAATTCCCGGTATCACAACAGTTTCTCCGTCAGAAATGGCATCAACCTCGACTTCCTTTCCAGTTAAATAACGGTCGATCAAAATTGGATGTTCAGCGTTTTCCTTCACCGCATTGCTCATGTAGTGGTTCAGATCATTCTCGTCGTACACGATTTCCATGGCTCTACCGCCCAAAACATAACTCGGACGAACCAAAACCGGAAAACCAATTTCGTTGGCAATGACCAAAGCCTCTTCTTTTGTAAAACAAGTTTTTCCTAAAGGTTGAGGAATTCCAAGTTCTTGCAAAGCTGCTTCAAATTTATTGCGGTTTTCAGCACGGTCGAGGTCTTCCAGCGAAGTTCCCAGAATCTGAACTCCGTGAGCTGCTAATTTATCTGCTAAATTAATCGCTGTTTGTCCGCCAAACTGTACTACAACGCCTTTTGGTTTTTCGAGCTCAATGATGTTCATCACATCTTCTTCCGTCAATGGTTCGAAATACAATTTATCGGAAATCGAGAAATCTGTGGAAACAGTTTCGGGATTATTATTAATGATAATTGCTTCATAGCCTAATTCTTTAATCGCCCAAACCGAATGAACGGTTGCGTAATCAAACTCTACACCCTGCCCGATTCTGATCGGTCCGGAACCGAGAACGATGATTTTTTCTTTATTTGAAGGAATGCTCTCGTTTTCTTCTTCGTAGGTTCCGTAGAAATAAGGCGTTTCACTTTCGAATTCGGCGGCGCAGGTATCTACCATTTTATAGACCGGCATTACGCCATTATTTCTTCTGAATTCAAAAATTTCTTTTTGGTTAGAATTCCATAAATGCGCGATATGAAGATCCGAAAATCCTAATTTTTTTGCTTGAAGTAAAATTTCTTTATCAAATTTATTTTCTGAAATTACTATTTCAAAATCTATTAACTTTTTGATTTTCCAGATAAAGAATTTATCGATTTTACTCCATTCCACGATTTGTTCCCAATCGTAACCTCTGCGTAAAGCATCTCCAATAATGAACAATCGCTCATCATCACAAACGCGGATTCTTCTCTCGATTTCTGCGTCGGTTAAAGCTTCTGCTTGTTTAGATTTAAGTCCAATATGTCTTAAACCCGTCTCCAGGGAGCGGATTGCTTTTTGCAAAGATTCCTCGAAGTTTCTACCGATTGCCATCACTTCACCAGTCGCTTTCATTTGTGTGGAAAGTCGGCGGTCAGCGGTTTCAAATTTATCAAAAGGAAATCTCGGAAACTTGGTTACCACATAATCCAAAGCCGGTTCGAAACAAGCGTAAGAGGTTCCTGTAACCGGATTCATAATTTCATCTAAGGTTAATCCAACAGCAATTTTTGCAGCAATTTTTGCAATCGGATAACCAGTAGCTTTACTCGCTAATGCTGATGAACGCGAAACCCGTGGGTTTACTTCAATAATATAATAATCGAAAGAATTCGGATCCAAAGCTAACTGCACGTTACATCCACCTTCAATCCCTAATGCACGAATAATTTTCAATGAAGAATTTCGAAGCATTTGATACTCACGATCGGAAAGCGTTTGCGAAGGAGCCACCACGATAGAATCTCCGGTGTGAATCCCAACTGGATCGATGTTTTCCATATTACAAACAACAATAGCATTGTCGTTTTTGTCGCGCATCACTTCGTATTCGATTTCTTTGAAACCGGCGATGGATCTCTCGATCAAACATTGAGTTACTGGCGAATATTTCAGTCCAAAGCTTGTAATTTCCTTTAATTCATCCTCGTTATAAGCAATTCCGCCACCGGTGCCTCCCATAGTGAAAGCAGGACGAACAATTACCGGATAGCCAATATTTTGTGCAAATTCCAGAGCACCTTGAACGGTGTTTACGATGTCGGATTCGGGAACAGGTTCGTTGAGTTCCTTCATTAATTCTCTGAACAAATCTCGGTCTTCTGCCTGATTAATTGCGGAAAGCTTAGTTCCGAGAACTTCCACTTTACATTCTTCCAGAATCCCGGATTTCTCCAATTCTACCGCCATATTCAGACCGGTTTGTCCACCCAAAGTCGGCAAAAGTGCATCCGGTCTTTCCTTACGAATAATGTGGCTCACAAACTGCAAGGAAATCGGTTCGATGTACACTTTATCGGCGATTTCCACATCGGTCATGATGGTTGCTGGGTTAGAGTTGATCAAAATTACTTTGTACCCTTCCTCTCTCAAAGCCAAGCAAGCCTGAGTTCCAGCGTAATCAAATTCCGCAGCTTGACCGATGATGATTGGTCCGGAACCGATTACTAAAATTGTTTTTATGTCGTTTCTTTTCATTTTTATTAGATATTAGAGTCGAGAATCAAAATCCAGACTTATATTTATTTCAAATTTTATTTCACAAGGCCACTTTTGATAACCATATTTCTGATTTCCTGCTCAAAATAATAAGCAATATTAAAATCGTCTGTTGCCTGGTTTTCCAATACTGTGACCGAAACTTTTTTCTCAGGATAATATAAATTAACTGCGGTGAATCCAGCAGGTGGAGAAAACCCAGTATGTCCAATTTCAGAAACATCAGCTTTATCATTAATTCTTAATCCATAACCGTAGCCAATTTCCTTCTCACTGAAAAGCGTATGAATATTGGTAACAGAATAATTAATCATTTTCTGATAACTTTCGTTTTTGAGAATTTTTCCGTTATGGAGAAGGTTATTCCATTTTGCCAGATCTCTAGCTGTGACAATCAAATGACTTCCCGGATAAAGTTCTGATGAGTAAGGAAATTCTTTAACCAAATTCGCCCCGTTTTTGGTAATCGCAAAACTTTTTACCAGATTTTTTTGATTTTCCGAATTGGGATAAGAACAGTTTTTCAGTCCATACTTGGCGAAAAGCTCAGTAGCCAATTGCTCGTAAGATTTTCCGGTGGCATTTTCCAAGATTATTCCGAGTGTTCCATAACCAATATTCGAATATTTGAATTGAGTTCCTGGCTCAAAAAACAGTTCGTCTTTTAATTCCCAGGCATCAACCCCTGATGAATTGTTCAAAAGATGATGAACAGTCACTTTATTAGTCCAATCATATTTCAAATCTTTCAAATAAGTATTTATTGGTTGATTAAGATTGATATTTCCCTTTTCGACTTCCAGCATTACCAAAGTCGCTGTAATCTGTTTTGCAATAGACATTGATGAAAATTTGTCCTCAAGAGTAAGCTTTATTTGATTGTCAATATTTGAAAATCCATAAGCTTTTTCATAGATATTTTTACCATCTTTTGTAATCAGCACCACTCCATTGAATGCTCTCGGATTTTTAGTCTGAATCAAACTGTCAATCTTCTGAGACAATTGTTCTTTCTCCGCAACTTTTGTCGTGTTACAGCTTAATAAAATGCCCGCAGCTAGCGCCAGAAAGAGAGTTTTCAAAATAATTACTTTTTAAAATCCTCCATTAATTCAATAAACTCATCAAAAAGATAATTTGCATCTTCCGGACCCGGACTTGCTTCAGGGTGATATTGTACGCTGAAACATGGATGGATTTTGTGCCTCAAACCTTCGTTGGTACGATCGTTCAAAGCGATGTGTGTTTCTTCTAAATCGGTATTTTTCAAACTTTCTTGATCTACTGCATAACCGTGATTTTGGGAAGTAATAGCCACTTTATTTTTGGCTAGATCCAAAACCGGATGATTTCCACCTCGATGACCAAATTTTAACTTAAAAGTTTTGGCTCCACAAGCCAACGCAATCAATTGATGACCCAAACAAATCCCGAAAACAGGCACTTTTCCAAGCAATCCATTAATCAGTTCGGAAGCTCCTTTCACATCTTCCGGATCGCCAGGACCATTAGAAAGCATGATTCCATCAGGGTTCATCAACAAAATCTCTTCGGCAGTGACATCCTGAGAAACTACCTTCACATCGCAATCTCTTTGAGTAAGTTCTCGCAGGATTCCCAATTTGGATCCAAAATCTACTAAAACCACGTTCAATCCTCTTCCTGGATTAGCGAAAGCGGTTTTTGTAGAAACTGTCTCAACTTGATTGGTAGGAAATTCAGTTGATTTCAGGGATTGTATTACTTCGTTTTCATCGGCATTTTCGTCTACGATCCTTCCTTTTACCACGCCTTTACTTCTTAATACTCGGGTTAATTTTCTCGTATCGATCCCCGAAATTCCAGATAATTTTTTCTTTTTAAAAAGTTCGTCTAAAGAAATTTGATGACGAAAATTGGAAGGGAAATCACAAAGTTCCTTCACGATCAAACCTTTAATAGCGGGTTCAATAGATTCGTAATCGTCACGATTGATGCCGTAATTTCCAATCAACGGATAAGTCATACAAACCATTTGCCCACAATAGGAAGGATCGGAAATAAGTTCCTGATATCCCGTCATTCCGGTATTGAAAACCACTTCGCCCTCGGTTTCCAGCTGTGCACCAAAACCTTCGCCATGAAAAATCTCTCCGGATTCTAATATTAATTTCTTTTTCATTTTATTTATTTCGCACCTTTTATTAGCATTTTATTTATTTTCCAAAAACTCGAAACCTTTGCTTTCCAGCGCATCTTTCAGAATCGCCATTCTCGCGAAAACTCCATTTTTCATCTGTTGAAAGATTCTGGAACGCGGAGATTCAACCAAATCGTCATGGATCTCCACTCCTCTATTTATCGGCGCAGGATGCATAATGACTGCATTTTCTTTCATTGTTTTTTCTCGTTCTAGTGTCAACCCGAATTTTTTATGATAATTATTGAGTGAGATTTTCATTTTCTCGTCATGTCTTTCATGCTGAATTCTAAGCAACATCAGCACATCAACTTCCTTTACTAAATCATCGATGGAGAGATAAGTTCCATTGATAATCGCGCCCTCATCAAACCATTTTTCAGGCCCGGAAAAATAAACTTTTGCTCCCAGCTTTCTAAGCGCAACTGCATTGGAATTGGCTACCCTACTGTGTTTTACATCGCCTACGATTCCGATTTTTAAACCTTTGAATTTCCCAAATTCCTGATGAATAGTCATCAAATCCAATAATGTTTGCGATGGGTGATTTCCTGTTCCGTCGCCCCCATTGATAATCGGAAGGTCGATCTCTTTTAATTCTTTATAAAACTTATCTTGTTTATGGCGAATGACCAACAGATTTACGCCTAAACTTTGAAGTGTCTTCACGGTATCATAAAGTGATTCGCCTTTATTCACTGAGCTCGACGTCACATCAAACGGTACGACTTGAAGTCCCAACTTTCGTTCAGCGATATCAAAACTGGTTTTGGTGCGCGTGCTGTCTTCAAAAAAGAGGTTGGCAACAAAAATTTCTTTTGTGGATTTCAATACTTTTCCTTTTGAAAATTCGTCAGCTGCACTTAACAATGAATTAATTTTTTCTACAGTTAAATCGGCGGTTGTAAGCATAATTTTTTCGGTTTAGGTCAAAAAAAAACGAAGCCAAAAAAGCTTCGTTATAAAAAACAAATATTGTTGATATCGGCAAAATTGCCTGTCTGTAAATCGTCTAATGGAAATAATCTTTTCATTAGGTGCAAAGATAGAAATTTATTTTGAACAACAAAGATGATTTTTTGCAACGAATTATTTGCAAAAGTAATTTTTATCCGGATATCGATCGCTAAAAACAACGATGAAAAGAACTTCTAAAGTTCACGACAAAATTGCGACTGACAGTTTGATTACTTTCCATACCGAAAAATCCTTTACCGACGGATCTCTATTGAAAAAAGACTCCATCGTACACTGGACTCCAACAGGACCTGTAATGAAAGACGGAAAACCTGAAACTGCCAAAATAGATATCGCGGTAACTGTCTCCCGCTCGCATCCGGTACACCTCAATGTCTTTGCCTTACCACATCGGAAACGGTATTTTTGGGGGATTGCTCCCTGCCGTAGCAACATATTTGGTTACCAATGCGAAGGACACTGGCCATGCTGAATGGTATCTTCAAAGGCTGTGGTATCCAATTATTGTAGCTGCCGTTTCATTGATTATCGGGTTTTTCTATTTGAATGGTAAAGATCGCAATGTGGAAGATTAATTTTTCTACTAAATTTATTAACTTTAAAAATAATAAAAATGGACGCAATAAAAAAAAATTAGGAATTGTATGGCTACTAATGGCGGCAGTGATTGCCTACCATGGCATTACGGAATTTGGCTGGCCAAAAATAATGTCGGACAAGCAAGAAGACCAGGTTTTCGGTTGGATCATCATGACCATACTGATGCCGATTATTGTAGGTGGATTGGCTATTTTCGGATGGTACGCACTGAAAGGTGAATACTCTCAGGATAAACTTTAAAATATCATTCCAAAAAAACGAAAATTCCGGCTCGTAAAATGATGCCGGAATTTTTAAAAAAGTTAAAAGAAAATGAAAAAAAGAGACAAGCAAAAATTAGTTATTCTAAGCATTATTTTATTTATAATGTTTAATGTACCTGTTTTGTTCTTGTTCAACACTTCCAAAATGGTTTGGGGTTTACCGATGATTTATGTGTACATATTCACGGTTTGGTTTGGCTCCAGTTTGTTATCATTTTTAATTTTCAAAAAATTCGATGAGTAGTCCGCTCTTATTGATATTGGTAATTTTATACCTTGGATTACTTTTCTTCATCGCTTACTGGGCAGAAAAAAGGAAAAGTAATTTTTGGGTAAACAATCCTTATATCTACGCACTTTCACTTGCTGTTTATTGCTCCGCATGGACCTATTACGGCAGCATCGGTGTGGCGGCTAACCAAGGTTTAGAATATTTGGCTATTTATATTGGTCCGGTAATCATTATCCCGGCCTGGATTTATATTAATTCAAAAAATCATCCGAATTTCCCGGGTAAATAAAATAAGCAGCATCGCGGATTTTATTTCATTAAGATACGGCAACAGTAGATTTGTTGGGGCTTTGGTAACCATTGTTTGTATTTTGGCAGTGATTCCATACATCGGATTGCAAATTAAAGCAATTTCCGAATCCTATCATCTGATTACCGAAACCGAAATTTCTGATAATATTTTCTTTGATTCTGCAACGTATGTGGTTCTTATCATCGCTTTATTTTCGGCGTATTATGGGAAGAATTACAACAAAGTATTGATGCGTACAAAAATGAAAAAAATAGGCCTAAATCTTTTTAAAACCAAGCAATTTATTTTAAATTTAAACTCAATTTTCAGCCGAAGTTTGATTGTTTTTTCCGATTAGAAAAAAGTAAAAAACAAAGCTGGAAAAATCATTCAACTTCAAATTAAAAAAAAATAATAAACATGAAGAATTATTTCATCGATGACCTACCCGATTATTTTAAACAATATAAAAAATCCATCAAAAACCCGAAAAAATTCTGGGACAAAATTGCCGACGAGAATTTCGTTTGGTACCAAAGATGGAGCAAAGTGGTAGATTATGATATGCAGGAAGCCAAAATAAAATGGTTTAAAAACGCAAAACTCAACATCACCAAAAACTGTATCGACCGACACTTGAACATTCGTGGCGAAAAAACCGCGATAATTTGGGAACCGAATAATCCAAACGAAGAAGCACAGCATATTTCCTACAATGAATTACGCGATAGGGTTTGCAAAATGGCAAATGTATTACGTGACATGGGAATAGAAAAAGGCGACCGCGTGTGCATCTACCTTCCGATGATTCCGGAACTGGCCGTAACCATGTTGGCTTGTGCAAGATTGGGTTCCGTACATTCCGTGATTTTTGCAGGATTTTCTGCATCTGCAGTTTCATCAAGAGTTAATGATTGCGGTGCAAAACTGGTGATTTGTTCGGATGGAAGCTATCGTGGAAACAAAGCCATCGATCTTAAGGGAATCATCGATGAAGCGATAGAAAAATGCGAATCAGTAGAGAAAGTTTTGGTGGTAAAAAGAACCGGAGGCGAAGTAAAAATGAAAGAAGGCCGAGATTTCTGGCTCGAACCTTTATACGAAAAATCGCCTGCAGACTTTATTTCTGTAATTATGGATGCTGAAGATCCATTATTTATTCTTTACACCTCTGGCTCCACAGGAAAACCAAAGGGAATGTTGCACACATGCGCCGGATATATGGTGTACAGTGCCTACACTTTCAAAAATGTATTCAACTATAAAGAAAACGATATTTATTGGTGTACTGCAGATATCGGTTGGATTACCGGACATTCGTATATTTTGTATGGCCCGCTTGCCAACGGAGCGACCACAGTTATCTTTGAAGGGGTTCCTACTTATCCGGAACCAGACCGTTTTTGGCAAGTTATTGAAAAACACAAAGTTACCCAATTCTATACTGCTCCTACCGCAATTCGATCTTTGGCAAAAGAATCCTCCGAATGGGTTGAAAAACATGATTTATCAAGTTTAAGAGTCATAGGATCTGTTGGTGAACCCATCAACGATGAAGCTTGGCATTGGTATAATGACCATGTTGGAAAGAAAAAATGTCCGATCGTGGATACGTGGTGGCAAACCGAAACGGGTGGCATTATGATTTCGCCAATTCCTTTTGTAACGCCTACAAAACCAACTTACGCGACACTTCCTTTACCAGGAATTCAGCCCGTTTTGATGGATGATAAACGGAACGAAATTACTGGAAATCAAGTGGATGGAAATCTTTGCATCCGTTTCCCTTGGCCGGGAATTGCACGCACCATTTGGGGCGATCATCAACGGTATAAAGATACCTACTTTACTGCATTTCCAGGAAAATACTTTACCGGAGATGGAGCACTGCGCGACGAAACAGGTTATTACCGCATCACAGGACGAGTTGATGATGTGATTATCGTTTCCGGGCATAATCTGGGAACAGCGCCAATTGAAGACAGCATTAACCTGCACCCAGCCGTTGCGGAATCCGCAATTGTCGGTTATCCGCATGATATTAAAGGAAGTGCGCTTTACGGGTATGTCATTCTAAAAGATTCCGGGGAAAGCAGAGACCGCGAAAACTTGAGAAAAGAAATTAACCAGTTAATTAGTGATACGGTGGGTCCAATCGCAAAACTCGATAAAATTCAATTTGTTTCTGGACTGCCCAAAACACGTTCAGGAAAAATTATGCGAAGAATCCTAAGGAAAATTGCGGAAGGGGATTTTTCTAATTTTGGGGATACCTCTACCCTTTTGAATCCGGAGGTAGTGGATGAAATTAAAAACGAAAGAATTTAATTAAATTCGAATAAACTTCATGAAGAACAAACGCGAAACTTTTATAACTAAAGGTTTCGCGTTTTTATATTGATTTTAATATTACTGATAACAAAAAAACATTAATTAAAACAATGCTGAAAAATTGTAGTGCAATCATTGTCTATTACTTCTAAAAGATGTCGAAAACGAAACAAAATCCCAAGATATTTTTTGGGAAATTGATTGTTTTATTTGGCAAATGCGAAATTCCAAGAACACATTCGATTAGAAATCATTATTCCTCCGCAGGAATTTCAATGTTAACATAGTTCTACGAATTAATTTTTATAAAAAAGCCTTCTTAAAATTTGAGGCGGCATTTTATCATTAATTTTTATAGAATCTGTTCTAGCTCACCAAAACATCTCCGGTCATGATTTCCGGGATTTCTATTCCCATTACTTTCAAGATTGAAGGAGCAATATCTCCCAATTTGCCAGGTTTTAAGTTCCAATTTTTATCTTTATCCATAACGATCAATGGAACCAAATTGGTAGAATGCTGCGTATTAGGACTTCCATCCGGATTTTTCATTACATCGGAATTACCGTGATCCGCAAGAATAAATACCGCATAACCGTGTTCATAAGCCGCAGTTGCCACTTTTTCGATACATTTATCTACGGTTTCCGCAGCTTTTACTGCCGCCGCAAAAACTCCGGTATGCCCTACCATATCGGTATTAGCAAAATTTAAACAAATAAAATCGGCCGTTTCGTTTTCAATTTCCGGAAGTATTTTTTCTGTGATGTCGTAGGCTGACATTTCTGGTTTGAAATCGTAGGTTGGTACATCTTTCGGACTTGGGCAAAGCAATCTTCTTTCTCCCAAAAATTCAGCTTCGCGACCACCTGAAAAGAAAAAAGTAACATGCGGATATTTTTCGGTTTCAGCAACTCTAATTTGAGTTTTTCCGTTTCTTTCAAGAATCTCGCCCAATGTTCCTTCCAAAACGCTTTCATCGAAAACCACTTTCACATTTTTGAAATCTTTATCATAATTGGTCATCGTCACATAATAAAGATTGAGATGATGCATGCCAAAATCCGGGAAATCCTGCTGTGTAAGCACTTCTGTAATTTCTCTTCCGCGATCTGTACGGAAATTAAAGCATAAAACCACATCTTGTTCATCAATGGTTGCTACGGGAAGATGACCATCTCTAAGACATACAATTGGCTTTAAAAATTCATCGGAAATACCTTCTGCATAAGACTTTTCGATTAATGCAAGAACATCAGTGGTTTCCACTCCTATCCCATTGACCATTACATCATAAGCCAATTTCACTCTTTCCCATCTTTTATCACGGTCCATCGCATAGTAACGACCTGTTACACTTGCTAACTTCCCAGTGGTATGTTGCATGTGCTGTAGTAAATCTGCGATAAATTCTTTCCCGGAATGCGGATCACAATCGCGACCGTCTGTAAAAGCGTGTACATAAACCTTATCATTTAAGCCATACTCGTGTGCTGCGCTTAGCAAACCTTTCAAATGGTTGATATGGGAATGCACTCCTCCATCAGAAACCAATCCTATGAAATGAACTTTTTTATTGTTTTTCGCGGCATATTCAAATGCCTGTGTTATGGTATTTTCTTTGCCTAAAGTTGCGTTTTCCACAGCCATATTGAGTTTTACCAAATTTTGATAAACCACTCTACCTGCACCGAGATTCATGTGCCCAACTTCTGAATTTCCCATCTGTCCGAAAGGCAATCCTACTGCAGTTCCACTAGCTTCCAAGGTGGTATTCGGAAATTTTTGATAGCAAGAGTCTATAAATGGTGTGTTGGCCTGCGCAATGGCAGAAACCTCAGGATCGAGACCAATGCCCCATCCGTCAAGTATAGCTAAAATGGCTTTTTTTGACATTTCTTTTTATTTTTAATGAGTACAAATTTAGTAAATTGTGATCAATAATGCTGCTAATCGGCATTTTCTTTTGATTTAATCAGGGTAATAATTTTTCAAAAGCTTTCCTAGCAGAACCTCTAAAATAGACTTCTCCGCAATAAGTATAATTCAGTTTCTCCAGAATTCTCAGCATAGCAAGATTATCGTAATTGGTATCTACTTTTATGCTGTGAACCTGTTGCTTTTTCGCAAAATTTTCAATTTCAAGGAATAATTTGGAGGCAATTCCTTTTCCTAGAAACCGATCTGAAACCGCTACTCGATGTACCACCAAAAAATCGTTATCACTCAGCCATTTTCCTTCAATATTTTCATAAGCAGGTTCATCATTAAAAATCAATGCGCAATATGCTGCAGTTTCACCTTCAATTTCATAAATATGACCGAAACCGTTTTCTATATCTACACGAATCGTATCGTAATTGGGATATCCATCTTGCCACTGCAAACTGTGATCGCTTTTTCTTCTTAAAATAGCTTGTTGTATTATTTCCCAAATCACTTCCTGATCAGCCGGGGTTGCTTTTCTTAGAATAAAATTTTCTTTTGATTGCATTTTCCATTTTTAATAAGGCAAATGTAAGTATGTTTATTTCGAAGTCGCAAAAATACAGCATTAATGATTAAAAAAAAGAGACTAGCCCAAAGACCAGCCTCTTCAATCGCTATAAAAAAAATAAATATAAAGAAAAAATTTTTTCTTTTCTAGCATCAAAATTAAAATAAAATTTTCGATCTGAAATCCGTGAAAACACCCTTTTTTTGCCTAAAAAAACCGGTTTAAAAACCGAGGCCACTGAAAAACCGTATCAATTTTAGGATTTATGGTTTTCGGTCATTAACTAAGAGCTTATTACAGGAGTTTAAATTCTGTAATGAGCTCTTTTCCTTTTTTTGAAGTTTTGATTTTATCGGGGGTATGAGGCTGCTTTTGGCTTAAGCATTGCCCGTTTTTAGATGTATTGGTTTTTTGCCCTTCCCTTTCAGATTAATTTCAGAATTCTCTTCAAATTGACTGCGAAAATAGCCATCGCTCCCTGCATCTGCATATTTTCTAGGCCATAGGATGTTGCTTTGCCGTATCCGTGGGCGTTTTTAAGTTCGCTGTTTTTCGCCTCAATCTTATACCGTTGCTTCGATTTCTCCCTGTAATAATCGCTTTCCTGAAAATCCATTTGATCCTGATGCATTTCTGATTTTATGGAGACAGAATAGGTCTTAGATTTTGCTCCATCTTTGTAACAGCCTTCTCTCATGGGGCATAATCTGCATTTTTCTATATCAAAATAATATACATCCACTTGGTTTTTGCCAACATTCTTTTTGTTTTGGCGGGCTTTTCTTGTCGCCAGATGTCCTGCGGGACAAACAAATCTGTCAGCATCTTTGTTATAGTCAAACCGGTCTTGATCTTTTCTAAATCCCTGTGTAATAGAAGGATTCAGTTTTGCTACGATTTTAATGCTCTGATCACGGGCAATTTTCAGATTTTCTTTCCCGGAATAAGCGGCATCACCAATGATCGCCTCCACGTCCATTCCGTTTTCCTGGCTGATTTTTAAGAGTTTGGGCAGTTCTGGGCCGTCTCCTTTTTCGCCCGAAGTAACCACCGCCGCCGTAATAATGCGTTCCTCACTCATTGCCAGGTGTGTCTTGTAACCAAAAAATGGACTGTCAGCCGACTTGTGTCCTGTTTTGGCATCCGTATCTTTTGAAAAAACCAACTGTTCGCCAGTGTCATTGGCTGTTTCCTTTAACAGGTTCAGTTTCTCCTTTACTGCCGGAATCGAACTTAGGGAGGGCTCGTTTTCAATAGATTTTTCAAGCTCTTTGCAGTAGGCTAATTCTTTGTTCAAATCATTTTCAACATTCTTGGATGGCATTTTAGACTTAAACTCTTCGTCAAACTGATAAACTGTTTTGCGAAGTAACTTGGAACGTTCCCTAAGCACTTCCAGCGCCGAAAAAGGGTTTGATCGGGACAAGGTATGCGTGGCATCCACAATGATGGATTTGCTTTTTATGATGCCTTTGTCAATAGCTATTGCGACGGTTTTTCCTATCAGCAAATTCAATAAATCGGTGTCCTTCAAACGCAGTTTTCTAAATTTAGTGAGGGAACTGGGATTGATCACGTCCTCTTCCGGAGCCATTTCCAAAAAATATTTGAACGACATATCGAACCGCGAACGCTCCACAACGTCCACATCAGAAAGGGTATAAATACTTTTAAGCAAAAGATATTTAAACATGCGGATTGGACTTTCGGCATTACGACCATTATTTAAACAATATTTGTTCAAAAGTTCATCATAAATGAAGGAGAAGTCAATCAGCTCGTTAATTTTACGAAGAATATTCTCCTTTGGAATGATCAGGTTATATAAATCAGAATAGGCACTAAACTGAACTCTTTGCTGCTGTACTAACATCTATAAATGATTAATTTACAGATTAAATATACAAAAAAAGGAGCGAAAACATTACTGTTTTAACTCCTTTTTTCTGATTGCCCAGAAGACTTTTTCAGTGACCTCTAAAAACCGGTCTTCTTTTTTAACATTTGTGTTTGATTCTTTGTGTATTCAATGAGACAAAATTACAACAACATAGTTTACGAGGTAAGGGTGAAAACACCCTTTTTTACATTATGTTATGTTTTATCGCAAATAATACAATTCCTACCCTGGTTTTTACATTTAACTTTTGGAAAACAGAATCCCTATAACCATCTACTGT
Organism: Chryseobacterium sp. Marseille-Q5410; assembly: GCA_946892665.1. GTDB lineage: Bacteria > Bacteroidota > Bacteroidia > Flavobacteriales > Weeksellaceae > Kaistella. The sequence goes on along the minus strand of CAMPOT010000001.1, from coordinate 1,593,314 downwards.
TCTGTGACTTACACACATTTGTTCACTAATTTCTTTGTAAGTAAGTTCGGAGCAAGCCATTCGAATAAATTCTAATTCCCTGTCTTTTAATCTTTCATCCATTTTATCAAGGAATTTTTCCTCAGTTTTAATCTTTAATAGACTTTGGGTAAGCAAATCGGTGTAGAAAATCCCTTTTTCATGTACGATATTGATCGCATCAAATAGGATTTCCGGAGACATATCTTTAAGCAGATACCCTTTGGCTCCAGCTTTTAACATTCTGATTATCGTCGTTTCATTGTCCTCCATCGTCAGGGCAATTACTTTTAGATTTGGGAATTCTTTGGTAATCTGCATCGTAGTTTCAATTCCGTTTTTTATGGGCATATTAATGTCCATTAGCACTACTTCCGGATGTCTTTTATGGTTTCTCAATTCTTCCAAAAACTCTTGCCCGTTGAAACAATTCATAATGACCTGAAAATTTGGATTGAAGGAAATCATATTTTCTAAAGCTTTGGAAACTAACTTATGATCATCAACAATGGCAATTTTTATTTTTTCCATAAGAATTATTTTTTATAAGAAACACATACCTTCGTACCTATATTTTCTAAGGAATTAATCGTCAATTCAGCATTGATAAGTTCCGCACGGCTTCCCATATTTTTAATGCCGCTTCCGTGGTTTTCTAAATCAGCATTAAATCCAATTCCACTGTCATTGATTTCAATATTAAGAGTTTCCGGAGAATCTATGACCAACAATTGCAAATCTTTTGATTGGGAGTGCTTAATTACGTTATTGATACATTCCTGAACGATTCTAAACAAAATGAGTGCATGATTGGAGTTTATTTTTAATTCCTGATTATTGTTTTGATAATCAACATTCAGCAAATCAAGTCTTTTGATCCTAAAAATTTCCCGCTCGAGCGACTCGACAAAGCCGAATTGTTTGACCTGTTTGGTGATAAAAACTTTCGAAAGATTTCTAATATCCTGAATGCATTCTCCCAAAAGCAGATTGATTTCTTCAGCGATTTCGACTCGGACTTGATCATCTGAAAATGAAATTTTATTGGTCATCAACCGTGCGACTGACAGTTTTTGCCCCAGATCATCATGCAACTCTTGGCCAATATAATTTAGCGTTTGTTCCTGGATTTCAACTTGAGACTTGGCCAATTCATGCTCAAAAACGGCTTCTTTGCGCTGTTGACTAAGCAAGAGTTGAGATTTTTTTTTCACGAAAATGCCGTAAATGGCCACCATCATCAATATTACGAATAAAATGATAATGGTAGATAAAATAATTAAGATATCAACTTCATTTGTTTTCAAAGATTTTATTCATTTAGGTTTGTTCTTTTACTAAAAAAAATCCCGGTGAGCATGACCATATAACCACTAAAGTTAACAGTATAAAGTAAAATTAAGAAAATATTTCGTGAAATTGATAATTGCACGGCATTTTTGCTTATAATTATCAGCGGAAGTAGACCAACATACAAAATGATTAGGCTAAGTGCGATCCAAAATGGATAATAATCTAAGATATTAAGCACTTTCTCGGAGTTAAAGGTCTCAAAGAAAAACAAAGCAACGCTCGCCAGTAACAATACAATCGTTGCAAAATAAGTTGGATATGGCATATAAGTGAAAAAATCGTCGATAAAGATGATAGAAATTATAATATTTAAAATATGTAAAACAACAATCCCAAACTGTATTGTTTTTAACTTTTCGTTTTCCAAAGTTTTATAAAAATAAACAAAAACCGCAAGAAAAAATAAAATGATAACCCCCACAACGTTGATTCTAATTACTTTGAAGCTGTCACCATACAAAATAGTTCCGAGTAAAGACAAGGACTCGGAGAGAAAAACGAACAACATCGCGATAATAAAATAGTGAATTTGGCTTCCTAATTCTTTCCTTTTTACCACCATCATTACAATGATTAAAAGATAAATTACATTCAAAATACTAGAAAGCAATATTCTATCAATTTCCATAATTTAAATCATTAATAAGGTGGATGTATCATGGAAAGATCCATCCCCGGAATCCCGTTAATTTCCTGCCCTCTAGATACCGAATCTGGTGATTTTTTATCTGTCTGTCCCGGAAAACCCCCATCAATCGGAACGCCTGTTGGAACGAGATAAACTGCTTGATAACCGGCGTATTTAGGATTTAATCTAGGATCAAATTTCCCATTTAAAGGGTATTGTCCCATTTTTATTTTTATTCCTAAAACATTATGATTTTGCTGCGCCGCTTCTTTTTTAACGAAAGCAATGTATCCTTCTAAATCCTCAATAGAATACCAATATTCCCGGGAATCTTTGCTCCCGTCTTCGCGAGCAGAATTGATAATCAAGTAATTATTTGAAGCATAAGTATTATCAAGTTCGTTCATTAATTTTTTATCAATCAATTTCTCTTTAAAATTTTCATTTATAACGTTGGGCTTTTCACCACAAGAAATTGTCGAAAAAAATGCAAAAAAAAGCATTGCGGGCGCGAAGGTGAGTAATTTTATTTTCATGGTTTTCAATATTTAATCAAAATTACTTTATATTTGGAAACAATTTCAGGTGAAAACACCCTTTTTTATACAAATTTTCATTTTTTTTTCAAATGTCTTTAGACCGTATTTCCAGCAATTACCAAAAAACAATTAGTGAATTGCCTCAAAATGTGCAACTCGTGGCTGTATCGAAAACCCATACTGTAGAAGAAATATTACATGTATACAATTTAGGACAACGTATTTTTGGTGAAAATAAAGTACAAGAACTCGCGGAAAAATATCCACAGCTACCCAAGGATATTCAATGGCATCTTATAGGGCATCTCCAAACCAATAAAGTAAAATATATTGCTGAATTTATCGACACGATACAGAGTGTAGATTCCGAAAAACTTTTAGAAGAGATTAATAAGCAAGCCGAAAAATTTCAAAGAAAAATAAAAGTTTTGTTGCAGGTAAAAATCGCTGAAGAAGAAACCAAATTCGGGCTTGAAATTCATGAAGCCAAAGAAATCTTCCAAGATTATCTCAACGGAAAATATCCTAATATCGAAATTAAAGGTTTGATGGGAATGGCAACTTTCACGGAAGACAAAAACCAAATTGCCAAAGAATTTAACCTGCTCAAGCAGCTTTTCGATAAACTTTCGCTGCTGAAAAAACTCGACATTCTTTCCATGGGAATGAGCGGAGATTTCAAGGAAGCCATCACTTGTGGAGCCAATTCCGTGAGGATTGGTTCGGGCATTTTCGGTAGCAGACAATATGGCGTATAAGCTTATTTAGGTATGATTATTGCTGAATAATCTGCAAATTTTAAACTGAATTTTTATTAAATATATAAATTTCCAATTGATGCAAAAGATCCTAATTGTAGAAGATGAAAAAGCAATTTCGGGCGTACTCCAAAGTATATTATCCGATGAACTGCCTGAATATGAATTTGTTATTGCCGAGGACGGACTGGAGGGCTATAAACTTATTGAAAAAGAAGATTTCGCGCTGGTTATTTCAGATATTAAAATGCCGAAACTTTCCGGTACTGAATTGCTGAAACAAGCGCTACAAATTAAGCATGACACCACTTTCGTAATGATTTCCGGCCACGCAGATATCGATACTGCCGTAGCTTGTCTGAGGGAAGGTGCTTATGATTTTATTTCAAAGCCAATCGATATCAACCGATTAATTATCAGTGTTAAAAATGCTTTAGATAAAAGAAATCTCCAAAAAACAAACCAGGTTCTCAATGTTGAAAATTCGACATTAAAAAAGAAAGTAAGCAAAAAATACCAAATGATTGGTAGCTCTCCTGCTTTGAAAAAAATACAGGAGATGATCGAAAAAGTAGCTACATCTGACGCGCGAGTGCTCATTACAGGTCCAAATGGAGCTGGAAAGGAGTTAGTAGCTCATGCCATTCACTCCCAAAGCGACCGCAGCAAAGGAGCGATGATTGAAGTGAACTGCGCCGCGATTCCATCTGAATTGATTGAATCTGAACTTTTTGGTCACGTAAAAGGGAGTTTTACTGGAGCTATTAAAGACAAACAAGGGAAGTTCGAACTTGCACACAACGGAACCATTTTCCTGGATGAAATTGGTGACATGAGTCTGATTGCTCAAGCAAAAGTCTTGCGTGCACTTCAGGAAAGCAAAGTTTCTCCGGTCGGAAGCGACAAGGAAATCAAGGTAGATGTAAGGGTTCTAGCCGCTACTAACAAAAATATGCAGAAAGAAATTGCCGAAGGAAGATTCCGTGAAGACCTTTATCACCGTCTTTCTGTCATTGAAATTTATGTTCCGCCTTTGGACGAGAGAAAAGAAGACATTAAACTTTTGGTGGAACATTTCGCTAAAATAATTTCGGATGAACACGGAACTGTCAAGAAAGAATTCGACGAAAATGCCATCAAGGCTCTCGAAGATTTCAGCTGGACCGGAAATATTCGAGAATTGAGAAACGTCGTAGAGCGGTTGATTATATTAGGATCGAATCCCGTGTCTGCAGAAGATGTAGCGAATTTTGTGAGAAAATAATTATCCTCATTATAAGTAAAATCGAAGAAGTTTGCTGTATTTTTGCAGCAAACTTTTTTTATGAAAATACTTAATAAAGAATACACCAAGGCATGCTTCACGCTCGCACTTCCGGTGATGATCACGCAAGTGGGCCAGGTTTCTGTTAATTTATTCGATAACATCATTGTCGGAAAACTTTTGGGTGCACAGGCATTAGCATCTGTCTCCTTAGGTAATGCTGTATTCTTTTCCATTTTTGTATTCGCATTAGGGTTTTCATTTGCTATTCCGCCTTTGGTTTCCGAGGCGCATTCTCAGGAGAAACACGATACGATCAACTCAGTATTTCGCCATGGTTTTATCATCAACATAGGTATTGGGATTCTGCTTATGATGCTGCTATTCCTGCTCATGCCGCTGCTCTATCACATGGATCAGCCAACGGAAATTATCCCCGCTACCATTGGATTTTTGAGTATTATGACACTCAGCATTATTCCGTTTATGGCATTTCAAACGTTGCGTGAAGTATCCGAAGGTTTGTCTTATACGATCGGTGTTACCAAAGCCACGATTATCGCTAATGTGATCAATGTGGTTTTAAATTATGTTTTTATTAAAGGAATGTTCGGAATTTCACCGATGGGCGTGGAAGGTTCGGCTCTTGCGAGCTTAATCGCACGAATATTTATGATGGTATTTCTCTACTATGTATTATTAAAAGAAGAAAAAACAAGAAGATATATTAAAGATTTCTCATTGAAAGTTTCCGAATTTTCTAAGGCGATGTTCACCAAAATGTTGAAAATTGGGTTTCCTACGGCCTTGCAGATGTTTTTTGAAGTAACCGCTTTTGCCGGAGCAGCTTTTATTTGTGGCTTAATCTCCGCGAAGGACATCGCATCGCATCAAATCGCACTTTCTATGGCCTCTTTCACCTTTAATCTTTGTGTCGGTTTCAGCGTTGCATCAACGGTTTTAATAGGAAGAAAGCTGGGTGAGCAAGATTATAGTGGATTAAAACAAGTAGGAATAAATAATTTAAAAATTGTTTTCATCTTCATGTTCGCATGTGGATTGGTATTCATTTTTGGGAGAAATATTTTGCCTACCTTTTTCACCAAAGCAGAAGATGTTGCAGTAATTCAATTGGCAGCTCAATTGATGATTATCGCAGCGCTTTTTCAGCTTTCAGATGGAATCCAAGTAGTAGCTTTAGGTAGTTTACGCGGAATTCAGGATGTGAAAATTCCGTCATTTATTACGTTTATCGCGTATTGGATTATTGCCATTCCGTTGGGATATTTTCTGTGTGTCACTTTGAAAATGGGAGCTTTCGGAATGTGGATCGCTCTGGGATTAGGACTTACCATTTCAGCTGTTCTTTTGGTAGTGAGATTTCTCACCCTTTCTCAAAAGAAAATTAATGCCTTCGAAAAACAAAAACTTGCATAATTATCTGTAGGAATTGATAAAAATTTTAAATAAAACAGAGTTTGAAGATTTGCTTCAGACTCTTTTTTTTGCTTAAATAATTCTTATTGAATTTTAATGATATCAATAGGAACAGGTTTTAAACCGATTATCAATTTACCGGGACCGATATGCTTTAGACGAATTCGATTCTCCTATTTACAAACCATTTCACCTCATCGTTGAACCTTTTTGTTTCAACATTTAAGTTTTGTAACTCAACTTTAAGTCTTCTTAATTTAAGTTTGAACATTTTTAATTGATCGCTACGTTTTTTTTGAAGTTATTAATAATCATATACCAATTAAATAAAGAAAGCCGCTTCAATTGAATGAAACGGCTTGCTCTTAACAATAAAAAAAATATGAATTATTATACAATATGTTTAGGGGTAAACCCATCATCACTTAATTCTTGATGTTCATAGTCAGCTTTCATTTCAGCTTCATAATCTACTTTTTCATGTTTACCCATTCTTCTAAGCAAAGAATCGAACAGTGAATATACTACCGGAACGATAATCAAGGTAAGAAACAATGAGGATATCAAACCACCGATTACTACCCACGCTAATCCGTTGTTCATCTCGGCTCCGGCGCCTTTCGCCAATGCAATCGGAAGCATTCCGAAAATCATCGCAATGGTGGTCATCAAAATCGGACGAAGACGAGCGTGATTTGCTTGGATAAGTGCGTCATGAGTACTTGCTCCTGCGGCTTTTCTCATATTGGCGAAGTCGACAATCATAATCGCGTTTTTCGCAACCAAACCAATCAACATAATCATTCCGAGCATGGTAAAGATATTCAGTGAATTTCCCGTAAGGGCAAGAATTACCATTACCCCGATTAATGCTAACGGAATCGAAAACAATACTACGAAAGGATAAACAAAACTGTCGTACAGGGAAACCATTACCAAATAAACTAAGACAATAGCCGCCAATAGGGCGATTCCTAAAGTACCAAAGCCCTCTGTTTGGTTTTCCATATCACCGCTCCAGATGTAGTTCACGCCTGCAGGTTTTGTTTTTTCGTTATCCATAAACATGGCAGACCATTCGTTTGCTACATCACCTACGGGGCGACCTACTACTTTGGAAAGAACTTTCACTGAAGGCGATTTATCTCTACGCTGCAGCAAACTAGGTCCTGAACTCATTTCTACATTTGCAAACTGGCTGAGTCGGATTTGTTCGCCGTTATTATTGGTGAACATTAGGTTTCTTACATCATCAATCGATTTTCTGTTGTTATCTGCAAAACGAATGTTGATATCATATTCGTACTCCCCTGCACGGAATTTTCCATCGGTATTTCCATTAAAAGCTGTTTGCATGGCTTGTCCCACGCCTGAAAGATTCAAACCTAACGCAGCCATTTTATCTCGGTCAATATTCACCTTTACCTCTGGGCTTCCGGTATCAGTAGATAATTCGGCATCTACCGATCCAGGAACTTTTTTCAGTAACTCGAGGATTCTTGCAGCTTCTTTGTTCGCTGTTTCGTTATCTGGTGCGGTTACCACCATCTCGATTGGGGCATTATCAGCTCCCATCAAGCCGATTGGTGCAGTTTTAAATTCCACTCCAGTAAATTTTTCTTCCAAATCCCTTTTGATCTTCGCCGCCATAATATCGGTACTTTCAGAACGTTCGGATTTGTCCGTCAAAATCACCTGAACTTCGGATTGGTAAGCCGTTGCTTGTGCTCCACCAAAACCGGTGGATTGCTGCCCTACCGTGGTAATTAAATTGACTACATTCGGGTTATCTCTCAGATATTTTTCAACCTGAAGGGTGACCTGATTGGTTTTTTCGATGGTAGCATCTTTAGGCAATTCCATTTGCACGAGGAACTGTCCACGATCCATTTTCGGGAAGAATTCGCCTCCGATAAATCCGAAAACTACCAATAGCATTGAGGAAATCAAAATAACAAAGGTTACAATAACCGTCATGATTCTTCTAAAACCTGTTTTCAAACACCATTCTAGAATTTCTGTAATCCAATGGGTAAATTGATCTAATTTAGTTTCAAACCAAAGAATAAATTTCTCAAAAGGATTTTTTCCGGTGAGATGGACCACTTTTCCAAATCTTGAGGACAACCATGGAATAATGGTAAATGACGATAACAAAGATAATAATGTGGCAATAACTACAGTAACACAGAATTGCGCCAAAATATTTGAAACCAAACCAGAGCTCAGTGCGATTGGTAAAAATACCACTACAATAACCAAAGTAATTGCAGTTACAGTAAAGCCAATTTCGGATGCTCCATCGTAAGCTGCACGAATCCGGCTTTTGCCCATTTCCATGTGACGGTAAACGTTTTCTAAAACCACAATTGCATCATCCACAAGAATACCTACTACCAAGGAAAGGCCAAGTAAGCTCATCAAGTTCAGCGTATATCCCAGTAAATACATTCCAATGAAAGTCGCGATCAACGAGATTGGAATGGAAACCATTACAATAAATGCATTTCTAATATTGTGTAGGAATAGTAACATCACAATCGCAACCAACACAATCGCCAACACCAAATCGAAAATTACATGATTAGCCGACTCTAATGTGAAATCAGTAGTATCGTCTACAAGAGTCAATTTTACACCTTGAATTTTATAATTATTGGTCACCTCGGCCATTGTTTTCTGAATACTTTCGGAAACCGCTACTGCATTTGCATCAGATTGCTTCTTTACTTGCAACAGAATCGTTGGATTCTGGTTGTATCTTGCAATTTTTTCCACATCTTTCTGAGTATCAAATACCGTTGCAACATCTGACAAACGAACTTGTGCTCCATTTTTAGAAGAAATAACAAGGTTATTTAATTCTTCAACAGATTTGTATTTTCCGGACAACCTAATGGTCGATTTTGAAGATCTGGATTTTAAACTTCCGGTTGGGAAATCTAAGTTTGATGAAAGGATCGCCTGCTGTACTTCTCCGATACTGATGCCATAACCTTCCAGTTTTTTATCATCAATGCTCACTTGAATTTCTCTTTCCTGACCACCAACAAGATCCACCTGCGCTACCCCATTTACACGGGAAAAAATCGGTTCGATCTTTTTATCCAACAAATCATATAATTCTTTGCTGTTCAGCTTATCACTCGAAATACTCATGGTAATAATCGGAAGATCGTCTAATGAGAATTTATTTAGAGAAGGTGCATCCGCATCATCCGGAAGCTCAGAAAGTATTGCATTTACTTTCCGCTGAGCATCATTCAACGCATAATTTACATCGGCTCCGGAATTCAGTTGCACCATCACCACCGAAAGACTTTCGTAAGATGATGATTCAACTTTTTTCACGTTTTCTAAAGCACCCACCGCATCTTCGATCTTTCTGGTGACCGAAGTTTCTACCTCACTAGGTGAAGCTCCGGGATATACCGTGGAAATCGTGACAATATTGGTTTCAAATTTTGGGATGAGCTCATATCCCATCATGGAATAGCTCAACAAACCACCTAAAGTAAGAATCGTAAACAGCACGATAATTAGCGATGGTCTTTTGATAGATATTTCTGCTAATTTCATTGTATTATTTTACGATATTAATTTTTGATCCGTTTTCTAAGTTGATTTGTCCGCTGGTAATTACCTGTTCACCACCATTCAATCCACTGATAATTTGCACTTTATCGCCATATACTTTTCCTGTTTGTACTTTCACCAGTTTAGCAGTACCATTTTGAACGATGAATACCTGCCCCGAACTTACTCCATTTACGAAAGCTTCTGCGGGCACCACGAGCATATTTTGATTTTCAGCCCCATAATTGGTTTTGAATAAAGCAGTGGCATACATTCCGGCTTTTAATTTTCCATTATTAGCAACTTCTATTTCTACAGGGAAGTTGAGCGAAGCATCGCTTTTTGGTGCGATAAACGAAATTCTGCCGGTGAAAGTTTCGTCAGGCAAAACATTAACATTAATAGCAACTTGCTGCCCGATCTGGATTCTTCCCACCTGGCTTTCATCCACCAAAACAGAAAGTTTCAAACTATTGATATTAACGATTTCAAACAATGGTGTCCCCGGTGAAACTACAGCTCCCGGCTCTACCATTTTTTTATTGATCGTTCCACTGATACCCGCTCTTACTTTGGTATCATTCATTCTTACGCCTTGCGATCTCACAGCAGCTTGTGCATTTTTCAGCTGGAGTCTGGAATTATCTAATTGTTGCTTGGTAACACCACCTGTTTTGTAAGCGTTTTCGTAACGTTGGTTGTCGATAATGGCATTTTGTAAATTATTTTGAGCTTGGGTAACATCTACTTCAATTGCATCTCTCTTTATACTTGCCAAAACCTGTCCGGCTCCTACGCGCGAACCTTCTTTTACATAAACACTCACCACACGTCCGGAAATATCCGCAGATTGGTTGGTTTCCTGTTTCGGAATGAAAGTTCCGTTCGCAGAATAATCCGTATTGATGTTTTCCCGGTTTGCGGTCACTACATTCACGTTGATTTTATCGACCTGTTTCGCTACCTCAGCAACTTCTTTTTCTTGTTTGGCTTTGTTTCCCACAATGGTGTAAGCTCCCCAACCGATAAGTATTGCTGCAACAATGATATATATTAAAGATTTTTTCATGATAGTTTATTTTATATAATTTTTAAGTTCTCCTTTTGCTTTATAATATTGAATTTCCGCGATTTTGTATTCTAAAATAGCATTGCTATAGTTGTTTTTGGCTTCTACCAAAGCGTTTTCTGCTTCCAACAATTCTGTAAGCGTTGCCAAACCGTACTGATAATTGTGTTTGGTATTTGCAGTTACTGTTTCGGCAAGGCTGACGTTGGCTTTTTGGTTTTCTAAGGCCAAAAGACTGTTCTCGATTTGCGATTTTGCATTTTGATAAGATAAATCCAAGCCCAGTTTAGTGTCTTTGATACTTACGTCCAGTTTATCCAGTTCTATTTGCGCCATTTCTACTCGGGCTTTTGTAGCAAATCCATTAAAAATAGGGATATTGACGCCCAAGGTAATTGCAGAATAATCTGCCCAATATACGCCATTTCTTTCACCATTGGTTAAAGGAAACTTATCACCTAATCCTTGCCAACTGTAATTGGCATTGAGATTTACTGTCGGATAATACGCAGCTTCTACCGCTTTTTTATTGTACTGCAGAAGTTCTCTTTGTTTGTTTAATATTTTAATTTCAGATCTTTGATCGGTTCCCACAGTTTCATCCAATAAATGTGGAGTGATTTCCATATCGGCTTTTACCAGCTCTATCTTGTTCTCAATCGGCATTCCCATATAGAATTTCAATGCGTTTTCTGCTTGATTGATGGCGTTTTGCTGTTGCTTTAAAACCGTACTGATGTTGGTAAGATTCACATTGGTTCTGTCGAGATCTATTTTTTTAGCAAGTCCGTTATCAAATAAGCTTTTAATAATATTTCTGGCCTTTTCTGTGCTTGCATAGCTATTTTCTAAAGTTTCTTTCTTTTGCTGAATTGTAAAAACTTGAAAATAAGCATTAGAAACTCTTTCGATAATCTGCTCTTCAGTAAGTTCTGCATTGAGCTGATAGAATTCTTTGGTTGATTTGGCAGCTTTAAGTCCAACAAATACTTGCTGATTAAATAAAGCCTGAGAAAGTTGAACTCCCGCTCCGGCATTCCACTTTTGGCCCATCGTGATCAACTGAATATTACTTGGACCGCCGCTGAATGCGCCTACATCTAAAGCGGTAGACTGCAAAATTGGGTTATAAGTAAGGTTAGCTACACCATTAATCTTCGGAAGAGCACCTGCTTTTGCTTCCATGATTTGATAATCTGCATTGCGGACATCTAATTTGGCATTCTGCGCTTCTGCCTTATTTTGCAGCGCATACTCGATGGCTTGTTTCAGGGTAACGGTTTCCTGTGCATGCATACGGGTAATCGAGAATGCATAGAACAGTACGCCGAGCGCCATTTTTCTCCAGTTATTCATTATATATTGAGTTATTATTTGTTAAAAATTTTATGGTAATCAAACCGTTTCGGATTTGCAGACTATATTTTTTAAGTAATTTTTGCCTTTTTCAGTAGTGATGGCATACATGAAAAATTTCATCGCTTCATTATTAAAGTGTGTTCTATCGATTTCCTCAGTATTGAAAAAAGGTGAACTGTCGTACGACATAATAAGTTGAAAAAACATCTTACCATATAATTTCTCATCGAAATCTTCCCGATAATACCCTTGCTCTCTACCTCTTTTTATGTTATGAATGATTACTTCTGTAAATCTTTCGGAAAAATGCATCATGTGCTGATTAAAAATCATCGGATAATACTTAATTAGCTGGCGAATAAATAGTGATTTATTGGTTTGCACTGCCTTATCTATCTGTTCATCCCGGCAGAACATTCTTTCGATGGCATTTTCTATTTTGATATCCAGTTCGTTGAGTTTTTCGATTACTTCTTTTAATTTGAACTGAAGAACATCGCTTAAAAGAGCTTCTTTGTTGGTGTATTTTTGATAAAGTGTTTTTTTAGACATCCCGAATTCTTTCGCAATATCATCCATGGTCAGGGTTTTTGGACCATTTTCTACAAACAAATCAGCTACTTTTTCTAAAAATTTTACATCCATTTTTACAAATTTCGGTTGCAAAGTTACAAAAGAAAACTTAAAAACAAAAAAAGTTTCCTGGTTTATTTTAGAAATTTTCCTTTTCAAAAATTATTTTTTTTTTAAAAGACCTTTAGTGATACTGCATTACAGACGGAATAAGGAAAACCAAAAAAGGTGATTTTACTATGCTGCTCATAATTTACATTGATTTTTATAATTTAGACGGTATCGGTGATTCTTTTACTTTCTAATCGTTCTACATTTGTACCACAAACTAACCAATAAAATTTTTTAACCATGAAAAAATTATTTGCAAGTGCCTGCGCACTTATGTCTTTCGGATTTGCTTACTCGCAAGCAAACGTTGATGTATCTACTCAGTTAGGTAATTTAAACGAAGCCTATGTAAACCAAACCGGTTTCGTGAACATGAACTTCCTTACACAGGATGGAAATCGTAATATCGCCACCATCGATCAGGTAGGTGCCGGAAATATGAATTTTGCATTGAGCGATGGAAACCGAAATGAAATTGATGTTGATCAATATGGTATTCTTAATATGAATCAAGTTCAACAGTACGGAAATAGAAACGAAGCTTCTACACTCCAAATTGGATTAGCGAACTCCACGTCTCAAATGCAGATTGGAAATCGAAATGTTGCTTCTTCTACACAATTAGGGATGCTAAATGTTGCCAGCCAATACCAACAAGGAAACCGAAATGAAGCTAGTACTCTACAAGTTGGTGCATTAAATGACTCTGACCAAGAACAAATTGGTAACAGAAACGAGGCTTCTTCTATTCAATTAGGTGTCAATAATGATGTAATAAAGGAACAATGGGGTAATAGAAACGAGGCGTACGCATTGCAAGTAGGTTCGGATAACTTTATTTGGCAAACACAAGATGGAAACAGAAACGAGGCTAGTCATATACAATTGGGTAACGACAACGTAGCTGATTCTTGGCAAGTTGGAAATCGTAACAGCACTACAGGTTTGCAAGTTGGAAGTGATAACGAATTACACCAATGGCAATTTGGTAATGATAATACAGCAATCGATTTACAGATCGGTAACAGCAACTACACATCTGTACTTCAATTAGGAACAAATCATTTCCACTTAGGAACTCAAGTTGGTAATGGAAACACTTTAATGACATTCCAATCTAACTAATAGCAGATCAAACTGAATAATTATAGGGGAAACATTGGTTTCTCCTATTTTTTTTAATAAAAAAATACTACTTCATATAAAAAATTTCTTGAAAAGGGTTTTTACACCCATTGTCGTAATTAAAAATAACCAAAATTAAAACTAGTGTTTAAAGTGATAATCAGGTCACTATTAATAAGTAATTTTATCAAACTAATCATGAAAACAATAACCAGAATATCAACTATTTTTTTGTTGGTAGTTGCCTTCTTCGCTTCTGCTCAACAGATTTCTTTTGAAAACGTCAATAGTAATAACGCTCTGGCTATCATCACACAGTTACAAACTACTCCGCAACAAGGCACAAATTCAGAAAGCATCAACTTTCAATACGGAAATCACAACTTCTCTGAAATTTACAGCAATAGCAAAACCGACGTGTCAACGATTCAAATTGGGGATTACAATTACTTGAACTTTAACAATGTTTTCGATAAAAAATCTTCGAATCCTACAATCACTACACAAGGTAATAACAATATTATCGACATCACTGGAAGCAACAGTATCTCCGAAAAAATTCAGCTCCATGTGAAAGGTGACAATATGACGATATTTATGAGGAACTATTAAATATCCATTAAAATGAAAACTCTACTTTACATCTCCTTTATCTTATTTTTTGCAGTACAATTAACGTCTGCACAGCAAGAAAAAAAAACGGTTACTTCAAAAATCGAAAGCAGTTTCTTGGAAGGCCAACTAACCTTAAAAGCGACTGCGACTAATCCTTCTGACACCTATTCTGAACTGAATTACCTGTTCGTATCCATAAAAAAAGGCAGTTCCGGGAATCTTTCCAATAATAAGCAATCGGGGAAGTTCACCCTAAAACCTGAGGAGACCAAAACACTTTCTCAAATAAGTGTGAATATGCAGAAAAATGATGCTTTAAAGGTTTTTCTTTTTATTAAAGATGAACAAACCGGCCAATTGATTTCTAAAGACAGCCTCGAAATCAACGCCAAAACTTTTACTAGCAAAGTCAGCAAAGTCAACGAAAATGAAATTTTCGAACTGAAAGGTCTTACCATAGACCAAACAAAAACTAAAACGGGTAAAGATTTCTACGATCTGTTTTACCTTGAATACAGCAAATTACCTGAAAAAATAAACACCTCTGTTACCATTGGAGAATTGCCCACTATGGGAAGAGGCAGCCAAATTTCTGTAGAGGTGGATGATAGAACTCTGTACAGTTTTGCCGCTAATCCAAACGACGAATACCTCACAGAACAAGCTAACGTTTGTATTAAGATTATTCTAGATTATCACCGCAAGACCAGCTTGCTCAAAAATGAGTTCCGATATTAAAAAATAAAACACCATGAAAACTTTGTTAATCCCCTTAATCTTCTGCTTTGCAACAACTTATTTTTTCGGTCAGCAATTGGTTTACAAGCCCATCAATCCTGCTTTTGGAGGTGATACTTTCAATTATCAATGGATGCTGAGTTCTGCAAATGCCCAAAATCAATTTGATGACGGAGATAATCAATATAATGATCTATTAAAAGATTTCGACTCTATGGATAGTTTTACCCAAAGTCTCAACCGCCAATTATTAAGCCAACTTTCAAGTAAACTGATCGATGATAAATTTGGTACCAGTGGCGGTATGACTCCCGGAAAATACATGTTCGGATCGCTTTTTCTTGATGTTTCCAAGGCCTCACAAGGTTTAGTTATCAACATTCTCGATACCCAAACCGGCGAGCAGTCGCAAATCATCATTCCTCGATAATCAAAAAATAAATCCTACCATGAAAATAAAAATTCATTTCAGAAAGGAAATTTTCTACTTTCTGCCTATTGTTTTTTCGTTGCAAAGTTGCAGTACCTTATTTAATTTGCCCGCCAACGGAGAAAAATCCACTTTAGGAGAAGTGACCAATTTAACAACAGAGTTGAAGGAAATTCCACCACCAAAAGATAAAATTGTTGTCGGAGTTTATAAATTCAGAGATCAAACAGGGCAATACAAACCCTCTGAAACCGGGAGTAACTGGAGCACAGCCGTTCCACAAGGAACCACTACAATCCTTATCAAAGCATTAGAAGACAGCAAATGGTTTATTCCCATCGAAAGAGAAAATATTGCCAACCTATTGAACGAAAGACAGATCATCCGATCAACCAGACAAGAATATGCAAAAGATGGTGATAAAAATTCGCAAATGCTTCCACCTCTACTCTATGCCGGGATTTTGTTGGAAGGCGGAATCATTTCTTATGATAGTAATGTGATGACTGGCGGCGTTGGAGCCCGCTATTTCGGAATTGGTGGTTCTACCCAGTACCGACAAGATCGAATAACCGTTTATCTTAGAGCAGTTTCAACACTGAACGGAGAAATACTGAAAACAGTTTATGTTTCCAAAAATATTCTTTCTACAGGCGTTAGTGGAAATTTTTTTAAGTATATCGATACCGAAAGATTGTTAGAATCTGAAGTAGGTTTCACGCAAAATGAACCGGTTCAGCTCGCAGTAACCGAAGCCATTGAAAAAGCGGTAAAAACCCTTATCATCGAAGGTCTGCAAAATGATATTTGGGGCAACGGAATTGATAAAAACAAAGTCCCGTACTACGATCTCATTTCCGGATATAAAAAAGAAAATGAGCTGAATAACCAAAGGCTTCTTGGAAATAAAGTCGAAAACACAGTGAGAAAATCAAATTTCATCAACCTCAATGTAGAAGGTCAGCAAATTAATGGTGATTACAAAAATGCTGCAAATACCATCGGAAGTAAGGTTGGCATAGGCTTTTTTCTTAATAAAAACATCAATTTGGAAGCCAGCATAAATACCGTTAAAATAAAAAATACCGGCATCATAGAACGAGATTATTTCGGTCCTGAATTTAATATTCAATATCTCTTTTTGCCTCAGTTCAAATTTACACCTTTTGTGTATGCTGGTTTCGGTGCGTTGTTCTCAAATAATGATCCATTTATGAAAGTAAATTTAGGCGGTGGGTTAGATTACCTAATTAGCGGCAATTTCTCTGCAAGAACTTATTTTCAATACGATTTTGGTTTTAAAGACAAATTGGACGGTTTCGTCAGTGGAAAACAAAATGATAATCTCATGCGAATAGGTTTTGGAATCAACTATTATTTCGGTAATCATCAAAAATAGAAACTCATGAAAACTTTATATACTTACCTACTAATCAGTTTATTTTCGCTCACGCTTTTTTCCTGTAAGGAAGAAATTGTGGATCAAGTTCAAACAGGTTCGATCAAAGGAAAAGTGGTAACAAGAGGAACGAATACCCCTCTAAAAAACGTAAAAATAACGACTTCACCGTCCACCAATACAGTTTTTACAGAAGCTGATGGAAGTTTTGAAATTACAGAAGTTCCTATTGGCGATTATTCTGTAAAAGCAGAAGTTTCCGGATATCTCAATAATTTTCAATCTGCTAATTTGAAAAACTCCGGTCAAGTAGTGACTCTCGCTTTTGAAATGGATGATGATGAATCTTTAAATACAGCTCCTTCAATTCCGGAATTATTGAGCCCAAATGACAACGCAGAAAATCAACCGCTCACCGTACAACTTTCCTGGAAATCGACGGATCCTGATTCACTCGATGTTTTAAAATATCGATTGATCGTGAAAAACAATTTCAACACCAATGTTCTGGAAATTAAGGATTTGGAAGTGACCACTTACACCTTGGAAAATTTGGTTTACGGTGCAAGTTATTTTTGGCAAGTCGTGGTAAACGATGGGATTCACAACGATGTTTATAGCCCTGTTTATAAATTCACCACGAATAAAGTTCCGCAAAATCGCTATCATTTTGTAAGAAAACAAAACGGAAATTCCTACATTGTTTCGAGTGATGAATCGGGAACCAGTTTCAATCTCACTTCCAATTCATTCAACAGTTGGCGACCGAGAAAGAACAACAACGCCGGTTTGATCGCTTTTCTGAGAACAGAAGGTGGAAATTCTCACATTTTCACTACAAAACCCGACGGAACCGAAGTTTTTAAAGTAACCGGAATTCCTGTTGCTGGATTTAATAATACCGAACTGGACTTTGCTTGGAGTACCAATGGCGAAAAATTCATATATCCGAATTTCAATAAATTATACAAAATCAATAAAGATGGTAGCGGCCAGGAATTGATTTACACGACTACCGACGGAAGCTTGATTTCAGAGTGTAACTGGAGTTACGATGGAAGTAAAATAGCTTTGAAAACAAATGATCTGCATGGTTACAATTCTAAAATTATCGTGATCGATATGCTAGGAAATACACTTAAAACCGTTTTATCAGACGCAGACGGAGCTTCAGGAGGTCTTAATTTCTCGGTAGATGGTAATTTTTTATTGTACGCACATGATGTATCTGGATATCAAGATGATCATTACCGACAACTGGATTCACATATTTTCTTGTACAATCTAACCACCAACACTGCCCGTGACCTTTCCGTAGAAAGTGAAAAAGAAAATGGAACCAATGATTTGGACCCAAGATTTTCACCCAATAATTCGCAAATTATTTTCACCAACACTTCAAATGATGGAATTTCTGTAAAAAACATCATGGTTATTTCTATTTCTTCTGACACGGAATCTGAAAGAACAAGTCTTTTCAGCAACGGAGAAATGCCAGATTGGGAATAGGCAAAACTTTAAAAAAAGAAAGCAGAATTTTTCAATTCTGCTTTCTTTTTTATATTGATATTTATTTATTTCACCAAACTATTATCGATAGCGTATTTCACCAATCGCGATGAATTATTGATATTCAGTTTCAGCATAATATTTCGCCTGTGAGATTCTACGGTGTGAACACTGATAAAAAGTTTCTCGGCAATCTCTTTGGTCCGCAATCCTTCACAAATAAGATTCAACACATCCATTTCTCGGGCAGTCAATTCGTCTGCTCCTGAAGCTTTTTCCCGATCCGGATCACTTACACTACAGATATAATTGAAGAGATCGTTTTTAGTATCTTCATTGATATAAACCAAACCTTTCTTCGCAGCTTGTATAGATTTCAGGAACTCTTCGGAGCCGGTGTTTTTGCCCAAATATGCTTTTATACCTTTGTCAAAAAGTCTCTTAATTATTTTTACATCAGAATTTTTGGAAAGTACAATGATTTTCATTTCATTATTTAGAAGTAACCATTTGTCGATCAATTCGAATTTTTCACTAATATTTTCTGCGGTTAAATTGAGAATTAAAAAATCAATTTTTTCTACATCAATTTGCTCAATCTCCTGATTAGAAGATACTAAATAAATAGGATGTAATTTAGCAAATCCGTTTGCATCCAAGAAATCCCTCATAAGCTCAAGAGTAAACTGATGATTTCCATAAATTGTAATATTCTTTTTCATCATTGTTAGTTTTCGCTAAATTACTAAAAATCATCTAATTAGAAAAAGGTGAAATAACCCTTTTTTCATTAATTAGAAAAAGAATAATTGATAATGGAATTGATGCCTTAATTAAGCAGATTTATGAATATATCGGGAAAGTTTGATTCCCAAGTCGGTCCATACGATTTTGGGATTTGCATTTCTTCCTAAATGATAGTCGGCGACTGAAATTTCTTCTAAAATCGCTTCAATATTGGCCCCGTGGATATATCTAGAGAAACCTTCCCATTTGAAACCACCGGAATCTATCTTTTTATAGACTAAATCTTCGCTTCCGTAATTTTGGAGCAAAGCCAACCGAAACATTTCTGAACAATAATCCAGGAAATTTTTCTGCTTTTCCCGGTTCCAGTCGGCGATATTTCTTGCCCAGAAGACAATATTTTTCAGAAATTCGGGTTTCTTTTTCACCTGAAATGCTTCGCGAACCCAGTTGATAAACAGCTGCTCGAACTCGCTATCTGTGTTTTCCGTGTTCAAAAGCTTTTGAGCGATGTTCCAATTTCCTTGCGCTTGAAAAACGATTTCGCGAAGTTTCTCTGCACTGATTTTATATTGATTTTGAATAAAAGATTCCATCGCCTCATCCTGAATTCTTGGGATTTCAACCAGCTGAGTTCGCGAAAGAATGGTAGGCAAAATATTATCGATATTCTCGGCAGTGAGGATGATGTAGGTATCTTTCGGTGGTTCTTCTAGAAATTTCAGGAATTTATTGGCTGCAACATTATTCATTTTGTCGGCTTGCCAAATGATGAGAACCTTGCTACCACCTTCGAAACTTTTAAGAGAGAATTTCTGGTTCAATTCTTCAATTTCGTCAGCGAAAATGGAGAGTTGCTTGTTCTGAGATTCCAAAATTCCGCTCCAATCTTCATCGTTGGCATACGGATGTTCGAGGATCATTTCCCGAAAACTTTGCCGGAACGGGTCGGTAAGTCCGCTGTTTTTTTCTTTGAATACGGGAAAGCTTATATGCAAATCCAAGTGGTTGAGGTGCTCTACTTTGGAGGAAGATTGCTCGTTTTCTCTTCGGAAAATCTCTTTAGAAAATGCCATTGCCAAGGGCAAAGTTCCATACCCGGCTTTGCCTACGAAGAGCTGCGCATGACCCACTCTCTTGTCTTCAATACTTTCTATAAGGAGGTTTTTGAGTTTCTCCTGACCGACGATTTGTTCCCAATTCATTTTTCAAAGATAAATAATTTTTAGAAGCAATTCCTAGCGTTTTAATCAACAAAATGGTTTAGTTCATGCTCCTATTGTAACAAGATTTTTATTTTTTTTCTTTATTATTTCAAATATAATTAGATTAATTTTTATAATTTTCTTGATTGATGGTTTCTTTCCTAATGAAAAATCCGTCCTAGAAGCCCCTTAACAAACTTTAACCAAAGTAAATTTCCTCAATTCAGTAATATTTAGGATATTTGCGCATTATTTTTAAAAATAGAGAATGAAAAGAATTTTTGTATTACCGCTGATCGCAGCAGGATTTTTCCTCAATGCGCAATCGATTGGTAATTCTCCTTACGCTGCCTTCGGAATCGGGGATGTGAAGTACGACAACACAACTGATGTGAGTGCGATGGGTGGCATTTCTACTGCATATATCTGGGATTTCAACAACAATTTTAATTTCAGCAATCCTGCTGCAAATAAAAATATGGAACTTACCACCATAAAAGTTGAAGCAACCAATGAAAACAACTTTTTCAAATCGGATTATGATAATATGAATGTGACCAAACATTCTACTTATCTTTCGAATATTACAGTAGCATTCCCTATTTCTAGTAAAATAAAATTTGGTTTAGGTTACCAACCCTACAGCTCCAAAAAATATTCGATACTTAACAAAGAAACACTAGCCGATGAAACTATCAAAGCGAATCTTTTCCGTGGTGAAGGAACTTTGAGTACTGTGCAAGCGGCATTTTCTTATCAGGCTTCTCCGGAATTAGGATTTGGTTTTAGAACCAATTTCTACTTTGGAAATCTTTATGATATCAACGAACTTACCTTCAGCAACGCTGAGTTGGTCAATGGTTACGAAACCAAAAATAAAATTAAAACCTTTAATTTTACTCTTGGATCTGCTTACCAGAAAATATACGGCACTGACAAAAAATTGACTTTAGGAGCAACTTATACCTTCGGTACTACTGGGAAAATGGAAACCAATTATACCAACAGTACCTATTATTATACCGACGGTGTTACTAAAAATAACGTCAGCATCATCGACGAAGATTTTAGTACCGACAAAAACCTAATTCCTATGGAATTCTCATTGGGCGCCGGTTATGGTCGCGATACAAAATGGTTTGTAGGAACTCAGTTCGACTTCAAAAAAGGGGAAACTATTCAATTCCTGGGGCAACCTTTTGCTAATGAAAATTCTTACAGAATTGCTGCAGGTGGTTGGTTTTTACCAAATTACAACAACTTCCGAAGCTATTTTTCCAGAGTTACTTACCGTTACGGGGCTTATTACGAAAAAGGAAATTTAGCAATCAATGGAACCAATATCAATCAGTTTGCCTTAACCGGAGGCGTTACGTTGCCTTTTGAGAATAGAAGTGCAAGCAGAATGAGCGGCATCGATCTGGGTGTGGAAATTGGAAAAAGAGGTACTTTGGATAACAATATGATCCGCCAAAATTTCATCAACCTAAAAGTCGGAATTAACTTTGCCGATAAATGGTTTGTGAAACGTCTTTATGATTAAAAAATGAAATTTTATAGACAAATAATATCTGAAAATATAGCCGCCTTCCTAGGTTGTGCTATATTTTTTGGTTTAATTTCATGCGACGAAGACCTTACTCAGGTCAATAAAAACAAAAACACTAATTTCCCTTCGCAAATCATTAATAACGCAAAGATTGTACAACGGGATTCCGGGATGGTTAAGCTTCGTGCTACCGCACCATTAATTGAAAAATACGAGTTTATAGACTCCCCTTATATTGTCGCAAAAAAAGGAATCAACATTCTTTTTTACGATAAGAAAAAACCGACAGTACCTGGGAAAATCGATGCCAAATACGCTAAATTCAACGAGAAAAAAAAGTTCTACGAAGCAAAAGGAAATGTGAGAATCATCACGAATGAAAATCAGATTTTCGCGATGCAATCCGTATATTGGGATCAAATAAAAAAAGAAATATATACCTCCGATACCGTTTTCGTGACCGATAAAGATGGTTCCACGCTTGTGGGCGCCAACGGAATGCGTGCCAAAGACGATTTCTCGGCATACACGTTCTACAACAATTCCGGAAACATCAACGCAAAGAAAATCCCTGAAAAAGGAAAATAAATTTTCGTACATTCGGAAAAATCTTTTTTTATGACCTTCAACGCAATCGGCTTAATGTCGGGAACAAGCCTTGACGGGCTTGATATTTGTTGCGCAACATTCACCAAAGAACAATCCCGATGGAAATTCGACATTCAGCATGCAGAAACCCTTCCCTATTCAGATTTTTGGGAAGATTCGCTTCGAAATGCCATTCACTT
The DNA here is from genome assembly GCA_946892665.1 of Chryseobacterium sp. Marseille-Q5410. Taxonomy (GTDB): domain Bacteria; phylum Bacteroidota; class Bacteroidia; order Flavobacteriales; family Weeksellaceae; genus Kaistella. The sequence continues at coordinate 1,570,524 of CAMPOT010000001.1, read as the reverse complement.
AAATGCGGACGCTCTTTTGGCATTAAATTCAGAATATGGATTTTATTTGGGTGAAAAAGTAAAGGAATTCATCACCAATAATTCTTTAAAAAACATAGATATAATCGCATCTCATGGTCATACGGTTTTTCATCAGCCCGAAAAAAAATTCACCCTTCAGCTCGGTGACGGAAGAGCGATAAAACTTTTAAATAAAATTCCGGTTGTCTACGATTTCAGAACACAGGATGTTTTTATGGGCGGAAACGGGGCGCCGCTAGTTCCGATTGGCGATGAATTGCTTTTTTCAGATTTCCACGCGTGCTTAAATCTCGGAGGATTTTCGAATATTTCTTTTAAAAAGGACGGAAAAAGAATCGCCTTTGATATTTGTCCGGTGAACATTGTTTTGAATAAATTTGCGCAACTTCTTAACCAAAAGTATGATGAATTTGGAAATCTCGCCAAAAGTGGAATCATCAATGACGAGATTTTAGCATCATTAAATTCCATTAAATTTTACCGGAAAACACCACCAAAATCCTTAGGAATTGAGTGGGTAAATGAAAATATTTTCCCGAAATTATTTGATGAAACTCCAGAAAATATTTTGGCAACTTTTACCGAACATATTGCGGATCAAATTGCAACAGTTTTCAATGATTATCAATTGAAAAACGTATTATTTACCGGCGGCGGAACATATAACTCCTTTTTGCTGGAGAAAATAAAACTCAAAACTGAAACCGAAATCATTGTTCCCGACAAAAGAATTATTGATTTCAAAGAAGCTCTAATCTTCGCATTGATGGGAGTTTTAAAATTAAATAACGAAATTAATGTTTTGAGTTCCGCGACAGGAAGTTCTGAAGATCATTCTACCGGAATAATAATTTAACTTAAAAAATAAAAATTTTATGCAAATAGATATCAGAAAACTCTCCATTGAAGATTACGACGAACTGAAAGAAACGATGCAAAAAGCGTATCCTACGATGTCGGAAAATATTTGGTCGAAAAAAAGCATCCAAAAACTGCTTAAAATCTTCCGCGACGGCCAAATCTGCATCACGGTTGATGGAAAAATTGCTGCAGTTGCACTTTCTTTAATCGTTCAATACGAACTGTACGGAGACGATCATACCTACAAAGAGATTACAGGAAATTATACTTTCAACACGCATTCCGACACCGGAAATGTACTTTACGGAATAGAAATTTTTGTAGACCCGGAGTATCGAAAATTGCGTTTGGCGCGCAGGCTTTACGATGTGAGAAAAGAACTGTGCGAAACCTTAAATCTAAAATCGATTATGGTGGGCGGTAGAATTCCAAATTACCACCTCCACAGTGCTGAACTTTCACCTAGAGCATATATTCAAAAAGTAAGAAATAAAGAAATTTATGATCCAGTTCTGAGTTTTCAGCTCGCCAATAATTTTTTGCCGGTAAGAATTCTAAAAAACTATCTTCCGGAAGATGTACATTCTGAAGAAAATGCGGTTTTGTTGCAATGGAACAACATTTATTACAGCAAAAAACCTAATACCATGCAGGATTCGGTAATCCGACTTGGGTTAGTACAGTGGCAAATGCGGCATTTCAAAACCATCGATGCATTTTATGAGCAAGTGGAATTTTTCGTGAATGTAATGGCAGATTATAAATCGGATTTTATTTTGTTCCCGGAACTTTTCAACACACCTTTGCTTGCGCCTTTCAACCATCTTTCGGAAAGAGAAAGTATGTTTAAATTGGCTGAACTCACCGAAGAAATCAAACTGAAACTTTCGGAATTTGCAATCGGTTACAACATCAATATTATCGCCGGAAGTATGCCTTTGGTGGATAATGGAGAGCTGTACAACATCAGTTATTTGCTGCACCGCGACGGTAAAATAGATGAACATAGAAAAATCCACATCACACCGAATGAAAAGAAATATTACGGAATGAAAGGTGGAAACGAAATAAAGGTGATTGATACCGATTGCGGAAAAGTTGGTTTGGTGATTTGTTACGACGTCGAATTCCCGGAATTACCGAGGATTTTGGCGGATCAGGGAATGAAAATTCTATTTATTCCTTATCTTACAGACACGCAGAATGCTTATACAAGAGTCCGCCACTGTGCTGCAGCAAGAGCCATCGAAAACGAGTGTTATGTCGCCATTGCCGGCTGTGTAGGAAATTTGCCCGGCGTGAATAATATGGACATTCAATTTGGTCAGGCAGCGGTTTTCACCCCTTCAGATTTTGCTTTTCCTTCGAATGCCATAAAAGGAGAAGCGACGCCGAATACCGAAACTACACTCATCGTTGATGTGGATTTGAATTTGTTGAAAGAACTGCATCATTACGGCGCAGTTCGAACAATGTCGGACCGAAGGAAAGATCTGTACGACACTGTCAATCTTAGTACGGAAACAGAATAAATGAAAAATCCCGAAGTTTTTAATTTCGGGATTTTTTATGTTTAAAGTTTAAAATCGAGTTTCACATTGAAGAATCTGCCTGTCAATCGAACCGGAACCGGATAATTGTAATTAGTAGAAACATCATTAATCCATTGGTTTGCTACCGTATTACTGATATTAAATGCATTGAAGATCTGCACACCTAAAGTCAATTCCTTGAAATTTCCCCAAAAACCGCCGTTTACTTTATTGTCTTTTTGATCGATAAAAACTTTAGACAAACCTATATCAACTCTTTTATAAGAAGGCAAAGTTCTTTGGTATTGATAAGGTGCTTCAAAATCGGGTTTACCATTTTCATCGAATGAAACTGGTGTTCCGGAAGGCAATCCGTTGGCGTAAGTTAAAGTAAGATTTACGCGCATTGAAGGGAATTTAGGCATATAATCCTGGTAAAACATCGAGAATCGGAAACGCGGGTCTGTCGGTCTTGGAATATATCCTTTTCCATCGATATTTTCGTACACTCTTGCATAGCTCGCGGAAATCCATGAATCCACTCCGGGAACAAACTCTCCGAATAACCTCGCATCCACTCCATAAGCATAACCTTCAGAATTATTTTTACCGGAATAGCGAATTCTCACATTGTCCAAATAATATGGGATTAGGTTATCCATTTTCTTGTAATATGCTTCAGTAGTAAGTTTGAAAGGTCTATCAACCATTCGGAATTCAAAATCATTCGACAGAATAACCTGCATCGAACGTTGGGATTTAATTTCCGAATTGAAATTTCCATCCAAATCTTTAATCTCTTTATAGAAAGGCGACTGATAATAAATTCCACCAGCAATTTTGAAAAGCATATCCATGTCCCAATCTGGTTTTAGTGCGAATTGCGCTCTCGGTGAAATTATAGTTTCATCATTGAAATCCCAATGAGAAGCTCTCACACCGGCATTTACGAAAACTCTGTTGGTTCCCCAATAGAATTTTTTAGAAAACTGTGCATACCCAGAAAGTCTGGTCGGCTGAATATGATTGGCACCAGAAATATTGAACTTCAAACGCAAATCATCAGCATTCAAAGTTCCCGGCGTCGTGTAATCAATCGGGGTGCTATATCCCAAAGAATCCACAAGTTGCCATTCATTAGTAAGGTCTTTTAAATTTTCCTTTTCGAACTTCAATCCGACTTCAAAATCGGTATTTACATCGGGAGAAAAACGGGATTTCAGCTGTGTTCCGTAGGTTTTTACCAATAAATCGTTTCTTGCGTGATCAATTTGTCCGCCCACATCATACGAAGTTACAGGCTCACCGGTAATTGGATCGAAAGTTTGCAAACGATACGCCGAAGCAATCGAATAATATTCTCTTTCACGGTTTTGGTAAGCGAAATTATCTAATGTAAAAGACCATTTATTATTGGGCTTAAAGTTGATTGATGCAGTTCCCATCATATTTTTGTAGGCATCATCTTCCTTTCCATTGTAGAAAACGGTAAGTTTCAAAGGCGTTTGCAAACTTCCGAAATCGACTTCTTTTACCTTGGGAACCATTTCATAATCATTCTTGCTGTAATATCCGATGAATGAAATATTCCATTTGTCATTAAGTTTATAATTGATATTCGACTGAAAATCCATGTATTGCGGATTGAAATCGGTATCTTCATTCAAGGTATTAAGGACTAAATTGGTATTTCTGTATCTTCCGGAAAACAAAGCAGAGAACTTTTGATCCTTTGACGCAAATCCTGTTGACAGTCTTCCGCCAATTAAACTCGCCTCACCAGCAACTTCAAATTTTGTAGGTTGGCGGTAATAAATGTTTAATGCTGAAGACATTTTGTCGCCATATTTCGCTTCAAAACCGCCGGCAGAGAAATTTATCGCCTGAACCATATCGGGATTGATGATGCTCATACCTTCTTGCAAAGAATTTCGAATCAAAAATGGGCGATAAATCTCAATATCATTAATGTAAATAAGGTTTTCATCATAGTTTCCGCCTCGCACCATGTATTGCGAAGAAAGTTCGGTATTGGAATTCACGGAAGGCAAAGTCTTCAACAATCCTTCAACACCACCGGAAAGAGATGAAATTTGTTGTGCTTCTTTCGCGGAAATTTCAACAGAAGTTAAATCCGTAATTTTTGGTTTCCCTTTTTTCTGAAAAACCACTTCCTGAATTTGCGATTCTCTTTCAGATTTTACAAATAAAACATTGATATGCTGTACTTTTGGATTGGTTTTAATATTTTTACTAAAACCTCTGAAAGTTTCTTTCTGTACAGAAAGGGTTTCCTCTGAACTGGCAATCGGAATCTTCACAAAACCGTTTCCATCGGTTGTGAAATTTTGATTATTATAAGAAACATTAGCTTGCGAAACAGGAGTTCCATTCTCGTCAAGAACTTTAAGATTGATCTGCGAAAAAGCAAAAGCCGGCAAAAATACAAGGAGTAAATGGAGTTTTTTCAATGCGAGTGATTTAGATTTTAAAGATAACAAAAAATTACAAAATCGCTTCTCTCACTCTGGTTAATTTCTGAAGCAAATCCTCCAATTTGTGGAGCTGCAACATATTTGCACCATCCGAAAGTGCGGTAGCCGGAGTTGGATGTGTTTCCAGGAACAGTCCGTCTGCTCCAACAGCAATTCCAGCTTTAGCGATGGTTTCAATTAATTCCGGACGGCCCCCTGTAACACCGGAATTTTGATTCGGTTGCTGCAAAGAATGCGTTACATCTAAAATTACCGGCGCATAATTTTGCATTGTTGGAATTCCGCGGAAATCCACCACCAAATCGGTATATCCAAAAGTGTTCCCACGTTCGATAATCGCGGTTTTGCTGTTGCCAGAATCTATTACTTTTTCCACCGCGAATTTCATGGATTCAGGAGAAAGAAACTGACCTTTCTTCAAGGTGATGCATTTTCCGGTTTTTGCAGCAGCGACCAATAAATCGGTTTGCCTTACAAGAAACGCAGGAATCTGCAGTACATCTACATAATTTGCGGCCAAAGCAGCGTGTTCGTTTTCATGAATATCGGTCGTAGTGGGAATATTGAACGTTTCCCCCACTTTTTTAAGAATTTCCAAAGATTTTTCCTCTCCGATGGTTGTGAATGAATCTACACGGCTTCGGTTGGCTTTCTTAAAACTGCCTTTGAAGATGTAAGGGATTTCGAATTTGTTGGTAAGTTCTACCACTTTTTCAGCGATTCTCAACGCCATATCTTCACCTTCAATAATGCATGGACCAGCGATCAGAAAGAAGTTTTTGGAATCTTTGTGGTGAATGTTTTCTAAATATTGGATCATGAATGAGTTTTTAAAGTTTAAAACCAATTGAATTACAAAAATACGGATTTTTTCAATGCATCTATTTTTAAGTTTCAGCTAAAATCAATTGATTGTACTTAATAAAAAAAGCGAGCTAAAGCCCGCCTTACATCATTATTTTTTTCAGAACTAAAATTTCTTCATGATTTTTCAATAGTATTCAAATTTCGTGAAGTGATTTTATTTTTCAAAGATTTTTTGCCTAAAACTTTACCAAACTCGGAATCCAAAGTATTGCCTTTCGGAACTTGCCAATAGAAAATATGCTCAATGATTTGTGCGTTTTCATTTTCTGTTTTTTGCGAATGATCGAATTCTTCCAAAAGCATTTTCCCAGAATTTTCGGTTCCTACAAAAGCGTAAATATGTGAATCTTCTAATTTCTGAAACGGAGAATTTTCAAGAATTGCTTTCACTTCTTTTTCTGATTTAATGAAAAGAAAAGCTTCATAATTGAAATAATCAGACATCGCTTTTTCCAAAATAATTTTTAAATCGGCAGCCGATTTATCAGAGGAAAAAATCAGATTTCCAGTCGCTAAAACCGATGAAACTTCACTCGTTCCGGCATCGGAAAAAACTTTGCAAACTTCTGCCATTTTCATAGATGTTCCGTTGACATTCACCCCGCGGAGAAACGCACAATACTTCACTTTTACTGAGTTGCTTTCATGATCGCATTGGTAATCTGTTCTTCTTTCTCCTTGGAATACGTGGAATCATAAGGATTGATCACATCGAAAAGATAAGTGTAGAAAGGCGTAATTTTCTGTACTTTTTCGGCCTCTTTGAAAGCTTTCTCTTTACCCATCGCCTGCAAATTTTTGGTAAACGCATTAAAGCGCTGATCAATGGGTTCGATGGATTTCACTAAATAATTGTACCCTTTATCTTTTTGTCCAATTCTATTGTAAGCATCGGAAACTGCAGCAATCACCAATGAATATTCCATCGGTTTGGTGCGCATTTGTTTTGCAACGAATCGTTGTTCATCTGGTGATAGACTGCTGTAATAATCGTATTCGGTGAATATTCCTTTCTTGAGCTTTTCGGCCAATTGCAGACCTTTTTGCTCTTGCCCAGAAACAATGTAGCCGTAAACTATTGAACTCAGCGAGCGAGGATCATCATATTTAGCCACAGGAATTTCTCTGGAAGCCAAATCTAAAACTTCTATTGCTTTTGCTTTTTGTCCGGAAAGTGCAAGCGCTTCTGCTGCACGACTTGCTGAACTTCTGTAACTTACAATATTCTGGGTACAGGTTTCATCAAAATGAGTACTTAAATCCTTGAAATTGCCCCACTTGTAGTTTTTAACAATATTATATAATGAATTTCCATCTACTCTACCCAATTCTCCATCTTCGCGTTCTTCGGTATAAATCGGAACTAAACGATAGCTGAAACCATCATACTGCAAATAATTGCTGAGATAAAAGATGTTTTCAGGATCATAAATTCCGCCGGTGGAGAAATTGATAGGTCTTTTCCAATCGAAATTTGCCAGAATATCGAGCATCATCAGATTATTTTTGAACATGCTGTTGCTCTTATAATCGATAGTGATATGATCCACCGCTTGTGCGGCATCACTTGCTTTCATAATTCCGGACTTCACGGCGTTGGCTTTGTTTACCGGTAAAACAAATTTAGAAACAGGCAAGAAATTAAATTTTTCATATTTCGCCTCACCAAAAAGCATCTTTAGGATTTGATCTTTATCATCAGATTTTGTTTTGATGAAATTTATTGCTTCTTTTAAAGTCATTGAATCTTGGACAAGGAACTTTCGGAAACCGGCAAAAGTAGTTTCCGGAGCACCCTGATCTTTCAGGTTGGCAAAGACGTTTTTCCAATCTTCCGGGCTCATCAGGTAAATCTGATCATTGGTGCCGTCGCGATAATCTTCATGCATTAAGGATGAAGGAACAGGCATAGAATTATAGGTTCTTCTTTTCACTTGGTCGATATTCCACGGTGTAGAAAGTAGCGTGAAATTTACCACTTTCACGTCATCTCGAAAGCCGGAAGTTTCCTGCAACCCCCAAATTGGGTAGGTATCATTATCACCATAAACAAAAAGAATATCGTTTTTAGGTAAAGATTTCAGCGTTGAGTATGCATAATCGTAAGCTGCGCGTCTTCCGCTTCGGTCGTGTACATTATAGTTCTGAAAACCCATCATGAAAGGAACTCCTAACAATACAATTCCTGCAACGACATTCGCAACATTCGATTTTACTTTTTCCTGAATAAACCACAAAATCGCGGCTGCTCCTAAACCGATCCAAATCGCGAAAGCATAAAATGAACCTACCATCGCGTAATCTCTTTCACGCACCTCGAAGGGTTTTACCCCAGTATAAAAAATAATTCCGACGCTGGTTAAGATAAATAATGCCAGAATTGCGTAGAATCTTCCGAAATCTCTGTTAAGCTGGAAAAAGAAACCAAGCAACCCAAGAATTAATGGTAAAAAGAAAAACGCAACCGTACTTTCATTTTTAAATTTCGCGGGCATTTTACTCTGGTCTCCCCACAAAGCATTATCGATGAAAGGAATCCCGGAAATCCAGTTTCCACGGTTATTTTCCATGTGTCCCTCGAGGTCGTTTTGTCTTCCAACGAAATTCCACATCAGGTATCTTACAAAGTAATATCCGTTTTGGAAAGTAATGAAATAATCTAAATTTTGGCTTAAAGAAGGTCTTTGAACATTGATTAAATTATAAGGTTTCACGGAAAGATAATCATCTACAGTAATACTTCCTTCTTCATATTTCTTTCTTAAATCTTGAAAAATCTTTTGCGCTTCCGGGTTTTCTGCGATCTCATCATTAGCATAATTAAATGAAAAATCGGGTGCGCCGTACATCGAAATGTAGTTTGCCATCACCGCTTTGTCTTCATTAAACATTCTCGGCATGAAACTCACATGATCTGGGCTGTACACGTAATTAAAACGCTCACCTACTTTGCGGTAAGTTCCTGTTTGCGCGTCTTTTTCATAAACATCACCTGTTTTTTTGGTTTTATAGCTTCCGTCTTCGTTTTTCTGAATTCCATTCGCATCAAGATAAGCGGTATAATTTTGTCCATAGAAAGTTGGCCAATCTCCGTACTGCTCACGGTTGTAGTAATCGAGCATTCCGATTGCGTTGTCCGGATTGTTAAGGTTCATCGGTGGATTAGCGTTTGCACGAATCGGAATGACCATCCAACAGGAGAAACCAATAATCATAAAAATCACTGAAAGCGCAATGGTTTGATAGATTTTTTTACCGGATTTCTTAGCATATTTTAAAGCAAAATAACACATAGAAATTAGGATAATAAATGCGATAATTGTTCCTGAATGGAAAGGTAAACCGATTCCATTTACCGCGAAAATCTCCGTCTTGCCAAAAAGCGTCATAATCAAAGGGAAAATTCCTTTGAAAACAATAGCTAATATGATTAAGGTAAATACATTTGCCCAAATAAAACTCTTCCAAGTAAATTCGTAATTTCTAGCATAATAAATCAAACAAACTGCCGGGATCGCAAGCATTCCCATCATGTGAACACCTACGGATAGGCCTGTGACAAAGAATATTAAGATAATCCATCTTTCGTTATCGGCATCATGATATTCGTTTTCCCACTTGGTAATCAACCAAACCAAAAGTGCGATAAACAATGAAGCCATCGAATAAACTTCACCTTCAACCGCCGAAAACCAAAAAGTATCCGAAAAAGTGAAACACAAAGCTCCAATAGCTCCGGCAAAAAGAATTGAAATCTCCTGACGGGTAGTGATTTGATCAAAATCTTTATTAAGAAGTCTTCGCACCAAATGAGTAATCGTCCAAAACAAAAGTAGAACGGTCAACGCACTGAATAACGCAGACATCGCATTGATTACCACGGAATAATTTTCACCATTTCCGAAAGCAAACATCGCCGCAACCGCACCTATCAGCTGGAAAAGAGCCGCGCCTGGAGCATGGGTAACTTCCAGTTTGCTAGCCGAAGCAATATATTCTCCGGTATCCCAAAAACTGAAATTAGGCTCAATAGTTGACAGATAAGTAATAAAAGCAATTACGAAAATCACCCATCCAGTAAGGGTATTCCATTGTTTAAAAGACCAATTTTTCATATATAAATTCAATCTTGCGAAAATAAGGTTTTTAATTTATTAAGAATTGATTTTAACAAAATTTAAATGAAAAATTGTTTTTCAATTCCACAAATTTTCACTAAAAATTTTACAAAAAATGTTGAGAATCACTACCAAACAATCATATCCTATTAATTTAGTTATTTTTTTATTTTATTTTTGTATTTTTGCAGACGGATTTATAGAGAAAAATGACGAAAAATGACTAATGTTCACGATAATATTCTGGGATTAATCGGTAAAACACCTTTAGTAAAACTAAATACTGTTACCAAAGACATTGCTGCTACGGTTTATGCCAAACTAGAATCATATAATCCCGGCCACTCTACCAAAGACCGAATCGCCATCCATATTATAGAAGCTGCCGAAAAAAAAGGCCTTCTCAAACCTGGCTCTACAATTGTAGAAACCACTTCCGGAAATACCGGTTTTTCGATTGCGATGGTATCAATCATCAAAGGTTACAAATGTATTTTAGCTGTAAGCAATAAAACTAAAAAAGAGAAGATTGCTTATTTAAAAGCTTTAGGAGCAACAGTATATATTTGCCCAGCAAATGTTCCGGCAGACGATCCTAGATCTTATTATGAAGTTGCGAAAAGAATTGCTTCAGAAACCCCAAACTCGATTTATATCAATCAATATTTTAATGAATTGAATATTGATGCACATTACCAAACAACAGGTCCGGAAATTTGGGAGCAAACCGAAGGAAAAATCACCCACCTTATAGCTTGTACCGGAACCGGAGGAACACTATCAGGATCTGCTAAATTTTTGAAAGAAAAAAATCCTAACATCAAAGTAATCGGTGTAGACGCATCGGGATCAATCTTGAAAGGATTCCATGAAACAGGGAAAATCAATAAAGATGAAATTCATCCTTACCAAATCGAAGGTATGGGAAAAAATTTAATCCCTGCCGCTTTACTTTTTGATAAAGTAGATGAATTTGTAAGAGTAAATGATGAAATGTCGGCATACAGAACCCGAGAAATCGCTTTAAAAGAAGCAATTATGGGCGGTTATACCACTGGTGCAGTTACTCAAGGGCTTTTGCAATATGCCAATTCTCACGAATTTTCCAAAAATGATGTGGTAGTTGCAATTTTCCCGGATCACGGTTCCAGATACATCACCAAAGTTTATAGTGATAAGTGGATGGAAGAACAAGGATTCATCAATAATTGTGTACATAATTACGATGAAGTTTTCAAAACAGAAATCATCAAATAATTCATTAATAAAAGCATTGGAAAACCTTTTTGTATCACACAAAAAGGTTTTTCATATCAAATTTTGTTAACTTTGCCAATACTTAATTTTTATTCTTAAATAAATACATAATGACAGATATTTTTGATCGGTTACGACAAAACCCTGGACCTCTCGGCCAGTTTGCAGATTATGCAGAAGGATATTTCGTTTTTCCGAAATTAGAAGGTCCTATCGGCCCAAGAATGAAATTTCAGGGAAGAGAAGTGGTTTTCTGGAGTGCCAATGATTATTTAGGTCTTTGTAACCACCCAGAAGTTTTAGAAGCTGATGCCAAAGCTGCTGCCAAATACGGAATGTTTTATCCAATGGGAGCTAGAGCGATGTCCGGAGAAACCGAACAACACCAGCAATTGGAAAGAGAACTTGCAGAATTTGTAGGTAAAGAATCAGCTTATCTTTTGAATTTTGGTTACCAAGGAATGGTTTCTACCATCGATGCATTGGTTTCCCGCCATGATGTTATCGTATATGATGCCGATTCACACGCTTGTATCGTAGATGGGGTGCGTCTTCACATGGGTAAAAGTTTTACCTTTAAACATAATGATATTGCGAGTTTAGAGAAAAACCTCGCTCGTGCGACTAAAGTAGCAGAAGAACAAGGCGGCGGAATTTTAGTTATTACTGAAGGCGTTTTTGGAATGCGCGGAATGCAAGGAAAACTCAAAGAAATTTGTGAGCTGAAATCTAAATTCAACTTCCGACTTTTAGTTGATGATGCTCACGGTTTTGGAACTTTAGGAGCAACTGGTGCAGGTGCTGGTGAAGAGCAAGGTTGCCAAGATCAAATCGATGTTTATTTTTCAACTTTTGCGAAATCTATGGCCGGTTTCGGTGCATTTATCGCTGGTGACAAAGACATTATCAGAATCTTAAAATACAATCTTCGTTCACAAGTTTTCGCTAAATCCTTAACAATGCCAATGGTAATCGGAGGTTTGAAAAGATTGGATTTACTTCGTTCGCGACCGGAAATCAAAGCAAAACTTTGGGAAAATGTAAACAAATTACAAAATGGTCTTAAAGAAAGAGGATTCAATTTAGGAAATACCAATACTTGTGTAACTCCAGTAATGATGCAAGGTTCTACAGTTGAAGCTACTCTTCTTGTAAAAGATTTAAGAGAAAACTACGGAATCTTCACTTCTGTGGTAATTTACCCCGTTATTCCAAAGGGCATGATTCTTTTGAGATTAATCCCAACGGCTTCTCACACCGACGCTGAAATCAACGAAACATTGGATGCATTTGATGCAATTCACGATAAATTAACCTCTGGTTTCTACAAAGAACAAGAGCAAAAGCTATTGGAAGAAAAAGGTTTATCCTTTAAAGCATCATAGAATTTTTCAGAGAAATTTATAAAATTATAAACCGCTTGAAAAATTCAAGCGGTTTTTTTATACCCTAACAAAAAATACACTATCATGAAACAAATATTGATTACCAAACAAGATTTTACCCGAATTCATAAATCCATCAGCGACGCAAAACAGAACAACAGCATCAAGAAAGAAGAAGCTGAAAAACTTTTGAATGAACTTCACTCTGCGAAAATTGTAGAGTCTGAAGAAATTCCAGCGGATGTGGTGACCATGAACTCTGTGGTAAAAATTCATTTTGAAAACAACAGAACGACCACCGAATTCAAAATTGTTTACCCCGACCAAGCAGATATTAAAGCAAAAAAAATATCTATTTTTTCACCGGTTGCATCAGCACTAATTGGGTATCGCGTGAAAGATGAAATCGATTGGCTCGTTCCTTCCGGAATGACAAAAATTATCATCGATGAAATCATCTACCAACCTGAAGCTGCTGGAGATTTCGATTTGTAAAACAACAATTCAAAAACCGGTTGATGATTTCAATCGGTTTTTTGGACTCAAACAAATCTTATTATCTGAAAGATTTAAAATAAATTTGCAAAAATATTCTTGTGAAAGACTTGCTCCTCATCACCCCACCTTTTACGCAACTCAATACGCCTTATCCGGCAACGGCATACTTGAAGGGTTTTCTTAATACAAAACAAATCTCCAATTTTCAAATTGATTTGGGAATTGATGTTATTTTGCAACTATTTTCTGCGGAAGGTTTACAGCATGTTTTTATTCAAGATTTTCCTGAAAATTCCTCACCCAATTCCCAAAGAATTTTTGCATTAAAAGATCAATACATCAAAACAATCGATCAAGTAATTCTATTTCTACAAGGTAATAATCCTACTTTGGCAAGACAGATTTGCAGCCATAATTTTCTGCCGGAAGCTTCTCGTTTTCAGCAACTCGATGACCTGGATTATGCATTTGGAAACATGGGTTTACAAGATAAAGCCAAACATCTCGCAACACTTTATTTAGAGGATTTGTCCGATTTCATTGTTGAAAATATTGATGAAAATTTTGGATTTAGTCGCTATGCGGAAAGATTGGGAAGAAGCGCAAATTCTTTTGATGAAATTTATGCTGAGCTTACCGCATCGCCCAGTTTTATTGATCAAATTACTTTAAAAATTCTAAAGGAAAATTGGACGTCATTCAACCCAAATTGGTTTGTTTTTCAGTGCCCTTTCCTGGTAATTTGTATTCAGCTTTCCGAAGTGCACAATTCATCAAAAATAATTATAAAAACACCAAAGTCGCGATGGGCGGTGGTTTCCCGAATACGGAATTAAGAGAAGTTAATGATCCGCGGGTTTTTGAGTTTTTTGATTTTATTACATTGGATGACGGAGAATTGCCTGTAGAATTAATATTTGAAAGTTTAAAAGCCGAAAATCCAGAATTTAAAAGAACGTTTTTACTCGAAAATAATCAGGTTGTTTATAAAAATAATTCTTCCAAAAAAGATTATCGCCAATCGGAAATTGGAACTCCTGATTATACCGATCTCCCACTCCATCAATATATTTCCGTAATCGAAATCGCTAATCCAATGCACAGTTTGTGGAGTGATGGCAGATGGAACAAACTCACCATGGCGCACGGTTGCTATTGGGGGAAGTGTACATTTTGCGATATTTCTTTAGATTACATCAGACTTTACGAACCAATTTCGGCAAAGATTCTAGTTGACAGAATCGAAGAATTAATCGCAACCACGGGCGAAACAGGATTTCACTTTGTCGATGAAGCAGCTCCTCCTGCGCTCATGCGCGAAGTTGCTTTGGAAATATTGCGAAGAAATTTGGTCATAACATGGTGGACCAACATCAGATTCGAGAAAAGTTTTACTGCAGACTTATCCTACCTACTGAAAATTTCCGGTTGTGTAGCGGTTTCCGGAGGTTTAGAAGTTGCTTCTGACCGTTTACTGAAGCTCATCAAAAAAGGAGTTTCTGTAGCCCAAGTAGCTCAAGTAACAAGGAATTTTACGGAAGCGGGAATTATGGTTCATGCGTATTTAATGTACGGATACCCGACCCAAACCGAGCAAGAAACCGTTGATTCATTGGAAATGGTAAGGCAAATGTTTGAAATGGGAATTCTGCAAAGTGGGTTTTGGCATCAATTTGCATTAACCGCGCATTCGCCAATTGGTTTGAAGCCCGAGGAGTTTGGAGTTACGCCCGTGCAAAAAGAGATTACTTTTGCCAATAATGATATTGAGTTTACCGATGAAACGAATATTGACCATTCTAAATTTAGTTTTGGGCTAAAAAAATCGCTTTTTAATTATCTTCACGGAATCAATTTTGAGATTCCTTTGCAGGATTGGTTTGAATTTAAAATTCCAAAAACTACGGTAGATCCCAATTATATTCATGATTGTCTTTTGGATGATGAAAATTTCAGATTTAATGGCAACTCGAAAATAGTTTTCCCTATTAAAGATTTCATCGAAGAAGGTGTCATTAAAACGAAAAAAAATATTTCTTATCAAAATACAAAACTCACTTTTCATTTGAAAACCAATGTACTTTCCATTCTTTTGCAAGAGGAAAAAGCAACTTGGCTCATGAAAACGATAAAATCAAACCCAATTCAACATTCTAAATTAATCACTTTACAACAACTAAAAGATGATTATGAGGAAACAATGGATGATTTCGAATTGTTTTGGTTCTCAAAACCGGTGATGCAATTTCGGGAAAACGGAATCATATTGGTTTTATAAAACAAAAAAATCCCACCTTAATAAAAAGATGGGATTATACTTATGGTTTAAAGAAAATTATTCAGCTAGAATAATTCCTTTATTATTATTAAATTCAATAACGCCACTTTTCACCGGGAAAGAAAATACGCTTTCTTTTTCGTTTTCTTTCGTGAAATTTTTCGCGTATTTGTCATCTATTTCATTGGTAAAAACTCTTACTTTACCACCGATTAATGACGCTACGATTGCGGCGTGATCTTTCATGATATGGAAATCGCCATTTTTTCCGGGAAGCAAAACAGATTTCACTTCACCTTCAAAAACTACAAATTCCGGGGTTAAAATCTTAATATTCATTTCTTAAAATTATAGATTATAGATTTTAAATTTTAAATTAATCTAAAATCTAAAATTTAGCATTTAAAATTCCTTATGCGTTTTCCGCTAACATTTTCTCACCAGCTTCAATCGCTTCCTCGATGGTTCCTTTCAAGTTAAAAGCAGCTTCTGGCAAGTGATCCAATTCACCATCGATGATCATGTTGAACCCTTTGATGGTATCTTTAATATCAACCAATGCACCTTTCAAACCGGTAAATTGTTCTGCAACGTGGAATGGCTGAGAAAGGAAACGCTGTACTTTTCTTGCACGATAAACAGAGAGTTTATCATCTTCTGAAAGTTCTTCCATACCCAAAATTGCGATAATATCCTGAAGAGCTTTGTACTTCTGCAGAATTTCTTTTACTCTTTGTGCGCAATCGTAATGCTCATCCCCTAAAATTTCAGGAGTAAGGATTCTAGATGTTGAAGCCAAAGGATCAACAGCTGGATAAATACCTAATGAAGCAATTTTTCTATCCAAAACTGTGGTTGCGTCCAAGTGCGCAAATGTGGTAGCCGGCGCTGGATCCGTAAGGTCATCTGCAGGTACATAAATCGCTTGTACCGAAGTAATGGAACCGTTTTTGGTTGAAGTAATTCTTTCCTGCATCGCACCCATTTCAGATGCCAAAGTTGGTTGGTAACCTACCGCAGAAGGCATACGCCCAAGAAGTGCAGATACCTCAGAACCCGCTTGAGTAAAACGGAAAATGTTATCAACGAAGAACAAAACGTCTCTACCTTGTCCTTGTCCATCACCATCACGGAAATATTCGGCAATTGTTAAACCTGAAAGTGCAACTCTTGCTCTCGCTCCAGGTGGCTCATTCATCTGTCCGAAAACGAAAGTACATTTGGAGTCTTTCATTTCTTCCATATCAACTTTAGATAAATCCCAACCTCCATTTTCCATAGAGTGCATGAATTCATCACCGTATTTAATAATGCCAGATTCCAGCATTTCTCTCAAAAGGTCGTTCCCTTCTCTGGTTCTTTCACCTACACCGGCAAATACCGAAAGACCACCGTGTCCTTTTGCAATATTATTAATCAATTCTTGGATCAATACAGTTTTACCAACACCTGCTCCACCGAACAAACCAATTTTACCTCCTTTTGCATAAGGTTCAACCAGGTCGATTACTTTAATACCTGTAAAAAGTACTTCGGCAGAAGTAGAAAGTTGATCAAATTTCGGAGCTTCTCTGTGAATTGGCAAGCCGCCGATTTCTTTAGAAACCTCTTGGATACCGTCAATCGCATCACCTACTACATTGAAAAGTCTTCCGTATACCCCTTCACCAGTTGGCATAGTAATTTGTCTACCTTGAGAAACTACTTCCTGACCTCTCTGAAGACCATCAGTAGCATCCATTGCTATACATCTTACTGAATCTTCGCCAATATGTTGTTCTACTTCCAGAATTACCTTGTTACCATCAACTTTAGTGATTTCCAATGCGTCGTAAATCTTCGGAAGCTCTACTGCACCTGTGAAAACTACGTCGATTACCGGACCGATAATTTGAGAAATTTTTCCTTTAATTTGGTTTGCCATTGCTAATTTTTTTCTTGAGTGCAAATATAATGAAAGTTCCCAAATCTGCAATTGCTTAAAAAAAAGATTTTTATCATATTTGCAAAACAAATTTTTTCTCTTGACCATCACTGAAAATTTATCGCAATATTCGTCCAAAACTCCTCTTGCATTATCGATTGGTATATTTGATGGCGTACATATCGGGCATCAATCCATCATCAAGAAACTGAATGCCATTGCTCAGAGAAAAAATCTAGAGTCTGCAATTCTAACCTTTTGGCCGCACCCGAGAACGGTTTTCAACCCGAATGAAGATTTACAATTCTTAAACACCATCGAAGAAAAAATTTACCTTCTGGAAAAAAAGGGCGTGCAAAATTTGTTTTTAAAAGAATTTGATGAAGAGTTTCGCAATTTAACAGGTGAGGAATTTGTAAAACAAATTTTGGTCGAAAAACTCAACGTGAAGCATCTCATAATCGGTCACGATCATACTTTTGGTAAAAACCGAAGCGGCGATTTCAGTTTGTTACAAAAAATGTCTTCTGAATACGATTTTGAAGTGGAGCAAGTAGAAGCAGTCGATTTTCAGGAAAAACATATCAGCTCCACCCAAATCAGAAATGCACTTGCGGAAGGAAATGTGAAGGAAGCCAACGAAATGTTGGGCTACGTATATTCCGTATCAGGAAAAGTGGTTCACGGAAAAAAAATTGGCAGAACCATCGGCTATCCCACAGCAAATATTGCGGTTGATCCTGCGAAACTTTTGCCCAAAAAAGGAGCTTATATCGTAGAAGTTTTCGTGAAAGGTAAACATCACAAAGGAATGCTAAGCATCGGTACCAATCCGACTGTAAACGGAAATTCACTTTCCACGGAAGTTTATATTTTAGATTTTAACGGTGATATTTATGATGAAATAATCTCGGTGAATTTCAGAAATTTCCTCCATGATGAAATTAAATTTGAATCTTTAGAAAAACTCATTGAACGATTGGACGAAGACAAAAAACTGACCGAAAATTTCAATTTCTAAGTATTCAAGACCTCTTCCCTTTTCTTTTTGGTTAAAGATTTCAGGATTAAATCATAAGAATGATCAATCATTTTTTTAATTAAATCACGTTTCAAACCTTCGCACAACACCGAATTCCAGTGGGTTTTATTCATATGATAAGCTCCGCTAATCTGCGGATGTTGTTCCCGAAGCTCTTCGCTCCATTCCGGATTGGATTTTACGGCAATACGTGGTGGCTGCTTTTCTAGGTTCATCAAAAGAAACATTTTTCCGCCAACTTTCAACACCAAAGTTACTTTATCAAAGGGAAAAGTTTCTTCCACTCCTTTTTTGGTAAGGCAATGATCTAATATTTCGTTGGCATCCATGACTTTAATTAATTATTAAATCCTATTTTTAGAATAACTATCTCAAACAAATTTAGTAATTTTAAAAAAGAAAAATATTCATCAACGATAATTCAATAAAAATGAAAGCACTTGTAATCGGCGCAACCGGCGCAACGGGAAAAGATTTGGTTTATAAATTATTGAATGACAAAGATTTTGATGAAGTAAATATCTTCGTTCGGAAACCGATGAATATACAGCATCCGAAACTGAAAACTCATGTTGTGGATTTTGATAAACACGAAGAATGGAAAGATTTGGTAAAAGGTGATGTTGCATTTTCTTGTCTGGGAACTACTTTAAAAGTAGCCGGAAGCAAAGAAGCCCAACGAAAAGTGGATTACGATTATCAATACAATTTTGCAAAAGCAGCAAAAGAAAACAGTGTGGAAGATTTTATTTTAGTTTCTTCTTACGGAGCCAGCCCGAAATCGAAAATATTCTATTCGCGGATGAAAGGCGAGTTGGAAGAAAGTATAAAACTGCTTCATTTCAACAAAATAACGATTTTTCAACCCGGAATGCTCGATCGGAAAGATACCGAAAGAACAGGCGAAGTGTTGGGCGGAAAAATCATCAAATTTGCTAATAAATTTGGAATTCTGACTCAGCAAAAGCCTTTGCCAACAGATATTTTAGCTCAAGCAATGATTAATTCTTCTAAAATAAAATCGAACGGCTATGCCAAAATAAAACTCGGAAGCATCTTTGCTTTTGCGGAAAAAACTAATGCATAAATAAAACAAAAAGCCCTGAAATTCAGGGCTTTTTGTAGTAAATATATTTGAAAGTTATACTTTCATGATTTCTGCTTCTTTCACTTTCAAAAGTTCATCGCACATTTTCACGTACTGATCGGTAAGTTCCTGAATTTTTGCCTCAGTCCCTTTAATCAAATCTTCTGAAACACCTTCTAGTTTTTTCAGATCTTTCATACCGTCTTGTCGGGCATTTCGCACGGTCACTTTGGTTGCTTCCGCTTCACTTTTTGCAGTTTTTGCAAGCTCGCGTCTTCTTTCTTCTGTTAAAGGCGGAACATTAAGAATGATATTTTCACCATTATTCATCGGTGCAAAACCAAGGTTTGAATTGATAATCGCCTTTTCAATGGCACCAATTGCGGTTCTATCCCAAGGTTGGATAGAAATTGTCATCGCATCAGGAACCATCACGTTTGCAACTTGATTAAGAGGTGTCGGCGCTCCATAATATTCTACCATTACATCCTGAACCATGGCTGTCGAAGCACGTCCGGCTCTAATTTTCTGAAAAGCATGATCCAAATGCTTGATCGCAGCATCCATTTCCTGCTTCACCACGTCCACAATAATTTCTAATTCTTCCATAAATGTTTAGTTTCTGGGGTTGAAAATATTATTCACTTCTATATTTAAAGATGGTGAATAAACTTTTAATTAATATTTTTTTTGCCCAATTAAAAAAATCGGGAAATTAATGTTATTTATTGCTATTTACCAACGTACCGATGTTTTCGCCTTCTACGATTTTCAGTAAATTTCCTTCTTTGTTCATATCAAAAACAATGATAGGTAAATTGTTTTCATGGCTCAAAGTGAAGGCAGTCATATCCATCACTTTCAATCCTTTTTCGAAAACTTCATCAAAAGTAAGGGAATTGAATTTCACTGCATCATCATTCTTTTCTGGGTCAGAATCGTAAATTCCGTCTACTCTGGTTCCTTTTAAAATAACATCAGCACCAATTTCGATCGCTCTCAAAGTAGCCGCTGTATCTGTAGTGAAATAAGGATTTCCTGTACCTGCACCGAAAATTACCACTCTACCCTTTTCTAAATGTCTTGTTGCTTTTCTTTTGATGAAAGGTTCTGCCACTTTGTCCATTTCGATAGCAGATTGTAATCTAGTAAAAATTCCGGCATCTTCCAAAGCTCCCTGCAAAGCCATCCCATTAATTACGGTTGCCAACATTCCCATATAATCACCCTGAACTCTATCCATACCTTTGGCAGCGCCGGCTAATCCACGGAAAATATTTCCACCACCAATTACAATTGCAACTTCGCAGCCTTTATCGACAACTTTTTTTATTTCTGCGGCATACTCTTTCAGCCGCTCATTATCAATTCCGTACTGGCGGTTTCCCATTAGCGCTTCGCCACTAAGTTTCAGAAGAATTCGTTTGTATTTCATTTTTACGTGTATTACTTTTTTTGCTTTGCAAATATAAGGAAACGCAAATAATTCCGTTAATAGATTTATATTTACTGAGAAATATTTTGAAAAAAAATTAAAAAAATTATTTTTGCAAACATAAATACAGATTTGAAAAAACTTACTGCCTTTTCTGCACTGCTTATTTCAACCGTTTTTTTGGCTCAGGAAGGAACCAATGTATATGCATTCCTCAACACGCCGTTTTCTGCAAGACAAGCGGCGCTGGGTGGTGATGCGGTTTCTATTCGGGATTACGATGTGAGTTTTGTAGCAACCAACCCCGGTTTGATGAATCTGGAACAGGACAAAATGATTTCGTTGAATTACGCTTCTTATTTAGCAGATTCGAAATATGGAACGATCAGTTATGTGAAAGATTTGCAGGAAGGACATTTGATTTCATTTAATGCAAAATATATGGATTACGGAAGGATGCCGAGAACCGATGAAAGCGCCGTAATCGACGGAGAATTCGGGGCGATGGACGCATCTGTAGGTGTTGGTTATGCTTATCAGTTTGAAGAAAACTGGACCGTTGCCGGAAGTGCCAATTTCGTAAGTTCAAAAATCGACAATTATACTTCGATGGCGGTAGTGGGAAATGCGGGAATTACCTATCATAACGACAAAACCAATGAAACGTTGGCTTTAGTTTTCCGAAATTTCGGTTATCAATTTAAAACTTTCAATGGAGTTCGAGAAAATGTAGCTTTCCGGGTAGATTTGGGTTACACAAAAATTCTCGATGAATTTCCGGTCGCTCTTACAATTACCGCACACGATTTGCAAAAACTAAATATTTCTCAGGATTATAACAATAACGGCCAAGAAATCAACTGGACAAGAAAATTTGCTGATCATTTTTCTTTCGGTGCTGAATTATTTCCTCAACAAGCATTCAACATTCGCTTTGGATATAACGTGAAACGTGGAAATGAGCTTGCAGTGCTGGATCAAAGAAGCTTTGCCGGACTTTCTGCCGGTTTTGGAATCAAAATTTCATCTTTCCGTTTCGATTATTCTCATATGAGATATCATAATTCTTCGAATGTGAATATGTTTGGGCTTACCTTGGATTTAATTGAAGTGGGCGGAAACCGTCGTTAAAAATTCAATTCAAAGATCCCCTTTTTCCTTTTTTATTTTTCTTAAATTAAAAAAAATTGATGAAATTTGCGGCATGAGAAAACCCGTAATCGCCATTGATGGCTATTCTTCCACCGGAAAAAGTTCAATCTCCAAGGTCATCGCCAAAAAACTCGGACTGATTCATATGGATACCGGTGCGCTATACAGAGCCGTTACCTACTTCGCAATCAAAGAATGCTCTGACGAAAACGAAAAAATTGATCTCGAAAAACTCTTCAAAAATTTAGATCAGATTCATTTAGAATTCAAAAAAATAAATGACGAACTTATTCTGTTTCTCAACGGAAAAGATATTTCAAAAGAAATCCGTACAAACCAAGTTTCTGCCAATGTTAGTTTAATAGCTAGCCAGAAAGAGGTTCGCGATTATTTGATGGATACCCAACGATCGATTGCCGAAAAGGGAGGTGTAATAATGGATGGAAGAGATATCGGAACTGTAGTTTTGCCGGATGCTGATTACAAATTTTTTCTTACAGCCAGTATTGAGGAGCGTACGAAAAGACGTTTTCTGGAACTAAAAGGTTTAAATATAAAAACAACGGAGAATGAAGTAAGAGTAAACTTAATTTCTCGCGATAAAATTGACAGTGAAAGAGCAATTGCTCCTTTAAAAAAAGCGGACGATGCAATTTTAGTTGATAATTCCTCGATGAACAAAGAGCAAACTATAAATTATATACTTTCTTTCATTCGTAATTTTTAACAAAAATTTAAGATTTACATGATTTTCTTTGGTATGTTAATTGTAACTTTATAGTCGTGGAAACGCAATTAAAAAATTTATTAACTATTAAAAAATAACAAAATGTCTAAAAAAGGAAATAATGCAGCTGGAGTATTAGCAGGTTTGCTTGCTGGAGCTGCTGCAGGAGTAGTTTTAGGAATGCTTTACGCACCTGAGGAAGGAAAAGAAACCAGAAAAAAGATTAAAACCAAGGCCAACGATTTAAAAGATCAAGCAGTTGACCAATACGGAAAGGTTACAGAAAAAGCAAAAGAGCAATTTCAGGATGTATCCGGTAAAGTAAAAGATCAGTATGGTAATATTTCTTCTCAAGTGAAAGAAACTGCTGATAAAGTAGTATCTTCAGTAAAAGAAGGTTACGATAAATACAAAGACCAAGCGATCGCAAAAACCACAGAAGTTGTAAAAGATGTAGAAAACGAATTAGACGGATTAAAATCTTAAGCTTCCGTTTTTATTCATTAAAATAAAAAGGAACTTTCTCTTAAGTTCCTTTTTTTGTAACTTTAAAAAAAATATTATGCTCGACCTTGTAAAAGAATACGCATCAAAAAGATTAGACCTCCTGAAAATGGAAGCTACGGAGAAATCATCCATCACCGCAGGAACTCTTGCCATTCTGATAATGGTCGCAATTGCAGGTTTTTTCTTTATTATTTTACTCAATTTTGGACTCGGATTTCTCATCGGAAGCTATTTGGGGAATTACGCGTACGGATTGCTCATTATGTCGGGATTGTATCTTTTAATTTTACTCATTGTAATTCTTGCACGGAAGTCCATCAAAAATTCCATCGCCAATAAGATTATTAAATCATTAAACGACTAAATTATGGGATCGAAATACAATAGCTTAGACGAGCTTCAAAGAAAAAAAGCACTTCTAAAAAAAGAAATCGCCGAGATGGAGGATTTGATAACTTTTGACAACACTAAGGAAAGTTTAAGTGCATTCACCAACGGATTTACCGACAAATATTTGAAGGAAAAAACCGAACCCGATGGCGAAAAAAAACTGGCGATTAATACCGACGAAATTGTAAAAGAATTTTCAAACAGTGTAAAAGACAAAGTTCTGAACAGAAATTCCGTTTACGGATTCGCCAAAAGCGACGCTGGAATGAATCTTGTAGAAAATGCTTTAAAAATTGGTGCCGTTTCCTTTGTAGGAAATTATGCAAAAAAAAGTCTTTATAATGCGAGTTGGAAAAAGAAAATTATCGGTTTGGCTCTTATCTATTTAGCGCCAATCGCCTTGCGATTTATTCGCGAAAAACTTGAAAATTACCAAAGAAACAAAACCGCCTCAAGTCTCGAGCAATTGATATAAAATTAAACCGTAATTACGCGGTTTTTTTTATTTATCTGAGAAAATCTGGCCCAAAATAATTCCTGCCGCCATCGAAACGTTTAAACTTTCCGTAGATTTTGATTTTCCAAATCTCGGAATTGTAATTTTATGGGTTAAAAGTTGTTCAATATTCGGACGAATTCCATTTCCTTCGTTTCCGAGGATTAAATTAATGTTCTCAGGGAAATCAAACTGATAGAAATTTTCACCATCCATATCGGTTCCTATAATCGAAGCCGTGGAATTTTGAAGATAATTTTCGATATTCTGATAATTAATATTAACTCGAAGAAAAGATCCCATACTTGCCTGAATGACTTTCGGGTTATAAAAATCCACCGTGTCTTCACTGCAAATTATTTGTTCAATTCCGAACCAATCAGCAAGCCGGATGATTGTTCCCAAATTTCCGGGATCCTGAATTCCATCCAAAACCAATTGAATAGGAACATCCTCAAAATAATTAGGTTCTAGAAGTTCACAAACCGCTACCGAATCTTTCGGATGTTGCAAAAAACTTATTTTTCTAAGTTCTGAATCCGAAATTTCTGTAATTTTAACGTTATCAATTCCTAATGCGCTGGGATTTGTGGTGAAAATTTCTTGAATTTTATAGTGGGAACCAGGGATTTCTTTGATGGTTTTATTACCTTCAACCAAAAACAAATTGTATTTTTGTCTGAACTTCTTTTTGTCTAAAGACTGTAAAATTTTTATTTTATGAGCCGTAAGCATATATCAAAATATTTTCAAAAGTATTACTTATTTTTTGCTTCTGCAATCACCATTGCATTTCTATATGCCTGCAGCACTACCAAAAAAGTTCCTGATGGCGAATATCTTCTAACCAAAAACACTTACAGATTCGAAGACGGAAAAATTTTTGAAGATGAAATCCCCAACTACGTAAGCCAAAAACCCAACAAAAAAAATCTGTTCCTGTTTCCAATCGGACTTTGGATGTACAATGCAACAGATCCTAAATATGATTCGATTTTGAATGAATACATGACCTATCCTTCGGAAATGAGAAATCAGAAGCTTCGAGATTCGCTTTTCCTCAAATATAATCATCCGGAATATGTTGGTAAAAGTCTTTTTTACGAAAGATTCATGCACAATATCGGTCAGCCACCAGTAATTTTAGACCAAGGAAAAACCGAAACCAGCGCCAATTCTATCCGTAAATTTTTAGTTTATAAAGGCTATTGGGATAGCGATGTAAAATTCAACCATAATTTGGATTCTGCATCGAAAAAAGCAGAAGTAGAGTACTTGATTACTCACAAAGATCCGACCTACATCAGCGAATATTACTACAATATTCCCGACCAAGCGATTAAAAGCATCTATGAAGAAAAATTATCTAAAAGTTTAGTAAAAGGAAAGCAAATTCTGGATCAAACTACATTGGAAAACGAGGTAAAAAGAATCAACGAAATGGTGAAAGATCGTGGATATTATAATTTCAATAAATCCAATGAAGAAATTTATTTCACTGCTGATACACTTCAAAGTAGAAAACAGGTTCCTCTGATCATGGACATTCACAGCGATTCTTTGGATACTCCTTATCGAATCACAACGATTGGTGACATTAAAGTTCACTATGTCGAAAAATTATCGGATACTTTGGAAACAGTGAAAGATTCACTTTTAGGAATAAACTTCTATAAGCTTGATGATCAGTATAAATCCATTTCACTTTGGCGACCGATTATCCTAAAGACTGGCGAAGTTTACAATCAGCGAAACCTGGATCTTACCAAAAGAAACATCGCCTCGATGAACAACTTCAACATCTTAAAGTATAACGAAACTCTTCGCAAAGGAAACGACAGTATTTTGGATGTGAGTTATTACCTTGCTCCGCTCGCGAAATACGATTTCAAAGTGGCAACTGATATCAACTACTCGCAAATTCTCAATTTTGGAGTCTCGCCGTCAGTAGATTTAACGACTAGAAATATTTTTGGAGGTGCAGAAAACCTTACGACCAGTGTTTCCGGAATTTTCGGTTCGGTAGTGAATACAAAAAATGAAACCAAACGAAGTTTAGCATACGAGATTTCCGCACAAGCTTCCTTAAATTTCCCAAGACTTCTGTTACCATTCAGATCATGGAAGGTGATTCCCAAACGCTACTCACCCACTTCGTCAATTGTTTTAGGAGCTTCGGTTCAGGATAATATCGGTTTGGGAAGAATTGGTTTTAATGCAGGTTTAAATTATTTTGCCAATGTGAATGATATAGTTTCCCATCGGTTAACGCTTTTCAACAGTCAGCTGAGTTTAACCCGAAACAAAGATCGTTACTACGATTTCTTCCCTAACGATCGTTTGGCGGTAGACAATGTTCACCAAATCTATTTTCAGTCGCATCCCGAAATACAAACCCAATTGGATAATGGCGAAATCACTTTCGACCAGGTTTCTCAGACGATTAATAACGACTTAGATTTTCAAAATAGTCTTAACCCAGAACAGCAAAACCAATATTCAACTTTTATTCAAACTTTAATCAACAAAGACCGCCAAACACAGGATGTCTTGATTTCTTCGATCATTTATAATTTTATTTATAATGAAATCGGGAAAAAAGACAGGCCAAATCCTTTTTATTTCAATGCTAAATTTGAATCTGCCGGGAATATTTTCAGCATCTTCAATAGTAGAGAAGTAGAAACAGGATTGGTTTCGGGAAGATCTAAAAAGATTTTTGATATTCCCTATTCTCAATTTGTGAAATTCGATTTTGATGTAAGAAAATATTTTAGTTTTTTCAATGATAAACATACCTTGGCTTTGCGCCAGTTTATCGGAATCGGTATTCCTTATGGAAACTCTTCTACCATGCCTTTCGTACGATCTTATTTCAATGGTGGATCCAATGATATTCGGGCGTGGAGAGTTTTCGGTGGTTTAGGTCCTGCAGATTCTCAATTGGACGAAAAAGTGCGCGCTTATATCATGGACAATGTAAAACTCACCACCAATATAGAATATCGAATGCCATTTACCAAAATGTTTGAAGGCGCAGCTTTTATTGATGCCGGAAATATCTGGAGTTTAAAAGACAATGGTTTTGGTGACGCGTTTAAGTTCAATAAATTCCTCTCGCAAATGGGAGTTGGTACCGGTATTGGTTTAAGGATTAATGTAGCGTACATCACACTTCGTTTGGATGCCGCTTACAAAGTTTATGATCCCAACAAACCTGTGGGCGACCGATGGGTGATTCAGAAATGGCAACCTCTGAAACCGGTGCTCAATTTTGCCTTTGGATATCCTTTTTAATGATACAAATAACATAAAAAAACCGCTTCCATTGGGAGGCCACTGAAAAACCGTATCAATTTTAGGATTTATGGTTTTCGGTCATTAACTAAGAGCTTATTACAGGAGTTTAAATTCTGTAATGAGCTCTTTTCCTTTTTTTGAAGTTTTGATTTTATCGGGGGTATGAGGCTGCTTTTGGCTTAAGCATTGCCCGTTTTTAGATGTATTGGTTTTTTGCCCTTCCCTTTCAGATTAATTTCAGAATTCTCTTCAAATTGACTGCGAAAATAGCCATCGCTCCCTGCATCTGCATATTTTCTAGGCCATAGGATGTTGCTTTGCCGTATCCGTGGGCGTTTTTAAGTTCGCTGTTTTTCGCCTCAATCTTATACCGTTGCTTCGATTTCTCCCTGTAATAATCGCTTTCCTGAAAATCCATTTGATCCTGATGCATTTCTGATTTTATGGAGACAGAATAGGTCTTAGATTTTGCTCCATCTTTGTAACAGCCTTCTCTCATGGGGCATAATCTGCATTTTTCTATATCAAAATAATATACATCCACTTGGTTTTTGCCAACATTCTTTTTGTTTTGGCGGGCTTTTCTTGTCGCCAGATGTCCTGCGGGACAAACAAATCTGTCAGCATCTTTGTTATAGTCAAACCGGTCTTGATCTTTTCTAAATCCCTGTGTAATAGAAGGATTCAGTTTTGCTACGATTTTAATGCTCTGATCACGGGCAATTTTCAGATTTTCTTTCCCGGAATAAGCGGCATCACCAATGATCGCCTCCACGTCCATTCCGTTTTCCTGGCTGATTTTTAAGAGTTTGGGCAGTTCTGGGCCGTCTCCTTTTTCGCCCGAAGTAACCACCGCCGCCGTAATAATGCGTTCCTCACTCATTGCCAGGTGTGTCTTGTAACCAAAAAATGGACTGTCAGCCGACTTGTGTCCTGTTTTGGCATCCGTATCTTTTGAAAAAACCAACTGTTCGCCAGTGTCATTGGCTGTTTCCTTTAACAGGTTCAGTTTCTCCTTTACTGCCGGAATCGAACTTAGGGAGGGCTCGTTTTCAATAGATTTTTCAAGCTCTTTGCAGTAGGCTAATTCTTTGTTCAAATCATTTTCAACATTCTTGGATGGCATTTTAGACTTAAACTCTTCGTCAAACTGATAAACTGTTTTGCGAAGTAACTTGGAACGTTCCCTAAGCACTTCCAGCGCCGAAAAAGGGTTTGATCGGGACAAGGTATGCGTGGCATCCACAATGATGGATTTGCTTTTTATGATGCCTTTGTCAATAGCTATTGCGACGGTTTTTCCTATCAGCAAATTCAATAAATCGGTGTCCTTCAAACGCAGTTTTCTAAATTTAGTGAGGGAACTGGGATTGATCACGTCCTCTTCCGGAGCCATTTCCAAAAAATATTTGAACGACATATCGAACCGCGAACGCTCCACAACGTCCACATCAGAAAGGGTATAAATACTTTTAAGCAAAAGATATTTAAACATGCGGATTGGACTTTCGGCATTACGACCATTATTTAAACAATATTTGTTCAAAAGTTCATCATAAATGAAGGAGAAGTCAATCAGCTCGTTAATTTTACGAAGAATATTCTCCTTTGGAATGATCAGGTTATATAAATCAGAATAGGCACTAAACTGAACTCTTTGCTGCTGTACTAACATCTATAAATGATTAATTTACAGATTAAATATACAAAAAAAGGAGCGAAAACATTACTGTTTTAACTCCTTTTTTCTGATTGCCCAGAAGACTTTTTCAGTGACCTCTCCATTGGAGGCGGTTTTTTCTGTGGATACGAGGTTTTTATTCGAGATCAAAAAGTTCCCCGATGACTCCTTCTTCCGGGAAATCTTCGTCTTTCACATCTTGATCAATAAAACTGATATGACCTTCGGTAGATTCCACCGAATCAAAACCTTCGTTGATTTCCTCCTCCGGCTCCGGAATGGTGATATTAATGCTTTTCAGTTTGTTCTTGGTCAATTGATTTCCAATTGCCTTGATTCCCTTCACCGCAATAAATTCGTCTGTAGAAATGGTTTCCGGATCTTTCACTTTATCTTTGTCTTTCGCAAAAACAAGCTCTAAAGTAGAATTATTAGCGACGATCACACTTTCGATAAAAGATTTTGGATGGTCCGAAGGCATGAAATGCTGCACATTGGTGGTATTATCCAACAAAAATCTCTTAATGAAATAAATTCCTTTTTCTCCATCAAAATAAATGCATGTAATCGGTTGCTCCGGTTTCCATTTTTGGAGGATCAAATAATCATCATCAAAACGGTTCATCAGATCAAAAGAAACCAATTTCGCTTCTCCCTGAGAATTGATGGTGAGGATTTTATCATCTCCTTTGAAACTTCCGAGCAATGTCCCTCTTGCATCAGCATTCAAACGCCTCACGGTTTCATCAAACCAGATTTTTCGAGGCGCCAAAGTGGAATGCCCCTCCTCTTTTAAATCTACTTTTTTCACTGCGTATTTCGTCACCAAATTTCCTTTAGAATCTCTTCCTTTAATCGCAAGATCAGAGAAATCTATTTCAATTTTGTTCTTTCTTACTCTGGCGTTGGGCTTCAATAAAACAGTCACCAATTCTGCTTCACCATTTGGATTGGCCGAAAAATACAGCATTTCCGAACCTTTCTTGTCGGATGATAGTTTATAATCAGTATTTCGGGTAACTCCCGTTACGGAAAATCGTTTCATATAATATGGTCCGATGCTTCCTTCACGGTAAATCATGTTGTAGACCGTTCGTTTATCGTTCTTTTTCCAAACCGCAACGTGAACGATATTTTTTCCTATAAAGGTTTTGGCTTCCACTTTTACCACTTTCATCGTTCCGTCTTTTTGGAACGTGATGATATCATCAATATCCGAACAATCGAACAAATACTGATCTTTTTTCAATGAAGTTCCGATAAAACCTTCTTCGAAATTTGCATAGAATTTTTCGTTAGCAACCGCAACTTTGGTCGCATCGATGTTATCGAAAACGCGTAATTCTGTTCTGCGCTCTTTTACTTTACCGTATTTTTTTTGAATGTTGGTATAATAATCTATCGCATAAGCAATTAGATTATCCAAATGGTATTTTACCTGCTCTATTTTCCCTTCAAGAGCGAGGATATTTTCTTTAAATTTATCAAGGTCGAAGCGCGAAATTCTTTTAATTCTAATTTCGGTTAACCTCAAAATATCTTCTTCGGTTACGGCACGAAGCAAATGTTTGGTATGCGGTTTAAGGCCTTTGTCAATCGTTGCGATTACTTCTTCCCAAGATTTCACTTCTTCGATGTCGTGGTAAATTCTGTTCTCGATAAAAATACGTTCCAGCGAAGCAAAATGCCAGCTTTCCTGTAGCTCGTGAAGCTCAATTTCAAGCTCCTTTTTCAATAAAGAAACAGTGTGATCTGTATTTCGTCTGAGGATTTCCGAAACAGTTAAAAATTCTGGTTTATCTCCAACAATCACGCAGGCATTGGGAGAAATCGGAATCTCGCAGTCGGTAAAAGCATACAGCGCATCGATGGTTTTATCGGGAGAAACATCGTTAGTAAGATGAATATTGATTTCGACGGTATCTGAAGTATTATCTTCAATTTTTTTAATTTTAATTTTCCCTTTTTCGTTGGCTTTAATAACGGAATCAATCACATCGCCGGTATTTTTACCAAAAGGAAGCTCTGTGATGCAAAGCGTGTTTTTATCTTTCTGAATAATTCGAGCTCTTGCACGAATTCTACCGCCACGTTCACCGTCGTTATAATTGGATACATCGAGCATTCCACCGGTGAGGAAATCCGGATAAAGCTCAAATTTTTTACCTTTCAAATGTGCAACGGAGGCATTAATCAACTCATTGAAATTATGAGGCATAATCTTCGTGGAAAGTCCAACACCAATCCCTTCCACTCCGGAGGCAAGCAAGAGCGGAAATTTCACAGGAAGATCGACCGGTTCGTTGTTTCGTCCGTCATAAGACTTAGACCAATGCGTTGTTTTCGGGTTGAAAACGACTTCCAAGGCGAAAGGCGTCAATCTAGCCTCAATATACCTCGCAGCCGCAGCAGAATCTCCGGTATAGATATTTCCCCAGTTTCCCTGTGTGTCGATGAGAAGTTCCTTTTGCCCAATTTGCACCATTGCATCGGTAATGGAGGCATCACCATGAGGGTGATATTTCATGGTATTACCTACGATATTCGCCACCTTGTTATAGCGTCCATCTTCCAACTCTCGCATGGAATGCATGATTCTGCGTTGAACCGGCTTGAAACCATCAAAAATAGAAGGTATCGCACGATCCAAAATAACGTAAGAGGCATAATCTAAAAACCAATCTTTGTAAAGCCCGGAAACCTTTTTCAGCGATTCTTCGTGGTGATTTTCTTGTTCTTCCATCAATTATTTTCTCTCTCTTTATTGGTTTTAATCACTTTACTTAAGGACATTTTCAAATCATTCAATTCTTTCCTGGTAAGATAAGAAATATCATATTTTAGGATGATTGAATGATTTTTTTTACTTGAAATTGTAATGTATAATTTTTTTAGAATAATGGCATTCAGGATTTCATAGTTTTTCAGTTTATACTTCGGAAACTCATCACTCAATGCTTTGTCTAGGAAAAGGACAACATATCTGTTCTTGAAATTAAGAGCTTCTCCGTCACTATCATATTCAAAAATTTGTCGACCTCGGAGGTAAAAAATGATGATACCTAGAAGAGGAATAATGAGTAACAGAAACTCGGACCAACCTAAATATCTGTAACGATACCGCTCCAAAAAAAACAAAAAAATTCCTAAAAATAGCGCAGCAGTAGCCATCGTACTGAGAAATTGAAAATATCCTGCTTTGTTTCGGTTGCTGAGTCTCATATCATTAGTTTCCCTGAATTTTGTTTAGCTTAACATATCCGTTAATATTTCTTTTTTATCGATATCTGGATCTTCAACCACCAAATTTTCGAGGATAAATGTTTGGCGATCAGGCGTATTTTTACCCATATAAAATTCTAAAATTTGAAGTATGGTTTGGTCCTTTCCTAAAACTACAGGTTCCAAACGAATATCTTTTCCGATAAAATGTTTAAACTCATCCGGAGAAATCTCACCTAATCCCTTAAATCTTGTGATTTCAGGATTTTTGCCCATTTCGTTCAAGGCTTTTATTCTTTCAGCTTCCGAATAACAATAGCGGGTTTCCTTCTTATTTCTGACTCTGAAAAGTGGAGTTTGCAAAATATAAAGATGTCCATTTTTAATTAAATCCGGAAAAAACTGCAGAAAAAAAGTAATCATCAGCAGACGAATATGCATGCCATCCACATCAGCATCAGTAGCGATGATTACGTGGTTGTAACGCAGATCTTCCAAAGAATCTTCGATATTTAATGCGGCTTGCAACAAGTTGAATTCTTCGTTTTCGTACACCACTCTTTTGGTTAAACCATAGCAGTTCAAAGGTTTTCCTTTAAGTGAAAATACCGCTTGGGTTTCCACATCACGAGATTTTGTAATGGACCCTGATGCAGAATCACCTTCGGTGATGAAAATCATGGTCTCGCCTTTTCTTACTGCCTTTTGGTCATTGTAATGCTGTCTGCAATCGCGCAGTTTTTTATTGTGTAAAGAAACTTTTTTAGCTCTTTCGCGAGCAAGTTTTTGTATGCCGGAAAGCTCTTTCCTTTCTCTTTCAGAAATAAGAATTTTTTTCAGAATTGCCTCTGCTGTTTCGGGATGCTGATGTAGATAATTGTCGAGTTTATTTTTAAGATTATTAGTGACAAAGGTTTTTATCGTTTCTAACTCGTTTTTGTCTTTATCTTGTCCCATTGTGGTGGAACCAAGCTTGGTTTTTGTTTGAGATTCAAAGACAGGGTTTCCCACATTGATGTAAATCGCGCCAATGATTGCCTTTCGAATGTCTGCCGCCTCGAAGTTTTTGTTGTAAAATTCGCGAATGGTTTTCACGTAAGCTTCTTTGAATGCATTTAAGTGCGTTCCGCCTTGCGAGGTATATTGCCCATTAACAAAAGAAAAATAAGTTTCCGACTGCGATTTGTCGGAGTGCGTTATTGCCACCTCCATATCCTCGTCTTTGATGTGGATAATCGGATAAACGATTTCACCCTCGATTTCTTCATCTAAAAGGTCTTTTAAGCCATTTTGAGATTCATACACTTCCCCATTAAAATAAATTTTTAAACCTAAATTGAGGTATGCATAATTTCGCAACATCCGGGAAACATATTCCGTTCGGAATTTATAATTCACAAAAATCGTTTCATCAGGAATAAAGGTAATTTCGGTACCGTTTCTTTCGTTTGTTTCTACTTCCTCGTGTAGGGTTTCCAAGCGTCCTTCTACGAATTCAGCGCGGCGCATTTTGCCCTCGCGAACGGATTTTACTTGAAAATATTTTGAAAGGAAATTAACGGCTTTGGTTCCAACACCATTTAATCCAATGGATTTTTTGAATGCGCCTTCGTCGTATTTTCCACCGGTATTCATGATCGATACTACATCCACGATTTTCCCCAGCGGAATACCCCGTCCAAAATCTCGTACCACCACTTTGCCATCGGAAATTTTCACATCGATCCTCTTTCCGTATTTCATTCGGAATTCGTCAATGGAATTATCCACCGCTTCCTTCAACAAAATGTATATCCCATCGTCTGCAGAGGATCCATCGCCGAGTTTTCCAATGTACATTCCCGGTCGCAAGCGTACGTGCTCGCGCGGCTCCAGTGTTTTTATATTGTCTTCGGTATATTGTCCTTGTAAATTTTCGCTCATAAAATATGTTTGCTCCACAAAATAATCAAAATATAGTGGCAATTCACAAAAATAATGATAAAAGATTTGTAATGGAAATTTTTATTAAAAAAAATCCGCCGAACTAAAAAAGCACGACGGATTATATATTTTATAAAGAAAAGCAATTACACATTGAAGCGGAAATGCATCACATCACCGTCTTTTACAATATATTCTTTGCCTTCCACGCGCATTTTTCCGGCTTCCTTTACTTTAGCTTCGGATCCATAAGTTACAAAATCATCATAAGCAATAACTTCTGCACGGATAAATCCTTTTTCAAAATCGGTGTGGATCACTCCTGCTGCTTGCGGCGCGGTCCAACCTTGGCCGATGGTCCATGCGCGAACTTCTTTTACACCAGCGGTGAAATAGGTTTGAAGTTTCAATAAATCATAAGCTTTTCTGATCAATCGGTTTACGCCTGGCTCTTCTAGGCCGAGTTCTTCAAGAAACATTTGTCTTTCTTCGAAAGTTTCTAACTCGTTGATATCGGCTTCAATTTGTGCTGCTAAAACAACTACTTCAGCATTTTCTTTCGCTGCCATTTCTTCGATTTTCGCAATCCATTCATTACCGTTTTTAATGGAATTTTCATCCACATTACAAACATAAAGAACTGGTTTATTGGTCAGCAACTGAATTTCACCGATCACAGAAGCCGCGAAATCATCCATCGGAAATTCTCTCACATTTTTACCGTCTTCCACAAATTTCTGAAGATTGGAAAGCGTTTCGTAAGTCAAAACATCTTCTTTTTTACCAGATTTAATGAATTTTTTAGCTTTATCAACCGCTTTACCAATAGTTTCGATATCTTTCAATTGTAATTCGATATCGATAATTTCCTTATCTCTCATTGGATCTACAGAACCTTCTACGTGGACAATGTTTCCGTTTTCGAAGCATCTTAAAACATGAATAATGGCTTCACACTCTCGAATATTAGCCAAAAACTGGTTACCCAAACCTTCTCCCTTGCTTGCGCCTTTCACCAATCCTGCTATATCCACAATTTCTACCACTGCCGGCAAAACTCTTTCCGGATTTACCAGTTTTTCCAACTCAAATAATCTGGGATCAGGTACAGAAACCGTACCCAAATTGGGCTCGATGGTACAGAAAGGATAATTCGCTGATTGTGCTTTGGCGTTACTTAAACAATTAAAGAGGGTTGATTTACCTACATTGGGCAAACCTACAATTCCACATTTCATATCTTATTTTTATAGGTCTGCAAAGATAAGATTTTTATCCTATTTTATTTCATGAAAAAAAGATGGTAGTTTTAAATTTTACAGAAATATTTTGTATTGATTTTCAACAGGTTAAATGTTATTTTTAAATATCACTAAAAAAATAGTTGTAATAATGAAATTAATTTCTACATTTGTATCACTAAACAAATAGTGATATGAAAATTCCTTCCTTAACAAAAGCTGAAGAACAAGTGATGCAATACCTTTGGGATCTCGAAAAAGCCTTTCTGAAAGACCTTCTCGACCAGTTTCCGGAGCCAAAACCGCACACCAACACGGTTTCTACCATTTTGAAGGTTTTAAAAGAAAAAAGCTTTGTCGATTACCAAGTTTTCGGCAGACAACACGAATATTTCCCCTTGGTTTCCAAAGAAAATTACAGCGGAAAATCGATGAACAGTTTGGTAAAAAATTACTTCGAAGGATCATATAAAAACGCTGTTTCGTTTCTTGTGGAGAAAAACGAACTCAGTGTAGAAGATCTGGAAATGCTTCTCGATGAACTGAAAAATAAGGACTAATGGAACCATTGCTCATCTATTTCGTGAAAGTCTTCTTGGCTTCGGGTGTACTATTTTGTTACTATCAGTTGTTTTTAAAAGACATGACTTTTCATCATTACAATCGCTTCTATTTGTTGGGCGTTTTGTTCCTTAGCATCATACTACCCTTTTTTAAAATTAGTTATTTTACAATTGAGGTAAACGCAGATATTTATTTATTATATAGCACGTTACAAAATTTAAATTCTACTAAAACTTTAAGTCATGATTTCTTTAATTATCAATTTATTGCTTACTTTATTGGATTGGTTTCTTTCTTTTATTTAGGGAAATTATTCTATGGAATATTCCAGATTCAGCAGCTAAAAAAGAAATATTCCAAAGAACATTTCGAGGGCATTTCCTTCTACCAAACCAACCTTTCCGAAGCTCCTTTTTCTTTCTTCAAAAATCTGTTTTGGAAAGACTCCATTCTCATTCATTCCGATTTGGGACGCCAAATTCTGAAGCATGAAATGGTACACATCGAACAGAAACATTCGCGAGACAAAATCTTCACCGAGATGGTAACCGCTGTGTTTTGGTGGAATCCCGTTTTTCATCTAATCAAAAAAGAACTCAGTTTAATACACGAATATTTGGCCGATAAAAAAGCCATTAAAAACTCGGACACCAAAGCATTTGCGCAGATGCTTTTGGCAAGTCACTTTTCCGGAACACCGTTACCCGCAACCAGTCCGTTTCTTAATTCTAACCTCAAAAAAAGATTAACAATGCTTAAAAAACCAAAAACAAAATACAGTTATGCGCGTAGAATACTTGCATTGCCACTACTATTTGCGCTCGCTTTTATCTATATGATTAATGCGAAAAACAAAGAAATTACCAAAACCAATTCGGAAATAGAACAAATGGTTGCCGAAATTAAAAAAGACACCATCGTACCGAAAGACGCTGTACAAGGAACCGACGGAACCAAAATTCAAGAGAAAAATCAGGAGTTATTTGGTGATAACGATTCTTTAGATCAATCTTTTCTGCAGAAAATTCAGGATCAAATTGCCGAAAAGCAAAAACTGATCGAACCTTACAAAGAATTGATGCTTAAAAAGAATGAAGAAGGCCGGAAAATCAGCAAAGAAATGCGGGCAAAAGCTGAAGAATTGCAAAAACTTTCCATAAAAAAACATTTCGAAAGCCCAAGATTTAAAGACCTGGAGAAGGAAATGAAAGTATTGGATGGGAAAATGAGCGCAATCTACAATAGTGAAGAATTTATAAACAACCAAAAAGTGCTCGATTTGAAATTTATAGAATTGGATCAACTTTACGCAAAAATAGATGAGTACTACAACTCTGATGCGTTTCAATTAAAAATAAAAGACGCAGAAGAACGTGCAAAGGAGGCGGAGAAAAAATTCAATTCACCGGAATTTAAAAAGAAGATGATGGACGCTGAACTTAAAATGAAGGAAGCGGAGAAAAAATGGAATTCACCGGAATTTAAAAGAAAAATAAAAGAAGCCGAAAAACGTGCGAAAGAAGCCGAAAAGAAAATCAATTCTCCGGAATTCAAAAAAAAGATTGCAGATGCGGAAGCCAAAGCAAAAATCGCTGCCGAACAGTCCAATTCGAGAATTATCGTTCTTAATAATCAGAACAAAAACGGAAACATTTTGACGGATGACAATATCAAAATCTTCATCGACGGAAAACCCGCGACCAAAAATGAAATGAGCCAATTTCCACCAGAAAAAATCGAGAAAATGGAAGTTTTCAAGAAAGGAAGCAGCGACAAGAAATCCGGAGAAATCTACATCACGACTAAAAAATAATTGTTCATTAATGCCGTAATCATTTTGAAAAGATTTGCGGCATTTTTTCAATCTTTAATGAAAACCAACTATGAAAAAACACATCGCAATCTTTATTTTGATCAGTAATTTTTTTATAGCTCAAAACCAACGGTTCAGCTATCAATACCAATTCGTCAAAGACACTTTGAACAAAAAAGAAATCACCAATGAACTGATGAATCTGGATATTGTGAAAGAAGGTTCCGTTTTTTACAGTCGCGATGTGTACGTTTCAGATTCCATCATGAATGCCTATTTCGAAAATCAAATTAAAACGACCGGCTCCATGAATGTGGATGCTAAAATAATGTCGCAAAGAAAAGGAAGTGTGAAATACAAAATCTTAAAAACATACCCTGATTTTAAAATTTTCTCCTCTCTAAACATTGGAATCGATTCTTATAAAGTTGCAGACGACCGAAAAATCGTTTGGAAAATACTGCCCGACCAACTGAAAATCGGGGAATTCAAGGCACAAAAAGCAACAACCGAATTTGCAGGAAGGCAATTGGGTGGCTTGGTTTTCTACGGAATTGCCTTTTCAGGACGGTCCTTACAAATTTCACGGCTTACCGGGATTAATTGTAAAGCTTGAAGACCGCACAAAGACCCATCAATTTGAACTCATCGGCGTGTCTAAATTTACACCATATCCCGAAAATCCTTCTGAATTGATCCTGAAGAATAATGTAATTGAAATCAATCAAAAGCAGTACAAAAAATTATTTTTGGAAAACCGAAATGATCCGTCGAAAGTGCTGAGACAAGCGGTCGCAAATGGAGCAATCATTCAAGTGACCGATTCTAATGGAAACAATATCAGTACCGCCGAAATGATTAAAAACAAAGAGCAAAGCGCAAAAACCAACAACCTGAAGGATAACAACCTTATCGAACTCGATTTGTTGCATTAATCCTGCATTTAATGATAATTTTCATATCCTCATTGAACGATATTTTCCTTAACTTTAATCTATCAAAATTCCAAAAATTTAAAGTCATGGAAAATCACAACCTCACCCACGAATTCCCTGAATTGGAAGAGAAAATCAATCAATTAAAGCTGGATGACGAAAATTTCAGGAAGATGTATGTGAATTATGAAGAAGTGAACGCGCTCATTCAGCATTACGAAGAAGGCGAACAAAATCACACCACCGACGAACATCTCACCGATTTGCGCAAAAAAAGAGTGCATTTGAAAGACGAATTGTACCATTACTTAAATAGCAAATAATATTTTTTGTACTGAGGAAGAAATCATATCAAAATTTGCAACTCAGAAGAAACTATATTTCTTTTTCAATTATATAAATATTGAAACAGTGATTATAGCGATATTGTTAGGCAATCCACAAGCGACCGAAAGAGTCGCTTTTTTTATTGAAAAAAAACCTATTTTGTTGCTGATTTATAACTTTTTACGGAAAACGTGATCAGTAGAAACAAAATCACTTTCCATTTTCTATAATATTTAGCATTAAATTCTGTTAATTCTACATCACTTTGCAAATTATCCGCTAAAAAAGTTTACTTTTGCACCGTCAAAAAACGATTATGCAAAACATTAGAAATATCGCAATCATTGCGCACGTTGACCACGGAAAAACTACTTTGGTTGACAAAATCATTCACGCCACCAGTGTTTTCCGTGAAAACCAAGAATCAGGAGACCTGATTATGGACAACAATGACCTGGAGCGAGAAAGAGGAATTACCATTTTATCTAAAAATATCTCGGTAACATACAAAGACACAAAAATCAATGTAATCGATACCCCTGGTCACGCCGATTTCGGTGGTGAGGTAGAAAGAGTTTTGACAATGGCCGATGGGGTTTTGCTTTTAGTTGATGCCTTTGAAGGACCAATGCCACAAACCCGTTTTGTATTGCAGAAAGCTTTGGAATTAGGTTTAAGACCCGTAGTAGTGATCAATAAAGTTGATAAACCAAACTGTCGTCCGGATGAAGTTCATGATCAGGTTTTCGATCTTTTCTTTAATTTGGATGCTACTGAAGAGCAATTGGATTTTCCAACGTTCTATGGATCATCTAAACAAGGTTGGTTCAACACTTCATTAGAAGAAACCGATAACATTTTCCCTTTATTAGATGGAATCTTAGAACATGTACCTGCTCCTGATGCGAAAGAAGGACCACTAAGAATGCAGATTACTTCTTTAGATTTCTCTTCTTTCTTAGGAAGAATTGCAATCGGAAAAATTACCCAAGGTTCTGTGAAAGAATCAGAATGGATTGGTTTGGCACAGGAAGACGGCAACATCATCAAAGGAAAAGTAAAAGAATTATACGTTTTTGAAGGGCTTGGTAAGAAGAAAGTTCAGGAAGTTCAGGCCGGCGACATCTGCGCTATCGTAGGTTTCGACAAGTTTCAAATCGGGGATTCATTTGTAGATTTAGAAAATCCAGATCCATTGCCAAGAACAGCGATCGACGAACCTACTTTGAATATGACATTCTCCATCAACAACTCCCCTTTCTTCGGGAAAGATGGTAAATATGTAACCTCAAACCACCTCAAAGAAAGATTAACCAAAGAATTAGAGAAAAACCTTGCGTTAAGAGTAGAACCTACCGAAGATGCGAATACTTTCCTAGTTTTCGGTCGTGGTATCCTTCACCTTTCGGTTTTAATTGAAACCATGAGAAGAGAAGGTTATGAAATGACCATCGGCCAACCACAAGTTATCTTAAGAGAAATCGACGGAGTAAAATGTGAACCGTACGAATCAATGGTTGTTGATGTACCGGAAGAATATGCTTCCAGAGTAATCGATTTGGCAACTCAAAGAAAAGGTGACCTTCACATTATGGAAACCAAAGGCGAAATGCAACACATGGAATTCGAAATTCCTTCCAGAGGATTGATCGGATTGCGTTCTCAAATGCTTACTGCTACTGCCGGAGAAGCTATTATGGCACACCGTTTTGTAGATTACAAACCTTTCAAAGGAGCTATTCCGGGAAGATTGGTGGGTGTTTTGGTAAGTAAAAGCCAAGGTCCTGCTACTGAATATTCTATTGCTAAATTGCAGGACAGAGGTAAATTCTTTGTGGATCCGGGCGAGGAAATCTATGAAGGAATGATCGTAGGTGAACAAAACAAACCAGGAGATTTGGTAGTAAACATTGTTGAAGCAAAACAGCTGAACAACATGCGTGCTTCCGGAAAGGACAAAGATGGAAACATCGCTCCGAAAACGCTTTTCTCATTAGAAGAATGCATGGAATATATCCAAGGGGACGAAGCGATTGAGGTAACTCCAAACTTCATCCGTATGCGTAAGAAAATCCTTTCCGAAAACGAAAGAAAACGTATCGAAAGAGGAGCAAAAGGATAATCCTCCGAAGATATAGAACGTAAGAAGCCTAAACAGCGCAGACAACGAAATACAAAAGCCCCAAGATGTTTTGGGGCTTTTTTCGTGCATATTCGAACACAAAATAACATTGAGATAAATAAGAAAAAACTAACATTCGAAGTTGCAGCAATATAAATTCATTATTTCTCCATTGTTTCTCTAATAACTTATTGGACTTATAATGGACTTATATTGGACTTATATTGGAGCTAGCGCGATCGTGAGTACCAGAATAAATTTCTTTATTATTTTATTACCAAGTAGATTATGCAGCAAAACTTCAGCTAATTCGTTAATTTTCAGTTAACACTTGCCGGCTTATGTTACATAATTTTTCTAAATTTGCAAACTATGAAAGCAGTAGGAAAATTAGTAATTATCGGTGGTGCTGTGAATAAAGGCAGTTTTTCAGAAACCGATTTCGATCAAAATGTAGAGCAAAATCTCAATTTCTTTGAGCGTGGAATTCTAAGAAAAATAATCGAAGAGTCGCGCCTGAAAGAAAATTCAATCATCGAAATCATTACCACCGCCTCACAAATCCCTCAGATTGTAGGTCCGGAATACAAAAAAGCTTTTGAATTTTTAGGTTCAAAAAATGTAAATATATTAGAAATTCAAAATCGCGAACAAGCTAACAGTGACGCCATCGTAGCCAGAATCAATGCGGCGGATGTCGTTTTGTTCACAGGTGGTGATCAACTAAGATTGACTTCGATTTTGGGCGGAACCCGCTTCCACGATGCGATTCTTTTAAAATATCAGGAACAGGATTTCATTTATGCAGGAACTTCCGCGGGTGCAGCAGCTGCATCGGAAAACATGATTTACCAGGGTTCCAGTTCTGAAGCTTTGCTTAAAGGCGAAATAAAAACCACCCAAGGTTTAGGTTTCATCGAAAATGTAATTGTAGACACCCATTTTGTACAACGCGGACGAATCGGAAGATTGTTCCAGGCGGTCGTGAACAATCCTAGAACTTTGGGCATCGGTCTTGGTGAAGACACCGGACTTTTCATTCATGGCGATACCATGACCGCGATTGGTTCAGGATTAGTAATTTTGGTGGATGGCAGATTCATCAAAGACACCAACCTTACCAATGTCAGTCTTGGTCAGCCGATTTCTATTGATAATTTAATCGTACACGTAATGTCACAAAACGATATTTATGATCTGAAATCAAAAGAGCTTACCATCGTGAATTCGCAGTACAACCCTATTCCACACGTTTAAACCAAAAACACAAGATGAAAATTATCATCCATGGGGGATTTTTTTCCGAAAGCGACCAAAGCCATGAGGTGAAAGTGGCCAAACAAAATTCCCTACAAGAAATTGCAAAGAAAGGATTTGAATTCCTACAAAATCATTCTGCTGAAGAAACGGTGGTTTACACAGTTTCTTTG
Organism: Chryseobacterium sp. Marseille-Q5410; assembly: GCA_946892665.1. Classification (GTDB taxonomy): domain Bacteria; phylum Bacteroidota; class Bacteroidia; order Flavobacteriales; family Weeksellaceae; genus Kaistella. The sequence goes on along the minus strand of CAMPOT010000001.1, from coordinate 1,527,894 downwards.
TTGGAAGATGATCCGTTGTTCAATGCCGGAATTGGTTCACAAATCCAAAGTGACGGAAAAATTCGGATGAGTGCTTCATTGATGAACGGAGAAACCCAGAAATTTTCGGGAGTGATCAATATAGAAAACGTAAAAAATCCGATTAAAGTTGCACAGGTTCTAATGAAAGAACAAGATCGTGTTTTAGGAGGTGAAGGTGCTAAAAAATACGCACTGGAGCATGGTTTTGAAGATTTTTCTACCGAAATTCCTCAACGCAGAAAAGAGTACGAAGCCAAACTGAAAAATGGCGGAAAAGGAACCGTAGGTTGTGTTGCCCTTGACAACAACGGAAAATTGGCTGCGGCAACCTCTACCGGAGGAAAAGGTTTTGAAATCGTTGGGAGAATCTCCGATTCAGCGACCGTTGCCGGGAATTATGCCAATCAGCATTGCGCGGTGAGCTGCACCGGCGTTGGCGAAGACATCGTGAGCAATGCTACCGCAGCGAAAATTGTGACACGGGTTTCGGATGGAATGCCCCTTGAAAAAGCTTTTGAAAAAACCTTCCGAGAATTAAAAGAAATCGACGGATTTGCAGGAGCCATCGCGATCGATCAATCCGGGAATTTTTTCCACCAAGATTCTTATCCTACCATGGTTTTTGCGAGTTTCGACGGATTAAATTTTGAAATTTTCGATTAGCAGAAATTCAGTAGGCTACTATACAGAAAAAAACCACTTTCATTTTCTGAAAGTGGTTTTATTTGATCCAATTTAATTAAAATTCAAACAATACCGAACCCCAAGTAAATCCACTTCCAAAGGCGGAAAGTAGTACTAAATCGCCTCTATTTACTTTCCCTTGTTCGATGGCTTCGCTCAATGCAATTGGGATTGATGCAGCTGTGGTATTTCCGTATTTCTGAATATTATTGAAGACTTTATCTTCCGGAAGTCCCATTTTTTGCTGTACAAACTGAGCAATTCTCAAATTCGCCTGGTGCGGAATAAACATATCCAAATCTTCAACTGTTTTTCCGGCAGCATTCAATGCTTCCAACATCGTTTCCGGGAATCGGGTTACCGCATGTTTGAATACGAAATTTCCATTCATCACCGGATAAATTTCAGCATCAGTTACGTTTTCAGGTTCCAAACGCATTCTGTCGCTCCATCCATACTTTGAACCCGGAAATTTAGTACACAATTCATCTGCATATTTCCCTTCGGAATGCATGTTGGTACTCAAAATATCCCCTGCATTTTCATCTTCAGAAGCGGACAAAATCACTGCTCCTGCTCCATCGCCAAAAATTACAGATACACCACGACCTGCATCCGAAAAATCCAACCCGAAAGAATGAACTTCTGCGCCTACGACCAAGATATTTTTGTACATTTTAGATTTAATGAAAGCATTAGCGACGCTCATCGCATATACAAATCCGGAACATTGATTTCTTACATCCAACGCTCCGATGGTATCGCAACCGAGCATTTCTTGAAGCAAAACGCCACATCCTGGGAAATAATAATCAGGTGAAAGGGTCGCAAATACTATATAATCGATGTCTTTCGCAGATAAACCGGGCATTTTCAGGGCTTTTTGCGATGCTTTAAAGGCTAGAAATGCGGTAGTTTCTTCGGAATCGTTTCGGTTTTTTCGGTGATGTCTTTCTTTAATGCCGGTTCTTTCGGTGATCCACTCATCATTGGTGTTCATCAGTTTGGACAAATTATCATTGGTCACTATGTTTTCGGGAACATAATGCCCAATTCCTTTGATAATACTTTTAGTCATGAAATACTTTTAATTTTGGCAAAGATAAATTTTATTTAAAATATCAAATAAAGCTTTAATTTTTACATTAAAAATATTGTTAAATTTGTTGAATGCCAATAGAAATAATTTACCGAAACGACCATTGCGAATGGATTGATGTGGAAGCTCCGACTCCGGAAGATTTGCTTTTCTTACATGAAAGATATAAAATCAATCAACTACTTTTGGAAGACACGATAGATCCCAATCACCTCCCAAAATTTGAGCAGGATGATCATGTGAAATTTTTTCTGATGCGCGAGAATACTGAATTGGAAAGGTCTCACCTGAATACCATCAGCGATATCTCTACTAAACTGGGAGTTTTTCTGATTGGAAATATTATCATTACCATTCACCGGATGAAGAATCGAAGTATTTATGAATTTAAAAAGGAAATTCTGCTTCCTGAAAATAAAGAAGTTACCTCGGAAAAAATCGCTTTAAATCTTGCTTTGAAAGTAATGAAATCCTTCGACGACGAGTCGCAAAACCTGATGGAAACGATGGATAATATCGAGAATGAAATCTTCCTGAAAAATACGAACAGCCCAAACCAAATTCGCCGATTGTATAAACTGAAAAGAAAATCGGGACTGAATACCCGAATTCTGAATATTTCCGCCGATTGGGTTGATAAATTCAAAACCCTGAATCTCGTGGATACCCAAGTTACCGACTTGCAGGACAAGCACAAGGATGTGATCGCTGATTTCGAACATCTCAATTCACAGGTCATCAACTTGATTTCGATGTTTCTGGCATTGAGTGATCAGAAAGCCAACCAGGTAATGAAAGTGCTTGCTATTTACTCGATGTATTTTTTCCCGATTACTTTTATTGCGGGAATTTATGGAATGAATTTCGAAAATATGCCGGAACTTCGTCAACCGCTTGGTTATTTTATTACCCTTGGAGTGATGGCTTTCATTGCGTTGCTCACTTTCATTTATGTAAGAAGAAAACGCTGGTAAAAAAGACTTTTATAAATTTTAACTAAAAAAAAACGATTTTAAATGAGATTCTAAAATCGTTTTTAATAAAAACTAACTATTAAAAAACTATTTAAGGATTAATGCATCGCATCGCCAAGATCGATTGGTTCCCTTCCCTTTCTTTCCTTCACGAATAAAACAAAAGGAATACAAACCAAAAACAGCAGTCCCAAATATAGAAAAACATCCATATAAGACAGCACTGATGCTTGTTTCAGTACACTAAGATCGAGCAGTTTATATGCGGATTGCAAGGCGACGTCGGGTGAAAAACCTTTTGCCATAAAACTTGCTTTCAATGCGGCCACTCTTTGCTGCACATCAAAACTGTTGGCATCTAAGTGTTGCGCAATATTATCGCGATGGATAGAAGTTTGGTTGGAAATAAAAGTGGTAATTGCTGCAATCCCAAATGAACCTCCCAACTGGCGCATCATTCCTGTGAAAGCCGCTCCCTGACCAATTTCTTTCCCTTTTAACGTACTTAGTGAAAGCGAGGTAATTAAGAATTTCGGACTTTAATCAATTTTCTTGTTTTATTTCTAGTTTAAGAACACCTCATATTTATGTAGTTTGTGAATCACTTCGAGCAATTCACCATTGATATTAACTTGCGAACGCATCGCCATCAGCTCAATATTGGAATGATCTTCAGGGTTATTCACCAGGAAGTTGAGTTTTTGTTCACCTTCATTTTCTAAGAAATTTTCTTTGAAGAATGTAATATCTTCTCTTCTTAAATCATTGATATCGATGACGATGGTCATTTTCTTAGCAAATTTTTCAAAGGCATCTTTCAAATCGATCACTTCACTCACGTTGACGAAAACTCTGCCATCGTTTAACACCGCAAATTTTATTTTGAAAATCACAAAACGCTGCACATCAATTCGGTCGCGTAGTCTCATATAATCGCGATCTCCCAGCCGGAAGCTGTAACTGCCGCTGTAATCTTCCAAAGTGATAAAGGCGATCTTTTGGCCACTGTTTTTCCCGTCTTTCACAACATATTCGGTAACCAAACCTGCGACCATGTATTCCGGTGTATTGTTTTTCATGGCCTGTTTTTCTTTCCAGTTGAGCTTATCATTATTGAAAAGATCGGGTTGCTGATTGGCAACGGTGTCTTTAAAAGCATCTACTTCATCTAAATTTAAAAAGTTGAAACTACCTTTTGGTTCGGCTTTTTTAGGTGCATCTTCCATCAACATTTCTTCTTCACCTTCCAAAATATCAATCTCCAAATCTAACAGACCATCATCTTCGTCGGCAACATCAGCGATATCGATTGGCGCAATCACTTTTTCGAGTTCAATAATGTCGTCTTTTTTAGATTCCAGAATTTCTTTTTTGCTGAGTGCGCCCTGTATGAATTTGAACTGATATTTATATTCATCCAAAGGGTGTGCAGAAAGGTAAAACCCAATAATTTCCTTTTCTTTGTTTAGCATGTGCATATTTTGCCATTCGGGAGCTGGGTTGATTTTTGGTGGTTCAATTTTCACTTCTTCAGCGAAATCTGCAAACAAAGAGTTTTCGATTTCATTTTTGCTGTCTTGAAAACTTTGTCCATATTTCAAAAGTCTTTCCACATTGGTTTTTCCAGAAATATCAATATCGAAATATTGCGCGCGATGATAGCGATCCACCTCGTCAAAAGCTCCGGCAATCACCAAACTTTCCACTACCCTTTTGTTGATTTGTGATGAAGGAACTTTCTCGAAAAAATCATAAATATTGGTAAATCTTCCTGAAGCTCTAGCCTGTACAATCGCTTCACTCGGTCCTTCACCGATTCCTTTGATCGCACCCAAACCGAAACGAATTTGGCCTTTGTCGTTCACCGCAAATTCGTATTGCGATTCATTCACCGACGGACCCAAAACATCGACTCCTATCCCTTTGCAATCCTCCATGAACATGGTGATTTGCTTGGTATTATTCAAGTTATTGGTCATTACACTGGCCATATATTCTGCCGGATAGTTGGCTTTAAGATAAGCGGTATGATAGGCGATCAGCGCATAACAAGTCGAGTGCGATTTGTTGAAAGCATATTCTGCAAAAGCTTCCCAGTCTTTCCAAATTTTATTGAGTTTATCGACATCGAGGTTGTTTTTTTCGCCACCTTCGATAAATTTTGGGTACATTTTATCTAGAACGTCCTTTTGCTTTTTACCCATCGCTTTTCGCAATGTATCGGCTTCACCTTTGGTAAAATTGGCCAATTTTTGAGACAAAAGCATCACCTGTTCCTGATAAACGGTAATTCCATAGGTTTCCTCAAGGTATTCTTTGGTTTCATCTAAATCATAAACCGTTTCTTCAATTCCGTTTTTCCGGTTGATGAAGTTTGGAATATACTTAATCGGACCCGGACGATACAGTGCGTTCATGGCAATTAAATCCGCAAACTTTGTTGGCTTCAATTCGCGCATGTATTTTTGCATCCCCGGACTTTCATATTGGAAAATCCCTACGGTTCTACCTTCTTGGAAGAGCTGAAATGTTTTAAGGTCATCCAAAGGAATTAAATCGGGGTCGATATCAATTTGATGTCTCTGTTTGATCAGTTTAATGGCATGCTTGATAATTGTAAGTGTTCGCAACCCCAAAAAGTCCATCTTCAGCAAACCTGCACTTTCCGCCACCGAGTTATCGAACTGAGAAACCAAAATATCAGGATCCTTTGCTGCAATAGTAATAGGAACCAAATTGGAAATATCTTCGGGTGTGATAATTACGCCGCAAGCGTGAATTCCGGTATTTCTAATGCAACCTTCCATTCTTTGCGCTGCAGAAAGAACTTGAAATCGTTCATCATTGGGATTTTCGAGAATATCCTTCATTTCCTGTGCAAGCACCTTATCCTCTGGACTTAATTTGTCGAATTTCGAAAATGCTTTTGCAATATTCATCCCGGGAGTCGAAGGGACTAATTTCGCAATATTATTGGTCTCCGGAATCGAAACATCCAGAACCCTTCCGGCATCTTTTATGGCAGATTTACCACCTAAAATAGAATAAGTTATGATTTGCGCCACATTGGATTTACCATATTTTTCAACCACCCATTTGATGATTTTATCTCGACCTTCATCATCGAAATCGATATCGATATCGGGCATGGAAATCCTTTCCGGATTAAGAAAACGCTCAAATAGCAAATCATATTTAATAGGATCCACATTGGTGATTCCGGTGCAGTATGCTACTGCAGATCCCGCTGCGGAACCACGTCCTGGACCTACCCAAACACCCATTTTCCGAGCTTCGTTACAGAAATCCTGCACGATAAGGAAATATCCAGGGTATCCGGTTTTTGCAATAACTTCAAGTTCGAAATCTAAGCGGTCTCTTATCTCATCAGTAATTTCTTTATATTTTTTCTTGGCTCCTTCGTAAGTTAAATGTCTTAAATAAGCATTTTCGCCCCGTTTGCCGCCATCAATTTTGTCTTCCTCACTTAAAAATTCTTCAGGAATATCAAACTCCGGGAGTAGAACATCTCTTTTCAAAGTATAAGGTTCAAATTTGGCCAGCAATTCTGTGTACGCCTCAAATGCATCGGGGAACTGGATGAAAGCCTGCCGAAGATCATCGGTATCTTTAATGTAATATTCGCTGCTCGGCAAACCTCTTCTCTTACCGAAACCCTTTCCTACAGGGGAAGATAACTTTTCACCGTCTTTGATACAATATAAAATATCTTGGATATTGGCATCGGATTTTTCGGTGTAGAAAGTTTCGTTTTGAGCAAGAATTTTCACTTCATATTTTTCGGCAAATTCCAAGAGAACTTCGTTTAAATGCTCTTCTTCTTCTACCTGGTGGTTTTGCAACTGCACATAAAAATCTTCGCCAAAAGTATCTTTCCACCATTTAAAAATTTCTTCACCTTTTTGCTCACCAAATTCCAAAATTGTACTGGGAATATCTCCTGAAGTTCCCGCTGTGAAAGCAATTAAATCGTCTTTATACTCGGCAATCATTTTTCTGGAAATCCTCGGTACTCCGAAATAGAAGCCATTAACATAGCCTAAACTCGAAAGTTTTGCCAGATTTTTGTAACCGTTGAAGTTTTTTGCCAGCAATACTACATTCGTTCTTCGATCGGGATCATCTTTGGTGAACTGTTTTTGCTCTGGCCGATCAGAGATATAAAATTCGCAACCGATAATTGGAATTAAAGGCGTTTTCCTAGGCTCAGCTTCGTTAAATTCTCGCCCTTCTTCATCCGCCTTTTGTTTTTTATCGAGATATTCCTGGTATACTTTTTTGATATTTCCATTGGCTTTTTCTACTTCCGAAACGAATTTAAAAGCACCCATCATGTTTCCCAAATCCACCAAACCTGCGGCGGCAAAATCATTTCGAATCGCTTTATTAACCAAGTCGGAAATATTGGAAGAAGCCTGCAACGATGAATAAATACTATGATTATGAAAATTAAAATAATGTCCAATTTCAATTTCATCGGTGGATCCGAAATCTACTTTTTTCTTCTTTTTAGAGTCGGCAACTTGTCGACGAATAACAATCCCAAAAGGCGGAAAGGGATTCGGGTGTTTTTTGATAAATTCCTGCAAATCCTGATCAGAAAGAAGAAGTTTTTCTGCCGGAATTAAATCTTTTCGCATCATTTCGAAAAAAACTTGCGCGGTTGCATTCACGTCTGCCGCAGCATTGTGCGCTTCATCAAATTGCTCACCGTATAATTTTTCGTATAATTCTACCAACTTTGGAGATTTGTATCTGCCGTTTTTTCCACCGCCCAACTGACAAAATTCCGTACCGAGTTCCATGGTATCTGCTGAAGGAATTTTCTCCAAAACATTCTCCATGTCTTTACGATAAAATTCGGCACCGACGATGTTGTAATCGAAATCGATATTGTGACCGGCAACTACTTTTGCTTTTTGAAGAACTTCTTTAAATTCTTCCAAAACTTCAGCTAATTCTCTACCTTCTTCATTCGCCATTTTGGTTGAAATTCCGTGAATTCTAGTAGCATTAAAAGGAATGTCATACCCTTCAGGTTTGATGATATAATCCTGATTTTCAATTAAAGTTCCATCTTGCGCATGCAGTTGCCACGCAATTTGTACCATTCTGGGCCAATTGTCGGAATCGGTTAATGGTGCATTGAAATTTTTCGGTAAACCGGTAGTTTCTGTGTCGAAAATTAGATACATGAAGTAGAGAATTTTGGTAAAATTAAGGTAAAATTTCTTTAAATAAAATTTGCATCTAAGGAAAATTCAAACTATCAATTCGATAAAGACTTCACAAAAAAAAGCCTGCGAGAAAAATAGAACAGCATATAAAAAAGCGGTTTAATTTTAACAAACCTAAAAATTAATTTTCAGCAAATTCTTTGATAATTTCTCTTAGAATTTCGCTCCAACTTTACTGGAAACATTGTTTATAAAAGTCTTCACCTAAATGAACAAAGCTCTCCAACCTTTTGTGGGTCTCGGTAACAATCGTTTACTCGCCATCTTTTTCTAATTCCAATTTTAGGATTGATTTTTCTTAAGAATATTCCGGATAAGAATATATATATTTCAGTTTTCATTCGGAAAAGCTACAAGAATTTCTCCGTGGTTATGGTATTTTTTATCAATGCCCGGCCAAAAAAAATTGAATTTCTTGTGAGTTCCGAGGTCAAAATAGAAAATATCAAAATACCATATTTTCATCTGAGCTCTATCGGTAAAATACAGGCGATAACTACATTTCCCGCCACAGTTACTTTTTCACGGATAACATTGAATTTTGATTGAATGGAGGTTACTGAAATTATGGAATTAGAATAAAAAATATTTAGGTGATCTAGCTCATTTCTGATTTTAATTTTACATTTGATTACAATTTTAAAGTAAAATTTACAATTCCCCCGTCTATTCTAAAGTGCAGAAAAAATTATAAAAATGCATTTATTAAAAAAAATCATGATTCTATTTCTTATTTTCATTGGAATTGTGGCGTTGTCCACTTTTGTTTTTCTCCGTCATCCCCAATTCGGGAAAGCGCCTTCCGGTGAACGACTGGAAAGAATTTTAAAATCTCCTCATTACAAAAACGGACGGTTCGACAACCTAAATTCTACTCCGCAATTGGCAGAAGATACCTCGATGCCGGAAGTAATGTTCCGCTTTCTTTTCGGGAAATCTCCCAATAAAATTCCGCAACAACCTTTTAAATTTAAGAAAACAGATTTGAAATCTTTGGATCCCAACGAAAATGCATTCATCTGGATGGGGCACTCGTCCTATTTCCTACAAATTGACGGTAAAAAAATCCTCGTGGATCCCGTTTTCAGCGGTAATGCGTCACCCTTATCTTTTACCACAAAGGCTTTCGAAGGAACAGACCTTTATACCGCAAATGACTTTCCGGAATTGGATTATTTGATTATCACTCACGACCATTGGGATCATCTGGATTATAAAACTGTACTTAAACTTTTCCCGAAAACCAAAAAAATAATCACTGGACTCGGGACTGCAGAACATCTTGAATATTGGGGTTACAATCCGAAAAACATTGTAGAACTCGACTGGTTTGAAAGTTCAGATTTAGGCGACGGATTTAAAGTCACCGCTGAACCGGCACGTCATTTTTCCGGTCGAGGGCTGAAACGGGATCAGGCGATTTGGGCAAGTTTTGTTTTTGAAACACCCAAGCAGCGAATTTACATCGGTGGCGACAGCGGCTACGATGATCATTTTAAAAAAATTGGTGAGAAATACGGAAGTTTCGATCTGGCAATTCTTGAAAACGGACAATACAACAAAGATTGGCGATACATCCACATGATGCCCGGAGAAAACATCAAGGCGATGGAGGATCTCAATGCCAAAAGAATGATTCCGGTCCACAATTCGAAATTCGCTCTGGCAATACATCCATGGAAGGAACCGCTTGAAAAAATAATGGAACTTAATACCGAAAATAAGAGAATCCTCACCCCGAAAATTGGTGAAAAGACAGATTATCTGAATGATTATGAAAACTATGACCAGTGGTGGAAATCCTATTAACAGACTGATAAAATAAAGGGGCGTTCGCGACTCTTTTTAATTTTGTAATTTTGTAAAAAACATTGTCGAAATGAAACTAGCATCCATTTTTTTTTCCATTTTCTTGATTTCCACCACATTTTTCAATGCACAAATTCAGCCAAAATTTGAGGCTTTGGATGCAGAGCTATCTACAGTGCAATATCCTTTTCCGGTTGCTTTTAAAATAATGAAAACACAGGGACAGGATTTGAAAATGGCTTTAATGGATGCCAAACCTGCTAAACCGAACGGTAAAACCATCGTTTTGCTTCATGGCAAAAATTTTAACGGATACTATTTCGAGCAAACTGCAAAAGTACTTTTAAAAGAAGGTTTCAGGGTGATTATGCCGGATCAGATCGGTTTCGGAAAATCATCAAAACCCCAGCAGTATCAGTTCAGTTTTCAGCAATTGGCAGAGAATACAAAAACTATTCTGGATGATTTAAAAATAGAAAAGTTCATTCTTTTAGGACATTCGATGGGTGGAATGCTCGCCACGAAAATGGCCGTGATGTATCCCGACAGCATCGAAAAGCTGATTTTGGAAAACCCAATAGGTCTGGAAGATTACCGGAAATTTTCACCTTACCAAAACATCGACAAACTCTACGCTTCCGAACTGAAAAATACCTATCAGTCCTATAAAGATTATCAGTTAAAGTTTTATTACGACGGAAAATGGAAACCTGAATATGACAAATGGTTGAATTTGCTCGCAGGGTGGACGATTCATCCGGATTTCGCGAAAACCGCTTGGAATGCAGCACTTACGACCGATATGGTGTATACACAACCCGTGGTTTACGACTTTGAAAACATAACCGCTCCCACTCTAATTATCATAGGAACACGCGACAGAACAGCAATTGGAAAGGCAAATGCACCGACAGAATTACAACCATTGATGGGACTTTACCAAAATTTAGGTAAAGAAACCCAAAAGAAAATCAGAAATTCAAAATTGGTAGAACTTGAAAACGTGGGACATTCGCCACATATCGAGGTTTTTGATCGATTCATTATTCCTTTGCTCGAATTTGTTCATTAAAATCAAATATCTTTTGAAGGTAAATAATTTCCCTATTCCTACATTTTCAGTTTTCAACAATTTTTATTGATTGAAAAGTCCGAAGATGGTAGTATTAAACCTTTAGAATGCTTGGTTCCTGGTTCAGCGATCGGCCGCTTCATTGATATTGGGTTACAATCATTTCTTTGTCCTTCATTAAGTTTTTCCAAAAGCAAATCGGAAAATGGTAATACTGAAATTCCGCAAAAACAGGAGGACGTTTATCAAAAAATAAATAAAAAGCGTATCTTTTTACCCATAAAAAAATAAACTTATGAGTAAAGAAGCATATATTATAGACGGCACTCGCAGCGCAATCGGAAACTTTAAAGGTAGCCTCGCCGCCGTGAGAACTGACGATTTAATAGCTTCCGTCATCAAAAATCTTATCGCAAAAAATCCGGAATTGCCTTTGGACAGAATAGATGATGTAATCATAGGATGCGCCAACCAAGCAGGGGAAGACAACCGAAATATCGCAAGAATGGCTCTGCTTTTGGCCGGACTGCCGGAAAGTGTCCCGGGAGAAACGGTGAACCGACTTTGTGCTTCAGGGATGAGTGCGGTTGCACAGGCGATGCGGGCGATAAAATCCGGTGAAGGCGATCTCTTCATCGCAGGAGGCGTGGAAGGAATGTCCAGAGGTCCGTTTGTGATTTCTAAGGCGGAGAGCGGGTTCGCAACCGATCAGAAAATGTACGATTCCAGCTTCGGTTGGCGTTTTATAAATCCGGAAATGGAAAAAACATACGGCGTAGAAGCGATGGGAAAAACCGCTGAAAACCTCGCTGAAATGTATAAAATCACGAGAAAGGAACAAGATGAATTTGCCTTGAATTCTCAAATGAAAGCCACAAAGGCACAGGAATCCGGGAGATTGGCGGAGGAAATTTCCGACATCGTGATTCCACAAAGAAAAGGCGACCCGATTGTCGTAAACAAAGATGAGTTCATCAAACCGAACAGTAGCTTGGAAATTTTAGGAAAACTTAAACCTGCATTCGTGAAAGAAAATGGAACGGTAACGGCAGGAAATGCTTCCGGACTGAACGACGGAGCTGCTGCAATGATCATCGCTTCGGGGGATGCGGTGAAAAATTATGGTTTAAAACCGTTGGCAAAAATTGTTTGTTCTGCTGTAGTAGGTGTAGAACCGAGAATTATGGGAATTGGTCCGGTTGACGCAACAAAATTAGCTTTAAAAAGAGCAGGCTTAACATTGGATCAAATTGATATCATTGAACTTAATGAAGCATTTGCCGCACAAAGTATAGCGTGCTTGAAAGAACTCGGAATTGCGAATGACGATCCAAGAGTGAATGTAAACGGTGGCGCTATTGCATTGGGACATCCACTGGGGATGAGCGGATCACGAATAACCTATTCCGCAGCGTTGGAACTGCATAAAACCGGCAAAAAATATGCATTGGCAACGATGTGTGTTGGCGTCGGTCAAGGCTATGCGGTGATTTTGGAAAACGTAAATATTTAATGATTTGCTAATAATTAGAGGCCTAAAAATAGAAACCCTTTCAGTTGAAAGTGTTTCTATTTTTTAAATTCGGTGTTGATTTTTGAAATCTATGATAAAACACCTGAATGGTGTTATAGCCCCGATTGGAGCGATTGTTTGAGCTCTTTTCGGCGGCGGCTTCGCCGCCGCCGAAAAAGCGAGTGCGGAAAGCGGGACGGATTTTCGGAAGAGCAACGGGTTTTCTTGCTCCTAAAAAAATCAGTGCTGTTGCTTTGCCTGATCGTCGTAATTCACCATCCAATTGATGCCAAATTTGTCGGTCCACATCCCGAAATAAGCGCCCCAAAAGGTTTCAGCAAGAGGCATGGTGACTACTCCACCTTCGGAAAGTCCGCTGAAAAGTCGGTCGGCTTCTTCCCTGGAATCGGTGTTGATGGAGAGGGAAATGTTGTTGCCCGCATTGAATTGGGAAGCCCATTCGCCGGCGGTATCGCTGCCCATAAGCACGGTTTCCTGAGAAATAGGAAGTGTTACGTGCATGATTTTGTTTTTGTCGGCTTCCGGAATGTCTTAACCATCCGCGGGCGGCATATCTCCGAAACGCCCCATATAAGGAAATTCTCCGCCGAATACGGATTTGTAAAAATTGAAAGCTTCTTCGCAGTTTCCATTGAAGGTTAAGTACGCATTTACCTGAGCCATGATATAAGTTTTTAAGGTTGATTTTTTGGGTTAATTTTTCGGAAAAAGAAGTTCCATTTTGATATTGCATCTTTCATAAGGTGTATTTTCATCAACGGTAACCTCGGTAAATCCAAACTTTTTGTACATTTCGATTGCCGGAACTAAACTTCTGTTGGAAAGTAAAATAACTTTTTCGCTTCCTAGTTTTTGGGCTTCTTCGATGCAATGTTTCATCAAAAGATTTCCGATTCCGTGTCCTTTGAAAGTTTCTGTTACCGCCATTTTTGCCAATTCGTAGCTGTCGTGTTCTTTCAGCAAAGAAGCTGTTCCCACGATTTGATCGCCGGCTTTTGCAAAGAAAATTCGGCCTCCTTTATCTAAAATTTCTGATTCGGGATTGGCTAATTGATGCTGGTCGAAACTTTCGACAACAAAATATTTCCGCAACCACTCTTCATTTAATTTTCTAAAATCTTCGCGGTATTTCGATTCAAAATTGATGATTTCTATATTCATTGATTTTTATTTAATGCTAATTTCCAACCTGCTAAAACTAAGCTCCAAACGGCAATTCCGAGAATCCAAAACCAAATAGGCGAAGGAATCGTCACCATCATATAAATCGACGTTAAAAGAAATAAAACTCCGATAAAAAGCGCATAAATTTTCTTTCCATCATTCGCTATTTTTGTGGCGACAAAACTGGCTGTGAAAGCCCCTGCAGCATAAGAAATAATAACAAAAAACACAGCCAAAAATGGTGCATTTTCCACATATTTTTTAATTGCTTCAGGATCGTTTGGATCAGTTCCTGCCGGAAGTGGATACAGATAATGTCCCAATTGCTGAACAAGCCCCACCACGAGACTTGTTAATAAAATTCCGACCACAACAGCGGCTATTTTCCTGATCATGATGATTAGTTTTTCCAGTTGGTTTTATAAGTTAAAGTTCCATCGTAGCTTGCCCAATCGCCGATAAACTGGATGTATTGTTGTTGGATTTTTTGGGTTTTCGCATTCCACATGAAGGTGTAAATAAAATTGCCTTTCAGAATTCCGGAATGTTTACCTTTTGGTTCTTCGGCAAATTCGTATTCACCGAAAATGCTGCTTCGTTTTTTTCCGTTTTTGTATTTAGTTATTTTCAGTTTTCCTTCAAATTTTGAATTTGTATTTTCCACGACAGAATAGCCGGAAATGAAATATTCCTGATCATTTTTTCGGTTCTGTTCTGAAATTTCCACCATTATTTTCATCACTTCTTTTTGATCACCAATGGTTCCTGTGTATGGCATTGAATTATTCAGCCAAACCGTAGAAATATTCGGCATTTGAGCAGAAGCAAATGTACTTATAAACAAAAAAAACAAAAGTATATTTTTCATGGAAATGGATATTTTAGTTTCTTGTGATTGCCAAATTTAAACGCCAAATTGATCTAAGTGATGATTGAGGTGTTTCGCCAACATATTATTCCATTCCTGAGCCGTAAGTTTACCGAAAGAATGCGACATTTTACCGTCGAAAGCTTCTTTACCAAGCTGCTGGGTTTTCTGGATAAAACCAATCAACCGTTTTTTTTCTTCATCAAAGTTTTTATTTCCCTTAATGATGAACATTGGTCCTGTCGGTAGATTTTGCTTATACGGAAGCTCATTCACTGTTTTCGATTTCACGAAATTCTTCAGAAGTAAACCAGCAATGAACCCCGGTTTCGGATGTTTTTCGGGTTCGTAAATCGTTTCGTAGGCCACATTAAGATGCGCCAAAACCTGATCAACGCTCATTTTGCCCCATTTTCTTTGGGTTTCTGGTGTTAAATTATTGATTCTGTTGATGTATTCTTGCGCAACTTTTGCATCAAATATATTTTGCATTGATTTTATTTTAAGAGGAATATAAAATTAAATGAAATTTCTAAAACCTCAGCCAAAACAGGATAAAAAAATATAATAAAATTGGGAAGATCTAAACAGCGTTTAAATTTAAATATCACTTCTAATTCGGCTTAAAGTTTCTTGGGAAATACCCAAATATGAAGCAATCATTCCGAGTGGAGCTCTGAGAATAATGTTAGGATTTTCTTCTAAAAGTTGGATGTACTTTTCTTTTGCCGTCATAAATTGCAACGACGAAATTCTGCGTGACATCTCGATCATTAAATTTCCTAAAATATATCTGCTGAAATTTGCCGCAGTAAGCGAAACCCAACATAATTCTTCTAATTTGTTGAAATTACAAGTGGTAATGACCGATTTTTCTAATGTTTCAATGTTATTTCGAGTCGGTTGGTTTTTAAAAAGCGTATCAATATTGGCCGTAATCTTGCCCTCCGAAAAAAAATTGGTGGTGATATCTTTTCCGTTTTCGTAGTAAAACATTCTAAGCAAACCTTCGTCAACAAAGAAAACAGTATGGTTGTATTGATTCTGCTTGCTCAATATTTCTCCTTTATCAAAGACTTTTGTTTCACATTCTTCATTTAGAAAACGCTCTATTTCTGCATCTACCGTAATGTGCTTATTAAGTTCTTGAATTAGTTTCATGAAGACTGGATTTCTTACAAAAGTAAACAAAAAAAGGCGCTTCACTAAACTGCAACGCCTTCTCATAAACATTAAATAAAACTATATTGATGTATCGAAACATTACTCTTCGTAATCTTCGGAGAGATTATATTCTTTGAACAGCATTTTAATTTTGATTTTCAGTGCAATCCATCCCAAAATGAAGTATATCCAACCTAGAATAAATAAGTGCCAGAAATATTTTTGGGTTAAATAATCGGAACCTTTTTCTACCACCATTATTTTCAGCGCTTCCAGATATGGGGTTAAAGGAATAATTTTGGTAAAATAGGTAATGAAATCAGGCATTGCATAGGTAGGCCAGGTAAACCCACTGATAATGAACGCAGGCGAAGCAATTACCATTAAAATCTGAGTGGCCTTCAATGCATCTGGAACTAAAATACTTACCAAAACGCCTAAATTGGTTGCTGCTACTACATAAATTGCAGTTATCAAGAAGAAATTCATAGCGTTTTCTGGAACTGGAATTTTAAAATACAAGCTACACAAGTAAAAGAATAAAATATTTAAATTGGAAAAAATCCAAACGGGTAAACATTTAATCGCCATTACCAAAATCGCATATTTGTGTTTCCCTGCAAAATCTTTAATGAAGGAATCCCTTTTAAATTCTTCTGAAAACGTAACCGCCATTGCCAAAAGAATTACCTGTTGTAAAACCACCGCCATCATTGCTGGCCACATGAAAATTAAGTAATTACTCGTGGTGTTAAAAAGCGTAATATAATTCGCTTTAAAGGGTTCTATATTGGCTTTTGCTTGGTCCGCATTCATCCCTTTTTTCTGCAAAGCTTTCATTTCGGCACCTGCAGAAAAAGTTCCCAAGGTAATCTGAATTGCTTTTGAAGCGAAATTAGCTGTCAACACATTCGAGGTATTGACATAGACGTTAATTTCTGGATATTTCTTTTGTAGCATATTGGCTTCGAAACGTTCAGGAATAATCACTACTGCTCCTGCTTCCGTTTTGATGACCTCATCTTTCAAAATCGCTGGTTCATCTACATAATTCAGCACTTTTAGTGTTTGATTATCCTCTAACATGTCAACAATTTGGTTAGACAAAGGAGTTTGGTCATGATTAATCACAATCACAGGAATATCCGTTACTTTTCCCTTTTCATAGGTAAAACCTAACAAAAGCGCGTAGAAAATGGGAGCCATAAAAAATACAGAAAGCATTGTTTTGTTCGTGAAGAACAAATGAAACTCTCTTTTTAAAAGGTATCTTAACTGTTTCATTTTTTCTAAATTTTATTTTTTTTAACCACAAAAGAGACAAAAGCTTTTCCGTTTTAAAGTTTTCCAAAAGAAAAAAAACTTTTTTTACTTTTGAATTGCTTATTTTCAAACATTTCTTTTGGAGCTTTTGCGGTTTTTAGTTAAGATTATTTTAAAGTTATGCTAGAATTCACCAAAATATTATTCACTTTTGCTCTATCTGTAGGAATTACTTTAATTTCGTAAACCGCATCATCTGGTTGATAATCTGGGAAAGCAGTGGTAATATCTGCATATTTTGTCAATTGTTTGATGGAAACTACTTTTCCCGAAAACTCCTGATTACCGTAAATAGATTTCATATCGACGGTCATTCCTTTTTGATATTTAGAAATTTTACTTTCTGGAATGGTAAAACGGAAATAAGTAGAGTTCGGAATGTAGCCGTTAAATAACGCATAACCTGCAGTTGCCAATTCGCCTACATTTAGAGAAATAGTTTCAATTTCCATATCATTGGTTGCGATAATATATCTTTCAGAATAGGCAACATTGGCTTCTTGGAGAACACCTCTCGCTTGGTTTTCTTGACCTATCGCCATTTCTATTTTTTCTAATCTTGTACCAACTTCTACATCGTGGAGTTCTGCATTCACTGCGTCGTATTGCGCTTTTGCACCTTGTAATTTTGCGAAAGCCTCATCGTAATTTTGTGGAGAAAGCAAACTGTCTTTATACATATTTTGGGCTCTTCTAAAGGATTTTTGGGCATACTGATATTGTTCTGCTAAACCCTTTTGTTTGGCTCTTAATTGACGAAGTTGGTCTGCAGTTGCCCCATTTCTCGCCATCTGTGCTTGTGCGGCGGCAGCGGCAGTTGCTCCCCTTGCTTGAGCAATTTTCGCTGTAACTTCGGGAACGTCTAACATTGCTAGGGTATCTCCTGCTTTTACAGTTTGTCCTTCTTCTACATAAATTTTTAAAATTCTACCGGTAACTTTAGGTGCGAAAGAAACAATTTCCTTTTTGGTTTTACCTTCGGTTAACTTTTGCGGAGTTTCATTTTTACAAGCTCCCAGAGAAAGTAGGGTTACTAAAAATAAAGATATTGCAATATAGTTTTTCATCGGATTAATATATTTTATTTGTTTAATGTTTATCGTTTTATAGTTTTTCTGCGTTTAAATTTTGTGTAGACTTCATCAGTTCAATCGCTGCCCTTCTTTGGTTGAAAACAGCAGTTTGATAGTCCAATTCTGCGACTTCCAAATCATTTTCCGCTTCAATTAATTGGGTTGCTTTAATCAAACCATATCTGAATTCTTTTTCGGCTTGTGTCAATGCATTTTTAGCAATTTTTTTCGCCGTCGCTTTTAAGTCAACCTGGGCATTTGCGATGTTATAATTGGTTTGATTATTGGCTAAATTAAGTTGCAATTTTCTTTCAGCATCAGTTTTTTTACTTTCTAAAATTTCTCTGTCAATTTTTGCTTTTTCTACTTCATGTTTTCCTTCATTTCCATCAAAAACATCCCATTTAAAACCAATTCCCGCTTGAAAAATGGGCAGTAAATTAAGATTAGTCAAGTCATTATCTAACTTTGCGCCAGTTCCCGGCATTAATGCTTTAGAGGAAGAAATATTGGTGTTATAAAATCCCATGTAGGAAAGCGACGTCATCGCTTGAACTTTAGGAATCCACCACGTTTTTTCTGCTTTTATTTTGGCATCAATGGCTTTCATTCCAAAATCCAAAGCTTTCAGTTCCGCTCTGTTGTCGATGCTTTCATCGGTTACCAAATACTCAATTTTTTCCAGATTCGGGTTGATCAGGGCAATTCGCTCCTTTTCAATTCCTGTTAAAAGATGTAATTGCGTAATCAGCAACTCTTTTTTGCCTTCGTATTCTACCATTTTAGAATCCAAGGTAGCTTGGGCAAGTTCTATTTTTTTGTAATCGTAAGGGGTGATTAGTCCATAACCAAGAGCTTTTTCAGCTGTTTTTTTATTGGCATCCAGACGTTTTTTGCTTTCATCCAACACGTTTTTTGACTCTGCTACAAGTGCAAACTGATCATACGCTTTAGAAATCTGCGTAATCACTTCGTCTTCATTTTTAACCTGCAATGCTTTATTGGCATTGTCTTTTTCAATCAAAGCTTGCTTCAGATACTTTACTTTTCCGCCAGAATAAAGAACCGCTGTTGCTTCGATTTTTGCCGCGGCATCAAAACCTGACAAATTAAAATTATTGTTAAAAGTTCCTTCCGGGAAAACTGCACCGGGAAAAAGAGGGTTAATTGCAGGTATCGCAATTTCTGGTGAGACTACCTTTGCCGTAGCGTTTAAGTATCCAGCTTTACCAGAAATCTCCACCTTTGGCAAGAAAATATCTTTAAGTTTTTCTTGATCTAATTCGTTTGCTTTAGATTCTAAATTTTGTTGTTCTATGGCCGCATCTTTAGTCATCGCTGCGTCTACCAATTCCTGGAAGGAAGGAGCAGTTTGCGCAGAGAAGGACAAAGGAATGCCCATCATTGCTGTGAAAATTAATGTTTTATAGTTTTTCATTTTTATTGTTTGTTTACGGATGCAAAGTTGCGAAGAATGAAAAAAAAATGCTTTGACATTTGTCAAAAAATAAAATCACCCACAAAAAATTTGTGGGCGATTTTATTTACAATTATTCAGAAATAGAAACTTTCGTTCCCTGTGTATGCGCATTCATTTGCGGCGCGTAATAATTCTGCAAGGTGGTAATCCCATTGCTGAAAGTTCCCGCAGCATTGCAAATATAATCATACTCGAAAACGTATTTTCCTTTCGGCATATATTCTATGTAGAAATTAGTGGAAGCATCTTTGGTGACTTGATAATAGCCCAAATTATTCTTCCATTGATAGCCAGAAAGTACATCAACCGGTTCAAAACCTGCCGCTCTCATATCTTTCAGATGAATAAATTCCATATTTCTGTCGGTGTTCAGAATCATTCTTACCGTAACTTTATCGCCGATTTTTAAAGGTGAATTTTCCGTAATTTTCTTCAATTCTTCACCATTTACGGTTTTCACTTTTTTGTACAATTCTTTGGTGATGGAAATATAATTTTCAGAAGATTTAATTTTGTCTAGATCCTCATAATATTGCCAGAATAAACCACCCTGCACAATTCCAGCTCCTGGTTTTGCAATCGTAACAGTTGCCAAATTTTTACCTAATTTATCTGAATTTACCGCAGATTTTACATAACCCGTTGCTTTTGTATCTGGATTGGTAAGCTCTTTTCCGCCCCAAACAATCGTGGCTTTATCACTTTCTGTGGAAGTCCAGGATTTTCCGGAATTCAAAATCGTATAAATCACTTCGGCCGTGCTTCGTGATGTATCCCAACTTGAAACTTCTTTTTGGGTGATGAGCCAAATTTTCATTTCTTCCACAAAATTTTGGTCAGATGTCAATTTATTAAACGCTTCCAAAGCACCAGCGTGATTTACGGTTTTAGAAGAATACCAACCCCAATCATTGAGATTTTGTTTCCAATACACCCCTTGAGTTTCGCTTTGCACGGAAGTTTCTTTCAAATAAGTCATCAATTTTTTAGAAATATCTTTTAAATTGAAAGCATCAAAAAGTAATGCTGCTCTGTGTAAACCAAAGAAAGTGAAGTCAGTAATTTTTGCAGTTTTCGCTTTTGAAATAACTAAATCTTTCATTTTCTTGCCATCACCTCTCAACGGATATTCTTTTTCCCAAAAATGACGAGTATCCAAATAATCTAACACATAATTACTCCAAACATTTTCTTTTTTAACTTCAAAGTATCTGCTTACTTCCTTGTCCACATATTTCACCAACTGAGAAACCATTTCTTTTTGTTCGGTAGATTGATAATCTGCTAAATTTCCTTTCAACCAATCATTAATTCTACCTAAATTTTTCAAAATATATAAGGAATTGTAGTATGAACTTGGGTAACCAGCGTACCACGAAAAACCACCATCAGGATTTTGCAGTTTTTTCAGTTCGCTCCAATCATCATTGATTGAATTTCGCATGGAATTCGCATCAAACAATCTTGCTAATTTTGCCATTTGTTCGGTTTCGTTTTTAGCATCCAAAACCCAAGGTGTTTCTTCCAATAACAACTGTTTCAATTCTTGGTTTTTCTCGAGATTTGAATTCAATAAACCTTTAGATTGATATTCATCAAAAACAGTTTTCATTTTCGGATTGGCTTTGAAAATTTCAGACGCCAAAACATCGGCAAACCATTTATTGAAAACCACATCGGCAGAAAGATTGTTATCATTCTTAAGACTTGGCAAAGCAAAAATCACTTCCCAAATTGGATTGGTAGTGAGTTCTAATGTAATGGATACATTAGTCGCTGTTTTAGAAGAATTATTTTTCAGATTTTCTAAAACAAAAGTTTTGGTTTGACCTTCCTTAACAAAAACCGGGACGGCATCAGTCACTAACATTCTGTTTGGAAGAACCGCAATTGCTTTTTGTTCACCATCTGAAAATTCGCCTGCTTGTGCTACATTTTTGATAATTATTGAGGAAACACCATTTGGAACTTTTACATTCCATTGAACAGTTGTGCTTCCGTTTTCTTTTAATGTAAATGATTTTTGAATATCTTTCAATTCAAATTGAGAAGAAATATCTTCGTTGGTAAAAGCATTTAATATTTGCAAATTCGCAAAACCGTTGAGTTGTTGATTTGTTAAATTGCTCAATTTAGATTTGAAAATCATTTCATCACCTTCACGCAAAAATCTAGGATAATTAGGAGTTACCGAAAATTCTTTCTGAGTAACCACTTCTTTCTCCAAAACCGCAGCTCTCGCATCTTTGGTATGCGCTAGAAACATCAATTTCCATTGGGTTAAAGCTTCTGGAGAAGTAAACTCAAATGTGACATTTCCTTCTTTATCCGTCATTAAATTTGGATAGAAAAATGCGGTTTCGTTGAGATTTTGGCGAACTGGGATTTTGTCAAGATTTTCTCTCTTTGATATTTCAATTCCACTCGCTTTTCCACTCAACGCGGTAACAATTACAGCATCCATTGCGACCTCTGCTTTAGCTGCTCTACTTGGTGGTGGTGGCGGAGCGGCGTAATTTGCTGTTTTCGTACCTTCTTGATTCATTATGCCTGCAGAGGTTTCCAATTGTTTCATTATCAAAGGAATTCCATAAATCCCACCATCAAACCAATTGAAATTTGGGAAATTCACACTTTTCTGTTCCAAATAAGGAACGCGTCTGTTGTAAAATTCCTGCGCCAAATTTTCATTGATTCCGTAAGAATTCATCAGAAAATACCGCTGATACAACTGTTGCCACGAATAAGAATTAGCCGCAAACTGATCCAAAGATTTGTCGTACATACTGGCCAAAACTTCAGCATTGATTTTCTCTTTATCTTCACCGAGAATTTTTACCGTCCATTTTTCTTTTGAACCAGGTTGCAGTTTATCGCGGAAAGTCACCGTTTCAATTCTCAAAGGTTTTTTATCAGAGATAATTTTTAGATTCACCGATTCGGTTTGCACATCGTTGAAAGCTACCAACTGAAACTGAACATTGATCTGATCGATGTTTTCGTCTTTCGGGAACGCTACTTCGTACTGTAAAACTCCATTTTTGAAAGTTTTCTGTTCGGTTTCGGTCTTTCCATTTCCGTTCTGCACATAAATGTTGACCAACGCATTTGGAATTGCAGAATAAGCGTAGATGATCGCCTTTTCATTTCGTTGAAATTCCAATTTTGGCTGAATGATTTTCAGGAAAGGTTTTTGAGAATCGGTGAGGAATCTTTTATCGAAAACCTCAAAAGTTTTTTCGGTTTTTATGGTGTCTTTTCCTTCGATATTAAAGAGTTCAAGTTTGTAATTTCCTGCTGATAAAGAGCCAAGATTCAAGACACTAGAATCAAGATTTTTTGATTCTGAAGCATCGGTTTTCGGTTCTTGATTTTTTTCAAAAATTACTTTTTCTACTCTATTTTCTTTCTCCGATTTTTCAAAATAATCATGTGGGAATTTTTGGATAAATTCTGCCTTCGAAAGTTGTGGTAAATCCTGAATTTCATTCTCAAAATTGCTTCGGTAAATTCTTTCTTTCGGTTGTAGTTTCGACAATTTTACCTGATATGATTTTTTTAAATTCTGGTCGTTGTAATTTTTGGTTTCAACTTTAATTTTCAAATTTTCACCGGCAAAGGTATCTTTCACTTCATCAACTTTGATGTAGTGCGAAACCGAAGCCACTTTT
Source organism: Chryseobacterium sp. Marseille-Q5410 (assembly GCA_946892665.1). GTDB lineage: Bacteria > Bacteroidota > Bacteroidia > Flavobacteriales > Weeksellaceae > Kaistella. The sequence goes on along the minus strand of CAMPOT010000001.1, from coordinate 1,504,700 downwards.
AAATTGGTTTGATCAGATTGTGTTTCTCCGTTAATATCTGTAACCGAAGCATTGATTTGATAATTATCAATCTGGATTCCTTCTAAAGTTTCATCTTTTTTCAGATCAACTTTGATGGTAAATTCACCTTTTTCATTGGTTTTTACTTCGCCAAGAATTGAGTTTTCATTGTCATTTCCACGAGGAAACCACCAGAAGTATCTCCATCTGATGTTTTGTTTTTTTATTTCATAATTTACGGTAGCATTACTCAAAGGAACTCCGGAAAACATCATTGCTTTTCCTTTCAATTCAATGGTTTGCCCGTACTTATATTCATCTTTTACCGGCTCGAAAGTAACCTCAAATTTCGGCCTTTTGTATTCTTCAACTTGGAATGATTTGTAGGAATCTATATTATTTCCTTCAACTTGAAGAGAAAAACTGCCATTTAGTTTCCCGTTGGGCAAAATAAAATTTCCATTGTATGAACCAAATTCATTGGTTTTGAAATTCTGTGAAGAAATTTCCTCACCGTTTGCATCGTGAAGTGTAATTTTTTGTGAAATTCCCGCCGAAACACTTTCTATTTCTTTATTGATTTTTGTATTAATTACCTTAAAATAAACGGTTTGTCCAGGTCTGTAAATTGCTCTGTCAAGGAAAATTTGTGCCTGTTCTCTGTCTTCAATTTTACTTTCTCCGTAGTATTGATTTCCATAAGCTTGAATCAAATTGTAATCGTTGGTTTTCGGTTGTTGTACCAAAAAATAGCGATAATACTCTTTATCTTTAGAAAGAGGAAATTTGAAATTCGCAGCATTATCGGAATTGATATTATAAGTATTGAGGGTTTTTCCACGAGAATATTCGAAGATTCTCAAACCTTCATTAGAAATCGGTTGTCCATTTTGCCGATGGACTAATTTTAGTCGATCTTCAATCGATTTTCTCTCATCTTTTTGGTCGTAAATCAATCTAGAAGAAGTTGCAATAAAGTAAAAATGGTCCTGAATTCCATTTTCTACAACATATTCCACCAAATAAATTCCCGACGGAAGTGGCTTTATTTCTAATGAAGTTTGGTGATTTTGGAAATCATTCAAGTTCGGAAGTCTGAAAATCTCCTTTCTTACCAACGATTTCTTGATCGCTGAAAAAATATTTTTATCATAAGAATTCGAAACATATTTCAAGAAATTTGTTACGTCATCTTTTACCTCATAAATATTTAATGAAAACTGATCAACATTTTTCGCTTGGGCAACCAGATGAATTGGCAAATTTGCCTGCGTATGTTTCTCATATTTTATGGCTAAAGTAGGATTTAGAATCTGATTCTTTCTGTTTTCCAAATTGTTATAAAACTGCGATTTTGGATATTGTTTTTTCCCACCTTCAATCCATTGCAGCGCTTCTGCGAATTTTTTATCTGCCGTTAAAAGATCCACAATATCCGCAATGATCATTAATTTGTAATCCCCATCAATATTGGATTTCGCAAGGTTTTGTAACTGCAAAAGTTGGTTTTTGCAAATCGTAAATCCGCATTGATCATTCAGTTTTTTATGCTGAAAATAGAGTTTTGAATTCCCGGAATTTTTCGAAATCAATTCATCATAATTTGACAAAATTCTGGCTTGATTTTGCTTTAATTCGTTCGGAGTGAAAAGATCATCGTTTTTTAGAAATTCAATTTCATTAGAAAAACTCCAATCGAACAAAGTCGGAAAATATTCCAAATCATTTTTATTTTCGAAAATTTCTTTAATATCCGAGGTTTTTATGTTCTTTAAATGATCTTTTTCTGCATTTAAAATCGAAAAATTTTTAGTTAGAAAATTTTTAAAATCCAATTTGCTCCATGTTTCGATTTGTGCAAAATCTTGGTTATCAAAATTCGTTCTTTGATTGATTTCCCAAGAATTATTTTGGTAATAATCCCAAAAAAACTCTCCCAATAAAACCCGAAAAACCAATTTCTGATCACCTTTCAGTGTTTCGCCGAATGTTGAAAGTTTCTTGAAAAAACGGCTCGTAGCATCATTGTCACCATCATCGTACGTTTGGTTGGAAATACTGAATTCCGCTTTCAGCGAGCGGATCAATTGGTTGATGTTTTCATCTTTCATGGCTTGTTTTTGGATTTCTAAAATAATGGGAAGGTTGGATTTGTACTTTCCGGATTTGTAATTATCGCTTACTTTTTTCCACTGATCATCGTAATATTTTTGCCCAAAAAGAGGCGCAAAGAACATCAGCAAAAGAAAAAAACTGAAGATTTTGGTGAGATTTTTCATAAAAAATTGGTGTTGAACTAGCTTTAGGATGGCGAAAGGAATTATTGGTTAAATTTGCGCAAATGCAGATTCTAAATTTACTGAAAAAATATATCATCGACAGCCAGATTTATGTTTCTTTGATGGGAACTGCTTTGTCTATGTTTTTCATGTTTGAGCAAAATTTGTTCCGATTGCCAACGGTAATCCTCATTTTCATTACTTTTTTCAGCGGTTATTTGTACACGAAATATCAACATCATCGTTTCTTTTGGAAAATTTTGGTTTTCAATATATGTTGTGGCGTTGTTTCAGCGGTTCTTATTTTATTGAATCACAATGAAATTCGGCTTGTAAAATGGTTTTTAATTGTAATTTTAGGCTTGCTTTACAACACCTCTTTTTTAGAAAATTATATCCGGAAAATCCCACTGCTAAAGGTTTTCTATGTAGGACTAACCTGGGCTTTAATCAATTCCTGGCTTATCGTACCCGAATTTAATCCCGATATTTTTTTTATTAGTTTATTCTTTGTAACAGCACTTGTTTTGCCATTTGACATCCGCGATATGCAAGACGATCAAGTGATTACCTTTCCTATTTTAATCGGTGTTGAAAAAACTAAATTCCTCGCCTATCTTCTGGTTTTTTTGAGTTTGTTGATAACGATTTTTACACTTAAAATCAATTTTGCTATTGCTTTTTTTCTTACCTGTGCCATTACTTTTCTTTTCATTTATTTTTCTGAAACTCAAAAGCCGGATGCTTACTTTTCGTTCGGTCTGGAAACATGTTCCGGATTGCCACTTTTATTTCTGATTTTAATGAAGTATTTTTGACGAATGGTTATCCAAAAACTTCATTTAATCAATTTTAAAAATCATCCGGAGAAATCTTTTGAGTTTTCGTCGCAAATCAATTGCTTTGTAGGAAACAACGGTGCGGGGAAAACCAATGTGCTCGATGCGTTGCATTACCTTTCCGTGGCGAAAAGTTTCTTAGGTAATACGGATCTGAATAATATTAAAACGGATGAAGATTTCTTTACTATTGAGGGTGAAATTTTCGATGGTGAAAAGGAAAATATTTTAAAAATTCAGCTTCCGAAGGAATCTAAAAAAATCATTAAAAAAAACGATAAATCCTACGATAGAATTGCCGATCATATCGGATTTTTGCCAAGTGTGATTATCTCGCCTTACGATTCAAATTTGATTTCTGATTCCGGGGAAAGTCGCAGAAAGTTTTTGGATTCGATGATTTCGCAAACCGATTCGGAATATCTTTTCAGTTTAATTCAATATCAAAAAACCGTTCAACAGCGAAATGCTTTGCTAAAAAACTTCGCTAAAAACCGCTCTTTCGACATCGAAAGTCTGGAAATTTACAATGAACCTTTGATTAAATTCGGAACCAAAATTTTTGAGAAAAGAAGGAATTTTACGGACTCTATTCTACCTTTGATTCAAAGTTATTACGAAATAATTTCCAAAGGAAACGAAAAGGTGACCGTAGTTTATCAATCCCATCTTCTTGATGAGTTGCAAACAGAAAAACCCGATGAAATATTCCGACAAATTTTAAAGGAAAGCCTGGAAAAAGACCGAATTCTGACTTACACGTCCAAAGGAATCCACAAGGATGATCTGTTTTTTGAAATGAACGGAAATTCCATCAAAAAAGTTGGAAGCCAAGGTCAGCAAAAATCATTTTTAATCGCTTTGAAACTTTCACAAATGAACAGGGTGAAAGAATTAACCGGGAAAACACCTATTTTGCTGCTCGACGATATTTTCGATAAACTGGATGATACCCGCGTTTCCCAATTGATTGAACTGGTAAATCAGGAGCATTTCGGACAAATTTTCATTACCGATACAAGCAAAGAAAGAACCGAGAAACTGGTAAAAAACATCAACGAAGAATCGAAAATATTTGAAATATAATCATGAAAAAGAAAAGAGAATATCAGTCTTCGGAATTGGTGAAATCATTTGCGAAAATCTATGGTTTCGAGGAAAAACTTTTGGCTTTCGAAGTGAAAGATTTCTTGCACGAATACCTTAGTGATGCTCTTTTTAATGAGATAGAATCGGTGAATCTTAATAAGAAAACATTGGAAATCAAAATAAATTCACCACTGTTGAAAAACGATTTCCGAATGCGAAAAACTTTCTTTCTGACGAAGTTCCAGGAAAAATTTGGAGAAGAGAATTTTAATGATCTTCAGATTTTGTAGAAACGGTATTTTCCACCATCTCTTTCGCGCGAATATCCAAAACGCTGGAGCGAATCGGGAAGAAGAATCTTAGCGGGTTTTTCATAAAATATCGGAAAATTTCTTTGTAAATTTCTTTTACTTCACCCAAATTCACTTTTCTGGAACGGAATGCCAAAATCATCGACAACCCAAAACTCACCACAAAGTTGAAAAATCCGATCAGAAAAACCGTGAAAATTGAAATCCAAAAAGTGTAAGCATCAACCTCAAAGCCTTTGCCATAAAAACCTAAAGCAACATTACCAGCAGCAAAAGTAATATGACGAATATCCAGATCTAAACCAAGGAAAATCCCAATAGGTCCCGTCATTCCCAAGAAAACCCCAAACCAGAAATTAGAGATGATTCCAGCCCAATTGCGGGCATAAAAATCTGACAGGTTTTTGGACACTCTTTCTCCAAGAAAATAATTGAGAAAAGGATTTTTGGCAATTCTTTTTGGAATATGATAAAAGACCGAGCTATTGCCCACGTTTCCAGAAATGATCCCTGAAATAAAAAGAAAAAATCCTGCAATACAAGCATGGAAAATAGCTTTCGACTGAAAAGGATCGTGATCTTGCAAAATTTTGGTGGCTTTCTCCGCAGCAAAATTCTGCTGAAAAAGTACATCTAAACCATAAATAATCGCTAATGCAACAGGAAAAGCCCACACCACATTTCCAATAAAAGCAATAAACTGCGACCTGAACAATTTGGAAACCAGATGCGCGAAATCTCGGTAATTTCTTTTGGTATTTTCACCTTCAGAAAGTACTTTCGCCATTGTAGCCGCCGTCATCGCAGGTTGTTTGGTTGCCAAGGTAAAACCCATCAAATAAATCATAATGAAACCCATCGCATAATTGGTTGCATATAAGATCGCATGGGAAAAATCGCTTCCTGGGAGAGAGCCGTAAAACAATTTCAGCACCACCAAACAACCAACTATGATCCCGCCACCACTAGCTTTTAGGAACATTTTTACATAATCTTTTTTGGTTGAGGTAATGTAATGTGCACCGGTTTCTGCGGTATGATTGGTGATCAAATGCGACATCAATGTCGTACTGTCGTACACCAAATCACGAATATTATTTTTGTGAGATTTGTATTGTAATATATTAAAAAACAATTGTTTAGACTTAATCAACGTATCTTTTTCATCATCGATTACCATCACATTCAGAATATCCGCCATTCTTTCTAATTGTTGCCTGATTTTAAGCAATGACTGATTAATTTTGCTGGAAATTCCATACTTAGCTGAGTTTTTGAACGCTAAAGTGACAAAGTCGAAACATTGCTGCAAATAAACTTTAATTTGTTTATAATGAACATCTTTGGAAGTAAGAAAAAAATCAGGATTTTGCTTATAGTTAGCATTCAAAATATCCAATTCATCTTGTAAAGCCAGAAAAGGATTATCGAACTTTCGGTATTGTGGAGCCATATTTACCACTTCTACATCCATCGCATTTCCGATTACACGCCAAGCCAAAATATTCATCGAGAATAAAAGTTCGTGCTTGACTTTTGGATAGGTTATAAAGCGATCAATTCCTGTAAGCGTAAAAAACTCGTCCAGCTGATCTTCCTTAAGATTTCTCAAATATTCCAAATCTTTTGTTGGCCGTACCAAAGTGAAATCGACCAGAAACCACACCGTATTTTCGTTTTCTACAGCGGGCAAAATCTGGTTGAGGATCCTCTTCTTAAATTCCGGAAAAAAGGCGTTTTCCGATAAGATATTCGCTTCAGTAAGTGAAAGGTTGAAAGGTTTCCCCTCGAAAATTTGATGAATGTAATACCCTAAATTTTCAGCAATCTCGGGGGAATTTCTTAGAAAATCCAAAATTTCATCAAAATCTGATTTTCGCAAACTGAGCATCAACTCAGAGAGCGGTTCCAAGGATTTCGTTTCATTTCGGAAACTGAAATACTTGACTAGTGTTTCATTAAAACTTATCTTATTTTGTCGGTAAAATGGCATATTCCGTACAAAGATAAATTATTTCAAACTTACATGATTCATTTGGCGCATAATCCATCGATGCTTTTTATTAAGATATGCTGATGGATTTTTCGGGTCGTATTTTTTCGGATTCGGAAGAATTGTGGCAATCCATGCGGCTTCGCTCTTGGTTAAATTAGCTGAACTTTTATTAAAATAATACTGCGAAGCAGCTTCCACACCGAACACACCTTGCCCCATTTCAATGGAATTTAAGTAACGCTCGAGTATCACCTCTTTGCCCCAAACAAGCTCAATAATGAAGGTGTAAACTGCTTCCAGTCCTTTGCGAAACCAGCTCCTACCCTGCCAAAGAAAAATATTTTTCGCGGTTTGCTGCGAAATGGTACTTCCACCACGCAGCGTTTTGCCCTGTTCATTATGTTTCATCGCCTTTTCAATCGCTTTATAATCGAAACCATTGTGGCTGAAAAAACTTTGATCTTCCGAAGCTAACACTGCTTTTTTCACATTATTTCCCATTTCATTATAGGAAATATAATCGCGTTTCAGCTTGCCATATTCCAATAAGCCACCGATTTGAGTAATGGTAAAAGGCGGATTGAAAAATTTTCCCCAAACAATAAAAAGAATATTTGCGAGGATAATAATGTAAATCAGTTTTTTAATTTTCGTCCACATAATTAATTCGTTCTACAAGTCTTTGTTTCTGCTGCAAAAATAGAAATATAATTTACTTTAATTCTTTCATAAAAGTTAAATTATATGCTGGAAACAACTCCGGATGAAAAATTTTAATATAATCTTTCAGCACCCAATCGGCGCGAACCGATCCACTTTCGAAATAATCGTTGGCTTTGCCATTTTCTTTTCCGGCGATGGTGTACAATTTTCCTTCATTGTAAACCTTCATTTTCGCATAATTGGGATTAATCTGCAAAAGCTCTTTTTTGGTTTGATGATTTCCGATATTGATCCAATATTCCGCCTTTTCAGATTTCGCAAAAACCTCTTCAAAACTCATCGGAACGGCTTTAGAATCGGTATTTTCTGAGTAAATATATTGTGCATTAGCATCCTTGATGAATTGTGCTAAGTTGGTTTTACCGCCCGGAAGAAACCACTGATTCCCATACATTTCATTGGCTAAAACCAATGGCTTTTTCGTGGAATTTCCGGCGATTTTTTTTAAGGATTGGTAATTGTTTTGAATTTCGGTGAACCTGGCTTCAGCCAATTTTTCTTTGTTAAAAAGTTTTCCGAAAACCACGAGGTATTTTGATTTTTCTAAAGGGTTTTGTTCCAAATATTCATCAAGAAAAATAATTTGAATCCCATTTTTCCTGATTAAATCATAAGTATTTTCGAAACTTGAAATATAATTGGTAAAAATAGCATCGGGTTTCAGTGCGATAATTTTTTCGAGATCGTATTTCTGTTCATTACCCATATTCTGAATTTTTCCGCCCTCCACTAACTTTCGGACTTTGTTCGAATAAACATATTCCGGACTGGAAATTCCGATAATCGATTGTTCCAAACCCAATTCGGAGAAATATCCCACTAAACTTGCATTTAACAGAATTACCTTTTTGAATGGAAGCTGAGATTGAGAAAATTGATAATTAAATTTACCAGATTGCAGCTGATAAATTGTGCCGTCGTGTTTAAAACGCACATTTTCGGAAATTGATTGCCAATTTTCCGGAGTTGTAACTTCCTGTTTTTTACAGGAAAATAAAACAAAATATGCTAAAATGTAAAAAAAAGTGGTTTTCATTTCCCAAAGAAAACAAAAAAGTGTTATATTTGCAAACCGAAAAACGGCCTCGTGGCGCAACTGAATAGCGCATCTGATTACGGCTCAGAAGGTTACAGGTTTGAATCCTGTCGAGGTCACAAAACCGACATTTGAAGATTTTCCACTTCTTTGTCGGTTTTTTTTATTTCCTTGTCAATCTTTAGCTAAAACCAAATTATTTTTTTTTAATTTGATATTTTGTACACAAAAAAAACAACAATTCTGAAGCCCCGATTTAAACAAATCATTTTGATATCATATTTATTTGCTATTGTTTTAACGATAATTTTTTTACGACCAAATTCTGGTAGATATAATTAATTGATTATCAAGACTTAAAAATAATATTAATTTTACATTAATTTTTTGAAATGCAAAATTACGGTGTAGTTATCGAAAACAGTTAAACGTTTAACTTAAAATATTAGTGATTTATTTGAAACTTAAAAAAAGATCAACGGTCACCAACTTGATCTTTTACACAAAAAAACCGCAGTTAGCGGTTTTTGATCATTTTTACATCATAAAAAGCAAATTACTCTTTCTAAATTTTCTTGCTTCTATCTATTACTTGATTTAATAAGATAATTTAAAGTTATTTTTTAAGTTCAAATAACCCTATTTTATTTTGACTAAATGAAGTTTCATATTAAGAACTTATGATTACCTACTGATTATTTTGTACGAGATAAAAGATGCTCCAAAAAATCGAAAATTTGCCATTCTACCGTCTAGAATTACCGATCTTGCCTTGGCCAAATGAGATTCTCAGTTTTATATCCAAGTTTTTGCGCTAACGAAATGTATTTCTCTCGGATATCATTAGGAATCGTTTGCTCACGAGAAAGGATCCAAAGGTATTTTAAATTATCGCCTGCAACCAGCGCATATTTGTAATCTCCATCAATCGACAGAATGTTATACGCTCCCCAAAAAGGCTTGAAAAAAGAAACTTTCAGACGGCCGACAGATGTGTTTTCCACGAATCGAGCTTCGCCAATAGCTTCTTTCCATTCATTTTCGGAGGTTTTGTAGCCTCTGTTAACCACTCTGATGCTACCATCTGGATTTAAGGAATATTGAGCGGTTGTATTATCCAGCCCTCGCTCAAAACGGAAATCAAAACGTGCGATTTCGTACCACTTTCCTAGGTATTTCTCGGCCACGAAATTTTTTACAGGAACTGCTCCATCCGGCATCCCCGTTTTACAAGAATTAAGCAGGCAAATTCCTGCAAAAACTGCAATTGGTAAAAAAATTAGCTTAGAAATTTTCATATAATTTAATTTTGATTAAAAAATCAAATCAAAAACTATGCTTATCACTTGTACGCTCGCCAGAAATTAAAATTTTATCCCGTTGTTTTATGAAAATACCGACAAAAATTCCATTCGGTGCCTTTTTTACTTCCTATTTTACTAACCAACACCAAAAAGAACCGTCAATTTTAGATAAAAGTAGATGTTGCCAATTATTAAAAAAACAACCGCCTCAATGGTGAGACGGATGTTACTATTTTTCCAGAAGTAAAGAAACCCATTCTTCCCGCTGAAGTTTTCTTTTTAAAGTCAAATTTTGCTCGGTACAAACTTCCAAAATATCATCCACATCAAAGAAACACAAGCCCGAAAGTAAAAGTTGTCCCCCATCGTTCAACACGGATACGTAAGTCGGAATGTCTGAAATCAGAATATTCCTGTTGATATTGGCCAGAATAATATCGAAATTTTCGTTGCCTAAATTATCGGCAGTTCCCTGAGAAATCTCTAATTCTACATTATTTCGTACCGCATTTTCTTTTGAATTTTCTACCGACCATTCATCAATATCGATGGCAACGGTTTTTCCCGCACCTTTCTGCTTTGCAAAGATCGCAAGAACGGAGGTTCCGCAACCCATATCCAGTACAGTTTTTTTCTCAAAATCCATATCTAGCATCTGCTGAATCATCAAATACGTTGTCGCGTGATGTCCAGTTCCGAAAGACATTTTCGGCTGGATAATAATTTCGTACGGAAGATTTTGGTTTTCGTGAAACTCCGCGCGAATGGAAACCTGATTTTCTACGTTGATCGGTTCAAAATTCTTTTCCCATTCCTCATTCCAGTTGATATTGGGCATTTCTTGGTAAGTATAGGAAATACTAATTTCCGGATTTTGAAGCAAATGAATTTGTTTTAACTCATCTTCATTGAAAAGATCTTTTGGAATATAAGCCAAAATTCCGTCGTGTTCCTCTGTAAAACTGTCGAAACCAATCTCGATAAGTTCAGCCATCAGGATTTCGTTCCACGGTTGCAAAGGAGATATTTTGAAGTTGAATTCAAGGTAATTATTCATTTTTTCTTAATTTCTGTAAAAATAGTTAATTTTCTAAAGATAACCGAACTGCGCCCCGGATTGAACGGCATGTTTGAGCTCTTTTTGTGGAGCGGAGCGGAGCGAAAAAGCGAGTAGTGAAAGCCGGAAATGTGCGCCAAAAGTAAAAAAATTTCCGAGTTTCCTCAGTTTTGATGAAAATGCGATGGAAAAGCTTCTTCGGGTTTTTGGCGGAAGATATTGAGTAAAATCCAGGATTTGAGGAAGCCGTAACCGTAGGAAAACATCTGAATATACGTGGAAATTACGGCCATTGCGGCGATGCTGATATTTTTTGTTAATAGCAGCGCGTGAAAAAATACGATGAAGGTGTAAAGCCCGTAAAATCCGAGAATTAATCCGTTCTGAAACGTAAAATATTCGATAAATCCCAGCACATATCCCAGCAAAAATATCGATGGAAATGCGAACGAAATCTTTACATAATTCGGGTGTCGCTGGTTGAGAATCGGTCTTGCGCAACCAAATTGATAGACTTGTTTGGAGAATTTTCCGAAATCAACACGGCGCTTGTGATACACACCAATATTATCAAAAAAAGCTGTGGTGAAGCCATTTTCCCACAATTTCATAGAAAGATCAGGATCTTCACCAATTCGCATTTCCGAGAAACCGCCGACTTGTTCAAAAGCCGATTTTCGAACGCCCATATTGAAGCTCCTTGGCTGAAATTTAGTGACCGCTTTTTTGCTGCCACGAATTCCGCCGGTGGTAAAAACCGAGGTCATCGAATAGGAAATTGCTTTCTGCATCAGGTTGAAACCTTTGTGCGCTTTGTCGGCACCACCAAATGCATCGCAGGGAATTTCACGGATGTTTTTTTTGATGTTTTCAATGTAATCTTTCTCCACGATCACATCGGAATCCACAAAAACAAGCCAGTCATTTTTCGCTCTTCTTGCGCCATAATTCCTGCTCAAACCTGGTCCGGAATTGTCTTTTCGGTAAAACTGAATGTGTAAACTTTCGCTAAAAAGTGCCGTCGTCGGTCGCAGATCAATCTTGGAACCATCATCAACAATGATGATTTCAAAATCTTTATCGGTTTGATGAGACAATGAATTGAGCAGCTCGAAAAGTTCGTCTTTGCGATTGTAAATGGCTATTATGATAGAAACGGTCGGCAATTTGAGAATTAGTTAATTTGAAAATATGCAAATTTAAAATGTTTTTAAAAATACAAAAATGCGATTATTTCAAGTTTTTGAAGTGGTCGATACTTTCATCTTTCCTATTTCTGTTCGGAAAAAGATTGAAAAAATTTATGATGATATCTATAATATTACAGATCAAGATTCTAATTTGTGAATTTTCTTTGTTCCTTCATACATTTCAAATTGTAGGAAACGGCATTCCAACTTTCCATTGAAGAGCTTAATTCTTCGGGAAGGTCTTAAACCAACTTTTTTGGCCGCATCAAGGTCTGAAGAAATAAACCACGCCAAAGTATTTGGATAATTTTTCTTGAAAGTATCGCCGATTTTTTTGTAAAATTCATCATCTTGAATTTCAATTCGCTCGTCATAAGGCGGATTGAAAACCATCATCAATGGGAATAATTCTTTTTTAGATTCGAAAAAATCTTTTCGTTTTACTTCGATTACATCTTCCATTTCGGCTGCTTCGATATTGAGATGAGCCGCGTTCAACATTTGAGAATCCAAATCATAACCGACAATTTTGCCGGTAAATTCTTTGATTCGGTTGATTCTCACTTCTTTTATTTTTTGAAAAAGCTCGGCATCATAATTTTTCCAGTTCTGGAAAGCGAATTTCTTTCTGAAAATCTGCGCCGGCAAATCCATCGCGATCATCGCAGCTTCGATCAACAAAGTTCCGGAACCACACATCGGATCCAGGAAATTTCCTTTCCCGTCCCATCCTGCCAATTGCAGCATTCCGCTCGCCAAAACTTCATTGATTGGTGCTTCCCCCTGCTCTTTTCGGTAACCACGTTTGAACAAAGGATCGCCCGCTGAATCCAGGGAAATCGTCACCAACTCCCGATCGATATGCAGATGAAATTTGATATCCGGATTCTGAACATCGACATTGGGTCTTTTTCGGTGGTGAAATTTAAAATAATCTACAATCGCATCTTTCATTTTCTGCGACATAAACTGAGAATGCTTAAATCTTTCGGAATAGACTGTTGCATCAATAGCAAAAGTTTGGTCCACGGTCATGAAATCATCCCAAGGAAAAGCAAAAAGTTTATCGTAAAAACGGCTTTCGTCCCAAGCTTTAAAAGTGAGCACGGGTATGAGAATTTTGAGCGCTGTTCTTGCAGAATAATTGATTTTATAAAGAAAACCGAGATCGCCTTCGCAGTTGACTGCGCGGTTTTTAATTTCGACATTTCTGCCTCCCAGTTTTTTGATTTCCTCCGCCAACACTCCTTCCAAACCGAAAAAAGTTTTGATTTGTATTTGTAAATTGTCAATGTTCATAGGTTGCAAAGGTAATGATTTTCGAGGTTGTCTGATCTTGGCTTCTCTATTTTATAGAAGTTTGATGCTCAAGCAAATGATATGAATGGGAACTAAACTAATAAAAATTATTCAAATTTAGCTATTTTTGCATCATGGCTTGGTTTGAAACATGGTTTGATACCCCTTATTATCACATTCTATATAAAGACCGGGATTTCCGGGAAGCAGAGCGTTTTATTTTCTTACTCATTAATGATTTAAAGATAAAAAAAGACACCACCATCATCGATTTGGCATGTGGAAAAGGCCGACATTCCGTTTATCTTCATCAATTGGGTTACAATGTCTTAGGTCTGGATCTATCGAAAGAAAGTATTTTGCAAAATAAAAAATTTGAAACTGATGATGCTGCGGAACATTTCCTGAAATTTGCTGTCCACGATATGCGCAATGAAATTTATCCGGAAGTTTATGCGGAGAAAGTAGATGCGGTTTTTAATCTTTTCACGAGTTTTGGATATTTCGAAGATGAAAATGAAGACAAAAAAATCTTCAGATCGGTAGCAAACGCTCTAAAAGACGACGGTTATTTTGTTCTCGATTTTCTAAATGCAAACTGGGTAAAAAATACATTGATACCAGAAGATGAAATTATAAAAGATGGAATCGCTTTTCAAATCAGTAAAAAGATTGAAGATCAGTTCGTAATCAAGGATATTCGTTTTCAGCATGAAGGAAAGGATTTTCATTTTTTCGAGAAAGTGAAACTTCACACCTTAGAAAGCATCGGGAATTATGCGGAAGAATTTGGTTTTGAAAAAGTGAAAATTTACGGCGATTATAATTTAGGAACTTTTGATCCGGAAAATTCTTCACGATGCATCAACGTTTTTAAGAAAAAACTATAATAAAATATGATTGTTTTTTTATTGATTTTAAGTGTTCTCGCAGGTGTTTTGCTAGGGAAATTCTTCGGTGAAAAAGAAAAATTTGCAAAAAATCTTTTGATTTTAAGTGCAGGATTTCTTATTACCATTTGCTTGAATGATGTCTTCCCGGAAGTGTATTCGTCGGAACATAATAATATAGGAATTTTTGTAATTGCAGGAGTTTTGCTTCAAATTCTTCTCGAAAACCTTACCAAAGGATTCGAGCACGGCCACCTTCATCACCATCATGAAGAGAAGAATATTCTGCCGGTCGCCTTGATGGTCGGAATGTTTATCCATGCCTTTTTGGAGGGAATTCCGCTTGCTAATGAGAAGAATATTTTCAATCCTTATTTAATGGGGATTTTGTTTCACAACTTGCCTATTTCATTTGTTTTGGGAGCTTTTCTTATTCATAAAAATAAATTCTCCACTTCTTCGTGGCTTGTGATTTCGATATTTGCCATCGCATCGCCATTGGGGATGATTTTTGGAAATTATTTTAATCCCAATTACAAACCTTATTTTCTAGCGCTTGTTGGTGGAATTTTCCTTCACATTTCTTCGGTAATTATTTTCGAAAGCAACAAAAATCATAATATCGACTGGATGAAAATTCTCATGGTGATTTGTGGAATCGGTTTGGCTTTGTTCAGCCATTTATTTCATTCTCATTAAAAATAAAAGACTCCGGAATCTCCGGAGTCTAGCATTAAATTCAGTAAAGTCTGAAAATTAAAATTTCCAGCCTAGTGTTATAAAGAAATTATCTTTTTTGTTCCTCACATTGGAAACAATTGCAGCATCAGAATTTACAATATATTGACTTGAAAAATATCCCGTGTTACTGGCTGCAGATCCTTGTATGAAAGGATTGCTGTATTCTGAACTTACGTTTTGATAAGCCGCATCAATGAAAAAGGATTTAAAATCATATCCGAGTCCGGCTGCTATCGTATTTCTTTTTCCTAAAATCAAATTATCATAAGCAGTATTTCCTGCTACAGTTTGAATCGACATGGAATCGAAAGGACTCGCCGCAAATCCATAACCACCTCTCAATCTGAAAGCTTGTACACGATATTCCGCGCCAACTTTCAACTCGGAAAGATTAGCGTAATTGTTTGAAAAGAATTGGTTTAATTCAGTTTCGGCATCGCCGTAAACTTTATATTTCGGTTTGGTAAGACCTAATGAATAATCTACATTGATTGCTAAATTTTTATTTGGAACATACGCAGCACTTAAGGTCGCTTTCATTGGCGTAGATAGATTGCGATCTTCGGTATAAGTTCCATCAACAGGGTTTTCATATTCGCTGTAAACTCTTGCAATATTCCACCACGTTGGTGTTTCTAAAGCTGCTCCAAGTCTGAATTGAGGACTGATTTTCCCTATAACCCCAACTGAAGCTGAAAAACCGCTCGCTGATTCAGAAAATGGCGTGTATTGCTTATCGTAAACATCGGTAACATTTGCATTATTGGTAAAAGCTGC
Source organism: Chryseobacterium sp. Marseille-Q5410 (assembly GCA_946892665.1). Classification (GTDB taxonomy): domain Bacteria; phylum Bacteroidota; class Bacteroidia; order Flavobacteriales; family Weeksellaceae; genus Kaistella. The sequence continues at coordinate 1,489,169 of CAMPOT010000001.1, read as the reverse complement.
GGAATCGTATTGATCGAGAATAGAATTATGGAAATTTAAACCTGCTCCTACGTAAATTCGGTTATCGTAATTCCCGCCGACTCCGATACTCATTTTAGAGAGATTTCCGTATCGGTTATATGCATGACCGGCAAAAGATAGCTCATCCACCAGATTATTATCAGCATCTCTTATTTCATATACCAAATCACTAGTTCCAGGGCTTTCAGTGTAATCCTCCAGAGATCGGTTAGAATAATTCACTGCAACGTTCACAAACTTCCAAGGTGAAGAATCAATTTGAAAAACGGCAATTCCACCCACGTTTCCTAAATCCGTATTATTAACCTTATAATCCAAAGATTTTCCTGCGTACGAAGTGGTGTTTTTACTGCCTTCAATGCTTAAAGTTCCTGAAACATCGCTTGCAATGCTCACTCCGACACCAGCCGGGTTTGAATTCAGAACAGAGAAATCTCCACCCAAAGCTCCCATGGATCCAGCCATGGAATTGTATTTTGAATTACCGTTTAGTGATGAGTTTGAATATACCTCTGCGGTATTTCTGATGGTTGATATATCTTGTGCATTCGCCAAATACGAAGCGGAAATGCTCAAGATCATTAAAGATTTTTTAATCATTTTATTAATGTACACTTATTAAATATTATCTTCTAAAACCGCCCGACGATCTCGTAGATCCGGAACTTGAATTGGAGGAACCACCGCCAAAACCGCTGCCTCCACTTCTAAATCCGCTTCCATCGCTTGAATTTGATCGAGATGGGGTGTTATAATTAGGCATACTTTGTCTTGGTGAAGAATTGTATCTCGGATTGGTAGTCGGTTGTGGAGAAGTTCTCAATCTCGGTTGAACACCATTGTTAGGTGTAATAGATCTAGGCGCATTACCTTGTTGGTTTCTGTAGCTATCATTTCTGAATCCAGAATTTGAACTATTATTCGTACGGAAATTTGAATTAGAATTTCTTACGGAGTTTCTAAAAGCGCCATCTGCACCACTTCTTTTATAAGTAAATCCTCCTCCATAAGTATTTCCGTAGCCATAATAATAAGGACTATACCCATAATAAGGATTTCCATAACCATAATAAGGATTGTAATATCCATACCATGAATTATAACCATATCCCCAACGATTATAGTATCCAAACCAAGGATTATAACCGAATCCCCATGGACTATAGTAACCTCCAAATCCCCAAGGCGACCCCCAACCGTAACCTAATCCAAATCCGAAACCAGAGTAAAATCCATATGGATAACCCCAATTGTCGTTATAATACGTATCTGTCCCTACATAGTTGCCCCAATCGGAGTTTTGATTTTCCCTCCAATTTTCGTTTCTGTTTTCAGAGTTCAGATATTGGTTAGAATTATCTGTTTGTTGATAATCGTAGTAATCACCTACCCTGTTTCCACTATTCATTACAGTTCCTTCAGGTAAAGTGTCTTTATTGGGATCATAATAAATCCCATCGGTCTCTGAATAACCACCCATTTGAGTGCCGCACGACATCAATATTAAACCACCAGAAACTGCTAAAACCGTTTTGGATTTAAGCAATTCCAAGAAATTTTTATAAGTAATTTTTTTCATGATAAGGTGAAAAGTTTTAATTTGAATTATATTTGCATTTTACACCAAAAATATACCAAACCATACGTATTAAATTTGAGTAAAAATACAATTTTAAGTTTAGATTAGAGCAATATAGAAAAGTTAAATCAAAAGATCAAATAAATGGCAAAACTTACTTCAAGAGCTGAAGACTACAGCAAATGGTACAATGAACTAGTAGTAAAGGCAGATTTGGCAGAAAATTCCGGTGTTCGTGGATGTATGGTAATTAAACCTTACGGATACGCAATTTGGGAAAAAATGCGCGATCAAATGGATAAAAGATTCAAAGAAACTGGGCACGAAAATGCCTATTTCCCCATTTTTATCCCCAAAAGCTTATTTGAAGCCGAAGAAAAAAATGCTGAAGGTTTTGCTAAAGAATGCGCGGTAGTAACCCATTACAGATTAAAAACAGATCCAGATGATCCGAAAAAACTCATCGTAGATCCGGAAGCAAAGTTGGAAGAAGAATTAATTGTTCGCCCAACTTCTGAAGCAATTATTTGGAATACTTACAAAAACTGGATTCAGTCTTACCGCGATTTACCAATTCTCATCAACCAGTGGGCGAATGTGGTGCGTTGGGAAATGAGAACCCGACTTTTCTTGAGAACTGCCGAATTCCTTTGGCAAGAAGGACATACTGCACACGCCACAAAAGAAGAAGCGTTGGAAGAAACCGAAAAAATGCTGGATGTTTACGCTGATTTTGCAGAGAACTTCATGGCAATTCCGGTAATCCGCGGAATAAAAACTCCATCTGAAAGATTTGCCGGTGCTGATGAAACTTATTGTATCGAAGCATTAATGCAAGACGGAAAAGCGCTACAAGCGGGAACTTCTCACTTTTTAGGACAGAACTTCGGTAAAGCATTTGATGTGAAATTCACCAATAGAGAAGGAAAAATAGAACATGCGTGGGGAACTTCATGGGGAACTTCAACCCGATTGATGGGTGCATTAATCATGACTCATTCGGATGATTTTGGCTTGGTTTTGCCTCCAACTTTAGCGCCTATTCAGGTAGTAATTGTTCCTATTTTTAAAGGTGAAGAACAATTACAGCAAATCGATGAAGTTGCTTATGACCTTCAACAAAAGTTGAAAGCAAAAGGAATTTCCGTAAAATACGACAACCGTACAGAGAATAAACCGGGCTGGAAATTCGCCGAATATGAATTAAAAGGAGTGCCGGTGCGCATCGCTATCGGGGCAAGAGATCTAGAAAACAAAACTGTAGAAATCGCAAGAAGAGATAATTTAACCAAAGAAACACAGCCAATCGCAAATCTCGAAGAGTACATCGAGGAATTACTAGCAAACATCCAAAAAGATATTTTCCAAAAAGCATTACATCATCGCGATGAACATACCACCAAAGTAGATACTTACGAAGAATTCAAACGAGTTTTAGAAGAAAAAGGAGGTTTTATATCTGCACATTGGGATGGAACTGCGGAGGAGGAAGAGCAAATCAAAAACGAGACAAAAGCAACCATCCGATGCATTCCTTTGGACAACCCACAAGAAGACGGAATCTCAATGATTTCAGGAAAACCATCTAAACAGAGGGTTATTTTTGCAAAATCTTATTAAGAAAGCATTTTTTATTGATTATATTTAATAAATTGTTAATTTTTTTATAATTTATATCGTTTATAATAGAATTGGATTAATATTTGTATAACTTTATCTAAGTTAAATTTTAAAAATAAACTATTATGTCATTAAATGTAATCGATCTTATCAAAGGACAACTTGGTCCTGCATTAGTTTCACAAGCTGCTTCTCAATTAGGAGAAAGCGAATCAGGTATTTCTAAAGCAATTAGCGGTCTCTTGCCTGCTGTTGTAGGTGGATTAGCAAATAATGCTGATAAACCAGCCGTTTTAGATGCAATCACGGGATCTGCAAGCAGCGGATTGTTAGGAAACCTATTAGGAGGTTCATCTAATAATTCTTTAATAAGCACAGTACTTTCTGCTATTTTTGGTGACAAAATTGGAGGATTAGTTAATGCTGTTGCTAGTTACGCGGGGATTAGCAACTCTTCATCAAATTCTTTATTGAATACGGTGACAGGCGCTTCTTTGGGTTCGTTAGGAAAATATGCAGCTGATAATAATTTAGGCGCTTCTGAATTGTCTGGGCTCTTAAAAGATCAAAGAGGTATCGTTTCTTCATTACTTCCTGCTGGTCTTTCTTTGGCTTCATTAGGTCTTGGAAACTGGTCTGGTTCCGACGCACATCTTGAAACTGAAAAAGTAAAAGTTACTTCTTACGACCAACCAAAAGTAGAAGTAAACAGAGGTGGAAACACTCATGTAAATGTAGATAGAAATGATGATAATGGCGGTGGATCTATTTGGAAATGGTTATTGCCATTGCTCCTTCTTGCACTTGCTGCTTGGTTCCTTTGGAAGCAATGCAACAAACCTGCGGAAACCACTACGGGAGTAACTGATTCTACCATCGTAGTTTCCGATTCTTCTGCTGCAGTTTATGTTGATTCTACTGGAACAACTCTTGTAGCAACCAAAGAAACCACTATAGTAACATTGCCAAACGGAAAAACTTTAAATGCTTATAAAGGTGGTATTGAAGATCAAGTAGTAGTTTTCCTTAATTCTGATGAATATAAAAATGCGGACGAAGCTGCTCTTAAAGACAAATGGTTCAACTTTGATAACTTAAATTTTGAATTTGGAACAACAACATTGACTCCAGAATCTCAAGTGCAGTTAGATAACTTGAAGGCAATCTTGGCTGCTTATCCAGATGCTAAAGTAAAAATCGGTGCATATACAGATAAAAAAGGTGATGATGCTGGCAACAAAGCGCTATCTCAAAAAAGAGCTGATGCTGTAAAAGCTGCTCTTGGTTCTGCACAAGTAACAAGTGCTGAAGGTTACGGAGAAGAATTTGCTACCGTTGCTGAAACAGCTTCTGACAAAGAAAGAGAGGCAGACAGAAAAACTGCTATCAGATTTACAAAATAATCAGTTACCTAAAAATAAGAATCCCGGCATTTTGTCGGGATTTTTTTTATTGTTAATGATTAGCTTTCTAATCAATTAAATTTTCATCCTTCTAAATCAATTGTTTACGGTAAGAATTGAAATTAAATCTTTCATATTATATTTAATTAACTAAATTTGTTAGAGTAATCTAACATTATGAACAATATGAATACGGGTTGGCGTCGGGAAAAACATACAAACTCTTTGCCCGAAGTTTTTTCAAGCATTAATATTCCTCACGGGCAAGGTTTTTGGCGAAAACTCTTTGCGTTCGCTGGTCCAGGCTTGATGGTCGCCGTTGGGTATATGGATCCGGGAAACTGGGCAACAGACATTGCGGGTGGTGCACAATTTGGTTACACTTTGCTTTCCGTGATCTTAATCTCCAACTTATTTGCAATCGTGTTGCAGCATTTGGCTTTAAAATTAGGTATTGTTGCGGAAAGAGATCTTGCGCAGGCTTGTCGGGATCATTTCAACCCTACGACCAATTTTATTTTATGGATATTCTGTGAAATTGCAATTGCTGCCTGCGACTTAGCCGAAGTCATCGGATCTGCAATCGCTCTTAATCTATTATTCGGAATTCCTTTAACGTGGGGCATTGTCATTACGGTGATTGATGTGTTTCTTATTTTATTCCTTCAGGCAAAAGGTTTTAGAATAATTGAAAGTATCGTTGCAGGACTTATTTTCATTATTTTAGGATGTTTTGCTTATGAGATTATTCTGAGCAAACCTGATCTATTTCCAATTTTGAAAGGTTTGGTTCCGCAAAAAGAAGTAGTGACAAATCCATCGATGCTTTATATCGCTATCGGCATATTAGGCGCTACAGTAATGCCGCATAATCTTTACCTTCACAGCAGCATCGTTCAAACGAGAAATTACGACCGTACCACCGAAGGCAAGAAAGAAGCAATTAAATTTGCGACTATTGATAGTTCGTTTTCCCTATTTCTTGCATTTTTCATTAATGCAGCAATCCTGATTGTTGCGGCAGCCACTTTCCATACTTCCGGGAACAAGGATGTTGCCGATATTCACGATGCTTATAAAATGCTTACGCCGCTTCTAGGAACTACTTTCGCAAGTATTTTCTTTGCTGTTGCGCTTCTTGCCTCCGGACAAAATTCTACCCTCACAGGAACTTTGGCGGGGCAGATTGTAATGGAAGGCTTCCTCAATATCCGTTTAAAACCATGGTTACGCAGATTGATTACCCGACTTATCGCTGTAATTCCCGCGCTCATTCTAACCATTCTCTACGGAGAAAAAGGAACTACAGAATTGTTGGTTCTCAGCCAAGTTATCCTTTCGATGCAGCTAAGTTTTGCTGTGGTTCCTTTGGTGATGTTTACTGGCTCTAAACTAAAAATGGGAGAATTCGTCAATAAATTTTGGTTAAAGGTTTTGGTTTGGATTATCGCAGCTATCATTATTATACTCAATCTATTTCTTTTTATACAAACTATTTTTCAGTCCTAAAGTAAGTCTTTTATCGCATGATAAAACCTCCCATTACTGCCCAATTCTGCAAACACCAAATCATAAATTCACCATATTATTCTGCCGAATTGTCCGATAGCATTCTTTGGCAAAATTGTTGTGAACTGATGGATATAAAAATGTAATATTATGTCAGAAAATCAAGATATACACGAAGAAAACGTTAATACCCCTAACGAAAATACTCAAAATCAGGAAGCTGAAACAACCGAAAATGTGACAAGTACACCTTCTTCGGAAGAACTTTTGGCAGAAGAAAAAAACAGGTATGTGAGACTTTTTGCAGAGTTTGAAAATTATAAAAAAAGAACTGCAAAAGAAAAAATGGAATTCTTTCAATATGCCAATCAGGACTTGATGATTTCAATGTTAGGTGTTTTAGATGATTTTGAAAGAGCTATCAAAGAAATGAGCAAAAACGGAAACCAAGCTGATTTACAAGGTGTGGAGCTCATCTATCAGAAATTTAAAAATAAACTCTCCGAAAAAGGATTGAAACCAATGGAAGTAAAAGCTGGTGATTCTTTTAATGTGGATTTTCACGAAGCAATTACCCAAATTCCTGCCCCATCGGAAGATTTAAAAGGTAAGATTGTAGATGTCATTGAAACAGGTTACACTTTAAATGATAAAGTTATTCGTTTTGCTAAAGTGGTTACCGGAAACTAATTTTAAATTCTAATACCTTAGATTTTAAAATATTCAAAATTCAGTTATGTCAAAAAGAGATTACTACGAAGTGCTTGGAGTGAGCAAATCAGCAAGTGCCGATGAAATAAAGAAAGCTTACCGAAAAATGGCTTTGAAATATCACCCAGATAAAAATCCGGGTGACAAAGCTGCTGAAGAAAATTTCAAGGAAGCAGCAGAAGCTTATGAAGTATTAAGTGATGCCAACAAAAAAGCACGCTACGATCAGTATGGACACGCCGGAATGGGCGGCGCCGGAGGATTTGATGGCGGCGGTTTCGGTGGTGGAATGAATATGGAAGATATTTTCAGTCAATTTGGAGATATTTTCGGCGGACATTTCGGTGGCGGCGGTGGCGCTCAGAGACAACAATTACGGGGAACTAATCTTCGAGTGAGAATAAAACTCAACCTTGAAGAAATGGTGAATGGTACCCAAAAGACAATTAAGGTTAAAAAACTTAAATTGGCACCGGGAGCAACTTCAAAAACCTGCCCGACCTGTAATGGAAGTGGTGTGCAAGTGAAAGTAATGAACACCATGTTCGGACAAATGCAGACGCAAACCCACTGCGCAACTTGTCAGGGAATAGGAAAAGTAGCTGACAAAATTCCTGCAGGTGCTAATGCGCAAGGTTTAATAAAAGAAGATGAAGAAGTATCGATCAACATTCCCGCTGGTGCAAGAGAAGGTATTCAGTTGAGTGTTCGTGGAAAAGGAAACGATGCACCATTCGGTGGAAATCCAGGTGATTTATTGGTTGTTGTAGAAGAAGAAACAGATCCTAAAATCAAGCGCGAAGGTGATAACCTTCATCAGGAACTGTATATTTCGTTTTCTGAAGCGGCTTTGGGAACTCAAAAAGAAATTCCTACTGTTGGCGGTAAAGTAAAAATAAAAATCGATCCGGGTACACAATCAGGAAAAATCCTCAGACTTTCCGGAAAAGGCTTACCAAGCATTGATAGCTACGGAAAAGGCGATATGTTTGTTCACGTAAATGTTTGGACGCCACAGCATCTCACTCCTGAACAAAAAGAATTCTTCGAAAATCAGCTCAAAAACGGAGAAATGATTGCTGAACCATCAGGAAAAGAGAAAACATTCTTTGATAAAGTACGCGATCTTTTTAATTGAACAATCATAAAGAAAGTTCTTTCAAAGCTATTTGATTTTAAACAATAAATTTAAGCTCTAGAAAGAAATTCAACTTAAAATAAAAAAGCAACCTCATAATTTAAGGTTGCTTTTTTTTATTTGTAAATCCCAATTGATTATTCTTCTGTTACATCTTCTTGTTTGCCTTTACTAAAGAAAAACTTCACGATAATCGGAACTGTAGTAATCAAAACAATAATAATGATGATCATCTCTAAATGAGATTTCAAATCGATTCCAAATTGATCCATAAAAAGTTTATCCAAGTAATGACCAGCAAAAATGAGTGAAAAAGACCAAAGAAAGGCTCCGATGATATTATCAATTAAAAATCGGGTTTTATCCATTTTTACAATTCCTGCAACAATTGGTGTAAAAGTTCTCACCACGGGTAGAAATCGCGCCATAATTACAGCAAGTGCACCGTGTTGTTCGAAGAAATCGTGCGCCTGAAAAAGGTATTTTTTCTTGAAAAGTAAAGAATCTTCTCGTTTATAAAGTGCGGGACCTGCTTTTCGACCAAACCAATATCCTACCTCATTGCCGATTACTGCAGCAATTGCCACTGCAGAAGCTAAAATAGTAGTATCTAAAAAATCGCTCCCGGTAGATCCGAAAGTTTCAGTAATGATTGTAACTGCATAAATCCCGGATACAAATAACAAACTGTCGCCTGGTAAGAAAAACCCAACAAATAAACCGGTCTCAGCAAAAATGATAAATAAAATTAGCCAAAAACCACCATTATTAATGTAAAATTCAGGATTTAAAAGATCCTTCCAACTTTCTAAATGTTCCATATCGGCAAAGATAACAAAACAGAGAGTTTTGAGCAGATTAATAAATTGTTAAAGTTTGATAAAACTTAAAGAGTAAAATCATCTTCTGAAGCAGCAGTTCCATCGGCCATCAGGAAGGCTTTCAGGAAAGGTGTCAAATTACCATTCAGCACCCCATCCACATCAGATGTTTCGTAACCGGAACGTACATCTTTCACCAATTTGTACGGATGCATCACATAATTTCTGATCTGGCTTCCCCACTCTATTTTCATTTTTCCTGCCTCGATTTCATTTCTAGCTTTCATTCGCTCCTCCAATTCTATTTCATACAATCGGGAACGCAACAATTGCATCGCTTTTTCTTTATTTTGAAGCTGGGAGCGACTCTCAGAATTTTCAATAATGATTCCGGTAGGCGCGTGACGAAGTCGAACTGCAGTTTCCACCTTATTCACGTTCTGTCCACCTGCTCCACTCGAACGCATGGTTTCAAAAGAAATATCGGCCGGATTGATGTTGATTTCAATCGTATCATCTACCAACGGATATACATAAACCGAGACAAAACTCGTATGGCGTTTCGCATTGGAATCAAATGGTGAAATTCTCACCAAACGATGAACTCCATTTTCACCACGCAAATATCCGAACGCAAATTCGCCATCGATTTCCAAAGTTACTGTCTTCACACCTGCTACATCACCTTCCTGAAAATTAAGCTCCCGAAGTTTATATCCTTGCTTTTCGGCCCACATGGTATACATTCTCATCAGCATGGTAGCCCAGTCGCACGATTCGGTTCCGCCAGCTCCAGCAGTAATTTGCAACACTGCAGATAGTTCGTCACCTTCATTCGACAACATATTTTTAAACTCCAAATCTTCAATTTTCTCCAATAATTGAGGAAATAATTCATCAAGTTCTTTCTCGGAATCCGGATCTTCTTTTGCAAAATCGATTAAAACCTGAATATCTTCAAATAGCGTGAAAATTTCTTCATAATCATTAACCCATTTTTTCTTGGAACGAAGCTGCTTCATGAAAACTTCAGCCTCTTTGGGATTGTCCCAAAACTCCGGAGAAACCGTTTTTTCTTCATCATTAGCAATTTCAATTTTCTTTTTATCGATCTGCAAATATTTATATAAATCCTCAATTCGGGATTGTGCTTCTTTTATCTGGTCGCTGTTAATCATAATGCAAAAATACGGATTTGAAATTTTGGAACTGCAACAAATTTACAATTTCAATCATTATAAAAATTTAAAGTATATACTAAGTTTATGCTGATTTCACGGATGTTTTTCAATGAATTAATGATATTTTTGCGCAATGCGACAACCTTTATTTATTATTTTTTTCATTCTATTTTCATTAAAGATTAATGCTCAGGTTTCTGGGAAATTATATAGCATCAAAAGGATTTCAGATGGCGATACTGTGGTTATTCCAAATGAATCGGACAACCAATACAAAATCCGGTTTATCGGAATAGACGCGCCCGAAAGTAGAAATGTAGGCAACAGAAAACAAGTTCAGGTTTTTGGTTCTGAAGCAAAAAATCATCTGAAAAAGCTGCTTTTTAATAAAAAAATCCGGTTGGAGTTTGATGTACAAAAAATCGATCGATACGGAAGAACTCTGGCGTATGTTTACCTTGAAAATGGCCTTTTTCTGAACCAATATTTGCTTGCGAAAGGATATGCCAGGATAGCCACTATTCCACCAAACATCAAATACGTCGATGTCTTCAGAAAATCAGAAGAAAAAGCCCGCAGAAACAAGATCGGGATGTGGAAATACTATTAAAATAAATCTGCTACTATTGTTCTGATTTTTATCTTTAAGCAAATTATTCTTCCAAGGAATTTTTACAAAAAAAATCCGGAAAACTAATGCTTCCCGGATCTTATATTTTATTTTAATCAATAAATTAAGCGTAAATGTGCTTATAATATTCATCTGCCATTCTGTCGGAATTGAATTTATTTTTCACATCCTCCATTGCGGTTTGCTGAATTTTTCTCCAGTCATCCGGACGGTCATAATATGTTGGAAGAATTTCGTTTTCCAAAGCTGTATAAAGATTCTTTAGGTCGAAATTATCCTGATCATAAACACTGGTATGCTCGTAATCTGCTTGCGGAACCACGAAACCATTCACGCCGTTTTTGGTAAATTCCGGAATCCAACCATCATCGGTCGAAAGATTCACAGAACCGTTCATTGCAGCGGTCATTCCGGAAGTTCCGGATGCTTCTCTTGGTACTCTTGGGTTATTTAACCAAAGATCGGAACCTTGTTTCATCAGTTTACTTAAAGCCAATTCATAACCGGTGAGAACCGCCATGTTCTTGTGGAATTTACTTTCTTCCACCAAAGAGTTGAACGTTGAAATCGCCGAATAATCCATCGGATAAGGTTTTCCTGCCCAGATAATTTGTACCGGATATTTCGGATTGTTCAATAATCTTGCGAATCTTTCTTTGTCGTGCAACAACAGATCAGCTCTTTTGTAACCAGCAAATCTACGAGCCCAAACAATGGTAAAAACATTCGGATCGAATAAATTTCCTGTTTGGTCTGCTACTGTTTTGAAAAATCTTTTCTTTAAATGTTTTTTTCTGAAATCAAAAAGTACAGAATCATTTTCATCTTTAGCGTCATAAAGCGGTTTATCTGCCCAATATTTAAATTCCTGTGCATTGGTAATGGCTTTAATTTCACAAATTTTAGAATATTTGCTCCACATTTTACGGGAAACAATACCGTGAAGCTGAGAAACTCCATTCGCCAATCTTGCCATTCTCAAAGCACAAAGCGAGTGATTGAAACGGTCGTCTTCAACACCTTCAATCTTCTTAACCTCGTCAATGCTGTGTCCTGAAAAATAGGACATATCGTGGCAAAGGTAGATATTGTGTTTTTCGTTCCCGGCTTCTTCCGGAGTATGTGTGGTGAAAACTAATTTTTCTTTTACTTTTTCTAGATCTCCGCCAAATTTCTTCAATAAATAGAATGCAGCAGGCAAACCATGCGCTTCATTCAAATGATAAACATCTCTTTCGAAATTCATCAAATCCAGCAGTTTCGCTCCACCTTTTCCTAGTAAAATATATTGTGCAATTTTGGTAGATTCGTTTGCATCATACAATCGGTGACAAATTGTTTTGGAAAGGTGATCGTTTTCCGGAACGTCTGTAGAAAGGAAAAACATCGGTGCCGTATGGAAAACTTCAGGATCCAAATACCAAACTTTCACCCAAACCGGTGCCGAGTGGATCTCGATTTGAAATTTGATTCCGGTATCCTGTAAAAAAGAATACATTTTTTTGGTCCAAGTTGGTTGCAAAGTTTGATCATGATTTCTTGCTTGATCATAATAACCAAATTTCCACAAAATCCCGATTCCTACTAAATCCTGCTTCAAGTTATAAGCACTTCTCATGTGGGAACCAGCCAAAAATCCTAGTCCTCCGGAATATATTTTTAATGCTTGATCAATGGCAAATTCCATTGAAAAATAAGCGACTTTTTTTGAATATTCAGGGTTGATGCTGAATGGCATCTCATAGTTTTTAAAATGCATAATCTTCAATAATTTTAAGTTGCAAAGGTAAAAATTTTAATTACTGCCCAAAAAAATTAAGATTATTTTTTGGTAAACATGATATAATCGATATTTTCTTACGGATTGTCAGCAAAAAAATTAAGGTTCGAAAACTTTTTTTCTTCCATAAAATTTGATGAAAAACCATTTTGAGATAATATTTAATATTAATTCTATTTTAAATTTTATGTAAATCGTTGATGATATAATTTTTTTATCTAACTTTAAAATCGTAAAATATTGGTATTCAATTTTTTGATTAAAAAAAATAAGATTATGAAGAAAGTATTTTCCGACGATGATTTGGTAAAAAACCTATCCCTTTACTACCTGAATCGCCACTTGAAAAAAAAGCCGATCGAGCGCTATCATCGGCAAATCGACAATTCCCAACTTCACGATAGAGACAAATATAAAAAGAAAGCCGAAATCCTTTTGCTAAACTCCTTTCTGCATCATTTTCCAGAAATAAAGTTTGAAAATCTCACCTGCGAAAGTCCCGACTTTATCGCCAATTTCAACGACAAAAAAATCGGAATCGAACTTACCGAAGTGATTAATCATCTGGAAATAAAAAAAATAGAAAGCCAATTGAATAAGATTTTCCGCCAAGCCGAAATAATATTAGAACAGGAAAACACCGCAAAATATCGCGGTGTTTATTTTTTAGAATTTCATCAGCTGTCGAAGATTGATTTGCTCGAAAAACAAAACGAAATGATCATCAACATCGTCAAATCTATCCGACAAAATAAAAGCTGTGGTTATGTAAAAAAAATCCGCAAATCCCCGCACCGTCGAAATGTCTTTATAACTCCCGATTTTACCATGTGCCTTTTTGATGAACTTTCGTCTGAAAAAATCATTGAATTAATAGAAAAGAAAAACGAGAAATTCCCCTACTACGACCGTAGCGTGGAAGAGTGTTGGCTGGTCATTGTTTCAGATATGCATTCTTTGGCGTCCCGCTACACGTTCATTCAAAACAAAGAAAACCTCCAACAAATTATATCTCCATTTCATAAGATTTACCATCTTGAAAATCTTTGTGGAAATTTAACAATGATTAAATAAAGGCACACTATTTTGCTAAAATATTGCTGAATTAAAAAAGCGAAAATAATGCGAAAGGTTATTATATTGTAAAAAGTATCAAAGTTTGGCGGCAAAACCTTCGCCCATTCTATAAAAAAAGATGTTTTACTGTACAAAATTTCATTTAAGGAATAGGCAATAGGAAGAAGATGATCTGATAAAAAAATATGTTGCGCCATCAAAGTAATCATAGTTTTTACTTTAAAAATTCTAAAATCACTATCTTTGCAGTCTGAAAATTTTATATTGAATTGAACTCAAATCAACCAAAAACCGCCGCTTTTCACACGCTTGGCTGCAAACTCAATTTTGCGGAAACCTCTACTATTGCGAGACAGTTGACCGATGCCGGCTACGAGAAAGTAAGTTTTGAAGACAAAGCCAATGTTTATGTGATCAATACATGTTCGGTAACCGAAAATGCTGACCGAGAATGCAAACTGCACGTGAAGCGAGCAATGAAAGCTAATCCTGACGGCTTGGTAGTCATTGTTGGTTGTTATGCACAGTTGAAACCGGAAGAAATTTCGGCGATAGAAGGGGTAGATTTGGTTTTAGGAGCCAAAGAAAAGTTCAATATTTTGAGTTACTTGGACGATTTGCAGAAAAGCGATAACCAAGGATTAGTCCACTCCTGTGAAATTGGTGAAGCCGATTTTTTCATCGGAAGCTATTCTATTGGCGATCGAACTCGCGCTTTCTTAAAAGTACAAGACGGTTGCGATTACAAATGCACTTATTGTACAATTCCTTTGGCAAGAGGGATTTCCCGTTCCGATACCATAGAAAATGTGGTGAAAAATGCGAAAGAAATTGCAGCGAGGGATATTAAAGAAATCGTTTTAACAGGCGTAAACATTGGTGATTACGGAAAAGGCGAATTTGGAAATAAAAAGCACGAGCATACTTTTCTGGATTTAATTGCGGAACTCGACCAAGTTGAAGGAATCGAGAGAATCCGTATTTCTTCGATTGAACCGAATCTTTTAAAGGACGAAAGCATCGAATTGGTTTCAAAAAGCAGAAGCTTTGTTCCACATTTCCACATACCATTGCAAAGCGGAAGCGATGATTTATTGAAGAAAATGAAACGCCGATATTTGACCAGTTTATACCAAAACCGAGTTTCAAAAATCCGTGAAGTAATGCCGGACGCGTGTATTGGAGTTGACGTTATCGTAGGATTTCCGGGGGAAACCGAAGAAAAATTCATGGAAACCTATCAGTTCCTCAACGAACTTCCTATTAATTATTTGCACGTTTTTACTTATTCTGAAAGAGAAAACACCGAAGCTGCTGAAATGGATGGAATTGTACCCATTCCTGAAAGAAAAAAACGCAATAAAATGCTTAGAATTCTTTCCGAGAAAAAGAAAATGGCTTTCTACCAAACTCAATTAGGTAAAACGTTGCCTGTACTTTGGGAACACGAGAATAAAGGCGGTTTTATGTTCGGATTTACCGAAAATTATGTGCGTGTACAAAAGCCTTTCGACGAAAACTCAGTCAATCAAGTGGAAGTTTTAAAGCTGAATAAAATCGAAAACGACGGAACCGTATCTGTAATTGCAGCTTTTGAAGAATTTCTTGCAAAAATTTAAGATTTTCCGCAAAAAGAGAATAGGATCAACTGATTTTTATCCGATAAACATCAGTACCGTTTCTTTTAATATTTTGCACAAAAAAGCCACCCTCTTCAGGAATTTCTTCTTTCAAGCTAAAAGATTTGCATTCTTTCGGCAAGCCCGAAAAAACTAAGGTGAACCAAAAATCTTTCATCCTTGGAACCTCTGTCCAATAAGGAAATAAGGAGATATTTTCATGATGAATCAGATGGCTTTTGTGATTGGTATTTTCATCGATCAAAAACGTAGATTGCCAAATTCTAATCAGATCTCCGGAAAAAAAAGAGGCAGAGTAACAGCAATGCACAATGACTTGCTTCTCCTCCTCTACTTTGGTTTGCAGAGATTCCAGGATTTCTGGCGATATGATAGGCTTGATAACGGTACTCACTTTTTCAATGAAAATAATGCTAAATATTAATATTCGAGTTCTAATTTTTCTTTGGTGTAATTTCGGATTTCTTCAGCAAGTTCAGGATTTTCAGCTAGTCTTTTTCCGTAGGAAGGTACCATCTCGGTGATTTTTTCTTTCCACTCATTTTTCATTCTCTCGCCGAAACATTTTTCCAAAACTTGGATCATCGCATAAACCGCGGTAGAAGCCCCAGGAGAAGCTCCGAGAAGTGAAGCTATGGTTCCATTTTTATTCACCACTACTTCGGTCCCGAATTCTAGTTTTCCGCCGAGTTTATCATCTTTTTTAATGATTTGCACCCTTTGTCCTGCTACTTTCATTTCCCAATCCTCATCTTTTGCATCTTTTATGAACTCTCTTAAATGCTGCATTCTTTGAGATTTAGTCATTGCAACCTGCTGAACGAGATATTTAGTAAGGGGAATATTATGCCACCAAGCGCCAAAAAGCGAACGGATGTTTTTGAAGTTTACACTTTCCGGTAAATCGAGATAACTTCCCTCTTTGAGAAATTTGGTTGAGAAACCGGCGAAAGGTCCAAAGAGAAGTGCTTTTTTCCCATCAATAATTCTTAGATCCAAATGCGGAACACTCATTGGTGGTGCACCTACTGTGGCCTGAGTGTAAACTTTGGCGTGATGTTTTTCTACCAGTTCTTGGTTATGAGAAACCAACCACTCGCCGGAAACCGGAAATCCTCCATATCCTTCGCTTTCCGGAATATCTGAACTGTCGAGAAGTGGTAATGCATAACCTCCTGCGCCAATAAAAACAAAATCTGCTACTACTTGTTGTTTATGATGGTTCAAGCGGTCTTTCACCTTTATCTTCCACTTGCCGTCGTTTTGCAGATCGAGGTCTTTTGCTTCATGATAAAGGAAAACCTCTACGTTGGAATGGTCAACCAGATACCTTCCCATTTTTCTGGTAAGTGTACCAAAATTCACATCGGTTCCCAAATCCATTTTTGTAGCTGCAAGAACTTCGTTTTCTTTTCTTTTACTCATGATCAGCGGGATCCATTCCTGAAGTTTCTGGTGGTCGGTAGTAAATTCCATTCCTTTAAAAAGTAAAGACTGCGTTAATTTTTCATGTCTTTTTCTAAGGTATTCGGCATCATTTACCCCAAAAACCAAACTCATGTGCGGACAGGTAGTGATGAATTCTTTCGGATTTCTAATGAAATTTTTATTAACCAAGTAACTCCAGAACTGCTTGGAAATCTCAAACTGTTCGGCAATATTTTCTGCTTTCGATATGTCGATGGTTCCGTCCTCTTTTTCCGGGGTATAATTGAGTTCGCAAAAAGCAGAATGTCCTGTACCAGCATTATTCCATGCGGCAGAACTTTCCCTTGCGAATCTTCCGAGTCTTTCGAATATTGCAATTTCAAGATTAGGATCCAACTCACTAAGCAATGTAGCAAGCGTGGCACTCATAATTCCTCCACCGATTAAAACTACGTCGTATTGCGGTTTTGGAGTCTTTTTATTTAAAGATTTAGGCATGACTATTTATAATTGAAATTAATATTTTGCTGTTTTTTCTTAAATCAATTCAACTTTGCAGTAAGTTTTTTAAATTCTTTTTCAGCATTTTTATCTTCATAAAGAATTCTGTAAACTGCATCGATGATTGGAGTCTTCATTTTCTTTTCTTTTGAAGTTTTGTAGATAGAATCTGCAGCGTAGTAACCTTCTGCAATCATATTCATCGACTGTATTGCCGATTTCACGGTATAACCTTTTCCGATAAGATTTCCTAGATTTCGGTTTCTGGAAAAAAGCGAATAAGCGGTTACGAGCAAATCTCCTAAATAGGCACTTTCGTTTACATCGCGTGGCATCTCATGAATTCCTTCCAAGAAAAGTTCCATCTCCCGAATCGCATTGGAAACGAAAACTGCTGTAAAGTTATCTCCGTAGCCCAATCCGCTTGCAATTCCAGCTCCTACTGCATAAATATTTTTCAAAATTGCACTGTACTCATTCCCCAAAATATCGGAGCTGCAATTTACCTTGATAAAACGAGAAGCAAATTTTTCACGAAGAACATCCTGATGTTCGTCTAAAGTAGCAATGGTAAGGTAAGAAAGTCTTTCCATAGCGACTTCTTCTGCGTGACAAGGACCCGCAATAACCGCCTGGAAGCGGAAACCAATTTTGAACTCATCGCGAAGATAATGTGCTACCACATCATTTACTTTCGGAACAATACCTTTAATGGCGGAAACGAAAATTTTATCCGCATAATCGCAATTCATCTTATTCAAAGTATCTGAAAGATAAATAGAAGGAGTTGCTAAAACCACAATATCACATGCTGAAACCAACTCGTTGATATCCGTGGTAAGTCTTAAATTTTTCACATTGAAATTTACGGCAGTAAGATAGGTAGGATTATGATGACGAAGTTCGATTGCACCTTTTACAAACTCGTTTCGAACACACCAGTGAATGGTTTTGGAATTTTCAGTAAGCATTTTTACGATTGCTGTGGCGAAACTTCCGCTACCTACTACGCCAATAACCTTTTCTTTTTTCTGATCTTTCTTAGCCATAAACTTCGATTTACTTGCAAAGATACGAAAGTGAATTGCTAAAAAAAATCATTTTAAACAATTCCGTTTTTTAAAAATTTCAATAATAAATTTATTTTCGAACTCGTTTACCAGTAAAAAATAAGATAAAATAATTGATCTAAATATACTTTAAAAAATTAATATTATTTTTGCAAACTTTAATTATAAACAACTGTTACAAAATAGTATATGAAAAATTTCCTTTGCAACAAGAAAAAAGTAAATATCTTACTAGGCACCTTTTTGCTGGTAATCTTTGCCCAGGCATTGATGATTACCAAATTGTATACCGAAAAAAGCGATAAAACTTACGAGGTGAATCTGGTGAAAATAAACACCCAAAAAGACAGCATCGATTATCTTGAAATGAAAAACAATCTGGCTTTGGTAGACCACACCGTGAGAGAATTGAACTCCTTTTTAGCTTCAAAAAATATTACCGACGGAAAAATTGGTACTCTTGCTCAAGACAGCCTCTCCAACGCAGTATATCTAGCAAAACAGACCAATCGGTACAGCCAATATTTGATGGATCTGCAGAATAAATTGCAACAGGTTCCCCTGGGAATTCCAACCGACGGCTATATTTCTTCTAATTTCGGCAAAAGAAAAAATCCGATTCCATTTAGAAATGTACTTTTAGCTGGTGTCAAAACAACAAAAACCGAAGCAAAAGAAGCTCCCGAAGCCATCGTAGAGCGAGACAGCGCCGGAAATGTTATTAAAACCACACCTGCGCCACAAGTTGTTGCTGAAAAGAACAATCCACCAGCTGAAGCAGATCAAATGCAGTTCCACAAAGGACTTGATATTGCGGTCGCTTACGGAACCGATGTGCGTGCAGCAGCGAAAGGAACCGTTATTTTTGCTGGTAAAAAGGGCGGTTACGGAAATTGCGTCATTGTTTCTCACGGAAATGGCTTAGCCACGCTTTACGGACATCTTTCGGAAATCTTGGTTGAAACCAACGATGTGATCAACGTAAATCAGGTGATTGCCAGAAGCGGAAATTCAGGCAGATCGACAGGTCCACATTTGCATTATGAAGTCCACAAAAACAACACGCCGGTGAATCCAAAACTTTTCATGAGCATTTAAAATTATCATAAAAAGCAAAAAAAACACTCCGAATATGGAGTGTTTTTTTGACTAGAGTTTCTTGATAATTATTTTACCGCGTTGCTGTTCACTTTAACCAACTCTACATCGAAGATTAACCAAGCATTTGGTGGAATTACGCCTCCAGCTCCTCTTGCTCCGTAACCTAGTTCAGATGGAATTAATAGCGTTGCTGCTTCTCCTTCTTTTAAAAGTAAAATTCCTTCGTCCCAACCTTTTATTACTTGTCCAATTCCGATAGGAATTTCGATTGGCTGATTTCTTTTAAATGAAGAATCGAATTCGCTTCCATCAACCAATTTACCTGCATAATGTACGGAAACTTCATCGCCCGCTTTTGGAGCAACACCGTTGGTAATTTTCGTGATTTTGTAGTACAGACCAGACGGAGTTACTTGCATTCCTGCTTTCAAATCATCTACCAATTTTTGTTGGTTTGCAGCAAATTCTTCTTCTTTTTTCTTCTTATCGGCTTCAATTTTAGCTAGAATTGCTTTGTTGTTTTCCTGGATTTTACCTTTTCCGTCATTGAAAACCTTGGCGGCATCGTAATCTTTATATTCATCACCTTTAGAAAAAACAGAAACTTTCTCTAAAACTACATCCGTCTTAGGTTTATCCTGTGCACCTTTTTCTACATTGGCAATCGCATCGATTACTTCTTCACCTTTCACTACTGTACCGAAAATGGTGTGTCTTCCGTCCAACCACGGTGTAGCAACTTCGGTAATGAAAAATTGGGAACCATTGGTGTTCGGACCAGAATTAGCCATGGAAAGAATTCCTTTTCCTGTATGTTGCAAATCGTTCTTTTCGTCCTCAAATTTATATCCTGGATCTCCCATTCCCGTTCCTTGTGGATCACCACCTTGGATCATAAAATCCTTGATCACACGGTGAAAAATAGTTCCATCATAGAAAGGAACGCCTTTCGCTTTTGCTTTGTTTTCGATTTTTCCTTCAGCTAATCCGACGAAATTGGCAACGGTAACCGGCGCTTTTTTATCCTCGAATTTCACAATCATATTTCCTTTTGATGTTTGGAAATTTGCGTAAAGACCGTCATTAAGGCCTTCGTAAGTTTCTTTGTCTACGTTCATTTTTTTATAAATTGGGGTACAACTTGTTAGCAAAATTGATGCTAATGCGATTAAAAAATTCTTCTTTATCATTAATTTTTTTTTACAATATTTTTATTTTGATAATCAAAGGCATATCATTCGGGATTTTATCATTATCACCATACGTACCGAAAGCCAATACAGAAGGCACCAAAATCGTTGCTTCCTGTCCTTTCTGCATATACCTGAGTACATCTTCTACCGCTTTCAGCTCTTCGAAACGACCGAATTGCACGTTGATATTTTTTTTGGGAGCATCATAAAGTTTTACAAAGTCGAAATCGTACAAATCATATTGGTAAGAAATGCTTTCGCCATCATTTTTTTTTGGATTCTGCTGAAGATTTTCAATGTTTACCCAATAATTCATACTCATTGGATAAAATTTTTCCTGCTGAGAAGCAATCCAATCCTGAATTTGTATTCTTTCGTTTTCGTTAAGAATTTTCGCTCTGTTTTTAGAAGTTTTCAAATCATTTTCGCTCAGAAAACCGCCGACAGGAGGATGCGTCTGT
This sequence comes from Chryseobacterium sp. Marseille-Q5410, assembly GCA_946892665.1. GTDB lineage: Bacteria > Bacteroidota > Bacteroidia > Flavobacteriales > Weeksellaceae > Kaistella. Next base: position 1,468,304 of record CAMPOT010000001.1, on the reverse strand, counting down.
GTATTTTGAGCACAGGAAATCATCAAAATCAAGGATACTAAAATACTTTTTTTCATATAAAACTTTTGCGAAAATAAGCATTTCGCATCACATAGTAAAACAAAAAAACCGGGATTGAAATTTCCCGGTTTTTTCAGATTGTATTTAATAAAAACTTATGCAGTTTCCATTACTTTCTTTTCCACCAAAACTCGCCATCCGAATGGATCTTCAGATTTATTAGTTTGGATATCTACTAAATCTTTTTGAAGGGTTAATGCAAAACTTTCTTCAGCAGGTAGTGAAGGCAAAATCAGTTTTTCACCTTTGTATCCCAAAGCTTGGAAAACACTTGTTACAACAGCTGTTCCCACTCCCCAAACTTCTTTTAATGTACGATTTTTCTGAGCTTCAATAACTGTTTTTACCGGAATCGGCTCTACTTTCACTTCAATTCCTCTTTTTTTCGCAAGCTGAATGAAACTGTCCCGAGTAACTCCGTCCAATATTTTCTCGGAAGTTGGAGGCGTATAAATAGTATCGTTAATCCTCACAAAAACATTCATCGTACCACTTTCTTCGAAATATTCGTGGGTAGCATCATCCGTCCAGATGATTTGCTCATAACCTCGTTCTATCGCAAGCTGAGTTGGGTAAAATGACGCTGCATAATTTCCTGCTGCCTTTGCAGATCCTACTCCTCCGTTTGCTGCTCTTGAATAGAAATCGGAGATCAAAACAGAAACCGGCTCTGTATAATAACTTTTTGCAGGAGTTGCAACAATAGCAAACATATATTTGTTGGAAATTCTAGCTTTCAAAGCTTCTTCAGTAGCGAAAATAAGCGGACGTATGTAAAGGGACATTCCTTCTCCATGAGGGATCCACGCTCTATCAATATCGACCAAAGCTTTCAGCCCGTCTAGAAACATTTCTTCGGTAACTTCAGGCATTGCAAGTCGCTTTGCCGATTTGTTGATTCTTTCAAAATTCTTCTCCGGCCTGAAAAGGAAAACGTCTCCATTAGCATCTTTGTACGCTTTCATTCCTTCGAAACACGCCTGACCATAATTTACTCCCATCATTGCTGGTGAAAAAGGCAATCCACCATAAGGCATTACCTTTATATCGCCCCATTTGCCGTTTTCATATTCGCAAATTACCATGTGATCAATGAATGTATTTCCAAAGGAAAAATTATCAGGGTCGAATGAAGAAATTCTCGGATTTGTAGATTTTTGAATTATCATTTTAAAAATTTTAGTTGATGTTCTACAAATTTAATATAATTTTTTAAATATCAAAATTTTCATTTAATTTTGAAAAAAATTTAAAATGAACCGCGAAATAAAAACCACTTCCGACGGGAGTAAAACTCTATATATCAAAGATTTAGACGAAAATTACCACTCGCATCACGGAGCTCTTCAAGAGGCAAAACATGTGTTTATAAAAAATGGATTAAATTTAGTTTATTTTTGCGATATTAATATTTTAGAACTCGGTTTTGGAACAGGACTTAACGTTTTGGTAACAATTGATGAGTTTTTAAAAACTGACAAAAATCATATCATCAAATTCTTTACAATTGAAAATTATCCTGTAAACAATTCGGAAATTGATGAGCTGGGCTACGATTCTTTCTTTGAAACTCCGAAAATGAAAGAATATTATAGTAAAATTCATTGTTGCGAATGGAATAAAACCATAGAAATCCTTCCAAATTTCTTCCTTACTAAATACAATACTGATTTTTTTGAACTGAAAAACCTTGATTTACCAAAAATAAACCTGGTTTATTATGATTGTTTTGGCGCCAGAGTTCAGCCTGACTTATGGGAAAAACCTTTGTTTGAAATGGTTTCCGATAAAATGGAAGTCGGCGGGTTACTTACTACTTATTCGTCCAAAGGCAGTGTACGAAGGATTTTGCAGGAACTCAACTTCAAAATAGAAAAAAAAGCCGGCCCACCCGGAAAACGGGAAATGATTAACGCTGTGAAATTGAATGAGTGTTTTTAGTAACTTTGTGAAAATCCGTTAACACTATCCATTATGATCGACAAATTCAACATCCGAGTTTATGCAGCCGCTGTGAAAGACAAAAAAGTTTTGGTCCTACATGAAGAATATGCCGGTGAACAACTGATGAAGCTTCCCGGTGGCGGCCTGGAATTTGGCGAGGGATTACTTGACTGTTTGCATCGGGAGTTTGAGGAAGAATTGAATGTGAAAATAAATGTTCTCGGTCATCTTTATACGCAGGAGGAATTTTTGATTTCTCGTTTTCGAAGCAATGAGCAACTTTTGACAGTCTATTATCTCGTCGAAATTATCGATGAAAACGAATTTCTAATTATAGATCCATGTATCGAAAAAATAGAATGGATTCCCATCGATACCGACGAAAATCCATTTCCTTTACCTACTGATAAAATTGTATTCGAAAAATTGAAAGAAAAATTTCTATAGAATTTCGTTTAATATTTTCGCCAACCGCAAGCCGCCATATAGTAATTGACGCTCCATTAAATCTGCAAATTTATAGTTGTAGTCATAAGAATACGAACCATCCATCAAAGTATTAGCATAAATTCTATTAGCGCTTTCGTGGCTATCATACAACCAATCCTCCAGTGTTCCAGATTGTATTTGCTTCACTTCTTCTGCCGATTTCACATCTAGTAGCGCAGCATATTCGGAATAGCTATATTTTTGAAAATCAATCAATTTCGTATCCCAAAGTGTATGCAAATTGGTATTTTCTCCAAAAAATTTTACCTTCACTTTGTTTCCACCCAAATCTTCCGCTCTTCCAACATGAAGTGGTTGTGAAGAATCTCCTACCAAATGAATTAAGAATCGTAAAGCAATTTCTCGATCTTTGGCAACGGTCTTTTTATCTTTAATTTGCTCTGAAAGTGTTTTGATTTGGGTATATAAATTAGGTCCGGTCTGTGCCTGCAAACTATCAGAAAACATTTTGAAATTCGGTTGCGGATTGATATTTACATAATGCCAACGATCGGTTTGTTTCCAAACGCCCGTGGTATCGGACTTAATAAAATCCGGCCAGTTCGCCCAATAGGCCAATTTTTGGTCACCGATGATTTTCTTCAGATGCCGTATCGCTTTCCCTGAAAGGTGGTTTTCAGCGATTTCCGCAACAACTCTGTGACCGGTAACCCCGTAAGAGTAAGCCAAATTAAAACTCAATACCGGAACAATCAGTACTAAGTTTAATAAAAATTTTCTCATAAATTATTTCTTGATTTTAAAATTCTGATAACCAGGATATGGCAGAAAATAACCAGCATTCCAATTGCTTTGCAGCAAGGATTCCACAAACTCGTCGGATCTGTTTTTGTGCGGATCGTAAGGCTCCTTAAGATCGACGTCCGCTATATTTCCTTTAACGTTCCACCAGAAAGCGCTCCAACCACCTCGTAATTCCTTAATGATTTCGAACACGGTTTTCCCAGTCGCACGATTCATCAATTTCGCAAAAATTCTCCCTTCTGTGGTGGTTAAATTCCTCAATTGCTTCTCATATTGATCTGCAAGGTCTTTTTGTTTTTGATCTACATATTTTCGCTGAGAACTTTTATCGAGTTTCTGAATTTCTTTCTGAATTTCTTGATATTGGCCTAAAGCGGTAACAAACAACGGATATACACGGTTCAGTTTTTTATTAAGGAAATAATAATAATTCTGATCAAGTTGATTATTAAATCTAGGCTTATTCAGTAAGATCAATTCATCCATCACCACCACATTCTCCCCGTTGATTTCGTAAATTTTGGCTTTTTGTGCCTCGTCGTAGTAATATTTATTTCCAAATTCATCCGTTTTCAAAAGCTCCTGCGGATATTGGCTCAAAGGTTTCGGTGCGAAAAGTGTGTCTTGCTGTGCATAAGCAACAAACCCCGAAAACAAAAGAAATATGACGATTATTTTGTTTAATTTCATTACTTTTACTTCCTATAAAATTAAATTTTAGTAACAAAATTCATTCCTTTTTTATATGAAATTTGAAAAAAAATCTTTTAAATTTTTAGAAGAATATCTAAACACTGCAAGTCCAACAGGTTATGAACACAACGGACAAAAAGTATGGATGAATTACATCCGACCATATGTGGACAGAATAGAAGTAGACCACTACGGAACATGCTACGGGATCATCAATCCGGACGCCGAATTCAAGGTGGTTATCGAAGCGCACGCCGACGAAATTTCTTGGTATGTGAATTACATTACCGATGATGGTTTAATTTATGTCATCCGAAACGGTGGATCCGATCAAATGATCGCTCCGTCAAAAGTAGTTCATATTCATGGCGAAAAAGGCATTGTAAAAGGCGTTTTTGGTTGGCCTGCAATCCATACGAGAGGGGTAAATTCCAACGAACCCGTTCCGAAACTCGAAAATATTTTTATCGATTGTGGCGCAACCAACAAAAAAGAAGTGGAAGATTTAGGAATTTTCGTAGGTGCAATGATTACTTATCCTGACGAGTTTTTCGAATTGAACGACCGCTATTTTGTCGGTCGCGCACTGGACAACAGAATCGGCGGATTTATGATTGCCGAAGTTGCTCGTCTTTTAAAAGAAAACAAAAAGAAACTGCCCTTTGGTTTATACATTACCAATTCGGTGCAGGAAGAAGTGGGCTTATACGGTGCAGATATGATAGCAGATACCATCAAACCAAACATTGCCATCGTGACAGATGTTACGCATGACACCTCTACGCCGATGATCGAAAAGAAAAAAGAAGGTGATCAAAAATGTGGTAATGGACCGGTTGTTTTCTTCGCACCAAGCGTTCATCACCTCATTCGCGAACTGATTGTAGACACCGCAAAAACGAAAAAAATTCCTTTCCAGAGAGCTGCCGCAAGTCGCGCAACAGGTACCGACACCGATGCATTCGCGCATTCCAACGGTGGAGTTCCATCGGCATTGATTTCTTTGCCATTGCGATACATGCACACTACGGTAGAAATGGTTTCAAAAGAAGATGTTGGAAATGTAATTCAATTAATCTATGAAACATTGTTGAGGATAAAACCGGATATGAAATTGAAGTATCATTAAAAAGAAGCAGGAACAAAGAATTGAGATATTTCAAATTAAATGCATTGAATCAATTTGAAAATAAATCCTTACGAAAAATTGCGGTTTAATCTTTTGAATCTAAATCTAATATCTAATAAGTAAAAAATGAAAACTAAACTTATCGCTCCTTCCCTGCTATCCGCAGATTTCGGGAATTTGCAGCGCGACATTGAAATGCTCAACCAATCACAAGCCGATTGGCTACATGTTGACGTAATGGACGGCAGATTTGTTCCCAACATTTCTTTCGGATTTCCGGTGATGAAAACCATTCAGCAGCATGCGCAGAAATTTGTTGATGTCCATTTAATGATTGTAGAACCTGAAAAATATGTAGAAGAATTCATTAACATGGGCGCAGATTTGGTTTCCGTGCATTACGAAGCGTGTACACACCTTCACCGAACGATTAATTTCATCCAGGACAAAGGTGCAAAAGCTGGTGTAGTTTTGAATCCAGCAACCCCGGTTTTGATGTTGGAAGACATCATCGCAGAAGTCGATTTGGTATTATTAATGAGTGTAAATCCCGGTTTTGGTGGTCAAAAATTTATTGAAAATACCTACAAAAAAATTGCTGAGACCAAAGATTTGATATTATCTAACAATTCCACAGCATTAATTCAAATTGACGGTGGAGTGAATCTAGACAATGCTACAAAACTTTTCGAAGCCGGAGCTGATGTTTTGGTCGCAGGAAACGCTGTTTTTTCCACTTCTGATCCTGAAAAAACGATAGAACTTTTGAAAATTTAAGGTATTCTTAAATAAAAAATGGAACCGGAAAAACTTTCAAATTTTGAAAACGGAATTGAATGGATCAATTGGTTTAAGATTGTTCTTTCGCCAACACTGCTTTTCGGAATTATTGGGGTGATTTTGAAGTTTTCTCTAGAGAATGAAACTTTAGGAAATTGTCTCTTTGCACTTTGTTTGCTTTTAGGAATTACCGCAGGAATTCTGTGGGCAAATAAAGTAAAGAAAAAACACGGAACAACACATTTTATAAGTAGAACTGATGCTTCACCCGATATTGATGTAGCTATTAAAAATAAAAAAAGTCCGAAAATTATTTTCGGACTTTTATGAAAATAAGATGATTCTAAATTAGAAAATTTCTCTTCCTGAGAAGTGAAATTGTGCTTCGATTAACGCATTCTCATCAGAATCCGATCCGTGAACTGCGTTTTCGCCGATACTTCTTGCGAACATTTTTCTGATGGTTCCTTCAGCAGCTTCAGCAGGATTGGTAGCACCAATTAGCGTACGGAAATCTTCAACAGCGTTATCTTTTTCTAAAACCGCTGCTACGATCGGTCCGGAAGACATAAACTCAACCAACTCGCCATAGAAAGGTCTTTCAGCGTGTACCGCATAAAATTTTTGAGCATCTGCTACGGTAAGCTGAGTTAATTTCAACGCTTTAATTTTGAAACCTCCTTCAGCAATTTTTCCTAAAATAGCACCAATGTGACCATCTGCAACTGCATCTGGTTTTATCATTGTAAATGTAATGTTACTTGACATAAATCTTGTTTTATTGTGGCGCAAAAGTACAAAAAATTTCTTATCTTTGCAGCGAAAATCCTCATGATGAACAGCCAAAAAATTTGGCACGAAAATTGTAATTTATTTTTCGATTCTCATGTTTAATTTGAGTTTTCATGGTTATTAGTTTTTACCCAGCCTTGGCTGGGTTTTTTTATTCTTATAAAGCAGCATTTTCTTCTGCTTCTTCCATGAGTTTCAAATACGTCATATAGCGGGTTTCTTCAATTTCTCCGGTTTCTATATTGGCCAAAACTGCACATTTAGGTTCGTTCAGATGCATGCAATTGTGGAACTTGCAATCTCTTCCTATTCTGAAAATTTCAGGGAAATAATGCTGAATTTCTTCTTTCTGAACATCAATCATCGCAAATTCCCGAACGCCAGGTGTGTCAATTACACTTCCACCGAAATCCCAAAAATGCATTTGCGCAAATGTGGTCGTATGCTTTCCTTTCAATTGCGATACAGAAATCTCTGATGTTTTGATATTTAAATCCGGCTGCATCGCATTCACCAAAGTTGATTTGCCGCTTCCCGAGTGACCAAAAAACACAGATACTTTATCTTTTATGGTTTGCTTAAGCGCATCGAGATTCATCTTGGAGTAGGAAGAAATCTCCATCGTTTTATAGCCGATATGTTCGTACAAATCCCGAAAACTTGCTACAAAATCTTTTTCATCGTCGTTCAACATATCCATTTTGTTGAACAAAATGAGCGGATTAATATTATATGCTTCGCAACATGCCAAAAACCGGTCAAGGAAACCCAGCGAAGTTTCCGGATGTTTTACCGTAAAAATAAAACAAGCGATATCAATATTTGATGCGATAATATGCGCCTCTTTCGAAAGGTTTACCGATTTTCGTATGAGATAATTTTTTCTAGGTTCAATCTTGGTTATCCACGCGACTTCGTCCTGTTCTAAAGAGAATTCTACCTGATCTCCTACTGCCAAAGGATTGGTTAACCTTGTTTTAATGAGTTTGAACTTACCCCGAATTCTCGCCTCAAAAAATCGCCCGGTTTCTTGTTCCAAAACCTGGTACCAACTTCCTGTAGATTTGGTGATGAGCCCTTTCATTAAAAAGAAATTATGAATACCAACTTAAATATTATTCTGAATCTCGATTGATTCTTCATGAATTGCTTTGAAAACTTTCTCAATGAATTCTTGCGACATTCCTGTTTCATCCGCTTTTTGGCTTGCGTATTCTGTGATAACTTTCCATCTCTCGGGTTGAAAAATCGCAATGTTGTTTTCCTTTTTTAAAGTTCCGATTTTCTCAGAAATCCTCATTCGTTGGGATAAAAGTTCAATTAAATTAAAGTCAAGATCCGAAATTAAAGTTCGGTGTCTTCCCATTTCGTCATCAAAAGCTGAAATATCTGAATTTCTGATTTGCAAATTGCTGATCAACTCTGCCAAAACCTCAGGCGTAATCTGCTGTGAAGCGTCGCTCCAAGCTTCGTCCGGACTGCAATGGGTTTCTATGATCATTCCTTGATAACCAACATTGAGTGCCTCCTGAGCAATGCCTGCCAAACCAGTTCTATTCCCACATATATGCGATGGATCTACCAACATTGGGATGTTCGGATATTGATTTTTAAAATCTAAAGCAATTTGCCAATTCGGAATGTTTCGGTATTTTGTTTTCTGGTAAGTAGAAAATCCACGGTGAATAACGCCGAGATTCTTCACATCTTGTCCTAAAAGTCTTTCCAACGCTCCAATCCACAACGCCAAATCAGGATTTACAGGATTCTTTACGAAAACCGGTTTATCAGTTCCTTTTAAAGCTTCTGCGATTTCTTGAATGGTAAAAGGATTCACGGTAGATCTCGCACCTATCCACAAAATATCTACATCAGCATCTAACGCAGCTGCTACGTGATGTGCATTCGCTACTTCGGTCGCTGTTTTAAAACCATATTCTGATTTTACTTTTTTCAACCAATTCAGACCAATAACCCCAACGCCTTCAAATCCGTTCGGTTTGGTTCTTGGTTTCCAGATTCCTGCCCGGAAAATAGGAACTTCTGCATTTGATTCTTTTATTCTTCTAGCTGTTTCCAGCATTTGAGATTCACTTTCTGCGCTACATGGTCCTGCAATAATCAATGGGCTAGGAAAATCTTTAACCCAGTTGTTTTCTAAATCTTTTAAATTCATTGTAAGAAGGTAAGCCAAAATTTCGTTGGCTTCTGGTAATTTTAATTGAGGTCAAACTTAAATATATCGTCTAAATCCTTCAAAACAGGATTTATTTCAGCAAATTTATCAAAAATCTTTCGTTTGGTAACGATTTCTTTTTTTAGGGTAATATCATTTTTATATTCGATCACGATATTAAAATGGCTGACTTTATGCATGAAATGATTGAAAAAATCCCCTCTCACCTTTTCGAATTCACTTTTTGCAGATTCTGATGGATAGGTAATTTCAACGGTATTTTCGTCTTTCTTCCGGAGTTTGAAAGAACTGATTGCATTGTAAACAATGATGTCTTCGCTCTGCATTTCGACCAAAAACTTATTCCATTCATTATGCAGGTCGGTTTCGGTGAAATGGTTGCTGGGCAATTGCTCTTTGGCGTCAGTGTTTACTTGCTCTTTTTCCTTTTCCGCAGGGTTCAAAGCCGCAAAAATGCTATACTTCGGCTGAATGTTTTTTTGCGCAATCGGTTCGGCTGTTTTCTGAATTTTTGGAACGCTTTCCTTTGGAAACTCTTCGGAAACTTTTATTTTAGGAGCTTCCGAAAGCGGTTTAGCTGAGGATTCTGTTCTAAGAAGCGGCGCGAGTATCAGATACTTTTTTTTTTTACATCGGTACCGTTGGCAGTGATGGAAGAAACCTGCATCAAAGCTATTTCTACCGTTAGCCTTGGATTCTTGGAATTTTTATAATTGATGTCTGCATGGTTGCAAATTTCGATCGCATCAATAAGTTGTTGGGCATTCCATTTTTTGCTTTGCTCAGCAAATTTGGCTTTTGTTTTTTCCCCGACCTCAATTAAACTTAATGTTACGGGATTCTGCGCCATCATTAAATCTCTAAAATGATTCCCAAGTCCGGCAATGAAAATATGTGGATCAAAACCTTTTTTCACAATTTCGTTAAAGGCAAACAAAACATCGGAAATCCTATTTTCAAATGCGATATCAACAATATTGAGGTACTGGTCATAATCTAAAATGTTCAAAACTTCGGCAGCCTTAGCCAAAGTAATATTTTTCTGGGTAAAGGTAGAAAGTCGGTCGAAAATAGAAAGAGCATCCCGAAGCGCTCCATCAGCTTTCTGGGCGATCAGATAAAGAGCATCGTCTTCGTATGTAATTCCTTCTTTATCAGCAATATTTTTTAGATGATTCTGGATGTCTTCAATGGTGATTCTTTTGAAATCATAAATCTGGCATCTAGACAAAATCGTAGGAATAATCTTGTGTTTCTCGGTAGTAGCAAGAATAAAAATCGCATGAGCCGGCGGTTCTTCCAAAGTTTTCAGAAACGCATTGAAAGCTGCTGAAGAAAGCATGTGAACCTCATCAATAATATAGATCTTATACTTCCCTACTTGTGGCGCAAAACGCACCTGATCTGTAAGATCCCGAATATCTTCCACGGAGTTATTCGAGGCGGCATCAAGTTCGAAAATATTGTATGCAAAACCATCCTCGGAAGTGGAGCCATCTTTTTCGTTGATTTTTCTTGCAAGAATTCTAGCGCATGTTGTTTTACCAACTCCTCTCGGACCGCAAAACAACAGTGCTTGGGCCAATTGATTTTCTTCAATGGCATGTTCCAACGTATCGGTTATATGAGATTGCCCCACAACAGTATCAAACTCTTGTGGACGGTATTTTCTTGCTGATACAACGAAATTTTCCATTGGTCAAAAATAGGGAAATAATTGAGAATTTTAAAACAATTGTTGCAATTTATTATCTTACAAAAAATTTTAAAATTTGCTGTAATTATTTGATTGGAAATAAAAAAATAAGTAATAAACATTGCATTTTTCTTTTTATTAAAGGTTAAAATGGAACGCAATTTGTGGCAAAATGAAAAAAAATATACAATGAAAAAAATGTTATTTGCTGCATCTTTTGTGCTAATTGCTATGGCTTGTGAAAAAAAACAAGAAACCGGAACCATCACTTCTCAAAGCACCGAAATTGATAACCCAGCAACGACCACTACCACTACTATAACTCCTGTAGATTCTGCCGCCGCAATCAGACAAACCGAAAAGGTAACCACGGCCGACAAAACCGTGACTACAAAAACCACTACCGGACAAGTGTACCACTATATTAGCAACGACAAGAAAACTGAATTCAGTGTAATTTACGACAGCGAAAATGGTAGGGCTGCCGTGAAAAATGAAACTACCGGAAGAACTTACGATATGAAAAATGTGGTAAGCGGAAGCGGGGCAAAATATCAAGATAAAGATGGAAACTACTTCTGGGAACATCAAGGGGGATTTGTTTTCGGTAAGGGTGACAATGATCTAATCGAAGGGAAACTGAAATAACCATCATCATTCTTTAAATTTTAGTTGTGAAGCAGCGATTTTCGCTGTTTTTTTAGCTTTAATTCTAATATAGAAATTCATACTTAAAATAATATGTCGTCGTTCATGGAGGATTTATTCATGGGCCTTTAAAGATATTTTAAGATAGGGTACTGCAATTTTGCGATGATGTTGGAAGCTTGTCTTTTCTTGCTCAAACCACTACTTTTGCAGGATAATTCCAGAAATGAATAACGCTATCCGTATTTTCGATTTTTCCCAAAAGGTGAATTACCGCACAGAAATTCTTGCCGGTCTCACCGTTGCCATGACGATGATTCCCGAGTCGCTTTCTTTTGCCATTTTAGCGGGCTTCCCGCCTTTGGTTGGGTTGTATGGCGCATTTATTATGGGATTGGTAACGGCTGTTTTTGGCGGACGACCAGGGTTAATTTCCGGAGGAGCTGGCGCGACAGTAATCGTGCTGATAGCATTGATGAAATCGCACGGATTGGAATATGTTTTCGGAGCGATTGCTTTGGCCGGAGTATTACAAATTATCGTAGGACTTTTCAAATTGGGAAAATTTATCCGATTGGTTCCACAACCTGTTATGTATGGCTTCGTAAACGGTTTGGCCATTGTCATCTTCATGTCGCAACTCGAGCAATTTAAAATCTTTGTTAATGGAAATACTGAATGGCTTAGCGGAACTCCGTTTCTGGTTATGGCAGGATTGGTTGCTTTGACGATTTCAATTGTAATGCTTTTCCCAAAAATTACAAAGAAAATTCCGGCTTCGCTCGTTGCAATAGCAGTAGTTTTTGCCATCGTAATGATTTTAGATATCGATACTAAACAGGTGGAAGATATTGCCTCGATCAATGGTTCGCTCCCCCCTTTCCATATTCCGAATATTCCTTTTAATTTGGAGACTTTGCAAATCATTTTTCCTTATGCAATGGTTATGGCGGCGGTGGGATTAACGGAAGGACTTCTGACATTAAATCTTGTAGATGAAATCACGGGGACCAAAGGAAATTCTAACCGCGAATGTATTGCACAAGGAGGCGCCAATATATTGAACGGATTCTTTTTCGGGATGGGCGGTTGCCCGATGATTGCACAAACTTTGGTGAATCTTTCTGCCGGAGCGAGGGCAAGATTATCTGGAATTATCGCTGCTCTAACGATTTTAATGATTATACTGGTAGGCGCTCCCGTAATCGGAAAACTCCCCATGGCCGCCCTCACGGGAGTAATGATCATGGTTGCTGTAGGTACTTTTGAATGGGCAAGTTTGAGAATTTTCAAAAGGATGCCCAAATCGGATATTTTTGTAATGATCGTAGTGATGCTGATTACCGTTTTTCTTCACAATCTTGCATTGGCGGTTTTAATTGGAGTTATTATTTCCGCATTGGTTTTCGCTTGGGATAATGCGAAGAGAATTCGTGCCAGAAAACATATCGATGAAAACGGCGTGAAACATTACGATATTTATGGGCCTTTGTTTTTTGGATCAGTAACAGGCTTTGCAGAAAAATTTGATGTCGCCAATGATCCGGAAGAAGTTATTATCGATTTTGCAGAAAGCCGCGTGGTTGATATGTCAGCAATTGAAGCACTCAATGCGATTACGCACCGCTATCATCAAGCAGGGAAAACGGTTCGGTTGCAACACCTCAGCGCAGATTGCATCGCTTTGTTAAAAAATGCTGAAGCCATCATTGAAGTCAATATTTTGGAAGATCCCGAATATCTTGTTACAGAGAAGAATTAATGGTTTAAATACATTAAAAAAACTATCCTTTCTAAAAAAACGGTGATGGTTTTATTTAATGAGTTCATTGCTTAATAGGTGATAATCCTAAACAAAAGAAAAAATTAATGAGGCAATTTACCTCTGAAATACCCGTAAATCCACGTTCAGGCCATTGCAGTTAATAAAGTTTAAATTCCAATAGTCTCAAAGATCTCGCACGCGCCCCTGAAAGTCTCCATCCCAATCGGAATAGGTTGCCACCTTAAATAATATTTTTCGGTAATCTTTTTATGGGAGATCATCTATTCGCGGTATTTTTTTTTTAACACAGGATACTTCAATTCCCATCAGCAGAAAATAACGTTACTTTCCGGCGGTCAAACTTACCTTTGAGTTTGCCGATAAAAAAGAGTAAAAAAAAACCCTTTAAAACTTACGCTTTAAAGGGTTTAAATGTAAACCGTGAAATTTACATGGCGGAGGAACAGGGAAATGAACTATTATATATTAGATATAACCAGTTATTTGTAAATATGCTAATTTTCAATTATTTACATATATTTGCACAAGTAGATATATGTTATTTTTATGTCTAAATATAGAATAATTAGCACCTATTTTGGCACCTATGAATTTTACGTTTAAGCTTAAAGAACCCAATTGTGATAAGGAATCACTTATTTATTTTCGGTCATATTTTGATAACGAAAAAAAGAATTTCATTTATTCAACTGGTGAAAAAATCCAACCGAAAGAATGGGATTTTGAAAACCGTATACCAAATGATTTAAATGGAAGAACCAAAAGGGCAGAAAAACACAGAAGCATCAAGAAACAGCTTGATCGGTATAGCAACCACTTTACAGAAATTGTAAATCGTTATAAAAATATTAACGAAGAACTAACGGTTGATATAATCAGGCAAAGATTTGATGAGGAATTTAAGAAAACCAAAGTTAAAGATGATTTCTTTAGAATCTATGATGAATTTATAGATGAAAAGGAAAATGACTATACGGGAAGTTCAATATCCAAATCAACTAAAAACAGATACAGTTACAATAAAAAACTATTAGAAGAATTTCAGTCCGATTTTAAAATTAAGCTAAGTTTAGGCAACTTTAATGAAAAAGTTTACAATAAATTTTTAAAATACTGTATTGAAGAAAAAGATCATTCTGCAAACACTGTGCATCGGAACATCGGTTTGTTGAAAACATTTCTTTATTGGGCGCTTAATAAGAAATATACATACAACAACAGTTTCATAAACTTTAAAAAGCCGCCGAAATTCCGCACCGATGAAATTGCATTAAATATGACGCAAGTGGAAGCGATTTACAATCATGATTTTTCAAAAAATCAAAGGCTTGAAAGAGTGAGAGACTTGTTTGTTTTTGGCTGCACCACCGGAATGCGCTTTGGCAACTATTCTTCTATTTCAAAAAAAGACATCCAGGGAGATTTCATTCGGGTTATTGATCTAAAAAGTAAATCAAAAAATCTGTCAATTCCGCTCAATAAGTTAAGTAAAGCTATACTAGAGAAATATGACTATAAATTACCAACAATTACAAATCAAAAAATGAATCTTTATATAAAGGAAGTTTTTAAAGAACTCGAGTTTACCGATGAAATAAAAAAAACAATGAAATATGGCGATGAGCTGGTAGAGCAAGAATCTGAATTCTGGCAGCGAATTTCTTCACACACTGCACGTCGTAGTTTTATTACAATCATGAAAAACAACCGCGTTCCGGACAAAGTAATAATGTCTTACACCGGTCACACAAGTTTAGAGGTCTTTAACGCATATTACAGACCCAGTGAGGAAGACAAAGTAAATTATATGAATGAAGTTTTTAAATAATGGATAGAAAGAAGTTATACGGCCGATGGTATTTTTGGGAAGAACTAGCAGGGTTTCCGATGATGTTATTTTATTGGATTAAAGGTGATAACATCTATAAAATGCTTTCTGACAGAATAAATATAGCAAGACTGAAAGCTGATCAGTTTACTCTAACAGAAAAGCATAAAAATGAGTTTCTAATTGAATATGACAAATTGGATAATTTTTTCAGCTTTCACTTTAAAGAAATTGATCAGTCCAGAAGCCATAACTTTGATGATAAGATCAAATATTGTTTGAACCACTACAAAAAAGAATCGTCCAGGCATTTTAGTTCCAAGAATCTTATGGTCCTTCAGGAGAATTTTCTAAACGGTGCCGAAAAAACCTTATTCCTATATTTTGTTTTGGACCATAAAGTCAGAAGAGAAATCCGATTAACCGATATAATGATTGGAGAAAATTCTTCAAAATACTTTCTTAAGTTCTTACAAGAGAAAAAATACATTGACGAAAATCATAATCTTCTTGTTGACCAAAAATCTTCATTTATAAGAATTCACCGATTTCTAAAAGATAATTATGTTATCAATCCGGACTTTCAGGATACTACCATTATTGAAGCGATGGAAAATGAATACAACACCAATTTTGATAAAGGAACATTTTCAAGAGCTATAACTGTAAAACCCAATGAGTTTGAAGAAAGCATTTTTAAGGAATTATCAAAAATATTTAACATTAAGTATTAAATTTTACGCAATTGATTAGAATTGCATAATTGTTAATTCAAACAACTCAATTTTGTCTGCAAATAAAATAATCCAATTATGCAGACTACAAATCCATTCCAAACCATTCTTGATGAGCTTGGAGAAGTAAAACAAATCCTGTATTCCATTCAGAAAGAGCCAGAGCTTGAACTGAAAAAGAAATTCTATTCATTCAAAGAAGCAGCTGAGATACTCAGGTTAGATTACCAAACGGTAAGGTCACATGTCCTCAAAGGGAATATCAAAGCAGAAAAAATCGGAAGATTTTATCGCATAAACCACTTGGACTTAATGGACGCTTTAAATGGTGTCAAATCTTTAAAATATAAAAGATGACGCTATGAAAGAAATTATCCCATATATTCGAGTAGGCACAACTTATTATAAACTAATAGAGCGTCCACAAATTTCAGGTGATTCGACAGTAACACTTTCCAAATGGTCTAGAGAAATCATTATCCAGGATCATAACAAAAAATATATTTATGATATTCCAAAATATGATGGATTCTGCTGTATTCCCAATCATTTGGGTTACAAGAAGACGATTGGAAATTTCTACAATATCTATAAAGAAATACCGGTACAGCCGAACCTTTCAACTGTCAATATTAAGGAAATTCCTTATTCCATATCTTTTCTGCAGCATATTTTCGGGAAGCAAATTGATTTAGGTTTGGATTATTTAAAAATCCTGTTAGAAAAACCTATACAGATTCTCCCCATACTTTGCCTCGTAAGCAAAGAAAGAGCAACAGGAAAGACAACTTTCCTAAAATGGCTCAAAGAAATATTTGGTCTCAATATGACTTATATAAAGGGAGATTCCTTCAACAGCCAGTTTAATTCAGATTGGGCCTCAATGCTTATTATCGCTATTGATGAAGTCTTTTTTGACAAAAAAGAAATAACAGAACGACTCAAATATCTTTCGACCACCAATAAAGATAAGCTGGAAAATAAGGGCAAAGATCGAGAAGAGATAGATTTCTTTGGGAAATTCATCCTGTGCTCCAATAATGAAGATAATTTTATTCAAATTGATGAGAACGAAATCCGGTTTTGGGTTTTAAAAATCAATCCTATAAAGTCTGAAAACACCGAGTTTTTAGAAAATCTCAAAACTGAGATTCCTTTATTCCTAAGATTCCTGATTGACCGACCTTTTTTCTCCCCGAAGAAGACAAGAATGTGGTTTGAACCCTCAGACATTAAGACCAAAGCCTTGCAAAAACTGGTTTTCAAAAACGGCAATAAGCTCGAAAGTAAAATGGTAGAGCTGCTTTATGAATTCTTTGAATCCAATGAGGATCAAGAAATCAATGTAGTTCCGCAAGACATTCTCAATATGATTAACCGGATGTTTAAGCAAGCCTTCTACACGAGAAATGAAGTTAGAAATGTTCTGAAGAACAAATGGAAATTGGAACCTCAAAAAAATGGTTTAGCGTACATTCGATACGATATAGATTATTCCGGAAATTTCTGCCAAAACAATTCTGTGGGAAGATATTTTAACATTTCCAAAAATTTCATTTTAAAAAAATATGTTGAATTGTTGAGTTGATTTCTTATTTAAAAGAAAACCAATCAATTACATATTCAACAAAGTTCTCAACAAAATTAATAGACAGCCATTTTGTTGAGCATTTGTTGAGAGAAAAAATCTGAGTTTGTTGAATTGTTGAAATTTTGTTGAGTTGGTAAATATATATCAATCAGAATCTTATTCCTATTCCTCAACAATTCAACAAAAAAAAAGCTTAAGCAAACCTCAACAAGTCTTCATTTCTTATTCAACGAAAATTTAACATTTAAAAACACTTAAAAATGAACTGCAAACAAGCCAACGAAAATATCAGCATCCGGGAAATATTGGAGAGTTTTTCTCTTTTCCCAAGCAAAGACAACCGAAGAACCGCATTTTATCTCGCATTCGACCGAAAAGAAAGAACGCCGAGTTTGGTGGTAAACTTCAACCAAAACACCGCTTTTGATTTTGGAACCGGAAAGACTTACGACAACGTTTCCTTGGTTCAAGGCATCAAGAAATGTTCGGTTTCCGAAGCACTGGAATATCTGAAACGATTTGATTATTCAATTCCGACAAAGCAGAAAATTGGAACCGATAATTTCAACCAAAAGTCAAAATATCAAATTTTGGACATCAAAGAAGTCCAACATCCAAGTTTGATTGAATATCTAAAGTTCCGAAGACTCGAATCTCAAAAATCCGAACTCAAAGAAATTCATTATGAACTCAAAGGAAATAATTATTTCGGATTGGGGTTCAAAAATGATTCGGACGTATATGAGATCAGGAATCCATACATCAAAATTTGTTTGGGTAAAAAAGACCTCACCTCGATAAATAACCATTCTCAAACATTAAGGATTTTTGAAGGATTTGCCGATTATCTGTCGTTCAAAATTTTGGAAGAAGCACTCGAGAAAGAACCATCCGATTACATCATTTTGCATTCGGTTTCGATGATTTCCAAGGTCAAAAAACAACTTGAAAATTATGAAAATGTTGAGCTCTATTTGGACAATGACCGAACCGGAGATTCTGTGACGGAAACTCTGAAAAACGAAAATCCAAATGTTTCGGACGAGCGGATTTTATTCAAAAACCACAAAGACTTAAATGAGTTTTTAATCAATGGAACCTTGCGCAAAAGAGATACAGGTAAAGAAGAAACAGACCTGCATAAAATAGATACAGGTCGGGGAAATGACGACCTGGGTAAGATAACTACACGCAAAATCGGCAGATAGTTAGTGCAAAAAGTACCCAATGTTTACAATAAGCGTATCCGCTCATCGTAAAATTGGAACATTTTGGTTTTCTCCTGTCGTCGAAAACTTTTAAACAGAACTGTGATTTAGGAAAAATTTAGAGAAAAATCCAGAAATACTTTCAATCGAAATTCAATAAAAATCCAAAGAAAATTTCAACCGAAATCAAGACAAAACTTAAAAAATATTACCGGCAAAAAATAGAAATTTTTGCTTCAGAAAAGAAAAAACATCAAATGGAAAAAGACCAAATAAGGCAATTTGTGGAACAAATTTTCATCGAACAGGAAAAGAAAATTGCACAGGAGAAACGAAAAAATTATTTCAAAGAAATCGGGAGAAAAGGAGGCTTAAAAAAGAAGATGTCCAACCAATTTACTAAAGTGGTTTCGACGAGATTGACGCAGAAGGAATTTGAGGAAGTTGAAAAAAAAGCAAAACGATATCATCTATCAATTTCAAAATATTTTCGATTGGTGATCACCGAGAAAGAACTCAGAATTAATGAATTTAAGGAAGATGAAACTTTACTCGGATACGGAAATAATTTCATCAGAATCAAAAATTTATTGCGTCATCGGGAGTTTTCACAATTGGACCATACGAAAGCGGTTTTGAGCAAAATTGAAGAGGTGACGAAACTGATTTACGATTATCTCTACAACAAAATGAAAGATAGAGACGAAGAGAATTTTCAAGAAGATGAATAATAGTGCAACAACTCGAAGAATTTCAAAAATCGCTGTGGAATACAACGGAAACGACAAAGGAACGGCGGAAATGGTCTACAGCAACAATCTTTTGAGCAATGATCCCGAACTGCAATTCAAAGAAATGAAAGCCATTGCCAACAGAAATAAAAATGTGAAAAATTGGGCATTGACAGGATATATCGCTCCCGAAAAATCCATCGGCGATAAATTGTCGAATGAAGAACTGACCGATTTGGCATTAAAGGCTTTAAGAAAAGTCGGAGTTACGGATGACAACCAAATCCGTTTGGATATTCATTCTTCTACGAAGCAAAAACACATTCATTTCATTGTAAACAGAGTGAACACTTTTGGGGAGAACACGATTACCGCACATAAAATCGGAGAAAACTTTGGAAAAGCCGTCCGGGAAGTTTGTCGAGAACTGAACTTGAAATCCGACATCGAGATCGGAAAAGAGAAAAAACAGCAGATGTATTACGCTCTGACAATTTCTTTAAAATATGCCAAAAACTTCGAAGAACTTGTAATGAAAATGCATCTGAAAGGTTACCGAGTGACGCTCTCTCAAAATGTGAAAGACGGAATTTCGGGAATGCGGATGGTGCGTTACGACGACATCAACCACCAAACGGAGCGACAATATAAACCCGGCTACAAACTTTCAGAAATTACCAACAAACTGAAAATTGCAGACATCAAATCGATTTTGGAATCGAACTATCAAAGAAACGAAATCACTCAGGAAAGAATGAATCATATGCAAAAAGAAAAAGAAGTTGAAACTTCGCAAATATCAGTATTAAAGGAAATCGGAAAAACCATCGAAGAATTTTTAAAACCAACTTACACCACTCCCGACGACGACTTATTAAAACGCAAAAAACGAAAATTTAGATAAAATGGAAAATCAGAACACAACACCAAACGAACCGCAAAGCGATATTTATGAACTGCTGAAAAAGGTGGTTGAAACGAATGAAGAAAACATCAAATCCACGAAACAAGTTGAATCAGTTCATCGGGAAGCACAAAATTTTTATCAGACCGCACAAAATGCGATTATCGGATCGACCAATATGATGCAGAAAGCGATGCAGCTTGTTAGAACAGAACTTGAATCTATCATAGGTTTTAAAACCTCAATTCCTGAAAGCATTCCTGCAGATTTATCGGAAAACACGGTTAATTTTTTTGAAAAAATTGAAAAACACATCCAATTTATTTTTCCTGGAAGTATCGGGATTTTGTCTTTAGCCGTAATCATTTTTTTTGGTACAAATTATTTTGCCTTCAAATGGTACTCCGAAAGCATCCGCGCCAAAAGTGAAATTCGGCAGGAGATTTTGGATGAAATCAAGAAAGATGGAAAAGCGATTTACAAAGTAGAAGACTACAATCAGTTAAGATATAACACAGATTTGATGAACAAATGGATGAAGAAGAATCCGAGAGATGGAGAGAAATTTTTGAGATTTAAGGAGGGATATGAGAGTAAATAAATTTCAAAACAAAATGTCCAATTTTAAAACTGTCACCCTGAGCCAGTTTACCCTGAGCCTGTCGAAGGGAAGAGCACTCGCCGCTAAAATTTCCACCCTTCAGGCCGGGGCAACAAATTTCACCCCATTCACCAATCCACTAAACTACTAAACTACTAAACCACTCAACCACTAAACTACTAAACCACTAAACTACTAAACCACTCAACCACTAAACTACTAAACCACTCAGCCACTCCACCACTCAGCCGCTCCACCTTAGGCCAGAAATTCCAGAAGCACTACCAGCGAAAGCATATCTTTTACGGATTCGTATTTTGGTGAGAGTTTCAGGCGTATTTCCCCAAGCACGGTACTGAGTTTGTTGTGGAC
This sequence comes from Chryseobacterium sp. Marseille-Q5410, assembly GCA_946892665.1. Lineage (GTDB taxonomy): Bacteria > Bacteroidota > Bacteroidia > Flavobacteriales > Weeksellaceae > Kaistella. The sequence goes on along the minus strand of CAMPOT010000001.1, from coordinate 1,447,356 downwards.
TGTTTTTTCGGCAAGGTTCAGTTCCTGTGCGGTTTCCTGTACGGTTTTATTTTCCGCTATGCGGAGGTGGTAAACTTTGCGTTCGGTTTCCGTGGCACCGGCAAGCACCTCTTTTATCATGTTAAAAAGTGTTTCAACGGGATAGTCCTCCAAAATCCCGAAATATTCAGATGCGGTAACATCTAAGGCTGTTTCTCCGGCTTCTTCCAGGGATATTTCCATGCCCGGGCGCATATTTTTGAAGCTGTCCAAGGTGCGGTAATGCAGATGGGTGAACATATACCTTCCTGCAGAGCCCGTACTGTCGGTATGCACAAATGCGGGATCTTCATAAACCCGCAGCCAGAAAGTCTGAAGCAGTTCCTCAGTAAAATACTGGTCGCGAAGGCGCGCAAACACCATTTTATAAAAGGATTCATAATAGCGCATGTACAGCTCAGAAAAGGCTTTACGGTCTCCTTTTCCTATCCTTTTCAGCAAAGAATGGTCGCTGTTTGTCATTAATCCAGTATTCTCCTGCAAAAATAGCCAAGTTTCTTTAACTTTTTGTAAACCTTTTGCTGTGATTTGATTAATATTTAATTCATAAATATGCTTCCTTACCGGCGGAATTTTTGTTATTAATCTGTTTATCAGATGGTTTTAAATATTAATCTAATGTTAAATTTTTACAGTCCATCTCCGACACCATGATTTTGGGGTAAAACCTTCCGGGGAGTTTGCTGCAAAACGCCCGTCTTATAATAAAGCCGCAGAGTCTAATTAATATTTACAGAAAACTCTTTAAAAAAGAAATCATTGTTATGAAAAACAGCTATAGCCACATCCGGGATTTTATAATGCATTTATGGAGGCGCCAGGCCTCCGGGGAGCAGCTCCTTGAGAAGGAAGAAGAGCTTATCCGCAAGCTTGAGGCAGATGCCATGCAGCATTACAGCGAAGACCACATGAAGGCCTCGCGCGAAAGGATACACAATACCGTGCGGAACAGCCGGAGCAGCAGAACAATGCCGCTGGCAAGGCAGGCCGTATTGATCCCGGCAGCCATATTGGTACTGTTCATCAGTATTTTCGGGTTGTACCAGTCTTTTGTAAAGCCGGAGGTATTTGTAGCGGAAGGCAGCTTCCGCAGTGTGAAACTGAAAGACGGTTCAGCAGTAAAGCTGTTTCCCGGTGCCGAGCTTACCGTAGAGAGGTCTTTCCCGCAGGCAACCAGGCTTGTAACGCTGAAGGGCGACGCCATTTTTTCGGTGGCTAAAGACAGAAGGCACCCTTTCGTGGTGCAGGCGCAAAACTTCAGCACCAAAGTTTTGGGTACCGTTTTTAAGATTACGCAGACGGGCAACAGGAAATCTGTTGACCTGTACGAAGGCAGGGTTGCCGTTTCATATGCCGGTGTTCCCGATACTTACCTGAAACCCAACCAGGTGTGGGCCAACTTTGGTGCGCCCCGCACCGCTGTGGTCTTCACAAAAGCTGCACCGGGGAAGAAGATGCCCGCTACGGCGATGCAGTCGCTTAGTTTCAATGAGGTAGCCTTTGCCGAGATTATCCGTGTGCTGCAGGAGCATTATGGTATTTCCATCAGCTATCCCGCTGCACTTGCCGGCAAGAAACTGTCGGCCGAGCTGAAGGGCACTATGGAAGAAAATATCGAAATGGTAGCCTTTGCTGCACACCTCGAGGTAGAAACACAGGGCGGAAAAGCCTACATCCTCAAATAAAAATCTGAACCCAATACAAGAATATTAAACAAATTTACATGAAAACACTTAGATCCGGTTATTCTGCCGCAGTATTGTTTTTTGCGCTGTCTGCTTATGGGCAGGCGGCAGCACCGCAACTGGTAACGTTCAGCGCACCGGCCGGTCAGTCCCTTGTACAGGCACTGCAGGATTTCCGTACCAAAACTACCTTTGGCCTTACGTATTCTAAAGAAGAGCTTAGGCCGCTGCACATCCGGCAGGTCAGCTGCAATAATATTCCGCCGGATAGCTGCCTCAGGCAAATCACTGCCGGGCTTCCCGTAGCGGTGCGTACCCGGGGCAGCCAGGCTTCCCTGCAGTATGAAGCGAAAAACACCCCCGCCCAAACCTCCGGCCGCCTTGCCGGGAAAATTGTAGATGAAGCCGGTAACCCTGTGGCCGGGGCCGAGGTAAGCGTGGGCGCGCAAACCCTTACCACCGATAACAATGGCGACTTCGCGGCGGACCTCCCTGCGGGCAGCTATACCCTCACCGTGCGCATGAGCGGCTACAACAGCCTGCGCGTGGAGCAGCTCGCCGTAAAGGCCGATGAAACCAACAGCGTCTCCTTTGTGCTTACCACAGCCAAAACTGCCGGGACCAAAGTAGGCGAAACCGCCATAAAAGAAGTGGTGATCCGCGGGACCAGAAAAGCCGACACCCAGGCGGGCCTGCTTACGCAGCAGAAGAAGGCGGCGCAGATGAGCGACGGGATCTCTGCCGAGCAGATCGCGAAAACCCCGGACAGCGACGTGGGCGGCACGCTGAAGCGTGTTACCGGCGTTACCACGGTGGACAATAAATACGTGGTGGTGCGCTCCATGGGCGAGCGGTGGAACACCGCTGCCATGGACGGCGTGAACCTGCCAAGCACCGATGCTTATAACCAAAATTTCTCTTTTGACATCATCCCGACGGCCATGGTGGAAAGCGTGGTGGTAAGCAAAACTGCTACCCCGGATATGAATGCCAACTTTACCGGAGGTTATGTAGAAGTAAAAACCAAGGACATCCCGAATAAAGATTTCCTTACGGTGGGCATGGGGACGAGCTTTAACAGCGTTTCTACCTTTAAGGAATTCTTAACCAAGCAGCGTGGGAAAAACGATTACTGGGGTTATGATACCGACGGATTAAGGAATTATCCTAAAGATTTAGCTACAACAACATGGGATTCTCCGAACTTCCACGAACAGTCCAAACTCTTCACGCAGGACAATTTTACCACTTATAAATCTTCTGCCGACCCGGGCAGCAACTTCCAGCTTGCAGGAGGGAAAAGCTTTAACCTCGGCACCAACGGTAATAAGTTTGGTTTCGCTGGTGCTGTAACCATGAGGCATGAGGAAAACATTCTCGATATTGAGCACACCAGCCGTTCAGGATGGCTGCATAATATTTTCCGTTCCGGGGATGAACCTGTACAAACATTTGATTTTAGAAATCAGGGAGTACAATACAAATACTCAAGCCGTCTCGCAGGGATGCTGAACTTCGGCTTGCAGCTCGGTAAAAACCGAATCTCTTTCAGAAACTCTTATACCCATACTTTTGATAATAGCCTGACCCGCGTTACCGGATGGCACGAGTATTCCGGCTCTGGTAATCCCGGCGATGCACAAAATGCTTATGCATATTATTATAACCATAATTTACCAAAAAATACTGCGGTATCTCAATTGAATATGCCGATGATTGACGAAAATAATTACCCTGTATTCCAGACTCTGTGGCAGAACAAAATAGAGGGCAACCATAAGCTGGGTAATGTGGAAGTCAACTGGTTTAGTGCCAGAAGTTCTGTGGACAGCGAAACCAAAGACTACACAAGGTTCTTAAAATATCATGGAATTCGTGGAAATGAAATATTGGGCTATTATGAAATTTATAACGCCCTAAACCGCCAGCAGCGAGGAAACATCGAAAACAATACCGTGTCGTATAATGTAGGGGCGAATGCAGCGTTTGATGTAAATGCGGGCAATCTTAAAAACCGCATCAAGCTGGGGTATTTCGGAACTTTTAGCGAGAATACCAACAAACAGCAACGTGCATTCTTAAGAGTAAAAGAAAATCGCCCCAATCCTTATCCTAGAGCTTATACCTACAATTTCACCTCTTTCAGTGAGTTGTTCTCAAGTCAAAACTGGCAGGATGGCTATGTGGGCTGGGCAGTGAATAACTACTACGGCGGGCGCTACAGAGGAAAAATTGAGATGCATACGCCGTTCCTGATGCTCGACCACAGAATAGATAAATGGCGCTTCGTATGGGGCGCCAGGGCAGAAAACTATACCTACTCCCTGCTGGAAACCCAAAAACTGAATGCCTCTGATGACGGCTTCAGCGATCAGCAGATTGATGATAAAAAATGGCTGTTGCTCCCCTCTGCTAACCTTACGTTCAGTCCTAATACGAAAAGCAATATTCGCCTTGCTTACAGCCGTGTCGCCATCCGCCCGCAGTTTCAGGAACGTACCTCTATTCCATATTATGACCCTATCGTAGCGGGGTTGATTCTGAACCATGGCGGCATCAAATCTTCCCTTGCAGACAATTATGACCTGAAATACGAGTGGTTCCCGGCGCTGGGTGAAATCCTATCGCTGGGTGTTTACCACAAAGTCATCAACGACCCTATCGAGCGTACCGCTTTCTACACACCGGAAGGCAATGCTGAGCTGAATGTTACCAACTCTAAGAAAGCCGTGCTTACGGGTGTGGAGGCAGAAGCCCGCAAAAGCCTTGGCTTCATTGCCCCGGGGTTTTTAGAGCGGCTATTTGTAAGCGGCAATGTCACCTTCAATAAGACCCAGGTTACCGCCTATATCGGCCGTTTCGGAAATGTATTAGAAGACAATAAAACCTATGAAGCCGACCGCCCGATGTTCGGGCAAACCCCGTGGGCGTACAACCTCGGGCTCAGTTACGAAGGCGAGCGCCTCGGGCTGAACCTCGCCTACAACGCCAAAGGCGACCAGTACGTCCAGGTAGGCTACGACTATAAACAGGAAGAAATCCAGCGCCCGTATCAAACCCTCGATGCGCAGATTTCCTTCAAAATGCTGAAAGATAAAAACCTGCAGTGGAAACTGAATATGAAAAACCTGCTCGATACACCGATGGAGTTTTACAACAACTGGCTGAGCTATCAGACGCTTAATACGGATGTAAATGTGGGTAAAGCGTCTGTAAGAGAATACTATAAACTCAGCCCGGGAGCTACCGATAAATATGATGCAGGGACAGACGAGCTGACGTTCCGGGCTAAGAATGGGCGGCAGATAAGTTTAAGCGTGGAATATACGTTTTAAGCCCTCTAACCCCTGAAGGGGGAACTGCGCACGCATTGCCACGCACTCTGTCATCCTGAGCATTGCGACCGCCGGGAGCTTTGCGAAGGAACTCAGCCGCAAGTCTGTCATCCTGAGGAACGAAGGAACTCACCGCAAGATCCTTCATTCCGCTCTTGAACTTCGTTCGCAGACTTGTCGTCTGTATTCAGGATGACAGAGTGGATAGAGAAAAGAAATAAAAAAATAAAAAAAGAGCAGACGATCTTTTAGTAAAAATGCTTTACCCGCCTTTCGGAGTTGTGTTTATCAAAACAAAATTATAACAGTATAGCTCGTCAAGTGCCGGTAATACATTTTTACACCCCTGCCGCTGCGGCATGCGCCCTTGGGCTGTAAGCGGAAGGTGAATTAGTGTAAACAAACAGCGGCAAGGCAGATTGGCGTACTGCCTTACCAACAATTAAAACCGCAATGGGCAATAAAAAACGAAAACTGCCCGGAGCAAAAAATCACTTTATATTATGAAGAAAATCTTCATTGCAGCTTCCGTAGCTGCCCTGGCACTTACATCGTGCCGCGAGAACGAACCGATGACAGGTTCTTCCGATTTTGCAATGAACGCTGTATCGGCAGCAGATTACAACGTTTCAGGGCTTCCTGTAACTACTGTAAGTGGAAACATCACTTCTAACACTACTTGGAGTGGTGTAATTGAATTGGACGGTATCGTAGCGGTAAAAGATGGTGCTACATTGACTATTCAGCCTGGTACTTTCATCAAGGCAAAACCAGCTGCCGTAGGAGTTGCTACAGGGGTATTGGTAATCGCTAAAGGTGGTAAAATTAATGCTGTGGGTACTGCTTCTCAGCCTATCGTATTTACCAGCTACAACCTTTTGGATAACAACGTATCTACCACAGCTAAGCCGGGTGATTTCGGTGGCGTGGTACTTTTAGGAAATGCACAGGTAAATACAGGAACCGATATGAATGTGATCGAGGGGCTTACTGACCAAGCTGACCAAAAGCCTTATTATTATGGTTCTGCTTCTTCCGCTCTTAACAATGAAAGCTCCGGTACCATGAAGTATGTGCGCATCGAGTACGCCGGTAGAATCATTGGGGACGGTAACGAAATCAATGGTTTGACTTGTGGCGGCGTAGGTTCTGGAACTGTTCTTGAAAACATCCAGGTGTCTTACGGTGCTGATGATGCGTTTGAATTCTTCGGAGGAACTGTAAATGCTAAAAACATCATCGCGTTTGCACAGGACGACGACGGTTTCGATTTCGATAACGGCTACACCGGTACTATTACCAATGCATTGGCTTTGGCAGATTACAAATCTACCCACAGTTTAAGCGGTGGCAAGCCGGATTCCAACGGTATCGAGCTGGATAACGATGCTGCAGGCTCTGCTAATGCACCATTCACGCAGCCTACCATCAACGGTCTTACCATCATTGGGGCTAAAACTTCTACTAACGGGGCTAAATACGAAAACGGCATCCATGTAAGAAGAAACGGTAAGCTGAACCTGAATGACGCTGTGGTTACAGGCTACCCTGTGGGCATACTGTTGGAAAACCCAACTTCCGTAGGGCATGTGGCATTTACCAGTGTTAAGGCACACGGCTTTACATTGGCAACGGCTGAGAAAACTTCTACAGGTACAGCGGCAGTTACGATACCAGGAGTTACCACTTCAGTATCTGACCCTGCACAGCTGTGGAGCATGTCTCAACCGTTCTTTAATGAAGGCAGATGGAATGTAACTCCAAGAAACACAGGAGACTTCCAAGGAACTTGGACTAAATATACATTCTAATTTAATATTTAGTTTGATTATGGTAGCGGTGGTTATGCCGCCGCTACCTTTTTCTTTAATATAAAATTACAACAAATGAAAAAGATAATATTATCGGCTATTTCCTTATTATTTTGTACTTATATATCCGCACAGGAACTTGCCTGGAGCAATACATTTGACAGCCAAGCCGACCTACAGGGGTGGACTATACTGGATACAGACGGCAATGGCAATACCTGGGTTCAGGGTGCTAACTGGTATGGAGATGCCAATGATAACTATAAAACCAAAGAAGGATCAAGCCAAGTACTAAGATATTCTATTGGTAAATCAGATGGTTCTTATGTTCCTAATTATGATAATGAAAACAATTGGGCAATATCGCCTGCAATTGACCTAACGGGTGCATCAGGAAAAATTGAGTTGGCTATGTACTGGAGGTTGATAGACCCAAGAAATTACAATGTGGGGTTAGATATCTATATTTCAGAAACGAATGATTTAGCCACATTCGAAGCACTTTCGGCGAATGCCTCACCCTATGCACTATGGAGTAATGATTTTACTTTCCCTGCTAATCCTGATGAATTTGCAGAAAAGGTATTTGATATTTCCTCTCTTGCAGGCAAGAAAATTTACATCGGGATGAAAAGGGCTGGAGGAAATGTGGATCAATATCAACAGGGAAACCTTAACATCGATGAGATGTCCATCTACGCCGAGAATCTCTTAGCCACTAACGAGATAAAAGCTGGCAAGTCGCTTACCAAGGTGGCGCAAAACCCTGTGGGCAATGCGCTAATGCTGCAGCTCAACCCTGCTATGGCAGCGGCTAAAACATCAGTACAGGTCTATAGCGCAGCCGGCCAGCAGGTGCTCAACGCTAAGTACGCCAAGGAGCTTAATGTTTCGGCTTTAGCTCCGGGCATGTACCTGGCCAGAGTTTCAGACGGCACGCTTACCGAGACGGTGAAGTTTATTAAGAAGTAACACAGGCAATAAGCAATAGGCAGTAAGCAATAGGCTTATTGCCTAACGCTTATCGCTTATAGCTTAAAATCATCATGAAAAAATTTATATTCTCTTTAGCCCTCGGGCTTAGTGCCGCCATACAGGCGCAGGTGCTGTATGGCTTAACGCGCTACAGTGCTGGCGGGCCCGGCACCCTGTTCAGCTACAATGTTGCGGCTCCTGCAATCAAAACCGAAAAAGTGTTTTCAACAGCAGAGGGGCTGACACCCTACGGCAGCCTGATGCAGGCATCCAACGGGAAACTATACGGTATAACCTACGAAGGCGGCACCAATAAAAAAGGAACGCTCTTCGAGTACAATCCTGCCACCAAAGCCTATACTGTGAAACACCATTTCGGCAGCATCGCCGGAGATGTGGCTTTTTACTTTAACGGTAACGGCTCCCTGATAGAAGCTTCTAATAAGAAACTCTACGGCATAGGAGGTTATGGCAGCGGCATTTACGAATACGACCCAGCCACAGACAGCTATGCGGTAAAGACTTCTTTCAGTGCCATCGGTGGCGGGCAGGCTTATGGCGACCTTACCGAATTTAACGGCAAACTCTACGGGATGACGAAGGATGGTGGGCTTAACCAACTGGGCATCATCTTCGAATACGACCTTACTACAGGCGCAATTACCAAAAAAATCGATTTCAACAGAGCCAACGGTGCGCGCCCGGAGGGTAAGCTGACACTTGTGGGAGGTAAGCTCTATGGCACTACGCCGGATGGCGGGACAGGTTTTGGTAATCTGTTCGAGTACGACCCAGCTGCCAATACGCTTACCAACAAAATTAATTTTGGTGGCGCCAATGGTGGTGGCGTAAGCGGCTTTTTATGCCTTGCCAAAAATGGCAGGCTGTATGGTTCCACCTCTCAAGGCGGAGATTTTGGACAAGGCAACATATTCGAGTTCGACCCTGCAAGCGGAACTTTCACCAAAAAAGCCAACTTCGGAGCCGGAGGAGACGATGCTTTTTTTAATCCCGGAGGTTTAATGGAAGCATCCAACGGAATGTTCTACGGTTTAACAACCTGGGTGTATTCCGATGAATACCGTGGTTCTCTGTTTAAATGGGATCCTGCCACGAATAAGGTACAACTTCAGGAGTATTTCAGCGGTGAAAACGGTCTGCAACCTCGTGCAAGGCTTATCGAGCTAAAAGATGCTTCTGGCCTGGCCACCGCAGAAACAGCAGAAGCCAAGGTAGCGGTATATCCTAACCCGGTAAGCGAGGTGCTGTTTCTAAAGGGCATTAGCAAAGCCAGTGTGAAAATTTACAACATGGCGGGGCAGCTGCTGCAAAGCGAAACCATCAGCAATGGTCAACTAAATGTGAGCCGCCTTGCCAAAGGCCTGTACCTCGTAAAGGTAGAAGCCGGCGGCAAAACCACTACGCATAAAGTAGTGAAGAAGTGAAACAGGCAATAAGCAATAAGCTTCTTGCTTACGGCTTAAACCCTAAAGCTTAAAACCATCCACCCGGCAGTAGTTGGCTCTGCTGCCGGGTACTAAAAAAAACTTATAGGTTACTAAAACCTATAAGGTTTACAAAAGAGCAGACGATATATTATATAAATCTTGTAAATATCAAAATAAATCTAAAATATTACGTTATGAAAAAAATTATGTATGTACTTCTAGGTATGCTATTCTTATCTTGCACAGAGCCTGCGCATGAATCAGTAGAAGATATTGAAAATGAAATTTCCAAAAACACTGCTATGCTAGTTCAATCTAATCCAGAGAATGCGATTAACTCATTAAAGTTTGTTATACTTCGAGACAACAGATATTATTTGGATGAAGAGGGAGCTAAAAGAAATAAAATAGAGCCAAAAATTATTAATAAACTTAAACAGGATTTATTAGATGTAAACAAAGCCTTGGATGAGCGTGAAAAGTTTCTTCAACAAAGTAAAGGGTCTATCAGAGAATATGAAATAAAACTGATGGATTTTCAAAAAATGGATGTGGATAGTTTAAAGAAGGAATATAAAAAAAGTTCAATGCTAAGGTCTGCCACTGTTGTAAGTGGAGATTTGTCAACCTCTAGTCAAAGTGAAAGGATTATAACAGTATATAATCCTGATAATACTAAAGCTATCTTTACTGCACAAGGAAGAACGGCTATAGTGTCTTTTCATACATTCGGCGCTTCTAGTACTTTTGGTGGTTGGCAGTACAAAGATGGTACAGGCTCATTTTCAACGCCAATTACCCGTGAAATTTCACTTTATACTAATTAAGATAATTTGAGATTATCATATAGGACAAGTGATCCAAAAGGTGGTATATGTGGTTATAAATTACAGTAATATTATCCGAGATAATTAAAATCCACCCGGTAGTAGTTGGTTCGGCTGCCGGGAACAAAATCAATCCTCTAATCCTTCAAGGATTTAAAATCCTTGAAGGATTAAAGAAGGATTAAAAGCGCAGACGATCTTTAACATTTTTGGTTTACACGAGAAACTGTTATATTTGTATGAAAAATATAATAATGACAGAATTAGTTTTAAAAGGCTTGTATGATCCTAAAAAATTAGAAGCCATTATTAACTTTCTCAAATCTTGGGATATTGAGGTGGAAGTCCGAACAAAAGAAAAGAAAGCAGAAAAGAAATTTCTGTTTGAAAACTCCTTTGGAATGTGGGAAAACCACGATGATATAGACATAAAAAACATCAGACAAAAAAATAGAAATCGCAGAACTGAAACTTATGGTTAGAAAGTTAGACGGGTAACCAATAACTAAAAACAACAAACTAACACTGAATGTCTCAAAATTCATATCTTTGGTGAAAAGAAAAGAAAATGCAAACAAAAGACAAACAAAAAACAAAGAAGTCAGAGACTGCCTTTAGTAAAACTAAAGTAGGGAAAGTTGTTGCTGGTTTTGCATCTTCCCGAAATAATAAAACGCTGAAAGATATAAAAGGTAAGATAGAATTCGGAAAAGACTACAACTATAAATCTATACGCAGCTAATGATTTTAGTTGATACTTCTATATTAATCGGTTATTTTAAGGGAATTGATACAGAGCCTTATCAAAAGTTGGACAGCCTGATAGATAATGATATACCATTTGGAATATGCAATCCGGTTTATCAGGAAATTTTGCAGGGGGCAAAAAATATGTCTGAGTTTAAATTATTGAGAGAATATTTAGACCGCCTCACAATTTATGATTTGAGATACGGGAAAAAATCTTATGAAATGGCCGCACTGATGTATTATAAATGCAGAAAGGCAGGGATAACACCACGCAGTACTGTAGATATGATAATTGCACAAACAGCAATAGATAACAATTTGTTACTTTTTCATAACGATACCGATTTTATAAAGATAGCATCGGTAGTTACCGATTTGAAATTATTAAGCCCCGAAGCAATATAATTTTTTAAGAATATTAAAAATTAAAACGTGTAAACCAAAAAAGTTTGCACGTTTTTTTTTGTGCATTCGAGAGACAAGGGATTCCCTCCGATGCCTGAGGCACTCGAAGGCAGAGGAAACACCACAAAATGGTTGCCCCAACCCTAAATGGAGCCATTTTGTGAAGGAACGAAACAGATAAAGAGAGAAATTTTTCACCCTTTAGGGTTGGGGCAAGGAAAATTTCAGGAAGAAGGAACCCCGCAGTTGCAGGATCCTTCTCTCCGCGACGCTCCATTCAGGATGACAGAGCGGATGCAGATACCGCCCGCAGGTAATTGGCTTTACCTGTGGGCACAAATTACCAAACCCCAATCCTTCAAGGATTCCAAATCCTTGAAGGATTGAAGGCGAAGAGAATAGAAGATCATTGAAATTATTGGTTTACACGAAATGGTTATATTTGTAATGAATAACTAAATTTAATACAATGAAAACAGCTTTGCAAATAGATATAACCTTTGAGCAGATATTGTCATTAATAAGGCAGTTGCCTGCGCGGCAGAAAATAAAACTGACTGAGGAGTTGGAGAAAGAAGTAATTGGATCCAAACTTTCACAGCTGTTGAAAACTTTTAAAACAGAAGAACTTGATTTAAAAACCATTAATGAGGAAGTGGAAATCGTAAGGCAGGAACTGTATGAAAAGCAAAATCATTAAGGTTATTTTCGACACCAACGTCTGGATCAGTTTTCTTATTGGCAAAAAGCTTTCAAAAATAGGCAGGCATATAAGCGAGGGAAATATTAAGATCATTGTTTGAGACCAGCTTTTGACGGAAATAAGAGCAGTAACCGCACGGGAAAAGCTTAAAAAATACTTTCCGGAAGACAGTGTAAAAGAGTTGCTGCTCTTATTGGAGACAATTGCCGAGAGACACGACATTTATCCGCTGCACTTTATTAGCCGGGATCCTAAAGACAATTTCCTTCTGGATTTAACTGATCTTTCGAAAGCGAACTATCTGGTAACCGGTGATAAAGATCTGCTGGAACATCACCCCTTTAAGAAGGCGCAGATTATTGCTCCCGCTGAATTCGAAAGACTTATCAAAAAATAGTTTTCCAGGATTTTAATCTTTTACTTGACCCGTTCAACGTGTAAACCAATAAAGAAGGTTTACACGTTTTTTTATCTCCCTCCATTGGAGGGGTGCCCGCGGAGCAGACGGTGTGGTTGCGGAGAACCTCGAACCCCGCACCCCGCACTGTCATGCTGAGCCCGTCGAAGCATCACGGCAGCAACCAGATGAATCTGCGAAATCAGCGTCATCAGCGGGAGCATAAAAAACAGAAAAAGCACCCGGTGCCTGAGCGGAGCCGAAGGCACGTACCGCCTGCGGCATCGGCTTGAGAAATTTTCCCACCCTTTAGGGTCGGGGCAAGGAAAATTTCAGGAAGAAGGAACCCCGCAGTTGCAGGATCCTTCACTCCGCGACGCTCCATTCAGGATGGCAGAGCGGATGCAGATACCGCCCGCAGGTAATTGGCTTTACCTGTGGGCACAAATTACCCGGTTCTCCCTCCTTTGGAGGGGGTTGGGGGGAGGAGAAGTTCTTTAACATTATTGGTTTACACGAAATGGTTATATTTGTAGTAATGTAACATTAAAAAGGCTAAAGATGAATACCATAGAAAGAGAAGCCCGCAGAATGAATATCTTTCGGAAAATAATGGCGATAGAAAGCGAAATTTCATTAGAAAGGATTGAAAATTTACTGGAAGAGGAGGAGAAAAAAGCAGCAGGACAAGCCGGTGGAACACAACATTCAGCAATATCTCCCGAAGATACAGACCGGGCCATTACCGGCGAAGAACTGCTTAAAAGAATAAAACCCCGTCTGGGAAATCTTTTTCACAAATGAATGTGCTTTTTCTTCCCGAAGTTGAAGATTATCTTTTTGAATTGATGGAGATTCTGTTTGAAAAAGAATACTTTGGATTTCCCGAAAGTGCAGTGCATTATGTAGAAGATTTGGTGACAGATATTACCCAAAGTCTTCCACAAAGACAAAGTCGGAATGCACCGTCTTTTTTTGAAAAGTATGGAAATGAGATGTCTTATGCAATATTTCCCAAAAGCAGAAACACGGTGTGGTATGTGTTTTTCAACATGTATCAGGAAAGCGGCTCTACTGTATTTCTGGTTCGGCATATCAGTAACAACCACCGAATAGGGAAGCTTCTTTAACCTTTACCAAATTTTAATAGCAACGTGTAAACCAAAAAAGTTTGCACGTTTTTTTATTCCCCTCCATTGGAGGGGTGCCCGCCGCAGGCGGGGTGGTTGCGGAGAACCTCGAATCTCGAACCCGGTGCCTGAGCGGAGCCGAAGGCACGTTATCGGCCAGAAACTAAAAAAATTAGTGCCGTTGCGTTATAGATAAAATCTCAGTTTTTCGGGGCTCCCTTGATATAACGGATTAAAAAATTGAAAAAAAATTGAAAAAAATAAATAAATAAAGCAGAATTCAAAATGAAAACAACAGTATTCAGCCTTATGGCTGCCGCAGCAGTCACCCTAACGGCCTGCAACAACGAAACCCTCGTGCCTTACGACATCGCACAGAAACCCGCTAAGATCCAGGTAAAAGGCTACTCCAAGCCGGACTCCCTGCAGCTTCGCCTCAACGGCGAGCCGGTGCTCATCAACAAGAAGCCCTACTACGCCGGAAACATCACTGCGGACGTGCAGTTCGTGGTGGACGAGGGCGAGACCGACATCCTCACCGTGAACCGCAAGGACGACGGAAAGGAGATCGCAAAATATGTGATCAACTATAAAAATCTCGAAGACTTCAAAACCATCAGCTTCTTCAACCTGCCGGGGCTGTTCCTGCAGGCGGCCGTCACCAAGCCAACGGTAAACCTTGGGCGCACGGGCTTTATGTTCATCTTCCCGAACCTGGGCGAGCTCTCCAAAAACGGGCTTACGGAAGTGAGGGGCGTGCTGAGAAAAGCCAATGGCGATGCAGTTTTGGACGAAAAAGGCAAGGCGGTGGTCTTCGAGAAAATCGGTAAAACTGCATTCACGGATGTACAGGTCTTCAGAAACTTCACGGGTTCAGCTGTGTACCTCGACCTCTACAAAGCAGGTGAGAGCACGCCCTACACCACAGTGGAGCTCAAAAACGGCGTGCGCTACAGCATGATCGTGCTGCAGGAGAAGGACGAAGCCGGCAAGGTAGTGGTAAAAGGCGATATCAACGTAGCGGATTACCTGTAAATAAAGTAAACTATGGCGACACAGCATCCCGGCGGCGGGACACCTTTCGACGAAGTAACAGAATCCTGTAAAAAAATAATGGCACTGGCGGATACCGTAAGCCTGGTGCTGATGACGGCCCTGCTGATTTGCCTGCTGGCCTTTCTGCTCCTGCATGGCGTTGCCTGAACGAAGCCGAAGGCAATACCCTGTTTCATAGGGTGCCCGAAATTTTCCCACCCTTTAGGGCCGGGGCAAGGAAGATTTCAGGGGAAGCATCCCAGCACCCGTCCAGCCACGCACTCTGTCATCCTGAGCATTGCGGAACGCAGTGAAGCTTTGCGAAGGAACCCGGCACCCGCCCTGTCATGCTGAGCTTGTCGAAGCATCTCAGCAGCAACCAGATAAATCTGCGAAATCAGCGTCATCTGCGGGAGCATAAAAAGCATCTCATGACCGTCACTTTTTAGTAGTGAATGGTGAGCAAGTGAATGGTGCCCTTCGACAAGCTCAGGGTGACAGTGAATGGTGAGCAAGTGAATGAATGCCATGCTGAGCCTGCCGAAGCATCCCGGCAGCGGAGAACCGGACCTCGAGCCAAAAAGCAAAACCATCTTTACTTTACATCCATAAAATTAATACCTTTAAAATAAACAAGACAGAGGTGAACTAACAATACCCTTAGAGATTAAAAGCCTCATCTAACATATTAGTCCTCTGCCTTGTTTTAAAAGGTTGAAAAAGCTTTAGATAGAATACCAGATTACCCAGATCTAATAAAGATTTTAAAGCAATTCAACATTAATTTAACACCACTAAATTATGAAAAATTACACAAATTTCATCGGAATCGATGTAGCAAAATTAACGCTGGATTACTGCATGATTACCCCGAACCCACAGCCCGAACAGGGCCAGATACTGAATACGCAAAAATCGGTGGATAAGTTTTTAAAAACATTGAAAAAAGCCGGCTGCCAGATGAATGAGACCCTTTTCGTTTTCGAGAATACCGGCATCTATTCCTCGTTGCTCGCTTTGGTTTTAAGCGAAAACAAACTTGATTACGCTCAGGTTCCTGCGCTGGAAATCAAACGCTCTCTCGGAATTACACGCGGCAAAAGCGACAAAGTAGACGCCAAAGAGATTGCAAATTACGCCAGGCGAAACACTGATAAAATTGCACTTTCTGCGCTTCCGGAACTGAGCCTGCAGCAACTCAAAATCGTGTTTGCCGAACGCGAAAAAACCATTGCCGCCATTAAGTCGTTCGAAAGAACCATGGAAAACGAAATGTACCTGAACAAAAAAGTTTTCACCAGCGTAAAAGCCATCAACCGACAAACGGTAAAACAGCTCAAAAAGCAGCTTGCAGCGCTTGATGACAGAATTAAAATCCTGATCCGCGAAGATGAAATTCTTTACAAACAACAGCAACTTTTAAAAAGCATTCCGGGAATTGGCGAGATCACTTCAGTCTATCTTTTGATGGTCACGAAAGGATTTACAGCATTTACAAACGGACGGAAATTTGCCTGTTATTCGGGAGTCGCACCCTTCGAACACACCTCCGGAACGAGCGTCAAGGGGAAAACCAGGGTCAGCCATCTGGCGGATAAAAAGATGAAATCGCTACTGCATATGGCCGCACTCACTGCAATAAAATATGATCCTGAACTCAAAGCATATTACCGCCGGAAAAAAGAAGAGGGAAAACACACCATGCTGGTTCTAAACAATATTAAATGCAAAATGGTGTACAGAATTTTTGCCGTTATTGCGCGAGAAACAAGCTTTGTGAACCTGCATAAATTTGCAGCGTAATTTTATCACTTTTTGTTTGCTTTTTGTCATAGAATATGTTAGACCGCAGACGGATTTATATTAAGAAAACAACTGCACAAAGAAATTTGATGATGAACATAAAAAACCTGAAAGCCTGGCTCGCAGCCCTGCTGCTGCTTATCCTCTTCTCCTGCCGCACGGAGGAGGAAGTGCTGCGCCCCACATTTGCGGAAGGCACCACCGAGTCGGTAAACCTGTGGATAAAGAACCAGATGCAGAAATACTACTACTGGAATACACAGATCCCAAAAAATCCGGACTATTCCGTACCAACACCGCAGTTCTTCAAAAGCCTGCTCGCGCCGGAAGACCGCTTCTCCTTTGCCGTAAACACTAAGGATCCTGCAACCTATCCCCGGTCGGTTCGTGGATTTTACGGCTTTGATTATGCGGTGGCCGCTTATGCCGGGCAAACCTTTGTTGTGGTGAAGCTGGTTTTGGACAATTCTCCGGCAGCCAGTGCCGGGCTGAGGCGGGGGATGCTCATCACTAAAATCAACGGTACGGCGGTAAGTGCCTCCAATGCTGAAAGCCTCGCCGCCTCCATGGCCGGGTTCAACAGGCTCGACCTCACCGTGGGCAATTGGGAAAACGGTATGGTGGCGGGCGAAAAAAAAATCAGCGTGTATTACGGCTTTACCTTCGAGCAGCCGGTAAAGGCGGCCGTATTTGAAAGAAACGGCATAAAGGCAGGCTACCTCTATATCACAGACTTCCGCGACGGCATGTCGGCGGCCATCGCCGGGAAGATGGGCGAACTAAAGGCTGCGGGCGTTGGCGAGCTGATCCTCGACCTGCGGTACAACTTCGGCGGCTCCGTAGCTTCGGCGGCGGCACTCTGCGCGATGATTCCGGCGGGCATTAAGGCGGAAAGCCCGTTCATCAAATATGTAGGCAACAAAAACGGCGGCACCGTAAACCAGACCTTTGCCGAGCAAATCGCCTTCGATCCTTCGGCACCGGCGTTCGCTACGCTACATGCTAATAATTTGAAACTGAACAGGGTTTTCGTCCTCACCACGAGAAGTACCGCCTCGGCGGCAGAGATCGTCATCAACAACCTGAAGCCCTACCTGAACGTGGTGCAGATCGGCGAGACCACCCGGGGAAAGGATATGGCGGGCTTCCCGGTTGTGGACGAAGGGCAGCCCAAAAAAATCTCCTGGGAACTGCACCCGCTGATTTACAAAGTGTACAACATCAGGGGCGAGGGAGAATACACTAAGGGCATAGCGCCTGCCATACAGGCTGACGAGTTCTCAGCCTTCCCGGTTCTGCCCCTGGGAAGTGAGCATGAAACGCTTCTGCAAAAAGCACTGCAGCAGACCGGGAAATGAGACCGGCAGACTTCAAGAGTTCATGTAAGAATTAATGGCATTACACACCCTGAATAAGAAATAAGAAAATAAGAACAGTAAACTTTAAAACCGCAATATTTTGAATCCTCCAGCCACAGAAATACGAATCCCGGCCCCGGAGCCCTTAGCTGAAGTTACAGGGAGCATCTCAGACTTTAAGACCTTCAGCCAGCAGATGGAAGCTGCCGCCGCTGAGACACCCGAAAGCCTTCCCGCACCGCTCACCCGCGTCACTAAGGCAGTGATCCATTCCGAGCACTGCAAAATGATGGAAATTTTCGAAAACGCATACAGGGCGAGCCTCGACCCCGACTTAAAAAACGAACTGCGCGCCGAGATCGACGTGCTGAGCAGCCTCTACGAGAAGTACCTCCTGCAGATCAGCCTGCTGAAAAACGTCGCCGAACAGTACCGCGAGCAAATCCTGTCACTGAAAACGCTGCGCCGCAATGGATATAGAACCGCAAAAGGAGTCAAAAAAAATAAAAAGGTAATTTGATAGCAAATATTATTAGCACCTATTTTAGCACCTAAAAATACAAATCCCTGTAAGTAAGGTACTTACAGGGATTTTCGCGGAGGAACAGGGATTCGAACCCCGGGACCTGTTACAGTCAACAGTTTTCAAGACTGCCGCAATCGACCACTCTGCCATTCCTCCAGTAAAAATGATTTCTCATTCTCAGTGGTGCAAATATAAAGCGCTTTTATAAACTGAGCAAATTATTTTTGCAAAAATTCAGTAAAAAACTCATTCTCAAAGAGAAAAATTTAGTTTCTCGCCACATTCAGTCCCAGATATACCGCGCCCATACCTAATATCACACTGAGAACAACATATAAAATAAGGATGAAATATTCGCCATTTTGCCAAAGGGAAATGTTTTCTGCCGAAAAAGTAGAGAAGGTCGTAAATCCCCCACAAAATCCGGTAATCAATAGAAACTTCAGATTATGGTCTATCTTAATAAAAAAAGCAGTCAAAATCCCCATCAGAAAACATCCGATGATATTCACCGCAAAAGTTCCCATCGGAAAGGTGTTGATATTCCATAATTTCTGAGTATAGTTGGACATCAGAAAACGCAAAACGCTTCCAAAACCACCACCGATAAATATATACAAAACATTTTTCATTATTTAGACTAAATGGTCTGGATTCTAGATTGTAGACGTAAATTTTTGCCAAATTCTAATTTAGTTCTGCCAAGTATTTTTCTGCATCCATTGCAGCCATACAACCACTTCCTGCTGCAGTAATCGCCTGACGATATCTGTGATCCTGAACATCGCCCGCTGCGAAAACTCCTGGCAAATTGGTCAAGGTGGAACCTGGAACTGTTTTAATGTATCCGTTTTCATCCAAATCGATTTGGCCTGCAAAAATATCGGTATTCGGCTTGTGTCCGATTGCGATAAAAATTCCGTGCACGTCTATCTTTGAAATTTCCTGATTTTGATTATTGATCACCACTGCTCTTTCGACCAAAGCATTTTCACCTTCAATTCCGATTAATTCATGGTTGAATTTCACTTCAATATTGGGTGTATTTTGAACCCGATGGATCATCGCTTTCGAAGCACGGAACTCATCTCTTCTCACCAACATGGTTACTTTATTGGTTAGTTTCGCCAGGTATGTTGCCTCTTCAGCCGCGGTGTCGCCTGCTCCTACTACCACAACATCTTTACCTTTATAGAAAAATCCGTCGCAGGTTGCACAGGCAGAAACTCCACCTCCGGAATATTTTTTCTCGTCATCAAGACCTAAATATTTCGCAGTAGCACCGGTAGAAATGATCACCGTTTTAGCAAAGATTTCTTTATTTCCGGCCCATAAACGATGAACACCACCCTCTTCTTTAGAAAATTCAACTTTGGTGATCAATTCATAATTCACTTTGGTATCAAATCTTTCTGCTTGTTTCTGCAAATCCATCATCATTTGTGGACCTGTAACACCATCGGGATAACCCGGAAAATTATCAACTTCAGTAGTGGTGGTCAATTGCCCGCCAGGTTCAAGACCGGTGTAAAGTTCGGGTTTCAGGTCGGCTCTTGCTGCGTAAATCGCTGCAGTAAATCCGGAAGGTCCGGAACCTACGATAACGCAATCTAAAATATTTTGTTCCATTAATTAAATTTAAAATTTTGAATGTTCAAAAATCGGTATTTATTTTGGCTTGAAGTTTAATTTTGATATTTTTTTTCAATGATAGAAAATCATAGTTTCACTTTCAATTGATCTACTTTTAAAATTTTGTACACCATTTCTATCAACAATTCTCCATCCTCCATATTGATCGCTCCGAGCCCTTTACTTTTAAGATCGAATTCTCGAAGAATTGAGATAATTCTGGTGCAGTGTTTCAAATTATAAAACCGAGCTGCTTCCTTATAATCGTTAATAAAATAAGGATGCACGCGTAATGTGGTGGCTTGTATTTGAGGCGATTGTCCTTCCAAAGTATGATAAATGATAAGGTTGGAAAAGAAATTATAGAGATTTGCCATCATCATCATAAAGGAATTATTTTTGGGAGATTTTCCTATAAAATAAGCAATCCGCAATGCCCTAGCTTCATCTTTTTTTCCTAAAGCTTTGATGAGTTCGAAAACATTAAAATCTTTGCTGATTCCGATATGGGTTTCAATGGCTTTTTCATCGAGAATTTCACCTTCTTTCAAAATCATTTTGAGTTTATTCAACTCGTTTGAAATCCGCGATAGATCGGTCCCGAGATACTCTGAAAGCATCGCTGGAATATTGGGTTTTGCCTGAAATTTCAAGTTCTTCAACTGCTGTTCGATCCATTTTGGAACATCGTAGTCACGAATTTTATCACTAAGGAAAAGCATTTTGTTTTTCGTGAGTGTTTTGGCAAAACTCTTTCTAGTATCCACTTTTTTATGTTTATGTGCAATTACCAAAAGAGTGGATTCCACAGGATTTTCGACATAGATTTTCAACGCATCCGATTCTTTTTCGGTTAATCGAATTTCCTGGGCTTCTTTAAGGATAATCACCTGTTTATCGCCCATCATCGGGAATTGTCGCGCCAAAGAAAGCACCTCGCTGAACGTGGTGTCTTTACCGTAAACCACGGTTTGGTTGAAAGCTTTTTCATCCTCTTCCAAAACATCGTTTTCGAAAGATTTCACTGCTGCATCTATAAAAAAAGGTTCTTCACCATGGAAAAAATAAATCGGTAAAAACTCTTTATTTTTAATACTTTTGAGGATTAAATCTAATTCTTTCATAAATGCAACTTCCGAAACTGAATTTTGAGGATACTTTTGATTTTCAAATCAAGAGAGACAAAGATAAGTTTTTTATTTATGATTCTGTACGGAAAATCTGGCTTTTGCTCACGCCGGAAGAGTGGGTTCGGCAACATTGGGTACATTATTTTCATTTAAAAAAAGACAGAAATCTTTCCTCACTGATTCTCGAAAAAAAGCTGGAACTCAACGGTACTACGAAGAGAATTGATCTTTTGGTCACCGAAAAAACCACTCCGAAAATTCTGGTGGAATGCAAAGCTCCGCAAATACAAATCACCGAAAAAACTTTTGAACAAATCGCGCGTTATAACTCCGTCATCGGTGCGGAAGAAATTATACTATCCAACGGTTTACAGCATGTTTTTGCAAAATTTTCTGAAAATCATTACGTCTTTTCGCCTTTTGCATATTAATTTTGCAAAATGTTAAAACTCAACCACCCACTTATTTCCATATTTCCTTTACTAATTTTTGTGCTGGTATTTTTGGGATTCGGAATTTATAATGATGATTTTTACGCGCTACCCTCTCCTATCGCTGCTTTGATAGGAATTACCGCTGCTTTTATCCTTCTAAAAGGAAAGATCAACGAAAAAGTAGATACTTTTTTGAAAGGTTGCGGCGACGGAAAAATCCTCACAATGTGTATCATTTACCTTTTGGCAGGTGCTTTCGCAGCGGTAACCAAAGCGACAGGAAGTGTAGATTCTATCGTGAATCTGGGATTAAATTATGTTTCTCCGGCCTATTTTCCGGTGGGGGTTTTCGTGATCGCATCCTTTCTTTCCTTTGCCTCCGGAACATCTGTGGGATCTATCGTTACGCTGGGTCCTATTGTGATTGCATTGGCTGAAAAAAGTGAATCCCCGCTGGGATTAATTGGGGCATCGTTGCTTTCCGGAGCGATGTTTGGTGATAATCTTTCCATTATTTCGGATACTACAATTGCTGCGACCCAAAGTTTGGGCTGCCAGATGAAAGATAAATTTCGTTTCAATTCCAAGTTAGCATTTCCCGCTGCATTGGTAACGATTTTAATTTTAATTGTATTGGGATTCAACCAGGAAGGTATAGCAGTCATTAGCGGAAACAAAGAATTCAATTTGGTTTTAATTTTACCTTATCTGCTGGTTATTGCGCTCTCGTTAATTGGTTTAAATGTTTTCGTTGTATTGTTCGCAGGACTTATTTTTGCCGGAATGCTGGGCTTTGGTTACGGAAGTTTCGATTTTATCGGTTTTGCCAAAAAAACCTATGAAGGATTTACCAGCATGACGGAGATTTTTCTTCTTTCACTTCTCACAGGAGGTTTGGCAGCAATGGTAGAAAAAGCCGGCGGAATTTCTTTCGTCATTAAAAACATCAGCAAAATCATTAATTCCAAAAAAACAGCACTTTTGGGAATCGGCGGTTTGGTTACGGTTGCCAATCTTTGCGTTGCCAACAACACCATTTCGATTATTATTTCGGGGAAAGTAGCGAAAGAAATTAATGATAAATACGGACTGAGACCTCAGCAAAGTGCATCAATTCTCGACATTTTCTCCTGTTATGTGCAAGGATTGATTCCTTACGGTGCGCAAATTCTTATTTTAATTTCACTCAGTAATTTCAAAATGGAATATCCGGACCTTGTACAATATTCATTTTACCTTCATCTCCTTTTAGTTTTCACATTAATCAGCATTTTTTTTAACAAAAAAGTATCAGTATGACCAAGCAGAATTCAGCAATAAGAAATATCGTTTTCGATTTTGGTGGTGTATTAATGGACTGGAATCCGCGATATTTCTACAAAGATTACTTTAATGATGACGAAAAAAAGGAATATTTCCTTAGAAACATTGCCACCGATGAGTGGAATGCGGAACAGGATCGCGGCAGAAGTCTGGCCGAAGGCACTGCATTTCTGATTGCAAAATTTCCTGAATGGGAAAAGGAAATCCGAGCATATTACGACAACTGGACCACGATGTTGAGATCGGATATTCCAGAAAACGTGGCGGTTTTAAAGCAATTAAAACATTCCGACTACGAACTTTTCGGTTTGACCAATTGGTCGACGGAAACATTACCGTACGCTTTGGAAAATTATGATTTCTTTGAGATTTTCAATGGCAAAATTGTGGTTTCCGGAGAAGAAAAACTTATTAAACCAGACCCAGAAATTTGGCATGTTTTATTGAATCGTTATCAAATTAAAGCTGAAGAATCGGTTTTCATTGATGACAGCGCCAGAAATATTGAAGAAGCGAAAAACTTAGGTTTCATAACGATTCACGTAACTGAACAAACCAGTTTAGCAGAACAACTTCGCGGATTGGGAGTAGAATTTTAATTAAAAAATCTCCTATTCCTCTTCCCGATTCACCAACTCCATCGAAAAAGCAGGCAGACAAATTGCCAAATATTCGCAAGGATTTTCGAACGGATTGCTGTAGCAGATTCTTGCGCCTTTTTCAATCAAAATGCTTTGCCCCGCCTCCAAAACAAGGGTTTCCCCATCGATTTCAAACTGTTTTTTCCCTTTTATTATGTAAGTAAACTCATCAAATTCTGGGGTTTGATGCGGCTCGCTCCAATTCGGTGGAGCGACCATGTGCGCAATGGAAATATTTGAATTTCCGGTGGAGTTTCCCCAGATTTCTTCAATCAGCTTTCCGTCGGTGGTAGGAACCACAAATGGTGATTTTTGAATTTTATATTTTGGCATTTTCTTTATTTTTAAGTATTTCAAAATTACGATTATCTTTAATGTCAATGAAATATGACAGCGAATTTTTCACCAAACCATCAATGTATCTATATTTTTATGTGTAAATTTGAAATTATTAAACATCACGAAAATGATACGATCCTTATTATTAACTGTTGCAATTGCAATTTCAGGAACTTTATTTAGTCAACAACTAAAACCTTTTTCCTATCAAGATGGCAAACAAAAACTGAATGGCTTGATAACATCCAACAGCGGAAAAAAACTTCCCGGAGTTCTCATTTTGCCCGCGTGGAAAGGAATTGACAATGAAGCCAAAACTGCTGCCTTAGATTTAGAAAAAGAAGGGTATATTGCATTTATAGCCGACATTTATGGTGAAGGAAACATCCCTTCGGATGATGCTACAGCGGCAAAAACAGCTGGATATTACAAAGAAAATTTTGCTGAATATCAAAAAAGAATTTCGCTGGCTTTGGAACAATTAAAAAACCATGGTGCAATCCCTGAAAAAATAGCCATTATCGGCTACTGTTTTGGAGGAACCGGTGCCTTGGAAGCCGCAAGAGGAAAATTGCCTGCTGCTGGATTCGTGTCAATTCATGGTGGTTTAGCGAAAAATCCGCAGAGGAAAAATGAAGAACTGAAGGCTAAAATTTTAGTAGAACATCCCGCCGATGACGAAAGCGTAACGGCGGAAGATTACCAGAATCTCGTAAAAGAAATGAACGAGGGAAAAGCTGATTGGCAAATCATTACTTATGCGAATTCGAAACACACTTTTACAAATCCTGAGTCAGCAGATTATAATCCAATCATGGCGAAGCGAGCATGGAATCACACGTTGTTATTTTTAGAAGAGCTTTTAAAATAATAGCTTTTGTAGAATTAATTTATAAAGAAGATCCTTTTCCGCAACGGAATAGGATTTTTTTTTAAAAGATGATCATAGAGATTTATTCTTTTCGATAACTACTTTATTTTGCTTATCATATCCATTAAATAAGAAAGTCCAGATAAAATCTGAACTTTTCTTAAAAATGAAAATTAAAGAAACTGAATTCTTAGAAAACCATCTCCGGAATTTCTCCTTCAATAATCAAATCTGCTTCAGTAGCTTTAATAATGTCTTCCACGGAAAGTCCGGGAGCGCGCTCAAGAAGTTTAAAACCATTCGGGGTAATATCCATCACAGCAAGTTCTGTCACCACTTTTTTCACACAGCCTACGCCAGTTAAAGGAAGGGTACATTTTTTCAGAATTTTGCTTTCACCTGCTTTGTTTACATGCATCATCGCAACGATGATATTTTCCGCAGACGCTACCAGATCCATTGCGCCACCCATGCCTTTTACCATTTTGCCAGGGATTTTCCAATTCGCAATATCACCATTTTCGGAAACTTCCATCGCTCCCAGAATAGTAAGATCCACTTTTTGGCTGCGTATCATCCCAAAACTGAAAGCAGAATCGAAAAAAGAAGCACCCGGTAGTGTTGTGATGGTTTGTTTTCCAGCATTAATCAAGTCCGGATCCTCTTCGCCTTCGTAAGGAAAAGGCCCCATTCCTAAAACACCGTTTTCACTTTGGAACTCCACGGAAATATCCTGCGGAACGTAGTTTGCGACCAAGGTGGGAATTCCGATCCCGAGATTTACATAATAACGGTCTTTAACTTCCTTTGAAATTCGCTGTGCGATTTGTTCTTTTGTTAGCATTATGATTCTCTTTTTCGGGTTGTACGTTGCTCTATTCTTTTCTCGAATTTTTCTCCTTGGAAAATCCGCTGCACCATAATTCCCGGAATATGAATCTGGTTAGGATCAAGTTCTCCAGGCTCTACCAATTCTTCCACCTCGGCAATGGTTATTTTTCCTGCTCCAGCCATTGGCGCATTAAAATTTCGAGCAGTTCCTCTGAAGATTAAATTCCCTGCGTGATCACCCTTCCAGGCTTTCACGATAGAGAAATCTGCTTCGTAGGCATACTCCATAATATGCATTTTACCGTTGAATTCTTTAGTTTCTTTACCTTCCGCAACTTCAGTTCCGTAACCTGCGGGAGTATAGAACGCCGGAATTCCGTGTTGCGCAGCGCGGCATTTTTCTGCTAAAGTTCCCTGTGGAGTCAATTCTACTTCTAGTTCACCGGAAAGCATTTGTCTTTCGAACTCCGCATTTTCTCCAACATAGGATGCGATCATTTTTTTAATCTGTTTCTTTTGAAGAAGCAAACCAAGACCAAAATCATCCACTCCCGCATTATTGGAAATACAGGTAAGTCCGGAAATATTGCTTACAACCAGCTCAGCGATTGAATTTTCGGGAATTCCGGATAATCCGAAACCGCCTACTATCAAAGTCATTCCATCGCTAATTCCCTGGATGGCTTCTTTGGCATTTTTTACTCTTTTATCGATCATTATTATATTGAAATTTTATGGCTTGAAATTACAATTTTTTTTAATAAAAGTTTATTTCCGTTCCTTTTAGATTTCCAAAAGCTTTTTTTTAAATATTTTAAAATCATTATTGAATGGCAAATTTTTAAAAAATATCTTCTAAAGTATTGGCAGACAGAAAAAATTATATTATTTTTGCACCCTGTTAATCAACCTCTGACGAAGGACGTGAAAGTTGGTTAGCTCGACAAAACAATTTTTTTACAAAAAAATGGATTTAGTAAAGTACGTACAGGACAAGTACATCACAAAAAAAGAATTCCCAGAATTCAAAGCCGGTGACACCATCACTGTGTATTACGAAATTAAAGAAGGTGCTAAAACAAGAACTCAGTTCTTTAAAGGTACAGTAATTCAGTTGAGAGGAACTGGTCTTACCAAGACATTTACCATCAGAAAAATGAGTGGTGATGTTGGTGTAGAGAGAGTTTTCCCAATGAACATGCCAGCTCTTCAGAAAATTGAATTAGACAGAAGAGGTAAAGTTAGAAGAGCAAGAATCTACTACTTTAGAGATCTTAGAGGTAAAAAAGCGAGAATTAAAGACGCTGCTTACAAAAAATAATTCAGACAACAACAATAGGAAAACCCATCAGATTTATTTGATGGGTTTTTTATTGTTGCTATTTTTATAAAAGTTCTATCTCATAAAAAAACCGCCTTACTAAAAAAGCAAGACGGCTATAAATATGATAACTAACAATTATTTTTTAATCATCAATTTAGAAGAGTAATTCACTCCTAATCCTGAAACCTTTACTACATATACTCCGTTTACAAGAGCTTGTGTGTTCACTGCATCAGAAGAAGAAATTTTCTGGCTGGAAACTAATTTTCCGGTTGCGTCGAAAATTTCAACATTTACTTTTCCTAAAGTTTTGTTTGCTGATTTTAAGAAAAATTCGTTTTTCGCAGGATTTGGATAGATACTCACTGCTTTATCGGCATTCACTTCGCTTGACGCTAAGGTACAACGAGGATCTGCCGCCGGAACGGTGAAATCAGCAACTTGGTCGTTAATATTTGTTGCAGAACCTGCTGAAGCATTTACTCCAAGCCCTCTTCTAGCAAAAACATCCCAAATCATACATTTATCTTGCCCTTGGCTGGTATTTTCTTCTGCTGCTAAAATCGCATTTCTACCTTGGATAAATCCAGGATTGGTAGGAGTCAGTTTAAGAGCATCAACTACTAATTGAAGAACTTTTGTGCTTCCGTTGGTTGTATTGGCCATTACATCAGAAGAATATCCATATTTTTCAGCATATTTCCAGTGCAGATCCCACAAGATTGACGCCCAAACGAAACCAATCGAGTGAACATCTGGCACCAATACACCTGAAGAATTAGCATATTCCATACCGTTAGTATCGCTGTAAACATAATTATTTACACCAAAATCCGGGGAATATGGAGCCGGACGAATCCCTCCACCATCAATTGCTTCGGAAGAAGCATAAGTTCCTATTCCTCTAGGCACACTTGCATTGTCACCTGGTCTGTTGGTAAGCATCAAAGCAAAGAAATCGGACCAACCTTCGCCCATTTGTTCTTTATTAACAGAAGAACTCAACTGGCCAACCAATCTTGTAGAAATACCATGACCATATTCGTGAGCGACGATTCCATTATCGAAACTAGCATCTCTCATTTTCTGTAGTGCAGGATCGTATTTTAAGGTTACATTTACATTGCTACTGGTCAAAAGATTTTTCATGTAAACTCCTTCATAATTCTCAATCAAAACAGAAGGAATGGTGATTGTGGGGTCTTCACCTGCCATTCCAGCTGTAGGAGTTGAAGTAGGTAAACTATAAATAATGGCTGCTACTGCACCTGCGTTTTGCGCATTTTTCACCTTTACAGTAAAGTTACAAGTTCCTCTTTCTATAAGTCCTATTTTGCCAGCAAGTGATTCAGCAGGAAGCGCTGTACATCCGTCTAATACCGGAGATAATTTTACATCAGCTGTTACACCTGTAGCATCTAACGCTGGTCCGAAAGTGGTAGAAATATAATTTTGCACTACTCTTCCCACTGCTTCACTTGGTGCATTATAATATACTCTTTCGATAACCGCTGGATTCCATAGATACATTTGCATTCTTGGTCTTGATCCGTCGGACGGTGTATAGAAGTTAGCATTATCAGTTCCACCACCATCTTGCGCTTCAGCCATAACATAATCGTTTTGAGAGCCTCCTTTTCCGAAATTATACGCCTGGAAATTTTTAGCAGTTTCTGTAAATCCTAAGCGATAAAATACATCGTGCATTTTATTATTCATGTAGAATAAATTAGTGATCGCCGCATTCTTGTTTCCCGCAGTATCATTCACT
This sequence comes from Chryseobacterium sp. Marseille-Q5410, assembly GCA_946892665.1. GTDB lineage: Bacteria > Bacteroidota > Bacteroidia > Flavobacteriales > Weeksellaceae > Kaistella. Next base: position 1,418,833 of record CAMPOT010000001.1, on the reverse strand, counting down.
ACAAATGGAAAATTAAATACTCTGCTTGCGCCTCCATCAGCATAAGAACCCGGTGCATTTGCATTAGCTGCATCATCATATGCCATTACGTTGTTTCCTCTTGTGGTATTGTAAGAACCTGCATATGAACCCCCACCGATTGTATGCCATCCATCCGGTGAAGCATCTAAAAACCATGGATTAGAAACAACAGATCTACTGCCATGACTCGGACTTTCTAAAGGCAGAGCAAATACATTATAACTTGCATCCAAAGCAGCTAAAGCAGTTGGAGCATTAATTTCAGCAGTTGATTCCTTGTCGAAATTTGTAGAAAAACCTTCCGGAGTATGCGCATAATAATCGTGCTGGAAAGTACCATGTGGGAAAGTACAAGAAATTGTTAAATTTTCTTTGTTCACAATTTCTCCCGTTGTTGCATCAGCAAGAATGTCCCAATAGTTTGAGGTTCCTTTTTCTGCAAACATAAATTGGTGGCAAAGTTTCAAATCTCTTTCAGTAAGGAAATATACTAATTTCGTTTTAGCGAAAGAAGCACCATCCAAATCTACATCATCAAAGTTTAGCAATTTATATTCACTACTATTTTTCAATCCTAAATTCTGAGCCATACTGGCAAAAACATTGGACGCAGGACGAGCTGAACTTGGTTGAGCAGCATTCACATAATTTTTAGCAAAATTTTCTGTAAGGTAATTTACTTTTTGATCTTTAATTAAAGCGGTTGCCAATGCATTATATACGGGAATTCCGTTGAAAGACTGTTGTACTTTAATAATATCAGCATTCATTGATTTCGAAAAATCCTGACTAATGATTTCAAAATTGTTGAGGTTTGCTTTTTGGAAGTTGCTTTTCGCAGAAAGTTGGCTCTGGATGATGGATTTGTAATCTTGAGCATTGGCTGCTCCAAAAGAAAACATCAAACATACCGCCGCGATTTTCAAAGGTAAATTTCTATTTTTCATATATATTAATTAATTGGCATCGAATTTATAAAAAATAATGCTAAGTTTTCGATTTTCAGCACAAAAAAAAGAAAGATGTTATCAACATTCATTTTTAGGTTTAGTACGAAGAAATGTTTTTATACTGAATAATAAAATATGCAATCAAAAAAAAGGACGCCCCAGATTACTGAGGCGCCATATTTATTATAGAAAATTTGGAATTAGTTTCCTTCCATTTTCTTTTTCAATTCAGCTAAAACGTCTAAATCACCTAGGGTAGATTTCTCTTCGTTGCTAGATGAAGCAGCTGGTTTAGAAGAAGCTTCTTTCACGTTTTTCTTCTCTTCGTCTCTGAAGGTTCCGGTGTGTGAAACTACTACTCTCTTGAATTCTTTGTTGAATTCGATTACTTTGAATTGTGCTTCTTCTCCTTTCTTGATTTTAGAACCGTCTTCTTTTTCTAATAATCTTGATGGGCAGAATGCTTCAACTTCAGCATCTTCGAACTGAACTTGCGCTCCTTTATCGAAAACTTCAGTAGCTTTTCCTGTGTGTACAGTACCTTCAGCATATTTAGTTTCGAATTTATCCCAAGGATTTTCAAGAAGTTGTTTGTGACCTAAAGAAAGTCTTCTTGCAGCGGTATCCAATTCTAGAACGATAACGTCTAATTTATCACCTACTGCACAGAATTCTGATGGATGCTTGATTTTCTTAGTCCAAGAAAGATCAGAAATGTAGATCAAACCATCAATTCCTTCTTCCAATTCTACGAATACACCGAAGTTAGTGAAGTTTCTTACCGTTCCTACGTGTTTAGAACCTACAGGATATTTAGCTTCGATATTTGCCCAAGGATCTTGTGTAAGCTGTTTCATTCCTAGAGAGATTTTTCTGTCTTCTCTATCAAGAGTTAAAACTTCCGCTTCTACCTCATCTCCTACTTTCACGAAATCACCTGCACTTCTTAAGTGAGTTGACCAAGACATTTCAGAAACGTGGATCAATCCTTCTACTCCTGGAGCAACCTCTACGAATGCACCATAATCAGCTAAAACAACTACTTTTCCTTTAACTCTATCGCCAACTTTAAGATCAGCAGAAAGCGCATCCCATGGGTGAGCTTCCAATTGCTTCATACCTAATTGGATTCTTGTTTTCTCATCATCAAAATCAAGGATTACCACTTTTACAGTTTCTCCATCAGAAAGAATTTCAGATGGGTGGTTTACTCTAGACCAAGAAAGATCAGTAATGTGGATTAATCCATCAACACCACCTAGGTCTACGAATACTCCGTAAGAAGTAATATTTTTAACAGTTCCTTCTAGAACTTGTCCTTTTTCTAACTGACCGATGATTTCTCTCTTCTGACCTTCAAGATCAGCTTCGATAAGCGCTTTGTGAGAAACAACAACGTTTTTGAATTCTGGGTTGATTTTCACAACTTTGAACTCCATAGTTTTACCTACGAACTGATCGTAATCTTTGATTGGCTTCACATCAATTTGAGAACCTGGTAAGAACGCTTCGATACCGTGTACGTCAACGATCATACCACCTTTAGTTCTAGATTTTACGAAACCGTTTACGATTTCTCCAGTTTCGTGAAGTTCGTTTACTTTATCCCAAGCTTTTAGAGTTCTTGCTTTTTTGTGAGAAAGTTGCAATTGACCAGATTTATCCTCTCTTCTATCAACCATTACTTCTACTTCATCACCAACTTTTAATCCTTGGTTATAACGGAATTCGTTTAATGAAATAACTCCCTCAGATTTGAAGTTGATATCTACGATAGCTTCTTTATCAGTAAGTCTTACAACTTTTCCTACCAATACATCATTATCGCTAAGGTTGTTAAGAGATCCGTTATAGATTTCCTCTAAATCACTTTTCTCTTTTCTTGCATCAGCATCTAATCCTGATTCGAAAGAATCCCAATCAAATTGTTCTGGTGCTACGTTTTGGTTTAATAAAACCTCTGCTGAATTTGTCTCTTTTGACATTTTCTAATAAAATTTGTATTCCTTCTTTCTCGTTGCTTGGCCCAATGTGGTTTACGAAAAATACGGAAGTTGTTAGTTTTGAATATTTTAACTTTGCCAAATGCTCCCACAAAAAGTGGTGCAAAAATACACAAAATATTTGGATCTCACAATAATTATTATGAAATTCAACTTTCACATAACTAATTGATAATCAAATTAAATTTAGACTAATTTTTTGGAGTGCAATCCCGCTTTCCACTATCTTTTTCTTGTTCTTAGGAACGAAGGGAAAAATATGTTGAATAATGGTCAATCACAATAACAAAAAAGGATGACGTTTCAAACCGAGGTACAAGTTTCAACGATTAAAAAAATAATTTTGAAAACAGAGTCAATCGGGGCTGGGAATCAAAAACTTGCCACAGCGATTTGAATCTTAAATTTTTAACCTTGAACCTCGAACCAAAAAGAATTACCTTTGCAAAATGGAACTACAACCAATCTTCGAAAAACTGCAGATTCAGGATATGAATCAAATGCAGAAATCTATATACAAAGCATCCGAGAACGATACCGACGTCGTTTTATTATCCCCAACCGGTTCCGGGAAAACATTAGGATTTTTATTTCCTGTTCTTAGAAATTTGAAATCGGACGTCAAAGGAATTCAAACCTTAATTCTAGTTCCTGCAAGAGAATTAGCTTTACAGATCGAACAGGTTTTCAAATCGATGGGAACAGATTTCAAAGTTTCTGTTGCTTACGGCGGACACGATAAAAAGATAGAAATTAACAATTTGATTGAAGCTCCATCAGTTTTGATCGGAACGCCCGGAAGGATCGCTTATCACTTGAAGAACGAAAATTTCAATCCGGAAACCATCAAGACTTTGGTTTTGGACGAGTTCGATAAGGCTCTGGAATTAGGTTTTCAAGAAGATATGGAATATATCATTGGCTCGCTTAATGGACTTTCGCAACGTATTTTGACTTCTGCAACGGTGATGGACAACATTCCGAAGTTTGTAGAACTCAGCAACGAAAAGGAAGTTAATTTCTTAAGAGAAAATGAAGCAAAACCGAATATTCAGCTAAAAAAGGTAATGACGACACCTGCAGAAAAACTGAATACACTTTTCCAACTCATCTGCAAAATAGGAAATAAACGAACGTTGATTTTCTGTAATCACAGAGATGCGGTGGACAGAATTTCTGAACTCCTAAGAGAAAAAGGAATCCAGCGAGAAACTTTCCACGGCGGAATGGAACAGGATGAACGAGAACGTGCGCTTCTGAAATTCAGAAATGATTCTGCTAGAATTTTGATTACAACAGATTTAGCAGCGAGAGGTTTAGATATTCCAGAGGTGGAGTCGATTGTTCATTATCAATTACCGCCAAAAGAAGATGCTTTCATCCACAGAAACGGAAGGACTGCAAGAATGAATGCGAAGGGTTTTGCGTATTTAATTATGACGGAAGACGAGAATTTTCCTTTCATCAAAAACAACACGCCAGAAGAAAACGTTTCGGAAGCTAATCGAGTTCCTGAAAGAACGCCGAATCAAACCATCTACATCAGCGCCGGAAAAAAAGACAAAGTCAACAAAGTCGATATTGTTGGTTACCTAATCAAAAAAGGTGGTCTCGGAAAGGATGATATTGGCTTAATCGAGGTAAAAGACACCACTTCATACGTTGCTGTCAACCGAAAAAAAACCATCGAATTGCTCAAACAGTTAGCCAACGAAAAACTGAAAGGCAAAAAAGTGAAAATCGAAATCGCTTATTGAGATTATTAATCCATAAATATTATATTTGTCATCTTCAAAAAGTTTTTGATTACAAATGAAACTTAATCTTCCGGACAAACTCTATTATTCTATTGGCGAAGTTGCCAAAGCTTTTGATGTCAATACTTCCTTGATTCGCTATTGGGAACAGGAATTTCCTATCATCAAACCTAAGAAAAACAAGAAAGGAAACCGCTATTTTACTCCTTCTGATATTGAAAATTTGAAGATTATTTATCATTTGGTAAAGGAAAAAGGCTACACCTTGGATGGTGCTAGAATCGCATTAGCAACCAATTCTAAAATCTCAGAAACCATCACCATGATCGACCGACTAGAATTTGTAAAAGCTGAATTGCAGAAGCTTAAGGATTCACTTGTCGACAAACCGGAATAAAAAAAGGGTGTTTTTACCTTTAAACAAAATAGCTCTTTTTAATTACGAAAAATATTAGAATTCGCGGTAATTTTGTTAGAAAATTGATCATGAGTTCTCCATTTCAATTTTCCGCTGCCAAGAACTATTTCCTTGGCTTTGCTACTTCGGCAGCTTTTCTATTAGCTGGACTTTTTTATTTTGATTACGGGAAAAAGAACGAATCGGAACTTGATCCAACAGAAAAAATTGAATTTGCAAACGTAGAAATAACCGATCTCCATGAGTTCGATCCGAACAATTTGGATGAAAATGGCTGGAAAAAACTGGGATTTTCAGATAAACAAGTAGCCACGATTCTGAAATACAAAAACATTGTAGGCGGAGAATTTACCTCAAAAACACAGCTAAAAAAATGCTATTCGATTTCCGAGGAAAAGTTCAATGAATTAGAACCCTATATTCTGCTCCCAGAAAATACTGAAAACTCGTACGAAAAAGGAAATTATCGATCTTTTTACAGTTCCAATCAAAGAAGTTATGAGAAAAATGAGCTTAAAATTCCGGGGAAATTCAATCCCAACCATTTCAGTACTGCGGATTTTGTAAAAATGGGCTTCACCGAAAAACAAGCTCATTCGATTCTAAAATTTAAACAATATCTTGGCGGAAGCTTTATCAGTAAAGAAAAATTTAAAGATTGCTTCATCATCAGCGAAGAAAATTTCCGGAAAATGGAACCTTATCTTCTCCTTCCAGAAAAAACTCCGGAAAACTATGTTGCAAAAACGAATTATAAAAACAATTCTTCCGAAAAAGAAAAAATTTCTTACGAAAAATTTGATCCAAATATTACCGATTTAGAAGGCTGGCAAAAGCTTGGTTTTTCTGAAAAACAGGCTCAAGTGATCGTCAATTATCGCAATCGAAATTTGAAGGGAAGTTTCAAAAATTTGGAGGAAATTGCCCGATGTTTTGTGATTTCGGAAGAGAAATTCGAGGAATTAAAACCTTATATTGTTTTGAATCCCGATAATTTAAAAACAAATGCTTTGCAAAAGATAGGAAATGCGTCATTTGTTTCCAATTCAAAATCTGAAAACGCTCCGGAAGCAAAAACAGACTTCGCAAAAACAGATTTGAACCAGATTACTTTCAAACAACTTTTAGAATTTGGTTTTGATGAAAAAAGCGCTGGAATGATCCTAAATTACAGGAAAAAACTTGGTGGTTTCGTTACCAGACAACAAATTGTGGACACTTACGATATAGACAAAGAATTAGCGCAGAAATTGGTTGCGACAGCAAGACTAGACTATTCTAAAGTTCCGAAATACACTTTAGTTTCCGCTCCCGAAGATTGGCTCAAATCCCATCCTTATTTTAAATATTCTGCGGACAAAATTATTTATTACAGAATTTCATATCCCGATGATAAAAAAATTTGGAAATTCCTGAAAACAAAACCAGAATACGAAGCCAGAATGAGGCTATATTTAATTGATTAAAGTTTTTGGGTGCAGTCTACGGTTTGCAGGGATTTTCGTTTTAATATTTTTAAGTGATTATTTTTTAATAAACTTCACCGCGTGATGATCCATTTTCAGGACGTAAACTCCCGGTTTCAAATGCTGAACATTCCATGAATTTCCATTTTTGAAAGGATTGTTTTCCTGCATCAATGATTTTCCGGAAGCATCAACAAAAGAAACTTTCTGAACTTTCTCAAGTTGTCTTCCTTTTACCGAAAGCCAATCGCCAACAGGATTTGGATATACAGAAAAATCATTTTCATTAAGAATAGAAACATCTGTTGCAGCTAAAATTCCTAAATTTTCGCAGTAGTCTATTTCATGATTTTGCCATTCTGCAAGATTAAAAGTAGCGGTCGGTTGCTTCACGGAATTCAACCGATACAAGGACACATTTCCCAGAGTTGAATAATTACTCATATCTTTCGTACCCATCGCATCAACTGTCTGGGAAGCATAACGTAATTCCAAATATTGACTTCCTGAGAACGTCATTTGAGGTGCAGCGGTGACAAATTTAGACTGGTCATTCGAGATACAAGATAACTGCGCGTTCGGATTTAAAATCACAAAGGTTTCATTGTGTTGAACTGTTCCTTCCAATTCGAACGGTGCAGGAAAATAATAATTGGTTCCGCTATAAAACTGAACGCTCAATCTATATTTATTCAAATTTACAGAATGCCCGGTTTTATTGGTAATTTCAATCGCATTATTATTTGCAGTTCCTTCGATATATTTTGTAATCATTAAATCTTTAGCATAGATATCATTTGGCAAAGTGCTTACAGAAAGCAAATTACTTTCCGAAGATTCCAAATATCCATTATCATAAGCTTTTACCGTAAACTGATAAGCCGTAGAAGGCTGAAGATGATCGATATCGATACTTGTATTTTTTGTATTAGCAACTAAAACGCCATTTTGGTAAATTTTGTAGCCGATAACATCAGTATCCGGCGATGCATTCCAATTTAAAGTTACAAAATATGCGCTGGTTTTCGCGACGTTCAAATTGCTTGGAGCTTGCGGAACCGCTGCATCAGGCGTTTGAGACCAAATAGCATTCACCCATTCCGGATAATCGATGAATGGATTTCTGTTTTTTTGAATTGCAAAAACCGCATTATTTCGATCAATTTCCCTTTGCGAAACCGGATCTTGTACATGCCACTGAAGCAACATTGCCAAATACCAATTCTCAAAAGCTTTTTCCTCGGTTCCGTCTAACGGACTGGTATCATTTGCTGCGGAAGATCCATTGTAAAAATTGAAGGAGCTTAATTTCCCTTCATATCTTACCACAAAATAAAGTAAACTTCTTGCTATATCACCTTTAAATTCATCGATTGGTTCATACACTCGTCCCGTATATCCCGAACCGGCGGTCACATTGGTATTAATTTTTGATCCGTTGGTAAAAGTATAAAAAGGTGTTGTGCTTGTTTTTGCAATACCATACGGATAATTGCTTCTCAGTTGATTAATTCTGGCATCGGTCGGAATCACAAAAAACAAATCCGAATACATTGGATAGTTACTATTGAAAGTACTTTGAGGCATCATATGTTCGCGGTTCCAGCCCTGTCCTTCTGCACTTGCAGAACCTACAATATTTGCGGTGGTATACTCGTAGGAATCGGAGCCGCTGGGAATTTCAGAGTAAATATCTAATAAAATTGTGGTGTTCGATGCATCATGATCGTAATATTTATCCAAATCGGTTTGGTTATAAAAATTGGTCAAATCGCCATAATGCCAATTGATATTTTTCTCGGAAATAATCTGGTGAAGCTTCGATTTTAGGGCATATCCCGTAAGCGTTGAAGTGCCGTCATAATAGCCATCAGGTGCCTGAGCTTCAGCTAAAAAAGGCAATAAGGTCAAAAATAAAATTATTCTCATCTTCTAAAAATTGGCTTGCAATTTAGTCAAATTACTTGCTTAGAAGACCAAATAACTATTAACTTTTCGTTATCTTTTAAAATTAAATTTTTATTTAAAAATAAAGGAAGTCAGCATAAATATTATATTATTTTCAAAACTCGCCAATTTAATTATCTTTGAGAACAAAAAAGAAATAAATAAATATGAATAGTGAAACACTGAGCAACATCGCAATGATTGCAGAAACCGCAAAAGATTTTGCAGAAAAAAACATCCGCCCAAATATCATGGGATGGGACGAAAGCCAAACATTTCCGGTAGAACTTTTCCATCAGTTGGGAGAAATGGGATTTATGGGAATTGTAATTCCGGAAGAATACGGAGGATCCGGTTTGGGGTATCATGAGTATGTTGCAATTTTGGACGAAATCTCTCAGGTTGATCCATCGATCGGACTGTCTGTTGCTGCTCACAACTCACTATGCACAAATCATATCTATGAATTCGGAAACGAAGAACAACGCAAAAAATGGCTTCCCCAACTCGCTTCCGGAAAAGTAATCGGAGCTTGGGGACTTACCGAACATAATACAGGTTCAGATTCAGGTGGAATGAGCACAACCGCTGTAAAAGATGGCGACGAATGGGTTTTGAACGGTGCTAAAAATTTCATCACCCACGCAATTTCCGGTGACATCGCGGTCGTAATGACCAGAACCGGCGAAAAAGGAGCTAAAAACAATTCTACTGCGTTCGTTTTGGAAAAAGGAATGCCAGGATTTTCTTCAGGTAAAAAGGAAAACAAACTCGGGATGAGAGCTTCCGAAACTGCAGAGCTCATCTTTGATAATGTAAGAGTTCCCGACTCTCACCGATTAGGAGAAGTAGGCTCCGGTTTTAAACAAGCCATGAAAATTCTTGACGGCGGAAGAATCTCCATTGCTGCGCTAAGTTTAGGCATCGCAAGAGGCGCTTATAAAGCCGCTTTAAAGTATTCTCTTGAAAGAAAACAATTCGGAAAAGCAATTAACGAATTTCAGGCAATCAATTTCATGCTTGCAGATATGGCAACCGAAATTGATGCTGCGGAACTGCTTATTCAGCGTGCGTCCAACTTGAAAAACGCAAAAAAACCTATGACCAAAGAAGGTGCAATGGCAAAATTGTACGCTTCCGAAACTTGTGTAAGAATTGCCAACAATGCCGTTCAGGTTTTCGGAGGTTATGGTTATACTAAAGATTTTCCAGTGGAAAAATTCTATAGAGATTCAAAACTTTGTACGATTGGCGAAGGAACTTCGGAAATCCAAAGATTGGTTATCGGAAGAGAAATTTCCAAATAAAAATTGCAGATTTTATTGTAATTAATTTTAAAGCATCGAAATTCGGTACTTTTTTTTAATGATCAATTTAGAAAAAGTCTTTACCAGAAATCCTTTTTGATTTTCTATCTTTGTTTAAATTTAATAAAAATGGAAAAAATAGATTCGCTGAACCAAGTTGCAGAATTCCATAAAACCTTTAACGCCCCAGTTTTAGAAACGCCTCAAATTCCTTCAAAAGAGAGATGCCAACTGAGAATCTCCTTGCTTCAGGAAGAATTAAATGAATTGAAAGAAGCGATTTCTGATCAAAATATGGTAGAAATCGCCGATGCGCTGTGTGATTTGCAATATGTTTTAAGTGGAGCAGTTTTAGAATTTGGTTTGGGCGAAAAATTTGTTGAAATGTTCAATGAAGTACACCGCTCGAACATGTCGAAAGCTTGCGACAACCAGCAGCAGGCAGACGAAACCATCGCATTTTATGCCGAAAGAGGAGAAGAAGCTTTTTCGGAGATTTCCGCAAATAAAATTAATGTTCACCGAAAATCTGATCATAAAGTTTTAAAAAACAAATACTATTCGCCTGCAGATTTGGAAACTATCTTGAAAAAATAAAAATCATTTTTTCCTTTTTTAATTTTAACCAACAAGTATTCATCAATGAAAAAAATGACAAAAACTTTTTTGATTAGCGGTATTTGCCTTCTCACTTTTCAATCTTGTAATTCGCAGAAAGTAGTCGTAAACCGCGAAGTTGAAACCACCAATGATGGGAAAATGCTTCTCGGAACACAAACCAAAGACCAACTTCTGAAAACTCCATACAGCGATTGGTATGTTAAGGAACATGATGAATACGCCATTGATCAAAAAACAGTTGATGACCTTAAAAAAGAAAAACTGAATTCTTACGGAATCATCCTTGTGATGGGAACTTGGTGCGAAGATAGCCATCGAGAAGTTCCACGATTGATGAAAATTTTGGAAAGCATGAATTTCCCTGAACAAAAATTGGAAATCATCGCTGTGAACCGGAAAAAAGAAGCTCCAAACGGCGAAGAAGGCGTTTACAATATCCAAAAAGTCCCAACCATCATCGTACAAAAATACGGCAAAGAAATTGGAAGGATTATTGAATATCCAACAACCGGATATCTGGAAAGAGACCTTCTGGAAATCCTTAAAAAAGATAACACCACACTTAAAGACCTTTTAAAATAAATTGAGAACAGACAAAAGAATTTTACCGTTCATTTTAGGAGCAGTCGCAATGTTGCTCGCATTTTTCATTTGGAACAGTTTGACAAAAAAGAAAGACGATCAAGTGCAAAACGATTACTACATTATCACCAATCAAATCAAAAAAATGAACAAGATGGTGGTCATGGAACAAGATTTTTCGAGCATGCAGAAAACTAAAATTACGTCCGAACTTTTTGGCGGAATGCTTCCCAGTATGGAAAAAGAGCTCATTACTTTTACCAAAACAAATGCGCAGGTTTCTTATGATCTAAATAAAATGAAAATTGATGTTGATTCCACCAACAAAAAACTAATCATCAGAGAGTTGCCCACTGCCGATATAACAATTATCCCAAGTGTAGAAATACAATCCATGGATGATTCTTTCCTCGATCGTTTTGACCAAAATGATTTGCAAAAAATTACAAAATCTGCGAAAGACAATGCTTACAAAACCGTGAATCAAGAGCGACTACGAAGCGAAGGAAGAAAACAATTGTTAGAAAATCTAGATCATATTTTCGTTTTGGCAAAGGCTTTGAATTATAAGATTGAAGACCATACCGGTCAAATCGATTCATCAAAACTTTAAAAAAATGAATTATGGAAAAAGATAAAGAACAACGAGCACAAACAAAAAAAGAAAACCAGGATTTGCCAAACATTCCTGCAACATCCGAGAAAGTGAAATCGAAAAAAAAAGTAGATCGCCAAATTAAGGAATCTTCTAAGCTTAATAAGGACGGCAAAACGGATAATACAAAAAACGAGAGCAGAAATTAAATTTTCTGCTTTTTTTATTATTAAACTTCTTTTAAATCTTCCATCAATAAAAGAATTTTCCTCATTACAACTAAAAATTTATTTACGAATAATTGAATATTAATGATTAGAAGTAAAATTCCATCAAAAACAAAATAAAAAATTAGTAGAAATTCCGTATTTTTGCGACTTAAAATTTTTAATTCAGTATGATAAAAATTACTCTTCCCGACGGAAGCATCAGAGAATTTGAAAGCGTTGTAACTCCGCTTGAAGTAGCAAAATCAATTAGTGAAGGTTTGGCTAGAAATACCATTTCCGCAATCGTAAACGGAACACAGGTTGAAGTCACCACGCCAATTACCACAGATTCTACGCTACAGCTTCTGACGTGGAATGATGATATGGGGAAAAAAGCGTTTTGGCATTCTTCTGCACATCTTTTGGCGCAGGCGATTATGGAATTTTATCCACATGCGAAATTAACGATTGGCCCAGCCATTGAACAAGGATTTTATTATGATGTAGATTTCGGCGACGAAAGTCTTTCTGAAAAAGATTTCGAAAAAATCGAGAAAAAGATGCTCGAAAACGCAAAAAAAGATTCTACATTCTACCTATATTCGGTAGCAAAAGCCGATGCTTTGAAAGAGTATGAAGGCAATGAATATAAAACCGAACTCATTTCTAATTTAAATGACGGTGAAATTACCTTCTGCTCCCACGATAATTTTACCGATTTATGTCGTGGTGGACACATCCCATCTACCGGAATCGTAAAGGCCGTGAAAATTCTAAACGCAGCCGGAGCATATTGGAGAGGAAACGAAAAAAATCCACAATTGACAAGAGTTTACGGTATCTCTTTTCCGAAACTAAAAGATTTAACCGAATATCTTGAAAGATTAGAAGAAGCAAAACGCCGCGATCACCGAAAACTCGGCAAGGAATTGGGCATTTACGCATTCTCTGAAAAAGTGGGAGCCGGACTGCCACTGTGGTTGCCAAAAGGAACGGCACTGCGAAAAAAATTGGAAAACTTCCTTTCTGATGCTCAGAAAAAATCAGGTTACGAATTCGTGATGACTCCACACATCGGAGCGAAAGAATTGTATGTAACTTCCGGACATTGGGATAAATATGGTGCAGACAGTTTCCAGCCAATTAAAACACCCAATGAAGGTGAAGAATTCATGCTGAAACCAATGAACTGCCCCCACCACTGCGAAATATACAAAGTTGGTCAATGGTCTTATAAAGATTTGCCAAAACGTTTTGCAGAATTCGGCACTGTTTACAGATACGAACAATCCGGTGAACTTCATGGATTAACGAGAGTACGTGGTTTTACCCAAGATGATGCACACCTTTTCTGTACTCCTGATCAGCTTTTGGCTGAATTTGAAAACGTAATCGATTTGACACTTTATGTATTTCGATCGTTAGGTTTCGAAGATTTTGTAACGCAAGTTTCACTCAGAGATCCGGAGAAGAAAGAAAAATATATCGGAAGCGATGAAAATTGGAAAAAAGCAGAAGATGCGATCATTCAAGCCGCTGAGAAGAAAGGTTTAAAAACCATTGTTGAATACGGTGAAGCTGCATTCTACGGACCAAAACTCGATTTTATGGTGAAAGATGCTTTGGGTAGAAGTTGGCAATTGGGAACCATTCAGGTTGATTATAATTTACCTGAGAGATTTGACCTTTGGTACACCGGAAGCGATAACGAAAAACACAGACCAGTGATGATCCACCGTGCTCCGTTTGGTTCTATGGAAAGATTTATCGCGATTTTGTTGGAAAACACAGCAGGAGATTTCCCGTTGTGGCTCGCTCCGGATCAATTCACGATTTTGCCGATTAGCGAAAAATATGTTGATTATGCAAAAAAAGTTTCACAATTGCTAGAAAATCACGATATTTGCGGGCTGATTGATGACAGAAACGAGAAAACGGGTAAAAAAATTCGTGATGCCGAGTTGAAAAAACTTCCTTTCATGCTGATTGTTGGTGAAAACGAGGAAGTTGGCGGAACAGTTTCTGTAAGAAGAAGAGGCGAAGGCGATTTAGGAACGATGACCATTGAAGAATTCATCACCTACTTCAAAAAAGAATCAAAAATTTAGAAATTAACTTTAAAATATAAAACCATAGCACAGAAATTTAATTACCGAGGTAGAGGTCCACAGCGACGCGTACAAGAAGATTTGCACCAAATCAATGAAAAGATTCGTGCGAAAGAAGTACGCTTGGTCGGTGACAACGTAGAACCAGGCGTTTATCCTTTAGCAAAAGCTTTAGAAATAGCGAAAGAACAAGAATTGGATTTGGTTGTAATTTCCGACAAAGCTGAACCATTTATTTCCAGAATTCTGGATTATAAGAAATTCCTTTACGAGCAAAAGAAAAAGCAAAAGGAACTGAAAGCCAAGCAGGTAAAAGTTGTCGTGAAAGAAATCAGATTTGGTCCACAAACGGATGATCACGATTACGAATTCAAGAAAAAACATGCTGAAAAATTCTTGGAAGAAGGTTCAAAACTAAAAACCTATGTTTTCTTTAAAGGTCGTTCGATTATATTTAAAGATCAAGGTGAAATTCTTCTTTTAAAATTAGCTCAAGAGCTGGAACATGTTGGAAAAGTTGACCAGTTGCCAAAACTTGAAGGCAAGAGAATGATCATGATGATGAGCCCGAAAAAGCCGGCGAAATAAGCAGTTTTTCGATTTAACTAGGTTAAATCACACATTAAGATATTGATAACAAATATTATAAATTAAGCAAAATGCCAAAATTAAAAACTAAATCAGGTGCTAAGAAGCGTTTTAAGCTTACCGGAACCGGTAAAATTAAAAGAAAAAATGCTTACAAAAGCCACATCTTGACGAAAAAAGAAACTAAGCAAAAGAGAAATCTTACGCAAACTTCTTACGTTGCTACTGTGGATGAGAAAAGCGTTTTACGCCAATTAGCCATCAAGTAGTTTTTATAAATCTTTCGGTTTATAAGAATTCTAAAAATTCAGAAATTTTAACCCTGAAACGGAGCAAAAAAGTGTAATGAAATAATTTGCCGCCCTTTTCAAAAAAAACAATTTAAATTATGCCAAGATCAGTAAATGCAGTAGCTTCCAGAGCTCGCAGAAAAAAAGTAATGAAGCAGGCTAAAGGTTTTTTCGGTAGAAGAAAAAATGTTTGGACTGTAGCTAAAAACGCCGTAGAAAAAGCATTGCAATATGCTTACCGCGGTAGAAAAGAGAAGAAAAGAAATTTCAGAAGCCTTTGGATTACCCGTATCAACGCTGGTGCAAGAGAACACGGAATGTCTTACTCCCAATTTATGGGCGCTCTGAAAAGCAACAATATCGAACTGAACAGAAAAGTTTTAGCAGATTTAGCAATGAATCACCCTGAAGCTTTCAAAGCAGTTGTAGATCAAATCAAATAAATGTAAAATTTTTTGTTATCAATATAAATCCTAAACATTTTGTTTAGGATTTTTTTTATATTTTTGAGTTATTTTAAAAAATGAGAAAATTCTTTATTATTCCTGCAATTTGTTTTTCGGTATTTAGTTATGCTCAAACTTTCGTGCAAGCCTACCAGGATCGAGTGAACCAAATTAATCAAAATAACATCAACAGTTATCTTGCTGAATTTGCAAGTTTTGGAGTGAAAACCACTGGAAGCACAAATAACACTAATACATTTAATTGGCTTAAAAATAAATATCTCTCATTTGGTTACAACGAATCTCAAATTTCTGAGAACACCTTTTCATCCAACGGCAATACAACCAAAAATCTCATTCTCACTAAAACCGGAACAAAATATCCCAATACGTACGTTATTGTTTGCGGACATTACGATACAATTGCCGGACCTGGGGTGAATGATAATGGAAGCGGAATCTCTGTAATTCTTGAAATAGCAAGAATTCTGAAAGATGTTCCCACGGAATATTCTATAAAGTTCATTAATTTCAGCGGCGAGGAACAAGGTCTGCGAGGAAGCCAAAACTACGTGAATACCGTAGTAAATAGTACCAATCCAAAGATGAATATCAAATTGGTTTTCAATATCGATCAAGTCGGCGGTGTTGCAGGCGAAGTAAATAACACCATCACCTGCGAACGCGACACCAGCAACTCCCCTTCTACCAATAATGCCGCTTCGAATAGTGTTACACAAGAATTGATGAACTGCGTCACGTTATATTCTCCGCTACAAACGAATTTATCTTACGCGTACGGATCGGATTATATGCCGTTTCAAGCAAATGGAGAAGTGATTACCGGATTTTATGAGTATAATGAAAGTTCGCAACCACATTCCTCTGGCGACACCTATGCAAATATGGATCCTGTTTTTGTTTGTAATGTTACTAAAGCGGCTTTGGGAGCGGTGCAGCATTTCACGACGGCAGAAACAAGCACCTTATCGGTAGCTGACTGTCCTCCTGAAAAAATGTTAGAATCACTACGGATTTTTCCAAATCCGGCTTTTGATTTTATCAATATTGAAATGCTAAATTCCAATTTTATAGATTATTCTTTCAACATTACCGATGTTTCCGGAAAACTTTTACTGAAGACTAAAAACAGTGAAAAAATCGATGTTTCTAAGCTTGCACCCGGAATTTATTTTGGAACAATGTATGTCGAAGACCGCAAACTCACCAAAAAAATTATTATTTCAAAATAAAAAAAACGATTACATTGTAATCGTTTCCCTGTAAACCTTTATTAAATCTTTTGCGATATTTTCATCACTGAATTTCTGAGCATACAACAAACCTTTCTCTGCTCTGCGTTTCCGTTCGGATTCGTTGGACCATAGAAATAAAATTTTGGATTTTAGATCGTCAATATTATTCGGATTGATGTAAAGAGATTCTTTTCCGCCGGCCTCCGGAAGTGAACTCGAATTGCTTGTTATCACCGCAGTTCCTGAGAAAAGTGATTCGATGACCGGAATTCCGAAACCTTCGAAAACACTGGGGTAAACGAAAATTTTCGCTAATTTATAAATCGCTGCCAACTCTTCCATCGAAACATTTTCCAGGAAGAAAACCTGGTTCTGCAATTTATTCTTAATGATAAAACGTTGGACTTTTCTGAAATATTTATCTTTTTTCTTCCCAACAACCACCAAAGGAATTTCTGTATTATTGATAGATTTTACAATATTCAAAAGGTTTTTCCTCTCCTCAATCGTACCAACATTTAAGATAAATTCTGTCGGAATTTTAAATTTATCCCGAACTGAATCTAAAAATTCTTGCGATTGATTTACTTTGAAAGAATGATGACATCCTTGATAAACAACCCTGATTTTACTTTCCTGTACCTTCAGAAATTTGATGATATCCGCTTTGGTCTGTTCGGAAATTGCGATGATTAAATCTGCTTGTTCGGCAGCTTTTTTGAACTTCCAAAAATGAATTTTCCGATCAAAAAAACCATAATATTTCGGATATCTCAAGAAAATTAAGTCGTGAATGGTTACGATTTTGTTAATCGGCTTCTCATTCCATCTTATAGGCAATTCACCGGAGAGTCCGTGGAAAATATCACAATCTGCATTCTGCGCATCTTTTCCCATTTTGAACTGTCGGGAAAGTCTTCCTTTCGAAGTTTCGATAAACGAAACACTTGGCATTGTCAGAATTTCTTTTCCGCGTTCAGATTTTTTATTATTTAAAAGTAAATATTGATTATCAGGATAATAAGTAGCCAATATCCGCACCAAATCTCGCGAATAATTTCCTAATCCCGAACCGTTATTGAAAAAACGTTTTCCGTCGAAAGCAATTTTCATTACTCAAACGGTTTTATAATATCCTGTGACAACTGTTGCTTTTTCCAATGCTCTTTCCTGTCTTTATAAAGGAAGAACTTTGCAAGTTTGTATTTATCATCGATATGACCTTCGTACTCCATTCCCATTTCTCGGTAGGGTGTATTTGGATCCAGCTGCAAAACCTCATGGATAGCGTGTGTGAAAACAGTTGGACCTGTTGTTTGATGAACATCATGAGGATATCGGTGTTCGAAAATGTTGATCAGGCACAATTCCAATGTTCTTTTCAAGAAAGGATGACCGGCATCAAAAATTAGCGCCCATTGCGTATAAAGATCTCCATTATTTTCGATTGAAATAATTGCCTCATCAGAATCTTTAATAAAATCCCGAAATCTGGAAATCAATTTACAATCTATATCCAAATAAATCCCACCTTTTTTATACAAGATTGCGTAGCGGAAAAAGTCTGCTTTAGCCGCTCCAACGGTAAGACTTTTATACGCCACATAATATTCACGTGGAAATTCTTCCAGCAAAAATTTTTCAATACGCTCATCGTCGTAAAAATGATAAGTATATTCCCGATTTCTTCGTAGCATCCTTTTGATATGCATCCGAGTAAGCCAGGGTAATTTTTCTGACTTAAAGGTTTGAAATATTTGTTTTGGAATCGCCATATTGTTTAAACTGCAACATTATTTTCTCTTAAAGCGTCGTTTAGCGAAGTCTTTTTATCTGTAGATTCTTTTCTTTGTCCGATAATCAATGCGCACGGAACCTGAAATTCACCTGCTGGAAACTGTTTCGTATAACTTCCGGGAATCACCACAGAGCGAGCAGGAACTCTTCCTTTAATCTCTACAGGTTCAGCCGCGGTTACATCAATGATTTTTGTAGAAGCGGTAAGGACAACATTTGCGCCCAAAACAGCTTCCTTTTCCACGTGAACGCCTTCTACTACGATACATCTTGAACCCACAAAAACATCATCCTCGATAATTACAGGAGCTGCCTGAAGTGGCTCCAAAACGCCGCCAATTCCTACTCCACCGCTCAAATGAACGTTTTTCCCGATTTGTGCACAACTTCCCACAGTCGCCCAAGTATCAACCATTGTTCCGGAATCTACGTACGCGCCGATATTCACATAAGATGGCATCAAAATAACTCCAGAAGCAATGTAAGCTCCTTCTCTAGCAACAGCGTGAGGAACTACACGAACTCCTTTTTCGGCATAGTTTCTTTTCAATGGCATTTTATCGTGAAATTCGAAAGGACCAACCTCGATAGTTTCCATTTTCTGAATTGGGAAATACATCACTACCGCTTTCTTCACCCATTCATTCACCTTCCAGCCATTTTCCGTAGGCTCCGCAACACGCAATTCGCCTAAATCTAATTGTCGGATTACGTCACGGATGGCTTTTTGACTGTCTTCATTTTGCAATAATTCCCGGTTTTCCCAGATATTTTCAATGGTTTGTTGTAACATTATTTAATTTTTTTTAAGAATGATAATTTTCGCAAATTTACAAAACTCTTCGTGCGAATAGGTAGGATTTATTCCAATAACTTTCATTGAGAGAAGAAATAATGACACCCTTGGATGTTGAAGAATGAATAAAAGTAACTTCGCCATTATTTCCGATATCATGAATAATCCCAACATGAGAAACCCTACTTCCACCGGAAGTTGCAAAAAATACCAAATCACCTGGTTTCGCTTCTTTAATGCTGATTTCCCTACCTGCTTTAGATTGATCCTCTGATCTTCGCGGAAGTTTCATCTTATTTTCATCAAAAACTTTGGAAACTAAACCGGAGCAGTCGAAGCCAGCTGAACTATTTCCTGCGTATTTGTAAGGTGCGCCTAAATATTTTTCAGCATCTTTTAAAATTTCTTTAATTTGCCCATTGACATTTCCGGAATAGTGAGAAGATAGGGTTTTCAAACCAGGAGCTTTCGCCACAGATTTGGTTGGAACAGACCTTTTTACGACCGGTTTGGAAGATCCACAAGACACCAAAACCGTACTGGCAAAGACAAAGAAAAATAAGTTTTTCATATTTTAAAATAGCGATTTTTCAAAAATAGTAATTTTATTTTCAAATATTATTAAATTTTTGTTTTTTCCTTATTTAATAACTGTTTGAAGCTATGTTGTAGCATACTTGCGAAAAAGGAATTATATTTAAATTTTAAAATTAAAGAACGAAAAATAGTAAGAAAATGACCATTTCAGAATTTAAAATATACTTTAAAAATGAACTTTCCGGATTGTACACGGAATCTGAAGGCGCGGCCCTTTATTCCATATTTGTCAACAAGCTGGTAGGTTTCGACAAATTTCTACAAAGACGTTTTGAAAACCAGCCACTTTTGGAAAGTCATACCGAAGATTTGGAAAAAGTAATTTCGGAACTCAAAGCTGGGAAACCTTATCAGCAAATTTTAGGAGAAACTGAATTTTACGGGCTAAAATTTTTTGTGGATGAACATGTTCTGATTCCCAGACCTGAAACAGAAGAATTGCTGGAATTAGCAATTGAAAAGATTAAAAACAACTTCCCAAATCAAGCATTAAAAATCCTGGATATCGGAACCGGAAGCGGAATAATTCCGATTGTTTTGAAAAAGAAATTCGCGGATGCAGAAATTTCCGCGATTGATTATTCGGAAAAAGCTTTAAAGGTGGCTCAGAAAAACGCCAATCTTCATAAAGTTGAAATAGCATTTATTCATCAAGATTATTTGAATGAAAATTTAAACCAAAAATACGACATTATCATCTCGAATCCGCCATACATCGGAATCGACGAGGAAAATGAAATTGCGGATTCGGTAAAAGATTTTGAACCCAAAATGGCACTTTTCTCTCCTACTTCAAACGCATTGGTTTTCTATGAAAAAATTGCGAAAGATTGCAAAAAATACCTTTCAGAAAACGGAATGATTTTCCTCGAAATTAACCAAAAATTAGGAGATGAAACCCTACAACTTTATCACGAAATTTTAGCGGATGTTCATTTAATGAAAGATATTTCGGGGAATGATCGCTTTGTTTGGGGAAAGAAATAAAAAATTTATCCTATTCTCTTCTTCACGAAAACCTGGTAAGCCATATAAATTAACGGAATCGACATAATTCCAAGGAACAGTGCGTTTTCTATCGCTCGTTCCGGTTGCAAGGCCACTGCATAAAACAAACCAAAAAATGCACCTCCCAAATGCGCAGCATGACCGATATTATCTTGTTGGCGGGGATTTAGCATGCTGTAAACAGAATAAGCGAAGTAAAGAAATCCAAAAATATAACCCGGTATCGGAATTGGAATGAAGAAAAAATAAATTCCCAAATCCGGAATCATCGCGATCGATGCAAACAAAATCCCGGAAACACCACCACTCGCACCAATTGCAGAATACCAAGATTGATTTTTGTACAAATACAAGGAAAATAAGTTTCCAAGAAGGATAGATCCGAAATAAATCATCAAAAACCCAAAATCTCCGAAGGCTTGATTAACAATGGGTCCGAAGAAATACAATGTCATCATATTGAACAACAAATGCATCAAATCGCCATGCAAAAAACCAGCGGAAAGCAACCTGATGTATTCTTTGTTTCTCAGAATTGCACCGACGTTAAATTTATATTTCTCGAAAATATTTTGATTATTGAAAGCAATAAAACTAATAACAGCAGTTACGGCAATCACGATTAAAAGTACTGAACTCATATTTTTTTATAAAAGAAAAGTTTCGGAGACGAAACTTTGGTTATACGATTTCTGAAGTTAAACTTCGGGAAATTAATTTTTCATGCATTGGCTTCAGGAGTTCCAAACTTCCTGTTTTCACGGTACATTTCCCTTTGTAATGAACCAATATGGTGCATTGTTCGGCTTGTTCCAAGGTGTGTCCGCAAATTTCTATCAGGCATTCAATTACATAATCAAAAGTATTGACATCATCATTCCAAAGCACCAATTTGTAAACTTCGTCTTCATCTTCCATCAGCGCAACATCTTCTTCGTATTCACGCTGTGGTTTTTCGTAATCCTTTACAAAGCCAGGAACGCTATTAAAAAAAATCATCAAAGATTAAATTTTAAATTAAATTTCACTGATTTCTTCGGTCAAAACATCGATAATCTTCGGTTCTTCGTAAACCAATTCGACCAAATCGACACTCTTATTCTGCATTTTCAGGATTTTCACATGATAATCATTAATGTTGAACTCCTGGTTTTCTTCAGGAATGTCTTGCAATTCATGCAAAATATATCCGGCCAATGTGTTGTATTCACCGTCTTCGGAAAGCGGGAATACCTTTGGTAAATGCTCATTAATTTCGTCTAACGGCTGTGTAGCCTGAACCCAATAAACATTTTCTCCAACTTTGTCTACGATTTTCTCTTCATCATCTTCTTCATCTTGAATTTCGCCCACCAATTCCTCCAGAATATCCTCCAAAGTGATGATTCCTTCAGTCCCTCCAAATTCATCAATTACCACTGCTAAGTGTTGTTTTTTCTGCTGGAAAACTTTCAACAGATCCGATATTTTCTTACTGCCAACAACGAAGAAAGCTTCACGCATGAGTTTTTCCAAATCTTGGTGCGTAATTTGGCCTTTTCTTTTCACATATTCACGGATAATTTCCTTCGCATAAAAAATTCCAATAATATTATCGATTGAATTTTTGTAAACGGGAAGACGCGAATACCCTCCATCCATGATCTTCGTGATAATATCCTCCACAGGTTCATCGATATCTATGGAAGAAATATTCTGTCGTGGAACCATAATCTGCTTCGCAGAGTGATCTGTAAAATCGAAAGCATTTTTGATGATTTCATAGTTTTCTTCTTCAATTTCACCAGAATCTGCGGATTGCTTTACCAAAAGTTGCAACTCTTCAGTGGAATGAATTTCATGTTCCGACGCGGGATGAATTTTCATTAAACGCAAAACGCCGTTTGACATTTGGTTCATGGACCAAATAAAAGGTTTGAATATCGTATAGAAACCGCGCAAAGGCATTGCGATTGCCATTGTTGTGGCTTCAGACTTTCGAATCGCGATGGATTTCGGAATTAATTCCCCGAAAACAATATGCATCACGGTAATCAAAAGGAAACTTAAAACTAAAGAAATGGTAGTAATCGATACTTGTGCAATTTCAAAATTGAAATAATGGAAAATCTTCTCGATGATATGGTGCATCGCACTTTCGCCGACCCAACCTAATGCCAATGAAGCAAGTGTAATCCCGAGCTGAGTGGCAGAAAGGTATTCATCAAGATGTTTGATGATATGTTCCGCCTGCTTTGCCATAGCATTGCCTTCGGCGGCTTTGAGCTGAATTTGGGAATAACGAACTTTAACGATAGAAAATTCTGCGGCTACGAAAAAACCATTGAGTAATACTAAGAATAACGCTAAGAAAAGCTTGACGACGTCTGAGTCCATTTAAATTTTTAAAAAATAGTTGATGCAAAGATATACAAAATTAAATAATAAATAATCCGTAATTAGTTGACTAGATTACAAAAAAAAGCACCGAATGTTTCGATGCTTTATTTATAATCTTTAAAAAAGAATTTTTCTTAGGAATTTTTCAACGCTTCAGCTCCGGATACAATTTCCAAAATTTCGTTGGTAATTGCTGCCTGTCGCGCTTTGTTGTAGAAGATTACCAAATCATTTTTCAATGCTTGTGCGTTGTCTGTTGCTTTGTGCGTAGCGGTCATTCTAGCTCCGTGTTCGGAAGCGATAGAATCGAGAATCGCTTTATAAACCTGAGTTTTGATGGATTTAGGAATCAAAACATTAAGGATTTCTGCAGCATTTGGTTCGAAAATATAATCGGTATTTGCGTTTTCTTCCTGTGCAGCCATTGCAATTGGTAAAACCTGCTCTGTGTGAACTTCCTGAGTAGCTGCGTTGATGAATTTGTTATAAATCACAAAAACTTTATCGAATTTTTCTTCTTTATAATCTTTCATTACGTTCTCCATAAAATTGGAAACCACCTGAAAACTCATTCCATCGAAAATCGCACTTTGATTATCGTAGATTGTTCGGTTTCTTTTTACAGCATCAAACACTTTTTTTCCAACAGAAAGAATTTCTACTTCGTGTTGGGTGTTTCCGATCACTTGATTAAGCTCTTTGATCACCGAAGAGTTGAAAGCTCCGGCAAGCCCTTTGTTTGAAGTAACTACAATATAAAGAACTTTTTTCACTTCTCTTTCAGCTGTGAAAGTAGAAACCCCTTCAAGATCGGTAGTGGAACTTACATTTTCGATAATTTCCTGCAATTTTTCTGAGTAAGGTCTCAACATGACAATAGCATCCGTTGCTTTTTTTAGTTTCGCAGCCGAAACCATTTTCATTGCACTGGTAATTTGCATTGTCGAAGAGATTGAAGTAATTCTTCCTCGTATTTCCTTTAAGTTTGCCATTCTATGGGTTGAAAATTTAAAATTCAATATTCAGAAAATACATTCTGAATATTGAATATTGAATTAATTTTAGTTGTATTTAGAAGCCAATTCTGTAGCAGCTTGCTTCAAAACTCCTGTGATGCTGTCATCAATTTTACCAGTTTTAATCGCAGCCATGGTATCAGGATGTTTAAATCTCAAGAATTCTACATATTCTTTTTGGAATTCTTTAACTTTCGCAATAGGTATATTTCTCAATAAGTTTTCAGTACCTGCATAAATCATTGCTACCTGAGAATCTACAGGAAGTGGTGAATTAACCGGTTGTTTCAAGATTTCTACGTTTCTTTCACCTTTAGAAATTACCCCAAGAGTCGAAGCGTCAAGATCTGAACCGAATTTAGCAAAAGCTTCCAATTCTTTGTACTGCGCTTGATCAAGTTTCAAAGTACCTGAAACTTTTTTCATTGATTTTATCTGAGCGTTACCTCCAACACGTGATACCGAAATACCTACGTTGATCGCCGGACGAACCCCTGAGTTGAATAAATCTGACTCCAAGAAAATCTGTCCATCAGTAATTGAAATTACATTGGTCGGAATATATGCAGAAACGTCACCTGCTTGTGTTTCAATGATTGGAAGTGCAGTTAATGATCCACCACCTTTAACAATTGGTTTCAAAGATTCAGGTAAATCATTCATTTGAGCAGCAATAGTATCATCAGCGATTACTTTTGCAGCTCTTTCCAATAATCTGGAGTGAAGGTAGAAAACGTCACCTGGATAAGCTTCACGGCCCGGTGGTCTTCTCAACAATAGAGAAAGCTCACGATAAGCAACTGCCTGTTTAGATAAATCATCATAGATGATCAAAGCTGGTCTACCAGTATCACGGAAATATTCTCCGATTGAAGCTCCTGCCATTGGCGCATAAACCTGCATTGGAGTTGGGTCGGAAGCATTTGCTGCTACCACTACGGTGTAAGCTGCTGCTCCTTTATCTTCTAATGTTTTTACGATTTGTGCTACGGTAGAAGCTTTTTGTCCTACTGCAACATAAATACAATATACTGGCTGTCCTGCATCATAAAATTCTTTTTGGTTAAGAATTGTATCGATTGCCACAGTAGTTTTACCTGTTTGACGGTCACCGATGATCAACTCTCTTTGCCCTCTTCCTACAGGAATCATGGAATCAATTGCTACGATACCAGTTTGAAGTGGTTCAGTAACCGGCTGACGGAAAATTACTCCCGGAGCCTTTCTTTCCAATGGCATTTCGAATAATTCACCAGCGATAGGTCCTTTTCCATCGATAGGATTTCCGAGGGTATCAACTACTCTTCCCAACATCCCTTCACCAACTTTGATTGATGAAATTCTTTTGGTTCTGTTTACGGTATCACCTTCTTTTACTAATTTAGATTCACCAAGAAGTGCAACACCTACGTTGTCTTCAGCAAGGTTCAATACGATACCTTCAATACCGCTTTCAAACTTCACCAATTCACCGTACTGAACATTTTCTAAACCGTATACCAAAGCGATACCATCACCTATGGACAATACAGTTCCTACTTCTTCCACATTCGATTGTGTATCGAAGTTTGCTAGCTGCTGTTTAAGAATTGCAGATACTTCTGCCGGATTTATTTCTGCCATTTTATGGTTGTTTTATCTTAATTTAATTGAAATTCTTTTTTTAACTTACTTAGTTTCGATTTCACCGATTGATCTACTTGCTGATCGCCAACTCTCAAGATATAACCTCCGATAAGATTTGGGTTGATGATCGATTTTACATCAAAAGTTTGGTTATGATTTACCAAATCTGATGATTTCAAGATGCTGCTAATGTTTTCATCAGACAATGGCGCAGCGGAAGTGATAGTAATTCGCTGAACACCTTTCATATCCTCCACTTTGTTGATGAATTCTTGAGCGATGTTTTGCATTTGACTTTCACGACCTTGTTTAATGATCAACTGAAGTAAACTTTTGGTAACAGGAGAAAAGTTCTTGAAAACTTCTAAAGCTATGCTTGCTTTTTTCTTACTATCAATAATCGGAGAATCAAAAAAATTCTGTAGTTCTTTTGATTTTTCAATCGTTTTCACAATATCGCTCATCTCCCCGAAAACAGTATCGGTTTGTGCCGTTTCTTGGGTGAAATTAAGCAATCCTTGTGCGTATCTTTTTGCTACTTTACTTGTAAGCATTTTAGTTCAAATTAGATTTGTTAAGAATGTTTTGTACCAATGCGTTTTGAGCACCGTCGTTATCTAATTTTTGCTTCAATATAGACTCAGCGATGGTTACGGAAAGAGCACCGATTTGGTTTTTAATATCTGCCATTGCTGCAGTTTTCTCTGCTTGGATTGATTGCCTTGCCTGCTCGATAATTTTATCAGCTTCGGTTTGCGCAACATTCTTGGCATCACCTACAATTCTTTCTTTGATTTCTCTCGCTTCTTTCAAGATATTGTCGCGCTCAATTTTAGCTTCACGGATAATGTTTTCGTTTTCAGCCTTTAAATTCTGCACTTCTTGTCTTGCCAATTTAGCTTGATTAAGAGAATCAACGATTGTTACTTCTCTTTCATTCACAGCATCCATAATTGGTTTCCATGCGAATTTTCTTAGTACCAACAATAGAATGATAAAAACCACCGATTGTATGATGAATAAACCTGATGAAAAATTTTCTAATAATCCCATAATGAGTTATGATATATATTGTAATTGTTTTTAATTTTTTTAGAAAAAACATCTGCCGTAACCAACCGTTCCCGGCAGATGATTTTTGGGTGGCTGAAAAGCTTGATTAAACTGCGAAAAGCGCAGCAAATGCAAGACCTTCAACAAGTGCAGCAGCAATAAGCATTGCAGTTTGAAGTTTACCAGCTTGTTCTGGTTGTCTAGCCATACCTTCTAGAGCCGCAGCACCGATTTTACCGATACCAAGACCTGCTCCGATTACTACTAAACCTGCTCCTACTAATTTAAGATCCATAATATAAAAATTTAAAAGGTTTTATTAATGATGTGCTACTCCTTCTTCGCCCTCATGAGCATGCTCTTCGTTTGCCATGCCGAAATATACGGCAGATAGCATGGTGAAGATATATGCCTGCAAGAAAGCAACTAATATTTCAAGAAGATAAAGTACAAATGTTAAGAAAGGGAATGCTACTCCAGCGATCACATTTTTGAAAACATAGATCATCGCGATAAGTGACATGATTACAATGTGTCCCGCAGTCATGTTCGCAAAAAGACGGATAAGCAGTGCGAATGGCTTAATGAACATTCCAATGATTTCAATAGGCATCATTACAATTTTCATTGGCCAAGGCAATCCAGGCATCCAGAAGATGTGTTGCCAGTATGTTTTGTTTGCTGTAAACTGGGTAATAAGGAATGTAAATATTGCTAAAGCCGCAGTAATTGCGATATTTCCAGTTACGTTAATCCCAAATGGCAACAATCCGAAAATGTTCAAGAACAAAATAAAGAAGAAAATAGTGAGCAAATAACCCATGTACTTCTTGTATTTCGGACCAATGTTTGGTTTAGCAATATCGTCTCTGATAAAAAGAATCAAAGGTTCCAAAATTTTCCCAGCACCACTTGGTACTAAAGAATTTTTATAGCTTCTAGCGATTCCACCGAAAATAAAAATCATTAATAAAGATACTACAACAATCATGAGTACACTTTTAGTAATGGATAGGTCCAAGACTTTTTCATTGGTTGCATGGTGCGCCTCATCTAGGTTAATTGTTCCTAAAGCATCGGTTTTGTAGATTTTTTCGTGGAAAAGTTTGTAGTTTCCACCTTTACTTTCTACTACTTCTTCACCGTGATGAAAAGCAGAACTCATCATTGCGTGAAATCCGTTGGCTTTATCATAAAAAATAACAGGAAGCGGAAAACCAATATGCTTTCCCTCCTTAGTCACCATAATATCGAAGCTGTGCGCATCCAAAAGGTGGTGATTAATAAAGTCCTTGTTTTCTTTTCTTACTTGATCAGCTTCAGAAACTGCAACAGGAGCTTCTACCCCGTGGGTATTTGTTTCTTTTACTTCAACAGCCTCATGCTGTGCAAATGACGTTGAAAATATCGATAAAAAACCTAGTACAAGAACTACTCTTTTCAGCATTGCTATATCTTATTTTAAAGTTTTGCAAAAATAGGATAAATAATCATAATATAAAAATCCTTTTTTACTGATTTTTTTCATCTTTCGGGGTTTCGGAAACCTCCACATTCTGAATTATTTTTACCGCATACAATGTTTCCAGCACCAAAGCGATTAAATACGGTATAATGAAATGAACCTTGTAATTGGGAACTTCATTTAAATTAAGTTTCTTCATTACCAGCAACATCAGCATTAATTTAAACATCACCAAACCCATAAATCCGAATCCCACATAATTTGGATATATTTTTTTGATGATTGAAATTACCGTTACAACCATCATAAAAAGTAAGGTAAGAAACAAATAATACTTAATAAAAGTGGTTTCAAAACCTATATTTAAGTTTTGCCAAATAAAAAAATGCAAGGCAAACATTATAAAAAACAAAATTATATAGATGGTATTACTTTTTATTTTCATTATTCTGAATATTTTTTAGCTGATGAAGAAGATTATAAAACGCAAGTCCCATTCCCAAAAAACCTATCGCAATCGTCAAAAGATTTCTTTCAATTTCGAAATGATCATTTATTTTTTTGCCACCCCAAAAAGCGAGTCCCATCGTTGCGAGCATTTGAAAAACAATCGCTGAGTAAACGCCATACTGCCTCAAACCATTCATTTCGAAGTTTTCTTTGTCTTCGTTGCTGAACTTCTCTTCGGTCGATTTTTCGTCGGACATCTTGTTTACATTTTTGCAAATCTAATGATTATAAGACAATAGAAAAATTTAGAATTTTAAAATTCATCAAATTTCTGTATTTTTGCGCATCTTAAATAAAAAACAATGTTCAATAGTTTACAGGATAAGTTAGATAAGGCACTTCATAATATTTCCGGACGCGGGAAAATTACTGAAATCAACGTTGCAGAAACCGTAAAAGAAATCCGCCGCGCTTTGGTGGATGCTGATGTTAATTATAAAGTTGCAAAAGATTTAACCAAAAGAGTTCAGGAAAAAGCTTTAGGACAAAATGTTTTAACCAGCTTAACTCCGGGACAGCTGATGACCAAAATCGTTCACGATGAATTGGTAAAATTAATGGGCGGTACCCAGGAAGGAATCAACCTTTCCGGGAAACCAAGCGTAATTTTAATTGCTGGATTACAGGGTTCCGGTAAAACCACTTTCTCGGGAAAATTGGCAAATTATCTTAAACAAAAAAGAAACAAAAAACCTCTATTGGTGGCTTGTGACGTCTACAGACCAGCCGCGATAGAACAATTGAAAGTTTTAGGAACCCAAATAGGTACTCCTGTTTATACGGAAGAAGGCGCTGTAAACCCATCTTCTATTGCTGAAAATGCCGTGAAATTTGCGAAAGAAAACAACCACGATGTAGTGATTGTAGATACCGCAGGTCGATTGGCGATTGACGAGCAAATGATGAACGAAATAAAATCAGTTCATTACTTCATTAAACCTCAGGAAACTTTGTTCGTGGTAGATTCCATGACCGGGCAAGATGCTGTGAATACCGCAAAAGCGTTCAACGACGCATTAAATTTCGACGGAGTTGTTTTGACGAAATTAGATGGTGATACCCGTGGTGGAGCGGCTCTAACAATTCGTTCCGTGGTTGAAAAGCCTATTAAATTCATTTCAACCGGTGAAAAAATGGAAGCGCTGGATGTTTTCTATCCGGAAAGAATGGCAGACAGAATCCTGGGAATGGGTGACGTTGTTTCCCTTGTTGAAAGAGCTCAGGAGCAATTTGATGAGGAGGAAGCTAAAAAACTTCACAAAAAAATTGCCAAAAACGAGTTTGGTTTTGATGATTTCCTAAAACAGATCAACCAAATCAAAAAAATGGGAAATATGAAAGATTTGATGGGAATGATTCCAGGAGTTGGAAAAGCAATAAAAGATGTGGACATTCAGGATGATGCTTTCAAGCACATCGAAGCCATTATCCACTCGATGACGCCGGAGGAAAGAAGACGACCATCCATCATCAATACCCAAAGAAAAAATCGTATCGCTAAAGGTGCGGGAAGAAAAATTGAAGACGTAAATGCTTTAATGAAACAATTTGACCAAATGGGTAAAATGATGAAAATGATGCAAGGTCCACAAGGAAAACAAATAATGGAAATGATGAGTAAAGGAATGCCAAAAATGCCAGGAATGGGTGGCAACCTGTTCGGCAGATAAACTTTAAATTTCTAGAATTTCAAAATAAAAATCCCGAATTGAATGATTCGGGATTTTTTGTGAGATATTTTTTAATCATATTAAAGTCGCAAACCTAAACCTACATTAAATAAGTTGAAATGCAATTTCTCTCCTGTTGCAGGGCTGTTGAACGCATTATTCAACTGGAATGCATACCGCGCTTCAATCAACAAACCGGAAAACAAATCAGCTCCCAAACCAACGGCTGCGCCAAAATTCGTTTTGTTGATGGTATCTGGAACATCATCTAATCTAAAAGCGAATTGCGGACCCAACTGCACATTTACTTTCGGCAGGAAATAAAATTTCATTATCACCGGAATCTGCAGATAAGAATCATCTTTAAATTTCACATAATTAACGGCCGGTTGCATTTTGGCAAAACCAGGAATTCCGAATTCTGTAAAAACTCCTGCATAATAACCTGCAGTAAGCTCATCAAAATCATCAGAAACTACAGCCGACGAAAATCCACCGTTAATCCCAAATTTAACCTGAGCATTCGTAAGCCCAAACATCATCATGGCGAAAGCCAGTACTACTCTTTTCATAAATTTTTAATTTTCATCAAAAATATCAATTAAAACATCGACTACAAAAGATGAGTCCGATTATTCGTGGAAAATTAATTTAATAATAAAAAAAATCCCGCTTCTTACGAAACGGAATAATGAACTTACTAAAAATTCTTATTTTAAGAAAACAGTGAAACCTACGTTAATACCAAAAGTACCTACGGTAGTTTTATAATCTGTTCCCATTACAGTTTCTTTGTTAGAATATTGGTTGTATGAAGCTCCTAAATCAACTCCGATATTTTGGTTGATTAGATATACCAAACCGCCTTTTGCTTTCCACGCGAGACCATCAACAGTTTCTGATTCAGATTCACCGTCGTATTTTTCAGTTAATTTTGTTGATGCATAACCTACACCTGCACCCAAATAAGGGACAAGGTTAGTAGCCGATTTGAAATAATAAGTCACTGTAGGCATTGCAGATAAAGTATTTGCTGTATATTTATAATCACCATCTTTTTGGCTCATAGAAACAAAACCTAAATCTAAACCTACAGCAAGTTTATCCTGTACAAAATACCCAAATGAAGGTGTTAAGGTAAATGTAGAAACAGAAGGTTCTGTAGAAGAACTATTTCCTGCTGAATACTTTGTTGACACATTGTTAAATCCAACCGTTGTAGATCCACCGATTACCCAAGATCCTTTTTCAGTTTGTGCATTTACAGCCGCGAAAAGTGCCAAAGCCCCAACTAGCATTAATTTTTTCATAATTTTTAATTTAATTTGGCTGCAAAGATAAATTAATTTAACATTTCTTTAACATGACTTTTATCATCAGTTACTCTTCTCTCTGTCTTTTCTCTTCATTTCCGTAAGCGTTAATAATTTTTCGAACTACCGGATGTCTTACCACATCTTCTTCGGTAAGGTGTACAAAACCAATTTCCTGTACATCTTTCAAGATTCTCATCGCTTCCTTCAAACCAGATTTTTGCTTTAATGGTAAATCCACCTGACTCGGATCACCGGTGATGATGAATTTCGCATTCATTCCCATTCGGGTAAGGAACATTTTCATTTGAGAATGCGTTGTATTCTGTGCTTCGTCGAGGATTACGAATGCTTCGTCCAGAGTCCGCCCACGCATAAAAGCCAACGGAGCAACTTCAATTACTTTTTTCTCAATAAATCCTTCGAGTTTTTCGTGCGGAATCATATCGCGAAGTGCATCGTAAAGCGGCTGTAAATAGGGATCCAGTTTCTCTTTTAAATCTCCCGGAAGAAATCCCAAACTTTCGCCTGCTTCCACTGCTGGTCTTGTGAGGATAATTCTTTTTACTTCCTTATCGCGCAAGGCCTTTGCTGCCAATGCAACGCTGGTATAGGTTTTTCCGGTTCCCGCAGGTCCTATTGCGAAAACCATATCTTTTTTCTCGCATTCTTTTACGAGTTTTTTCAGATTGGTAGTTTTGGCTTTGATGACTTTTCCGTTCACCCCTTTTACGATGATATCCTGATCAAAAACCAGCTGTTTCTCCGTCTCATTTTTAATATTCAGAATGTTTTCTACATCTTTTAAAGAGATTGAATGGTGTTTAGAGATGAAGCTTACAATATCATCAAGCTTATTTTTCAGTACATCGAGTGCTTCATTGTTTCCCAAAGCAAAGATAAAATGATCTCTTCCTGTAATTTTAAGGGTCGGAAAAGTCGATTTTAAAAGATTGAAATACTGATTATTAACTCCGTAAAAAGTTTTGGCATCGATGCCTGTAATTTCGTAGTTCAGTTCAAACATTTAAGTGTCCTTTAATATTAATATTTTCTCTAAAATTATCGAAATAATTTCAAATACGACATTTTTATTTTCCACAACGAGAAGAAAAATATTTTTTTTAAACTAAATTTGCGGCTCTTTACAAATCGTCATGTCTATTATTACATTCACATCAGATTACGGATTGGTAGATCACAGGGTTCCTTCTGTGAAGGGAAAAATCCTGAGCTTAAATGAAAATGTAAAAATTATAGATATTTCCCATGAAATCCAGGCCTACAACCTTCTTCAAACTGCGTACATCGTAAGAAATGCCTATTCTTTTTTCCCGAAAGGCACTGTTCATATCATTGCGGTAGATAGCTTTTATACCAAGGACAGAAAATGCATTCTATATCAAGCAGATGGGCATTATTTTATTGCGGCAGATAATGGAGTATTAAGTTTAATTTTCTACGACATCAAGCCGGAAGCTGTGTACGAAATCACTTTTAACAATCGATTTGATGATGAAGTTAATTTCACGTCTACTGATATTTTTGCACCCGCAGCGGTTCACTTAAGAAATGGTGGTTTACCGGAAGTTATCGGAAGAAAATACGAAAGTCCTAAGCAACTCTCGTTTCCAAGACCAGTTTTTAATGAAAGCGAAAAAATGATTATCGGAGAAATCATGTATATCGATAATTTCGGAAACGTTATTTCTAATATCAGCAAAAAATTCTTCGAAAAAAATGGTGTTAGTTATGAAAATTTCATCGTGAAGTTCAGAAATTTGGCACTTTCCAGAATTTACAATCAATATACCGAGTTTATCAGCGACTGGCAAAATGAGCACGAATATCACGGCAAATCGGTAGCAATCTTCAATGATGCCGGTTTACTGGAACTCACAATTTACAAAGGAAATAGCCAAAATGGTGCAAAAACCTTGTTCGGAATGAAGGTTGGAGAAAGTATATATATTGAATTTCTTTAATTTTCATTAAAAAAATAAAAAAGCCGCCTCTTTCGAGACGGCTTTTTCATTGAGCACAAAATTTTATCTGATAACTTTTTTGGTAACCGTTTCTTTTGAAGTGGTAACGCTTAACATGTAAGTTCCTTTCGGGAAAGCGCTAAGATCCACTTTTTCATCAGTTGAATTAGCATTCACGTTATTTTTCACCAATTTACCGGATGCATCAAACACTGAGTAAGAAAGAATTTTATCTTTAGATTTGATATCGAAAATTCCTTTTACCGATGATTGAGTGATGCTTACGGAATTTATAGCCGTAGTTTCGCCTGTAGCCAAGGTAGTACATTCAAAAGTAGCGTTCCAACCTGCTGCGGTAGCGCCGGCATCCGAAATAAATCTTACGGTAATCGCGCCGGTAGCATGGGTAGATGTAAATGGACCTGGAATTGTAGTTCCGGAAAGTTGTGTACCTCCCGTAAATCTTGGGGAGCCTGTCGTTGGCCCATTATAAACATTCATATAATCATATCCGGCTTCTGTATCAAATTGAGTAAAGGTAAGCTTCAACTTATCATTTGAATTCGCAGGATAGAAAGTTTTGGTTATAATTTGATTGTCTCCGTAATTAGCATCGGGACCTCCTGGATCGGTAAACGCAATGCCGCCACACCAGTTTGCATCGGTAAGAATAAGTTGTTCATAAGCAAAAGCTTGAGGCCCTGAACATTCAGTTCCTACAGCTACTGTATAATAAGTTCCTTCATCTAAATTATTGAACTGCAAAACTTTATTCGCAGTAGTACCGGAAGTAATTACGGTTCCGTCCATTTTAGCAAGTTTATACTTCCAGCTTGTCGCTACATTATCCACAATAGTAGCGGTAGCAGAATTGGTTGTAACATTACTCAAAGTAAGTCCGGTAATGGTAGATTCACATGATGTCACACAATCTGTACCTAGACATCCTTTTGAGTTCACGGTAGCTCTAATCAAAGCACCCGGTTGAGGACCAAATCCGTTGGCAAAATTAATTCCCACAGATGAAACCAAATGGCAATAACTCATAATCGTACCTCCGGTTCCGGTAGGAAGTGGAGCGTCACAACCTTCATTATTTCCGGAAGCTGGTCCACAACCATCAATCGCAGTATTGTTTCCGTTCCAGTTGCAGGCATGCGTATGCGGAGATCCTAAATTATGTCCAATCTCATGGGTCATTGCTTCGATATTCCATGAATACGTAGGAACATTCTGATAGCTGAAATTAACTCCTGAATAAGAATATTTATAACTGCTGCACAAAGCGTTCACCCAAGCAATACTTGTGGTAGCAGGATTTCTCAATAACTGAGCAACATCACCATTAAATGATGTTCTTGTATTTCTGAACTGATTCAAGATATTGGATGGAGTTCCTGAATAAGGATCGGTACTTGTCCAAACCATAATTTCACTTAAAGCGACAGTAATTCCGTCATTTGCATACAGTGTAGAAATATTATTGTGCATTGAAGTTACCCAGTTGGTCGTTGTAGTAAAGTTTGAACCATTTTGGGTGTATGGTCCGTAACCTGCTTCATAATAAATTCTCACACAGTTATCGGTTTTCTTTGCCGTCATCGTTTTCGGATCGAAAGATGGAGCTGCCAATTTTTGATTTTCAACCAACTCATCTGCGGAGCAAGAAAAAGGATTATCGCCTTTCAGTTTTTGGTCATTATAGGAAACAAATTCATCAGCGTTTTTGGATTTACCGATAACAATGTTCCCAATATTTTTAATGGAAGTAACTCCAACAATATCATCTTTGAAAAAACTAATGGCTACAAGAGATTCCTGATCACCTTTCACAATTCCCTGATAATACACTCCCGGCGCGTAATTGATGTAGCCTTTATCAGTATTAACTTTAAAATCATGAGTGAAAAAATTATTTTTCACTAATTCTACCGTAATGGTTTTCCCTTCAAAAGGAAAATCCATTTCTAAAGCATCAGGTTTTTCTGTATTAATCCTCAGTAATTCAGATTTTTGCAGTTTCATTACTGTAATACCTTCTGCTGCAGCGCGGTAAGCAACCTGCTTATTCGGTGACGAATCCACAGTGAAGGGACTGTACTTTACAAAAGTTTTGTTGGCAACGTGCGCGTTTTTCACTTTTTCAGCAACCGGTTTTAATTCCTGAGAAAAACCGAATGTGAAAAAAGCCAAACCAAAACACAATTGGAAAATTCTTTTCATATTGATATATTAAATATTATTAGATTACAAAAAAACTAAAAAAAAATCGAACTTGCTATTTATAAAACAATTTTAACATTAAAAAGAAGTCGATCATATCAATACCATTTCCTAAGCATAAATCTTTTATCTTTGCACATAAATTTTTCAGATGCTTTATACCATTATCAAAGCCATTCACATCATTTTCATGGTGAGTTATTTCGCAGGAATTTTTTACCTGGTTCGGCTGTTCGTTTATTATAAAGACACCGACAGTTTTGAGGATCAAAAAAAACAAATCCTACGAGAACAATACATTTTCATGGCGAGAAGATTATGGAATATCATCACCGTTCCGGCAGGAATCATCATGCTTGCAAGTGGTATAACGATGATTCTTCTAAATTTCGGATTAATGCAAACGCCTTGGTTCCACCTGAAACTAACCTTTTTAGTTGGACTAGCATTCTATCATTTCTGGTGCTGGAAAAAAGTTTTACAAATGAAAATTCTCGCCGGAAATACTTTACTCATTGCAAACATCAAACTTCGGCAAGCAAACGAAATTGCAACTTTCATCCTGTTTCTAGTCGTATTTACGGTGATATTAAAATCTATGGTGATTGATTATTGGTGGCAATTAATTGTAGGGTTTTTCTTTCTGGTTATTGCCATTATGATGACGGTAAAATTGGTGAACAAGAAAAAATAAATTTCTATTTTAAAATAAACGCATTATAAAATATGATTGCAATATTAAAAAAAGAACTCTGGAGTTATTTCGGAAATTGGAGCGCGTGGCTGATCATCGCAGCATTCAGTTTAATCGGAACTCTTTTTCTGTTTTTCTTTGAAAACGATTCCAATATTTTCGATATTGGAACGGCTTCCCTTCAAAGCTATTTTGTTTTGGTTCCATGGTTGCTCATGTTCATCATTCCCGCAATTTCGATGAAAACTTTGGCAGAAGAGCAACAATCCGGAACTTTGAACTGGCTTTTCTCACAACCAATAAAAATCTCCGAAATCATCGTCGGAAAATTTCTTTCCGTATGGCTGGTTGGAATTCTTTGCTTAGTTCCGTCCGTTTTTTATTTGTATACGGTTTATGTTTTGGGCGTTCCGGAAGGCAATATCGATTTGGGAGCAACTTTCGGAAGTTATTTCGGATTGGTCATTCTTACCGCAGCATTTTCGGCTGTCGGAATCTTGGCTTCTTCCCTTTCTCAGAACCAAATTATGGCTTATTTACTCGGCGTTTTCCTATGTTTTATTTTCTATTTCGGGATCGAGCAATTGGCAAGTTATAAATTATTGGGCGGTGCAGATTATGTACTTTCCAAACTTGGATTCTATCAGCATTTTTTGGCATTCACTCGCGGTTTAATCGATACCAAAGATGTTTTCTATTTCATTTTAGTGATAGGAATTTGTTTGTTGTTGGCTAAAATTTTTGTAGAAAAGAAAAAATAATCCGAACTGTTTTAGATATTTAAAAATGAATAAAAAGAGCATTATATTTAGCATTATCGCACTCGTTTTATTGGCCGGAGTTTTCGGAATTTTCTCGAAGCGACTGGATCTTACTCAGGAAAAAAGATACACCCTCTCCGATTCTACCATTAAGATTTTGGAATCGGTTGAAAAACCTTTAACAGTCGATGTTTATCTAGAAGGCGATTTCCCGGCGAGTTTCCGTCAATTGCAGAATGAAACGAAATTTTTGTTGGAAGAATTTCGAAAAATCAATCCGAAAATCGATTACAAATTCATCGATCCGATTAAAACCAAAATGTCGAAAGATACTTTGGCTGCAATGGGAATGCAACCTTCGATACTTCCGGACATGAAAGATGGGAAAATCTCGGAAATCGTGATGTTTCCGTTTGCTGCCATAAAATATAATTCTTACGGCGCATCAATTCCTTTAATCATCAACCAAACAGGTATCGATGCTTCCGAACAGCTCGCGCGTTCGATCGAAAATCTGGAATACAATTTTGCTTCAAATATTAAAGCCATTACCGAAGAAAAAAAGAAAAATATCGGAATTCTGATCAATCAAGACGAATTGGGTCCCGAACAATTCCAAGGTTTTATGGAAATGACGCTCGAAAATTACAATGCGGGTCCCGTAATCCCGGCAAACGAAAAAGAACTGACCTTAGCCGACGTTCCTAAATTGAAAAATATGGACGCTTTGGTGATTGCAAAACCACGAAAACCATTCACCGAAAACGAAAAAGTAATCCTCGATCAATACATCATGAATGGAGGGAAAACTTTGTGGATGATTGATGCGGTGAATGCCGAAATGGATACACTTTTTCAGTCGAAAAAAATCATGGCTTACCCAATGGATACCAATCTTACGGATTTCTTTTTCAATTACGGAATCCGCATCAATCCAGGATTGGTGAAGGATATGCAGAAATCCGCACTGATCAGAATTGTTTCAGGTGAAGTGGCAGGAAATCCACAATTCAGTAGTTTTCTTTGGCCTTATTTCCCACTCGGAATTGCTGAAAACAAAAATCCAATTACCAAAAATATTAATCCTGTAAAATTCGAATTCCCAACTTCCATCGACACTTTGGGGAGAAAAAATATCAAAACAAATGTCCTTTTCGAATCCAGCGAAAGAACCAATGTGAAACAGGTTCCTAATTATGTTGCTTTGAGCGAGATTGTACGGACGGATTCTCTCAGCGAGTTCGACCAACCAAGCAGTCCAAAAATTTTCGCAGTAAGTTTAGAAGGTAAATTCAATTCTGCGTACGCTTCCAGAATTGAAAGAACAAATTTCCCAAATTTTAAGGCGCAAAGTGCAGACAATAAAATGATCGTAATTGCCGACGGTGATGTCGGGAGAAACCAGGTTTACAAAGGAAAAGCACTGCCTTTAGGCGAAGATTTGCTCACTAAACAAACCTATGGAAATAAACAATTCCTGAGAAATGCACTCGATTTTCTTTTGGATGATTCTAATTTAATGGAACTCCGAAACCGGAATATCGAAGCACGCTTGCTCGACCGACAAAGAATTGACGAAGAAAGAACGAAATGGCAATGGATTAATTTACTGATTCCTATTGCGTTGATCGGACTTCTAGGAGGTTTTTTCTTCTGGCTAAGAAAAAAGAAATTTGCTTAAAAATTCATTTAATTAAAAAACGGTTCCAAATTTTGAAACCGATTTTTTTTATTTATACATCTTTGATAAAATCTTCGTAATCGTAAAAAAACCTTTCGAAACCATCCATTTTGTCCACGAAAAATTCGAAAATCTCTTGCCAGGAATTTTTGTTGAAAATCGAAACATTTTCTTTGGTAACCCAAATTCGGGCAATTACTTTGCCGTTTTCCAAAGTGTAAAATTCGTTTTTATAAAAATCGCCAACTTCTTCTCTGAGCATTTCCTCCAGCGACCAAATCTTCTCGTAATAAGCATTTCGGAAGAGTTCATCTTTCATTTCAATATCGATAGTAACTTCAGCTTTCTTGTTGTCGGCGTAAAATTTAAAAGAAAAATCTTTAATTTTCGTGTCATACAATAACCATTTTCTAGGAAAACTTTTCCCAAATGCGATCCAAAAATCTTTTTTTAGTTGTTGTGCTTCCTGTTTACTGAACATAATCTAAAGTAAATTTATGCGAACTTAATCAATTTTAAATGGAAGTCGAAATTTTATATTTTCTATTTTTATTACTTTTGCTAAATGTTATCCAAAAAATCGCAATACGCACTGAAGGCACTTTCATATCTTGTTGAAAAACAAAGTGAAGGTCCGATTTTGATTTCCGAAATTGCAGAAAAAAAGAAAATTCCTCTTAAATTTTTAGAAAACATACTTTTAGAACTCAAAAAAGCAGAAATTCTTGACAGCAAAAAAGGGAAAGGTGGCGGCTATTTTTTCAGTAAAAATCCACGAGATATTTCCTTAGCGAGGATCATCCGATTGGTAAATGGTCCGATTGCAATGTTGCCTTGTGTAAGTCTTAATTTTTATGAAAAGTGCACCAATTGTACGGAAGATCACTGTTCGCTACACGATGTTTTGATCGAAGTTCGCGATGCGACGCTGGCTATTTTGGAAAAAAAATCGCTTCTGGAATTAAAAGACTAAGCTTTTTTTGTGCGGTAAAACTCTACCAATTTTGTAGATTAAATATTATTAAAGTAAATTTGCAGGCATAAATAAAGAGTTCAATATGCTTTCAACTGACGAAATCCTACATCTCGAAAATTTATCCACCGAGGAAAGTCTTCTCTTCATCACCGAAAAAGTAGCTGAAGGAGTGGTATTTTCGACGTCTTTAGGACAAGAAGATCAGGTAATTACGGATATGATTTTTAGAAATAAAATGAATATTAAGGTTTTCACTTTGGATACCGGAAGACTATTTTATGAACATTACGAATTGCTTTCACAAAATAATGCACGGTATAAAACCAAAACGGAAGTTTATTTTCCCGATGCCAATGATGTAGAAAAATATGTGAATGAAAAAGGAATCAACGCTTTTTTTCATTCCGTGGAAAATCGAAAAGAATGTTGCTACATCCGAAAAGTTAAACCCTTGAATCGAGCTTTGGAAGGTGCAAAAATTTGGATTACCGGATTGCGCAGTGAACAATCTGAAAACCGCGAAAACATGAAAATGATCGAATGGGACGAAGATAGAAAACTCTTTAAATTTAATCCGCTGATACATTGGACCTACAATGATGTTTTAGAATATATCGAAAAAAATAAGGTGCAAGATTTACCGCTTCACAAAAAAGGTTTCATCAGTGTAGGCTGCAAACCTTGTACAAGAGCCATAACAGAAGGCGAAAATCCAAGAGCGGGACGATGGTTTTGGGAAGAATCTCAGAAAGAATGTGGACTCCATTCCAAATAAATCGATAGCAAAACTTTTTTATTTTTTTTTAATAAATTAAATCTCCAAAAACTTTTTAGTGATCAATATGAGCAAATATCAATTAGACTATCTGGAACAATTAGAAGCTGAAAGTATTTTCATTATGCGCGAAGTAGCAGCACAATTTGAAAATCCAGCATTACTTTTCAGTGGCGGCAAGGATTCCATCACGCTGGTTCATTTGGCAAAAAAAGCTTTCGCACCAATGAAAATTCCATTTCCGTTGGTACATATTGACACCGGACACAATTTCCCGGAAGCATTAGCATATCGCGATTATTTAGCCCAAGAAATCGGTGCTGAACTTATTGTAAGAAAAGTTGAAGACACCATTCGGGAGAAAAAATTGACCGAACCTAAAGGAAAATTTGCATCCAGAAACTGGCTTCAAACCCATACCCTTTTGGATACGATTGAGGAATTCAAATTTGATGCTTGTATCGGAGGAGCGCGTCGTGATGAGGAAAAAGCAAGAGCTAAAGAACGTTTTTTCTCCGTACGTGACGATTTCGGACAGTGGGAACCGAAACTTCAGCGCCCAGAACTTTGGAATATTTATAATGGGAGAATCAACAAAGGTGAAAATGTAAGAGTGTTCCCAATTTCAAACTGGACTGAACTTGATGTGTGGAATTATATTAAAAAAGAAAAAATCCAACTTCCTTCTATTTATTTTGCGCACCAACGGGATGTGATTGAGCACGAAGGACAATTAATCGCTGTTTCCGATTTCATTACGATTGATGAAAATGATAAAATTATCAACAAAAAAGTACGGTACAGAACTGTGGGAGACATGACCTGTACCGCAGCAGTGGAAAGCGATGCTGCAACCTTGGATGAAGTTGTGAATGAAATTATGGCTTCCAGAATTTCCGAGCGTGGCGAAACCAGAATTGACGATAAAGTAACCGAAGCCGCGATGGAAGACCGAAAAAAAGGAGGTTACTTTTAAAGTTTTTCTTTAAAACATAACCCAAATCGTTTTCACCCAATTTTTAATCAAAATCAACATGGATATATTAAGATTTATTACCGCCGGAAGTGTAGATGATGGAAAAAGCACCTTGATCGGAAGACTGCTTTATGATAGCAAAAGCATTTTGGTAGACCAATTAGAAGCCCTTGAAAAACAATCGAAAAATAAAAACGCGGACGGAATAGATTTAGCAATTCTTACCGACGGTTTACGCGCTGAAAGAGAACAGGGAATTACCATAGACGTGGCCTATCGATATTTTTCCACGCCGAATAGAAAATTTATTATCGCAGACGCTCCGGGACATGTTCAATATACCAGAAACATGATCACAGGAGCTTCCAATTCGCAGTTAATGATCATTTTAATTGATGCCCGACAAG
This sequence comes from Chryseobacterium sp. Marseille-Q5410, assembly GCA_946892665.1. Classification (GTDB taxonomy): domain Bacteria; phylum Bacteroidota; class Bacteroidia; order Flavobacteriales; family Weeksellaceae; genus Kaistella. Next base: position 1,376,561 of record CAMPOT010000001.1, on the reverse strand, counting down.
GCGTCATCGAGCAAACCCGAAGACATTCCATCATCGCTTCACTTTTGAAAATGAAACGCGTAGTAGTGGCCATAAATAAGATGGATTTGGTCGATTATTCTGAAGATGTTTTCAATAACATTATGAAAGATTACGATCAAGTCGCAAAAAATCTTGGCTTGAAAAATGTAGCTTACTTCCCTATTTCCGCTTTTTTTGGAGACAACATTGTGGAAAAATCCGAGAAAATGACTTGGTTTAAAGACGAACCACTGCTTACATTCCTGGAAAATGTCGAGGTAAATGAAGATGTAGATTACGAAAACGCAAGATTTCAAGTTCAATACGTTATCCGTCCGCAGACCGATGAATTGCACGATTACCGTGGCTATGCTGGGCAAATTATTTCCGGAACTTATAAAAAAGGAGATCGAGTAACCATCCTTCCTGAAAACATTGAAACCACCATTTCCAGAGTAGAAACCGGTGGAAACGAAGTGGACGAAGTGTTCGCTTTGCAACCTGCCGTTTTGCATTTGCAAGATGATATTGATGTAAGTCGTGGTGATTTTTTTGTGAAATCTGAAAATCAACCACGCGTTGAAAATGAATTTGAAGCTTTAGTTTGCTGGCTCGACAAACGCGAACTTTCCGAAGGAAACAGATATTTTATTCAACACAAAAGCAGACTTCTAAAAACCATCATCAAGGAAATCGAATACAAAATCGATGTTAATACATTGCAACAAACGCCAGTTACCGATGCAGTAAAATTGAATGAAATTGTGAAAGTAAATCTGAAAACTTCATCACCATTAGTTTTTGATGCTTTTGAAAAAAATAATTCGACAGGAAGTGCAATTTTGGTCGACGAAACCAGCAATTCCACCGTTGGAGCGGTAATGCTTTTGTAAATTTTACCAAAAAAGTTACCGAATTCAATGTCTTCCGAAAACAATATTCAGCATCAATCTTTGAGTGTTTTCCTGAATCTGGAAAACCTGAAAGTGCTTATTGTAGGCGGAGGAACAGAAGCTTTGGAAAGTCTAAAAACAATTATCAACAGCTTTCCCAATACCAAAATTCATTTGATTTTCGAATCGGTTTCCGAAGAGATTAAGCAGTTCGCTGATGGAAAAGATACCATTAAAATTCAGGAAAGACGATTTTTCGAAGACGATTTTTATAATGCTCATATCGCACTGATTACCGATTTAGGAGTTGACTTTTACACCGAAATCATCGATATTGTTCAGAAAAAAAATGTACTGATCAGTATCGCCAATCAGCCAGAACTAAGCGATTTTCAACTTGAAAATTTCATTTCAAAAAATCGAGATTCGGTTCTGGAAGAGCAAAAATTGAAATGGCAATATTCCAAAGAAGCGAAAAAGTATCGGCGAATTGTAATTTATTTATCACTCATTTTTGCAGCTTTTTTCCTGGGAATCGCATTTGATAATTATTTTTCTTACACACAAGCAAAAGATTTTGTTTACGAAATTCCCAATGAATTTTATTGGATGCTGGCCATTGGATTTTTTGCGCAAATGGTGGATGGCGCTCTGGGAATGGGTTATGGATTGACGAGTTCTACGCTGATGATGGGAATGGGCGTGAAATTGCCTTCGATTTCTGGTTCCATTCACACTGCGGAAATGTTTTCGAGCGCGATGAGCGGGTATTCCCACTACAAATATGGGAATGTCAATAAAAAAATGTTGCTTTATCTTACGGTTCCCGGAGTTATTGGAGCGGTTTCTGGTTCATTATTACTCATATATCTGGGTAATGAATATGAGAATCTTGCCAAAGGATTGATGGCCACGTACACCCTGATTATGGGATACAGAATTACCCGATTGGCCTTCAAAAAAATTGTGGTGAAACAAAAAACTCATATCGGGAGACTCGGGTTTTTCGGAGGAATGATGGACGCATTTGGTGGCGGAGGTTGGGGGCCAATTGTTACTTCTACCCTACTTTCCAAAGGGCGAAAAACCAACTATGTGATCGGAACTGTGAGCATGGCAGAATTTTTTGTTACCCTTGCTGCGGCAATTGTTTTCTTTTCAAATCTGGGTGTTTCCAATATTGAAATTATCCTAGGATTAATTATAGGAGGAGTTTTGGCAGCACCCATTGCAGCGCGATTAGCAGGAAAAATGCCACGAAAAACGGCATTAATTTTAGTCGCGTTATTGCTCATCATTTCCAGCGGAAGAAATCTTTATAAAATATTTTTCTAAATAAAAAACCTCCCGAAACGGAAGGTTTTAGCATTTTTTTTCGCTTCTTATTAAATTACACTCAATTCTTTTCCTACTTTTTCAAATGCGGCAATCGCTTTATCCAATTGTTCTTTGGTGTGTGCCGCAGAAAGCTGAACGCGGATTCTGGCTTTTCCTTTTGGTACAACAGGATAGAAAAATCCGATGACGTAAATTCCTTCATCCATCAGTTTTTCAGCCATTTTTTGGGCTAAAGGAGCATCATAAAGCATTACCGGAACAATTGCAGCATCACCATCGGGAATGTCAAATCCTTTGGCTTTCATCTCGGTGCGGTAATATTCGGCATTTTCCATCACGCGATCTCTAAGTGAGGTATCTTCAGAAATCATATCCAAAACTTTCATCGCAGCGCCCACAATTCCCGGAGCCAGTGAATTTGAAAATAAGTATGGTCTGGAACGCTGTCTCAGCATATCAATAATTTCTTTTTTGCCGGAAGTAAATCCACCCAAAGCTCCGCCCAAAGCTTTTCCTAAAGTTGAAGTAATAAGATCAACTCTTCCCATTACTTCATTGGCTTCATGAGTTCCGCGTCCTGTTTTTCCGATAAATCCTGTCGCATGAGAATCATCAACCATCACCAAAGCATCATATTTTTCAGCCAAATCGCAAACTCCTTTTAGATCTGCTACAATTCCATCCATGGAGAAAACTCCGTCGGTCACGATGATTTTAAAACGGTGATTTTTCTCGGAAGCTGCTTTTAACTGGTCTTCCAAATCCTGCATATTATTGTTTTTGTAGCGGTACCTCGCAGCTTTGCAAAGACGAACTCCATCAATAATGGAAGCGTGATTCAGTTCATCGGAAATTATGGCATCTTCTTCTGAAAATAAGGGTTCGAAAACACCGCCATTCGCATCGAAACAAGCCGCATAAAGAATTGTATCTTCCATTCCCAAAAACTTTGAAATCTTCGATTCCAGTTCTTTATGGATATCCTGAGTTCCACAAATAAAACGAACCGAAGACATCCCGTAACCATGGCTTTCGATCATATCTTGGGAAGCTTTCATCACTTCAGGATGATTGGAAAGTCCTAAATAATTGTTCGCACAAAAATTAAGCAATTTCTTGCCATTAGCCTCGATTTCGGCGGATTGTTGAGAAGTGATAATTCTTTCAGTTTTAAAAAGACCATCGTTTTTGATATTTTGTAATTCGTTCTGAAGGGTTTCCAGATAATTTTTAGAAATCATAATTGAATTTATTTTGAAATGCTAATTTAACAAAAAAAGCCTTGACGGAAAGTCCAAACCACCGGTTTTTAATAAAGAATTTAATGGTCCTACTTTTAAAGCAAAATCATTAAAAAAACCTTCATTGCTGAAGGTTTCTGATTTTTATTGTTTAACGAATTTGAGATTCTGACTATTAATTTTAAAGATATAAATTCCTTTTGACAGCGATGTAACATCCACCGCTTTTCCTGAAGAAATACTTCCTTTTTTAATAAATTTACCATCAACGCTAAAGATTTCGAAGCTTTGATCCCTGGAAATTCCTGAAACTGACAATTGATTTTTCACCGGATTTGGATAAATTTTCACGGCGTCTTTCGAAGAATCATCAACCGCAAGAACCGACGTATCTTTGGTTACTGTTGAGTTTCTTTGTATCATTTGATTCTCATAATTGAACTGAATGCTGGAAACCGGAAAGTTGATCAGGTTAGCAAAATTCTGATTATTTGTCGTATGATCTAATTTTAAATAGGCTACTTGTCCACCAGTTCCATTCACTTTGATTGGCAATGGCATTTCAAAAAAACTGACAGATGAATGGCTTTGCGTTTGACTCACTCTAATTCTCAACATATCGTCAGAGGTTTGGTTCCAACGGATTTGATAAGTCGGATAACCCTGTCCATAGATCCAATCATTAAAAAATTCAGTAAAATCTTTTCCAGTGGATTGAAGCAGAGAATTTTTTAGATCGGCTGTTTTCGCATATCCATATGCCAATTCCGGCCTTGTATGATAATCTTTAATTGCTGCATAAAATGCTTCATCACCCAAAATCCACTTGAGCATTCTTACAACATATCCGGCTTTAGAATATGTTAATCTTCCACTGAAGATGGTTCCTGTATTTCCAAGATTACCATCTGGTACATACACGCTTCCGCCCGGAGAACCTGTAATATAACTCATTTCAGAACTCAAATAATTGAGAAACTGAGAATTTGTCATCAATAATTTTTCGTTGGCAAGATGTTCGCCAAAAGTCGCAAAACCCTCGTTGAGCCAAATGTCATTCCATGATCCACAAGTAACTTTATCACCAAACCATTGATGCGCCAGCTCGTGGGCAATGATTCCGCGTCCCCATGATCCCATTGAAGACATCGTAGCATGTTCCATTCCGCCGCCCCAACTAAATTGCATATGCCCATATTTTTCGTTGCGATAAGGATAAGGTCCGAAATATTCTTCGAAAGTATTCATCACGGTTTTGGTCCAGTTTATATTCGAAATCGTGGTTGTATTGGTAGCTGTGGAAGGATATAAATAATTAACGAAAGGAAAAGGCGGTGTTCCCATGGTATCGTTAAGTTTTGTATAATTCGTAATCCCCAAAGCAATTAGATATGCAGGAATTGGATAATTGGTTTGCCAAAAAGTGAGTTTTCTACTTCCTGTCAATGAAGTTTCAGCAATGAGTTTTCCATTCGATGCCACGCTGTATTGCGATGGTGTATTGATTTTGATATCTAATTTTTCAATTTTATCATTCAAACTTTGCTTTGTTGGAAACCATTCCTGAGCTCCGTAAGGTTCGGAAAGTGTATACAAAACAGGTGTTCCACCTTGCGTAGACACCGTGAAAGCATCGCCTGCACTTCCGCCAGTATCTGGAGCTCCAGAATACTTAATCGAAAGCGAATCCAAAGTTGCTGCAGGTAAATTTGACGGAAAATCTATTTTAATTTCCTTTGTACTAAGTTGCGTAAAAGGAAGATTGACACCATGATACTTCACCTCCGATACAGAAAGTACATCAGATAGATCAAAGTAAATACTTGAAATATTCTGATTTGGAACGAAATGGCTGGTAACCGTTCCGCTCACGAAATGTTGGGCCGGATCCAAATCCAATTCCAGTCTTTGATATTTTAAGTCATAGTTGAGCGTATTAGGGTTCACGTTATAGTCAACCATTTTCGAATACTTTCGAAGCTCATTTCGAATCATGCTTTTTCTTTCGGCCTCTTCATTTTTCTGAGAAAAAGCCTGGACAAAAAATGCTGCAAAAGCAATTACATAAAATTTTTTCATTAAGGTAGATTTTTGGCTAAAGTTAAAAAAAACCTCTCAATTATTATTGAAAGGTTAATGATATTATTAATTTATTATGTACTAAAGATTAAGAGCGGGCTGCAAAAGTTGTTCCATTCGGCTTTTCACCTGATCTACCGAACCTGCATAATTATTGATGAGCAAAGAGAAAACCAAAGTTTTGCCACTATTGGTTTTGAGGTAACCTGCCAAAGTTTTTACTTTATTTAATGTGCCGGTTTTGGCAAAAATTTGTCCGTTGCCGTTTCCTAAAAACATTCTCTTCAAAGTTCCGGTTTGTCCGCCAATCGGTAAAGAATCAAAATACGTTTTATAGTATTTTTCATTCATTAAATTGGTTAAAAATTTCACTTGCGAAATGGGTGTCACCAAATTGCTTCGAGATAAACCGCTTCCATCCATATAATTCAGTCCGTTGGTATCAAAAGAAATTTCCTTGAGATGATCCACCACTACTTTCCTACCGCTTTCTAAAGTTTGATCTCCGTTTTTCTGAAAACCTACCATTCGCAAAGTAGCTTCTGCCAAAGCATTATCGCTGTGTTGATTTGTATAATAAACAATTTCGGATAAAGTCGGCGACTGATAGTTGGTAATGATCTCTCTTTTTTCAGGATTCAAATCGATCGTTCTGGACACCACATTTCCGGTTACCATCAATCCTCTTTTGATCATGGTCGTTCTCAAATTATTGGCAAGGTAAGATGGTGCATCGGGCAATTTTGTGGTAAGTCCAGATCCATTAAACTTATCTGCATAAACCATTTGTTTAATGTACGGCGAAATATAATAGAAGTTTTTGTTTTCGGCAAAAGGGTTGGCTTGCTTGGCAATTAATTTCTCATTTTGTGGACTAATTTCATAAGTAGAACCTACCGGCAAATAATAGCTTCCATTTTCCAACCAAACGATATTCGCGGGTAAGCTTTGCATTTTATTCATTTTGAAAACCGCTGTTTGGATGATGATATCACCATTAACCTTCTTGATTCCTTTCTGTGAAATTGCGCCAATGAAATCCGCAATGATAGAACTATAGGAAGAAGCTCCCGCTTTGTTAGTTCCTAATGATGGATCGCCGCTTCCAACGATATACAAATTTCCTTGCAAAACTCCGTCTGCATCAATATTTCCGGAATGTTCTAACTGGGTGTTCCAACGAAATTTTTCTCCCAAAAGACTCATCGCTGTTTCAGTAGTTAGAAGTTTGGTGGTAGATGCCGGAACCAAAGAAGCGTTTTCGTTGTATGAACTTACCACTTTTTTGGTTTTAGGATCATATATCACAAAACCCCAATTCGCATTTCGAAGCACAGGATCATTCATGATCGAATTAATCTTAATATCAACCAACTCTTTAGCCGACATTAATTTTTCTGGTGCGGAAATATTCGAAGAATTTGTTTCGTAGGATTGTGGGTAGTTTGAAGAGGCAAAAGTTCCTTGTCCGTATGCAAATGCAGAAATCGCAAAAGCAGTAGAGACTAATATATTTTTAAGTCTAATCATTTACATTTAATTTGATGATCTGAATAATGCTCATTATTCAACGGTCAAAAATATAAATTATTACCGAGCTACCGAGTTTTCACCCTTATAAAGCACAGTTAATTATGTTAAAAAATGTTAAAAATCGACAAAAACCAGTCTTTTAATGCTCTGATATGCAGTAATTTCCTCAAATTCATCAAAACTTTTAAGCAAGATATTTTTGAATTCTTTGTACTTTTTACCTCGCGGACATTTGAGCAAAATTTGATATTGGTACATCAGATTCAGTTTTCCGATAGGAGATTTTTCCGGCCCCAAAATGCATTCTTCCGGAAGATATTTTCTAAGAATTGAACCTAAAAATTGCGATGCACGGTTCACCTTATCTTCTTTTCTGTGCTTTAGTTCAATCATGATTAACTTCACAAAAGGCGGATACAGAAATTTCTTCCTTTCTTCCAGGAAATGTCGGTAGATTTTCTCCTGATTATTTTCTTTAATTAATTGAAAAACTGAATGTTGTGGGTTGTAGGTTTGAATAAAAACCTTTCCTTCACCAGAGATTCTCCCGGCTCTACCGGAAACTTGAGTGATGAGTTGAAAAGCTCTTTCTTCTGCCCGAAAATCTTGTACATACAACATCGAATCCGCTCGAGGAATCGCTACCAATTCTATATTATCGAAATCTAAACCCTTGGAAATCATTTGAGTTCCTACCAAAATATCGGTTTCGCCGCTTTCGATTTTTTCGTATAATTTTTCATAAGCGAATTTCTTCCGCATCGAATCTACATCCATTCTATCGACTTCCGCATCAGGAAAAAGTCTCGAAATTTCTTCGTGAACCTGTTCCACACCCACTCCACGTTCATTCAAATTTTCGGAATGGCACTTCGGACACACTTTCGGTTTAGCCGATTTTTGTCCGCAATAGTGGCATTTCATCTCATTCGAAAACTTGTGGTACGTCATCACCACATCACAATTAGAGCAATAATTCACATAGCCACAACTTTCACATTCCACAACATTGGCGTATCCACGGCGATTGTGAAGAATCATGGTTTGTTTTTTCCGTTCCAGTTCAGTTTTTATTTCGCTAATTAATTGTAGCGAAAAATTACCAATCACTTTTTTGGAATCCTGCGCTTCTTTGAAATTAATCAATTCAAATTCAGGAAGTTTTACCTTTCCGAAACGTTCGGATAGAAAAACATATTTCAATTTTTCGGTTTTGGCCAAATAATAAGATTCAACCGAAGGAGTTGCAGAACCCAATATCACCGGAGCATGATACAATTTTGCCAAAACCTGGGCCGCATCTTTGGCATTAAAAAAAGGGGAAACTTCTCTGGGTTTGTACGCAGAATCGTGCTCTTCATCAACCACAACCAAACCTAAATTCGGGAATGGAAGAAACAACGAATTTCTTGTTCCGATAAGTATTTTCAGCTGATTATTCTTTATTTTACGCCATACTTCAACCTTCTCAAAATCGGTTAATTTTTGATGATAAAAACCGAGTTCTTTACCGTATTTTTTTTCTAACCGCTGTACAATTTGCTTGGTAAGTGAGATTTCCGGAAGCAACAAAAGGACGTTTTTGCCTTCAGAAACTGTTTCTTCAATTTTTTCTAGATAAATATGCGTCTTCCCGGAAGAAGTTACGCCGTGGAGCAAAACATTTTTTCCGATTTCGAAAGCTTCATCAATCTCTTTTTTCGATTGCATTTGGGTTTCCGTGAGCTCTTCAATATTTTCTTTTTCGCCACCATACGCTTCCAAACGATCTTTTTGAAGATAATATTCCTGAACCAAATTCTTCCCGACCAAAGATTTCAATTGTGGCTGAGAAAAATTTCCTACTTCGAAAACTTCAGATTTTTTTAAATCTTTTTCGGGATTTTCGGTATGTTTTTCAAGTAAATAAAGAAACAATTCCTGTTGCTTCGGCGAACGTTTCAGCTCCAAAAGAATTTCCGGAATTTTCCGTTTTGAAATTTCTCCTTCATTGATTTTCAAGTAAGCAACTTCTTTCGCCCGATATTTCTCTGCAATTTTTTCATCAATTTCAATGTATTGAAGGTCGATCAAAGAATTAATGGTTTTCACGATTTCTTTTTTCGGAATAAAAGCTTCTATCTCTGTTAAATTGATCAACTGCCGGACTTCCAAAGCCTGAATAAGATACATTTCATTCACATCCAAATTTTGAAAATCTACCGTGATATCGGGTTTTAATTTAAGATAAGTTTCACTCTCCAGCTTTAACGAGGAAGGAAAAGCAAATCTATAAATCTCGCCCAAATTGCATAGATAATATTCCGAAATCCATTGCCAGAAAAGGATTTGCTCTTCGGGAAGAATCGGAAAATCGTCGAGAATATTCACGATTTCTTTTGGTACAAAATTTTCGGGTTTGCGATCGTGGATTTCCGTGACGATTCCTGTATAAATTTTTTTGCCACGAAATGAAACCAAAACGCGCATTCCGGGTTGTAAGATTTCAACCAAATCATCAGGAACTTTATAAGTGAAAGTCCCTGCAAGATTGAGCGGTAAAATAATTTGGGCAAAAGTCAATTCAATAGATTTTTTGAAAATTCACAAAGCTTCGAAAGACAAATTTAATGAAAAAGAGTTGGAAAAAAATCCAACTCCGATCTATTTAAAATTGTAAGAAAAAAGATTAATTTCCTTTTCTTCTTTTCAATTCTTTGCTAATTAAAGACAATTCGCGGCCGGTTTGTCCTGCTACGGAAGTATTTTCTTCGGCTCGGCGCGTTAGGTAAGGCACCACATCTTTTACCGGACCATACGGTAAATATTTCGCTACATTGTATTTTTGGTCGGCAAGCGTGTAGGTAATATTGTCGCTCATGCCATAAAGTTGCCCGAAATAAATACTTTCGGAACTATTTTCCAAAGTATTCACTTTCATTTTGTTCATCACCAATTCTGTAGAAATCTCGTTATGCGTTCCGAAAAATCCTGAAACACGATCTATATTTTGCATCACAAAATCGATTGCTGCATTGTAATTTCTGTCGGAAGCTTCTTTATTGGGTTGGATCGGATCTGGATAATTTTTCTCGGCCGCTCTTTCTCTTTCCTTTTCCATGTAAGCACCGCGAACAATTTTGTATCCAATATAATATCCTTTTTCTTTCGCACGCTCGAGGTTTTCCTGCATATATTCAATACGTCCGGTTCGATACATTTGAATGGTATTCCAAACGATGGGTTTTACACGGTTGTATTTCTCCATCATTTCTTCCACCAAATGATCTGCTGCGTCTTGCATCCAAGATTCTTCTGCATCCACCATCACTTTTTTGTTGTTTTCATGGCAAAGTTGACATACTTCATCAAATCTTTTAACCACACGCGCCCATTCTTCCTTTTGGCTTTCTGTCAATTCAGTTCCCTTTCCTACCGCTTCGTAAATATCAATTCTTCCAAAAGCAGTGGGCTTAAAAACAATAAAAGGAATCGCAGGATTTCCAACAGAAAAACGTACGATATCTTTAATTTCGCGGCAAACCGCATCAAAAGTTTCTTCCTCTTCTTTCCCTTCAATGGAATAATCGAAAATACTTCCCACGCCACGCTTGAACATTCTTATCACGGCCTTCATGCTCTCTTCCCGAGTTTCGCCACCGCAAAATTGCTCAAACAGCGTAGCTTTTACTAAATCACCGGCAAGAGGAAAATTATTGTAAACCGTAAAATTCAAAATTCTGGTTCCTATTTTGGTTAAAGCCGGTTGCTCGATTAATTTGAACATCCAGTAAGCTTTTTTTAACTGATAATCTGATTTGTCAGCAAATGCCAAGGCTGTGTTGTTGAAAATACTCATTGATAGTTTTTAATACGCGCAAATTTAATAATACTATATGAATTGATAAAACGAATTTAAAGTTTAATTTTGCGTAAAATTTCTCTCCATATGATTTCCGTTTTAGATCAGAATTTCTCTCAACTTAATCAATTTCTAAAGACTTTAAAACCATCGAAACTTTTCATTCTAGTTGATGAAAACACCCATGAATATTGTCTTCCGACAGTTTTGGGAAATTTAGAAACCGAAATCCCTTTTGAAATCATCGAAATTGAAGCAGGCGAAGAACTGAAAACCATCGAAACGGCGACGCAACTCTGGGAAATCCTCTCCGAATTTGAAGCAGATAGAAAATCATTAATGTTGAACCTTGGGGGCGGAGTAATCACCGATTTGGGTGGATTCGTTGCTTCCACTTACAAACGTGGAATCCCGTTTATCAATTTACCCACTACGCTTTTGGGAATGTGCGACGCTTCTATTGGCGGAAAAACAGGAATTGATCATCAATTTTTAAAAAACATTGTAGGAACTTTTGCCGAACCACAACAAATTTTTGTTTACCCGGATTTCCTACGAACGTTGCCTTTCGTTGAGCTTCGAAGCGGATTTGCCGAGATGTTGAAGCATGGATTAATCGCTGATGAAAAACATTGGGCAGACCTCAATTCTGTAGAAAGTTTGAATCCAAAGAGCATTTATCCTTTCATTGAAACCTCCATGAATATTAAGCAAAAAGTGGTTGAAATGGATTTTAAAGAACAACATATCCGCAAAACATTAAACTTCGGACATACGATTGGTCATGCTGTGGAAAGCTTATTTTTGCAAAGCAATCAGCAGGTTCCTCATGGCGAAGCCGTTGCGCTAGGAATGATTTGCGAGACGCATCTTTCTTGTCTGGAAAACCTCATCAACGCGGAAACGGAAGAAGAAATCATCAAAAAAATCCGAAAATTCTATCCTTATATTTCTATTAACGCCTTTTCAAGCGAACAATTGCTGACTTTAATGAAGAATGACAAGAAAAATTCCGACGGGAAAATTAGTTTTTCATTGATTGAGAAGATTGGAAATTGCCAATTTGACTGTGCGGTTTCGGAAGAAAACATCATTTCAGCATTGCATTTTTATCAAAGTTTGGCGTAAAAAGTAAAAGATACTATTATTTTGTACATAATGTTAAAGAAAATTTACACCATAAAATATTTAGAAATGATTAGTTTATAGTATTGATTATTAGCACTTTAAATAAAAACATAATTAAACCATTGTTTAAATTTTTGTGAAATTTATGTTTTTTGGCACAGCATTTGAAACATCCCTCTCGTAAAACAAATTTAAAAAACGTGAGATTTGAGAAGCGTTTCTGATAGTAAGCCTGAAAAATTAATCCGCTTACCTATTTTAAAAGAAACGATTATCAAGTTTTAAAAAAAATTAATTAAAATTTAAAAATTATGAAAAAGTTATTTTTAGGTGCAGCAATCGCAATGAGTTCATTGACATTCGCACAGCAATTTGGTGTTAAAGGTGGTATGAATGTTTCTTCACTTTCAGATGATGCAACATTAAGCGACCAAGAATCTAAAATTGGATTTAACGCCGGTGTATTTATGAATGCTCCTTTAGCAGAGAACTTCAGCATTCAGCCAGAGGTATTATATAATGACCTTGGTTCAAAAGTGACAAGAAGTACAGAAATTTTAGGGAATACTTACTCTGCAGATTACTCTAGAAACTTAGGTTACATTTCAGTACCGGTAATGTTCCAGTACAATGCAACTCCAGCATTCTACCTTGAAGCAGGACCACAGTTTGGTTTCTTAGTAAGTGCTAAAGACAAATTCAAAAACTCTACTAACGGAAGTACAGACAATGCTACTATCGTTGCTTTGGACAAAGACAATTTCAACACTTTTGATTTTGGAATTGGTTTAGGAGCTGGATATTATTTCACACCTAATTTAGGTTTAACTGCTAGATATACTGCAGGATTATCAGACATTATCAAAGATAACCCAGGTGATTCAGTTAAAAACAATGTATTCCAAGTTGGTTTAGCTTACAAATTCAGTAAGTAATAGCACACTTCATATCAAAAACACAATTTATATAGAAAAGGTTGGGAAATTTCCCAACCTTTTTTTTATTCATCAGTATAATCTGGGTTTGGCCCCGCCGGAACCGGATATTCTTCAGTAAAACAACCGAAACAATGGTTCGAACTTCCTAGGATAACTTTCAGATTATCCATACTCAAAAACTCCAACGAATCAACACCCAAATAATCCCGCAACTCCTCTACTGACATATTGGCGGAAATTAAATCGTCTTTCGAAGGCGTATCAATTCCCAAATAACATGGCGCAATAATCGGCGGAGAAACGCTGCGGAAATGAATTTCCTTTACTCCCGCATCTTTCAAAATTTTCACCAAACGCTTTGAAGTGGTTCCACGAACAATGGAATCATCGATGATTACTACCCTTTTCCCTTTAATTTCTGACAGAATTGGGTTGAGTTTTAAGTTCACAATTCTTTCCCGCATTTCCTGGGTTGGAACGATGAAACTTCTTCCGATATACCGATTTTTAATCAAAACCGGACGAAAAGGAATACCCGAAGCAATAGAAAAACCAATCGCCGCCGGAACTCCTGAATCGGGAACACCGATCACAATATCAGCTTCCACAGGAGCTTGTTCCCAAATTTTCATCCCAGATTTTTCGCGAATTTCATGAACATTAATATTTTCCAGCACAGAATCCGGTCTTGCAAAATAAATATATTCGAAAGCACAGATTCTTTTCTCGCAGTTTTCTTTAACCAAGAAAGATTTTAAACCTTTTTCATTTTCACTGGTATAAACGATCTCGCCGGGTAGAATATCGCGAACATATTGCGCACCAACCGCGTCTAAAGCGACAGATTCCGAAGCTGCAACAAAGGTTTTCTCATCAATCGTTCCTAAAACCAAAGGGCGAATCCCGTGGAAATCCCGGAATGCAAAGAATTTATTTCGAGTCATTCCTACAACTGAATAAGCACCTTCTATCTTTTCCATCGTAGCTTTGATGGCTCCTCGCAATCCGAGATCCAAGTTTTTCTGAATGAGTCTTAAAATTACCTCAGAATCGGATGTTGCTTTGAAAACAACTCCTTCTGCTTCGAGTTCTTTTTTGAGTTCATGAGCATTGGTCAAATTCCCATTATGTGCGATGGAAAGGATGATTTGATCATATTCGTTTTTTGCAAAAAATGGTTGAAAATTATACTTTTTTTTGTCGCCTGCTGTGGTATATCTTGTATGTCCAATCGCGGAATTTCCCATGAAAGTTTCGGGTTCGCGAATGTTTTTGTACACATCGAGCACGAGACCTTCATCTTTCACATTGACTATTTTTCCGTTTTTCATTACTGAAATTCCGCAAGCTTCCTGACCGCGATGTTGCAATGCAAAAAGCCCAAACTGCGAAAGCGAAAAGGTATCTAAATCGGTGTCGGAATACAACCCGAAGATTCCACATTCTTCAGAGGGAGCATCAAAAACGTCTTCTGATTTCAGCAAATTTCTTCCGTATGTTCTTTCTTTGAACTGGTTTAAATAATTTACTTTATGATGTTGTAAATCTTTCATTTTTTACTTTTCTCCCAAAAAATTATTTGTTCAGTACCTTTTTCAATCTTTCATAGATTTCAACGTAAGCTTCTGTAACCTCGCCCAAATCTCTTCTGAAACGGTCTTTATCCAATTTTTTCATCGTATCTTTATCCCAAAGTCTGCAGGTATCGGGTGAAATTTCGTCGGCAAGAACAATTTTTCCGTCTGCCGTTTTGCCCAATTCGATTTTAAAATCTACTAGGATAATATTCATTTTATCGAAAAGATCGATCAAAATCTCGTTGATATCTGAAGTAAGTTCATACATTTCATCGAGTTCTTCGTACGTTGCTGCCCCCAAGAAAACTGCATGATGATCATTGATAAGCGGATCTCCCAACTCATCTTTTTTATAGCAAATATCGAAAATGGTCACCGGTGATTTTATGCCTTCTTCCACCCCTAATCTTTGCGCCATACTTCCTGCAGAATAATTCCGAACTACCATTTCCAGAGGAATAATATTCACTTTCTTAACCAACTGCTCTCTTTCATCGATTTTTTTTATAAAGTGTGTCGGAATTCCTTTCTCATTCAAATATTCGAAAATCAAGGTGGTGATGGCGTTATTCATCTCGCCTTTCAAATCTACACTTCCTCTTTTCTGTGCGTTAAAAGCGGTTGCATCATCCTTGAAACGAACAATCACTTCATTTGGCTGATCGGTTTCGAAAACTTGTTTTGCTTTTCCTTCATAAAGCATTGCTCCTTTTGTCATTTTTATTTTTAATTTGATTATTTCAACTGTTTTTAATTTAAATTTTAACTAAAATCCCTGTCAAAACAGCGATTCCGAAACTCAATAAAGTTCCTATCAATACATATTCGGTCAGTTTTCTTTGTTTTGCTTCTGCCAAATCACTAAATCTGAAAACCGATTTTGCGGCAATCATAAAACCCACGCCTTCCCAATGGTCGACAAGGATGAATACAAAAACCAAAAGTCTTTCGAGAATTCCAATGTATTTCCCTGCATTCACTAAGGATTCCGTTTGTAATTTGCTGTGTTCTACGGTAACTGGAGTCCAAATCGAGATTAATGTTTTGATAAAAATAGAAGACGGAACCGTTAAAAAAACCACGGCCGTGATAAGTTTTAAAGATTCAGAATTAAAGAAATCGTTCCACATTAAATATGGAAAATACAACATCGATAGCGCAGCAATAACTAAAACATGAAGCAACTGATCGACAAAAAACCAGGTTCGTTTGGTTTTTGCATTTTGAAAAGTGAGTTTTGCCCAATCGATCAAAAAATGGGAAAAGCCGATGGTTGCAGCGATCCACCAAAGTTCAATATTCCATAAAAAAACAAAAGCCAAAACTGTGTGAAGCAAAATATGCAAATACAAATAAACGCTTCCGGCTTTTTTCCGCTCTTTATCAGCAACCCACGAATTGGGCTGTAGAAGAAAATCTCCTAACAAATGTGCCAATATGAGAGGAATAAAAATCATTAGAGTTCTGCTATTTTTTTTCTGAAAAACAAATCGGTTTCCTGAATCAAATCGAAATGAGACCGCTTAATTCTCTGACTTACTGATGATTGAGTAATATTCAATTCCTTTGCTAATTCTTCTTGCGTAAGCTCCGGATTGATCAGCAAGCGGTGAATAATTTCCGCTGTGGCAATGGACCAACTGTCGAAATCTATCGAGGTCCATTTAAAAAGAATATTCAAATCACGGTTCACTTTATCATTTTCGGTATGTATTGCCAAGGTGCGTCCTTCGGTGGTTATATCATTTAAAAGTCGCCCGGAATTTACGTAGGCAGAGCCGTTGGATTCGGTGATTTTATCAGACAGAAAAACTTCGTTTCCAATGCCGATTGCTAATCTTACATCCAGATTCTCAAATGTTTTGATGAGTGATTTAATCATCATTGATTTTGCAAAAACTTCATCCACAGTGCATTTTACCTGAAATTCGTCACCACGATATACTTCCCAGTTTTCGGGAGTTGCAGACCAACTTCCTAATAAATTTTTCAACTTAGGAAGCCACAATTCGGAATCGGTATTTTGAGAATTGATAATATCTCCGGTAACAATAGCAATCATTTCACAAATATAAGCAATTACCCTTATAAAACATAAATATAAGCTAAATCGCTAATAAATCTATTTTATAAGGAAATTTACTTATAATTTACTTTAATTTTTAAAATCTTTATAAATTAAAAAACACTAATTACTTGAAGTATTCCACACCGTTTTTGAAAATATTATGATAATTGGCGGTCGGAATATTCTTCAGCAAACCTTCCGAAAATCTTTCCGGATGCCCCATTCTACCAAAAATTTTCCCGGATTTACTTGCAATACCTTCAATTCCGAATAAAGAGTTATTTGGATTAAAAGGCATTCCGTGTGCAATTTTACCTTCAAAATCAATGTATTGCGTCGCAATTTGTCCGTTTTCATACAATTCTTTAATCACTTCTTCAGAAGCCATAAATCTTCCTTCCCCGTGAGAGATCGGAATGGTAAAAACCTGACCTTTCATTCCTTTTAACCAAGGCGACTGATCACTCACAACTTTCACATCAACCATTTGAGAAATATGTCTTCCGATCGCATTGTGCGCCAAAGTAGGCGAATTTTCATCTAAATCGCGAATCTCACCATAAGGCAAAAGCCCGGATTTTACCAACGCCTGGAACCCGTTGCAAATCCCGAGAATCATTCCGTCACGGTTCAATAATTCGTGAACTGCATTTTTCATTTTCTCGTTTTTCAAAACACTGACAATGAATTTTGCAGAACCATCCGGCTCATCACCTGCAGAGAAACCTCCGGAAAACACCAAAATTTGAGACTGATTGATTTGCGAAATCCACGCATCCAAACTTTCGTTGAGAAGCTGATGATTCAAATTGATCAACGGCAAACTTGAAACTTCCGCACCTTCTTTTCGAAAAGCATTTTGAGTTTCATATTCACAATTGGTTCCCGGAAAAATAGGTGCAAAAACACGAGGTTTTGCAATTCCGTGTTTTCGAATTATTATGGTTTCTGCTTTTGTAGCATTCAATTTTTCGTCCAATTCGACCACAATTTTTTCTTTCTCTACCGTCGGAAATAGTTCTTCAAAAGTTCCTTTCCAAGCCTCAAATAAACTTGAGATCGAAATTTTTAAATCATTAATTATTAAACATTTATCAGTTTTAACCTCACCAATCAATTGAAATAAACCATTTTCCAAATCTGCGGTAGTTTCAATAATTAAACTTCCAATATTTTTATTTAAAAGTAAATCTTCTTCCAAAGAAATTGCAGCTCCTAATTGATTTCCAAAACACATTTTTGCTAAGGCCACTGCTACACCTCCATCTTTCACAGTTTTAACAGAAACAATATTTCCCGACTGAATATTTTGATGAATATAATCGAAAACTTTCTTCAAATTTTCATAATCCGGCAAACCGTTTTCCTGAGGAATATGTTGGAAAAAATACAATTTGTTTCCCGCTTTTTTCAGTTCCGGAGAAATGATATTTTTCTTTTCGCCATTTGCACAAGCAAAAGAAATCAAAGTTGGTGGTACATTGATATCCTGGAAACTTCCACTCATCGAATCTTTTCCGCCAATTGCAGCGAGTTCTAAATTCATTTGTGCATCGTAAGCTCCAAGCAAGGAAGCCAAAGGTTTTCCCCACTTTTCAGGCTTATTTCCCAGCTTTTCGAAATATTCCTGAAAACTCAAACGGATATTTTGATATTTCCCTCCCATTGCCACGATTTTGGCAACGCTTTCGACCACCGCATTTGCAGCTCCAATCATCGAGTTTTGCGAAGAAATTTCCGCATCAAAACCCCAACTTGCCAAAGAAACAGTTTCGATATTTTCTGCGTTTAAAACCGGAAGCGTTTGTACGCTTCCTTCCATCTCAGTTCCCTGATATTTCCCGCCGAAAGGCATCGCAACGGAAGTTCCGCCAACGGATGCGTCAAACATTTCTGCCAAACCTTTTTGTGAAGCATTATTTTTACTCGAAATTGCTTTCAAGAAATTCTCCTCAGAAAATTTCATATTTTGATTATCAACTTTTTGCAAATGTGAAATTTCCGCACGTTGAGATTTTGCACAACCGTTAGTATCTAAAAATTTGCGACTTAAATCCACAATTTTATTGCCTTGCCAAAACATTTGCATTCTTCCGGAATTGGTTACTTTCGCCACTTCTACAGCTTTGATATTTTCCTTTTCGCAGAATTTGATGAATTTTTCTTTGTGATCCGCTTCAATCACCACCGCCATTCTTTCCTGAGATTCGGAAATAGCGAGTTCGGTCCCGTTTAACCCTTCATATTTCAGAGGCAAAATATCAAGGTTAATTTCCAACGAATCAGCAATCTCGCCGATAGCGACAGAAACGCCGCCGGCTCCAAAATCGTTTGATTTTTTAATTAAAGTAGTGACTTCAGGATTTCTGAATAAACGCTGAATTTTACGTTCTTCCACCGCATTTCCTTTCTGAACTTCAGTAGAAAGCGTATGAATAGAGGTTTCATCCTGTTCTTTTGAACTTCCAGTTGCTCCTCCAACTCCATCGCGGCCGGTTGCCCCCCCAAGCAGAATCACCAAATCTCCAGGTTGTGGTTTTTCGCGTCTTACCCAATCTTTTTTCACCGCTCCAACTACAAATCCAACTTCCATGCGTTTTGCTTTGTAGCCATCGTGGTAAATTTCATTCACTAACGTCGTCGCCAAACCAATTTGGTTACCGTAGGAAGAATAGCCGTTTGCAGCTTGTTTAGAAATAGTTCTTTGCGGAAGTTTTCCAGGTAAAGTCTCGCTAATCGGTTCTAAAACATCTGCAGCTCCGGAAAGTCGCATCGCCTGATAAACAAACGCTCTACCGGACAATGGATCGCGGATCGCGCCACCTAAACACGTAGAAGCACCGCCAAAAGGTTCAATTTCTGTCGGGTGATTGTGTGTTTCATTTTTAAATAAAAGGTACCAAGGTTCTTTTTTACCATCAAATTCGGCTTCAATTTCTATGGTACACGCATTGATTTCATCAGAAACAACGAGGTTTTCGAGCTTACCGGTTTTGTGGAAATATCTTGCACAGACCGTCGCCAAATCCATCAAAGAAATCGGTTTTGCTTCTCTTCCGAGAAATTTTCTTTTTTCTAAATAATCCTTAAAAATTCTTTCTAAAGTATCTTTAAAAGAATCATTAAACTGAATATCAGTTAATTCCGTTTCGAAAGTGGTATGTCGGCAATGATCACTCCAATACGTATCGAGGACCTTAAGTTCGGTTTCCGATGGATTTCGGTTTTCAGATTTAAAATAATTCTGAATAAATTCTAAATCATCGAATCCCAACGCAAAACCATGTTGGTGATAAAACTCATTAAGTTCTTCCGTAGAAAAATCAATAAAACCCTCATGGATCATAACCGGATCTGGGGTCTCTTCCAACGGGATTTCAAGCTTGGACAAATCTTTTTCCTGACTTTCGACTTTGTTTATTAAATGATTTTTAATTTTTTCTATTTCATTTTCTGTAACGCCAAAAAGTTCGATCAACTTTCCACTTCTCACTTTTGAGTTTTCATTTTCTGTGAGTAAAGCGATACATTGCTGCGCAGAATCTGCTCTTTGATCGTATTGGCCAGGTAGAAATTCAGTAGCAAAATGAAGGTTTTTAGCGGGGTTCTCATTGTGAAGAATATCAACGACCGGATCTACAAAAGTATTGAAAATTACTTTGTTAAGATCGTTTTCTTCGATCCCGAACAGATCATAAATGTTATAAACTTTCACATCATGAATATGAGGAACGATGGTTTTTACTTCACTGAAAATCTTGGGACTTTCCACATCGAATATTCCACGTTTTTCTACAAAAATTCTTTTTTTATCAGACATTCTATGTCAATTTTAAAGGGAGTAAAACATTAAAAAATGCAGACCAATTTGCCTGCATCACTTTATACTTTAAGGTCAGCTTCTAAGCCAATTAAATCGGAATATTTATCAAGAATTGGCTGTGCTTCATTCTGGACAAACTCCTCGGTTTGAATCGGTGCGAACCCGATGAAGTTTTTAGGATCGAGCATTTCCATAAATTTAGATTTATCCATTTTCAGGGAGTCATCGTTCAAAATCCTTTCGATCAGGTCGTTTTCTTTGCCTTCGATTTTTACTTTTTTAGAAGCTTCCATAGAGTGCACGCGGATGGTTTCGTGGATTTCCTGACGATCGCCTCCAGCTTTTACTTCCTCCATAATGATATATTCTGTCGCCATGAAAGGAAGTTCGTCCATGATATGTTTTTTGATACGGTTTTCGTAAACCACTATTCCGTTCATAATGTTATTCCAAATCAACAAAATAGCATCCACAGCAAGGAAAGATTGCGGAATTGCGAGTCTTTTGTTCGCTGAATCATCCAAAGTTCTTTCAAACCATTGCGTTGCCGCCACCATTGCGGAACTTGAGGAAAGTGACATCACGAATTTCGCTAACGAGCCGATTCTTTCGGAACGCATCGGATTTCTTTTATACGCCATCGCTGAGGAACCGATTTGATTTTTTTCGAAAGGCTCTTCAATTTCCTTTAAATTCTGCAATAGTCGTAAATCATTCGTGAATTTGTGAGCAGATTGAGCAATATTCGACAATAAAGCCAAAACTTTCGCATCAATTTTTCGGTCGTAAGTCTGTCCGGAAACTCCGAAAACCTTATCGAATCCAAAGCGTTTTGAAAGTTCTGTATCCAAATGTTTTACTTTAGAATAATCGCCGTTGAAAAGTTCAAGAAAACTTGCTGCGGTTCCGGTTGTTCCTTTTACACCGCGGAATCTTAAAGTTTCAAGGAAAAATTCGAGTTCCTCAAAATCCAAAATCAAAGATTGCAACCAAAGTGTTGCTCTTTTTCCGACGGTCGTCAATTGTGCGGGTTGATAGTGTGTAAAACCGAGTGTTGGTAAATCTTTGTATTTTAAAGCGAAATCGGAAAGATTTTTAATGACATTCACCAATTGTTTTCTCAAAAGCAACAATCCGTCGCGCATTTGAATTAAATCGGTGTTATCGCCTACAAAAGCGGAAGTCGCGCCCAAATGGATAATTCCTTTTGCAGAAGGAGCCGCATCGCCGTACGTGTGCACATGAGCCATCACGTCGTGTCGGAATTTTTTTTCGTATTCTGCAGCTTTCACATAATCAATGTTTTCTGCGTTTTCTTTGAGTTCTGCGATTTGTTCGTCGGAAATATCCAAACCAAGATCTTTTTGGATTTCGGCAAGAGCAATCCACAATTTTCGCCAGTTTCTGAACTTGTTGTTCGGCGAAAAATTATAGAGCATTTCCTCACTTGAATAGCGTTCTTCAAGAGGGTTTTTGTAGGAATTCATTCTTTCTTTTTACTTTTTTAGATGCACAAATTTAAGAAAATTATAAGAATCTGAGGACTTACATTTGTATTTTTAATGCTAAATTCAACAAATCCTGTGGGTTACTTTCTGCCTCTGAAATCTTTCATAGTATCGTAGACTCCGAAAACATTTTTCATCACCCAGTCGAATATTGGCAGTGGCAAAATCCCTTGAGAAAGGCGAATGAACCAATACGGCATCGGCATTGCGAGCATTTTGGTTTCGTTTTCAATTGCTTTAATGATTCTTTCTGAAGTTTTTTCAGGTTCGAGAATGGGAAGCAGTTTCGATTTTACTCCATCAAACATTCCTGTATTAATGTAAAAAGGCATGATCGTGGTGACAGAAATATTCTTTCCGAGCTGTTCCATTTCCAGTCGTAAACTGTCGCTCCACCCGACAACAGCCCATTTTGAAGCGGCATAAACAGACATTTTGGGATTAGAAATTAATCCGGCAGACGAAGCAATATTGCAAATGGCTCCTGAATTATCCGCCATCATTCCGGGAAGAAATTCAAGCCCAATATGCATGAAAGCATTGGAATTGATGAGCATGCTTTTCTGAATCTCGTCATGGTTATGTTCATGAAAATATTTTCCGACTACAATTCCTGCATTATTAATTAGAATATCAATCTTTCCTACCTCTATACGTACTTTCTGCGCAGCAATTCTAATTTCATTCAAATTAAAAACATCTACTTTGTAAGTGAAAATTTCACCACCAATCCCTGAAAACTCTTGCTTAGTTTTCACCAAAGCTTCTTCATTAACATCCCAAATTACCAGTTTTTCGACGCCTCTTTCCAGAGATTTTCTTGCCATGATTTTACCAATTCCGGAGCATCCGCCGGTAATTAGAATTTTTTTACTTCTGAAATCCATTTTGTCTTTATCTGTTTAATTTGGAGTAAATTTGTTTGAATTATAAAATAAATGTAATGAATTTTGAAAAGATATTAGCAGATCAGCGTACCTTTTTTAACAGCCAGAAAACCAAAAGCATCAAGTTTAGAAAAATGTATCTGGAAAAACTGCGAGATTTGATCATTAAAAATGAAGAATTGCTTTATGAGGCCATTTATAAAGACTTCGGAAAATCGAGATTTGATACTTATACGACAGAAATTTCTTTCATTTTAAAAGAGATCGATTTTTACCTGAAAAACCTCAATTCCCTATCGAAGCCAAAGAAAGTAAAAACCAACCTTGCGAATCAACTTGGAACGAGTAAAATCCATAGCGAACCACTCGGTTGCACATTGGTGATTGGTGCGTGGAATTATCCGTACCAACTCTCGCTTTCTCCTCTGGTTACCTCTATGGCAGCAGGAAACACCTGTATTGTAAAACCTAGTGAAGTTGCTGAAAATACAATGAAAGCGATGGCAAAAATCATCAATGAAAATTTTCCTAATGATTATATTTTCGTGGCAGAAGGCGCTGTGGAAGAAATTACGGAAATACTAAAACTGAAATTTGATAAAATATTTTTCACAGGAAGCACAAAAGTTGGACAAATCGTATATGAAGCTGCTGCGAAAAATTTAACACCAGTAACTTTGGAATTGGGTGGAAAAAGTCCAGCTATTGTAACTGCAAATGCTGATTTTGAGGTAGCAGCCAAAAGAATTGTTTGGGGAAAATTTCTTAATGCCGGACAAACGTGTGTGGCTCCGGATTATATTTTAGTGGATGAAAAAGTGAGAGACAGTTTTCTGGACACCTTAAAATCTTACATTCAGAACTTCAATTACCAACCAGATTCGGAACATTATACAAAAATAATCAATCGAAGAAATTTCGACAGACTGGTAAATTTCATTGAAAAAGATAAGATATATTTCGGTGGCGGACACGACGCTCAAAAACTTTATATCGAACCCACGATTCTGCACGAAATCAGCTGGGAAGACGCTGTAATGCAGGAAGAAATTTTTGGTCCGATTTTGCCGGTTCTCACTTTTAATAATTTTAATGAAGCTTTGCTTAAAATTTCAGAAAAAGAAAAACCCCTGGCTGCTTATCTTTTCACAAATAATTCCGAAGAAAAAGAGAGTTTTACATCGAAAATTTCCTTTGGTGGTGGATGTATTAACGATGTGGTGATGCACTTGAGCAATGAAAATTTACCATTCGGAGGTGTTGGAAATTCGGGAATTGGAAATTACCACGGAAAATTTGGCTTTGAAACTTTTTCCCATCAAAAAGCCGTACTCGAGCGTGTAAATTGGGGCGAGCCCGATTTGAAATATCCTCCATACACGGAAAAAAAAATGAATTGGATTAAGAAACTACTATAAAAAAAGTTCCGGAAATTTCCGGAACTTTTTTGATTTATGATTTTGGAGTCCACTTCTCGAAGAACGCTTTCACTTTTTCTTTGCTATACCCTTTTCCCTCTTCCAGCACTGCGCTATCTTGGGTATGAATCATCTTTCCGTTTTGGTCCAGAACGACAAAAACCGGGTATCCGAATTTCGCTCCCGGATTGTCATATTTCGCAAAAACTTTCTCGTTTTTGTTCTCCGGCGAATAATTCAAGTGGTAATAAAGGTAATTGGCATCTACTATTTCTTTCAATTCCTGAGTTGTTTGAACAAAATTGTTGAACCTTAAACACCAAATACACCAGTTTCCTCCGGCTTGTAAAATGATATTTTTATTCTCAGATTTTGCTTTTTTTACCAATTCGGAGATTTTAGCTTCAGCATTTTCTGTTGCGTCATACGGCTTCGGAAGTTTCGCTTTCTCTTCGGCTGCTCGTTTTTTATTGGCTGCCAATATTGCTGCGCTATCTTCTTTTGCTGCACTTTCAGCTTTCGCTACAGATTTTTCGGTTTTGATTTCGGTGGTTTGTGCAAAGGTTGCACCTCCAAAACAAAGTGCCGAAAACATCATCAATTTTATTTTATTATTTCTCATTGATTTTTCAATTAAATTAATGCCACAAAATAACAAAAATAACGCCAACAATAAAGTTTATAATTCCTAAATTTGCAAACCATTTATGAATTTTCTATTTAAAATAATTATCCTTTTTTCGAAGTTACCATTGAAGGTTTTGTATGGGCTATCCGATTTTATATTCGTGATCATTTACTTCGTGGTAGGTTATCGTAAAGATGTGGTATTGCAAAATCTGAAAAATTCTTTTCCTGAAAAAAGCGACTCGGAACTGAAAATTATTAGAAAGAAGTTTTACCATAATTTCTGCGATTATCTTGTAGAAACTTTGAAATCTTTTACCATTTCTTCCCACGAATTGCGGGTTCGCGTTCAACACCTCAATCAAGATGTCTTTCATGAGGCCACAAAGGAAAACAAAAATGTCATTCTTCTAGCCGGACATATTTTCAATTGGGAATGGTTCAATGCCTTGGCAACAATTATCCCTCAGGAAAAATGCTTTCCCGTTTACCGAAAAGTTCAGAGCAGTTTTTGGGAACAGAGAGTGAAAGAAATCCGGAACCGTTTTGGTAATCATTCGTTAGAAGCTAAAGAAGTTATTCGACATAT
The DNA here is from genome assembly GCA_946892665.1 of Chryseobacterium sp. Marseille-Q5410. Lineage (GTDB taxonomy): Bacteria > Bacteroidota > Bacteroidia > Flavobacteriales > Weeksellaceae > Kaistella. The sequence goes on along the minus strand of CAMPOT010000001.1, from coordinate 1,351,073 downwards.
TTTCAAGAATGCCAACGATGGAAATTCGGTGTACATGTTTGTTGCAGATCAAACTCCGCATTACTCTGAAGTTACCTACGGACTGGATTTTTTATACCAAAAAACGCCAGCATTCGTAGGCTACGACAAGCTTTCCACAAGAATGGATTTGGTATTTGTTTATTGCGAAATGAAAAAGGTAAAACGCGGATTTTACCAAATAAATTATCACAGGATTTATCCCGATGGTGATAAATTTCAGGAATATGAGGTGGTAAGAAAATTTCATAAAATGCTTGAATGTACGATTAATAAAAGGCCAGATAATTATCTTTGGTCGCACAGAAGGTGGAAATATCAGAACGCGATAAAAGTAATGGAAACCCTAATTTAATCCTAATTGATTTGAAAGTAGCGATAGCAATTCTCAATTGGAACGGAAAAAATTGGTTAGAAAAATTTCTTCCCAATGTGATCGCACATTCCCAAAACACCGATATTTACGTTATCGACAACGCATCTACCGACGATTCTGTAAATTTTATACAATCTCATTTTCCGGATGTTAAAATTGTACAAAATGCGTCCAATTCAGGATTTGCAGGTGGTTATAATGAAGGCTTAAAAAAAATCGATGCAGAAATTTATTGTCTTCTGAATTCCGACGTTGAAGTAACTGAAAACTGGCTAAAACCCATTCTCGAATTATTCGAAAAAAATTTAAATATAGCGGCCATTCAACCTAAAATATTAGCATATAATCGAAAAAATTTCTTTGAGTTTGCCGGCGCTGGTGGCGGATTAATTGATAATCTTGGTTACCCTTATTGCCGTGGAAGAATTTTTGACGATATTGAAGAAGACAAAGGTCAATACGATGATGAAACCGAGATTTTTTGGGCTTCAGGTTGCTGTTTGTTTATTCGTTCGGAAGATTTCTGGGCAGAAAATGGTTTTGATGAAAGATTTTTTGCTCATCAAGAAGAAATCGATCTATGTTGGCGTCTAAAGAACTCAGGAAAAAAGATTTTTTATACAGGAAAATCTACTGTTTATCATGTCGGTGGCGGAACTTTAAATATAGAAAATCCGCAAAAAACCTATCTCAACATTCGCAATAATCTTTCAATGTTGTGCAAAAACTTGCCCTTTCCAAAGCTTATGTGGGTCATTTTTTTGCGATTGTGTTTAGACGGTATTGCCGCTTTTTATTTTGGTTATGAAAACGGCGCAGCTCATTTTTGGGCGGTGATAAGAGCACATTTCGGTTTTTATTTTCAACTTGCCGGGAATGTAAAACGAAGAAAAAAATTTCAGATCGATCATTATTACCAATCGAAATGGTTGATCTTCAAACATTTTATATAAATATTAAACCCAAAAGAATGCTCGATTTTTGCGCATTGGATTTTGAAACCGCAACACACGAAAGAAATTCCGCTTGTGAAATGGGGATTTGTGTGGTGGAAAATGGAGAAATTGTGAAAACCCAGACGTGGCTGATCAAACCGCCAAGTTTTCCTTACTTTAATCGCAGAAACATTGAAGTTCACGGTATTCACCCGGAAGATGTCCAAGGCGCTCCTACTTTCGAGGATGTTTGGTATGAAGCGGAAGAATTGATGTATGGAAATTTGATGATCGCCCACAACGCTGCTTTCGATGCAGGTGTACTCAGAAGTTGTCTAGATTACTACGGATTTTTTAAACCCAAGATGGAGTATTTGTGTTCCATTCAAATTGCTAAAAAATCCTGGAAAAACTTACCACGATATGGCCTGAAAAGTCTGGCAGAGCAACACCAACTATCGTTTAATCACCATCGTGCTGGGGATGATGCGGAAGTTTGTGCGAAAATTTCGCTTTTGGCATTCAATAATTTAATGATTACAAGAAATGATGAAGTGAAAGAGGTTTTAAAAAAGAATTTAAAAATTCTTTAAATTCCATTATTAGTTGCTCAATACTTCCGCCATTAAATCAAATTTCGGAATATTGATTTCCAGATTTTCTTTAGTTAAAAGATTCATACAAAAATATTGTCCGGTCATATTTCCTACACCGGAGCGCAACACGACATTGGAGAAGTAACTAAACTGTTCTCCGGGTAAAATTTCGGGTGTCAACCCAATTACTCCCTCTCCTGCAACCTCTGTAAAGCCGAAACCTAAATCATATATCAGCCATCTTCTTTTCAACAAAACAACAGGATTTTCGCTTAGATTTTCGATTTTAATATTGTAGCGGAAAACAAATCGGTTTTCGGACGGAAAACTATTTCTTGAATCGTACTCTGGTTTCACGGAAACCCTAATATCGAAAGTAGTCGTAGAAAACATAGATTTAAAATTTTATTAAAAATAATAATACAAAAATCCCGCCTTTTTTGGACGGGATATTATTGATTGTGAAAACTTTAGAATTAATTAAAGTTCAAGAGCTTTTCTCTCATCTCCGTTCATTAAGAATTCTACCGGATTGTCGATTGCTTCTTTTACAGCAACCAAGAAACCTACGGATTCTTTACCGTCGATAATTCTGTGGTCATAGGAAAGTGCAACATACATCATTGGGCGAATTACCACTTGTCCATCAACCGCCATAGGTCTTTGTAAGATATTATGCATTCCTAAAATAGCGGATTGTGGCGGGTTAATAATTGGAGTGGACATCATAGAACCGAAAGTTCCACCATTGGTTACGGTAAAAGTTCCTCCGGTCATTTCGTCTACTGTAATTTTTCCGCTTCTTACTTTTTCAGCAAGATCTTTTATATTGGCCTCTACTCCTCTAAAAGTCATGTTCTCAGCGTTTCTAAGAACAGGAACCATCAAACCTTTTGGTCCGGAAACAGCAATGGAAATATCACAGAAATCGTAGTTAATTTTGTAATCCCCATCAATGGAAGCGTTCACGTCTGGATACATTTGCAATGCACGGGTCACTGCTTTTGTAAAGAATGACATGAAACCTAGTCCAACGCCGTGTTTCGCAGCGAATTCCTCTTTATATTGTTTTCTAATTCTGAAGATTTCAGACATATCCACCTCGTTGAAAGTGGTTAGCATAGCGGTTTCATTTTTCACAGACACCAATCTTGCAGCGATTTTTCTTCTTAGGACAGAAAGTTTAGTAATATTAGAACCTCTGGATCCGCCAGTAGAAGAAGGAGTTCCCATTGCAGCGACTTGCGCAGTTTGGGCATCTTCTTTAGTGATTCTTCCATCTTTGCCGGTACCTGAAACTTGCGCAGCTGGAATACCTTTTTCGTCTAGGATTTTTTTAGCAGCAGGTGAAGGAGTTCCTGTAGCATAAGAAGTAGCAGCAGGTTGTTCTTCTTTTTTAGCCTCTTGAACGATTGCCGGTTTTTCGACCACTTTTTGTTCCGCTTGAGGAGCTTCAGCATTTTCCGCCTTCGGAGCAGATTCGCCAGCAGGTTTTGCAGCATCCATATCGATAAGACATACCACCTGGCCCACTTGCACCACTTCTCCTTCTTCAGCTTTTAAAGTGATGACCCCACTTTCCTCAGCAGGTAATTCTAGTGTTGCTTTATCGGAATCTACTTCAGCAATTGGTTGATCTTTTTCTACATAATCGCCGTCTTTTACCAACCAAGATGCGATTTCAACTTCGGTGATGGATTCTCCCGGAGACGGGACTTTCATTTCTAATATTGACATCGTGAATATTTTTTTTTATTATTTAAAATTGAAATTATGCGGTAACCGGTCTATTTGCAGGCGCATCTTCTCGGTCGAAAACTCTGTTTATTACGTTATTTTGATTTTTCTCGAACATTTTGTGGCTTCCCGGAGCTGGTGATCCACTAGCTACCGGCGCAATTACATCAATATCAGACTTCCTGAAATTACGTAACATATAACTCCATGCGCCCATATTTTCAGGTTCTTCTTGTACCCAAAGCAATTGTTTTCTGTTGCTGTATTTGTTCAAAACCTCCTCCATTTTATCCTGCTGAATCGGATACAATTGCTCCAATCTTACCAAAGCGATGTTTTCGCAACCTAATTCTTCTTTTTTAGCCAAAAGTTCGTAGTAAATTTTACCAGAACATAACACTAATTTTTCAATTTTTTCTGGATTTGCAGCAACATCATCCAAAATTGGCTGGAAACTTCCTGTTGCAAAATCTTCAAGCGGAGAAACCACTTGTGGATGTCTTAGCAATGATTTCGGCGACATTACTACAAGAGGTTTTCTGAAATTCCACTTCATTTGTCTTCTCAGAAGGTGGAAAAAGTTTGCAGGTGTAGTCGCATTGGCCACCGTCATATTTTCATTTGCGCAAAGCCCCAAGAATCTTTCGAGTCTTGCGGAAGAATGTTCTGCTCCTTGACCTTCGAAACCGTGCGGTAGAAGCATCACCAATCCGTTTTGGATTTTCCACTTTTCTTCTGCAGCCGCTAAATATTGATCGACAATAATTTGCCCGCCATTCACAAAGTCTCCAAACTGTGCTTCCCAAATCGTCAATGTATTCGGTGAAGCCATTGCATAACCATAATCGAATCCTAAAACTCCGTATTCGGAAAGATGAGAATTGTAAACATCAAAACGATTATCCGATATATGTCTTAGCGGGATGTATTCTTCTTCAGTATCTTCAGTTTTAATAACAGCATGACGGTGAGAGAAAGTTCCTCTTTCCACATCTTCTCCCGAAATTCTCACATTACTGCCTTCTACTAATAAAGTTGCATACGCCAACCATTCACCCAAAGCCCAATCCAACGAATTGGCTTCGATCATTTTCAAACGGTTTTCAAAAAGTCGGGTAATCTTGTTAATGAACTTTTTATCAACCGGCAAAGTGCTCATTTCCACTGCTAGTTTTTTCAGTTTATCAAGATCAAATCCTGTATCTACCGGATTTTGCATTGCTCCTCTTGGGCAAAGTGGATATTGTTTCCAGTCTTCCGCCATGAAGATGTCCATGATATTTTTTTCAATTTCTTTGGAAGCGTCATAATCCGCATCTAGAAGAGTTTTGAACTCGGTTTCCATCTTTTTCAACACCTCACCGGAAACTATTCCTTCTTTGATAAGTTGTTCTTTATAAATTTCTCTCGGATTTTTATGTTTAGAGATCAATTTATACAAATTAGGTTGGGTGAATCTTGGTTCATCACCTTCGTTGTGTCCATATTTTCTGTAACCCAAAAGATCAATGTACACATCTTTACCAAATTCCGCACGGAAATCAGCAGCAAATCTAATAGCATGAACTACCGCTTCCACATCATCTGCATTTACATGCATCACAGGAGATTCGGTTACTTTTGCAATATCGGTACAATACGTTGAAGATCGTGCGTCCAAATAATTGGTGGTAAACGAAACTTGGTTATTCACTACGATATGAACAGTTCCGCCAGTTTTGTAACCTTCTAAGGTCATCATTTGTGCAATTTCGTACACAATTCCCTGTCCGGCAATTGCTCCATCACCATGAATAACAATTGGCAGGACTTTTTTGTAATCTTTATATTTATCATCGACTTTCGCACGACAAATTCCTTCAACCAAAGCAGCAACCGTTTCCAGGTGCGACGGGTTTGGTGTTAAATTGATAGAAACTTCTTCGCCGGAAGCTGTTTTCACTTTTTTAGATGAACCCAAGTGATATTTCACATCACCGGAGAACACATCCTCTTCAAATTCTTTCCCTTCAAACTCAGAGAAAATCTGTTTGTACGACTTCCCGAAAATATTGGTCAAAACATTCAATCGACCTCTATGAGCCATTCCAAGGACAACCTCATCAACACCCAATTGAGAGGAACGGGTAATCAACTGATCTAAAGCAGGAATCAAAGACTCACCACCTTCAAGGGAAAATCTTTTTTGCCCAACAAATTTGGTATGAAGATAATTTTCAAAAGCAACTGCCTGATTAAGCTTTTCTAAGATTTCAGTTTTCTCGGCAGCGTTTAGCTTTGGATGATTTTCGTTAACCTGAATCCATTCTCTAATGAATTTTTTCTCGTTAACATTATTAATGTGCATGTATTCAACCCCGATGGACTCGCAATAGATTTTTTCTAAATGATTGATAATTTCCTGCAATGTAGCCGCTGCAGGCATTCCCGTTTCGGTAGCAGAATTGAATTTTTTATTCAAATCTTCCTGAGAAAGCCCGAAATTCTCAATTGCCAAGGTAGGTTCGTGATGTCTTCTCTCCCTTACCGGATTTGTTTTGGTAAAGAGGTGACCTCTTTGTCTGTACGCTTCAATAAGGTTTAGCACCTTGAATTCCTTTTGAATTTCATCTGGAATTTGCCCGTTTGCTGCAGCATTGTTTGCCAGTTGCACTGCAATCGGAGCGGAAGCCGCAAAGTTGTTATCGCCCGAAATTTCATCACCATAGTTCTCCAGTGCAAAATCGAATCCCTGGAAAAATGCTTTCCAGGAAGGCTCTAAACTATCGGGATATTTTAAATATTGTTGGTATAAGTCTTCTATTAACTGCGAATGCGCAGCATTCAGAAATGAAAATTTGTCCATTATTTACAGATTAACTGTTTGTTTTTATTTAAAACACAAATTTAGCAAAAAAAAGTGAAGTACTAAAGCCGAAAACTCTTTAAAGATTAGTTAAATATTTATCTGAAAACCGGCAATGATAATTTCAGCAATGTATTAGCCTCGGCAGCTGGCTCTTCTAAGAAAGTTTGCTGCAAATCTCCCGTTCTCATTGTATCGCGTTTTGCTTTCAAAAGCAACTGCTGTATGGCTTTGACGCGTCCGGAATAATTGCCTCGATAGTAAATCACATAATTTCTGGAAGCGTTTACTGTTCTGAAACTGAAATTATTATCGGAAACTGCGATTCTTTTCGAAAGCGGAATTCCGTAGTAATAAGAAACTTCTTTATCCTTGAAATTGTCTGCATCGGTAATGAGCACTGGTTCTCCGTATTCGTCATTTCTTTTTCCCAAATCCATTTTGATGTAATTCAGGGTTTTGTTATGATTCATGACGATGTTTTTGAAGAGCGCGTCTTTGGTGTTTTTAGAATTTACATTTACGCCGAGAAGGAGCTGACCTTCCTGTTGTTCTACCATCAAACTGTCAAACTTCAAATTCTCCAATAACTGCTCCTTCTGCACTTTATTTCCAAGAACGTCCATGAGATTTTTCATGCTTAAATCTATCTTTTCGGCAACAAAATCTTCAGTTATTAAATTTAATGATCTTTTCAGGAACGGCTGTTTCGGAGTGTGAATAAACCATGTAATGGACGTTTTATCCTTTAAGGCACGGAACTTCACATCAATTAAGTAAGGAGTATTTTTTTTTTCTTCAAAAAGCTGGTAACGAAGCGTTCGGTTTGGGTTTTCGTAACGGATGAATAGATCTCCGAATTGATCCGCATCTTTTTTGTCGTGATAACTCATTGAACTTCCCTGCCCTTCATAGGGAGTGAAATAATCGAAAGTGAAATCCTTATCTTCCGAAAAAAAGGCATTCCAACGGGTGAAATTCTGCAAATTATTAAACTGCGGAAAAACCCGATCTACAGGATATGAAATTTCTTTTTGAATGGTAAAACTTTTTGCATCCTCAACAAAAGTCATCGCAATAGCATAAACTGCCACCGCAAAAAGTATCAATAAACTCCCTAATTTTAACCAACGCATGGGGCAAAAATACAAAAAACCACTGCAAAAAAAACACGACAATAAAAAATATTGCCGTGCGTTATTTTTTGGGTTAAAATTTTTAAGGGATAATGGTTCCGGGATGAATGACTGCATTTTTTTTCACCACCACAATTCCGTCCTTGATGGAATAATTTTCGAAATCACCATCTTGAAGATGTTTTCCACCGATGATTCTTACATTATCACCGATTTGGCAGTTTTTATCGAGAATTGCCCGCTCGATATAGCAATATTTGCCAACGCCAAGATTAGGCATTCCTCGCTGATCATTTGCCACAATGTCTTTGGTATCTTGGTAGTAATCCGCACCCATCATGTAGGTATCCATCAAAGTACTTCCTTTATCAACTCGGCTACGGTTTCCTACAATTGAATTTTCAATTTTATCGGCCATCACAATACATCCGTCTCCGAAGATCGCTTTGCTTACGTAAGAACCAAGAATTTTGGAGGGAGGCAACATTCTCGCTCTCGTATAGATCGGCGCATTGCTGAAAAGATTAAAATGAGGAAAGTCTCTGGTCAAGTCAATATTGGCATCAAAGAAAGAATCAATGGTTCCGATATCCGTCCAATAGCCGTCGTACTGAAAGCTGAGCGTTTTATAAGTTTCTAAGGCATTGGGAATTAATTCTCCGCCGAAATCATCGCCTGGCATGTTTTCAAACATTTTCTTGAGAACATTTTTACTAAAAACATAAATCCCCATCGAGGCGAGGTATTCTTTCCCTTCAGATTTACTTTTTTCGGAAACTTCCGATTTCCAATCTTCGAGAATATCATGCGATGGTTTCTCTACAAATGAGGTGACATTTCCCTGATCATCTGATTTCAAAATTCCGAAACCGGGCGCATCTTTGCAATTAACCGGAATCGTGGCTATGGTAATATCGCCTTCATTTTTGCAATGAAAGTCAATCATATCACGAAAATCCATTTGATAAAGCTGATCTCCGGAAAGAATTAAAATATAATCGTATTCATATTTTTCCAAATGCCTCATCGACTGTCGGACTGCATCTGCAGTACCTTGGTACCATTGGTCATTTTCCACGTTTTGTTCGGCGGCGAGGATATCCACAAAGCCCTTGCTGAAAATATCAAAATGATAAGAATTTTTTATATGTGAATTAAGCGAAGCAGAATTGAATTGGGTAAGTACCAAAATCCTGTTATATCCCGAATTCAGGCAGTTGGAAATCGGAATATCCACCAACCTGTATTTTCCGGCGATAGGCACCGCTGGTTTCGAACGAGAATAAGTTAATGGAAACAGCCGCGTTCCCCTTCCACCACCTAGAACTATGGAGATCACACTGGGTTTCATTTTGGGCATTTTTTAATATTTTTAATGAGTTGGGTTTCATAACAATATTAGCATTTTTTATGCATCCCACAAAATATTATTTGATGATGATTACTAGTTTAAAGAAATTTTAACAAACCACCCCAAATCTTTAAATAAAAAAAGCAACGATCCCAAAAGCTGCTTTAGATTGACGAAACAAAATAAGTTACTCGCTCCCGCGTAATCTCGAAGAAATGCTAATCAATTTGCAGAGTCTTGAACTGTAATTTTAGCAAAGCTCATCATCTATTTTGGTTTGACTCTCTCTTTTGCGCTCACGCTAAGATAAATGAATGATAAGGCAAATTGATTATTGGACAATACTGGATTTATAATTCATTTATATTATGATCGTAGCTGATACGAAACTGGCAAGTACCAATATAGTTTGCGAGGTAAATGATATCGATTGAATGAAACTAGTGTTGTTCAATTTTTTCGGATTGCATGCGAAATTCTGCTCCTGTTCGATATTAGTTTAAAATAAAAAATGCCGTAAAACATACATTTTACAGCATTTTGTATTACATTGATAATTTAATTGCGATCCGGACGGGACTCGAACCCGCGACCTCCGCCGTGACAGGGCGGCATTCTAACCAGCTGAACTACCGGATCAATTTTTTAAAGATAAAATTGTAAATCTTTTCTGCGATCCGGACGGGACTCGAACCCGCGACCTCCGCCGTGACAGGGCGGCATTCTAACCAGCTGAACTACCGGATCTTAAGAATAACCTCTGAGAAAGTTTCTTTCTTTTTGGTGAGTGCAAAAATACAACTTTTTGCTTAACTACAAAATATTTTCGAAAAAAAATGCTTCCCCGAAAGGGAAAGCACTCATTTTCAATCTATTTATTTTTCTACAAATGCGCAGATAATTTCTCTGCAATCACTTCTTTGGAAGCAACTCCTACAATTTTATCTACGACCTCACCATTTTTGAAGATCAAAACTGTAGGGATATTTCTGATACCATAATCCACAGAAACCTGCTGATTATTATCAACATCAACTTTTCCTACAACTGCTTTTCCTTCAAAATCTGTTGCAATTTCTTCAACAATTGGTCCTAACATTCTACATGGTCCGCACCAAACTGCCCAAAAATCAACCAATACTGGTTTGTCTGAATTCAAAACCATTTCTTTAAATGATTGATCCGTAATCTCTAATGCCATATCTTTTCTGTTTTTTAATTAAAATTTCAATGTCCAAATTTACAACTTTCTTGCCAATCCCTTGCGTAAATTATCTATGTTCAATATTTGTTTTTTCTATTTTAGAATCTTAAGCGATCATTTTCAGTGCGTCAATTAATGCATCAATATCTTTTTTTGAAGTGAGATGGCTAAAGGAAATTCTCAGCGGTGTCGAACTATTCATTTCTTCTTCATCCAAAATCATCAACAAGACCATTGATGGTTTGGAAGCACCCGAAGAACAAGCACTTCCCTGAGAGATGGCAATTCCTTTCATATCTAATTTCAATCCTATCATTGGATCTTTGAAAGGCAATAAAATACTTAAAACCGTGTATAAACTTCCATCTTCCGCACTTCTTCCGTTAAATTTCACGCCTTCTATTTCTGCAGTAAGTTTTTCAATCGTGTAATTTTTAATTTCTTTGATGTGGGATGTATAATCGCTCATGTTTTTCAAAGAAAGTTCCAATGCTTTTCCTAAACCTACAATTCCACAAACGTTTTCTGTTCCTGCTCTCAAGGATCTTTCCTGAGGACCACCAGTTATAATCCCCTTTAAACCAGTGGATTTTCTGATAAAAGCAAACCCACTTCCTTTCGGACCATGAAATTTATGGGCACTACAGCTTGCAAAGTCCACCGGAATTTTAGAAAAATCCAAATCCATATGCGCCATCGATTGTACAGTATCTGAATGGAAAAGCGCATTGTTTTCCTTGCAAAGGTGCGCTACTTTATTTATATCCAGAAGGTTGCCAATTTCATTGTTGGCATGCATTAAACTTACCAGCGTTTTCTTATCTGAATTTTTTAGTAATTCTTCAAGCTTTGCCAAATCCAAATCTCCTTTTTGGTCCGGACGAAGGTAAACGACCTCAACTCCTCTCCTATTTTTCATCTCCAAAATGGTTTCTGCAACACATTTATGCTCCAGTGGTGAAGTGATGATGCGCTGAACCCCAAGATGATCCACACAAGATTTTATGATCATATTATTGGATTCGGTTCCACATGAAGTGAAAATAATTTCAGCTGGAGTAACATGCAAATAATCAGCAACCTCCCTCCTTACTTTCTCAATGAGAATTTTAGCTTCCTGCCCGAAACTGTGGGTAGATGAGGGATTACCATAGGTAACTTTCATCACAGAAACCATTGCATCAATTACCTCTTCTGAGAGCGGTGTTGTAGCAGCATTATCCAGATATATTTTATCCATTTTTTTGTACTTTCTTATTGTTATTTTGGGGAGATAAAATTAGTGAAAAAATTCAAAATGACGTTCATTTGCCCAAGCCAGCATTTCCCGATCGCCGGAGGTGTCACCGAAAGCGATAATTTTGTCGAATTTCTTGCCATTGATTGCTTCTTTAATTCGGTTTACTTTCTCAGCTCCATTGCAATTTTTACCGATGAAATTTCCTGTAAATTTATCGTCCTTAAATTCCGCGCGTGTGGATAAAAGTTTCATTTGAAATTCTTTGGCAAAAGGCGCTACCCAAATATCAAGAGAAGCTGAAACAATATAGCAATCGGTATTTTCGCGGTCGATTTTTTTAATGAATTCCAAAGCGTTTTCCCGAAAAATTTCCGGATAAAATTCCTGAAAAAAAAGTTCCGATTTCTTTTCAATTCTGTTTTTGCTTTCACCTTTTAATATCGAAGCTATGAAGCTTTTCTTCACTTTTTCGACATCTGCAAGCTTTAATTTAAGCAAAACAAAGAGCGGAATATGTTTGATAAACTGAGTTCTGAATTTGGCAGCGTTATAATATTTCAAGTACAGAAACATCGTGTCCTTGCGGGTCAAAGTACCATCGAAATCGAAGCAATATAATTTTCTCATCAATCGGAATCGTGTTTTCTAAAGTTTCAGTTTTTTAAATATAAATTCAGGAATATTTCTGATGATCAGCATAATCAATCCCCAAACAGGCAAAACATAAGCGACATTTTTCTTCATTTTAAACGCTTTATAAATTGATTCTGCGGCTTGTTTTGGCGTGGCTGTCAGTTTCGGATTTAGTGGTAAACCTTCTGTCATTTTGGTATCCATAAATCCCGGTTTTATGGTGATCACATGAACTTTTCTATTGAACATATAATTCCTCAACCCGCTTAAATAGGCAGTTAATCCCGCCTTTGCACTTCCGTAAATAAAATTGCTTTGTCTGCCACGATCTCCCGCTACCGAAGACAAAACGATCATCGTTCCAGAACGTTGTCTCTCCATTTTCTGGGCAAAAAAATTGAGCAATGGAATTAGTTTTGCGTAATTAATATCGACAATATTTGCCGTATCTTTCGAGTCGTACAATCCTTCTTCAGTTCCTTCGCCGAGAAAACCTGTTGCGCAAAACAACAAATCTGCTGAAAGATGTTCCAGCTTGGTATATTCGTTTTCTTTTAACAAATCGAAATTGATGATTTCGGTATTTTGTAAAAATTTAACATCTAGGTGTCGGGCAAATTTTTCCGTAGTTTCCGGATTGGAGGTCACCAAATAAATGGTCGAATATTTTCCGCCCTCTTCTAAGACCTTTTCAACAAATGCTTGCGCAACTTCTGAATTGCTTCCGAGTATGATCATAAATTAGAATTAGTAGAAATGATTCAGTTATTATTGTTGATGATTCTTTTATGCTGCAACGATACAAATTTAGAGTTTTGAACGTTTTGCAGATAATTGGTTAAGCTGGATTTGCTCATGCTGTCTTTGGTTAAATAAATTCTGCCACCAACTTCCTCTACGATCGCATCTAATTTTTCGACCAAATTTTTGAGATTTTTGTTTACTTTAAAATCCAAAGCCAGTGTATAACCTTCCATTGGGAAAGAATTATAGGCATGAGGATTATTTTTTCCGAAAAGCTTCAGCACCGCAAGAAAAGAACCGTTGCCGCTTTTGGCGATGGTTTCCAGGATTTTTCTCATTCCTTCTTTCCCATTTTCTTTGGGAACCACCATTTGATATTGAATAAAACCTTCTTTTCCGTAAATTTTATTCCAATCATTCACCATATCCAAAGGATAGAAAAAAGACTCATAATCCACAAAATCCTTCACCTCTTCTTTCCGTTGCTTATTGAAATACAACCAGTTGAACAACTTTACACTCCATTTATTCAACACAAAACCAGGAAAATAAAATGGTACGGATGGATTTATTTTCCTTTTTAATCTTAAAGGGTTTTGTTGCCATTTTTTGGGCAATTCGTGTTTGAAAGCATGTTCGCCTCTCATTAAAATGCTTTTTCCTAAGTTTTTTCCTTTTTGCAGGCAATCAATCCACGCCACATTGTAAGTCCAGGATTCACTTTCGTCGAACAACTGAAAAATTTCGTCCAAATTATTGGCTTTTATGCTTTCTTGTCGAATGTATGCGGTTTCAATATTTTTCAGTTTAAATTTTGCTGAAAGAATAATTCCTGTAAGGCCCATTCCTCCAATTGTTGACCAGAATTTATCGGAATTTTGAGATCTTGAACAGATGATTACTTCATTTTTTTCATTTAATAAAGAAAATTCAAGCACATACTCGGAGAAGCAGCCTTCCAAATGATGATTTTTGCCATGCACATCTGATGCGATGGCACCTCCCACGGAAATAAATTTGGTTCCCGGTGTCACATAAAGAAAATAACCTTGAGGAACGCATACTTCGAGAACCTCCGAAAGCAAAACTCCTGATTCGCACTCTATCACACCGTTCAACCGATCAAAACTGATGAACTTGTTGAGTCTTTTGGTTGAAAAAATATGTTCAGACAGTGAAGCGTCACCATAGCAACGTCCGTTTCCGCGAGCGATAATTTCGTTGTGATTTTGTACGAACTCCTTAATTTTACGGATAGAATCTTCAGATTTCATTTCTTTTTCCACCACTGGAAAATTTCCCCAATTCGTAACTTTTTGTGTAAAATTTGGTTTCATTATTTGAAATAAATTTGAAGTAAAAAGGCCGCAATCCATAAGATCAAAGTAATCTGGATGTAGCGGTCTTTATAAATAATCTTGGTTGGAGATTCGGTTTTGTTGTACACCAATGTTTGCTGCAAATAGCGCAAAAAAGCAAAAACCACAAAAATCACCGTATAAAAGACCCTCGGATGAAAACGCTGCTGAACCTCCGGAGAAAGTGTAAACATAAGGTAACATACAATCGCCAGCGCACAACTAATGGAAAGCGCAATATCTGCAAACTGTACATTGTAGCCGTCTAATGCTTTTCTTGTTTTACCGGAAATTTGTGCATTGATTAACTCTCCACGTCTCTTCCCTATTGCTAATACTAATGCGAGAACGAAAGTTAGGAGAATTGCCCATTGGGAAATGAAAATTCCTGTCGCATAACCGCCTGCCAAAACCCTCAATACAAAGCCAATCGAAATGATGCAAACATCAATAATGGCGACATGTTTAAGCTTAAAAGTATAAGCGATGTTCATGAGAAAATAGAAGGCAATAATACTCGCAAACTTCCAAACATTATGGTGAAAATAGGATGCACCAAAGAAAATCAAACCTGAACAAAGCGCGACTAATGCAACAAAAATCACGATTGCAGGGGTTTTTGAAATAGCGCCACTAGCGAGAGGTCTTTTGCTTTTTTCGGGGTGTTTCCTATCGGATTCGATGTCGGAATAATCATTAATAATGTACACTGCACTGGCTGCAAAAGAAAATACCAAAAACGCAAAAAAACTCCTGATCAGCAGATCAAAATTGGTAATATTACCGGAAAAAAAAAGTGGTACGAAAACAAAAAGGTTCTTCACCCATTGCTCTACACGAAGCAGTTTTAAATATTTTGTCATCAATGTAAAATCAATTCCAAAAATAGTGAATTTAAAATAAAAAAAGCCGCCTAGGCGGACTTAAATATAATAAAAACGATTTGGTCTTATTGAGCGTTTTGAGCGTCTTTGATCATTTCTTCGTTTGCAGTAATTGCGAACTCCACTCTTCTGTTTTGAGCTCTACCCGCGTCAGTATCATTGCTTGCAATTGGTTCTTTTTCACCAACTCCCATTGTATACATTCTGCTGGAAGCAATTCCTTTAGAAGCTAAATAGGATTTCACAGCTGCCGCTCTTCTATCGGAAAGAGAAAGGTTGTACTCATCGCTACCTTTGCTGTCGGTATGTCCGTAGATATTGATGTTGGTATCAGGATTGTTTTTCAACACTTCCGCCAATTTATCAAGGTTTGCCATCGCTGCGGAAGTCAAATTAGAAGAATCGAATCCGAAGTTTACCATATTTTCTTTCATGGTAACTTTAATTCCTTCACCCACTCTTTCAACTTCTGCACCCGGCAAAGTTTCTTTAATCTCTTTGGCTTGTTTATCCATGTTTCTACCGATTACGTTACCGGCTA
Organism: Chryseobacterium sp. Marseille-Q5410; assembly: GCA_946892665.1. Classification (GTDB taxonomy): domain Bacteria; phylum Bacteroidota; class Bacteroidia; order Flavobacteriales; family Weeksellaceae; genus Kaistella. The sequence goes on along the minus strand of CAMPOT010000001.1, from coordinate 1,335,475 downwards.
CACCACCTACAATACCGCCAAGAACTGCACCAGCAGGAGCATTTTTGCCTTTACCGATGTTATTCCCTAAAACACCTCCAATTACTGCACCTGCAGCGGTACCAATTACGGTTCCTTTTTGTTGATTATTTGCGTTTTGTACTGATTCACAGCTTGTTAACACCAATGAAGATGAAATAAATAAAGCTGCAATATTTGTTTTATTAAAAAAATTCATAATAATAAATTTATAAGGTTTATTTCATGCCTGTTCTGGCAAAATTATATACGATTCTTACATTTTCACCATTTGAAGGAACATTTTGCTCCAAGCTGAAACCATCTGTAGTTTGGCTGATTAAGTTTAAAGAATAACCTTCAGTAACTGCTTTTGCTTTAGAATCTTCCAATAATTTTTTGAATTTGAATTCATTGCCATTCACTACTTCAAATTTAATTGGCTGAATCACACTTGGACAAGCGCCACCACCACTTAAAGTATAAGAACCGCTGTAGTTATTCGGGATTAGTCTCCAATGGCTACCCACGAAACATTGTGCATCTGCGCCTTCGTCGAAAGGCCTTACTTTGAAATTCCTGTCATAATCAACGCTGGTAATTTCCCAGTCGCCTTTTAATTTTAGGAATTCGCTTCTATTTGATTGGGCTGTTTTTGCTGTGGAACAAGAAACTGTGAATGCAGCTCCAATGATTCCGGCCAATAGTAAATTTTTCATAGTAATAAAATTATTTAATCTCAGATAACAAAAAACCGTGCCAATTTCAAAAATTCACATAAAAAAAGCCCGAAAAACATCGGGCTTTTTGCTATTGCGCTGAAAATTTATTTACTTTTCACACGTTTTTTAATTGGCTTTTTCGCTACGGTAGATTTATTTGGAACAGGTTTATAAAAGTTTGTATAAGCATATTCCGCAGCTTTGCGCACATCGATTACTCCACCCGCTTCAGAAATTAAATCAAATCTATTATTGGTATTCGAGTTGATCATTGCGTTGACCGACGATTTGTTAGATGTTTTCACTAAAGATTCGATAATTTGCTCCGGTTTCAAATTTGGCATGTACGCCAACAATACCGCTGCCGCACCTGCTACAACTGGTGAAGCCATTGAAGTTCCTTGCAGATATTCATATTTACCATCCGGAACGGTAGAATAAATTTTCTCGCCTGGAGCGAAAACATTCACCATTTTTTGGTTGTAATTGGAGAAATCTGCTCTCAAAAACTCATTATTATTCGTTGATGCACCTACAACAATCATGTTATTGATGAAAGGTTTTGGATCGTTTACATCTTTAAAATTCGTCGGATAATAAACATTTTCCGCAATGTTTTCATTCTCGTTTCCAGCTGCTTTTACCAACAAAACACCTTTATCCTGTGCATACTTGAAGGCATCCCAAACCACAGATTTGCCTGGAGAAACCGGTTTACCGAAACTCATATTCAAGATTTTCGCTCCGTTGTCCACTGCGTATCTTACGGCGTTGGCCACATCTTTATCACGCTCATCACCATTCGGTACCGCTCTTACTGTCATTATTTTTGCCACTTTATAACCTACCCCGTACTGAATCTCTTTGCCTTGCGGAAGCCCGGCAATAATTCCGGCAACGTGGGTTCCATGTTTTGCATCAGGACCTTCGTAGTGGTTATTCCCGTATTTTCTTTCCGAATAATCGTCGTAGTTATCACCAACAATTTCCGCTCTAGGATCGAAATCCAAATTGTATTGTTTAGTGGCTTGTGGACCATAATAATCCAAAGCTTCTTTCATTTGATCATCCAAATATTTCTGAACTTCCGCTGGAGTTTTTCCTTTAACAGCAGGATCCTGAGCAATTTGCCCCAAAACAGAAGCTGCCATGGCTTGTTCCTGAGTCGTTGGTTTTATCGAAGAAACTACTTCTGCTGTTAGGTTTTTACCATTAAGCAAAGCAACCATACTCGGAATCATTTTCTGAATTCTGGAGTAAGTTTCGTAACCTTGTTTTGCATCAACGCTTTTTTTGGTGAAAATTTCTTTGGCTTTCATGTACATTGCAAATTCCTCCGGCATCTTTGCTTGATTTGCTTTATTGGTTGCCGAATTTGCGCCTTCAAATACTGGTTGATACTTTTTTACCACACGGGTTACTTCCATATTATCTACATCGATATCACCATTTTTACCGCCGATAAAGTTCCAACCATGGATATCATCAATATATCCGTTATTGTCATCATCTTTACCGTTGTTTGGAATTTCACTTGGGTTTTTCCACATATTTTTCACCAATCCCGGATGATCCACCTCTACACCACTATCTAACACGCCTACAACGACGATTTTTGGTTTCAATCCTTTGGATTCCAAATATTTATAAGCATTGTCTGTATTAACACCATATACATTGGATGAGGAAAAATCTTTGTGATACCAAGTCATCAAATCTTTGTCCTGCATCGGATCCAAAGCAGTGGTATTTTGAGCAAAAGATGCAAAACCTGTCATAAAGCAGGCTGCAATAAAAATTCTTTTCATAATTAACTATTATTTTGACTGAACATTTCTTAAATAGGTCAAACTTTCCGGTCCTTTGTTACAAATCAGATCTAAAATGGAGAGATCTTTTTGGTAACCTAGCTTGTCGGAAAACGTCTGATAATATTCTTCCATTTCAAATTCCGAATCTTTTTTGGCAGAAAACTGATTTCTAAAGTCCAAAGCAGCCGGAGTTTTGGTGAACTCGTCATTCAAAGAATATGCCTTTTCTGTTTTAAGTATTTTTTGGATAATTTGAAGCGCATTCAAATTAAATTGAAATAAAGATTGCGTTTCAAAAGTGAAAATCTGCGCTAATTGATCTTCATAAAACTCAAAATAAGGTGAACTTTGGTAAGCGTTCTTGATTGATTTCCAGTGGAGTTTTTGCCAATTTTCTCTTTGCGAAACTTCGATTTCGCTAATGGTCTTTTTTCCGTTATGCAATACAGGAATGATCAAAACCAATTTTCCGTTTGCTCCATAAATTACGGTTCGGTTTCGGTAGGTTTGCTTGGGAAAATTTTCGAATTGCTCTAGCGTGACCTCCGAATCTTGCCGCAAAAAGACAGAAAACCACGAAATGGGAGGCAGGTAAAATAAGGGCAATAATACTTTCATTCTGGATCGTAGGTAAAATAGGTTAACGAAACCAATAGCCCCGATTGCAGCGGCATCCTTTTTCTTTTTTTCTTAGAAAAAAGAAAAAGATACAGCGGAAAGCGGGAATCAGCTCCTAAAAAAATAAAGAAAATTAATCCTCCTTTTCTTTCTTCTTGAAGAGTTTCGCAAAATAGTCCCAACCGAAAAACAGGGCAAGAATAATGACGGCAACCCACCAATAGGAAGTTTTGTTGGCTTCGCCGGTATTGGTCGCTTTGAACATTCTGTCCCAACGGATTTTTTTACCTTCCGGTTGATAGGATGAACTTTTATCTGGAAACAATCCTTCCACACTCATCCACGTAAACATCGGGCTTCCAACAATATTTTCTTCGGGAACGAAACCGAAAAATCTCGCGTCCAAAGAAGCATCGCGGTTGTCACCAATCATCATATAATAATCTTGCTGAATCGTGTATTGCGATGTTTCTTTGCCATTAACAAAGATTTTTCCGTTTTTATTTTCGAGTTTGTTATGTTCGTATTCCGAAATAATCCATTGGTATTCGGGGAAAGTTTCTTGATTTAAAGTTACTACATCACCTTTTTTAGGAATTCTCAAAGGCCCGTACCAATCCTGGTTCCATTTTTTGTTGATTGGGAAAATCGATTGTGTAGTATCAATATTCTTGGTATAAGCATCTCTTGCAGCATTTACTTTATAAGAAACTGCTGCGGAATCTTTTGGCCAAACATGTTCTTTCAATTCAATAATCTGTGGCAGCTGCTTAATTTCTTTGGCCGTTTGATCCGTCAATCCCTGAAAATCATAAAGGTAACCGGTTTCCGTCTGAATTTCCTGCACGGGAAGAAAACCATATTGTCTGTACAACGCAGGGATATCCAGTTGGCTTCCGGTAGTCGCGATGAATTTATGCTGCATTTGTTGGTCGCCTAAAATTGTTTCGGGTTTTCCGTTCACGAAAAGTCTTCCCGCTTTCATTTCGATAACATCTCCAGCAACAGCAACGCAACGTTTTACATAGGGATCCTTTCTATCAATCGCTGTATGAACAGAATCTCGCGGATAATTGAATACTACGATGTCGTTTTTTTCAGGTTTGCTGAACTGGAAAATTCTGGAATAAGGTAATTTAACTGCGTCAACATAGGATTTCGGATCGTCTTTTGGGTTTCCTTTTTCACCAGTATCCATAATTGTTCCCTGCAAAAACGGAATTGATAAAGGTCGCATGGGCATTCGGTAACCGTAGCTCCATTTATTCACAAACAAGAAATCTCCAACGAGCAATGTTCTTTCCATAGAACCCGTCGGAATGCCGAAAGGCTGCGTAATAAATGCATGAACAATGGTTGCGAAAACCACAGCAAACGTAACAGAGCCCCAAAAAGATTCTTTCTTTTTTTCGTTTTTTTCTTCAGCACTTAAATAAAGTTCATCCTCCACTTTCACTTCTGCATCTTTAGAATAATTCACAAAAGCCATGTAAATAAAAGGTAAAACTGCGGTGAGCAATTTCTGGGTGAAAGAACTTTTCCCAAAATGTTTCATTAAAAATAAATTAAAAACCGTCATCATAATCGGTCCCACAATTGGAAGATAAGCCATCGAAACCCACCATTTCGGATGATTGGTTTCTTTCTGAATAATAAAATAATTATAAAAAGGGACAAAAGCCAAAAGCGGATTGTAGCCCATTTTTTTGAAAAGCTTCCATGTAGAAATCCCCATCAATACGGAAAGAATGAGAACATAGACAGTATAAGTAAGAAAATAATTCATAATTTTTTGGCTTTTTGCTTTAGGATTGTTTTCTAGAGCAGTTTTTGATTAGTTTATGAATAGCAGAATTTGTTACAATCCCAAAACATCTTTCATAGAGAAGTTTCCGCTTTTTCCTTGAATCCATTCGGCGGCAATTACGGCTCCCAAGGCAAATCCGTCTCGGCTGAAAGCGGTATGTTTAATCTCAATTTCATCTACTTCGCTTCTATAGAAAACGCTGTGGGTTCCCGGAACCTCATCTTCTCGAATTGCAACTATTCCTAATTGGTTTTCTTTGGTTTCATCGAGTTTCCACGCATTAAATCTTTGATCATTTTTAATGATTCCTTCTGCCAAAGAAATTGCGGTTCCACTTGGTGCATCTTTTTTATGAGTGTGATGAATTTCTTCCAGCTGAACATGAAATTCATTGAAGTTTTTCATTAAATCAGAAAGTTTTTCATTTAAAGCGAAAAACAGGTTCACTCCCAAACTGAAATTAGAACCATATAAGAAGGAAGTATTATTTTCGGAGGCAATTTTCTCGATTTCAGCTTTCTGATCGAGCCAACCAGTGGTTCCACAAATCACAGGAACTTTGTTTTCCAGGCAACTTTTGATATTATTGAAAGCCACTTCAGGATTGGTAAACTCTATCGCAACATCAGGATTATTCAGATTTTCCTTTGTAGGAGTTTCTGTTAATCTTGCCACAATTTCATGACCTCTTTTTTCGGCAATATCGGCAATTATTTTGCCCATTTTTCCGTATCCAACAATCGCTATTTTCATAATATATTTTGCGTCAAAACGCCTTTTTTCTTTAAAAATTAAAACTTAAACTTAATCCCGGTTTAGAATTTTGCTGACCAAATTCATCATAAATCACGGTGGGTTGTAAAGTCAAATCCGGATCTTTACGGCCTTCATACAAATGCGCATCTACTACTGCGTCCACAATGTTCAGAACATACACCAAGCCGGTCACTGCGATGGCATAATCCCGCTGTCGCTTTGAACGATCCTGAACTCTTCCCAAAGCATCCGCTGTAATTCCCGGAATATCTGAAAACTCATGAGTCTGTCCGTTTAGCTGAGCGATAAAAGCATTGCGGTATCTCGTATATTGTTTTTGGTTCCACAGAACAATTCCGACGCCAGTTCCAATTCCACCCCAAACGATTGGGATTTTCCAGTATTTTTTGTTGTAATATTGTCCTAAACCAGGCAAAACCGCAGAGTAGAGCCCTGCTTTTGTGGGATTATATGTTGCAGTTTGGCTTGCGGTATTGGCTTCCTGTATATCGGCGAGCACCTGAACATCTGATTTTGAAGTCTTGGTAGAAATGGAGTCTGTAGGATAATTTTCAACACGTATCGTATCTTTCGGACTTACCTGTGCGAAAACTTTCATCGAAAACAACAGAATGAAAATTAGAGTGGTCTTTTTCATTTATTAAAGTGTGAAAGGATACTTTCCAGCTCTTCTTCGTTTTTGAAATCGAGTACAATTTTTCCTTTTTTTCCGTTTGCGGAAGTTTTGATTTCAACTTTTACATCTAAGATGTCTGCTAGATTTTTCTCCGCTTTCTTAAACTGATTCGGAACAGGTGCTTTTGGTTTTTTGTCCGCATTCACAGGATTTTTCAACAAATTAGATTCCTGCTCAGCCTGTCTTACACTTAAACTGTTTTTAATGATTTTATTGAAAAGTTCCTGTTGTTTTTGTGGATCATCCAAACTGATAATCGCTCTGCCGTGCCCGGCAGAAATTTCTCCACTTCGAATAGAGTTCTGAACATCGGGATCCAACCTCAACAAACGAATCGAGTTGGTGATCGTACTTCTTTCCTTTCCTACCCGCTGGCTCAAATTTTCCTGCGTCATCCCTATTTCTTCTAGTAAACGCTGATAAGTAAGGGCAATCTCAATGGCATCCAAATCCTCACGCTGAATATTTTCTACCAAAGCCATTTCGAGCAACTCCTGATCATTAACCAACCGAATATAAGCCGGAATTGTTTCTAAACCTGCGATTTTACTAGCACGAAAACGTCGTTCACCGGAAATAATTTCAAATTTATCGCCATCTTTTCGAAGCGTTATTGGCTGAATGACTCCTAAATTTTTAATGGATTGCGCGAGATCGTTCAGGGCTTTTTCATCAAAATAGGTCCGTGGTTGCGTAGCATTGGGATAAATGTCCTCCAGAGAAACTTCTACAATATTTCCCACAAATTTATCTGCGCCTTCGTCGGTTGCGGAGTTTACGGCAGCTTTGGATTCGGCACTTAATATAGCTCCCAAACCACGTCCCATTGCTCTTTTCTTGTCTTTCATTCGATATAAATGATGATTGATGTTTTATTGATAATCGGCTTAGTTTTTTACTAAACTGTCGTTTTTCAAAAGTACTTCTTCGGCCAATTGCAGATACTGAATCGCTCCTTTGCTTTCTGCATCATAGTTCAAAATACTTTCTCCAAAACTTGGTGCTTCACTCAAACGAACGTTTCTACTGATAATGGTTTCGAAAACCATCTCCGGAAAATGTGAATTAACCTCTTCCACTACTTGATTGGAAAGTCTTAATCTGGAATCATACATCGTCAAAAGCAATCCTTCGATATCAAGTTCTTTATTGTGAATTTTCTGAACATTTTTAATAGTGTTGAGCAGTTTGCCCAAACCCTCCAACGCGAAATATTCGCACTGGATCGGAATAATCACTGAATCAGCTGCGGTTAAGGCATTAATGGTAATCAATCCCAAACTCGGTGCACAATCGATGATGATATAATCGTAATCTTCTCTAATGGATTTCAGCGCTTCCTTCAACATATATTCACGGTTTTCGCGATCCACCAATTCTATTTCCGCAGCTACCAAATCGATATGAGAAGGGATGATATCTAAATTGGGCGAAGCCGTTTTCTGAATACATTTGCCAGCATCGGCACTATGTTCCAAGAGGTTGTAGGTGGAAAAGTTTGCTTCATCAATCCCCAAACCGGAAGTTGCATTCGCTTGTGGATCGGCATCAATTAATAATATTTTCTTTTCTAGTACTCCCAATGCTGCCGCTAAATTTACTGCGGTAGTAGTTTTTCCTACTCCACCTTTCTGATTTGCAACACCTATAACTTTAGCCATTATTTAAATTTTAATCTTCAAAAATACACTTTTTTCTGATTTTTAGATGATTGTTAATAACTCTGTTTAAGTTAAAATATTGTTAATTAGCCGTTTATAGATAAAAAAAATTATCCACAAAAGGATAGTTTTTGTGGATAAGTGAGTGGAATATTTTTTTACCGAATATTTTATTCGAACTGCATGGAAATCGGGAATTTGAAGTAGCTTCTTACATTTTCGCCATTCAATTTTGCCGGAGTCCATTTTCCTTTAATACTGCGGATGGTTTTTTCTGCTTCTTTATTAAATTGAGCGTTTTCGCCATTAGCTTTGATGTTTGAAATTGTTCCGTCTTTTTCAACGATGAAAGTAACGACAGTTCTCATCAAATCTCCACTTCCTTCAAAATTTCCTGTATCGAAATTCCCAACAACTTTATTTCTGAAAGCATCAATTCCTCCGTTAAATTTTGCTTCTATATCAACCGTTGTTACCGGATTATTGTCTACTGTTTTCGGCGGAACAACCGGTGGAGTGTTCACCGCTGGAATTTCAATTTGTGGTGGACTTACCACCGAAACGGGCGGATTATCCAAACTTGTAGTAACTCCAGGAACGGCATCTGCGATCTCTTGCTTTGTTAAAGGTTTTGGTTCATTTGCATTTCTTGTAGGGGTCGCTACGCGAGAATCATAGGTATTTACTTTTGGCGGAACGATTGGTTTTACAATTTCGGGAGCTTTTTCCGGAGTTTGATCTACTGGTTTCAAAACATGTCCAGATGGTACAGGAGCTTTAACCACTGTTTTGGTCGAAAATGAATTAATCAACAATGGTGTTAAAGCCATAGCGGCAATTAAAGCAACGCCAATTAGCAAAGACTTTTGCAAAATCTCACCTTCTTGATTTCTCAACACATAAGCACCATAATTTTTGTTGCGGTTTTCGAATAATATTTCGTTGAAACGATGATTCTGATCATATTTGAATAGATTTTTCATCACCTTAAAAGTTTTAGAATTAAACACAAAATTAAAAGTTCATATCAATAAGTGATATTGGATGAAAATTCATCAAATTATAAGCCAATTATTTAACTAATTTAGATTTATTGTATTAAAATCATAGCAATATGAAAATTATGATAAAAAATTTTAACAAAAAAGCTGTCGAAATTTATCGACAGCTTTTGCATAATTGTTTATGTGACCTTAGAATAATTCTTTTCGAATGATATTTTGGCTTCTCTCCGGACCTACGGAAACCAGATACACATTGATTCCTAAATAATTTTCGATGAACTCGATATACTTTTTCGCGTTTGCAGGCAATTCATCGTAGGTTCTAACCTTGGTAATATCTTCGGTCCAACCTTCTAATTCTTCGTAAATTGGTTCGTATTTATAAAGTTTAGTGGTTGATGAAGTGAAATAATCGATGATTTTTCCGTCTTCGGTTTTATACTGAGTTGCGATTTTCAAAGTAGGAATTCCGGAAAGCACATCGAGTTTGGTGATTACAAGATTATTGATGCCATTGATCATCGTAGCATGCTTCAGTGAAACCAAATCGAGCCATCCGGTTCTTCGTGGTCTTCCGGTTGTCGCACCAAATTCGAATCCCGTCTGTCTTATTTTTTCGCCCAATTCATTATCAAGTTCCGTTGGGAAAGGACCTTCTCCAACTCTTGTTGTGTACGCTTTTGCCACACCGATTAGGTTTTGAAGACTTGTTGGCGGTACTCCCGCTCCCGAACAAACCCCGCCGGTTGTAGGCGAAGAAGAAGTTACATACGGATAAGTTCCGAAATCGATATCCAACATTGCAGCTTGCGCACCTTCGAAAAGAATATTTTTTCCGTCGTGAATGGCTTGGTTTAGCTCGACTTCTGTATCGACAATTCTGTCTTTTAATTTTTGACCTAATTCAAGAAATTCATTGTAGATCTCATCAAATTCCAAAGTTGGTTTATCAAAATATTTTTCAAAAAGGGAATTTTTTATTTTCAGATTTTTCTTGATTTTTTCGGCTAAAACCTCAGGATTCAAAAGATCGACCATGCGAATTCCAACTCTGGCAATTTTATCTTCGTAGCAAGGCCCGATTCCTTTTTTTGTAGTTCCAATATGGGTTCCGCCGGCTTCTTCTTCACGATAGGTATCGAGGAGAATATGATAAGGCATAATCACATGAGCTCTTCGGCTGATAAAAACGTGATCTGTTTTCATGCCTTTTTCTTCAATTTGCCCGATTTCTTTCAAGAAAGCTTTTGGATTCACCACTACTCCGTTGGCAATAATACATTTCCCCTTGCATTGCAAAACACCCGATGGAAGCAAGTGCAAAACAAATTTTTCATCACCAACATACACGGTATGTCCAGCATTGTCGCCGCCCTGAAAGCGTACCACATAGTCCGATTTGGCCGATAAAACATCTGTGATTTTCCCTTTGCCTTCATCTCCGTACTGAAGACCAACCACTACATAAGTTGACATATTTACTTTATTTTTAGATTTCTACAAAAATAGATTTATTAAAAGATTTGCGCAAAGGTTTAGGAAAGAAATCGCATTTTTGATTTATAAAAATGTTTAAATATTTTAATTTAAAAAAAATTATTTAAAAAAACCTTAAATTTGCATATTGTAAATAATCTATGGAATCTATTCAAATTCACGACAAAACCTTTGTTCCTTATTTAAAGGATGCAGAAATCCAAGAAATCGTAAAAGCTACCGCGCTAAAAATCTATGAAGACTACAAAGACGAAACCCCAGTATTTGTGGGCGTTTTGAATGGAGTTATCATGTTTTTTTCCGATTTACTGAAACATTATCCAGGGAAATGCGAAATCGCTTTTATCCAAATGAGTTCCTACGCAGGAACCCAATCGACAGGGATTGTTTACCAAAAAATGGAATTAACGAAAGATATCAAAGACCGACACATTATTTTGGTTGAAGATATCGTGGATACCGGAAACACTGTAGAAAGTCTTTTTCAATATTTCACCGAAACACAGCGACCAAAATCTGTAAAATTAGCTTCATTCCTATTGAAACCGGATGTTTACAAGAAAGAATTCAAATTGGATTATATCGGAAAAGAAATTCCGAATAAATTTGTTTTAGGCTACGGATTGGATTACGACGAACTTGGCAGAAACTTGAAAGATTTATACCAGCTTGAAGAAGGCCGAATCAATGAATAACTTTCTTAAAAATAGACGAGAAAATAAATCTAAATCTTCAAATACAAATCTAATAAAATGATAAACATCGTTCTCTTCGGTCCTCCAGGAAGCGGAAAAGGTACACAGGCGCAAAACCTGATTAAAAAATTCAACCTTAAGCAAATTTCTACCGGCGATTTGTTCCGTTACAACATTAAAAACGGTACTGAACTTGGCCAATTGGCAAAATCATACATCGACAAAGGCGAACTCGTTCCCGATCAGGTAACCACAGAAATGCTGAAAGATGAAGTGAAAAAACCAACCGAAACCAACGGATTTATTTTCGACGGATATCCAAGAACAGCCAACCAAGCCGAAGCTTTAGAAACTATCGTAAAAGAAATTTTGAATGATGATATTTCGATCTGCCTTTCCCTAGTTGTAGATGATGAAATTTTGGTAGAACGATTACTGAAAAGAGGCGAAACCAGCGGAAGGACCGATGATTCCAACGAAGATATCATCCGAGCAAGAATTAAAGAATATTACGCGAAAACCGCAGAAGTTGCCGAATTATACAAAAAACAAGGCAAATATGTGGAAGTAAATGGAGTCGGAGCAATCGATGAAATTTCTGAAAAACTCTTCGCGGAAGTAGAAAAAATAAAATAGATGAAAAGCACTAAAGGTTTTGCAGAAAAATCTTTATTAATTCGTCTTTCATAACTTATAAGATTTATAAATGTCAAATTTCGTAGATTACGTAAAAATCCACTGTAAAAGTGGTCATGGCGGTGCCGGATCAGCGCATCTTCGCCGTGAAAAATATATTCCGAAAGGCGGTCCCGACGGTGGCGACGGTGGACGCGGCGGTCACGTAATTATGAAAGGAAACGCTCATGAATGGACGCTTCTGCCTCTTCGTTTTACCCGCCACATCAAAGCAGAAAGAGGACACAACGGAGGTAAGAACCAGCTTACCGGCGCTTATGGCCAGGATGTTTACATCGAAGTTCCAATCGGCACAATTGCTAGAAATGAGGAAGGTGAAATCTTAGGCGAAATTTTAGAAGACGGCCAAGAAATCATCATCATGAAAGGTGGAATGGGCGGTTTAGGAAACGAGCATTTCAAATCTTCTACCAACCAAACTCCGCGGTACGCGCAACCTGGAATGCCCGGAGAAGAAGGTTATGTTACTTTCGAACTGAAACTTCTTGCTGATGTAGGACTTGTTGGCTTCCCTAATGCAGGTAAATCTACCCTTTTGGCGGCAGTTTCAGCAGCTAAACCGAGCATTGCTGATTACGCATTTACAACGCTTACTCCTAACTTAGGAATTGTAGACTACCGAAACTACAAATCCTTCGTAATGGCGGATATTCCGGGGATCATCGAAGGTGCTGCGGAAGGAAAAGGCCTCGGACATCGATTTTTAAGACATATTGAAAGGAACTCAATTCTTTTGTTCTTGATTCCGGCTGATGCGGAAGATTATTTTCAGGAATTTAAAATTTTGGAAAACGAATTAAAAGAATTTAATCCTGAACTTTTAGATAAAGATTTCATCATTTCCATTTCAAAAGCTGATATGTTGGATGAAGAACTGAAAGCTGAAATCGCCAACAAATTCCCAGAAAATAAGCAGCCAATTTTCTTCTCTGCCGTTACACAGGAAGGATTGATGGAACTGAAGGATGAAATCTGGAAAAAGCTTCATGGTTAGTTATATTAAAAGATAAAAATAGATTTGAAAGATTTCAAGTCTATTTTTTTTTGTATAAAAATTGACTTTTACGTAACAAATCAAATTTATGAAATATTTACTCAACTTATTGTTAATTACATTGCTGATGTCCTGTGCAACTACCACCAAATCTAAATATTCCAAAATCGAATACGAAGCAGGAGCTTGTTTTGGATTTTGCCCAATCTTTAAAATCACCATCAACCCGGACAGAACTGCCGTGATCGAAGCAGAACGATTTACCTTTACCGAAGGCAGAACCAAAGATGATATGGCTGGTGAAAAAGAAGGAACGTTCAAAGCAACCATCAAAGAAGCTGATTACCAATTACTTTTATCAAAATTAGATTCTTTGGATTTAAAAAATTTAAAGGATTATTACGGAAACAAAAACGTTACCGATTTACCAACTTCTCATTTGAATATCACCTTCGCTGATGGAACCCAAAAACACATCGAAGATTACGGAAAAGGCGGAACCGAAAAACTAGATGAAGTTTATCAACTCATTGAAGATCTAAGAAAATCACAGGTTTGGACTAAAGTGAATTAATACTCCCAAAAAAAACAATAGGTAATTGCTAAATTAATTTACAGTATATTTGCAACACAAAACTCCTTCTTAGCAGAAGGATTTTTTATGAACGATGTCATTCTTAATGAAATTCGCAACCTGCGAAATCCGAAATTTTTCGAAATTTTCAACTTCATTTCTTCGTTACATTACTTAAAGAATGACGCAGTTCATTTTATTATAATTAAAAATTTTTCATTTGAAATTTACCGACCTAAAACTCATCGATCCTATCGCTAAAGCGCTACAGGAAGAAGGTTACACCCAACCCACCCCAATTCAGGAACAAGCAATCCCAAGTATTCTGGAAGGCAAAGACCTCCTGGGAACCGCACAAACAGGAACCGGAAAAACAGCAGCCTTTGCGATTCCAATTCTGCAGAATTTAACCCAGAAAAATATTCGAAATAACCAAATCAAAGCTTTGATTCTAACTCCAACCAGAGAGTTGGCCATTCAAATCGAAGAAAGTTTTAACGCTTACGGAAGACATTTGAAGTTGAGAAATCTTGTCGTTTTCGGTGGCGTAAAGCAAGGAGCTCAAGAAGCCGCTCTAAAAAAAGGAGTGGATATTTTGGTAGCAACACCGGGAAGACTTTTAGATTTTATTGCTCAAGGAATCATCTCTCTGAAAAATCTCGAAATCTTTGTATTAGATGAAGCCGACCGAATGCTGGACATGGGTTTTGTACACGATGTAAAAAGAATTGTGAAACTTTTACCGCAAAAAAGACAAACTTTGTTCTTTTCGGCAACGTTTCCGGATGAGATTAAAACCTTGGCAAATTCCATGCTTAGCAATCCTGTGAAAGTATCGGTAGCACCGGTTTCCGCAACTGCAGATACCATCCAGCAGAAAGTTTATTTTGTTGAAAAAGATAACAAACTGGATTTGCTTACTCATATCCTTCAGCAAGATATTTCCGATTCGGTTTTGGTATTTTCCAGAACCAAACACGGCGCTGATAAAATTGCCAGAAAATTGCAGTCTCAAAAGATTTCTGCGGAAGCCATTCACGGCAATAAATCGCAGAACCAAAGACAAAACGCACTCACCAATTTCAAATCCGGAAAGACCAGAATTTTGGTTGCTACTGATATCGCCGCTAGAGGAATTGATATTGATGAACTGAAATATGTCGTAAATTTCGAGCTTTCTGATGTCTCGGAAACTTATGTTCACCGAATCGGCAGAACAGGAAGAGCCGGCGTGGAAGGAAAATCGATCTCGTTTGTAGATGGATTGGATTTGGTGAATCTAAAAAATACAGAGAAACTTATTGGCAAGAAGATCCCAGTAGAAACCGATCATCCGTTTCATACCGATAATCTGGTTCCGCAGAAAAGAGATTCGAACAATAAACCATTCACCCCAAGACCAAAGCCACAAAGCAAAGAAAACATCGGTTACAAAAAACCGAAAAATAAAAGTAATTTCTCGCGCAAAAAATAAGGCTTTTAAGCAAGACAAACCGCGAATTAAAGGATATTAATTATTCTTTAATTCGCAGTATTTTTATGTTTAAATTTTAAAAATTTGCAGTGCATTTTCTGTGGTAATGCTGTCGATTTCAGCGAAGTCTTTTCCGTAAACATCGACCAATTTCCCTGCAACCAAATCGAGATATCCACTTTCGTTTCTTTTCCCACGATGTGGAACTGGCGCGAGATACGGTGAATCGGTTTCTAAAACAATTTTTTCTAGCGGAATTTCATTTAAAAACTGATCGATTTTCCCGTTTTTGAAAGTGACTACTCCACCAATTCCCAGAATGAAATTCAAATCGATGGCGTGTTTCGCTTGCTCCAGATTACCCGAGAAACAATGGAAAATCCCACGGAGTTTCGGATGTTTTTTTCTTTCTAAAACTTCAAATGTTTCGTTGAAGCTTTCTCTGGTATGAATTACAATTGGTAAATCTCTTTCGATTGCCCAGTCGATTTGCTTCTCGAAAGCTTTTATTTGGATATCCAAAGTAGTTTTGTCCCAATGTAAATCGATTCCTATTTCTCCTATTGCCGGAAAATGCCTTTGATTGAGGTAATTTTCAATAATAATCAATTCGTTTTCCCACGTTTCCGGTTTTACATAACAGGGATGAATTCCCATCATGGAATAGATTTGGTTAGGGAATTCGCTTTCCAAAGCCAACATTTTTTCATGAGTTTCAGAATCTATTGCGGGAAGAAAAAACTTAGAAACTCCTTTATTCAAGGCTCTTTCAATGGTTTCTTTTCTATCTTGATCAAATTCTTCGGAGTATAAATGGGTGTGGGTATCGATCATTTTTGTTTATATTTCTTATTCGCAGCCCGACTTGAACGGAGCTCTTTTTGTGTAGCGAAGCGGAAAAAAAAAGCGGGAGTGGAAGGCGGAAAAAGCTGCCCCAATAATTTAAAATATTTTGTGTTTTACTTTAGCTTGCTGAAGGGCGATTTTTTCTTTAATATTTTCTAAAAACTCCTGATATTTCGGGCTTTTTTCATCGGAAGTTTTGTGCGCCAATGCTTTCGCAATCTTGAAATTTTCTTCTACAAATTCTTTCGTTGTTTCGGAAAAATAGGCGTTACCGAATTTCTCCCAGATGTATTGCACCGCTTGTTTATTCGGATGAATCAAATCTTCCTTATAGAATCGATAATCGCGCAAATCGTCCATTACAATTTCGTAAATCGGCAGGTAATGGCAATTCTCAAACTGTGGCAAAATCTCGTGAATTGCGGTGATCAGTTTGGATTTGCTCCAATTATTTTCCACCATTCCGTCTTTGGTATGACGAACTGGTGAAACCGTGACCAAAATCTGAACATCGTCTTTGCAAATATCCTTCAAAGTAGTCACTGTTTCATAAATGGAATCGGTGATTTCCAGATGGGTCAACATCCTTTTTTGGAAGAATTTTCCGGGAATTTTATGGCAGTTTGCAACTAATTTTTTCTTTGGCAAAAATTCATAAATAAATGAAGTTCCATAGGTAATTATCACCCAATTGGTGGTTTGCAGAAAACGGTTTCCAAGTTCGATATGGTGATTGATTTTCTCTAAAATCTGATGCACAAACCTGGAATTGAAGCTGCTGTGATGATCCAGAGAAATCATTTCATCGTTGTACTTTATTAAATCTTCTTCGGTATAAAACTCAGCATCGTGCAGTTTTTTCAATGCCTGATTAATGGAAAAAGGATTAAAAACGGTTCCAAATGGATTGTTGAGAACTTGCATTTGAGCATTTGCCAGCAGATCGGACATTTCGGTTGCGAAACAAGATCCTATGGAAAAAATTCGGTCTTGGGTTTCTATTTTTTTTGGGAAAGCAGGAATTTCTACTTCGGTTCGGAATTTCATTTTTTCAATTTGAAAGTTTGCGAATTTAAGATTCTCTTCTTAAAAGATAATTGGCCAACTCGATAAACGGTTTCTTTTTCTCATCCGGAACGTCGATTTTTTTCAAATAATCCTGAGCAATTTCATTATATTTTTGGATGAGAAGAAGTGTTTTTTCATCAACTTTCGTACGTCGGAAAATCTTTTCTACGCTGTAAATTTTATCT
The DNA here is from genome assembly GCA_946892665.1 of Chryseobacterium sp. Marseille-Q5410. Classification (GTDB taxonomy): domain Bacteria; phylum Bacteroidota; class Bacteroidia; order Flavobacteriales; family Weeksellaceae; genus Kaistella. The sequence continues at coordinate 1,318,373 of CAMPOT010000001.1, read as the reverse complement.
ACATTATCGGTTTTTTTGGAGTACCAATAATCCAACTCTTTTCGTTCTTCGTCGGTTGCATTTTCTTTTGCGAGAAGATATAGCACGGTTTTCTTGTTTTCGTAAATATCACCTGCATGTTTTTTACCAAATTGTTCCTGATTTCCGAATACATCTAGGTAATCATCCATAATTTGGAAAGCAATTCCTACGTTTTTACCAAAATTAAAAATTGCTTTTGCATCTTTGAAATCTGCGCCGGCAATTAAAGCTCCAATTTCAAAAGAAGATGCACTTAGAACTCCTGTTTTATAGGTAATCATTCGGATATAATCGTTGAAAGTTACATCGGGTAAGGTCTCAAAATTAATATCATATTGTTGTCCTTCGCACAGCAACAGTCCAGTATGAGTGAAGACACGGATACAAGCTTTGAACAATTCCGGTTCCAGATCTTCAAAAAATTTGTAAGATTTTAACAAAAGCGCGTCACCGGAAAGAATTCCTGCATTAATACCGTGCAAAGTATGGATGGTTGGCTGGTTTCTTCGAAGTGGCGCCTCATCCATAATATCATCATGAATCAGTGTGAAGTTGTGGAAAAACTCAATCGCTAAGGCCGGTTTTATCGCTTTTTGAAGATCTCCGCCAAAAAGATCATTGGCCATAAGTACCATAATCGGGCGAAGTCTTTTACCACCGTGAGAAATAATATAATTCATTGGTTCATAAAGTTCCGTAGGTTTGTCTTTAAAGACATATTTTTCCACAGCCTTGGCTACGATTTCCTGATATTTATCTAAAAATTGCATAAAATTGATGTTTTTACAAATTTACAATTTTAAAAACTTTTTGTTTCTAAATAGTTGATAAAAAAAAACCACTTTTATAAAAAGTGATTTTAAATATTTAAAGATTAAGAAACCTTATCGGACAGCAATAATAAGTAGGTAAGTAATACCTGCAACAATTGCTGAGATTGGAATCGTTAATATCCATGCCCATAGCAAGCTTACAGTAATTCCCCATCTAACTGCGGAAATACGTTTAGTTAATCCTACCCCAATAATCGCACCGGTAACAGTGTGGGTTGTAGAAACCGGAATCCCAAAATGCTCTGTAAGGAAAAGAGTGAAGGCTCCTGCTGTTTCCGCTGCAACACCTTCCAATGGAGTAACTTTAGTAATTCTGGTACCCATGGTTTTTACGATTTTCCAGCCGCCACTCATAGTTCCGAGGGCAATCATAAGGAACGAGGTGATGGGAACCCAATAGTAATGCTCTACGAAATAAGTAAACTGATGCGCTCCATCCATGGCCAGGTAAACGGGATCCTGCAGCATTTGAACATGATAATAAATCACCGCGGCACCAATAATACCCATTACTTTTTGCGCATCGTTGGTTCCGTGACCTAAACTAAACAATGCCGATGATACCAGCTGCAGTTTTTTGAAGATGTTATCCGCTTTTCTAGGATTGGTTTTTTTTGCAATATTTACAATAATCAAGGTGATGATGATGGAAATGATCGATCCAATTATAGGCGCAAGAAATATAAAAAGGATAATTGGAATTACTTTATCATATTTCACTACGTTTTGGGTAAACAACTTCTTAAAGGCAAGCCAAACGGTATCTAAAAAGGATAAATTCGGTTGCTCCAAAGCGATTGCTTGATAGTCGGAAACCAGGGCAAACATCAGTGCAGCTCCCAAAAAACCACCAATTAATGTATGGGAGGAAGAGGAAGGAATCCCAAACCACCAGGTTAGTAGATTCCATGCGATTGCAGCAATTAATCCTGCTAAAATGACATCAAGGTTTATAAAATTTTCATTAACAGATTTGGCAATTGTGTTTCCGATCTTAAATTCGCCGATGATGTACATCGCCACAAAGAAAGCCGCGAAATTCCACACTGCTGCCCATAATACTGCTTGAAAAGGCGTTAAAACTTTAGTGGAAACAATGGTCGCAATGGAATTTGCTGCATCATGAAATCCGTTGATATAATCAAAAATTAATGCTAAAATGATGATTATAATTAATAATATCGGTAAATCCATTCTTTATTTTTAATGTTAAAGGATCTGGTTACGCATATTTAATCACGATACTGTCCATGGTGTTGGCAACATCTTCTGCTTTGTCGGTTACCGTTTCCAAATATTCAAGAACTGATTTTATTTTGATCACATTAATCGGATCGTTTGATTCAAAAAGCTTTACGATGGCTTGGCTTAAAACATCATCAGCAATATTTTCGTAAGAATTGATTTTAATACAAGACTCTTTAACTCCTTTAGGATTTTTAAAATCTTTAAGGTTGCTCATTGCTGTTTGAATCTCAACGCAAGACTTATAGATCAACAATGAAAACTCTGTGTATGCAGGATCTAGAGGTGTTTTGTATAAATAAATATATTTTGCAGAAGCATACATATAATCCGCGATATCGTCCAATCCACTTGCTAGATAGTTGATGTCTTCACGATCAAATGGAGTGATAAAATTTTCTCCTAGCTGAACAAAAATCTCGTGAGTAAGATCGTCCAATTTATGCTCATAATCGCTCATATTTTGTAGCATTGTATCATCATTGATGTCAAAATCCATCAATCCTTCATGAAACTCTTTGGACATTTCAGTAAGCGTTGTCGCAACTTTTTCGAAGAGTACAAAAAACACTTTGTCTTTTGGTTGGAATGCTTTAAAGATATTTCCGATTCCCATTTTTTATCATTTAAAATTAGTGGTGCAAATTTCCGAAAAAGCGTTTTAACTGCGTGATTTTAATATTAAGTTTTATTAACATTAAAAAAAAACCTTTCCACATATTACAAAAAAAGCAGCTCTGTTTTTTTCTACAGAACTGCTTAGTTTGTCAATTTCAGCGGGGATTAGTTCGCCACTTCTGCTCTCATTTCTTTTCCTTTGAATTTCTGAGTTTGCAGACCTTTCAAAACTTCGTCTTTAAAAGATTTTTCTACCTCAAAGAATGAGAATTTTTCAAGAATTTCAATGTCTCCGATATCTGGTCTTTTTTTAGATTTCGCGGTAGATTTGTTGATAATTTCCAGCATATCCATTTTTTTCAATTGGTCTTTTTTACCAAGATTGAAGAAGAATCTCACCATATCGCCATTGTTTTTTCTTGGCTTTCTGTCGCGGTCTCTTCCACCATCCCGGTAATTATCTCTTCGATCACCTCTGTCTCTTCCACGATCTCTGTCTCTTCCCCTGTCTCGATCTCTTCCTCCTCTTTCTCCGCGGTCGTCACTATTGAATTTTTGATCTGCCAAATCGTTCTTGTCTTTGTAGAACAAGGCCAAATCTCTCAATTGCAATTGCAATAATTTGTGAACCAACTCTTCTTTAGAAAATTCCGATAAATCTGGGATTAAAGCATCATCAAAAGTGAAAAACTCCTCATGTTCGGTGAATAATTTCTCGAAAACTCCACCCACCTGAGCTTTAATAATCGCTTCTCCGGTTGGAATTTTTTTCTCAACGATATCAATTTTTGTTGAAGATTTTATTTGTTTTAATTTTCTGGATTCTTCAGGTTTAATCAAAGCCATTGAAATTCCGTCTTTCCCTGCTCTACCTGTTCTACCACTTCTGTGAACGAAAACTTCCGGATCATCCGGCAAGGAATAATGAATAACGTGCGTCAATGAATTTACATCCAATCCACGTGCAGCAACATCTGTCGCCACCAAAATATCAATATTTTTTAGTCGGAACTTTTTCATTACCGTATCTCGCTGTGCCTGGGATAAATCGCCGTGAAGTGCATCAGCAGCATATCCGTTTTGCATCAAGAAGTCTGCTACTTCCTGGGTTTCCATACGGGTACGGCAGAAAATAATGGAATATTGGTTGGGATTAGCGTCAATTAATCTTTTCAACGCCTCTTTTTTATGGCGGTAACCCACCACATAATATTCATGTTTGATATTTTTCTTCACCTCGTTAATTGATCCTACGGAAATACGGTGAGGAGAAGTTAAATAATTCTTGGAAATTCTTTCCACTTCTTTATTCATAGTTGCAGAGAATAAATAAGTTTGTTTCGTTTCCGGAGTTTCATTGAAAATAGTTTCCAAATCATCTTTGAAACCCATTGAAAGCATCTCGTCAGCTTCATCTAAAACCAGCCATTGAATTTCCGAAAAATCCAATGCTTTTCTGTTAATTAAATCGATCACACGGCCCGGAGTTCCCACAATAATTTGTGGTTTTTCACGAAGCGATCGGATTTGATCCATAATGCTGCTACCACCATAAACCGCTGTAGTTTTGATGTTTGGCAAATATTTGGAATAATTTTTAATGTCTTTCGTAATCTGAAGACACAGCTCTCTTGTCGGACAAAGCACCAAAAATTGGATTTTGCGACTACCCTCGTCAATCATATCCAAAATCGGAAGCGAAAATGCTGCTGTTTTGCCCGTCCCTGTCTGCGCTAGTGCGATCATGTCGCGTATATCTGTAGAGATAAAAGGAATGGTCTGTTTTTGGATTTCTGTTGGGCTTGTAAACCCTAATTCACCAACTGCCTTTAGAATTTCTGGACTTAGGCTGGTTTCTGTAAATAAATTCATTAATTATATTAAATATTTTGCAAATATACGTTTTTTTGAATTGATAAAAATTACATTGTTTTATTAAATTTATCTTAAAGAATACGTTAATCACCGTACAACTCCAATTTTTCAGTAAATTTGGACTTAAATCTAAGCAATATGTCCTCTAAAATAGAAGCATCAACACTCCATTTTCTTAAAAATCTTTCAAAAAACAATAATCGCGAATGGTTTGCAGAAAATAAAGACCAATATATCTCTGCTCATCAAAATGTCTTAAATATGGTAGAAAATTTAATTGAAAAAATTGGAGCTTTTGATGAAGAAATCATGAAAATTGATGCCAAGAAATCGCTCTACCGTATTTATCGTGATGTGCGTTTTTCAAAAGATAAATCGCCCCATAAAACCAACTTCGGCGCAGGTTTGGGAATGGGAAAAGGCAATAAAATTTCCGGATATTACCTGCATATCGAACCTGGAAAATCTTTTCTCGCAGGAGGAGTTTACCAGCCGGAACCTTCTGTTTTAAAAGAAATACGCAAAGAAATTTCGATGAACGCCAAAGGATTTCAAGAAATTCTACAACAAGACGATTTCCGTAATAATTTCCGCGGAATGAGTGTTGAAGGTAAGCTGCAAAGAGTCCCTAATGGTTTCGACAAAGACGATCCAATGGCAGAATTCTTAAAATTAAAAAACTTTATTGTCGTTCATCCGATTTCCGATGACGCTTTGATGGAGGAAAATGCCACGAAAAACATGGCAAAGATTTTCCAATCGATGAAACCACTCAATGATTTTCTGAGTGCGCCTTTCCTTTAAATATTTTTTCTAAAGACTTTTGTTTTTCAGTTGATCGATCGTTTTCTGCATTTCGGGATCGGCGGGACTTATTGCATAATATTTTGCGATTCCGCCTTTCTGGTCTACAATAATAAACCTTGGCACCCAGTTCAGATCGATATAATTATTGAAATTATTTTTCCAACCTTCATCAAACCAGTAATTTTCATTTTCAGCAATCTGGTATTTTTCCAAACCTTTTTTCCACTGCTCGTGCGAGCGGTCCAGTGAAAAATAAACAAATTCAATTTCAGGGTTTTTCTCTTTCAGTTCTTTAGTAGAAGGTAATGCAAGAATACAGTCGCGGCACCAGCTTGCCCAGAAATCGATAATTAAAACTTTGCCTTCATGCATTTTTAAAACTTCAGATACCGAAAGTTTTTTGCCATTTTGCGAAGTAATTTTCTGATCCAAGGCTTCTTTTGAAAATTCCGTTTTATTGACTTGGGGAACTTTTTGCGCAAAGATTGAACAGACAATAAAAAGTATGAGAAAGCTAAATATCTTTTTCATTGTTTTCTAAATTTTCTCGAATAAAACAATCGATTGGTTAGTATCAATAATGGCTTTCCCGTTTTTTACTGTTATAACTAATCCCGAATAAGCATCACGGAGTTTTGTTCCATTTTCAAAAATTTCGTTCACTGAAATTTCTTGAGTTCCGGATTTTAAGTCTAAACCTATTAAAATTTTATCATTATTATAAGTCCTTGTAAACCAATACGGATTTGATGAAATCATCTGATGAACTCCCGCTCCAACGGCAGGATGATTTGCACGGAATTTTCCTAATTTTTGGTAATGTTTTAATAAATTGTTCGTCGATGCACTTACTGCAAGATCGTTCCAATTCATATTGCTGCGAAGCGTTGCATCGCCTGTTGCGCCTTCAATCGTTAAATTGCGCGCAGATTCGTCGCCATAATAAACTTGTGAAATTCCCGGCGCGAGCAAAAGTTTGGTTCCGGCCTCAAAAGTTTTTTTTCTTTCTTTATCAAAAGGAGAACCGTCGTCATGTGAAGTAAGATAATTCATCACAGTTTTTCCGTTCAGATCGCTGTGCAGAAGTTTTGAATAATTTGAAAACAGTTCTTCATAAGATTTATTTGCGTCACCTTTAAAATCAAAATTTATTAAAGATTTGAAACCGTTTTGGTAATAGTTTACTTTTTTATCACCAAAATCGTAAAGCTGTTTCTGGGAAATCCCATAACCGTAAATCTCGCCAACGGTGAAGAACAGGTTATTATCAAGTACTTTCGATGGATTATTCCTTTTATAAATATCGAAAGCTTCCTGACAAATTTTCTGGAAATCTTTCCACACATCTTCATTCGTATGTTTCACTGTATCCACACGATATCCGTCAATTCCAAACTCTTCAACATAATCCGCAAGCCATTTCATTATATAATATTTTGGCGCTTTCGGATAACCGGTTCTTGCGAAGAAATCGATCAAAGATTTCATTTCCGTTTCATATCTACCTTCTTTCTTCCACTTCTCAATCAACATTTCAGGAAGCTCAGCGGGAAGATTGGATTCTGTCAGAACATCCGGAAGATTGGCAACCAAAGTACACGCAGTGGTATTTTGGTAGCCGTTATAAGTACATTGCGGGGAAGTGCGAACCCAGGAATTCGGGAAAACCGGATCAATAGCCGTAACCGGACCGGTATGATTGACCACTGCATCCAAAACTACACGAATTCCTTTTGCATGAGCTTTTTCAACCAATTCTTTCAGCTCTTCTTTTGTTCCAAAATTCGGATCAAGATTGGTCCAATCTTTCGCCCAATATCCGTGGAAAGCATAGGTTTTGCCGGTACCTTCGTCGGTTGCGCCGTGGATTTGCTCAACAATCGGCGTCATCCAAATCGCATTGATTCCCAAATCGGTAAAATAGTTGTCATCAATTTTCTGAATAATCCCTCTTAAATCTCCACCTTCAAAGCCACGCAAGACAGCTGCTTTTTCTTTTCGTTCAAAATTTACATCATTTGAAGCATCCCCATTTTTGAAACGATCAGTCAGCAAAAAATAGATATTCGCACCTTCCCAAGTAAAATTTTGTTTTGGAGAATGATTAACAGAACCGCAAGAAATAAGCGCTGAAAAACCAGCGAGAATAAAGAATTTTTTCATAAAGATTATTTGATTGTTAAAGATAAGGATTACTACGCTTTAGGAAAACCTATTTCATCTTTCCTTATTATTTTAACATTTATTTAACATATTTTTCTATCTTTGTGTCCCTCAAAGGAAAAAAGTATGTCTTTATACCAAAGAATTGCCGAAAATTTACAATTTGTTGCTCCCCAATTTTACAAGAAAAGATATTTTAAAAATTTAAAAAATATCACTTGGGAAAATTTTTCGGAGAGAAATATCGAACCGGAATTACTTTGGATAAAGGATTATTTAAATAGAGATGCAGTTTTTTTGGATATCGGAGCCAATGCGGGAAGTTTTATTTTTCAACTGGAAAACAAACTATCTCCCAAAAATATCTTTGCCTTTGAACCTAACAAAGAATTACATTTACGACTTAAACGAATTTTTCCCAAAGCGAATATTTTTCCTTTGGCTCTTTCCGATAAAAATGAAATCGCAACATTTAAAGTCCCCATTATTAAAGGAAAAAAATATAGTACCCGCGGAACCTTACAATTGGATTATCGGGAAATAGATGAAACCAAACATGTCTTGCAACAAGTGAAAGTGATGAAACTGGACGATTGGGCTGAGCAGGAAAAATTAAAAAAAATTGATTTCATTAAAATTGATGTTGAAGGGAATGAAATGCAAACTTTGCGCGGTGCAAAAGCCGTGATCGAAAAATTCCAACCAACCATGATGGTCGAAATTGAGCAAAGACATCACTCGGAACCGCTCTATCAGCTGATTTCAGAAATTGAAAATTGGGGATATCAAACTTTCTTCCTCAATCGAAAAACATTTAATTTAGAAAAACTCGATGAAAAAATAATTTTCGAAAATTCTGACCGCACCGTTGGGACAAAACAAGCTTACATCAACAACATGATTTTCATTCCTAAATCCCAGAAAACCGACAAAATATGAGTGTAGTTGCGCGACAGGGATTTAAATATTCCGTGGTTGGATATCTCGGATTTTTGCTCGGAACTTTTTCGGCAATTTTCGTGTTTCCTCACGACATGGAATTCTACGGAAAACTTCGCTATGTACTTCCAACAGCCGAAATGCTGCTTCCGGTAGTAGTTTTTGGATTGTCTTTTTCTAATGTTAAATTTTTCAACCAAACGCATCAAGACGGAAAACACCAAAATTTCCTTTCGCTTTCTTTATTGGGAATTTTGCTGAATTTCATCATTTTTCTTATCGGTTATTTCACCTTGAATCTGCTGTTTCCAAAACTTCAGCAAACCGAGATGTGGCAAATGAAACGCCTTATTTTACCGCTGATTCTGGTGCTTGCTTTCAGTGCGGTCTTCAACAAATATCTTTCGAATTTCAAGCGAATCGTAGTTCCGAATATTTTTGAAAATTTATTACCGAAGATTGCTAATTTGGGAGCTTTTTGCCTTTTCTTTTTTATTGGTTTTCCTGAAAAAGCGGCCTATCTTTTTTTTATAGGAATTTTTATTTTAGGGCTTTTCGGTTATATTTACTACACCAACCGACTCGAAAAACTGAAACCTGATTTTTCCACCGGGTATATCAAAAAAGACAATCTCTGGAAAGAAGTGCTGAACTATAGTTTCTACGGGTTTTTGGGAAATATCGGGAATTTTATCGCGGTGAGAATCGACAGTGTGATGATCGGTGAATTTCTTGGTTTCGAGCCAAACGGAGTGTACAACACGCTCTACTCCATCATTTCCCTAATTACGGTTCCGGCAATGGGATTGTACAGTATTTCTGCGCCGATTATCAATAAACATCTCGCAGAAAACGATTACGAAGAACTCGATCGTTTGCACAAAAAATCCTCTCTCATTTTATTTTTCTTAGGTTTGGTTTTGCTTTCCTGCGTGTTGGTAGGTTTCCCGTATCTGACGCATTTCATTAAGAATGGCGAGCTTTTGCGAAAATCGGAACCTGTAATTTGGGTACTCGGTTTTGCAATGCTTTTCGATTTGGCGACTGGGTTCAACGGACATATTATTTCACTCTCGAAATATTACCGATTTAATATTGTCGTGATGCTGTTTTTAGCGGTGACAACAGTTTTGCTGAATATTTATTTTCTTACAAACACTAATCTTGAACTTTTCGGTGTAGCGATTGCCACTTCAATTTCTTTAACGCTTTTCAACACTGCCAAAATTATTTTCAATTACATCAAATTTGGAGTTTTTCCATTGACTATCGAAATGATTTATGCCCTAATCATCGGGACTTTAGGAATTACAGTCGCCATCATTCTGCCCGATTTCAAAAGCAGTTTTGTGAATTTAATTTACAAACCTTCCATTCTTTTGATATTGTTTTTTATCGGGAATTATTTCTTGAAAATTTTTCCATTGGAAGACTATATCAACAAAAAATTTCTTGGAAGTATTTTTAAGTTTTAAAGAAGCTTCAGAAGTTTTTGTTCTAAATTTTTCCGCACTTTCTCACGAGCAAAATTTTCTTCAAAATCATAATTCATTAATTTTTGATAAGTGAAAATTTGTTCCTCTAAATCCTTGTTTTCAGGAATAATAAATGGATGAGAATTCGGATAATTTTCCGGAAAAATCGATATTTTTCCATATTTAATGGCATCACCAATGTTTCCGCTCATCTTGGTAATTCCGTAGTATTCTGTATTGCTGAAAAATTCAGTTTGATCTCGGATCGGACACCATAAAATATCGGCTCGCATCATAAATTCATCGAAAATCTGTTGCGGAACTTTCTCCGTAAAATACTTCACCGAAATATTCTGTGATTTGCTTTTTTCAAATTTCTTTATCCATGATAGTTCATTACCCAAAGCTTTTCCCAGAAAAACAAACTGATAATGACTTTGTCGCTGAAAATTTTTTAAGGAGTTTAAAACATGCAGGTAATCCCGTCTTTGCTGAGAAACCGCGCCGGGAATCACGATCGTAATAATTGATTTCCGTGGTTTTTCGTACTTAAGCAAATAAAAAACCGGCAGGAATTTGAGGCTTAAATCCGGATTTTTTTTAATTAAACTTTCATCTAAAACCAAAAGATTGCTTGCTTTTTCGAAAACTTTTGGAGCAGAAAGCAAACCTTCTTTTGCCAAAAGTTTTAAACGGTACTTGAAATCATTTTTAAAGATATTTTTCAGAAGTTGAAACCTGGATATCTTTGTGAAATTTAAATTATGAACAATCACCGATGTATTAAAATGTTCCGTAATTTCTAAAAATGTATCGAAATACCGGTGAACAGTTCCGAGGATGACGAGTTCATAATCCTTATCTTTCAACAGGTTGAAAATTTCAGAACTTTTAGTTACAAAAATGCTTTCACCGGTTCGGTTGATTTGTTTTGCAATCTTTTCACTGAAATAATAATCCACAGAAAACTCGCGGGAATCATTCATTAATTCCATAAAATTTGCAGCGATTTCTGCATGCGTATCCAGTTCGATGTAAGCGATTTTCTTCAAAATTAATGCACTTTTTTGCCTGAACTGTAAGTCTCCAAAACCTTGGTTTCTAAGATTTTATTTTCATCAACACTCATCAAATCCTGATTCAGAACTACAAAATCCGCAGATTTCCCCACTTCCAAACTTCCCAGTTCCTTTTCTTGGAAAGCAGATTTGGCCGCCCAAATCGTCATTCCGCGCAACGCCTGTTCTCTGGTTAATGCATTTTCTTTCTGGAAACCATTTGCCGGAAAATTTTTATTATCTTTTCTGGCAACTGCCGCAAAAAATGTTTTTATCGGATTGATTTCTTCTACCGGAAAATCGGTTCCCAAAGGAAGCCAACCATTCTGATTCAGCAAATCTTCGTAGGCATAAGAGTATTTCAAACGATCCTTTCCTAATCTTTCTTCCGCCCAATACATATCCGAAGTCGCATGAGTAGGTTGAACTGAAGGAATAATGGAATACTTACCGAACAAATCGAAGTCATTTTTATCGACAATTTGGGCATGTTCGATGCGCCATCTTCGGTCGTTTTTAATGCCTAAAACATCTCCATAAATTTTTAAAATCGTGCGGTTTGCAGAATCGCCAATTGCGTGGGTGCACATTTGCAAATCACTATCTTTTAGTTTTTTAGCTAAAGTTTCAAAATGTTTTTGATCGCTCAACAAAAAACCTTTCCAGCCTTCTTTATCAGAATAATCGTGAATCAAACATGCTCCACGCGAGCCAAGCGCACCGTCGGAATACACTTTGTAGCCGCCAAACGTGATATTTCCTTTGGTAAACCGACCTTTTTTAATCCATTCATCATACGTTGCAGGATTGTCTGCTAGCAAAGCGAAAATCTTCATATCCAACACCTTTTGATCTTGTGCTTTTTCTAAAAGCGAAAAAGTATGTGCAGAAATTCCGCAATCGTGAAGCGATGTAAGTCCGTAAGAAAAACAGGTTTTCTGCAAATCCTGAAAATATCGAATAGCCATTTCATCACTGATTTCAGGAATAAATTTTTCCACCAAAAGCATGGCATTATCGACGAGAATTCCAGTGAGTTTACCATTTTTCACTTCTATTTCGCCGCCATTTATTTTAGAATTCACTGTAATTCCGGCAATATCAAGCGCTTTTTGGTTAGCAATCGCTGCATGTCCATCCACTCGTTTCAGATATACCGGACGATTCGGGAACAATTCATCGAGTTTCCCTTTGTTCGGAAACTCTTTTACCGGCCAATCATTTTGATCCCAACTTCTTCCATACAACCATTCCATAGGCGCATTTTGGGAATAATCGGTGAGTTTGTCAATGATCTCTTCCCAAGATTTTGTACCCCACAATTCGCATTTCCATTGATCGGTTGCATAACCTGTGAAATGGCAATGCGCATCGATAAACCCCGGAAAAATGGATTTACCTTGAAGATTTTGGATATTTTGAGATTGATATTTTTTTAATATATCCTTGCTTTTACCGACTGCTAAAATTTTTCCATTGGTAACCGCCATCGATTCCGCTACATCGAAATTCTGGTTCACTGTATAAATTTTCGCATTCGTAATGATAAGATCGGCGTTTTTTTGCGCGGATAACATCCCGTAAAAAAATAAAAGAATTGCAATTATACTTTTCATGATTCGACTGTTATTACTTGGTAATTAACCACATAGATTTATAGGTTTATTCGTTTTGCAAACCACTGAAATATTCGTTAACAAAGGTCTTTTGACCTTCTCTAAAAATATTAGAAGAATTAAAATTAATTAGAATGCCCTTCGGACATTTTAATAGTTTCATATAGGTCAAAAGTTGTGCTTCGTGGATCGGAATTAATTCGTGCACACTTTTTAGCTCTACTACAATACTATTTTCGACGAATAAATCGCAACGAAAATCAACATTAAGTAATTTCTTCTTATAGATCACCGGGAGTTTTAGCTCTGATAGAAAATTTATTTTCCTATGTCTTAACTCTTCTTTTAAACACTCGTGATATACGCTTTCTAAGAGACCTCTGCCCATCGTTTTATGGACCTCAATAGCACTTCCAATGATCTCGTATGTCAAATTATCCAAATATTTTTTCGTGACCATAATGAAACTATGTGGTTAAAAATTTTTATTAAATATCTGACTCCACCGTAAATTCCGGATATATCGAATTTCTTCTTTCGAAAGAGCGCTTGCGTGATTTTGTTTTAAAAAAGATTTCAAAGTGATGAAGAATTCCGAAAAAGAGCTATTTTTCAGGGAAGATTTTCCTGAAGAAATCAGCATTAAAGGTAAACTCAAACCGATATTGTAGAAATATTCTCCTAATTTCTCTGCCTTGTGATTTTTGTATTTATAAGCAGTCGGACGAAGATGTTTTACCCATAGATCTTTGATGGTGATCACTTCCCAACCGTGTTTTTTAGCCAACATCACATCGATATTGTCCCAACCCAACACTGGTCGCAAACCCTTCATGTCCAGAAAACATTGTTTTCTGTACGATTTTATCGGCCCGCGAACGTGGTTTTTAGAAGAAATATTTTCGAAAGTCCATTGACCTTTTTCATCAGAAAAATTAAATGCAAGATCTTTCTCAAAGGCATTTTTTTTGATTTTAACAATTCCCGATACCATCCCAGCTTTTGGATTTTTCTCATAAATTTCATTCACTTTTTCGAGATAATTTTCAGGAAAAATAATATCCGCATCAAATTTACAGACTACATTAAAACCCTCAAAATCAATCCGTTCCAAACCTTTGTTGAAAGTGCGAACCACTTTTGCGCCGGGTGAATATTCTGATTCTTTTAAATTAAAGACTTCAAATCTAGGATTTTTTTCAACAAATTGCTCAGCGATTTCTTGAGTTTTATCCGTTGAACCATCGTTCACAATCACGCATTTAAAATCTTGAAAAGTCTGATTATTCAGCGATTCTAAACAAAAAAGTATGTTTTTTTCCTCGTTATGGGCGGGAATGATAATGAGAAACTTCATCGATAACATTAATAGGTCGTGCCATTCTTTAATCGTCACTTTCGAGACCAATCCTGTGATTTGTCTGCATTTTCTTGATGCGATAGAAAACCTTCCATCGTTTTTTCAGTGTGGATTCATCTTGGGTTTAGTATCGGACAATTGATTGCGTGATAATAAATTTTTGATTGTCTTCAATTTGAAAAACTTCATTGGTTGAAGAAAATAGGTGTTTTTATATTCTAATGCGCTTCCAACCAATTATTTCCCACACCAACTTCTACCAGCAACGGAACTTTGGTTTCAAACGCAGATTCCATTTCGGTTTTAATTAAAGTTTTGGCGGTTTCTACTTCCTCAATCGGAGATTCAAATAATAGTTCGTCATGAACCTGTAGCAACATTTTGGTTTTTAAATCTTGTTCTTCTAGTTTTTCATCGATTTTGATCATTGCCAGTTTTATCACATCAGCTGCGCTCCCTTGGATTGGGGCATTCACCGCGTTTCTTTCCGCATGAGCTCTCACCACAAAATTGGCAGAATTGATATCTTTCAAATGACGTTTTCGATGTAAAATAGTTTCCACATAACCTAAACTCTGTGCTTTTTTGACTTGTTCGGCCATGTATTTTTTTAGTTGCGGATAGGTTTCAAAATAGGCCTCGATCATCTGTTTTGCTTCGGTTCTTGAAAGTCCGGTTTGTTCTGCCAAAGCAAATGCTCCCTGCCCATAAAGAATTCCAAAATTTACCGTTTTCGCCTGAGAGCGCTGAGTTTTCGTAACTTCTTCCAGCGGAATATTAAATAATTTGGAAGCTGTAGAAGCATGAATATCTTCACCATTTTGGAAGGCCAAAATCATATTTTCCTCGTTGGAAATTTCGGCAATTAAACGCAATTCAATTTGGGAATAATCGGCTGAGATAATTTTTTTTCCTTCACCCGCCACAAAAGCACCACGAATTTGCTGACCGCGCAAGGTACGAATCGGAATATTTTGAAGATTAGGATTCACAGAAGCCAAACGACCAGTGGCAGCGGTAGTTTGCGAAAAATTAGTGTGCACCCGATGGTCATCTTTATCGATTTGCAACGGCAAAGCATCTACGTAAGTCGATTTCAGTTTTTGATAAGTTCGGTATTCGAGGATGTATTTAATGATATCGTGTTTGGCCGAAAGTTTCTGCAAAACATCTTCTGAAGTAGCATACTGACCGGTTTTCGTCTTTTTCGCTTTCGGGTCTAGCTGCATCTTTTCAAACAAGATTTCACCCATTTGCTTTGGTGAATTGATGTTAAATTCTTCACCAGAGAGTTCAAATATTTTTAATTCAAGCTTACGAAGATCATCTTCCAGATCTTTACTTTCTTGCTCAAGCCATTGTTTATCCAAAGATACTCCTTCCAATTCCATTTTCGCAAGAACTTTCATCAAAGGCATTTCTACTTTGAAGAAAAGATCTTCGAGGTTCTCTTTTTTTAATTGCGGCGCGAAAAGTTCGTACAATTGCCAGGTTACATCAGCATCTTCCGCAGCATAATTGGTTTGCTCTTCAATGGAAACCGAACGTAAAGTTCCTTGCTTTTTTCCTTTACCAATAAGGGTTTCAATGGAGATTGGTTGATAATGAAGATAAATTTCGGAGAGATAGTCCATTCCGTGTCTTCCATCAGGATTCAACAGATAATGGGCAATCATGGTATCGAAAATTGCACCTTCAACTTCAATTCCGTATTGCTTCAGGATTTTGTAATCGAATTTTAAATTGTGCGCTATTTTCACAATATCTTGTTTCTCGAAAAATGGTCGGAAAATTTCAAGTGTTTCAAGTGCTTCTTCACGATTTTCCGAGAGCGGAATGTAGTAAGCAAGGCCTTTCTTGTATGAAAAACTCATTCCGATCAGTTCAGCTTCCAATTCATTCAAAGAAGTGGTTTCGGTATCAAAAGAAACTGCTTTTTGGGCAAGCAAATTCTGAACTAAAATTTTCTGCGCTTTCGGAGCGTCGATATATTGATACAAATGATCGCTCTCTGCGATATTGGATTGCGTTTTTGTCGCCTGATCCAACTCCTCATAAGTAGCAAAAAGATCAAGCTGAACTGGTTTATTTGGATCTTCTACCTTGTCGAAACGGCTTATTTTATTAGGATCGGATTCTTTTTCAGCATCTTTTGAAGGAGCGAATGCACGGTAAAGATTTTCATACAGTCTTCGGAATTCTATTTCATCGAAAACTTCCTTTACTTTTTCAAAATCTGGAATTTCAAGATCATATTTTTCCTCTTCAAATTCAACTGGAGCGTCACAAATAATGGTTGCTAATTTTTTGGATAAAATTCCCCGTTCTGCGCTAGCTTCTATTTTTTCTCTAAGTTTCCCTTTGATTTCGTGAGTATTGGCTAGCAAGTTTTCGATGCTTCCGTATTCTTTAATAAATTTTTTGGCAGTTTTCTCTCCAACACCTTCCAATCCCGGAATATTATCAACGGAATCGCCCATCATCGCCAGATAATCGATGACCTGTTTTGGATCTTCTATTTCATATTTTGTTTTTACCTCTTCAACACCCAAAATTTCAAACTCTGCGCCTTTTAAACCCGGTTTATAAATTTTAATTTTATCAGTTACCAACTGAGCAAAATCCTTATCGGGAGTCACCATAAAAGTGGTGTAACCTTGCTTTTCTGCTTTGCAGGCGATGGTTCCGATCACATCATCAGCTTCGTAACCTTCAACCCCTAAAATTGGAACATGCATCGCCTCCAAAATTCGATGAATGTATGGAATTGCAATCTTGATCGCTTCCGGAGTTTCGCTTCGGTTGGCCTTATAATCGGCAAAATCAGCGGTTCTCACACTCGCCTCACCTACATCAAAAACCACCGCCAAATGGGTTGGCTTTTCACGACGGATTAACTCAATAAATGAATTGGTGAATCCAAAAATAGCTGAAGTATCTTTCCCATCGCTTGTAATTCGTGGACTACGGATTAAGGCATAATACCCACGAAAAATCATCGCATACGCATCGATGAGGAAAAGTCGTTTATCGTTGTTGTGTGACATAGAAGCAAAGATAATATTTTTACGGCTATGCAGAAAAGGAATAACGGAAGATTCAGCGAACGCTTTAAAAATGCGACCGATGAATGTTTTAGATTAAAATTTCAGTAAAAAAAATTAAGAATGCTCTTGCTGTCTTTTGTGAATGACCTTCAAAGAAAGTGTTGCAAAGAAACCACCTAGGAAAATTCCCATCAAAGCGCCCATGAAAATATCCATCGGAAAATGTACTCCTAAATAAATACGGCTATATGATACTAAAGCCGCCCAGAAAAATAAAAAATAGGGCAAATAGCGATGTGTTTTTCTAAGCAAAATGCTCATCAGTGTTGCAATGAAAAACGTATTGGAAGCGTGGCTGGAATAAAATCCAAACTGTCCGCCACATTTCACTTCTCGAAGCAATCCGTCTAATGATGGATCATGGCAAGGTCTAAGTCTTGAAATTCCGGTTTTGAAAATCCCAGCAAGTTGATCGGAAACAGTGACTCCTAAAGCAATAAAAATCAGAATGAAAACCAAATTTCTAGTTCCGAATTTCTTGTAAAGCAAATAAAGAAAAATAACATAAAGCGGGACCCAAATCCAAGTCGCCGAAACCATAATCCAGAACTGATCGAATGACTGATTCCCCAAATTATTGAGGTACAAAAAAAGCTCCTTATCTTCCTGAATAATTTCTTGCATTTTATCGGCTTACCGGTCCTTCGTGATCATCATTTTCCGCAAGATTCACTTTGGGAAGATCTCTTTGTGCCAGTGCTTCTTTGGCTTCCAAATCAGCAAGGGGATTGTAATCCTTCGCAGCCTGCTTTACTTTGTCGATTTCTCTTTTAATTTCAGATACAGGATTATCAGTTTCCTTCAAAATCTCGGTTTTCACATCCTCCATTGCACCACGCATTTTGCGTACTCCTTGACCTAAATCGCGAGCTATTTGTGGTAATTTATCGGGACCGAACAAAACTACAATCGCCAAAGCGATCATCAGCATTTCTCCTATACTTAATTCCATTCGGCAAAATTACAAAAGATTTTGAGTTTCATATAAAAAATAAAATGTTATTTCAATGGATTCCTTTAAAATAAATCCTATCATTTTTTAAGTTGAATTAAAAACAATTGTTTTGGAATTTGCTGATCAATAAAATTCCACAATTGCTCATCATTGCTTAAATTTGCAACAAACAGAAATAAAATTCATGTCACTTCAGATCATTAACCTAAATAAAAAATTCGGGGAACAGGTTGCTTTAAACAACATCAATCTCGAGATCGGAAACAGCGAAATCATTGGGCTATTGGGACCTAATGGCGCAGGAAAATCAACGTTGATGAAATCCATTGTTGGTGTTCTAAAAATTGATGAAGGACAGATTTTGTTCAATGGAAATGATGTTTCAAAAAGCCAAACCGCAACGAAGAAAAACATGGGTTTCTTGCCGGAAAACAATCCGCTTTATCCGGAAATGTATGTAAAAGAATACCTGAATTTCGTGGCAGACATCCATCAAATCCCCAAAGAAAGAGTTGATGAAGTTATTGAATTGGTAGGAATCACTCCCGAAAAATCAAAAAAAATATCGCAACTTTCCAAAGGTTACAAACAAAGAGTTGGTCTTGCGCAGGCCATTTTGCACTCACCGGATTTGCTTATTCTCGATGAACCAACCAATGGTTTGGATCCCAACCAAATTATTGAAATCCGCAATGTGATTAAGGAAATAGGACGGCAAAAAACCGTCATTCTTTCGACGCACATTATGCAGGAAGTGGAAGCGCTTTGTTCCAGAGTCATTCTCATTCATCAAGGAAATATTATTCAAGATTCTCAAATTGAAGAATTCAAAGGAAAATACGGAAGTTTAGAAGAAGCCTTTGCGAACAATACACATTCATAAAAAAAGCCCTGAAAAGTATTATTTTCAGGACTTTTTTTTACCAAAATATTCTTTTACAACTTTTCGATATTATCGGTAAGCGTGTTGATGAAATTCTGCAGTGGTTTTTCTACCATCATTTTAATAAACGGATTGAATTTACCTTCAAATAATAGCTGAACTTCGGTTTGGTTTTCGTTTACCGCGTTCATTGCACCTTTCAGCAAGAAATCTAAACTGGAGCTTGCGGAAGACAGCAAAACTTGGTTTTCGGTAACTTCGTCGATTTTCAGCGCAATTTCCGGCATTCCTTTCAAGCCAAATTTGAACCCGTTGTCTCTAACTTCAAAATTTTGAAGCGATTCCGGCATAAGATTTTTATAATCTTCAGGGTTTTTAAGCATCCCTACCAAATCGTTCACGGATTTATTTACAATAATTTTGCGTCCTTCTAAATTCATTTTTATATTTTTGTGAGATTAAATGGTTGCAAATGTATAAAGTTTTTGTGAATGAAAAAAAATTAATGCTAAGTAAATATCCTGAAGATATCGATAAGAAATTGCGTTTCGAAGGTTTTGCGACTTTAGAAATTGCGATTGATCTTTTGGAAAATACTTCTTGCCCGCAACTTAACGTATATGGCGAAAATATAGAAGAAATCTGGGAAGATTTTACCCATATGTTTAAAGTTGTAGAAGCTGCCGGTGGCGTTGTAAGCAATAAAAACGGCGAAATTCTCTTCATTCACCGCATCGGAAAATGGGATCTACCAAAGGGAAAAATAGAAAAGGGCGAGTCTTTGGAACAGGCTGCTCTTCGGGAAGTAGAGGAAGAAACTGGATTATCGGAACTTATTTTGGAGGAATTCCTGAATAATACTTTTCACATTTACACCGAAAGAAACGGCACAAAAATCCTAAAAACTACTTATTGGTTCAGAATGCAGTACGTAGGTAACGAAATGCCGAAACCACAAATTGAAGAGGGAATTTCCGAAGTTTCCTGGAAAAGTAAAGATGAGATTGTACAGCAAGTTTTACCGATGACGTTTCAAAACATCAAATTAATATTGAACTATTACTGGAATCTTCACTAACGAATAAATTCCAGAATTTTTTCCAACGCAATTCCGCGCGATGCTTTTAGTAAAACATTTTTAGACTGAATTTCATTCGATCCCAAAAATTTTGCTAATTCTTGTGTATCAATGAAAGATTGGGAAATCGTGTTGACCTTTTTAAAATATTTCCCAACCGTAATGATTTCATCGAAATTTAAAGATTCTGCAAACGACATTATTGCCTGATGTTCGTTATCCGATTCTTCGCCGAGTTCCAACATATCACCGATGATAATGGTTTTACTTCCATCGAAAGTACTGAAGTTTTTCAGTGATTCCACCATCGAACTTGGATTGGCATTGTAAGTATCCAACACAAAAGTTTTTCCGTTTTTCTCTAAAACCTGAGAACGCATATTGGTTGGCGTGTAATTTTCAATCGCGGTTTTTATCTGTTCAAAATTTAAGCCGAAATGGAAGCCCAAACTCGCTGCAGCACACAAGTTGGTAAAATTATAATTTCCGGTAAGTTTGGATTTTGCTTTTTGATTTTTAAAGCTTAAACCTACAAAATTTTCATTGGAAAATTCTTCGAACTGATAATCGGAATTGGCCTTGCCGAAAGTAATTTTGGGGGAATAATTATGGGTTTTTTCCACCTGAATTGGATCATTTTCATTGACCAAAATTGTTTGAGAATGATTTTTCAAATAATCATATAATTCTGATTTTCCTTTGATCACTCCTTCGAAACCGCCAAAACCTTCGAGATGTGCTTTCCCGAAATTGGTGATGTACCCGAAATTGGGTTGTGCAATTTCACAAAGCAATTGAATCTCTTTCTGATGATTGGCTCCCATTTCTACCACTGCCATTTCATGTTCGGGCTTAATGGAAAGTAAAGTTAGCGGCACACCGATATGATTATTAAGGTTCCCAAAAGTATATTGTACATTGAATTTCTGAGACAAAACAGCATGAATGATTTCTTTGGTGGTTGTTTTCCCGTTACTTCCCGTCAATGCGATGATTGGGATTTTTAATTGGTTCCGATGATGAATTGCCAATTCTTGTAAAAACTCCAAAGTAGAAGGAACAAAAAAGATATTTCTTGCTGTATTTTCAAACGCTTGATCTTCTAAAATTACTGCTAACGCTCCTTGATCAGCTGCTTTTTCAGCCAAAGTAGCTGCATTGAAATTTTCTCCTGAAAAAGCAAAGAAAATATCATTGGGTTCTATTTTTCTACTATCAATGGTTACTTTTCCTGCTTGCAAATAAAGGGGATAAAAAGAGGCTGCATTCATTTTTCAAAAATAAAAAATCCTTCTGCAAAAACAGAAGGATTTAGAAAATATTTTATACTAATTATCTTTTGGTTCTACCTTTCCCGGAAGATTTAGCATCTTGTGCTACACGGAAACCAACCCATCCGAAAGCTTTCGCCTCATCACGGAATCTTCTTTGACCTGGATCTAACCAATAGGCCCCGTCTAACCAAGAACCACCTTTGATTACTCTTACTTCGTTGGTCACTCTAGTTGTTCTGGATACTGGGTCTTTTTGCAATACTACTCTACCGCGCTCATCAACAATAAATCTTTTCTGTTTGGAGTTGTACATATTGTATCCTGCGGTAGTACTGTCTTCTCCTCTTCCGTAACCTGCATCTAATGAAGATTGGAAATCACCATCTCTAAAATTTCTGTTGTCCGCAACAACTTCTCTCTCATATTGTCCAGGTAATCCTTTGTAAACTAATCTACCGTCGGCTAAAGTATCAAATGCCGGAGCTTCGATTTTCTTATAAGTTCCGTCAGCATTTCTCACCACTTCTTGCGCAACATTTCCTCTGTAATAGTTGAAATCGCTAGCTTCCTGATCGATAATCGGACGGTAAACATCTGCAGTCCATTCAGCAACGTTACCGAACATTCCGTAGATTCCTAAGTTGTTGGAAGGATATTGTTTCACGTCTGAAGTAGTTGGTGAACCATCATTTTTCCATCCTGCAACACCGGAGTAATCACCTCTACCTTGTTTGAAGTTTTCAAGATACATACCACGATCTCTACCTTTTTTGCCTTTCAGCTCTTCAATAACTGGTTTTTTGTTGAGATACATATTGTATTCTCTATCTTTTTGTAAACCAAGTGCAGCAAATTCCCATTCAACTTCTGTCGGAAGTCGGAATTTTTCAACTACACCTGCGGTAGCATTTCTGTTAGCGGAAAGAATTCTTTGGTTACTGGTTTTAATACCAGATTTCTGCTGAAGTCTTTGTTTATTAATATACGCTTCCATTTCTGGGTCATTCGCTTTGAATTTATCTAAACTGAAAGCCCCTGCTCCTTGGTTGTTAGCATCATTAGCATAAAAATCTTTAGCAATTACACCTTGCTCCATCAAAGCTTTTTCATTCGCTCTATCGGATAACCAGTCGCAATATCTTGAAGCTTGTAACCAGGAAACCCCTACCACCGGATAATAATCGAATTCCGGTCTGCGGAAATAAGTTTCTGCAAAGTCGTTTCTCGAAAGTTCGTTATTCCAAACGGTGGTATCAGGAAGAGCTCCTTTATAAATTTCTTTGAAACTTGGATCAGATGGAGGGAATACGAATTTCAACCAAGTTACATACTCGCGGTATTCGTAGTTGGTAATTTCCGTTTCTCCGATGAAAAATGCGCTTACTTGCATTCTTCTTGGGGTGTTATTCCAATCGTGCATTACGTCGTCTTTCACTAATCCCATAGTAAAAGTACCACCTTCCACGTAAACCATTCCTGGCCATCCTTTTTGTTTTTGTTGTTTTCCGGTGAAAAACCAGCCTTTTTGATCATTGGGTTTCCATCCGGTTTTACTGGTAAAACGCTTGGTTCCGCCACCTTTCTTGCTGTTACCGCCTCCGCCACAGCTCGTAAGAATGAGAGTAGAACTGAACGCTAGTAATGTAAACAACTTTAGTTTATTCATAGTTGGTATATAGATATTTTCAGGATACAAAGAAAAAAGAAAATCTTTAATAAATCAAATTAAAAATTAGTTTTTTTTGGAAAACGTTAACATTTTAATTTTATTGTTCATACTAAATCTATTATTTTTCGTTTAATTTGTAACTGTGAAATTTTACACTCAGATGAAACGTATCTTAACTCTTGTATTTTTTAGCTTATTAATTTCTTTAACCACTGCGCAATCCGTGAAAATCCAGTGGAAAGGTTCCAAAATAATTGATTACGGAAGCTATCAATTGACCATACCTTACTTCGAGAATGAAGGATTCTCTTATGAAGATGGCACAGTTTATTACCATTCAACCGGGAAATATTCCGGGAAAAACCAAACGGTGAGCAATATGGTTTGGGAAAAAGTTTCACAACATGATCTTTTTGAGCTAAGTATATACGACATCCCGAAAACTGACAGAGCAGAAATCAGCACTTACAACAATCCGTACAACCAAGAAATTACTTCGGATATAAAAGTTGCTGCTTTCAAATCTGAAAAAGGAAATATTTACCGATTAACTTCTTTTGCTATTACAAACAGTAATGAAAGCACTCAATCAATTCCGATATTCTCAGGAAAAATTGGCACGACTGAGAACCCGCTGAAATCCGGTAATTTTTATAAAATAAAAGTTGATAAATCGGGGATTTTCAAAATTACAGCTCAGTTTCTGCGAGATAATGGCATCAACCCTTCCAGCATTAATCCAAAAAATTTCAGAATTTACGGAAATGGTGGAGTGATGTTGCCGGAACACAACCAGGATTCCAGATATTCCGCTTTGCAAGAAAATGCGATTCAGGTGGTTGGTGAGGAAGATGGCACTTGGAATGATGCAGATTATGCGCTTTTTTATGCTCAAGGGCCTCACGGATATAATTTATATAAAGTTTCTGATTTATCTAATGGTAACGGAAACCGACGAATTGAAACCCGTACCGACAAACCTTTTAATTATGTGAATCTTTATGAGGATTACTCCTATTACTTCATCAATTTCGATCTAGGTCCCGGGAAGAGAGTTCAGGAAGTTGATCAAGCAGTGAATTCTAATGTGATTTCTCGCTATGACGATTTTCAATTCATTAATGAAGAAAAATTCAATTTAATGAAAATCGGTAGAATTTGGACCGGCGATGCAATTATCGACAGTAAGTCACTCACTTTCACTACAAAATCTCCAATACAAAGTTCGGACGTAATTCGATACCGCTCCAGAGTAGTCGCTTACCAATCTGCCGGAAATAAAATTACAACAACCATTAATAACCAAAATCCAGGCACTTCCTCGATTTCTGCGACCGAGAAAAAAGAAGCAATCCCATTGGTGTACAATGGAATTATCACAAACTTACAAGGGAATCAACTAACTTTCAACTTCGCCCCCAATATCGCTGCCAATCCTAATGGGAAATTTTATTTCGATTATGCCGAAGTTCAATATAAAGAAGATCTAAAATTCAACAATTCCCAAATGAATTTCCGCAGCTACGACGTCAACGAAGGAAGTTCAACTTTGTACACTTTCAACATTTCCGATGCATCAGCGGTAGAGCAAGTTTGGGACGTTTCTGACATTACCACTGCCACCAAAAAAGTAAACAAATCCGGCGGCAGTGCTACATTCAACTTTGGATATAGTGCCAACAGCAACCAATTTGTGAACGAATTTGTAGCTTTTAAAAATAGCGACGCTTATACTCCAACCTTTATCGGAAGAATTGAAAACCAAGATTTATCTGGTTTGCAAAATATTGAATATTTGATGATTACGTCTACCGAAATGATGGGACAGGT
The DNA here is from genome assembly GCA_946892665.1 of Chryseobacterium sp. Marseille-Q5410. Lineage (GTDB taxonomy): Bacteria > Bacteroidota > Bacteroidia > Flavobacteriales > Weeksellaceae > Kaistella. The sequence goes on along the minus strand of CAMPOT010000001.1, from coordinate 1,293,567 downwards.
GCAAAGATTAGCCAATTATTATGAAGACAAATATAACGTTGAAGTAGTAGATGTAAATAAAATTTACAACGAATTCAGCAGTGGCAGCAAAGATATCACCGCGATCAGAGATTTCGCAACTAAACTCAATACACCTACAGGAAAACTAAAATACCTCTTTATTTTAGGGGATACTTCCTACGATTACCGCGGAAGAAACCATCCCGGATCGGATATTGTTCCATCTTACCAAAGTGAAGAAAGTGGTGACTATTCGAACTCATTCGTGACCGACGATTATTTTACAATGACCTCGCCCCGACCGGTTACATCTACTCTTTTATCTTCTCAACTACCCAATTTTCCGGTGGGCAGATTACCTGCTGCAAATCTCTCCGAAGCGAAACTATTAATCGACAAAGCTTTAGCATACAACAACGCACTTCCCGGCCAGCCTACTCCATTTGGCGAGTGGAGAATGAAACTCGATTTCGTAGTTGATGATGATGCGGATAACCAATTTCCTTTCCACAATACCATGAATGCTTCCTTGGTAAACGTTTTCGAAACAGGGAATTTAAGAAAAGAATATAATGTAAGAAAATTGTACTTAGATTCCTTCACTGCGCAAACTTCTGCCGGTGGACAAAGATATCCTCAGGTAAACCAAGCCATTGCAAATGATATTGGAAACAGTCTTTACTTGTTCTATTTCGGGCATGGAGGAATCAATGGATGGGCTCAGGAAAGAGTTTTAACGGTAGACGAAATTCAGAATTTTAACAATTACAATAGCGTTTACGCAAGGTTCCCACTGGTTTCCACCATCACCTGCGAATTTACGCTTTGGGACGATCCTGCTACTTCTTCTGCGGGAGAACAGGTGATGAAATCGAAACAAGGGGGTGCTTCTATGATGCTTACTTCCAGCCGGGCAATAGGCGTTGGATATGGCGAAGAATTTACGACAATTTTAACCAAACACCTTTTTGATTTGGTAACTGACGATTTCAGCAGTTTGGGTGATGCTTTCTTAAAAGCTAAGATTCAAAAAGGAACCCATTCCGACCATTTAAAAGTAAATTTATTAGGCGATCCAGCCACCAAAATCAGCCGCCCGAAAAGATTATTAACCATCGACGAAATCGAATCTCCGGTTCCAGGACAGTTGCGTGCATTGGATTTTGTGAAAGTAAAGGGCCATATTAATAAAGCCGACGGAACAGTTGATAATACCTTCAATGGAAGAGTGGCGATTAACATTTTCGATAAAAGACTTAACAAAAAAACACTCAATAACGACGGACTACCCAAAATGAATCCTGTACTTTCCTATACCGAGGAAAGCGGACCCATCGTCAAAACTTCCGGTAAGGCTGTTAACGGTGTTTTCACTATAGAATTTTATGTTCCGAAAGACATTAATTATGAAATAGGTGATGGTAGAATTTTAGCCTACGCAGATAATAAAGTATTTGATGTTTTCAATAATCAGGTTCAAAAAATTGGCGATATCAATCCTGATGGAATTAATGATACCGAGGCGCCGAAAGTTCAGCTTTATATGAATAACACCAATTTTGCAGATGGTGGAATTACAGACCAAAACCCAATGCTTTTGGCTTGTGTAACCGATGATAAGGGAATAAACTCTACCGGTTCAGGAATCGGACACGACATCACCGTGGTTCTCGACGGACAAATCATCAATACCATAGCCCTCAACGATTTCTATTTTTCTGGCGATGGAAACGGATGTACCAACCCTTCTTTATCCGATTACCAGAAAGGGAATGTAAGTTACCCATTCCGAAATCTATCACCGGGACCGCACCAACTTACCTTTAAAGTTTGGGACATCAACAATAATTCCACTACTCAAACGTTAAACTTTATAGTTAAGGATCAAACCAACCAAAATTTAATTGTTAATAAACTCTTAAATTGGCCGAATCCTTTTACCAACAAAACGTACGTGCAGTTCGAACATAATTGCGATGATATTTTAGATGTGAATGTGCAGATTTATACCATCACCGGAAAATTGGTAAAAACAATCAGCACGTCCGTTACTGCAGAGCCGTTCTACCAAGGTTTCCGAACCCCAAGAACCGCAATAGAATGGGATGGCAAAGATGATTTCGGAGATGCAGTAGGAAAAGGAACCTACATTTTTAAAATCTTTGCAAAAAGCCAAAACCAGGACAAATGCAAAGGCAGCGCTACAGCAGTAGAAAAAATGGTCATTTTAAAATAAAAAAAATATAAAAATATAAACGATAAAAAACTACTTTATGAAATTGACTAAAAAATTATTTTTAGGACTAAGTTTAGGAGTGAGCGTTGTTGCTTACGCGCAAATTCAGCCGGTTCTTACCGGTGCTCCGTTTCTGAGGATTTCCCCGGATGCAAGAGCCGGAGGAATGGGTGACCAAGGAGTTGCCACAACCACTGACGCTTTCTCTCAGTTTTGGAATGCGGCGAAATATCCTTTCAGCAAAACCACTTCTGCAATTGGGGTTAACTATACACCTTACATGAGCAAACTTACCAATGATGTTTTCTTACTTTACGGAGCTTATCATCAGTTTTTGGGGGATGAAGAAAGAGCGACAATTTCTGCAAGTATCTATTATTTCAACATGGGAGCGGTAGATCTTACCAAATTGGTTGGAACTGAAGTTGTACAAGAAGGTACTGCAAAACCAAACGAATTCTCCATTGACGTCGCTTATGGTTTAAAACTTTCAGACTATTACTCTATGGCGGTTACAGGTCGTTTCATCCGTTCAGATTTATCGGGTGGTTTCAACTCTGATAACACTTTGAAACCGGCAAACTCTTTCGCAGTAGATGTTTCAGGATATTTTCAATCGGAAAGACACACGAGCATTAATGATTTCGAAGGCCGTGCAAGAGCAGGTTTTGCTATCCAAAATTTAGGTCCTAGATTGGATTATACAGGTGATGAGGAATCTAGATCTTATCTTCCTACCACCGCAAGATTAGGTGCAGGCTACGATTTATTCATTGATGATTTAAACCGTGTTGGTGTAAACTTCGAAGCTTCCAAGCTGTTGGTTGCAGGGCCTGATAATACCGGAAATATTCCGAATGTAGGTGTAATCGAAGGAATCGGAAAATCATTCAGCAATCCACAAAGCATTATGTTCAGTGGTGCGGTTGAATATGAATACGACAATGCTTTTGCTTTAAGAGGGGGTTATTTCCACGAAAGTGAGCAGCAAGGAGCAAGACAGTACGCTACCGTTGGGGTTGGATTGAAATACCAGTCTTTCGGATTAGATATGTCTTACCTCATCAATACTTCCAAAGTAAATTCAGCCTTAGACAATACCTTAAGATTCGGACTTACCTGGAACATTGGCGAAGATTCCTCGAACGCTGATTATTAATTTTATTTAATTAAAAAATACAGAAAGCCTCAAGAAATTGGGGCTTTCTTTTTAGAATAACTCTTAAATTTGCACCATGAACTATGCTACACAACTCCGGAAATTTACAACCAGCCAATATATCTATTCGGCGATTCGTATCTCACTGGCGATTGTGGTTCCCAGCATTATTCTGGCCTATTATGGTTTATTGAAAGAATATTTCCTCTTTCCTTTGGCAACCAGTTTTGTAGGACTTACCGACCAACCGGGTCCTTTTATCCGCCGAAGAAACGCGCTGATTCTCGCCGTAATTTCTTTCTTTTTCGTGGCATTAGTTGCGAGTTTTCTTAAGAGTTTTCCGGTCCTGATTTATTTAGAAATAATTTTCTTCGGGATGTTTTTCTCCATGATAGGGATTTACGGACAACGACTCGCGGCAGTGGGTTCGCTTTCTTTGGTTGTATTAGGAATTTTCATTGATGGGCATCTTAGTGGAGATAATTTATTACACAGTTTACTTACTTTTTTAGCGGGATCAGTTTTATATCTGCTGATTTTTTTAATCGTTTCTAAAATCCAACCGTATAAATTAGCGGGACAAATGATTGGCGAAAATTACGTCGAGCTTGCCGATTATCTGACCATTAAATCTAAATTTTACCAGCCAAATGCCGATTTCGAATTGCTACATTCGCAGGTGATTTCCCAACAAATTAAAATTAAAAACCTTCAGGAAGAAACAAGGGAAACTGTTTTCAAAACAAGAAAAATAGTTAATGAATCCACTACCACAAGCCGACTTTTAATGTTGATGTTCCTTAATTCCATTGATCTTCACGAAAAACTGATGACCTCAGAGAGCGACTACCGCAAAATTCAGGAAAGCTTCGGAGATTCAGGATTTTTAACTTCAATTAGCATTTACCTTTCGAAAATTTCAGAGGAACTCAGCAATATCGGAATTGCTTTGCAAAGCGGCACCAAAGCTAAACCTATTTATAAAATTGACCAAGAATTAAGCGAAATCTACGAGCAATATTTCGACCTGAGAAGCCAGCGACTGAATGCGGAAAACTTAGAAGATTTCATGATTCTGCGCCTTATTTTGGTACGTATTACTGATATTACCGATGAGATTAAAACTATTTACAAAGTTTTTACCCAAGATAAAAAACTGGCAAAAAGTCTTTCTACAGGTTTGGATTACCGAAAATTTGTAACTGCGGAAGAGAAAATTAACTTTAAAGTGTTACGCAATAATTTTTCGTTGAAATCCTCGCACTTTCGTCATTCGGTGCGCATTACTGTTGCCTTATTAATTGGTTACGCCATTTCAAAGCTGAGTTTCTTGGGAATCGGGCATTCTTACTGGATTCTTATTACCCTTGTTGCGATTATGAAACCCGCCTACTCTACCACCAAACATCGAAACTTGTTGCGCTTGTACGGTACCGTTGTGGGTGCTGTAGTTGCATATCTTATTTTATATTTCATCGACAACAGTACGGTTCTTCTCGCCATTTTACTCTTTTCGATGATTCTTTGTTTTTCCTTTCTGAAAGCAAGATATTTTTGGGCAGTCTTCTTTATGACAATTTATATTTTCCTGACTTTCAACTTCTTGAATCCCGGAAATGTCAACCTAATTTTCAAAGATCGCATCCTCGATACTGCGATCGCCGGACTCGTAGCTTTCGCAGTTTCCTACTTTGTCCTTCCGGTTTGGGAACATTCCCAGAATCTGGTATTAATGCAGAAAACGGCCAAAAGTAATCTCAATTATTTTCAGGCAGCGATGGATATCTTTCAAAATGAAAATGCAAATATCCAGGATTTTAAACTTAAAAGGAAAGACGCAATTATCGACCTCGGAAACCTTTCGGATAATTTCCAAAGGATGATCTCTGACCCTAAAAACCAGCAGAAAAAAATGGAACTTGTCCATCAGTTTGTGAATACCGCACACTTGATTACTGCGTACATTGCATCATTTTCACAATATTCGAAGAAGGCGAAAGACTACCCCGAAATCGATTTCCCGAGTTGGAACCGTAAAATTTCTGCAGAATTATTACGCACCGTCCTCATCCTTAATCAGAAAAAATATCACCGGGATATAGTGGAAGACAGTCAGCTAAAGCCTGAAGATTCGGTTGAAAAACTGCTCGAAAGTCGGAAAAAGGAAATCTTGGAAAATGAAATCTCAGACCGGCGGGATCCGAACAAAATCACCAGATTAACCGAGTTGAAAAACCTGAGAGAAATCCTAGTACTGATCTACGATGTTGCCAAAGAACAACGGAAATGTGCCGAAAAGTTGGAACCCGAAATTTAGTCCACAATCGTGAAGCAATAGTGGTCGAAAAATTCCACCCGAGCCTTGTACAGATCTGAAACCCGATCATCGTGGACTCTACACATGATATTGAAGGGGAAATCTAAATTGAAAGGCTTCACTTCATAGTGCTTTTTCAGCGACCAATAATTCGAATGGTGAATTTTGTACAAGCTCTCTTTCAGCGACCAAATTACCGTGAGATAAGCGACTTCTTTATCATTTTCAATAAAGTCGGATTCCTCTTCTTTCAAAAATTTATGCTTAAATCTAACAATTTTTGGGTTAAATGGTTCTATATCAATCCCCACTTTATTTTTAGAAATTGCCAATGCCGCGAAGGGAAACGAATGCGTAATCGAAATCTCGAAATCCTTCGGAAACAGATAAGGTTCGCGCCCGTTGTACAAAATTTTATGGCCAGGCAAAACCGATTTCAGGATTTTTCTTACCAAAAGATGCTCTTTCAGTTTCGTCGGATGGTAATCTTTAATGCGGTCAGCATTTTCCTTTTCCAGCAAATCTTCTGAATCCAGCATTTCTTTTTCATCATATTTCCAAAGAAGTATGGTAGCTTGATCATCGGAAAAATCTCGGTATAAAGGCATAATTCAACAAAATAAAACTGATCCTTCGCAAAAATACTTATTTTTTTTTGAGGCAATAATTAACTTTAAAAATAATCTACAAATTCTGTTGGAAGAATATCCAGCAGATTTTTTTATTAAAATAAATAATGAAATTCCTATTAAAAAAAATTTAATGATATAAAAGAACGATTAATCGTATTTTTGCATACAGTGAACAAAATCCGATGAATTTCCAAAACGAGAAAAGCCAGATAAGAATATTTTCAACCTTTGAGGAACTGGTGAACACCAATTTTTCGGGAAATGCCAATGCGTTTTGCTGGCACAGAAACCTCGAAGGAGATTATGCTGAAATCGTAAAGCAACTTGCTTTAAAAGAAGATATCACGGAGATTTCAACGGATGACCTTCTTGAACTTCAACTCTCACCGATGGGAAATCGCGCCAGGGAAATCATTTTAAGTGATATACATTTGCTCGAAAACTTCGGAGCAGCTCCTTCCCTCAACCTTTTAAAAGCTTATGAACGTGATAATGAATTTAATTTTATTGCAAGAGATGTTTATTCCTTTCATGTAGACCGATCGCCGATTGCTGCGGATACTTTTTTGTGCACATATTCCGGAGCTTCTAGTGATATTTTGCCTAATGATCATGCAATCCAAAAAATCAGAATTCCTGGAATTTTAAAAGAATTGAAAGCATTGCATAATAGTCATACTGAATCTTTTGAAACATTTATTAAAGAAAATTTTTTCGACCTCCATTATGAAGCAAAACCTGGAGCAACGCCTATCAACCTTGGAAACGGAAATCTTTGGAGATTGGCGGTAGACCATCCATCTCAAGAAGTTTTACCTTGTATTCATCGAGCTCCGAAAGAAAAAAACGGAGAATACCGGTTACTCTTAATTTGTTGATAAACACAATACATTAATCCCTAACAATACAAAAAGCACCAACTTTCTCAACAAATGATCAGTAAAAACACGACATACAAACCGTTTTGAAAGTCAGAATAAAATTGCTTAATTTTGTAAAAATTTTTTCAATTCAATGAACACAACAACACAATACGTTCCTTACAAAGTAAAGGACATTTCCCTGGCTGAATGGGGCCGAAAAGAAATCATGCTAGCTGAAGCAGAAATGCCTGGCTTGATGGCAATTCGAGAAGAATATGGACCATCGCAACCTTTGAAAGGAGCCAGAATTGCCGGATGTCTTCACATGACGATCCAAACGGCAGTTTTGATTGAAACTTTAGTAGCATTGGGTGCCGAAGTTACTTGGTCTTCTTGTAATATCTTTTCAACCCAAGATCATGCTGCTGCTGCGATTGCTGCTGCGGGAATTCCTGTTTATGCCTGGAAAGGAATGAACGAGGAAGAATTCGAATGGTGTATCGAACAAACCGTGTTTTTCGGGGAAGATAGAAAACCATTGAACTTAATCTTAGATGATGGTGGAGATTTAACTAACTTGGTTTTCGATAAATATCCTGAATTAACTGCAGGAATTAAAGGTCTTTCTGAAGAAACGACAACCGGGGTTCACCGTTTGTATGAAAGAATGGCCAACGGAACTTTGGTGATGCCAGCAATCAACGTGAATGATTCCGTAACCAAATCCAAATTCGACAACAAATACGGATGTAGAGAATCTGCTGTAGATGCAGTAAGAAGAGCAACTGATGTGATGTTGGCGGGCAAAAGAGTGGTAGTTTGCGGCTATGGTGATGTGGGGAAAGGTACTGCGGCTTCTTTCAGAGGTGCAGGATCAATTGTAACCGTTACTGAGGTAGATCCGATCTGCGCACTGCAAGCAGCAATGGAAGGTTACGAGGTAAAAAAACTAGAAAATGTAGTAGAAAATGCAGATATTGTTATCACGACTACCGGCAATTTCAACATTGTAAGAGCTGAGCATTTCAAAAAGATGAAAGATAAAACCATCGTGTGTAACATCGGTCACTTCGACAATGAAATTGATATGGTTTGGTTGAACAAAAATTACGGTGACACCAAATATGAAGTAAAACCACAAGTGGATATTTACAACGTTGACGGGAAAGAGATCATCATTCTTGCGGAAGGAAGATTGGTAAACCTTGGCTGCGCAACCGGTCACCCATCATTTGTGATGAGTAACTCATTCAGTAACCAAACCTTAGCACAAATCGAATTGTGGACGAATTCCGAAGCTTACAAAAACGAAGTATACACGCTTCCGAAAAAATTGGATGAAAAAGTTGCCGCTCTTCACCTGAAAAAAATCGGTGTAGAATTGGAAACCCTTTCACCTGAACAAGCAAAATATATCGGTGTTGAAGTCGAAGGACCTTTCAAACCGGAATATTATAGATATTAATCGGAGATTTAATCTCCATAATAAAACAACGCTTTGGATTTATTTCAGAGCGTTTTTTTTTTCACTTATGTAAAAAATCTGATCGTTTTTTCTAATAAATACTGCAGTGATTCATAAAATTTATCTAGTTTAAATACTAAAAAGCACTAAACAAATTTAGGGTAAATTCAATTTTCTTAGTTCCAGCGTGTTATAGTGGACAACCAAAGGTTTTAACCTTTTATTTTTACACCATTGCCGATCCAGTTAGTTTGGCAACAGGAAAAGGATATCAATTGTGGGTTGAAGCTGATGCATCTGTTACTTTTGAAATGGAGTCTTTGAGCGGGTATCATTATTTAAAAATTAGCGGAAAACCATTAAAGGAAAGGAGGAAAACACCCTAAAAAATACCGTGTTTTAACCCAAACTAAATTGACTAAACAACATTAAATTTGTGGAACACAAAACGACAAATGATGAAAATTAAATTATTACCTGGCTTCCTGGTAGTATTTGCGTTATCCCATGCCCAAGTTGGCATTGGCGAAAATGTTACTACTTTCGATGATTCCGAAGCCCTTAAAGTTGTTTCTTCGAACAAAGGGGTCTTATTACCCAATGTATCGATTCCTAACCTTTCGAACGCTGCTCCGGTTACTAATCCGGCCAATTCATTGATTGTTTATAACACCAATACAAACACCGGAAAAGGGTTTTATTATTGGTCCAATAATAAATGGAATCCGTTCCTAAGTACCACCAATATTTATAAATATTTGGGAATTGTACGGTCAGAAAGTAGCATCTCTACATCTGGAGTTAATGACAGTACTCCTATTACTGGTATTAGCTATACCATGGGAGAAGCTCCTTCCGCTCACGAATGGCAATTAATTCCTGGACTTTCAAAGACCATTGAACTGTATTCTCCTCAAAACACGGTTTCGGTTTCCGGAAGCGGCATCGTTCAGGTTAATTCTGCAGCGAACGATGATACGTATATGACCTACTCTATTGCACTATTTGTCGACTCACAACTCGCCGGAGTTCGGAATTTCCAAATTGTTGGAAATAGCGCTTGTATATATAATGACTTCAATGTGTATTTCAATGTGAACAACTTAGGAATCGGAAATCATAATATAGAGTTACGGGAAACATTAAGAGTGAGGGAAGTAAGTTCGCAAAGCATCACATTTGGAGGGAAACATTCAGCATGCAGCAATCTGAGCCCTGTTATGGACAAATCCGTTATGAATATTAAAATCTCAGAAAAACCTTAAAACGATCACCATGAAAAAAATATTTTTAATCTTGATTTTTTCCAGTAGTGCTGCTTTCGGACAGGTTGGTATTAATACAACCAACCCAGATCCTTCTGCGATTTTGGATATTAGAGCTACTGATAAAGGGGTTAGTCTACCGAAAATATCGCTTCAAAGCAGGACAGATATTACCGCTGTTCCAAATCCTAAAGAATCATTAATTATATACAACACCAATAATTCCCTTAATGGAAAAGAAGGGTACTATTTCTGGGACGGTGCGAAATGGGACTATTTCTTCACAGATCTTAACCAAGGAAATTTGATGAATCAAGTGAAATACTATAGTTCAACCTCCAACACTGCCTATACTTTCACGCAAAATTCTCCGAATCAATTCTATGGATACAGCGCACATATTGCCGGTGAAACATTAAATACTTCCCAATGGACTGTAATTTCTGACCTTACAAAAACAATCACCATCGATAGACCTCAAAATGAAATATTGATGAATATCAACGGAATGTTTCAAGTCAATAATGGAGCATCAAACTCTACAGGTGGTATCAGTTCAAGCATTGGCTTCTTTGTGGATGATAAGCTGATTGATGTGAAACCAATGTCACTAGATTTACAATCTTCTTGTTCTTACCGACAATTTATGATCTATGGTCTAGCAAAAAATCTATCCGTCGGTAATCATACTGTAAAATTTGCAATCCGAAATATTTCTGCTCCTACAATCAATGGGCTTACAGTGACCTATGGAGGTCCAAACACCAGTAGTTCTTGCAATACGCTTACGAATTTCGAAGCAGCGATCAGCAGCACAATTTTTATTAACCAACCTTATGTTTTTTAACGATGAAAACCAAATCAAATATTTTAACACTTTTGATTATTGCTTTAAGTAATTTATCATCAGCCCAAGTACTGATTGCCGGAAATACCAACAATAATACGCCACATCCAAGTGCAATACTAGAAATTTCCGATACCAAGCGAGGAATATTACTACCTCAAGTACCTCTAACCGCTTCAAACGACAACACGTCGGTTCCTTCTCCTGTACAAGGATTGCTTGTGCAAAATACCAACACGCAAAAGGTTAATTTCTGGGCTAATGGACAATGGAATAGAAATTTTCAGGTTGCAGATGGCTTAGCTATTATACAACAAACTGAAAACTTTTCTGGAAACTCCGGAGCAAGCACTACAATTTCTACATTTCCTAGCAGTATGCCGCTATTTACTGTAAATAGTTCTACCGCAAATTGGACCAATTTAGGCGCTACTGCAACGGTTGTGATTACCAAAAACTCCAATAGCACTTATATTAATATAGAAGGTATGTCTCAAATTAATAATGCAAGTGATACCCAACAAGAGTTTCAATTTGCTATTGGAGTTTTTGTAAATAATCAATTGAAATTGGCGAGTAAATACACAAGAGCAGGCAAGAATTTTGTTTGCAACTGGCGAAAATTTAATTTAGCAGGAATTATTAGCGATTTACCTATTGGTACCCATACCATATCTGTTTATGGTAGAAATCTGCCAAAACTAACAACGGGATACAGTTCTGTGACGTATGGTGGTAACACTTCAAATTGCACAAATATCAATAACGATATGGCAAGGATATTTGTGACCGCGCAGGTTACTCAATAAATAATACGGAAAGCATTTTATAATGCTAAAGATTTCTATTACTTTTTTCTGTAATTTTAATTCAAAATAAAAAAATGAAAAAGGTATTAGCATTTTTGGCTGTAATTTTGTTGTTCACCAATATTTACAGCCAAAATAAACCCGCTTTTTGGGATGATATTCAGGAATTCAAAGCATTAAATCAGGAAAACCCGCCAACTAAGGGTGCCATTCTATTGTTAGGAAGTTCTTCTTTCACGATGTGGAAAGATGTCAATTCCTATTTTCCCGAAAAAGTCATTATCAATCGTGGGTTCGGAGGATCGAGTTTGTATGATTTGAATTTCTATTCCGATGAATTATTAAAGCCTTACGCCCCGAAACAAATCATTATTTATTGTGGTGAAAATGATTTTGCAGGGAATGAAAACCTAAAATCCAAAGAAGTTTTTAACCGTTACAAACATTTCTATTCCGAAATCAGAAAATATTATCCTGAAATTTCGGTAGCATATGTTTCGATAAAAATGTCGCCAAGTCGTGAAAAACTTTGGCCTAAATTTACCACAACGAATGCAATGATTAAAAAATTCTTGGATCGAAAAAAAAATGCTGAATACATCGACATTACCCAAGCAATGAACGGTGCAGACGGAAGAATCCGGGAAGATCTTTTCCTCGAAGATAGGCTTCACATGAAACCCGAAGGATATCAAATCTGGAAAAAAGTAATGGAACCTTATTTAAAATAGAACGATGAAAAGACATGAAGCTTTAGTACAGTTGAGCAGAGATCATCACTTTGGATTATTGCTCTGCTGGAAATTAAAAGAAGGTTTAAAGAAAGACATTTCCGTGGAAAGAATGTCAAAATATATCGTTCTCTTTTATGAACAAAACCTAAAACCTCATTTTGCGGAAGAAGAGGAAACCATTTTTCTTATTTTAGGCAATGCACATCCTTTAATTGAAGAAGCCATTTCGCAACATCGCGAACTTGAAAAAATGATTTCTGACGGTTTTGAAACTCCTGAACAGATACAGACTTTTCGCGATTTACTCGAACTCCACATCCGAACAGAAGAAAGACAAATTTTCCCTGAGATTGAAAATACGGCCACAGAGGAAGAACTTCAAAACCTTTTAAAACAAAATTATCCTGAACTCAAAGAGCCTGAATACGAGGACTTGTTCTGGAAATAACAACTTCAATTTTTATAAAAAAATCCCGGAAATTCGGGATTATTTTTTTCGCTTCGCTTTCGATTTGGCTTTTGCCTGCGCGCGGTTGGTAGGTTTGGTCTTCGGTGGATTTCTTTTGGTGGGTCCTCCTAGATTGATTTTTTTGTTTTTATCCTTCTTTTCATGGAACGCACCTCCTCCTTCTTCCAATTTTACCGTGTGTGCATTTTTCATCACCACGATTTCTTTTTCTGAAGCGATTTTCACCGGGTTCACCTTCACTTCAGCAGGAAAATCTTGTAATTTCAGTTCTTTGTCCATTAATAACTCAATATCCAGAAGCAGAGTTTCCTCTTTTTTCGTAACAAAAGAAATTGAAATCCCGTTTTTATCAGCCCGTCCGGTTCTTCCAATTCGGTGGATATACTGCTCCGGAATTTCAGGAATTTCGAAGTTGATCACGTGTGTAATATCCGAAATATCCAAACCTCTCGCCATAATGTCAGTGGTAATCAAACCTCTTACTTTTTGGGCTTCAAAGTTTCTCATCGCATTCAGACGGTAATTCTGTGATTTGTTGGAGTGAATTACATCGAATTCATCGGGGAACAACTCATCAATTTTGGTATAAAGATAATCGGCATTCTTCTTATTATTACAGAAAATCAAAACTTTAGAAAAATCGGAATCTGTTTTCAGTAAATGTTCCAAAAGATTAATTTTGGTATTAAAATTCTCCACTTTAAAGGAAATCTGTTCAATTTTTTCCAGCGGAGTTCCCGATTTTGCTAAGGAAATCTCTATCGGATTTGCAAAATATTCCTCTAAAACCGCATCAACAGCTTCGGTCATCGTTGCAGAAAAAAGAATATTCTGTCTTTTTTCTCTCATCATGGTGAAAATATTTGCCAATTGAACTTTGAAACCCAAATTCAGCATTTCATCAAACTCATCGACTACCAATTTCTGAACTTCTTTAAGAGAAATCGCGTTATCAATCGCCAAATCCATGATTCTTCCGGGAGTTCCTACCAAAATATCGCATCCGTCATTGAAAAGCAATTTCTGAGTTTTGATATTCACACCACCGTAAATTCCGACTACTCTCGCAGTAATATTCTGGGTAAGATTTTTCACAATATCGGTCACCTGCACCACCAATTCCCGTGTCGGAACGAGTATTAGTACCGTGGGATTGCCAGATTTGTTGTATTTCCATGTTTTAAGAATTGGCAATAAGTAAGCTAATGTTTTTCCAGTTCCTGTTTGGGCAATTCCCATCACATCACGGCCAGAAAGGATTGGTTTAAGGGATTTTTCTTGAATTGGCGTAGGTTCAAATAAATTTTGATCAGCCAATACGTCAAGAATCTTTTCGGGTAATTCGAAATCGGCAAAAGTGATTTTTTCCATTTTGCAAAGATAGTTTATTTCAGAAAAAGGAAATTCAAAGTTGTAAATCTTTCATTAACAGAGAAAATTGCCGCACTATTTAAGTAAATAAACCTAATATTTTCTCTATTAATAAAACTATAATGTAACAAAGAAGCACAAATGATTGTCTTATTGAAAAAATTAATAACCATATGACAAAAACGCTGAACTTTTTTGCATTTTTCTCTGTAACCATAATTTCTGGGCAGATAAAAACAGACTCTACCAAAACAAAAGATATTGCCGAGGTAACAGTAATTGCCAGAAAACCAACCATCGAAAACAAGACGGACAGAACGGTCTTTAATGTATCGAACAGCTCCATACTTGCTGGAAACACCACTTGGGATGTCCTGAGAATGACGCCGCTGGTGAGCATGGACAGTAACGATAACCTGCTTGCCGAAGGAGAATCGGTGAGCGTGTACATCAACGATCGAAAAACTGTTTTCACGGGAAAAGAGCTGAAAGATTACCTGAAAACCATCGTTGCAGATAATCTGATGAAAATTGAAGTGATCACCACGCCTTCGGCAAGATATGAAGCAGCCGGACCGGTGATCAATATCGTGCTGAAAAAACTGGAAAACGAAGGTACAAAAGGCAGTGTTTCCCTTACCAATACTCAAAATACCAAAAATTCGCAGTACGCTAATTTCAATCTTAATTATCACAAAAAGAATTTCACCGAAACCTTAACCGGCGGTTATAGTGACAATACCCAAGTCATGAAAAACTACAATGAAAATTTTATTTATGAAAACAACGAACTAACCAAGATCGTCACTGAAAGTACGGAAACCGGTAGATCTCCTTCATTCTCAAGTTCTTCGGAACTGGAGCTGAATGACAAAAACAATATTGGCCTTATTTTCGAATATTCCCAAACCAAAAGAAGTAGTTTTTCGGATGCTTATGGGGAAAATTTTATCGGAAACAATTTGCAAAATTTTTATGCAAAAACCCAAAGTCTAACTGGTTTAAACAAAAATTTGGGTTCTAATCTTTATTACAAATATTACGATAAAGAAAAAAATAAAATCCTGGATCTAAATGCCGGAATCAATTACAGTTCTGTGACAGATACAAACGACCACTACATCAATTTTAGCGCAAACAGCATTCCTACGGGAATTCGTATTTTGGCGGATAACCAGAACCGCGATTATTATTTCAAGGCCGATTATTCCCAACCTCTGGGAAAAACGGGAAGTACGCTTGAATTCGGCGGAAAAAGCAGCTACAAAAACTATGTAATTCCTTATGACTATTACGGATTATCCGGCAACAACTGGGTGGAAGATCTTTCCCGAAGCAATGATTTTCAATATTTAGAAAATTTAAACTCGTTGTATGCCAATTTCAGCAAAACATTTTTCAAGAAATTAGAAACCAGAATCGGTTTGCGCTACGAATATATTTGGTTTAAAACAAGGCAGGATATCGGTAATCTTGAAAAAACAGATTCGTACGGAACGCTTCTTCCGGATTTGCTATTGAAGTACCCGCTTTCCGAAAACACGGATCTTACCGCAACGTACAAGCATAATATTTGGAGACCTTGGTACAGTGAAATGAATCCTTTCGAATTGCCTATGGATAACGGTACTTACATGCGCGGAAATATGAACCTGGACCCCAATCCGAACGACAGATTCAGCCTGAAAATTGGACTTTACAAGAAGTATTTCCTTACAGCGAGCTATTGGTACAGCAACCAGGATTACTGGACTACCTACTTCAAAGATGGTGATAAAACCATCCAAATGGAAGAAAACTTCCCAGGAAAAGTCGCGAAATATGGCTTGAACTTTAATACCAAGCAGGCTTTTTTGAAAAATAAATTGAATGTAAATTTGAGTCTGAACTTAAATTACACGGATAATAGTGATTTTAATGCTCAGAATAATCTGAAGGATGCTAAAGATTATTTAACCAATTTTGGAGGTTCGTCCAATATATCTTACAACAATTTATTCAATAAAAATATCAACATCAATGGATGGTTCGGACTGTTCAGTCAGAATTTTGGAAATTCGTATGGCAATCAAATGAATTTCTTCCACAATATTTCGGTGACCAAAATTTTCCCAAAAACGCAGATGGAAGCAAGTTTGCAGATGTACAATATTTTCCAAAGTCCAGTGTTTGATATAACAACCTACACTCCAGTAGGAACCTTTAGAAACTCCACAAAAGCCGACTGGTACGGATTCTCTTTAACATTCATTAAAAGATTCGGAAACCAAAAGGTAAAAGAAAACACGAAAACCAATGTTGAAAAAGACAGCGGCGGCAGCAAAGAATAAAAAAAAACCTTCTGAAAATTCAGAAGGATTTTTCTATTAAAAACCTATTCCCACTCAATGGTTGCAGGTGGTTTGCTCGAAATATCATAGGCAATTCTGTTGATACCTTTCACTTCGTTGATGATTCTGTTGGATACGTTTTCCAAGAATTCCCAAGGGAATTTACTGAATGTCGCTGTCATGAAATCCGTGGTATTAGCAGACCGAACGACCGCAGTATATTCATAAGTTCTTTCATCTCCCATCACTCCGACAGATTTTACGGGAAGCAAAACAACAAACGCTTGAGAAACAGTTTCGTACAAATTATTTTTATACAGTTCATTGATGAAAATATCATCAGCTTCCTGTAAGATTTTCACTTTTTCTTCGTCTACTTCTCCTAAAATTCTTATTCCCAAACCTGGTCCAGGGAAAGGATGACGATGAACCAAATGATGCGGAATACCAAGCTCCTCGCCTACTTTTCTTACTTCATCTTTAAATAGTTCTCTCAAAGGTTCCAGCAATTCAAAATCCATTTCTTCGGGAAGTCCGCCAACATTATGGTGAGATTTAATGACCGCTGAAGGACCTTTCACCGATTGGCTTTCAATAACATCCGGATAGATGGTACCTTGAGCGAGGAATTTTGCACCTTCTATTTTGTGAGATTCTTCATCAAAAACAACAACGAACTCGTTCCCGATGATTTTTCGCTTTGCTTCCGGATCCGAAACACCTTTCAATTTGGCCATAAACCGATCTTTCGCATCGATCAATTTGATATTCAAGTGAAAATGTTCACCATAATTTTTCATCACTTTTTCAGCTTCATCTTTTCTTAAAAGTCCGGTATCTACAAAGATACATTGCAACTGATTGCCGATGGCTTTATGAATTAAAACCGCCGCTACGGAAGAATCTACACCACCGGAAAGACCAAGAATTACCTTCTGATCTCCCACTTTTTCTTTGATTTCGGCTACGGTTTTATCAATATAATTGGTGAGTTTCCAATCTTTGGGAGCTTCACAAATATCAAAAACAAAATTTTCAATCATTCGCGAACCTTCTTCGGTATGAGACACTTCCGGGTGAAACTGCACACAATATATTTTCTTGCTTTCATCAGAAATGGCTGAAATAACATCCGTGGTTCCGTTGATTAAAAATCCTTCAGGAACATTTTCTACCTCATCAAAGTGGCTCATCCACACGGTTGAAAATCTGCTTACTCCCGAAAGTAATTTGTTGGATTTTTGGATTTCAAACTTTGCTTTTCCGTATTCGCCTTTTTCACCTTTTTTCACTTTTCCGCCCAACAGATGGGTGGTGAGTTGCATTCCGTAGCAAATTCCCAAAACAGGAATTCCCATTTCAAAAAGCGCACGATCAACCAAATGAGCATTTTCTGCATTCACCGAACTTGGTCCGCCCGAAAGAATAATTCCAGAAGGATTTCTTGCTACAAGATCTTCTATACTTGTATTGAAAGGAAGGACTTCAGAATAAACACCGAGTTCTCGGATTCTTCTGGCAATCAACTGGTTATATTGAGATCCAAAATCAAGGATGATAATACCGTTATTCATTAAATATCTACTTTTTATTATTTCTAATTTCTTACTGCTTGTTTTTCAAAAGATTAGGATAGAATTTATTAAAAAAAAAGGCGTGATTTCTCACGCCTTTCGCTACTAAAATTTCCCGATATCTTCTCTATAAATCTCGTAATCGAAACTGATGACTTTCGCATCATCATATACTTTTTTGCGCGCTTCGTCATAAGTTGCTCCAGTAGCAACCAAACTCAAAACTCTACCTCCGCTCGTCACAATGCGGGTTCCGGATGTTTTAGCACCTGCAAAAAGCACTTGGCTTTCTTTTACTTTATCTAAATTTCTGATTTCAAAGCCGGTTTCAATTCTTCTTGGATAGCCGCCGGAACACATCACGAGGCACACCGCTTTTTCATCCTTAAAATTTAAGTTGATGTCTCTTCCTTCCAAACAATTGGTAATCACGTCGAACAATTCGTTTTCCATCAACGCCAAAATCACTTGAGTTTCCGGATCTCCCATTCTCATATTATATTCCAAAAGGAAAGTGCCGTTGCTGGTCACCATTAAACCAAAAAAGATAAAGCCTTTAAATTGAATATTCGCTGCTTCCAAACCTGCTAGCGTTGGTTTCATGATGTTTTCTTCAAAATCCTGGAAATGTGCTGCTGTAAATTCAGGGCTCGGAGCCACACTTCCCATTCCACCAGTGTTTGGACCGGTATCTCCGTTTCCAACCTTTTTATAATCTTTCACAGGAATACAAGGGAACAATTTCTTTCCGTTGGAAAAAGCGATAATTGATGCTTCAAAACCTTTCAGATATTCCTCAATCACTAATTGAATTCCGGCATCACCATAAATTCTTTCGATCATAAATTGATGAATTGTAGATTCAGCTTCCATTAGATCTTCAGCAATTACAACACCTTTACCGCCGGCTAAACCACTCGCTTTGATCACGATTGGGAATTGCTGTTGCCTAACATAATCAATTGCATCTTTATAAGCATCGAAAACAACTGCTTTTGCGGTTTTGATGTTATTGGTCTGCATGAATTTTTTGGAAAAAGCCTTGCTTCCCTCCAATTCTGCTGTTCTTTTTCTTGGTCCGAAAATTTTGAGGCCGTGTTTCTTAAATTCATCAACAATTCCTTCAACCAAAGGTGCTTCCGGTCCTACAATAGTAAGATCAATTCTCTCTTTGCTGGCAAAATCTCTCAATCCTTCTACACTTTGCTCGTAAACATTTTGCCCTAATTTGTCGGTAGTCGCATTACCCTGCGCAAAATACATTTTGCTAATTCGGTTGTCGCCTTTCAGTTTTACTGCAATTGCAGATTCTCTGGCTCCATTTCCTATGATTAATATTTTCATTATTTTATTATTTGAATTCTCCAAAATTACTAATTTGAAAGGTAATCTCAAATTTAGTTCGGAGAAAAAATTTATTCATTTCTAAAAGATACAACGATTCAGACAGAGGAAATTTTAAAAAATTATCAATGCAAAAAGTGGCGCATTCCGGTAAACATCATCGGAATTCCGTGTTCGTTGGCTGCTTCTATACTTTCCTCGTCGCGCATGCTTCCGCCCGGTTGGATGATGGCTTTAATGCCCTCTTTTGCACAAAAATCCACCACATCTCTGAATGGGAAAAAAGCATCCGAAGCGAGTACCAAATCTCCCTGGAATTTTTCCTTTGCCCTTTCAATAGCATGTTGTGTTGCCCAAATTCTGTTTACTTGGCCACCACCAATTCCTAAGGCTTGAACACCGTTGGAAACCACAATCGCATTGGATTTTACATATTTTACCACGCGTTGCGCAAACAGAAGTGCTTTTTGTTGTTCCTCGGAGGGTTTAAAAACCGTAACGGTTTCAATGTTATCTGAAAATTGGGTGTCATTATCCTGCACCAAAATTCCACCATCTACTTTTACCCAAGTTTGCGCATCGGACACAGGATTTGTAATCTTGATAATTCTTAAATTTTTCTTCTTTCTTAAAATTTCAATAGCATCATCATCAAAAGATGGCGCCATTACAATTTCCAGGAAAGTTTTGTTGAGCTCCTCTGCTGTGGCTACATCTACATTAAAATTCATTCCAATAATCCCGCCAAAAATAGAAACTGGATCACATTCGAAGGTCTTTCTGTAGGTTTCTAAAGCCGAATTGCCTACCGCAACACCACAAGGTGTGGAATGTTTTACCGCGCAACAAGCCATTTCGTTTTTGAATTCGTTCACCACCTTCCAGCACAAATCCATATCACGTAGATTATTGAATGACAATTCTTTTCCACCCAAAATTTCAAAATCCTTCATCGCTCCATTTTCGGTTGTGGAAACATAGTAAGCAGCAGTTTGATGTGGATTTTCCCCATATCGCAGGTCTGAAAATTTCTTGTAAGAAGCACTCAAATAAGTTGGATATGGTTCATCGAGCATCATTCTGGAAATCGCTGCATCGTACGCTGAAGTCAAATTAAAGACTTTTCCAGCGAGTTTTTTTCGAGTTGCCAATGTTGTATTTCCTGTTTCAGCAATTTCCTGCTGAATTTTTGCATAATCTTCTACATCGGTAATTACGGTAACAGAATTGAAATTTTTTGCTCCTGATCTCAACATGGAAGGTCCGCCGATATCGATAAATTCTACTTTTTCATCTAAAGAAATATCGGAATTGGCATTTTCAAAAAACGGATACAAATTTACGATCACCACATCAATCAAACCGATTTTGTGTTGCTGCACAGTGCTCATGTGTTCCTCATTATCACGCACTGCAAGTAAACCGCCGTGAACTTTTGGGTGCAAAGTTTTCACTCTTCCGTCCAACATTTCAGGGAAATCCGTCACTTCATCAATCTGTATCGGAGATAAACCAGCATCTTTCAAATGCTTGAAAGTACCGCCGGTGGAAACCAATTCGTAGTTATTTTCTTCTAAAAACCTTGCAAATTCTATCAATCCGGACTTATCGGAAACAGAAATCAGCGCTCTCTTTTTTGACATTTTCTTTCTTTTTTACTTTTTATTAAATCTTTGGTTATCAATTTTAACTTTGACTTCCATAATTTTTTTTATTCATTTCTAAAGTTACACTTGGACAGATTCACAATGAATCAACCTTCCAAAACCTTATTGATCGCTATCGGGAAAATTTCGTATTCAACTTCATGAATTTTCTTTGCTAAAGATTCCACGGTTTCAGATTCTGAAATCTCAAATGATTTTTGAAGGATAATTTCGCCTTCATCAATCCCGGGAGTTACGAAATGTACGGTAGCACCGCTTTCTTTTTCTTTCGCTTCCAAAACCGCTTTGTGAACGTGGTTTCCCCACATTCCTTTTCCTCCGAATTTAGGCAAAAGCGCTGGATGAATATTGATAATTTTTCCGGGGAAATTTTCACAAAATTCTTTGCTGATGATTGATAAAAATCCTGCAAGAATGATTAAATCTGTATTTTCAGGAATTTCTTTCGCTAAATTCTCGGAAAAAGTTCCTCCTCTTTTAATTAAAATATTTTTGATTCCGTGA
Source organism: Chryseobacterium sp. Marseille-Q5410 (assembly GCA_946892665.1). Lineage (GTDB taxonomy): Bacteria > Bacteroidota > Bacteroidia > Flavobacteriales > Weeksellaceae > Kaistella. The sequence continues at coordinate 1,271,981 of CAMPOT010000001.1, read as the reverse complement.
TTTTGGGCTCTTTGCAATCCAAAACATTCGCGATCAGCAACTACCAATTTTATGGAGGCGTTCGGAATTTCTCCTTGTTCAATTGCATCGATGATCCGCTGAAGATTGGAACCGGAACCGGAAACGAGGACTACTAAATTTTTCATAAAAACTGTACATTTTAGGCAGATATCGTGCAAAAAGCAAGGTGCAAATTGCTAATCGCCTAAGCAATTAATTTAAAACTATTTTCTCGTTACCTTCGGTGATTTCTCCAACGATATAAGCATCTTCAAGCAAATCCAAGACTTTGGCTGCGTGATTTCCATCAACCACAATCACCATTCCAACACCCATGTTGAAGGTTCCGTACATTTCTGATCTTGCGATGTTGCCTCTTTTTTCAAGCGCCAGCATGATGCTCGGAATTTTAATAGCAGAAGTTTCAATTTTCGCACAAAGGTTTTCCGGAATAATTCTAGGTACATTTTCAATCAGTCCGCCACCGGTAATGTGCGCAATTCCTGAAACTTTCACTTCTTCCAAAACGCTATGAATCGGCTGATAATAAAGTCTTGTAGGAACTAAAAGCGTCTCATAAAGAGGTTTTCCTTCAAACTCTTCATTAAAATCCGGGAAGATTTTTCTTACCAAAGAAAATCCGTTGCTGTGGAAACCGGAACTTGGTAAAGCGATAATTTGATCGCCTGGTTTTATTTTGGAACCATCGATAATTTGGTCTTTTTCTACAATTCCTACACAAAAGCCTGCTACATCGTAATCTCCGGGTTGGTACATACCGGGCATTTCGGCAGTTTCGCCACCGATAAGAGCGCAATTATTGTCTTTGCAGGCTTTTACCATTCCCATCACAATTTCGGCTGCAATATCGGAATCGAGTTTTCCGCAAGCTAAATAATCGAGAAAAAAAAGCGGTTTCGCACCGTGGCACAAAATATCGTTTGCACACATCGCGAAACAATCAACTCCAATGGAATCATATTTTTTCGAATCCAGGGCGACTTTCAATTTGGTTCCTACTCCGTCGGTTCCGCTCACCAAAACAGGATTTTGGTAACCTCCAATCTGATAAAAAGCACCGAAACTTCCTAAATTGTTCAGTACATTTTCGTTGTGGGTTTCGGCAACTGCCATTTTTATTTTGTCGACGGTTTTGTACCCCTCTTCCTTGTCAACTCCTGCGGATTTGTATGTATTGCTCATTTTTACTTTTTATTAAATTTTACTTCACAAAAACTTGAAAAACATTGAAAATAAAGAACAAAAAAGCCGACAATCATTCAGACGTCGGCTCATTAGTATTTATTTGCGAAAATCACACATCCAATATTTTGGAAATTCTCTTTCTCGGAATGTATTTTTTTCGGTTTCAAGGATACAAATTTTGTTCTGCGAAAATAAGATTTTTAAACGAAATTAAAAAATGATTTAAAAAAAAAGGTTGTTTTACAAAAACGCAAAGCATTGAATTGTCGTTGAAATTCCTATTTTTGTTCAATACTAAAAAATACAATATGGCTTCAGGCTTTTTTGCGATCTTAGATGATATCGCAGCATTAATGGATGATGTAGCAGTTACTGCAAAAGTTGCTACCAAACAGACTGCGGGAATTTTAGGAGATGATCTTGCCGTAAACGCTGAGAAGGCGACCGGTTTTCTGTCTTCGCGTGAAGTTCCGGTCTTGCTAAAAATCATGAAAGGTTCGTTTATTAATAAGCTAATCATCGTGCCGGTGGTGTTTTTGCTGCAATGGATCTATCCAACAGCAATCACGGTTATTTTGATTCTTGGAGGTTTGTATCTCGCCTACGAAGGTGTAGAAAAAATCATTGAATACCTCATTCATAGCAGAAAAAAAGGCCACGAGGTGGTTCAGGAAATCGAAGAGCCAAGTAACAGCGGTGAAGCAGAGGAAGCGGAAAAAGTAAACTCTGCCATTCAAACAGATTTTATTCTTTCCCTGGAAATTGTCATTATTGCTTTGGCTTCAGCAAAAGATAGTTTTGAATCGCTAAAATCTCAATTCAACCCATTTTTAGTAGAAATCATTACCGTTTCTGTCGTGGCAATTATTGCTACAGTCGGGGTTTATGGAATTGTCGCATTGATTGTAAGAATGGATGATGCAGGATTCAAACTCATCAAAAAATCAGGTGGAAAAGGATTCGTTAATACCTTAGGAGAATTATTGGTAAAAGCACTTCCTTGGGTAATTAAATTATTAGGAATCATCGGAACGGTAGCATTGATCCTTGTTGCTGGTGGAATTTTTGCGCATAATATTGATTGGCTTCATCATCATTTTGTTCCTAGCTGGCCTTCGATGATAAGAGAATCTCTTTTGGGAATTATTGGTGGTTTAGTGATGATCCCTGTAATGATGCTTTTCAAAAAAGCGATGACTTTAATTAAGAAATAATTTAATAATCACCACAAATAATTATTTTTTTTTAAACAAGTATTAACTGATAATTTAAAATATGTAAATAAATTTAAAAAATTATATAAGGTTTTTGAATTAGGTTTATTAATTTTGAGTATTGAAACGAGACAATAGTTAGTTTCGTTTTTTCTTTAAAAAAATCAATGAAAAAATTATTGATTGCAATAATACTATTTCAAACTTTCTCTCTATGGGCGCAAAACCCAAATCAAATTACCAGAGTTTTCACCAATTTCAATGGGTTTTGGGACTCCCAAAATACTGCAGGTGTTGCTCCGAATAATTTACACAGTATGCTAGGCTTTGAATGGAAGGGACAAAGATATTCTACAGGGGTTAATGATGCATTACTTTCTTCCAGCGTAACCGGAACATTTAGCGCACAAAAATTCCAGGCTTTTCCACCAGTTTCAGTTCCCGCTCCGAACTCCGGAACATATATTGGAGTTGGAAGTAATTACGGCGGTGCAGACGCAGATGTTCAGCCAATTCCTGTTAACAATTACCTCATACAATACATTACAGACGGAATTAATGGATTAGGGTTTGGAACTGCCATCTTTAATTTTCCCGCTGCAAGCGAAATTAAATATGAAATAACTCCAGGAATTGTCCCCACCTCTATTGGTGATGGGATTCCGGATATTATATTCACGCAAGTTGGACAGGTTGGAAATGCCAATGACAGTTTTAGGTTTACCAATGCCTCCAACACAGTTATTGGAAATTCTGTGGACATCAATTTTCAAACTTCGGTAACACCAATTAGTTTTTCAAAGTATAAATTTTATAACCCAAATACAACACCTCCAAGCTATGTAGCATCTTTGTATGGAACGAGAGAACTTCGAGTTTTAGCTTTAGACTGGAGTGAATTTGGAATTACAGCTTCCAATTATACTTCTATCAAATATGTAATACAGAAATTTTCAGGTTTCACCGACATTGCGTTTACAGCTTATAATACAAAATCTGTGGCGATTTTACAGTCTATTTCAGGCGTTGTTTTCAATGATAATAATGCAGGAACTCCGGATGGTTCACCTTATCCCAATGCTACCGTAAACCTTTATAGTGCTTCTAATACAACAACGCCACTTTTTACAACAACTACAGCTAATAATGGTACTTATGTTTTTCCTTATTTAGGTGCCGGAAATTATGTTGTGGAAGTCATAAAGCCCGCAGGATTTCAAAATGTAAGTGAAACCGATGGAGTTCCTGATTCAAAATTAAATGTAACTCTAGGAGATTTTGCACTCATTAACCAAAATTTCGGGATTAATCAACCTCCAGTTGCAAACAACTATAACGGTTCGGGTGAAAAAAATTCACCAATATCAATTAATATTAGCGCCAATGACACAGACCCTAATTCAGGGGCAGTTGTTCCTTCAACTATTAATTTAATTCCTCCAACAGGCGCAACATCTATAACTACAGATTCATTTGGAAGAGTAAAATCTTTTACGGTTATTAACGTTGGAGCTTGGAGTGTAAATAATTCCGGAGTTTTAACATTTACACCAGTATCAGGATTTACAGGCTCTCCAACTAATATTCAGTATACCATTAATGATACTGCCGGTTTAACAAGCAACATAGCCACCGTTTCTTTTACTGTTCTGGCCTATTGTACAAAAACTCCAACGACATTAACCGGTGGAAATCCAAGCAAATTTGGGATAAGTACACAAGCAGTAAAACTGCAAACCTGGCCAGAAGCAATTCCTAACGGGCATATTGTTTTAGAATCTACAAAAAAAGGGTTTGTAATTACAAGAGTGCAAAACTCATCTGTAATTACCGATGCAAAAGAAGGGATGATTATTTATGATATTGATGCTTCCTGTGTAAAACTTTTCAACGGCTCTACCTGGAAGTGTATTGCAAGAGACTGTAACCAGTAAAAATGATGAATATGATTTTAGAAATAAAAAAAATAACCGCATTAGCTTTTATTATATCTGCGGAACTGGTTTCAGCACAAGTTGCTATCGGAAAGCAAACCATCAACGGAACACAAACGATTTTGGATTTTGATGATAATGCCACAAATACAAAAGGTATTATCTTAAGCGCTGTAACCCCTTTACCTACATCTGCTTCCACGTCGAATGGAACTTTTTTGTTTGACAGAACGGATAATAAGGTTAAAGTTTTGGAAAACAACACATGGAAATCGTTAAGTGATTCCGGAAATTCTGCAGCTTTAGCTCCAAATAACAATACTTCTGCTGAAACTGCCGGAAAAGTTATTATTGGTGCGAACACCAGCGCAGCTAACGGAATTTTGGTTTTGGAAGCCAACAATAAAGCCATGATTCTTCCAAAGATCAGCAATCCACATTTAACAGTACCAAATCCTTATCCAGGGATGATTTGTTATGATACCTCAAGTAAATCCCTTGCCGTCTTTGATGGCAGCAAATGGAATTACTGGAAATAAAAAAAGCGTTCAGATTTTGAACGCTTTTTTTTTGTTAAGCAAAATGAGTTTTTACCACCGCTACTTTTTCCTCAAATTCTGCTTTTTTCTCTTCATCGATAATTCCTTTTCCCTCTTCAAAAGATTCTCTGAATTTAGGCAACGAGAAAACCTCTAAAACTTGCGCTCCATCGAATGGGAATCTTTTTTGGGCGATTTCCAAAACACTCGCTCCACCTCTTGCTCCGTCGGAAGTTGCCATGAGGAACATGCTTTTTTCACCAAAGATTTTTCTGCCTTTGATGCGCGACATCCAATCCATTAAGTTTTTGAAAACAGCCGGAAAGTTTCCGTTGTTTTCCGGAGTGGAAAGCAAAATCAAATCAGAAGCATCGATCTTCGCAGCGAAATCTTTTGCGGATTGTGGAATGCCGGCTTCCAGTTCGATTTCTCTTTTGTAGATAGGCATTTCATAATCATTTAAATCTAAAATTTCCACCTCATTTTCCGAGAAAAATGTAGAAGCAAAGGTTACTAGTTTCTTGTTGATTGAAACGGTAGAATTGCTTCCTGCAAAAGCGAGTATTTTCATTGTTTTAAATTTTTTTTTAAAGATAGTAATTTTAAATATTCATTGGAACTTCCATCAATAAAATCTCAGAATTTTCCAATGCTTCTAAAGTGAAACTTTCGGTCTCCCAAATACCAAATCCATCGCGGGTTCCTAAAATCTGATCTTCAATTTTAGCGGAACCTTTTAGTACGAAAATGTACACTCCATTTCCAGGCTGGTGAATTTTGTATTCTTTGGCGTTTCCCGCTTCGAAATTAGCCATATTGAACCATGCATTTTGATGAATCCACACGCCTTCATCTTCACTATTGGGAGATAGAATTTGCTGGAAGTCGTTGATCTTCTGGTTTTCTTTAATGCTGATTTGGTCATAACGCGGGGTAACATTCATCTTATTCGGAATCACCCAAATCTGAAGGAATTTCACCAATTCATCTTTGTTTTTATTGTATTCACTGTGCATTACTCCTGTCCCGGCACTCATCACCTGGATTTCACCTTTTTTGATAACAGCGGTGGTTCCCATGGAATCTTTATGCTCCAAATCGCCTTCTAACGGAATGGAAATAATTTCCATATCGCGGTGTGGATGGGTTCCAAATCCCATTCCGGAAGCAACCTGATCATCGTTGAGCACGCGAAGCGCGCCGAAATGCATTCTTTCAGGGTTGTAATAATTCGCAAAACTGAAGGTATGATGAGATTTCAACCAACCGTGATCTGCAAAACCTCTTGAATTTGCTGGATGATATATTGTTTTCATAATGAATAATTTTAATGACTTATAACGATACAAAACTAACATTTATAAGTTGGAGAATGATTGACCTAGGATAACTAAGATTCTTACTCATATGTACAATTATTGGGGTTTTCTTTGTGCGATTTTATTGGCAAGCCAACTTACATAAAACAATTGAAAACTGTGGTAAATCATTACTGGCAAGAGGAAAAGTACTTTCTGATCATCCGGAATTCCTAAGACAAGCAGAAACAAACTGCCATGAACCAAGGATTTTTTGGAACCGCAAAAGGATGCAGTGATGATTTCTTCGAGCTGAAATCCCATCTTCCTGGCAACAAATTTAGTGATATGATAAACCATGAAGAATAAAGCAACGACACTGGCCGTCAATACCAAAAACACAAATCCAGGAACTGGAGCAAAAATATTATCGATAAATGCGGTTGAAAAACTTTCGTAAACAATCAACAGAATGATGAGACGATCGAATTCTGAAATGATATTGGAATACCTGGTAATCCATTTTTTGAAAAAAGGATTAAGCACAATACCGATAACAATCGGCAGCAGAACTTTGAGGAGCAACTGCTCAACGATTTCGGTTTTGTCGGCACTTTCAGTGTTTGCATTTAAGAAAAAACCCATCAAAAGTGGCGTCATCACAATTCCGATAAGGCCGGAAATCGAGGCATTGAAAATCGCAGATGTAACATTCCCTTTGGCGATAGAAACCATCACCACAGATGATGAAACGGTGGACGGAAGACTTGCCAGAAAAAATACTGATAACCAAATGCCGAAATAAGCAGTTTCTCGAAAGGCGGGATAAAAAATAAGCACCAAGAAAGGAAAAAGGAGAAAAGTTGCGGATTGAATTAAAAGATGAAGTTTCCAGTTGGAGACGTCTTTTACAACTTCTTTAAGATTCAGCTTGAGCCCATATAACAGAAATATCCCTGCAATTCCCCAATCGATAAAATCAGATAACGGGACCCATTGGTTGTATGCCGGCCGGAACGGAAAGAATTTGGCGAGCAAAACCATCGATCCCAAAAGGAGAAGAAATGTATTCTGTTTGTTGAAAATCTTAAACATTTGCTTTGTTTGAAAGTTTAAAAAACAAAAATCCTTAAAGTTTCTGAGGCTTTAAGGAGTATAAAAGTAGGTTAATTTAATTTAAAGATGGATCTTAGAAATGGATCTGCTGAATTTCTTCCTCAATTTCTTTCGGAGTTTCGGGGGTTTCATCTTTAATTAAAAACATTGTTACGGCAGCTGCCACAATCATGCATATCCCTCCTACTACTACATAATCGATGGCCATATTGCCGAAGAGATTTTTCACAATTGGGCCTCCGAAGATACCATTGAAAATTTGTGGAATCACGATAAAGAAATTGAAGATTCCCATATAAACGCCCATTTTTCTCTGTGGTATAGCGTCAATCAACATTGCATAAGGCATTGCGAGAATACTTGCCCAAGCAAAACCTAAACCAGCCATCGATATCCACAACATTCCGGTATCTTTAATGAAAAACATAGAAATTAAACCCAAACCACCGGCAAATAAAGCCAAAGCGTGCGTTTGTTTTTTGCCAATCGCCTTGGCAATTGGGGTAAGAAGAAATGCGAAAGGAATGGCAAACAGATTGTACAACCCGAATAAATGCCCCGTAAGATTTCCCGCCTTATTGAACGCATCAGAGTGGGTATCATCCGGTGCTAAACCAAAATGATGGGTAGCCAAAGCACTGGTGGTAAAAACCCACATGGTAAACAAAGCAAACCAAGAGAAGAATTGAACGGCACCTAACTTCTTCATCAAAGGAGGAATGGTCGCAAAATCCTTGAAAATATCCATGAATTTGGAGTGTTCCGGCTCTTTATTATCATCGGAAAAATCAGCAAATTCCTTAGGGGAGTATTCTCTGGTAGTGAAAATAGTATATAAAATAGATAAAAGAAGTACGGCTGCACCGATATAAAATGCGTAAATCACATTATCTGCAACAAAACCTTTTTCAGCAACATTGGAAACACCAATTTTGGTGAGCCAATTGGGCATTTCGGAACCGATTACAGCTCCAATACCGATCAAAATAGTTTGTACAGAAAATCCTATAGTTCCCTGATGTTTCGGCAACATATCCCCAACCAGTGCTCTGAAAGGTTCCATCGCAATATTCACTGAAAAATCCATCATCGCCAGGAAAATAACTGCTAACAATAAAACATTAGCTGCAATCAAATTGGTTACTGAAGCTGCATTGGGAAGTAGCACCAAACCGATTGCGCAAAGAACTGCTCCAATTAAAAAATAAGGCTTTCTACGTCCGAGGGGACTCCAAGTATTATCACCCATGTGACCGATAATAGGCTGTACAATTAAGCCCGTAATAGGCGCTACCAACCAGAACCAAGAAAGCTCATGTACATCGGCTCCAAGATTAGCCAGGATTCTACTTGCATTTCCGTTCTGCAGACCAAATGCCATTTGGATTCCGAGAAATCCCATACTCATGTTGATAATTTGAGCGATACTGAGGTTGGGTTTTATTTTTTTTGCCATAACTTTTATGAAGTTTGAAGGATGATTTATGAAGTTTGAAGTGTTTTTTTAGATTATTTTTGAGTTTTGAGTTGGTTGATGTAGGCATCTTCTGCAGATGCTTTGATTTTGGTAACTTGGTCTACGTTGTCGTTGGGAATCGTCATGGAAAGAACGTATTGGCGGATTTTCCATTTGCCACCAATTTTTTCCAGAACTCCGGAACCGCGGCAGATTTTCATTTGAGTATCTAAAACCTCATCAAACCAAGCATAAGTGCCATCTTTGCTAAAGGTAATATTTCTTTTCAGGGAAGTGAAATTCCACGCTTTGCCACTATCGAAAAACGGCTTTGCCCAAACCATGAATTCTTTTTTATTCCATACTTCTGTGGCGTCGGTACCAATGAAAGTAGATTCTTCGGCATAAAGATCGAAGTAATTCTTATAATCTGCTGCTGCCGCAAAAGCATTCAAATCGTCGAGAACTTTAGCGACATTTTTCTTCTGTACGTTTTCGTAAAAACCTTTATTTTGTGCGAAAACTGTTACGGAAAAATTGAAAATCAATAATAGTATTCCAATTAATGTTAGTTTTTTCATAGTGATGGGTTTTATTTTACTTTTAATAAACACAAAAGACAAGGTGGGTCCTTTTTTTTGATTTTTCTCTTTTTGAAGGTAAAAAAATTTTATCTTTAAAAGAAAGAAAACTCCTATTACAATTTTAATTGAGCTCTAAAATTAAAGAAGATTTTCCTGAAACGGTGAGTTTATTTTGTGGACTTACCGAAAAATCCTTCCCGGAAATCACATCCTTTCCTGCAGAAACGTCCGATAAAGATTCCGCGAAACGGCTTAAATCGAGAGTTTGATCTTTTTCATTATTGTTTAAAACGACCATTACTTTTTCTTTTTCATCGTAACGAAAATACACATAAACCTTTTCTTTTGGCATATAATGCTTGGTCTTTCCTGTGTGAATCACTTGTTTTCCTTTTCTCCAATTCAATATTTTTTGAGTAAAATTGTAGAAATCCTGTTGCTCCGGAGTTTGAGTTTTCGGGTTGAATGCATTTTGTGCATCTCCTTTCCATCCACCCGGAAAATCTCTTCGGATATCGGCATCACCGCCTTTATTTTTGTCGCCACGCATCCCAATTTCGGAACCATAATAAATCTGCGGAATCCCCCGAACGGTGGAAATTAAAGTTAGTGCCATTTTGTAGTACCTGGAATCTCCATTGAAAATTTCATTGAATCTTTCGGTATCATGGTTTTCAAAAAAGACCAAAATGTTATTGATGTCGGGATAAAGAAAATCGTTTCCGAAGGAATTGTAAATCTTAATCATGCCTTTGTCCCAACCATCTTCTTCTTTCAATGCAGAAGTCAAATCGGTGTACAAAGTAAAATCCATCACTGCCGGTAAATTGGAATTATAGCCATCAATCTCGGCAATCTTTGAATTTTTTTGCCAATAAGAAATATGTGCCGGATTGTACATCCAAGCTTCGCCCACGATATTGAAATTTGGATATTCGTCAGTGATGGCTTTTGCCCATTTTGCCATCGCTAATTTGTCGTTGTACGGATACGTGTCAACGCGTAAACCGCCGAGTTCCGCATATTCAATCCACCAAATTGCGTTTTGGGTTAAATATTTTAAAACCAACGGATTACTTTGATTCAGATCTGGCATTGTGGTATCGAACCAACCGTTTAATGCTTCATTTTTATCGATATCAGCGACATTCGTATCAAACTGTGAAGTGGTTCTGTAGTTGGATCTTTTGAAACCATACTTCCCTTCGCCATCCGGAAATTGGTGAATCCAATCTTTGGTTGGTAAATCCTGAATAAGCCAGTGCGAAATTCCCCAGTGATTAGTCACATAATCCTGAACGAGTTTCATTCCACGTTTTTGGAGTGCTTGAGAAAGTTCCAGATATTCTTCGTTGGTTCCGTACCGACCATCGATTTGGTACAGATCAGTTTGTGCATAGCCGTGGTAGGACGTTCTTTTTTCATTGTCTTCGTTCACCGGAGTCAGCCAAAGTGCAGTTGCACCCAGATTTTGAAGATAATCAAGATTATTGATAATCCCCCGCAAATCGCCACCATGTCTTCCACTCGGTTCGTTCCTATTTGCTTTATCGGTAAGATTTTTTTGAGAATCATTGGAAGGATTTCCGTTCGCAAACCGATCGGGCATAATAAGATACATCACATCTTTCGAAGAGTATGAAGATCTGTTGGCAGAATTGGGTTTTCTATTCTTGAGTTCGTAATTGTAGGAATAAACGGTTTTATTGTTTTCTTTAAAATTTATTTTAAAGAGAGAACTGTTGATTTCATTGGTATTCACGGTGATGAATACATAATTTGGATTTTCAGTTTTGGTAAGATTTTTAACTTGGATTTTATCAGAAAGTTCTACCGTATATTTGGAAATATCCTTTCCATAAACCAAAATTTGGAGTTCCGGATTTTTCATACCCTTCCACCAGAAAGCGGGTTCCACCTTTTGGATTTGGGCGAAAGTGATTACGGAAACGAGCAGAAAAAGTACTGAGAGTTTTTTCATTTTTTTGCTTTAAAAACCCTGTCAGGGATTGAGCCCTGACAAGGTTGGTTGATAATGGGTTTGGCGCGAGCGTAGCGAGCGCCAATGTTCACAAAGCTTTCACTAGCCCCGATGGAAGCGACATCCTTTTGTGCAGCGCAGCGGAACAAAAGATATAGCGGACAGCGGGATTAAGCTCCTAAAAAATTTAATTTACGGCCTTCACAGAAATTGCATATCCACCGCTCCTCACGAGTTTCATCGGAAGTTTGGAAGCGCTTGTTACTGTTTTTTTATAGATTTTGTAAGACTGTGGATTGTCGATATAGTCTGCATTATCGCCATCTGCGTACACTGTCGCTTCATATTTTTTCCCTTTTGGAAGGAAAGAAAAATCTACTGTGAAGTTTCTTGCATTTTCATCGGTAATTCCACCAACAAACCATTCGTCTTTTCCTTTAGCTTTACGCGCAGTGTGAATATAATCGCCTGGTTCTGCTGCTAGAATCACCGTATCGTCCCAATCTAGAGCAACGTCTTTGATAAACTGAAATGCATCCATGTGTTTAGCGTAGTTTTCAGGTAAATCTGCGGCCATCTGTAGCGGAGAATACATCACTACATACAGCGCCAACTGCTTTGCCAAGGTTGTTTTCACAAAGCGCTTATCGCCAGGGAAATAATAATCTAATTTGGTCTGGAAAATTCCCGGTGTATAATCCATTGGGCCGCCCATAAATCGGGTAAATGGCAAAATGGTTTGGTGATCTGGATTGTTTCCTCCAAAAGCTTCAAACTCAGTTCCACGTGCGGCTTCAGCGGCGATCCAGTTTGGGTAAGTTCTGTTAAGACCAGTTGGGCGAACGGATTCATGAGAATTAACCATGATTTTATAATCGTTGGCTTTTTCGGCAATTCTTAAATAGTGATTGATCGTCCATTGCGAATAATGATGTTCCCCTCTCGGAATGATGTTTCCTACATAACCGGTTTTTACAGCGTCGTATTGATATCTATTCATCAATTTGAAAGCATCATCTGCCCATCTTTCATAGTTGGTTGCCGAACCGGAAGTTTCGTGATGCATCATTAATTTCATCCCTTTTGAATGAGCATAATCATTTAACATTTTAATGTCAAAATCCGAATAGGGCGTCACGAAATCAAATACAAATTCTTTGCTATGTCCGAACCAGTCTTCCCAGCCCACATTCCACCCTTCGATGAGCAGTGCATCGAAACCATTTGCTGCTGCAAAATCGATGTACTCTTTCACTTTGGTATTGTTGGCAGCGTGATTTCCGTTCGGGGTGAGTTTAGAAAAATCAGTTTTTCCGATATGTACGTTATCGGCTGTGGAATAAGCCCACTGAGATTTTCCGATAATCATTTCCCACCAAACACCCATGTATTTGGTTGGTTTAATGAAGGATGTATCTTTATATTGAGTTGGCTCATTGAGGTTGAAAAGCATTTTCGAAGCCAAAACTTCTTCTGCTTTTGGGGACGCAATGATTGTTCGCCACGGAGAAACCGCCGGAGTTTGCATATAACCTTTTGCACCTTGAGCATCGGGAGTTAAGTGGGTTTTAAACTTAAATTGAGTCGCATCCAATTCTAAATTGGAAGCCGGATAATTGATCACCGCAGCTTCTGCAATGTTTACGTACAATTGATCTTTTCCTTCTTTTTTAAGCATTAGAGGAGTTTGCACGGCATTTTTAATTAAAGTTTGCGAAGCATTTCCCTCATAGGAAGTAGGCCATTTTGCTGGAATTTCCGAAAGTTTGCTGGTTTGGTTTTGGTATTCTTGCGAATCGTAATCTCCGGCGAGCCACCAAGCTTTCATATCGGTTGGCAAATCGATTTCGGAGTCTTCTTCTTTAATGATAAAATAGTTTAGATTTTTCTGTTGCGGAAATTCATACCTGAAACCAAGTCCATCATTAAACAATCTGAATTTCAGCACAATATAACGATCTTTCGCTTCCTGATTAAGCGTTACAGCAAGTTCGTTGTAGTGATTTACATACGATTTTTTCTCGCCCATGATTGGATTCCAGCTCTCATTTTTTGAGTCGAATTTTTCATCAGTTTTGGTAAATCCTGAGTCTAAATTATTTCCTTTTTGGTCTTTATTTTCAATTTCGGAAGCGAACTGAATATCGCCATCACGAAGTAATCTCAAACCCAGTTTGGAGTCTTCAACAACGGTTTTTCCTTGGTATTTTAAGTTATAAAATGGAACTCCATTTTTAAGTTGAAAGTTCATTTCAAATTTTCCATCGGGAGATTTTAATGATTGTGCGTTCAGGGAAATACTTCCTAAAATTAGAAAAAGTGCTGAGATTTTTATATTTTTCATAATGATTATTTCGAATCAATAAATTTATAGAAAATGCTAGTAATAACCAAGTTTTTCAGAACTATTTATCCATAAAAATACAAAAAAACTGCTGCTAAAAAGCAACAGTTTCTTATAAATATCAAGGGAAATAAAACTTACTGAGGAGTGAGTTTATATGTTCCTAATTTGATGTTGGCAGTAATTTTATAAGTAGCGCCGCCACCGTTGTATTGAATATTACTGTTATCACCATTTGGTCCTAAGAAACCGGAGTTCCCAGCACCGTGGATATTTCCCCATTCCACACCAGACCAATCTTGCTGACCTAGGAATTTGAATTCGGCTCCATCCGGAACTTCAATTACATATTCATAAACTCCATCACCAACTTGAGTCATTTCTAAAGCTGCTCCTGCATTCCAACCTTGGATAGAACCTACCAAATAAACGTTGGTTGGCAAAGTAGGAACCGAAGAAGGAGTTACGGTAATGTCTCTTGAGTTTTGGTTAATGGAGATTTTGTACATTCCAGAATTTCCTGTGAATTTCATGTTTTCGGATCCTGATGGTACCAAATTGCTGGACCAAGTATTGAAATACTTATAAGAATCATTGATCCCATCAGCGTTTAAACTGTAATTTATAGGGTTCCAATCTTGTTGACCTAAGAATCTGAATTCTCCATTGTTTTCCAAATAGGTATAAATTTCAGAAATTTCATTGGTTTGTTTCAACAATTGAGCTGAAGTAGCATTCCAGCCCACGGCTGTACCACCACCTACAAGATAGAAATTTACAAAGGCCGGTTGGTAAGGCAATACTTTGAAGGTAACAACATTTGAAGTTTTTGTAATGGTACCACCCGTTGATGTAGTAGTGGCAGTTACACGGATATCAACAGGAGCAACTACATTCACGTTGAGGCCTGCTTTGATAGCGATATCATTCAGAGTATAATTAGAAACCGCCAACTGATTTTCATCAGTAGTACTTCCTAATAACTGGAAGTTCGATGATCCTGACGCAGCAAGTTCCACTTTATATTCAACAGCCACACCGTAAGAATAATCATCCCAAAGAATTGTGGTAGCAGTTTCTAATGGAGCTGCAGCATTCAAAGTAATCAATTGACCTGCAGTAGGATTTTTGATTACCGGAACTTCAGAAGGATAAGGAGTTACCATAAAATTAATAGAATTCGACACTTCAGCGCCAGTCTCCACTCTTATATAAGCATTTTGCGAAGAATAAGGAGAAAGACCAGCTTGCAACATTGCAGTATTCAGTTCACCGATGGTCGTAGTGAAAGTATTGGAAGTGGAAGTACCCAATTCTACTTTCGTTGCGAAATCTTCTGTATTGGAAATAACAACAGAATAAGTACCTCCAGTAGTTTTAGAGTTGTCCCATCTTAATATGAAAGGGTTATTTTCCATTGTAGGATACAAAACTGCAGCTCCCAAAGTGGTATTATACAAAGTGAATGACGGTTCCGGAGTTGTCCAGTCTCTATCTGCACTTCGGTCGCAAGCGGTGATAACAAAAGCTGACACCAATGCTACTAATAAATATTTAAATATATTTTTCATAAAATTTTTATTAAAAATTATAGGAATCAACTTTACTCCACCGGAATAATGGTGTAAGCTCCCGTTGCATCATTGAAATACACATCATAAGTCCACTCAGCTCCTAAAGGAATATTAGCTCCTGCCTGTACTGCAGTTCCAAAGAATTCAGCGTCACTTCCCCAACTTACATCCCACGCATTATTAGCTCTGAACTTGAATTCACCTTCTTTAAGAGATACCGAGTGTATAGACCAAACATGTGGATCGAAAGTTGACTGTGTTAATTGGGTATCGGTATCCCAATTTCCATTTACATTTCTGATAATCGAAACATTAGCGTAAGTGGTAGCAGAAACAGTAGCTGGCTCAAATGTGTAAGTAAGATCTGCAGTATTCACAGTAAGTTTGTAGTAACCATCAGCAGCTACCGGGATATTTCCGGAACCGCCGTCTGTACTCAACATTCCTGCTGCCGCACCTAAACCGAACTGTGCATCCCAAGATCCTTTAACTTTAATCATTTTGAAACCTCCCTGTTTGAAAAATCCGGTGAAAGTATATTGATTATCCTCAGCAGTTTTCAGTAGAGGCAATAGATTTTTGTTATCCGCATTGTTATCCCAAGCTGCTGCTGTAGCATCACCGATCAGATAGAGATCTACGAAATTGTAGATTGGTGCTGCTAAATACGGAGTAATCATCAAACTGGTAACATTAGAAACTTGCTCATAATCATTAACACCAATAAAAGACACAACTCTGAAGTACATTTTCTGTGCAACGCCCGGTACGAAACCGATTTTCTTTGCAGCATTATTCATCTGTACGTTCGAAAAAGAAAGATGAGTAGTGGATTGTGTGGTAGAACCTACAACTTCTTTGGTTTCAAAACCTTCCGTTGCACTAATTTCTACACTGTATTTGGTTTCTACAGGCACGCTGAAAGTAGCAGGATCCCAACTTACGGTAATCGCCGGATTGGATGGGAAATTAGGATCCAAAACCAGATTTTGCGTTGAAAGGTCCATTACAATTGGGGCAGATTCTGGCTCTATGGAAATCAATTCTCTGTCTTCGCAAGAACTAAGCCCAAGAGTTACGGTTGCCGCAAGTATAAAATTTTTAAAGATATTATTTTTCATTTCTTGTAAATTAAATAATTAGTAGCCAGGATTTTGTACAAGATTCGGGTTTACTACCAAATCGTTAGTTGGAATTGGGAATATGTTTCTGTATTCTCCTACAGCGATTCCATCTTTTACATTTCCTTTCCAAGGCCATAAATAAGCCGATGAAGTAAATTTACCAAATCGAATAAGGTCGGTTCTTCTGGTCATTTCCCAAGACAATTCTCTGGAACGCTCATCAAGAATAAAATCTAAATTAAGAACAGACACCGCAGAAGCACTTGCTCTGGTTCTCAAGGCATTTACATATCCAAGTGCTGTAGCCATATTTCCGCCACCGCCTCTTAGAACTGCTTCAGCGTACATCAAATACACATCTGCTAAACGGTAAACTGGCAAATCTGTTTCAACCCAGTTATCGTGAATTCCCGGTGTACCATCGGTCTTAAGGTTTTTATATTTAATGAAAGCATAACCGTCATTAAAGTTTCCTAAATCATTGATTTCTAAAGTTTGTCCGTCAGTAAAGAAACGACCTCTTTTATCACTACTTTCGAATTTCTGAACGAAAGCTTTAGTGGTTCTTAAACCTCCCCATCCACCATTTACACCGAAATCTGCGGCTACCATATCCCCTCCGATTGCTGCATGCACAAGATAGGTGGTTCCACCATTGGTTTGAGTTTTGGCGCCATCATAAACAACGGAGAAAATATTCTCTGGGTTGTTCACGTGGTTATCCGCCAGGAATAAGCTTTCGTAGCTTATGTTCTTCTGCATTGTATCATTCGGATCTGGGGTAGATTCATTTGGAACTTGAACGATAGTTTGCTTCAAGCTATATCCTGCAGAAATTACTTTCTCAGTATAAGTAATTACATCAGCATATCTTTCTGTTCCGCTGTACACTTTTGCGTTTAGATATAATCTTGCCAACAAAGACCATGCAGCAGCTTTATCCGCTCTTCCGTATTCGTTGGTTTTTGGATCTTTCAATCCCGCCTCCGCTTCTTTCAACTGATTTTCAACATACGTAAAAAGTTCAGCCCTTTTCATTTGTTGCGGCACGCTACCAAAAGTAGTTTCATCTACGAAAGGCACGTTTCCATAAAGATCCAACAAGTGATAATAAGCTTGTGCTCTAAGGAATTGAGCTTCAGCTCTCATGGCTTTCGCTTCATCAAGGTTTGCTCCTGAAATTCCGTTTTGGCTTAATTTCTCGTCGGTTGTGTTTTTAATAAACTCATTACAGAAAGCGATTTCGGTATATAAACGATAATACATCGCATTGCTGAATTCGTTTGACGGAGTCCAGATCATTTTGTGGAATTCGTGCAAAGAACCATCATTCCAACCGATTACCGCTTCATCCGTGGTGATTTCTTGTAAAGTAAAAAGCAAACGCATATAATTGGAAAATCCACCATCGATATCTGCAATGTCTCCATTACCATCACCTCCGGATTGACCTCCAACAGCCAAACCTCCGTATAATTTGGCCAAAAGATTCTTATAATTTCCGAAATCTTTATACAAACTCGCCGCGGTAACTTCTGTAATTGGCTCTTGTCTTAAATCATTTACACATGAAGTTGCGGTAAGGGTAAGTCCTAAAAGTCCTGCAGCTATGGTATTTTTTGTTATTTTAAAATTTTTCATTTTCTTAAATTATTAAAATTGAAAGTTTAATCCTAATGAATATACTTTAGGTCTTTGGTAGAATCCGTTATCGATATTTCCGAAAATTTCAGGATCTACCCCTGAATAATCAGTTATTACGAAAACATTCTGAGCCATACCATATACTCGAAGGTTGCTTCCTTTATTGAAAACATCACCAAAATTATATCCCAAAGTAAGGTTGTCCATTCTTAGGAAAGAAGCATCTTCTACAAAGATATCGCTCCAATATTGTGGAGTTTTAAATCCATACTGCGCAGTGACAGATGACACGTTCATTAAAAAATCGTTGGTAGCAATACTTAGTACATTCGATTGTGATGCGAAGTTGTTATAAACATAGTTTCCTAAAACCGCTCTCAAAGAGGTAGAAAGATCCCAGTTTTTGTAATTGATTTTGGTAGAGAATCCTAAAGTTGCATCTGGAGTTGTTGATTTATACAGATATTTATCATTAGTATCAATCTTTCCATCTCCGTTTCTGTCAACATATACCCCATCCAATGGTTTCCCACTATTGTCATAAACTTGCTGATACAACCAGAAACTGAATGGCGTATTTCCTACCACATGTGCTTGTACTGTATTTCCAGTACCTCCGGAAATACCACCTTGCTGGATGACGTAATTTGGTGCTACATCATCAAAATGAGTAATCGTTGGTTTGTAATGAGATGCATTAACGCTAAATTCCCAGGTGAAGTTTTCTTTTTTCACAGGAATTACATTGATCAGGAATTCAATACCATCCGTTTCCATTTTACCGATATTTTTGATGTTGGTATTACTGAATTCTCCGGCAGGCACTTGTACTCTTGCTTGCAGATCAGAAGTTTTCTTTTTAAACCAATCGATAGAACCGGTAATTCTGTTGTTCCAGAATCCGTAATCCAATCCTGCATTGATGGTTGCTGTAGTTTCCCATGTCAAATTTGGGTTATACTGCGTCGGACGATACATTAGATAGAACTGATCACCGAAACCGTACTGTGCAGTTGCCTCTGATACATTATAAGATGCAAAGGAGTTATAATAACTTCCAACTTCCTGTTGTCCGGTTTCTCCCCAACCTCCTCTTAGTTTCAAATCGGAAACTGCATTCACGTCTTTTAGAAAGTTTTCGCTCTTAATTTTCCATGCTCCGGAAAAAGACATAAAGGTTCCCCAGTTATTTTTTAAATCAGTACCGTTGTAGAATCTTGATGACGCATCTCTTCTCACAGAACCTGTTAAGATATATTTGTCTGCAATAGTGAAAATACCTCTACCATAGAAACCTAACAGTACTAAATTTCCCTCATAATCTCTCGAAGATGCAGGTGCATCATACGATGGATCACCGTTGTAAGTGAAAGCTCCCGGCAATTTATCATTGAATTTCTGATAAGAATAACCCGCCATCAAGTCCAGTTTGGTATTAATCGCAGAAATTTCTTTCACATAATTCAAGTACGTTTCTAATAATTTATTGGTTTTTTCCTGTTCATAATCTCTACGAGTACCCAAGTTAAATAAGGTCGCTCTGTAACCAGGAAATTCCGTAACTGCACCAGTACCTTTTTGATGATCATACCCTAAGTTGATATTCCAATGTAAATCTGGTAAAAAGTGGAATTTATAATCCAATTGCAAACCAGCAATCCCTCTGAATACAGTTGAAACATCTCTTCTCCCTTCCAATGAAGCAAGTGGGTTACTTGTTGCGTTTACGTTAAGACCTCCGTTTGGCAACCACCATTCCCAATAGTTTCCTACTTGATCTCCTTGTGCTGAATAATCACGAACAGATTGGGTTGGATCCATCATTTGAGCTGCTCCAATTACTCCCGCGTTGAATCGGTTTTCTGTCATTGATCCCTTAAAGGATGCGGTAACGGATAAATGATTATCAAAGAATTTCGGGGTTAAATTTAATCCTACTGAAGTTCTTCTAAATTCGTTGGTTTTCACCAATCCATTTTGCTCTGTATATCCTAATGAGAGGCGATAAGGTAATTTTTTAATACCACCTGATAAGGAAACGTTATTATCGGTTCCCCAAGCAGTTTGGTAAATTTCATCTTGCCAATTAGTGTTGGACGTACCTAGCATATCGATGTATTTTTGCTGGGTAGCATTTTCCAGTACAAATTGTCTGAATTCATCAGCGGTCAATACGTCTTGATTTCCCATTTTAGTAGAAACCGATGCTGATGTAGAAAAATTAACTTTCAGTTTTCCTGCAGAACCTTTTTTTGTAGTGATCAAGATAACCCCATTCGAAGCTCTGTTTCCGTAAATTGCTGCTGCAGAAGCATCCTTCAAAACACTGAATGACTCGATATCGTTCGGGTTAATTAGTGCCAAAGCATTCGATGCTCCAGAAACACCTCCGAAATCCATCGGTAAACCATCTACAACGATTAAAGGATCATTACTCGCGGTAAGCGAAGCACCACCTCTAATTCTAATTGTAGAACCTGCACCCGGATTTCCTCCGTTTCCTGTAATGGTAACACCCGGTGCTTTCCCTTGTATTAACTGGTCTGCAGAGGTAGCTCCCCCATTGAAGTCTTTGGATGAAATGGAAGCAATAGATCCGGTAAGGTCAGTTTTCTTCTGCTTTCCATATCCAATTAATACAACCTGCTCGATATCGGCAGTCTTAATTGAATCCGCTGTTTGTGCGTGTAACATTGTACCCGCCAATAACAAAAAGGCCGGTGCAATTTTCAAAACTGTATTATAGTTTCTCACAAAAATAAAATTTAAGGATTAATATTCTTTTTTTATTACTCCGCATGATGGAGTGTTGCAATTTAAACAAATATTCATATCGAGCTAAATTTTTCTTAAAAATGTTAATTTCCTGTGATAAATATCATATCTTAAAGCAGAATAATTCAAAAAAAATACTGATTATCAATTATTTAAGTAATTTATTGTCTCACTAAAGAGACTATAAATATTAACAAAAAGTTAAACATCCGTTTATCATTTTTTAACAAATAAATCCCCAAATAAGCAACCTAACTCAGATTTATTACGAATTCAATAATTTTAATGTAAGCCTCTTAACCCTTATATTTGCATAAAATAAAAGAGAATAATTTATGTCAGCAAGAAAGATGATTACAGCGGCTCTGCCCTATGCCAACGGGCCTGTGCATATTGGCCATTTAGCAGGAGTGTATATTCCCGCAGATGTTTACGCGAGATTTCAAAGAAGACTAGGTAATGACGTTGCATTTATCTGTGGCTCCGATGAACACGGTATTCCGATTACTATTAGAGCTAAAAAGGAAGGCGTTATACCGCAAGATATTGTTGACAAATACCACGGAATCATCAAAAATTCTTTCGCAGATTTGGGCATTTCTTTTGACGAATATTCCCGCACAACTTCTAAAAAACACTACGAGGTAAGTCAGGATTTTTTCACTACACTTTATAACAAAGGGAAATTCACCGAAGAAGTCGCTGAACAATATTTCGACGAACAAGCCAACGAATTTCTTGCAGACCGATATATCGTAGGAACGTGCCCAAATTGTGGCAACGATAATGCTTATGGTGACCAATGCGAAAAATGTGGCGCTACCCTTTCGCCTTCAGAATTGATCAACCCAAAATCGATGTTAAGCGGAAATATTCCAATCTTAAAAGAAACCAAAAACTGGTATCTTCCTTTAAACGATTATGAAAACTTCTTGAATGAATGGATCATCGAAGGACATAAAGAAGATTGGAAACCCAATGTTTACGGACAGGTTAAATCTTGGTTAAATGATGGACTGAAACCTCGTGCAATGACCAGAGACCTCAATTGGGGCGTCCCCGTGCCACTTCCTGATGCGGACGGAAAAGTACTGTATGTTTGGTTTGATGCGCCCATCGGTTATATCTCATTCACCCAGGAATGGGCCGAAAAGAATGGTAAAAACTGGAAAGATTACTGGCAAAGCGAAAACTCCGACCTTATACACTTCATCGGGAAAGATAACATTGTTTTCCACTGCATTATTTTTCCAGCAATGATGAAAGCTCACGGAGATTACATCATGCCGAAAAATGTTCCTGCTTTTGAATTCCTTAATCTGGAAAACGATAAGATTTCTACTTCAAGAAACTGGGCTGTTTGGGCTCATGAGTATGTGGAAGAATTTCCTGGTCAGCAAGATGTTTTGCGTTATGCATTACTTTCCTCAGCGCCGGAAACCAAAGACAACAACTTCACATGGAAAGATTTCCAGACTAAAAATAATTCTGAGCTGGTTGGAATTTTTGGAAATTTCATCAACAGGGTTGCTGTTTTAATTCATAAATATTACGACGGTATAGTTCCTGCAGGTGATGAAAACGCTGTCGAGCTCAATGAAATAGCAAAGTCAGCTACCGAAATCGAAAACTTCCTCGAAAATTTTGAATTCCGAAACGCATTATCTGCCATGATGAATTTAGCAAGATTCGGAAACCAATATTTGCAGACCGAAGAACCTTGGAAAACCATCAAAGACAACCCGGAAAAGGCAGCAAGTTCACTTTTCGTAGCAGCGCAAATCGCGGTAGGCTTGGCTCAAGTTTGCGAACCATTCATGCCATTCAGCGCAGAAAAACTACAAAAAATGTTCAATGTTGACCAAATAAGTTGGGAGCAACTGAAACAGGAAAAGGTTTTGATCAAAACCGGACATCAAATTAATAATGCGGAACTTTTATTTTCTAAAATAGAAGATGAAACCATTGAATTCCAAATTCAAAAACTAGAAAATACCAAAGCTTCCAACAAAAAAACCAACCCAAAAGCGAATCCTATGAAAGCCGAAATACAGTTCGACGACTTTACCAAAATCGATTTAAGAACCGCAACCATCCTTACCGCAGAGAAAGTAGAAAAAGCAGACAAACTGCTTAAATTCTCTGTTGACACAGGCGTTGACGTGAGAACCGTAGTTTCTGGAGTTGCTGAAAGTTTCACGCCTGAGGAATGTATAGGCAAACAAGTAATGATTTTATTAAATCTCGCACCGAGAAAAATCCGCGGTATCGAATCGCAAGGAATGCTGTTGCTAACCACGAAACCCGACGGAAAATTAGCGTTTGTAACGCCTGATGTTCCGGTAGAAAACGGAGTGGAAATTGGCTAAGAGTAACTTCCTAATCATCTTAAAAAAAGATTTTGAGTAAATTCAAAATCTTTTTTTTTTATTTTTAATGATTGGTCAGTTTTATGGGCATAAAATCGAAGGCAAAAAACCTAGCTTTCTCAAAGATTTACAATGTCTTATGGTAGGTCCAACTTGGCTTTTGCATCTTATTTTATAGAAACTTAGAATTAAATATTAAAAAAAAAAGGTTGATTTTTTTCAACCTTTTTTTTGTTTTTAAGCTCCGAAATGACTTTTCACAGCATTTAAAACCTCTTCATCGCTCATCTGCTGAGCAGTACCTAAAGTAATTTTTAAATTTTTAAACTGAGCCGTATCATGCAAAAAGTTTTTCAGTTCTTCCTGTATGGTTCCAGGACCAGTAATGAAAACCTCCTCAGAATTAGTCAAAAGATGGGCAATTTCTTTAAAGTACTTTGCCTTATTGGTTTGTTCTGCATTATTCCCAGCGTTTTCGCTGGAATTTCCGTGTTGAATCTCCGCTTTTACGGGCGAACAAAGAAAGAATTTGAAAGCGTTCTGCGCATCATGATTTTTTACTACAATTGCTTTGTGCTGATCGAGCCATAGCCCGGATAATTTTTTTTCTGTCATAATAATTTATTTATCATGATTATCGCAACAATAGTGCAAAACCTCTGTTAAAGGAAGTTAAACTTTATTTTCCAATCACAAAAACCGCCGGGATTTTATGCAATTCTGGCTTCTTTTTTTGCCATTCTTTAATGGTTAAAGTCTTTATAAATTCCTCTTTCGGATCATTAATATTAGCTGCAATACAAAGTTTCGTATTCGGAGAAAGAAATCTGCACAAATCTTCAAAAAGCGCATTGTTGCGGTAAGGAGTTTCCATGAAAATCTGCGAGTAACCGGTTTTCTGAACCTGATTCTCCAGAAAATGAATTTTGGTTTTTTTTTCGGATTTATCGATCGGCAAATACCCATGAAAAGTGAATTCCTGGCCATTAAAACCACTGGAAATCAAAGCCAGGATAATCGATGAAGGTCCGTTGATGGGAATCACTTTGATGTTATTTTCATGGCTCCATTTCACCATCAAATTTCCAGGATCAGCGATACAGGGAAGTCCGGCTTCGGAAAGCAATCCAAAGTCCTGCCCACTTTTCATGAGCTTTTGCGCTTCTTTTAAATCTGCAGTTTCCGAATATTTATCTAAAAGAAAAAGCTTAAGATGGGCCTGTTTCTTTTCGGGCGCGAAAAATTTAATAACCTTTCTGGCGGTTTTTTGGTTCTCAACAAAAAAATAATCGGTCTTCAGAATATATTCTTTTATCGAAGGGGCAAAATACTCAATTGGAGAATTTTCAGAAAGGTAAGCAGGAATTAGGAAAAGCATGCGCGTTTATGAATTAGAAGTTAAAAGTTTATTTTTAATTTTTTCTGAAGCATCACTCAGAAGCTGATAAACTTCATGAAAACCCTCCATTTCGCTCCAATAGGGATCAAAAACTTCAAAATTATTGACCGGCATTTCTGCTTCTTCTAAAAACAGAGAGATTTTTCTTTTTTGCGCTTCCGTGTTCGCCATAGAAATCACGGTTTCAAAAACACTAAGATCCATGCAGTAAATCTTATCAAACTCCTCCAAATCTTTTTGAGTGATTGGCCTGGAGCGCTGTTCGGAAATATCCACGCCTCTATTTTTAGCGGTGGCAATGGCGCGTTTGTCTGGATGTTCACCTTCATGCAGCGCAATGGTTCCGGCAGAATCAATGATGAAGCTTTCCGGAAGTTTAGATTTCAGAATTCCTTCCGCTAGTGGACTTCTACAAATATTTCCGAGACAAACGGCCAATATTTTCATAATGAATAAACAATTTCGATGATAAGCAATATTACAAAAAATGAAGAATATTGCTATTCTTCATCCTATTAATTTCTATTCCAACGCTGCAAAATTATTGCTTAATGCGTTCGGTAAGTTCTTTCACGTATTTTTTCAGCTCCTTATCTATCTTAGAAACATCTTTGATCGTGTCGCAAGCGTACATCACCGTAGAGTGATCTTTTCCGCCCATTTCCTCGCCTATTTTAGTGAAAGTGGCATTGGTAAATTCTTTTGCAAAATACATCGCAAGTTGTCTTGGCAAGGCAATCTCTCTTTTTCTGGTTTTCGATAAAAGTTGCTCTCTCTGGATGCCGAAATATTCGCAAACCACCTCTTGAATATAAGGAATATTGATCACCTTTTTCTGGTTGGCAGCAATCTTATTAATAGTTTCTTTAAGAAGTTCGAGGCTCAGATCTGATTTATAAATGGTGGAATAAGCGATTACCGAGTTGATCACTCCGATCAATTCCCGAACATTCGTTTTCACTTCTGATGCCAGGAAATCTAACATATCTTCTGTCAAAACAATTCCGTCGCGGCTCAACTTATCTACGATAATCTTTCTTCGGGTATCGAAATCCGGAGATTTAATTTCTGCTGAAAGTCCCCATTTGAAGCGGGAAACAATACGATCCTGAATATCTAAAATATCAACAGGCGCTTTATCGGAAGTTAGGATAATTTGTTTTCCGTTTTGGTGCAAATAATCGAAAATATGGAAAAAACTATCCTGAGTTGATTTTTTTCCGGAAAGGAACTGGATATCATCAATAATCAACACATCGACCATTTGGTAGAAATTCGCAAATTCAGTTTGTTTATGAGCTTTTGCTGCCGAAACAAATTGCTGAATAAATTTTTCTGAAGATAAATATAGAACCACTTTATCCGGGAAAGCATTTTTTACTTCCAACCCAACTGCGTGTCCCAAATGCGTTTTCCCTACTCCATAACCTCCGTATAGAAACAATGGGTTGAAGGCCGTTGCGCCTGGTCTTTTTGCGATAGATCTTGCAACAGTAGCTGCAAACTTATTGCTTTCTCCTTCCACATAATTATCAAAAGAGAAATCGGCTTTCAAATTAGAGTCGATGTTCACTTTTTTCATTCCCGGAACCACGAACGGGTTGATCAAGTTTGCTGAAAAAGAAGGTGGCAGAGTTTCCTGTAATTTAGGAGTAGGTATGCTTTTGCCCTTAACGTTCATCGTAATGGGCTGTTCCTGACCGGCCGGTTTGTTTTCCATTACAGAATACCAAAGCTTCACACCTTTTCCTAAATTCTTTTTCAGTGCAGCTGATAATAAAGACAAATAATTATCTTCAATATATTCTTTATAAAAATCGCTCGGTACCAAAAGCGTAAGATTATTGCTTACCAATGAAACTGGTCGCACATTATCAAAGAGTAAATCAAAAGAGTTTTCGAGTTTTTTCAGGTCAGTATTGTCTTCTGCAGCATTAAGGTTATCCCTCATGAACTGTAGACATTTCTCCCAGATAATAGTTAAATTTTCATTCATTTTCTTTCAGCTTTTTCCGGCAAATTTTGTTTTTTTGGACAGGAAGACAAATATCTAATTTTTAAATTTGATAAAAAAATTTTTGTGCTATTGGTTATTAAAAAATATATTTGTATGACGAATTTGCCAATCATTATGATACACACAACACACTCATTAAGAGTACGTTACGGAGAAACAGACCCCATGAAATACGTCTACTATGGCAACTATGCCGAATACTTCGAAGTGGCGAGAGTGGAACTTTTTCGAGAGCTCGGAATGTCGTATGATAAGATTGAAAATCAAGGGATATGGTTACCGGTTTCGGAGTTCTCCATTAAGTATTTGAGGCCGGCTTTATATGATGAAATTTTGGAAATTCATACCTACATCAAAAAAAAGCCTGGCGTAAGAATTGAATTTGAATATGAAATCTTTAACAATTCTCAACAAAAAATTACGGAGGCAAAAACTACCCTCTTTTTTCTGGATTCCAAAACCAATAAAATTATAAAATGTCCTGTTTTCCTGATGGACCTCATCGAAAACAGATGGCAAGAATAATTAAAGTAATGTTCCCGGTTCTATTTCGTAAGGATCTCTATTTTTTTCGAAAACCCTGGTCATTTCACTTCCTTCTACACTGATTTTGCCGTCCTTATTTCGGATCCAGTTTCCTTCCCGCAATCCAATGACCTTCACATCATTTTGGGTTAAAAACTCTCTAATACGAGTCTCGCGGGTTTCTCCGTTATGTCTTAAATCCGGGTTGGGATCCAGATAATGCGCATTGATATTGAAAGGAACCAGTCCCATACAATCAAAACTGGCTGGATAAACAATGGGCATATCGTTGGTTGTTTTCATATTCACGCCGCCGATATTAGAACCTGCACTACATCCAAGATAAGGTTTACCTTTCTCGATATTTTCCTTCAGCAACTGCATCAAATTTTCATCATGTAAAGTTTTTACCAAAAGAAAGGTATTTCCGCCACCAGTGAAAAATCCTTTGGCAGATTCTATCGCTGTCTTTTTATCATTAAATTCATGCAACCCTTTTACTGATATTCCCAGTGTTGCAAAAAAAGTTTTGGCCTTTTCAGTATAATCATCATGTGAGATCCCGCCCGGTCTGGCAAAAGGAATAAAAACAATTTCATCAATTCCATTAAAGAGATTTTTTATTTCCTCCGTGAGATATTGCAAATAATTGCCACCAAAAAGCGTGGAAGTAGAAGCAAGAACGATATTCATAACTGCAAATATTAAAGGACAAAGATACATAGAAATTTCACCACAATAAAAGCAGATTTTATAGTTGGAATTTTGTTCAAAGTCTAATTTCTATTTCAGAAAGGAAGTTTTTATAATCATTAAAATCTAAGAAGTTCATCTTTTTTCTATTTTTGTTGCATGAAAATAGCATTTCTCGGTCCGCAAGCCAGCTTCACACAACTTGCCTGTTCGCAAATTTTTCCGACAGACGAACTCCTTCCACAGTCGAGCATTTTAGATTGTTTCATTGCCGTGAAAAATGGCGAGGCCGAAAAAGCGGTTGTTCCTTTGGAAAATTCCATTGAAGGAACCGTTTCGATGACGCTTGATTACCTTTATCAGTTTAATGAAATTTACATTCAGAGCGAAGTCATCATGCCGATTTCGCATCATCTGATGATACATCCGGAAAACGAACATTTCGAGAAAATCGTTTCGCATCCGCAAGCATTGGCACAAACGTTTCATTTCAGAATCAATAAATACGGCAATATTCCGACACAAGATTTTTCTTCAACTTCTGCGTCTGCCAAATTAGTTTCGGAAAATCCTCAGGAAAAAATAGCGGCGATTGCCAATCATTACGCAGCAAAATTATACGGTTTAAAAATCATTGATGAAAACATCCAAGATTTTGAGCAAAACCATACCCGATTTATTGTAATTTCTAGAGAAAACCAAGCATTACACCTCAATTTCAAGAAAACTTTTGAAAAAACTTCTTTATTAATAACACTTCCCGAAGATCATGCCGGTGGTTTACATCAAGTCTTATCGGTTTTTGCCTGGCGCAAAATGAACCTTTCGAAAATTGAAAGCCGAACCCTAAAAACCGGACTTGGAAATTATTTTTTCTACATCAATGTCGAAGGAAATTGGGAAAACATCCTTTATAAGAATTCCTTGGAAGAACTAAAATCTATCGGCGCCGAGGTGAGATTTGCGGGTCACTATAGCGAATACGAGCTGGAAGGATAATATTTTTTGTAGACCTAAAATTTTCAATATTTACCTTTCCACTTCTTGCGAAGCTGTTCCGCGATTTTATTTTCGGTAGAATTATTGCCCGGTTCATAGAATTGCGTTCCTGAAATTTCTTCCGGCAAAAACTCTAAATCAACAAAGTTGCCTTCGTGAGAATGGGCATACTGATAATCTTTTCCGTAATTCAAATCTTTCATCAATTTGGTTGGAGCATTTCTTAAATGAAGCGGAACCGGCAAATTTCCCGTCTTTTTCACCAACGCCATGGCTTCATTGATCGCCACATAGGTGGAGTTACTTTTGGGCGAAACCGCTAAATAAACTGCGGTTTCGCTAAGAATTATCCGCGCCTCGGGATTTCCGATGACATTCACCGCCTGAAAACAATTATTGGCAATCACCAAGGCATTCGGATTTGCCAAACCGATATCTTCGGAAGCCAAAATAAGCATTCTTCGAGCAATAAATTTAATATCTTCACCACCTACCAGCATTCTTGCGAGCCAATAGACGGTACCATTCGGATCCGAGCCGCGCATGGATTTTATAAACGCAGATATGATGTCGTAATGCTGCTCCCCATTTTTATCGTAAAGCGCCATGGTTTCCTGCAAAACCTTCAAAACATCTTCGTTGGATATTTCCTGTTTTCTTGAATTTTTAAAATTATTCAAAACATTTTCTACAGAATTGATGAGTTTTCTGGCATCTCCGCCGGAATATTGAATGAATGCTTCTTTATCTTTAAGCTTAAAAGCAGTGTGCTCTTTTTCGTTGTATTTTTTGAAAGCTATTTCTGCCAATTCTTCCAGCTTTTCATAACTTAAAGATTTCAGAACATATACTTGCGTACGTGAAAGCAATGCTGAAACCACTTCAAAACTTGGGTTTTCAGTCGTAGCTCCGATAAGTACAATCCAACCTTTTTCCACCGCATGAAGCAACGAATCCTGTTGAGATTTATTGAACCGATGAATTTCATCTATAAACAATATCGGTGATTTTCCGGAAAATAGATTTTGCTTTTTGGCATCTTCTATCACTTCGCGAACGTCTTTCACACCACTGGAAACTGCAGAAAGCTTAAAAAATTTTCTTCCTGATTTCTCTGAAATAATTTCCGCTAAAGTTGTTTTCCCGGTTCCGGGCGGTCCCCAAAAAATCAGGGAATTCAGCGTATCGTTTTCCAGCATCTTTCTCACCGTACCATTTTTTCCGGTAAGGTGTTCCTGACCCAAAACTTCATCTAAAGATTTCGGACGCAGCAATTCAGCAAGTGGAATGTTTGAATTCAAAATAGAAAATTGAAAATTAATTGATAGCAAATGGCCGGCCAGATAAGTTTAGCCATAAACTTTCAACAAAATTAAACTATTTCGTTATTTTTGCAACGCAATGGTCAACAAAATCATCACATTTCCTTTGGTTGTACTGATAAAGTTTTATCAGTGGTTTATCTCGCCCATTCTTCCGAAAAATTGCCGATACGAACCTACCTGTTCTCATTACATGGTAGAAGCGCTTCGTGTTCACGGGCTTTTCAAAGGTTTTTGGTTGGGAGCAAAAAGGATTTCAAGATGCCACCCGTGGGGCGGCGACGGCTATGATCCTGTACCTCCAAAATGCGAACATCAACATTAAAAAAAAATAAATAAAAAAATATGGTTTCATTCTTATATACCACTTGGGATCCGTCAACCGGCATCAATTTAGGTCCGATCACCCTTCATTATTACAGTTTAATGTTTATTCTAGCATTTGGACTTGGCTATGCAATTATGGCGAAAATCTTCAAAATCGACAACGTCAACCAAAAATACCTGGAACCGCTTTTCACTTGGACATTGGTAGGAACTATTCTTGGGGCAAGATTGGGACATGTTATTTTCTACCAACCGGAACTTTTCAAACAAGATTTTTGGTCGGTTTTTCTTCCGATACAAACCAAGCCTGAGTTCAAATTCACCGGTTTTTCTGGTTTGGCAAGTCACGGTGCTACTATTGCTTTGATTTTCACCACGCTTTATTATTCCTTTAAAATTATTAAGAAAAATCCTTTTTGGGTATATGATAGAATCGGAATTGTAGTTGCGTTGGGAGGTGCTTTTGTAAGAATCGGAAATTTTTTCAATTCAGAAATCATCGGAAAACCCGCTCCCGAAGGATCTGCATTCGCTATACTTTTCCCCCAGCAAAGTTCTGAATACGGCGCCATCGTTCCACGCTATCCTACCCAGCTCTTTGAAGCAATAGGTTATTTTCTACTCTTTATTTTATTGTGGATTCTATACCGCTACACCAACAAAAAATATCAGCAAGGTTGGCTATTCGGAGTGTTTTTCATCCTTCTTTGGGCAATAAGATTTTTTGTAGAATTTTTAAAAGAACCACAAGGCGACGAATTTATTCAATTTGCAGGTTTAAATACCGGTCAAGTTCTTTCAATCCCCTTTATAATTGCAGGTTTTGTAATCATGTGGTATTCCAAAAACAACAAAATTACTGAGGAAGAAAACGGTCAACCGGAGTAATTTCTAAATAAAACTAGAAAAACCTTTCACATTTTTTGAAAGGTTTTTTTTATGATAAAATTTTTAAAAAAATTCCCAATTCGTCTGTCAAAGTTAAAGGCCGCAACGAAACTTTCAAATGTTTTTCAAGCCTACATTGTCCGGATTTTGGATAAAGTTAAACCCCTAAAATCGTTGCTTGTATCATATTGCTCCGTAAAAAGAATGAGGTTTCCTGAGCCGAAAATATTTTCATTCTTAATGAACTTAAATAGTAAATAAATTTAATGATAATTGGGAACTCAGCATCATTTCTACCATTTAAATCAATTAATGCTATAATTTATCAACAAATTTTAAAATTATTTATTAATTTAGCTGAACTTAAAAATATTAAAATATAAAACTATGGGATTTGTACAAGAATTTAAAGCATTTGCTTTCAAAGGAAATGTGGTAGATTTAGCAGTCGGTGTGATCATTGGAGCTGCATTTGGTAAAATTGTTTCCTCTTTGGTTGAAGATGTAATTACACCATTACTCCTAAATCCTACGCTAAAAGCTGTAGGCGCGGAAAACATTGCACAATTGAGCTGGAACGGTGTGAAATACGGAAATTTCCTATCCGCAATCATCAGCTTTTTATGTATTGCAATGGTACTATTCTGGTTGATTAAAGCGGCTAATAAAGTCTCTAAGCCGGCTGAAGTTGCACCTGCAGGACCTTCTAACGAAGAGGTTCTTTTGGCAGAAATTAGAGATTTATTGAAGAATAAATAAATTATTATTCCATCATCATAAAAAATCCCGGAATTGCCGGGATTTTTTTATGCTTAAATATGTTTTTGCAAAAATTATTGAATTTGCAAAATACTGCAAATTTGATGTGCCAAAGAGAGTCCGATTCGGTCTTGCGCTTCCACAGTTGAAGCACCGGTATGCGGAGTAAGAGAGATTTTTGGATGGTTCAAAATATTTTTTGAAGGCGTTGGCTCGTTGAGGAAAACATCTAATCCTGCGAAGGCAACTTTTCCGGAATCCAATGCGGCAATCAGCGCTTCTTCGTCGATAACTCCACCTCGGGAACAGTTTACGATTGCTACGTCCTTTTTCATCAAATCAAATTCTTTTTCTCCGATCATATAACCATTTTTCTGTGCCGGAACGTGCAAAGTGATGAAATCAGCATGTTTCAAAACTCCCTCAATTGGCTCCGTTTCGATATCTACGTTGATAAATTGGTTATTGTAAAATTTCACTTTAATGCTTGCTCTGCCAACATTGCTGTCGGCTGCAATTACCCTCATCCCTAATCCCAATGCGATCCTGGCAACTTCCTGCCCTATTCTTCCCATCCCTACAATTCCAATGGTTTTCCCTCGAAGTTCTATTCCGTGTTCGTACGATTTTTTGAGTTTAGCAAATTCCGAATCTCCCACATACGGCATTTTTCTATTGGAGTCGTGCAAAAAGCGAGCTCCTGAAAACAAATGCGCAAAAACAAGTTCCGCCACAGATTCCGAAGAAGCCGACGGGGTATTAATCACGTGTATGTTTTTCGAACGTGCATAATCCACATCGATATTATCCATTCCTACTCCACCTCTTCCGATGATTTCGATACTTGGACAAGCGTCAATAAGTTCTTTTCGTACTTGCGTCGCACTTCTTACCAGGATCGTGCGGATCTGGTTTTCATTAATATAATCTATCAAAAATTCCTGAGGAACTTTGTTGGTAATTACCTCGAAACCTTTCTCAGTAAGTGCATCAATCCCAGATTGGTCTAAGCCATCATTCGCTAATATCTTCATTTATTAATCTTTAAATACTTCAATTGTTACTTGTTTTTCTACCATATCGGTAAATTTACCTTTGTAACGTGTCGCTTTCACAAGGTGGTTATCAATCCAATGGTAATTCCCGCCTCTGGGTTTTCCGCACAAAACGCTGTGATATTTAAAACCGTGTTTATCCAACCAATCGATGGTAATTTGTTTTAAATTCTCAGTACGGGATGTGAAAAAACAAATGATATGTCCCTGATCATACCATCTGTTGATGGTTTCCAGCGCGTCGGGGTACGGCTCGCAATCGATCATTCTTTCGGGCTCTTCATTGGGCACATCATCGGTTATCGTACCGTCAATGTCAATGAGGTAATTTTTTACATCACCTTTTAGTATTGGGCTCAGATGATCTTTATGTTCCAGTTCCATTTCAAAAATTTTAAGAGTCAAAATTACAAATTTTCATTGTTTTACTGCAGGTAAATTTTCCAACATTTCAAATAAAAAAAGAGAAAGTATAAATTTTTATAAAAAATTTTACCAACTAAGTTTTAAAACTTAAATTTGTGAGATATGGAAGAACAAGTAGTTGTAGTTTCTGAAAATGATGAAATTTTAGGACTGATGGATAAAATGGAAGCCCATGAAAATGGTATCCTTCACCGTGCATTTTCAGTTTTTTTATTTAATGATAAAGGCGAAATGCTCCTTCAGAAGCGCGCTCCCGGAAAATATCATTCCCCAAAACAGTGGACCAACGCCGTTTGTTCACATCCAAAAATCGATGAAACTTATCTCGAAGGCGCACATCGCCGCTTAAAAGAAGAATTGGGCATCACAACCGATCTTACGGAAAAATTCAGCTTTATTTACAAAGCCGATGTAGGCCAAAATCTTTGGGAACATGAGCTAGACCACGTTTTTACAGGAAATTACGAAGGAAATTTCGCTCTCAATAATGACGAAGTTTCGGAAGTAAGATATATTTCCATGCAACAACTCGATGAGGAAATGAATGCAAACCCTGAAAATTTTACAGAATGGTTTAAAATCATTTTAAAGGAATACCAAGATCATCTTTAATATAATCGAAATATAATCTTATAAATAAATTTGAAGAATGAATAAAAAAACTGCGCTGTTTGATAAACATGTTTCTTTAGGCGCGAAAATGGTACCTTTTGCAGGTTTCGAAATGCCTGTACAATATTCCGGCGTTACCGAAGAACACTTTGCCGTGCGCGAAAAAGTAGGGATTTTTGATGTTTCCCACATGGGGCAGTTTTTTGTGGAAGGACCTTCTGCAAAAGATCTGTTGCAATATGTTACGACCAATAATGTGGATGCTTTGGAAGATGGTAAAGCACAATATTCTTGTTTACCCAACGGAAACGGCGGCATAGTAGATGATTTGATTATTTACAAAATGGAAGACGAAAAATATTTCGTGGTGGTAAATGCTTCGAATATCGAGAAAGACTGGAATCACATCTCCAAGCACAACGAAAAATTTGGCGCGAAACTTACCAATGCTTCAGACGAAATGTCTTTGATCGCTATCCAAGGTCCAAAAGCTACCGAAACCCTTCAAAAATTAACCGACACGCAACTTTCCGATATTCCTTATTACCACTTTACTGTGGGGACTGTTGCCGGAGTTTCGGATGTGATTATTTCCAACACCGGTTATACCGGAAGCGGAGGTTTCGAAGTTTATTTTAAAAATGAAAGTGCTGAAAAAATCTGGGATTCACTTACCGAAGCAGGCGAAGAATTCGGTTTGATTCCTTGCGGACTGGCTTCCAGAGATACTTTGAGATTGGAAAAAGGATTCTGTCTTTACGGAAACGATATCGATGATACTACTTCTCCGCTGGAAGCAGGTTTAGGTTGGATTACCAAATTCGATAAGGATTTTGTGGACAAAGAATTTCTTGCTAAGCAAAAAGAAGAAGGAGTTACCAGAAAATTGGTTGGTTTCGAAATGCAGGAAAGAGCCATCCCAAGACACGATTACTTGGTGGTAGACGCTGATGGAAACGAAATAGGAAAAGTAACTTCTGGAACCATGAGCCCAATGAAATCAGTAGGAATTGGTTTGGCTTATGTGGCAAAACCTCATTTCAAAATTGGTTCAGAAATATTTATCCAAATTAGAAATAAAAATGTGCCTGCGAAAGTTGTGAAATTGCCTTTCGTGTAAAGCGAAACATTTTTTATATAAAATTAGAACCGCCTGGAAAATTTTCCAGGCGGTTTTTTCTACTCGGCAAAAAATTTTCGGAGTGCTTCGAGATTTGCCTTTTCGTTACCGATGAATATCTCTTTATCAGTCATAAAAACTGGCCTTTTTAAAAAGGTATAATGGTCCAAAATAAGCTCCTTGTAATCCTCTTCGGTCATTGTTTTTAAATTAAGTTCTCTCAATTTGATTTGATTAGATTTCTTGCTAAAAAGTGCTTCATAAGATCCTGCTAATTTGTACATTTGTTCCAGTTCTTCGGTAGAAATAGGATTTATTTTTATTTCGCGCATTTCCCAATCTTTTAAACTGAATTTTTTAATAATTTTCAGACATGTATCGCAGGTTTTTAAATAAAATACTTTTTTCATTTTTCAAAAGTAGTCTTAATAAAAGGAATTTAAAAATTTTATGAATACCTTTATTAAAAATTTAAGTAAAAAATGCAGACAAAAACGGTTTTTCAGTTTATTTCGGAACCAAGTGATGTGAATTATGGTGGGAATGTACACGGAGGAAGTGTGATGAAATGGATCGATCAGGCGGGTTACGCCTGTGCAAGTTCGTGGAGTTCCAGCTATTGCGTAACCGTTTATGTGGGCGGAATAAGGTTCTATTCTCCTATAAAAATCGGGCATATTGTAAAAGTGGAAGCCGAGGTAATTTACACCGGAAGTACGAGTATGCACATCGCCATCAATGTATTTTCCCGAAACATCAAGCGGAAAGATTTTGAGAAGAAAACCCACTGTATCATTGTTTTTGTCGCGGTTGACGATGAAGGAAATTCGGTAGAAGTCCCAAAATTCGAACCGGAAACTGAAGCTGAAAAACAAATGGAACAGTACGCCGTAAAACTCATGGATTTACGAAAAAATATCGAGGAAGAGATGAAACCTTTTTTGTAATGATAATTTCTGAAAATATAATAATGGTAAGTTGAATAATTTCATTGTAATTCAATAAGATAAGTACTATATTGCATTTCTTATAAATTTTAAAGAAATGAAAAAAACATTTGCTTCTATTTTATTAATTGCCATTTCGTTGCAATTTCAATCTCAAATCTTCAGCTCCGGTTTCGAAAACAACAACGGAACACCACTTTCCTCTTATTCCAAAGTGAATGCAGATGGTCTTACTGTACCATTTTATGCCCCAATTTTAAATTTCGATACTAATGCGTGGATTCAATATTATGATGGTTACGACAATAAAATTGCAATGAGTACTTCTTGGTATGATCCTGCAGGACAATCTAATGACTGGCTGATTACGCCTGCAATTACAATTCCATCTACTGGAAATCCTACATTATATTGGAAATCAAAATCCTATGATTTCGAAATGATGGACGATTATGAGGTAAAAATTTCTACTACAGATAATCAACCAAATAGTTTCACAACTACCCTTTTAACGGTGACTGATGAACAACCGTATGAATTCAATTCCAGAAATTTGGATCTATCTGATTACAAAGGCCAAAATATTTATATTGCTTTCGTAAACAATACGAATAATGGGATGTATCTTGCTTTAGATGATTTATATATTAGTAACTCTGCAAACTGTACAATGCCCAATCTGTCGGGATTCAACACGACTAATTTAACGGAAAATAGCGTTACGATCAATTGGGAAGCAACGGATGGGATTACAAATTACAATACAGGATTTACAACATTCACTGTTCCGGTTTCTTCAACAGGAATTCAAACCGCACTTACGAAAAGTTATACTAATTTACAACCGGCTACCCGATATCAATTTTTTCTAAAAAATGAAGATTGCGGATCTGGTTGGGCAACCCCTAAATCCGTTTGGACAGCAGCTATTCTTCCTTACTCTTACGACTTCGAATTCACCGCTGAAAACTATGGAGAATATGACTCTGACGGGTGGACATCAGGAAGCTGGATTAATGGAACTGGATCGGCTTCGCAAAATGGGAGCGGATATGTTTTCAATAACACCAGCAAATCATTTTCAAAAAATGACTGGATTTTTTCGTACCCAATTAAAGTCAATGCAGGAGAGGAAATTATCATTAAA
Source organism: Chryseobacterium sp. Marseille-Q5410 (assembly GCA_946892665.1). Classification (GTDB taxonomy): domain Bacteria; phylum Bacteroidota; class Bacteroidia; order Flavobacteriales; family Weeksellaceae; genus Kaistella. Next base: position 1,234,587 of record CAMPOT010000001.1, on the reverse strand, counting down.
TATTTTGCGCAAATGAGTAGCTTAACTGCAACTCCTGCAACATTAAAAGTGTCTGCTGCTTCTGCACCCAATAAAGAATCAATTATTCAGGAACTTAGCAGCAACGCAATTTCCGGCGGGAATTATATGGAGTACACTTCAACTTTTACTGCTCCGGAATCGAAAGTTTATTATTTTGGTTTCGGCAACGTAACACCTATAGTTGCAGTAAATGCCTCTTTAAGATTAGATAATGTGAGTTTTTCAAAATCAAATTTAGGAGCAAATAATGTTTCAGTTGCTAAATTAAAAGTGTATCCAAACCCAGTAAAAGATATCCTTTTCATAAAATCCAATGACAAGATTGATAAGGTAGACGTTTATTCAGTAGATGGTAAATTGATAAAAAGCAAAATAAATAGCGATAAAATTGACTTTTCAAATCTGCCAAAAGGTATTTATTTAGTTAACATACATACTAAATCAGGCATAAAATCTGAAAAAATTATTAAATAAAAAACAACTCTTACACAAAAAAAACCTTCCGATTTCCCGAGGTCACTGAAAAAGTCTTCTGGGCAATCAGAAAAAAGGAGTTAAAACAGTAATGTTTTCGCTCCTTTTTTTGTATATTTAATCTGTAAATTAATCATTTATAGATGTTAGTACAGCAGCAAAGAGTTCAGTTTAGTGCCTATTCTGATTTATATAACCTGATCATTCCAAAGGAGAATATTCTTCGTAAAATTAACGAGCTGATTGACTTCTCCTTCATTTATGATGAACTTTTGAACAAATATTGTTTAAATAATGGTCGTAATGCCGAAAGTCCAATCCGCATGTTTAAATATCTTTTGCTTAAAAGTATTTATACCCTTTCTGATGTGGACGTTGTGGAGCGTTCGCGGTTCGATATGTCGTTCAAATATTTTTTGGAAATGGCTCCGGAAGAGGACGTGATCAATCCCAGTTCCCTCACTAAATTTAGAAAACTGCGTTTGAAGGACACCGATTTATTGAATTTGCTGATAGGAAAAACCGTCGCAATAGCTATTGACAAAGGCATCATAAAAAGCAAATCCATCATTGTGGATGCCACGCATACCTTGTCCCGATCAAACCCTTTTTCGGCGCTGGAAGTGCTTAGGGAACGTTCCAAGTTACTTCGCAAAACAGTTTATCAGTTTGACGAAGAGTTTAAGTCTAAAATGCCATCCAAGAATGTTGAAAATGATTTGAACAAAGAATTAGCCTACTGCAAAGAGCTTGAAAAATCTATTGAAAACGAGCCCTCCCTAAGTTCGATTCCGGCAGTAAAGGAGAAACTGAACCTGTTAAAGGAAACAGCCAATGACACTGGCGAACAGTTGGTTTTTTCAAAAGATACGGATGCCAAAACAGGACACAAGTCGGCTGACAGTCCATTTTTTGGTTACAAGACACACCTGGCAATGAGTGAGGAACGCATTATTACGGCGGCGGTGGTTACTTCGGGCGAAAAAGGAGACGGCCCAGAACTGCCCAAACTCTTAAAAATCAGCCAGGAAAACGGAATGGACGTGGAGGCGATCATTGGTGATGCCGCTTATTCCGGGAAAGAAAATCTGAAAATTGCCCGTGATCAGAGCATTAAAATCGTAGCAAAACTGAATCCTTCTATTACACAGGGATTTAGAAAAGATCAAGACCGGTTTGACTATAACAAAGATGCTGACAGATTTGTTTGTCCCGCAGGACATCTGGCGACAAGAAAAGCCCGCCAAAACAAAAAGAATGTTGGCAAAAACCAAGTGGATGTATATTATTTTGATATAGAAAAATGCAGATTATGCCCCATGAGAGAAGGCTGTTACAAAGATGGAGCAAAATCTAAGACCTATTCTGTCTCCATAAAATCAGAAATGCATCAGGATCAAATGGATTTTCAGGAAAGCGATTATTACAGGGAGAAATCGAAGCAACGGTATAAGATTGAGGCGAAAAACAGCGAACTTAAAAACGCCCACGGATACGGCAAAGCAACATCCTATGGCCTAGAAAATATGCAGATGCAGGGAGCGATGGCTATTTTCGCAGTCAATTTGAAGAGAATTCTGAAATTAATCTGAAAGGGAAGGGCAAAAAACCAATACATCTAAAAACGGGCAATGCTTAAGCCAAAAGCAGCCTCATACCCCCGATAAAATCAAAACTTCAAAAAAAGGAAAAGAGCTCATTACAGAATTTAAACTCCTGTAATAAGCTCTTAGTTAATGACCGAAAACCATAAATCCTAAAATTGATACGGTTTTTCAGTGGCCTCGATTTCCCGGAAGGTTTTTTTTATCGATAGCTGGAAATTATCTCGCAATATTTACTGATCTGGTTTCGCGGATTACCGTTACTCGAACTTGCCCTGGATAGGTCAATTCATTCTGAATTTTTTCTGAAATATCATAAGAAAGTTGAGAAGATTGATCGTCATTTACTTTCCCGCTTTCAACCATCACCCGAAGCTCACGTCCCGCCTGGATTGCATAAGCGCTGGAAACTCCATCAAAACTTAATGCTGCTGCTTCCAAATCTTTTAACCTTTGGATATAGGATTCCAAAACTTGGCGTCTTGCTCCAGGTCTTGCTCCCGAAATCGCATCGGCAACCTGAATAATCGGCGACAGCAAAGAAGTCATTTCCACCTCGTCGTGGTGTGCACCAATTGCGTTGACCACTTCAGGATTTTCACCATATTTTTCGGCCCATTGCATTCCAAGAAGCGCGTGTGGAAGTTCGGACTCCTGTTCCGGAACTTTCCCGATATCGTGAAGCAAACCTGCTCTTTTTGCCATTTTTACGTTTAACCCCAGTTCTGCAGCCATCGTTGCAGCGATATTCGCTACTTCTCTGGAGTGTTGCAAAAGGTTTTGGCCATAAGAAGATCTGAATTTCATGCGTCCTACGATTTTCACCAGTTCCGGGTGAAGTCCGTGTACGCCTAAATCGATAACAGTTCTTTTACCCACTTCGATGATTTCTTCTTCGATGTGTTTCTTGGTTTTCTCTACCACTTCTTCAATTCTCGCCGGGTGAATTCTTCCATCGGTTACCAAACGGTGAAGGGAAAGTCTTGCGATTTCTCTTCTTACAGGATCAAAACATGAAAGCAAAATCGCTTCTGGGGTGTCATCAACGATAATTTCGACCCCTGTAGCAGCTTCCAAAGCACGGATATTTCTACCTTCTCTACCGATAATTCTACCTTTTACCTCGTCTGATTCGATATTGAAAACTGACACTGAATTTTCAATTGCCTGCTCGGTTCCGATTCGCTGAATGGTTTGAATAACAATCTTTTTAGCTTCTTGTTTTGCGTTAAGATTAGCTTCTTCCATAATGCTTTGAACGTGCGCCTGAGCTCTTGTTTTCGCTTCTGCCTTCAGCGATTCTACCAATTCATTTCTTGCTTCTTCGGCAGAATAATTTGCTATTTTTTCTAGCATTTCTACTTTTTGGGAAGTAGCAATATCTAACTCATGTTGCTTTTTCTCCAGAATTTCGTGTTTCTTGCGATACTCGGCAATTTGTCTGTCCAAATCTTTTTCCAGTTTCCCGGTTTTGCTCAACTCATCATTAAGCTTATTTTCTTTCTCTTTAATTCTTTTTTCAGCATCCTGCATCTTTTTTTCTCTTGCCTGAATATCGGCGTCGTGCTGAGATTTCAATTCCAAAAACTTTTCTTTGGCCTGGAGCTGTTTTTCCTTTCTAATGGATTCTGCCTGTACGTTGGCTTTTTCTATAAGGTTTTCGGCATTTTTCTTAGCATCCTGAATGATGAATTTTGCTTTTGCGTTAAGCGAGCTTTTAGAGAATAACATCCCAATAACAGCTCCTAAAATAACGCAAACAATACCGATAATAATTGCGGTTGTTGTCATATATGTTTAGTTTAAATATTCCTTTGTTTAAACAATTTCAAAAACTATATTGTATTTCGAAATTGATGTTTTTCTTATTTATTTTTTATTCATTTTTAAATAAAAAAAGCCCACAATAATTCAATGATTTAGAGTAAACTCCTAATCAACACGATTTGAACTGATTTTCGCTTTCTGTAATCCGAGCAAGTCGGCGCGCCATCAAGCGAACTTTCGTCCGGTAATTGTTTAGCGTTGAGTTTACCTTAATGTGTTAGAACTATTGTAGGCAGTCGTGTTTTGGAAAAGAAAAATCTACTTTTCCAATTCTTCCAGCAAGCGGCTGATTTGTATTAACCTTTCGTTGGAAGCTTCTATATTTTTCTCGTTGGATATCGCTGATACTTCTGCATTGGTACCTAGTTTTAGGGCGCACATTGCCAAAGCATCCTGCTTATCTCTCACGTCAAAATTTTGTTCAAAATCTTTAATCATTGCTTCAATCTGCTTTCCTACTTTCCGAAGTGTTTCTTCTTCAGCGGCAGGTACATTCAGCGGATAATTTCTTCCGGCAATGTTGATGGTAATTCTTCTTACTTCCATTACAACCCGCTGTTTTGAAGTTCAGCAATGCAATTATCCACTTCTTTGATCAATCGGTTGATATGATTTTTCATCAGTCGGTTATGATCAGGATTTCCGGATATTGCTGAGTACAATTTTATATTTTTTTGTTCTTCTGCTAAAACCTGGCTTTTTCTTTTTTCCTCTTCGTATTTCTTCTTCAGTTCGTCGTGCTCTTTCGATAATTCTGCATACTTTTCATTTAAATTCCGGTAATTCTTCGTTACACTGAGAATTTTTTTTTCTAAATCCGAAAAGTTGTTTTCTAATTCTTTGAGCATTTTCAGGCTTAATTAATTCTAACTATTTAGCAAAAATATAAAATTTTAATTTGAATTGATGAATTATTTCAACAATTTATCGAAATAAAAAAGAGAAAGCAATGATTTACTTTCTCTTTTATTTTTTATCTCGAAGGTTTTCTTTACTCAAATTTCAAAACAAACATGAATGCGCGGGTTTTTCCACTGGCGATGGCGGCGTTCCAATATGGTGGAGTTTCTGCATTGTCCGCTACCATTTCATCATTAATCATAAATGTTCCACGGAAACCCGGTGTCAACTTAAACCTACTGAAATAGAACTGAATCCCGATTTCTGCCGACCATGCAAAATTGCTAGCGGTAGTTCGGAAAAGTCCTTGCTGGTTGTCGTCAGTAGCTTTGTTATTGGATTGCAAATTCATCATCCAATTCACTCCGGCTGCCGCGTAGGGACGGGAATTGTACCATCTGTCGCCATGAACTTCGATGAGCAATGGCAAATCAACATATGTAGATTTTACGGTTCTTAATTTATCCGCATCGGAGAGTACTCGCGGTGTAAATGGTGGATACGCTGTAGTTCCAGCGGAATATTGGTCATTCGACTGGGTATCAAAATACACTTCTCGTTCCACGAAATGTAAACCAGGTTCAAATCTTAAATCGAAATTTTCATTCAATCTGAATTTCCCGATCAATCCTGCGCCGAAACTATAGGAAGATTTCGTTCTCACAAGATTTTTATTATCATGCATCCCAAATTTTGGATCCAAAACCAATTTATAATCGAAATTATTTCCTGCAAGATAGAAACCGTAGCTGAGCTTTTGGTCATCAAAACCTTCCAGATTGTCCATTCGGTCTTTCGTACGGAAAAGTTGCGCATTAAATAATGATGCAACAAAAATTGCCGTGAGCAAATTAATTTTTAACCCTGTTTTCCCCATATTTTACTTGGTTGCCTTATAAATCGTTGCGATTCCTAAACTTAGTTTTTTATATTCTACTTTCCTGAAACCGGTATTCAGAAGAATGTTTTTCATTTTTTCACCATAAGGAAACGCGTTTACCGAATCCGGAAGGTAGGTATACGCTCTGTTGTCTTTGGAGACTAATTTACCAATTTGTGGCAAAATATTTTTAAAATAAAACATATAAAAAGGTCCTAAAAAGCCTTCCACTTTAGAAAATTCTAAAATATATACGCTCTTTTCGTTTTTCACTACTCTTCTGAGCTCTGCTAATCCTTTTTCTAAATTTTCGAAATTTCTTACTCCAAATGCAACGGAAACCGCATCGAATTTATTGCTTTCGAAGGGAAGGTTTTCTGCATCACCTTTCTGCATGGAGATTTGCTGATCTAAGTTGATTTTTTTAATTTTCTCGATTCCTACGTTCAGCATTTGCTGGGAAAGATCCAAACCTACCACCTTCGCCGAGGTGCCTTTTTGTACAGCAATGGCCAAATCGCCGGTTCCTGTCGCTACATCCAGAACTTCTTTCGGTTGGCCTTTCTGCATCCATTTTACCAAAGTATTTCTCCAGAGTACATCTATTTTCATAGAAAGTACGTGATTCAGTAAGTCATATTTAGGAGCAATATTGTCGAACATATCTTCAACTTCGCTCTTTTTTCCTGCTTCTGTGTTGTATGGTTTTACTTGGTTCAAAATGCTGTATTTAAAATTGATAGTATTCTTTATAATAATTGAGAAAATCCTGTTTTCTGAAAATTTTTGTGCGGGACTCTATTTTTTGGACGTTTTTTACCACTTGATCGTAATCTTCATCAATATTGAAATAGAAGTCGTCAGTATATAATTTATTGAAGAGTTTGGGCTCGTTGAGATAGTTTTTCCCATCAATGATAGTAGCTCCGCGAGCGGCGATTAGTGAATCTTTGTTGAGTCCATATCCGTAAAATTGCTCATTGATATAATAATCTTGATGTGCAATATTTAGCAATCCCCGATCTTTTTTTACTACAAAACCAGAATCGTAAAGCATTTTCTTCTGTTCATCAAAAACCTTGATTTGGTTTTTCCCTTTGGCTAAATCTACCTGCAGTTTCTGTCCGGGAGCGATGATTTTTTCGGATCCGTTGTTGATTTTGAAGTAAAATGTATTATTAGTAGGATTATCTACCAAAAAATAATTTCTTTTAGCTAAAAACAAAAAATAAATTCCAAAGGCAAAGAGCACCGCAATCACCGATATAATCAAACCTTTTGTGGACGCACTCATTTTCATAATTTACTCTTGAAAAAACTTTTGCAAATTTAATAATAATTTTCATTAAAGCCGATACAATATAATTCTTAACTTTGTCGGAAATTTTCAAAAAAAATATGCCCAATACAATCATTATAGGTTCAGGAAGTTACATTCCTAAAAAAGTAATCGGCCGGGAACACTTTATGGATGCAGTTTTCTATACTGATGAAGGTGAAAAAATCGATAAACCCAATTCGGAAATCATCCAAAAATTTGTCGACATCACCGAAATAGAAAATCGAAGATATCTGGAAGATGATGAATTCAATTCGGATCTTGGATATAGAGCTGCAAAAGAAGCAATTGCTGATGCCAAAATTGATCAAGAAGAAATTGATTATATCATTTGTGCCAGTAATTTTGGCGAAGTAGATCAAAACGGAATGAGTAATTTCATGCCTTCCATGTCTGCACGTATCAAAAACAAATTGGGAATCCTCAACCGGAAATGCGTCAATTACGACATGATTTTCGGTTGTCCAGGTTGGGTAGAAGCAATGATCTTGGCTGATACTTTAATTAAAGCAAAAAGAGCAAAACAAATTTTGGTGGTAGGTACCGAAACGTTGAGCCGCGTAACGGATCCTTTCGATAGAAACAAAATGATTTTTGCGGACGGAGCCGGCGCTGTCGTAGTAAAAGCTACAGATGAAGAAAATGTAGGAATTATCGCTGATGCCACAATTTGCGATAATAATGTAGAGTTAAACTACTTGGAAAATGCACCTTCCTTAAAAAAAGATGAAGACAGAAGAAATCTTTACATCAGAATGCACGGCAGAAAAATCTATGAATATGCGTTGAAATACGTTCCTAATGCCATCAAAGAAACTATCGATAAAGCAAATTTAACGATTGATGATATTGATAAAATATTGATCCACCAAGCCAATGCTAAAATGGATTATGCGATGATTTCGCGATTGCACAAACTCTATGGCAAAAGCGATTATAGTCATGATATTGCTCCAATGACGATTCAGCAATTCGGAAATTCGTCAGTGGCAACAATTCCTACGATGTTTGATTTGATCAGAAAAGGAAATATGAAAGGTCATCAATTCAAAGACAAAGGCAATATTGTGTTCGCTTCCGTTGGTGCAGGAATGAACATTAATGCAATTGTTTACAGATTTCCTTAATCACGTTTTTTTGAAAAAAAATATAGTTAAAAATTAAAAGCGCAAAATTTTTTTTGTGCTTTTTTATTGAAATTCTACTATGCAGAAAAATTTTTTAATCATCACCGGAATCATTTTTATTCTGGAATTTTACGTTTATCAAGCGTTCAAAACCATCACTTCCAACAATTGGTTGCGTATCGGATATTGGGCCGTGACATTGGTGGTGTACGGTTTCTTACTTTATGAATTACTCAATTTCAGGCGAAGCGACCGAGATCATCATCGCATACAAATGGTGTCTTCTATTTTTTTAATTTTTCTAATTCCTAAACTTTTAATCATCTTTTTTCTATTAATTGAAGATATCGGGAGGATTTTCCGGTACTTATTTACTTTTTTCGCCAGACCGGAGAGTTATTTTCCCGAGCGAAGACAATTCATCAGTCTCATCGGATTAGGAATTGCCGGAATTTTTTCTGCGTTGGTAATTGATGGAATTATTTTCGGAAAATATCGTCACAACGTAAGAAAAGTGAAACTGAAAATCGCTGGTTTACCAGATGTTTTCAGAGGTTACAAAATCGTTCAGATTTCCGATGTACATTCGGGAAGTTTTTTTCATCCCGAAAAATTGCAGAAAGCCGTTGATTTAATCAATGAGCAAAAAGCAGATTTGGTGCTGTTCACAGGTGATATGGTGAATAATTATGCCAGCGAATTCGAGCCATTTGTACCATTATTTTCTAGCATTCAAGCGAAAGACGGCAAATTTTCAGTTTTAGGAAATCATGATTACGGAGATTATGCCGAATGGAAATCCCTTAAAGAAAAAGCGAATAATATTCCCACTTTAATTCAGTTACAAAAGCAAGCCGGCTTCGAAATGCTGAGAAATGAACACAGAATTATCCAGAAAAATGGTGAAAAGCTCTATATTCTGGGAGTTGAAAACTGGGGCGAAAAACCTTTTCCACAGTACGGTGATTTAAATAAAGCTTCCGCCGGAATCCCCGCAGATGCAGCGAAAATATTGATGAGCCACGATCCTACCCATTTCGATGCGGTCGTAAAAAACCACCCTGCCAATGTACAACTCACACTTTCCGGACATACCCACGGAATGCAATTTGGCCTCGATTTGAAAAATGTTCGTTGGTCTCCTGTGCAGTATCGATATAAAAAATGGGCGGATTTATATGAAAGTTCCGGTAAATACCTTTATGTTAACCGTGGATTCGGTGTAATTGCCTTCCCGGGAAGAGTTGGAATTGAGCCGGAAATTACTTTGATAGAACTTATTTAATTATTTTTAAATTATAATGATTTCATTTAGAAAAGCCACTAAAAACGACATTCCCAAAATTCAGGAATTGGCAAATCGATCTTGGAATTCGGCGTACAGAAACATTCTTTCACAAGAACAAATCGATTATATGCTGAAGCAAATGTATTCTGAGGAAAAAATTTCCAGTCAGATGGACAATCCAAATTACCAATATTATTTGGTTTTAAAAGACGAATTAGCAGCAGGATTTATTGGTTTTGAATTTCATTATGAAAATGCTACTACAAAGCTTCATCGAATTTATCTTTTGGATAACTTCAAAGGTCAAGGTCTCGGTAAAGCTGCGATTAACTTCCTGAAAGGAAAAACTTCCGAAACTTCAGACAAAAGAATCATTCTGAATGTCAACAAAAACAATCCAGCAAAGCAAATGTATGAATCACAAGGATTTACAACGTACAAAGAAGGAATTTTCGATATCGGAAACGGCTATGTGATGGATGATTTTTTGATGGAATTACACCTTTAAATTTTTTTTGGTACAATTTTAGAAGGTCTAAAATTATAACATTAAAAAATAAACCTATGACACGCGCAAATTTATTTACCAAGATTCAGATGCTTGCATTAGCATTATTCGCAAACTTCGCAGCAATTATCGTAAAAGCTCAAGACCAAGCTGCAGATTTAAAAGTTGATGTTGACGTCAATAAAGGTAGCGACGCTATGGGCGCAGAATGGATGAGTAACCCGATCGTTTGGGTAGTTGGTGCAGTAGTACTAATCATCATCATCGCATTGATTACCAGAGGAGGAAGCAAATAATACATAATAAATGATAAAAAAATCCCGAAGAATTTTCGGGATTTTTTTTGGCTTCTTTTTTTATTTTAAATTTCAAGTGCTTTCTGGTAAGCACTTTCAATGCCATCTAGATTTTTACCACCTGCAGTAGCAAATCCTGGATTACCGCCGCCGCCGCCCTGGATTTCTTTCGCCAAATCCTTCACCATATTTCCGGCGTGGTATTGAGCTTCCAAATCCTGCGAAACACCTACCGTAATCATCGGTTTTCCATCCGCATCGGAAATAATGATGATCACAGCGTTTTCAACTTCCTTTTTCAATTGGAAAACGATATCTTTCACGCTACCTGAATCCATTGAAACTTTTTTCACCAATAATTTTTTACCTCCTTTTTCTACAAAATCATTTTTCCAATTGGCGGTTTCACCTTTGGCTTTCTCTTTTTTCAAAGCTTCAACCTCCGATTTCAAAGTGGCGTTTTCTTCGATTAATTTTTCTACAGATTTTGCTAAATCTTTGGATTTGAGCAAAGCTGAAATTTCTTTAATCTGAAGCTCTAAACTCTGGAAATATTCCGCAGATTTATCACCTGAAATCGCCTCAATTCTACGGATTCCTGCAGCGGTAGAACTTTCATTCTGAATTTTAAAATAACCGATTTCACCAGTATTTTTCACGTGTGTTCCTCCGCACAATTCCCGCGAAGTACCGAATTGAATCATTCGAACCGTATCTCCGTATTTTTCACCGAAAAGCGCCATTGCTCCCTTCTCTAAAGCCTCTGCAATTGGGATATTTCTAAATTCCTGTAACGCAATATTTTCTTTAATTTTTGCGTTCACTTTATCTTCCACCAATTTAAATTCTTCCTCCGTCATTTTGGAGAAATGAGAAAAATCGAAACGAAGATAATCGGGACCAACAAAAGAACCTTTCTGCTCAACGTGAGTTCCCAAAACTTCGCGCAAAGCTTCGTGCAACAAATGCGTTACGGAGTGGTTCGCCTGAGTGTTTTTTCTTTCAGCAGCATTCACTTTTGCATAAAAAACGGCACCCGCATCTTTCGGCAAATCTTTAATTAATGAAACAATCAAATTATTTTCTTTGCGGGTTTCCAAAACCTCTATGACATCAGCACAATTCTTAATATCAAAAACATCTGGGTTCGCAATATCGAAACCTTCGGTATAACTTGGGATCAACAGTCCTTTGTCACCAATTTGTCCACCACCTTCGGGATAGAAAGGCGATTTAGAGAGGACTATCTGGTAAAATTCTCCGTCTTTATTTTCAATTTTTCGGTAACGAGTGATGTATGTTTCGGCTTCTGTTTGGTCGTAACCAACGAAAACTTCTTGTTTTTCTTCTAAAATAACCCAATCGTGAACTTTTTGAGCAGATGATTTCTTGGAACGCTGTTTTTGCTTTTCCATTTCTTCATCAAAACCTTTTTCATCAACGGTTAAATGCTTTTCTTCTGCAATGATCCTGGACAAATCTGCCGGGAAACCATAAGTATCGTACAACTCAAAAACCTCAGCTCCAGGAAGTGTTTTTTCGTTTCTGGATAGCGTTTCATTGATAATTAAATCGATTCTTTTCAAGCCGTGCTCGATGGTTTTCAGGAAAGAAGTTTCTTCTTCTTTTATAACTTCAGTTACCAATTTTTCCTGTTTCACCAATTCCGGGAAAAATTCGCCCATTTCTTTTTTCAAAACTGCTACCAATTCGAAAAGGAAAGGCTCTTTCATCCCTAAAAAACGGTAAGAATACGAAATTGCTCTTCTTAAAATTCTTCGGATCACATAACCCGCTCCACCATTTGAAGGAAGCTGTCCATCGGCAATTGCAAATGCTACCGCACGAATATGATCAACAACAACACGAATTGCAATATCTTTTTCGTCTTCTAAAATTCCGGTGTATTTCTTCCCAGAAAGTTCTTCAACTTTAGCTATTAAAGGCGTGAAAACATCGGTGTCATAATTGGATTTTTTTCCTTGCAAAGCCATACACAAACGCTCAAAACCCATTCCTGTATCCACATGCTGTGAAGGTAATTTTTCTAAAGAACCATCAGCTTTTCGGTTGAATTCCATGAATACATTGTTCCAGATTTCCACCACTTGCGGATGATCATTATTAATCAAATCGATTCCCGGAACTAAAGCTTTTTCCTCTTCAGAACGCAAATCAACGTGAATTTCCGAGCAAGGTCCGCACGGTCCGCTCTCGCCCATTTCCCAGAAATTATCTTTCTTGTTTCCGTTGATAATTCTGCTTTCATCAATGTGGGTTTTCCAGTAGTCGTAGGCATCCTGATCACGTTCTAAGTTTTCAGACGCATCCCCTTCAAAAATAGTTACGTAAAGATTTTCTTTTGGAATTTTATAAACTTCGGTCAACAGTTCCCATGCAAAAGCAATCGCTTCTTTTTTGAAATAATCACCAAAAGACCAGTTTCCGAGCATCTCGAACATCGTGTGATGATAGGTATCTCTACCTACATCATCCAAATCGTTATGTTTTCCCGAAACCCTTAAACATTTTTGGGTATCGGCAATTCGAGGTGCTTTCGGTTGTTTGTAACCTAGAAAATAATCCTTAAACTGCGTCATGCCGGAGTTGGAGAACATCAATGTAGGATCATCCTTCAATACAATAGGCGCTGAAGGAACGATAAGATGTCCTTTTTCTTTAAAATAATCTAAAAACTGTTTTCGTATCTGTTGTGAAGTCATAGTTGAGTTTTGCTTTTAGCGGTTGCTTTTGCCTTTTTGGTAAGCATGCAAATTTAGGAAATTTTGGGAGAAAATTGAAGGCAAATTCACGACCTATAAAATTATCTGAAGTAATGAGTGCGAAGTAATTAAAAAAAATTCGTCTCGCTAAAAAACGGGACGAATCTACATCACTTATTACACTTTATAAAAAAAATTATTCTTATTTCATTTCCATGGCTTTAACTAAAATCTGAATATTAATTTCATTTTTAATTAAACCATTTTCAATTGGCATTTGGAATCTTACTCCAAAATCTTCTCTATTGATATCTTTTGGTTCTGTGGCAATGCTTACGATGTCGTCTTTCACCGAAACATTGGCATTAAACTGTACCGGTTTTGTAATTCCTTTAATGGTAAGATTTCCTTCTAAAATAGTGTTGTAATCGCCTCCGGAAGTATTTTCAGAAACCTTTGTAATTTCGTAAGAAGCTGTAGGGAATTTTTCTACATCGAAGAAATCGCCACTTTTTAAGTGACCGTTCAATTTATTCAATTGTTCTGCATCATCTTTCAAATCAACTGACGTTAATGAATTCAAATCTGCCACGAATTTTCCGCTCTCTAGCTTTCCTTTATTGACCGTTACTTCCCCACTTTCAAACTTTATAGTTCCGAAATGACTGGTATTGTCGGTTTTCACCACTTTAAAACCTTTCCATTCGATGCGGCTATTGAGCGTATCCAACACAAAAACATTTCCTTCTTTTGAGGTAGAAACCACGTTGCTTTCGCTGGATAAAGGCTTGTCCTTCTCACAGGAAACCAACAGAATCCCTGCAATAAAAGCTGAAAAAATCGTAGTTTTGATGATCGTTTTCATTCGGAAATTTGAATTTTTAATTGTTTCCGCTAAAATAATAAAAAAAATCAGATTACTTATAAAAATCTTATTTTCGCAGTATGCTTTTAGAAATCAATCAATTGTTTTTTTCGCATCATCCTGAAAAAAAACTTTTTCAGAACCTCAATCTGCGAATCAGCGAAGGGAAAATCATTGCTCTTGCCGGTGAAAGTGGTTGTGGGAAGTCCACTTTACTGAACTTAATTTATGGCTTGCTCGATTGGGAAAAAGGCGAAATTATTTTCTCTGGAAAACCTATTTTTGGACCGAAGAAAAACCTTGTTCCTGGAGAACCAGAAATGAAGTTGGTGGCACAAAATTACGATTTAATGCCGTATGCAACTGTCGCCGACAATGTGGGGAAATTTCTGTCTAACATTAATTTGGCAGAGAAAAAAGCGAAAGTAATGGAATTGCTCAAGGTCGTTGGTTTGGAAGAATATGCCATGACTTTGCCTAAATATTTAAGTGGAGGCCAACAACAAAGGGTTGCGATAGCACGTGCGCTTTCCGTGATGCCAAAACTGCTTTTGCTGGATGAACCCTTCAGCAATCTCGATTTTTCGCGCAAAATTGAACTCAGAGAACGATTATTCAATTATGCGAAAGGAAAAAATATTTCGATGCTGATTTCTACGCACGAAATACAAGAAGTGATGCCTTGGCTCGACCAGATCATTGTACTGCAGGACGGACGACTAATCCAAAACGATTCGCCCATAGAAACTTACAAAAACCCTTATAATGAATATGTAGCAAGACTATTTGGTGAAGTAAATGTGTTTTCGGACGAAGAAAAAAACCGTTGGAATCTTGCCAAAAATTTCTGGTTTCCACACGAAATTAAAATTATATCGAGCGAAAATAGCCATCAGCAATTAAATGCAAAAGTCTTGGAAAGCCGCTTTGCAGGAAACCATTTCTGGAACAAAATTTCCTGGAACGACAAAAAATTGGTTGTTTATACCAGCCACCGATTGGATGGCGATGTAGAAATCGAGATCATTTAAAATTTTCATTTTCATAAAAAATATCGTAGAAATTTTTTGCAATTATCCAGGTAAAAACCTAACTTTACACTTCCCGAATAAGGAAATTTTTGGTTAATTCTCTTTCTACCTTTAAGACGAAATTAGTTCGGTTCTCGAACAACCAAGTCCAGAAAAGAACCCTGTCCAAATCTTTCCTTTTTTTATGCCCAAAAATTAAAAACACGCCGAGACGTGTTTTTTTTATTCTTATTTGAATTTTTTTTAAGCTTTCTTTACAAATTCAGATTTCAAAGCCATTGCTCCGAAACCATCGATTTTACAATCGATATTATGATCGGAATCTGGTCTCAAACGGATATTTTTAACTTTCGTTCCGGCTTTTACTGGTTTTGGCGCACCTTTCACCGGCAAATCCTTCATCACGATCACCGAATCGCCATTCTGCAGCTCATTTCCGTTGATATCTAAAATTTTATCATCATTTGATGTTTCTTTCGGATCCCACTCGTGAAAACATTGGGAACAAACCATCAAATTATCCTGTTCATAAGTAAATTCGGATTGGCATTTCGGACATGTAATTACTTCGCTCATTTCTTCAATTTTTTATTATCCAAAAATACGATATTTAGTAATGCTTGTCAATATCGTGCGATCACTAAAACATTAACTACAAAAAAAACGGTTCCCACTTTCTCTTTTAAATTCTGTATTTTTGCAAAAAATTTTAGGTTAAAAAACTAAAATTCAACTATTAAAAACCCTCTATGGAACTTATACACAGAAATCTCCTCATCGGAATCCACGATGCTTTGCAAGAAACTTTTTTTGAAGATAAAAAATACGCCGATAAGGTCATAGAACGACTTTTGAAAGCCAACAGAAAATGGGGCAGCGAAGACCGAAAAGTGGTTTCACAGATTTTCTACGATATTATCCGTTGGAAAAAACGCCTCGAATATTACATGGGAGAAGGCGCAAAACCAGGCAACATCTATAAAATGATTCTCGCATATTGCCTTTGGACCAAAACACATTACAAAAAATTTGAAGAGTTTGACGGAATAAAAAATGCCGACATCCTCAACAAACTGAAGAAAAACACGGTGCCCACAAAAGCGGTGGAATATTCGATTCCGGAATGGCTCGCCGAAACTTTAGAAAAAGAACTGGGTAACAAATGGGAACGAGAGATGGAAGCGTTGAACGAGCAAGCTCCCACGATACTGAGAGCCAATACATTGAAAACCACAGCCAAAGAATTGATTTCTGACCTTAAGGATGAAAATGTAGAAAGTTTCCAGATCAGAAATTATCCTGATGCCGTTCAGCTTGAAGAGAAGAAAAACGTATTTTTAACCTCAGCTTTTAAGGATGGTTTATTTGAAGTTCAGGATGCCTCTTCTCAGAAGATAGGTGAACTTCTGGACGTTCAGGAAGGCATGCGGGTGGTGGATGCCTGCGCCGGAGCCGGTGGAAAAACCCTTCACTTAGCGGCCTTAATGAAAAACAAAGGTCAGATTATCGCCCTAGATATTTACGAATGGAAACTGGCCGAACTGAAACGCCGTGCGAAAAGAGCCGGAGCACATAATATTGAAACCCGTTTCATTGAAGACAATAAAGTTATCAAAAGACTTCATGATAAAGCCGACAGACTGCTGATCGACGCACCTTGTTCAGGATTGGGAGTTTTGAAAAGAAACCCCGATTCCAAATGGAAAATTGATCAAGATTTTATCGACAGAATTAAAAAAGAGCAACAGCAAATCCTGCAAGATTATTCTAAAATTTTGAAAAAAGGCGGGAAAATGATTTACGCAACGTGTTCCATTTTGCCAAGTGAAAACAACGAACAGGTGGAAACTTTCCTTAAAAACAACGATGGATTTTCGTTAATAAAAGAAGAAAAAGTAATGCCGAGCGATGGTTTCGATGGTTTCTACATGGCGCTGATTCAGCGAAATGCTTAAATAAAGGTCATTAACGAAACCAAAAGCAGGCATTTGTCTGCTTTTTTTTGAATTTTTTCCACCAGATTCTCTAAATTTCTCCTTTCAACTTAATTTTTTCCGTTTTAAAAACTAATTTTAGTAAAATTTTCTAATTTTATTTAAAATTATTTTGTTTTATAAACATTTACTTTATGTTTGCAGAACAAAATTAATCAATTTTTAACAATTACTTATAATAATAAATCTATGTGCGGAATTGTATGCTTGTTTGATGCTAAACAAAAAACCGAAATTATAAGACCTCAGGTTTTAGAAATGTCTAAAAAAATTCGTCACCGCGGACCAGATTGGAGCGGAATTTTTCAGGACGAAAAAGTAATTTTCTCCCACGAAAGATTGGCTATTGTAGACCCAACTTCTGGGAAACAGCCATTATTTTCTAATGATAAAAAAATCGTTCTTGCCGTAAATGGTGAAATCTACAACCACCGCGAACTTAGAAAAGAGTTTCCGGACTACGAATTTCAAACCGAATCCGATTGCGAAGTAATCATTCCTTTATTTAAAAAATACGGCAAAGATTTCGTGGATAAACTGAACGGAATTTTTGCTTTCTCCTTATATGATATCGAAAACAATGTATATTTTGTTGCCCGCGATCACATGGGAATCTGCCCGCTTTACCAAGGTTGGGACCAACACGGAAATTATTATGTAGCTTCTGAACTTAAAGCTTTGGAAGGCGTTTGCAAAACCATCGAAACTTTTTTACCTGGCCATTTTCTTTACAGCCCGGAAGGTTACCAACTGCAACAATGGTACAGGAGAGATTGGGAGGATTATGAAAACGTAAAAGACAATACCACCGATTTAGCTGAACTTAGAAAAGCTTTGGAAGAAGCTGTTCACAGACAATTGATGAGCGACGTTCCTTACGGTGTTTTGCTTTCCGGAGGATTGGATTCTTCGATTATTTCTGCGGTAACTGCAAAATATTCGCGAAACCGTATCGAAAGTGGCGATACTCAGGAAGCTTGGTATCCGCGTTTACATAGTTTTGCAGTAGGTCTGGAAGGAAGTCCCGATCTGGTTGCTGCACAAAAAGCTGCGGATCATATCGGCTCTATTCACCACGAAGTTCATTTTACTGTTCAGGAAGGTTTGGATGCGGTTCGCGATGTAATCTATCACTTGGAAACTTATGATGTAACTACCGTAAGGGCTTCCACACCGATGTATTTATTAGCAAGAGTCATCAAGTCGATGGGAATAAAAATGGTGCTTTCCGGCGAAGGTAGTGATGAATTATTCGGAGGATATCTGTATTTCCACAAAGCGCCTAACGCAAAAGAATTTCATGAAGAAAACGTGAGAAAACTTGGAAAACTTCACTTGTATGATTGTTTGCGTGCCAATAAAGCATTGATGAGCTGGGGAATCGAAGGCCGCGTACCTTTCCTGGATAAAGAATTTATGAATGTTGCGATGCGCCAAAATCCAAAAGACAAAATGGTTACCGCGCACGAGCCAAAAATAGAGAAATGGATGTTAAGAAAAGCTTTTGAAGATTTGTTGCCGGAATCTATCGCGTGGAGGCAAAAAGAGCAATTCTCCGACGGAGTTGGCTATTCATGGATTGATTCCTTAAAAGAAGTTGCCGAAAAAGAAGTGACAGACGAGATGATGGTGAACGCAAAATTCCGATTCCCGCTGAACACGCCTCAAAACAAAGAAGAATACCGCTACAGAACGATTTTCGAAGAGCATTTCCCTAGCGAAACTGCAGCGGCTACAGTTCCGTCGGTTCCGTCGGTGGCGTGCTCCACTCCTATCGCTTTGGAATGGGATGAAGCCTTCAAAAACGCCAACGATCCAAGTGGTAGAGCCGTAGTAAGCGTTCACGAGGATAGTTACTAATCGATATTAGATTTGAAAAATTTGAAATACCTCTAAGAAGTTTTTGCTTTTTAGGGGTATTTTTTAAAATTTAATTAATATAAAACAGATTATTAACAAAAACAAACATACATTCTCAATAAATTCAACTTTAACATCATAATTTAAAATTTTTACTTACCTTTGACGTTAGTAACGCAAAAGAGGATGATTATCAATTTTGGAAATAAAGAAACACAAAAAATCTGGAAAGGAGTTGTTTCTAAAAAACTTCCAACAGAAATTCAGGAGGTTGCCAGAAGAAAACTGAGGATGATTAATAATTCAATTGATATAGCTGACCATAGAATTCCGCCCGCAAATCGGCTTGAGAAATTAAAAGGTGATTTATCAGAATTTTATAGCATTCGGATTAATAATCAGTGGAGAATTATTTTCAAATGGAAAAATCGTAATGCGTTTGAGGTTGAAATTATAGATTATCATTAAAATGAAAAAAAATGGAAAAATTGAGAAATATATCACCTGGAGAAATATTATTAGAGGAATTTTTGATTCCACTCGAAATTTCGCAATATAGACTTTCGAAAGATTTGGAAATTCCCCAAACCAGAATTTCGGAAATCATTAAAGGAAATAGAAGAATTTCCGCTGATACCGCAGTGAGACTAAGTGCTTACTTTGGAAATTCCCCGAAATTTTGGCTTGGACTTCAAGACGATTATGATATTGAAAATGAATTAAAAGAAAAATGGAGCGAAGTGACAAGAATTACACGTATCCGAAAAGAAAAAGAAGACGTCATTTAACATTCTAAATCCCGCGAGTTATCACAGGATTTTTCTATTTTTGTTTAATGTCTGAATCCATTAATACACCAAACCCATCTGTTAAAAAATTTCTCCCTATTATTCTGGCGACGGCAATTTTCATGCAAATGCTTGATTCTACTATTCTGAACACATCGTTGCCATCCATCGCAAAAGATTTAAACGAATCGCCACTGAACATGCAAAATGCAATTATCAGCTATGTACTAACTTTGGCTTTATTCATGCCGGTAAGCGGTTTTTTGGCGGATAAATTTGGAACCAAGAAAGTTTTCATTTTCGCTTTGATTATTTTCAGTGTAGGATCGTTATTTTGCGCCATCTCTCAAAACCTGATGCATTTGGTAATTTCCAGAGTGATACAGGGTATTGGTGGAAGTTTAATGACACCAGTGGGCAAATTGGCACTGATCAAAACTTTTCCGAAAAACGAATTGCTAAAAGCGATGAATTTCGCAATTATTCCTGCATTAATCGGTCCGGTTTTAGGGCCACTGGTTGGCGGATACATGGTGGATTATCTTTCTTGGCACTGGATTTTTCTCATCAATATTCCTATTGGTTTGCTGGGAATAATTTTAGGACTCAGGTATATGCCCAATTATCAGTCTGCGTCTTCGGAATTTGATTTGAAAGGGTTTATCATCTTCGCCTCAGCGTCTTTGTTGCTCTCGGTTTCCCTGGAATTATTTGGAAATACTACACACACAACTCCCGTTTTGCTTATTTTCATTTTGGGATTTTTGATGATTTATTACTACTACAAACACGCAGGAAAAACCAAAAATCCGATTTTTCCTTTGAACCTTTTTCAGGTAAGAACCTTTCGAGTAGGCATTGTAGGAAATCTCGCTACACGATTGGGAATCAGCTCAATTCCTTTGCTATTACCTTTAGTGATTCAAATTGCTTACCAGGAAAGTGCGGTAATTTCGGGTTGGATTGTAGCCCCAATGGCTTTAACTGCGATGTTTGGGAAATCTTTCGTGATACCTATTTTAAATAAATTCGGCTACCGAAAAACACTGATGACCAATACCTTTATCATCGGTGCACTCATTTGTTGCCTCGGAATTCCAGGAAGTCATACTTCCATTTTCTGGTTTATTCCTATTATTTCAGTACTAGGATTTTTCAATTCCATTCAGTTCACTTCGATGAATACGATTTCTATCGCCGATTTGCGAAATGATCATACGAGCAGTGGAAATTCATTGCTTGCCGTAAACCAGCAATTAGCCATTGGTTTCGGAATCGCATTTGGGCTGATTATTTTAAAATCCTTCGAAGCAAAGTTGGAAAATCCCCACCTTGCCTTTCGTTACACCTTCTTTGTGGTAGGAATTCTCACGATTCTCTCAGGTTTTGTTTTCCGACGCCTTCATGTAAAAGATGGCGAAAACATGAAATCGGAATAATCAAAAGTTTTTTCAGTAAAAAACAACTGATTTACAACGGGATTCGTTCTTATCTTACATCAATGTTTTTGCCTTTGTGTTGAAGTACTTTTGTATCATCAAAAAATAACACAATGGCAACAAAAAATATAGAATTAATCGCCGCTCCTAAACCTCCACATTTTGTTGGTGATGGTTTCAGGGTACATAATTTTATTCCCAGCGGATATCATTTGGACATGAAAAGAATGGATCCTTTTCTAATGTTGGATTATAATTCGAAATTTCACTTCTCCGGCACAGACACGCCGCGCGGAGTTGGTGTACATCCACACCGCGGTTTCGAAACTGTAACCATCGCTTACAAAGGCCGTGTTGAACATGGCGACAGTGCAGGTGGCGGAGGAATCATCGGTGAAGGTGATGTGCAATGGATGACCGCTGCTTCCGGAGTTCTTCACAAAGAATTTCACGAAACAGAATGGGCAAAAGAAGGTGGGATTTTCCAGATGGTGCAACTCTGGGTGAATTTACCTGCAAAAGACAAGATGAGCGCTCCAAAATATCAAGCCATTAAAAATTCTGAGATGAAGATTGTGGATTTGGGAGAAAATGGCTTTATTGAAGTAATTGCGGGAGAATACAACAGCCAAAAAGGTCCGGCTTCCACTTTCAGTCCCGTAAATTTGATGAATGCAAAATTGAAAGAACATGGAAAAGCAAATTTTAGTTTTCCTCCCCATTTCAATACCGCAGCTTTGGTGATTGAAGGAAATATTTTGGTAAATGGTAAAGAAAAAGTTCCCACTGATCATTTAGTTTTGTTCGAAAATGAAGGCGAAGATTTCACCATCGAGGCATCGGAAAACGCTATCGTTTTAATCATTAGCGGCGAACCGTTGAACGAACCTATCTTCCCTCATGGTCCATTTGTAATGAATAACCGCGAAGAAATTATTCAAGCTTTTGATGATTTCAATACAGGTAAGTTTGGATATCTGGAAGATTAAAGTTTTGTTAAAAATAACCGCGAACTATTTGAGTTGTTATTTTTCCTGTACCTTTAATTAATGAAAAAAAAAAATCTTTAAATTTAATAATATAAAAAAATGAAAATATCACTGATCGGCGCTACAGGTTTTGTAGGAAATGCCATTCTTAATGAACTTTTGGAAAGAAATTATCACGTAACGGCAATCGCAAGAAATACAGATAAAATCACTATCGAAAACGAAAATCTGGAGAAAAAAAACGTTGATGTTTTTAGCGAAGCTGAGTTGGCTGAAGCAGTGAAAGGTAGCGATGCCGTAATAAGCGCTTACAACCCGGGATGGACCAATCCCAACATTCATGATGAATATCAAAAAGGTGCAACTTCCATTCAAAATGCAGTTGAAAATTCAGGAGTGAAAAGATTAATCGTTATCGGAGGTGCAGGAACATTAAAAATTGATGGAAATCACCTGGTTGACGGACCGAATTTCCCGAAAGAAATTTATCCCGCTGCAAATGCGGTGAAAAAATATTTTGTTGAAAACCTTTCCAAAAACGAAAATCTCGATTGGGAATTTTTCAGTCCCGCCATTGAAATGAGCATGTTCAGCGAAGACCAGGTAAAAACCGGAAAATACAGAGTGGCAACCGACTCGCCTATTTTTGATGAAGAGGGACGTTCCAGACATTCCGTTCAGGATTTGGCAGTTGCGGTTGTTGATGAACTTGAAAACAAAAAATTCAAACATCAAATTTTCACAGCAGCTTATTAATTTTCACATCAAATATGAAAAAGATCGAATTTGGCTTGATGACCTTTGCCGATATGGCTCAGGAAACTGCTTCCGGGAAAGGAGTTAATGCGCATCAAAGAATACAAAATCTTTTAGAAGAAATAAAACTGGCCGATGAACTGGGCGTTGATGTTTTCGGAATTGGCGAACATCACCGTCCGGATTATGCGGTTTCGTCACCAACCACGGTTTTGGCGGCAGCTGCTGCAATCACCAAAAATATTAAATTATCAAGTGCGGTAACAGTTTTAAGTTCCGAAGATCCGGTTCGCGTTTATCAGCAATTTGCGACGGTGGATGCAATTTCCGGCGGGAGAGCAGAAATCATGGCCGGACGAGGTTCTTTCATAGAATCTTTTCCATTATTTGGTTTTGATTTGAATGATTACAACGAGCTTTTTGATGAGAAACTCGATCTTTTGCTTAAAATTAATAAAGAAGAAAAAGTTTCTTGGCAGGGAACACTTCGTGCACCGATTCATGATTTAGGCGTTTATCCAAGAGCAATAAACGGAGAAATTCCCATTTGGCTTGCAGCGGGCGGAACTCCGGCTTCGGCAGTGCGAGCTGCAAAACTTCAGCTTCCACTAATGCTTGCAATTATCGGTGGAATGCCCAGTCAGTTTGCGCCATTTATTAATCTTTATAAAAAATCCGCTTTAGAAAATGGAGTAAAACGAGAAGATTTACGAGTGGGAATCAATAACCATATGTTTGTAGGGGAAGATGGCGAAAAAACTGCCGACGAATTTTTCCCTTATTACGCCCAAATGATGGATCGTGTAGGGAGAAGCCGCGGTTGGCAACCGATGTCCCGCGAACAATTTGAGTTCATGAGAAGTCCGGAAGGATCACTGATGGTAGGAAGTGTGGAACAAGTTGTTGAAAAAATTATTTATGAATACGAACTTTTCGGCTTCACCCGATTTTTTGCGCAGGCGAGCATGGGATTTGTCCCACATGAAACAACGATGAAATCTATCGAATTGTTTGCAAAGCAGGTCATTCCCGAGGTCAAAAGAAGATTAGGAATACACTAAAATATTGCAGAACTTGTTTATTCTAAAAGCTTTTGTATATCATTAAAACCCAATTTAATCATGTCGAACATCGGACTCATCATTGAAGAAAAAGCTGCGGACATAGGAAACTTTTTAGTCGGTAGGCTGCTTCCTTTCAGAGAAAAACGCGCTGTTGGACCTTTCGTTTTCATCGACCACATGGGACCTGCAGCGTTGAAGGAATATCAGAATTTAGAAGTTCCGCCTCATCCGCACATTGGACTTTCTACACTTACTTATCTTTTTGAAGGTTCCATTCAGCACAAAGATAGTTTGGGAAGTGATATCGAAATAAAACCAGGTGCGGTGAACTGGATGACTGCCGGAAAAGGAGTCGTGCACTCCGAAAGAACTCTTGAATACCTTAGAAGTTCCGAAAAAAATCTTCATGGTTTTCAAATTTGGGTAGGTTTACCGAAAAATATGGAACAAAGCGAACCTACCTTTCATCACACCGAGGCGGAAGATGTTCCGGTTTGGAATGAAGGAGATTTGCAGTACAAACTGATTGCGGGCGAACTTTTCGGAAGAAGATCCCCGGTTCCAGTACATTCCAAACTGTTTTTTCTTGAAATTAAGAGCAAAAAATCTCAGCTGGTAAGCATCGGAAAGGATTTATTCGGCGAAGTGGCGATGTATGTTTTGGAAGGAAATGTAACCATCGAAGGAAATACTTTCGGCGGAAAACAATTGTTGGTTGCTAAAAATGCGAATTTATGCGAATTTGAAATCAGTGAAAATTCGACCATCTATCTTTTTGGTGGCGATCCTTTTGATGAGGAACGTTTTATTTTCTGGAATTTCGTGAATTCTGATAAAGACATCATCGAGAAAGCCAAAATCAACTGGCATGAGCAAAACCACGAAGCATTTCCACTCGTTCCGGGTGATGAAGAAGAATATGTACCACTTCCAAAAGAGATTTTGAACGGAAAACTTTCGAAATAATGGAAATGTCGCAATCTGTTTTCTAAAACTAAAAAAATGTCACTGTAAAAGGTTTCAGATTTACAATCATCAAACTTACTGAAAATTTTAAATAAAAAAATAACTATGAGTGTTACGGTAAAAGCAATTTTAGCAACCGAAAATTATTATACAGAAGTTATTGCAGGCGAAAACAGAATCATCACCGATGAACCATTGGAAAAAGGTGGCCAAAACAAAGGATTAATCCACTTGAAATTTTGGCAACATCTTTAGCAAGCTGTACTGCTGCGACTTTGAGAATGTATATCGACCGAAAAGGTTGGGAAATTCCGAAAATCCAGGTGTAAGTAGAACTGGAAAATTATCCGCAAAGTAACAATGCGGTTTTCACAAGAAAAATAAGCTGTGACGGTGCTGTATTGGATGAAGATCAGCTTAAACGCCTGCTTGCTGTTGCCGAAGCCTGCACTGTACACAAAATTTTCCACGGAAGTATTGAGGTTAACACTAGTTTGGTTGAATAAAATTTTTTAGAAAAAGAACATTTTAATAAAACAAAAAAAACAAAATTATGACTGAAATCAAACACCAAAACAACGAGAAAAACGGCGTATTCGAAATTTATGAAGACGGCGTAAAAGCCGGAGAAATGACCTACACATGGGTCGGAACCGATAAATTCATCATTGATCACACCGGTGTTGATGAATCTTTTAACGGAAAAGGATACGCTAAACAATTGGTTTACGCCGGCGTGGAATATGCCCGAGAAAATAGCCTTAAAGTAATTCCATTATGCCCGTATGCTAAAGTGACTATCGAAAGAAATGCTGAACTGCAGGATGTTTTAGCATCTTAACGCCCAAAATAAAAACAAAGCAAAAGTCCCTTCAAATTAATTTTTGAGGGGACTTTTTTTTTGCAATAGATTTCGATTTTCATTTAATTTTTAATTTAAAAAAGTAGAAATTTCAAAATACCGCAAAAAAACTATATTTGTGCAACTAAAAAAAAATAAATTTATGAATCCGATTTTGCTGTTGTGTATTATTATCGCCTATTTTGCGCTTTTACTTTGGGTTGCTTACAGCACCGGAAAAGGCAGTAACAACGACAGTTTTTTTATCGGAAACCGAAAATC
Organism: Chryseobacterium sp. Marseille-Q5410; assembly: GCA_946892665.1. Taxonomy (GTDB): domain Bacteria; phylum Bacteroidota; class Bacteroidia; order Flavobacteriales; family Weeksellaceae; genus Kaistella. Next base: position 1,208,725 of record CAMPOT010000001.1, on the reverse strand, counting down.
GAATTGGATGCTCGTGGCATTCGGGATGATTGGAACGTCCCTTTCCGGGGTTACTTTTGTTTCGGTACCGGGCGCGGTGGGTGCAGATCAGTTTCATTATTTACAAATCACCATCGGATATCTTATTGGTTATGTAATTATCGCTTATGTGCTTCTGCCATTATATTATCGGTTGAAACTCACCTCAATTTATGGATATCTTCAGGAAAGAATGGGCCAGATTTCTTACAAATCCGGAGCTTGGATTTTCATTGTTTCCCGATTAGTTGGTGCTACAGCGCGACTTTATTTAGTAGTAAATATTCTTCAATTTACCATTCTCGATAGTTTGGGAGTTCCTTTCATCGTTACCACTTTGGTAATTTTGGGAATGATTATTTTGTACACGTACGAAGGCGGTGTGAAAACCATCGTGTGGACGGATACTTTACAGACAACCTGTATGCTTTTGGGTCTCATTATTTGCTCAGCATATATGCTGAACCATCTGAATTTGGGCTTTTTTGAAAGTTTAAAAGAAATGAATAAACTCGGATATACCGAAGTTTTCAATACCGATGTGAATTCCAAAGCATTCTTTTTTAAACAAATTTTAGCCGGCGCATTCATCACCATTACGATGACGGGAATTGATCAGGAAATGATGCAGAAATCCCTTTCCGTAACCAAACTGAAGGATTCGCAAAAAAACATGGTTACGCTCGGATTTATTTTAGTAGGGGTAATTTCTTTGTTCCTTTTCATGGGAGGTTTGCTTCATCTTTATGGAACCACCGAACATGTAGCAACTTCGGGTGATCAATTATTCCCGGATATTGCGCTGAATCACATGCCTCCATTTATTTCAATTATCTTCATCATCGCATTGATTTCTGCACTTTTCCCGAGTGCTGATGGAGCGATGACGGCACTTACCTCCTCGCTTTGCATTGATATTTTTGGTTTAAGGGAAAAAAATATTTCAGAAAAGGAAAAAGAAAAATTCAGAAAAAAAGTTCACTTAATTGTTTCTTTTGCATTTTTGATGATGGTGGTGATTTTTAAAATTATTAATGACAATTCGATGATTGGTCTCATTCTGAAGTTAGCAGGATTTACTTATGGACCACTTTTGGGGCTTTTCGCATTCGGCATTTTCACCAAATTCAAAGTGAAAGATCATTTGGTACCCTATGTTTGTATTGCTGCACCTGTAATCTCCTACTTTATCGATCAATACCAAGAAAATATTTTCGGAGATTTTAAAATCGGATTAGAATTATTGATTATCAATGGTTTACTCACATTTATTGGGTTATGGTTGATTAGAAAAAAATAAATTTCATCAATTTAAAATCAATGGTTTTACATTTTCTTAACCCATCAAAAATTTGTAAATTCGCTCGCAAATAAATCAAAAAAATGAGTAAAAGTATTGAAGAGCTAAAATCTCTTACAACACAGATCAGAAGAGACATTCTAAGAATGGTTCATGCTGTAAATTCGGGCCATCCTGGCGGAAGTTTGGGCTGTACCGAATATTTCACAGCACTTTATGGTAAAGTGATGAATTACAAATTACCATTCACCATGGAAGGCAAAAATGAAGATCTGTTCTTCCTTTCCAATGGGCATATTTCGCCCGTTTTCTATTCCACATTGGCGAGATTTGGATTTTTTCCGGTTGCAGAATTGGCAACTTTCAGAAAGTTGAATAGCAGATTGCAAGGTCACCCAACAACGCACGAAGGTTTACCGGGAGTTCGTGTTGCTTCGGGTTCTTTAGGACAAGGACTTTCTGTCGCAATTGGTGCAGCTTTAGGAAAAAAATTGGATGGAGATGCTTCTTTGGTTTACTCGCTTCACGGTGATGGTGAATTGCAGGAAGGACAAGTTTGGGAAGCCTTGATGTACGCTGCGCACAACAAAGTGGATAATATTATTTCAACCATCGATTACAACAACCGCCAAATTGACGGAGATGTGGATGATGTGTTGAGTTTAGGAAATCTTCATGCAAAACTTACTGCTTTTGGCTGGACTGTTTTAGAAGAAAAAAACGGAAATGATCTGGAAACTGTAATTGCGATTTTGGAGAGAGCCAAGGCCGAAACCGGAAACGGAAAACCAATCGCAATCATCCTGCATACTGAAATGGGATTTGGAGTAGATTATATGATGGGAACTCACGCATGGCACGGAAAAGCGCCTAGTGATGAGCAACTGGACACTGCCTTCAAACAATTGTATTTAGAAGCTCCGGCGGATTACTAAAGTTTTTAATATTTGAAGTAATTCGTAAAACAAAAAAGAAAGAAATGAAATACACCTATACAGAAAAAAAAGATACTCGAAGCGGTTTCGGAGCCGGATTGGCTGAACTTGCAGATAAAAACCCAAACGTAGTTGCACTTTGCGCAGATCTTATCGGATCGCTAAAGATGGAAAAATTCATCGAAAAAGCTCCGGAAAGATTCTTCCAGGTCGGAATTGCAGAAGCCAATATGATGGGAATAGCAGCTGGATTAACCATCAACGGGAAAATCCCTTTTACGGGAACTTTTGCAAACTTTTCTACCTCAAGAGTTTATGACCAAATCCGTCAATCCATCGCTTATTCCAATAAAAATGTAAAAATTTGCGCTTCTCATGCTGGGTTAACGTTAGGAGAAGATGGTGCCACACACCAAGTTTTAGAAGACATCGGAATGATGAAAATGCTTCCAGGTATGACGGTAATCAACACTTGCGATTACAACCAAACGAAAGCCGCAACTTTAGCAATTGCAGATTTTGAAGGCCCTGTTTATTTACGATTCGGACGACCTGTAGTTCCAATTTTCATTCCGGAGGATATGCCGTTTGAAATCGGCAAAGGAATTCTTTTACAAGAAGGAACCGACGTAACCATCGTAGCAACCGGACATTTGGTTTGGGAATCTTTGGTTGCTGCAGATGAATTGGAAAAAGAAGGAATTTCTTGCGAAGTGATTAATATTCATACCATCAAACCTCTGGATGAAGAAATCATCCTAAAATCTGTAGAGAAAACAGGAAAGATTGTAACGGCTGAAGAACACAATTACCAAGGAGGTTTAGGCGAATCTGTTGCCGGGATGTTGGCCAGAAAAAGACCGACAAAACAAGAATTTGTAGCTGTAAATGATACGTTCGGTGAATCTGCAACACCTGCAGAATTGATGAAAAAATACAAAATCGACTCCACGGCAGTAAAAGAAGCAGTGAAAAGGATTTTAAAAAAATAATTGAGGAAATTCAATATAAAAGATAAACCCGTTTAGGAATATAAACGGGTTTTTTATTTTCGAGCGTTTAAAAATAATACTCCACTTACTTAAAAAATTGCCACTTGGGAATTATAGCAAGTAATCCTATAGAAATATAAAGGAAAAGATTGGTAACATCGGTATAAAGGAATGTGGAAAGATAATAATTGTGCGTCATGAAATGTAAAACTACAGCAATTGGGAAAAGAAAAACACCAATTTTTCGGTAGAAATAGATGAGCGCCAATCCGACAATCATTAGGAAATCTACAAAAAAAATGAGTAGGAAATAAAAATTAGGAATATTGATTTCATCTTTCTGCAAAAACTCGTCGTAATCGATTCCTATGCCCATTAATGTGAACAGAAGTAGCGCGGCAAGCGACAGGAGAAAACCCAAATCTTTTTTTGGGTTTTCGTTGGCAAATTCGTTATTCATGCATGTAAAAGTAAAAAAACTTTTGAATAGATTCAAAAGTTTTTTAAAATATGTTTAAGTGTTTTCGAATTAGATGGTTACTGCATCGATCAATCTGTTTTTATCCGAAATGTATTCTTCCATCGAAATCATACTTTCAGTTCTCATCACATCCTGGATATCGTCGATTTGGTAAATAATTCTTTTTGCATCTTCGGTATTTTTAGCTTTCACTTTACAGAAAATATTGTATTTACCGGAAATTACACTCGCTTCGATTACGTTTGGAATTGTAGTTAATTCTTTCAAAACTTCTTGAGTTCTGTTGGATTTGGTAAGAAGAATTCCGATGAAAGCGGTAAAATGATAATCTAATTTACCATAATCGATGCTTAAAGAAGATCCCAGGATAATCCCAGCATCTTCCATCTTTTTTACTCTTACGTGAATGGTTCCTGCAGAAACGTCCATTTGTTTAGCAATTTCTGTAAAAGGCATTCTTGTGTTTTCTACTAAAAAATCAAGGATTTTTTTATCTATTTCGTCAAGTTGATAGTTCATTTTTGAATTTTATGCATTTAATAATACTCCGTGAATATTTTTGCAAATTTATGAAAAAATATTAAAGTGAAAAAATATAATGATATATTAACAACTTTTAACGTAAATGATAAAATTCATATTATAATTCTTACTTTATTGTATCTTTTTTAATAGAATCCCTTATGATATCACCGGTTGAACTTTTATTTTTTTTATCTTTTTTCTTCCTTTTGAATATCGTATTAAAGCTTTTACTATAAACTACCCCTACTCCGTAGCTTTGATTCGCATTGGCATTTCCGGCCACTGCACCGTTCAATCCGATATTGCTTGGTTTGGAATAAGCTCTCAACAGTCTTGTTCCGTCATTTTTCTTAGACCAATCATATTCAATAATTCCCTCGCCTGAAAGATAATCTGCATTCGTATTTTGCGTTTTAGAAATAGGAATCCCCAAACCTGTTTTCACTTTTACTCTTGGGGACAGGCTGAAGCTCACACTTGCGTTTGCACGGTCGCCACTATTGGAGTTCGTATCGCCTTGCAGATAATTCAAATCCACCTGAAACTCGTTGCTTATGGTATTTAAAACCGAACCCAGTTGTTTGAAAAGCATGTTATAACCTGATGTTTCCAAAGTATTTCCCAGATTAAGATTTCCGAATCCTGCATTGGCTTCATTGAAACTGCTCAGCACCAAAATAGATCCGAATTGAATGATTTTTTCATCCTCATTACTCATTTTCTGAGCAAGCGTTTCTTTCAAATTGCTGGAAACATCCAAAGCAGAAACCCCTAACTGAACGTTCGGATTGTTTAGTGTTTGGGTAATTTTAGTGGATAACAAAACATTAATAGGTTGCAAATTCGACATTCCAAGATAAGATCCAGCATTCGTTACCGTTCTCAAATAGGTCGCGTCAATATCGAGTTCCGGCGACATCGCATCGCCATCCCAACGGATGCTGCTTCCTTTGGTGATATGGAAAGTTCTATTCAGAATCGCTTTAGAAACAAAAGTTCCGTTGTCCACAAAATAATTTCCGTTCATGGAAATCGCTCCGGATCGGTTCATCACAAAACGCAGACTTTCCGAACTTCCACGCACCGTAATATCACCGATATCATCTCCCACCAAAACATTTACCGTAGTTCCACGATCCAAAGAAAGTGTAAAATCGATATTCATATTTGCGCTGGATCGTTTCCTTTCCTCTACAGAAACCACACCGGCTTCGTCTCTTTTCAAGAATCTAAGCATTTTAAATTCTTCGATTTTGGACGTAGAATTTGAGTTAAAAGTAAATACACTGTTATTAAGTACTTTCATTTCCGGAGTCGAAATATTCAAAGCAGAAATTGGTCCGTCCACATAGAGTGTTCCGGTGCCATATACTCTGCCCCAAAACAAATCAAAGTCTTTCTGCCCTGTATTGAGAAGCATCAAATTATCTGCTCTCATCACTAAGTTGACACCCATTGAGGCTAAAGTTTCAAACTGAATCGCACCAGAAATGGAGCCCCGGGAATTTGTTCGTCCGTCCCGAACACCTATATCATTCAGAATCGCCAAACCTCTGGAAAGCGAGATCACCGTGTCATCAAAAGCATAATCAACCCCAGTAAAATTGAGTTTCAATCCCATATCTTTCATCGCAATATCGCCACTGTAATCGATGTCACTCAATTTGCCGGAAATCTTCAGTTCACCGGAAGCTTTTCCGCGAAGATTTCCGAATACTCCTTTTACAAATTCCTGAGCAAAAGCGATATCAAATTCCTTCATATCTGCGACCAAATCAAGGGTTGGTGAAGAGGTATTGTTATTTATTGTTCCGGTAAGATGCAGATTATTATCCCCGATAATTCCTGCAGAAACTACCTTGGCATCGACATCAAAAACGTTGGGTGTATCACTTTTTTTAGCAGAAATCAATATATTTCCCATATCCTTTCCGTTCATCAAAATATCAGTAATATTGAAATCGATGAGCGGTTCCAGATTGTTTTTATTCATTTTAATATCGAAAGTTCCATTCGCAATTCCCTGAATATCCATGCTGTTCTCACTCTTGGTTAGAGCAAAAATTTTCGAAATATCAAGGTTTTTCACTTCGCCACCGGCAGAAAAATCCTGGGCAGATTTGAAAATGGCATCTCTCAAAAACAATTCACTGGCATCTGAGTAAAGTCTTAAATTCTGGATCAGAAAATCGGAAGTTTTCTTTCTGTATGTTATCGAATGGTTCAACTCGGCGGAAGTATCGACGCTCCACGCTACATCATTAAATTTCACTGTTGTAGGCTCGAATCTTACTACATAATCTCCAGCAGAATTGGTGGTTTGATTAAGATTGATAACATATTCTTTCAAATTTTGTTTCACTTCATCTTCGGGAGTTCCATGTTTAAAATTCGCCGCGATGTGAAGAACTTGATTATTTTCGTTTCTTCCACGTAAAGTAATGTCTTTTAGGATATTCTTGTTGTATTCTACCCGATTAATTTTCGTAAAAATCTGTTCATCGAGGTTGGCGGTATTAATTCTCACCATCAAACTGTCTACCATCGCACTGTCTCGGGTAATATTGTCGCGGTCGGAGATTTTATATGCGGGATTTGCAGCTGCTAAAGCTTTGTCAGCATCCGTGATTTCCTGCTTTTTGGTCATGATATATTTTAAAGTTTCCGCATCTACATTCAAAATCAAATTATTCGAATTCCCATCATAAGAGCCATTCACCGAAGCACCTCTCGGAATTTGCAGATTAGGCTCAAAATAACTTACCAGACCTTGTTTTACCTCAAAATTCATAGAGAAGTTTTGTCCACGATACAACTTTCTTGGCGGAGGACCCACCAGAATTTTTCCAATTCCGTTTTGCACCATTCCCATCAAATCACCAAGATTATATCTCCCGGAAATCTGCCCGTTCACAGCTCCTGGAGCATCAACTGAAACGATCCTGTTCCCGTTTTCGAAGAACGCTTTTACTTTTGCATTCGGAATAAGGAATTTTTGTGATGCATTTGCAAAGGTGACGCGTTGGAGATCCGCATCGAGGTTCAAATCATTGATATTAGTCATCGAAATTTTCCCATCCACCAAACCAGTAACGATTTGATTGCCTTTAGCGCCGGTAAAATAATTAATATTTAAATGTTTAATGTCAGCATTAATATCGGCCGATAATCTGCTGGTTCGGAAATCGATAAATCCGTTAACATCGGCTTTCGCCTGCTCGTCGTTTACATTTACAATTCCGCGATAGGTTTTATGATCCAGCAAACCATCAAGAAAAACATTGTTGATTTCCTTGTCCATAATTTCGATTTTTGAAATCTGGGAACGGGTTTTCAATCGCATCGTATTCACATCGAAACTTTGCCCCTGAAGATTAAATTTACCGGAAATCAATCCTACTTGTTTATTTTTGGTAATCACTGAGGTGTTTAGATCGTTAATTTCAGCATAACCGCGGTATTTTGGCAAATTCGAACTGTAATCATTTAAATAAAAATTACTAATTTTTGCTTGCCCAATTCCGGTGACTAGATTGGCGTTGGAGACGAAAACTTCTTTCGGATTCACCCGAACCGCACCGTTGTATTTTAACCTTCCGAAATCGTCCGCGAAATTTTTCATTTTAGATGAAATGAAAGTCGGCATCATGTTTTTCAGCTCTTTATAAGTGAAATCTGTGGAAAGATTATTGGTTTCAATTTGAAAATTACCTTTTAGCAGATTGGTTACTTTCATTTTCGCGGTTCGAATATTCACCTGTGGATTTCTAACCAGGAAATTATCTAAATAAAAATTATTCAGCGGACCGGTCATATCACCGGAAATATTGATCGGTTTATAATTATCCCAATTCGTAACGAAATAACTGATGTCGTATCCACTAATTTGGCTTCCTTGCATCATTTTCATTTCCCACTTCACTTTATCGGCAAAATCTGCCCAAGAGCCATTGTTCAAATTAAATTTTATGTCTCCTTGCAGCAAAGTATTATTGGTATTAATGGTTAAATCATTTAAAACCAAAAACTCTTTAGTCAATGCCAATTCGGTGGAAAATGTATCGACAAAATGTTTTTTGCCCCATCTTTCAGTGGTAAATCGGATGTTATTTATTTGAGCAAAAACATCGGAGCCTTCTACTTTCAACTCTGGAGCTACAAGATTAAAATTCTCAGCGGTCAGCCATTTCCCTTGTTCGCCTTCGCTATTTTGGTTAACAATAGAAACTTTGGAATTGGTAATAAAAATACGCGATTTCAATTGAAATGGTTCTTTTTTCACCGTTGGGGAGGGCGTATTAAAAAGATCAACAAATCGGACAAAATTCGAAATACTGTCGCCTTTGTAAGTAATTACTTTTAAATCCAGTTCTTCCAAAGACAAAGATTGAAACTGCAAATTTCGGGAATTGCTGATGATGGAAAACCAGTTGGAATCTGCGTACAATTCCTTGGCTTTTAGAAAAGGAAAATTTTTGTAATCTTTGATCGCAACTTCATGAATATGGATGTCACCAAAATAATTAATGTCAACACTTTTGAAAGACATTTGCGACTTCAGATCGGTATTGAGTTTTTCAATCACCTTTTGAGCTGCCCAATTCTTGGTGGCAGGCAAACTTACAATTACAAAAAAAGAAAACACCAAAAACAAAGAAGTCCAGAATAAAACAAGCAACAATTTCGCCCACCATTTGTAACTTGTGACGTCTTTTGCCGCTTGCTGTACAAATTCGCCCGCAGTTTCAACAGGATGATTAATGGCATCCGAAGCCAAATCCTTAGCTCCTTTTACTGTTTCTTTCACTGTATCCTGAACATTTTCTACTCCCTTCTGCACAGAATCTCCAATATTTTCAGTGATCGATTTTTTGTTTTCGTTATCGTTATTATTCTCTAAATTTGCCATTGTTATGAGCGACTCAATAATTTTAGGAATAGAATCATCCTGCGACGATACTTCTGCTGCCATCATCAGAGGGAATAAAATTCTTTCAAACATTGCAGCCAATCAGGCGATCCACAACGAATATGGTGGTGTGGTTCCCGAGCTGGCTTCCCGTGCACATCAGCAAAATATCATTCCTGTGGTTGAAAAATCCGTCAGCAAAGCAAATATACAACAAAAAGATATTTCTGCCGTGGGATTTACACGCGGACCGGGACTTTTGGGTTCCTTGCTCGTAGGAACTTCATTTGCGAAATCTTTAGCAATGAGTTTAAATGTGCCTTTAATTGAGGTAAATCACCTTCAGGCACACATTTTAGCACACTTTATCGACGATGCAAATATTGCACCTCCACCGTTTCCTTTTTTATGTTTAACAGTTTCTGGTGGTCACACGATGATCGTTTTGGTGAAAGATTATTTCGATATGGAAATCATCGGAAAAACCATTGACGATGCTGCGGGTGAAGCCTTCGACAAAATTGGGAAAATTTTCGATCTCGATTATCCGGCAGGTCCCATTATTGATAAACTGGCAAAAAACGGAGATCCAAACGCATTTACTTTTAGTAAACCTCGATTAGAAAAATATGATTATTCCTTCAGCGGCGTGAAGACTTCGGTTTTATATTTCATTCAAAAAGAAATCAAAAAAAATCCGGATTTTATTAAAGAAAACATCGAAAACTTAGCAGCTTCCGTCCAAAAAACCATCGTAGAAACCTTGATGAACAAACTGGAAAAAGCCGCAATAGATTACAACATTCAGCATATTGCCATCGCCGGTGGAGTTTCTGCAAATTCCGGACTTCGAGAAGCGATGAAGAAAAATGAAGACAAACTCGGCTGGAATATTTACATCCCAAAATTCGAATACACTACCGATAATGCAGCGATGATCGCTATGGTTGCAAAGTTAAAATACGACCGCGGCGAATTTACTGACCTTTCGGTTTCGGCAACAGCACGATATGATATTGAAGAAAGTTTTAAGAAAAAATCCGAGTAAAATGAAGTTATTTTTTGGTGAAATTTTCCCCGCAGTTCAGATTAATGATGAAGAACAGCAACATATTATAAAAGTCCTGAGAATGCGCGATGGCGAAGAAATTTCCGTAACCGATGGAAAGGGAAATCTCGCCGACGGAACATTGGTTTTTGAAGGCAAAAAAGTTTCTTTAGACATCAGAGAAATCCAAAAAAATCTTCCGGAATTTTCTCCAAAACTTCATATTGCGATTGCTCCAACCAAAAACATCGACCGGATTGAGTTTTTCTTAGAAAAAGCTACAGAAATGGGGATTTCTGAGGTAAGTTTAATACAAACCGAAAAAACGGAGCGGAAAATCCTGAACATTGAAAAGCTAAGAAAACAAAGCATCGCCGCGTCCAAACAGAGTTTGAGATTTCATTTTCCGATCGTCAATGATTTAATCAAATTTCCAGATTTTATAAAAAAATTAGATCCTGAAACCACATTTGTTGCCCATTGCAACGAAAATCTGGAAAGAATTAATTTGAAAGAAATCAATTTAAAAGAAAAAATTACTATCCTGATCGGTCCTGAAGGTGACTTTTCGGACAAAGAAATTCGGACTTTAGTAGAAAAAGGCATTAAGGCCGTTTCCCTCGGAAACCAACGATTGAGAACTGAAACAGCGGGGATTTTTGTTGCTGCGTGGAATTATTTTAAAATGATGTAGCTTGCTCTTTGAGATATTTCTGCAGAATTTCCTCGCCGCTTTTTATTGAATTTTTTGCCCACCGAACTTTGAGTTCCCAGAGTTTCTCGTTAGAAAGTTTATAATCGAGATTGGACCTAAAGAGCTTTTGCTTTAAATCGTAGAAACAAATTGCCGCCGCCACAGAAACATTAAAACTTTTGGTAAAACCATACATCGGAATTCCCAAAGTTTCATCAGCAAAATCTAGAATTTCTTTGGTAACACCTTCTTTTTCTGTCCCAAAAACCAGCGCAACGGGTTCTTTCAAATCGTAATCCGGCAGCATGGTCGCATTTTTTTCGGGCGAAACTGCCAAAATTTTGTATCCTCTTTCTTTAATTTTTTTTAATGATTTTATTTGGTGAGGCATTTTTTCAACTTCCACCCACGTTTCCGCACCTTTGGTCACGCGAAGATTCGGATTGAATTGGTTCTCGCTTTCCATCGCCACAATTTTATGAAATCCACAAGCTTCCACCGAACGTACAATAGCGGCGGCATTTCGAAATTGGAAAATATCTTCCATCACCGGCAATACAAAATCGGAACTTTCTTGGGCGTAAAATTCTATTTTGCTTAGGCGTTCTTCTGTGAGAAATTGCTTTAAATACTCAAAAGTTTTTTGTGAATTCATCTTTCAAAAATAATATAATTTGGGGATTTTAGCACGGCTAATTTTCCTTGATATTACTTTAAATAATGTATTTTTGAATCTATGAAAAGAAAAGTTCTACTTATATACACCGGCGGTACGATTGGCATGGAAAAAGATTACGAAACCGGGAGTTTGCGGGCTTTCGATTTTGGAAATATTTTTCAGAAACTTCCGGAAATGAAACTGATCGAGTGCGAAGTTGATGTTCATCCGTTCAAAAAACCGCTCGATTCCTCCGATATGGGACCTAAAGAATGGAAAATTATCGCCAAATTAATCGGGAAAAATTATGATTACTACGATGGTTTTGTGATTTTACATGGCACAGATACGATGTCTTACACGGCTTCAGCATTGAGCTTCATGCTAAAGAATTTAAGCAAACCTGTGATTTTGACCGGTTCGCAATTACCGATTGGAGATTTGCGCACGGATGCTAGAGAAAACCTTTTGACCACCTTATACTACGCTAGTTTATACGAAAACGATAAAGCTGTAATTCAGGAGGTTACCATATATTTTGAATATAAATTACTCCGCGGAAACCGAACTTTAAAATATTCCGCAGAATATTTCGATGCGTACCAGAGTCCGAACTATCCTGCGTTGGGTCAATCCGGAGTTCATTTGAATATTGAAAAAGATTTTTTGTGGCGTTCAAAATCGGATGCGCGCTTCAGCGTGGATTCGCACTTGTCGCAGGATGTTCTTTTCTGGCGAATTTTTCCGGGAATGCATCTTGAACATTTCTCCGAAATTCCGCAAATGAAGGTACTGATTTTGCAAGTTTTCGGTTCCGGTACTATTTTTAACACCAAAAAAACGCTGGATATTTTACAACTTTTGCGCGATCGCGGAACGGAAATAGTAGTCGTTTCGCAATGTGTTTCGGGTGGAATTTCGTTTGGCAAATATTCCAATTCGAATATTTTTACAAAAATTGGAGCCATTAGCGGAAACGATATAACCGCAGAAAGTGCGATTACAAAAGCGATGCATCTTTTGGAAAATCCGAATTACGAAGGAAATTTTGCGGAAAACTTTGCTAAAAACCTTTGTGGAGAAGTTTCTGAAAGCTAAAGTTTACATTTTTTTTCGATTGAATTTTTTAATCTCGCCAAAATATCCTATTTTTGCAATCTTCAAATAGAGAGGTGTCCGAGTGGTTGAAGGAGCTAGCCTGGAAAGTTAGTATACGGGTAACTGTATCGAGGGTTCGAATCCCTTCCTCTCTGCGAAAATCCCTGTAAGCATCTAACTTACAGGGATTTGTATTTTCGGTTGCTAAAATAGGTGCTAATTGTTTTCTTAGTCGTTCCTTAACAAAACCCACGATTTAATTTATTTTTAAAAATAGGATTAGAAAACAGCATAATTTGTATCTTATAAAATAAGAAAATAATTTTCTGTTTCAGTAGTTCCATCATTTTTTGCAGGGACAGCCTATGCGGAGTACCTTTTACCAATAATGGTTTTTACGCACTAGTTTCTCTAAATCAACAGGCAACGGAAAGAAAATGGGCAGAAAAAATACCAAAAGAATTTCCCTTTCTTTTTTTAAGCGGAGCTGATGATCCGATAGGAAACTTCGGAAAAGGGGTTGAAAAAACGGTAACACAAATGCAAAAAGATGGATTTACAGATGTTAATGCAAAAATTTATCCTGCTATGCGGCACGAAATACTTAATGAAGATATTAAAGAATCTGTCTATGAAAGTATAAAAGATTGGCTCTATGAAAAAATATCTTAACCAAAAAAGTATTTTAATTAAAAATAATTTATTAATAATTAAATACTTAGTTTATAATGGAAATTTAGCATTTATTAAGCTTTCAAAAAATCCTTGCTTTGCCATTCTGGATCAGGATATTTGTAAAAACCTTCGCCGGATTGCTGACCAAGTTTTCCTTTGTCGATAAGTTCGGTTTTTAGCTTTTCTGCTATTTTCTGTGTTAATTCTCCCGGGATTTCTTTTAAGATGTTGTAATTGGTGTTCATCCCATTCAAATCTAAAATGGCCATCGGTCCAAAAGGAGCACCTGTTGCTATTCTCCAGGTTTTATCGATTGTTGCAGGATCGGCAACGTCATTCGCCCACAGCGCAAGACCAGCCACCAAAAGCGGAATCAACAAAGAATCCAGAACGTAGCCCGATTTTTCCTTCTTCAGTTCCACGGGAAGCATAGCAATGGATTTTGCAAACTCTACAATCTCGTTATAAACCGTTGGGTCGGTTTGATCAGAACCCATTATTTCTGCCGTATTACGAACCATTATATGATTGGCAAAATGTAAATGGATGAATTTTTCCGGACGATCAGTAAATGTGCTTAATCTGCTCGGCAAAAGTGTGGATGAGTTGCTCGCGAAAATGGTTTTTTCCGGCGCGTGCTCAGAAGCTTTTTCCCAGAAATCTTTTTTGATATCGATGCTTTCCGGTACGGCTTCTATCAATAAATCAGCATCTTGTAAAGAAGCTTTCAAATCTGTAGAATAAGTGAGATTATTTTTGGTATTTTGGATTTTTTCTTCATCAGCTTTCAGGTAGTTCTTATATTCTTCAGCCAAGACATCAAAACGGTTTTTGGCTTTACTTAAAGCTTCATCATTAACATCATAAACCATGACTTTATAGCCGAAATAAGCACACTGCACCGCAATCTGAAAACCGAGAACGCCACTTCCAGCCACCACAACATTTTTGATACTGATTTTAGATAAATCGGCTTCCGGCACTTTCAAAAAATCTGGACTTTGCCACGAAGGATTTGGATATTTGTAAAAGCCTTCGCCAGTAGAAATTCCCAGTTTATTTTGGTCGATGAAAGTTGATTTAAGTTTTTCCAGAACAATCTTATCATCTGTTTTGCCCTTCTCTACTTGCAGTTTGTAAATGTTGTATGGTGTCGTCAATCCGATAATATCATACAAAGCCATTGGTCCGTAAGGCGAACCTGTTCCCAGCATCCAGGTTTTGTCTATGGTTTCTGGCGTAGCATAATCGCCAATCCAAAGCTGCATTCCGGCATTCAGAAATGGATTTAATAAAGAATTGAGCACATAACCTGGAACTTCTTTTTTTACCAAAATAGGCACCATCCCTATCGCCTTTGAAAAATCGACTATTTCCTCGGTTATTTTTTCGTCGGTTCCTGGATGTGGCATAATTTCCGCCGTATTTCGCAACCATATTTGATTGGCAAAATGCAGGTTAAGGTATTGAGCCGGTCTTCCTGTCACCTCAGCAAACTGACTTGGCAACAAGGTGGATGAATTACTTACAAAAATGGTTTTCTCCGGTGCAATTGCGGAGAGTTGCTTATAAAATTCCGTTTTTATTTTAATATCTTCTGGCACTGCTTCTATCAAAAGATCGGCATCTTTCACGGCAAATGCCAAATCGGATGAATAGTGCAGTCTTTCCCTGGCTTTTGTAATTTGTTCTTCGGTGGCGCCAAGATCCTTTTTATGACTTTCGGCCAAGCCCTCGAACTTTGCTTTAGCCTTTTCCAACACCTCATCACTGATATCGTAAACAGTGGTTTCAAATCCGTGAATTGCAGTTTGAAAAGCAATTTGGAATCCTAAAACACCACTTCCAGCTACCGTTACATTTTTTATTTTGCTCATAATTTTGGTTGATTTTTGGTAATAAAATTTACGGAACTAGGACTCAGCAATCTTCATTTTCAATTATAATTGATAAAACTCCGGACTGAATGCTTCCTCCAAATTATTTGGTTCTTTACGTTTTTTGTGATTTAGCTCGTGTCTTGAGGTTGAAGATGTTACATACGCTGACTGCCGTGAACGCTGTAAATTTCCGATCGGTGAATTCTCTTCGATGGTTCTGAACGGTGTAAAAGACAGATTTTCCATAATTTCAAAATTACCATCCTCAGGAACAGTTTGTTTTGGTATTGTGATTTTTGCCACCGTACGGAATGGTGATAATTCCTGCGACCATTCTTTTGTAAGGTCATTCACAGGCATTTCTTTCAGGTCTTTGCAAAGTTGTATTTGCAACTCAAACGTAAGGTTTTTTTGACCTATTTCTTTGATAATTCCTTTTCTGTACGGCCATTCTGCGCTGTCTAGATCAATATCTTTTTGCGTGATGGCGTTCTTGGTCTGCTCAGTTGGGATCACTCTTACTTTGGCGATATAATCACCGTGGCGTACCGCTCCCATACTGTAAAATTCATAAAGAAAACTGTTGATGGAAGGGATTTTTTCAAAAGTTTTAAGAGCCCCCAATTCCTTCAAAGCCTCAAAATTTGGAAATGCTTTTTTATTTTCGGTGACCCAAAGTGTGGCAAATTCCAATTTTCCCAAGGCTCCCTTTTCAAAGAAATCATTTAGCTTTAAAAAAAGCTTTGAAATGAAAACATAATGTTCTGCCGAGTTACAGAAAAACACGGGATTATTAATCAGGTTAAAATCAACATTGGGAGAATCTTCCTCTCCGGGAGATAATTTTTTGCCATCTATCCCAAAAATCTTTAAAGCAAATCCTTGTGCATTACCGCTTAGTTTATCGGGCAAAACTCTGGACGAACCATTGGAAAAGCGAACTGCTGCCTGGTGTTTTCCGGGTTTCGCATAAATGCCCTGCGCCAGTTCTTCGGGCAGATTATCCAAAATTTCAACCTCTGCTTTCAGCACTGCATAGCCATTGGCGTGCGCATCTCTTGTATGATGGGTCGCCCTGCTTAGGTTTGGCGTATTTTTGATGTATTCGCGGATATCGTTATTAATGGTGGTAATATACTCTTCGAAATTTTCTGGAATTTCTTCCACTTCGTAACTGTACTTGATGTATTCTTCCATAGTGCTTTTTTTTATTTTAATTCGCTAATCCATTTTAAAGCAGAAATGCTTGGGATAAAACAATATTCGCCGCCTTTCACGATGTTGTAGGTCTGCAAACCACGGTATCTTTTGATGAGGGGTTCTCCCGGCGCAGAAAAAAGTGCGTCTTCGTCCTGTACACCGATCATAGGATCTTTTTCTGTTCCCAGATTTTGGGCGTTACCATCGTTTGCCCATTGTTTTTGAAGAAATTCCAGTGTTCCCATTGCATCGGCACTAATGCCAATAAAGTACTGTCCACGTTCTTTACCATCATTTTTTGTTACCTCCGGCGGAACGATGTCGCCAAAAGTTACACTTTTTCTGATGATCCTGTGCAAACGTTCATCCTCCAAAACAAAAGATTTGGAATCTCTTGGGTTCATCCTGCGGATATGCGAACTGAACGGACACTTTTTACCGTACTCATCATTCTTGAAAGAAAAATCATTGTTCTTTTGCATATCATCTCCTAGCTCTTTATCATCCTTTTCAGGAGCTAAAACCAAAGGTGCACCACTTCGCCAGCGACCTACCATTTTAGCAGCCAATAGCTCACCTTCTTCCGGTGAAGAAGAATTTTCCTTAATGAATTGATTAAATTCTGCTACCTGACTTTGGTACTTTCTGAAAACCATAAAAGAACCATTCTTTCCTAAAACTTCCGGTTGTGGAAATGGCTTTATGATGCCTGCTTCTCCAGGATAGCCCATTATAAATTCGCCTGCTTTAAGCGGACGGTCAAATCCGGGCGGCACATCTATCCCACTGCCTTCAATCTCCGGATTGCTGATGCCATCCCTGAATCCGAATACATTTTTAACCTCTTCAGATACGGCGAAATCGTGGCTCATTATTACTTCTACGCCGCTGTCATTCGTCAATTTAGAACGAAATTCCTCCAGCTTGCTTTTCCACGCCTCTTCATTGTTGGCGATAATTGCCGCCGCGATGTGAATATGTGATCTTCTAAAAACCTTTTCCCAGTTTTTAGGGTCATTGACTCCAATGTCATAAAGAAACCGGGAACGTTCTGCCATTCCTTCCTTGAAGGATTCGGGAAAAGTATCGAGTGACTCTTGAGGAACACCGATTTTTTCTAGACCTTTATAAGTGAATGTCAAAGTAAGCGATGCGCCTTCATTCTTATGCCAGTCTTCCGCAGAACTCACAATCGGCAAGAGTTTTTGGAGCATTTGTCTGGCTGCCACAGCATCTTTGATTTCAATAATACCCACTGTTCCGAAATATGGTATAGGTCGGCTTCTGAGAATTAAGGCCTGTATTTCATTCAGCTCAATTTCTACTTTATTTGGATTAAAAATCCGCTTTAAAAATTCCAGTGCCATAGATTAGATTTTATTTGCTTCGTCAATGGCCTTATTCAGTCCTTTAATGATTTTATCATTTCTCCTTATATCATTCACCGTAAGATGCGGAACACCTACATACCAACCTGTCGCGGTAATCTGATGGTCTAGAATGAACTGTTTTACACTCGGGTTTTTTATGCCTGGCCAGCCTTCTACATTCCCAAAAATGATGTCCATCAGCTGCGGAATTTTTGTGGCGAAATCATCAATATAAGCATCCCAATCACCATCGTAAGCCGTGCAGAAAAGAATCTTGGTATCGTTATCAAACAAAACTATACGAAGATCATGCAGCGTTCCTACTCTGTTTGCACCTTTCATATTTCCGCCTGCAATTTCCATTATGGTTCTGAGATTTTCTGCACCTCCGGGTTTTAGGTTTGCCATCGCAGTTAACTCAGATACACGACCGGATCTTAACCCTTTTTTTCCGGCAGATGTAGTGGAATGGTCGTAACCATCATCGATACCTTCACTGAAATTCGCCTTTGCTAGCTCGGCAGCCAATTTTACTTTGTCTATGAAACTCATAATTAAGATTTTGATTAATGATTTATATTGTTTTGTAAATCAACAATAATTTTGAGGAGAATTGTACAAATGTTATGCCATAGCAATCTATCGTAATGTACCGAAATTCGTATTTTATGTACTGAAACTATGAATTTTTAAGCTTTATTAAAATATTCACTATTAAATACCTTAACTGTAAATGGAAATGTATTAATTGTATCTTGGGTGAAAATCTTTGTTGGTAAGCCTTCTCGCCCTTCTGCGATTTCAAATTCAGCACGAGGAAAACATATGTTTTTGTACCTATATTCTAATATTTGGAAAAGTTTTGATATTGTAGTCTTGCCTGAATAATTCCAGCCATAAATTAGATTTTTATTTTTGAAATCGTCAAGACTTCCCCAGTCGAAATTTTGATAAACACCAAAGTTTTTCAATTTATTTATCCTTAGCAACATAATAAAGAATTATAATTTATTTTCTTCCATCACCCCATCCACCTCTTTCATCAGCCTATTCGTTTCCGCTAAAGCCACGATGATTTTTTGGTAATGCAGGATGTCATCGAAATCTAATGTTCTTCCTTTGCGGTCTTTCAGCCATTTTTGGGCGGGTTGGTAGCCCCCGATGTAGAAATTCCAAGCCACTTCCGGTACGCTTTCAAAATATTGAGAAGAATTGATGTACACCCTGCCATCTTTATAAACAGGCTTATCCACCACATTATCACCATCTTCGGGATATTGGGTGATGTAATTTTCAACCACAGGACTTTCCAAAAGATGAATCTCCCGAATTTCCCGTCCTAAGTTTACCAACTTGAAAAAAGTTTCTGCATCTTTCGGATAAGGCACTCTTGGGAAGTCGATCTTTAGGAATTCTTTATATTTCTCGCGGTAACTTGGCGAGTGCAGCACGGCATAGATGTAATCCAAAATATCTTCGGGATAAAATAGGCCGTCTTCCTCAGTTTGCTGCGAATAGTCCGGTCTTTCAGGAGAGAAATGTAAACCTAAATTTGTAGCCATGTTCTCCACGATTTCCATATTGAGGTTCGGAATTCTTTCGGAATCACCTTCAAGAGTGGTTTCGGGATAAAGGTAAAGTGGGCTTATATAATAATTTCCACAAACAAGTGACCCTTTTTCAGTCATAACATTTGTTACAAGGGTTACAAATTCTTCATTAAAATTATTCTGTCTTAAATGAATTAAACCTAAATTATCTTAGGTTTTGTCTCTGTGAATACTGGTCAAGCACCGGATGCAACAGCCATTGCCATTACCCATCAAACTGCTGAGGAAGCCTTTGATTCCGCAGCGTGCATTGGTTGCGGAGCTTGTGTAGCAACGTGCAAAAATGCAAGTGCAGCCTTATTTACCTCCGCAAAAATTAGTCACCTAGTTTTGCTGCCACAAGGGGAAAATGAACGAAATGAAAGAGTGATTAAAATGGTTAATCAAATGGATTCTGAACATTTTGGTCACTGTTCCAATACTGAAGCATGCGAGATTGAATGTCCACAAGGAATTTCAGTTTTGAATATAGCTAGAATGAATTATGAATATGGTAGAGCTTTGTTTTTAAGAAAAAATAGTTACTAACGGCGTATAAATTCACCATCCTAATCTTATCGTGTCAGCGTCATCAATCTCGATAAATATTTTGCAAAAATAATAAGTAAACTTTAGCGTTACTGCCGATTTTTGTATTGAATGCATTGTGTTTACAGCAACAAAACTTAATTATGAAAAACGTTCTAAAGAAACCTCGTCGTTTAGCGCTGTTCCGTTTTCTATAAAATTATACAATTGAGCTGAAAAATAGCTGCCATTTAGAATACCTCTTGCACCGAGACCGTTTAAAATATAATAATTTTCTTCAGTAGCGTGTCTTCCTAAAATAGGTCTTCTGTCTTTCACTGTCGGTCTGAAACCTACTTGCACCTCTACTATTTCGAAGTGATCCTTATAAATTTCCTGCAATCCTTCTTTCAGCTGTCTCACCGCTTCCGGATCAACGGCCTTTCCTTGCGCATCTCTATCATAGGTACCTCCGTAATAATAAAGTCCATCTTTTAATGGAAACAGAAAATGTTTCTTCTTAATGGTAAACTTCGACGGTAATGTTTGAGCCAATTTCACTAATAAATGATGTCCTTTATTTGGCTCTACAGGAATAAACTTAAAAAAAGGATTATGCTTTACCTCCATTCCTTCACAGAAAACGATGTGCTGAAACTTAAAATCTTTATAGGTGTTTTTGTGGAGCGAATCATACTCAAAACGCTCAGAAATAAGGATGTTTTCTTGGGAAAGGTAGCCAAAAAAATCATCAAAAAAATCGCTAACTGCTAACCTTAGAGACTGGTTTACAATACCGGTTTTATAAGGATTATTGACACCATCGGCATATTCAAAATGGGTATTTAGAAAAGGTTGCAGCGTTTCATTTTCTGCTTTTTTGCGCCATAATTTTTGCTCAGCTTCATCATGAAAGATACGTTGAACGGGCTGTTTAATGCCATAGTTTCTACCGGTATAAACCTGAATTTCATCTAATGTTTTCTCTAGAAAATCTATTTGTTCTTTTGCCAACCAGAAAGTTGTAAATCTTTTGAGCACCACAGGATTTACAATGCCTGCAGACACCTGCGATGCGCCTTTATTTTCATCAGTAAAAAGAACAAAACTCTTTTTATTTTTGATCAATTGATGGGCAAAAAAAAGTCCTGCATAGCCACCGCCAACGATGATATAATCAATATTTTTCATTTTAAAACAAACTACATTTTTGGTTAAAAAAAAACCTGAGTAAAGATACTCAGGTTTTTGTTGTATTACAATGGAATATTAGTAATTCCACATATCATTTTCCATTTGAAGGATTTGGGCTTTGATTCTTTCGCTTTCTTCCAATTGAGCATCTGCATCACGTGGAATATAATCTTTGATCACCCCATTTCCTAAACCGTTATCTGATTTGTAAATCACGGTAGAAAATCTTCTTGCATTAAGGATATCGTCAAAACTGATATCAGAAGCCAAGTTTTTACTATTGAAAACAATGGTATTAGCCAAAACTTCCCTTGCATCAGGATAATATACCCAGAACAAGTCGATCAGTTCGTCTTTAGAAGCCAACGGTTGCCCGTCTGGTCCGTATTGTCCCATAGTAGCGGGATCTTGTCCCATGGCAGCAATACCTAAAAGTCTATACTTCATCTGGCTATCTCTTCTGTCGATATACCACATCCCTTTAATTTTCAAAACCTTTACATTTTCAGTTTTGGTTTCGTAAACGTTGGTAAATTCTTTTTGCTCCTCTTCGGTAAGTTTACCTCCATTTTCGTTCATTTTGTTGATACCAGCATCACTTAGTACTGCATTTTTAATTCTGGCCTGAATTGCATCTGGGCTTAATCTGGTAAGGAACATTTCATCGTCATACACTTCTTTGATTCTACCGTCGTTGATCGCATCAAACAGTACTTGGTATAAAGATTTATTTTGAGAAACCAATCCATCTTCGTTGTGATAAAAAGGTTGGTTCAATTTATCATTCATATCAATAATTTCCCAAACTACCATACTCTTCAAGATGTCTTTATCTTCGATATAACCGTACTTCAATGGTGTAACTTTATTGGATACTAAAGAATCTCCTTTTTTTACAAGACCTTGCTCACGATATTTTCTGAAAGATTCCGGAGATTTAGCATTCAAAATAGACATTGAAGTAATTGGCTCATCAGGCACTTCCTGAACAGCTGGTGAAGCATACGCATTGACCAACGAATCCACATTTCCCATGTTTGCGCCAGCATCAGCTTTAGCGACTGTGGTTGTTTTAGTTTTTTTCTTTCTTACGGTTTTTTTCTTTTTTTGAGCATTTAACCCTAGAAAACTTAAAGCTAAAAATAGAAATAGTATCTTTCTCATCTTTCTGGAAAATTATTATATATGATTTTACAACGTAATTATTGTACGTTTATTATGACGTTTCCGATATTCTGTAATTGTTGGTTTCCAAGTCCTGTCGCAGTTGCTTTGATATTAAATACATAAGCAATATCGCCATTTCTAAGTCCTTTAGTAAGATTGGCTACACTGCTCATGGAGTTTCCGTTTACAAGCATTGCTGCTTTACCAGGAACTTTAAACATGAAACTGTTTACAGTGAAACTTACAGGGAAATCGAAATCTGGCATGTCAGCAGTTACTCTTTGGTTTGGAATTGAACTTGCAGGCATAGAAACGATGTTTTTGCCTTGAACCTGACCGATTGGTGGCGGAACATTCTTAATTCTGAAAGGGAAAGACTGAGAGATAGTACCTCCTTTTGGATCTCTACCAGAAATTGTTAATGTAACAGTGCTTCCCGCACCCGGTGTTACAGTCCATTTACCACCGCTTCCACTTACAGATGCGCCAGCAGCGGAAAGAGAAATTCCTGACATATCAGCACCTAAGATTGAACCAGAAACTGGGTTGGCTAATCCTCGGTATAATACATTCATTTTATCAGCAGTTACGATTGCTCCTTTCTGAGCTTTAAGTTCCTGAGCACCTGCGATTACTTTATAAGTATGATCATAAGGTAACGAAATCACCTTACCACTCACATCGGTGAACGAAATCGTACCAGCGAATTTGTGATCACCCAAAGAACTTGTATTAAGCGTAGTGGTTCCTTGTCCGTTTTGTACTGACAATCCAGGCATCGATAATCCGGGAACATTGCTGGAATAATTTCCAATAGCAACAGAAGCCGGAGCAGCTTCACCTTGAATTACGGTCGAAGGAGCAGAGACAATAGCTTGGTAAGCATCAAATTTAATATCTGCATCAACTTTCTCTTGAAGCATTACAGATAATGCATCCCCTTGAATTCCTCTAGCAGAAGACTGAATTACTTCAAGGTTTGACAATGCCGCAATAAGTGGTTGATTGTAGAACTTGTATTGCAACCAGTTTTTACCATTCTGTGGTTTTGCGAACTCAGAGATCATTTGCTTATTGGTTCTTGCTACCACTTCTTTCATCAATGGATTAGATCCATAAGTTTGGGTGATATAAGTTTTAAAAGCTTCAATTTTTGTCTTTAAATCCTGTGCAGCTTTTGATGGTTTATTTTCATCACCACCAGCAAAAAACAAATTGGTAGAAGGTTCAGTATTGTTAAGAGCAGCAAAACTTTCTTGAATTTCTGCACTTTTGTTGTACTCAGCTTCTTTGCTTAATGTAGTTTTCATCCCTTCAATCGTTGAAACCAAGTCCTCAGCTTTTGCTTCTAAACCGATATAGCTGTCTAAAGGTGCCTGAAAACTTTCAGGAGAATTTTTAGCTTTTGCTTCTAAGGTCCTTTTGAAGATGGAATTATTGTTTTCAGTAAGAACTCTAGTTTCTTCTAGAGATCCGGTAGTATCTTTATATGAGCGGATGATTTCCTGGTCAATTTGCATTGCAAGCATTGCAATGAAAACAAGATACATCAAATTGATCATCTTCTGACGAGGTGTCTGTTTTCCCTGTGCCATTTTTAGTAAATTTTGTTAATAATTTTAAATTTTAAATAAATAATGGTTAGAAAACTATGATTTCATCGCGCTAAGCATTCCGCCGTATACTCTATTAAGATTATTGAGGTTTGAAGTTAATCCTGATAATTCTTCGTTGAATTTTTCTGAATGAGCAGCAGATTTCTGCATATCCTCAACATATTTTTTGCTGTATTCCGATTGAATTTTGCCGTGCTCCAACTGTAATGCATAAAGTGCGTTCATGCTTTCCAAATGGCTAGAAGCTAAGGTCAATTGGTCGTTATATTTTTGCGTAGCACCGGTAACATCAACTGTTTTATTGATTTGATCCACAGAATTGGAGAAATTATCGATACCTGCTCTTAATCTTTCGAATAAACCAGCGTCTAATTTAGCATCAGCTAGCATTTGATCTAATTTATCAGACAATGAAACTTGCAATTCTTTTACTTCTGCAGATTGCACACCCATGGTAGAATGTCTTGGATTAGGAGTTGCGTGTGAATCTAGCAATTCAGGATAAACATTTTCCCATGCATACGACTCTTCAGTTTTAGGAGGATCGAATGCAAAAATAATAAAGATAATAGCTTCCGTAATTAGACCTATAGCCAACATTACGTTACCAGAAAGAGGTCCCAAACTCCAGTGAGTCATTTTGAAAAGTGCACCTAAAATTACGATTGCAGCACCAATAGAATAAATGAAATTATAAATTCCTTCTTTAGTTTTAAACATGTTATTTGATTTTTTTTAGTTAAGTTTATTTATTCGTTTTTAGTTTGTTCTCTTTTTGTATTTAGCTGAACCTTCCGGAATATCCTGTACAGTTCGGAATCCGATATAGCTTCTTGCTGAATCTTTTCTTTCATAATCTCTCGCACCAGTCATCAACAAGTATCCGATATCTTTCCATGAACCACCTCTTACGGTTTTTCTTGGTTCTCTGTATGCTTGGTTCGACAGATATGGGTTTAAGGTAGATGCAAACTCATACGTAGAGTTGTTGTAAGGAGATTCTGTCCACTCAGCTACGTTACCAGCCATATCGTACAACCCGTAACCATTTTTCTGAAATTGTTTTACTGGAGCAGTGTACGTATAAGTTCCTTTCTTCTCATCTTCAATATAATTACCACGTTTTGGTTTGAAATTCGCTAGGTAACATCCTCTATCATCTTGCAAATAAGGTCCTCCCCATGGATAAGTTGCGTTAGAAAGTCCTCCTCTAGCGGCATACTCCCATTCAGCTTCGGTTGGCAGACGGAAAGACATTGGTTTTTGTTTTTTCTTTTTCAAAGATTCGTTATAATCAGATTTTCTTTTTGATCTATAGTTACAAAATGCTCTTGCCTGATCCCAGGTAACTCCTACAACTGGATAATTTTTATAAGCACTGTGCCAAAAATAGCCATCATATAAAGGCTCATTATAAGCATAATTGAAATCTTTGATCCAAACGGTAGTATCCGGATATACTGCGATACTTTCTTTCTTTAGATAATTTGCACCTCTAGACTTATCTTTTACAGCAGATTCAACATCTTCCCAGCTATATGCATACTGTAATTTTCTAGTATCAAGAATTCTTTCATTATTAATTCTTTCTGCGGGTGGTAAGTACATTGATTCTAAAACTTCCGCATATTGCGCATCAGGATATTCTGAAGTTTTCCAAGTCAAAGGAACCGACCAGTCTAATTTTTTAGACTCATCATATCCTTCTCTCCCGCCCTGAGATTCCATAAATTCTTGATAAGCAGTTTTCTCATCACCAGCTTTTTTTGAAGCATAAGCAAAATCCCCAATTGATCTTCCGTCTCCTGTAGATCCGCCATCACCAGCTGCTTCAGCCAGCAAAGTACGCGCAATAGAATCTCTTACATAATTAACGAAAAGTCTGTATTCTGCATTGGTAATCTCCGTTTCGTCCATAAAGAATGAAGAAACAGTTACCGTTTTCAGATTTGCTTTTTCCGGAGTGTTGGTAAAATCCTGATCAGCTAAACCCATTACATAGGAACCAGCCGGTATTGCAACCATTCCGTAAGGTCTCTCTGCAACGAAAGATTTTCCTTTGCTTGCAGAAACTAGTTCACCTTTGGTTTTAGACCCTGGTCTTCCTGCAGATGTTCCTCCTTTTGAACAAGAAATTACAGCAGATGCCGATAATAATAAAAGAAATATTCTTTTCATGCTATTTTTAAAAATTAAGCGGTAAATATATAATTTTTTGGAAAAACAATTATTGTTTTTTTTGAAAAACGAAAAATTGTTTGGATTATTTCGTAAGATTTAACATTTATTTTACTCCACAGTAACAGATTTTGCCAAATTTCTAGGTTGATCCACATTTGCTCCTCTATAAACGGCAATATAATAAGACAATAATTGCAATGGAACAGAAGCCACTATTGGAGAAAAGCATTCGGATGTTTCCGGGAACTCTATCACGTAATCTGCCATCGACGAAACCTGAGTGTCTCCTTTATTTACTAACGCGATTATCTTTCCTTTTCTTGCTTTAATTTCCTGAACATTGCTCACAATTTTGTCATAATGCCCTTGTTTTGGAGCGATAATCACTATTGGCATATTCTCGTCGATTAATGCAATTGGCCCGTGCTTCATCTCTGCTGCCGGATAACCTTCTGCGTGGATGTAAGAAATTTCTTTAAGCTTTAAAGCTCCTTCTAATGCTGCCGGGAAATTGTATCCTCTTCCTAAATAAAGAAAGTTTTGAGCATTCACAAAGTCCTTCGCTATTTCTTTAGTGATGTCATGTGTCTTTTCCAACACTTCTTCCACTTTTTTAGGAATCGCTTCCAGCTCTGTGATTAATCTCATGAATTCCTGATTGCTAAGGTTCCCCTTGTGTTTACCTAACTTCAACGCAATTAAAGAAAGAACCGTAAGCTGTGCAGTAAATGCTTTTGTAGAAGCTACTCCAATTTCAGGACCAGCATGGGTATAAGAGCCCGCATCCGTAATTCTTGCAATTGAGGAGTCTACCACATTACAAATACCGTATATAAAAGCTCCTTTATCTTTGGCCATTTTTAATGCAGCCATTGTGTCTGCAGTTTCCCCTGATTGGGAAATTGCAATTACTACATCGTTTTCCGTGATAATAGGATTTCTGTATCTAAATTCCGAAGCATATTCAACCTCAACCGGAATTCTTGCGAATTCTTCAATTAAATATTCACCAATTAATCCGGCATGCCAAGAAGTTCCACAAGCAATGATGGTAATTTTTTGAGCTTTATTGATTCGATCCAAATGATCCCAAATTCCCGCCATTTTAATGATTCCTTCTTCAACAAGCAATCTTCCTCTTAATGTATCATGGATTGATTTAGGTTGTTCGAAAATTTCTTTCAACATAAAATGTTCATATCCACCTTTTTCAATTTGTTCCAAACTCAGTTTTAATTCTTGAACTTGTGGAACAATTTTTTCGTTATCCTTTATGGTTCTTATATCCACGCCTTTCTCAAGAGAGATGGTTGCCATATGACCTTCTTCAAGATAAACTGCTTCTTTGGTAAACTCCACAAATGGAGAAGCATCGGAAGCAATAAAATATTCATTAGTACCCAAACCGATTGCCAGCGGAGAACCTAATCTCGCCACCACCAATACTCCCGGGAAATCATCATGCATTACAGTAATTGCGTAAGCTCCATATACTTCATTTAATGCAAATCTCACCGCAGTTGGAAAATCAAGGGAGGCATCCATATCCATAAAAAACTGAATCAAATTAACTAAAACTTCGGTATCTGTTTCAGATTGAAAAGTGAAGCCTTTTTCAGTAAGCATTATTTTAATGGTATCATAATTCTCAATGATTCCATTATGTACTAATGCAATTTTTCCATTATTTGAAAGGTGCGGATGCGAATTTCTATCACTTGGTACGCCATGTGTTGCCCATCTTGTGTGGCCCATTCCGACGTGTGATTTTCCTGAAAGATTTTCAGAAACAGCCACCAAATCATCTACTTTTCCTTTTGTTTTAGCAACATCGAAACTGGCATTTTCACGATCTAAAACAATTCCAGCACTATCGTAACCTCTGTATTCTAATCTTCGAAGACCGTTGATTACTACTTCGTATGCGTCTTGAAAACCTGTATATCCAACGATTCCACACATATTATTTTTTTTATTAATTCTTAATTATTATTTTTTCCCATAAGCGACAAGCAGCTGTACTCTTTTATCGTTTGCCGGGTCATTGCCTACAAACACTGCTCTATTTGGCGTATAAGCTCTTGTCGTGAAATTTTGAGCTCCTAAACTCGAATAAATTGTTCCCATAAGATTTCCGGTTGTAGAATCTGTCGTATAACTTCCTACATTGAGAATCAAATCGTGATTTTCGGCTTCTTTCTCAATGATATTTTTGAAAGTTTGGGTAATTGAAATATCATAATAAGCCGGATTTTTATCTAAATCAAATGATTTCACTAAGCTATACACCGAGTTGTAAGCCATCGCGCTCATGTCTTCCAAGTAGTCGTCAAGATATTCCGATTCGCCTGTTGGTGGAGTTAAATCCCTTTGTCGAACTACAAAATAATTAGGCTTAGTGTAATTATTATTCCAACTTTGAACATCAGTATAAAGTCTGATTTTCGCGGAGATAATCCCGATTTTATCTTCGTTATAAAGTTGTTTAATGGCTGCAACAGTTGCAGCAGGAACTCTTACCCCGATTCCAGGCCCTCCCATTCCTTGTGCAAACAATTTCTGATCACCATTAACTTGATCAATTGTAGCCAAAGCAGTTTCAGAAGCTGAGCCAGCTCTATTGTACTTTATCTCATTAAAATAAGCATTAGCCGAACCTAAATCCAGTTGAAATGCAGATTGAGGGCGAGTTGTAGTTCCGTCTGTCACCACATCATTTTTATAGTACAAATTAACAACAATGGAACTTGGATCGAAACTAAAGATATAGCCGTCGTTTTCATCAACAGAAACTTTCAACCCTTTAAAATAACGAATAAATGAAGCTACATCTGCCAATTCCGGTGAAGAACCCTTTGCAATAATTTTATTTTGGAAGAAGGAAGAGTCCATTGGAATCCGAAGGTTTGCCTCTCTTATATAAAGTTCGCTGTTATCACTATCTTTTGTAATCTTAATTCCGCTGATGTCACCATTGAAAACTTTGCTTCCAATAAGCGCTCCAGTAGCAACGGAACGGTTAGAACGAACTTGATCTGCATTCGAACCAAGAAATTCGGTTACTTCGTGAACTTTAATATTGAAAACTGTTTTCCCTCCGTTCAGTTTAGTTTTACCGTATTTGGAGACAGGATAGGTTGTTACAACTTTTTTTGCAGCTACATTCCCATCAGGATAAATATAATCCTCAGTAGTAGTTGTGGTGACAGAATCTGTAGGATAGGTAGGTTTTATAACCATAACCGCTGAATCCAAAATTGCATTGGTGCCGAAATCCGGTTCATAAGAAGACAATCTTACCTGAGAAACATAAGCGGATTTTTGCAATCCGAATTGTGATTCGCTGAACGCTCCCAAAGTAGCGGTCTGCAATCTAGAATTATCAACTCTTATAGAATCTCCATTATTTACATTATATGCAATCACATCGTAAGGAGTCTGATTTCCTTGTGCAACATTTTGAAAAAACTGAGATCCCAATTGATCTGCATCAGACTCACAGCTCCATAAAATTAAACTTCCCATTACCACAAATGCGGCAATATTGAGTAATTTCTTAATATTTTTTATCATTAATATTTAAATTGATTTAGTATAAAGTTTCGATTGATTGCGCATCCAAATACTCCGATTTTTGGGTATTGGTATTGTTAAAAGCTTCATCGAGTTCACCTTGTAAAAACTCGTCCCCTTTTACTATAACATCTACCAAATCCATGCTTTCAATAACAAATTGCTGAATGCTCGGTTTCTTAAACGCTTTAAGTGAGGTAATATTGTCAAAATTCATTTTTTCTTCTATCGAAGGAGAAAGCGGGGTATCCTCTTCATTATAAACCGACAAAACAAGTTTAGAATCTTTGAAATAAGAATCGGTTTTATAGAAAGTTTTAAGATAAATAGGAATGAAAGAAGCCATCCAACCATTTAAATGAATTACATCAGGAACCCAATTAAGTTTCTTGATGGTTTCGATAACACCACGTGCAAAGAAAATTGCGCGCTCATCATTATCATCAAAAGCATTGCCTTGGTCGTCAGCATACAGCTGTTTCCTTTTGAAATACTCTTCGTTATCAATAAAATATACTTGAAGTCTTTCGCCCGGAAGAGAGGCTACTTTAATAATTAGTGGCTGATCGAGGTCGTTGATGATGATATTCATTCCTGAAAGTCGAATAACTTCATGAAGCTGGAACTTGCGCTCGCTGATTTGTCCAAATCGTGGCATAAAAACTCTAACATCATTTCCGTCTTGGTGCATTTTCAGAGCCATTTTGCTCACCATTGTCGCCATATTGCTATCTTCCTGATACGGGAACATTTCCGTGGTGACATATAAAATCTTTTGGTTCGGCATAAATTCTTCGTTCTTCTTATTAATAAAACAGATTTTTTTCTGTTGTGCAAAATTACAAAATTTTGAGTGAATATTTTTTAATTAACAAATTTTAATGATTTTATTTCAAATCATTCTATTATTCCACAAAATAAATAGATTCCAAGCTATCTTTTTTATCGGATTTTTTTACTTTTACACAGTTAATACCGAACTATGGAAATTTTTAAAACTAAGAAACCGCTCCTCGACTTTGTAGAAAGACAAAAAGAAATGGGAAAAAAAATCGGGTTCGCTCCCACTATGGGCGCACTACACGAAGGTCACCTCTCACTTTACGCTAAGGCTAGGGAAGAAAACGACCTGGTAATTTCTTCAATATTCGTAAATCCAACCCAATTCAACAATCCTCAAGATTTACAAAAATACCCTCGAAATATCGAAAAAGACATCAAAATCCTTGAAGAATCAGGAAATGTAGATGCTCTCTATATCCCAGAAATTCCTGATATCTATCCTGAAGTATTGGAAAGTAAAGACTATGATTTCGATGGATTGGAAAACGAAATGGAGGGCAAATCACGACCTGGCCATTTCAATGGCGTTGGAACTGTTGTAGAAGAGCTATTTCGGCAGGTGAAGCCCGACAATGCGTACTTTGGCGATAAAGATTACCAGCAACTAGCCATCATCAAAAAACTTACAGAGAAACTGAAACTCCCCATCAAAATACACGGAGTTCCTATTTTCCGCGAAAAAAACGGACTGGCAATGAGTTCCCGAAATCAGCGACTTACCGCTGAAGAGAAAGAAGCCGCTAAAATTATTTACGAAACTTTGGTAAAGGTAAATGACTGGTTCCGTGTTATCACAATTCCAGAAATTAATCACCGCGTAAAAGAAATTTTTGATGATCAACCCGGTATGAAACTCGAATATTTCGAAATTGCCGACGAAACTACATTGAAACAGACCGATTTCTTCTATAAAGACAAAAGCTACCGTGCATTTATTGTAGTATTTGTGGGAGATGTACGCCTTATCGACAATATGCATTTGGATTAGGAGCACTTCCTAAAAACGTCAAAAGTCTTCCTAATTAAGAAGACTTTTGAGCACCAAATCACAAAATATTAATATGAAAAAAAAATTACCCCGAAAGGTAAATTTGTGACCCGGCTGGGATTCGAACCCAGGACCCATACATTAAAAGTGTATTGCTCTACCAGCTGAGCTACCGAGTCTTTTAATTAATAACAATTAACATTATAAATTAAAATATTTTTTTAATAAGAAAAATAAGCTACCATTTTTCTTATTTTCTGATGGTGCCTGCGACTGGACTCGAACCAGCACATCCTTAGGAAACCACCCCCTCAAGATGGCGTGTCTACCAATTTCACCACGCAGGCAAAAAAAATCCGTAAGATTACGGAATTTTTCACTAGTGACCCGGCTGGGATTCGAACCCAGGACCCATACATTAAAAGTGTATTGCTCTACCAGCTGAGCTACCGAGTCGGCCACTCTTTTAAAACCAATAACTAAAAACCAAGGTTTAATAATTATTTTCCGTTTTTGAGTGGTGCAAAGATAGGCCTTTTTTTAAAATCTCAAAATTTTTTTAGTAATTTGTACAAAATTAAAACATGATTATTTCCCTAATAGGATACATGGGCAGCGGTAAATCCCACATTTCCAAAGTTTTGAGCAAAAAACTTAATTTAAAATTATTTGACCTCGATCGGCAAATTTCTTTGAAAAATGAAATGACAATACCCGAAATTTTCGAAAAACGAGGCGAAATTTACTTTCGAAAACAGGAAAATCTAATTTTAAATGAAATTCTGAGTTCCTATGACGACATTATTTTAAGTGTCGGAGGTGGCACACCAGCTTATTTCAACAACATGGAAATTATCAACCAATATTCCGAGAGTGTTTTCCTGCAAACTTCAGTGACAAATCTTTCTGATAGAATCCTTAAACAAAAAGACAAAAGACCTTTAGTCGCGAAGATTGCTGATGAAGATCTGCCCGAATTTATTGCGAAACATTTGTTTGAAAGAAATGCATTTTACTCCCAATCCAAACACAAGGTGATCACCGACGGAAAATCGCCGGAAGAAATTGCAACGGAAATTGCTGCTCTATTTTAGTCTTCGTTATCCTCCAAATCGCTGAAAAATAAATCCCAGTCGCCTTCCTCAAAGGAAGCGTTATCATCACCAGAAACGTATTCATCAATTTCCCGTCGGTCTTTTTTGGTGGGTCTACCCTCGCCTTTAATTCGGTAATAATCTTGCTCGGATTTGCGTAGTTTGAGGATTTCGTACTGCTGTTTATCGGTTCTATCTTCGATGTGTAAAGGAACCAGCTTCGCTCCTAACCTACTTTTGGGGATTTGCACCGCCTTTATCTGATAATCAATTTGGTTTTTTCTTATTTTAATGATATCGCCGGGCTTCACCTCTTTTGATGATTTCACGGTTTGCCCTCCAATTGCTACTCTATTCTTTTTTATTTCTTCTGCTGCGATGCTTCTGGTTTTATAAAAGCGAACGCACCACAAAAATTTATCAATTCTCATAATTTATTTATACTTTTGCTGGATTAAAAAATTTTAGCAATTTAATGATAATATTGAAAATGAAAAAAACCATCTTATTTCTGGCTTTAGCTTCTATTGCTCTTGTTTCATGTAGAAAGGATGATACCGAAGATACTGTGGAAGAAGTTAGCATTGAGACCCAAAATACCTACGACGATCAAGCTGCACAGAAATTTTTGGAAACCCACTATTTGGACGTAAAAGGAAACATCAAGCAATTAAGCGAAACCGATACTACCAATGTAAAATTAGCTGATCTTGCTCCTGTAACATTGCCTTCAGGTGTTATTTACATTATGCGAGAAGGCGCACAACCAGAGCCTGGAGATGACATTGGAACCTACGATCTTATCCGTTTTATGGGAAGAGCTACAACTTACGTTGCTACACAAACCGACGGTGTTGTTTCATTTGCTTCAGCACAAACTTTTAAAAATACTATTTCGGGCGGAGGCGTACCAGAGGTTGATCCCGCTTATTTCTATGTGAAAAAATCTGTTTTGGAAAATGCTACTGTTGCTTTGGCAAAACAAAGAAGTTATTACGAAATAGAAGGATTTCAGGAAGCTTTGAAGAAGTTTAAGGCTTTTAATATTCCAGATGAAAGCAATTATAACCTTCAAGGAGTAATTATAGTTCCTTCGCGTGCTGCTTTTGCAAGAGATTCTCATTTTAATTACACCGGAATCTCTTATAAAGACAGAAGTTTTATATTCAATTTCCAGATTTATAAAACTACGCATTTCGACGCGGAAAGATAGATGAATGAAACATGCTAATAATTTTGATTTTCTAAGATTTTTATAATCATTCTTAGTAGTTGTAGGTCATACGAAGATCTTAGGTCAACAGAAAGCATTTCAAAATTAATTTTCGCATCAATGCCTGATTATAGTGCGTTTGATTTTTTATCATTATAGGATTTCTCCTCTTTTCATGTAATGAGCGACAAAGTAATTTAAATAATTATATAAAAAACAGAATTAAAAGAATATTTCCAACATAGATTGTTGGTTGTTGTTTTTTCTGTTTTTTTATATTTTTTAATCATCAATGTGCATCTGAATACTTTCTAGTACCATAGCTAAGTATCTGGTTGCCAAACTTTAATTCTCAAATTTCTAGAACCATTCCTCAATTTTGTTTTTTCAAACAATTTCACTTGTGCAGTAAACGGATCGTTTTGGACGATTAAAGTGGAGCTCATGTTTTATGCATTTGTTCCTATTTTTTACTTTTTCATAAAAAACAGGAGTTTTTTTTTCACAAAACATTGTGCTAATCATTCTCTACGGATTTATTCTACTATAGAATCTGTTTTTTTTATAAAATGATGTTTTGTAGATTTTTGCATAATGAGGCGTGCGCGGAAAACAGTTATTTTGTGGCCTTGCGATCTTATCACTATCTCAAATAATTTTTGGCATTTGAATAAAATCCCTCGGTCAATTTCCATTGTAAATCTGCCTGATAACGTCAAGGGAATACGGCTGGTAAAAACCTGATAGATGATAGGTATAATAAATCATCAGCGTTTCTAAAAAGAGATTTCTATTGGTGCGATTAAGCTTTATTTTGTACGGAACATCTTTTGTTAAATAATTTTTCCAAATGGCCGAAATATTTGCATCAAATAAATGATGAGATTGTGTTGTCGAAAAAGTACCTGTTTCTGGGTTTAAAAAACTTCCCTCACCAGATAACGGAGAAATTCCCAAATAAGATAATAGCTTATAAAGAAAAGCAAGATGAGCATTATAATTGAGTTGATAAAGCTCAGCAAGGAATCGCTCAATTTCGTAATAAATTTTACGATCATCCGCTTCGTTTCTTAAAATTTGATTCAGAAAATCTGAAATAAACCAAAGAATAGTATTGATGTTGATATTAGTGTAATCATACTGATTCAACAATTCAATATGAGTAATATTGGAGATTGATTTATTTCTTTTTGAAATCGATATTTGAAGATAATTCAAGGGAGAAACATACCCTTTCTTTTTACTCTTTGATGAAAATAAACCTTTTGCAAAAAAACTTTGGAAACCATCCTCTTCACAATAACAATGAAGAACAGCATCATGATCGCCATATTTCACATAAGAAAGAATAAAACAATTTAAGGTTATCATCAATTCACCACGGCAATTTTGGCTGTAGCGGTATCGGTCCCATCGGCATTTGTCATCAATACAAAATAAATTCCGGATGCCACACGAACCCCGCGCTGGTTATTGAGATTCCATTCGTAATATCCACCTCTAGAAACAGCTTGATGAACCAAATTTCCTGCTGCATCGGTAATTCTAATATTGGTTTTCTCGGCTAAGCCACGAATGTTCACATTCCCTTTGTATTTCGAGTAAACCACGGGATTTGGATATACCAACACATTACCGAAATTTTCAGAAACGTCGAGCACATCACCTTGGTAAACCATTACCCCATCTAATGTTACAAAATACACCTTACCAGAATTGTTATCAACCTTGATATCAGTTACGCTATTACTCGGAAGCGGAGAATTTTCTTTGGTAAAATGTTTCAACGTCTGTTCCCCGGTAGAATTCATATAAAAAACTCCACCTTCATCGATAGAAATCCATTTTTGGTTTCCTGCATCTACTTCTATTTGCAGAACGTGACTGTCTCGGAAAAGCTCCTCGCCAAGTCCATTTTCCTCAATAATAATTGGGCTGGCCTGCGGATTATCTTCAGTTAGAATGGTAGAAGGGTTACTGATGATTCGGAGACCAATTCTGGTCCCTATCCAAATGTCATCATTTTTATCAATGATTGCCGAAACTACCCCATCTGCGGGAAGGTTATTTCCCTTTCTAAGAATTTTAAAACGGTCATCTGCTGTGGAGGATGGCGTATTTTTATAGTCATAAATCAGTAAACCTCCACTGGAAAAGAAGGGAGCTGGAATAAAGATGACTCCATCCTTTACAAATGGTTTTTGAACAAGCCCTGCCGGGATCGCAGAAACCTGACCAAACTGATCCGAAGCCGGATTATAATAGTAATAGCCAATCTGGCCACTGTTACCGTTTGCACTCCATTGTGAAACAAAAAGCTGATTATTTTCATCAAAAGTAAGGCCTACTACCCGGTTGTAAGAGCCACCCGAATTTGCATAAATTTTAGCAAACTGATCATTATCCATACGATAAATACCTTTGCTACCGTCATAACCTGTATAGTTAGTAAAGAAAATTTCGCTTGGTTTAGATGGATTTATCACCGCATCTAAAACATTATATGGAACATTGGGATTCTTAAATAAATCTGGATAAATCCACTCTGTCCCATTAAAATGATAATAGCCAAGATTTCTATAAATAGGATCGTTATAAGAATCTCTACCACCTGTAGAAATCACGATCTGATTTCCTTTGATATCAATTTTATACGAAGTATTATTATATGGTCCATCGGGTTTTAGCGAATCGCCGGATTCGTTTTTTATGCCGGAAACTTTGGTGGCCGCATAAATTTTCGAATCGGAATAAAACGCACTATTCAAAGATTCGCCAGCAACGTAAGATTTCACAAACGCTCCTGATACATTAAACACGGAAACCTCATTGGAATCTGTAACAATGATATTTTGCGCCGTAACTACCACATCTCGAATGTCGGAAAAACTTTTTGGTAAATTTACAAAAGAGCTACCATCGCCAAATTTCACTGTATTGGCATTAGCATAAGCAATGATGGAATTGCCAGAAATTTGACTAAAGTTGCCCGCTTCCACACTCGCCCAAGTAGAAAAAATAGGAAAAGTAACATTCATTTCGTGAGATTTCAGTCCTGCAGCGGTAACAACATAAACTAAGTTACCTTTAATTACCGCTTCTTTTGCAGCTTCGTAAATACCGTTCACAACAAAAAAAGATGATTCTGCAAATTCCTTTTTATCCAATTTATAAATAGAAACTCCGTAATCTACCGAAATTATCGCAAGATTTCCTGAAATAGAAATATGATTGATTTTCTTGTTACCAGTATAGCCTGAAGCAATTGGAATATCTACTACATAGGTTATTCCTTCCGGCGTGATCACATCCATCGAGCCATTTGCATAACCTACTAAACCCAGTTTAGTTTCCGCATTATAATCGAATGCCGAAATTTTCACCTCGTGCAAACCGTTTGCTTTGGAAAGTTTACTCAGTTCGCCCGTCGCCGGTGTGTAATAAAAAATGCCGTTTTCGGTAGCAGCAATAAGTTTTCCATTATCTTCCCGAATCGCCAAAACATTATTATAAGAAAACAAATCGCTCCATTTACTGGACGAAATAACCTGTGCATTAATGCTCAGAGCGTGTAAAAAAAGTAAAAACGGTAATATATTTTTCATGAGTGTTTGGTATAATCAGGAGCAACCAGCTTTTTTTGTTTAATTAAACTACAATACTTTCATCTATAACTTGGTTATTCCATGAAATATTTTGCACCTTTTTGTTTTTATCAAAATAAAAATCGATTTTTCCTAAAAGCAAACCTGCCCAACCCACTTGGTTTACCAAAACATTTTTGCCCTTCCTATTGGTAAAAGTTTGCGGTTCCGGCAAGAAAGTATGCGTGTGGCCGCCCAAAATAAGATCTATTCCGTCGGTTTGAGCAGCAAGATTTTTATCTGAGATTTTCTTTGGATCATCTTTGTAATCGTAGCCGATATGCGAAAGACAGATCACCAAATCGCATTTTTTATCATTTCTTAAAAATTCGGAATAGTGTTGCGCAATTTCTATCGGATTTTGCCAAACGGTTTCGCCGTAACTTTTCTTCCCAACCAAACCTGCGAGTTCTATTCCTACACCGAAAATACCCACTTTTATTCCATTTTTATTGAAAATTTTATAGGGAATTGTTTGACCATCGAGCGTGGTATTTCTGAAATCATAATTCGAACAAATGAAAGGGAATTTCGCATTCGGTAAAACTTTTTTGAAACCCTCCAAACCATTATCAAAATCATGATTTCCCATTGTAGATCCATCGTAACCCATCATCGACATCAGCTTAAATTCCAGTTCTCCACCAAAAAAGTTGAAATAAGGGGTTCCTTGAAAAATATCTCCGGAATCCAGCAGAAGAAGATTTTTCTCCTCTGATCTTATTTTTTGGATCAATGCAGCTCTTCTGGCAAAACCGCCTTGATTGGGATTTCTGGTATAACTTGCATCGAACGGTTCGATCCGGCTGTGTTGATCGTTGGTGTGAAGAATGGTGAGTTTATGTTCGGAATTTACTTCTAAAAATTTGAAATTTTCAGCGAGCAAAAGATTCGGAGCCAAAGTCATTGCTAAAGTTCCGCCACCTATCGTTTTCAAAAACTGCTTTCTATTCATCAGTTTTAACTTTTTTATTTTTAAAATTCAATCGTACATCTTTCGGAGCAATGATTTCCGGATGAGCCTTAAATTTTTCAAGAAACAAATCTCTCAATTTAATTCCGGTTGAAATAATTTCTCCTTTTCCGAAAAACGCCATATTATCTCCACCCAGAGCCAAATAATCGGAAGTTGCAATATAATAATCTTTGTTGAAATCTACTTTTTGCCCATTAATTAACTCGTTAAAAATCAGTCCGTTATCCGTTTCAATCACCAAATGCGAAACTGGATTATTTTTTTGGGTTTTCAGATAATATTCAAAAAGCCCTTTCAGGTCCGAACCTTTCATTTTCACAATCATTACCTCGTTTTCAAAAGGCATAACTTCATAAATATGTTTGGTGAGAATATCTCCCACGCCAATCGTTGTACGGATTCCTCCGATATTGATTACGGCAGCATCTACACCAGTTGTAATTCCGTTTTGTTTCGCCCAATCATCAGCTCCTTCGAAAGTGAAATCTGCCAACAAATTACCCAAATTGCTATTGTCGCCTTTCTTATTTAGTTCAACCGAAGTATGGGAAATTTTAGTATTCATCTTCCCTTCAACCTCCGTTTTATAAGGTTCTATAAAATTTTTGAAATTTTGGTCTTCCTGTAAATCCTTGGAGACGGAAATGTTTTTTTCTGGTTTTATTTGGGCAACATTCAGCGGCGTTCTACATGACGAAAGCGACAAAATTGCTAAACCAAGAACGAAAAATTTGGTATTCATTGAGATAAAATCTGGTCTTGCAAATATAAAGATATGAATATTAACTCCTATTTTTTTTTGAAAATTCTTGCATTAAATTTTGTAATTTTGAAAATATTAATTTTATAAAAATGAGTAATTTAAAAGGAGTTGGTGTTGCTTTGGTTACACCTTTTAATGAAGATTTATCCGTTGATTTCGATTCACTTACCAAATTGGTCAACTTCAACATCGAAAACGGAACCGATTATTTGGTGGTTTTGGGAACTACTGCGGAAGCTGCTACACTTTCTTCAGAAGAAAAAAAACAGGTAATCGATCATATCATAAAGGCCAACAACAAACGCGTTCCTTTGGTTTTAGGCATCGGCGGAAACGACACGATGGAAGTGAAAAAACAAATCGAAGAAACCAATTTATCAGATTTCGATGCGGTGCTTTCTGTTTCGCCATATTACAACAAACCTAATCAGGAAGGGCTTTACCAACATTATAAAGCACTGGCTGCTACAGGAAAAAACATCATCATTTATAACGTTCCCTCCCGAACCGGACAAAATATTGAAGCATCCACAACTTTGCGATTGGCAGAGGAATTTCCGAATTTAATCATGATCAAAGAGGCCGCGCCAAATATATTGCAGTATTTTGATATTTTAAGATTAAAACCTGCGAATTTCAATTTGGTTTCCGGTGATGATGAATATACGCTTCCCGTAACTTTAGCAGGCGGAAACGGCGTTATTTCGGTGATCGGACAAGGTTATCCCAAAGAATTTTCTACGATGGTTCAGCTAGCTTTCGATGGAAAAGTGAAAGAGGCGTACGAAATCCACAATAAATTGGTTGAAATCACAAGATTGATCTTCGCGGAAGGAAATCCGGCCGGAATTAAAACCGTTTTGGCAGAATTAGGAATCATCAAAAATTATTTAAGACTTCCATTGGTTGCCGCAAGCAATGGTTTGCAGGAAAAAATAAAAGCTGAAATGGCAAAAATTTAATTCAATTTCAAAAATTTTAAAAGGGCTCTTCTTTCGAAGAGTCTTTTTTTTATCTGCAATTTTCAACCAAACTTTGAAAATAACTTTCGCACTTCGCAAGTCGGGTTCCGTACCAGGAAAATGCCTCACCATCTACCAAAAATATTTTTGCGTCGGGAAGCTCTTTTTGGAGTTCATCAATATGTTTTTGCTGAAACGGAAACGGTTCCGAAGAAAGAAAAATATAATCCGCAGATTTCAAATCTTCCACTGAAATTTCCGGATATCTTTTTTGATTTTTAAAAATATTTTGAAAACCTATTTTATCCAAAATATCATGAATAAAAGTATCAAAACCTACCGTCATATAAGGATTTTTCCAAATCAAATAGGCGCATTTTTTCTTTTCTAACTCAGAAAATTTAGCAAGAATTTCATAGATTTTCAAATTAAATTTCTGAGCGGTTTCTTGTTTGCCAAGCAAATTTCCCAATGTTTTTAGAAGGTAATAATTATCTTCCAGATTGGAAACATTGGTCACCAAAACTTTGAAATCCTTCTGCAATTCTTCGATCTGCTCTTTTACGTTTTCTTCTTTGTTGGCGATGATTAAATCGGGATTTAAACTTTTAATTTTAGCAATATTCAGATTTTTTGTTCCACCGATCATTTCAACTTTTTGCACGGAATTTTTAGGGTGAATACAAAATTTGGTTCGTCCGACGATTTCTTTCTCACACAATCCAAAATCGAAAAGCGCTTCGGTAATGCTGGGAACCAGAGAAATGATTTTCATAGCAAATAATCTTTAAAGAAGTTTCCCACTCAAAAGCAAACCGGCAACGGAAAAATAAATTACCAATCCGGTAACATCCACCAAAGTTGCCACAAATGGAGCTGACGAAGTTGCAGGATCAAGCTTAAAACGCTTCAGAACAAACGGAACCATCGACCCGGAAAGTGTTCCCCACATCACAATCATCATCAAAGAAATCCCGACACTGATGCCGATAAATTCCCAATATTGGCCATAATTAAACCAACCAGCGTACTGCCAAAGCATAATTCTGAAGAAACCGAAAACCCCCAAAAGTCCGCCGAGAACCATTCCAGTTACAATTTCTTTTTTGATGACCAACCACCAGTCTTTCACAGTGATTTCCTGAAGCGCCATCGCACGAATAATTAGTGTAGCCGCTTGCGAACCAGTGTTTCCTCCACTTGAAATAATGAGAGGAACGAATAATGTAAGCACCACCGCTTTCTGAATTTCGTCTTCGAAAAACCCCATCGCGGAAGCCGTTAACATTTGAAATAAAAATAATAAAATCAACCAAAAACCCCGCTTTTTGATCATTTCAAACCAATGTGTTTGTCGGTATGGTTCATCCAGCGCTTCCATCCCTCCGAATTTTTGGATATCTTCGGTATTTTGTTGCTCGATTTGATCCAAAATATCATCAATCGTTACAATGCCGACCAAAACTCCGGCTTCAGTAACAATTGGAAGTGCGGTTCTGTCATATTTTTCAAAATACTGCACCGCATCTTCCTTGGAAGTGGTCGTGGTAATTGCCACAAAATGATTATCGGTAATTTCTGAAATTAGGGTATCTTCTTCGGCCAAAAGCAAGGATCCAATGGCGATATCATCGATTAATTTATTTCTTTCATCTACCACATAAAGGTGGTTCATAGTTTCCATCTTTTTACCAACTTTCTTAATTTGTTGGAAACATCTTTTTACCGTCCATTCTTTACGAATTTGAATGTAATAAGGCGTCATCAAACGTGCGATAGAATCTGCATTATAACCCAAAAGTTTCAGGGCAATTCGCCGTTCCTGAGGATTGAGGTGGTTGATGGAATACTTAATGAGTTCATCCGGAAAATCTTCGAACAAAGCAGTTCTGTCATCAGGCGTCATCGCATTGAGGATTTCAGAAACTTCTTCACTTCCTATGCTACGGATTGTTTCTTCCTGAAAATCTGGATCAAGGTGCGAAAAAACTTCTGCTTTGTATTGTTTCGGAACTTTCAGAAATGCCAAAACACGCTCTTTAACAGGAAGTTCGCTAAGCGTTTCTGCAATATCTGCCGGGTTAAAAATAAGTTCCTGTGTATTCAATATTCTTTGTTATAGAATTGCAAAAATAAATCAAAAACTTACAAAAACCGAATTAAATGAAATTTATAAAGGCGAAAAAAGTTTAATCTTCCGTACTACCAACAAAAAAACTTTTGGATTTGCGAAGGTTTTTACCCATTTTACTTACCGCACCGGAAGTACCAATCTTTATTGAATTTTCAGCTGAGCCAAGAATTCTCGCATTCTTCTTGTACGTATCGTAATTGGTTTCCGTTAGGAAATTCCCCATAGAATCATATAATTTCATACTGATAATCACCTGATTGGAAAAAAC
Source organism: Chryseobacterium sp. Marseille-Q5410 (assembly GCA_946892665.1). Taxonomy (GTDB): domain Bacteria; phylum Bacteroidota; class Bacteroidia; order Flavobacteriales; family Weeksellaceae; genus Kaistella. The sequence goes on along the minus strand of CAMPOT010000001.1, from coordinate 1,166,209 downwards.
ATATTTACCAAAACCAACTTTGAAATATTTCACCTTCGGAACGACAGCAAGTTGTGCATTGTTGTTTTTACAATATTCTTTAATCGCATCAACATCTACGGAATCATAAGGAATATTGGCATCAACTCTTAAAGATTTGTAGTTGCGAAACGGACTGCTTTTTTCTGAAGTCGCGGCATAAAATGCCATATATGTAGGCTCTTTGATTTCCTCCACTTCGGGGAAAATTTCTGGATTGAAATAAATGATATTCTGTTTTTTTTCAACATTTTGTGATACGCCAAATTGAGCGGAAACCATTTGAAAACCAGATAGTATAAGAAAGAACGCGAAAAGCAGTTGATAGATTTTTTTCATTGGTACATGTCTGAGCAAAAATACTGCCATTGAACGAATTAACAATGAAATTTTTAAGTTTTTTTTAACATTTAATTTTGATAAATAAATTCATATATCAAATAATGTTTTTAGGAAAGAAAAAAATATTGTACTTTTGCACCCGTTACATAATAATCATTAAAATAATATTGGAATGTACTTAACAACTGACAAGAAGAAAGAAATCTTCGCTAAACACGGAAAGTCTGACGCAGACACAGGAAGCGCTGAAGGGCAAATTGCATTATTTACCTACAGAATCAATCACTTATCTCAACACTTAAAAGCTAATCGACACGATTACAATACCGAAAGATCTTTGGTAAAATTGGTAGGGAAAAGAAAAAGTTTATTAGATTATCTTAAGAAAAAAGAAATTGCACGTTACAGAGCAATTATCGCTGAATTAGGAATCAGAAAATAATCTTCGATTACAATTAAAAAAGCAACTCAGAAATGGGTTGCTTTTTTTATGAAATTTAGTTTAAAAATTTAAACTCTCCTTCCGGAAATAAGATTAATGACAGCTAATAAAATGATGGAACCAACAGCTCCTGTTAAAATTTGCCCGATTACCGCTGTACCAAAAGTGGTTCCTAAAAGGTAATACCCTATTACACCACCAATAATTCCAACGATAATATTCCCGATTAATCCAAGGCTTCCGCCTTTAAAAATCTGTGCACCAAGCCAGCCTGCAACTGCACCGATAATGAGTGTCCATAAAATTTCCATAAGTCTATATTTTTAATGTTTGCTCGTTTTAATACATTAAATGTGCCATTTTAAAATTCAAATAAAAACCTTGGGTGCTGAAAAGATGTTAAAAACCGTCTTAAATTCCTATAAAACAAGATTAAAAATCGCCATCAACAGATATTTGAAAAAAGCATTTCGCAGAAAAACCGTATATTTGCTCCCGAAAATTTAAAACGATTAAATATTTAACTGCACTCAATACGGAGTGCTAAAGACGAAACCAATTTATGAATGCTCCACAAGCAATTATTGAAAAATTTCAATTAAAAGACGGCCGGGAAATTACCTTAGAAACAGGTAAACTGGCAAAACAAGCCGACGGTTCGGTAGTAGTAAAATGTGGCGGAACAATGTTGCTCGCAACTGTAGTAGCCAACAAAGAAGCCAATCCTGGTGTAGATTTCCTTCCATTAACAGTAGATTACCGAGAAAAATTCTACGCGGGCGGTAAAATTCCTGGAAATTTTTTTAGAAGAGAAGCAAGACCTTCCGACGAAGAAATTTTAACCATGAGATTGGTAGACCGAGTTCTACGTCCACTTTTCCCTGAAGATTTCCACGCGGAAGTTCAAGTGATGATTTCTTTGATTTCTTATGACAAGGAAGTGATGCCGGAAACTTTAGCAGGTCTTGCAGCTTCTGCAGCCATTGCTATTACAGATATTCCTTTCAACGGACCAATGTCTGAAGTAAGAGTTGTAAGAATCGATGGTCAACTTTCCATCAACCCAAGTCTCGAAAATTTAGCGAAAGCGGATTTAGACATTATGGTAGGCGCAACAAAAGACTCTATCGTAATGGTGGAAGGTGAAATGAAAGAAATCACCGAAGCTGAAATGATCGAAGCAATTCAGTATGCTCACGACGAAATTAAAATTCAAGTAGAAGCTCAAGAAAGATTTGCTGCAAAAGTAGCTTCTTCTCTTACCAAACGAGAATATTCGCACGAAACTCACGACGAAGAGATTCGTGAAAAAGTTTGGAAAGAAACTTACGACAAAGTATATGCTGTAGCGAAAACACCTTCTGCAAAAGAAGAAAGAGGCGAAAACTTCAAAGCAGTTTTGGATGAATTCCTATCACAATATTCTGAGGAAGAACTAGAAACGGTAAAACCTTTTGCGAAAGTTTACTTCCACGATGTAGAAAAAGAGGCAATGCGCCAAATGATCCTCAACGAAGGAATCAGATTGGATGGCAGAGATCCTAAAACGATCCGTCCGATATGGTCTGAAATCGATTATTTACCAGGAGCTCACGGTTCGGCAATCTTTACCAGAGGGGAAACGCAATCTTTAACAGCGGTTACTTTAGGTTCTGTAAAAGATGCCAACATGGTAGACTCCGTTGCGATTAATTACGACGAAAAATTCTTCTTGCACTATAACTTCCCACCATTTTCAACTGGTGAAGCAAGACCTTTAAGAGGAACTTCAAGAAGAGAGGTTGGACACGGAAATCTTGCTCAGAGAGCCTTGGCAAATATTATTCCTAAAGAAAATCCATATACCATCCGTATTGTTTCCGATATTTTAGAATCCAATGGTTCTTCTTCTATGGCAACAGTTTGTGCAGGAACATTAGCATTAATGGATGCCGGTGTACAAATTTCAAAACCAGTTTCCGGAATCGCAATGGGATTAATTACAGATCCTAAATCAGGCAAATTCACGGTACTTTCTGATATCTTAGGAGATGAAGATCACTTGGGTGACATGGATTTCAAAGTTACCGGAACCGCTGACGGAATTACCGCTTGCCAAATGGATATTAAAATTCAAGGTTTAACAATGGACATCATGGAAACCGCGCTAAACCAAGCAAGAGAAGGAAGACTTCATATCCTCGGAGAAATCTTAAAAACTATTGATAAACCAAGAGCTGATGTAAAACCACACGCTCCGAAAATGGAAGTATTGGAAATTCCAAAAGAATTTATCGGTGCAGTTATCGGACCTGGTGGAAAAATCATTCAACAAATGCAGAAAGATTTCGATACCGTTATTGCAATTGAAGAAATCGGTGAAATCGGAAGAATTGAAATCTCCGGCGTTAGCAGAGAAAACATCAATGCAACTATTGCCGCTATCAACGAAATCACTTTCGTGCCAGTTGTAGGCGAAGTTTACAAAGGAAAGGTAGTGAAAGTAATGGATTTCGGAGCTTTCGTAGCGATTGCTAAAGGAACCGAAGGTCTTCTTCACATCTCCGAAATTGAATGGACAAGACTTGACAAAGTTCCTTACAAAGAAGGTGACGAAGTAGAAGTAAAATTCATGGGTTACGATGATCGTAAGAAAATGAAGCTTTCAAGAAAAGTACTTTTGCCAAGACCTCCAAGACCGGAACGTAAAGAAGGTGAAGGTGACAACCGCGAAAACCGTGGCCCAAGAAACGACAGAAGAGAGGGTGGAAACCACAGACCAGGCAACGACAGACCACAAAACAATGGCCGACAAAACGAAAAACCTGCCGGTGAAGACACCTTCAAGCCATTGAATGAAAGTGAAAACACTGAAGATCAGAAGCCGGAAGGATTCTAATCAACAGTTTTAAAATAATGAAACCACCTCGATTGAGGTGGTTTTTTTTATTTTATACGATCAATGTATCATTGATGATTAGAAAATGTTTTCCCTTTTTACGATAATGCCGAGTTTTTCCAGCGTTTGGTCATCGGGGAAAAGCACCTTGGCAAAAGCTACGAGCTGAGTATATTTTGGATAAAGCAGATCCAACGCGGTATCGCGGGTATCGGTAGCTCTCTGCGCCTCGCCGAGTTCTTTTTTCTGAGATTCTTTCAACGCCGAAACTTCCTGCAACGCGGCTTGCTGCGCAGCAATTGCGACATCGTCAATATTCACTGTGGCGGCTTTGGTTTTGAAATCCGGATTCGCTAAAATCTGAGAATAGAAATTATTGACCTGCTGATACCACGCCGCATACGCCTGTTTGCGACCATCATCGATACCCAGCGTTGTATTGGCCTGGCGGTCGCCTTTGAAAATAATTTTCGCCAGATTACGGTGGCGGGCAAAGGTGGTATCGATCGCTGCTTTCTTCTTGTTAAACAAATCGGTCGCGGCAAATTGCTCCCCGTATTCCTGAATTTGTTGCTGGCTCAGCTGTTCCAGGTTGGTAATATCGGCCAGGTGAGCATCCAGCTGGGTTTCGGTAATGCCTACCGTGGCAAGTTCTGCTAAAATTTCGGGTTGTTTGGCATTGGTAAAAGCGACTTTCATTTTCGCAATCAACTGTTCTGCGGAAACATATTGGTTTCTCGGAGATTTACCGCTTGGCGGATTTGTGTTTTCAGGATTTTCCATTATTTTATGTATTTAATTGTAAATATAGCAAATAAATAGTAAAATAAACAAATTATCAATTACAGAAATCATTCCGCAATGTTGTTTTACCATTTCCTGCACTTGCAGAAACATTTCTAGCACTTGCGGAACCATTTCTAGCACTTGCGGAACCATTTCCTGCACTTGCGGAATCATTTCTAACGCTTGCGGAACCATTTCTAACAGTTGCGGAATGATTTCCTGCACTTGCGGAACCGTTTACTGCAGTTGCGGGAGGATTTTTTGGGGTTGCGGGAGGATTTGGCAGCGCAAAAAGAAACCTCCGAAGTGTGGCCTTCGGAGGTTGGGTTTATTAGACGCCACGCGATGGAAGCGCGCGGGAGCGAGGGAATAAGTAATTACATTAATGCGCACTGGGGTCCATCATAGGAGAAGTTAGTCGCACCTCTAATAATTGGTTAAATTCTGGGGAGTTTAATTCACAAAAGATTAGAGACCGTTCTTGCATTCGCTTTTCAATATTTTCGCGACCTCTAATGAAAAATAAATTTCTAAGAAGCCGTTTGTAGGATTCATCATTGTGATAAATAATTACAATGATATTCTTTGAATTTTTACTCTCTTGTAAAAAATCAAATATTTCATTGACGTAATATCCATCCGACTTATCTAAAGAATGACCCCAGAAAAAGAATTGAAAATCAGATGATCTACTGTATCTTATATCATTTAAAAAGTGATAGTCAGTTCGATAAGCATATTTTTGATAATACTTCGTAAATCGTAGATAATCATCTGCATTTTCCTCTTTATTAAACAATTCATTGATACCAAACACAATATTTTCATTTTTTTCCTCTGACCTTCCGTGCAAGTAAAACAATTTTGTCTTATCGCCGTAAATTTTACTAGCTGTCGCTGTATAATTAAATGTAAAATGATAAGAAAAAAACTGATAAAACGTAACCTGCTTTATTGAATTAGTTCGCTGATCCAGCAATGGTGTGACAAAAGTTTCAAGATATATATGAAAAAGCTTCTTGAATTCCATTAATTGGGAAAAAATTAAATCTAAGATTTTTTCTTCATTAATATCAACATATAAGTCTTCCTTCTTTACTAAATATTTTGAGTAAAAAAAAATAGAATGAAAGTCTGTTTTAACAACTTTCAAAATTCTTAAAACGATTGCATATTCTACTTTTCCATCTAATGCTGCTTTAATTGGAACATAATCATGAGGGAGCGTACCTGTTGAAAATACATTTTTACGAAGCAACTTTACAGCGTTATAAACGCAGCTCAATAAATATTCTAGTTTGCTTTCGAAATCAATCCATGTATCAATGTTGTATTCTTGTTGAAAATATTGGTATAAGAGATTTTTTCCGGTGATTTCAGTTATTTCGTCCACTTTTTCTGGACTGATAGAAATAGTATTGGTGAAAGCTGACTTTATCCCATCGTAATTCTTAGCATTTTTATAAATTGAATGAAAGTCAGTTTCTTGGTTCTCAGAAATAAACTTTATTATTTTCATAAAATCATCATACCATGTAGGAAGGTTATGATGGAGATCGAACCCATTTCCAGTTATTAAAATTCTTGGCATGATGAATAATTATTTTTAGAGTTAGTTCAAATTTACACTTTACTTTGAAATGAAATAAATTTTTATCATAATTAGTTTAAACTATTACCGCTCCTTCTTTACAGAATAAACTTTAATTTTGAAAAAAAATTAAACATGATCTTAGACCAACTCAAAACCTCCCCTACCACCATCAACTTTAAAGAAGTGATTGCCTATATTGATGAACATTACGATTTCGTGCCGACGAAATTCAGGAACGGAACTGCGGTGAATGAAGCGGGGGAAAACAACGGCTCGTGCAAGGTTTTCAGTTTTGCAAAGCTGAAGGGGCTTAACGAAGAGGAAACAGTGGCGCTGTTCGGGGATTTCTACAGAACTGACGTGCTGGAAAATCCTGAAGGCAGCGACCACCAGAACATCCGCAACTTTATGCAATATGGCTGGGACGGAATTGCTTTCGATGGCGAGGCACTGGCTGAAAAGAACTAACCTGCGAAATGTTTGGCGTAATTCTTGAAAGTGCTAAGTCATAAAAAAAATATTATTATGAATCCAGCACTTTTAAGAAAAATCCTGATGTGGGTTGCGCCAATTGCAATCGGTTATTTTATGAAAAAATACGAAGAACGACACGCCAAAAAACAGCAGGAGAAAGCCATGGCAAAAGCCAACTAAATAAAAATACCGCATCTTTTAAGGAGGCCACTGAAAAACCGTATCAATTTTAGGATTTATGGTTTTCGGTCATTAACTAAGAGCTTATTACAGGAGTTTAAATTCTGTAATGAGCTCTTTTCCTTTTTTTGAAGTTTTGATTTTATCGGGGGTATGAGGCTGCTTTTGGCTTAAGCATTGCCCGTTTTTAGATGTATTGGTTTTTTGCCCTTCCCTTTCAGATTAATTTCAGAATTCTCTTCAAATTGACTGCGAAAATAGCCATCGCTCCCTGCATCTGCATATTTTCTAGGCCATAGGATGTTGCTTTGCCGTATCCGTGGGCGTTTTTAAGTTCGCTGTTTTTCGCCTCAATCTTATACCGTTGCTTCGATTTCTCCCTGTAATAATCGCTTTCCTGAAAATCCATTTGATCCTGATGCATTTCTGATTTTATGGAGACAGAATAGGTCTTAGATTTTGCTCCATCTTTGTAACAGCCTTCTCTCATGGGGCATAATCTGCATTTTTCTATATCAAAATAATATACATCCACTTGGTTTTTGCCAACATTCTTTTTGTTTTGGCGGGCTTTTCTTGTCGCCAGATGTCCTGCGGGACAAACAAATCTGTCAGCATCTTTGTTATAGTCAAACCGGTCTTGATCTTTTCTAAATCCCTGTGTAATAGAAGGATTCAGTTTTGCTACGATTTTAATGCTCTGATCACGGGCAATTTTCAGATTTTCTTTCCCGGAATAAGCGGCATCACCAATGATCGCCTCCACGTCCATTCCGTTTTCCTGGCTGATTTTTAAGAGTTTGGGCAGTTCTGGGCCGTCTCCTTTTTCGCCCGAAGTAACCACCGCCGCCGTAATAATGCGTTCCTCACTCATTGCCAGGTGTGTCTTGTAACCAAAAAATGGACTGTCAGCCGACTTGTGTCCTGTTTTGGCATCCGTATCTTTTGAAAAAACCAACTGTTCGCCAGTGTCATTGGCTGTTTCCTTTAACAGGTTCAGTTTCTCCTTTACTGCCGGAATCGAACTTAGGGAGGGCTCGTTTTCAATAGATTTTTCAAGCTCTTTGCAGTAGGCTAATTCTTTGTTCAAATCATTTTCAACATTCTTGGATGGCATTTTAGACTTAAACTCTTCGTCAAACTGATAAACTGTTTTGCGAAGTAACTTGGAACGTTCCCTAAGCACTTCCAGCGCCGAAAAAGGGTTTGATCGGGACAAGGTATGCGTGGCATCCACAATGATGGATTTGCTTTTTATGATGCCTTTGTCAATAGCTATTGCGACGGTTTTTCCTATCAGCAAATTCAATAAATCGGTGTCCTTCAAACGCAGTTTTCTAAATTTAGTGAGGGAACTGGGATTGATCACGTCCTCTTCCGGAGCCATTTCCAAAAAATATTTGAACGACATATCGAACCGCGAACGCTCCACAACGTCCACATCAGAAAGGGTATAAATACTTTTAAGCAAAAGATATTTAAACATGCGGATTGGACTTTCGGCATTACGACCATTATTTAAACAATATTTGTTCAAAAGTTCATCATAAATGAAGGAGAAGTCAATCAGCTCGTTAATTTTACGAAGAATATTCTCCTTTGGAATGATCAGGTTATATAAATCAGAATAGGCACTAAACTGAACTCTTTGCTGCTGTACTAACATCTATAAATGATTAATTTACAGATTAAATATACAAAAAAAGGAGCGAAAACATTACTGTTTTAACTCCTTTTTTCTGATTGCCCAGAAGACTTTTTCAGTGACCTCTCTTTTAAGACGCGGTATTTTTCTTATTTTTAAAGCTCCAAGGCTTTTGCTTCTCTGTATTCTTTCAAAAGGTTTTCAAATACCTTTTCTACCGGCAATATCTCATCAATTAACGCGGAAACCTGCCCGATTTCCAGTTCACCATCTTCTAAATCACCTTCGAACATGCCGCGCTTTGCGCGAGCTCTGCCGAGAGTTTTCTTTAAAGCTTCTGCATCTCTTCCTTTCTCATAAAGCTCTTCTAATTCGTAGAAAAATTTATTTTTAACCATTCGAACAGGTGCTAATTCTTTCAAGGTAAGCTGGGTATCTCCTTCACCTAAAGAAATAATTTTATTTTTAAAATGATCATGAGAGCTGGCTTCTTCCGTTGCTGCAAAGCGGGAACCCATCTGGACCCCATCTGCACCGAGAATCATCGCAGCTTTCATCTGAGAACCCAAAGCAATTCCTCCGGCGGCAATCAGCGGTTTTGTAATGTGCTTTTTCACATTTGGAATGAGGCAAAAAGTAGTTGTTTCATCTCTTCCGTTGTGGCCACCAGCTTCGAAACCTTCGGCCACAATGGCATCAACACCAGCTTCTTCACATTTCGTAGCAAATTTTGTTGACGAAACCACATGAGCCACTTTTATGCCTTCTTTTTGTAGAGTTTCTGTATAAACTTTAGGATTTCCGGCAGAAGTGAACACAATCTTCACTTCTTCTTCCAAAATAATATTGATAATTTCTTCTAAATTTGGATAGAGCAATGCCACATTTACCCCAAAAGGTTTGTCGGTTGCAGCTTTACATTTTCTAATATTTTCGCGCAAAATATCGGGATACATACTTGCGGAACCAATGAGTCCCAAACCGCCATTATTGGACACCGCAGATGCCAAACGCCAACCGGAATGCCATATCATTCCACCTTGGATAATGGGATATTTAATTTGAAATAATTCTGTGATTTTGTTTTGGTTTTCGCTGTACATTTTCTCGGCGATCCCGAAATGAATAAAATTGCTCATGATGTAAATTTAAAAAAAATCTGAGAAGCTTGAAACCTTCATATTTCAAAAAAAAAATCTCCGCAATTGCAGAGATTATATATTTATTTGGCTTCAGCTTTCCGCCAATCGGTTTTGAAAGTACAATCTTTATATCGATTGTTGATGGAGATAAATACATCTGGTAATTTTTCTTTCACCCATTTTTCAACCATCTCGTTTTTCTTTTTATTAAGTGCCATTTGCTTAATTCTGTCGTAGTCCGTCACCAGGTCTAGTTGGTGAGCTGCGATGATTTCGTCAACTTTTACAATACTTACTACTTTTTTATCTTGTTGCAAAGTATCTTGAAAAACATCAGTAATATCACCTTTATTTAAACCAGCAATTTGATAAGCGATAGCCGGAGCAAGATTCAATTTTTCAATTCTGTCGGATCCATCTTCTCCCGTAATAATACCGGCATTGAATTTTGTTTTCTTGTCATCAGAAAATCGATAAGCTGCTTCCTTAAAGGTAAGTCTGCCATCTAAAATTAAAGTTCTTATGCTATCGAGTTCTTTTTTTGCCGCTTCAATTTCTGCATCGTTCGGTTCAGCTTTTAGTAAAATGTGTCTTGCATCGTAGTTTTTACCGCTTTTTTTCACTAATTGAATTAAGTGATAACCGAATTCAGATTCTACGGGATCGGATATTTCACCTTCCTGAAGATTAAGCGCAGCAGCTTCGAAAGGTTTCACCATTTTTCCTTTAGAAATATTTTTGTACAAACCACCATTCGCTGCGGAACCCGGATCTTCTGAGTAAATTCTCGCTTGATTTTCGAAGGATTCTCCGGCAAGAATATCTTGTTTTATTTTATTAAGTTTAGCGATAATTTCATCTTTATGCGCATCTGTAAGTTTCGGATACATTGCAATTTGTGACAAACTTACCTCGTCCTTTACTTCTGGAAGTTGAAATTTGTACATATTGAAAAAATCAGTTACTTCGTTTGGAGTTACATCTGCTTTTTCGGTAATTCTACCATATTTCATTTGGCCGTAATAGTTATCGGTATCAATTTTTTCAATGGCGGATTTCATCTCATAGCCTGTACGGAATTTGTAAGTCGCCAACATGGTTTTTTCATCCGGAAACTGACCTAGGATCTGCTCGTATTTTTGGTTAGCCGTTTCTTTGATTGCTTCGGATCTGTTTTCGATCAAAGTATCTCTTTTGGCTTCATAAATCATCAATTTGTTGCTGATGATGCTTTCTACAAATTCGCATCGATCGGAAACTTGCGCACCTTGCTGCTTAGCATAATTCGCTTGATCCTCTATATCCGATTCCAAAATAATTTCGTTTCCTACTACCACTGCAATACCATCCACCAAAGCTCCGGATTGTAATTGTGCATTTAATTTCACCCCAAAAAAGGCAAAAATCATGGTAAAAAGAAGCGTAAATTTTATTTTCTTGTTCATATTCATTTTTTAACGATTTGCAAAATTATCATTCTAAACGAGATAAACTGCATCTTTTATTATAATTATTTCTTAAAATTCTTTTCCAAATCCTTCATGAACTCAGGCTGAATCACAATATTGGTATTGGCTTTTTGCTGAGCGATAATTTCGGAAAGCTTCACTTCAGTTACCGCATCTTTTAGCAATTCTTTAGCCTCTTCCTGCGTCATTTGGGTAGGTGGAAGAATTTGGTCGATTGCGATAACCAGCGATCTTTCTTCCATTTTAGTTTGATGAACACCTGTCTTGAAAGGAACTTTATATTTGGTAAAAACATCTGCATCTTCGGACATTTCCCCTTTTTCGAAATGTACAAGGATTTGCTTTTTATCATTGAGTTTACCGTTATATTTTGCTTTCAAGTTTTCCCAGTTTTTAGGATTCTTGATTTCTTTTTGAATTTCGCTGTTGAGTTTTTCATCAGCAATGATTGCAACTCTACCTTCTGCTCTGTTACCCCAAAAGTATTTTGCTTTGTTCTTATTATAATATTCGGTCAGCCATTCCGGATGTTTTGCAATTTCTTCGTTAAGATATTTTGAAAAAATATAATCTGAAAATAAACCTTTTCTGAAATCGGTAAGTTCTTTTTTAATCTCTTTTTGATTAGTGAAATCGTCGCTGTAAAACCTCATCACATCTTGATCATTAACACCTTTCAAAGCTTCTGCCCACAATTCCGGAGATAATTTTTCTGCTTCGCTTTTTTTATCAGCAATTAATTTTTTTAAATCACCTACGGTTGTTTTATACTTTTTGTACTGATAAAGAACCGTATTATCTTTCGCCGCGTTGAACGCTTGGTAAGATTTCTTCACGGTCTGGAATTCCGGAAATTCCTTGTAAGATGGATCGGATTTTACGAAAGCAAGCATTTTATCCTGAAGATTTTCGCCATACAATGCGCTGTTCATGTCTTTTAAGAAAAATTCTCGGTTTTTATCCGTCAAAATATAGGGTTCAACATTATAAATATTAAAAACAAAATAATTTTCCCCGAAAAGAATTGGTTCCGGCAAATAATACCCGGCTTTTTTTCCTTTAAAAGCTTCATACACCTCATCCGGAAGCGTTGGTGAACCCATCACTACTCCACCGTTTTCTTTTTCATGCTCGTTGGCTCCGTACAATTTAGCAACTTCCTGAAAGCTTTTTCCGGCTTTTAAATCATTGTAAATTTTGGTTTTCATTGCTTCCGAATCGGCATTTTTCGGATAAGAAATAGTTCCGAAAATCATATATCCCAAACTTGGTCTGGAATTTTGGACTTTAGCAAAAGCTACATAATTTGGAGTATTTTGCAATTTGGTAAATGAATTATTCGGCAAAACCTTTAATTCAGCATACAAACTGTTATCCACACTTCCAGGCTTAATGTAAATCCCCTTCGTACCGTTTTTCGTGTACTTGGAAATCGCATCTTCCATTGTCATTTTCCCAGATTTCACGTCATCGTAAATCTGTTGATAATTATTTTTATCGTCTGCCGTTTTTTGCACCATGAAAATTTGGACCAATTTTTCGGTTTGGCTGTCTTTCAAATATTGGTTCAAAACCGGATCTACCACATTTTTAGGATAGAAAAATTTCGATCGCAGTTCTGCTTCTTTATCCATCATTTTTTCGCGGAAAGATGCTGTTGTATCCACCTTTTTTTGGGCAGCAAACTGTTGCAGAAGAATAAAATCTTCTGTTGCTTTAATGGTTTTTGTGATGCCTGCATTTTGCAAACCATATTGGTACTCCTTTTTGAAATCGGCAAGCGAAATACTATCTTTTCCGATAATCATATACTGCGCAGAAAGGGAATTTCCCAATCCTGCCAACATCATGAAAGCAACTATTTTTTTCATACTAAGGTCTTCCTGTGGTGAAGATTTTGTTTTAATTAAAAGTTCGCGTGTTGTTCGAAATCATTTATACCTCTACTTCAAAAGTTGTTAATTCCTTGAACTCCTGGATTCGGTTCATCATCTCAACTTCTGTAACTTCCTGTAATTTTTCGGTTCCGAATTTTTCAACAGTGAAAGATGCCATTGCCGAACCTACCATTAAAGCAGATTTCATGGTTTCGAAACTGAAATCTTCTTTTTTGGCAAGATAAGAAGCGAAACCACCTGCAAACGTATCTCCGGCTCCGGTTGGATCAAAAACTTCTTCCAAAGGAAGCGCAGGAATGGCAAAGATTTTACCGTCGTGGAAGAGCAATGCACCGTGCTCTCCTTTTTTAATGATGACAAATTTCGGCCCCATGGTATGGATTTTTTTCGCTGCTTTTACCAAAGAATATTCTCCGGAAAGTTGGCGCGCTTCTTCATCATTAATTGTGATAACATCGGTTTTAGCAATCATTTCCATCAAGACATCCCAAGCGGAATCCATCCAGAAATTCATAGTGTCGAGAATAACTAATTTTGGACGTTTGTTCATTTTTTCTAACACAGAAAGTTGCACTCCAGGATGGAGGTTTCCTAAAAGTAAAATCTCGGAATCCTGCATGGAATCTGGAATTTTTGGATCAAAGTTTTCTAAAACATTTACTTCAGTTGCTAACGTATCTCTGGAATTCAGATCATTGTGGTATTTTCCGCTCCAGAAGAAAGTTTTTCCGTCTTTCACAACTTCAATACCTTCGATATTTACGCCTCTTCCGCTCAACATATCTAAGTCGGCTTGAGGAAAATCGCCTCCTACAACCGAAACTATTCCTGATTTCACCTTCAAAATTGACGCTGCAATACCAATGTAAGTTGCGGCTCCGCCTAAAATTTTATCTGTTTTTCCGAATGGCGTTTCAATGGCATCAAAAGCGACTGATCCTACGACTAAAAGTTTCATTTATAAAGTTTTATTTAATTAAAAATTATGTTTTTATTATGCTTTCTACTTTTTATTTCCACTGAAAAGTATCAATTAAGTGCAGCAAATCTTTTTTAATATATTCTACCGCCGGCGCCAATGAATCTGGTTTTGGGCGAGAGTTAAAATATAAATTTGCGGTCACGTAATGCCTTGTGGAATCGGTGACAAAAAACTGGAGATTTGATGCTGTTGGACCTTTCAGCTCATAGAAATTCCCGAAAACTTTGCGCTCCGGATAACTGAAAGATTTCGTATCAATCGAGCTAGCCTTGATCGTATGTTCATAAACCATTTTCTCGGATTCTTTTACATGAAGAGCAAAATCGTTGTTTATCGGAAAATAAGTAATGAATACTTTGGCCTTCATTTTTGGGTAATAAATGTAATACCAACAAGCATTTTTGGCATTTTCAATTTTGGCAAAATCCGAATATTCAAAAGTAAAATTGCATGGCGAAGAAAACGCCTGATATTTGGGTTGCGGGTATTCCAAACGTAGTTCACCGGAAGGTTTCGGCTGCGTTTCTGGACTACAGGAAACCAAAACAAATCCTAAAAAAGTGAAAATGAGTTTTTTAAACATTGCGCAAAAGTACAAATTAGATTTGAGATTGCGAAGCGGATTTCCCAAGAGTGATTTCTAGCAATTTTTTGATGGATATTTTCAAAAGAAATAGACTTAGGAATCCCGGTTTTGGGGTATCAATCATTCAATTCTATAAGATTCCTAAGTCAGATCAAAAGTTGTTTTTTTCAGGCAACTTTTGTTTTTAGATTTCATTCGATTAAAAAAGTTAAACCTTTGTTATTCAATATTTTTCAAATAATTTTCCAACGGTTTTGAGAAAGATTTCCTGGAGGAACCTACAATATTTTCAATGGTATAATCGTATTCTTTAGCAAAATCATTCAATAATTTTTTCGTCGGTAAATTGACCTTATATATATGTATTGTTAAATTTTTGTGAGTGAGCTTGTGCAAAACCGTCTTCATTGATACCACATATTCTGAGAAAGACTCTGGAATTTCAACTGGAAATTCGTACAATTTTTTCCATATAAAATCTTCTTTTCTTTGTTTAATTAAAAACAAATCGCCGCACTGAACAAAATAATAAGTAAGTTCCAGATCCTGTGGTTTCACCTTCTTCGATTTCACCGGAAAATCCTGAATTTTTCCTAAATCAAATGCCAAACAATCTTTATTTAAAGGGCAAATTTCACATTTTGGATTTCGAGGTTTGCAAATTTCCGAACCCAAATCCATCATCGCTTCGTTGAAATGGCCAGCATGTTTCTCGGGCATCATTCGCAACGCCATTTCAGAGAAATATTTAAATGCCCTGTAATTCGACACATCAAAATCATCCGCAAAAATCCGCGACAATACCCGATAAAAATTACCATCAACCGCCGGAATTTTTGCCCCGAAACAAATACTGGAAATCGCTGCGGCGGTATATTTCCCCACCCCTTTTAATTGCAAAACATCATCATACTTTGTAGGAAATACCCCTTGATAATCTTCAATAATCTGTTGTGCCGCCTTATGAAGATTAAGTGCGCGAGAATAGTAACCAAGCCCTTTCCAATAAAGCAAAACCTCGTCTGTTTCAGAGTTCGCCAAAGTTTCAACATTAGGAAAACGTTCGATAAAACGATTGTAGTGATTTAGTCCCTGTTCTATCCTAGTTTGCTGAAAAATAATTTCGCAGATCCAAATTTTGTAGGGATCATTTGTTGATCGAAAAGGCAAGTCTCTTCCGTGCGTTCTGTACCAAGCCAATAGTTTTTCACCAACGTGAAGAAAATCAGCATTTTGTTTTTTAGTTTTCAAAAAATGTTCTTATATTTGCACACCAAAAATATAAATAAATAAAGGAAATGACAAAGGCAGAATTGGTGAACACCATCTCAAATAAATTGGGAACTGAAAAGAATGAGACACAGAAAGTTGTAGAGGCGTTCATGCAGGAAATCAGAACTTCAATGTATAATGGCGACAATGTTTATTTAAGAGGATTCGGATCATTTGTAATCAAAACCAGAGCAGCAAAAACGGGAAGAAACATTTCTAAAAACACAGCAATTGAAATCCCAGCTCACAATATCCCGGCTTTCAAACCATCAAAAACATTCGTTGAGAAGGTGAAAACCAAAGTAGCAATTAAATAGTAAACTGAACAAAAAGATAAGTTACAAATTAAAAATTTATAAATTATGCCAAGCGGAAAGAAAAGAAAGAGACACAAGGTTGCAACTCACAAAAGAAAGAAAAGAAGAAGAGCGAACAGACACAAGAAAAAATAATCTCTTCGCGATTTACAATATAACAATATAGTTGGTGTTTTTATATTCATAAAACCTCACCAACTATATTTTTGTTTTATCTAAAATTTGAAAACTCATCAAATCACTGACTATTTTTCTCACAAGAATTTCCCATTAATCAATCTTTTCAAATATCCTATAGAAAGATAAAACATCATTAAGCAATAAAAAAAAAACAATTAAATAATTTTTAAAAATAGCTATAAAATACAGAAATTTTTATTGACTATCCCTCTAAATTTTTTAATTCCTTAACTCAACAATGAAGAAAGAACTGATTATTTCACATGAAGATGAGCACTCCAAAATCGCCCTACTCGAAGACGGTCGGCTGTTCGAATTACACGAGCAGGAAGACAAAAGCGACTTCGTAGTTGGGGATTTATTTATTGGTAAGGTAAAAAAACTGGCTCCCAACCTCAACGCTGCTTTTGTAAGCATAGGTTACGAAAAAGATGCTTTCTTGCACTATCAGGATTTGGGACCACAATTTCTCACGTATAAAAAATTTCTTAAAGACACGCTCGCTAAAAAGCAGCAGAACTCTTCGCTGAAAAACTTCGAAATTCAACCAGAAATCAACAAAAATGGTGCAATAGACAAGGTACTCGCCAAAGACGATAGCGTAATCTTGCAAATCACCAAAGAACCGATTTCAACAAAAGGCCCTAGAATTTCAACCCAAATTTCTTTGACAGGAAGATTTCTAGTACTGATTCCTTTCGATAAAAGTGTTTCCATTTCCAAAAAAATCAGCAATGCTGAGGAAAGAGAACGTTTACGAACGTTAATTGAAAGCATTAAACCAGAAGGATTCGGAGTGATCATCAGAACCGTAGCCGAAGGTAAAAAAGTAGCCGAACTGCACAATGACATGAATCAATTGGTGCAAAAATGGGAAACAACCTTCAAAAATCTACAAAAAAACAAAGTTCCAAGCAAGATTTTAAGTGAAGAGGATAAAGCTTCTGCGATTCTTCGCGACAATTTCAATGCAGATTTCGTTTCTATTATTTGTGATGACGAGCAAATGGTGAACGATATGGAAGCTTACCTGGAAGTTATCGCTCCGGAAAGGAAAAATATCGTACAATTTTACGACAAACCAATTCCGCTGATGGAATATTACAACGTAGAAAAACAATTGAAACAAAGTTTCGGCAAGCACGTAAATATTCCAAGTTCTAAAGGCGCCTATTTGGTCATCGAACACACCGAAGCACTACATGTGATCGATGTAAACTCCGGAAACAACATTTCATCTGGAAATTCAGCAAGCAAAGAACACGCATTGACTGTGAACAAAATGGCCGCTACAGAGATTGCTCGCCAACTCAGACTTCGCGATATGGGCGGAATTATCGTTGTTGATTTTATCGACATGATCAACGCTGACCACCGAAAAGATTTATACGAACACCTGAAATCAGAAATGAGCCGCGACAAAGCGCGACACAAAATTTTACCACCTAGCAAATTCGGACTCATCCAAATCACGCGACAAAGAACGCGTCCCGAAAAACAAATAGAAACTAAAGAAGAAAACCCAAATATTGACGGCGAAATCTTGGCCCCAATCGTTGTGGTAGAGCGTATGGAAGAAGTCATTCGAAACATCATCCAAAAGGAAAAAGGCAAAATCTTCTTACATGTTCACCCATTTGTGGAAGCTTATCTTACTAAAGGTTTAATAAGCACCCAAATGAAATGGTTTTTAAGGTACAAAAAGTGGGTCACCATCATCCCAAGAGATTCCTTCAAATACCTGGAATACAAGATTATCAACTCGAAAAAAGAAGAATTAATGAGTTATTCGAACTAAAAATTTGAAACTCAGAAAATCCCTCTTTTTATAAAAATTCAAAACTCTCGAAAATTTTCGGGAGTTTTTTTTTGGTTTAATGATAACAAATCAATTGAAAACCGCACAATTTTAACATCTATTTAAAACAAATTCCATCCTCAATTTCCTATATTTGGGATATGGAATTATATGGACGAGATTTAGTAAAAAAAATACAAACTGCGGAACTTTTAGGCGAAAATGCCCACGCAATTTATTCGCCACCATATCGACCCGTATTTTCTTATGACGAAATTCTTACCAAAAACCCGAAATTTGCGGCGGTAAATATTGTTCTTTACCTGAAAAACAATGAATGGCATTTCCCATTGATGGTGAGAAGCACGAACCAGCGCGACCGTCATAGTGGCCAAATATCACTTCCGGGTGGAAAAAAAGAAGAAAACGATCTTAATTTTGAAGCAACCGCAAAACGCGAAACTGCCGAAGAAATGGGAATTGAAGAACATTACATCCGTATTATTCGGGAAATGTCGCCTATCTACATTCCGCCAAGCAATTTTTATGTAAGACCATTCATCTCCTATACTAAGAAAAACCCTGAATTTATTCTACAAAAGAGCGAAGCCGTCGAATTAATTGAGTTTCCGGTTTCCTCTATCCTCTCGCTTTCCGACAGTCCGGAAATGATGGTTTTGCCAAGTTCCGGAGGGATTGAAGTTCCGGTAATCAACTTCAACGGATATATTATTTGGGGAGCAACTTCAATGATTTTAAGTGAATTCAGTACATTAATGAAAAATTTGTAAATTCGCAGATTATGATAAACTGATAATGGCGAAGAAAAATATTTTCACGGATGCATTTGGTAATCTGTATTTCCTAAAAAGGCTCATCATTTTCATTCTGGGGATCGTGTCTTACAGAAGATTTAATGGTTTTAATAAACTTAAAATTTCCGGAACCGAAAATCTGGTAAATCTTCCGGATTCCAATGTTCTTTTCGTTTCTAATCACCAAACGTATTTTGCAGATGTAGCGGCGATGTATCATGCTTTTTGCGCGGTGAACAATGGTTACCTTAATTCCATTAAAAATCCTGTTTACCTGCTGAATCCGAAAGTAGATTTTTATTATGTAGCTGCCGAAGAAACAATGAATAAAGGGTTGATGACCAAAATCTTCAAACTTGCAGGCGCTGTGACCG
Source organism: Chryseobacterium sp. Marseille-Q5410 (assembly GCA_946892665.1). Taxonomy (GTDB): domain Bacteria; phylum Bacteroidota; class Bacteroidia; order Flavobacteriales; family Weeksellaceae; genus Kaistella. The sequence continues at coordinate 1,147,017 of CAMPOT010000001.1, read as the reverse complement.
TAAAAAGAACTTGGCGCGCAGAGGGACAAAATGTGAATAGAATGGTAGATTTAACCGAGGTTGAAAATATCATGAAAGCATTGGATAACGGCTGGGTAATCACTTTCCCACAAGGAACAACCTCGGCTTTTGCACAGGGAAGAAAAGGAACCGCTAAGTTGGTAAAAAACCAAAGACCGATCGTGATTCCTATTAAAATTAATGGTTTTAGAAGGGCTTTCGATAAAAAAGGTTTGCGAGTAAAAGTAACAGGTGTAAAACCTACCATGGAATTTAAAAAGCCCTTAGATATTGATTATGATAACGATGATGCACAAACCATTCTGAATAAAATAATGGTCGCCATCGAACAGACCGAAGATTTCAACATTCTACACGAATATGATGAAACCTTGAAAGCTCAAAAAGCTACTGTAAAATCTTAAAAATTTTCTTAATGAAAAAAATTATTGCAATATTCATATTTGTAATTTTAGCTGCGTGTAACTCGCAGAAGAAATATTCTGATTTCGATTACAGCTATTCTCGAAGCGGCGGTTTTGCTCCGATCTACGAAAACCTTTTAATCAAAGGGCATAATGCGCATTATTCTTTCGAAGGACAGGGTAAGAAAGTCAAAAAAGATTTCAAAATAACAGCCGAAGAGCGCAAAAAAATTGAATATGTACTTTCGCAAAACAATTTCCGGATGATTCGCGAAGATTATCAGAAAGTGTACGACAATATTTCTACAAGCATTAATGTAAAAGTCGGGAACCAATCGGGAAGCAAATCCGATGCATCGATGATTATGGAAGGCGATAAAAACCGTTGGAACAACATAACTTCGGTTTTTCAGGAAATCATCAAAAATAAAATCAACGCTACTTCATAACTTTTCGATCAAAGACAATGACCTTTTCAGAAATTTTGCAATATTCTACAAAAAAAACTCGTGTAGTACTTTATACATCTCAGTTTTCTATTGTTAAATTAGTTTTTCACGCACTAGATTTTTTAGGAAAAGAATATGATTTTTCTCTAATGAATGGAGAAAACCGAGTTTCAAACAGCGATTTTGTAATTTTGGCAACTGATGATGCTCAAAAAGTGATGGATTTTGAACCGAATATCATTTTAATTTCAGAGGAAATGAGTTCCGATCATTTGCTTTCAATTGTGGAAAACATAACAGCCGGCGGAGTTTTGATTTATCCTGAAAACGAAGAAATATTTATTGAAAAAGCAGAAAATTATTTCCGTAAACTTGCTTTCTTACCAACCGAATTTAGTAAATCAGGCGAAAATTTTATCTTGCATACTGATATGGGAAATATCCCTTTAATTTCAAAAGATGAAGATCTCCTAAAAAATATCAATGGAATTCAGCTTCTCTGTCAGCAATTTGGTGTGATGGAAGAAGATTTTTATGAGCCGATGATGACTTTCGAATAAAAATCAACATCCTTTTTCTTTTGATTTTTTGACCATTAAATATCTGACAACAAAGCAGATATATACATTCCATCAAGATCAGGAAAATTTCATTAAATTTACGATAATTAAAAAGTAAATAAAATGAGATATCACCATTCCGGAAAAATACCTCAGAAAAGACACACCATTTTCAAGTCTGAAAATGACCAATTTTATTACGAACAATTGTTTGGTACCGAAGGTTTTCACGGAATTTCTTCCCTACTCTATCATATTCATCGTCCAACGCAAATCAAATCCATCAGCGAACCTAAAGATGTGACGCCGAAAATTGCAATTGAAAAAAATGTGACTCCCAGAATGCTTAAAGGGATGAATATCACTGCAGAAAACGACTACCTGGACAGCCGAAAAGTACTTTTGCTGAACAATGATCTGAAAATGGGATTGGCAAAACCACGAAAATCCACCGAATATTTCTACAAAAATGCGGAATGCGACGAATTACTCTTTATTCATGAAGGTAAAGGAACGCTGAAAACTTTTGTTGGAAATTTGGAATTTTCCGTGGGAGATTACCTTATTATTCCTCGTGGAACCATTTATCAAATAGAATTTGAAAACGAGAATAATGTAATTTTCTTTATTGAAGCGCACTCTCCTATTTACACCCCAAAACGTTATCGAAACGAATTTGGGCAACTTCTGGAACATTCTCCCTTTTGCGAAAGAGATATCATTGCGCCAACTTTCGTAGAGCCCAAAGATGAAAAAGGTGAATTCACGATCAAAGTAAAAAAAGAAAACCAAATTTGGGATTTCGTATATGCAAGTCATCCTTTCGATGTGGTCGGCTGGGACGGATTCTTTTACCCTTTTAAATTTAATATCAAAAATTTCGAACCTATTACCGGTCGAGTTCACCTACCACCGCCAATTCATCAAACTTTCGAGGCGCACAACTTCGTAGTTTGTTCGTTTGTAGCAAGAATGTATGATTATCATCCACTTGCGATTCCGGCTCCTTACAATCACTCGAATATTGATTCGGACGAAGTTCTTTTTTACACCGAAGGCGATTTCATGAGCAGAAATCATATCGATTTGATGGATTTTACCCTACATCCCGGAGGAATTGTACATGGTCCGCATCCGGGAGCAATGGAACGCAGCATTGGCAAAAAATTTACCGAAGAATACGCTGTCATGGTTGATCCATTCCGTCCGTTGAAGCTTACCGAAGAAGCAATGAAAGTAGAAGATCCTTCATATGCGACTTCGTGGCTCGAAAATTCAGATAATTATTTAGGGGATCGTTCCCAAGAATAATCATTATTTTTTTTCCTAAAACATGACAGAAATTAGCGATAATTTCTTCAAAAGCTGAGATTCCTCATTTCGGCTCTTAACAGAATATAGTAAATTTGATAAATCAAACAACTGAAAATATGATTCAATATGTAAGCGCAGAAGAAGCGGTATCTCTCATAAAAAGCGGAGATAGGATTTTTTCGCACGGTAGTGCATGTACTCCAAATTTTTTAATTAATGAACTTGCAAAACAATCGCCACGCCTTTCCAATATAGAATTTGTATCGATTACCCAACAGGGAAATGTAGAAATTGCAAAACCTCAATATAAAGATCATTTTTTCGTTAATTCCTTATTTGTTTCTACGCCGGTTCGCGATGCCGTAAATTCTGATCACGGAGATTTCGTTCCTGTTTTTTTAAGTGAAATTCCATTGCTTTTCAAAAAAGGCCACTTACCAATTGATGTTGCGATGATTACCGTTTCGCCACCAGATCAACACGGATATTGCACCTTAGGAACCTCTGTAGATGTCGCAAGAAGTGCGGTAGATACTGCAAAAACAATTATTGCGCAGGTAAATCCAAAAATGCCAAGAACGCATGGAGATGGGATGATTCATGTTTCTAAAATACATAAAATGGTTTGGCATGAAGAGGAACTTTTAACGGTAGATTATGGCGCAAAAGTAGGCGAAGAAGAATTGCTAATCGGTAAAAATGTAGCAGAACTAATCGATGACAGATCCACGCTGCAAATGGGAATCGGCACCATTCCGGATGCGGTCTTAAAGTGCCTGAACAATCACAAAGATTTAGGAATTCACACCGAAATGATCAGCGATGGCATTGTAGATCTGGTAGCAAAAGACATCGTAAATAACAAGTATAAAGGAACCCACCTGAACAGAACCATTACCAGTTTTGCCTTTGGAACCAAGAAACTGTATGATTACATTGATGACAATCCTTCATTTGCTTTCATGGATGTAGAACATGTCAATTACCCGATCAATATCATGAAAAACAAGAAAATGGTGGCTATCAATTCAGCAATTGAGATCGATCTTACAGGACAAGTTTGCGCAGATTCTATCGGAACCTTTCAATTCAGCGGAATTGGTGGCCAGATGGATTTCATGCGTGGCGCAGCACTTTCCGAAGGAGGAAAACCTATTATCGCAATTTCATCTAGAACAAAAAAAGGAGTTCCGAGAATTGTACCGTTCCTAAAACCAGGAGCAGGCGTGGTAACCACAAGAGGCCATATACATTACGTAGTGACCGAATTCGGGACCGCTTACCTCTACGGAAAAAATTTAAAACAGAGAGCAAAAGCCCTTATTGAAATTTCTCATCCTGATGATCGGGAAATGCTTGAAAAAGCAACTTTTGAAAGATTTTATCATTAATAAAAAATGCCCCAAAAGAGATTGTAACTTTTGGGGAATTTTCTTTCTACGGGAATTTTTGTATCGCGTAATTATAATTAAAATGCATCCCTCGATAATGTAATTTTCGGCTATCCTAAAAATTTTGTAAATTGGCATATCTAAAAAAAGAATAAAATGTCAACACTTACTTTCGCCGAAAAAATAGCACAGGCAGAAAATTTTTTACCAATTAATGGTACTGATTACATCGAATTTTATGTGGGAAATGCAAAACAAGCAGCCCATTTCTACAAAACAGCTTTCGGATTTCAATCAGTAGCTTACGCAGGACCGGAAACGGGCGTTCGAGACCGCGCTTCTTATGTAGTTCAACAGGGAAAAATTCGTTTGGTTTTAACCTCTGGTTTAAATTCTGACTCGCCGATTTGTGAGCATCAAAAAAAACATGGCGATGGAGTGAAAATTTTGGCACTTTGGGTTGATGACGCTTATGCCGCTTTCGAAGAAACCACCAAACGTGGCGGAAAACCTTACATGGAACCAACTACAATTACCGATGAACACGGGGAAGTACGAATGGCTGGAATTTACACGTATGGTGAAACCGTTCATATGTTTATTGAAAGAAAAAATTATTCCGGAGAATTCATGCCGGGTTACCAAAAATGGGAAAGCGATTATAATCCGTCGGAAGTTGGGTTGCTGTATGTGGACCATTGTGTAGGAAACGTGGGTTGGGATCGAATGATTCCTACAGTTGAATGGTACGAAAAAGTGATGGGCTTTGTGAATATCTTAAGTTTTGATGACAAGCAAATCAATACAGAATATTCTGCGCTGATGTCGAAAGTGATGAGCAATGGAAATGGCTACGCAAAATTCCCGATCAATGAACCTGCGGAAGGTAAAAAGAAATCTCAGGTTGAAGAATACCTCGATTTCTATGAAGGTGAAGGCGTACAGCATATTGCAGTTGCCACCAAAGACATCATCAAAACCGTAACCGAATTGAAAGCACGAGGAATAGAGTTTCTTCCGGCACCGCCAAACGCTTACTATGAAATGGTGCCCCAAAGAGTCGGACAAATCGATGAAGACCTTAAAAAATTGGAAGATTTGGGAATTTTGATCGACTGTGATGAAGAAGGTTATTTGCTACAAATTTTCACAAAGCCAGTAGAAGATCGCCCTACTCTTTTCTACGAAATCATCGAAAGACACGGCGCCCAAAGTTTTGGTGCAGGAAATTTCAAAGCGTTATTCGAGGCATTAGAAAAAGAACAGGAGCGTCGCGGAAACTTATAAAACCGAGGTCAGCATCGTTTAGTTAAGTTCACATCAATTAAAATCATCCATGAAAAAATTAATTTTCAGCATCGTTTTCTTTTTTTCCACACTTGCGTTAAATGCTCAATACAGCACCATCAATGCAATTATCCAAAGATTGGAAGAGAAACGCGGAATCAATCAAAACCTTTCCGACGTGGACATCGATAACAGAAAATTTGTTTTGATAAAGGATTTTGAGGATCACACCGAACGCAGCTTCATTATCATCAATGGGAATCTGTTGACTTATGTGGAGATGTTTGATGACAAAAAAACAGGAGAATCGTCGTCCAATGTTTTTACCGGCGATATCATTCCTCCGAAATCCAATTTGATTTCGATGCGAGCCGACAAACTCGAAGGCATTAAAATTCCGTTGCCAGTGACGAAAACTTTGCTCATGACGAAACAAAAAAAATTCCTTTACCTCATCGACATTAACACCAAGGAACGATGGATAGAGGAAGCAGCCATCAATCAAAAATAAATTTAACATCATTAAAGGTTCAAGACAAAAGCATATTTTTACCCTTGAACCTTTTTTTTAAAAAATACAAAACAAAATGAAGTCTTTTGTAAATTACGAACAAAACTCAGATTTTTCAATCTATAATATACCGTTCGGAGTTGCGGCTTTCAATAAAGATTATATTGCTTGTTGCACGCGAATTGGCGATATCGTGATCGATTTGGCAACGCTCTACGACTACGGTTTTTTCGATGAAATCGAAGGTCTTAATGAAAATGTTTTTGAAGCATATACTTTAAACGAATTCATCGAACTTGGCAAACAGGTTACGAATGCGGTAAGACTTAAAATCCAGAAACTTCTCCTGGAAGATTCTAAAATTGCTAATGATGAAAGAACTATAGAAGATTGTTTTTTCAGTTTAGATCAAGTGAAAATGATGATGCCGCTTCATATCCCGAATTATACCGATTTCTACAGCAGTATAGAACACGCAACTAATGTAGGAAAAATGTTCCGCGATCCTGCAAATGCGCTACTTCCGAACTGGAAGCATCTTCCGGTAGGATATCACGGTCGCGCTTCATCTATCGTGGTTTCCGGAACCGAAATTATTCGTCCCAAAGGTCAAACAAAACCGGCGGATTCCGAAAAACCGATTTTCGGGCCATCAAAACAGCTCGATTTCGAACTGGAAATGGCTTTTGTGGTCAATAGACATACCGAAATGGGTGAAAGTATTTCCACTTCGGAAGCTGAAAATGCTATTTTCGGAATGGTGATTTTCAACGACTGGTCGGCGCGAGATATTCAAAGTTGGGAATATGTTCCGCTTGGACCATTTTTAGGGAAAAATTTCGGAAGTTCCATTTCACCTTGGATAGTGACAATGGAAGCTTTGAACCCTTTCCGAACTTCATCTCCGCAACAAGAGCCTGAAGTTTTGGATTATTTAAAATTCTCAGGCGAACAGAATTACGACATCAATCTTGAGGTTTATTTGCAACCCGAAAATGGTACGGAAAACCTCATCTCGCAAAGCAATTACAAATTCATGTACTGGAATATGGTGCAGCAATTAGCTCATCACACAGTGAATGGTTGCAATGTGGAAGTGGGAGATCTTTATGCATCCGGAACGATTTCGGGAGAAGATCCAAATTCTTTCGGTTCCATGCTTGAATTAACATGGAGAGGCCAAAATCCAATCCAATTAAATAATGGACAGGAAAGAAAATTTATTGAAGACAACGATACCATCATTATGCGTGGATTTGCTGAAAAAAACGGAATTAGAGTAGGCTTTGGTGAAGTTTCAGGGAAAATATTGCCTTCTAAATAATTCTTTCAATTTAATTTCATCATGAAAACAATTTCACCAAAGGATTTAAACAATCTTCAATTGCAAACCCTTCTGCAGACGGCAATTGCACCACGACCAATTGCACTTGCATCTACTATCGACGCAGAAGGAAATGTGAATTTAAGCCCATTCAGTTTTTTTAATCTTTTCAGTTCCAATCCACCGGTGGTGATTTTTTCGCCGGCGCGAAGAGTACGGGACAATACCACCAAACATACTTTAGAAAACGTTTTGGAAGTTCCGGAAGTCGTGATTGGGATTGTGAATTATCCAATTGTACAACAAATTTCACTTGCTTCTACCGAGTACGGAAAAAGCGTCAACGAGTTTGTCAAATCCGGTCTTACAATGAAAGATGCAGCATTAATCCGACCAAAAATTATTGAAGAATGCCCTGTAAATTTCGAATGTAAAGTATTAGAAATAAAACATTTAGGAACAGAAGGAGGAGCCGGAAATTTGGTAATTTGCGAAATTATTAAAATTCATCTTCACGAAAAGTACCTGAATGATGAAGGAAGTTTAGACCAAATAAAACTCGATTTGGTGGCGAGATTAGGAGGAAATTGGTACGCCAGAAACAATAAAAGCAATTTGTTTGAAGTTCCGAAACCGTTGGTAACCAAAGGAATCGGTTTTGATTTATTACCGAACGAAATCAAATACAGCAAAATTTTCACGGGAAACGATTTGGGAATGCTTGCCAACATTGAACAATTGCCGGAAGGAAATTTCACCGTTGATGAAAATCTGCATGGAGAAGCTCAGAAATTACTTCAGGGAAACAACATTGAAAAAGCTTGGGAAACCTTGATATTGTAAACAAAAAAGAGTGAAAAAATTCACTCTTTTTTTTTTACTCGTTTTCATCTTTTAGACTTAAATCTTTGTTTAAATCCGGGTTCAGTTTCAGGTATTTCTTCTTCTGATTGTTCCGGAATTTGATGTTGAGCATTTCTACCACCAAACTAAATGCAAGACAAGAATAGATGATATTTTTACTTACATGCTGATGAATTCCTTCCGCAACCAACATCACACCGATTACCACTAAAAAAGAAAGTGCCAACATCTGTAAACTCGGATATTTATTGATAATTGCAGAAATTGGTCCCGCAAAAGCCATCATAATTCCGATGGAAACAATCACCGCAATAATCATGAGTAAAACATTATCAACCAATCCAATAGCAGTAAGAATAGAATCCAGAGAGAACACCATATCAATCAGGATTATTTGAAAAACCACCATCGCCATCAGTGCGGAAGCGCCGGATTTTGGTTTTGGAGCATCATCATGCCCCTGCATTTTTCCGTGAATTTCGAAAGTACTTTTTCCGATAAGAAAAATACCTCCGGCAAGAAGAATGATATCTTTCCAACTGAGGGAAAGTGGCAATTCCGAACCGGGTTCATTGAACCACGGTAATGTGATAACAGCTTCTTTTAAACCGATAATCCAGTTGATCATCAACAAAAGTGCTACACGGAAAATCATCGCAAATGCCAAACCGAGATTTCTGGCAAAACGCTGTTTTTCTTTCGGCAATTTGTCTGAAATTATTGATATAAAAATAATATTGTCTACTCCCAATACAATTTCTAAGAAGGTAAGTGTAAGCAAACTGATCCAGATTTGCGGATCTGCAAAATTGGGTAAATCTATTACTGAAAGGAATTCCATTGATTATATAAATTTCAACAAAAATAGCAATTAAATACAAAATAGAATAAAAATTTTTTCGAGTTTCAATAAAAAAAAATCACCCAAATAATTGAGTGATTTTTTGTGATTACCAGATCATAATTCTTTCTTCTGGAGCTTTATAGAGTTTATCACCTGGTTTTACGTCAAATGCTTTATAGAAGGCATCTTGGTTAACAAGCGGCCCGAAACTTCTGAAATATCCCGGCGAATGCGGATCGGTTTTCACCTGGTTGGTCATATATTGCTCAGTAGATTTCGTACGCCATACGGTAGCCCAACTCATGAAAAATCGTTGATCTTGATTGAAACCACTGATTAAACCTGGATTTCCATGATCTTTCAAATACATTTGCAACGCGGTGTAAGCCACTGCTACTCCACCTAAATCACCGATATTTTCGCCGCTGGTGAATTTTCCGTTTACGAAACTGCCTTTTACTGGCTCATACTGATCATATTGAGCGGCCAGTGCTCCCACTTTCCCATCGAAGTTTTTTCTATCAGCTTCCGTCCACCAATTGTTGAGGTTTCCATCACCGTCAAATCGCGAACCAGAATCATCGAAACCATGGGAAATTTCGTGCCCGATTACTGCGCCAATTCCACCGAAATTTACCGCTGGATCAGCTTTGAAGTTGAAAAATGGCGGTTGCAAAATTGCTGCAGGGAAAACGATTTCGTTGTTTGATCCGCTGTAATAGGCGTTTACCGTTTGAGGCGACATTCCCCATTCTGTTTTATCGACAGGTTTTCCTACTTTGTCCAAGTTTTTCGCATATTGCCATTCGCTTACTTTCATCAGATTCCCATAGTAAGTTCCCCCATCTTTTGGAGCGGTGAGCTGAAGTTTAGAATAATCTTTCCACTGATCAGGATAAGCAATTTTCACACTGAACTTCGCGAGTTTTTCCTGAGCTTTTGTTTTTGTAACATCCGACATCCAATCGAGGTTATCAATATGCTGTTTGAAAGCTTTTTTCAGGTAATCGATATAAGTTTCCATTTGCTCTTTCGCACCAGCTGGGAAATATTTTTCTACGTAAAGTTTACCAAAAGCTTCACCCAAAGTGCCGTTTACTACACTTAAAGCTCTTTTATCCATAGGGCGTTGTTCTTTTTGTCCTTGAAGATATTTGGAGTAGAAATTGAAATTGATATCATCCAACTTTTTATCAAGATTGGTTGCGTTTCCGGCAATCATTCTAGCTTTCATGTATTCTTTAATTAAAGGCAGTGTGCGCGCATTCATCCAAGAATCCATGTTTTGATAATATTTCAATTCGCTTACAATCACTTTATCGGTCTTCACTCCTGCTGCAGAAAGATATCCTTTCAGATCGATATTCTTCACCAGTCCAGGAAGTTCTGCTACTGTTTTTGGGTTATAGCGCAAATTGGCATCCCGGTTTTGCTCGTTTGTTAAAAGATCATTCGCAAGACGTTTTTCGAAAGCAACTACTCGCTGTGCGGTTTGATCAGCTTTTGCATCGCCTAAAACAGTGAACAGTTGAGCCACATAATTTTTATATTCGTTTAACGTTTTCGTGTTGGCTTCATTTTCTTTTTGATAATAATCTCTTCCTAATCCCAAACTCGGACCTCCAAAATAAACCGCATTCATTTTCGAGTTTTTCATATCAGAACCTACGCGCCAGGCATAAAAAGGGTTATCTCCCGTTTTGGTGGCATCAATTAAATATTTTTGCAATTCTGCTATCGTTTTAATTTGATCAATCTTAGCCAAATCTGCTTTGATAGGATTAATGCCATCCGCATTTCTTTTGTCCCAATCCATGAATGTTCCGTAGAGCGCTTGGATTTTCTGACCTTCAGAACCTTGAGTGAAATTATCGGATAAAATTTTATTTAAAATTTCCAAAGAAGCTACATCCACATCTTCACGAAGTGCATTAAAACTTCCCCAGCTCGATTTGTCTGACGGAATTTCCGCAGTTTTCATCCAATTTCCGTTCACATAATTAAAGAAATCGTCTTGTGGACGCACGGAAGTGTCTATATATGAAAGATTAAGACCTTCTTCTTTGGCTGTTGAATGTGCGGTTTGCGTTTCAGGTGCAGTTGTAGATACTTGTGCTGAATTTTTACTCGAACATGAATTGAGAAAAACGATTCCTGAAAATGCAAGAATGCTTATTGAAATTTTTTTCATTAGATAAAATTTAGAATTGATCATTAAATAGTCGCTGCGTAAAGCGATATGTTACCTCTTTGCCTAAAAATAATAATATATTTTAAACCCTGCAAAAAAAATCACCCGGAGAATTTCTCAAGGTGATTGATCTATAATCTTTTCGAATCGTATTTTACCAGATTTTAATTCTTTCTTCCGGTTTTTTGTAATGTTTGTCGCCTTCTTTCACATCAAATGCTTTGTAGAAAGCGTCAGTATTCACCAAAGGTCCAAACGCGCGGTAAAGTCCCGGTGCGTGCTCGTTGGTTTTAATTTGGTTGATTAATGCTGCTTCTTTTTGTAGCGTTCTCCACACCGTTGCCCAACTCATAAAGAAACGCTGATCTTGCGTGTAACCACTGATTAAACCAGGATTTCCGAGGTCTTTGAGGTACATCTGCAAGGCATCGTACGAAATATTTACTCCTCCCAAATCTGCGATATTTTCACCATTGGTGAAGGTTCCGTTCACATGCGTTCCCTTCACGGGTTCATAACTGTCGTATTGTGCTGCGAGGGATTTTGTCGCTTTTTCGAAGTTGGCTTTATCTTCTGCAGTCCACCAATCAACAAGATTTCCTTCTGCATCGAATTGTGCTCCGGAATCATCAAAACCGTGAGTCATCTCATGGCCAATTACGGCACCAATTCCACCAAAATTAATCGCTGCATCAGCTTCTGGATTAAAGAACGGAGGTTGCAAAATAGCCGCCGGGAAAACGATTTCGTTGCTCAATGGGTTATAGTAAGCGTTTACTGTTTGTGGTGACATTCCCCATTCTGTTCTATCAACCGGTTTTCCGATTTTATCCAAATCTTTTTGATATTGCCAAGCAGTATAATTCTGAAGGTTTTTATACAAAGATCCGCCGTTTTCAGCAGATTGAAACTGAAGTTTAGAATAATCTTTCCACTTGTCCGGATAAGCCACTTTCACGGTGAACGTATTGAGCTTTTTCATCGCTTTTTCTTTGGTTACAGGCGACATCCATGATAAGGTATTGATGTGTGCCGCGAAACTATTCTTCAGATAACCAATCAATTCCACCATTTGAGATTTCGCTTCAGCCGGGAAATATTTTTCAACATATAATTTTCCGAAGGCTTCACCCAAAACTCCGTTGATCAACTCGAAACCTCTTTTATTTTGAGCTCTTTGCTCTTGCTGACCTCTCAAATATTTTCCGTAAAAGTTGAATTTCTGCTCATCTAAATTCTTAGAAAGATAAGATGCACTGCCAGAAAGCAAGTGAAATTTCATATAATCCTTAATTAACGGAAGATTTTTTTCGTTAATGAATTGATCTAAATTTTTGTAATAATTTAATTCACCAACAATTACCTTATCCGTTTTTACGCCCACTGCAGCTAGATATTTCGGAAGATTTATGTTCTTCACCAAAGCTGAAAGTTCAGTCATTGTTTTCGGATTGTATTGCAAGGTAGCGTCGCGAATTTGCTCATTGGTAAGATACGTCTTTGCGATACTTTTCTCGAACTTCACGATATTCTGCGCACTCGCTGCTGAATTTTTGTAACCCAAGACCTCTAACATTGAAGCGACATATTTGGTGTATTCTGCCATTGCCTCAGCGTTTTTGGGATTGTCTTTTTGGTAATAATCGCGGCCCATTCCCAAGCTGGCATTTCCTAGATAGACGGCGTTCATTTTAGAATCCTTCAAATCCGCATCAATTCCCCAACCGTAGAAAGGGTTTTCGCCATTCTTGGTCGCTTCAATCAGATAATTCTGAAGATCCGATATGGATTTTATTTCATTAATTTTCGCCAAATCTCCTTTGATCGGATTTATTCCGTCTGTATTTCGCTTATCCATATTCATATAGGTTCCATACAAATCTTGGATTTTTTTGCCTTCGCTTCCATCTGCAAATTTCTCGGTAAGAAGCGTATTCAGGATTGTCATGGAATTATTGTCGGTATCTTCAGCCAGCTTGTTGAAGCTTCCCCAAGTAGATTTATCCGACGGAATTACCGCTGTTTTCATCCAAGTCCCGTTCACGAAATTATAGAAATCATCTTGCGGACGAACCGATTGATCCATGGTGCTGAGATCCAAACCTTTTTCAGGATTTTCTTTCACCGTTTCTGTTGGCGGAATTGGTGTATCGGGAGTTGTGGCTGCTCCATTTTTTGCGGTGCATGAATTTAATGCAGTGATTCCTGCAAAAGCAAGCACGGTTATGTTGATTTTTTTCATTGATGAAATATGATTTACTGTTTAGTCTGAAAGAAATTTTAAATGTTACATTTTCTTAATAAAAAAACCATCCTTGAAAAAGAATGGTTTCTGGTTTTATTTGAAATTTATTTTTCCGCCAATCACATTTTTTACTTTTCGATCGTCAGGATCTCCGTAAATATCAATTATTCCGCCTGCGCGAGTGGTTGCTTTTACCGAATCTTTAACATTTACTTCAGCAAAGCCACCTGCATTTGCAGTAACACTTGTATTTTTCGAAACTGCATTTTGTCCGTAATATTTCCCTCCGGAATTCACTACAACATCCTGATTATCTGCTTTCCCAGAAATTTTCACTTCACCGCCAGAATTGGTTTTCACATTCAATTTTTCTGCATCTACATGAAGGTCGATTTTAGAACCTTCATTTGAGGTTAGCGAAAGCATATTGGTGTCCATTTCATCTGATGAAGTAATCGATGAACCCTGACTTGCTTGGATATCATTGATTTTTTGGTAATATACTTTTACTGAAATTGTTCCGCCCTGAAGGATTTTTGCCGGAGATAATTTTATTTTTAGTTCACCATTTTTATTAATGGTTTCAACTTCCGCATCTTCTGTTTCGGTTTCCACTTTATTTTGATTGGATGGAATAAGCGTGATGTTGAGCTTATTGTAAACCTTCAGTGAAGTAAATGAACCTACATTTCTAGCGTCTTGCGCAAATGATAACTGAAATGCCAGAATCAAAAAACTTCCTAATACTTTCTTCATAATGATATTTATTTTTCTTTTAAGTAAACGTTTTCTCTATTGATTTATTTCTTCTCGGAACATAAAATAATCACCTCATTTCTTTCACCAAAATCGCCACTAAATCCTGCAAAACTCGTTGAGAAACAAAATTCGCGAAATCATTTCTTTCTAAATGAGGAAGAAAGAGTCGATTGGTTTGTTCAAAATCTCCGACACGAATTGAATAAAAAACTACCCCAATTTCATTATCAAATTCATCCGAATTGGGTCCTGAAACCCCTGTCGTAGAAAGCGAAATATTGGTTCCGAACAATTTTTGGCAACCCAAAGTCATTTCCTGAGCGACTTCTTTAGATACTACAGTTTTTTCCGAAATTGTTTCCGCAGAAACTCCTAGAATTTTTATTTTTTGATGATAATCGTAAGGCACAATACCTCCCTGAAAATACTTCGAACTTCCTGAAACCGAAGTAATCAATCGCGCCATTTCGCCTCCGGTACAACTTTCGGCAGTAGATATGGTGAGATTTGTGTCCGTTAATAAGTCTTTTAAAATTTCCTGAATTCCATTTCCATTCCATGATATTACTTTTTCTTCAATGAATGGTCGAAGTTTTTCAATCTCTTTATCCAATTGATTTTCCACAATCTGAAAATCATCTCCAACACCTGTTAATCTCAATTTCACCCGATTTCCGATGGGCAAATAGGACAAAGAAATATTTTCGGGAAGCGCCAATTCCCAATTTTCAATTCTCATCGAAAGCAAACTCTCCGGAAAATCGACCACCGAAATTATGCGTGTCGCGATGTATTGCAACGCAAAATGCTTTTTTAAATAAGGAATAATTTTGTTCTGAATTAAAGGTTTCACTTCATAAGGAACTCCGGGAAGGCAGATTGCAATTTTACCATCTTTGCTAATCAATTGGCAAGGTGCTGTTCCATTTTCATTTTGAAAAATGTGTGCTTTCGAAAGGACAACCGCTTGATTTTTATTGATTTCCAACAAATGTTCGCGTTTTCTTTTAGTCATCAATTGTCGAAGATGCTCGAAAGTTTCTTCATCCAAATGCAATTCATCTTCAAAAAATTCTGCAAAAGCGATTTTTGTTTTATCATCTTTTGTCGGACCCAAACCACCGGTCGTAATCACAAGAGTTCCAATTTCAAAAGCCGATTTCAAAGTTTTTTTAATGGTTTCAATGTCATCTGAAATTGTAAAAATCTGTCGAACTGCAATTCCAATATTTTTAAGTTGAGCTGCGATATAAGTAGAGTTGGTATCTACGGTATTTCCGGACAAAATTTCGTCGCCAATGGTGATGAGAACTGCTTTCATATAAAGGTTTGAGATGTAAATTTAATAAAATTGAAAGGAATTCTGCCTCATCAAATAGTATTTAACTTCTATTTTGCGTTGCGACTGAAAATTTTATCTTCCAAATTTAAAAAACTCGGTGAGCGGATGTTTTTTATTTTTCATAAATGCGGACAACATCGCCATTCCAGTAACCGAAAAAGTAATTCCATTGCCTCCAAAACCTAATACAAAATAGGAATTTCTGAAGTTCCTGTGTTTCCCGATGTACGGAAGACCGTCTTTGGTTTCACCGAAAGTTCCGGCCCAAGTAAAATCAGTGTAAAATTGATGTTCCGGAAGTAGTTTTTTCAAGGTTTTCAAAATTTCTTTTTCTTTTTTTCCGATCATTCTATCGCGTTTTTCGGGATCCTGAAAATCTTCATCGCCTCCACCTACCAGTAATCTGCCATCATCGGTTGTTCTCATATAAAGGTAGGGATCATCGGTATTCCAGAATAGTGTTTTGTTCAAACTTTTGATGTTTTCCTGATCAATTTCCGAAACTGCTGCGAAAGTACTCTTCAATTGTACAAAATCTTCTTTAATTAAATTTTTGCTTTCATAACCGTTACAATAAACAATCTTTTTAGCTTTTATTTTCACCTCATTATCGGTCAGCACCTCATTAAATCCGGCATGATATTTCACGGATTTTAATTCGGTTTTATCGTAAATTTTGAGTCCTTTTTTTAGGTTAAAAGCCAAAAGTTCGTGTGCAAAAATAAATGCATCAATACTTGCACCTTGATCTGATAAAATGCCGCCAAAAGTATTCTTCAGTCCATATTTTTTTTGAATTTGAGCAGGTTCAAGCCATTTTACCTTAAAACCAGCAGCTTTTCTCGCGTCGAATTCCTTTTTCAGCCATTCTATATCTTTCTTTTTAGAAGCGAAGTACAACGATTTTTTTCTTTGAAAACCAGCTTTCGATTTTATTTTTTTCGAAAGTTTCTCCAGGATATCAATCGATTCTGAACAAGCTTGATAACTTTTCACTGCGCCATCTCTACCAATCATTTCCGATAATTCGTAAAGCGGTATATCGATTTCATATTGCAACATCGATGTGGTTGCAGAAGTGCTTCCGTTCGCAATTTCACGTTTATCGATTAGGATTGTTTTGTAACCGTCCGCAATCATTTGGTGTGCCATTAAACTTCCGGTAATTCCGCCTCCTACGATTAGCACATCACAATTTTCATCAGATTTCAAGGAAGGATAAGAATTTAAAATTCCGTTTTTCACCAACCAAAAAGGTTCATTAGATTTTAGATCCATCAATTTAATTTTTCCGAAAACCTATCAAAATCTGCGCCTTAATTTTTTTTGAATATTTTTTATAGAAATGAATTTTCCATTTATCAGAGATTTAAGAAAAGATTAACACTGAAACACGCTTTCGACTCCTTCATTGGTTTAAAAATTGTAATGTAATAAACACCGCATCGAACGTTTTCTTGTTCGCTGCATTTCAAATTTAAATATCATTCAATACCATTAAAAAAATATTATTATGAAACCAGACTTCGGAATTACGGACAAAAATCTGACTTCAGTAAACGATCTTCTAAACCACGTATTGGCCGATGGAAATGTACTTTACATCAAGTTGAGAAAATTCCATTGGAATCTTTCAGGAGATAATTTCATGGAGTTGCACAAATTATTCGAAGAACAATATGATGCTGTAGCTGATGCGATTGACGAAGTTGCGGAAAGGATCAGCACTTTAGGTGGAACTGCCGTAGGAACAACTTCTGAATTTGCAGAATTGTCCCTTCTTATTGAAAATCCAGGAAAAATCCCAACCAATCAGCAAATGATCAAGGAATTGGTAGCCGATCACGAAACCATTGTGAAAGCTTTGCGTAAACATGTTGATGATACGGAGGAAAAATATAAAGACAAAGGTACTTCCGATTTCTTAACCGGCCTTATGCAACAACATGAAAAAATGGCTTGGAAACTTAGAAAATATTTTAAGGGATAATAATTTTACTTATAAAAATAACCCGGTTCAAAAATACTTGAGCCGGGCTTTTTTTTATTAAATATTTAAAAATAGTTTAATGAATATGCTTTTCAGCGTGGTAAGAACTTCTCACCAATGGCGAGCTTTCAACATGACGGAAGCCTAAACTTCTCGCGAAATCACCAAATTCGTCAAATTCTTCTGGAGTGATGAACTTTTTCACCGGCAAATGTTTTTTGGTCGGTTGCAGGTATTGCCCGATGGTGATCACATCTACATCTGCATTTCTGATATCTTCGATGGTCTGGAAAACCTCATCTCTTTCTTCGCCTAACCCGAGCATTAATCCTGTCTTAGTACGGTTTTGTCCAGCTTCTTTCAAGTAGCGCAAAACTTCCAGACTTCTTTCGTATTTTGCCTGAATTCTCACCTCCCGCGTCAATCTTTTTACGGTTTCCATGTTGTGGGAAATCACCTCAGGAGCTACATCTACCAATCGGTCGATATGTTTTGTGATTCCTTGAAAATCCGGGATTAAAGTTTCCATCGTGGTTCCTGGTGAAATTCTTCGCACCGCGTTTACCGTTTCCGCCCAAAGAATAGAACCCATATCTTTCAGATCATCCCGATCAACAGAAGTGAGTACGGCATGTTTTATTTTCATCAATTTAATCGATCGGGCTACTTTTTCAGGTTCATCCCAATTTACATCCAGTGGTTTTCCGGTTTTCACACCACAAAATCCGCAACTTCTGGTACAGATATTCCCTAAAATCATGAATGTGGCGGTACCTTCACCCCAACATTCGCCCATATTAGGACAACTTCCGCTTTGGCAAATGGTGTTGAGTTTATATTTATCTACCAAACTGCGGAGTTCACGGTAGTTTTTCCCGGTCGGGAGTTTTACGCGAATCCATTTGGGTTTTTGGTTTGGGCTTTCTATTGTGGTTTCGTTCATCTTTTTCTTTAAAAATAAAGCACAAATTTACGAATTAAGAAATTGGTTTCATCAATCCTCAAACTCATTGTTTTTCAATAATTCCGAGAGTACTTTTTTAGCGCGCATGATTCTCACTTTCGTGTTTGCAATGGTGAGACCGAGTTCGTCGGCAATTTCCTTAATACTTTTCTCTTCAAAAAATCTCAATTTTATGATTTCCTGATAGTTCAAATCCAGACTTTCGATAATGGTTAAAATTTGCTTTTGATCTTCTTCTGAAATCAACAATTCTTCCGGCGAACGCGCAAATTGGTTTTTGAAATCATCAAAGTTGTCGGTAGAATCTTCGTTTTCGCGGTTTTTCTTGCGCCAATAATCGATTACTGTATTTTGAGCAATGGTCAAAATCCACGTTTTAAACTGAAAATTAGGATCGTAAAGATCTAATTTTGCTAAAACTTTAGAGAAAACAGAAACGGTAATTTCGTCTGCAACATTCTCATCCTGAACTTTTTTCATCACAAAACTGAAAACATCCACCCAAAAATAATTGATGAGCTTGGTTTGC
The DNA here is from genome assembly GCA_946892665.1 of Chryseobacterium sp. Marseille-Q5410. Taxonomy (GTDB): domain Bacteria; phylum Bacteroidota; class Bacteroidia; order Flavobacteriales; family Weeksellaceae; genus Kaistella. Next base: position 1,128,028 of record CAMPOT010000001.1, on the reverse strand, counting down.
GATTTTTGATTTTTGTTTTTCGCTAAAATAATCAGCGATAAAAGTTCGTTTTTATCCATCAGAACGACAAAGATAATAAATTTTACGCCGTTGAATATAGAAAAAAACGAGCGAATAGGTTTGAAACACAGAGATTCTCAGCGAAAATCCTTATCTTGCAATGATATAAATGTTTACTATGAAAGCGAAAAAAAAATATAAAAAACAGCTTCTTGTTTTACTTAAAGAACTTGCAATTTCCGAGTACGTATCTCTGGAAACGATGACTAATCTTATGCTTTTGAAAGAAATGAAAGAAAATAATATTTCTTTCAAAAAAGGTGATACTTTTTCTTTTGAAGACAATATTTTCGATTATAGTGAAGACAAAAATGTGAGAAAAATCGCAAAACTTCGTAAAAAAATGATCAAAACGATCAACAAACTGGTTGATAAGAATAAATTTACCGATAAAGAAATTGAGTTTTTGGCTTAATTTCAATCTCCCGAAAAAAGACTCACTTCCCCACAAGAGCAATTTGGAAATGTGAGTCTTTTTCTATTTTACTTTAAGTATAAGGATAATTTTGATCACGTACATTTAAGTAAATTTACCTTAATATTTTAGTTTTAAATTTATGAATTTTGGAAAAGTTGATGACCCGACCAATGTAGATTTTTCTTTGCCAAAAGATCATCCCAAAACGGCCCAAATTTTACGAAAAACCATATCAAAAAACCTGGAAATTTGTGTTGGTGCTGCACAATGGAACAAAACCAATATGAAAGGATTTTATCCGAAAGGCATTAAGGATGAACTCACGTATTATGCCACTCAATTTAATTCAATAGAGCTGAACGCCACGTTTTACAGAATGCCCAGTCCCGAGCAAGTACAAACCTGGAAAGAAAAAACGCCTGCTGATTTTAAATTTTTCCCAAAAATAACCAATACCGTTTCACATTATCGAAGGTTAATAAATATTACCGATGCAGTTACTCAATTTGCTACTGCTGTTATCAATTTTGAGGAAAAATTAGGAATGGTTTTCCTTCAACTGCACGATAATTTCAAACCGAAAGATTACGACAGGCTTGAAAAATTCGTGAAAGATTGGCCAAGAGAAATTCCGCTTGCAATAGAACTTAGAAATGATGAGTGGTTCAGTAATGAAGTTGCTTTTAATAATATTTGCGACCTTTTCGAGGAATTCAAAATCACCAATATTATCGTGGATACTGCGGGAAGAAGAGATATGCTTCACATGAGATTGACGACTCCGGTAGCTTTCATCCGATTCGTCAGTGCAAATACTAATATTGATTACAACCGGCTCGATGATTGGTTGGAACGCATCAAAACTTGGAAAGAAGAAGGCTTGGAAAAACTGTATTTTTTTGTTCATCAAAAAATCGAACCGTCTTCTCCTCTTTTATCTGCCTATTTCATTGAAAATTTGAATAAGGAGTTTGGAACGTCCATCCACATTCCGGAAATGGCTGAAGTAAAAATGAAATTTTAAGAATAATGTCTTGTCAAAAAAAAAGCCGCAGAAATTCTGTGGCTTTTTTAATGTTGATTATTTTAGTTTACGCCTCGCAAGAAGAGCAAGTCACAAAATTCACCATCATCTCCTTGGAAACAGATGAACTTCTTTGGTAATACAAGGTTTTCACGCCTTTTTTCCATGCTTCAATGTAAAGATAATTCACGTCTTTCACTGGCATTGTAGATGGAATTTGCAGGTTCAAAGATTGCGCTTGATCGATGTATTGCTGTCTTTGTGCGGCTTGCGAAATAATTTCCATCGGAGAAATCTCTCTGAATGTTTTGAAAACTGCTTTTTCCTCATTGGTAAGTTCTGTCAAATGCTGTACAGAACCGTGATTCAACATGATCGTTCTCCATGTTTCTTCGTTGTCGATTCCTTTTTCCTGAAGCAACTTTGCAAGATATTTATTTTTACGCATAAAGTTTCCTTTCGCCAAACCAGCTTTGTAATAATTGGACGCAAACGGCTCAATTCCCGGTGAAGTTTGCCCTAAAATAGCAGAACTTGAAGTCGTTGGAGCAATTGCCATCGTGGTGGTATTTCGCATTCCGTAACCTTTCAAAATTTCCGGTTCGCCGTAGATATTTGCTAATTCCTGGGAAGCTTGCAAAGATTGTTCTTTGATTTGTCTGAAAGCTCTTGCATTAAACTGAGTTGCCTCGAAACTTTCAAACGGAATCATGTTTTTCTGAAGGTAAGAATGATATCCTAAAACTCCCAAACCTAGCGCTCTGTGACGCATTGCGAAATTTCTAGCTCCGGTTAAGTAATAATTTCCTTCCGTTTTTTCGATGAATTCGGACAATACCGCATCCAAGAAATAAATTGCAAGTTTCACAGCATTGGTATCTTTCCACTCGTCATACAATTCAAGGTTCATGGAAGACAAGCAGCAAATAAAAGATTCTTCCGCATTGGATGGCAACATAATTTCCGAACACAAATTACTCGCATTAATCGGCAATCCAAGATCTTTATATACTTGTGGCTTATTTCTATTCACATTATCGGTAAACAAGATATATGGCAAACCTTTTTGCTGACGACTTTCTAGAACTCGCGCCCAAATTTTTCGTTTCTCCATATCTCCATCAATCATATCCTGCATCCAATAATCTGGAACACAAATACCTGTAAAGAGGTTCTGAATCGGACTTCCGATATCTTTAATGGACAAAAATTCTTCGATATCACCGTGGTCAATATCCAAATAAGCAGCGAAAGCCCCACGGCGCACTCCACCTTGCGAAACCACGTCCATCGCGGTATCATAAAGTTTCATGAACGAAACCGCTCCAGAAGATTTTCCGTTGTCCGTTACTGCGGTTCCCCGATTTCTTAGTTCACCAAAATAACCGGAAGTTCCACCACCGATTTTGGTTTGCATGATTACTTCGCCCAATTTATGCGTGATTCCCTCGATATTATCGGGAACGTGTACATTAAAACAAGAAATAGGCAAGCCTCGTTGGGTTCCCATATTGGCCCAAACTGGCGATGAAAAACTGATCCAACCTTTGGTAATCATTTCCTCAAAAGCAGGTTGCAGTTCGGGTTTATATAATCTTTTAGCAGCTGCTGTGGTAATTCTTTCAATGGCTCCTTTTACGGTTTCGCCTTTCAGGAGGTAACCGCGGTTCAGCATTTGCTCGGACTCTTCATTCAGCCACCAGATGTTTGTATTTTCTTCCATGTATTGTATGCTTTTTTACAGTTGGCTTTAAGCTTTCTGCATTGTTATTTTTATATTTTTTTAGGAGCAACCGGATTTTCTCATTCTCAGAAAACCAGCCCGCTTTCCGCTGTATCTTTTGCTTCACTGCGTTCCACAAAAGGATGCCGCTGCAATCGGGGCTAGAAAGTTCTGTCTTTTTTCTTTTGAGCCGGAACCAGGTTTTGGCGAAAGCCGATTATAAATTATTTTTTATAAACGGGCTAAAGCCTGTTCCTCCTGATATTAATTTCTCTAATTGGCGCTCGCTTCGCTCGCGCCACTCCTTTAAAACAAATCGTTCTCCGTAATACTCTTGTCGTGCTTGGTATAATCTACCGGTCTTTTCGCAAAGAAATCATCCATTGAATTGGCGAAAACTTCTTCTTCAAACCACACCATTGGTCGGTATTGTTGCGGCGTAATATTGTATCGGGTTTTCATGTTGATTTTCTTTAAACTATCATCAACACGATATTTCATGAAATTGAGAAGATCTTCTTTGGAGACATTATCAATTTCTCCCATTTCGAAAATCCAGGAGAGAATATCACCTTCTCTTTCGATAGATTCGTCTACCAAAGTATATATATCTTCGATGTCGCTTTCTGTTAAAAGATCCGGCTGCTCCTCACGGATTTTGTTGATTAGATAAATCCCTGCATTGGCGTGAATTTGCTCATCTACAGAGGTCCAGGCAATAATATTGGATACGTTTTTCATATACCCTTTGAATCTTGTAAAAGATAAAATGATGGCAAATTGCGAAAAAAGAGAAACGTTTTCAACCAAAATACTGAACAGCAAAAGAGCAGAAACATACTCTTTTGGAGTTGCTGAGTTCGCATGTTTCAGGGCATTTCCTAAAAATTCGATTCTACCTTTCACGGCGGGAGTCTCGATTACGTTGATAAATTCTTCGTTATATCCCAAAACCTCCAAAAGTCTGGAATAAGCTTCGGAATGCCGAAATTCGCATTCGGCGAAAGTAGCTCCCAAACCATTAAGTTCAGGTTTTGGCAGGTGCTGATAAAGATTACCCCAAAAGGTTTTCACGTTGACTTCAATTTGTGCAATGGCAAGAAGTGCATTTTTCACTGCGTTTTTTTCGTGCGGCTCCAACTGAGAGTGGAAATCTTGTATATCTGCCGTAAAATCTACTTCAGAATGCACCCAAAAAGATTTGTTAATGGCTTCTACGAATTGCAGAACCTCCGGATATTCAAACGGTTTATAGCTTACTCTTTTATCAAAAATTCCCATATCGTACTTGTGTTAAAAAAATTAAATCTCAGATCATTGTGGAAAAAGCATTATTTATTGTAATTAATTGGTTTTCACGTAATTAAATTGCAATATAATCCCCAATTTTTTCTTTAGATTTCGGAAATATGAATCACAAAAATAGAAAAAGGAAGCTGATCTGGAAAGGTCTTCGTATTAAATCTCTGACTGTAAGCCATAAAAGTTTTCCACAATCACACAGACCTCGCATTGGTACTGATTTTAAAATCTTGAACCTCTGCAAACAAGCTATTTTCGCTAAATACTATTAAACAAAACGCATAAACCATTTTAAAATAAGCAGAAAGAAATTAAACACCTACATTAAAAAAAAGAAATCTACTGGTGTAACAAACAATTCGTTATTGATACTTATCATTAAACCAAATTCCACCAATGCATGTTAGTAATAAAAGACTTACATAAATCTTACGACACCGGAAAAAGCAAATTACACGTGCTGAAAGGCATTAACCTTACCATTAATGAAGGCGAATTTGTATCGATTATGGGAAGTTCCGGATCCGGAAAATCTACGCTTCTCAACATCATTGGAATTTTGGATGAAAAAGATTCTGGAATTTATGAACTCGACGGAATTCCGATTGAAGATCTGTCCGAAATAAAAGCAGCCGAGTACCGAAGTCAGTTTCTGGGATTCATCTTTCAATCGTTTAACCTGATCGGTTACAAAACCGCGTTGGAAAATGTTGCGCTTCCGCTTTATTACCAAAATGTAGCTCGAAAAGAACGCAATCAAAAAGCATTGGAATATTTGGAAAAAGTAGGTCTGGCTGAATGGGCAAGCCACCTTCCGAACGAACTTTCTGGTGGACAAAAACAGCGTGTGGCCATCGCAAGAGCACTAATCACCGATCCGAAAGTAATTCTTGCCGATGAACCAACCGGTGCATTGGATTCCAAAACGACCTACGATATTATGAAACTACTCCAGGAAATCAACGAAGAAGGAAAAACGATTATCATTGTAACCCACGAACCCGATGTTGCCACCGAAACCAAAAGAAATGTGATTCTGAAAGACGGATTGATCGAAAGTGACGAGTATATCACCCAAAGAGTATTGTATTAATTCTAAATAAAAAACATGTTTGATCTGGACCGTTGGAGAGAAATTTTTGAATCCATTCGCAGTAATATTTTGCGAACGGTTCTATCGGGCTTTACAGTCGCGCTAGGTCTTTTCATTTTCATTGTACTTTTCGGAATTGGAACCGGGCTGAAAAATGCCTTTACAGAAGGTTTTACAAGAGATGCTGCCAATTTGATTACCATCTTCACCGGGAAAACTTCGATCGCTTATGGCGGATTACAATCCGACCGGCAAATCGTACTAAAAAATGATGATTATGAACAGGTAAAAGAATCTGATCCATCAAAGCTAGAAAATTCTACTGCAAGATATTCTACCAATATGACGGTGAAATATGGGAAAGAAAGTGGTAGCTATCAAATAAGTGGTGCCAATCCGGAAGAAAAAATTATCGAAAACAGAAATCTCACCGAGGGCAGATACCTCAATTCGATGGATATGGATCGCAAACAAAATGTAGCGGTAATCGGTAGAATGGTGCAGCGGGATTTGATAAAAAACGGAAGTCCAATTGGGAAAGAATTAGATATCAACGGAAGTTTTTTTAAGGTGGTCGGCGTTTTTTCTGACGACGGTGGAGATTGGGACGAGCGGATGATCACCGTTCCCATCACTACATTGCAACAAATGAAAAAAGGTTCGGATACGGTGAGCACCATATTCGTTACCTACGACTCGAAAATGTCGCCTGATGAAGCCATAAAATATGGTGACCAGATTCAGAAAGAACTCAAAGCAAAAAATAAAGTCTCTCCGGAGGACGAAAACGGAATTATTGTAAGAAATAATGCCAAAAATATGGGCGATACTATTCAGTTTTTGTTCATCATTACCCTTATTGTTGGCTTTATCGGAATGGGAACATTACTCGCAGGAATCATCGGAATCAGCAACATCATGGTGTACATCGTGAAAGAAAGAACACAAGAAATTGGTGTGCGAAAAGCCATCGGTGCAAAACCGAGCAGTATTGTAGGATTAATCATGCAGGAAAGCGTGGTAATCACAGTGATTTCAGGATTTGTAGGAGTTGGATTAGGCGTTTTATCATTAGCCTTAATTGGCGACAATTTAGAAAAATATTTCATCAAAGATCCATCGGTCGGTTGGGGATTAATCCTGGCAGCATTTATCAGTTTAGTGATTTCCGGGCTCATTGCTGGCTTTGTACCTGCGTATCGCGCGAGCCGAATTAAACCGATTGAAGCCCTAAGATCGGAATAAGAAGACCAAAAAATTATCAACAAAATGAACATCATTTTCAATATAGATACTTGGCAAGAAATTTATCATTCCCTTCGGAATAATAAGCTGCGTACCTTTCTTACCATGATTGGTGTGGGTTGGGGAATGTTCCTGTTTGTGGCGCTTTTGGGAGCTGCAAAAGGCATGGAAAATGGCTTTGACAAAGTATTCTCCGGGTTTGCAACCAATTCTATTTTTCTATGGGCTCAAAACACCACTATTCCTTACGATGGCTTTCCGAAAGGAAGAAAAATGGATCTGCACTTGAGCGATATGGAAATGCTTACCAAGAAAATACCACAAATCGATTATATTTCTCCGCAAAATTCAAGAGGAAACTTCGGTTCACCGGGCGAAAGCTTCACAAGAAACGGAAAAAAAGCAACTTACACGCTCACGGGAGATTACCCAATCGGTAACAAAATATCACAGAAAAAATTAATCTACGGAAGATATCTCAACGACGCGGATGTGTCTGCAAACAAGAACGTCATCGTCATTGGCGAAGAGATTTACAAAAACTTCTTCGATGCGAAAAAGAACGAAAACCCGCTAGGAAAATCAGTCAATGTAAAAGGTATTTTCTTTAATGTAATTGGCGTTTTCCGTGTGAAAAAAGGTGGTGGAATGGAGAATGACCAATCTGCATTTATACCACTTTCCACCTTTACCAAAATGTATAATGATGGTGACAAAGTGGGCTTCTTTGCCATCGTAAGCAAACCAGATGCGGATCTCAATACGGTAGAAGAAGGCGTAAAAACAACCCTTAAGAAAAAATACAACGTTTCGCCGGAAGATACAAACGCTTTCGGAAGTTTCAATCTTGGGAAAGAATTCAAAAAACTCACCGGATTTTTAACTGGGATGCAACTTTTGACCATCGTAGTGGGAACTTTAACGATTTTGGCCGGAGTAATTGCTATTTCTAACATCTTATTAATCACCGTAAAAGAAAGAACCAAAGAGATTGGAATTCGACGTGCTCTGGGAGCTAAGCCCGCGGAAGTAAGAAATCAAATTCTCCTGGAAAGTGTTGTAATCACCTTGGCTTCTGGACTTCTGGGATTCGTTTTGGGAATTTTCTTATTAATGATTCTTAATTTCTTAACCAAAGATCAAGATACTTTTCCATTCTACAACCCAACTGTCAATTATGGTGAAGTTTTCGGAGCGATGGCGGTGATGGTCGTTTTGGGATTAATTATCGGTATGATTCCCGCACAGCGAGCCGTACGAATTCGTCCAATAGAGGCTTTGCGAAGCGAATAATTTAGAAAGAAAAGCAGAATCGAAAATGATATTGGAAATTATTTGCCTTTAAAAATTATTAAAAAAAGAAATAAACTATTCACATGAAAAAGAAATTCACTTTAAAAAAAGCAATTTATATCGTTCTGGGATTACTCCTGGCTGCTGCTTTAATATCGGGAATCAGCTATTTGGTTTCCTCTAACAGCAAGGAAAGCGAGATGTTTCTTACCAAAAAACCAGTGGTGCAAAACATGGACGATAAAGTAATGGCAACCGGCGACATCGTTCCTCGCGAGGAAATCGAAATCAAACCGAATATGTCCGGAATTATCGATAAAATTTTGGTGGATGAAGGAGATCACGTAACTGCAGGACAATTGGTTGCAACGATTAGAATTGTTCCGAGTGTTCAAAACGTAAATGCCGCTCAGCAGGAAATCAACAATGCTAATCTGCAGATCAGCAACGCGAGAATGAACATGCAAAACCAGCAAAAACAATTTGCGATGCAACAAAGTTTGTACAACCAAGGCGTTATTTCTAAGCAAGAATTCATCACCGCTCAACAGCAATTGCAATCTACGCAACAAGCATTGAAAAACGCGACACAGCAGCTGCAAACCGCACAGAAAAATCTTCAAATTGCCAGAACTGGTGCTACTCCTGAACTTGCAAGTCTTGCTACTACACAAATCCGCTCCAAAGCAACAGGCACCGTGCTGGAAGTTCCTGTGAAAGTGGGAAGCCAGGTTATCGAGGCAAACTCCTTTAACGCCGGAACCACAATTTGCTCCATTGCAGACCTGAATTCCCTCATTTTCCAAGGAACCATCGACGAAGCACAAGCCGGTAAATTAAAAGAAGGTATGGAAATGAACATCATTATCGGAGCTTTGCAAAACAAAACTTTCCCTGGAAGAGTAACCATGATCGCTCCGAAAGGAAAAGATGAAAACGGAACCATCAAATTCCCAATTGAGGGAGATGTTTTCAACAAAACCAATGAATATATCCGCGCAGGATTTTCTGCCAACGGAGAAATCATCTTGAGTTCACAGAAAAATGCTTTGCTTTTGGATGAATCTTTAATTCAATATGAAAAAGTAAATGGTAAGGACGTTGCTTTTGTAGAAGTGAAACAACCCGACGGAAAATTCAAGAAAGTGAATGTGAAACTCGGTGCAAGCGACGGAATCAACGTGCAAATCCTCTCCGGAATCAACAAAGATTCTGAAGTAAAAGTTTGGAATCCTTCCGACAAAGACAAGGAAGCTTTGAAAGAACAAAAAGGAAAATAACAAAGCAATTTCAACAAAAAATCCTGTCTTTCGGCAGGATTTTTTTTTATTTTGATCGTCTAAGTAAAAGAACAATATTAAGAAACAACAGAAGCAAATCTAAAGTAATCCAAATGGCCGTTTTCATGTTTTCCGACTTCAAAACCTCAATTTGGGTCTGGGCTATTTCTGAAAGTTTCTGGCTTTGGTTGATGTAATTTCGAATCTCTATAATCTGATCTTCATTTTTATTGGGAACAGAATGTTGCGAAAAATAAACCATATTTTTTCTTCCCATAAAACCCGCAACCCAAAACTGATCGGAATTCTTCATATCCAAATATTCGATCCGGTAATAATCGGTTCGAATGCTACCTGATCTTGTGGTAACGTACTTTTCGGCCGCATTTTTATCATTATTCACCTTTACGATATAAAAATCCAAAGGAAAAGGCAAGGTGTTGATGAGCTGAACCGTGAGCGAATCTTTCTGAAACTGATTGATGCTTTTTGTGACAAAATAATAACTGAAAACGGCTATAGAAATTAGGACCACTGTAATTCGGAAAATGGTAGCGGCAATACGGAATCTTCCTTTTTTAAAAATGGAAAAAACCAATCCCAAACACAGCGCGATAAAAAGTAGAAAAAACAAATAAAACATGGGTAAAGATAAAGAAAATTACAAAGTGAATATTTCCTAAAAACTAAGATTTTTCAGCAAAAAATCAGTTCAAAAGATGTGTTTGATGTTCGAAAATCATTCAGTAAGATTCCATTCTTTGTAGAATTGATCGAGGAACTGCAGCATAAAATCATGTCTTTCTGTAGCGATTTCTTTTGCAGAATTAGTATTCATTAAATCTTTTAAAAGCAACAATTTTTCATAAAAATGATTAACCGTTGTCCCTTGATTTTTTTTATATTCTTCCTTTGACATATTCAGTTTCGGTGGAATTTCCGGATGATACATCAAATTATTTTTGAACCCTCCGAAATTAAACGTTCTGGCAATTCCTATCGCTCCTATTGCATCGAGGCGATCAGCATCTTGTACAATCTGCAACTCAATCGGTGGATTTTCGGGACTTTCGCCACGGTTTTTAAAAGAGATATTTTTAATGATCCATAAAACTTGCTCCACGACCTCTTGCGAAACATTCAGCGAGTTCATCCATTCCTCGGAAATTTCCAATGCTAAAGTTTCATCACCATTATGAAATTTCGGATCAGCAATGTCATGCAACAATGCCGCAAGTTCCACTACTTCCCTATTTCCACCTTCTGTTTCTGCTATTTTCAGGGAAAGTTTCCACACTCTTTCAATGTGAAACCAATCGTGACCAGCTTCTGCACCTTCCAATTTTTCTTTCACAAATGCGATGGTTTTCTGAATAATTTCCGTCATTTTTTTATTATTTTTTCACTTCTACAAACTGATAAACCATCTGCGTTTTCGGATTATAAATCACTGTGCTTGCATTGGGAAAGCGTGTTATTTTGTAAAATTCAATGTTTTTGTCATTTTTCACATCGTCCAAAAAACTGATGTCCACGGTGTTTGCAGGTAGAAATTTCTCGAAAAAACTTATTTTCTCAAGAATGGATGCTCCATCAACTTTCCGAAATTGCTTTTCCGACTTCGATTCATCGGTAGTTGCTTGTTCAACCAAAGATTTTAGTAAAGCCTCTTTTTCGGCGGTTTTATATTTAAAAACATAAAAAGGAGAGCCGTTTGGAAACGATAATTTTCGCCCCTTCACTTGTTCCAAAGCCAAATTTTGTTGATTCGGAAACACGCTATCAAACTCTACAGTTTGGGCATTCACTAATTTGTTTAGCTGTGCGTTGACAGTTTCTTGAATGGTTTCGTTGGCTTTTTGTTGTGCTTTTTCTTTTGCAATGGTCACCGTTTGGTTTACGGTTTCTTCAATTTTATTACAAGAAACGATTGCAAAAGTTGAAACTGCAACGAGAAATATTTTTTTCATAAATAAATGGTACTAGAAAATTATAATTAATTTTAACTGCGGTAAGAACTTACCAATTTATCAAGGTTTAAACTTCTAGCGGAAGCATCGAAAATTTCGCGGTACGTACCATTAAAACTGATTAATTCATCGTGGGTTCCGCTTTCTACTACTTCGCCTTTTTTCATCACGTAAATCCGATCCGAATCTAAAATCTGAGAAAGCGAATGCGAAATAATCACCACTGTCCTACCTTTTTTAATGGCATCGAGTGAGTTTTTAATTTGTTCTGTAGCAATCGCATCGAGACTTGCTGTGGGTTCATCCAAGAAAATAATGGGCGGATTTTTCAGAAATAATCTGGCGATGGCGATTCTTTGCTGTTGTCCACCGGAAAGTTGCGTCGCATCGTGCTGATATTTTTCCGGAAGATCGAGAATTTGATCATGAAGATAAGCTTTTTTTGCAGCAATTTCTATTTCTTCGAAAGTCGCGTTCATATCTCCATACCGGATATTGTCTTCAATACTTCCCTGGTAAATATGATTTTTTTGCAAAACCAAACCAATATCATCGCGCAAAAAAGTATTTTCATACTCGTTCAAATTCACCTCATCCAACAGAATTTCCCCGGCATCGGGAAGATAAAATTTGCAAAGTAAATTAATGATTGTTGATTTCCCAGCACCGCTTAGTCCGACCAATGCTGTAGTTTTACCCTCTTCAATCAGCATCGAAACGTTGTTGAGTGCTTTGGTTCCGTTTGGATAAGAAAAATTGACATTCTTCAATTCAAACCTTCCCTGGAGTTTTTCTTTTACAAAGTTTCCGTTGGGTTCGTTTTGTTCATCAGCGTTGAGAATATCGAAATATCCTTCTGCGTAAATCATTGCATCATTCATATCATCATAAATTCTATGAAGTTGGCGGATTGGTGCAGAAACATTATTAAATAAAAGAATATGAAGCATGATAGCACCGATCGTCATTTGCTGATCGAGCACCAAATACACGGTTAACAAAATGATCAATACCACGCCAAATTGCTCGATGAAAGTTTTCAAACCATCATAAATAAAATTGGTTCTTCTTGTAAACAGCTGACTTTCCATTAATTGCATTTGAAGATCAAATTGTTTTTTGCCTTCAAATTTTTCTCGAACAAAACTTTTAATCACCATAATTGAATTAATCAGGTTTAAAAGTCCCGAGGTTTTTTGCTCCCTCTGATTTCTGAGTGTGCGTCGAACTCCGGACAATTTTTTAGCCTGCAACGCACTTACGTAAAAATATATGGGAACTACGATCGTGGAAACAATTCCTACATAAATATTTTGCATATACATAATGATCAGCGCGATGATTGCATTGGAAAACAGCGGCAAAATATCGATGAAAAAGTTCTGAACTAATTTTGTAAGACTTTCTATTCCTCGGTCAATTCGGATTTGTAATTTCCCTGATTCGTGGTTTTCGTCGTTAAAATAGGCTACACGATACAACAAAATTTTATCGATAACCGATTGTGCCAAAACGCTGCTTGTATTAATTCGGATTTTCTCGCCATAAAATTTCTGTCCGAACTGAATGAAAATATTCAACAACTCCTTACCGAGCAATATCGCGGAAATCACCACCAACACATGGATTCCTTCCTGCATAGGATCGGTATGTTTTGTAAGTTCGGTGACTTCATCTACGGTATATTTCAGAACCAGTGGATTCACCTGAGCCATCAAAGCGCCCAAGAAAGTAAGAAAAAGCGTCCCGTAAATCATTAAACGATAAGGTTTAATGAAGGGAATCAGTTGCTGATAAATGTGGTAAAGGGTGATGGTTCGGTTGAAAGGTTTTGCCATAATATCTGTCTGTAAAATATCTCATTTACAAAAAGTATGCTTTGAGCTTTACCCTTCGTAAGAAAATGTCGTTAGATAGTGAAGTTGTGACTTGCTAAGTTCTTTTGCATCAGCTTCGGCCTGGTCTTTTTTATAAACTTCCGATATTTCTTTTTTCTGGAAAAGAAAAGAGTTATTAGCATTTTTGTCGATCACTTCATTAAAGATAAATTCAATTTCTGAATTGGAAAGCGATGCAAAGCTGATATCTTCGAAACCATACATTACCCGGAGATTTTCGGCACCAGCAAAATTTTCGTTTACGAAATCCTGAAGTTGTTGTTTGGAATCGAAATTCCCTGCCCAAATATTGTAAACAAACGATTTTTTCTTTGGTTTATTGAGAATATCTTGGTACACAAAATTCTCTCCCAAGTATGCTTCCCTTACCATCGGGTCGTTTGCTAAATCTTGCGGAAGACCTTCTTTCAGTATTCTTCCTTCGAACATAATGTAAGTTTTATGAGTGATTGCGAGGGTTTGCTGCACATTGTGATCGGTGATTAGAATTCCGATATTTTTATCAACCAAACTCCTTACAATTTTCTGAATATCCTCAACCGCAATTGGATCTACACCAGCAAAAGGTTCATCTAAAAGAATAAAATTAGGACTTGTGGCAAGACAGCGCGCAATTTCGGTACGTCTTCTTTCCCCTCCGGAAAGTAGGTCGCCGCGGTTTTTTCGAACGTGTTGCAAGGAAAATTCTTCAATCAGTTCGTCGCATTTCATTTGCTGTTCACGTTTTGAAAGTTTGGTGAGCTGCAAAACGCCGAGAATGTTATCCTCAACAGAAAGTTTACGAAAAACGGATGCTTCCTGTGCCAAATAACCGATTCCTTTCTGCGCACGGCGATACATGGCGTCATTGGTAATCTCCTGATTATCGAGGAAAATTTTCCCGGAAGTGGGCTTTACCAAACCTACAATCATGTAGAAAGAAGTTGTTTTACCGGCTCCGTTCGGACCTAAAAGCCCTACGATTTCACCTTGTGAAACTTCCACTGAAACGCCTTTTACGACTTTTTTCGGGCCGTATTCTTTAATTAAATTTTCTCCGCGTAGAATCATAAAGCAAATATAACAAAAATGCGGGAAGCGGAAGATTGTATCTTGTAAGTGTATACAAAAATTGAATGGTGGATTTTTGTCCGAAAAAGATTGGTTTTGTAGGCTAAAGTTAATCTTTGCGAGCAAAAAAAATCATATATTCGCTACTTAATTCCGCATTGGCATTGAGCAAAGAACAAGAGTTTTCGAAACTAATAAAAGATAATCAGGGACTGATTATTAAGGTTTCGCGGCTCTATACCAATTCGCTGGAGGATGAACAGGATCTCTTTCAGGAAATTGTGTTACAACTTTGGCGTTCGTACGACTCATTCAAAGGACAATCTAAAATCTCAACTTGGATGTATCGCGTTGCTTTGAATACAGCAATTACACTTTTCAGAAAAAAAACTAAATCGCCACAAACTGACGAACTGATGGATTATCATCATAGTAACTACTTGGATGATGATGACGAAAAGCAGCTTCAGGTTTCTTTGCTTTATAAAGTAGTAAAAATGCTACCAAATGTGGAAAGAGCAATCGTGATGATGTATCTGGACGATTTGCCCTATCGTGATATCGCTGAAAACTTAGGAATTACCGAAGTAAATGCGCGGGTGAAAATGAACAGACTGAAAAAAACTTTAAAACAATTAATGGAAAAACATGCCTGAATTTGATTTAGATAATTTCAAGAAAACTTGGCAGGAACAGATTGTTGCGCCAAAATATAACAGCACCGACATAGAAGCGATGCTGAACAAATCATCCAGAAACTATGTGAAGTACATCCTCTGGATTTGTATTGCGGAATTCTCCGTGTTTTTCTGTTTGAATCTTTATTACGCTTTTATCGGGAACGACAACAATAGTTTTATCCGTATTATGGAAAAACTTGGCGTAAAAAATTCGATAAGTCTTCAAAATGGTTTTTCAAATCTTTTTTTAAGCATGAAAGTCATAAGTCTTGTGCTTACTGCTTTTTTTGTAGTTAAATTTTTCCAGAATTACCGTAGAATCAATATTGAATCGAACCTTAAAAAACTTATTTTACAAATCATCAATTTTAAAACAACGGTTAATCTTTTCATATTAACCAATATCTTTCTCATCATTTTATTTACGATTGTGCTTACCGCATTCACCTTTAAGATAATATCACAACAGAATATTCACCTCAACAATCCCACATTAATTGGCTTTCTGGTAGGAACTGTTATAATGATGGCCATCAGTGTGATTTTGATTTGGGTATATTATCGAATCGTATATGGTATCCTGCTGAAGCGCTTAAGCAAAAACCTGGAAGAATTGCAGAAAATAGATCAGCAGCAGCAATAAAACAAAAAAGTCAGATTTCTCTGACTTTTTTTTATAACTCTTTCCTTAATCTCGCTACCGGAATATTAAGCTGTTCACGGTATTTTGCAATGGTTCGCCTTGCGATATTGTACCCTTTTTCTTTTAAGAGGCCCACCAAGGCATCATCGGTCAGCGGTTTTCTTTTGTTTTCGTTGTTGATGACTTCCTGAAGATAATTTTTAATTTCCTTTGTTGAAACTTCCTCGCCATCATCATTGGTTAACGAGTCGGAGAAAAGGTTTTTCAAATAAACAATTCCGTTCGGTGTGTCGGCATATTTGCTTTTAACCACCCGTGAAATTGTAGAAATATCAAACCCGGTAATATCTGCAACATCCTTCAAAATCATTGGTTTCAGAGATTTTTCATCACCTGTGATAAAATAATTTTTCTGCAGTTTCACAATTGCGGAAATGGTTTGCAACAAAGTATTTTGTCGTTGATTAATGGCATCAATATACCATTTCGCGGCATCCAACTTTTGCTTGATGAAAAGTGCTGCTTGCTTATGATCAGCAGATTTTTTATCGTGAGAATAGGTGGTAAGAATGTCTTTGTATTCTTCCGAAACTCTCAGTGTAGGTGCATTCTTACTATTTAATAAAGGAATCACATCTACTTGTCCATTTTTTGTTTCTTTAATTTGAATGACAAAATCCGGGATGATTTCTTGGTTAATGGTGATGGTTTGTGTATCGAAATTTCCTCCAACTTTCGGCGATAGTTTCGAAATCACTTCCAACGCATCTTTCAAATCTTCTTCTTCGATGTCATATTTCTGAATTATTTTATTGTAGTGCTTATTGGTCAAAGCATCAAACTGATTTCTCAGGATATTTCCTGCCAAAATCACAGCCTTATCTGCGCTTACTTTTTTCTCAATTTGCAACAGAAGGCATTCCTGAAGATTTCTCGCTCCCACTCCTGGCGGATCAAGTTTCTGAACATAATTTTCAAGAATATCGGTCACTTTTTCCTGGGTCGTATAAATTCCTTGTGAGAAGGCTAAATCGTCAACAATTTGTTTGATTTCTCTTCTTAAATACCCATCGTTGTCGAGATTTCCTATCAAATATTCTGCAATTTTCAGGTCTTCACCTTCGATATTGCAGAGATTAATTTGCTCCAGAAGATAATCATATAAGGATTGCCCTTCTGTAAGAAGCGATTCATTATCAAATTCCTCATCGTCCGCAGAATAATTACTTGAAGCCGTTTTATAGGCTGGTTCATCATCAAAAATATATTCATCCACATCAAAATCGGTACTGATGGTTTCAGTTCCTTCGTCCTGGTAAGCCTCATCCAAAGATGCATAATCGTCCTCTTTTGTTTCTTCCTGAACTTTTTCCAGTGCCGGATTTTCTTCAAGTTCGCGCTCCAATTCTTCTTCAAATTCCAAGGTATGCAGCTGGATCAGCTTCATCAGTTGGATCTGTTGTGGCGCGAGTTTTTGCCCGAGTTTTAATTGTAGATTTTGTTTCAGCATTTTGTGGAATTATTTTTCCTTTTTTGGGTTAATGTACAGTTTTCTTTGTTTTTAATTTGGAATGAACTTTACTAGTTTTATTGAGTTTTATTTGCTAAAATTCGGCATTTTTTGGTGTTCTTGGGAAAGGAATTACATCACGAATATTCGTCATTCCTGTTACGAAAAGCACCAATCTTTCAAGACCAAGACCGAAACCTGCATGGGGAACCGAACCGAATTTTCGGGTATCGAGATACCACCACAGTTCGTGCGCATCAACATTCATGGTTTTCATCTTCTCGCTCAGAACGTCGTATCTTTCCTCTCTTTGAGAACCTCCGATTATTTCCCCGATTCCTGGGAAAAGCACATCCATTGCTGCTACAGTTTTCCCATCTTCATTGAGTTTCATGTAGAACGCTTTAATTTCTTTCGGATAATCGAAAAGAACTACCGGACTTTCAAAATGTTTTTCAACCAAATATCTTTCGTGTTCACTTTGCAAATCAGCACCCCAATCTTCAATCGGGAACTGGAACTTGCCTTTTTTGTTTTCTTTAGAATTTTTTAGAATTTCGATCGCTTCCGTATAAGAAACTCTCTTAAATCTTTTCTTGATAACGTTTTCCAATTTCTCGATCAAACCTTCGGAAGCTCTGTCTTTTTCAGGTTTTTGTTTTTGTTCTTCGGCAAATCTCTTATCCAAAAATTCTAAATCGTCTTTGCAATTTTCTAATACATAACCGATCACATATTTTAAGAAATCTTCAGCCAAATCGATATTATCCTCAAGATTATTGAATGCTACTTCAGGTTCCACCATCCAGAACTCAGCGAGGTGACGCGTTGTATTAGAATTCTCAGCTCGGAAAGTGGGCCCGAAAGTGTAAACTCTTCCCAAGCCCATCATTGAAGTTTCAACATTCAACTGGCCGGAAACTGTGAGATTGGTTTTTTTACCAAAGAAATCTTGCTCAAAATCAATATCTCCGTTTTCGTCTCGGGGGATATTGTTCAGATCAAAATTGGTTACACCAAACATTTCTCCCGCTCCTTCCGCATCAGCACCGGTAATGATCGGGGTATTCATATAGAAAAACTGATTCTGGTTGAAGAATTGATGAATAGCAAAGCTTATTGCACTTCTCACTCTGAAAACCGCTCCAAACAAGTTGGTACGAAAACGCAAATGCGCTTGCTCACGAAGAACTTCCAGCGAGTGTTTTTTGGGTTGCAAAATGGTTTTATCTCTTTCTTCTGTAAAATTATCTCCTAAAATTTGAATTTTCTTAGCGATAATTTCAATATTTTGGCCAGCTCCTTGACTCTCTACCACCTCCCCAACAATGTTCAGGGAAGAAGCAGTGCTGATATTTTTCAGAATATTTTCATCAAATTTTTCAAAATCTACAACAATTTGCAGGTTATTGATCGTGGAACCATCGTTCAAAGCGATAAAACGGTTGGAGCGAAATGCTCTTACCCAGCCTTGTACGGTTATATCGTGATGTAAAACTTTTTTATAATCTGAAAGTAATTCGTTAATCGTCTTTCTCATTGCTGACATTCAATTTTTATATATCATTCGGAAAATAGGATTTCCGTCTTTTATTATTTAACAATTAATACAAATGTAATAAATTTTGGCGTAATTTTTGCTGATAGCGTGCGTTTTTTTCTTGAAATTCCTAATGTATTTTTCTTCAAAAAAAATCAAAAAATTTACTTAAAAACGGCCTAAAATATTATTCATCTTTTTTAGATGGAATTAGGAAAACATCCATCAGACCTTCCGGCAAAGCCATTTTGAGGTATTTTTCTTCGCGGTTTAATTCCAATATCCAATCTTTAATAATCGGGATAATAATTTGTGTTCCTGCAAAATCCAAATAAAAATAATGTTGCGCAGTCTGATCATTAATGGAAACAATTGTTCCGCAACTTTTGCCATCTTCCTCCCTAATCTCAAAACCTACAACTTCGTGGTAATAGAACTTGTTTCCGGTAAGTTTAGGCAAAGTAGAAAGTGGCATATAAACATCTTTTCCTAATGATTGTTCAACCAAAGCTTCGGTAGAATTTTTAAAGGATATGATCAGCGTATCACCTTTACTCCAGGATTGTTTAGCAACAAAAAATGGAACCAGCAAACCGTTGATTTCCACAAATATGGAATCTAGTTTTTCGTACATCTCGGGCTGATCTGTATCTAACTTAAGAAAAACATTTCCATGAAGACCATGTCTTCTGGTGATTTTTCCTAAGAAATAGCAATCTTCTTTTCTCATTTTATTAATAATTAATGCATTGTAATTTCAGAGAAAGTCTTGGAAAGACCACATGATTTTACATAATATATTGCAAATATAAAGGGTTTTAAAATAACAAAGACGCCAAAAAGGCGTCTTTGCGATTATTTTGTAAGATTATTTTACAGAATAGAATTAAGCTTGAGCTTCTTCCGTTCCTTCTGCATCTGCATCATTTTTAGGAGCAACTGCATCAGCAATTTTTTCCGTAACGTTTGCAACTGTATCTACTACAGCAGCAGCAGCGCTTCCTACAACTTCAGCAGCATTTTCTAAAGCTGTTTTTTCTTCAGCAGCAGCTTTTTCTTCCGCTAATTTAGCTTCTTCTTCCGCTTTCGCATCAGCTTCTGCTTTCGCAACAGCGTCTAATCTTGCTTGGTTTACTTTAGCTTCTGCTTCAAGAGCTGCATTTTTAGCTTCTTTTTGGGCTTTAGTTAAAGATTCCTTTTTGTTTTTTACTGCCGCTTCTTTTTCTTCTAACCAAGCTGCGAATTTTTTATCAGCTTCTTCGGCAGAGAAAGCACCTTTAGCAACACCACCTTGTAAGTGTTTTTTGTAAAGTGCACCTTTGTAAGAAAGGATTGCTCTTGCAGTATCGGTTGGTTGTGCACCATTGTTTAACCATTTTACAGCTGCATCCACGTCTAAATTAATAACCGCAGGATTTGTAATTGGGTTATAAGTCCCGATTTTTTCGATGAATTTACCATCTCTTCTCGCTCTTGCATCTGCAACAACAATGTGGAAAAAAGGTTTTCCTTTTTTACCGTGTCTTTGTAATCTAATTTTTACTGACATAAATGTTTGATTTTGTGGGAACTCGTCCCGATTAATTATAAGGTTGCAAAGATAATATTTTTTTCTTAATATCTCATTTTATATTGTAATCATTAAAGATTTTTTCATCAAAAAAGAGCGGAAACAAAGGTCTCCACTCTTTTCTCAAAAAAAATTTAATCTGAATCTATAATTTGTACGTTAAAGTAAAATAGTAGTTTCTAGGAGTAATCGGGTTTACGGAATAGTTTTCATGTACATTGTAATTTTCTGTGTCGAAAATATTCCCGATTTTTCCTTGTAGGGAAAATTTGCTCCATTCGTAACCGATTGTTGCATTTACGGTAACATAATCTTCCAACTCGAAACTTCTGGACACACCATTTCTGGTAATTTCTGTGGATTTGGTATCGTTCCAACCTGCCAATCGGTTTCCGATAAAATATGCGCCTGCTCCAATTTTCAACCCTTTGATGGTGCCTTCAGTAAACTTGTAAAATACAGATGCATTCGCTGTGGTAGCAGGAGTTCGAACAAGTCTTTGCTTCTCAATATAGCCTTTCTCGGGAGTGTCTAGATAAACAGAATTGTTGTAAGAAAATCCTCCGATAATCGATATGTTTTTAGTAGGATTTCCGGTGATATCCACTTCTACTCCGCGGCTGCGCATTTTCCCTGCAAATTCTTTCAAATTGGAATCTGGAGTCACAACTGCTCCCGAAGCGTTTTGATACCAATAGCTTTGATAGTAATTATTGTAATCGATTTGATACAAGGAAATATTAAACGCTAACGCATTATCCCAAATATTTTTCTTAAGTCCGATTTCGTATTGATCAATGGTGGTTGGTTTTATCCCTTGTCTTGAAATACTTTGCACTTGTGACAAAACCTCAGCTGCGGTTCCCGTAGTATTGATTGATTGCAATTCTGAAGAAGTTTCCCCGGAATTTGCTGCAAACGAATTGGTATAGGTTGCAAAGACAGACATATTTTCATTCGGCATATAAACCACACCTACTTTTGGTGAAAAAGCCTGATCCGAAGTTGCTGTGTTGTCTAACAATTTCTTTTCACCTGTCGAAAATTTGGTGTTTATCGTTGGCATATTTTCAATGTAAGACCAACGTAAACCTGCAATCACCTTCCATTGTTTGGTAAGACTGATAAAATCCTGCGCATACGCTCCAACTCTTCTGGTATTTATTCGATTTTTATTATTTGCAGTTGCTGATGGCATTGCTACATTCCCCCATGTGGTAGCATCATCCAAATAAAGAACATTGTTGGTAGCACTCAACGTATATGCATAAGAGTCAGCTTGGCTATAATCGGCATCTGCACCGAATAATACTTTATGATTAATTTTCCCGGTATTGAATTCACCATTAATATTAAACTGAGCAGATCCGTAATTTTGCTCATTATATGTTTTATTGAAAGGACGTACCCATGCCAAACGAGTAGGATCCACTGCCGCATTATTTTTAATATAACCCCATTGCACGCGCTCCGAAGAAAAATAATCTTTGGTATAATTTTGATAAGAAGCTACCGCGTTTAAAGTCCAATTGGTACTCAACTGATGGTTAAAAGTAATATTGGTAGAAGCTTGTTCTACATTTTGATATTGCCAATCGGTCCCAAAGAACACATTTCTGCCAACTTTATCGTTCAGTGAATAGCTTAAATCAGCATTGGTGATCGCACCAATCCCAAAATCTGGCGTGAAATCATTTCTCAGATAATCTGCTTCCACAATCAACTGGGATTTTTCACCTAAATTGAATAAAAACGAAGGATTGAAATAATATTTTTCAGAAGAAACCTGATCGCGGAAACTATCCGCAGTTTCATAAGCACCATTCACTCGGAACGCCACCTTATCCGTAAGCGGGCCATAGAAATCAACCGTAGGTTTATAGGAATTCCAGCTTCCAGCACTGAAACCTACCGATCCACCAAAATTGAATCTTGGTTTTTTAGTCACCATGTTGATAATTCCTCCTGCAGCTGTATTTCCGTAGAGCATTGCGTTGGCTCCTTTCAGTACCTCCACTCTTTCCAAGCCGGAAACTTCAGGAAAAACGCCGCTGTTTACACGAGTTCCATTCTTGAAGATATTATCATTTCCTAAACTAAAACCTCTTCCACCAAAACTATCCTGGGAATTACCTCTTGATGAAGTAATATACAAACCATTTACATTTTGCAAAACGTCACTCAACTGCTTTGCTTGTTGCTGTTCGATAATTTCGTGAGTAACAATCGCAATCGGCTGTGGAGTTTCCATTACCGTAAGATTCGATTTGGTTGACAATGGTTTTGCAACATTCGGGTTACCGGTTTTATGAAGACTGATATCCTCAATCAATTGTATCTTTAAAGTATCACTTATTGGTTCATATTTCATTTGTCCTTGTGCTGAGAACGCAACAACAAGAAAACTCGCAGATAGTATTTGCTTTTTCATTAATAAGTTTTTATTTAGAATGAATTAAAATAACGAGGCAAATATAGAAAACGCTTCCAATTCGCCCAAATTTATTTTGAATAATTCTAAATAAGTTCGCTATAAAGAACAGAACTCATTGAAATGAAGAAGATTAACCTAAACTGATTTTTATCAGTTTTTCTTTATGAAGATAAATCCCGCAAGAACAAAAACAACAGTCACTAGAAAATAGGAATTTCCATTCGGGGAAGTGGCCGTTCCGAAAAGCACCGTGAAAGTCCCCAATATTGCAATTACAGCCATCGTTGACTTGAAAAAATGATTTCCGGAAAAGACATTTTGTTTTAAAAGCTTAAACAACCCGAAGAAAAGTGCAGTATTCACCAAATAAATAAATACAATCGGTATCGCCGAAAGATCAAAATTCCGCTCGGTGAAAAATGGAAAAGTAGTGGTAATGTAATAAATAATAAGATAAACAGCAATAATTGCCAAACCTAGAAAAGCACTGTTTAACGGCATTTTCGTTTTCGGATTGATTTGATTGAGGTTAAAAAACTTCTTAGACTTTTCAAGATTCGAAAACTGATATGGCACCCGAATGGTCGCTAAAAGCAATCCGTTCGCCGTTCCTAAAACCGAAATGATAATGAAAACCTGCATGACCAAAGCTCCTAGATTTGAGCCGATTTTTCTCGCAAATTCAGTAATATAGGTGTCTTTTAAAGCAATAATTTCAGCACCACTCATTCCAAAAACAATTCCCATATAATACGAAATGTAGATCACCATCACCGTTATAGTTCCTATAATCAGCGCTTTCGGAAGATTTTTTCTTGAATTTTTGATCTCTCCAGAAATTTGAGTCGCAACATACCAACCATCAAATGCGAACGAAATGGGAATAAAACTCGCCGCAATCAAAACCAACAAGGATTGGTTTTCCTTCACATTTTTTGCAGCATAGGAAAAAGTGTTCGCTTCCGCAACATCGCCTTTCAGCAAACTGATAATTCCCAAAGAAGCGATAAAAATAAGTGGAAGAACCTTCAGAACCGTGGTTAATTGCTGGAAAACTCCACTGCTTTTCGGTTTGTAAATATTAAAAATGAAAAAGATCAACAAATTCACAAATCCGATCAGTACAAAATGTAAAGTCGTCGGTTGAAACTGCAAAAATTCCGCTGCGAAATGCGCAATATAAATCCCGGAAACCATGAACAAAACGGCGGTTAATAAGGGATAAAACAAGCTCATATAAATCCAGCCAACAAAATATCCCGCGTTTTTCCCAAAACGATATTCTACATAGTTCAAAATTCCCCCATCTTTTGGAAGCAATTCCGCATAATTTGCCATCGAAATCGCACCGAAAATCACACTGAACCCGACGATTACTAAACCTACAAGGCCTGCAAAAATATTTCCTTGTGTAGCAGTAAGAACATCATCAACTTTGAAAAAAATTCCGGAGCCAATCACCTGACCGATGACCATCGCAATAGCAGTAAACAAACCATATTTGGCTTCCAGTTTTTGTTGATTTTCCATACGGAGAAATTAGTTTTGTATTAAATAACTTAGTCTTGTAGTTCCAGCCAGCGCATTTCCATTTCTTCCATTTTGCCTGAAATCCGCTCCAATTCCGCTGAATAAACCGATATTTTTGCGTAATCGGTTTCGTTGTTCAGTTTTTCCAGAATTTCGTCGCGTTCTTTTTCTAAAACAGGAAGTTCCTTGTCTATCATTTCTAATTCGCGTTGTTCTTTGAAAGACAATTTTCTTTTGCTCGCAACTGGTTTTTCTGTAGAAACAGAAGCAGCCGGAATTTCGTTTTTAATAGATTCTTGTCGCACTTCCGGTTGATTTTTTCCACTTTCCTGGCTTTTCTTTTCGCGATATTCCGAGAAGTTTCCTACAAAATCTTTGATGATTCCGTCGCCTGCGAAAGCTAAAATATGATCTACAATTCGGTCCATAAAATATCTGTCGTGCGAAACAATAATCAGTGAACCTTGGAAATTCAATAGAAAATTCTCCAAAACCGTTAAAGTCGGCAGATCGAGATCGTTCGTAGGCTCATCAAATATCAGAAAATTGGGGTTTTGATAAAGAATATACATCAAATGCAGTCTTCTCTTTTCCCCACCCGATAGTTTAGATATCGGTGAATATTGGGTTTGATCATCAAAAAGAAATAATCGCAAAAACTGAGATGCAGAAATGGTTCTTCCATTGGCTAAAGGAAAATTTTCACCAATTTCTTTTATAAAATCAATAACACGCTCGTCTTCTTTGTATTGTAAACCTTTCTGAGAGAAATATCCGAATTTGATGGTTTCTCCGGTTTCGATTTCACCTTTGTCGTAAGGTTCAAATCCTTGAATAATATTAAGTAAAGTAGATTTTCCAGCTCCGTTTTTCCCAACAATTCCTACTTTTTCTCCACGCTGAAATTGATATGAAAAATCTTTGATTAAAAGTTTGTCGCCGAAACTTTTGCTGATGTTTTTCAGTTCCAGGATTTTCTTTCCGAGACGTTTCATTTCGAAATCCAATTCCAGGTTCTGTTTTCTGGTATCGATTTTTGCTATTTTTTCGGTTTCGTAAAAGGAGTCAATTCGAGATTTCGATTTGGTGGTTCGAGCTTTCGGCTGTCGGCGCATCCATTCCAATTCCTTTCGGTATAGGTTGTTGGCTTTATCGATGGTGGAATTTAAATTATCTTCGCGAATCATTTTATTTTCCAAATAAGTCGCATAACTCCCGTTGTGAATATATAAATTTTTGTCTTCCATTTCCCAGATCGTGTCGCAAACAGCATCTAAGAAATATCGGTCGTGTGTTACCAAAAGTAAAGTTACCATGGCTTTGGAGAGATAGTTTTCCAGCCATTCCACCATATCGACATCGAGATGGTTGGTAGGTTCGTCCATAATCAGAAGCGTGTGACGATGTTCGGCACGGGTTTCCAACAAAAGTTTGGCGAGAGCAACTCTTTTTATTTGACCGCCGGAAAGCGTTTTCATTTTCGCCTCCAAATCGGTTATTTTCAGCTGGGAAAGGATTTGTCGCATTTCATTCTCCAAATCCCAAGCTTTATGAATTTCCATCTCAGCCAGGGACTTTTCCATATCATCGGGATTCTCGGTATGAAGTGCGTGATGGTAATTTTTAAGAGCCAAAATCGGTGGAGAATCTAGGGTCATCATGAATTCTTCTACATTGAGATCACCTTCAAAATCAATTTCCTGATCGAAAAGAACTACCTGAATATCTTTGTTAATCACCACATTTCCGGAATCGGCAATTTCCTTGCCCATCAAAATTTTCAATAAAGTTGATTTTCCTGAACCATTTTTTGCCACAATCGCTATTTTGTCACCTTCGTTGATATTAAAAGTGATGTCACGAAATAAGACTTTTAAGCCATAGGATTTTGTTAAATTTTCAGCGGAAACGTAGTTCATCAGAATTTGGAATTTTTGCGAAAGTACTGAATTTTGAGCAGAAATGAATAGTCACCAAAAAAGCGACTATACACTTGCTTTTCATTAATAATAGAAATCGGATTTAATCTAACGTCAAACTTTTCAGCGACCAAAGACTTCCGTCATACACATTCAGATCAACTTTGGTGTTGATTCCATATACAATTCCGTTTTCGGTGAATTGCCAAAAATCCCAGATCCCCGTGGGTGTAGGTTGTGGCACATCGTTATAATTGGCTAGCCAAAGCGGATAGCCGTCAAATTCGCCCTCCAAAAAATCTTTGTGATAATGGTAATAACTATAAATAATGGGCTTTTCTCCATATTTTTCTTCTACAATTCGGCACCATATTTTCAAATCTTCGATGAGTTTTTCATTGGATTTTCGGCGT
This sequence comes from Chryseobacterium sp. Marseille-Q5410, assembly GCA_946892665.1. Taxonomy (GTDB): domain Bacteria; phylum Bacteroidota; class Bacteroidia; order Flavobacteriales; family Weeksellaceae; genus Kaistella. The sequence continues at coordinate 1,101,433 of CAMPOT010000001.1, read as the reverse complement.
GGAATTTTTTCGATATCTAAAATCGGTGGCAAATCTCCCTCCTCTAGTTTTGCTTTTTCTAGAAAATTATTGGCCTGCATTACAGGATCTTCATCGGCTCGGTAAAAATGATACGCACCACGGATGAAATTGTGTTTTTTTGCAAGCGACCAGAATTCATCAAAGTTTTTGTCGGCACTTCGGTTTCCCATGGTTGCCCGTAAAATCACAAATTTTATTGGCACAGCGCGATTTCCGATGCTTAAACTATCCCATTGAATATCTTCTTTTCGCTGGTAATGAGACATATCGATACCAAAAGTTTTATCCACATAATCCTCGACAATCCGGTTGATTCGTTGCTCTTCGAATTCGGAATTGGACAAATTCTTATGCTCAAATTTATTGAAATACATTGCGTAATAAAACGCAATTTTCTGTTTTAAATAAAACCCAGTTCCAACTAAAGCCACAGCTAAAATCACGAGTAAAATTTCTCGTCTCAGAAGAAAATGCCTTCTCCGAGCTTTATGAATTTTTCTGGTTGTTTGTTTTTTGATGGGTTTCTTTGCCATGGTTTGCAAAAATAGGATTTAAACACAAAAAATCGCACCATTGGCACGATTTCTTTCAATTTTGTATCAGACTTTTTTTAATATCCTCCTTCGGCTTCATCGTCGGACACCAACGCTTTTGCGGAGGAAGTTCCGATTCTTTTAACTCCGAGAGTAATCATTTTTTCGGCATCTTCTGGACTTTTCACTCCGCCGGCTGCTTTCACAGAAAGAGCGCCTGCGTTTTCAAGCATCAACTGAATTCCTTCGAAAGTTGCTCCGTTAGGTTTTCCGTTCTCGGTTGGATAAAAACCAGTGGATGATTTCACGAAAATGTTGGGTAAATCTTCAGCTTTAAAATTATCTTCTGCCCAAATTCTGATATTTCTGGTTAAATCAACAATTTGTTCATCGGTAAGCGCCGCGATTTCAATGATCCATTTTACCACTTTACCGTTTTCTAAACCGAGTTGGGTACATTTTATAAATTCCTGTTTCGGAGTTTCTAAATCTCCTTTTTTATAGGCTTCATAATTGATTACAAAATCCAATTCGTCCGCTCCATCGTTTATGGCTTGTTGCGCTTCGGAATATTTTTCGTCAACACTTGCGGTTCCTTCGTGAAATCCGATCACGGTTCCTACTTTCACGTTAGAATTATTTTTGAGCAAATATTCTTTGATTTCTTTCACAAAATTCGGCCGCATCATGACTGCAAAAAAATCGTTTTCGATCGCTTCACGAGTAAGTTCGTCTACTTTTTCTCTGGTTTGCTCTTCTGATAATCCCGATTGTTCTGGGGTTTTAAGATAGGTGGAATCTAAATAATTATTAATTTTCATTACACTTTTAGTTGTCGGTTAATACTTTGTTCCAAAGATATGATAGTTTCGGTTCTTGTTACTCCTTTCAGTTTTTGTAATTTATTGAGAATTTCCATCAAGTGATCATTATCTCGACAAAGGACTTTAAGGAAAATGGTGTAATTTCCGGTAGTATAATGAGCTTCTACCACTTCATTGACATTTTGTAAAGCCTTGATCGCATCGTGATAATGGCTCGGTTGATCTAAAAAAACCCCGATATAAGAAACTACTTTGTACCCAATTTTTTTTGGATTAAGAAAAGAAATAGAGTTTTCGATCACTCCTGCTTGCTCCAATTTTTTAATTCTTTGGTGAACTGCGGTAGTGGAAATACCTACATTTTTGGAGATGTGCGCCAAAGAAGTTTTTGCATTGTCCATTAACATATAAATGATTTCCTTATCAACGGAATCCAAGTGGTAGCTTGTTTGTACTGCGCTTTTCATTTTTAATCAATTCTTCTTTATATATTATTATTTTTTTTTAGCTCTGTAATTACTGGGAAATGATCACTGTAACCTCCTAAATATCGGGTTCCAGCATAAGTTCGGAAGGGTCTGCCTGCAAAATTTTTATCGTAACTCATCAATTTAAGATGATTAAAAATTTTCGCTTCACTAAATTTCAAAACAAAATCACCGATAAAAAATTTATCCGACAAAATTATTTGGTCAAAAAGCAAGCCATCCTTATAATGAAAAGTGGAGAAATTTTGAGCTTCAAACAAATCGATGTAGGGATTGATAAGTTTTTTCTCAGAATTATAATCATATTGCAAATTCATTAAATTTTCGTCAATAGGATTTTCGTTGAAATCTCCGCAAATAATTACCGCTACATTTTGGTGATTGATAAGTTGAACCACTTTCTCGCGAAGATCTTTGATGATATAATCCCGCTTAGGTTTATTGACATCTTTTTCTCTTTTCGAAGGAAGATGAAGCACAAAAACATTGATGATTTCACCCAAATATTTCACCTTACAAAACAACACATCTCTTGTTGTATCGTAGTTTGAAGGGTTGTCATCCTCAATTTCGAAGAAGTAAGTTATCGGTTCGGAAGAAATAATTTCTACTTTATTTTTATCATATAATAACGCCACATCCACTCCTCTTTCGTCCATGGAATCGTAATGCACAACTCCAAAATTCGAATTAAAGGGTTCCATCGCAACCAAATCATCTAAAAGTTTTTGTCCTTGAATTTCGGAAAGACCTATAAGAAAAGGGAGTGAGTTTTCAGTTTCCTGAATCAGTTGAAAAACATGAGCTATCTTGAAAAGCTTGTTTTGATACCTTCGATCATCCCAATTTCTGAGCCCAGACAAAGTAGGATCCAACTTATGAACCTGCGGTGGATCGGGAGAAAACAAATTTTCCACATTGTAAAAAGCAATTAACTCTTTAGATTCATTAGATAACATCAGCAAATTTGTCTCTCATTATTTTCAATTGTAAATTTAGAAAAAATAATTAATTATTTTTGGCATTAATCCAAAAGATCTGGTCTTTTTTCTTGCGTAATCTTTACAGCCTCGTCGTGAAGCCAACCTTCAATTTTTTTAGAATTTCCACTGAGCAAAACTTCCGGAACTTTCAATCCCTTGTATTCAGAAGGTCGTGTATAAATCGGTGGTGAAAGAAGATTGTCCTGAAAACTATCGGTAAGCGCACTTTGCTCATCATTCAAAACACCTGGTAGGAGCCTTATCACGCTATCTGCCAAAACACAGGCTGCTAGCTCACCGCCAGTTAAAACATAATCGCCAATAGAAATTTCTTTGGTAATATGCAGCTCTCTTGCACGTTGATCGATTCCTTTATAATGTCCGCATAAGAAAATCAAATTTTTTCGGATGGATAACGAGTTAGCGATTTTTTGATTTAAAGTTTCTCCGTCCGGAGTAAGATATATCACCTCATCATAGTTTCGCTGAGACTTTAACTCTGAAATACACAGATCTAAAGGCTCAATCATCATCACCATTCCTGCACCACCACCATATGGTTCGTCGTCAACTTGGCGATGCTTCCCTAAACCGAAATCTCGCAAATTATGAAAATGAACTTCCGCCAAACCTTTATCCATCGCACGTTTCAAGATAGACGTTCGGAACGGACTTTCCATCAGTTCCGGTAAAACACTTATGATATCAATTCTCATTGTTCTGTATTATTCTTTTTGTTGGGGATGATGATCAGGCGAAGCGAGGAATCTTTGTTAACATAACTCCACATCCAGTTGAAGAAAACTGCCAATTTGTTCCGCACCGAAAGAATAAGCATCAAATGCAAAAACATCCAAAAGTACCAAGCCAAAAAACCTTGGAATTTAAAATTCGGCAAATCCACTACCGCACGGTGTTTGCCGATGGTTGCCATGCTTCCTAGATCTTTATATTCATATTCAACCCACTCGTTTTCTGATTTTCTAAGGAAGTTTTTTCCTAAATTTTTCCCCTGATTAATAGCGACATTCGCCACTTGAGGATGACCTTGAGGATAAAGTGGAGTTTCCATGTAGGCAATATCGCCTATTGCGAAAATATTGCTGTAACCTTGCACACGATTGAAACGGTCTGTTTTGTAGCGATTTCTAACCATGATTTCAGGATTCAATCCTTCAATGACATTTCCAGTAACACCGGCTGCCCAAATCACATTATTAGCAGGAATTTCTTTGCCACTTTCCAGGAAAACCCGATCACCATCGTAATCTACAACCCTTTCACCACTCATGAATTTCACACCAAGCTCTTGAAGATATTTCTCCGACATTTTCTGTGCTTCATCACTCATCACGCTCAGTGGACTATCTGTAGAACTTACCAAAATGATATTCAGATCATCAAAATTCATATTTGGGTAATCTCTTGGCAGAATATCCTTTTTCATTTCTGCAAAAGCTCCGGCCAATTCTACTCCTGTGGGGCCACTTCCTACGATAACGATATTCCAATTCCCATCGTCGCTGCGTCTTCTTTGAATGATTAATTTTTCGAAAGTCAGTAGAACATGATTACGGATCGCAATTGCTTCCTGAGTATCCTTCATGCCGAAAGTGAGGTTTTCCATCTTCGAATTTCCGAAAAAATTGGTTTTGCAACCTGTTGCGATAATGAGTTTATCGTAGGTAAATTCGGCCTCGGGAGTAATTATTTTATTTTGATCCGGAAGAATTTTTTGCACTTCTATCATTCGATATTGCGTATTCCTGGATCGTTGGAATATTTTCCGGAAAGGAAAAGAAATATTGCTGGGCTCGATGCGGCCGCACGCAACTTGGTAAAAAAGAGGTTGAAACATGTGATGGTTTACCTTATCGATAACAATCACTTTTTTTCGCTTATTATTAAGTGTTTTCGCAAGCTGAAGCCCTGCAAAACCACCGCCGATGATAATAATTTTCTCCCTGGTTTCCATGAGACAAAATTACTGATTTTTTTACAGTTAAATCTTAGCGCAACCTTTCAAAAACCATTATTAAATACAAAATCCTTGAAAAATCAAGGATTAAAAATTTATTGTTTTACGATTTGGGTGACCTTTTGGGTATTGTCGCTCATGGTATATCGCATCAGATACTTCCCAGGTTTAAGTTTATCCAACCGAATTTCTCCGGAATGCATATTTACTGCATATTCCGCTACCTGCATTCCTAATATCGAATAAAAGGTAACCGATTTAATTTTTAAATCGCTGTCTTTTGATTTTACAATAATAAAATCTTTCGCCGGGTTAGGATACGCAACCAAAACTCCATCGTCAGATTTTTGAGATGTAGTAACCGGTTCTCTAAAAACAGATTGAGCGGAAAATTTTTCCGAAAAAACTGTTAAACTACCGATAAAAATTAAAGAAAATAATAATTTTTTCACCTTATAGAACTTATATATTTATATATATTCTTACAAATGTAAGAATTTGCAATTTATTTACAATAGTTTTTTAATAAAACTATAAGTAAATTTGCAAACTCTAACTCAAAAACCATTCCAAAAATGATCATATATTCCAGAAATAGAAGATTGCGTGCCAATCCTTCTATTAGAGCTTTAGTTCAACAAACCGTTTTAACGACCAATGATTTAGTAATGCCAATTTTCGTCATGGAAGGCGAAAATAAACAAGAGCCCATTCCATCGATGCCAGGGATATTCCGAAGAACATTAGATTTAACCATAAAAGAATGTCAGGAATTATACGCATTAGGGGTAAGAGGGGTAAATCTTTACATGAAAGTTTCTGAAAACCTGAAAGATAATAAAGGAACAGAATCGTGGAACGAAAACGGATTGATGCAAAATACCATTAAAGCTATAAAAGACGCTGTTCCCGGAATGGTTGTGATGCCTGATGTCGCTTTAGATCCCTACTCTATTTACGGCCACGACGGAATTATCGCAAACGGAAAAATTGATAATGATGCCACAAACGAAGCTTTGGTAAAAATGTCGGTTTCGCTTGCTGCGGCTGGTGCAGATATTTTGGCTCCGAGTGATATGATGGACGGCCGTGTTTCCGCAATCAGAACCGGCCTGGAAGAAGGTGGATTCACCGATGTCGGCATTTTAAGTTATGCTGCGAAATATGCAAGCTCATTTTATGGACCTTTCCGAAGTGCGTTAGATTCCGCCCCGAAGGAAAACTCAGAGATTCCAAAAGACAAAAAAACCTATCAAATGGATTTCCACAATTCCCGAGAAGCGATGGATGAAGTCTTAAAGGATGTTGCAGAAGGCGCAGATATCATAATGATCAAACCAGGAATGCCTTATCTAGATATTGTTGCCAAGGTTCGCGAATCTATCGATTTACCGATTGCGGTTTACAACGTAAGCGGAGAATATGCCATGCTAAAAGCCGCTGTACAAAACGGTTGGTTGAATAATGACCAAGCCATCATCGAAAGTCTAACTTGCATCAAAAGAGCCGGTGCCGATATGATTTTCACCTATGCAGCCAAAGAAGCAGCTATTTTGCTTAACCAATAATAAAAATTTCTTTCTCAAAAAAAATCTTTCAAATTATTTTGAAAGATTTTTTTGTGTTTAAAACCAAGCTTTTTTATTCTGAACATAAGTCCTATCAAACTGCTCGTCGCTCATCGTAAGGTAAATAATCCCTTCAATAAAAGGAATAACCGTTGCAACTCCGCAGGTTATGATATTTAAAACCATTTGAATAATTCCTTCGTTGATGTAGCCCATGAAAAATTTATTAGCTCCAAAAGTTCCTAATAAAATTCCCAAAAGCCCTGCGGCGAGTTTTTTCTCGGAACGATAATTTCCGTTACTGAAATTTTGATTCTGCTGAGATCCAGGATTGTTGTAACCGTATGTTTCCATTTTTTCTTTGATTTTTCTTGATTAAATGTTTCATAATCAGTCTAAGTCTTTAGAAAAAAGTTACATTTCCTTTAGATTTTCCCCAAATAAAATAATCCGTAACATTTTTGGTTTTCCTCTAGTCCGAGGAATCCATCAAGATATTTGATCATTCCCGGCGAACTCCAATAGCAACCTACCCTATGAACAGTCGAAGTAAGATACATGTTCTGAACCGCCATTGCCGTTGCTGCAATCTCTTCCCATTCCGGAAGCAAACCACTGAAATTCACCGAAATACTGACAACTACATTTGCTTGCGCTACTTTTTCAATGAAACTAAGGTATTTTTTCTCAAGAAAAACTTCCGGGGCGGTGGTATTTTTATAAATAGCTGCAAGATGTTGACCTAAATTGTTTTTCTCCTCTCCTTTAAAAACCTTTAATCTCCATGGTTTTGTCCGCTTGTGGTTGGGTGCAAAACTAGCTGAATTCAAAATTTCTTCCAGAATTTCTGGTTCTATATCTTCCGGGAGATAATCTTTAGGAAAAATACTCCGTCTACTTTCGATTATTTCTTTTAATACTGCTGGTTTATCCATTTTTATTTGAATGCTTTTCCCGTGAAAAAAGCTCTATTAGATTTGAAAAAAAAATTACATTACACTTTCTATGGTTTGCGAGATGTTATTAAGGACAAATGAGTCGCCGGGTTTCTTACCAAACATAATTTTAGCCATCGGACTTTCTTCGGAAATCGCATAAAAACGATCTCCTTCAAAGAAAAACTCACCCAAAGATACAGAGATGTAAAACCTTGCTTTATTGGTAAAAACCATTGATCCAAGCTGAATTATTTCGGTAGGTTTGTTCAGAACTCGCATCATATTTTTTTGCAAATCTCTCAGCGCCACGAGCTGCCGTTGCATTTGGTAAATTTCCTCCTGCATTTCCTCTCGAATGCTGTCGTATTTTGGTGTTTTTTTGATGTCTCTGCTCGCATCCAACGTAAACTCGATGAATTTTTCGAGTTTTTCTATTTTATTGAGAATTATTTCTTTCACGTGATTCCGAACATCACTTTTTAGGGCCGTACTCTTCCGCATCATTCAATTTTTTAGATAAAGGTAAAAAATCTTTTCAATTTAAGTTGATGCTCATCGGCAAAGACAAAAAACTAAATTGCGTTGCTAATTTTTTGGCGAACAGCTTCATAAAGAATCGCTCCACAAGCCACCGATACGTTTAAAGACTGGGTTTTACCCTCTATCGGAAGCTTTATTTTTTCATCAGAATGATGCAGGACTTCTTTTGAAATTCCGGTTTCTTCATTTCCCATAACGATAGTGCACGGTTGTGTAAAATCGACATCATAGATCAATTGATTTGCTTTTTCTGTTGCAGCAAAAACCTGAACTCCTGATTGTTGCAAGAAATCCACTGTATGAGCGAGATTTTTTTCTTTGCAAATTCTCAGGTTATAAATCGCTCCTGCTGAAGTTTTAATCGCATCAGAATTGATTGGCGCTGCTCCTTTTTCAGGCAAAATAATCGCGTGAATTCCAACACATTCCGCAGTTCGGCAAATCGCTCCGAAATTCCTAACATCCGTTAAGCGATCCAACATCAATAGAAAAGGAGTTTTTCCTTCTTCGAAAAGTTGCGGCAAAACATCTTCAATTTTTTCGAAAGGAACATCCGAAATAAATGCCACTACTCCTTGGTGATTCTTTCTGGTAAAACGATTTAGTTTTTCTACCGGCACATAATTGGGTCGGATCTTGTGTTTGGAAAGCAAGTTTTTGAGCTCGAAATAAATTTCTCCTTGTAGTGCATTTTGCAAAAATATTTTATCGATGGTCTTTCCCGCCTCAATGGCTTCAATCACCGGGCGTAAACCAAATATAAAGTCGTCTTTCATTGTATCTGTTGGATGAGAAATAACCCAGCTTAAAATTGGTTATTCCTTTGTTAATAATATTTTTTTAGAACTTCTCTCCGATGATGGCTCTTTTTTGTGCCATCACATAACCATAATGCAAACTTTCGTGCATATTGTTGAAGATAATCGCATCCTGAATATTCTTCAAGTCCAAACCAAAACTTGTAGTATAAGGTGTGTAATCCGAGAAAAAGTCAGCGTCGTAATCTTTCATTAATATTTTCGAAGTTTCGGTAAGCAGAAAAGCCAAATCATCAACTTCAGACTGCTCAACATTTAGGTTCGGAAGTGTTCCTTTTTTATAGGTTTCAATCCAATATTTATCAATCCGGAAAGGATTTCCGCTGAGATAATAACACAAAAGCTGCTGAGTAGCAACCACATGCGCGATGTTCCAGTAAATATTATTATTAAAACCATCGGGAATCAACATGAGGTCCTGATGAGAAGTATATTGCAGAATTTCCAGCAGATTTCTGCGAACCTGGCGGTGTGCCTGAAAATGGTAATTCATTGATGCTTAATTTTAATCTTCAAAAATAGGTTAATAAACTGAACAAGACAAAACTACATTGCGAAAGCTCGTGTTGTTTTTGTTTATGAGCGCGGTTTTAACAAAACTTTAACTCAAAATTGGCACCAATTGTGTTGATTGATCCCCGTAATTATTAGAAATTTACACTTTAAATTTTACAAAAACTATGTCAGAACAATATCAGGCGGAAGATATCAGACAACTCACGGAAAAAGTAAGAGAACAGAATTACTTTTTTTCTCTATTAAAGCAAGAAATCAACAAAGCAATTATTGGTCAAGAATATATGGTAGATCGTTTATTAATCGGTCTTCTTGGAAATGGCCATATTCTTTTGGAAGGTGTTCCTGGATTGGCAAAAACTTTGGCCATCAAAACTTTGGCGGACGCGGTTCAAGGTGATTTTTCAAGAATACAGTTCACGCCAGATTTACTTCCTGCCGATGTCGTAGGAACGATGATGTACAACATCAAAGACAATGATTTCACCATAAAACGAGGACCTATTTTTGCGAATTTTGTTTTAGCGGATGAGATTAACCGTGCTCCATCCAAAGTACAATCGGCTTTATTGGAAGCGATGCAGGAAAAACAAGTCACCATCGGCGATGAAACAATGGAATTACCAAAACCATTTTTGGTTCTTGCCACACAAAACCCTATTGATCAAGAAGGGACCTACCTTTTGCCAGAAGCGCAAAGTGACCGATTTATGCTGAAATGCACCATTACATATCCCGATTTCGAGGACGAAAGAAAAATCATGAAAATGATTGCTACAGCGCATCAACCCGAGATCAAACCGGTGATTTCTTTACACCATATCCTTGAAGCCAAAAAACTGATCAACCAAATTTATCTTGATGAAAAGATTGAAAAGTATATCCTCGATATGGTATTTGCCACTCGTTTTCCTGAAAAATACGGCTTATCAGAACTTAAAAATTACATCAGTTTCGGTGCATCACCAAGAGCGTCGATCAATCTGGCAATCGCGGGAAGAACAATGGCATTTTTGAAAAATCGCGCATTTGTGATTCCTGAAGATGTGAAAGAAATTGCAAAAGATGTCCTTCGTCACAGAATCGGCCTCAGCTTCGAAGCAGAAGCGGAAGAAATTACTGCCGACGAAATAGTAGAAAGAATTTTATCGAAAATACAGGCGCCTTAATAAAAACATGATAAGAAAAGCGGAGAAAAAAGATTGTAAGGCGATGCTGGACCTCATCCATGAGCTTGCAATATTCGAAAAAGCAGGAAACGAGGTTACTTTAACTCTAGCACAATTTATAGACGACGGCTTCGGAGACAACCCGGTTTGGGGAGCGTTCGTAGCGGAAATCGATGGTGGAATTGTAGGAATGTCGCTTTATTATGATCGATATTCTACTTGGAAAGGCCGAAGACTTTATTTGGAAGATCTTGTTGTGACCGAAAGAATGCGCGGAAAAAACATCGGAAAACAACTGTTTGACGCCACTCTGGAACACGGAAAAAACAATGGATATACGGGGATGGTTTTTCAAGTTTTAAATTGGAACGAAAACGCTATCGAATTTTATAAAAAATACCCCACAAAATTCGACGATGAATGGATTAATGTAAGTGTGGAATTTTAGGAAACCTTAAAATTTCATTCAAATAAAACGTGGCAAGAACCATGCAGATCAAAGACATCATAAAAAAAGTAAAGCAGATAGAAATCCGAACCAAAAAAAAGTCGGAAGCTACTTTGATGGGTCAATATCACAGCGCATTCAAAGGTCAAGGGATGACATTTTCCGAAGTTCGCCCCTATCAGTTTGGCGACGAAATCCGGAGAATCGATTGGAATAAAACTGCGCGGTTCCGCGAACCATTCGTGAAAGTAATGGAAGAAGAAAGGGAACTGACGATGATGCTTTTGGTAGATATTTCCGCATCGATGGATTACGGAACGAAAACGCAGTTGAAACGTGAATTTGTTGCAGAAATCGCAGCAAGTTTAGGATTTTCCGCAGCGGGAAACAATGATAAAGTTGGACTTATTTTATTTGCGGATAAAGTGTATAAAGTAATTCCGCCACAAAAAGGCAGAAAGCATATTTTGGCAATTATCAGCAATATTTTAACCGCTAATTATGTCGCAGCACCTTCGAAAATTGATGTCGCTTTGGAATATATGATGGGAATATTCAAGAAAAAATCAATGGTTTTTATGTTTTCTGATTTTCAGGACGATTTTGAACAGAAAATTCTCCGTGTGGCATCCCAAAAACACCAACTTTTAGGAATGCGGATTTTCGATGAAAAAGATAACGAGATTCCAGATGTTGGTTACGCCCTTTTCGTAGATTCCGAAACCGGAAAACAAGTTTGGGCAAACACTTCCAACGCACGATGGCGCTACGATTTTGCCGAAAAACAAAAATTAAGGATAAAAAATTTAGAAGAAGATTTCGAAAACTCGTCAGCAACGTTCATGAACATTAATACAGGTGAAGATTACTCTAAATTTCTTTATCAATATTTCAGAAAAAGATAATGCCTTTTTGGCTTTAAATAAACAGAAAATCATTTTGAAAAAAATATTTTTTATTCTATTCACCTTCCTAAGTATTCTTGCATTTTCGCAGACCTTAGGTTCCAAAATCGATAAAAACACGCTGGCTTTAGGAGAAGTGGGCACTTTCCGCATTACTATTTCCAATCTTCAGGGGAAGGATGTGGCTGCTGCACCGCAAAATGAATTGCTACCTTTTCATTTTGAAGAAATTAAAGACAGCATCAGCAAACAACCTGATGTGTACGAAAGAATCATTGAATTTCAGGTTTTTGAAGAAGGAAAATTTACCATTCCGGCTTTGGATTTCAAAATCGCAGGGAAAATTTATCATACCATTCCATATGAAATTGACGTAATCAATACCGCCCAAAAAGGCGATCAGATTAATGATATTATGAAAAATAAAGAGGTAAAACTCGAGGTAGCAGATTATTGGCAACTTTACAAATGGTACATTTTAGGAGCATTAATTCTTCTTGCTTTAATTTTCATTATTTATCAATTAGTGAAGTACGCAAAACGCCGAAAAGCATCGCCAATTGTCACCACCAACCAAACTTTGAAGGATTTGGAAAACTTAAAAAAGAAAAAATTTATTGAAAATGGCGACTACCGATCTTTCTATGTAGAATTGATTGATATTACCAGAAAATTCATCACCAAGCAATACCAAATTCCGGCAGATGTGTTATTAACAGACGATTTGATTGATGTGATGAAACTTAACAACACCATTTCGCAGGAGAATGAAAAAATCGTTGAAAACATTTTTCTTCGCGGAGATTTGGTGAAATTTGCCAAAACATTCCCAGACCAAACCATGATGGAAAAAGATTATGAAGAAATAAGGAACTTTGTAAAGAGATCGTCGAAAGATTTGGAAGCAGAACAATTAAGAACCGGAGTATGACACTTGACTTTCTCAATTTCGAATTTTACAGCCCGTGGTTTTTGTTGCTGTTTTTGCTGTTTATTCCGCTAATTATTTTAGATATTCGCAAGGAGAAAAGACCGGGAATCCGCGTGCCTTCCACTCAAAATATGGAGGAAAACAAAACTATTTTATTGGTTTTATTCTTCCTTAAAATTTCGAAATATATTATCCTTTCCGCTTTGATTATTGCCATTGCACGACCTCGAACTTTCACGATTTCTCAAGACCAGGACGATAATAAAGGAATTGATATTATGCTTTCGGTGGATGTTTCCCTCAGTATGCTTGCAAAAGATCTGGAACCGGACCGACTTACCGCATTGAAGGCGATTGCCAAAAGATTTGTGGACAAAAGACCCGGCGACAGAATCGGGCTTGTTGCCTATTCTGGTGAAGCTTTCACCAAAGTTCCCGTAACATCCGATCATGCGGTTTTGCTGGAAGAATTAAGCGGACTCAATTCTCTAGAGTTGCAGCCAGGAACAGCAATCGGAGAAGGACTTTCCGTGGCGGTTAGTCATCTCAAAAACAGTAAAGCGAAGTCGAAAATCATTATTTTAATGACCGATGGCGTCAACACGATTGAAAACGCAATGCCTGCTCAAGTGGGTGCACAACTTGCAAAAAGTAATGATATAAAAGTTTACACAATAGGAATTGGAACAAACGGATACGCGCTGATGCCTACTGCGAATGATATTTTCGGCGACTTGATTTTTACCGAAGCAGAAGTAAAAATTGATGAACCTGTTCTTCGGGAGATCGCGCAAACCACCGGCGGTAAATATTTTCGGGCAACTTCCAACCAAAGTTTAGAGGAGGTGTACAACGAAATTAATCAACTAGAAAAAACAGAACTAAAATCTACCAAGCTCTATAATTATCAGGAATATTTCAGGATTTTTCTGTGGATAGCATTGGGAGTTTTGCTCCTCGATGCGCTGTTGCGTTGGGTTTTTTATAAATTTTTAAGTTAATAAGCAGCGTAGATTTTCGCTCATCTATAAAAAATGAATTGGTATTTAGGAAATTATTGGTATTTACTTTTGCTGTTGCTTTTGCCGCTGCTTGGAATCATCATATTTCAATATGTAAAGTGGAAAAACCGTAAAAAAAATACGTTTGCAGAAGCTAGATTCCAGGAAGATATGTTTGAAAAAGAAAAAGGATTTTCGAAGATTTTACCTGTACTTTATTTGTTGGGAACCTTATTTCTGATTCTTTCCATCGTCGATTTATTGGGCGGCTCCGAAGAAATAAATTCCAAACAGAAAATGAACAATGTGATTTTTCTGCTCGATGTTTCCAACTCGATGAATGCACAAGATATCGAACCCAACCGCCTCGATGAAGCTAAAAACATCATCATCAATACCATCGGAAAACTCACCAACGACAAAGTGGGAATTGTGGTTTTTGCAGGCGAATCTACCTCGATCATGCCATTAACCACCGATTTCACTGCTGCTGAAACCTATGTCGGAGGTGTTGAAACCAATATTATAAAAATTCAAGGTACCGATTTTTTGAACGGAATAACTACCGTTGCCGATAAATTTAAAAATGTTGCAAAAGGTTCAAGAAAAGTAGTATTACTAAGCGATGGCGAAGACAATGAAGGCAATGAAAAAGCAGCTATTCGACTCGCAAACAAAGAAGGAATTAGTATAATTTCGGTAGGAATTGGCTCCGAAGAAGGCGCTCCAATTCCCGAATATGTTTTTGGACAATTAATGGGTTACAAAACCGATTTATCCGGGCAAACTGTAATTTCTAAAAGACAATCCAATGCTTTGAAAAATATCGCTTCGGCAACTGGCGGAACGTATGTTGACGGTAATAATTTGGAAAACGCGACCTCGCAAATCATTGATGGTTTGCGAAAAAGCAGTTCATCTTCCGAAAGTGTGGTAAAATCTCAAAATGCAATTCATTATTATCAATATTTTCTCGGAGTTTCAATCTTTTTATTTGTGCTCATTTTGTTCCTTAATCCCAAAAAAGATTTTAATATTTAACTAATAATCAGCAATTTTGGAGGTTTTTTAACCGAAATTTAACAATTTACATTGGCGTTATTAACAATTAAAGGAATAATTTTGCAGATAATGAACTGGAATCTACTCTTTTTGGCGTCTTTCTTCTTTTTCATCTCTTCATTTTTTTCGGCACAAGAGAACTATAATACCTTGGTTTACGAAGGAAATAAAGCTTTTGATAAAAAAAATTACGAAACCTCCTCATCCAAATATTTGGAAGCTGTAAAACTGAACGAGAAAGATTTTACCGCACACTACAATTTGGGAAATTCTCTTTACAAAAGAAAAATGTACGAAGAAGCCAAAGCGGAATATGAAAAGGCAGAAAAACTTGCCAATACCATTCCCGATAAAGCTGCGGCTCTGTATAATTTAGGAAACGCTCACATGCAAACCAATAATTCCGAGAAAGCTGCGGAACTTTATAAAAAAGCTTTAAAACAAGACCCCTATAACGAATCGATTCGTAAGAATTATGAAATTGCAATGCTGAAAGAAAAAGAAAAACAGGAAAAGCAAAAGCAAAAAAACAATTCCGGAGGTGGAGGAAAAGACGAGAATGAGGAAGAAAACCAGGGTAATGACAAGGGAAATACGCCACAAAACCAAGCCGGAAGTGGCCAACAGAATAAGGGCGAAGGCGAAGGAAACGATCCCAACAAAAACAATAACGATAATGACGGTAAATTGCCGAAAGATTTAGAAAACTCCATTCTTAACCGTGTAGAAAACAAAGAAAGAGAAACCGCAAAACGGATTCTCAACAAAAATTCCTATTCGATGCCACAGAGCAACGAAAAGGACTGGTAATGAAACGAAACGCACTCCACATATTTCTACTTTTTTGTACCGTATTTGCGTACGGACAGGTCACTTTGGCCATTTCTGAAGTTAAAGATGCTAAAGTAAATCAACGTTTTAACCTTACTGTTTTGCTGGAAATTGCCGGTGAAAATATGCAGCAGGAAACTCCTTTGCGAATGCCCGATTTATCAAAATTTGAAATTCTAGGATCGGCTTCCGAGCAGAACACCGTGGTTTTGGATGCCAAAAAAGGTGACATCATTAATCAGATGGTTTATCAGTTGTCCCTGACTCCGAAACAAAGTGGAAAACTGAAATTTGGTTCCGTGCTAGTGACCGTTAATGGAAAAATATATAAAACAGAACCTTTCGAAATTAATGTCCGAGATAATGAAAAAAAATCTTCGGTTGCTGATAATTCGCCAGCAAATGATGTCTATCTCACGATTGACATTCAGGATAAAGAGGTTTATAAAAATGAACCTACGGTAGCCGTTGTTAGAGCTCATAGTCGCAATTATAATAATTTTCGAAAAGTAGGGAAACTACGATTACCACATCAGCACAATGCACGGATTAAACCCATTCATTTTTCAAAATCCGAAATCGAAAGCAGCGAAGGTATGGCGTCGCAAGTTCTCGGTGCTTTTATGATTTTCCCTACGGTATCCGGAAGGGTAGAATTAAATCCGGTTGTGGCAAACGTAGCAAGTCCAATAAAAGATCACCAAATTTCATCAAATCGCATCGCTTTGAATGTGAAAAAATTACCTTCTGGAATGCCTGAAGATTTCAGGAATGCTGTGGGAAATTTCGATATTAATGTTGCAAACAAAAACCCCATAGAAACACCTGAAGTTGAAAAACCAGTCAATATTTCATTGAAAATTAGTGGTACCGGAAATTTCGGTACCCTGCATTTGCCGAAAATTGTACGCTCAGAAAACTATATTTCTTTTCCTCCGAAAATCACCTCAAAAACTTCCGCTCAAAATGATCAACTTTCGGGCGACATCACTGCAGATTATGTTGTGATTCCTAAAAAACCAGGTTCAGTTTCAGTAGATTTCGAAAGTTTCTCTTTCTTCGATCCTTCTGCAAGAAAATATGTAGACTTAGGCTCAAAATCGGTTCTTCTTAATGTAAAAACCCATGAACAAATTGTAGATTCCAAAACCACGCTGGAGAAGGTCAACGATTACACCAATTCAGTTCTGGAAACGGTAAATACTCCGGTTTTGCAAACTCAAAATTTAAAAATTAAAGATAAAAACAAAATCAATTGGAAAATTGTTGCCGGAAATTTAGCATTGATGGCGGCACTTTTTTCAATGTTTTTATTGGTTAAAAAGAAAATTAAGAGAAAAGAAAAAACCGTAGAAGAAAAAAAATCAATCGTTACCATAGCCGAATTAGAAGCGCAGCTCCGTGCTAAAATGAACCATCAGTTTGAAGATCACGCCGAATATTTGAAAAAAGTAGTTGAGGAAAAAGATTTTGAGAAGTTCTTTTCGACTTATGATGAATTAAAGGATGATGTAAAAAAATCTTTTCAAACTCCGACAGAATCTGAGTTTAGAAAATATTTAGAAGATCACAAAGGACGAATTTTAGCAGATCAATACCGCGCACTTTCGGAGCAAATCCAAATCGAAAAGTATAAACCGTATCATTCAGAAGAGCAAATTGAAGAACTTTTGAAAAGAATTATCAGCATCTACACCGAAATTAGAAAATAATCATTTATTTTTTATATTTTTACGAAATTAATAATTCCTGATTATGTTTGAATTTTTCTCCCTGAAAGAAACGCTTACCGCTACGATGGTACTGTTTGCCGTGATCGACATCATTGGTTCAATCCCTATTATTGTGAGTTTAAAACAAAAATTCGGTCATATCGAATCCGAAAAAGCTGCAATTGTATCGGGAATCCTGATGATTTCCTTTCTTTTCATTGGAAACAAAATCCTAAAATTTATTGGCGTCGATGTAAATTCCTTTGCGATTGCCGGTGCTTTCGTCATTTTCATTATTGCGGTGGAAATGATTCTCGGTATTGAAATTCAGAAAAATTCCGAAGCAAAATCTGCATCGATTGTTCCCATTGCATTCCCTTTGATAGCCGGCGCTGGAACACTTACCACTACCCTTTCATTGCGGGCTGAATATCATGATATAAATATCATTTGTGGCATTATTCTCAATACAATTTTCGTATATTTGGTGCTGAAATCAGCCAACTGGCTCGAAAGAAAACTCGGCGACGGAACACTTCAAGTTTTGCAAAAAGTTTTCGGAATCATCTTATTGGCGATATCAATTAAGCTGTTTACTGCCAACTTCGCGCAACTTTTCAGCACTTATGTTAAATTTTAAATTCACAAAAAATGCATCTTTTTTATAAAATATTTTTAGCGCTTTTCGTCATCTTTATCGGTTTCAATCTTTATGTAATGGAATGGCAATTGGGATTTTGGCACGAAGAAAATGCTAAATTCATTTTATCAATTTCTGCAGGAATTATCGGTATTTTGGTGGTATTTGTGATGCATACTTTAAGCAAATTTACCGAGAAAAAATAATTCTCTCGGTTGCTAAAATCTCATCACATCCTTTACTACACCATTGTTTTGGGTAAATTGTAAAAGATCTTTTACGATAAACTCCTGAATCTTATCCGAATCCGAATTTTCCGGAAATAAAAGATGAACATTTGCACCTGCATCTAAGGTGAAAAACAAAGGAAGAGCTGTTTTTTTTCTAAATTCCCAAATCTTATTAATTACATTTAAAGTCCCGGTTTTCATTAATATAAAAGCCGGTTCACTCATCATCATCATCGCGTGAAGCGTCAATGCCTCGTGTTCAACCAATTGGATAAACCGCTGTAAATCACCATTTTTCAAAATACTTTTTAATGTTTTGAAATTTTCATGAGCTTCTTGAAATCGGCGTTGAGCATAAGGATTCGTGTTCATCAAACCGTGCCCGACAGTAGAACTTACCGATTTTTCACCTTCGTGAATGAGTAAAACCCAATCATTAAAACTCTTGAAAATTGGATGAATTTCCTCATTCGGATATTTTACCGCAAATAAATCCGAACTTTCCACAACTTCTTCTGTTTTCCCCCAAACCACCAAACCTTCATAAAGACTTCTGCAAGCGCTTCCACTTCCTAATCTCGCCAAAAAGCTCGCTTTTTTTAGCTTGAAATCTCCGTTCATTTTCCCAGAAAATTGCTCATCCAAATCCATCAAACATTTGGCAATCGCACCAAAACCAGACGCCGAACTTGCAATTCCAGAACTATGAGGAAAGGTGTTTTCAGTTTTGATGATGTATTTCCCTTTCAAAATCCACGGTAAATATTCTTCAATTTTCTGAAAATATTTTTCAATTTTCTGGGCAAACTTCGGTTCTTCATTTCCCGACAAAAAAGTTTGAACACTAAATTTTTCATCGGCCAAAAATTCTATTTCTGTATTGGTTTTGCAATTGTTCAAAGTATAACTGATACTCGGATTTGCTGGAATTTGCGGTTCGTACTTTCCCCAATATTTGATCAAAGCGATATTGGAAGGGCACGTAGCGGAAACTTTTTGATTGGTAATGTTGAATGGTCTTTGTTCTGAAAATTCGTTCATCTTAAAAAAACTTCTAAATAATTATAAAGCGCGATTATGACGCATACATTTGGTCGATTAGTGCAGCATATTTGTTGAGCACTACATTTCTTTTCACTTTTAAAGTAGGGGTTATTTCGCCAGTTCCTATTTCAAATTCCGAAGGCATTAAAACGAATTTTTTAACCTTCTCAAAGCCGGAAAGTCCTTTCTGAATCTCATCAATTTTTAAGCGGTAAAACTCTTTCACCGTCTCGGAATTCACGATTTCTTTCCAATTGGTGAAGGGAATATTCATCTTTTCAATCCACTCTTTTAATGCATCAAAATTTGGAATGATCAATGCAGTTACATACGGCTTTCCTTCGGCTACAACCATGGCTTGAGTAATAAAATTGTTGTTGGAAAGCAAATTTTCAATCGGTTGCGGAGTTACATATTTTCCATTGGAAGTTTTCATTAAATCCTTGATTCGATCGGTAATGGTAAGATTTCCTTTTTCATCGATTACTCCCGCGTCACCAGTTCTAAACCATCCATCTTCAGTGAAAACTTTAGCGGTTTCCGCAGGTTGCTGATAATAACCTTTCATAATTCCGCTTCCTTTGGCCAAAATTTCGTTGTTCTCTCCTATTTTCAGTTGTGTATCTCCGAGCGGAATTCCCGCACTCCCATGTTGATATTGGGTAAATGGAAATGCTGTAAGTGTCGCGGTAGTTTCAGTAAGTCCGTAGCCAACAGTGATATGAGCACCTAAAGCATCAAAAAAGCGGGTGACTTCGGGTGAAACGGATGCACCACCGCAAGGCATAAACCATAATCTGCCGCCCATTTTGTTTTTTATTTTATTGAAAACCAAAAATTTAGCAATTTTATTTTTAAAATGTAAACTAAGTGGCACCTGTCTCTCTTCCCGTTTCAATTCCGCCAATTCGCTTCCGGTTTTGATTGCCCAATTGAAAATTTTCTTTTTCGTTTCGGATCCACTCGCTACCATTTCGTTTACACCGGCATAAATTTTTTGGTAAAACCTGGGAACTGCGCACATCATTGTCGGTTTTACTTCTGTTAAAGCATGCGCAATTAATTTGGTATTTTCCAATAAACAAACCTTTGCTCCACCGTACAAACAAAGCAAAGTCCAACTTCTTTCGAACACATGGGTAAGTGGTAAAAATGCAAGCGACACTTCATTTTCAAAATTTTTAAACTTAAAAAAGTCGAAATGCGCCTGAAAACATTCGGTAAAATTTCCATGCGAAAGCATCACTCCTTTCGGAACACCTGTCGTTCCTGACGTGTAAATTATGGTTGCTAAATCGTCCGCTTCTTTCGAAATAATATCAAAGGTTTCAGCTTCTTTTTTAATAAAATCTTCGAGGTAAATGCTTCGGTCTTTCTTAATCCAAATGGATTTTTTCGCTACAATAATCTGTTGAAGCGATTCCTCTTTATTTAAAATTGAAAATGCAGCATCGTATTGTTCCTGATTCCCAACCAAAATAATTTTCGAACCAGAATCTTTAAGGATATATTCTGCCTGCTCGCCATTATTGGTGGAGTAAATCGGAACGGTAACCGCACCCAAAGCTAAAATGGCCAAATCGAAAACAATCCATTCCGCAGAATTATCAGAATAAATGGCAACTTTATCATCAGCGGAAATCCCTAAAGATTTCAGTGCATTGGCTGTTTTGAATACCATTCTCTGAAAGTCGCGCCAGCTTAAATCCTTCCATTTGTCGGCTTTTTTGAATCCGATTGCTGGTTTCGAATTGAATTTTTCGGTATTGGGATTTAGAAATTCTACAAGATTCATTGATTAACTTTTAATATTTTCGGAAGCATAATTTTTGAAATGAAAATCTACACTTTCCGACACAGGAATAAACTGAAAATCAATCTTTTCAGTGATTTTTTTATTTGAAATTGGCGTCGTATTTGAAACAGATTCTATATTGACTTTATTCACAATTCGGAGTGTCGGAAAAATCCATCCGAAAAGAAAACTTAAAATATGAGCAAAATTCAGCAGAAATTTGGGAATGATTTTCGGAGAAGGTTTTCCTAGCTTTTTTCTGACCAAAGTTCCCATTTCGCGATAAGATTTGGTTTCGGAAACCAAAATAAACCGTTCGCCAAATATATTCTTGTCCATTAATTCTATTGAAGCTTTCGCCACATCGCGAACATCAACGTAGGATGCTCCGCCGGAAAAAGTGTAGGATTTCGAAAGATTTTCGAATAATTGACCGCTACTTCTGCTCCAATTTCCACTTCCGAGAATAACGCCGGGATTTACGATAACTGTATTTAAACCTTCCGCCGAAGCGCGCCAAACTTCCATTTCAGAAAAATGTTTGGAAATCGCATAAGCAGAATGATCTATTTTAGGGTTATAATCGGAGTTTTCATCGAGTTCTCGAGCTTCATTTAAACCGTCAAGAACCGCTACGGAACTTATGAAACAGAATTTTTTCGCCAAAGAATCACTACAGGCAAACAAAAGATTTTTGGTTCCTTCAATATTGGTATGATACATTTCGCGCTGAGAACCGGGATGAAAATCTACTTTTGCCGCACAATGGTAAACTTCTTCTACACCTTCGATGGCGTTTTGCAAGCTGAAAATATCATCAAAATCGACATCGATCCATTCTATTTTTTCGTAGTATTCATCGGGGTTTTCGGTATAGTAACCAAATGATTTTCTTACGTCTTCGATGTTGCTGGAATTTCTTTTGGTCGCGCGCACTTTTTCACCACGTTTCAGCAGTTCCAAAACGATTACACTTCCGACAATTCCTGTTGCACCTGTAACTAAGATCATAAATATTTTTTAAAAATTTGCTATTTCTCAAGGAGAAACTCTTTCACCACCATAGCAAAATCTTTAGGATTTTCAGCCTGAACCCAATGTCCCGCATTTTCCACTTTTACCACCGAAGAATTGGGAAATTGTTGCTTGATCAGAAACTCATCTTGAGGTAAAATATAATGAGATTTAGCACCGGAAATAAACAAAGTTTTGCCGGTGAAAACTCCGAATTTAATTGCATTAGAAACAAACTGAGAATATTTCTCGGATAAAGTTTTCAAATTAAAACGCCAATCGAGTTTTTTGTCATCTTTCCAATAAAGGTTTTTCGCAAGAAACTGAATGACGGATTTTTCAGGAATATATTGATGAAGTATCTCTTCTACTTCTTGTCTCGTGTTTACTTTTTCGAAATCTACACTTTCCAAAGCTTTCAAAATTCCTTGATGATGCGGTGGATACGCTTTCGGAGAAATATCTACAACGATTAATTTTTCTACCTTCACCGGATATTTTATTGCAAACTGCATCACGGCTTTTCCACCCAAAGAATGTCCGAGAAGATTCGCTTTTTCGATGCCGTGATGTTCCATATAATGTGAAATATCGTGCGCCAAATCGTCGTGAGTCATTTCCTCGGAATGAAAACTTTTGCCGTGATTTCGTAAATCAATTAAATGGACCGGAAAAAATTCGCCCATTTCTTTACCGAAACTTCCCCAGTTATCGAGCATGCCGAAAAGTCCGTGGAAAACCAGCAGCGGTGTTCCGGGTTTGTCTTCACCATATATTTTTGAGTGTAAAATATTCATTTCTTCTCGCTGATTACTTTAATAATTAAAAATATGAAATTTATTTACCACTGCGCCAAGCGCTTCAAATACGCCTGAACCGTGTTTTCTAAGCCTAAATACAACGCTTCGGAAATTAAAGCATGACCAATGGAAACTTCAAGCAAATTAGGAATATTGTCTGCAAAATATTTTACATTATCTAAACTCAAATCGTGTCCTGCATTAATTCCTAAGCCGTATTTTGTAGCTTCAAGAGAGGTTTCATAATACTGTTCTATCGCTGCTTCTTTGTCCTTTTCGTAATTTTTTGCGTAGGCTTCCGTGTACAGTTCAATTCTGTCGGTTCCTGTTTCTGCAGCAAATTTCACCATTTCAGGATTTGCGTCGAGAAAAATGGATGTTCGAATTCCGGCATTTTTAAATTCAGAAATTACAGATTTTAGGAAATCAAGATTTTTCTCGCAATCCCAACCTGCATTAGAAGTGATGGCGTCATCAGCATCCGGAACCAGCGTTACTTGCTCCGGTTTTACCTCTAAAACCATATCAATAAACGGACGATGCGGATTTCCTTCGATATTAAATTCAGTATAAACCAAAGGTTTCAAATCATACACATCTTTACGTGTGATGTGTCTTTCGTCCGGTCTTGGATGAATGGTAATTCCCTGTGCACCGAAATCCTGAAGTTTTATCGCAGCTTCCGTTACACTTGGCAATTCGCCACCTCTCGCGTTTCGGATGGTTGCAATTTTATTGATATTGACGCTTAGTTTTGTCATTTTTCTTACTATTTAAAGTTTAAAATTGGTCTGCATAATTTCAAGTTCAAATTCCCTTGAAGCCACCAATAAATGATCGAAAATGTCGGCCTGGATATCCTCATAATTCGCCCAAACTGAGTCGTTGGTAAAACAATAGATTTCCAAAGGCATTCCTTGAGGTGTATTTTCGAGCTGTCGCACGAGGATTGTTTCTTCCTGATCAATGTGCGGGTTATTTTTCAGATAATTAAAAACATATTCCCGGAAAACGCCAATATTGGTAAGTTGCCTTCCATTGATGAGCAGTTCCGGATTGTCGATCAACTTTCTCTGTTCGGACATTTCCGACTTTTTGAACTCCAGATAATCTTTAATTAAATTTATTTTCGACAATTTTTCGAGAAATTCTTCATTTAAAAACTTGAAAGAATTGATATTGAAAATTATGGAACGCTTAATTCTGCGAGTATTACTCTCACTCATCACCTGAATATTTTTAATTTCGGTGGTCAGAAAATCGTAAGTCGGAATCGTAGAAATCGTTTTATCGAAATTCTGGATTTTGGTTGTTAAAAGATTAATATCCTGGATATTACCTTCCAGATTATATTTCGGAATTGCTATCCAATCGCCTACTTTAAGGTTTTTTGAAGTGGCAACATGAAGTCCTGTTACAAAACCAAGAATTGTATCCCGGAAAACCAAAACCAAGACCGCTGTAATTGCTCCCAAACTACCCACAATAGTGGTTCCGCTAATGCCGAAGATCACACAAATTGCAATGATTGCTGAGACGAAAGTTCCGAAAATCTTCACGGATTGTGAAACCGCATTCAGTGCGATGATTTTATAAAAATCCTGTTGAATGACAAAATAATTTCTAACAGCACTCAAACCACGGTAAAGCATTCCTGCAACAACTAGAACGATCGCTAATCCAACCATTCTTTCCAAAAAAGTGAAACTTTTGGGATGACGGTAAAAAATGGAAAATAGCGCAAAACTTCCGAACAAAAGCGCAATCAAATGAGAGAAGGAATTGGTAATTCGCGACTGATAAATGGATTTAAGAACCGGATATTTATCTTTATTAAAAAATATTTTGAAAGTTTGGTTCAAGATAAATTTCACGATGAAATCAGCAATATAAATGATTGCTACCAAGAACAAAAATTTCAAAATTATTTGAACCAACAAAACCGCGCTATCCGGCAAATTTTCTCTCACCGAATAGTGGATATAATCGCTAATATTTTGTAGAAAATCTTTGGTATCTTTCAGCTCGTCATTCATTACAGCAAAAATAAGAATTCTGATTGTGTTTAGAGGATTAATGCTTATTTTTAACAAAATTTATTACACATGAACGATACACTCATTCCTTTGGTAAGCATTCTTCTGCTTTTGGTTGGCATTTTGGGAACATTTTTACCCGTTTTGCCGGGATTATTGCTCAGTCTTTGCGGATTATTAATTTATAAATTCGGAACCGACTCGTCACTTTCCATGGTTTACATCTGGATCTTTGTTTTTCTCACGATACTTTCCATCATATTGAACTATGTAATTCCCGCAAGAACGAACCGAAAATACGGCGGAACGCGTTGGGGAAGCGTCGGCTCAATCATCGGAACTATTCTCGGAATGTTCTTCATCCCCGTTCCTTTCGGATTTTTAATTGGCATGTTTCTAGGTGTTTTTGTGGGTGAATTATTACACGATGCCAACGACAAAAAAAAAGCATGGAACTCCACTAAAGGAGCTTTAATAGGATTTCTATACGGAACTGGCTTTAATTTCATGGTAGGTTTGGCAATGTTTTTGGTAGTTTTAATTGATATTTTTAAATCATAATCTCATGATATACAAACAATTATTTATCGCAATAGGGTTTTTAGCTTTCACCGCTTGTCAAAAACCAAAAGTTGAAGAAACGCAGAAAACTCCTGCCACAGCACAAAAAACTGAAACCTTATCTACTACGACAATGCCTAAAAATCCAAAATCCGGAGAACCGGAAATGTCGGTAGGTCTGCCACCTGATCAAGAAGCGCAGGAAACGGCTAAAGCAGAACAACAAAACGCTTCAAACGTGATCTACTTTAAAGAAGGTGAAAATAAATTTTTGAAACAATATGAAACAAATGTCACCTTCAAACAAATTACCGAAGACAGCCGCTGTCCGAAAGATGTGAATTGCATTTGGGCCGGTGTTGCTACCGCGGAAATCGAATTGATGGGACTTTATTCCCGACCTGTTACCGTGAAATTAAGCACCATCAATGACGCAAACAAAAATTATCATAAAAGCCAAAATTTCAACGGATTCTCTATTTCATTGGTGGAAATAAGCCCGGAAACAACTGCTGATAAAGGTTTTAAAGCATTAAAAGGAAGCTACAAAATCGGACTGAAATTCGCTAAAGAAAATTCTGGAAACCAAGACGGCACTACCATGAAATAGGTTTTAGATTTTTGCTTTCCAAATATTCATTGATCTTGGAAAAAGGTTTGCTCCCGTAAAAACCTCGATAAACCGAAAAGGGCGATGGATGAGCAGATTTTAAAATAAAATGCTTGGAGGAATCAATCAATTTCTCCTTTTTTTGTGCGAATGCTCCCCACAGAACAAAAACTATGTTTTCCTTATTGTTTGAAATCTCTTTAATGACGAAATCGGTAAATTTTTCCCAGCCCAAATCTTTATGAGAGTTTGGCGAATGAGCGCGTACGGAAAGCGTAGCATTCAATAACAAAACCCCTTGTGCAGCCCAATCGTCCAAATCCGTTTTGGTTCTTTGAATTCCTAAATCATTGTGGAGTTCGGTAAAAATATTTTTCAGAGAAGGCGGCGCTTTTACATTTTCCGAAACCGAAAAACACAATCCGTTTGCCTGAAAATCATTATGATAAGGATCTTGACCAATTATTACAACTTTTAAACTTTCGAAAGGAGTTAATTCAAATGCTCTAAAAATCTGATTTTTTGGAGGAAAACATTTTTCAGAAGCATATTCGTTTTCAACTTTTTGCCAAAGATCTTGGAATTGATTGGTATTTTTGATCGGTGCTAAAACGGTTTCCCAATTCATGAAGTGATAGTTATTATTAATTTTAACATTTCAAAAATACAAAAATTATGCACCGGGAAACATTATCAAATAATCCTTAAATTTGCAAAGTGCAAATAACGAACGACCAATTAGAAGAACTAGAATTTCCGGATTTGCTTGCGGAAATTTCGCCCTTTGCTTTTTCCCATAAGATCGCCACCAAAATTTCAGAATTGCGGCCTTTTTCAATCGATGAAGCAAAAATTTCATTAAAAAAAGTATCCGAATTTTTATCGAGCTTCGAAAGCGACAACGCAATTCCCTTCAACGAATATGAGGATATCGAGACGGAACTGAAACTGATGTTGATTGAAAATTTTCGGTTAGAAAACAGCGCTTTTATCAAAATAAAAAGTTTGACCGAACAAATCGGGAAACTCCAGAAATTTTATCCACCTTATGAAGAAGTTTTCGCAACATTGAATAATGATGTGAAAGATTTGGATTTTCGAAAAGAAATTATTGAAAAAATCGACAAAGTTTTCAACCGTTTCGGGGAAGTAAAAAGTGAGGCGTCACCCATTCTGAAAACATTAAGAACCGAAATTTCTCATGCAAGGAAAGCCATTCAGGAAAATTTCAACAAAGCACTTTCCTCGCTTTCCTCAACAGATTTTCTAGATGATATCCGCGAAAGTATTATTGATGACCAAAGAGTTTTAGCAGTGAAATCTGCTTATAAAAAGCGGGTCTTGGGACGGGTTTTAGGACTTTCAAAAACAGGTTCCATCACCTATATCCAACCGGAATCGGTGGTGAAACATCAATTCAAACTGCGCGAAGATATTGAAGAAGAAAAGAAAGAAGTCGATAAAATTCTTAGAAAACTTACTGCAGAACTCGCAGAATTCCAACCTCAGCTGTCATCGTATCAGGAATACATTTTTGATCTGGATCTTACGCGTGCTAAAGCAAAATTTGCGGAGAAAATTGGTGGAGTTTTGCCAAAAATTAATCGTCATAAAACCCTTCGGTTGGTAAATGCTTATCATCCGCTTTTGCTAATTAGAAACCGCGAGGAGAAAAAACAAATATTCCCACAGACATTTACCCTTACCGAACACAACCGAATTCTGTGTATCTCGGGACCAAACGCCGGAGGAAAATCCATCACCCTTAAAACCGTTGGATTGTTGCAATTGATGATTCAGAGTGGGATTTTGGTTCCTGTTCATCCCAAATCGGAAATGTTTTTCTTTGATAAGATAATGACTGACATTGGTGATAATCAATCCATCGAAAACCATCTCTCCACCTACTCCTCTCGTTTGAAAAAAATGGCAGGAATCATTCGCGAAGCCGATGAAAACACACTTTTACTGATTGATGAATTCGGAACCGGTTCCGATCCTGAACTTGGTGGCGCTTTGGCGGAAAGTTTCCTGGAATTTTTCTACAATAAAAAATCTTTTGCAATTATTACAACGCATTACACCAATATAAAACTCGTTGTAGAACAACTTCCGAATGCACAAAACGCGGCAATGCTTTTCGATGAACACACGCTGGAACCTTTGTATAAACTGGAAGTGGGACAAGCCGGAAGTTCATTCACTTTTGAGGTAGCAAAAAAGAACAAAATCCCTGCATTCATCATCAATTCAGCCAAGAAAAAGGTGGAACATGATATTGTAAATTTAGATAAAACCATTGTAAAACTTCAGCAAGAAAAATTCGAAGTTGAAAAACTAAAAAGCAACCTTACCGAGCAGAAGGAATCAACCCAGAACAAAAAAGAAAACCTGGAAAAACTCAACGAGCAATTGCAGCAAAAACTCTTTAATTTCCAGAAATTATATGAAGACGAACACCGCAAATTGCAGTTCGGAAGCAAGATTGAAAGTTTTATAGATTCATATGTTAAAGGCAAATCGCGCAAAGATGTGGTGAAAGATTTCGTCAAGATACTCGAGCAGGAAAAATTCCGCAAACTCGGTTCTGATAAAGATGAGACGAAGAAACTTCAGGTAATCAAGCGAAAAATCACACAACAACTGAAAAAGGAAAACGTTCAGGAAAAAATCGCTGAAACCCACGAAAAACTGGAAGACAAAAGACTAAAAGAACGTGCTGTGTGGCTGAAAGTGGGTCAACGGGTGAGAATTGCAGGTTCAACTTCCGTCGGTACGATTGAAAAAATCGACAAAAACCAAAAAGTGACAGTGAATTACGGAACTTTCAAGACTCAAATTTCGGGAGATGAGCTCGAGAGAATTTAAATTGGCTTAAAAGGTTAAATCTTAAACTTTCCTAATTTTTAATAATTCTTCATAAAACCCTATAGGTCGGCCGGATATTTGCCTATGTTGTCACAATTAAAAATAAAGAATTATGGCAACATTAGAAAACAAAAAGATTGCAGTTTTATCTGCGGACGGCTATGAGCAAAGTGAATTGGAACAACCTGTTGAAGCTTTAAAAAATGCGGGCGGAAATGTAGAAATAATCTCACTTGAAAGCGGCGAAATAAAAGGAATGGTACACTTCGACTGGAGCAATTCGGTAAAAGTTGATAAAACGGTTTCCGAGGCAAAAGCTTCCGATTACGACGCGTTACTTTTACCAGGTGGCGTTTTTAATCCCGATGCAGTGCGCGTTGATGAAAATGCGTTAAAATTTGTGAAAGATTTTTTCAACCAAAATAAACCAGTAGCAGCCATTTGCCACGGACCGCAAACATTGATCAACGCAGAAGTGGTTTCTGGTAAGAAAATGACTTCAGTAGAAGCTATTTCCAAAGATTTGAAAAATGCCGGTGCGAATTGGGTCGACGAAGAAGTAGTGACAGACGGAAATCTCACCACAAGCAGAACTCCAGAAGATTTACCTGCCTTTAACGAAAGGATTGTGGAGGAATTTGCAAAATAAAACATAAAGCAAAGCTTCGTCAAAGTTTTTTTTGGCAAAGCTTTTTTTTAAGGTGACGGTCTCGAAAGTCGGAGAGAATTCCTTGCAATTGCCTGTATTTAATTTATCAGAATAGTTTTTCATTGCTACTGCTAAGGATTCAACCTTTAGTGAATCTACTGAAACTCTATAATATTTAATGAAAATAATTTTACTCGGAACCGGAACTTGATGCATTGGGAATAGAAATCATGAAATTTCCAGGAACTTGTTTTGTATTGTTCAACAATACTTTTGGAACTGCAGGAATCAAGAATGCAATTTATTTGAGCACAATTGTAAAAGATTTTATTCAAAATTTATAGTAGAATCTGGAAGAAATTATTCTACAAAAACTCTGCTACATCTAAACGAGGATATTTCCAGGAATAAAAACAAAAAACCACCCTATAAATAGAGTGGTTTGTGGTTTCTCCAGGAATATGTATATCTTTCCAAACACCGATTGATAGGCAATTTTTTGGAAAGGGAGATTTTCAAGGTAACCGATTATTCCACCATGTGAAATACAACAATTTTTGCTTAAATCTTAGATTGTAAATTTATGAATATATTTTGAATTAAATGCACTTAAAATTAATGTCTTTATCTCATTTTATGTTCCAATTTTCTATGGTGGGTAGTTCCGTTTTTTAAAACCACTTTTTCAAAAAAACAATTTTTCAAAATCACCTTTCAAAATAGAAAAACGAGTTCCGAGTTTTTTCAAATCCTTTCCGACAGGAAGGCAAGAATTCTTTGAAACCCAATTTGAAAAATTGTGGGCACAAAGACACATCTTGCAACTAAAATTTTGTAGTAAGTTCGAAATTCTTTAGAAGTCTGAAAACGCAATGTGGATGGGCGTTCTAGAGGTTTTATACATTGTTAGGACGGATTTGCTTTTTAAAGAAAAAAACAGGAAAAGATATAGGTTTAGATTGTATCTTTTTTACCCAGGTTATAGGATTGGGTGTATCTAATTTACTCTGGTTAATGACAAACCTGTGGTTAAATTACGCAGGTAAATTCGTACCAATATATTATTTTCGCAGGTTGTAAGAATTTTGATTTTTTAGGATTTTATACGTTAACTTCAAGACTTTCTTAACAATTTTCAATCCTTCAAATAAACTTTCACTAATTCACTCTGCAACATCAAATCATATCTGCTTTTAATCAAGTTGTAATTCGCTTGAAGCCAAGAGTTTCTAACCATAAAAAAAGTGTAGGCGTCCATCATTCCTTCCTTGTATTTTTCCTCGGATTTTTGAAAGGACAGTTTTTGATTTTCAAAGTTTTCTTCGAGAGCGTTATACTTTTCTTGTGCGTTTCGGTATTGAATCTCAATGGTTTTAAGATTTTTTGTGAGTTCTAAGACGATTTTGTCTTTTTCCAAAGAAGTATTTTCCTCAGAAAGTTTTGCGAGTTCTACCCTATTTTTGGTTTGAAAGCGATTGAAAATGGGAACATCCAAACCGAAAGAAACGTAATTATTTTTGTTCTGCTTAAACTGCTCTGAAAATTGAAATGCAGCTTCTTTTCCCAGCTCTTTACTGAAAAATGTCGACCATTGATACATGCCCGAAAGTCTTGGATAATAATCGGATTTTGCAAGTTCTATAGATTTTGTAGCAATTTCATTTTGCTTGATTGCATTTTGATAAAGCGGATTTTTTTCTAATAATTTTTGAACAAAATCTTCAATATTGACCAGCATATTTTCAGAATTTTCTTCATTCAAAACAAAGTCAATTTTATCATCCAACAAACCAATGGAGTTCAGAAGATTGTTTTTTGAAAGTTCTTTTTGATTTTGTGCAGAAATCCATTGTTCCTTTATCGTTCCGAGATTGGCTTTGATATCGTAGATATCGCTTTTGGGGCGGTTTCCGATTTCTACTTCTTTTTCGGTTCGCTTGATTTGTTCTTCAATTCCTGAAATTTGGGTTTGCAAAACTTCCAACCACGCTTTATCGTATTGATATTGGAAAAACTGTTGGATTACATTTAAGGAAATCTCATTTTTCGCAGATCTCAACCTATATTCCGAACTTTCTTTATTGAGTTTTCTCAAACTAATTTCTGCATAATTTTTCCAATTGAATAATTCCACTGGTGCTGAAATCCTGAATTGATCGTATTGCGTATTCAAGGTTTTTCTTGAATTTGTGGAAGGGTCAATCGTGGAACCAAAACTGTAATTATGATTGATTCCCGCATTTATAGCAGGTAAAAGATTTCCTTTTGAGATAGCAATATTCCGGTCGGATTTCTGAACTTCAAGAATGCTTTGCTTGATTAACGGATGATTCTTTAATGCATAATCTAAGGATTGTTGCAAAGTCCAATTTTGGGAAAAAATTGATGAAGAGATGAATATTAAAATATACTTTAAACTTTTCATAGATTTCTTTTTTGACACATTAGTCACATAAGTTTTTTAGACAGTCATTCTTCTTGTTTTAGAAAAAATTAGTTCGAAAATTTTTGATTTTATCTTTTGTGAACTTTTTTGCGTCCTATCTTCTTTCTAATGTGACTAATGTGTTTGAAAATTATTCGTATTTAAGATATTTCACCAAGTTCACTTGCGTTGCACGATACGCCTTAATGCTCACAACAGCGAAAGTCAAAAGCAACAAAATCACAAAACTTAAAACGTAAGGAAACCAAGGCATTTCTATTCTGTATGCGAAATCTTTCAACCATTCATTCATAAAATAATAACTTATTGGAATGCTTATTAACACCGCTATTGCAGAAATGATCAAGAATTTTTTCGTTAAATCTAAAACGATTGATTTTTCTGATGCTCCCAATGTTTTTTTGATGGCGACATCTTTAAGTTTTTGTTCGATTAATAATGATGAAAGTGCGAATAAACCGAGTAATGCGACGGTGAGAACGATGATATTTAGGATTGTAAAAAGCGTTCTTTGCTTTTTATATTTATCAAAACTCCTCGCAAATTGCTTATCAATGAAGTAATAATCGAAAGGATACCCAGGTTCTGCAGATTTTTCCCAAAAAGTTTTCAACCTTTCAATAGTTCCCGGAATGTCTTCTCCGTAAAGTTTTACCTGCATATTCCAAACTTGATTTCTTTTCCATTCCGTTTCCAAATAATGAAAAAATACAGTTGGGTCAACATCCGTTCGAACTCCATAAACATTGAAATCTTTTATAACTCCTACAATTTTATATTTTTTTCTGTCAAAACCTGGTGAAACTTCTTTATTTAAAGCCTCTTCATTTGTCCAGCCAAATTTTTTCACGAATGCTTCATTCACAATGAAGTTGTTAATCGTATCCGATGCTAATTTTGGATCCAACCATCTTCCCGCCTTCAATTTTACGCCCAAAAACTGAAGATAATTATAATCCATAGAACCATGAATTCCCTGAAGTGTTTTGTCTAAATAGTCAACATTTGAAGAACTTTGAGCACCTGTTCCGGGAGATGCTTCTCCATAGGAAACATCGGCAACTCCGGGCATTTTTATTATCTCGTTTTTAAGTCTTTCATATTTTAACCAACCTTTGGATTCATTTGTATCCTTAAAATTAATGTTGATGATTTGGTCGCCTTTAAAGCCCAAGTCTTTTCTGAGCATATAATCAACCTGAAGATGGGTAATTAAACCACAAATAATAAAGAATGAAGAAATTACCAATTGCAAAGTAAGAATTGAATTTCTCAAGAGGATTCCGTTTTTGCTTCTTGCAAAATTTCCCTTTAAAGTATTGATAGGTTTGAAATTTGACAGATAAAAAGCGGGAATCAACCCTGAAATAAACGCAACAATTACGACAAATAAAAGGGAATAACCGTAAACTTTACCATCAGTCATTGCAATTTCCTTATTATAAAATTTGTTGAAAGATGGTAAAAGCAGTTCCACCAAAACCAACGAAAGCACATATGCAGTAATGCAAATAATAAAAGTTTCTAACAAAAACTGCAAAACGAGTTGTTTTCTATTGCTACCGATGGCTTTTCGAACACCGACTTCTTTCGCTCTTTGTGAGGATTGAGCAGTTTTGAGATTAATAAAATTTATCGCAGAAAGTATGATAATTAAAACCGAAAGCGCAAACAAAGTAAGAATATTTTTGTAATCTGCCTTTGTAATAAAACTCGCTTTTGCATGTAAATTTACTTGGTCGAGTTTGGTAAATTCCGCTCCTTTAGGAAAATATTTCTCCAAATAATCTTTAAAATCTCTACTGTTTCCTTTGCTTTGAATTTTTGCCCCCAAAAGAACCACCTTATTGTAGAAATCTTTATCTAATTTTTCTAAATCTGTATTGGGATCCAATTTGAAAAGAACTTGATAATTATAATTTCCCCATGCTTCAGTCTTTTCATCGTACGCAATATTTCCTGCTATCACTGCATAATCAGGCTTCACAGCAGAGTTTCCTTTAGGCAATTCATATACTGCAGTAATCATGTGAGATTTTCCGCTGATTTCTACTTTTTGTCCTGCTCCATTGTTTGAACCAAAAAGTTTCTGACTCAATGAAGAGGAAATAATCACTTTATCTTCACCTTTCAAAGCATCCATTTTAGAGCCCGATAAAATTTTGAATGGAAAGAAATTAAAAAAGTTTTCCGAAACATTCGCTCCATTCTCTTGAAAAACCGATTTTCCGCTGGCTGAAAATTTTGCCGAATAACCATATCCGTTAAATAAGACATAGTCTTTAACTTCCGGCAAAAGTTCCATCGATTTTTTCACAAATGGGAAAGACAAGTTATTCCCAAACTCCTTATTTGTTCCGTAATAAGGTTGCACGAAATAGATGTTGTCTTTTTTGGGATTCCATTTTTCATAACTCGCTTCGTCGTTCCACAACATTAAAATGAGTACAAATCCGGTAAGTCCTAAAGTTAATCCCAACAAATTGATGATGGTAGAAAACCAATTTTTCTTATAGTTTGCGAATGCTATTTTGAGCCAATTATTTAACATAGTCTTCTTTGTTTCAGGTTTTTCAGGTTTCAGGTTTCAAGTTCTAATGCCGATTTTTTGACACATTAGTCACATAAGTTTTTATACAATCATTCATCCTATTTTAAAACATATTAGTTTGAAAATCTTTGATTTTCATCTTTTGTGAACTTTTTTACACATTATATTCTTTCTAATGTGACTAATGTGTTAAAAATCATTCGTATTTCAGATATTTCACCAAGTTCACTTGTGTTGCACGATACGCCTTAATACTAACAACAGCGAAAGTCAAAAGCAATAAAATCACAAAACTCAACACATACGGAAACCAAGGCATTTCTATACGGTAAGCGAAATCTTTCAGCCATTCATTCATAAAATAATAACTTATTGGAATGCTTATTAACACAGCTATTGCAGAAATGATCAAGAATTTTTTCGTTAAATCTAAAACGATTGATTTTTCGGAAGCACCCAATGTTTTTTTGATGGCGACGTCTTTAAGTTTTTGTTCGATTAATAATGATGAAAGTGCGAATAAACCGAGTAATGCGACGGTGAGAACGATGATGTTTAGTATCGTGAAAAGTGTTTGTTGTTTTTGATATTTCTCAAAGGTTTTGGCGAATTCTTTATTTACAAATGAGTAATTGAAAGGATATCCTGGTTCTGCTTTTGTTTCCCAAAAATTTTTGATTCTTGAAACGGTTCCATCAATATCATTTTTATTGAGTTTTACTTCCATAAAATACATATTATTCCTTTTCCATTCGGTTACAAAATAGTGGAAGAAAACGACAGCAGGAGTTTCACTCTTCACATTCCATAAATTGTAATCTTTTACGATACCTATGATTTTATATTGTTTATCGTCAAAACCCGGTTTCAATTCATTTTTCAACGCATCATCGGCAGTCCAACCCATTTGTTTAACAAAAGTTTCGTTTACCAAAACTGTATTTATGGTGTCCGACGAATATTTTGGCGATATATTTCTTCCTTTTACCAATTTCATATCAAAGAAATCTAGGAAGTTATAATCCATTGCACCGTGTTGTGCGGTTACGCTTTTATTGCGCCAATCCATATTAGATGAACTTCCCCCTGTTGTTGGTGTTGCTTCTCCAAAAGTCACATCTTCTACTCCGTTTATTTTTTTGAGTTCGGTTTTTAGACGTTCATATTTTTTATAACTCAAATCTTTTGTACTGTAATAAATGGTAATAACCTGATTTCCATTGAATCCTAAATCTTTATTCATCATATATTTCACCTGTTGATGAATGATGATTCCGCCAATGATGAAGAATGAAGAAATAATCAATTGTAAGGTGAGGATTCCGTTTCGCAACCAAACACCGTGACTGCTTCTTGAGAAATTTCCCTTCAAAGTATTAATTGGTTTAAAATTAGAAAGGTAAATAGCAGGAATTAAGCCCGAAAACAAGACTACAAGAAAAGTCATTATCGCAGAATAAGAATAAATTGTCCAATCATTCATCGCCATTTCTTT
The DNA here is from genome assembly GCA_946892665.1 of Chryseobacterium sp. Marseille-Q5410. Taxonomy (GTDB): domain Bacteria; phylum Bacteroidota; class Bacteroidia; order Flavobacteriales; family Weeksellaceae; genus Kaistella. The sequence continues at coordinate 1,065,428 of CAMPOT010000001.1, read as the reverse complement.
ATCTAAAAACTTGTTGTAAGAAGGCAATAGCAACTCCACTAAAACCAAAGAAAGGAAGTAAGAGAAAACACAAATCAGCATTGCTTCTACCAAAAACTGAAAAATCAACTGCGTTTTGGTGCTTCCAATCGCTTTTTTTACGCCGACTTCTTTTGCTCGTTGCGAACCTTGAGCGGTTTTTAAATTGATAAAATTAATAGCGGAAAGAATCAAAATTAAAACGGATAATCCAAATAAGATTTTTATGGTTTTATAATCTGCTTTTCCTTTGAAACCTGATTTTGCTTCTAATCTTGCCTTATCAAGTCGTGTGAGGTAAAATTCGTTCGGACCGTATTTAGTAAGCATTTCTTCAAGCGTTACATTTTCTTTTTGCAACTGTTCTTTCGGATATCTTTTCTTAATAAGAACTTTTTCAAAAATATCCTTTTCAACATTTGCAATTTTTGAATTCGGCTTTATTTTCACCAATGCTTGGTAAGAATTATTTCCCCAATTCTGATAACCTTTCTTAATATTTTCGCGGTCGTCTTTCATCGTTTGCGATAAGACTACATAATTAGGCTTCACTACAGAATTACCTTTTGGCAAAGTATAAACTGCAGTTACGATGTATTTTGCATCGCTTAATGTCAATTCTTTTCCTACAGGATTTTCGTCCCCAAAAAGTTGTTGGCTCAATTTATCCGACAATGCAATTTTGTTGTAATCACTCAAAGCATTTTTGTATGAACCAAACTTTAATTTAAAAGGAAAAAAATTAAAGAAACTTTCCGAAGTTGATTCACCTTGTTTTACGTACTGACTTTTACCACTATTGGTTTTCATCAAACCTTCCGTATTATCGTAAGCAAACATTACAAAATCCTCAATTTCGGGAAGTTCGTCGGTTGCGGTTTTTGTCATTTGGTAAGACATATTATTGTTCGTCCAATCTTCCGTTTTGTAATATTGTTGAAGAAAATAAATATCTTTTTTCTGAGGATTCCATTGTTCGTAACTCGCTTCATCATTCCAATGAAGCAAAATCAGCATAAATCCGGTCAAGCCCAAAGTCAATCCAAAAAGATTGATGAATGTGGAAAGCCAATTCTTTTTATAGTTGATGAATGCTATTTTGAGCCAATTTTTAAGCATAACAATTTTTGCTTTTTAGTTTTTTTTGAAACCTAACAAGTTTCAGAAACTTGTTAGGTTTACTTTAGTATATAGAATGAATGTTTGATTTTAAAGTGCCAAATCTTCCTGAGATTTTTCAAAATAATCCTTTGTTCTATCCGAAATTTGCTCGTTGAAAATTTCGCCGTCCTTCATATTGATAATTCTTGAGGAAAAACCTGCATCGTAAGAAGAGTGCGTCACCATAACAATTGTAGAACCTTCTCTGTGCAATTCTGCGAGTAGATTCATCACTTCGTTTCCGTTGTTGCTGTCCAAGTTTCCCGTTGGTTCGTCGGCAAGAATGAGTTTTGGTTTCGTTACCAATGCTCTTGCAACCGCAACTCTCTGTTGTTGACCGCCTGAAAGTTGTTGTGGATAATGTTTTCCGCGATGGTCTATTTGGATTTTCTGCATAATTTCATTGACACGCTTTTTTCTTTCGGAAGAAGGAACGCCGTTGTAAAGCAATGGCAACTCAATGTTTTCAAAAACAGAAAGTTCATCAATCAAATTAAAATTTTGAAAGATAAAACCAATGTTTTTCTTCCTTAGAACCGATTTTGTCTTTTCGGTTGTTCCTACAATCTCGTTGTTTAAAAACTTGTAAGAACCGTTTGACGCTTTATCCAAAAGTCCCAAAATATTGAGCAAAGTAGATTTTCCGCAACCTGAAGGTCCCATTATTGCGACAAATTCTCCTTCGTTGATTTTTAAACTCACTTTATTTAACGCTGTTGTTTGCACTTCATCGGTGCGGTATATTTTTGATAGGTTTTCTGTTGTAATCATATTATTTGAAATTTGAGATTGATTTTATTTCGTGTACACTTTTGCAAGAGAGGTTACTTCTTGATTCAGATTTTGATATTTCAAATTTTCAAGATAGACTTTTGCAGTACTTGTTGCTTCCACATTGATTTTATTGGTTGTTCCGCTTAACTTTACTTTTGAGGCGGAAGTTGCTTCTACATCAATATTTTTGGCTTGAACATTCGCGTCAATTCCCGAGGCACTTGTTGAAACGATGTTTAGTTTTTCAGCAAAAATATTTCCTGAAATTTGACCTGCACTGTGCAAATTCAAAGCGAGTTTATCCAATTTAAAATCGTCCGAAATAAAAATTCTTCCTGCACTTGAAGCATCTAATTTTTTAAAATCATTGGTATAAACAGTGACTTCAGTTTTTACGTTTTGTAGTGAGCTATTATTGTCATATTTCACTTTCAATATGCCATTTTCAGAAGAAACTACAATTAATCCAAGTGCATTTGAATTGACTACAATCTTTTGCTTGTCAGATTTTTTAATGAAAAATTTCATTCCAGAATTGGCATTGATTTCTGAAAAGTGGGAGACAAAAAACTCGCGACTTTCCATCGGTTTTGAGGAATAATTTTCTACTGAATTATAATCAGAATTTTGATAATTTCCATAGGAGCCACTCCCATCGGTTTTAATGGTAATGCACGAACTCAAAGAAACACTTGCTAATAATGTTAGGATAATAGTTTTCATTTTTTAAATTTTATTTTAAAAATATATTGACGATGTAGAGAATTGCTTCGAGAATTAGGGTGATCATATTCTTATCTTTTTTAGAAAGTTGCTGCAGGAGCTGTTGAATTTTCCAATTTCTTCTGAATTTGTAGTTTTTTCCCGCTTGAGAAATCGTAACTCAATCCGAGAACAAACATGTTTTTGTTGTTATAAATATTGGATATTCTTTCATTTTTTACGATGCTTCCCTCCATAGTTTTATTATGGTAATGTGAAGGCATTCCTATCCAATAAAAACCACTTGACAATTCAAGGCTTTTATATTTATACGAAGCAAATAAATGATTCTGATTTTCGTCGAGACTTAAAAAAGCACCGTTAATTTGATAGATAGGAAGATTGAAATTATAGTAAATTCCAAAGTTTTTAAATTGTGATGTTACGCCAAAACTGCTTCTTATAAAGTTACTTGTGAATTCTCGTCCATCATTTACGACAAGTTTCATTGAAACAGGCTGAATAAAAGTTTTTATTACTAAAACCTGTGTGCCGAAAGGTTTGTAAGAGCCACTTAATTGAATTCCTTTTTCATTAAAATCTGCATTTTGATAGGTTAAAGCATAACCGTTAGTTTCAGAATCTGCTTCAAAAATTTGTGCGAAATATTTGTCAACAATGTTATAAAAAGCATTTAAGTTAAAATCAACATTTTTTCCACCATAAGAATAAATAAAGTTGTTTCTGAATAAATGTTGTGACTTTAAATAAGGATTGCCTCGCTGAACAATATTAGGAACTATTTGAGTGACATTACTGCTTAATGCTGAAGCCCAAGGACTGTTGGAAGTATAACTACTCGTCAATCTTAAACTTTGGTTTTTACCTAAGTCGTAACTTAAAACAAGTTTTGGTGTGGGTGCCCAATCATCTTGAGTGGTTTCTGCACTTTTATTATGAATATTGGTAAGTCCAATTCCTAAACGATATGAAAGTTTTTCTTTTTTTCCTGAATATTCAGTGTACAGATACTGTTGTAAATAATTAACGGAATATTGAGATGCTCCCAAAAGATTGACAACATCATTAGAAATCGCAGTGTTTGAAATACGATAACCTGAACTTAATTTTCCCTTTTCAAATTGATGGGTATGTGCAATTTCGCCCACGATTCCTGTTTGTTTGGCTTTTAGATTCATATCGTTGTTAAAAATATCTTTGTTTTCTGCGATATTCCACTCGTGGTCAAACTGCGACGAATTTGTGGTATAATGAGAACCAATAAAATTTAAACTCAATTCGTCTTTTTTACCGATATTTTTAGAATAATAAAGGTCTAAAGTTGGTGCGGTATAATCAGAATTACTATTATGAACCGTTTGATGGGATTCCGCTAAATTATCTTTGGTAAAAACGCTCGTTCCTAAACCTTTATTGAAGTTCGAATTAATGAAAATACTTCCTTTCGCCTGAAAAGTATAACGTCCCACCACTACATTAGCATAGCGTAAGGAAATGTTTTGGTTCGTGTATCCAAAATGGTCTTTCTGCTGTTCAGTTGAATTATAATGACTTCCATTTAAATTGTAATCGTAGATTTTATCGACAATTCTGTTATCATAATCACGCAGATTGATAGAATATTCCAAACCAAAATCATTCTTTCCTTTCGTATAACCTGCGTACGCAGATCCGTTTACAAAACCTGTTGCTAAGGCAGAAGTAACATCTGCACCATAAGAATATCCTAACTCAGGATTTTTGGTAACAATGTTCACCACAGTATCTGCTCTCTGCGAATATCTCGCAGGTGGAATATCAAAATATTCAACCCTCACCACATTTGTCGGTGCAATACTCTTTATTTGGTTGTCGCTTGCTTCAATTCCGTTAATTAAGAACAGAACTTTTCCGCCTTTAATGCTTGTAACGGTATTTGAAATGGGGTCTAATTGTAATTCGGGAAGCGTTGTTAATAAATCTTTGGAGTGTCTTGCTTTTCCTAATGCTTCCTTGTCAAAAGTATAATTCGCGTGGTCAGAAAACTGTTTTTTCTTTTGAGATTTCAATAAAACTTCTTGAATTTCTTTCGTTTTGATAATAGAATCGGAAGGTTTTGCTTCTTGGGAATATCCAAAAAACGGGGTTAAACCAATGGCAAGAATAATTAGTTTTTTCATAATTCTTTTTTAATAAAGACAACACAGTTAGTAATATTATTACAGTTACTTTTTAATATTAAGTTCTTCATAATTTTTAAAATCGCTATAATCCGAAACGATTACTTTTTCACCCGCTTTTAATCCCAAAGTTACTTCGTAATACATTTGGTTTTCACGGTTTAGTTGAATATTTCGTTTTACTGCGTTGTCACCTTGAATCACGAAAATCCATTTCCCTGAGGTGTCTTTGTAGAAATTTCCTTTGGAAATCATTTTGCTTTGCGTGTCTTGCGAAAGTTTCAATTTTACGCCGAAAGTCATCCCGATTTTCAAATTATTCGGTTTTTCATCCACAAATCCAAGTTCGGCAGAAAATTGTCCATCCTTAACTTCGGGAAGAATTTTGGTTACTATAATATCATAAGTTTTATCGTTGCTTTCCAAAGTTCCTTTAATTCCTACTTGAAGTTTATTGATGTAATATTCATCCACTTTTGCAACCAATTTATAGCCGTCCATTAAATCAATTTTCCCGATACTTTCACCGCTTGTCAAATTTTGACCTAATGAAATACTAAATGAAGACAATCGTCCAGAAACAGGTGCTAAAATCAAGAAATTGTTTTTATTATTTTTCAAAACATTCAAACTTTTCTGCATTTGATTGATGGAATTACTAATTGCGGAAATTTGCTGATTTCGGGAGTTTCTTTCGTTTACTAATCCTTGTTCTGTAATATTTTTTCTTTTTTGCTGATAGTTCAGGTTTTGAGAAGCCATATCGTAATCGGTTTTTTTGCCAATTTCAGCATCATAAAGTCGCTTTTGAAGATTAAAATTTTGCAAAGCCACATTATAATCGTTTTGTGCTTGAAGCAATTCTTTATTTTGGTTGAATTCTTGGTTTTTCAGTTCTAAAAGTGAATTTCTCATCTGCGAAATCTGTTGCATAATTCCCGTCTCTTGATTTAGATAATTAAATTCCGTATTCGGATTGTATACTCTCGCCAAAGGTGCTCCTTTGTTGACCAATTGTCCGTCTTCTGCATAAATTTCCTTTACAGCGCCACCTTCCAAAACATTTACTAAAGAAGAATTCAGCGATTGCGTTTGAGCCGTAATCAACATTACATCTTCAAATTTCCCAAAAGTCACCTCCGAAATTTGAATGTCTTCTGCTTTCACATTATAGGTTTTCTTCTGTTTCAAAAAGTAAAACGCTGAAATCCCTAAAAATGCCAAAGCCAAAACGCCGATTAAAAATATTTTGAATTTAGATTGTTTTTTCTCTATTTTCGTATCCATTATACGTTACTGATTTATAAATAATTACACTATTGTTATACCATTAAAAAATGAGTTTGTAAGTTATTGATTTATAAGATGTACAAAAATTGAATGAGACAAAAAGTGTTCATTTTCGGACAGTAAGTGTACAGAAACGGACAGTTAAAGTTTAAATGAGAAAGAAAGAAGCCACGATTTTAATTGTTGACGACGATGAAGACATCCTTTTTTCGGCGAGAGTTTGGTTGAAAAAATTCTTTGAGGAAGTGATTACCATCAATTCACCAAAGAAAATCATTCCTACACTCAATGAAAATAATGTGGATGTCATTCTCTTGGATATGAATTTTCGTCGCGGTTTTGAGGACGGAAAAGAAGGTTTATATTGGCTAAAAGAAATTCAGGAAATCAACAAAAATATTCCTGTGATTTTAATGACGGCTTATGGAGAAGTGGAACTCGCTGTGGAAGCTCTGAAAAAGGGCGCAACCGATTTTATACTAAAACCGTGGAACAATGAAAAACTTTATGCTTCTGTAAATCTTGCCGTAGATATTTCCCGAAAAAACAAGAAACTTCAACAGTGGGAAAACCTGCAAACCTCAATTTCTGAATACAATTTGGAAACGAAATCCCCAAAAATGCAGGAAGTGATGAAAACTTTGAAAAAAGTTTCGCCAACCGACGCCAACATTTTGCTTTTGGGCGAAAATGGAACCGGAAAATTTGTTTTGGCAGAATACATTCACAAAAATTCTAAACGAAATAGTGAACCTTTTGTTCATATCGATTTAGGTTCTCTTTCTGAAAATTTGTTTGAAGCAGAACTTTTCGGCTATGCGAAAGGTGCATTTACAGATGCAAAAACAGATAAAGCAGGAAAAATAGAAAATGCCAATGGCGGAACAGTTTTTCTAGATGAAATTGGGAATCTTTCGCCTCAATTACAGCAAAAAATCCTGACTTTAATTCAAACCAAAAAACTGACGAGAATTGGCGAGAACAAAGAACGGTTTTTAGATATTCGATTTATTTTTGCAACCAATGCAGATTTGAAAAAGTTTGTTGGTGAAGGTAAGTTCCGAGAAGATTTGTATTATAGAATCAATACCGTAGAAATTGAAATTCCACCGTTGAGGGAAAGAAAGGAAGATTTGCAAAACTTGTCTGAATTTTTCATTCAAAAATATCAGAAAAAATACGCGAGAGAAGATTTGGAATTTGAAAATGATGAGGAACTTAAAAATTATCATTTTCCGGGAAATATTCGTGAATTGGAACACACTATTGAACGAGCGATTATTCTTTCGGAAGACGGAAAAATTAATCTCGCATTGCAAAACAATCCTATTTCAGCATCCGAAAATTTAACTTCATTAAATTTGGAGGAAATGGAAGAAAAAATGATTGCAAACGCCTTGAAAAAATACAAAGGAAACATCTCTCTTGCTTCTGAAGCGTTGGGATTGACGAGAGCTTCGCTTTATAGAAGAATGGAAAAATTTGGTTTATAAGATGAAAATGGCGGTTTCTTTTCAGTGGATAATCTTGGTGCTTTTGTGCATTGTTTTTCTGTTTTTCGGATATGATTTTTTTATTGCCAAAAAGTATATCACTGCTTTACTTTTTTCGGGAATTGGGTTTTTGTTTTTGGGGTATTCTTGGATTTTAATCAACCAAAAAATCGCTGAAACCGAGAAGATCATCACTTCCATCCGAAGAAAAGATTTTACACTTTTCCCAAAGGAAGATGATACTAATGAACTGAAAAATGAAGCCGTAAAACTTTACTATCAAGCCAAAAACGAGAACACGCAACTCACTTCCTTCAAATTATTGTACGAAAATATTTTGGCTAAACAGGAAATTGGTTTCTTGATTTTAAACAAAACAACGACGAAAAATGATTGGAACGTTTTCTTTTGTAATCCTGCATTCCTCAATATTTTGCAAGTTCCGAAGTATAACGATTGGGAATTCTACAAAGAAAAATCGCCCAATTTTTATGATTTGATTGAAAGTACGAATTACAGAGATTCGCAAGAATTTATTGATATTTCTGTAAAAGAAAGTTCGAAGCAATCTTTTTCAATTCGCACCACGAGAATTGAAAGTCCCGACCAAATTTTTTGCGTGGTTTCTTTGGAATCAGTTCAGAAAATCATCGATAAAAAGGAAAAATTGGCGTGGAATAATTTAATGAAAGTTATTTCCCACGAACTTTTAAATACTTTGACTCCCGTAAACAGTTTGATTCAAAATTTGGAATATCTCGCTGAACAAGATGATTTGAATAAGGATGACCAAGACGAAATGAAAGGCAGTCTGCAAATCATTAATTCTAAATCACAACAATTACTCCATTTCATCGACAGTTATCGTCAAGTTGCAGAACTTCCAAAACCGAAAAAATCACTTTTCAACCTGAAAACCACGATTGAAAATGTGCTGAAAATTTTTGACAGTGAGTTTAAAAGTAAAAATATCAAAACACATCTCAACATCGCAGAACTTAATCTGAACGCCGACGAAAAAATGGTGGAGAGAGTCTTGGTAAATCTTTTAACCAATTCTATGAACGCTTTAACTCATTCTGAAAAAAAGGAGATTTCGATTGAAACCCAATACCTGAACAACCGAACCGTCATAAAAATTCAAGACTCCGGAGAAGGAATAAACGATAAAATTCAAGACAAAATTTTCCTACCTTTTTTCACCACACGACAAAACGGTTCCGGAATCGGTCTAACTTTAGCAAAATCCATTATGGAAGCGCACAACGGATATATTGTTTATAGAAATGTGGAGGGTGGAAGTGTGTTTGAGGTGTGGTTTGTTTAGAGAATTTCCTTGGGAAATTATAACTAATTACATGGTGTTGTGGTATCAGAAAAATGCGAAATATAAAAAGTTCTAAAAGGGCTTTTTGTGATTTCTCAAGACTATGCACCCATGTATTTCTGTGACGATAAATGATTCAGAAATTATAACTAGCAAAGATAAGTGATTAATTTTGATTGTGGTTATCCAATACATACAACAAGATGGCAAACGCATCTAAAAATTTAGTAATTTTTTGAAATAATTGCTATCCCATCCGGCTTTCAGGCGTTTCCCTTGCTCACCACTTTTAATGTTTTCCCGTTTTTTAGCAGATTCAGGGCGATCTTGTTGAGCAGCGAAAAGCTTTGTGAGTCATTCGCTGTCCTTTTTGGTCGCGATCGTGACAATGCTCTTCTCGACAAACAACAAATCCAAGATTTCGGGTATGGCCACAATTTCATTACTTCTTTCCTCCGTCTTTACCTGACCTAGACTAATTTTGTTCAGACCCGCCCATGCGTTTACGGTGTGCAACATTCGAACCGGATACTTTATTTTCGCAAGTTGTAAGAATTTTGATTTTTTTAAGAATTTATGAACTAACTTCAAGAATCTGTCAAAAATTTTTCAAAAGAAAAAGAAAAAAAGAAAGTCCTCCACTCTCGTGGAAGGAAAATGTGCTGCAATATTTTTTCAGAAAAATTTTGGGGCTAAATTTTTAATGACACAAAACTTTTTCAGAAAAACCTTTATGGCTTGATATTGCATCACATTTTCCTGACTACAAAACTTTGCTTTCTTTTTTTTTATTTTTTTAGTGTTTGCCGATACTCAATTGAAAGAATGTTAATGTGGTGATTATCTTTGTGTTTTTAATTTCAGGTGTCAAGAAAATATTTATACTTACTAAAGCAATATTTCTTCTAATTGGCTTTTCCAATTAATAAATCCTTTTTTATCATCTGAATAATCATGGAGAATTCTCGAAAAATCTTTTGGATTCGTCTCCAAATACATTTGCCTTCCGTTTTGTCGAATGAAAGTAAGTTGATTATCAATTTTCATTACGGCATTGATGACTGAAATTTTGCTTTTACCAGTTTTCCAAATGTAGGTTGCTTCTTCAGTGTCTAAAGTTTCCAACACTATGTAATGATGATCTTTTCCTGCTAAAAGAAACACAAATGAAAACGGCTGTAATACAAATCGAATTTTCATTATCTGACTTTTGTGCTTTTCAGCAAGAAACAAAACATGTGCTGAATGTTTATAGTTTCTGTTTACTAAAATTTGCTGTAATATTTGTTCAGCATCATTGAAGAGTTTTTCCTGATTCTGTAATTCTTCTGCTGTAAGTACGTTTTTCTCGTGAAATTTATTTCTTCCAATGAGTTCTTTATTCAGAAACTGAATTTTTGCACCTTCTACAATTTCTTCGTTTATTCGTTCAATATCACTTGATATGGCATTTTGTGCAATTAACTTACCTCTTTCGAATTCCGCAGAAATCTCCACATTAATTGTTCTGGATTTCAACACCTTTACAAAATAAGGCTTCAACACCTCAAGTTCTGGTCTAATCTCCATATTTTCGATATGAAATTCAAAAGTTGCGTTCATTTCCTGAATTGGATATTTGAAGGCAACACTTCTATAATGAAACTCCAAATCTTCAATCGCTACCTTAATTTTATTTTCAAAAATTTTTGTCGAATCGATTGGTGTTAACTCCTCTTTTATATCATCAAAAAGCGTTGCTTTTCTGGTAATTTTACGATAATAAGTGTTTCGCTTAAGAAATAATTTGTTTAAACAATCAATTTTATGGTCACAATAATCATAAATTATAGGGTTGATTTCCGAACGTTGAACTCTCCCAATGTATTGAATCATTTTTCCTTCAAATGAAAACGGATACACTAAAAACAGACTGTTAATACTTGATAAATCCGTTCCTTCACCAAAATATTGTCCTGTTGTTATCAGCACCTGAAAATTACCTTGATGCAAATTCTGCCATTTAGATTTTCGTGAATTTTCAGAATCGTCACCGCTCAAAGTTACCACTTCGTAAAACTGTTTTAAAAGTAAGTTTAAAGAATCGATGTGTTCTTTTCTTTCAGTAATGATAACCGCCTTTTTGCCTTTATCCAACTCACGTTCCACATCGTTCAGAATTAATCTATTTCGATTGGTGTCGTGAATCAAAATTTTTGATAAAGTTTCAAAACTGTCTGTTTTTGAATTGAAAGGAACATCCAGCATTGTTTTTCGAATCACAATTTCCGTAGGTTTTAAACTTTCTACATCTTCTGGTTTTACCTGCGTAATAATTTCACCAATGTGTGTGAAAATCATTTTCCCGTCATTATATTTTCGAAACGGAGTCGCCGTTAATCCATATAAATAGAAAGTTTTAAGTTTCTCAATGATATTTCGGAATGATTCTGCTGGAATATGGTGGCATTCATCAATAATTATAGTTCCAAACCTTTCAGCAATATCTTCCAAATATTTCGGCAGACTTTGAATGGTTGCAACTGTGATTTGCTTACCAATTTTCATTTTACCCGAACCAATGATTCCAATTTCTCTTTTAGGAATGCCTAGAAATGATTCTATTCTTTCACACCATTGCTCCAACAACTGTTTTCGATGAACGATTATGAGTGCAGGTTGCTTCTTTTCTGAAATTATTTTGAGACCTACCAAAGTTTTCCCTGAATTTGGTGGCGCAACTATGACTCCGAAATCTTTCTTTTCAACCGCTTCAATTGCTTTTTGTTGATGATTTCTCAAAGTTGCGTTAAACTCATAATTGACCGATAGTTTTTTCAATCTCATGTCTGAAAATTCGTGGTTAATGCGATTCTCTCTACAAAATCGAATAAGTTTACCAATAAAACCTCTTGGAATGAGAACTTCATTTTCAGTTTCTGTAACCAATTTAAAATAACGATTGGTTCCAAAAGTATTTCTACCAGATTGCTTTTTTACAAAAAATTCGGTGTTTGCAAAATTTAATTCCTCTTTTAAGAAATTGATGAGTATCTGTGGTAAACCAAATCTGCTTATTTTTACAATATTGTCCAAAGAGATTTGTAAATTTTTGCTTTTGATTATCACCTTTGTCTCAGAATTTGAAATTTCTTTCTGATACAAACCTTCTAGGTGCTCAATGGAAACTCGCTTAATATTTTGCAGAAAACTCAATTGATTTTCAAATTGTTCGAAAGTATTCGGATTAATAAAGCAACTATTTCCCTTTTCAATAGATGGCTTAAAAAAAGGTAATGCAATTAGATTTCCCAAACCTTTTCCTGAAAGAAAGTCCTGATTTGGAAATAATCTGTCAAAACTCGAACTCTTATCAAACAAAGAAAAAATCCCTAATTTCTCTAGAATTGAAATGAAGATTTTTCTACTTTTGATTGCAGGAAAAGGTTTTTCGAAAAATATCCAAACATGACCTCCATTTCCCGAACGAGACCGTTCCAAATATGCAGGAATATTTAATTTTTCACATGAATTCAAAAAAGAAACCGCTTCTTTTTGCCAATTTTCTTTATCAAAATCAGCCACCAAAAACCATGAGGCATTGTCTTTTTGCAAAGGATAAATCCCGATTTGCTGTTGACCTTCCAAATGCTTTTGGAGTTCATTATCAGTTAATGGCAAATAGGTTTTATGTGAATAATTTTGAAACGTTCCGCCATTCTGTTTATGGATTCGAAAATGAAAAGGATCATAAGTGTAAGAAGGCATATAGCCACTTTTCCCGTTTTTCTCCCACCGAATCGCAAAAACATCTTCTCTTCCTTTAAAAAGAGACCGAAGAAATGAAATGTACTCTTGATTTGGATCATTCATGAATCACAACTAATACACTAATTGAATATTAATCCATGTAAAAGTATTCAAAAATATTTTCAAGAATTAGATTTATTAAAGTGAAAGTATTGTTTGGGAGAGTTATTTAATTTGCTGGAGAGTTTATTTTCAAATAGAACTGAACCCAAATATGACCCAAATAAGCTTAGCTAACATTTATATAATCGTTGATTAACAACATGATACAAGTATTCTCGAAAGAAATTAATAGTTTTTATTAGAATCTTTGACCCAAATGTGAACCAAATCACGTAAGCTTTTCTATTGGAAAAAGATTATTGTCACATCTTCGAATCGGATGATATATCTAAATTAAAATTACTAAAAATAATGTCACCAATCCTGACACCATTCGAACACAGTTGTAACGCTTAATATTCACATAATGAAAATTTTAAATAAAATGAAAATTGTCTTTGTCCTTTAAAATCTGACACCATTCTTGACACCATTCAAATGTCTAAATAAAGTCTATCACACTCACAATCAAACCAATATAAGGTAATTCTAGAGGTCATTATACATTAAGATTTGACACCATTCTGAACCAATTAACATTTTTGGAAGGACGAATTAAACTGCGAATCATCTCCTCTTATCCCATGAAGTTTCATCATACCCAAAAAGATTAAACATCTCCCTCATTCTGGAGCGAAGACGATTCCCATAGATCGTTTCTATTTCTCCGGCGGTAAGATTGGTGGTGAGATGCGTTATGATTCCTTTTTCCTTGAAAATATCGTAGCGAGTTAGGAGAATTTCTGCCATTACATTGCAGTCGTTTCCGAAATATTTGGAGGCAGATTCGCTACCGAGGTCATCAAAGCAGTAGTTTTTTGGAGTGCGATGATCATTGTATAGACTCCCACGAGAATATTTTTCTAAAATTTCATAGCCAGACTGCATAAATTCTGAAACAATTTGGCGTGTAGAAGTCATCATGAAATTTTTTCTCTTGGAAGGTATTTTTCCCATCAGCTTGAAAAGTGTGGTTTTTCCGCATCCAATTGGTCCGCTTAGCATTATTCCTTTATTTAGATCGATATCCATTTCTTTGGCTACTAATTCGTCCTGAAGAAACCAAACGAGCATTCCGAAAATAATTCCTTTTTCGTTTTCGGGAATAATAAAGTTTTTGCCTAGATGCTTTCTACCACATTTTCGTAGCCACATTACAACTTCTCTGTAATCATAACTCATCTCGATAGGATTTGTTGGTAGTTGCATTGAGGTGATTTGGTTTTAACTCTACTCCATTCGCGAAACTAGAGGAATTTGAGGTATTATTGAATTTTTTCGAATTTAAAAGCCAATTTCTCGCAGCGGCTTCCCAATTTTTCATCTTTGATTTGCCGCCGACGAGCCAACCATTGCTTTCGTAATGATTGAAAAATCTTTCGGCTTCAAGTTTTGTGGAATCCCTTTCTAGAAAATATATTTCAACTTCTGAAATGTTCGGTGGAATTTCAATCGATCTATTTTTTTTCTTCAAAAGCAAATTTTCTTCATCAAAAATTCTTGAGTGCTCATTATCTTTTAATTGTTTATTGTTTGAAGAGTTTATACAGTTTATAGAAGGTATCAGTGCTTGTTCAGAACCAGTATCGATTTTGATATGCATCCTGTTCGCTACCTGTTCAGAGGTTGTTTGTTTTTTGATACGCTTCAAATTTTGAATACCCTCAGAATGATCAAAACTAAACAGGTTCACCAAACTCCCTTTGTATGGATTGAATGATGGGATGTATTCAATATATCCAAATTCTTGCAACTCTTTAATGCATTTATGGTAAGTTCCAAAAGCAGAAATTTTGCTCAGTTTCATCATTTCGTTTCGCGAAATACTAATTGGATTTCGAAATCGATTGAGATTCCAAAACTGAAACAAAGCAAGGTAAAGACTGATGTGAGTAGGATTCAGTCGATTGTCTTCCTGTATTTTGTCGTAAAAACCAGTGAGATGAAAAATGTAATTCATACTAAAATTATTTCTGATTTAACATTTTTTCGATGTCCTGATAATTGTAATAAATTGTTCCGCCAACTTTGGAATACTGTAAAGTTCCATTGATACGAAGCGTTTGTAATGTCCCTGAGGAAATTTTCAAAATTTTTCTAACCTCGTTAGATTTTAACCATTTTTTCTCTATCGTTTTGCTGGAATTCAGAATTTTCTGTAAATCTTGCAAAAGTTCAATTTTAAATTCTTTTAGGTCTTCTTTCGTAATTATATCTACTGCCATAATATTTTTTATGCAAATTTCATTCGATTTGTATTCTAAAACAATAGTGTTCATGCGGTGTGGGCTAAATAAGAACAATTTAGACGAGTTTGGAATCTCTGAAGATTAAAAAAGAATAATTTAGATGAATTTAGATTCTTGAACTCAATTTTTGAAAGAAAAAACAAGTTCCGCAGTTTTTCCCCTTTTTCAAAAAGGCAAGATCGTTTTTGTATCGACAACTTGAAAAGTCGTATATACAAAGACACATCTTGCAACAAAAGTTTTATTGCAAGATGAAGATTTTTCAGAGGTCTGAAAATGCTTGATGGACGCTTGTTCTAGGCTTTAACTCTTTAATTTTAAAATAAATTGGATTTTGAAGAAAAAAAATAGAAAGAGATTGGCTTAGGTTGTATCTTTTTTACGCAGGTTTGCAAGTTGGTTGTATCTGTTTTACCCACGTTGAGTAGAACCGTGTGGTCATATTACGCAGGTTTTTGAAATGATTGGTATTAATTGGTTATGGTTTTTTAGGTTTATTGATTTTTTTTGGAATATTTATTATCTTTACAAAACATTGAGGCACTGGTAATCTGGCAATGGATATTGAATGAGGACTTAGGTTCTCATTCTTTTTTTAGTAAGCCGTGAGGAAGTGAAAATAATCAATATTTTGTCCAGTTTATTTACTAAAAAACTGGACATTTTGTTTTATCTTTGCAAAGAGATAAGCAATGAAAACATCTGATTACATAGTAAATACGATTAATCGATTCCCTAAAGGATTTGTTTTCACCTATGAAGAATTTAGCAAACAGGTGGAAAGCAAGGAAGCTATAATAAAAGCATTGAATAGAATGGCGGTTTCGGGGAAGATTGAAAAACTGGCAAAAGGAAAGTTCTACAAGCCAGAAGAAACTGTATTTGGAAAATTGGAACCGCCAAAACAACAGATTGTAAAGGATTTACTTGAAGAAAATGGAAAAGTCGTAGGTTACCTTACTGGTTTGAGTATTTACAATGAGCAGGGACTTACAACACAAGTCAGCAATACCATTCAGATTGGAAAGAATGAAATTCGTCCTACTTTCAAAAGAGGACGATTTACTATTTCTTTTATCAAGCAGAAAAATACGATCACGAAAGAAAATATTCCATTTCTTCAGATATTGGACGCTATTAACCAAATTAAAAAGATTCCAGATACTTCGCTTGATGAATCCGTTTTGAGAATTATCGAAATCATAAAAACAATCAATGAAGCGGAAATCTCCACAATGCAACGATTGGCTTTAAAATATCCGCCATCTACGAGAGCGTTATTGGGAGCAGTTTTGGAATTTCTGAAAATTGGAGAACCTGAAATACTGAAGAAGTCGCTCAATGCTATTTCAACATATAGTTTTCCAAATATTGAAACTATTTTACCAAAATCAAAAAACTGGAATATCAAATGAATCTTCACGAAAACAAAACCTTATTTCAGCTGGCAATAAGATTTACCGCACAGGAAATGAAAATTCCCGATTTGTATATTGAGCAAGAGAATTGAGAAAAAGAATTATTTGCAATTTATTATTTGTTTTGTTTGTAAAATTTTATGAAAAACTATAGATTAGAGAAGACGGAGAAAAAGATAAAAGAATGCATTGAACATTTAGAGTTTTTTAGAAAATACTTTGAAATAGATGATGACTTTGAAATATACTTTAAAGAAAAAAACATTTTAAGACCTTACCACAGAAGTCAAGAAACACTTGAATTTCATTTACTTTTCGTGATAGCTGAACTTGAAATAAATTTATGTATCAAAAATTTTTATAATAGTAAAACTGATATTGAAAAAAATACTGCTTGAAATCAGGTTTTTTGACTGTTTATGAATTTTTCAAGTCTTTAGATAATAAAAAAAATATCATTCGAAAACTGTGCGAAGATGATTTTGAATTAAGTGAGAGCTACACAGACATTACAACCAGACTTAGAAATTTTAAAAAGGAAATAAATTTAGACTCAAAAATTAAAGAAATTAGAAATAAAACGTCCGGACATTTCCATAATAATTTGAAAGAATTTCTAGGTATTATTGATTCTATTAATCCAATTGAAGATGTTATTATTCTGTACGAACTAGTGATACTTTTGACTAGGTTTAATGATTTTTTACTAAAATTAACGCTTCGAAAATAGCTTGAAATTTTATTAAATTTTCGACCTAATTTTGGTAAGTACTTCGGTAGATTTTAATAGAGCTAAAAAACAATTTCAGGAATTTTTCTAAGCAGAAGTTAATTAATTTTGTATTTTTCCTCCTATTTGTTAAAAAGTATCTTGGATGAACTGCCCTAATTGCAATGCCGAATTAAAGAAAAAGAAAATTGATAAATTTCTGATTCAATATTGTGACAAATGTTGGAATCATATTTCATATGATGTTGAATGCAAAGATCATAACCCCATATTTGTTAAATTCAAATTTTCAAATGATTCTTTGCACATAAGAAAACAATGTCAAAACTGCGGAAAGATAGATTCGAAATTTTATTCCAAAGATGTAGTTCCAAATTGGAAAAGTATTCCTGATGCAAACATTGAATTACAAAAGAAATTTTCCTATGAAGGTGTTCATGAGATTTATAGCAGATATCTTAAGAAAAAGGAAACAGTCTCAAAAGAGTCAAATTTTGAAAAGTTTATTGTTGAACATAATGACTATCTGAAAACTATTGAATGGCAGAAGAAAAGACTATTAGTGCTTAAGCGTGATAATTTTTTGTGTCAAGCTTGTCTTATGGAAAAAGCAAAGGAAGTTCATCATAAATCATATAGATATTGGAAAAATGAGCCTTTATTTGATCTTGTTGCTGTTTGTGTAAAATGCCACGCTGAGATTACATCAATGAATAGATCGGTGTTAAATTACGATTTCATTATTAGTAATTCCCGTGAAAAATAAATTTTTCTGTAAAAAAAGAATTTTGTTTTACATAATCTGAACATCCAAATTTATTTTTCTTGAATTAGAAAATATTTTCTAAAACTAATTGGGAAAGAGTTGTAAAAGTAATATCTTTATAAACTTCTACAAATTTTACTGGTAAAACACTTGAGGAGACAATAATAGATTTCACTTTAAATCCGCTTACATCCTTATTAATTCTTTGAGAAACAACTGATAGATTATTTGATAACCATTTCTCCCTGTTAATATGTTTTGGAAGTTGTTTTTCAGTAAAGTTTTTAATGTCTTTCCAAAAATCATAGATAATTTTAGCTTGTTTTGTATTCTTACACTCTATTGAATATAGAATTTTTCGTTTCTCATCCAAAGCCAATACATCAACATCTCCATAGTTTTTATCTGCAATTTTTGTGGTAATATCAAATTCGTAGTCCAGTACAAATAAATTTGTATTGTCTCTAATCCAATCCCTCACTTCTACTGTGAATTCATCACCTTTTTCGGTAGAGTTTCTTTTTACAAACTCCCTAATTTGCTTACAATCATCATCTACTTTTAATGTTCCATCAAAAAATATTGCCAAAAGGTTTTGTCCAGCAATATAAAGATGTCTTGCGCTAAAACAGATTATAAAGTTATTGTTGACTTTGTCGTTTATTCTTAATATTGGCTTTAATAAATATGAAAGTCTTCTATTGTATCTCCAAGGTATTATTTCAGCATATTCATAACCATCTACTTTTTCATCAAATTTCCCTCTACTATTTAAAACTAATAATGTATAAATGCTTTTAACCTCTTCCTCTGAAATATTAATTTCATTTTTTAAAAGTGATATGAAGTCATCTTCTTTCATAAACATACAAGAGCGTTTACTCTCTAGACAATAATGCGCTATTAAGTTTAAAACTCCAACAATATTTGGCAAAGTCATTCCCCAGTCGTTTAAAAAGGCTGAATCTAATAATTGATAATAATCTTCATTATCATTTTCAATGGTATTACTCCTTTCTCTCTGTTTTGTAGTTATATAATTTGTTTTAAATGACTTTACATAATGACCTAATTCGTCTTTACGTGTTTCTAAATTGAATTTAGACATTGTATCATCAAAAAATTCTTTACTTACACCAATTCTTCCAGATGCCAACAATCCAACTTTTGGATTGTCTAAATCAAAAAAAATTAAATCTCTAATAGTACCAAAATAGGTTAACTCATCCATTAATGCTAACAAAAAATCTAAATCATCCTCATTTATCGGCTTTTCTCCAAAATAAGGTTCAGCAGTAACAAATTCAATTAAACATCTTGAAGAAAGAGAAAGCCTAACTGCTTGCACATCAGAATTATGATATTCCTCTAATATATCTCTATATTCTCCAAAACATTTTAGTTGGGTTACAACTTTGATACTTCTAAAGGCTCTAAAATTTAGAGTCGATTCGTATCTCAGCATCAAATATTCTAAAACCGCAAAGCAATTATAATTTTGTAACTCTTCTCTGATTTTTTTTATTAGACTTGATATTATTACATCACATAGCTTAACTTTATCACTTTTATTATCAATATTTTCAGGAATTTTATTTGGAACCCAATTTTTTAATTCCTCCAAAACAATTGAACCATCAGCTTTTGGAATATATCTTACCTTTGGAATGTGCCTTTCATCCAAGTCAATTTTTAGTTCTGAAGTAGCACTAAGTAACATCTTAGTATTGTCATTAGGAATATTCTCTAATATTGCGTGAATATTTTCAGCAGAAATATTTACTTCTGTTTTTTTCTCAAATAATTTTCCTAAAGACTCTAACAATATTCGAATCAAATAGATTTCACTTGAATTATCATCTCTATTTGTCAAATTAAAAAAAGTATTTGGGATCCTTAAATTTATCCTGTTTGTATCACTATCAATTTGATAATCAATCAAAACAGTATTTTTTTCTAATTTCCTAAATTCTTCTATTGAAAGATTAATAAAATTATCTTCAAAGCTCAAAATTACTTCAATAGGTTCGTGAAAATTTTTAGTAAGAGGATTTAGCAAATAATGAATTCGATTAAACCAATAGGCAATTGCCTCAGCGTATGAACTGCCAATTTTTCTATATTTATTTTCAAAGGTTATCCATAATGGGAAATTATATTTTTCTAAAACCAATCTATATTTTCCGAAAAATATTTCTTCAGACAAATAAATTGGAGCATAAATTTCAGACTTAATTACTGGAAGAAAACCTTTTGTTTTATCTTCATTAATGTAATTTACTAAATGAATGTCCTTTTTTTGAATGGATTTTATTGCCGCATTTCCTTGAACATCAAAACTAAAATTAACAAAATCATACTTTTCATCAGGGTGTAAAAATGTTTCTCCTTGTTTGTTATACCATTCAAAATCAGTCATTATGTTATGAACAGGTGTCGCAAATAAATACAAACCTTTCTCTCTTGCTCTTTCTTTTGCCTTAAACAACTTCCAGAGAGAAAGTTTATCAATATTATAGTTTTGAATAATTCTTTCAAAATCAATTAGACTTAGTGCTGATTGATATTTCGCTGCCTTGACATCAAAAGTATTAATCGCTAACATCTCAATCATTGATATTTGACTGTAAACAAATAACATTAGAATTTCTGCGTGTGGTGGCAAGACATTTTTTATCTCTTGAACTTTATCATTAACTTTCTTTTGAAGTTTCAGCGAATTATTAAAATCATTTGTTCCCAAATACTGAATAAATGCATATTTGTTTTCATCAAATTTCCATAATGATTGTTCAACATCTAATGAAAACTCTTGATTTTGCTCCCATCCAATCCCAATAAATAACTTTTTAATTTCAAAAATTGAAAACTTATCAAAAAAACCGATTAGATTGTCAAGTTCACCAAATTGTTCAAATTTTTCTACAATGAAATTATTTATCGCAAAAAGTTCACTACTTGGAAGAACAAGAAAATATGTCTTGTTTACTTTAATAAATGGTTTATAGCATAAGAGAGGAATTTCGCTATTTTGATTTTCTTTAATCAAATTAACATCACATAGAAAGTCATTAATAACATCTTTATTAATTCCAAGTTTTTTTAACAATTCAAAAATCATTTTTTCGGGAAACTCAAAAAGTTGCGTGTACTTTAATAAGTCATCTGATGGAAATGTAATATTGTTTTCCAAACTACTACCTGACATATTTCTTGAAAACCCCAAGTTTTTCGCTATTTCATTATGAATTAACAACATAAATAATAAACCATCACTAACATAATTTTTCAGGTCTTCATTGAGATTGTTTGGAGTATGAAAAATTACTCTAATAAGATTTTGAATTATTTCAGTTGCATTGTGATTTATTCCTGTGAAAACAACATTGTTACCATTGTGAAACATTATATTCTCAGTAAAACAATTTTCGGGAGGATCTTCTCTATAGTCATCAGGAAAGTTCTTATCAACTAATTTTTTCAAAATTGAAAGGTCAATGTTTGATTGTGCGTTATTGAGGTTTGAAGCTATAGTTGTCTGAATGTCCTCCAACCTAACAATTTTTCCGTGATTTTCAGGTAAAACTTGAAGTAATGAGAAAAACTTCAATAAAGATGTTGATTTATTATTTTTAACAAATTCTTCAAAGCTATTTTTCCTATTTGAATTTATATTTGAGTGTTGTATTGGCTTATCAATACAACATTTTTTGAATTTTTTCCCACTTCCACAAGGGCAAGGTTGGTTTCGTCCTATCTTTGACATAGCATCAAATATAAGAATTCTCGTGTCATTATTTGGAAAAAGTTATTGAATCAATTTTGCTACAAACTTAATGCTAATATCATTAAGATAATATTGTCCTCGATGTAAAAACTAGGGTCTAAGTTAGGGTTGTTTAATTATTATTAGATTACATCAATGAATCGTTCAGTGTTAAATTACGATTTCATTATTAGTAACTCCCGCGAAAAATAAATTATATTCTATTTTTAAGGATTTCTATCTTTTACAAATTAAATATTTCTCTTTGCTGTTCTCTTTGAATTTCAAAATTAAAGTAAGAATTTTTTTACTATATTTGGACAAATATTGTCCTAATAATATTTTCAAGAATAAATTTTTCAGAAAAATGAAAAAAACTTTTGGAGAAATAATAAGAGAAGGTCGTGAACATGAGGGACTTCCATTAAGAAAAGTTGCCGCTTTTATTGATATTGACCCATCGACATCAAGTAAAATTGAACGCGGAGAACGTTCGGCAAATAAAGAAATGATTCCTGCGCTTGCTGAAATTCTGAAAATATCCGAACACGACCTAACTTTAAGTCTGTTAAGTGATAGTGTTGCAGAATCACTTATTTATGAAAATAATTGTTCCGAGATTTTGAAGGTTGCCGAAGAAAAAATAAAATATTTCAAAAGCAAAAATTATCAACAAGGAAAACTAAGTTTTGAATAGTGGAATTAAGAGATTTAATACAAAGATTTGAAGCCGAAAAGTCAAGATTTACAACTGCTTCATATAACGAAACTCAGCTACGCACTGATTTTCTAGACCCGCTATTCACTATTTTAGGTTGGGATATTACAAATGCTCAAGGAAGACCAACAAACGAAAGAGAAGTTTTGGTTGAGGAAGCTTTACGTGCAGATGCAAACGAAAACACCAAAAAACCTGATTACACTTTCAGATTATTCGCAGATAGAAAATTTTTTGTTGAAGCCAAAAAGCCGTTCGTTAAAATAGAAACCGATCCCGAACCTGCTAAACAGGTTAGAAGATATGGTTTTACAGCGAAACTTAAAATTTCAGTTCTCACAAATTTTGAATATTTAGCAATCTACGATTGTTCAGAAGTTGTTCAACCAAATGATGCTGTTTCGAAACGAAGATTAAGATTGTATCATTTTACTGAATATGAAGAAAAATTAGAGGAAATAAAATCTCTAATAGGAAAAGATTCTGTTTATACAGGACAGTTTGATGAAGTTTGGGAAAATATTGAATTACAAATTCAAAAATATAATATTGACGATTTATTTTTAAATCAAATCAATGAATGGCGAATATTGCTAGGAAATGAGATTGTTGCAAAAAACCCAAACATTGATGAATTTCAGCTGAATGATATTGTCCAAAGTTATATCAACAGCATTGTGTTTTTGAGAGTTTGCGAAGATAGAAATTTGGAAATTTATAAAACCCTGTATAATCTCGCAGAAAATGAAAACTTCACGTTATTAATAGCAAAATTTAGGATTGCAGATTCAAAATATAATGCAGGTCTCTTTACTCAACCATTAAGTGAGGAAATCATTTCCAATGATAGCAAAGCATTTTGGCAAATTATTAAACAACTCTATTTCCCTGAAAGTTCTTATTCGTTTGCAGTTTTCTCATCGGATATTTTAGGACATATCTATGAGATTTTTCTAGGTCAACAATTAAAGCTAGAAAATGGCAGTGTACAACTCAAGAAGAAGCCTGAAATTGAAGAAAGAGATGTTGTTACGACACCAACATTTATTGTAAGAGACATTCTTAATGAGACCATTAAGAAGTTTTGCGATGGGAAGTCAGACGAAGAGATTTTTAATTCAAAATTTGCTGATATAGCTTGTGGATCCGGTGCATTTTTGCTCGAAGCGTTTCAGTTATTGCAAGATATTTTGGTGGATTATTATATGGTAAATGATTCTTCGAAATTAATTCAAACAGGAATAAACAACTTTAAACTGAAATTTGAAGTTAAAAAGCATATTCTACTTCGTTGTATTTTCGGAGTTGACAAAGATTTCAATGCAGTTGAAGCATGTAAGTTTGGTTTGCTTCTCAAACTTTTGGAAGACGAAGATAATAATAGTATTTCTATTCCTGCTTTGCCTAACCTCGATAACAATATTCAGTATGGAAACAGTTTAATTGAATCTAGCCAAACTGATTCGGACAATCGTGAAGAAATCAATCCGTTCGATTTTGGTAATATCAAATTTGATGTTATTGTAGGAAATCCGCCATATATGGCAACTAAGCATATTAAACGATTCACCCCCGAAGAATTACCTATCTATAAACGCGATTATACAACTGCTTTTATGCAGTTTGATAAATATTTTCTATTTATTCAAAAAGGATTTGAATTGCTAAAGCCAAGTGGAATTTTAGGTTATATTATTCCAAGCAAGTTTGCAAAAGTTGGAGCGGGAAAAAATCTACGAAAGCTGCTTTCCGAGGAAAAAGCAGTTGAAAAAATTATTTCTTTTGGTGCAAATCAAGTTTTCAAAGATAAAACGACCTATACCTGTATTCTTCTTTTAAGAAAGCAGGAAAAGGAATCTTTGCTTTATCATGAAGTAGAAAACATGAACAATTGGAAAGTGAAAAACTACTCTATTGAATTTGATGATGTTGAATATCAAAATCTAGATGAAAACACTTGGGTATTGACACCTAATCATTTAAAGCCAATTTTTAATTCTATTTCGGAGCAAAGCATCAAACTTGCTGATTTGATTGGAAACGAAAATATTTTCAACGGAATACAAACAAGTGATAACCGAATTTATGTTCATTATGCTACAAATGAAGATGATAACTATTTCTATTTCAATTTGGATGATGAAGAATGGAAGGTTGAAAAAGAATTAACAAGACCCTATTTTCAAACTTCAAGAGGAATTGATAATCTTAATACTTATCGTATCCTGAACCCTAATTCATTTGTGATTTATCCTTATAAAAATGAAAACGGACGTATCAACTTTGTAAATATTGAAACTTTACATAGTGAATATCCTGAAACATTTAGGTTTTTCGAAAACTACAGTGAGGAATTAAAAAAGCGAGATATAAAACCCGAACCTGAGACAAATGAAGAATGGTATCGATTCGGAAGGCATCAAAGCTTAGAAAAGTGCGATGTTCCTGCAAAAATTGTTGTTGGTGTGCTTTCACAAGGCGACAAATATGCTATTGATACAAGCCATACTTTTATTTCATCGGGTGGAACTGCGGGATACTGTATGGTTACGTTGCCTGAAAACTTTACATATTCAATTTATTATATCCAAGCATTACTGAATTCTAAATATTGTGAATGGTTTGCATCACTTTATGGAGAAGTTTTCCGAGGCGGTTTTATTGCAAGAGGAACTAAAGTATTGAAAAAACTTCCGATTAGGAAAATAGATTTTGAAAATGAAGCAGAAAAAGAAATACATGATAATATTTCTAGAACTCAACGTGAGTTGATACAATTGCAAGGAAATATTGATGAAAATCAAAACAACAACCGTAGGTTGACTCCTTTGCAAAGACGGTTTTCCCAAAAGAAAACTGAGTTAGACAATTTATTAAAAGAGCTTTATAACCTTGGAGAAGATGACATTCTAATTCCAAAAATTAATGAAAGTTATGGTACTGATTAAGGATGCAAGTAAAGATAAACTTAGAGGAGGATTTTATACACCAAAAGAAATTGCTGACTTCATGCTGAAATGGGCAATCAATGGTAATAAGTCAATGGACATTTTGGAACCAAGTTGTGGTGATGGAATTTTTCTTCAAATTGCTAAAGAAAGGAAAATATCTTATCATTCATTTACGGCAGTTGAGTTTGACGAATATGAGTATGAAAAAGCTAAGTCAATTGGTTTAGAAAATTCCAACCTAATTAACGATGATTTTCATAATTATTGTCTAAATACAGATGATAGATTTGATTTAGTTATTGGTAATCCGCCATATATAAGATACCAATATTTTAGCAAGGAACAGCAACAACTTGCTGAAAAGATTTTTAAAAAATCTAAATTAAAATATTCAAAATTAACCAATGCGTGGGTTTCATTTGTAGTAGGCTCAAGTCAATTATTGAAAGAAAAAGGAAAAATTGCATTTGTGCTTCCTGCAGAGGTCTTACAAGTTTCTTATGCACAACAATTGAGGGAATTTTTAGCACACTTCTACAACAAAATTAATATCGTTTCTTTTGAAAAACTTGTTTTTCCTGAAATTCAACAAGAGGTAGTTTTACTTCTTTGCGAGAAAGATGGAACAAACTCTCACAAAATTGAACATTTAGAGTTAAGAAATGCTGATGATTTGAAAGACTTAGATATTTCAAAACTGAAAAATCCTCAAAAGACAATCGATTTCAAATCAAACAAATGGACTTTTTATTTTTTAGACCAAGATGAAATAGATTTCCTTGAAGGTTTGCAGGAAAACAAAACAGTTCCGAAACTTGGAAAGTTCGCTGATGTGGAAGTAGGTATTACTACTGGCTCAAATCCATTTTTTACCGTTCCGTTATCAACAGTACAATTCTACGGATTAGAAAAATATGCAAAACCATTGGTTGGGCGAAGTGTTCAGGTTCCAAGTCTGATTTTTACTGAGGAAGATTGGGAAAAAAATAGGGATAGTCAAGCAAGAACCCATTTGCTCTCTTTTCCAAAAATGAAAGACTTGAATGGTTCTGTAGGTGCTAGAGATTATTTGGAGTTTGGTGTCGAGCAAGGCATTAACAAAGGCTATAAATGCGGAATTCGAGATGAGTGGCAGATAATACCTTCACAAAAATTGTCAGATGCTTTATTCATCAGAAGAAATCATTTGTATCCCAAGTTAATTATCAACGAAGCAGATGTATACACAACAGATACAATGCATAGAGTGAATATCAAAAAAGATGTAAATTTAGATGCACTTGTAGCAAGTTATTATAATTCATTGTCGTTAGCATTTGCTGAAATTTCAGGTAGAAGTCATGGCGGAGGTGTTTTAGAGTTAATGCCAAGTGAAGTTGAAAACATTATGCTTCCATATCACGATTCAAACAAAAATCTTGTAGAAACTATTGACAAGATGATTCGTGCTAACGAAAGTATTGATAAAATACTTGAAATCACAAATAAAAAAATCTTAATTGAAAATTACGGTTTTACTGAAAAGGAGGTTCAAATTGCGGATAGAATTTGGAAGAAGTTGTCGAATAGGAGGTTGAACAGGAATTAAATTACAATAAAGCTCGAAAAACAAAATATGTTCAAAAATAGATTTCCATTTTTGTTCCGAAAGAATAATAAAACTACTGAAGAATATTCAAGCATATCTTCATTGGCGGCTAAAACACTTACAAATAGCGAAGATATTGAAAAAATACAAACCTATCTTCACAAACTGAATGATGCAATAAAAACAAAAGGAATTAATAATATTGCTATAACGGGTTCTTACGGTTCGGGTAAAAGCACCATTATTAATACTTTTAAAGATATTCACAATGAAAATGAGTACCTAAATATTTCTTTAGCATCATTTAATAAAAAAAATGGAGATATTAACGATGGGATTGATGAAAAAAAATCAGAGAAAGTTAAAAGGGAAGAACTTGGAAGGCTTTTAGAAGTCAGCATTCTTCAACAAATTTTTTATCACGTAAAACCATCAGAAATTCCAGAATCCCGATTTAAGAGAATAATAAATATACCTACTTGGAAATTATGGCTTATATCTTCATTTCTAATACTTTGGGTATCTAGTTTAGTTTTACTAATCAAATATAGATTTTTAGATAAAATTAATCCAAGTAATTGGCATTTGAAAGATAGTGTTGATTGGCTATCTATTGTAATATTTCTAATAACCTTTAGCGGAATTGGTTATTTTTCAAAATCAATTATTGAGTTATTTAGTAATTCTAAAATTAACAAAGTAAATATAAGGGGGGAGTTAGAATTAGGAGAAAATGTTAACAAATCAGTTTTCAATGAGCATTTAGAGGAAATTTTATATTTTTTTGAAAAAAGATTAGATAAAAGCAAAATTACGCAAAATGGTTAGAACCGTTGCTATACAATGCTTTATAAAATAGTAGTCCAAGTTCAGAAGTCGGTGTCCGATAGTTTTTGGGCGTGAAAATACAAAGTTAGGTTACTAAATCGTTACTGATTGACTTCGGTAACTACATAGCTTAACCGATTATATTTCAGTCTTTTGCACCCTTTTCTACATTCCCTTGTAACTCAATGTAATTTAATTTTAAACGTTAAACATTTGAGTTATGGAGCAGACAAAAAAATCGACGTTCAAACTGCTTTTCTATTTGAAAAAGAACGAACTGAAAAAGAACGGTAATGCCCCGATTATGGCACGTATTACCATTGACGGAACCCCTAAAACTTTCGGTACAAAGTTAGAAATTGACCCCAATAATTGGGATTTAAAACACGGAAGAGTTCAGGGCAAAAGTGCGCAGGCATTAAGCATCAATAAAAAACTGGATAACATACGTGGGCGTATCGACAAGATTTATGAAGATATGCTGAAGCACGAGGGCTTTGCGACCTCCCAAAAAGTGAAGCTATCGTTTTTGGGTGTTGGTGTAATGGATGATGCAATATTAAAAGTCTTTAACGACCAAAATGAGGGTTTTAAAAAAATGGTCGAAAAGGAAGAACGTTCCCAAAGTACCTATAACAAGTACATCACGGTTTACAATCATCTTACCACGTTTATCAAAGAACGCTATCATCGTGATGATATGGCATTTCGGGAATTGACTGCCGATTTCATTCGTGAATTTGATTTTTACCTCCGGTACGATTTGCAGTCTTCGCATAATACGGTTTGGGTTTACACTATGCCTGTATTAAGTCTGGCGGAACTGGCTATTAAAAAAGGCTTGATACGTGATAATCCATTTCAGGATTACGAAATCAGTATGGAAGAAACCGACCGGGGTTATATCCTTAAAGAAGATGTAGAAAAGCTGATGATGTGCGTACCACCGCACCCACGGTATGAACTGGTAAAAGACCTGTTCATTTTTAGTTGCTTTACTGGGCTTGCTTATGCGGATATTAAGAAACTGACAAGGAACAATATTCAATCATTCTTTGATGGTCATCAATGGATTATCAGCAGGAGAAAGAAATCAGATATTGCTTCCAATGTTCGGTTAATGGAAATCCCTAAACGTATTATTGAGAAGTATCAGGGTACGACAAGAAATGAATTTATCTTTCCGGCTCCGACCAATTCAACCTGCAATACTCACATAGGTAAACTGGTTGAAAAAGCTGAAATTATTACAGAACAAAAAGTAACGTTTCACACCGCAAGACACACTTTCGGAACAATGTTTTTGACCGAGGGCGTACCGCTTGAAAGCCTTAGCAAAATGATGGGACACAAAAATATTTCCACCACACAGATTTACGCTAAAATCACAAGCCAAAAAATCAGTAAGGATATGGATTTGGTTACGCCGAAATTCAAGGCTATGGAAGAAGCATTTATGATGGCAATCTAATCAGCTTTTATCTCATCACCAGAGCAGAACTTCACGGTTCTGCTTTTTTTATGCCCATACTTCTTGTGTAGGTAAAGCACATTTACTTCCTCTACCCAGTCCAGCGCTGTAAAAGAGCTTATTACCTACTTGCTAAATAGAAAATTGAAAAACGAAACCCATATCTAATGTCCTTCTGCTATTCCGTTTTTCAAATCTCTATTACAGGCTATGATAGCCTGGTCATTAATGCCATAAAAAACTTAGAGTAGAAAATTTCCACAATCAACCGGTAAAAAGGCAGCTAAGTTATAGCGGGCAGCCACCCCACACGCCCAACCAAAAGACTACGGCATAATGGCAAGGCAAAATGCTGGCTTCGCCGAGTTGCTGTGTGTTGCCTTGCCACCCTCCGGGACTTATTCCGTTTCCTTTCGGTTTTACGCTGTTGCCCGCTTGGATTATCTGCTTTCTTTTTTCCGGTTTTTCTTTTGGAAAAATTTATGCGAAGCGAAGCGGAGCAAACCACAACGGGAAGCGGGAAACGAGAAAAGCGAGTGAGTAAATAACATTTTTTCAAACATCAAAATTTAGCATTATGGCACACAACATCAATTTCAACGAGCAAACAGGACGTCATTCATTT
This sequence comes from Chryseobacterium sp. Marseille-Q5410, assembly GCA_946892665.1. Taxonomy (GTDB): domain Bacteria; phylum Bacteroidota; class Bacteroidia; order Flavobacteriales; family Weeksellaceae; genus Kaistella. The sequence goes on along the minus strand of CAMPOT010000001.1, from coordinate 1,035,482 downwards.
TTCAGCGTTCAAGAAAAAGCGTGGCACGGTTTGGGGCAAATCGTAGAGCAGTACCCAACAAGCGAGGAAGCAATCGTACACGCAGGTTTAGATTACGAGGTTATCAAATCCCCACTGTTTACACAGGGCAGAACAATGAGCATAGGCGACAGCGGAGAGCTGATTGAAGCCAACGACATCTTAGTACCTAATAGTTTCGCCACACTCCGCACCGATACCAATACACCGTTGGGCGTAGTAGGCAAAGACTATCATATCGTACAAAACCGTGAGGCGTTCAATTTCTTTGATGCTATTGTAGGCGGAGGCGATGGTATATTGTATGAAACCGCAGGAGCATTGGGCAACGGGGAACGTATTTTTATCACTGCCAAGCTGCCCGACTATATCCGAGTAGGTAACGGCGACGACGTAACAGAAAAGTACATCTTCTTAACCACAAGCCACGACGGTAGCGGAAGTATTACCGCAGCGTTTACGCCTATCCGCATCGTATGCCAAAACACCCTTAACGCTTCATTGCGGAGTATGACCAACGTAGTGCGTATCAAACATACGTCAGGAGCAAAACAACGCCTCGAAAACGCTCACAAGGTTATGGGACTTGCCAACACTCTAAGCATCCAGTTAGAGAACATTTTTAACGACTGGGCTAAAGTAAGGGTAACAGACCGAGAAGTAAGAAAGCTAATCCAGTTGGCACTTTGCCCGAACAAAGAAACGCTTAACCTGCTCAAAAAAGGTGCGGAAGATGAAGTTTCCACCGTGTTCAAAAACACCGTAGATGATGCCTTTGAATACGCTATGATAAGCGACACCCAACAAATGGCGACTACCAAAGGCACATTATTCGGGGCTTACAATGCCGTTACAGGCTACTTTCAGAATGTACGCAATTACAGGGATGGCGAAGCCAAACTACAATCTATTGTAATGGGTGGTACAGCGCAGCTAAAGACCCAAAAAGCCTTTGAACTGTGTACAGACTTTGCCTATTCAGGAGCAGAGATTTTCAACTTCAATTAATCATCAAAGGCGACTGCCTGCAACGGTGGTCGCCTACTAAAACAAAAGATATGAAAGCATTAGATAAAATGGATAACCTCGATAAAGCGGGTTTGTTATGCAAACTGTTTCCCACAGAACTGGAGAACCTGCAAAACGCTATAAAAACGCAATGCGACTACTTCCTGCAAAATGAAACCGCCTTTCGTGAGGGTTGGTATCAAAAAGGATTTTTCACCGCTGAACTTTGGTACAGGCTTGTGCAGAATGCACAAAAAGGCATAGACAAAGCTGAACCACTTTGGAAACGCCCGCACTGGTTTACAGACCATTTTTTTGACGGACACAATGCGATTTTCGCTATCCACTGCCTGATAGAATATACAGAGGATGCACAATGCGACCCACAATTAAAACAGGCAATACATCTGATTTTCGGGAGCGACAAATTTTTACAGATAACCTTAAACGATAAATAATTATGGCTAATTGGTGCAACAATTGGGTTGTTTTTGAGGGAACAGCCGAAGCAATAGAACAGATAACACAGCTATTCAAATTGATGGCTGAACAGGAACAGAAAGACGACTGCGGGCAATTACCCGATTTCGTAAAGGACACGCACGGAGATTATTTCTACAACATCAGTCAGGACAATGAAAGTGCGGGCGTATTCCAGTACGAAACAAAATGGTCGCCAAACACGGAAGCTGTGAAGCAGATATCCGAACACTTCAAAGTGAATTTTACACAGGACTATGAGGAATTAGGATGCTTAGTATATGGTCAGGCAATATTTGAAGACGGCATACTAACAAAAACCTGCTTAGATAGCCAGGACTTTGACAACTACGAATTAGACGAGGAAACAGACACCTACCATTTTGAGGGCAAGGAGTACGACAGCGAATGGGAAATACTTGAAACCTTGTTAGAGCGTAAAATCAAAAATTATTTGAATACCACTAAAATTTATAACGATGAAACTATCAGATAAAGCGACAGCACATATTTTGGTTAAAGCCAACACCAACAGCGAATGGGATAATTGCGAGTTTGCAATTATTCACCTATCCGATGAATGGAAACAGGAACAGGCAAAACGGCTTGCAGTGGTTAAGCCGTTAGAGGGCAATAATTATTTCTGCTCAATGAACTACTATGATACAGCAGTAGATTTTTACAGGACAGGCAAACACGACAACCCTAATATTGAAGAACTGCTAAAGGGTAAGGAATGGGTATTTGTGGAAGTTGACGAGCAGGAGCAGGAAACGTTTTCCGTACCAGAAAACCGACTGGACTGTTACAGGCTTGTATTGCGGGCAAACGGTACAGGCTACTATACAGCCTACGGGAAGCATACGAGCGAGGAATTTTGGACGGAAGAATTTTCATTAACCCAATTAACAGCTTAATCAATAAACCCCAATTTCAATTTATGACACGTTCAAATCTTCATATCAAATTGAGCAACGGCAAATCTCTTATTTGCGTTGCCGACAGCAGCAGCGCACCCGAACAGGGATATATCGTTGAAAGGCTTTTTTTGCCCTTGTTATCCCTTGATAACAGTGAGCAGGAACTCGAAATGCTTACGGAGCATTGCACAATGGATGAAAGGCGGATAAACGCAGACTACCGCTATTTAATAGACCTTACCACCAAAGAAGTAAAGTTCTTTGAAGAGCATTACAGCTATACAAAGGACACTTTCAGGAAAGGCAAGGATTTAACGGAACGTTATGAAGTGTATTTAAAAACCATAAGCTAAAATAGCAGCCGCCTGACCTGAAAAGTCGGGCGGCAAAAAGACAGATCCTCCCGATGGTCGGGCAGTCTTTTTGCATTTAAGAGGTGCAACCCCTTTACTAAAATACACTGCTCAGCACAAATCCTTTTCCATTTTACTAAACAGGTTGCGACATTATTTCGTGGCATACTCATTATCCCATTTGTTCTATTTGGAGTATTTTCAATTTTAAGTTTTATCCCACAGGATGCCCTGTCTATTGGGGAAAAAGCCCACCTTTAATAAAATTAATTTTTGTAATAGTCCTGTGCAATTTCCACAATACCCGCACTAAAGTATTGCCCCCCATTAAAAAGAGTTTCAACAGCCTTTTTTAATTCGTCAGGGTCGGCTCCTTTTAAAACGTAACCATTAGCCCCACATTCAAGCATTTTTATAACGTCCATTTCATCATCATTAACACTGAATGCCAATATTTTTAATTGAGGGTATATTTCCAATAATTTTTTTGTGGTTTCAAAACCATTCATAACAGGCATATTTACATCGACGATGCAGAGGTCAGGAACATACTCACAGAGCGCAATTTTGTCGATAGCAGATTTTCCGTTTTCCGCTTCAAATAATACTTCAAAACCGTAGCCTATCAGAAAATCACAAATACCTTTTCTTAGCAGGTCGTGGTCATCTATAAATGCTATCTTAATTGTTGGTTCTTTGCTCATTTTCTTCTTTTAATAAGTTTAAAAATCCGGGTTTAGATAAATTAACATCTTTTATACACGTGAGATATGCCATCATTAACGGCAATATCCCTAACATTAAAACGGCAAAGCCATTCTTTAAAGTGTGCTAAATCATTAGGTTTGAAACGTACAATTTCCCCATTTTTAAGAGATATAATAAAAACATCTATACAGAGAGAGAAAGCTGATAGTTGCGACGCAGGGAGGTCAAAATCGGGGTAAAAATTTTCTTTGCTTTCCATAATCTTAATGTTTATTAAGTTAGTGGAACCTGCAAAAAAATAAGGCGCAGGCAACCGCACTTACTGGCATTAAGGCACTGGTACGCCTGACCCCCAAATAAGCGAGCGCCCACGCCTATAACGTGAGCGTTCTTACTTATCTGTTCCGGGGTTTTAAAAATTACCAGTTTCTAATGCGGAACTTAAAGCAAAAACACTTTAAGTATTTCTATATTTTCTGCAAACAAAGATACTAAACTCATTCCTTTTTGATAGCATATAACACAAAAAAGGTTACAGTCAATGTATTTTATGGGAGTTGTAATTCTGCTCCAGTATAGTCAGAATATCGCTTTCCTTGTAAATAATCTTGCCGCCAATCTGTATATACGGCAGGATATTATCATCACGGTACTGCTGTAAAGTGCGTTTGCTGATATGAAGAAGCTTGCACATATCTTCGCCCGAAAGGTAAATTTCCCCGTTCATTACAGGACGGTAGTTTTTCAATATGCTTTCGATACGGGTTCTTAGCTGTGTTATCATTTCCTGATGGGCAATGATTTCTTCATTGTCATTCGTGAATAAATCCATTTTCGACAGTATTGTACGGTTGTCCGGCTTCGAGCAAAGCCTGCACATCCGAGCGTTTATAATAATTCTTACGGTTCAGTCGGGAATAAGGCAATAACCCTTTGTCCTTATACGTCTGCAAAGTCCGCTTGGTAATGTTCATCATCAGGCACACTTCCTGGTTATCGAGCCATTGCTCTTCTTTAAAAATGGGTGTGTATTTCTGCGTGGCATTTTCGGTCAGTTCCAAAAGTGCTTTCAGCTCATTTTTCATTCCGTCCAGTGCGGATTTTTGTATTGCGATTACTTCCATTGTTTGCTCAATTTTGCTTTGGAAGTTGAATTTATAAAGGCTTATTTCTGCGTTGGGGAAAGTTGCAGGGTTTGGCTTTGAGAGGTAGTGTTTGGCGGTTTACTATCCTGTATAAAACAAAAAATCGGATAACCTTTTGGCTATCCGATTTGCTTTAAAATATATGCTGAAACAATTATCTGCGTTGGACAGGTTGTTCGGTTTTTACTTCAGGTTGCTGTTTTTCCTTTTTCTCACGGGAGTACACCCACAACGATAATAGCCCGAATATAATCAGGGCGTAAGCTATCCATTTGCCCACCCTTTCAATCAATTTAATGAAAACCGAACTTTCATAAGATGAGAAGCCCTCTGCTCCCATAGGGCTGCGCCTGTAAAACTTTCTACGGTTAATCCAGTAACGAAGTCCCAAGCCTGCAACCAAAAATATGATACCTATAACTAATGATGCAACCATAACAAAAAACACTTTATTTCCACTGTTTGAATTTACAAAAAATATTTGTTTCAGCCTGTAAACGATGTGAATTAAATGCGAAAACGGCTCACCCAAAAAGGCAAGCCGCTTTCATTGTTTATGGAAATAAAATCTTACTCAATAACTGAAACAGGTTACAAGAATAAGAAATTATTTCTTTTGAAATACACTGCCCGGCTTAAAATTAAAAACGGCTTACCAATCAGATAAGCCGTTTTTTATAAAATGAAATACTGCTCTTAGTCGCTGCTATTGAACTGAAAAGTTATCTGCTTTTCATTGCCGAAGCTGTCCGAAATCCAAACATCAAAGGACTGTGATACGGCAGACGTTGAAGTGTAGTACAGCCTGAACTGCTCCGATGGTAACTGGTACAGGTCATTGGGCTGATACGGCGGTTCGTTGTAGTATTGCAATGTTCCCTGCCCGTCAAATTGAAAGTAACGGAGGAAATACTGTGTATTGCTGTAATTGCCTGTGCGCTGTATGGTAATGCGTATTTCTACGGTCTGCCCGTTGGCAACATCTTTAGGCACTGGCATAACATTCACCTCGAAAGGAAAATTGTGCTGTATTTCGAGTTCATCATCTTTGCTGCAAGATACCAACGTAACCGAAGCTGTTAGGATTGTCAGGAATACATATAATGGCAGTAGCCCTGTTCTGAATTTATTAAATATTGCTATCATTGTTTTACGTTTTAAAAGTTAAACCTTAATCCCACACCTGCGGATGGACGGAACTGTTCCAGATCCGTCCCCCACAAAACTTTTGTACGCCCTTGTAAGACTAAAACGAAACGGTCGGACAAGTACGTTTCAAAAGTGAGGCGACCGCCTGCTCCGTATATAAAATTATCTTCGCTCAGTATCTTCGCTCCGTCATACAGCATCGCTTCGCCCCGGTTGATGCTTTCGTAGCCGACTACGCCCGTTACGGCAAAATTCAGCGTGATGTTCTTACGGGCATCGCCCAACAGGAAGAAGCTGTAACCACCCTCTGCGGAATAGGTTTCCTGCGGGATGCGGAGGTCTTTATACTCGTGGTACTGGTGGGTATATTCTAACGCCCAAAGCTGATAATTACCGTTCTTACCGTTTACCGTCATTGCTGCGCTGATGTAGTAATCATTGCCAATCTTATCATTGGACATTACGCCTGCACTTATTTCCAATCCTTTCTGCTTCGGCAGCATTCGTTGCGCCTGTGCAGCCGTGATGCCTATCAAGACAAGCAGCACGGTATAGATATACTTTTTCATTTTCTTGTTATTGCTTTAAAGGGTTATTAAAATTTCAGGTGCATATCGTCAATCAAACGGGCTTTGATTAAATCGGAATTTTCGACCTGCAATGTTTGATGTCTGCCGCCGTTCTTCTCGAAAATCTCAATCAGCAGTACCTTGTCATCGGCAATGGTAAACTGGTCTAACAGGAACACGTTTTGTTCGGTCGATTTTCCGGCAATACCGTCCAATGGCTTGTAAGTTCTCAAAGGCGTTAAAGGGCGTTCCTGGACTACTGTGCGTTTGGCTACCTTTTTATCCACTACTTTGAAATTGATAAAATCAATCTCGAAAGGAACGTTTGTACGGTTTCTCAATTCAGTATGGAAATAGTATTTGCCGTTGTGTATGTAAATGCCTTTCAGGATAAACTGAATGCCGAAACTCTTAGCCCCGATATGTTTTACAATGCGCTTGTCTTTCTTGTAAATTGTTTCCAGTAACAAGCCTGCCAGTGATGGCGAATTGTTGCCCAGTTCCTCAAAAAGCACATCGTTACCATTGGCTTTATCCACCGCTTTTTGCATTGTGAGCAGGTCGTAGCTCAATGCCTCCGGGTAGGAACTGTAATACACGTTGAAGCTGTAAAAACGCCCGTCATTTGTGATAACTGAAAAATTCGTTTCCGGCTCAAAGTCCCTTACTGATGCTTTTACACGTAACACGTTTTCCGCATCTTCAGCTTTCCCTGCAATCAGGTATTCGCTGCCCAAATCCACATAACGAATGGCGGTCGGGAAAATCAGGTGCGACGTTTTATCGTAGGTAACTTCCATACGGTACGGTTCTATTTTGCCCAATGCAAGCGGTGTTTTTGCAGTTGCACTGTCCTGTGCATAAGTTGTAACGGCAAAGCCGAGTATCAGGGCAATAGCCCAAAAGGTTTTTAAATAATTTTTCATTGTTTTATTTATTTGAATTCAACATTATTTTTTAGAGACAAGGAAGACCTGATAGCCTGCTTTCAGCGTAACCTTTGGTGTTCTTACTTTCTTGGCAAAATAGCCCGAAATACCCTGTACCACGCCACGGCTTAAATCAGCCGCTACCTGTTGTCCGGCATTCTGCGTGAGCATTACGCTTGTTCCTCCGGTTTGGCTCATATTGCCCGCCATTTCGGTAAGGGCGTTCATTTCCGGCGAATACGGAACGTACAAGCCTTGTTGTCCGTCCAAATCGTAAATGGTTATATCTACCGGGATGATGTTGCCCTCCAGTTCCACGGAGGTAACTTTTAATTGCAGCCTGCCATTCTGAAATTTGGCATTAGCTGTTACAATCGTTCCTTTGGGGATGGTACGTTGTGGGGTTTTGGCAGGCTCCAACAAGCGTAAACGTACACCCGTTTCGCCCACTACCGTTTGGGCTTCGTGTACACAGGCTTTGATACTGTTTTTAGGCTGTACCGCCTGTTCAATAGAACCTGCGGTATAGAACCCACGGTTTTTTGTTTGGCTCCAATCGGCTGCAAATGCACTGTCCGACGGTTCACGGTACAAGGCTGATACAATGTTCTTTCTTGTTGGTGTGAACGATACAAATTGCTCTTTTTGGTTTGTACCCGCAGCCCCAGTAGTTGCACCATTGGCAGGAGCAGCGTTTCCGGTATTGGCATTTTGCGGAAGATACTTTGCAGCCATTTCATAGGATTTCTCCATTAATTTGAGTTGGTCGTCAACGGTGGCCACAGGTGGCACATCTTTTTCCGACAACTTTGCTTTCAGTTCGTCCACCTGCTTGCGCAGTTCCATTGTTTCGGCATTATCATTATTATAAAATGAACTCAATGTGCTTTGCGCATTGCGGTAGCTGTTCAATCCGGAATTACCGTTTCTTCCCGAATTTCTGCCACCTCCCAAGCCGTTGCTTTCGTCTTCTTCAGGTAAACTTTCTTCATTGTCAGCAGATGCACTTTCCTCCGTATTCCAATAGTCAGAAAGCGTGGTCAGTGCATTGCGCTTTTCCTGCTCTTTGCGTTCGAGCATTTCCTGCTCATACGCCTTGCTTTTGTCGTCGGGCATTCCTGCTCCGGTAGCTTGTGGCACGGCATCGTTCAGCCCAATATTTTCGACCGCCTTTTTATCTTTCGACGGTTTAAATATGAGGTACATACAGCCGAGAAATACCACGCCCATCAAAAGGAAGATAATTGGCTTTTTGAGCTTATCCTTATTACTCTTTTTATTATCCGGCAGATTTGATGCTGCGTTTGGGTCTTCTCCCTCAACGAGAAAGCTGACCCTTTTTTCATTTTCTTTCATAAATCTGATTTTTTAAAATTGTTGATACACTATCCTGCAACCTTGCAGGGTTTTTACTTTTTAGGACAGGGTTCTCGATATGGTCTATGACCATACCGTTACCGGACTTTGAGGTATCATTCATCACTTTGCCAATGACCGCTACGGTAAGCAGCAGATAACCCACAAAGAAGTACAGCGTATATCGGTGCTGTTTGCGCAAGGGCAACGCCCGCCAACGGTCGTCCAGCTTGTCAAAGTACCTGTCCATATTTGCTCTTAATTTTTTCATAGCCTTACTATTTCTGTGTTATAGCTTGAAACGCTTAGGACTTTTACCCGCCTGTTGCTTCGGCGCATCGTTGACCAGTGCGACCGCTTCCGTTAATTTGGGTGCGGACATTACGGACAGGTTTGCCAGTTCCGATTTTTTGAGCAGTTGCCCGAAGCCGTCTTTCTTTGCTACCTCCATACGGCTCAATGAGAATTTGCCATTCAGGTACTTTACCCACATACTGCATTCTACACGGGGCTTGTCATCGCCCGACCATTGCAGGTAGCCTGTCAGCAGTAAGTCCTGCTTAGGCAAAGTATCTGCACCTTTTTGGCAGCTTTCGAGGTAATCGCTGATGCTGTCTTTCAGCTTTCCGGCATACGCTCCCTGCGTATGGAAATACCCGCTATATCCTTTATCAGTAAGGATTTTTGCGAACGTGTTTAAATCTGATAATGCTTCCATAAGATTGTTTTTTAGCGTTCGATAACCTCTATATCCTTATTTTCCACGACTGCAAATTTTTCAATATTGAAGCCCTGCGGATTGTTGTCGGAACGAACGGAGTTGACGAGATAGCAGGAAGTAATCAGGTTACGCCTGGTTACATTGCTTGACCGGATAATAAATTGTTTGGCATAGGTGCGCACTGCATACGGGTAGTTGTCGAAGTTGCAAACGACACTATCTACTTCTATGCGTTGCTGTACGTTCCCCGAAATGATACGGCTGTAATACCCCTTTTCCGACAAGTCTTTGTAGTAGTCGAAAGCACTTTTATCGGCAAGGTTAAATGCCCTGCTCATATTGCTTTCAATAGCGTTCTTGTCGGGAGCAAGCGTAAAGAACAGTTCGTGAAATCTTCTAACGTGTTCCCTTGCTTCAACCGGGCGGTTGATGCTCGCATCTTGCGATAAGGCAAGCATCAGGGATTTTCCGTTATCCAGTACATAGATTTTTTGGCGTTGTTCTTCTGCAAAGCGGTAGGAACGCCATACGGCGTAACCTACCACGCTAATGCAGAGAACCGCAAACACAATGGCATATAATCTTATCTGCCTAAAGCTGTTTTCGATATTTCTTAGCGTTTTAAATTCCATTTTTAGAATGATTAATGATTATTTATTCATCAGTTTACCGCCGATGTTTCCAACTGTTGAACCTGCGCCTGCTCCGGCGATGTTTCCGGCTTTCATTGCTGTGGAGTTTACATTGCGGGTAAAGTTTCCTGCGCCTCCGGCTTGGATTACCCAACCTGTTACTGTCGGGATTGTGAAGTACCCGATGATGCCGATAATCATAAAGATGATGTACACGGTATTGCTCGTATCAGGGATGTAGGTGGGGTCGGCAAGCATTGCTATATCCCGTTCCAAAATGAGGGATTGTATTCTTGCCAACATTGAGCTGAACAAATCCGAAACGGGAAGCCACAGGTAAACGCTGACGTACCTCGTGAGCCATTGCGTGAGCGTGGACTGAAAGCCGTCCCATACGGAAATAGCAAAGGCTATTGGTCCGAGTATGGAGAGGACTATCAGGAAAAACGTTCGTATGGTATCAATGACCAAAGCCGCCGCCTGAAAGAGTATTTCCAGTAGATTGCGAAACCAATCTTTTATGGCTTTCTCTATCTTGTAGGCTTGCCTGTCCATATACATACCCGCCATTGTACCAATGTCGGACGGCGACCAACCCAGTTCGTCCAGTTTCTTATCAAACTCTTCGTCTGATACCATATAGGCGGTTTCGGGGTTCCTTACCATTGCCTCATATTCCAACTGGTCTTTCTGCTGTTGTAGTTTGTTCAGGTCAAGCACCTGGTCTTCCAGTATTTGGTGGGTTCCTACTACCACCGGGCTTAGTACCGCATTGATGGTTCCCAATACAATGGTCGGGAAGAACATAATACAAAGCCCTAAAGCGAACGGGCGCAGCAAAGGGAACATATCAATAGGTTCGGCACGGCTTAAAGCCTGCCAAACCTTTAATGCCACATAGAACAATGCTCCCAATCCCGCCAAACCCTTAGCGACTGCCGCCATATCGCCTGCAAGTGGCATCATATCATCATAAAGCGACCGCAGGAGTTCGTGAAGATTATCCCATTCCATAGTTTACCAGTATTTTTGGTTAGCAGTTCCGTAGAGTTCAAGCACTCTTTGGGCATCGTTTTTCTTTTTCGCTCTTAGGTAGCTAACAGAAATGTTCTTATTGGTGTAGTATCGTACAAGGCTGTGGTAATCCTTAACTTCTTTGTACACACGGTCAATAATATCCATACGCTCCTTATCGTTTAGCGAAAGGCTTGAAGAGGTTACAATTTGTTTCAACTCTTTTAGCAGTTCGGTACTTTCATTAAGGAGTGCCGAATAACCGTTACCGATAGCGACCAATTCCTGCGGTGTGAAATTTGGGTCGTTCATCATTTTACCAAAATTCTGCACGTACATTTCGGAAACATCGCCTACCAACAATACCGTTTGCTGCACCTTACGGGCATCTTTTACTAAGTTGTTGATGGCTTTCAGCTTGTCATAATATTCCTTGCCCTGGTCGTAAACTTTCTTCACTTCGTTGAAGTTTTTTATCACATTACTCACGGTCGAAGAAGTCTGTATGATTTCGTTCGCAGAGTTGATAATCCCTGAAGCCAAATTTGCGGGGTCGGTTACAACCCACTGGGCTTTTGCTGACGGTGCTACGGCGAGCATCAGTGCCGTACACACCAGATACAATACTTTTTTCATTGTTTCTGAATTTTTAAATTGTTAATGACTATTGATTTGAATTGTCCCGCCTTTGCATTGCGATATGCTTAATGGCGAGTTCCACATTGCCGTCCAGTTCAGCAGCAAGCTGCATCACTTCCATTTTTTCGGTTTCTTCGGTCGTGTAGGCGAGGTATTCCTCCAAACTAACTTCGGTGGCATAGACTGCCGAGTGCGTACCACCTAAGCCAATCCAAACCTCTTTGTAAAGTCGGCTGGCATCGTTGTTCATATTTATGGAAAGTACCTGCCCTTTCTCTTTGTCCGTCAACCCGAGCATCGCCTGTATATCATCAAACTTGTTCATATACTTGCGTTGGTCGAGCAGGATTTTACAATCGGAGTTGTTGATGATACTTTCTTTCACAATGGGCGACTGGATAATATCATCCACCTCTTGCGTTACGACAATCGCTTCTCCGAAGAATTTGCGGACGGTCTTAAATAAATACTTGATGTATTCCGCCATTCCCTCTTTGGCAATCGCTTTCCAAGCCTCTTCAATCAGGATAAGTTTACGAATACCTTTCAATCGGCGCATCTTGTTGATGAACACCTCCATAATGATAATCGTGACTATGGGAAAGAGGATTTTGTGGTCTTTAATCGCATCAATTTCAAACACGATAAAGCGTTTGGAAAGCAGGTCTAACTGCTTGTTTGAGTTCAGCAGGTAATCGTATTCACCGCCCTTGTAATAGGGTTCGAGTACGTTCAGAAAGTTGGCAATGTCAAAGTCCTTTTCCCTGACCTGCTTTTCCTCCAATACCTTACGGTAGTCGCGTTTCACATACTCATAGAAACCGTTGAACGAGGGGTACACATCTTCTGTCTTGATACGCTCGATATAACCGCTTACTGCATTGGAAAGGGCAACTTCTTCAGAACGGGTTGGCGGCTCATCATCACGTTTCCACAAGGTCAGTATCAAAGTCTTGATACTTTCCCGCTTCTCAATGTCGAACACGCCATCATCCGTATAGAAAGGGTTAAAAGCAATCGGGTTGTCTTCGGTATAAGTGAAGTAAACACCATCTTCGCCTTTGGTCTTTCCTTTGATGAGTTCGCATAAGCCCTGATAAGAGTTACCCGTATCTACGAGCAGTACGTGTGCGCCCTGTTCGTAATACTGCCGTACCATATGGTTTGTGAAGAATGATTTACCACTGCCGGAGGGACCAAGTATGAACTTGTTCCGGTTCGTGATGATACCACGCTTCATAGGCAGGTCGGAAATATCCAAATGGATAGGTTTTCCTGTAAGCCTGTCAGCCATCTTGATACCAAACGGCGAGGGCGAATTGTGGTAGTTGGTTTCTTCCGTGAAGAAACACAAAGCAGGCTCAATGAATGTGTAAAAACTTTCTTCTGCGGGAAAGTCGCCCGCATTGCCGGGCATTCCCGCCCAGTACAATGTGGCTACATCCGTTGTATTATGCCGTGGCTTACATTCCATCAGTGCCAACGCACTACCGCAGTCGTTCTTTAGCTGTTTGAGTTCCGTAGGGTCTTCCGACCACGCCATAATGTTGAAGTGCGCACGAATAGAAGACAGCCCGAAGCTGTGCGCTTCGTTCAGGTACTTTTCTATCCACTCTTTGTTGATTTGATTGGCACGGCTGTAACGAGCCAGTGAGTGCATATTCCTTGCGGACTTCTCAAACTTTTGCAGGTTGTCTTCGCTGTTATCTATAAACAGGTATTGGTTGTAGATGTGGTTGCAGCTTAACAACAAGCCCACAGGTGCGGCGAACGACAAACGGCAGTCGCTACGGTCAGTAGATAGTTTTTCAAAACGGGTATCTGCCGATACCGTTCCGGGCAGGTCGTCCGTATCTGAAAGGGTATGCAGGCTTAACCTTTTGTTACCGATGCGTACTTCTTCGTTTCCGAGTGCGATGTCCTGCATTGGTGTTCCGGTTCCCCTCGATAGCGTGAGGTACTGTTCCAATAATCCCTGTGTATCTTCCGTGCCGATGATTTCATCTTCGGTCAGGCGTTTCAGGGTTATAAAACCGCTGTCGTTCACGATACGCTCAAACTGTGCGACCGCCTCCATAAAGCGGTGTATCGTTTCCTTGTTCCTGATTTCCTTTGGTATCAGCGTACCTTTGCAAAGCGAACTAAAGTTGCTTTGCATTCGCATTCTTTCCTTAGTGGTCTTCGTGAGGAACAGGTAGCAATAGTGGTTCAGGAAAGGTCGCTCATTGAAATGGCGTTGATATGACTTCGATAAAAAGCTCTGGTCTTCTATTGCCAAATCGGGCGCATAACTTTCCTTGATGTACCAATCCTGTTTGTGAATGACCGTAAAATCAGGCAGGGTTTTAATCGCCTTGTGCCAGGCGGAGTGTATGGCTTCGTATTCCGCAGAAGCTACCGTAAACAGTTCCGGCAGGCGCACTTCAAAGCAGGCGGTAATGTCCGCATCTTTGGAAAGGATGCAGTTGTTCTCTACTGCCAACAATGGAAATTTGTTTTCCAGTGTGGTGGTCTTTGCTACATTTCTCATACGGCATTCTGTTTAGGTGTGAATTTTAAATAGCGGTGTACAGGCTTGCGGCAGATGATGTAGCGGGGATGCCTTTTATTGGCTGCAATTTTCATCAGTCCGTGTTCGCCGTACTTCCTGTTCAGCGAAAAGGTCTGCCATACAATGAGCGAAGCTCCGCCTGCTCCGAGGAACAGGCAGATGTAAGAGTTTACGCCTGCCATATACAGTATCATCACGAGGATAAGCGTACCAAGCAGCCCACCTGCGAAAATGAACAGGTATTGTGCTTTCAGCCCTTTAAATTCCACCGTCCTGCCGATGCCTTTGTTGATATTGTAATTCATAAGGCAACGGATTAAAGGAAGAATGAACGCAGGATGGTAGCGGCAACAATCAGGAAGATACACGCACCAAACCACGAAGCTGCGGTCTTGCTCGTATCAGGGTCGCCGGAACTGAATTTGTTGTACACCTTAACGCCCCCGATTAACCCGACTACCGCACCGATGGCGTAGATTAACTGCGTTGCGGGGTCGAAATAACTTGTTACCATTTGGGTAGCCTCGTTGATACCTGCCGAGCCGTTTCCCTGTGCGAACGCACCAATTCCTGACAGCATTGCCACGGCTGCCAGCAAAACTTTTTTTCTTTGTTTTTCCATAATTGAAACACATTAATTTGTTACTGTTTATCCCGCACCTTGCGAGCTTTCGGGACAAATGTCTTGTGGAAAAAGAGGCGCTACCGTAAAGTGGCAGTCAGAGGAAGTGTTTGGCTGTGAGTGGCGAGATATGAAACCAAATTTGCCAACTGAAGCGATTTTAAGTTGATGAATATCACATCATTTACATCCATATTTTTTGCTTACATTTGAATTATTTAGACAAGTCTTAATAATTCAAGATGGCACTTGGAAAAAGGATAAAGGAAGTAAGAGAAAGTAAAGGATTACTTCTTAGAGAAGTCGGCGCAGCACTGGAATTAGATAACGCTTTTATCAGCAAGATAGAGAACGAAGAAAAGCTAATACCGAGGAAACATTTGGAAAATCTTTCGGGATTTCTGAACCTGCCATTAGAAGAACTTTTGGTTTTATGGCTATCCGACAAGATAAAAGGGCTTATCGATAATAATGAAATTGGAATAAAGGCATTAAAAAATGTTTTAAACGAGCTTAAAGGCAAATGAGAATGTAGCGGCAGTGTGTTTTGAAAGTCTTGAACTAACTGTTTGGTATAAACTTAAATAAATATAAAAGTATGTGCGTATGAAATATATTTTACTAAATAATAATAGTTCTGTTGCCTATGACGATAGTGAAGCAGACGACGTAAAGGTTTATATAGATGGTAAACTTCACGATTTTAAAGACAGCACGGAGAATAGAGTTGATTATGCTATTGCAACAAAACGGAATAAATATTCACAAACTCTAAATAATCAGTTTGAGAATTTGCTTCTTTTAACAGGCGCAGGTTCTTCCATAGGTTGGGGCAAAGATGGTAAATTAGGAAAGTCGATGGCTAATCTATGGGACGACGCTGAAGCTCTCTTAACATCTGAAGTTTTTGAAAAGTTACTTGAAACAATCGGCTACGATGAAAAGTGGGAAGACGGTTCAATAGTCAAGAATTTGGAAAAAGTTCTTTCTATGGCTACTCCTGCAATTCCTTATGTACCTAAAGCTGATATTGATATTGAGGATTGTGTGAACAAGATTAAGGATTTTATCAAAGAAGCCTGTCAGTTAAGCCTGCCTGACAACTCGCCACATACATTATTGCTTAATAAAATAACAAAACGTAAGGTCACTCTACCTCGATTTAAATTATTCACGTTGAACTACGATATGATGTTTGAACAAGCAGCGTGTGAAAGCAATTTTGTTGTTGTTGACGGTTTTTCATTTTCACAACCAAGAATTTTTAGCGGGCGTAATTATGACTATGATATTGTTTCCAGAAATCAAAGTAGAGTTAAAGAGGAGGATAATTTCATTCAAAAAGTTTTCCACCTGTATAAATTACACGGTTCTGTTAATTGGGAAAAGCAAGACAATAAAATCATACAAAAAGAAAATCCTGATAATCCGTTGATGATATACCCACATCAGTCTAAATATGAGAGTTCTTATGAACAGCCATATTTCGAGATGATGTCACGGTTCCAGGCTAATCTCCGCAAGGATAATGTTTTTCTAATAACGATGGGGTTTAGTTTCGGAGATAAGCATATCGTTACTGCCATTGTAGAAGCTCTTGAACAAAATCCAAGTTTCCAATTGATGATTATTAATCGGGGAATAGATGAAACCAACGAAAACCTGAAACCCTTTATTGAGGCTTCAAAGAAATATTCCAACTTAAGTATTGTTTCTGAAACCTTTGAAGATTTCGCCAAAAACTATCCTGATTTAAAATCTTACAATCAGGAGGATACAAGACAAATAGTAATTAATATTCCCAATACCTAACTATGAGCAATAGCCCTTTTAATCACAGTCATTTTCTTGGCTATATAAATTTTGTATCTCCTGCCTTTGTTAAAGTGCATTTTCCATCCTCTGTTTTGATGAAAACATTTGTACATCACGCAGAAGTCTTGCGTGGTGGACTTGTCGGTAATTATATTGTTATTGAGGGGGAAGACAAAGGATTTTTGGGTAAAATGTTAGAAATATCTTTACCTGAAAAAGAACGATTAGAATTAAGCGAAAGAACCTTTTCAACTAAGGCGTTTCATCCCGTAGGCAGAATAGAAATTCTCTTATCATTTGACTTGTTTAATCCAAGTAAAATAGAAAAAGGGATAAATAGTTTACCCCTTATAGGTTCTAAAGTTTTTATTTGTTCATCGGAATTTCTTTCTACTCATTTTAAAACTTTTGGAATAAAACCAGAGAACATTGAACATTCGCCAACATTTAGAATGGGTAATCTAATTTATGACAAAAATGTCCCAGTAGATATATCTCTTCAGGCTATTTTCAGTCGGCACTGTGCAGTAGTTGGAACTACTGGTGGAGGTAAAAGTTATACAATCAGCAAGTTTTTGGAGGGAGTAATAGAAACAGGAGCGAAAGCAATTATTTTAGACCCAACGGGAGAGTATTCTACATTCGACACACATCCAAAAGTTACACATTCCATTCTTATTTCGGAAAGTTATTTTCCCTATCAAAACTTAACTATAAATGATTTATTTGTTTTGTTCAGACCATCTGGACAGGTTCAGCAACCCGTTTTACTGGAAGCAATAAAATCTTTGAAAGTAGCCCATTGTCTAATGAGTAATATTCCCAATAACGGGCATAATAATGATGGAACTAACGACAGCTTTACATTCCGTGGGCAACAAGTAATATTAAATAATGGATTAGTTGTGAAGCAGGGCAATTTGACTGCCGCTTACAATAATGCCTACTTTACTTATAAAGCGATAGTCGAAGATTTCTCTATAAACAATTTTGGTATTAACCTGCTTCACAGACAAATCGGTAATGAATGTTTTCAGATATTCAACGACCGTTGGGCAGCTAATAGAGATGAAAGGAATTACGGCAATGCGACAAGTTTGATAATGCGTGTCAACAATGTCATATCTGACAACGACTACTCCGGAATGTTTGGATTTAATGCACCGACGACTAATAATCTAATCACAAAAATAAATGAGTTTTTAGATAATCCTGATTTGAACGTCTTAAGAATTGGATTTGAGAACGTACCATACAATTTTCAGGTTAGGGAGATTTTAGCAAATTCATTGGGTAGATATTTATTGAATAAAGCACGAACAAACGCTTTTAGAGAAAAGCCATTGATACTATTTGTAGATGAGGCACATCAGTTCCTAAATAAAAAGGTCAAGGATGAATATTTTGAAAGTACAGAATTAAATGCTTTTGATAATATTGCCAAAGAAAGCCGTAAATATGGATTGTTTTTATGCTTATCAACACAAATGCCGAGAGATATTCCAGTTGGTACACTTAGTCAGATGGGAACATTCATTACTCATAGATTAATTAATTATCAAGATAAAGAAGCAATAGCCAGTGCTTGCTCAACAGCGAATAAAGAAACACTTTCTTTTTTGCCTTCGTTGGGTTCCGGCGAAGCAATTATAATGGGCGTTGATTTTCCAATGCCTATATCGGTCAAAGTAGATTTACCCAAAACGACACCAAAATTTGATACTCCAAAATTTACAAAAATAGCAGGAGCATAAAAAAATATTTCCGGTATTTAAAAAACGCCAAACTTTTTACGGTTTGACGTTCGGTTATCGGTGCGCCGATTTACATTTTTCTACCTTTCGGTTTACCTTTCTTTGGTTGGGTTGGTTGTTGTTTTTTGGCAGCTTTTTGCAGGTTCTTTTCTTCTTTCAGATTGCTTTTTATCAAACCAACAAGAAAGGTTTTTTCCCAGGGTATTTGCTTTGCTTCAAACTGCAACTTCAAGCCCTGCTTTGCCAGTCCGTGTGTCAGTTCAAATCCGTAATGCCTGTTCCATCCAATCCTGTCAAGCAATCTTTCGGAGGGAAATTGCACAGCAATTAAATCTTTGGGAAGCTCTTTGATAGTACGGTAATCCGGTTCCTGAAATTCGTGTGTCTTCGGATTGTAGGGAATGGTATAAGTCCTTTTATCTTCATCATAGTAGTTGGCTATATCCGAGAACACAATACCTTTTGAAAGGAAATCATCTTTAGGTCGCAGCATATCCATACGAATATCCACATAGAATGTATGCCCTGCAATAGCTATTGTTGGCAGCATACCTTTGTTTACACGCAAATCGTAGGCTTCTTGGTCAACAACATTATTTGTCGGCTTTATCTCTGCCTTTTTCTGTTGAATACCAACTACCCAGTCAATGTAGCCTTTTGCATCATCTATGTTGTGCGGCACGGACTTTCGGCCCCCTGACAGCTTGCTATCATCCAGTCCAATAATAAACCCGTGATTGGGGAACTCGCCTGAACGGTAAACAATGATGAGATTATTAATGTCTTTGCCAACAACATTATTCTTGTGGCTTGCTATGGTATGCCCTTTATATTCCTCGAATATATAATCAGGGTCGTCTTTCATAATCATATCTGTACTGTTTTTTATCAGGCTGCAACGCCTTTAAAAAGACAAAAGGGAGCCGTCTTTTCAGACAAACTCCCCAATGTCAAAATCGCCCAAACCACTTTTCCGCAAGGTGGAAGAACCGTAGTCGCTTTCAGATGAGAGTGTGCTATCCAAAAGCTCGGCAATTTTTCGGGAAGCACCCTCAATGGAATTTTCCAGTAGGCTGAATAATTCGGTTCCCTGTAATTTCTGAACTATGGCTACCGCTGTTTCCTTTTGAGCCTGTTCCAAATTCTCTTTTTGGAGCAACGCCCCTATGGAGCTTAGTTCGTCGTAGGTAACCCCTTGGGCAAAACCGTTATCGCCACCGGATATTCCGTACCTGTTCCATTCTTCTTCCTCTTCTTCCAAATCAGGCATATTGCTGAAAACTTCGTCCAGTTCTTCCTGCGGAATTTGAATGCTGACGTTTTCGTTTTCGTCGTATTCAATGTCTAAATTATCAGGGTTTATCTCCGGTTCCGTTATTTGGCTTTCATTGGCGGTGTTTGGCACTGAAAGGCTTCTTACTGGCTTGGGATGCCCCATAATATCGGGCAGGTTCGGGTTAACTTTTTGCTGTGTAGGCTTTTGCTCCGACCTTTTATGAATGACAATCTTATCCTGCAAAAGCAGGACAATGACGATTAGCAGACATATCACAATTACTATTTCCATAATCAGGTACTTTAAAAAATGGGTTTAAACTTTTCGTTGAAATCATCGGTAATGGCTTTTTCAAACATTTCAAAATGATGTTCAAGTATGTTATCGAGATAGGCATACAGGGGTATGGCATCTTTACCGATTACCTGTACAATACGGGATAGCCGTTCGTGGTATTCCTGCCGGATATAAATGCTTTTATCGCCCCGCTTGGTCATCGAGTGGGTTTTCAAAAAGTGTTCGCCGTAGCATCCGTCAAGGTTTTTCTTGGTGCGGTTCCGTTCCCGTTGTGCGGGTTTGCTTTGTGGTAATTCTTCCTGCTGCACCTCGTCTTTTGCCGCTTCCTTTTCCTGCTCTTCGGCAGGTTCGGGCGGTAGCTGTAAACCGTCCTTTTTAACGCCGTCCACCATCAGGTTCATCATCAGCTCTTCGTTAATATCCGGCGTGACTTTTCTTTTATTGTCTTTTTCCATAGCACTACAATTGAATGATGTTTAAAAATTCGCTGATGAACAGGTCTAACTGGCAGGCTTTCATCAAACGCTCATCGGGTGGCATTACGGTAGAACGGAAAACCGTTTTGCTGTCCGCTTCGCTTTCCTTGCGAAAACGGGTGCTGTTCTTGATTTGGCTTTGCATCAGGCTTAACCCCAGTTGCGCAATAAGCTGATTGTACACATTGTATAAGGGTGTGCTTTCCCTGCCGTCCACCTGGTTCCAAAACAGGTTAATGCTCTGTATGGAAGTTTCGCCTTTTTTCATAATCACGTCCTGCAAAAGCTGCGTGAAGATGAGCGTACTTTCCATTACCACACGGTCTGCCGTGATGGGCGTAAAAATGTGGTGCATTCCCGCCAGTGCTTTCAGTATGCCGGGCGTGTTCACGGTTCCGGGCAGGTCGAAGAATAGCACATCAAGCGGAACGGGCGAAGTGTTTACAAATTCGTGCGCCGCATCCAGTACGCTGTCCGCTTTGTGCTGCATAATGGGATAGGCTTTTTTGTTGATGGTGGTAAACTGCTTATATGCCAGTTTTTTCAAAGCCTCGTTTTCCATTACCATTGCCAAATCACGGGTTTTCATTTTCATCAGGCTGTGCTGCGGAAAATCCGCATCAAATACAGCTACGTTGTAGCCCAACCGATAGTGCATCGTACTGGCGACAAGCGTAGTAAATGTGCTTTTGCCAACACCGCCTTTTTGAGAAGAAAAGGCAACAAACAGAGGTTTCTTTTTTGTGTCCATATTTTTAAAATTTAAAGTTTACATCTTCCTGTTTTCAGTGTTGCAGGCTTTCAGTCCGGCAATCCTGATTTCGTGCTGTCTTTCTTGCAGGATAGCCATCAGGCTTGCCTGCGGGATTTGCTGATTGCCTGCTTCCCTGCCGTACAGCAGTCCTGCATCTTATCAGGCGGGATTGCCTTCTTGCATTGGTTCCGTCAGGTATTCCATCCGTCAGGCAGGCGTGATATGCTGATAGCAGGCTGTCCCGCTTTCCGTCATTCCTGCGCTCTTGCGTTCCTGCAATCTTGCAGGCAGGATAACCTGCCGTCCTGAATGTATGCTGTCTGCTCGTCCTGAAGCACGGGCTGTCTGCCTGCCTGCCAACATTCAAGGGCAAAGAACTCATCAAATTCATTCGGTTGTATAGCGGTGGCAGTGTTTGGCGGTCAGAGGCAGCATTTGGCACTGTGGCACAGTGCAACGCTATCGGAAACAGGGCTTTACTTTGTATTGTGATTTTTATTAACGCATTTATGCAAAAGACTTTTGACATATCAGGGTGTAACGGGAACGGCAACGAGCCGTTTTTCCCTGTTACATTCAATCCGTCCCGCAGGGCGGATTTTTGTGTTCACCGGAACACGGCAAGTTGTGTTTTGAGCATCTCGGAATGATTTCCGATGCTCAAAACAACTTGCCCTTTGCAGGGGGCAGAAAACACCTTCCGAAGTCAGGGTTTTGTATGGATTTTAAAATGGATTAGTGATGAACGATAACAACAGAAAGCAATTGAAAAAGACCGGACGCCGCCCTAAAGAAGACCCGGCGACAATCCGCTATACAATTTCCTTTAATGCGCAGGAACACGCCCGCTTTCTTGCTCTTTTTGATAAATCAAGTATGCAGGTAAAAGCGCATTTTATAACGTCCTGCATCTTTGACAAGACCATAAAGACCATTAAGATTGACAAGGGAACGGTTGATTTCTATATGCGGCTGACCTCTTTTCACAGCCAGTTCCGTTCCATTGGCGTGAACTATAACCAAATTGTAAAGCTGCTCTACAAGAATTTTTCCGAGAAAAAAGCCGCAGCATTTCTGTACAAACTGGAAAAACAGACGGCAGAAATGGTGGTGCTATGTCAAAAAATTATCCAAATAAGCGAGGAATTTGAAGCCAAACACCTGAAAAAATAGCGGTAGAAATGATAGCAAAAATTGGAAGAAGTGCAAATTTATACGGGGCATTGGCGTACAATCAGCTTAAAGTAGAGAATGAAAACGGACAGATTTTATTCGCCAATAAGATGATTGAAAACGCAAGCGGTCATTATTCTGTTGCACAATTAGCCCAATCTTTTGCGTCTTACCTAATAGCCAACCGTAATACCGAGAAACATACGTTGCATATTTCGCTCAATCCTGACCCAAACGACAAGGTAAGTGATGATAAGTTTCGGGAAATGGCAGAACAGTATATGCGGGAAATGGGTTACGGCGAACAGCCTTTTGTCGTATTCAAACATACCGATATTGACCGCAGCCATATACACATTGTATCGGTTTGCGTGGACGAGCAGGGCAAAAAGATTTCGGACAAATTCGAGAGAATGCGGTCTATGAATGTATGCCGTGAATTGGAAAGAAAGTACGGATTGATACCCGCAACGGATAAGGAGCGCAGCCAAACAGATAAGGTTTTCCGTCCGGTAGATTATCGGGCAGGCGATGTAAAAAGTCAAATCGCTTCAGTTGTTCGCCACCTGCCGAACTATTACCAATACCAAACGTTGGGCGAATACAATGCCCTGCTTTCCTTGTTCAATATTACCACCGAGAAAATCGAGGGCGAATTGCAAGGAAAAATGCAGCAGGGCTTATTATATATTCCATTGAATGAAAAAGGCGAAAGAGCCGGGCATCCGTTCAAGGCTTCGCTGTTTGGAAAGAGCGCAGGGCTTCTGGCTTTGGAATTGCATTTTGCGAAATGCAAAACCGCTTTGAAAGATAATCCTACCAAACAAAGCCTAAAATCTGCTGTTACCATTGCCCTGAAAACCACGGGCAATGAGCAGGCTTTTAAGAAGCAATTAGTAGAACAGGGCATTAACGTAGTGGTACGCAGGAATGATACAGGGCGCATTTATGGTATCACATTTATTGACCACAATTCCAAAGTGGTTTGGAACGGTTCACGTTTGGCAACAGAACTTTCTGCCAACACCTTTAATGATTATTGGAACAATAACATCAAACCCGATATTAAGGAACCTGTCGTTTCACAACCCAAACTATCCACATCAAATGATGCGGATCTTCCTACGGAAGAACCACACCATTTGTTCGACTTCTTAACTACGGACAAACACGAAGACGGTTTGATTGAAGCACTGGGCGGCTTATTGCCCGAAGCCCAGGGCGAAGATTACGAAGAACAGGACTTTGCCAATAAGATGAAGAAGAAGCGCAAACGCCAAAGAGGTCAGCAATAATATTTAGCCAAACACTGCCACAGAACGCCACTGGCTGCCACATTCTTAGAGCCACTCCATAGAGCCTTTAAATTCACGCCCGAACATTAAAACTTAAAATAATGCAGGGAGAAGACGATTTAAGAGGGCTTGCCAAGATAATGGCTTTTATGCGGGCAGTCAGTATTCTTTTGGTGCTGATGCACCTTTATTGGTTCTGCTACGGTTTCTTTTTAGAACGTGGTTGGACGTTGGAAGTAATTAACAAGATATTAGGCAATTTCGACCGGACGGCGGGCTTGTTTTCACATACCCTTTATACTAAAGCATTTGCTTTGGTTTTACTGGCTTTAAGCTGTTTAGGAACAAAGGGCGTAAAGAACGAGAAGATAACCTGGTCTAAAATTTACGTGGTTTTGGGCGTTGGTTTTGTG
This sequence comes from Chryseobacterium sp. Marseille-Q5410, assembly GCA_946892665.1. Classification (GTDB taxonomy): domain Bacteria; phylum Bacteroidota; class Bacteroidia; order Flavobacteriales; family Weeksellaceae; genus Kaistella. Next base: position 1,011,415 of record CAMPOT010000001.1, on the reverse strand, counting down.
CTGTTTTTCCTGAACACACCGTTGCTAAAGCTATCTCCGGCAACAGGCACATTTCTGTATATGCTTACTAACTCATTAGGTTACATCGCCTTGCTGATGGCAGGCGTATGGATGAGCAGATTACTGAAAAACAATTTAATGGACGATGTTTTCAATAACGAAAACGAGAGCTTTCAACAGGAAACTAAGTTGATGGAAAACGAGTATTCCGTCAACCTGCCCACCAAATTTTACTACAAAGGCAAATGGAACAACGGCTGGATAAACATTGTAAATCCATTCAGGGCATCAATCGTGTTGGGTACTCCGGGTTCAGGTAAATCTTATGCTATTGTAAACAACTACATCAAGCAGCAAATTGAAAAAGGCTTTAGTATGTACATCTACGACTTCAAGTTTGACGACCTTTCGACTATCGCCTACAATCACTTACTGAAGCATCGGGATAAGTACAAAGTACAGCCGAAATTTTATGTGATAAATTTTGACGACCCACGCAAGAGCCACCGATGTAATCCACTAAATCCTGATTTTATGACGGACATTTCAGATGCTTACGAAGCGGCATATACGATAATGCTAAACCTCAACAGGTCGTGGATACAGAAGCAAGGCGATTTCTTCGTGGAAAGCCCAATTATTCTTTTAGCTGCCATTATTTGGTATCTGAAAATCTACGATAACGGTAAGTATTGTACGTTCCCACACGCCATTGAATTATTGAATAAAAAGTATTCGGATGTGTTCACAATTTTAACCTCATACCCCGATTTGGAAAATTATTTGTCGCCCTTTATGGATGCGTGGCAAGGTGGCGCACAAGACCAGTTACAAGGTCAGATAGCATCGGCAAAAATCCCGTTATCAAGAATGATAAGCCCGCAATTGTATTGGGTAATGACGGGCGATGATTTTACACTTGACATCAACAACCCGAAAGAACCCAAAATTTTATGTGTAGGCAACAACCCCGACCGTCAAAATATTTATTCCGCAGCTTTGGGTTTATACAATTCAAGGATTGTAAAATTGATTAATAAAAAAGGACAGCTAAAGAGTTCCGTTATCATAGATGAGTTGCCCACAATTTATTTCAGAGGACTGGACAATCTTATCGCAACAGCGAGAAGTAATAAGGTAGCAGTATGCTTGGGCTTTCAGGATTTTTCGCAATTAACGAGGGATTACGGCGACAAAGAAAGCAAGGTTATTCAAAATACGGTAGGTAATATTTTTAGTGGTCAGGTGGTCGGCGAAACGGCAAAAAGCCTTTCGGAACGCTTCGGTAAAGTATTGCAGAAACGTCAGAGTATGACCATTAACCGCAACGATAAATCTACCTCTATCTCCACACAGTTAGACAGTCTAATCCCTGCATCAAAAATCTCAACCTTAACACAGGGTATGTTTGTGGGTTCTGTATCAGATAACTTTGATGAACGTATTGAGCAGAAGATATTTCACGCCGAAATCGTAGTAGATAATGAAAAGGTAGCCGCAGAAAGCAAAGCCTATCAGCCAATACCACAAATCCTTTATTTTGTAAATGAGCAGGGCGAGGATAAGATGAAGCAGGAAATTGAAAGTAATTACAAGCAGATAAAATCAGACATACTGAATATTGTTGTCAGTGAAATGGAGCGCATCAAGAATGACCCGAACTTACAGCATTTGGTACAGCAAGATTAAAAACAAAGGGCTTTTTTAAGAAGCCCTTTGTTTTACAATTTAAGGAACAGTGTAACAGTTCAGCAACATAAAAGACAAGCAGTATTATATTGTATTTTTATAGAGCCGAATTTTTATTTTTTACATTATGCTTGATTTTAGACTAAAAGTTTTTTACGTCGTTGCAAAGCGGCTGAATTTTACCAAAGCCGCAGAAGAACTGTTTATTTCGCAACCTGCGGTCAGTAAGCATATACACGAAATTGAAACCCATTATAAAAGCAAATTCTTTGAAAGAAACGGCTCACGAATAAAATTAACGCCAGCAGGAAGCATACTTCTAAAGTGTGCTGAAGAAATATTTAATATACACAGAAATATAGAATTTGAACTTGCAGCACTAAAAAAGGATGTAAAAGGAACGCTGCACATAGGCGCAAGTACAACCGTAGCACAATATTTTATCCCTGCGTATTTGGCTTCTTTTAAACAAAAATTCCCCAATCTGAAAATTTCATTATGCGTAAATAATACGGAACACGTTGAAAATCTGCTGATAGAAAACAAAATCAATTTAGCCATTGTTGAGGGGCATACCAAGCGAAAGAATTTAAAATACTTGCCTTTAGTTAAGGATGAAATTGTTCTGTGTACGAGAAGTTCCAACCACGCTTCAAATAAGGCAATGATTACATTAAAGGATTTACAGCAATTACCCATAGTTATCAGGGAGGGTGGTTCGGGTTCCCGTGAGGTTATAGTGGCAGCATTGAAAAAAGCCGGAATAGCTGTTTCATCACTAAAAATTGATATGGAATTTGAGAGTACAGAAAGTATAAAATCATATTTGCTAAGTTCCAATTCTTATGCTTTCTTATCTATAAACGCAATATTTAACGAATTAAAGAACGGGGTGTTAAAAATAGTTGACGTGAAAGATTTGGAAATACAGCGTTATTTCTACTTTGTTACCCAACAAGGCGATACCCATTTTTTGAATGATGTATTTTTAAAGCACCTAACTTTAAATAACCTGAAGCTATAATACATTCGAAATAGTCATTTCCCTATTTTTTCAATCTTGCAGAATTTTGCACTAAATATTAAACAATTTAGTGCGATGAAAAACAACCCGCTTAATAATAAGAAAAGGATTTTAGACCGAAGCATCACAACCAGAGAATTAATTTTTCTCCTATCGCTCGTATGCTGCCTATCGCCCTTTATATCTCCACCATTAGCATTGCTTTTTGGAATAGTAATAGCACAATTTATAGGACATCCCTATCTACATCTTAATCATAAGGCCACGCATCTGTTATTGCAGATTTCGGTAGTAGGTTTAGGCTTCGGGATGAATTTAGGTACAGCATTGAAAGCAGGTAAAGACGGTGTTTTGTTTACAGTTGTCTCGATATTTAGCATCCTTATATTAGGTTATATTTTAGGAAAAGTTCTAAAGATAAATAAGGAAACCTCGTTTCTTATTTCAGTCGGTACGGCAATTTGTGGTGGCAGTGCCATTGCCGCTGTTTCGCCTGTTATAAATGCCAAAGAGAAGCAGGTAAGCGTTGCATTAGGTACTATATTCATTCTCAATTCCATTGCGCTTATTCTTTTCCCCATTGTGGGGCATATGCTGCATCTGTCACAAACACAGTTCGGATTGTGGTGTGCAATAGCAATACAGGATACAAGCTCCGTTGTCGGAGCGGCCAGTAAGTATGGGAACGAAGCACTGCAAATCGCTACGACAGTGAAGCTCACGAGAGCATTATGGATAATTCCGATTGCCTTTTTCAGTTCGGTTATTTTCAAGTCAAAAAACTCTAAAATAAAAATACCTTACTTCATTGGATTGTTTGTTGTTGCCATTATACTCAACACCTATGTCCCGTTCTTTCAGAAGATAGGAAGCTATATTGTGTACATTTCAAAAACGGGAATGACACTCACACTTTTTTTAATCGGCGCAGGATTATCGATAAAGGTTTTAGCTTCCGTTGGATTTAAGCCAATATTACAAGGTGTTATCCTGTGGGTACTTTTAGCAGTACCTGCCGTTTTAGTATTGCTATTTTTATAGTTGTATTTTTTTCAACTATTAAGACTTACTAAAAATACAAGAACACGTCTCATAGTAAAACAAAAATTAAAATCTACGAATAAAGGGAACGCTGTTTGTCCGAACAATACTTTCCGAAACCTGCGCAGCTTCTTTCAATTTTTCCACCTGCTCCCTACTTTCTCCTTTAGTTTCAGGTGTAATGGATAACTGTATCTTTCTTTCTACGGCTGCCAGTTCCGTTTTAAGCTCGCTTAATCGGTTTTCTTTAGACCAGATTCCGTTAACTACGTCCTGAAGTACAGGCAGGTCTTTTTGCATTTCCGTAATTTTCTCCTGTTCCTGCTTCACAAAGCCCGGTAGCTTTTCCAAAGCCCTTAAAAAATTCATTGCGGCAGTTTCGGGGTCTTTTGCCATTAATCCGTTGTTGTAGGTGTATTTGATATTGCCTTCGCCCTGCACCAAAAAGCGATTAACCCGAATATCCACGCCCTCTTTTTCCGACATTTCAGTTTTGACCAACAGCGTAAAACCGTACAAGCTGCCTATTTCTTCATACTGCCCTCCGGTATGGGCTTTGTCCGCAATCTCGTTCAGCTTTGCACCGATTTGTTTCGGATTTGCATTGGGTGGCAAGCCATTCAACAGCACAGGGTTTTCGATTGTACCGTCCGAACGCTTTTGCAGGCGTTGCTGTAAGTTTTCCCAGTCGGTACTCATACGGCTCAAACGGGATTGAGTGCTTTGCAACATTTCCGTATAATCCTGTACCTTAAATTTGGCACTGGATTTAGAACGGTTGAACGCCTGCTTTTCGCTTTCCAGTCCGGCAATCTGTTTTTCCAGTTTGGCTTTATCCAACAGGTCTGTATTTCCTGACAGGATTGCCACATATTCCGAAAAGTTCATTCCCGATTTTTCGTCCATACTTCCCTCGTCAATCGTTCTTTTGGTCAGGTTGTTGGTCTTTAACTGGTCGATGAAAAGCTGCTTATTATACAGCAGGTTGAACTTGTAACTATCCAAAGATTTTTCAACGGCATAGATAATCACAGCCACTTTATTATCGGCAAAGAATTTGGCAATCTCGTTGCCTTTTCTGATTGCCCGCCCGTCCCTTTGGGCAAGGTCTGACGGTCGCCACGGCGTATCTAAATGATGAACGACAACAGCTCTTTTCTGTGCGTTTACGCCAGTTCCGAGCATACTCGTAGAACCGAACAGTACACGGATTTTACCCTCGTTCATCCCGTTGATAAGGTCTTTACGTTGCTTATCATTTTTCGCTTCCTGAATAAACCTTATTTCGTGCGCAGGGATGCCGTGGTCTTCCACGAGCTTGCGTTTGATTTCAGAGTACACATTCCATTCGTTCGGCTTATAGGTTCCCAAATCAGAGAAAACGAACTGCGTTCCTTTTTGTGCGTTGAACCGGTTGTAATACTTGGCGATATTTGCCGCACAATGCGAAGCCTTGTTGTCGGGATGGTCGTCGTAGATACCGCTTACCATACGCATATCGAGCGACATCTTGCGGGCGTAGTCCGTAGCAATGAGCATCTTTGCTTTTTCTTCCCTTTGCGACAAAGGTTCTCTGCCGAGCAAAGTAGCATCGCCCGTTTTGGCAAACTGCATCAGGCTTTGTATAAAGGCTTCTTGGTCGGGCGTTGGCGGTATATTGTACAATATCTCGTTTTTGGTCGGGCGGTCAATACCAATATCCTTTGCCGTTCTGTAATCCGTTATCTCAGAATAGAACTGCGCCAGTTCTGGCACTTTGATAAAGTAGCGAAAACGCTCTTTGGCGACAATATTGTTAGCTACCGAAAATTCATAATCGGTCGTTTTCCTTGCATAGATAGCAGCCCACGCATCAAAGGAATGAATACCCTGCTTTTCCAATGCACGGGGACGCAGGTATTTGAACAGCAGGTACAGCTCCGTTAATGAATTGCTGATAGTTGTACCCGAAAGAAAGGTTGCCCCCATATCCGCATTGGTACGCTCCTGAATGGTGCGGATAGCAAACAGCAGGTTCAATGCCTTTTGGCTGCCGTCCACGTTACCCAGTCCGGCAACCCGTGTATGACGGGTGTTGAACATCAGGTTTTTGAACTGGTGGCTTTCGTCCACAAACAAATGGTCTATACCCATCATCTTAAAGTCCACAATATCATCTTTGCGGTTTTCAATATCGTGTTGCAGCGTTTTCAGCTTTACTTCAAGATTTTCTTTTCGCTTAATTACTCCGGCGAGCATTCCCCTTGTCACTTCCTTGCCTTGCGATTTCAAGGCATCGAGGTTGCGCTCTACGCTGTCTAATTCTATTTCGAGGATTTCCTTTTGTATTTCGGGCGACTGCGGTATCATTCCGAACTGGTCGTGCGTAAGTATCACACAGTCCCAATCATTATTTTTAATATCCCCGAAAATGCGCAGGCGTTTCTGCGGCGTAAAATCATCAATACCTGGATAAAGTATTTTAGCGTGGGGATAGGCTTTGCGGTAGTCTTCGGCAATGGCAGGTATATTCGCTTTCAGCCCGATAATCATCGGCTTATGGGCTAATCCCAAACGCTTCATTTCCTGCGCTGCGGTACACATTATCAGCGTTTTTCCTGCGCCTACTTCGTGGTCGCAGATAGCACCGTTGTTCAGTTTTATCATCCAAACGGTGTCCTTTTGGCTTGAATACAGGTCTTCAATGCCTGCTCCCTTGCGGTCTAATCCCGGAAATTCCTGATGGCTGCCGTCATAGTTCGGGCGAACAAAACAGTTAAACGTATCGTTGTACTGGTCGGTCAGCCTGTTTTTAAATTCATCATTCTGTGCGTGTAGCCAGTCGGTAAAAGCGTTACGGATTTCGTCAATCTTGGTGTTCGCCATTTGTATGGCTTCCATATCCCGTACTTTGACCTCTTGGTCGCCAACCATTACTTTTTTGGTAATATCAGGCGTGGTATTGACAAGGGCGTGTTTGAGCAGGGCAATACCGTCAAACGTTCGGCTTTCCGCTTTGACGGCATATTTTTCCCAAATGTGCATATTGCCCTGATGACACTTCACGGAAAAGTCGTCGGAGCTTTCGGAGTAATGAACCAGTACATCCGCATCGAACAGGTGCGAAGCGAAACGGGCATAAATTCGGGCAGGTATCCACCGTTCGCCGAGGTTAAAATCCAGTTCCTCAAATTCGATACGTTTTGGTCGGGCTTCCTCTAAAGCGGTAAGACTTTCTTTGGCTTCGGTATCATCAGGATTGTTTTCGAGATAGTTTCTTACTTCATCGGCTTTCTCAACTACGTTGCCTGCAATCCACCGTTCGGCTATCTCGTATTCTTGTTGTAGCGGATTGTAGAACAATCGTCCGTGAAAGGCTTCTTTCAGAGTATCGGCAGGCAGGCTGCTGATTTCCGACATAAAGTCCAAATCCACGTTGCCGTATTTGTTCAGCGAGGCGGCTAAAGCCTCTTCGGGATTATCGGTTGCTAATGTGGTGGTAGAAAAACTAACGGGACGGCTGAATATATCCGCTTTGTGAATTACGCCGCCAATGATACGCTCCAGATAGGGAATTTCTTTACCTGCACTGTCCGTCTTTATCAGCTTGGCATTTTCGGCAACATTGAGATTACCGTATTTTTTGACAAAGCCATCGTACAGGAGGTTCAGCGTTTCCCGTTCTACCTTGTGTTCGGTCTGCGTCTCAGCTTCCTTTTGGTACAGGTTGATATAACTGTCCCTTACGGCAATATAGGCATCGGCTCTTGCTTTCTGTGAAGACGGCAATTGCAATGGATGAAAGATTGCTTTTTTGTCTTCCTTTTCTACCTCTTGCAGATAACCCACCCAACCGTTTTCCACCACAAGGCAATCGTTACGGTGGAACGATTGCAGTTCACCAGTGTACGGGGCAGGTTCAGGAATAGCGGTAATATTGGTAGCGGTAATGGCTGTCTTATTAGACTGGCCATTACCGTTTATTTGTGAAAACAGGTCGCCGATAGGTTCCTGTTTTTTACCGTTTACTTGGGTTGTTCCATTGGCAGCACCATTAGATTTTAGCGGCGTGTAAGGTTGCCTTGCACTACTGAACAGGTCGGGCTGACGATTTATCGTGCCTCTTCTTTTATTAGTGCTTTGCCTTTTGGTTTGGGTAGTTTTTTTTGGTGGAGCAAGAACCATTACAGGTTCGCCCGCACTTTCAAACAGGTCGAAAATGCTTAGTTGCTTTAATTCCTGCGGGCTTTCCTGATAGACTACTGGAGTAGGTACAGGTTGCGGTTTTTGCGGAATGATTACAGGGTCAATGACTGGAGGTGTAACCTTTGGTTCGATAGGAATTTGTATAACAGGCTCATCATTGCGTTCGCCTCTGTATAAATTCAAATTCAGATGCTTTCCAAAATCTTCGGAAAGAATTTGCTTCAAATCTTTGGCAATACCCTCAACACCGCCTTTATGCGTGTAGATTAAGGCAGGTTGCCCGTATGGGTCGGTATCTAATTTTTGGTCGGTATGGATAATTCTTGTGCTATCCTGAAAGAGCGCATTGCCGGGAGTATTATATTCGGTTGGCTTGCTTTGGCAAAACAGATCTTCCCTGTCGGTCAGATTTTGTTTTGCCGTATTTTTTTGCAGGATAATAAGGTCGCTGCCGACTTCCGTACCTGCATATTCGGTAAACAGGTTGTTAGGTAATCTTACAGCCGAAACCAAATTATTATCCTGCATCAACGCCCTGCGTATGGGTTCGTTCTTGGGACTATTCAAAATGCCCTGCGAAGTGATGTAAGCCAACAGACCGCCCTCACGAAGCATATCAGCACCTTTCAGAAAAAAGTAATTGTGTATGCTTCGGGCAGCTTGTTCCTTTGCGCTGTTTCTACTACGGGAAAAAGAAAGGTCAAATACGGAAGTATCGCCAAAAGGGATATTACTGGCAACTACATCATAGCTCTTTTGTTCCCTTTCGGGGATTTCTTCAAAGCCGTTTATACGGATATTGCTTTCGGGGTAAAGCTGCTTTAAAATCTTGCCTGTAAGCAAGTCCTTTTCATAAGCGGTTACACTGGCTTTCTGATTTTCTATAAATGATTGGATAAATGAACCGATACCTGCGGAGGGTTCGAGGAATTTATCAATGTGCAGACCATTATCCCGTAAGGCAAATGAAATGGCATCTATAACCTTTGGTGGGGTATAAAAAGCCGTCAGTACGGAACTTTTCATACTATCCACATACCTGCGGTATTGCTTATCATCTTGGGAATTTTCTTTAAGTAGTTGGTGGAGTTCCTGCGTTAGTGGAAAAAGGTCGTGTTCTGTTTTTCTCCAATGATTGATGTCTATTTCGTTCTCTACGGGGTTCAGAACGAATTTAAGACCGCCAAATCCGCTGTATTGCATCATTAGCAGTCTTTCGCCTACGGTGGCTTGTCGTTTCTCCTTTTCCAGTTCAAAAACAATTCGCAGGGCATCAATATTCAGTTGGAGATGTTGCTTTTTACTGAAGCCCATTTTCCTCAATCCATATTGAGATGGTTCCGGTCAGTTCGGTATAGAGTACATCAAACTCATTTCCGTTGGCGAAATCATCAGTTAATTCATATTCTGCGAAAACAGGCTCACAAACGGGAAACATTTTAAAGGCGAACGGTCGCAGTTCCTCGTCTGCCATTATGGTATCAAATTCATTGCATACCACTTTGAAAACCGTGTCGAACTTGGAGAAGTGTAAGCCCTCAAAAAGTATATAGTTGGCTATTTCGTCGCATTGCTCAACGGCATTTCCCGAACGGAAAGCACCCTCATAAGCATTGGCAGCCCACGAAGACCGTTGGTCAATGAATTTTTGGTCGTGTGCCTTTTCGGGAAAGCTGCTGTTTAATAATTCTTGCAGTCGTAATCTGAAATACGATAGGTCTTTTTGCTGTACATCCATACTTTATTTTGTTTAGAATTTTACTTAAATCCTAAAATTAGAAGCAGAAGCAAACAGCTTTGATAATGTTGTAGGGTTTGGCTTTGAAAGGCAGGATTTGGCGTAAAGAAGTTAAATAGCGAGGAATTTAATTTGTATTTTTGAAAGTAAAAACGACGATAATCGACAGACAATAGATAATGAATGAATTAGAACCGCTAAAGAGTATTTTTAAAGACAGAATATTTAAAATACCAGACTACCAACGTGGCTACGCTTGGACTACACGACAACTAAAAGATTTTTGGGAGGATTTAGTTAATCTTCCCGCTGATAGATTTCATTACACGGGATTACTGTCCTTAAAAAAAGTAGACAAAAATACTTGGAGTAAATGGAATGATGAGCGTTGGCTGATTGAAGATAGAGGCTTCAAGCCTTTTCATATTGTTGATGGGCAACAACGATTGACAACATTTGTAGTTTTTATACAAGCTATCTCGGAACAACTCAAAGCCATACCTGAAAACAAGGATAAAAAGGATGAAGATATTTATCCTGGTTCGTTTAGTTTAAAAGCCATTAAGGAAGAATATTTAGTAATTGAAAAACCTCCGCAATTTATTATCAAAACATACAAATTTGGCTACGAGGTTGATAATCCAAGTTTCAAATTTTTACGACATAGAATTTTTTTAGAACCCAATAGCGGAACAATTCAAGAAACTTTTTATACCCTAAATCTTGAAAATGCCAAAAGGTTTTTCAAAGAAAATCTACAAAATTATTTCGACCAATATGGCTTAAACGAAATTGAAGCGTTGTTCAAAAAGGTCACGCAAAACCTAATGTTTAACGTTTATGAGATAAGCGATGATTTTGATGTTTTTGTTGCATTTGAAACAATGAATAATCGTGGAAAAAAACTATCAAATTTAGAACTTCTTAAAAATCGCTTAATATATTTAACCACTTTGTACGATGAGAATGAGCTCAAAAATGATGAGCGAAATTCCTTGCGAGAGAAAATCAATGATGCTTGGAAAGAAGTCTATTATCAGCTTGGACGAAATAAACAAAATCCACTCAACGATGATGATTTTTTAGTAGCCCATTGGATAATGTATTTTCAATACACAAGAGAAAAAGGCGATGATTACATCAGGTTTTTGTTGGAGCAAAAATTTACACCACAAAATATATATGCGAAAACAGAAGTGAGAGTTAGTTCTTTACAGGATTTTGAAGAAGTTAGAGAGGATGAAGACACCGACCAGGAAGAGGTTGAGATTAATGGAGAAGACGAAATAATAGTAATGCGTTCTCGACTTTCTCCTAAAGAAATCGAAGACTATGTAAACAGTTTAAAAGCTGCTGCTGTTCATTGGTATAATACACATAATCCGGTAAACAATCCAGACTTGACTACACAAGAAAGCCTATGGATAGACCGATTGAACAGAATTGGTATAATTTATTTCCGTCCGCTTGTAACCGTATCTTTTTTAAACAAGGATATTAATTCGAGTAAACGAATTAACTTATTCAAAGCAATTGAGCGTTTCATATTTATCACATTCCGGCTAAGCCGAGCTTTTTCTACTTATAGAAACAGTGAATTTTATCGGGCTGCAAGACAGTTGCGAAATAGCGAATTAACTATTGAAACTATTATCCAACGCTTGAATGACAGAATGAATTACTGTTTTTACACCCCTGAAAATTCTGAAGAAACCTATTTCGATTATACATACTTTCAAAAATTTATTGACAAGAAGTTTAAAAGCGGGGGTGGCTTTTATTATTGGAATGGACTTCGCTATTTCCTATATGAGTATGAAATGGAAAAAGTACGGCAAAGAGGAAGTCAAAAGATTGATTGGAGGTTATTTGTAAAGAGTGAAAAAGACAAAGTTTCCATTGAACATATTTATCCCCAAACTCCAACACATTCAAGCTGGAAATCCAGTTTTAAAGGTCATAAAAAGTCACAGTTACCTTTTTTTCAAGGAACATTAGGAAATCTTTTGCCACTTTCACAAAGCATTAATTCCAGTTTGCAAAACGATTGCTTTGATGATAAGAAAAAGGCAAAGTACAACGAAAAGAAAGAGAAAATAAGGCAAGGTTATTCCGACGGTTCACATTCAGAAATTGAAGTATCGGGATACGAGGAATGGAACTCTGAAACCATACTTGATAGAGGTAACAAGTTACTGGAATTTATGGAACAGCGTTGGGATTTAAAATTTGAAGATGAAACCGCAAAAGCTGAATTGCTGTTCCTTGACTTTATGCTCGAAGAAGAAGAACTACATACCACCACGGAAGAGTAATATATAGAAATAATAGTGCAAATGAATTATACAGAAAATATTGAACGCTTAAAAATACTCCTTACAGGAGCATCCACTGATGTTAATATAACAACTGAAAATGAAGCAGAATATAAGAGATTAAAAAGCGAACTGAACAAATCTGCTAAGTTTAAAGCCAATGAGCCGAAAGAGTTTAAAATCTGCTTTACGCTTCAGGAATTTAGAAGAGAAATGCAGACTAAAGGCGGGTATGCAGAACGGAGAAAATATATTAATGAAATCTTCTATCCTCTGATTTCAGATGAAAATTCGCTGTTAGATAGTATCGAAGAAATACAGCAAAATGTAAACTTTGGTCATTTAAACCTTTTACCACAGGATATACAACAAAAAGGGAGAGAAATGTCGGAAGTATATTTGTACCTGTACTGTATTGAAAATTCATTAAGAATATTTATTGAAGAGATAATGAAGTCACAAACTGTAAATATTCCTAAAAGAGTGCAAGACACAATAGATAAATTAAAGAAAAGTGAGCAAGAGAGCAAATATTTACCAATACGAGGTAATAGCGATTTGTTTTATTGCGACTTTATAGAGTTAGGAAAAATAATAGTCGGAAATTGGACAGTGTTCGGAAAGCATTTCCCAAAACAGAATGAACATTGGTTGAATGTAATGGTTGACGAATTATACAAGATACGATGTTTAGTTGCCCACAATAGTTACGTTGGTAAGGATGAACGTGATGCACTAAAAGTTTACTATAAAAGCATTACCGCCCAATTACAATTATAGTATTCTATCAAATGTTAAACCCTCTTAATTAGAGGGTTTTATTGTTATTGTTTGTTCAAGATTTGAAGCATCCTGCCGACTTCAATATCCATTCTTGAAAAGGCAAACCATTTTTTGCCCAGGTCTTTGAGTGATGCCCCTATGTGATAGAGTTCTGTATGGTCAATAATCAAAAAACGGTCGTGGGCATCAGAAAAAACCTCAATATCAACCGGAGGATATTGGCTATTATAGCGTTGTAAATCTAACCGTAGCTGATTGCTGATGCTTTTGGTAAGGATTGCAGCGGTTACGTTATTCTTACGCTTACCCAATAAAGTAAGCACCGTATCATCCACATAATTATCAAGTAGGATAATGGAATTTTTGGCACTTCGGATAATATCGGAAACAAAAGCGTAGGCATCAAATACCTGCCCGTTGTAGAAAATACCTTTTTCGCTGTGCAGCTTATCGCTTTCCAAAGCCTTAAATAGCTCTTCAAATTTTTGGTCGGCTTCCAATTGCTTTAATTCGATATTATCCAAACGATGAAACAAAGAAGCATTGCTGATAAGCATACGCCGCATTTCTACAAAGGCTTCCATTATTTCCACACTCATTTTAACGGCTATATCGGAACGGAGTATGGCAGATGCCATAGCAACGCCCTGTTCAGTAAAAACATAGGGCAAATAACGCCTGCCGCCGTAGCTTAAACTTGAGGTTCCAAATTGGAACCTCAAGTTTTCAACTTCCTCTTCGGTCAGTTGAAAGCAGAATGATACAGGAAAACGCTCAATATTTCTTTTAACAGCTTTGTTCAGGTTCTTTGTTTCCACCTGATATAAGGCAGCGAGGTCGCTATCCAACATTACCTGTTTGCCCCGGATAGTATAAATCAGGTTCCTGATTTCTTTGGGTACGATTGACCGTCTATTTTCCATTACGCTTACTGCTTTTGTTTTTCTCAAATTCAAAGGAACTTTCGGCGTTTTCTTTCAGAATGATATAAGCATCGAATTTCTTTCCGGCTTTGCTTGTCATCCCTTTGATTAAAGAGGTTTTGCCCTTATTAACAAGGCTTGTTACATTTTCGATACTGACTTGTACACCGCAGACGGTGCGGAACTGTACCCAGTTACACGCCTCATCAGGGCATTTCACAATCTTATCACGAATAATAAGTTGCTGATTTTTACATCTTGGGCAGTTCAATTTCGGCTGATTGGTATTTGCAATAGAGGTTTGCAGCAATTCATCGGTAATGGATTTGGCGTAGGTTTCCATTTCCTTTTGGAATGTTCCGGCATCTGCTTCATTGTTTTCAATTTTCTGCAATGCCAATTCCCATTCGGCGGTCATTGCCACATCTGCAATCTTGCGTTCTTTGACCAACTCATAAACCTGCAATCCTTTTTCCGTAGGAATTAAGGAACGTTTATCCCGAACGATATAATTACGGGTAAACAAAGTTTCGATAATGGCGGCTCTTGTCGCAGGCGTACCGATACCGATATTTTTGAGAGCTTTGCGCTCTTCCTCGTTTTCGATTTCCTTTCCTGCGGTTTCCATAGCCGACAAAAGCCCGGCTTCGGTGTAAAGCACTGGCGGTTTGGTCTGCTTTTCCAAAACGGCGGCTTCCTTTATGGCAAGTTCGTCGCCTTTATGCAGTTCGGGTAATTCCTGCACTGGCTCTTCTCCGTCATCGGTAAAACTTCCTTTTATGGAACGCCAACCCGCTTCCTGAATTTTACAGCCTTTTGCCGTAAAGTCGTAATGCAATACCTGTAATGATACATCAGTTATTTCTTTGCCACAGGCTTGCGATATGGCTTCGAGCAATCGAAGCGCAATCATATTGTATATCTTGTTTTCGTCTGCATTGAGTACAGACGGCACTTTGTCCGTAATCAACAAACCGTGATGGTCCGTTACACGGAGGTCATTCACGATACGTTTGTTGAACCGTCCCCATTTGATTTTGGTAAGGGCTTGCTTGCAATCTTCACGGTTCTGCAAAGCCCGCACAAGGTTTGGAATTTCTGCCCACATATCTTCAGGGATGTATTTGCTTCCGGTACGTGGGTACGTGATAAACTTCTTTTCGTACAGGCTTTGTGCGATATTAAGTGTCGCTTCAGCAGATAATTTCAGCCTTTTGTTAGCTTCCTTTTGTAAGCCTGTCAAATCAAAAAGCAAGGGCGGTTGTTCTGTAACGCTTTTGATTTCTACCGATGTAACGGTTGCCGTTGCGCCACGCTGAATAGCTTTAAGCGTATCATCGGCAAGCTGCTTTTCATCCCATTTAATTGCGGAAATACTTTTGAAATCAACCTGGGCTTTATTGTGCATTAGTTGTATCTGCCAGTATTTCTTTACCGTGAAATTCTTATTGTCGAGGTAGCGTTTGCATATCAAAGCCAGTGTTGGCGTTTGTACCCTGCCGAGCGAATAGATACCATTGCCTGCGGCAATGCTCAATGCCTGTGTAGCATTGATGCCCACAAGCCAATCGGCACGGCTTCTGCCTTGCGCTGCCTGATACAGTCCGTCAAATTCATTTCCGTTTTTCAGGTTGTCAAAGCCCTGCTTTATCGCCTTTTCGGTCAGGGAACTTATCCAAAGGCGTTCAAATGGCTTGTTGCATTTCAGGTATTCATAAATGTACCTGAAAATGAGTTCGCCCTCACGACCCGCATCGGTAGCAACGATGATGCTGTTGCTTTTATTAAAAAGCTGCTCAATGACTTTCAGTTGCTTTATTGCGCCAGTATCGGCGGTGTACCCTTTGTCCTTTTTGACCTTACGAACGGTCAATAAAAACGGGTTGGGCAATATCGGTAGGGATGCCTTGTCAAATCCCGAAATCCCGTAATCTTCTGGCATTCCCAGTCCTATTAGATGACCGAATGCCCACGTAACAAAATAGCCGTTACCTGTCAGGTAGCCGTCCTTTTTATCGGATGCTCCCACAAGTCCGGCTATTTCCCTTGCTACGCTTGGTTTTTCTGCAATAATTGTTTTCATACTGTATTACATTTTTCTGCCTTTGGATTTTGCAGGCTTGTTGTCCTGTTGCTCCTGCTGCTTTTCGTTTTTCGGTCTTTGCTGCCCGGACTTCAAAGGCTCTTGGACATTCTTGGTCGCTTCGTTGGTTTTGCCCTCGGAATTAACGGCAGTCTGCGTTTTATGGGTTTCGGCAGGTTCTACCCGTGCTTTATACTGACCGGGGAACTCAAAATTGGTCTTTCCGGTATCTTTGTCGAAAGTGATATAACCCTTATACGGTTGGTCTTTTTTGTCTTTCAGTTCAACGTAAATTGTTTGTCCGGCTTTGAACTTGTTATATTGCTCATCATCCAGTTCTTTGCCTCTGAAAGTTCTTGGAGCGTCCTGCGGTTGGCTTTGCTGATTGCTTTGTTGGGTGTTCTGTTGGTTCGTTTGCGCTTGCTGATTGTGGTTGCTTCTGTCAAACAGGAACTCAACATATCGCTTGTCCGCATTGAATTGTACCGTTGCCGAAAACTCCGTTCCTTTCGAGGAAATCATACCCTCTAAATAGAGTGGTTTGCCCTCCATCAGCGTTTGCTTTTGTTCGTCATTCAGCTTTACGCCCTTAATTTCATCGGGAATTTTTATAAACTCCGTGCGCAGTGCAATTACATCATTGGTCAGCCTGTCAATGCTGATAATGGACGGCATCAGTTCGCCTGTTTTGGAATTTACCAAATTGACGACACGCCCCATATTGCCCGTTTCAATTAGGTTTTTCTTGTCTTCATCCGTAAACTTGTGACCGAAAAACTCAAAGTGCAGGTTAGGTTCTTTTTTGATACCGTGTATTGCCACGATAACATTGCCGTCTTCACCTTGCTGTAAAGACAGGCGGGCATCTGTGCGGAGGATAGAGCCACCGAGGTTAATACCTATCGGTAAAAGCTCATTGGTTTTGTAACCTCGTAACAAAGGGTCGAGCAGGTTTCTTTTTTCAAGATACTCTTTGCTTAATCCGAGGTTTTTCATTGTGTCCCAATCAATCTGCTCCGGCTTGTAGCGGTATTCGCTTGCTTCCGTTGTTGTTTGTGCTGTTGCCATATTATTTTGATTTTCTTGTTTTTTATCCGGTTGGGGTTCTGCTTTCACTTCGTGTTCTTTCAGCACTTTTTCGCCCTGTGGGGTGGGCTTATCTACGTGCTTTTGCAATTCCTCCGCTTTTTCAGCAGCAACCGGGGCAGGCACTTTGAAGAAAGTAAAGTTTGTCGGGTTCTTTAACTGGCTGAAAAAATTGGAGAAGAAGTTGGAAAAGAAATCGCCGCCTTTATCCACACGCATAAACTGGTTTTGGTTTTTCTTGGTGGGTTCCACGGTTTCCATTTTCCCGTTTTCGTCGATACTCTTTACCGCCTGGATTTTCATTTTCTCTTTATCCAGTACGAGTAATATGTCCGAAAGCTGTTCGGGCATTTCCTGTTTATTTGTTTTTTCTTCGCTCATAGTCTGAAAAATTTTAAAAATTCACGGTCGAATGTAAAGGAAGCCTTCACTGATTTGCGTTATGTGGCAGTCAAAGGCAGTGTTTGTCACTTATTGGCATCCAGTTTGGGCAAAGGCGGGTTAAAACTTTCCCTGATGAACTGATGCACATCGGAAAGTTTATAGTACAGCTTTCCGCTAATGGTATAATAAGGGAGCTTGCCTATGGAGCGATACCGTTGCAGGGAACGGTTACTGATTTTCAGCATTTGCAATAAATCCTGATTGTCCAGTAATTCCTCGCCGTCTATACTGTTGCGCTTCTTTTGTAAATCGTCTATGTGGTTGCCGAGTATGTCAAGCCTATCCATTATGCGTTCCATCCACGCCACAAATTCCATTTTGTCGATATTCATACGGTACGCTTTTAATGATTACCTGATTTCAGCTTTCTGCCTTTTTCGATATAGCTTTTGCCTTTCGCCATAAGCTGCTCTACATATTCATCGGTGGTCTGCACAGCGTTTGCGTTGAGCATATCTTTGATAGCACCAATCGTATAGTAATACTGCCCGTACATTTTTGAAAAGGCTATCTGCCCATTGGTGCGCATACGCCACAATGTTTTTTCACTGATGTGGAGGTACTGGCAGACTTCGTGGTTGTTGAGCCACAAGCTATCGTAGCTTGTATCTTCCAGTTTGAGGATATATTCGCTAATGGCTTTCAACCGTTCGTTGAGGTGTTTCCACACTTCTTCGTCAACTGTTATAATGTTCATAGCACTGTTGTTTAATATTCACAGGACAAAATTCAGAAGTGTGGCAGTGTTTGTCTGCCAATGCTTACCAATTGAAAAAGTGGTTTTTTGAAAATTTTACAATTTGCCGGAAAGCCTTATTAAATAAGCGTTTCGGCAGATTTGTTGATTTTTGGTGTAGGAAAATATGCCTGTTTGCCAATTGGCATATATGGGCAAGTGCAAGCACAAAAAAAGCAATACGGGTTGCGTATTGCTTTCAAACTCTTTATTGACGGGGTGTTTATACGTTCTTATCCATATATTCTTCAAGTGCCTGCTTCAACTGGTCTAAAAACAAGGTGCGAGAACCTGCACGGGTTTTCATCCGGTGGAATGCGTGATGCACATCGGTCAGTGAAATTCGGAACAAGACCTGCGAAATGGCTGTGAGCTTTCGGATGCCCACCTTACCACCCGAAATAGCACCCGATGCGTACAGGGCATACATCAACTCAATCAGGGCGTTTTTGCTGTCCGTCCAAGAAAGCTCTTTGATGTCGTCTGTGTTTTGAAAAAAGGTATCGGGATTTTCTTCGGGGCTGATTTTGGTTAAGAGGTAGGCGTATAACAGGTCGTTAGCGATGATGCGGGCTACTTTGTAATCATAATAGGTAGAGAATTGCGGGTCAATTTCAAAAACGTAACTATTAAGCCCATCGAGGTAATTTATCTGCCCCCGCTTAAAGTATTCGCTATCCTTATCCACCCTTCCCGAACGGTAGTATCGGTAAAAGTGGGAGTTGCAAATATGTTCCCTAAATTCAATCTTTAGCTCGGTTAAATGGTTGGAGAAATAGGCGTGATACATTTTCCCGTTATTGACCGGGCACGAGGTTTCCATCCGGTAAAGCTTGTTGTAGTAGATAAGTTTGCCCAGGATTTGAGGCTTTACCATTTTAAAGAACTCAATCTCTTTCGCCTGGTTGTCAAACCCCGAACTTAACACACATTCTTTTGCTGAAACCAATAGCTCCTGAAGAAAAACGGTCATTTGAAAAGCCTCTTCAATTAGCCCCGAACACGTGACTGAAAGTTTCCGTTCCTGCTCCTGAATTTCGGTAACAATAGTTCCTAAAGATTTTCTCATAGTAAGGAGGATTACGTTATCAATATCAGAGTACCTTAGCAAATGTTATTAATAAACAGCAATTTAACCGCCAAGATGTCCCTACAATAGGGAAGATTTTGGCAGTTTTCCCTTATGAAAATACTTATCTGCATCACTTAGTCGCTCATAATCAATAAATACTTAATTTTTAATCTTAAATTTGTGATTGCGTATTGATGCAACAAAATGAATTGTGATTTAGCGAAATATGAGTACATTATTTATCAAAAATATGGTCTGCAACCGTTGCATCCTCGTAGTTCAGAACGAACTCGACAAGCTCGGCATAGCGGCTAACAATATAAAACTGGGCGAAATAACCCTTGAAAAAGATTTAACCACAGCAGAGCGTGAAGCATTGGAAAATGTTTTAGACCCTTTGGGCTTTCAGGTCATCGACGACAAGAAGAGCCGGATGATTGAGAAAATAAAGAAAGTTATCATTGACCTGGTGCACCATCAGGACAACGATGCGAAGACCAATCTTTCGGACGTGTTGAGCGATGCGCTGCACCACGATTATAACTACCTTAGCAACCTGTTTTCCGATATTGAGGGTACGACTATCGAAAAGTATTTTATCGCACAGAAAGTTGAAAAGATAAAAGAACTGTTGGTGTACGATGAGCTGTCGTTGAGCGAGATTGCCGACCGTATGAATTATTCGAGCGTGGCATATTTGAGCAACCAGTTTAAGAAAGTAACGGGGCTTACACCGAGCCATTTCAAGCAGATACGGGAAGACAAACGCAAGCCACTGGATAAGGTTTAAGTAAATCTTACAAATCAAACCCAGAATTTCACAATAACAGTCCTCTTTATTGTTGCCACCTTTGCATTATGAAAATAAAGCAATCGAAATATGGCAACAAATAAAGAAACAATATACATTCCTTTAGAGGATGTAGAAAGCGAGCACTGTGCATTAATCGTTGAAAAAGGACTTGCACAGGTAAAAGGCATAGAAACCCATCAGGTAGAGCTAAATAACCGCAGAGCGGCTATTACCGTAAATGATAATGAGGTAGTAGGCGAAGCTGTAAAAGCAATCAAAGATTTAGGCTACGGCGTTCCGACCGTTAAACAATCCTATCCCGTTTTAGGTATGACCTGTGCATCCTGTGCAGGCAGTGCCGAAAGTATGGTAAAATACGCTCCGGGTGTGGTAAATGCCGAAGTGAATTACGGTACAGGCAATCTTACCGTCGAGTTCCTGCCAAATATGACCAATTCCGAGCAAATCAGAAAAGCGGTGCAGGACGGCGGTTATGACCTTTTACTTGAAGACGAGAACAAGCAGCAGGAAACCTTAGAAGCTATCCACGCCGAAAAATTCAGAAAACTTAAAAACAAAACCATTTGGGCGGTAATCTTATCGCTCCCGGTAGTCATTATCGGTATGTTCTTTATGGATATGCCCTATGGTAATGAAATAATGTGGGCATTCTCCACTCCGGTAGTGCTTTGGTTAGGCAAAGACTTTTTTATCAATGCGTGGAAGCAGGCGAAACATCGTTCTGCCAATATGGACACGCTTGTAGCATTGAGTACAGGTATTGCTTACATATTCAGCGTGTTCAATATGCTGTTTATGGACTTTTGGCATCAAAGGGGTTTACACGCTCACGTCTATTTTGAAGCAGCAGCCGTTATTATCGCATTCATCCTGTTAGGTAAGCTATTAGAAGAAAAAGCCAAAGGCAACACCTCATCAGCTATTAAAAAGCTGATGGGCTTACAGCCGAAAACAGTTATCGTGATAGAAGCTGACGGAACCGAAAGACAAAAAGCTATCGAAGATGTAAATGCAGGCGACATTATTTTGGTTAAGCCGGGCGAAAAAATCGCAGTGGACGGAATGGTCGTATCGGGCAACTCGTATGTAGATGAAAGTATGCTAAGCGGCGAGCCTGTTCCGGTACTGAAAAAAGAGAACGAAAAAGTATTTGCAGGAACCATCAACCAAAAAGGCAGCTTCCAATTTAAGGCGGTAAAAGTGGGTAAAGAAACAATGCTTGCCCACATCATCAAAATGGTACAGGATGCACAGGGGAGTAAAGCTCCGGTACAAAAACTGGTAGATAAAATCGCAGGGATTTTCGTTCCCGTAGTAATCAGCATTGCCATTCTTACATTTATTCTTTGGTACTTCTTAGGAGGCGACAACGGCGTAGTGCAAGGTCTTTTAGCAGCCGTTACCGTACTGGTTATCGCTTGTCCTTGTGCTTTAGGCTTAGCTACACCGACCGCTATTATGGTAGGCGTGGGTAAAGGTGCTGAAAACGGCATCCTGATTAAAGATGCCGAAAGTCTTGAATTAGCGAAAAAAGTAAATGCTATCGTACTGGATAAAACCGGAACAATTACCGAGGGAAGACCACAGGTAACAGGCATACAATGGCTGAACAATGATGATACAACTAAAGATGTTTTATTGAGTATTGAAAAGCAATCGGAGCACCCATTAGCTGAAGCCGTTGTGAAACATTTGGAGGGCGTTTCCGCCACTGCATTATCCAACTTCGATAGTATCACAGGTAAAGGTGCAAAAGCTGAATTTAACAACGATACTTATTATGTAGGTAATAAAAAGCTGTTAGCAGAAAACAATATTACCATTGCCGACCAACTACAACAGCAGGCGGACGAATGGGGCACACAGTCTAAAACCGTTATTTGGTTTGCGAACAGCAAACAGGCTCTTTCGGTAGTGGCGATTTCCGATAAAATCAAAGAAACATCGGTAGCAGCTATCAAAGAAATGCAGGAAATGGGTATCGACCTGTATATGCTTACGGGAGATAACGAAGCGACTGCCAAAGCGATTGCATCACAAACAGGCATCAAGCATTATAAAGCCGAAGTATTGCCACAGCACAAAGCAGACTTTGTAAAAGAATTGCAAGCACAGGGCAAAGTAGTAGCAATGGTTGGCGATGGTATCAACGACAGTACCGCACTGGCAACAGCCGATGTGAGTATAGCAATGGGCAAAGGTTCGGATATTGCAATGGACGTGGCTAAAATGACCATCATTTCATCAGACCTGACCAAAATACCGCAGGCAATCAGATTGTCAAAGCAGACAGTAGCCACCATTAAGCAAAACCTGTTTTGGGCGTTCATCTACAACCTTATTGGTATTCCGATTGCCGCAGGTATTCTTTACCCGATTAACGGCTTCTTATTGAACCCGATGATTGCAGGTGCAGCGATGGCTTTAAGTAGCGTGAGCGTGGTAAGTAACAGTTTACGTTTGAAGTGGAAAAAGTAAATCTTACAAATAAAACACGGAATAACGAACTAATATAAAATGTTTTGCTGCTGAAATTTGCGGCAGCGAAACAATAATAAAATAAAATATGGGACATAACCACGACCACGGGCACAGCCACTCACACAATGCAAATAAAAAGACCCTGACGATTAGCTTGATTATCATCACAGCTTATATGGCAATAGAGGTAATCGGCGGATTACTGACCAACAGCCTTGCCTTATTAGCCGATGCAGGGCATATGTTGAGCGATGCAGTATCATTATTCATTGCATTGATGGCATTTAAGTTCAGCAGTAAAGTAGCTGACTACGGGAAGACGTATGGCTACAAACGATTTGAAATACTTGCAGCAGTTATCAACGGCGCAACGCTGATACTGATTTCAGGCTATATTATTTACGAAGCGATAGAACGCTTTCAGAACCCACCGGAAATACAATCAAGCGGTATGCTCATTGTGGCATTCGTCGGTCTTCTGGTCAATGTGCTTGTAGCCTGGATAATGATACGTGGTGCTGATGTAAAAGAAAACCTCAATATGCGTGGAGCCTACCTGCACGTTATAAGCGATATGCTGGGTTCGGTAGGTGCTATCATTGCAGCTTTACTGATTATGTTCTTCGGTTGGGGATGGGCAGACCCATTGGCAAGTATTATCGTTTCCATACTGGTATTGCGAAGCGGTTACTATGTTACCAAATCATCAGTACATATACTGATGGAGGGAACACCGGAAAATGTGGAGGTTGAAAAGGTAACAGAAAAAATCCTGAAAACGGATGGCGTTATCGGTATGCACGACCTACATATATGGACGATTACAAGCGGCTTGAATGCACTTACCTGCCACTTGGTTGTGGATGGGAAAAAGACGATTGGGGAAAGTGAAACATTGCTCCGCAAAGTCGAGCACACACTGGAACACCTGAACATCCATCACGTCACTATACAATTGGAAACGCCTGAACACAAGCACGACAATTCGATGTTGTGTACGGTAAAGGCAGACCCGTCAGGACACGACCACCATCATCATTAATCTAATTGAATACTGTTTATAACTAAGTTTTAATCTCTAAAAAAATAAAAATGAAAGTGAACAAATTATTGATAGGTGCATTCGCCTCTTTAGCAATCTTCTTAGCCTCTTGTGGTGGCGATACCAAAACTGCAAAGGACGGACACGCACATACCGAGGGCGATGGACACAACCACGCAACTGAAAAAGTGGTTGATAAGCCTGCCGAAAAAATTGCAGCTAAAGACAGGAATGAAAAAGGCGAACTGATTGATGCCCACGGACACCTGATTACAGGTTGCCCAGGTCATAAAGAAATGGTAGGTTCAGAGGGCGATATGTGTCCAAAGTGTGAGTATATGACAATGATACCTATCACTTGGGATATTACTGGGGTTGATACGGTAAGAGTAACGAAATTGGCTGATTATAACCCGCCTGCTGACAAACTGAAAAAATAATGTAGAACTTAGCTTTATTGCGTTTGCTAAGACGGTGGTCCCTTAACTGGGACTGCCGTTTTTTTTACGCTACACCCGTAAAAATTACAAATCTTAGCAGTCATATCGCACTTTCAAGCCCTTAGCTTATAGGTAGATTTGTTTATGGTCTAACGATACAGAGGGAATTTCCTAATGACGAACAATGATATAAAGAATGCGAGCCTTGTCCGCAAATCCATTAAAAACGTAAGGACAGTCTTAATGAGCAAGAGCTTAAAGGACTTGAAAATATTTGACATTATATCGGCTGCGGAAATATCAAGAAGCAGGTTCTTTAGCTTTTTTGGAAGCATTAATACGATATTAGAGTTGGTAATTTCAGAAGAACTTATAAAATGTTACCAACTCATCTCGCAAAATGTTATTGCAATTGATAGCAAAGAACTGATTACAGTTGAACTGAAGCAATTGAGGACAATCTATTTTAGAAATAATCCAATACTTTTCGACTATTATAGTAATGTAAATAAGTTACCAGACAGGTATAATGTCCTAAAAGAAGCCGTAGCACTAAAAGAACGTGAATTGTATGCTACAACTTTAGCAAGTAACATTATTAATCTTGGCTCTTATCAGAGAGCCGATAAGTCCACTAAGTATGAATAGCAATCAAAAAGTGATATTCACCTTTGTAAAATAATACCTTAAATATCACGTAATCCCAAATCAGTAAATCTTACAAATTAAACAAGGAATTTTACACGAAATCATTTGTGTTAAGGTCTAATATTTGTGTGATATCGCTTAATTTATTCACATTTTTAAATTTTAAGATTATGATACAAACAAAATTCCAATCTTGCATCGAAGCCTGCCTTAATTGTATAGCTCTATGTAATCAGTGTGCCGTAGCGTGTTTAAACGAGAAAGATGTAGCACATCTTAAAAAGTGTATTCAGCTTAATCTTGAATGCGTAGCTATATGCCAGGCAGCAGCAAATGTTCTAAGCCTTGATGGTAAATTCAGCAAAGAAATTTGTAAACTGTGCATCGAAATTTGCAATGCTTGCGCCGATGAGTGCGAAGCACACGCAAATATGGGAATGGAGCACTGTAAAGAATGCGCTGAAGCGTGTAGAAAATGTGCACAGGCTTGTGAAGAAATGATTAAAGCTGCTTAATCTGTTATTATCATTGTAAAAAAAGAGGGTTTGTTTAAACCCTCTTTTTTTGTGCCTTGCCAAATCAGTAAATATCACAAATCAAACACGGAAAAGCGTAATAAGGAACTAACCTGTTGTACTGAAATTTGCACTATCAGATAACAAATAAAATCTCAAATAGAAATGAAAAAGTTAGTGTTAGCATTGTCGGTAATTGCATTTACTGCCTGTAACAACAATCAGCAAAAAGAACAGAACACACAGGAGAGTAATAAGCCTGTAACAGAAGAAACTGTTACCCCGGCAGAAACAGGGAACGAAAACGTAATTACCATAAATGGCGGCGATGATATGAAGTTCGACAAAACCGAACTGAAAACCAAAGCAGGCGAAACCGTAAAGCTCATCCTAAAGCACGTGGGTAAAGCGCCGATTGAGGCAATGGGACACAAT
This sequence comes from Chryseobacterium sp. Marseille-Q5410, assembly GCA_946892665.1. Lineage (GTDB taxonomy): Bacteria > Bacteroidota > Bacteroidia > Flavobacteriales > Weeksellaceae > Kaistella. The sequence goes on along the minus strand of CAMPOT010000001.1, from coordinate 985,921 downwards.
GTTGTCATTCTTGCCCAGGGCACGGACTTTAATGCCTTTGCTAATGCTGCGATAGATGCTAAAGACAACGGCTACATACCTAAAGGAATGGAAAACGCCGTAATCGCTAAAACAGAAATGATTGGCGGCGGGCAAACCACAGAAATTACTTTTACGGCTCCGGCTAAAGGTTCATATGATTTCTTATGCTCGTTTCCCGGTCATTACATCTATATGAAAGGCAAACTAATCGTGGAATAACACGGCGATTTCCAAATCAGTAAAAATCACAAATCTTACAAGGAATACCATAATAGTAACACCCCGTTTAATACGGAAATTTGTATAACAATAAAAAATAAGTTCAAAATGAAAAATGTAGAATTAAGCATACCAGATATGCAAAGTGCACACTGCCAGTCAAGAGTAAACGGAGCAATCAAAGACATTGACGGCATTAAAGTAGAAAAATTGGAAGCAGGAAAATTATCTGTTTCGGTTGAAAGCGATGAAGTGAAAGAAGAGTTGGTTGAGGCTATTGAAAAAGCAGGCTACAAAGTTGGCGGCGACGACAGCGAAAAGGCTTCAAGTTGTTCAACAGGATGCTGCGGATAAGTTTTGGGCAGTCCCGGAGAGTGTACACAGGTACATCTTCGGGATTTTTACCAAAGCTACACCAAAGTATGAAACAGTCAAAAACCTCGTTCCATAAATGAAAAGCTATGTTACAGAAACAAAATTCAGGCGACTGTTCGGACATAATGACGAAAGTTTGCAATGTAGCAGACCGGATAATTCAGACCCGATTGGATACAGGTATATCTGCACCGTTTGCCGTGCAGGTTACTAACGAACTTAAAACGGATTATCAACAGTTGAACAATCTGTTTCTCGTTAAATGCGATATAAGCCTTGAAATTATCTATATCAGGCGTATTATCGAAAAGGTAAAAGAGTTACTGGTGTACACCGAGCATTCGTTGTCACAAATCGCTAAAGCGTTGGGCTATCAGAAGCCAACTGAACTATCCGAGCAATTAATGACTTACACAGGATTAACATCTACCCATTTTAAGCAGATACGAAAAAACAAGCTCGAAATCATCAAAAGACAACAGGAAAAGCAAAACGGACTATAATTGTCAGAACAGCAAACTTTTAAATAGAAGTCTTGATGAAACCTCGCTTTGTGTACAGAAGCAGAGGTTTTCTTTTTATCAGCAATGCAAGACAGGAAACTACCCAGGAATGAAGAAATACACGTGGCGAACACATAAAATTACAAAGGAAACAAAAGATACCATTACCCTATACTTTGACACGGAGCAGCAGGCATTTACTTACTTGCCCGGTCAGTACCTCAACATCAGGCTTACCATAAATGGCGAACTACTTATACGTTCGTATTCGTTCAGTTCGGTGCCTTCTGACGAATTTCCTGCCATTACTATCAAAAGGGTTACTGGTGGCAAGATGAGCAATTACATACTGGATAATGCATACCATATCGAAGCCTGGGAAATAGAAGCCCCCTTTGGCAGCTTTGTCTTGGAAGAGCAGATAGCAACCCAATCCCAAATCGTACTGTTGGCAGGTGGTAGCGGCATTTCGCCTTTGTTCTCAATGCTGAAAAGTATTGAAAGCAGCAGCCAAATTCCCTTACTGGTGTACAGTAACAAAACACCGGAAGATACCATATTTTGGAATGAATTGGAAGCGATGCAGGCAGCGCAAGAACTGAATATTTGTTATTCCTTTACCGCACCCGATTTTATTTCCACCAAAATCAACCACGTTGCAGGCAGGTTTAATCTGCTTGTTTTACGTTCGGTTATTAAAAGACTTGTTGGCGAGGTTCAGGCAGCCCATTACTTCATCTGTGGACCAAATGGGCTGATGGATTTGTACCGGGATGCTTTAATTGGTTTGAACATTCCCAAAGACCATATCCATTTGGAATACTTTGACCCGGTTCCGTTGGATCCGGGCGATTTGGAAACGGACGGTATTGCCAAAGATGTGATTGTAAACTATTACGAGGATTATTACGAAAATGATGAAAAACAAACCTATGAATGCACTTCACTCATTGAGGTGCAGCCGAAGCAGTCGCTTTTGGATGCGATGAAAGAGCATCATATCAAAGTGTCAAGTTCCTGTAAGAACGGAACCTGCGGGGCTTGTTGGGCATTAAAAACAGATGGAGAAGTTAGGATGCTCCATAACGGCGCATTAACAGAACAGGATATGGCAGAGGGAATAATTTTGCTATGCCAAAGCTATCCAATGAATGCGGATGTTTGTGTTACGATACAATAACAACCTTATCATACATAGGGCAAAACGATTGCTTTGCCCTTATTTTAAATAATAATGGGAGTTGTCAATCTTTCTTTAGTGCCAGTTTGCGGAGCATTGCCGTACTCATACTATCCGTGTAAGCTCCGTAAGCCGTAACCAAAATGCCTTTTAATCCGTCTTTCGATACAATCCCATACACCGTAGCCTCATCGCTTGGATTGCTTTCTCCCTCATAGCGATAGACCTGCTCAATTTCAAAATCATCAACAGTATATTTGTTGGCTCCACAGATTAAACAGTTCTCTTCGAGATTGAAATCCACATTATAACCTTCGCTGCGTAGGTTTTGTATCGCTACCAAAACCGTAGCATATTTGTACGTTACATTTGTCATAGTAATAGTATTTTATATTGTTGCTTATCGTTTCCGACTGTCCTGTCAGAAATCTTCTTTCAGCAGGTCTTTGAGCTTCCGGTGCTGTATGCACAATTCGGCATACATTGTTTTCAGCCTGCTGTTTTCTTCATTTAAATTTACCAATTCTACAAGAATATCCATCCCTAAATCCTTGTATTTGTGTTTCAGTTCAAAAATGTTAGTGTCGTAAACGCCGTATTTCTCAAAAAGCTCCAGTCCGCTTTTGCCTGCGTTGTAATCTTTAAGCACCTTTAAAACCTGATGTTCGTTAATCTTTTTATTCTTCATTTTATACGGATGTTGTCTGTTACAAAATTCCGTAAGATTAGCGGGAGCAGCTATGTACTTTTCCTTGTTTAGTTTATGATATTTAATGTTGCAGCACTCGATTTCATAAAATTTCACAAAACAAAGCCGGAATATCATAATAGTTTGTCGGTGGCAAATGCAGAATTTTGACTATTGAATAAAGGAACTTATACACTTTAGAAGCTATGACACTATTAATAAAAGGAATGGTGTGCAATAGATGTACGTATGTTCTTGAACAGAAATTAACAGCTTTGGGTTTTGAGGTCTTGGATATAAAACTGGGGCAAGCCATCATAAAAGATACGGCAGACTTTTCGCAAAAGTTGGGAGCCATAAAAACGATGCTGAAAAGCATCGGCTTAGAACTGATGTACGACAAGAACCAAAAGACGATAAACAGGATAAAAGAGTTGGTGGAGAAAGGTATCACGTTGCAACTGCAAAGCGGCACTCCTACCAAATTTACAACCTTAATCAGTGGCAAGCTGCACAAGAACTACGATACATTGAGTGCCTTATTTTCTTCGGTGGAGGGAATAACACTCGAAAAGTACATCATTAATCGGAAGATTGAAAAGGTAAAAGACCTTTTGGTACATACCGAAATGTCGCTGACCGAGATTGCCCACGTACTGGGTTACAGCAGTCAGGCATACCTTTCCAACCAGTTGAAAAAACACACCGGCTTTACATCAAGCTATTTCAAGCAGGTAAAGCAGCAACAAGGGCAAAACGTTACTATGCAGATGGACGAATAGCATACTCCGCATTGAGGCTTTTTCAATCCATTCGCAGGCATTTTGCTATTTTTTAATGCGAGCATCAGAGCTACTGAAACATCAGTAGCTCTGTTTGTTTCAGGCAGATACCCACCAATCAAAGAAGTAAATTTCACAACTTTTACGCGTCATTTCGTATAGCTGCGCCTTAGCTGTAACCCGACCTTTGCCCTGTATTTAAAAGTTTAATTAAACAAAGAAGCGTAACAAAATAAATGTAAGATGAGAACAAGTAAAATTGGTTTGTTATCCCTCTTCATAATCGGAGCAGGATTGATACAGAGTTGCAAACAAAAAGAAGAAAAACAGTTAAAAGATGAGCCTCCGGTAGTCACCGTAGCCACTATCAGCAGTTCGGAAACCGAGCAATCCGTTTCCTATTCGGGTTCTATTGTACCCGACAATATGACCACCGTAAGTTTTGCCGTTCCCGGAACGATAAACAGCGTGGGCGTGAATGAGGGGCAACGTGTTAGCAAAGGACAGTTCCTTGCAAGCATTGATGCCACCGAGTACGAAGCTGCATTGCAGATTGCCAATGCCAGCTTAGACCAGAGCCAGGATGCGTTTAGAAGATTTGATGAATTGTATAAAAAAGGAAGTTTCCCTGAAAAGGACTATATCGACATCAAAACTAAAGTAGCACAGGCGGAAGCCAATAAAAAAATCAACCGCAAGCGTATTACCGACAGCCGTTTGCATTCACCGACCAATGGTATTATAACCGTTAAAACTGCCGAGGTTGGCGGTATGGCAGCACCGGGCGTTCCTGCCTTTACCATTGTAAAAACAGATATGGTATATGCACAGTTTGCCGTACCCGAAAGCGAAATCGGCAGCTTCAAACAAGGAATGCAGGTAGCCGTAAACATTCCTACACTGCAACGCAATTTCACGGGCAAAATCACTATAATCAATCCCGTAGCTGATGAAATTTCAAAAGCCTACACGCTGAAAGTTCGCTTGGACAATCCGGGCGGTGTGCTGATGCCGGGAATGATTACAGAAGTACTTGCAGGCATTCCGGTAAAGGTTAGGCAGGTGCGTGTACCGCTTACCGCCATCATCAACAATGTAGATAAAATCCCGCACGTATATGTTGTGGATAGGAACAACACCGCTAAGCTGACAAGGGTTACAGTAGGCAAAATCGTGGGCGATGAAGTTATTATTACCGATGGTCTTAACGAGAGCCAGACAATTATCCTCGCCGGACAAAACAACGTGAAAGACGGGCAGAAAGTAAAAGCGCAAACAGCATCCGTAACCGCATCAGCCCCAAAATCTGAATAATTTATGAAAAGAAAGATAAACCTCATTGAAGCGGCAATGAAATTTCCGCAAGTACCGATAGCGATTACCGTTATTATGGTGCTTGCCGGGTTGATTTCATTAATGACGATGCCGAGAAGTGAAGACCCCCGTGTAACAGTTAGACAGGGGCTTGTCGTGGCTTTTTATCCCGGAGCCGACGAAGAACAGATAGAAAAAGAAGTAACCGACAAACTGGAACAATACCTGTTTGGTTTCGAGGAAATCAAAAAAGAAAAAACACATTCAGAGAGTAAGCCCGGACAGGTGGTGGTAACAGTCGAATTGCAGGATTATGTAAAAGACACCAAAAAATTCTGGAGCACTTTACAGCACGGTTTAGATGCCAATATGCCTCTGATAATGCCACGGGGCGTACAGGGACCGTATGTGAACAGCGACTTCGGTGATGTGGTCGTTCAAATGATTGCTGTATCAGCTCCCGGTCGTTCTTACGCCCAGTTAGAAAATTATCTGGACGAACTGGAAGACGGTATTAAGACCATTCCGCAGGTTTCCAAAATCAAGCGATACGGCGGTCAGAAGCAGCAAATATTCATTACCCTGCGTGAAGATGTATTGAAACAATACGGCTTCGGTATCAATGAAATCACAGCAACATTGAGCCAACAGAATGTAACCATTCCGAGCGGCGATATTGAGATTGACAAAAACCGTTTCCTCATTTTTACAGATGCGCAGTATCAGAATGAAAATGAAATCGGAAACCTTATTGTATATAGTTCTCCGCAGGGTGGCAATATCCGCTTGCGTGATATAGCCGAAATCGAAAGGAGATACGAAGACCTGAAAAGTAAAATTACGGTTGCGGGAAATGATGTAATGATGCTGACCGTAGAAATGCAACCCGGACAGAATATTGTCGATTTGGGAAATGCGCTGACACAAAAAGTTGCTGAAGTAAAAGAAATCCTGCCATCAGATGTGCAGGTCAACACTATTGTCGACCAACCCAAAGTGGTGGATATGAATTTGGGGCATTTCTTTATTGAGTTCGGTATTGCCATTGCCTCCGTTATCTTGGTAGTGATGCTTCTGCTACCGTTTAGAGTGGCTACAATTTCCGCTATTGCCGCACCTGTTACCATTGCCGTAACATTCGCTATCCTAAATTTACTTGGTATCGAAATGCACCAGGTTAGTTTGGCGGCAATGATTATTGTACTGGGGATGGTAGTAGATGATGCCATTATCGTAGTGGATAACTACATTGAGAAAGTGGACGAAAAAATACCGTCGTGGACTGCCGCTTGGCAAAGTGCAACGCAATTAATGGTTCCAATTTTTACTGCTACACTAACTATTGTCCTATCGTTCCTGCCGTTGGCATTTACGCTAACCGGACTAACAAGGGAGTTTGTGCAATGGATACCGATTACCGTTAGTATCGCTTTGGCGGTTTCGTTCTTGGTAGCCTTGTTCCTGACCCCATATATGTGTTACCACTTCCTGAAAAAAGGATTGAAAAAGCAAGATGATAAACCGAAAAAACGCAATTTCTTAGACAGGATGCAGGACGGTTTCGACAGGGCAATTGAGTTCTGTATGAAATGGTACAAAACCACGTTGGTAGCAGGTTTGGTTATCTTCTTCCTTTCATTCGTGGTAGGTAGTCAGGTGAAAACCGAGTTTTTCCCAATCGTTGAAAGAAACCAGTTTAACCTTGAATTGTGGATGGATAACGGTACAAATATCCACGAAACCGAAGCAGCCGTTAAGAAGATAGAAAAAGAAATTGCAGGCGATAAACGAATTGTAACCACAGCGAGCTTTATAGGTACAAGCTCGCCACGTTTCTACTCCACCTACGCACCGGAGCACCCACGTGAGAACTTTGCGCAGATATTCATCAATACCACAAGCAAGGATGCCACTTCTGAAATGATTGATGAGTATGTGCAGAAATTCAACAACTACTTGCCGAACGGTTATGTACGGGTAAGGCAGTTAAGCAAGAAGCAGCAGCCCGCACCGATTGAGATACGTGTGATTGGCAAGGATATGACCGAGCAGAAAAAAGTAGCCAAACAGGTTGCGGCATTACTGGAAAATACCAAAGGCTCTAACTGGGTGCGCACCGATTATCAGAATGATTATGTAGGGCTGAAAGCCGTTGTTAAAGAAGATGTAGCCCTGCGTTTAGGCGTTAGTAAAGCGCAGATTGCGCAGGCATTGGGTGCAAAGATAAAAGGCTACCCAGTATCGCAGATGTGGGAGGGCAATAAAGCCATCGACATTGTATTGCGTACAGATGAAACCGACCGGGAAAGTCTGGATGCTTTGGGTAATATGTACATTAATTCAACATTCGGTGCTAAAGTACCTTTAAAGCAAGTGGTAGATTTACAACCGTCTTGGCATACTGGGGCTATTGTACACCGTAACGGATTAAGAACGTTAACCGTTTCTTCCGAAGCACAGTTAGGCAGAAAACCCGCAGAAGTATTTGCAGAGGTACAGCCGAAAATTGACAGCCTGAAATTACCGAAAGGCATTAAGATTGCCTACGGTGGCGAATATGAAGACGGACTGGAAAGCGGTCCCAAAATGGGAAAAGCTTTTATGATAAGTTTCGTCCTCATTTTCCTTGTCCTGTTATTCCAGTTCAAGCGTGTTGGTAAAGTATTCATTGTACTGGCTTCGTTCCCGCTGAGCTTGCTTGGTGCAATGTTAGGCTTATTCCTTACAGGTTACGAGTTCGGGTTTATGGCAATCATCGGTATTACCGCCTTATTGGGTATTGTGGTTCGTAACGGGATTATCCTCGTTGACTATGCGGATGAACTGGTAAGCGAGCACGGTCATACAATTAGAGGAGCAGCTTTATTAGCAGCCAAAAGAAGAATGCGTCCCATCTTCCTTACGTCAATGGCGGCGGCTATCGGTTTGATACCGTTAATGGCGAGTGGCTCTCCGGAATGGGGACCGATTTCCAGTACCATTTCAATCGGTATTCTGGTATCAATGATTACTACTTTGTTTATCGTTCCAGTATTGTATTACAGGTTCGTAAAACCACCAAAAAACAAACAGTTGGATGAGCAGCAAGAATTGAATGCCGATGCTCACAACCAAAAATACTTATCATAAAAAGGGATTATGTTACAGAAAAGATATAAAACAGTCATAAAGGTTTTTATATGCGGTTTCGCTCTTTTGCAGGGAACAAACAACCTCTTTGCACAACAGCAGTTAACCCTTGCGGAAAGCAAAGAACTGGCATTAAAAAACAATAACAGGATAGGCAAAGCCAAAGAAGACGTAATTGCCACCCAATCCGATAAGCTGATTGCAGATGTGGCAGGCAGACCGAAACTGGATGCTTCAGCTACCGCCTTTTACTTTGGGGAGCCATTGAATACGATGCTGCCCGAATATGGGTTTGCGCCAATGGTCAGCGTTACACAGCCGATTTACACTGGCGGTAAGATTAAGTACGGCAAGCAGATGGCAGAAACCAATATACAGATGAGCAACGCTCAACAACGATTGGTAGAAGATGAAGTATTACTGGCTACCGAAACCGCTTACTGGCTTGTGGTACAGGCTAAGGAAGAAATCAAACTGGAACAGCAGGTTAAAAAGCAACTGGCTTCACATTACACATTCCTGAATAACCAGTTTGAGGCAGGATTGATTTACAAAAATGATGTGTTGCGGGCAAAGGTACTTCAGAACGAAAATGAAGCCCGTTTGCAGGCTGCGGAGAATAAACTCGTCTTGTCAAAGAGAAGATTGAGCCAGTTAATCGGGACGGAAGACCCCACAGGTATAGACGTAGCCGATACGTTGAGTACAAGCGATTTTTTAAAACAGGGTGTTTTGAAAGCTGCCGATGCTAACCGTCCGGAAATTGAGTTGGCAACCAATGGCATAAAAATGAGCGAGCTTACCAAAAGTATGCTTAAAGCAGACCTGAAACCATCGGTAGGTTTATCACTGAACGGAATGGCAGCCTTTGGAAAAGAGGGCATCAACTTCGGCGACCCTACCAAAAACCATATGCTGACTTACTTTGGTATGCTAAGCGTTAAAATTCCGGTTTTCGACTGGGGTAGCAGAAAAGAAAAAGTAAAGCAGCAGGAAGCCAATATACGTTCGGCTGAATACGGTCTGAAAGAACTGAAAAGCCAAATCACTGTGGAGATTGAGCAAGCTACGCTTAACCTGCAATTGCAGGCGAACAACATTGATTTAATGCAGGCATCGTTAATTGAAGCAGACGAGAACCTGAAACTAAGTAATGACCGCTTTAAAGCCGGAACCATTACCGGGGAAGATGTACTGATAGCAGAAACGCTTTGGCAAAGAGCATACAGCAATATGTTAGATGCAAAAGTACGGTACAAGATTGCCGAAGCTGTGTACAACAAAGCTACCGGGCAGATAAAATAGTTTTATTAGAGTTTAGATATACTCAATTTGCGGGGGCGGTAATAAGCCCCTGCATTTTTAATTGAAAATACGATGAAATAAATGCAAAACGACACAGCCAGTAAAAACGGAATGTTAATGATACCCGATATTTCAGGCTTTACGGATTTCGTTATCAAATCAAATATGTTTGTTGGCAAATACATAACAGAAAGCCTGCTAAAATCAGTAATGGATAGCAATATCCTTTGCCTTGAAGTTTCCGAAGTTGAGGGTGATGCGATACTGTTTTACAAGTACCACAACCTGCCCACCTTTGAAGAAACATTGATGCAGATAGAACAGATGTACAACGATTTTCAAAAGGAATGCCAACGCCTGGCATCGCAACTTGCAATCGAAATCCCTTTATCATTGAAAATAATTGTGCACTACGGGGAGTTTACCAAATACAAAATAGGGAAATTCGAAAAGCTCTATGGCGCACCAGTGGTAGAAGCGCATAAGATGCTCAAAAACCATATTGCGGAATACCCGCCCTATGCCTTGTTTTCAGATGCTTTTTTAAAAGCCAACTTCGACTATCCCGAAAAATCAACTTTAGAATACGATAAGTGCGACGATTGTAAGTATCTGCCCGCAATAGGTTACATACATTATTTATAAAAAAGAGGCTGTTTCAATTGAAACAGCCTCTTTGTATAAGAAAGGGAATGAGTTTTTATAATGTACCTCTGCGCTCCTGCTCCCTTTCGATAGATTGAAACAAGGCTTTAAAGTTTCCGGCTCCGAAACCTCTTGCACCCATTCTTTGGATAACCTCAAAGAAAAATGTAGGGCGGTCTTCAACCGGACGGGTAAAGATTTGCAGCAGATAGCCCTCTTCGTCAGCATCAATCAGAATACCCAATTGCTGTAATTCCTTGATATCCTCTTTAAAGCGGTGCATATGCGCTTTTAAACGTTCAGGAATAGCATCATAATACGCCTGTGGAGGTCTTGATAGAAATTCGACACCTCTTGATTTAAGGTCGTTTACCGTCTTTACAATATCGTCCGTAGTTACGGCAATATGCTGAACTCCCTCGCCCTCGTAAAACTCAAGGTACTCTTCAATCTGTGATTTCTTTTTGCCCTCAGCGGGTTCGTTTATAGGGAATTTAATTCTACCATTGCCGTTTGCCATTACCTTAGACATCAGGGCTGAATATTCGGTAGAAACTTGCTTATCGTCGAACGATAAGAAATTTTCAAATCCCATTATATCCTCAAACCATTTTACCCAGGTATCCATTTGGTTCCAGTCCACGTTGCCCACCATATGGTCAATATATTTCAGCCCCGCAGGTGCAGGGTTGTATTCGGTTTCCCAATGCTCATAGCCCGGCATAAATACGCCATTGTAATTTTTGCGTTCGGTAAACATAAAAATCGTTTCGCCATACGCATAAATGCCAGATTGTACCATTTCTCCGTTTTCGTCAGTGGTTACGGTTGGTTCCATATAGGCTTTAGCACCTCTTTTCGTAGTTTCTTCAAAGGCTTTACGGGCATCTTCTACCCAAAGCCCAACTACTTTGATACCATCGCCGTGTTTCTTTACGTGTTCGTTGATTTCGGAATTAGAGCGCATCCCGGTAGTTAAGACTAATCGTACTTTGTCCTGCTTTACCACGTAGGAAGCCCTGTCCTGCAAGCCTGTTTCCAGTCCGGCATAAGCCAACGACTGGAACCCGAAAGCGGATTTGTAATAGTGGGCGGCCTGCTTCGCATTGCCAACATAAAATTCCACATAGTCGGTTCCTAAAATCGGTAAAAAGTCTTGTGCACCCTCGAATATCTTATCCAATCCGTATTCGACGTTTTTTAAATCGTTTGTCATTATAAATGATTTTTAAAATTATATCAGTGTGATTTTGCAATAAAGATTGTTGCACAAATGGGATTAGTGCAATCGTGTATGGGTTGGGGAACCAGAGCTACAACATAGCCCGATGCAAAACCGAGAGAAAGGTTTTGATAGCCATTTTATAAACAGTTAGCGTTATTCGGTAGTAAATGTATTCCGCTTATTCTGAATGGGCACTATAATCAGTAAAAGTCACAAAACAAAACCGAAATATTACAAGTCGAAGCTGTTTTGAAGTACAATCAGTAAATATCATAAATCAAACAAGGAATTTCACAAACAGTATAGCGCATTCTGTCCCGAAATTTGTACTAACAAAAACAATATAAAAGTTCAAGACAATGGAAAGCAAAAATCTTCAATTCAAGACAAACCTTAATTGCAGTAACTGTGTATCAAAAGTGCAGGCAGATTTAGATAACGCAGGCGGTATCTGCGAATGGAACGTTGATACTACGAACACCGATAAAATACTTACTGTAAAAGCAGAGGGTATTACCGAAGACGAGATTGTCGCCATCATCAAGAAAAAAGGGTTTAAAGCTGAACCCATTTCACAATAATATAATCAGCCATTCACTAATCATTAAAAAGGATAAAAATGAAAAATCTAATAGTAGCAATGACCGTAATGTTGTTTGGAGTTTCTGCTTATGCACAGAATACAGGCAACCTGTTGAACAACTACATCAGCGTAAAAAATGCTTTAGTAAGCAGCGATAGCAAAGCGGCAAGCACCGCCATTACCGCACTGAATGAAGCCGTAAAAAGTGAGGGCAATTTTGCACAGAAAGCAGAATTGCAGAAAGCCACAGAAAAGTTAAGCAAAGCAGGTAATAACCTTGAAAAGCAAAGAGCCGCTTTCAACGATGTATCTACCGTACTGTGGAAATTGGTAAAAGGTTCTGACAAAGTCACCCAACCTGTTTACTACCAATATTGCCCGATGAAAAAAGCATATTGGTTGAGCAAAGAAAAGGAAATTAAAAATCCTTACTACGGTTCCTCTATGCTTACCTGTGGTAAAGTTGCCGAAACTAAATAATAACCCAGTAAGGCATTGCTCATTGGGCAATGCCTTTTAACTTTTATAACCAATGCGATTTTTAAAATGGATAATCAAAAAAATTTTTACAAAAAGCTGTTGCCGCTAACCCTGTTGGCACTCTTCATATCACAAGTCAGCATTGCCCAAAAGGTAGTTCATTACGACCTGTATGTAAAAGATACGGTGGTAAACTTTGCAGGCAAGGAGAAGAGGGCAATCGCTATAAACGGGCAAATCCCGATGCCCACACTTGAATTTACAGATGGCGACACGGCGGAAATCGTAGTGCATAACCAGTTAAAAGAAAGTACATCCCTGCACTGGCACGGCTTGTTCCTGCCCAACAAAGAAGACGGCGTACCCTTCTTAACACAAATGCCGATTGAGCCGGGCACAACCTATACTTACCGTTTCCCGATTATCCAGACAGGAACGCATTGGTATCATTCCCATTCAGGTTTACAGGAGCAAATTGGTATGTACGGCAGCTTTATAATGCACAAAAGGGCTAATGATAAAACATTCAGAAAAGGAATTGACGATTTGCCGGAAATCCCCATTATGCTAAGCGAATGGACGAACCTCAATCCCAACAATGTACACCGTATGTTGCACGCTGCAAGTGATTGGTTTGCGATAAGGAAAGGCGCAACACAAAGCTACGCCGAAGCCATTAGAAGCGGTAAATTCAAAACCAAGCTGACCAACGAATGGAAGCGTATGTTGGCAATGGACGTGAGCGATGTGTATTACGACCGTGTAATGATGAATGGTAATCATCATACCGATTTAAAAAGCATTGACGGCAAGCCCTTAAAAGCAGGTGATAAAGTACGCTTGCGCATTTCCAATGGCGGTGCATCGTCTTACTTTTGGCTACGCTACGCAGGCGGTAAAATTACCGTAGTGGCAAGTGATGGTAACGATGTGGAGCCTGTTGAGGTGGACAGACTGATAATTGCTGTATCTGAAACTTACGATGTGGTCGTTACCATTCCCGAAGACGGTAAAGCGTTTGAGTTTATGGCAACCACTGAAGACCGCACCCAATCCACAAGTTATTTTATTGGAAACGGTAAAAAACAGTTAGTAGGGAAAATGCCACGCCTGAAATATTTTGAGGGTATGCAGATGATGAACGATATGATGAAGATGAACGGCGACCTTGACGATATGGGAATGAATATGAGCCTGAACCAAATGGATATGAACGTAGTAATGTACCCGGAGATTACAGGCGAAGAAAAAAGTAAGAAAAGTAAGGATAAAGAGCCAGCTATGGAGCATCACGGCGACCATAATATGAGCAAGGACGAAGACCCCAACCGCTATAATGCCAATGCGTTGAGCGATATTAAAACACTGAATTACTCAATGTTGAAATCGCCGCATAATACCACGCTTCCGGCAGATGCCCCGGTCAAGGAACTGAAATTTACTTTAACGGGAAATATGAACCGTTACGTTTGGAGTATGGATAATAAGGTTTTGACAGAAACGGATAAGATACCTGTTAAAAAAGGCGAAGTATTAAGGATTACGATTTACAATAACTCAATGATGCGCCACCCGATACACCTGCACGGTTTTGATTTCAGGGTACTGAATGAGCACGGCGAAAATGCACCGATGAAAAACATCATCGACATTATGCCGATGGAAACCGATACCATAGAGTTCCTTGCCAATACCGAGGGCGATTGGTTTTTTCATTGTCATATCCTGTATCATATGATGGCGGGAATGAACAGGGTGTTTGCAGTGGACGATTATAAAAATCCTGAATTGCCCAACAAGGCTAAAGCCTACAAGATGTTACAGCGTGAAAGCAATATGCCGCACCTGATGGCGCAGAGCGATTTTGCTACCAACGGTATAGACGGGGAAGCAATGCTGATGAATGCCCGTTACAGCTTAGGCACGGAGTGGCGTTTGGGTTACAACGATATGCACGGTTACGAAGTTGAAACCCATTTAGGGCGTTACATCGGTAAAATGCAATGGCTGATGCCTTTTGTCGGCTTCGACTGGCGATACCGCAGAATGGGAATGGACGAGCACGAGAAAAACCTCTTCGGACAGGTTAATAAAAAGGACAACAGGGCTGCTGTGAGCTTAGGGGTAATGTACACCTTACCGATGTTGGTTAATGTACAGGCAGAAGTTTACCACGATGGTATTTTCAGGGTTTCATTGATGCGGGAGGATATACCTATCTCCAGACGGTTAAGAGCCGGGTTTATGGTCAATACCGATTTGGAGTATATGGCAGACCTGCGGTACATCCTGACAAGGCATATCGGTATCAGGGCGCACTATGATAGTGATATGGGCTTTGGTGCAGGGCTTTCGCTCAATTACTAAAAGAACTATTCAAAGAACAAGTAAAGGTTGTAGCGATTATGCTATGACCTTTTTGCATTTACAATACCGGGCTAAATCAGTAAACCTCACAAATCAAACAAGAAATATCACAATAGACAGCCCGAAGCAAATTGTCAATTTTGTATCATAAATTTTAAGATTATGACAGCAAAAATAAAATGGAACAACGTGTATCTTCTGTTTACCTCGCAGGCGCTGTTTCAGACTGCATCCATATTGGTAATTACGCTTTCGGGTGTGGTAGGCTTACAAATGGCTCCCGATAAAAACCTGGCGACCTTGCCATTGGCAATGATTACCGTAGGTACGGCAGGTATGATGATACCCGCATCCCTCATCATTAGAAAATTAGGTCAGCGCAATGCCTTTATGATAGGTACGCTGATAGGCGTTTTGTCGGGTTTGGTTTCGTGGTACGCCATTATCCAAAATTCCTTTTGGCTGTTTTCAGTAGGTAATATGCTCATTGGTGCTTATCAGGGCTTTTCGCAATACTACCGTTTTGCGGCGGCAGATGCCGTTCCCGACAATGCGAAAAGCAAGGCAATTTCTTTCGTTATTGCGGGTGGCGTTGTTGCGGCTTTCGCCGGACCCAACTTAGCGAGGTTTACACAACATTTAGGGGCGGTTCCTTACGCTTATTCCTACTTTTCCATTATCCTGTTAAGTGTGGTCGCTTTGGGCGTTGTTTCCTTTCTAAAGCTGCAAAGAACATCTGCGGTACAAACCAAGGAAGCAGTTAAGAAAGGTCGCCCGTTAAAAGAAATCATTAAGAATAAAGATACCATCCTTGCAATACTGGCATCATCTACCGCATTTGCCGTAATGGGAATGTCAATGACCGTTACACCGATAGCGATGCATAGTGTAGGACATTCGTCAGATAGTTCAGCAACGGTTATCCAATGGCACGTATTAGGTATGTTCCTGCCTTCGTTCTTTACAGGTATGCTCATTCAGAAATTCGGTGTTTACCGTATCATTATTTCAGGCTTGGCGATTTTGTCCCTGTACATCGTTATTGCCCTGATGGGAACAGGCTTTGCACATTTCGTTTCTGCATTGTTTATTGTGGGCTTAGGTTGGAACTTCCTGTTTATCGGTGGTTCATCCTTGCTAACCAAAGTGTACAGACCTGAAGAGAAAGAAAAAACGCAGGCTTTCCACGATTTCACGGTTTTTGCAGTAATCAGTATAGCGAGCTTCTTCGCAGGCAGCTTGTTTAATTACTGGGGTTGGAACGGCGTAAACATTGCATTGATACCGATGCTTATCATCACATTGATAGTCGTTACCAGGATTGTTATGAGCCAAAAGAACAGCGTTAGCAATCAGTAAAAATCGTAAATCAAACAAAGAATATCACAATAGATACAACCCATTTAATGCGGAAATTTGTATTGTAGTAAGAGAGATAGATAAGTGAATAATTTAAAAACCATATTGCTAAGCACGTTTGTTTCACTGGCAGCCTTATCTGCCTGTAACAATTCGGAAAGTAATAATAAAAAATCAGAGGATATGAATACACATCAGCACGCAAATCACGACAGCGCATACGTTTGTCCGATGCACCCGGAAGTAACAGGAAACAAAGGCGATAAATGCCCTAAATGTGGTATGGCTTTGACACCTGTTAACAATCAGAAAAGCCAGTTTGACGTAAAAGTGGCTGCCGACCCGCAAAATGTCGAAACAGGCAAACCGACAAACTTATCCATTGCCGTTACAGAACACGGTAAAAATGTACCGTTGGAAGTTGTGCACGAAATGAAAATGCACCTTTTAGTAGTAAATGAGGAATTAACCTGGTTTGACCATATCCACCCCGAAGAACAGGCAGACGGTTCTTACAAGGTTTCAGAAACATTCCCGGCAGCAGGCAAATATCTTTTGTTTATTGATTACAAACCGACGGGAGGTGAAGCCGATGTTAATATGCAGAAGATTGAGGTAAAAGGTACGGAAGCAATTCAAACAACCGATTTAAAAGCAAAATTTGTTTCAACCGTAGATGGTTTTACAGTAACACTGCTTAACGGCGAAGACTTCAAAACAAACAGAAATCAGGGTTTACAATTTTCGGTAGAAAAGAACAGCAAGAAATTAGCGGAAAAGGATATGCAAAATTATCTTGGAGCGACTGCCCATATCGTAATGATAAGCAAAGCCGATAAGGATTTTCTACATATACATCCGGTATCTAAAGAGAATTTCCCAATCTACGCCGAAACGCTCATCAAAAAAGCAGGGCTTTATAGAGTGTGGGTACAGTTCAAAATAGACAACGTGCTGCATACGGCAGATTTCACGATTACCGTATCAGAGGGAGAAAAATCGGCAGAAGACCACAGCCTCCACGCCCACAAACATTAACAATCTGCAAAACAGTAAATGTCACAAATTAAACACGGAATATCACAATAGCAGGCTTTGCGAATATGTTGAATTTTGTGGCAGTTCAAAAAATATTAAATAAAGTTTAAAAAATATGGAAAATACAGAATTTCAGTTCAAAACCAATCTTAATTGTGGCGGTTGTGTATCAAAGGTAAAAGCGGATTTGGATAGTGCGGACGGTATCTGCGAATGGAATGTAGATACAGCTAACAATGACAAAATTCTAACCGTAAAATCAGAGGGTATAACACAAGATGAAATAGTTGCCATCGTTAAGAAAAAAGGCTTTAAAGCAGAACCATTAGCGGTTTAATCTCTTAGCCCTATCCAGTTTCTAATAAAGGATAGGGCTTTCTCATACCGTTTCAATACATATAAAATGAGGCAATTTATTGTGGGCTACCTGCAATTACTGCCTCATTTTATACTTTTTAATTGGTTTCAAACTTTAAATTCCGGTTTCGATGATAAATTATTGCCAAACTATAATAAGCGAATTAGACGATAGAATAAATGAATTGACCTATGAGCCGAGTAATTCACTGGTATCGTATGAAAATGCTATTGGACTGGTCTTACAGAAACTTGAAGAGATAAAGAAATACATTAAGAAAAATGGCTTTAAAGATGATGAAGAGGAAATACTATTTTTCAAGCAGTTAAAACCGCAGTTGGTTTCTAAGCTCATCTACTTCAATTCGATTTACAAGATTGAAACCAAAAGACCACGTGGAGGGGATAAAACCATCAAGAAATATCTTAATGTAGAGCTTTCCAAAATCAAACGATATTTCGATGCCAATCTGGAATTTTACAAGTATTATAGAACCAACAGCACCCACCTCGACAATAAATTCTTTTTGCGTGGCAAGCACGATATAAAGTTAAGTTTAGACACGTATTATTTTGAAGCCGACCATAATTTCACAACATCCCACGATTACAAGGTTGCCAAGATTATTGCCAACGATTTGATACAGGTTTATCTTGAAGACCAGTTGAGTAATAACAATCAGAGAAAGCTATTTGAAACCACACCTTTGAACTGGACGGGCAGCAAAACTTCACTCATTGAATTGATTTATTCACTGCATTCGCAGGGTTCCATTGACAACGGGAATGCCGACATTAAAATCATTGCCAAGACCTTTGAGAATATGTTTAATATTGACTTAGGGGATTTCTACCATTCCTATTTGGAACTGAAAGGCAGGAAGATAAACCGAACGAAGTTCCTTGATAGTCTTCGGGATGCACTTATCAAAAGAATGGACGAGCAAGACGAAAAATAAAGGTAAAGTTTCAATGCTTTACCTTTATTTTTTATAAATTTGCAATAATGATTTACAAGGTAATTGAATGAAAGCAAGTGCAGTAAGCACCATTACTAAATCGTTACCGATAACTCTTTCGGTTCTTGTAAACTACTCTTTATTAGTCAGTTTTGACTAAATTAATCTTTTTAAAGAAAAAACAAAATTTAATGTTGTCATTATTGAAGATTTAGACAGGTTTGACAATACGGACATATTCACCAAATTAAGGGAAATCAACATATTATTAAACAATTCTAAACTAATTAACAGGGACATTAAATTTGTTTACGCAGTTGGAGACGACCTATTTAATGATAAAAAAGAAAGAGTAAAATTTTTTGAGTTCATAGTACCTGTTATCCCATTCATCAATTCGACAAATGCAGATGACCAATTAAAAAAATTACTAAATGAAGAAGGTCTAGATGATGATTTTTTCCCAAAAGAATTTCTATCCGATATCACAACATTTATTGATGATATTGACATGAGATTACTTATTAGCATTTTTCATGAATTCATTATATACAGAAATGCTTTAACTCCAGAATTCGTTACTAAACCCGAAGAACTTTTCGCAATAATAACTTATAAAAATATCGATCCCGAAGATTTTAACAAACTAAATAGCAAAAGTGGAAAACTTTATAACTTAATTAGTCAAAAAAGCAATTATGTTAGGGAATTTATAAAAAATAACAAAAATAAAATAGATAAGTTTAAAAAACAAATTGAAGATATAGAAAATGAAAGCTTATCTGACATTAAAGAATTAAACGCAATTTACATTGCACATTTTCTTACAAAAATTCCAAGCACATATTCTGTCTACCTTACAGACTTAAAAATTGATGAATTGATTGATTCAGAAAATCTTCAAGTTGAAGTTAGTGATAAAAATTTTACTTATCGAACCCTGATTAATAATTATTCTAATTATTATAATCAATCTAATTCAAATTTGAATTTTGATTTTGAAGAGATTGAAAAAGATATCGATTCCAACTTTACATACGAAGAACGATTGGATTTCATTGGGGATAAGCATATTGGCAAAATCGAGTCTTTAAAAAAAGAAATTGAGAAATTAACTTATCAAAAAAATCAAATTGAAAGTTGGGATTTAAAACAGATTTTCCAAGAAGTAAATATTGATGAATATCTTAAGGACTTTTCAAACAACGCATTGTTGAGAAACCTCATTTTAGAAGGTTATATTAACGAAAATTATAACGACTATATTTCGCTTTTTCATGAAGTGTCTATAACTAAAGAAGACTTTGTTTTTGAAAGAAATGTCAAAAGTGGAATTAATACGGATTTCAGTTATAATTTAAGCAAAACTGAAAATCTTATTGGAAAAATTAATGATAAATATTTTGATAGAGAAGTTATTCTAAATTTTGATTTGTTAGATTGCTTAGCAAATAATTATGGACAATATTCAGAAAAATATTGTGCAATAATGAATCTTCTTTCAAATGAGAAGGAAAGATCTTTAGAGTTCATTGATAGGTATATTGATAGAAAAACTGGAGCTAACGTTTTCTTTGATAAAATATTAGATAACTGGAATGGCTTCTTTGAATATATTTTCAATAAGAGCACTTACGACAATGAAAAAAAGTATTATTGTTTTGAGAAAATCATTTTAAACAAAAATTTGGAAAGTCTTATCAAGAAACAAAATGAAAAAATAATAAAACAAACCATAGAAAAAAACGTGCAGTATTTATACAATTATGAAAAATTGGGAAGTCCAATTTTTTTTAAAGCACAAATAGAAATCTTGCTAGAATTACTTAAAATCAAAATTGTTAAAGTTGAAATACCTGATGATTCTAATAAAAGTATTTTTGAATTAATTTATAATAAACATTATTACAAACTAACGGCAGAAAATTTATTGTTATTTTTAAGATATTTTAATGAAGACAATAGAAAAATAGACGCTGAAAAATCTAATTTTCAAGCAATTCTACATTCTTCCTGTAAGTCGTTGAAAGAGTATGTAAATTCGTCCATTAATGCTTATGTAGAGGATGTTTATTTGAAGATTGAAGATAACAGATTTGAAGATGAACAGAGTCTTTTGATTCTATTAAATAATAAAGATTTAGATTTAAAACTTAAATCAAAAATAATTGAGAAAGTAGATACTAAAATTTCTGATTTAAGCAAAATTGATAACATAGGAGTTAAAAAAATATTACTAAATGCAAATAAATTAGTTCCAATATGGAAAAATGTTGTTGATTTTTTTGATAAATCTGAAAATAAAATTGACCAAAATCTAATTAGTTATTTAGAGTTGGAAGATGTAAAATCTGAATTGTCAAAACAAAAGTTATTAAAAGATTATGAAAAGTTTGAGGGTGATTTTTTAATCTGCAATGATATTGATGATGAAACTTTTAATAAATTGTTGGCAAGCTGTTATTTTGGTTGGAATAAATTAAGTTTTGAAGAATTAAATAGCGAAAAAGTAAATGAATTAACGGATAAAATACTTACTACAACTAAATCAAATTATGATTTGTTAAGAGAAAATTTTAAGAATAATCATATAAGATTAATTGAAAGGAACTTTTCAAAATTCATCAACGACATTAATAATTTTGAAACAGATGATAATGATAAATTTTTGATTTTGAATTCAAATAAAATTTCTATAGATAATAAGTTTAATTATATATCAAAAATTGATGAAAGTATCGTTAGAAATAGTAACGAAATTTCTCGATTAGTAGGAGAAATAATCTTGCAGAAATCAAAAATTATTGATTTAAATATTGAAAGTCTAAAAATAATAATTACCAACCTTAAAACAAAGGATGAAAGAGTGAAGTTTGGAAATTTATATTTAGGAAAACTTACTGATTCAGAATTAATTGTATTGGTTTCAAATATAGGCAGGGATTATAAAGAATTATTTGTAAAACAACATAGACCAACTTTTGAAAATGCTCTTCATATACGGCAATTATTGGAAAGTTTAAAAACAAGGAATTTAATTAACAGTTACAATATCGATAAAAAGAATAAAAATTTAATAAGAGCTGTTGCAAATTATTAAAGGGTAAGTCAATGAAGATAGCCCAATCACTACCTAAACCACAAAATTGGCAAGATTTTGAAACGCTCTGTAAAAAATTATGGGGAGAAATTTGGGATTGTCCAGAAATAAAGAAAAATGGAAGACAAGGACAATCCCAAAATGGGGTTGATGTTTACGGGATGCCTAAAAACGATAATGGATATTACGGTATTCAATGCAAAGGAAAAGATGAATATGTACATAAATCCTTTACCGAGAAAGAGATTGAAAAAGAAATTGAGAAAGCAATAGATTTTGAACCGAAACTTAAAAAATTATACTTTACAACAACTGCTAATAAAGACGCTAATATTGAGGCTTTTGTCCGTAAAGAAAATTTGAAAAGTATTGAAAAAGGTTTATTTGAGATTCATTTGTTTTGTTGGGAGGATATCGTAGATTTAATTTTTGAAAATCAACGAACGCATGATTATTATGTAAATAGCATCAGTTTTAAAAACAACCATTCTGCTGAAATCAGTATTATTGAAACTACATTCTTCCCTAAATTTAAAAAGGAGAAAATTACCAAGGTTGGTAAAATTCAAAAACCATATAACCCTCGTGGAAACAATGTCTTGGATCTCTTAGGTCCATCTTTCGGAGATAATAGAGTGAAGACTAATAACAGTCTTAATAAAATTCAAATTAAGCTAAAAAACACAGGTATAAAAGATATTACAAACTTTAGAATAATCTTAAAGTTTGACGGCGATGTTGAAGATATCTCAAAAGACAATGTGAAAATTAGCGCCAAGAGAATTGTGTCTTCTTCACTAATTAATATTCAAAAAGAGGAAAATGCAGTGGAGATAATTCCTGCTAAAAATATTGTTGTGGGAGATGAAGAATTTTTTTTCGAGGAATTTTATTTCAAGACTCCTCCACACGAAACCTCCATTAAAATAAATTGGAAGTTTTTGTCTAGTAATTATAAGAATGAAGGTGAGTTTCTTATTAATGTATTTCCCGAAATAATCAAAAAAGAATCAACTTCTGAAACAATGTACTACGATGAAATTGGCAGGGTAATCGAAAAGGAGATTGAAGATTATTGGGAATGAAACATAGCTGAATTTTAAATAATGTTTAGTTAATAAATTTGGAAATTTATCATTATTTCTTATCAAAAAAATGAAAAATGGCAGTTAAAAGACCAACATTGTCAGGTGAAATCTTAGAAGGCTTAAGCAAAGTGCTTGGTGACACAAGCAACGGATTAAGTAATAACGAAATAACAAAATATTTAAAAGAGGTTGATTTGCCTAATGTTTTTCCCGAAGGAACAAAATGGAAGAGAATTTACAATGCATTTGTTACTTATCAGAATAATAAGAATATCTCGAATAATATATTAAGATTTATTAATAAAAGTTTACATCCAGCAAGATTTGTGGGTCGTAATCAACAATACGAAGACACTAGAATTGAGTTAAATAAAAGATTATGCTTTGCTGGATTAGAATTAAGTGAGTCTGGTAAGTTTAGAGAGATTGAATCAATTTTTACAATTACTGATGCAGAGTATAGAGCAAGCCGTTTTAGAAAAAAGTTGGAGCAAAGAGAGACTCATTATAGAATTTATGAATTTTGCAACGCAGAATTACTAAATGAAAATTATTTTCATAGTGTTTTTGAAGCAGTAAAAAGCGTTTTTGAAGTTATTAGGATGAAGTCAGGCTTATCTGTTGATGGGAATCAATTAATTGAACAGGCATTTTCTATTAACAATCCCTTAATTCAAATAAATTCTTTATCCAACGAAACCGAAATAAGCGAACATAGGGGCTTTGTTAACCTATTGAAAGGAGTAACAGGAATGTTTAGAAATACAACTGCACATGCACCTAAGATAACTTGGCAAATGTCAGAAATTGATGCACTCGATATTTTGACAACTTTATCACTCATACATCGGAAGCTTGATTAGAAAATATACGCGTAGGTTATATTCGCATTTTATTATCATCTAAATTTTATGTTTTGTCACAAATATTTACAAAATTTGTGACAAATTTGAACTTATAAAAGCTCAAAAACTAATTAATAATAGGCAATATGGAGGATTTTTAAATTACGCACCTAAAAATAATTTTCGCAAAAAGAAAAATAATCTTCCAGAAATATGTTCAATGAATTCCTCTGTTCATTATCATTGAACAATACTTTTTATTGAACAGAGCATTTAAAATAATCTGTTTATTTAGCCTTTGGTTTTGTTTTTTTAAGATGATTAATATTAAATTCGTTTTTTCAAGAACCCAAACCCTTAACTTTATCACATAATCTCCGTCAATGAAAATTCAAATTATCAGCGATTTACATCAAGAATTCGGTATTTCAGAATTGTGTTTTGATAATGCTGATTTGGTGATTTTTGCAGGAGATACCAACCTCGGCACAAAAGGAATTGAGTGGATTAAGACAAAAATCAAAAAATATTCCTGTGATTTATATTCTTGGAAATCATGAGTATTATAAAGGCTCATATCCGAAAACGCTCAATAAAATTAAGTCTGCCGCAGAAAATACCAATATTCGTGTTTTAGAGGATTCCTTTTTAGACATTGAAGACATTAGATTTCATGGCTGTACTGTATGGACGGATTTTGCACTTTTTGGAAATTCAGTAGAAGCAGGAATGTACTGTCAACCGAAAATGAACGATTACAAAATGATCAAGAGAGATCCTTCCTATTCTAAAATGAGAACTGTGGATACGTTTAAGATTCATCAATTTTCAAAACATTGGCTGAATGAAAGTTTAGAAAATTCAACAAAAGAGAAAAATATTGTGGTGACGCATCATGCGCCAAGTTTGCTTTCAGTTCCCGATAATTTTAAGAATGATCTATTAACTTCAGCATATGCTTCCAATCTTGATGATTTCATAACAAAACATCAACCTGATTTTTGGATTCATGGGCACATTCATGCACCTAGTCGTTATTCAATTGGTAAAACAGAAGTAATATGCAATCCACATGGATATCTTGATGATCCCGACAATGGTTACGATAGAGAACTTATTATTGAAACATAATCTGTAAATTTTTCAATAGATAATCGGAGATCTTTCGATTACCTATTGAAATTATGACACCTTCGAAGTGAACATAACTTCAACTTCATTAAAGCTTCCTGAACCTGAAAAAAACTCGGCTATGAACCGAGTTTTTTATCATTTTCCTTTTGAACCTCATTTTTTTTCTCTAAAACAAGTTTCAAACTCCCCATATCTTGGCTCACTTTAGAATCCAATATTTTTGCATAATGCTGTGTAGTCTTAATGCTTTTATGTCCAAGCATTTTACTTACACTTTCCATTGAAACATTATTTCCTAAAGTTACAGTCGTGGCAAAAGTATGTCTTGCGCAGTGAAACGTAAGTTTCTTATTGATACCACAATTTTCTGCAATAGTTTTCAGATATTCATTTACTTTTTGATTGGTATAAACTGGGAGCAGTTTTCCAGAATTGGAAGATACTGGATGATTTTCGTATTTCTTGATGATTTCTTCAGCAACAGGAAGCAAGGGAATATTTGATGCACTTCCTGTCTTCTGTCGGTTCGTAATAATCCACAGATTTCCATCAATTCCTTTTGATAGTTGGTCTTTTGTAAGATTAAAAATATCGATGTAAGCCAAACCTGTATAGCAACTGAAAACAAACATATCACGTACGAGTTCCAAACCTTTTCCCGAAAATTCTTTTTCGCGAATTGATGAAAGTTCTTCATCGGTGAGGAAATTCACGTTCACTTCATTAAATCTCCCTTTGTAGAAAATAACCAAATCCTTTTCTATCCAATTGTTATGATAACAAATTTTTAAAATCTTACTCAAGTTTTTGGTGTGCTTCACCGCAGAATTATTGTTGATATTCGCTTTTGTTCGTAGAAAGAAATCAAAATCATTGAGAAAAGACGGTTCCAATTTCTGAATGTTGATGTCTGTTTTTTTGTGAAATGTCCACAAAAACTCTTTCAAATGTGATAAACAAGTTCTGAAATTTTTGAGTGTCGCAATCGCGTACTCTTTGCCAAGAAGTTTTTCCATTTTGGAATTGTGTTCCTCAAAAATTGGGATCAAGAATCTTTCCGCTGTTTTTGTTCCTGTGAGCAAATTCTTAATATCCGTAGCGTCGAAAGGGTCGCCTAAAAAAACGAGTCTATTTTCAATTTCAAGGACTTTTGCTTGCAGAATATCAAAATGCTTGTTTATTACGCGCGCCTCTTCAGAATTGCCCTTTAAACGACTTTGAGCAGGATTCCATTTGCTACCTTCAACAAATTTTCCCGTTGAAAATTCTGCACGTTGTCCATCTACGGTAATCCGCATATAAATCGGGATTTTGGAACTAGATTTCGCTTTAGACTTTCTGGCATAAAATAATACCGAAACTTTTGCATTCATATTGATGACTTTAGGGGTTAAAATTACGTTTTGGTGACCTATCAGACAAGATGTTCAATTGCTCTACACCTTTATTGATAGGCTTTTAAAAAGAATTCGGTTACCTATAAAGTTCAAAAAATGGCAGGTCACCGAGAAGGTCACCTAATTTTTGAGAATATTTGTATTATTTTGAAATTCTCAAAAAACAAAAAAGCCCTTAAATACTAGGATTTAAGGGCTTTTGTAAGAAATTGTTGTTGTTTCTCGTGGTTTCTCCAGGAATCGAACCAGGGACACACGGATTTTCAGTCCGTTGCTCTACCAACTGAGCTAAGAAACCATTTCCTCAATTGAGTGGTGCAAAAGTATAACCTTTTCCCTTACGATGCAAATGATTTTGTGAAAAATTTTTCAAGAAAGACGAAATTTACTGATTTTCAGCAGAATTATTTTCTTCTTTTTGTATTTGCTCACTCATTTCTTCAAGGACTGGCTTAATTGTACTCTCCGGAAGTTCACTAATTCGGATGTACATCAACCCATCAATTGCATCATTAAAACTGGGATCCACATTAAAAGAGATTACTTTTGCGTTTTGTTTGATGTATTTTTTAATTAAAACAGGCAAACGCATCTCCGGCTCCAAATCATCGATAATCTTATCGAGTTTGTTCAAATCCGATTCTACCTCATCAAAAAATAAATGTTTATCCCGATCTTTAAGTTTTACTTTAAATTCTTTTTTCGGATGAATGTATTGCGCAACTGCAGAATCATAATAATGCGACCTCATAAATTCGATCATGAGCGATTTGGAAAACTCTGAAAATTTATCTGAAATACTCACTCCACCCATTAAAAACTTATGTTCAGGATTTCTTAAACAAACATGTACAATTCCCCTCCACAAAAGGAAAAGTGGCAAAGGCTTCTGTTGGTATTCCGAAGATATATACGCTCTTCCCATTTCGATTACTTTTCGGAAAAATGGCCTTAATTCCGGATCAAATTCAAATAAAGAACTGGTGTAAAAACCATCGATCCCATATTTTTTCATCACTTCGCTTCCCAATGCCATTCGGTAAGCTCCGGCCAATCGCTGTGCTGCATTATCCCAAAGAAAAAGGTGATGATAATGCTCGTCATAATGATCCAAATCGAAAGGCAAATTGCTTCCTTCGCCTATTTTCCGGAAGGTAAGCTCGCGCTGTCTACCAATTTCGCGCATGATAAAAGGAATCTCCGAATAGCTGGCAAAAAACACTTCATAATTCCCATTTCGGAACAGCATTTTGTCATTCTTGTAAAGCGAATCTATATCTTTTATCAAATCTTCCTGTGGAGTTTCATCGATGATATTCTGAACTACGTTTTCTTCTTTTAATAAAGGAAAATTGAGCTTCAGATTGGGTAATTTCAGCTGTTCTGCGATCGATTTTCTTTTTTCATAATATGATTTCAGCATGTAGATTTTGTTCTGTAAAAACTCGCCCATTTCCTCTACAGTATCGTGATCTTCAAGCACTTTTACCGAGATTGGTTTCCCAATTCTTATTCGGATCGGTTTTTCTCTTTTATTCATCATTTCTGCAGGAAGCATCAATGTTTGTAATTCCGGATGAATTTTAGAAATCTGATAGAACAGGCGGCTGTTTTTCGCATGAAAATACATCGGAACCACCGGAACTTTCGCCATCTTAATTAATTTCAATGCCGGTTTTTCCCACGGTTTATCGTGAATTTCCCCAAACTCGTTGTTTTTATTTGAAACTTCACCTGCCGGAAAAATTCCTACACAACCTCCGTTTTCGAGATGTTTCAAGGTTTCCCGCATTCCAGAAGCGCTGCTTCGAACTTCTTTTCGGTTTTCAAAAGGATTTACTGAAATCACATACGGTTCCATAGGTTTTATTTTTTCAAGGAGAAAATTCCCCATCACCTTAAAATCCGGACGGATTTCGCTCAGGATTTTCGTCATTAAAATCCCATCAATTGCTCCCAGCGGATGGTTAGATACTAAAATAAAAGGTCCTGTTTTAGGAATTTTAGCAAGATCTTCTTCGAAAACGATATATTTTAGATCTCTTTCCCGAACAAACGAATCGAAAAAATCTTTTCCGCTTTTGTCTTTTAAAATATCATACAGTTTGTTGACTTCATTAATTTTAGTGACGGACATCAATGCCGATGCAACTGGATTTTTCAAAAATCCTATGCGGCTAAGACCGGACACTTTAATTAGGTCTTCTTTTGAAATAAGGCTCATTAGTTATTAGTTAAATACAACTTGTATTGTTTTTTTGGAAATTTGTTCCAGTAAAATATTTCTGTTCTCATAAAATTTGTTCAAATCTTCTAATTTCGCATTTCTAACAGTAAATAATGAGACGTTTTTTGTAAGTTCGGTGCTGAAAACTGTTTGCAATTCCAGATTCAGTTCATCGATATTCCCATACTTGTCTTCCAGGCAAAGGGCCAGTGAAATCGCAGAATTCTGCATCAATGAAATTTTGATTTTATATTGAGCCAATTTCGCAAAAATCTGGCTTAAATGTTCCTCCGCAATAAATGAAAAATCTCTTGTCGCAATGCGCATTAATTGCTGATTTTCTTTTAAAATATAAGATTCTTCCTGCTGGTTTTCGGATGCATTTCCGACTTTAGTACCTGGTCTTTTAGGCTCCAGGAATGACTTTACATAAAACGGAATATTCTTTTGTTTCAGTGGTTGAAGGGTTTTCGGGTGAATAACCGATGCTCCGTAATAAGCCATTTCTATAGCTTCTTCGTAAGAGATATTCGATAAAAGATTGACGTTTTCAAACTTTCTTGGATCGCCAGTCATCACGCCTGGAACATCTTTCCAGATTGTCATTGCTTCAGCATTTAGGCAATACGCAAAAATCGCAGCAGAATAATCGGAACCTTCTCTACCTAAAGTTACGGTGAAATTATTGGCTTCGGAACCTATAAAACCTTGCGTTACATAAGATTGTTTAATATTCAGTGCTGAAATATTCTTTTGAGTTTCTTCCCAATTGATATTTCCTTCCCGATAATTGCTGTCGGTTTTTAAATAATCACGGGCATCGAGCCAAGTATTTTTGAACTGAATATCATTTAAATATTCACTTAAAATTTTTGAAGAAATCATTTCTCCGCAACTTACCACCTGATCGTAGACAAAATTGTAGTTCGGAGATTTATTCCTTCTTAAGAAAGATTCAATATCATCAAAAAACAAAGAAATTTCTGCAAAAACAGGATGATTTCCGTTAAAAAGTCCATTCGAAATTTCCAAATGCAATTGTTTTACTTTCTCAATTTCTGTTTGGTAATCCTGTTTGGCAAAATAGTTTTCAACCACTTTTTCCAAAGCATTTGTGGTCTTTCCCATAGCCGAAACCACAAGCATACAATTATCGAAACCTTGCGATTCCAAAACAAGAGCTACATTTTTTACCCCTTCAGCATCTTTCACTGATGCTCCACCAAACTTAAAAATTTTCATTTAAATATTTAATAATCAATAACATATAATTTATTCTTTTATATTAATTAAAAATTAATATTTATCAAAATTATTAATTTAACGCGAGAAAAAAAAACTTGCTTCAATAATGGGATTCTCTCACTACCAATCTTGCACTTAATTATCTTTAAAAAAGAAAACATAAATCATCTATTTAAAACAATTAAAACAGATTTAATTGAAAGAAAATTCCGAAATTTGTAAAAATGCAAAAAACCAAATCATGTCAGAACAAAATTTTCAAACCCTTGGTGAATTTATTATCGATAAACAGGAAGATTTTCAGTATTCAACTGGTGAACTTTCACGACTTTTGAGTGCGATTCGACTCGCTTCGAAAGTGGTAAACCGCGAAGTAAATAAAGCCGGAATTGCCAATATCATCGGCAAAGCGGGGAACGAAAACATCCAGGGAGAAGAACAACAGAAATTAGACGTTTTGGCCAACGATATCTTTATCGAAGCGCTTTCTCAGCGGGAAGTAGTTTGCGGAATTGCCTCCGAAGAAAGTGATGATTTTATTGAAATTCGTGCCAGTTCAAATGCTCATTTAAGCAAATATGTGGTATTGATTGATCCACTCGACGGATCTTCAAATATTGACGTGAATGTATCCGTTGGAACTATTTTTTCGATTTACAGAAGGGTTACAGAACCTGGAACGCCGGTTACACTTGAAGATTTTTTACAAAAAGGCGTCAACCAAATTGCTGCTGGATATGTTGTTTATGGCTCCTCAACGATGATTGTTTATACGACAGGAAATGGAGTGAACGGATTCACTTTAGATCCGAGTTTGGGAACTTATTATCTTTCTCATCCGAACATGAAATTTTCAGAAACAGGAAAAATCTATTCTATCAATGAAGGAAACTATATAAAATTTCCGCAAGGAGTAAAAAATTATATTAAATACTGCCAACGTGAAGAAGGCGATCGTCCCTATACCTCGCGCTACATCGGAAGTTTGGTTTCGGACTTCCATAGAAATATGATTAAAGGCGGAATTTATATTTATCCATCAACCTCTCAATCACCGAACGGAAAACTTCGGTTGTTATACGAATGCAATCCAATGGCGTTTTTGGCAGAACAAGCCGGTGGAAAATGCAGTGATGGTTTCAGAAGAATCTTAGAAATTCAGCCTACGGAATTACACCAAAGAGTTCCGTTTTTCTGCGGAAGCATTAAAATGGTGGAAAAAGCAGAAGAATTTATGAAAGAAGAAGCACAATAAATGACCGCAGAATATCATCAATATATCCTTAATTTCAAGCGCCCGGGAGGAACTTCCCGCGGCGTTTTGCATACCAAAGAAACGTACTTTTTGAAAATTTCTGAAAACAATCGGACTGGAATCGGCGAATGCGCAATTTTCAGAGGTTTAAGTTATGATGACGTTCCGGAATATGAAGAAAAACTCCGCTGGCTTTGCGAGAACATCAATAAAGATCCGGACTATATAAAAAAAGAATTGCATCATTTTCCATCGATTTGGTTTGGGTATGAACAAGCGATTCTTAACCTCAAAAAAGGATGCGAAATATATTTTCCGAGCGATTTTACTGCCGGAAAATCTTCCATCAAAATCAACGGATTAATTTGGATGGGCGATGCAGATTTCATGCAACAGCAAATTGAAGAGAAACTAAAAGACGGCTTCAACTGCATCAAATTGAAAATTGGAGTCGATTGGAAATCTGAGAAGAAAATTCTCACTCAACTTCGCGAAAAGTTCTCCAAAAAGGAGTTGGAATTACGTGTTGATGCTAATGGAGGTTTTGCTTTTGAGGAAGCAAAAGTCGTTTTACAAGAATTGGCAGATTTGGAAATTCATTCGATTGAACAACCGATAAAAGCTGGAAATATCGAAGGAATGAAAGTGCTTTGCAAAACCACTCCTACGCCAATTGCTTTGGACGAAGAATTAATAGGAATTCTTGATTTCGATGCTAAAAGAGAACTTTTAGAAAAAATAAAACCGCAATACATCATCCTGAAACCTTCATTAATAGGTGGATTTTCGGGTTCAGACGAATGGATTTCTTTAGCAGAAAGTCAACAAATCGGTTGGTGGATTACCTCCGCATTGGAAAGCAATATCGGGTTGAATGCTATTGCTCAATATACTTTCAGCAAAAATCCCAAAATTCCGCAAGGACTGGGAACCGGGGGTTTGTTTACCAATAATCTCCCCACTCATCTTTTGTTATCCGGTGATCAACTTTATTTAAAAAATGCTTGAACCAAATGATTCAAGCATTTTTTTTATTTTTTTAAAATCTATATCCAATCGACAGGCCAGATCGTAAACCTGCCCACGGACCGTCCAATTTAACATTAGCACCATTCGCATCGGTGGTTGTGGTATATTCAAACAAAGGAATATCCAAATCTTCAATTTGCTGTTTCAGCTCAGCTTGTTCATCAGCAGTTAACGTTCGTGGTGAATTTCCTCGCATATCTCCTTTGCCGCTGCCATAATGAGCTCCGACAATCCACCAATCCAACACCCAATTTTCCTTAGCGCCTAAAAACCATTGTACACCCAACATCAACCCAGCACTATTTCCGGTAGCTTTTCCTGTAATCAGCAAATCCTCCGAACTGCCATCAGAAAAATCCACAGCCATTTTGACCTGATCAATATTGAAAGAGCTGTATCGATAATACGGAGCAAAATAAAAACCTTTTCCGTAACCTTCTCCAAGATAGATTCTAGGCTCTATAGTGAAGTTAGTCATCGAAATTTCAGCATCACTAAGTTCTGTATCTTCAACAAAAGTTTTACTGAAGGGAACGCTTCCTTTTCCCATCGTTCCAAAGCCGACATTCACAGAAAATGTCTTATTGATCACTCTTTCGTAGGTGAGATTTACGTTTCGGAATGCGTAAGCCGTAACGTTAGTTTTTACCACATTCATTTTGTTTAAATTTGAATTCTGAGAAAATAATCCTGCAGAAATGCAAAGTGCAAGCATTGTTGTTTTCATAGTTAGGTTATTTAATTAGTTTATTAAAATATAATAATTTAAACAGTTCCGACAATAAAGACTTTATTTCTTTCATCAATTATCCATTAACACAACAGCATATTCATTAAAACACGTACTAAATCATAATTTTTAAATTTACCATTAAAATCAAAAACTCATTTAGTATTTATCTTTTGCGAAGATTCCGTAAATTTGCAGATACAAGTATAGACAATGGAAGAAGAAAAAAAATCCCTCAATTTTATTGAGCAAATTATAGAAGACGATTTAGCTAAAGGTTTTCCGAAAGACCGATTGCGTTTTCGTTTTCCGCCGGAACCGAACGGTTATCTACACGTAGGTCATACCAAAGCGATCTGCATTAATTTCGGTTTGGGCGAAAAATACGGTGCTCCGGTTAATTTGCGTTTTGATGATACCAACCCTGAAAAAGAAGAGCAAGAATTTGTAGATTCAATAAAAAAAGATGTGGAATGGCTCGGTTTCAAATACGACAAAGAGCTTTATGCATCGGATTATTTTGAGCAACTTTATATTTGGGCTGTCCAGATGATCAAAAACGGGAAAGCTTACGTGGATGAACAATCTTCAGAGGAAATCACCGCCCAAAGAAAAAACCCTTTCGAAGATGGAATCGAATCTCCTTACAGAAACCGTCCGGTGGAAGAATCTTTGGATCTTTTTGAAAGAATGAAAAACGGCGAATTCGAAGAGGGAAGCATGTCTTTAAGAGCAAAAATCGATATGACTTCTCCCAATATGAACATGCGCGATCCTGTGATGTACCGAATTCTGCGAAGACCTCACCACAGAACCGGCGAAAAATGGAAAATCTACCCGATGTACGATTGGGCACACGGAGAATCCGATTATATCGAACAAATTTCGCACTCGCTTTGTTCCTTGGAATTCGAAAATCACCGCCCACTTTACGATTGGTATTTGGATCAGGTTTACGAAGAATCTAAAGTGAGAAACAAGCAAAGAGAATTTGCCCGAATGAATGTTTCGTACATGATTACTTCCAAAAGAAAATTACAACGTCTGGTAGCTGAAAAAGCTGTCACAGGATGGGATGATCCGAGAATGCCTACAATTTCCGGGATGAGAAGATTAGGGTTTACTCCAAAATCCATTCGTAATTTCATTGATAGAGTTGGCGTTGCAAAAAGAGAAAACCTTATTGATATTCAATTACTTGAATTCTTCGTGAGAGAAGATTTAAATAAAGTTTCAACACGGGTAATGGCGGTGGTTGATCCTGTGAAACTGGTGATAGAAAATTATCCTGAAAACGCTGAAGAATGGTTGGAAACCGAAAACAACCCTGAAGATGAAAACGCAGGAACACGTGAAATCCCTTTCTCCAGAGAATTATACATCGAAAGAGAAGATTTCAAGGAAGAAGCCGGAAACAAATTTTTCCGTTTGAAACTGGGTGGCGAAGTTCGTTTGAAATCAGCGTACATCATAAAAGCAGAACGTATAGACAAAGATGAAAATGGCGAAATCACAACCATTTATGCAACTTACGACCCGAAAAGCAAATCCGGAAGTGGCACCGAAGAAAGTTTGCGAAAAGTAAAAGGAACACTTCACTGGGTTTCTGCTAAACATGCGTTACCGGTAGAAGTAAGAATTTACGACAGACTTTTCACTACTCCGCAACCAGATGCTGAAAAAGAAACCGATTTCATGGAATTCATGAATCCAGAAAGTTTAAAAATAGTACAAGGATTTGCAGAGCCAAGTTTGAAAAACGCAGAAGTAGGTAAACCTTATCAGTTCCAAAGAATTGGCTACTTCACCAAAGATCCCGATTCTACGCACGAAAAATTGGTTTTCAACAGAACAGTAACCTTGAAAGACAGTTATAAACCAGAATAAAAAATAAAAACCCTTTCGTACATTATACCGAAAGGGTTTTAACTTTAAATCACTCCATTTACAAAAACCTGATCCCTCATTTTACGAATAAGTCGCAAATAACGAATCTTGTAATGTTTCCTTTTCTTTTTCATCGTCCATAAATTTTTTGGGGACTCAACAATATTCGAGCCATAAATATTTAAATGAAGCGTAAAATTGATTTGGATGGTAATAATATTTTTAATGGTTGTTTATTTATAGCTATATTCGCATTAAAATTTCCTCTGCTTCCATGAAAAAAATACTTTTTTTACTTACTATTCCCCTTTCCATCATTGTTTTCGGCCAGCAAGGCATTAATTTTCAGAAAACCAGCTTCAAAGATATTTTAGCAAAAGCAAAAGCCGAAAAAAAACTGATTTTCCTCGACGCATTTGCTTCCTGGTGCGGACCCTGCAAAATGATGGAAAAAAATATTTTCCCACTACCTGCGGTTTCAGAATATTACAACGCCAATTTCATCAACGCAAGATTCGATATGGAAAAAGGTGAAGGCCGGGATATCGCAATGAAATATGGAGTTCGCTCCTATCCTACTTTTCTTTTCCTGAATGGTAATGGCGAAGTAGTGTTGAAAAATTATGGTTACATGGGAGAAGCAGATTTTCTTACCATCGCAAAAGAAGCGAACCAACCGAAATACCGAAATTCTTCCAACAAAAAATTATTCGAAAAAGGAGAAAGTAATCCGGAGTTTTTGCTCAATATGATGAGTTTGTACGCCCAAAGCGATTACGAATTGGCTAAAAAAGCTTCAGAAAGATATTTTAAAGTCAAAAGCAATCAACCTTTGACGAAAGATGAAGTGGGAATGTTGTTGTATTTCATTAAATCTCCTAGCGATCAGAATTATCAAATTTTCGTTGCGAAAAAACAGGAAATCACCAATTTGATGTCGGAAGACATTTACAATCAATTTGATACGAACATCAAAATCACCAACATTCTTGAAAATGCTTTGGATCAAAAAACAGGTACAATCAATGATGATGAATTTTTCAAAAATGCCATTCCATTAGTTGGAAAAACTGAAGCTGAAATAGCTTTAAACCGAATGAAAGTAATTATTTATCCTAATTCGGGAAAATTTGCGGAATACGAAAAAGCGGCTTTATCTTATTATCAGAACGCTGAAAATTTTGACAGTGAAGAACTTCTAAAAGCTGCTTGGATTTTCAGTGAATACATCACCACGCCTTCTTCTTTGAAAAAAGCGGAAGAATGGGCAGAAAAATCAGTAATGAAATCTGAAACCGCCGAAAACACTTATATTTTAGCGAAAATTTATTCGAAAACAGGTAAAAAAGATCAAGCAAAAACTTACGCTGAAATTTCTAAAAACATCGCTAAAACTCAAGGAAAAGACGCTCAACTCGCAACTCAACTTCTGGACTCATTAAAATAAAATAATTTTGAAAAAACTTTTATTGGCAACCGCCATTTCTTTTGCAGCACTTTCTACTGCACAAACACAAGATTCTATCGTATCCAAAAAAATGTATGTGAAAGCCAATGCGCTTTTCCTGCCTGTCGGTATGCTGAATGCCGGTGTAGAGTATCAACTGAACAAAAAATGGACGCTTCAAGGGGATGTTTTCATCTCGCCGTGGAAATCTTTTGCAGGAAAATACGCACAAGTTTATATGCTTGGTTTCGACGGAAGATATTACTTCAATAAAGCTTTTAACCATTGGTATGTTGGTGGTAACCTTTCTTTCTCGCGATTTATTGTTCAAAAATACAATTATTGGAGCGATAATGATTACCAATACACTCCGGAATCACCAATTTATAAATCTTCTGATTTATATCAAAACGGCTTCTCATATATCATTGGAGCTACCGTAGGTTACCAGTTCGAATTGGGAAAAAATTGGAATATGGACTTGTATGTCGGTGCCGGTTCTATACAAAGTTATTACAAAGGTTATCATAAAGAATTAGGTGTGCGATATGATACTGATCCCACCCGACAATACAACCAAAGTGGAGAATGGCTTCCTTATAGAGGTGGAATAATGATTTCATACAGAATAAAATAATGGACATAAAAAGCAAAAAATTCGCAGTAATTGCTGCCATCACTTTTCTAATTCTTTTCCTGATGAATTATCTCGGAAACGACATGCCCGACAAACTCGAACGTGCACTGATGACTGCTGTGGCCGGCGTGGTAGGCCTAGCCATCGGGATGTGGTTTGTTCATAAAAATTCAAAAGACGACACCCATCATGATTTTGATTAATGATTCCAGTATCTAAAATATGAAACAGATCGCGTAGATCTGTTTTTTTGTCAGCGCAATACGGTTTCCGGTTTCCATTCAAAAAAATTATCTTTGCACCATGATAAAAATCGGAAACATAGAACTACCAGAATTTCCACTTCTTCTTGCCCCAATGGAAGATGTTTCGGACCCTCCTTTTCGCAGACTTTGCAAAATGCATGGCGCCGATATGATGTATTCGGAGTTTATTTCCTCCGAAGGATTAATTCGCGATGCGATGAAAAGCCGCAAAAAACTTGATATTTTCGATTATGAAAGGCCAGTCGGAATTCAAATTTTTGGTGGTGATGAAGAAGCAATGGCGATGTCAGCGAAAATTGTAGAAACTGTAAACCCAGATTTAGTCGATATCAACTTCGGCTGTCCAGTGAAAAAAGTAGTATGCAAAGGAGCTGGAGCAGGCGTTTTAAAAGATATTGATTTAATGGTTCGCCTTACAAAAGCAGTCGTAAGTTCCACACATTTGCCGGTTACCGTGAAAACCCGTTTAGGTTGGGATACCGAAACGATAAACATCATGGAGGTAGCTGAAAGATTACAAGACACCGGAATTAAAGCGCTTACCATTCACGCCAGAACTCGATCACAAATGTATAAAGGGGAAGCCGATTGGGATTATATTTCTAAAGTTAAAAACAATCCTAATATCGAAATTCCAATTTTCGGAAACGGCGATGTAGATTCTCCCGAAAAAGCTCTAGAATACAAGCAAAAATACGATTGCGATGGCATCATGATCGGTCGTGGAGCCATTGGATACCCATGGATTTTTAATGAAATCAAACATTTTTTTCAAACCGGAGAGAAATTACCGGAACCTACAATTACCGACCGCTTGCTAGCCGTGCGCCAACACGCAGAATGGAGCACGGAATGGAAAGGTGAAAGACTCGGGCTCATCGAAATGCGCCAACATTACAGCAATTATTTCCGTGGAATTCCGCATTTTAAAGATTTCCGCAGAAAATTTCTGGAAGTTTTCACGCTAGAAGAAATGGATCGTGTGATTGCTGAAGCTGCTGATTTTTACAGCACAAATTCTCTTGTTAATGAATGAAAACCCCTCTTGCAATATTGCTTTTAAGCCTATTGATTTCCTGTAAAAATTCACGTGAGAACGACTGCTACGAAATATACAATGCAGTACTCAGAGAAAAAATTTCAACTTATGGAGTTTTACATCAATACATTTCTATTCGAAATAATCAATCTGAAAAAGAAATGACTTTAGAAGCTGAAAGAATAAGTGATAGTTTGAAAAATTCGAAATCCTTAACTTATTTTTTAGACAAACGATTGACTGTTTTAGATACAACAAATTTATCTGATGAATTTTATGAAGGAAAAGAGGACAATTTAGTCTTTCAATTTAAGCCTCAATATTCCAAAGAGAATATTGATTTTTCGAAAATTCAAGGAGTAGAATTTGCGAAAAGAATAGATCATCCGAAATCAATTGATGAAAATGGGAAACAAACCTATCTGGGAAATTATGAATTATCGGAACCCTTTTTTATTGCAGAAAACAAAGCATTAATCAGATATCAACATTATTGCGGCTCAAAATGCGGACTGGGAATTTTAATCACTATGGAAAAAGTAACGAATAAATGGAAAATTATCAATGAAAAAATGATTTGGATTTCTTAAAATTTTCATGCTGTTGTTTCCTTTATTTTAATTTCCGGCATTTAGAACAGAAACCAAATCCTAGCCCTGATCGCAGCGGCTACCCCACAGCAAGCGTTGGACAATGTATTGGCGCGAGGAGTAATAGCGAAGAGCAGGTTCCCGGCTCCTAAAAAATCATTATAAATTCCGTAACTTTCCGAAGCATTTTTATACTAATTCTTTCAAATATTCATCTTCATGCTGAAAGCAGAAAACGTCACCAAAACCTATAATGCCGGTAAAAAACTGGCACTAGACAACTTCTCAATTGATGTTCCCGAAGCCAGCATTTATGGACTTTTAGGTCCAAATGGTGCAGGAAAAACCACCTTCATCCGAATCATCAATCAAATTACTCAAGCCGACTCGGGAGAGGTTTTGATCAATCGGCAGAAACTCAATCCGGAGCACATCAAACAGATCGGTTACATGCCCGAAGAACGCGGTTTGTACAAAAACATGTCGGTTGGCGACCAGATTTTATACTTCGGAGAGCTGAAGGGAATGAGCAAAAATGATGCTTTGAGCCAAGCGAAATATTGGTTCGAGCAACTGGAAATCGATCAGTGGTGGAAGAAAAAACTCAGCGAACTTTCGAAAGGGATGGCACAGAAAATACAATTTGTAGTGACGGTTTTGCACCGCCCGAAGTTGCTGATTTTGGATGAACCTTTTTCTGGTTTTGATCCGGTAAATGCTAATTTAATCAAAGATCAAATCCTGAATTTGAAAAACAACGGCACCACCATCATCCTCTCTACCCACCGAATGGAAAGTGTGGAAGAAATGTGCGATTATGTAGCATTAATCAACCAATCGAAAAAAGTGCTGGACGGAAAAGTTTTTGAGGTGAGAGAAAAATTCAAAAAAAACATCTTTGGAATTACTTTATCCAACGTAGATTCCGAGAAATTTGAAAACTTCAGGAAAGAATTCCACATCAGCAGTTTCGATACTCAAAACCAACTCGTGTCTTTCGAATTGAGAAATGATAACGACCAAAACTTGTTGCTGAATGAACTGTTGAAAATAGGAAAAATTCGTTCGTTTGATGAAAAAATCCCGAGCATGAATGAAGTTTTCATCAATGCAGTTGCGAAATAAGTTACAGCGTTTACAATAAAAAAACCATCCGATCACAATAGACAACATTCCATGAAAAATATATTTTTAATCACCAAAAGAGAATATCTCACGCAAGTGAAGAAAAAATCTTTTATCGTTCTTACCCTTCTTGCACCGATTTTAATGATTGGTTTCGGAGCTTTAATAGCTTTTATGTTTAAGGCAAATGAAAGTTCCAGCACTTTCAATGTGGTCGATAAAAGCGGTATTTTCGTGGGTAATCTGAAGAGCAGCAACACCATAAAATACGTTTTTGTTCCGAAGGAAAATGAACGAGCCCTCCGTTCTACCTTAAAAGAAATGACGGGCATTGAAGGGCTTCTAATCATTCCGGAACTGAAAAACAACAATTTCGATGAGCTCGAGAAAAACACAAAATTACTCATCAATAAAAAAATCGGTTTCGATACCAAATCGAGTGTTTCAGCGGATCTTTCTAAGGTCCTTAAAAAAGAAAAAATAAAAACCCTTGGCCTCTCGGAAGATCAACTGGTAAACCTTGATAAAAATTTCGATTTGAATACGGAAAATGTGGTGGACAACAACAAGGCGGATTCTGGCCTGGATTTCGGTGTAAAATCGGGCCTTAGCATGGTTTTGATGTATGCCGTATTTATGTTCATTATCATTTATGGTGTTCGGGTGATGCGTAGCGTTTTGGAGGAAAAAAACAACCGCGTCGTTGAAATCATTATCTCTTCGGTAAAACCATTTGAGTTGATGATGGGAAAAATCCTGGGCGTCACGTTGGTAGCGCTTACGCAATTTGTGATTTGGATTACGATGTCGGTTTTGGGAGCCATCTTCCTGAACACTGGTTTTCAGGCGATGCAGAAACAAACTCCCGGCGGCGAACAATACTCCGAAATGCTTCAAAAATTCGACATCACTGAAACCGCGACAAAAGTTTCTCACATCCTGTTAGACATGAATTTCCCGTTGATTATTTTCGTTTTCATCGTTTTTTTCTTGATGGGATATATTTTTTACAGCTCAATGTATGCAGCCATTGGATCGGCGGTAGATAACGAAACCGAAACCCAACAGTTTACCCTTTTTGCGATTATTCCGCTAACTTTAGGAATGTACGGAAGCTTCACGATTATGAATAATCCGGATGGTCCGCTTGGTTTTTGGCTTTCAATCATTCCATTTACTTCACCTGTGGCCATGATTGCGAGAATTCCGTTTGGTGTTCCGGCGTGGCAAATTGCACTTTCTATGGCATTACTTATCGCTTCTACGTTATTAATGATTTTCGTAGCGGCAAAAATATATCGCGTTGGAATTTTAATGTACGGAAATAAAGCGACCGCAAAGGAACTTTGGAAATGGATCAGAAGTTAAATTGAATTAAATTTAAAATAAAGATAAATCCCATCAATTTTTATTGACGGGATTTTATATTTAATGAAAGAAAATCTACTGGAAAATGTAACTTAAACCTACGCTAAAAACTTGTTCTGATTTCTTTTTAGCCGTATTTGGATCAGCTTGCAATTCTGACATTAAACCTTTGTAGGTGTTGCTGAGACCAAGATCATAGCGTGCGGTAACTTCCAGCATTCTTTTGTAAGAAAACCCAATTCCCAAACCGATTGCAAGATTAAAACCAGAAGCCTTTCCGTTCAGGTCAGGATATTCCTCCAATTGTTCCGGAACGTAAAATGGTTTCCCGGGATCGCTCACTTTTTGGCTGACAAGGAAATTAAATTTCGGTCCCGCCGATGCAAAAAACTCAGATTCCGCTTCGGAAAAATATCCTTTAAAATAAATCGGAACGCTGATGTAATTGTTGGCATACACCGCATTGTAGCCAGTTGCGCCTTTCGCATCTTTGTCTTTACCCGATTCTCCGGCTCCCAAATATTCTACTTCCGTTTGGATATAAAACTGGTCATTATTATCAACCGGAATTAAAGCTAATGCACCTCCGTAAAACGAGTATCGAGGTCCTGACGGATTATGGGCATTGCTTACTCTGGACATGGTAGCGCCTCCTGTAATACCGAATCTTGTACTTCTGAAATCGATTTGTGCAGATAATAAGCTGGTCGCAAAAAGTGCTGCAGCAGCTAATAATTTAATTTTCATAAAAAGTGTTTATAAAGCAAAGATAAAAAAATATCAGCCAAAAAAAACGTTTCACAATTTTGCGAAACGTTTTTTATTTTAATTAAGATAATCTTATCCTAAAACTTTAGCAACGGTAGCACCAATTTCTGCTGGAGAATCTACCACGTTGATTCCGTTTTCTCTCATGATTTCCATTTTCGCTTGTGCGGTATCTTCAGCACCACCTACGATTGCACCTGCGTGACCCATTGTTCTTCCTTTTGGAGCAGTTTGTCCTGCGATGAATCCAACAACTGGTTTTTTAGAACCGCTTTCTTTGTACCATCTTGCAGCTTCAGCTTCCAGTGAACCACCGATCTCACCGATCATTACTACGGCATCAGTTTCTGGATCGTTGATGAACAATTCCAAAGCTTCTTTGGTTGTAGTTCCGATAATTGGGTCACCACCGATTCCGATTGCGGTAGAAACACCATAACCAGCTCTTACTACCTGATCAGCAGCTTCATACGTTAAAGTTCCTGATTTTGAAACGATTCCTACTCTTCCTTTTTTGAAAACAAAACCTGGCATAATACCGATCTTAGCTTCATCGGAAGTAATGATTCCTGGGCAGTTTGGCCCTATCAATCGGCAATCTCTGTCAGCAATATAAGATTTTACTTTTACCATATCTTCTACCGGAATACCTTCAGTAATACAAACGATTACTTTAATACCTGCATCAGCAGCTTCCATAATTGCATCAGCAGCAAATGCCGGCGGAACGAAGATGATAGATACATTAGCACCCGCTTTTTCTACAGTTTCAGCAACGGAATTGAACACTGGTTTTCCTAAATGCTCAGTTCCACCTTTTCCTGGAGTTACTCCACCTACAACGTTGGTTCCGTATTCAATCATTTGACTTGCATGGAAAGTTCCTTCGTTTCCGGTAAAACCTTGTACGATTACTTTTGAATCTTTGTTTACTAATACTGACATTTTATATTTTTTAAATTTATTCTTAAGAATTTTATTTACTACAAATTTAATTATTCTAGTTCGGAAATCGTGATAATTTGCAGAAAAATGGTAAAAATTTATGATCTACAATCTTTTCAACTTCACCTCTTTTCTTAAATACTCTCTGAATTCTTCCGCCAATTGCCCGAAATACGTTTTACCACCTTGCAAATTTTTGTTAACACCGGTTTTCCCTAAAAGAACCGCACCTTTACCTACTCGGTTTCCGGAAGCCATTCCTACCTGTCCCCAAACTGTTACCTCATCTTCAATAACGCAACAACCTGCAATGGCAGCGTGCGAGGCAATAAGTACTTTTTT
Organism: Chryseobacterium sp. Marseille-Q5410; assembly: GCA_946892665.1. Taxonomy (GTDB): domain Bacteria; phylum Bacteroidota; class Bacteroidia; order Flavobacteriales; family Weeksellaceae; genus Kaistella. The sequence goes on along the minus strand of CAMPOT010000001.1, from coordinate 942,928 downwards.
TCCAATGATGGTATCGTGACCTATTTGTATTAAATTATCCAAAACAGAACCTTCACCAATGATGGTAGAGTCCGTAACTCCGCGATCGATGGTACAATTGTTTCCGATTTCCACATTGTTTTCGATCACTACATTTCCAACAGAAATCAATCGATCGAAATTTCCGTTGAGTTTTCGGTAATAGAAAGCATCGCCACCCAAAATAGTTCCGCTCTGGATTACTACATTGTCGCCGATCACGGTTCTATCTCCAATCACCACATTGGGGAAAATATGGCAATTGTTACCAATTTTCACCTCATTTCCGATGACCACAGAAGGGTGCACAAATGTTCCCTCTCCCATTTCTAAGTCATGAAGCTCCTCTGTGAAATTATAAATTCGGGTAAAATGGGTGTTGATTTTATTAAAATCCCTGAAAGGATCTTCCGAAATTAACAAAGCTTTACCTTCCGTACAAGCGACTTCTTTATCGATAAGAATGATGGTCGCATCAGAATTCAGGGCTTTGTCGTAATATTTTGGATGATTCACAAAAACGATTTCACCATTTTTGACCATGTGAATTTCGTTGGTTCCCAAAACCGGAAAATCTGCTTCACCAATCATTTTGGCTCCGATAATTTCAGCGATGGATTGGAGGGTCTGTGGTTTTTTGAAAGTCATTTTGTTTGATGGAAGTTGAATAATGGAGGAAAGCTGGATGAAGCAATCCTCCTATATATCAATGAATTATTAGGATTATTTTACTCTTTCCAAGTAAGTTCCGTCTTCGGTATTGACCTTAATTTTATCACCAGCTTCGATGAAAAGCGGAACCATCACTCTAGCTCCGGTTTCTACGATTGCATTTTTCAAGGCATTGGTTGCGGTATTTCCTTTCACACCCGGATCAGCTTCGATTACATCTAAATATACTGTTGGTGGAATTTCAGCTGAAAGCGGAGTTTCATCATTATCTTTCAAGATAATGGTTACCTCTTCACCAGGTTTCATGAATTGAGCGTTTTCAATCATGTTTTTATCAAGATACAACTGGCTGAAATCATCATTATTCATAAAGTGGAAACCGTTTTCATCATCATATAAATATTGGAATTTTCTGGTAATCACCTTAACCTCATCAATTTTATGTCCTGCAGAAAAGGTATTGTCTAATACTTTACCATTAGTCACGGATTTCATTTTCGTTCTTACGAAAGCTGGACCTTTTCCTGGTTTTACGTGAAGAAACTCGATAATTTTGAAGATATCGTTGTTGTACTCAATACACATTCCTTTTTTGATATCGTTGCTTGTTGCCATTTAATTAATTTGAATATATTTATTATTTTAATTTTTTACTCTTTTCCGGTGCCGTACCCTTTTACGATACCACGCGGAGAATTTTTAATAAATTCTAAAATCTCGTCGCGTTCGGCGGTAGGAAGCATTTCTTTTTCGATAAAACTTGATGCTTGAGAAACATTCATCTTCATTTGGAAAATCGCACGGTAAATTTTCTGGATTTCGAATATTTTTTCATTAGTAAATCCTCTTCTTCTTAATCCTACGGAATTAATACCTGCATAAGTCATAGGTTCTCTTGCTACTTTTACGTAAGGTGGAATATCTTTTCTTACCAAAGTACCTCCGGAAATCATCACATGTTTACCAATTTTTCCGAACTGGTGTACTGCGGAAAGACCTCCCATTACGGTAAAATCACCGATTTCTACATGTCCTGCGATTCCGCAACCGTTCACAATAATAACCCCGTTTCCGATAACGCAATCGTGTGCAATATGTGAGGTGGCCATAATGAGGCAGTCGTTACCAATTTTCGTATAACCTAACGCTTTGGTACCACGGTTAATAGTTACAGATTCGCGAATAGTTGTACCATCTCCGATAATCACCTGGGTATCTTCACCATCAAACTTTAAATCCTGAGGTATTGCTGAGATTACAGTACCAGGAAAAATTCTGCAGTTTTTGCCAATTCTGGCTCCGTCCATTATGGTCACATTCGGGCCAATCCAAGTTCCTTCCCCTATTTCCACATCACCTGCGATGGTGGTAAAAGGTTCTACAATAACGTTTTTCTTAATTTTTGCGCGCTTATCTACGGCAGCCAATTGATGTACCATTTAGTCAGGTTTATTTTTTGCTACTTGTGCCATCAGTTCTGCTTCTACTACTACGCTGTCGCCAACGTAGCCGTAACCTTGCATATGCACAATTCCCCTTCTGATCGGGGTGATGAGTTCTATTTTGAAAATCATGGTATCACCTGGAACTACTTTTTTCTTGAATTTTACTTTATCGATTTTGATAAAATAAGTAGAATAATTTTCTGGATCCGGTACACTCGCCAAAACCAAAATTCCGCCAGTTTGTGCCAAAGCTTCTACCTGCAAAACACCAGGCATTACAGGTTCTTTTGGAAAATGCCCTACAAAGAACGGCTCGTTCATAGTGACATTTTTGAGTCCTACGACATGCGAATCTGAAAGTTCGAGAATCTTATCGATGAGCAAAAATGGTGGCCGATGCGGCATCAATCTCATGATTCCGTTGATATCAAACACCGGTTCTTTATTGATATCGATATCCGGAACGTTTTTCTTTTTCTGAAGTTTCCACTGACGGTTGAGTTTCTTAGCAAACTGGGTATTTACGAAATGTCCCGGTTTGTTGGCAATCACCTTTCCTTTAATCTTTACCCCTACCAAAGCTAAATCTCCGACTACATCGAGTAGTTTATGGCGTGCAGCTTCATTGGGATAATTTAAAGTTAAGTTATCTAAAATCCCGTTCGGACGAATGGATACATCGTTTTTCCCGAACGCTTTCTTCAGTTTTTCTGCCGTAGATGCTGTAAGCTCCTTATCCACATACACAATCGCATTGGAAATATCTCCACCTTTAATTAAACCTGCATCCAGAAGCATTTCGAGTTCGTGCAAAAAACTGAAAGTTCGTGCCGATGAGATTTCTTCTTTAAACTCCGAAATATCTTTTAACGTAGCATTCTGAGTTCCCAAAACTTTAGTTCCGAAATCCACCATAGTCGTTATTTCGTACGTATCAGATGGAATAATGGTAATTTCGGATCCTGTTGCAGCATCGGAATAACTCAAAACCTCTTTTACTACTAAATACTCACGATCAATATTCTGCTCTACAATTCCTGCTTTCTCGATCGCTTCTACGAAATATTTCGAAGATCCGTCTAAAATCGGTGGTTCAGCACTATTCATCTCAAGAATTGCGTTGTCGATATCACACCCTACTAAAGCAGCAAGAAGATGCTCGCAGGTATGAATTCTCACGCCGAGTTTTTCCAATGTTGTACCTCTTTCGGTGGTAGTGACATAATTTACATCGGCTTCCACTTGTGGATGACCTTCCAAATCTGTGCGTACGAATACAAATCCGGTATTTTCTTTTGCAGGTTTAAGCGTAAGAACAACTTCTCTTCCGGTATGAAGTCCGATCCCTGAAAGAGAAACTTCTTCTTTTAAAGTCTTTTGTTTATCACTCATTAGTTTTATCTTTTGAGTTGTTTTCTAAGTTATTGATGCGTTTTACAATTTCGGTTAAATTTCGGAAATGAACATAATTTCTTCTGTATTCACCCGCATTGATAGCAGGTGATCCGTATAAGATTTCACCATCTTTGGTATTGGAATTCACTCCACTTTGGGCCTGAATTTTCACTTGATTTCCGATGTGGATATGCCCCACAATTCCAACCTGACCACCGATTTGATTCCAGTCGCCAATGATGGTTGAGCCAGCAATTCCTGCTTGCGCGGCAATCACATTATTCTCACCAATTTTTACATTGTGAGCGATTTGAATTAAATTATCAATTTTGGTTCCTTTACCAATCACGGTAGACCCGATGGTTCCTCGATCAATACTACAGTTGGAGCCAATCTCCACGTTATCTTCCAAAACTACATTCCCGAGTTGTGGAATTTTTTGATAACCATCTTTGGTCGGTTGAAAACCAAATCCGTCCGAACCAACCACGGTATTGGAATGAACGACACAGTTGTCACCAATTACACAATAATCGTAAACGCGAACACCACTGTACAAAATACAGTTTTTTCCGATTTTTACATTTTTTCCGATATAAACATGAGGATAAATCTGACTTCCATCGCCTATTTTCACTTTTTCAGAAACACAAGTAAAAGCTCCAACATACACATTTTCACCTACCACAGAGGTTTCGTGAAATACTGCACCTTGTTCAATACCTGTTTTGCGGCCCTGCATATCATTATATAGATTCATCAAAACCTGAAAAGAAAGATATGCATCTTCTACAGCGATGATCGTCACAGGGTAAGACTCTTTGGTTAATAATTTTTCTGAAACAATGAGAACAGCGCATTTCGTGTTGTCGATATAATGGGCAAACCTTTCTTGGGCAATGAAAGACAAGTGATTTTGCTCACCACTTTCTATTGGCGAAACCCCTCTGATGATGGTGTTTTCGTCGCCAATAATTTTCCCGTTGATAAGAGCTGCAATCTGCGATGCTGTAAATTCCATATCTTGCAAAGATAAGAAATTATGAATTACGCAATACTTTTTTGAATATTTTGGTAGATAAAAAAGTCAAAAAGTACTGAGTACGATATGAGAACTACATTATGAAATACCAAAAATAATTGTTTTCACTGAGGGTTACTTCACTTCCAAAGTTTCTTCTACAATATTTCCCTCGGAAAAGAAAGAATATACTTCGTATTTGGCTGATTGATGTAGGTTGAGAGAATTTGGTTTTCCGAATTTTCAAGCGTGATTTTTTCACCATTTTTCAATAATAAATAAATCTGTTGTTTTTCGGCATTGTACGGCAACAAATTTCTGGAAATCTGATCTACAAGCTGATCTCCATTCTCAATCCTAAAAACAGCATTGGTTTTTTCGATTTTTTCATTAATAAATTCTGCAGAAAAAGGTTTTGAGGAAATTTTTGTCTTTAGAAAACCCCTTTGAATCACACATTTGCAAAGATAAGACAACACAAAATCTTCATTTTTGCACCAGAATTTCATTGCCTGAATCACATCATTGTCATCCAACTCTGTAAATCGTCGGATATCTTCATCAGAAGCGGTTTCGAAATGGTTTCGGGTTAAAAAATATTTTAAATTTTCCGATGCTGGCAAATCTTTACCTTCAGAAATTAAGAATTTTGCGCGATCCAAAATCTTCACCAAAAGATGCTCCGCCAACGCCGAAGTTTTATGATAATAGACTTGCCAGTACATAAACATTCTCGCCGTGAGGAAGTTTTCAATCGAATAAATCCCCTTCGCATCAATCACCAATTCCTCATCCGAGACATTCATCATGGAAATTATTCGCTGTGTATTCACATTTCCTTCGGAAACTCCTGTGTAGAAGCTGTCGCGCTTCAAATAATCCAACCGATCAACATCCAATTGCGACGAAATCAACTGGTTGAAAAATTTCCGATGGTACTTGCCCTGAAACATTTCCATGGCCATCGATAACTCACCACCAAACTCTTCATTCATTTTATTCATCAGCAATAGCGAGAGTTTTTCGTGATGCCAATCATCCATCAACATATTTTCTAAAGCATGAGAAAACGGACCATGACCAACATCGTGAAGCAAAATCGCCAACAACGCCGATTTTTCTTCTTCTTTGGAAATTTCAACACCTTTAAGTTTTAAAGTTTCCAGTGCCGTAAACATCAAATGCATTGCTCCTAAAGCGTGATGAAATCTGGTATGTGTAGCTCCGGGAAAAATGAGATTCAACAACCCGGTCTGGGAAATACGTCGCAAACGCTGAAAATACCGATGCTCGATGACATCAAACAAAATTTCATGGGGAATTTTGATGAAACCGTGAACAGGATCGTTGATGATTTTGAATTTGTTGGTCATGAACTAAAATTGATGAGTGTTGACAAAAATAAGGATTTCTAAGCTCAATAATCCGCTACATTCATTATTTTTTTATGAATTTACTTGCTAAAATTAACGCAACTTTAACGTGTGTTTAAAATAAAATTGGCAATGTTTGGTTGTATTTTTGGACACAACAAATGCGGTTCGACTACATTGAAACTGCATCTTTTAAAATTTAAATATAGTATATGGCAAAATTGATATGGATTGATGATGAAGTAGATTTACTGAAACCACATATCGTGTTTTTGGAAAACAAAGGTTACGAAGTGAATCCCGTAAACAATGTGAATGAGGCGCTGGAAATGATCGAAAAAGAAAATTTTCAATTGGCTTTGCTCGATGAAAATATGCCTGGAATCTCCGGTTTGGAAGCCATTCCAATGATTAAAAATATCGATTCGGCTATTAAAATCGTGATGGTAACCAAAAATGAGGAAGAGCGAATCATGGAACAGGCAATTGGTTCCCAAATCGCCGATTATATCCTGAAACCGGTAAATCCAAACCAGGTTTTATTGTCTTTAAAGAAAAATCTTCAGGAGGAAACTTTGGTGGAACAACAAACCATTCAGGAATATCAGCAGGAATTTCGTAATCTTTCCATGGAACTTTCATACCTAAAGACGTATCAGGAATGGGCAGATTACTACAAGAAAATCCTCAATTGGGAAATCAAATTTGATAAAGTTTTTGATAATGAATTTTCAGATTTGTTGCAATCTCAAAAAGAAGAAGCGAACATTCAGTTCTCCAAATTCATCGAAAACAATTATGAAGACTGGTTGCATACGAACGAAAAACCAATGATGAGCCACACACTTTTCAAAGAAAAAGTAAAAAGCGAGGTGGAAAAAGATAAAGTGTTGCTCCTCATGATTGATAATTTGCGTTACGATCAATGGAAAGTCATCGAACCATTATTCACCAAATTCTACAACAAAACGTCTGAAGATTACTATTTCAGTATACTTCCGACCGCGACGCAGTACGCCAGAAACTCCTTCTTTGCCGGACTTTTACCTTCAGAAATAGAAAAAAGATTTCCACAATATTGGTTTAATGACAACGAAGAAGGCAATAAAAATGAGCACGAAAGAGATTTTCTGGAAGATCAAATGAAACGCCTCGGGTTATCAGCGAAATCAATGAAATACCTAAAAATTCTCAATGCTGATTTCGAGAAAAAAATATTGGAAGATTTCAACCAACATAAAAACAATGATCTCCTGGTAATTGTTTACAACTTTATCGACATCCTTTCCCATGCGAAAACCGATAATGTGATCGTCAACCAACTGATTCGCGATGATAAAACATTCCGATCACTCACGTATAATTGGTTTGAGAATTCCTCTTTATTAAAAATCATCAAACAGGCTGCGGACAATGGTTTCAAACTGGTGATCACTACCGATCACGGAACGATCTATGTAAAAAAACCAAGCAAAGTAGTGGGCGACCGCGAAACTTCTACCAATATCCGATACAAAACCGGAAGAAGTTTAACTTACGAAAACAGCGATGTTTGGGCAATTTCAAATCCCGAAAAACTGTTTTTACCAAAAGGAAATCTAAGTTCAAAATATATTTTCGCCAAAAACAACATCTTTTTGGCTTATCCGAAAAACTATAATCATTTCGTAAATTATTACAAAGAAACCTACCAACACGGCGGAATCTCCTTGGAAGAAGTGATTATCCCGCTCAGCATTATGGAGCCCAAATAGTTTTTTTTCATAGTTTATTTAAATTTGGGATCCAATTGGGCGGAAGAAACATACTGTTTTTTCCGCCTTTTTTGTGCGGTAAATTTCGGTGGAATCAAAATCGCTTTTGTAATTTTGGGAAAAATAAAAAATATTCAATGAAAATTATTTCATACAATGTAAACGGAATTCGTGCTGCTTTTACCAAAGATTTTCTGGGCTGGCTAAAAATCGCCGATCCCGATGTGATTTGCATTCAGGAAAGCAAAGCAGGAAACGACCAAATCGATATCGAAAGTTTAGAGAAAATCGGATACAAAAGTTATTGGCATTCTGCGCAACGAAAAGGGTATTCCGGTGTAGGAATCGCCTCTAAAATTGAACCTCTTCTTGTAGAATATGGTTGCGGCATCGAGCGTTACGACAGCGAAGGAAGAGTGATGAGAGCAGATTTCGACGGCTTCTCGGTGATTTCCGTGTACGTTCCGTCCGCTTCCAATATCGAAAGATTAGAATTCAAAATGCAGTTTTGTGAAGATTTCTTGGTTTACATCAATGATTTAAGAAAAACCGTCCCAAACCTTATTATTTGTGGCGATTTCAATATTTGTCATAAAGCCATCGACATTCATAACCCAGAAGGATTAAAAAATGTCTCGGGATTTCTTCCGATGGAAAGAGAATGGATGACAAAATTTATTGAAGAATGCGAAATGATAGACAGTTTCAGGTTTTTTAATGACCAGCCCGATAATTATTCCTGGTGGAGCTATCGACAAAATTCTCGAGAAAGAAATAAAGGTTGGAGATTAGACTACAATTTTGTTTCCTATACACTAAAAGAAAAGCTATCTCGAGCGGTGATTTTGAAAGAAGCGGTACATTCGGACCATTGTCCTGTTTTGGTGGAATTAGAATCTTAAAATCTTAGGATGCTAAACTATTTAAATTTTTAATAATAATTGTTTTTATTTATAAACTTTTCATTAATATTACACAGTTAATTCCATTGGTATAATCTTTGATTTTTAAACAATAGCTCAATAATTTATTCTTCGATGGATATTTATGAGCTTTTACCTATTATTTAAGCTAGAAAAATTTCGGAATTACTCATGTTGAAATATCAACGAGAAACTCTTTGCTTTTTTATTTAAATCCAAATCAAAAAAAATAAACTAATGGAAATTAACCCAAAAAGCAATCATTTAGATTATGACATGATTGTATTCTGCCATCTTAGATGGGATTTTGTGTATCAACGGCCACAACATTTAATAACCCGGCTTGCCAACAACTACAGGATTTTAGTCGTAGAGGAGCCACAACCAACCACACTCAACGGTCATTCTCCCTTTGAAGTTCGGGAGGTACAACCCAATATCCACGTCCTTCGTCCACCTGTCCAAAGCATGGAATCAATTGGACCTTTCTTGAAAAAACATTTGAAAAACCGAGTATTTCCTATTGGGTGGTTCTATTCTCCCTCTTTCATCAGCGTTTTGGAAACTTTAGATTTTGGCACCGTTATTTATGACTGCATGGACGAACTCTCCTTGTTCCGAGGTGCGCCAGCGCAGCTTATTGATCAGGAAAATCAACTTCTAGCAGCTGCGGATATCGTATACACTGGCGGTAAATCACTATTTGAATCCAAAAAACTTAAACACCATAATGTCTTCTGCTTTCCGAGTTCTGTTGATATTAACCACTTTTCTAATGTAAGTGACATATCCATGCCCGATGATTTAAAAGACATTCCGCAACCTATCGTAGGGTATTATGGCGTTATTGATGAACGTATAGATCTAGATCTTCTGCGGAAAACCGCTGCCAAATCTCCTGAGACCTCTTTTGTAATGATTGGTCCATTATGTAAAATCAGCGAGAGTGATTTACCGCAGGCAGACAACATTCACTATTTGGGAATGAAATCCTACGGCGAGCTTCCACAATATCTTCAACATTTTAAAATAGCAATGATGCCTTTTGCTCTCAACGATGCAACAAAATTCATCAGCCCTACCAAAACTTTGGAGTATATGTCTGCCAGCAAGCCTATCATTTCCACCAGAATTAAAGATGTGGAACGCGACTACAGCAATTGCATCCTCCTCATCAACGATGAGAACGATTTCTGCGAAGCAATTAACAAAGCTTCCAGTCAGGATTTGAGCGAGTATCGAAAAATTCTGGAGAACACTTCCTGGGACAACACCGCCGAAAACATGAAGAACATCATTGAAAAAGTAACCGCATGAACAAAGTAGACATTTTAATAGTAGGAGCAGGCATTTCGGGAGCAACTTTAGCGGAACGTTATGCCAGCATTGGTAAAAAAGTAGTGATTATCGAAAAAAGAGATCACATTGCGGGTAACTGTTATGACTTTTATGAAGAAAACGGAATATTAACTTCAAAGTACGGAGCTCACTTATTTCATACCAACGATAAAGAAGTGTGGGAATACGTGAATCAATTTGGCGAATGGTATCCTTGGGAACATCGTGTGGTAGCAAGAGTGGATGATAAAACCGTCCCCATTCCTGTAAACATAATGACGGTGAATACGCTATTCGGGACTAATATTAAGAATGAGGAAGAGATGACAAGCTGGTTAAACTCCAGCCGTATACATTTCGATAAGCCAGCCAATGGCGAAGAAGCAGTGCTTAACCGCGTTGGAACCGTTTTGTATGAAAAAATGTTTAAGCATTATACCAAAAAACAATGGGACAAATATCCCGCAGAACTTCATGCTTCTGTGTTGGAAAGAATACCGGTGAGAAACAATTATGATGACCGATATTTCTCTGATGAGTACCAGGCACTTCCTAAAGAAGGATATACCAAGATTTTCGAGAAAATGCTTGATCATCCAAATATTACCGTCTTATTAAATACGGATTATTTTGATGTAAAAGAACAGTTTGAAGGTTATGAAAAATTATTTTACACCGGACCGGTAGATCGTTTCTTTGAGTTCAAAACTAACTTGGAAAAACTGGAATATCGCTCCATCAATTTCGTTACGGAGCATCTCGATCAAGAATATTTTCAGGAAAACAGTGTGGTCAATTATCCGGGCAATGAAGTAGATTATACACGTATTGTGGAGTACAAGCACTTTGGCAATCAAAAATCTCCTAAAACCACTATTGTAAAAGAATATACGGTTGATCATGGAGAGCCTTACTACCCTGTCCCGAATGAAAAGAACCAACTGATCTACGACAAATACAAAGCAGAAGCCGATAAACTTACCGACGTTTATTTTGTTGGCAGATTAGCGAACTACAAATACTTTAATATGGATCAGGCTTTTAAAAATGCTTTAGATTTATTTTCATCACTAGAAACTCCAAATCGAAAAGATCATGAAGCCAAGACAACTGTTTAAAAGTTATTTAATGGGTGGCTTCGAGTGTGCGGATCATCTCAATCGCTCAGGAAATCGTGTAAATCTACTCCAAGATACACAACACGACATCCGCGCTGCGGAAGATTACCAGTTAATATCCGAATTGGGAATCAAAACCGTACGCGAAGGCATCTGTTGGAGTGAAGTTGAAAAAGTTCCGTACCAATATGATTTTTCTGAAGTTTTAAACCGAATGAGAACTGCAAAAGAATACAATTTGCAAGTGATTTGGGATTTAATTCACTTTGGTTATCCGGACGGATTATTTCCAACGCACCCACATTTTTCCCAGCGATTTGCTTCGCTGTGTGAAGCATTTGCAGCTTTCTACAAACAAAATTCGGAGGAACATCTAATGGTTGTTCCGGTTAATGAAATCAGCTTCCTTTCCTGGTTTTCCGGTGAGGCGCGCGGAACTGTTCCTTACGCTGTTCACAACGGTTGGGATATTAAATACCACCTGTGCAAAGCCGCCATTAAAGGCATAGAAGTTTTAAAGCGAGAACTTCCATCCTGTACAATTGTTATGGTAGAACCATTGGTGAAAATTCACTGTAACGGCGACGATCCTGAATGTTTAGCTCGTCGAAATGAATATCAGTTTGAAGCGATGGACATCATTGGTGGCAGACTATGTCCTGAACTCGGTGGCCAAGAAGATTATCTGGAAATCTTGGGATTTAATTATTATTGGAATTGCCAGTGGAAAGGTGAGGACGAAAGTTTGTGCTGGCCTGATCCTGAAGGAAAGAGAGTTCCGTTACGACAACTTCTCGCCGAGGCTTATCAGCGTTATCAAAAGCCGATATTCCTCTCTGAAACTGGGCATTTCGGCGAGGGTCGAGCTTCCTGGTTAAAAGAAATTTCAGAAGAATGTAGCGAGGTTGTGCGAAGCGGAATAGATTTTAAGGGTATTTGCTTATATCCAGTGACAGACCGTACAGACTGGGATAATTTTGAACACTATCATAATTCGGGAATCTTTGATCTCGACGATAAAGGCAACCGAATTCCGGTCACCGATTACATCAATGCAATACGGGAGCATCAAGAAGGGTCAATAGCTATTTCTGTGTACTAAATATTAAAAATTTTACATGATGGAAACAACAAAAAAAATAGTAGGAATTACGTTCAGTTGCTTCGATTTATTACATGCAGGGCATGTGCAGATGCTGGCAGAAGCTAAAGAGCAATGCGATTATCTCATCGTGGGTCTTCAAACCGATCCCACTATTGATCGTCCTGAAAAAAATAGGCCTACCCAAACTGTTATAGAACGCTACGTTCAATTAAAGGGTTGCCAATATGTAGATGAAATTATTCCTTACACCACAGAGGAAGATTTAGAAGATATTTTAAAACTCTTCAGTATTGATGTGAGAATAATTGGAGACGAGTACAAAGACAAAAATTTCACCGGAAGAGCATACTGTGAGCAGAAAAATATCCGGCTTCATTACAATGAAAGAAACCATCGGTTCTCCAGTACCAATCTAAGAAAAGAAGTTTACCAACGAGAGCAACTCAAATTAAATGAAAAGGAAGCTCCCAAACTTGAAAAAATCAGCTAGATCCGACTCAATCTTACTGGTATAGATTTTGATAAAACCAGAAAAGCAAATCACAACATATTAATATTAAAAAATTAAAGATTATGGCAAAGACTTCAACAAAAGGCGGCTCATCCAAATCAACGGATGCTAAAAGTTCCGCTGCAAAATCAACTACTGCGGAAACTGCTTCAACAAAAGCGTCTTCTACTAAAACAGCTGCAAGCACAAAGAAAAGCTCTAGTTCCGCAAAAACTTCTACCAAAGCAAACACTAAGGTAAAGCCTGCAAGTGATGCTGCTGAAAACTTAAGAGAATTCTTCCTGGATGGTTTAAAGGATATTTATTGGGCTGAAAAAGCATTGGTAAAAAACCTTCCAAAGATGGCTAAAAACACTACCTCAGAAAAACTTACTCAAGCGATCAATAAACATTTGGAAGAAACTCAGAACCAAGTTACAAGGCTGGAGGATGTGTTTAAAGCTCTTGGCGAGAAAGCAAAAGCTGAAAAATGTGATGCGATGGACGGTTTGCTCAAAGAGGCTGAAGGCATTTTAGAAGAAACAGAACCTGGAGCGGTTCGAGATGCCGCTATTATTGCTGCAGCGCAAAAGGTAGAACACTACGAAATTGCGTCTTACGGAACTTTAGCTACATACGCTAAACTTCTTGATGAGCCTGAAGCAATGGAATTACTCGTAGCTACGCTTAACGAAGAAAAAAACTGCGATTTAGATTTAACAGACCTAGCAGTATCAGAAATTAATTTAGATGCGAAGTAAAAGGTCTAAAATTTAAAAAGCCGTCCCAAAAATTTGGGACGGCTTTTTTTGTTTTCCTAAATGGATCTTAATCGACAATTTCGTATTCAATTGGCATGGTGCCTTTAGCAGTATTTCCAATTGAATCGAACGCTGCTTTGGATAAATCCAACGCTCTGGAAGAGTGGAACGGACCGCGGTCGTTGATTCTCACTTCTACACTTTTCCCTGTTCTCAGATTCGTAACCTGAATTACGGTACCGAAAGGAAGCGTTCTGTGCGCTGCGGTAAGTTTTCTGTTATTGAAAATCTCTCCGCTTGCTGTTTTCCTACCATTAAACTTATCGTGGTAGAACGATGCAAAACTTGTTTTGGCATCATTGGCATTAAACTTGTTAAAAGAATAAATACCAAGTGTTGAAATCATCATTATGATTACGAGAATCGCTCTTTTCATCATTTTGAATTATTTTATTGGTTTTGACTCTGCAAATTTATCCCGAAAACATTTTTTGCAACAACGCAACTGTTAAATTCTGTTAACAAACTCTTAATTATATGTTAAGACACTTGGCTAATTCCCTATTCATGGGAAATAAGAACGTTTGTTAAAAAGTGTTAAAAACATCCATAAAACGTTAACAAAATTAACTAATTACTGCATAGTTTCCCATTTACAAAACACACAAAATACTTATAATCAACCGGTTAATGAAATTCGGAATTTCGTTGAACGTTTAGAAAATCATTAAAAAAGGAGAAAATCTATTAAGAAATGAAAAGCAGAAAATTAAGGTGATTTTAGAATAAAAAACTGCTTCAATCCCTTGATTAATGCAGGTTTCAGGGTAAAGCGATTTTTAGCATCAAGCCCTGAAATTTATCAATCAATGAAAATTTTAACTAAATTGAAATGGCAAAATTCCTTGAAAATGAAAAAACCAATGAAATTCATTGGCTTTTTTGTTGATTTCATGATCAATTTAAACAAGTTCTCCGTACAAATCAAATTCTTCAGCGGCAGTAATTTTGATATTGGCAAACTCACCGATCGATAAATAGGTGTTTTCTGCAGAAACCAAAACGGTATTATCGACATCCGGAGAATCGAATTCTGTTCTACCTACGAAATAGTTTCCTTCCTTTCGGTCGAAAATACATCGGTACGTTTTACCTATTTTCTCCTGATTCTTCTCCCAAGAAATCTGTGACTGCAACTCCATAATTTCTTCTACTCTGGCTTCTTTCACTTCTTGTGGTACATCATCTTCCAAAACATAAGCGGTCGTATTTTCTTCGTGCGAATAAGTGAAGCATCCCAACCGATCGAAACGTTGTGTACGAACCCATTCTTTCATTTCAAGAAACTTTTCTTCTGTTTCGCCCGGAAAACCTACAATTAAAGTAGTTCTGATAGCCATATCCGGAACTTTCTGCCGAAACTTTTCCAACAAAGCATTGGTTTTCTCGTGGGTGGTTCCTCTCTTCATCGCCTTTAGGATATCAGAATTAATATGCTGCAAAGGAATATCAATGTAGTTGCAAACTTTAGGTTCATTTTTTATAACCTCCAGAACATCTTCAGGGAAACCTGAAGGAAAAGCGTAATGAAGTCGAATCCATTCAATACCCTCCACTTTTACCAGTCTTAAAAGTAAATCTGCTAAAGCTCTTTTTTTGTAAATATCGAGTCCATAATAAGTTAAATCCTGTGCGATTAGGATAAGTTCCTTAACTCCCTTCTTCGCCAATTTCTCAGCTTCGATAACCAAATTTTCGATGGGTGTAGAAACATTTTTCCCTCTCATCAAAGGGATTGCACAGAAAGAACATGGTCGGTCGCAACCTTCAGCAATTTTTAAATAGGCATAATGTTTTGGTGTGGTCGTCATTCTTTCCCCTACCAGTTCGTGCTTATAATCCGCACCCAAATGCTTAAGCAACATGGGCAAATCTCGGGTTCCGAAATATTGGTCAACGTCAGGAATTTCTCGGACTAAATCCGGTTTATATCTTTCCGAAAGACATCCGGTAACGAAAACCTTCTCTACCTCGCCTCGGTTTTTGGCATCGACATATTCCAGAATCGTGTTAATGGATTCTTCTTTTGCATTGTCGATAAAACCGCAGGTATTGATTACCACAATATCACCGCGATCCTCATGCAACACTTCTTTTCCGTTGGCTTCCAATTGCCCCATCAGGACTTCGGAGTCATAAACATTTTTGGAACAGCCGAGTGTGACGATATTGATTTTCTTTTTGCCGACGGATTTTGTACGCATGAATTGATAATTTAGTATAAAAAACTGATGAATATTACAGGGTGCAAATTTAGGAATAAAAAAAGACTTTAAGGTTTTGCTTAAAGTCTTTCTAAATATTTCATTTAAAATGGTTTATAAAATCCCTTTCAAATATTCGCCATAACCACTTTTACCGTATTTCTTCGCCGATTCCAAAAGTTGCTCTTCGTTGATAAAACCTTTTTTGTAAGCAATTTCTTCGATGCAGGAGATTTTGAAACCTTGTCTCTTCTCCAAAACTTTCACAAATTCGGAAGCTTCGTGTAAAGAATCGAAAGTTCCGGTGTCGAGCCAAGCGGTTCCACGCGACATCACCCCTACTTCTAATTCCCCTTTTTCCAGATATACTTTATTCACATCCGTGATTTCCAATTCACCACGCGGTGACGGTTTCAGATTTTTAGCGATTTCGACTACGGAATTGTCGTAAAAATACAAACCAGGAACGGCAAAGTTGGATTTAGGTTCCGCGGGTTTTTCTTCAATAGAAATGGCTTTCAAGTTTTCATCAAATTCCACCACGCCATATCTTTCCGGATCGGAAACTTGGTAGGCAAAAACACAGCCCCCTTTTACGTTGGTTTTACTTTCCAGCAATTTCGGCAATCCTGCGCCATAAAAAATATTATCTCCCAAAACGAGCGCTACAGAATCGTCTCCGATAAATTCTTCTCCCAAAATAAAAGCCTGCGCCAATCCGTCCGGACTTGGCTGTACTTTATACTGAATATTGCAACCAATGGAAGATCCATCGCCCAAAAGTTTCATAAAACCTTCCTGATCATGTGGGGTTGTAATAATCAAGATATCTTTAATCCCGGCAAGCAATAATGTGGAAAGCGGATAATAAATCATCGGCTTGTCATACACCGGCATCAACTGTTTGCTTACTGCAATCGTTAATGGATAAAGTCTGGTACCGGATCCGCCGGCTAGAATAATTCCCTTCATTTTTAATATAAATTACACGAGTTGTTTTCGAATTACACGAATTTCGCAGTGATTATTAATTAACTATTCTTTTATATTTTAAAGATTTCTCACCAAAGTTAATGAGTATGCCTAGCTTTTTATTAGTTGCTTTTAGGTAATTTACGGTCTGTTTGGTGAAATTTTCATGTAAATATGAAACAGATTTAATCTCTAAAATAATATTGTCGAAGCAAAGAAAATCTGCTTTATATTTTTTCTCTAATTTATCCCCGTTGAAATACAAATCCAATTTCACTTCTCTTTGATAAGGAATGTTATTTTTGATAAATTCCTTTTCCAAAACCTCACAATAAACAGCTTCCAAGAAACCTTTTCCCATAATGGAATGAATATTCATACAAATTCCGATAATTTTATAACTCTCTTCTTTATATAAAATCTTCTCTTCCATCATTCGAGAAATTCGTCTTAATTAGTGGAATCTGTATATTGCTCGTTATAATATTTCTGATAATCACCGCTGGTTACATTCTCCAACCATTCTTTGTTTTCGAGGAACCAGTCTATGGTTTTGCTTAATCCCTGCTCGAAAGTTACAGATGGTTTCCATCCCAAGTCCTTATTGATTTTGGTAGCATCGATCGCGTAACGTTTATCGTGGCCTGGACGGTCTTTCACATAAGTAATCAATTTTTCTGAGTAACCTGCTGGTTTACCGAGTTTTGCGTCCATCTGTTTGATGAGTTCTTTCACCAAATCGATGTTTTGCCACTCATTGAAACCTCCGATATTGTAGGTTTCCCCGGTTTTTGCTTCAAAAAACAATTGGTGAATCGCTTTGGCATGGTCGATTACAAAAAGCCAGTCTCTGGTATATTTTCCGTCACCATAAATAGGAAGCGGTTTTTCATTAATGATATTCGAAATGCAAAGCGGAATTAGCTTTTCAGGAAAATGATTCGGTCCATAATTATTGGAGCAGTTGGATACCATAAACGGCATTCCGTAAGTGTTTCCATAAGCTCGAACCAAGTGATCGGAAGCCGCTTTACTTGCGGAATATGGCGATTGTGGATCGTAAGCGGTAGTTTCTAAGAAAAATCCTGTTTCTCCTAAACTTCCGTAAACCTCATCGGTAGAAACATGGTAGAACAAATTCTCGCGCGGTCCGTCCGGAAAATTCCCATGGGAATGTTCTGGATTTAAGGTCCAAAATTCTTTACAGAGATTCAATAAATTGGCCGTTCCGACAACATTGGTATTAATAAATGCATTAGGATCAGTGATACTTCTGTCCACGTGGCTTTCCGCAGCCAAATGAACGACAGCATCCGGATGATGCTTTTCGAATACTTTTCGAAGCTCATCAACTTTGGTAATATCCGCTTTTTCAAAAACGTAATTGGGTTCGTTTTCGATATCTTTTAAATTTTCAAGATTTCCGGCATAAGTTAAAGCATCCAGATTGATGATTTTCTTATCTGGATTATTTTTGACAAATTCTCTTACGACGTGGGAACCGATAAATCCGGCACCTCCGGTGATGATTATGTTTTTCATTGTGGGTGTTAGAAGGTTAAATGGTTAAGTGGTTAGAAGGTTAATAGTTAAGAGGTTATAATGTTTATTTGGTTTTGTTTAAACTTATGCTCAATTTTGACAGCATGTTCTTAATGTAGAATATTCTTTTGATTATATCTTCTCTTTTTTCACAAAAATTAAGCATTACAGCGATATCTAATTGCGTTTCTAATTCACTTAAAGACCCCAAAGAAATATACAAAAATCTCATAAATTCAGCACCACCCTTTCTTCCGGCACCTTCTGCAATATTTGAAGGGATGGAAATTACACATCTTTTCATTTGCGAAGTTAACCCGAAAAGCTCATCCTTTGGAAAAAGAGCTACCAATAAATAAATATCCTTTACCAGAAGTAAAGATTCTTTATAAACTTGTAAATCTTTATGCGAGGTCATTCTTTTAGGGTTAAAAGGTTAGAAGGTTAAAAGGTTAGAAGGTTAGAAGGTTAGAAGGTTAGAGAGTTAAGTGGTTAGAGGGTTGGTGAAATATTTGAAAAAAAGTAGGGTAGGTTAAGTTGGGCGGTTTGGTTTGGTGTCATTAGGTTAGTCGAGTTTGGCTACTCACTAAATTGTTTTTCAGTTAATTTTCTAAGCCTATATTAAAACAAATATGGTTTCAAACTATTTAACCTCTCAACTTTCTAACTATTTGACCTTCTAACCTTCTAACCTTTTTAACTTTGCCTCAAAAATTCTTCTCCGCAAAAGTTGGCAACTGGCTGTCTTTTTCTGAAAGGAGAACCTTATCTGCCGGTAATTTCCAGTCGATATTGAGGTCTTTATCATTCCAGATCACACTACCTTCTGATTCTTTATGGTAGAAATTATCGCATTTATAGGAAAAAATTGCAGTTTCACTCAATACGGAGAATCCATGACCGAAACCTCTAGGAACATAGAGCTGCAATTTATTTTCCGGAGTCAGTTCTACCCCGAACCATTGTCCGAAAGTTGGAGAATCTTCGCGCAAATCAACAGCAACATCAAAAACTTTCCCTTCAAGACAAGAAACCAATTTCGCCTGTGCATGCTCGCCTTTTTGTAAATGAACACCGCGCAAAACTCCGTAGGAAGATTTGGAAATATTATCCTGCACAAAATGGCCATTCATTCCGGTAAGTTCATTGAATTTTTGCTCATTGAATTTTTCATAAAAATAACCTCTTTCGTCTTCGAAAACGGTAGGTTCAATGATATAGCAGTCTTTGAGTGGGGTTGGTTTTATTTTCATTAATTAATGTTTTGTGTGATTTGCTTTTTAATCGTAAGTTTGGTGTAAAGATAAAAAATTAGTGCAGGTAATAAAATAATTACAAAAATTACATTTTGTGGCAAGTTTGAAAAAATAACTATAGCATTGACAATCAACTGTAAAACTGCGTATAGCGTGCTCACAGCCAAATGAGATATATTTTTCTCATTAGCTAAAAGCTGATAAAGGTGACGGCGGTGCGCTTCGAAAATATTTTCTTTGAGTTTCAGTCTTTCTAAAATAGTGGAAATAACCTCTACCCCGTAAACCGCCAGAAAAAGAATCCATTTAATTTCACCGGTTTCCATCATTAGCAAACCAATTAAGGCAACCACCCAAAACGCAATTCCCATACTACCAATATCGCCCATAAAACATTTTGCCTTCTTTCTAAAATTGAAAAAGAGAAAAACCAGACACGCTAAAACGGGATAGATAATAAAATCACGATCAACAAAACTCACCATATTCTGATTCACGTACAATAAAGAAAGTAAAGCCACTAAGCTGTAAAGCCCAGTAATTCCATTGATGCCGTCCATGAAATTATAAGCGTTCAGAATTCCGATGATTAAAATATACAAAACAGGAATCGCCCAAATCGGGAGCATGACAAATGCATTGAGAAAAGCGAGCAAGAAACTCACACTGATGATATGAAAAACAATCCGGATCTTACTTGAAAGATCATAAAGATCGTCGAGAAAACTGATGGTACAAAGCAATAAAAGTCCGATTCCGAAAAGCAACTCATTTTGGTTTTCTGCAGCCTGATCATGAAGTGGAAGATGAACTAATTTGCCCCACGTGGTGGTAATAAAAAACAAAAGAAAAGCGATCGGAAAGACAATTCCACCACCACGCAAGGTAATTTCGGTATGAGCGCTTCTGTGATTGGGTTTGTCGATAATATTATATCGGTCGGCGATTTTGAAATAGAACAATTCTAAAACAAAAAGAACGAGAAAAGCAACGAAATACATCATAGGCACAGATTATCTGAGTATTTGCAAAAATATGCAAAATTTCACAGTAAATCATCAGTCATGAAATTTGTTTTTGCTAAATTTTTACAAAGAATAAAGCGTAAAATAGATATATTTGTTAAACTTTAATTCAAAATGAAATATTTATTATGTCTTATCGGCCTATTACTTTCAAATGTAGCACATTCTCAGAGTAATTCTTCGTTAAATGGATCCCTTCAAAACAATAAAAATTTATTAGATTTCGGCGCTGTAGGCGATGGAAAAACAAATGATTCTTCTGCTTTTTTAAAAGCGATATCTACAGTAAGCAAACAATCTTCAAAAAAAATTATAATTCCCAATAATTATAATTTTAATCTTGGTAATGTCCAAATTGACTTACAAAAGTATGATAGCGGGATCACATTTGAATTTCAAGGTGGTATTTTAAGCAATGCTATTTTGATTGGCAATAACACACGTATTAAAGCTGATCGTTCAAAGATTTTTGAAAATATAAATCTATCTGGCTCCTTTATTTCCACCACAGATTATGCCTACCCTGAATGGTTTGGTTGCTTTCCTAATGACAAGAAAATAGATTTGATAGATGCTCTAAAAAAACTAGACGGCGTATTCTATGATATTTCATTAGGAACAGGAAATTACTATACTCAAAAGGGAGAATACATGGTAAAAGGTTTAAGTGGAGTTTCTATGGCCAACAGCAGAGTAATAATGGAAACTGATAAATCGAACACCTATCTATTTTCCGTAGGAAAAATTGGTGGAACATTGAAAGACCGGAATTACGATTTTAATTATATTAAAAATTTGAGTTTACATATCAATAGAAAATCTTCGACAACTCAGTTAAAAGGAAACAAGGGAATTATTATTGGGGCAGCTCATAAGCCATTTATTGAGAACATTAGAATAAAACAATCAGAAGAATTTCAACGATTCAAAAAATCTGATTTGGAAAATTTTCTTTCCAATAATAGTAAAGTAAATGACGCGAATGTTGGGATTGAATTTAGGGGAGATTCTGAAGTCACTCATCTATCAAATGTTTTCACGCTTGCCGATATTGGAATATTATTCTCAGAATACACTGATATTGTACAAGTAAGTGATTATATGAATTGGTGTGGGCAGTACGGTTTGGCAAATATTTACATTAAGAAAAACGCAGTAAAATCTCAAAATCTACTTTTTACAGGGACCCAGAGTTGGAATCAGGGACTCTATGGATTCTATTCCGAGGATAGTAATGAATGGAATACACTTCGAAATAATAAATTCGAAAATGTAAGAATTGAACAGCTTACCAACGAAATTTTACAAAATGGTAAAGTAGCGAGCACTTCCATCCGGATAGGAAAATCTAATCTTGTTGCCCACCTGATCTTTGAAAACATGATACTTTCCGGTGCCTCCAATGGAATATATATTGGAGAAACGACAAGTGGCAATATCTATTTTGATAAGATTAATCTGGTACCTGACATTACTATCAAAAGAGATTTCGCCATCAAAACCAAATTGCTTCCACCAAGTGACAGTTATCTCGAAACTCCACTACAGATAAGTTTAAAAAACGTGGATTTATTTACTGATTCTGAAAGTTCTTTTGAAAACTCAAAAAATCCTTCTGCAAACCGACTAGGAACAGAACGAAAGAATAAATTTACAGATGTCGTTATTTCATATGAATAAACGATTCAATCGTCTTTTTTATTCCTTCTTCAGCGCTTACGGGTAATGAATCGATTTTTAATGCTGTTTTAATTT
Source organism: Chryseobacterium sp. Marseille-Q5410 (assembly GCA_946892665.1). Classification (GTDB taxonomy): domain Bacteria; phylum Bacteroidota; class Bacteroidia; order Flavobacteriales; family Weeksellaceae; genus Kaistella. Next base: position 920,701 of record CAMPOT010000001.1, on the reverse strand, counting down.
TTTGGTTGGAGACGATCAGATTGGAGGTCATTTTCTTTAACCTTTTGGAATTAATAGGGAGCGAAATCATATCGCCCATTTTCGCAAGACTATTAATTAAAAACTTTGGAGGTGAGAGAATTATGGGCTTTTTACCTTTTGCTTCGCCAATGATTTCAATAATTTTTGTGGTGGAAAGCGGCTTGTCATCGGTAATATGATAAACTCCACTTTCCATTTCTTTATACTTTTTAATAATTTCATTCATTAAAAAGACCACATTATCAACCGAAATAAAGGTTCTTGAATTCTGAAAAGCTCCTAATGGATACGGAATTCCTTTGGAAATAATTTTGTACAATAAAGTGAGATTTCCTTTATCACCTTCACCATGAATCATGGTTGGACGGAGGATAAATAGCTTTTTCCCGGACGGAAGGCTTTGTTTGAGTAAATATTCTTCCGCTGCTTCCTTCGATTTTCCGTAATGAGATTGGGGATTTCCAACTGAATCTTCGGTGAGAACTTCCTTTCTTTCGTTCTCCTCTACTGCTGCAATGGAACTGATATGAATAAAAATTTGTGCATTGGATTTCAGAAATTCTTCAAAAAGAACTTTCACTAATTCATAATTGGCAAAATAAAAATTGTCTTCGGTCGCTGTCCCCTTATGATCGTGGGCTTTTCCAATGCAGTTGATAAAGACATTTGCATCATCAGGAATATTTTCCCGCCAGTTTTGATGACGAATATTAACGCCAATAACCTCACCTTCTAATTTTGACTGAAGGTGAGAACCCAGGAATCCGTTAGAACCGAAAAGAAATGTTTTAATCATTTTGTAACCAATATTCGTCTTGTTCTTTATTAAATAAACAGTCTATCCATCCATCCAAAGACATCAGAAATAAAGTTTCATTTGAGATGGCTTTAAAATTTGTCTGGAAAAAGACTGAATTAAGAACAATGTTATTTCTGTCAATTACTAAAATATTCTCTGGATTATAAAAAGGATAATCCATCACTTGAGCATTGGTTGTAATCAGCTTACGACCTGCACCCAAAGCTTCAAATGTCCTCATCGTCAATCCTGTTTGAAATGGATGATTGATATCAAGTACAGCTTTTGATTTTTTATATAATTCAATAATCTCTCCATGCTCTAAGCTTCGAAAAGAAATCTTTTTTATATCAAATTTCTTAAAAGTTTTATCGAAAATTCTTTTGAAATGAAAAACATATTGACTTGGTGAATAATAGTACGCAAAAGAGCGAAAATTATTGCTATCACACCATGACTTCACTTTTTCGCTAATCAAATAGCGATCAGTGTGTGCAGTGCCTATAAACATCGACTCAAACTGAAAAGTCGCTTGAAAGTTTCTTATCTCTTCATATTCATTAGAAAAAAAGAGTGGACGAAAATTAATCTTGTAATCTACAGCATCCCTTCTGTCAAAAGTAAATTTCTTATCAAAATATTTAAGAACAGATTGAGCATTGGGATTATTTTTGAAAGAATCATAATTATAATAAATCATGACAATCTCTGGATTCAGAGCTTTTAATTCTTCGATAAAAAAATCTGGCACAACTTCCCCTTTGATGAGTAAAAAATAATCATATCGCTTATTCTTTATCTCGCCTAAAATCCTTTTAAAATATTTATCAATTTGAACTTTATATAACTCCCGTTTCAGCCGAATCAAACCCTTTACAAAAATTGAATTCGAAGGTCGTTCATCATAAAAATCAACGTGAGCCCCTAATTCTTTCAGTCTCTCTCCTATAATTTTTTCGTAATTGAAGAAACTAACAGAGAACAATAGTATTTTTTTTGATTGCAAGATATCTTGTAGAACCATTTTTTATTTATATAAGCCCTTCTTTTTCATCTCCTCTAAAGATTTCTCCAAATTATCTTCCTGAACTTCCTGCTGAAGCACCCAGTCTGTAAATTTCTTAATTCCTTGTTCAAAAGAAACCTGTGGAACAAAGCCTAACTGAGAATTGATTTTGGTAAGATCTGCAAAATTATGGCGGATATCACCCAAACGGAAATTACCTGTAATTTTTACAGGAACATCAATGCCATAAGCATTTATCAGCGTATTAGCAACTGTAAGAACATCCGTAGCTTCGCCTGTTCCTACATTAAAAATTTCTCCGTTGGCTTCTTCCATTTCCAATCCGCGGATGGTTGCATCTACAACATCATCAATATACACGAAATCTCTGGTTTCTTTTCCGTCTTCAAAAATTTTGATGCCGTTTCTATTTCTTATTTGGGTAGAAAATATGGAAAGAATTCCTGTATATGGATTAGATAAAGACTGACCAGCACCATAAACATTTTGATATCTGAAAGCTACCGGAGCAATCCCAATAGTAGGACAAACCGTCATCACCATTTGTTCCTGATTCTGTTTGGTAATTCCATAAACAGATGATGGGTGTATTTTGGAATCTTCTGATGTTGGGAGCAATTCCAATATTAGATCATCATGATATTTCACTTCAAAATCACCAGCCAACATATCTTTTTCTTTTCTTTCAGTCGGATAAACAATTCCTAACTCTGGATGGCGGTATTTGCCTTCACCATAAATAGACCTTGAAGATGCTACTACCACTTTCTTCACTTGATGGGTTTTATCATTGGCAAGAATATCCAGCATGATTGCTGTTCCCTGCATATTAACCTCAGCATATTTTTCAATACAGTACATGGATTGACCGGTTCCTGTTTCTGCTGCATAATGTACAATAGCATCTTGGTCTTCTATGGCTTTCTCCCAATCTTTTCGGGAAATAACGGTACCTTCAATGAATTTTACTTTATCTTTTATGCTTAAGAAAAGTGGTGATGTTTCTTTAGGGTTTTCTCCATGAATTTGCGGAGAAAGATTATCCAAAACGGTTACTACATAACCTTTAGAAATTAACTTTAATGCTAAGTTGGAACCAATAAATCCGGCTCCTCCTGTAATAAGTATGTTTTTCATAGTCTTATACTTTTTCCCAATTATTTGTTGTAAAATTAAACTGCTTTATTGGTTTTGCTGGCGTCCCAACTGCGATGACGTACGGAGGCAAACTTTTAGAAACTACAGAATTTGCTCCAACAATCGTCCCTTTTCCAATAGTAACGCCTGGTAATACAGAGACAAATTCTCCCAACCAAACATTGTCCTCAATCGATACAGGCTTAGAATAAAGAGGTCTTTTGTCTGGAGCACTATAAGGATGACTGTCGTACTTGTCTCCGGAATAACTTCCATGGGCGCAATCCGATATATAAATCTTACTTGCCAATAGTACATTATTTCCAATTTTCACACTTTCCATCGCTGTAATATGAACGTAATCATTCATTTGAAAATCTTTCCCAATAAAAAGTGTTTTAGATTGATGGTCTACGGGATAAGCTTCTATCCTGCATCCTACTCCTGTAGTAAAACCTTCAGAAATCTGTATGAACTTTTTTCCTCTGATATCTATTGGGAAGCGTATAATTCTTGCCTGCGAGAAAGTGAGTTTGGTGCGAAGGACGTTAATCATCATGCGAATGATTCCTAAAAAGCCATATTGTCTAAATTTTTGAATCATAAAGCTCTTTATAAAATTCTAAATAATGTTTTGCTGTGCTATCCCAATTAAACTTTTCTGCCTGCAAAATCCCTTCAACTGTAAGATTTTCTCTTAATTCAGTATTTTTAAGTTTTTCAATACCATCTACCAAAGACATATAATTTTCATCATCATAGATTAAACCACATTTACCTGCTACTTCAGGAATAGAGGAATTATTAAAAGCAATTACAGGACATTTAGTTTTCATGGCTTCTATGATAGGAATCCCAAACCCTTCATAAGATGATGGATAAAGTAGTGCAAAAGCTTTATTGTATAAATAATTTAAGTATTCGTTTGTTAACTTACTTACTTGTACACAAGTCGCTCCTAATTTTGATTCCACATAAATTTTCTCCTCATCATTGAATGGTTCACCGACTACAACTAATTTAAATGTTCCAATATATTTTGATGCGGCTTCAACTGCAAATTTAAAATTTTTGTAACCTGTTCTATGACCAATGTATAATAAATATTGTTGGTTTTCTAAATTGGCAAATGTGGGTTCTTTTTCCGCAATCTTGAAATCATTTTCAATATAGAAAAAATCATTACTTACACCATTATAAATAACCCGTATTTTTTTTTCATCAGTATCAGGCATGAAATGCAACAAATCTCTTTTTGTATTCTCTGAAATACAGATAACTCCACGGGATTTTTTTACCGCTAATTTTTTCTGATACAAGTTAACTTCTCTTGCTAAACCTTTCCTAAATTTCTCAGTCGTAAAATCATGTATCGTTGTAACATTAATTGCATTGTGGTAAGAAGAGTATCTATAATAACTGGAATGGAATATAAATTTCCCTTTGATTTTCTCAGTAAATGGCAAATATCTTCTTATTGATAAAAACCATTTTGATTCTGTTTTAACATTTTTGAGATCAATAGTCTTCCTGAAAATGTTATCATTAGGTTCTTTCTGATCAAAGAAAACAGTATCATCATTCATTGTACTAAAACGCTTTATCAGTTCAGTCCAATACACTGAACCTCCCCCGGATTTTTGCAAAGAAAATATGATGTTGTCCAGAACTAATTTCATTATAACTATTTATTTTTCGACTCTACCTTTAGGCTCTATTATAATCGTCTTCAACTCTTACAATATCGTCTTCCCCAAAATAGGTGCCGTATTGAACTTCAATAAAGACTACCGGCTCATTGGTTTTATTCTCAATCCGATGATGTGCTCCTAAAGGAATTTGAGCTACCTCTCCCGGTTGATAATCATTAATTTCATCATTAATTGTGATAGTACCAACTCCCGAAACAATAGTCCAAACTTCGGCCCGGTGATGATGATATTGTAGGGAAAGTCTTCCTCCTGGATTTACTGATATTCTTTTAACTTTGTGGGTAGGTGCATCCTCTAACACCCAATACTCGCCCCATGGTCTTATGTCGTGTTCAATTATCATATTTTTAAGTTTGGTATTATTGTAAGACTTATGAAAAATAGCATAGTTAATATCTATTATAAAACGCGTACGATATTAATTATGGATCGTAAGACATTCAAACAAATCAATCCATTGATTCATGATTTTACTTTTTGAAAAATTAGCCGATTTAATTTTTGCAATTTCTCCACTTTTCTTTCTTAATTCTTTGTCCTCCATCATTTTTAGTAGCGCTTCTGCCAACTTTGATACATTTCGATTTTCCACTAAGATCCCGCAGTCATTGTTTTCAATAATTTCTGCGGGACCAGTTTCGCAGTCAAAGCTAACAACAGGAACCCCACAAGCCATACTTTCAAGCAATACCATAGGGAAACCTTCGTATCTCGAAGAAAGTGCAAAAATAGAGCTTTCTAACATTTTTTCTTGAACTTGGTTGGTTCTTCCTTTTAAAAACACATGGTTTTCTAATCGACAATCTTTGATTTGTTGAAAAAGCTCATTATACAAATCCCCTTCTCCGTAAATTTCAAGAATCCAATCAGACTTTTTGTTTTTAATAATTGCCCATGCTTCAATTAAATAATTATATCCTTTTTGCTCTGTCAATCTCCCTACCGAGATTACTTTTTTGTTTTCAAGTAAAGCTACACTTTCCGATTGAAAATCAGAGAAATTATATATTTGTTTTACATTATTATGTGTTTTTTTCCAATCTTTTTCATCTTTCTTTGTGAGCACTACCAATTGATCAAGTCCTGCTGTTTGCTTTATCAATTGATAAGTTCTTATTTTACCTATGAGCTTCCAAATAATCCCGCCTTTTTTTCCTTCAAGAAAGAGCTCCCTATTATACTTCGAAAAATGTAATTCACATATTTTTTTACATGGCACTTGAATTTGAGAAAGAAATTCCAGTTCCTTGGCACCCGTAGAAATACAAATGTCAATTTTTTGAGTATTAATAACTTGTATCAGTTTCTTTTTATACTGCTGTAACTTTCTTTTTGTACCAATATATTTTGAATACAATGGCTTACTAAATTCTTTCAAAAAGTTAATATTCAAATGTATAACTTTGGCCGATGGATGTAAATCATAAAATGGTTTTTTATTGATTCCTTCGGTTGTTACAATTGTAATATCATATTGTTTCTCACACTCAAGAAAAAAATTGATTTTCTGGGTAACAATACGTTCAGTACCGCCACTTTCACACAAAGATGGAATGCAATATAAAATTTTCATATCACCTCATTTTTAATTGCTCTCTTTCTTTTACGATAGAGTGCATTTGTTATTTTCAATAAAATAAATACCAGTATGAGACTCCATACAAGAGTTCTTGGTTGATATAAATAAAAGGCTCTTGAGAAGAATATGGCATGCGAAACCAATAAAAAGTAAATAACAAAAGCATAAATATTATTTCCTGATGCGTCATAAGATTTTCTTACCGCAAGTCCCCAAAGAAACAAAATTATGCATACTCCAAAGTAACTGTAGCCTACATAGGTTTCTCCTACCAAATTAGTTCCCAGCCCCCAATCTGAATTTGGTCCAAATTCTATAAATGTTGGTAAATCTCCACCGGAAATTAGTTCTTTAGGAACATTAATGCTTTCAGATACATATCGAAATAATCCAGGTAATGGGGATGTAAGATCTGAAATAGCACTCAAAAAAAAGACATTTTGATGTTCATCTGCAAAATCTACCAAAACATAAAGATTCCTGTTATTAATAATCAAATCATTGAATATGTCAAAAGGTGTTTCTATCTCAACATTTTTTGAAGCTGAAGTACTCCAACTTTGTGTCGAAAATTCTTGTGATCTAGTTGCCTGTATTACGGTCATAAAGAAGGATCCGATTAAGATGAATAACATCATTACCGGCATGGTGATACGCCTTACGAAAGTACCATAAGAAACAATCAATATTAAGCCCAGACCTAGAATTAATGTTCTAGAGCCTGTCGTAAGCATGATTAATCCGCAAATAATAATAAAAGCAAAAGACATAATTTTCGTCATTTTATCCTTAATCAGGAATACGAAAATAGCCAACAAATTCGCGCAGATTACAAAAACGTTATTAAAATAAGAATATACCCCAACCTCGGTTAAATTTCCACCATCTCCACTAGAATATACTTTTTGAATAACAGTTAATCCTCCAGTTGCAACATAACCAATAAAAGATAAGATTGCTACAAGAAAAATAGATTTAATAAATAAACTATTAATTTTAAATGAAGGTTTATTATTTGTTTTTGCTCTCTTAATTTTTAATTTCCGATAATTGCTTATTCCTAATACAAAAAAAGTGAACCCTAAATAAGCTATTGCTGTAGATTTAGAAATAATATTATCATTGAACGGTAACTCAAATACTGTGTAATTAGGATTATTCGGTTTATAAAAAACAGGATAAATAAAATTAGTCATCCCATAAGAAAAAATGAAAAAAAAATCAAAATTTGCTACATTACCTGATACAGTCCTATTACTTACAAAATAATAGATAACGTTAAGTAAAAACAATACCAAAACTAACACACAAAACCCATAATCATAGGTATTTGGCGCGGCATAAACCAGTAAACCAGCTAGAAGGCAAAAAAAGATATTTAGTACTAATTTCATTTTTATCTCCCTTTTAATTTTTGCACCAATCTAAAAAACTTATCAAAAGTGGATAAAAATAAGTTTAGCAATTGATATTGGTTACTAGCACATAATTTATAAGTAATCGCTTGGCGAAAGGACAAATCGGCTTCAGATGCAACAGTATTTGCTTCAGAAAAAGTTTCGAATATTTCTCTTCTTTTCTCATTATTCACTCTACCAACGACATCAAGCTTCTTAATCAATTGTCCCTTAAGAAGATCATTCTTTAAAAGTGAGAACTCTTTAGTAGATTTAAAGTAATTATACAACTCATTTAATACAAACCATAAATCATCTATTGCTTTTTGATTCATTATGGCGGTATAAGAACCTTCATTATATTGAATATAATGATATAATGGTTTATTCACCTTGGAAATTCGTCTTGCCTTTGATATTAATTTTGGAGTAGTTACATAATCTTCTCCTAAATTTATTCCTTCAAATGGAAAAATGTTGTTATTTAGGTATAAACTTCTTCTTATCAATTTATTTACAACTCCCGGCATCGCCTTAGTGTTAAGAATATCTCGGAGGTATTGATCTTTGTCAGTAAAATGCTGAGAAGCTATTTTCTGTGTTTGCTTCCATTTTATATTAAAATCACAAACCACGATATCAGCATCTTCTTCCTTAGCTTTTCCGAACATTAGTTCTACCATATCGAGCTCAATATAATCGTCACTGTCAATATGGAGAACATACTCTCCTTCTGCATTTTCAATTCCTGTATTTCTTGCAGCGGCTAGTCCCCTGTTTTTATCGTGATTAATGATTTTTACATGTTCTTTCCTTTGCGGGTATTCGTTCAATACCTTTTCTATAATTTCAATGGACTGATCGGGAGTACAATCGTTAACAAAAATATATTGTATATTATCATACGTCTGACCGAACAAAGTGCGAAGACACCGTTCTATAAACTTTGAAACATTATGTACAGGAACTAAAACACTTACATCGTACTTCATAAAAATTTATACTTTTTAGTTTGATATAAACAAAAAATAATTTCCGCTATTCCTGAAAAAGCTAAGGCTCCTACCAGAACAAAAATACTTATTTTAATTGAAAATCCTAGCAGGATAAACACGGCAACCGCAGCGAGTGCGATAATCTGGTTGATCGTAACCAAATAATATTTATGATTTGGAATGAAAAGAAAACTAATAATAGCCCCAACAACCAGCCAACTTAAAACTGTAACACTTAAGACAATTGCGAGAGGATAAGCATCCGTCATCATTTCTCCTCCTAAAAAAAGAATTAACCAATATCCGAATGCGATAATTAATGCGATGACTGCAAAGCCAATTAGAAATTCGTACTTAATAATTTTCCTAATCGTAGCTTTATTATTGTCCATCACTATTTTGGGAAACAACGCCGCATTTAAACTCATTAAAACCGTTCGGGGGATAATGATTAATTTATTTGCTAAGTCGTAAATAGCGACATCTCTCATTCCGAAAAATGCACCTACGATGATGGGAATCCCTTGTTCCTTTAAAGTCCCTACAGAATTACTGAGAAAAAAAGGAAATGCTTCTTTGAACCACTTTTTTAATTCCAAAAAACTCACCCATCTTATATTTAATTTATCCACGAAAACAACCATCAAAAATGCAACCAACCCTCCAATAATCATGGTAGTTGTAGTAATAATAGCAAATCCTGACAAGTCATTTGATGATTTTACCAATACAAAAATAAAGGGTAAGGAAAGCAGCTTAAAGACAACCTGAATAATGGTTGCCGTTTTCATTTTTTGCATTCCCTGATAATAATAAGTGGGAAATAAAGCAAAATTAATAGTTTGCCCAAATACGATGATAAATAGTAAATAATGCTCCCTCAAAAATGGCACAGTAATCAGCAAAATGGAAAATATAAGTACCGAAAGAAAAAGCAGGTAAATTTTAGCGGTAAATATACATGACAAAACATTAGCTATGGCTGTTGGATTATCATTTTCCTGGGCAACTGCTTTAGTAGCAGGAAGATCAAACCCGAAGTTGACGATGAAAATAAAATAGGTAACTATCGACAATGCATAAATATAAAGTCCATAAGATTCCGCACCCAAAGTTCTGATGAGATAAGGATAAATCATCACATAAAACAGCGAATTGATAACTTGTAAAACCGTCATAAAAAAGTAGTTTTCCACTACCTTTTTATGACGGTTAAATAAATCTATAATCTTCGTAAGCTTAAGGGAAGACACTATCTTTTATGATTTATAAAATTGCCACCATTTTTTCGGCTCTGTTTCCTTATATCCATATCCATACTTATTGCCATAGCTAAAGTTCTCCTTCTTTACATCGTTAATAACAAAAGCGACATTCTTGATTTTATTCTGTTTAATGGCATTATTTGCAAATCCGATAAGCGAATCCTGCGTATAGTTAGATCGGGTAACATAAAGTGTTGCATCGGCCATGTCAGAAAACAGGAAAGTATCTGTAACAAGCATCAGTGGTGCAGTATCGACAATAACATAATTATAATCTTGCTTTAGTTCCTCAATAAGTTGTTGTAATCTTCCATTGGTCAATAATTCTGTCGGATTAGGTGGAATACTTCCTGAATAAATCATATCACAATTAGGATTGAAGGAAGAAACATGCACAATATCTTGAATCCTCTTTGAGTGATCATATAAATACTCTGTCAACCCATCAACTCCTCTTCTTTCAGGATTATATCGTTGTAATTGAGGATTTCTGATATCAGCGCCAATAATCACTACTTTCGTAGATGGACTTGCAAGAGTAAGAGCCAAATTGACCGATGTAAAAGTTTTCCCTTCACCTTTTACAGATGATGTTACAAAAACAACCTTACCACCTTCTTTTTTAGGCAACATGAAATTCATGTTTGTAATCAATATTCTAAATGCCTCTGCTTTAGGTGATAGATCATTTTTCACGACCAATTCACTTTCTCCTTTGGTTAAAGTAGGTAATTCGCCTATAATATCCGTTTTTGTTAATCGCTCCAAGTCATGTCTAGAGCTGATCATATCCTTCAGAAGTCCTTTTAAGTAAATGTAAAGAAAAGGAAGAAGCAAACCAAATAGCAACGCCCCTCCTAGTATAAAAAGCTTTTTAGGAGCAACCGGCTTTTCTGATGCAAATACATAATCTAAAACTTTAGCCTTCGGTGTTGTATTAGCCAATAAAATAGCAGTTTCTTCACGTTTTTGCAACAAAATTAAATATAGATTTTCCTTTATTGATTGTTGTCTTTCTATATTTCTAAACATTTTCTCCCACGAAGGAACCTTACTTATTTTTGCTTTTAAAACACTTTGCTCACTAAGCATTTGGCTTCTCATTTCATTAAGGCTCGCTCGGTTCTTTATTAGATTATCCATCACAGCTGCTCTTACATTTGCAATTTGCTTAGTAAGTTCAACAACTGTTGGGTTCTGAGGGGTGGCATTCTCGAGTAATCTATTCCGCTGCATGACCAATTCATTATACGTAACAATATTAGCGGAAGAGGTGGGATTACTAAGACCAACAGTTGAAGGCAGAACCTGAGTAGCCCCTTGCTTAGACATATAACTGATGAGATCATTATTAATACTCAGTTGGGTTTCAAGATCGATTAGTTTTGCTCTTGTCGCTGCAGAATTACCAAGATTTAATTGAGTTTCTGTTGAAATATCAGTAATCTCATTAGCAACTTTGAAATTTTCCTTTTGGGCTTCTACCTGACCCAACTCACCAGAAATAATAGCTAAACGTTCGTCAATGAATTCTTTTGTTTTCTTAGATTCTGAGTTTTTGTCTTTGATGGCATCTTCATTATAAACATCTATCAACTTGTTAATAATGGCCTTTCCTTTTTCGATATTTGTATATTTAATATCTAGCCCTACCACTGTTGCATCTTTATCAACAAGGCTAATATCAGATTTTTTCTGCAAATCTGTAACTGCACTTTCAATTGGAGAATATGTAAACGATAAATCACCGAGTTTTTTGGCGTTCTTTTGATCAAAATGAGGATTTTTCAAAATCATCAAATTGGCATAAGGAAGCCCAATAGTTTTATTAAAAGTAGTGTTAATTGAAGTTTTAAAATTATCAGAAGTAAGCTCTAATTGATCACCTTTAATTTTAACATATACAGGTTTAATTTTATCATCCGGACCAATCTCCTTTTCATTAATCACTTTAACTATAAAGGGTGCCGAACTTTGATAAAGTTCACTTTTAATAAGTCCCTTTTTAGAAAAAACTTTAGTTTGAATACCTAATAATTCTACAGCTTCCCGCATGATCCGCTTAGATTTCAATAATTCCATCTCATTATTGATTGTACTGCTTGATCTTCCCCCGAAGCTAGATAATTCACTCATCATCCCAAAATCAAGAGCTGATTTTTTGGTATCTTTTATAAGAATTGTAGATCTCATTTGATACGTAGGAGTGGTACTTTTAATATAATAAATTGCAAGTCCTAATGCTAATATAGTAGAAAGAGCAAACAGTTTCCATTTGTTCAGGTATGGTTGTAGTAATTCTTTAATATTAATTTCTTCTGAATATTCTTCCTCAGAGTTAGTAATTTGACTCATTTAATTTGATATGTAAAATTAATTCTTAAAAATTGTGATAAAAATACCTGCCAATCCGATCACCATCCCTGCTACTGCCATATAAATCCCGGTATTCGGATCCTGTCGCGCTATCTTTTCCTTGTTCTGATTTGCGGAAACATAAATCACATCGTTCTGCTTAAGGTGAAAATAGGGCGAATTGATAAAATTAGCGTCCATCAGGTTTATTCTTGCCTTTTCGATAGTACCATTTACATTTCTCACCAGAAGGATGTCATCTCTTTTAGCATGCATCGTTACATCTCCCACCAACCCCAATGCATTGAGCAACGTAGTTTGACCTTCCGGAACTGAAACTTGTCCAGGGCGTGCAACTTCTCCCAGGAATGTAACTTTGAAGTTGGCCAATTTTACGGAAACAGTAGGATTCTTAATATATTGAGTAAGATCTCCCGTAAATTCTCTACGGAATTCTTCCAGCGTCTTTCCTTCGACAGATAATTTTCCAAGAACAGGAAAATCGATATTTCCGTCAGAGTCAACCAAATATACCTTTTCGGCATTGTTGAATGGTTTTACGACTTCCATGTTTTCCGCACTCACAAAAATAACCAATTGGTCTCCTTTCTGGATGGTGTTTAAGGCACTTTTCATTGAGGTTTCCGTAGCGACCTGCTCTACATTCTGCATGTAATTTAATTCACTTACTTTTTCCTTGGTTTTACAGGAAGTAAGCGTAAGAATGAGGAAAAAAAGAAGGACAAATGTGTATTTATTCATGGGTACCATTTAAAAAATGTCGAGGTTTGCAAATATACAATTCTTAATTACTTATCCAAAACTTCGTATATTGAATTATTACTCTTAAATTCGGGAACAATCTCTTTCAAAATTTGTACCACTTGGATCTTCTCCCTCCTTAAGGCAGCTTTAACGATTTGATTGGTGTACTTCTCGATTTCCTCGAATTCCATATTGGGGTCTTTCGATATTAAAATCTTTTCATTGTGGGTGGCGAGCGTTTTGGCGTCATCACTCAGCAATTCTTCATAGAGTTTTTCCCCAGGTCTCAATCCGGTATAAATAATCTTAATATCCAAATTGGGCTCCAACCCGGAAAGTTTAATCATTCTTTTTGCCAGATCCAGAATCTTCACCGGTTCCCCCATATCGAATACGAAAATCTCACCTCCTTTCCCCATGGTTCCGGCCTGCAATACCAAATCACATGCTTCGGGAATAGTCATGAAGTATCTTACGATATCGGGATGCGTAATGGTCACCGGACCGCCTTTTTCAATCTGCTTTTTGAAGTGTGGAATCACCGAACCGTTGGAACCCAGTACATTTCCGAAACGGGTGGTGATGAATTTCGTCTTGTTGTTCGGTGTATTTTGTAACGCTTGTACAAAAAGTTCGGCGGAACGTTTCGTTGCTCCCATTACATTGGTTGGTTTTACCGCTTTGTCAGTGGAAACCATCACAAAGCGATTTACTCCGTATTTGCTGGCTAAGGTGGAAAGGTTTTTACTTCCCAAAATATTCACCAACACGCCTTCATGCGGATTCTCCTCAATCAAAGGAACGTGTTTGTAAGCTGCCGCGTGATAAACCATGGAGAAATTGTATTTCTCGAATAGCGGTTCAATGCGGTGCCTGTTCGAAATGTCGGCAAGGATGAATTCAAAATTAATGTACGGAAATTTGCTTCTCATCTCCATTTCAATTTCATAAAGTGGAGTCTCCGCCTGATCCAAAACCACAATAAGTGACGGATTCAGCGTAGCAACCTGTCGTACAATCTCACTTCCGATGGATCCTGCACCGCCGGTAATTAGGACTGATTTTTGTAAATGACGAATTTTCAAATCATCATTGACGATGGTGATTGGCTTTCTGTTCAGCAAATCTTCAATTTGGAGTGATCGAATAGAACCTTCCAAATCCGCATCACCAAGTTTCTGTACCGAAGGTGAGGTAAACACCTGAAGATCTTTTTCCAGGAACAAAGTCACCCAGTTGTTCATTTCCTCTTTGGACATCATTTCTTTCACTAGCAGAATACCATCGAGTAGTAAATCATCCTTCGTATTGTTTTGAATTTTTTCTACACTATAGATCGGTTTCCCCAACAAATGTGCTCTTTTAATATCGTGGCGCTGGGTGAGAAATCCTACGATATGATAAGGCAAATTAGGATTATCGAGTATGGCACGAGCTACTGCAACCGCCTGCTCATCAATACCTAAAACCAAAATCCTTTTTCGTAAGGTGCTGCGGCGAAATTCTCTGATCAGATGAAAAAATTCCTTCACAAACAAACGGAACAGAAACAGAAGAATAAAAGAAGCGGCAAAAAAAACAGCTAAAAACGGAATCGACATTTGGATCATCCGCTGTCCAGTCATTAATTTAAAACTATAACTGACGATTCCCACGAAAATCGTGGTACTGAAAGTAGCCAAAAATAATTTGAATAAATCGATAAAGGTAGAATGCCGGATAATCCCGGAATAGGTACGATAAATAACCATAAACCCAATGCTCACGCCAAGAATCATCAGGTACATGTGCAGCGCATTGTAAAAAACAAATTGAGTACTGTAACTCAGTTTTTCAATGAGATAACATGAAAAGGAAATAGATACCGCAACAAGTAAAATATCAATAACTAAAATAACCCACCGAGGCAAATAACGCACATCTGAAAGGTTAATAAAATTATCTCCGCTATATATTTTTTTTTTTCAGATTTCTGCGAAAACTCATAACATAAAATTAATGGTGACCATCAGAGAGTTTGATTTCATGCCAAAATGCTTTAGGTAGATCATTACGCAATGATACGAAATTTAACTACGTGAATCAATAATTTTAGTTTAATTCAAATACCTTTAAAAACAATTTTTCAATCTTTTCAAAATCCTGTTCAGTAAGATTGGAACCGGAAGGAAGACAAAGTCCTCTATTAAAGCACTGTTCTGAAAAATCACCGCCGAAGTAAAGGGTATCTTTAAAAATAGGCTGAAGATGCATGGGTTTCCAAATCGGGCGCGTCTCAATATTTTGCTCCTGCGCAAGTTGGCGAATCTCATCAGCACTGATGCGAGAATCCTCACTGACCAACACGACACTCAACCAGTGGTTTGAAAAATAATCAGAATTGGGCTCCCGATGAAGGGTAAAATGAGGTTGATTGGCAAATAATTTTTGATAACGTTCGTGATTAGCTCTTCTTTGGGCAACCCGATCTTCCAATACTTCCATCTGTCCTCGGCCAACACCTGCACAAATATTGCTCATGCGGTAGTTGTAACCGATATTGGTATGTTCGTAGTGTGGAGCATCGTCTTTTGCCTGCGTGGAAAGGAAAACTGCCTTTTTCTTAAATGCAGGATCTTTCAAAATCAAGGCGCCCCCACCGGAAGTGGTGATAATTTTATTTCCATTGAAACTTAATACGGAAAGATCACCGAAAGTTCCACATTTTCTGTTTTTATAAGTACTTCCCAAAGCTTCGGCACTATCTTCAATCACCGGGATATCGTACCGCTTCGAAAGGGCAGTAATTTCATCAACCTTGTAGGGCATTCCATAAAGAGAAACTGCAATAATCGCCTTTGGTTTTTTCCCTTGTGCAATTCCGTACTGGATGGCTTCTTCTACCGCGTTCGGACAAAGATTCCAGGTATCTTTTTCACTATCGACAAAAATAGGAGTAGCTCCCATATAGACGATGGGATTCGCGGATGCAGAAAAGGTGAGCGACTGGCAAATCACATAATCACCAGGCTTCACATCCAGCAAAACCAAGGACAAATGAATGGCAGCCGTTCCCGAACTCAGCACCGCCACATAAACTTCCTCATCCAAAAAAGATTCCAAATCGTGCTCAAAACCATTGACATTCGGACCCAACGGCGCGATCCAGTTCTCATCAAAGGCCTGTTGTATATATTTCATCTCTCCTCCACCCATGTGGGGAGAAGATAGCCAGATTTTTTTATTCTCCATTATTGGTATTCTTCATTTTAATGATTTTTCCAGGGTTTCCTACCACTACCGCATGGGCTGGAACATCTCTCAAAACTACTGTTCCTGCACCTATCAACGCATTTTCACCTACGGTAACCCCCTGAATGATATTGGCTCCAATTCCTACGTGTGCTCCTTTCTTTACGGTAATATTTCCAGCCAATGATGCTTTGGGGGAAATATGTACAAAATCTTCAATCACACAATCGTGTTCTATGGTGGAGGCGGTATTGATAATGCAATGGTCACCTATTTTCACATCTGCATTGATGCACACTTGCGGCATAATCACTGTACCTTCTCCTACCTCCGAAAAACGGGAAACAAAAGCGCTGGTATGATGAATGGTTTCAAACTCGCACCAGTTCTTAATCTGATGGTATATTTTTTCGCGAATATGGTTATCTCCAATCGCGATAATTACTTTTTTATCTTCGATCAGTTCCCGAGTCGGTTTGTAAATATTCAGCCGGTGCGGAAACTCTTCATGGGGCTGATCGTCAACCAAATATTCCAACAGGTGGTTATTGGACAAAATTAAATCATACACCACCTTTGCATGACCTCTTGCTCCATACAATATCATAACCTGTTCCCTTTAAAAGCTTCCATCGTTACATAATTATTAGCGTTCACTCCGTGTCTTGCGACTACTTTTTTCAAGGTAATTAAAACAATCTTTGCATCCAAAGCTGCAGATAAGTGGTTTACATATTCTATATCATAAGCAAATTTCTCTTCCCAGGATAATGCATTTCGTCCATTCACCTGTGCCCATCCGGTAATCCCAGGTTTCACATCGTGTCTTTTCGCCTGCTCGGCATTGTAAAGTGGCAAATATTCAGGAAGCAAAGGGCGCGGACCGACAAGGCTCATGTCGCCTTTTACAACATTGATCAGTTGGGGAAGCTCATCAAGGGAAGTTTTTCTTACGATTTTTCCCATGAATGTTAATCTGCGGTAATCCGGAAGCAGTACACCTTGAGCATCTTTTTTGTTGTTCATCGTTTTAAACTTGATGATCCTAAAGATTTTTCCATTTTTTCCGGGACGGTTTTGTACAAAAAAAGGAGTTCCTCGGTTGTTCGCCACAAGCATCAGCGCAATCACCAGCATTACAGGACTTAGGAGAAGAAGTGCTATTGAGGCAATCGCCACATCGATAACGGGTTTAATTACATTTTTGTACACGAATCTTAATTTCATTAAGCCAAAAAAACCCGAAACTGCTTTCGAGTTTTTAATAAGTATTTAAGCAGTCTGTTTTCTTTTACGCCAACCGGCATGTACGATAATTCCCACTGCGGTAATCAGCAATACTGGTAGGTAGTCGTCGATGGGAACAGGTGAAGGGTTTGGGGCATTTTCATCATCTGATTCTTGAGTCATCTCTCCTGAAGAAGATTCCATTGCATTGATTGATGCTGCATCTTCGTTCTCAGAAAAACGATTAGGTCCTTGTGCATTTACGACTAATGATATAAAAAGTATAACAAAAGCTATTATTTTCCGCATTATTTTCTTTATTACTTTAATTTTGACAAAGGTATAATAATTATTTAAAAAAATAATCATCTCTAATTTTAATTCTATTATAATATTATAAAGGATAAAAAGAAGAAATCATTATTTTTTTTCATTAAAATTTCACCTATTTATTTCTTATTTTCTTCGTCAGTTCCTGCCCGTCTTTCAAGCGGGTTTTTACCACGTATATTCCTTCAGCGAGTGTTGCTGCTGCAAAGCGAAGTTCTTTGCCGTTGCCTTTTTGGCTTAGCACTAATCTGCCCGAAGCATCGTACAATTCCATAAGTTCAATAGCTTTTTCCGAAGACCGAATCACGAAATCTCCTGCATCGCGGTACACCTCCAAACTTACTTTTGTGGTACCCTCCGTGGCCAAAACTGTTTCGGGTTGGTACACGATTTCGAAACGATCACTGAATAGTCCGGCTTCTGAGGTGAAGGTATAATCGCCTTGCGTAAGATCTGCCATCACATTCAGCTTTTTGTCTTTCAAATAAATGGCTTGTCCGTTGGCAAATATCCCTAGCCTGTTCACGGCACGAATCTTATAAACGCCTGCAATAAAATGGTTGTTGCCTAGCAGTACTTTATCCGTTATCTGGAATGGAGCTTTTGCATTGATCAACAATTTGCTTGTTTCCTCCATACTATAAAAGGCATCAGAAGCATTGGTACTTGGATGTTTGGAATCTTCCAAACCTACCGAATTCAAGCCGTTCGGAATGTACAAAATTGTCTGTGTCATCGTCAACGAATCCGGGGTGATGAGCTGTAAGCGGTAGCGGTCTTTCTGTATCTCATTTCTTCCGAAGAAACCTCGATCGGGTTGCGTTAAGGTACGCTGGGTGTTTTTATATTCCAAATTCGCAGATCCCATAGCTGCAGCACGGACAACAAAGCCCTGACCTACTTTAGCATAACGATAAAGATCTGGATCAGCAGTGTCAGAGATAGGTTCAGAAGAAGGATCACCTGGATCACCACCGGGTGCTGGATTTCCTTCCCTACTATTTGCATTGTAGATCGCATAGCTATACCCTTGGTAGGCACCTCCGTACTGCGTATACGTATTATTCATTCGGTTGTCCCAGTATCGGAATTCAGGAAGTATTTTATGTTGGTTATCTTTTACGTTATCTTCATAGAATTGCTGCAAATCCAAATTGGATGGATAAGGATTCCCAATCAAATTCCAGCCACGACTTGCCACTGTTTTCGTAATTGGGGTGGTAAATGTTCCGTTGTTCGGTTTTCCAACAAACTGTGCTGTTTCGTTATTATATCCTTTTACAGCTTCTTTTACGGCAAAACCTTTTCCCTGTTGGGCATAATCCGCTACTGAGGCATTTACGAATAGATTGGTTGCTTCATTCAATTTAAGTACAGAAGGCACATTCGTTGCGTCTCCGCCAAAGATTTCTTTCATATTCTGGCCTTTTACCGGGGAAGAAAGATAATTGTATTCCTTTCTATCACTATCAGACCAGGTAAACAGTCTGCGAACCTGAATAGATGCATTTGCATTGTCTGCGTTATCACGGTTTGCGGTATGTTGAATCAGAAGTGCATCATTGGCAAGAATAAACTTCCCTCCATTTTGGTTATTAATTCCACCCAAGGCATAAAATACATTAGGTATTTTTGTATTATCCAAAGGGGTTGGTACTATAAGTTCAGCATCTGCAGAAGTAACCTTTGTCATTTCATTTACTGTAATGCTACCTGGAGCTGTAGTCTTTTTTCCTGATCCTGACACCACAAGATTTTGGTAATTCGCACCCGAAGGAGTGGTAACAGGAGCATTGGTAATTGTTTGATCGCCTGCTCGTGAATATTCTACGGTGGAGCCTGTATTCAGTTCAGGTGTTTTTTCCTGTATTGCTGAATTGGGACCACCAAAGAAACCTCCTTCCGAATAAGTAACAAATTTGCCTCCGGCCGCAATATTTACATTTGCATTTATTTTATAAGCATGAGCTGAATTGCTCAGCGTACCTTTTACAGTAACAGTACCATCGGTAATTGCCATATGAGTAACCTGTGTGGCTACTGCACCGGTATCAATTATCAAACTGTTATTTGTTCCAACCGTAGTAGTGCCAGTACCACCCAATTGGGCATTGGTGCCGGTAATATAAATATTACTCGTTCCGCCGCTAAAACTTCCATTATTGATAATGCCATCCCGGAAAGTCCGGTCACCGCCATTGGAAGAAGTAAATGTTGCCCCCGACGCAACCTCCAGCCTGCCGTTAATAACAGTAGGGTTTTTATCAGCCGAGCTCATCTGCGCCATACCCGTAGCAATTTGCAGGATAGGCGTGGTGTTCGCGTCTGCATTCGGGAAATAGGTTACGCCGGAACTCTTGAGGGAATTTGATCCGCTAATAGAAACGGTAAACCTCGCTCCGCTTTCAAAATACATCTTTGTACCAGAACCACCGTTATCCGTAAGCACATTTCCTACAACGCTTGTATTTACAAAACTTGTTAGCGAGGTTGCACGGTAAAGGGCTGTTGCACCAGCGCCAAACGTAGGGGTATAGTCTTTGGTGTTCGGGAAGGAAAGTATCCCGCCGTTTTCTACCGTTAGGTCGTAGGCCGCTGTGCCGTCATCTGCAACTGCAAAAACCTCTTCCAGCGAAAGCGTTCCGTACACGTGGATGTTTTTGCCGTTCTGTGAATCAGTGGTTACGCTTACGGTATGCCCGCTTCGGATGTCTATCTGCGTGGCGCTGCTGGTAGGCACAGCCGTAGCCGGATACCAGTTTACATTATCCGGAGAGGACTGCCAGGTCGCAATGTTTGTCCAGTTGCCCGTATCGGCACTGCGGAAATAAGCGGCAGACCCTGTTACCACGGTAACGGTAAGGGTGGCCGCATTGGAAGTAACCGTGCCGTTGCAGGGAGCCGTACCGCCCACCACTACGCGGTAGGTATATCCATCCATCCCGATATTCGCATTGGCAACGCTCAGCGTAGCTGTAGTTGCGCCGCTGTAATTGCCGCCGTCTGTAATGTCTACCCAGCCGCCGCTGTTGTTTTCCTGCCACTGATAGCTGCCCGCATCGGTTGCAGTAACGCTGAAGGTGGCCGTGTTGCCGTTTGCCACGGTCTTATTGGCAGGCTGTGCCGTAATCACAGGATTGTTAATCACAACAGCATTTACCGGAGTAGCCGCCGACCAGTTGGAAGCGCCGCTCAACGCACGCACATAATAAGTTCCGGAGGCAGTCACTGTGAAGAAAGAAGTTCCCGGATTAGCCGTGCTGTTGCCGTTGGCTGTTGTTTGCCAGTAATAGGTATTATACGGAGCGCCTGAGCCATAAGCCGGGTAAGTAGTGCTGCCGCAGGCCTGCGTAGGTGCGCCCGGAGCCGGAGGTGCAGAAGGCTTTGTGGTGGTTTGCTTGGTAGCTGACCAGGCAGAGGAGCCGCCGGCATTCACCACTTTTACGCGGTAATAATAGTTCGTGGCCGGTGTAAGGCCCGAAATCGCCCGGGTAGTCGTGCCGGAGGCAATGTTTGTAATAGCGGTAACATTACTTGCAAAAGTGCTGCTCGTAGAATACTCCAGCGTATAGGTATAAGCCGCGCTGCCGTTGCCGGTAGGAGCCGTCCAGTTGGCATCAAAAGAAACATCCGCCAGGTTGGAGGCATCCAGAACGCCCGGCGCGTTGGATACGGTAGTGAAAGAGCCCGAAAGCGGCGTCGTGTTATAGCATTCGCTGCCCGCCGCACCCAGATATTCAAACACTTTGGCGTTGTAGGCCGTGTTGGGCGTCAGGTTGGTTACACTTACGCTGCTGCCATTGCTGTTATACACCGTCTTGCCGCCGTCGAAGGCCGTACCCGCGCCGGTAAAAATGTGGTCAGGATTGTAGGTGTTATTGTTGGCAGGCGTGGCAGCGGTAAATGCGGTGGCTTTTACAAAAGCCACGCGGTTGGTGCCGTTGCCGCTCGTCCAGCCCAGGGCTACCGTGCCGGGAGTGTTGGGGTCGGGGGTGTTGGAGGTAAAGGCCGAGGCAGCCGTAGTCGGACCGGTACAAGCCGGGATGGTTACGTTCAGCGTGTAGGATTGGGTAGCTGCACAATAAGTCCCATTAGCTGCTGTAGTTGCCGTAATATTTGCAGTTCCCGGACCGACCAAAGTAACTTGACCGGTGGTGCTATCTACCGTAGCAACTCCTGTATTGCTGCTGCTGTAAGTAACCGTACCTGAACTGTTAGGAGTAAATGTATTGGTAAATGGAGCATCTCCCATAGTTTTTGTTACCGAAGCAGAATCAAAACTTTGGGTAGGTGTGGTGCAAGCAGAACCGGATGCCTTGATCACGATGCTCTTTATCCGTACACTGGGAACTCCGGCTACCGGATCGTAAAAACGGAATTTCGTGTTTGCCGTAAGAGAGATGCCGGAAAAACCAATCGTGGTGTCTATAAAAGTAGAACTTTTTACTGATCCAGCTGAGGTAGCCGTAGTCGTCCAGGTGCTTCCCCCATTGGTCGAGATTTGTGCCTCCAGATTTGTAGTTGAGGAAGCCCCGTAAGTGGCAATACTTACTTCTATCGTTACAGAAGTGTATGCTGAGAGGTCATAGGTATTGGAAACCAGATAATCGGTTGCAGTATTGGTTTTCTCTACCAGGTAATAACCGCCGCTCCCCTTTTGGGATATGTCCTGACCAGTAACATTATTCTGCCCGGTCCAGCCAGTGGGAATGGTTCCGTTGGAGCCCGTAGCAGAGTTATCAATAACGGTTTGCCCCCACCCTGCGACGGAAACAAAAAGCAGGAGTGCTGCGAGCAGAGATTTATAAAAAGAGTATAAAGTTGTTTTCATAGCATAACAAATTTAATAATAGGCAGTTGTAGTGATTTAGAGGTGCAAATTTACATCTTTTTTGTATCGCTTTGAATTGTTTTTAAAATATTTTCAAAAATTTATCATTTGGTTCATTTTTAGAACCAATCGGTCGGAATAATTAACGCATTATTAATGATTACACACATCTGACTACTATAATACATCTGGGATTACGTACAACTCAAAGATAAAATTACAATTTCCAAGCCCCGACAGTGAGATCTCGGGCGTCTCGTAACAGAGGCAATCCCCCTTCATCTTAGTTGATCTTTACATCAGCAATAAAATTTAGAATCATGATGATGAGATTTTATTGTATGTAAAGCCATTAATGAAAAAAACCATCTTCTAAAAAAAGATGAAATAAAAAAATCCAAACCATGAGAATGGTTTGGGAGATTATAGAAATATTACAGAAAATCTATTTCATCACCTTCTTTGAGGAAATAGTTCCATTTCGGTCTATTTTAAATACATAAACCCCAGGGGTTAGAGTAGAGGTATTGATACGCATTTCAAACTGATTCGGTCTGCTGCGGTACACCAGTCTTCCGGCACTGTCATAAAACTCAAGCCCGGTGATTTTTTTACCTGAAGAAACAACAACGAAGTCATTCCCATCGCGATAAACTTTAAGGTCTTCAGCTCCTGTTGTACCCGTCGCTAATTTGGTTTCGGGAGTGTAAACAATTTCAAAACGCCCTTCGCTGATACCTTTGCTTGCGGTAAAGCTGTAAGACCTCTCTTTTAAATTCGTATAGGTATTCAGTAGATTGTCTTTAAGATAGATATCCTGAGCTCCGGCAAAAACACCTTCCACATTTTTCAACGCGATGGTATAGGTGCCATCCTGAAAAATATTCGCCCCCAGGATTACAAGGTCGCTGTTCCTGAAAGTTGATTCCCCCTGAATAACGAGACGTCTGTCTCCGAGTTTCGAATAGAATAAATCTGAACTCAGGCTCATTGCTTCCGCATCAAAATCCTTCTCATAATCATTTGTTGCTCCACTGATATAACCAATAAGTTGGGTATTTACTATATTCGACGGTGAAATCAGCTTCAGCCAGAACCGGTCTTTTCCTTCACCTCCTTTGGAATAAAAGGTACCCGGTGTTGAGACCCGCATTGAATTATTGAAAGTTACGGTCGCCAATGCTGGTGGATTGGTTGCCGGTGGGTTTTTCATCTGCACGATGAATCCCTGGCCAACTTTTACAATTCCGTCCGGTGCGATACCATTATTAGGATTACTGTCCGTGGTACCTCCATTGCCTCCGGTACCGTTATATACCGCGTAGCCGTTGCCTGTGTAACCGCTGCCGGTCTGGTAATAAACATTGCTGTCGTTTACCCAGAACCATACCGTTTTATAGATATTAGCGCTGTTTGCTGCATAAAGCTGGTCAAATCAATATTCGACGGATAAGGATTTCCGATCAGATTATAGCCGTTACCAGTAGAAATGCCGGTTTGGCTTTTATATTGTAACGGAAATTGAATAACGCCGTTATTGGGAACTCCAGTGAATACTCCGTTGAAAATCTGATTTGGTGCAGGCGAACTGTTAGTGCCCGCAGGATACAAATCTGGAACCTTGCACGACAGCACTCAAACGATACCGAAAGGAAAGATATTGTATCAGGAAATGCTTTTATCACCAATCCCCAGTTCATCTCGAACGCAGAGATTATCGTCATAAAGGATTCCGTAGAACAAATGGTAAAACAGCCCGCAGACGTGAATGCAGGAGCAGGAACAAGAAAGAAGCAGCCAAATTAGCACCCGCCGTTTAAACTCCGGTACTGAGGTCTCCGGATCCGTGCAGTCACAAAAAAAAGCCCTTCACGTATGATGACCATCCGGAAAGAGCTTTTAAATAATTGCTACTAAAATTCCTCACAAAGATAAAAAAATAAAATTAAAAACCGGGACCGTTTGGGATTTAAAATTCCCTTATTGAAAAGCAGCGAAAGGACCATGGTAATAATTCACAAATAGATTCGATGGATATCGTAATCAATTATATAGAGACCTTAACGTTCTTTCATTATTATTTTCTGCAAACAGTTGATTTCATGACCCGTACGCATCAACTTTCAGATAAATATTTTATATTTGCATAGGTAAAAAACCGGAGGAAAAACTTTCAGACCTTGAGCAGGCAAAGGGCATTATCATTTCCGATAAAACCGAAGAAGAGATTCTGGAAAAGTTACGGAAGTTCGAAAAATCCGGACTTTTCCTCGATCCCCAGCTCCGTTTGGCTGGTCTTGCCAAAAAGCTGGATACCAATACGCGCTACCTCTCATCGGTGATCAATACATCCAAAGCCAAAAGCTTTAACAGCTATATCAATTCCCTGCGGATCGGGTTTATTCTGGACAAACTGAACTCCGACCCCCGCTACCGCACCTATAAAATAAGCTACCTGGCGCAGGAAAGTGGCTTTATCTCCCAAAGCAGTTTCGCCACAGCGTTCAAAGAGGTCACCGGTGAAACACCGTCCATCTATATCAAAAAGATTAAAACCTGAAATACAGACTGAAAAATAAAGGCAGGGGAAACCACCCCGTCAGCGGCAGCGCCACTGACAACCCTCCAGGGGAGGTGAACAGCACGTTTTTCTTATGAAGAGTAGCAGCAGGAAGAGTGTACTGTAATATCATCGCCACTACCGAGCATTTATAACCGATCACTAATCCTGCGCTTTCAAAACCCAACCTTGTCACTCCGCAGGAGTCTCACTGCGGCATAGCCGTGACGGTGTAAGCACCCAAAACTCAGCATCCCCCACTCAAACACTCAACCACTCAACCACTCAACCACTAACCCACTAGCCCACTAACCCACTAACCCACTAAACCAATCCGGTGATTATACACTATCTTTGCACCCGGTTAAGATCACAAACACAAGCACAGGCATGCAGGTATCAAAGAATTTTCGCACAATTGTACTCTTATGTTTTTTATGCGGCCTCAGCATACAGCTCCGGTCACAGCCAAAGAAAGAGTTCGCGGCCGAACTCGAAGAGGCCAACCGCAGCGTGTACAGCGATGCGAAAAAAGCGGTTGCCTTAAGCACTATCGTGTATAAGAAGGCCAAAATGACCGAAACCAGAATTTTTGCGCTCATCACGATGGTGAACGGCTATACGGCACTGCAGCAAAACGGGGAAGCCCTGAAATACGCCTCAGAAACCTGGAAGCTGGCACGGGAGTCGGATAATATTCAGCACAAAATCTGGGCATTGGGTCTTTTGGGAGAACAATATCAGCTTTCGAACCTGAATGGGATTTCCAGAACCTATCTCGAAAAGGCAGAAAACCTGATTCACCATTCTACCCTGTCAAAAGAAGCCAGGGCGGTTTCCCTCGGAAATATCTATGCCATAAAAGGGAACGGCTACAAGGATGAAATCGACTGTGGGTACGCCATCAAGATTTACGATATGGCAATTGCCTCTTACCGGGCGGTTCCCGAAAATCCGGTCGCGCGTAACAATCTGGCCCTGGTTTTTCTCGAAAAAGGAAACTGTTTACTCGACCTTAATCATTTAAAACCGGCCGAAGAAAACTTTCAGAAGGCGTATCGGATTGCCACCCAGAACGAACTTGAAGAATACATCCACAGCGCAGGCGTGGGACTCGCCAAAATTGCCTCCCTGAAAGGGGATTTCCGAAGCGCTAAAGACAGTCTGGAAAGAATTCTGAGCGTAATGGATACGGCGCCAAATCCCAAAATGAAAGCCGAAATATATGATCTGCTGAAAGAAAACTGCTTAGCGTTGGGAATGCCTGATCAGTATCGCTTTTACCAACGCCGGTACACCCTTGCCGCAGAGGAATTTACCCAACTCCGCAACACCCAGTTTGAAAACGTCCTGAACTTTGTAAACCGGCAGCCGCTTCAGGATGAGCAGCAAACGCATGCGGTGGAGTATATTTTTTATCTTTTACTGCTCATTACCGTTGTGCTTTTTGCGTGGGAACTGTACAGGGGGAAGAAAAGCAGGAAATGGAATTTACCTCATCACTCAGGTCAGAATCTTCGGCTCGCACCGCCCCGAACTTCCCGAAACCGGTCCCTTGCTGCGCTTTTTCAGAAATACATGGTAAAAAAACAAAAATGACAGTTCCTGAAGGTAACCCACTTATTTTCAGCAGTTCATGCGGCGTTTTATTGTAACGGATTTCTGTAATTTTCATTAAATTCAGTAGTTTTTAATTTTTATTTGCCGGTTCTGTTTGTTTTTTTTGCTGCATTAAATTTTTTCACTCAACAAAAAACCGATCCAAAATGAAATTTAAATTTACACTCGTTGCACTGCTCTGCACTTACGCGGTCGCAAGCGCACAAATCCCAAAAACTTCAGCCGCAAAAAAACCCGGTATTGAACTGGCCAAGAAAGAATCCCGCGCTTTAAAAAAATATGATCTGCGCGACCTCAACAGACCCAGGATGGTAACTTCTCCTTTCGGAAACACCAATACGGGCGGAAACACCACCTCTTCAGCACGCGCTGCGACCCAGGTTGAACCTTTCGCACAGATCGACATTACAAGATGGGGCATCATCGACAAGGCGGAAAACACAGGTGAAATCCTCTTCTCATCAGAACGCACAGGCAACAGCTATACCGTGAAAACCTACAGTGATGATATTGAGGTGGTAGATAATTTTACCATTCAGGTACCTGCTTCCGCAAATCAGGTCGATGTAATGAACCACTATTCCACCGGATTTTTCAATACGGATGCAGACCGGGAATTTCTCATCTTCCTCCACTATTTTGAAGGCGTAAATCCAGGACCGGATGACCAGGTTTGGGAAGTATGGGTGGTAAACAGCAAGGGGGAGATCCTGCAGAAAGTAGACGGATATGCCGCTGAAACCAAGACCGATGCCGAGGGTAAGAAAAAACTCTTTACCTATTTTGCGGATGAGTCCAGTGTAACCATCAATGCCATTGCTGTAGCCACCTGGAACATCCAGAACACCTACCTTCTGAATGCGGATTTAATCAAATTCTTCATGGGATCTCCTTTCAACTTTGTAAAGATCGACGGACAGGAGTATATGGCTCTGGCGCATTACAAGCATTTATTCATGGACAACGCCACGCTGGAAGTTTTCCCGGACAATAAACTGATGGTAAAACTGCTCGACTTCAACCTTCAGGAAGTGAAGACCATGGCACTGGATATTGAAACCCGCTACCCGGAGGCCGGCCCCTATGTAATCCCGATGGCAGAATTTGGAATGTTCTACAGGGATCAGAGCTACAACATCTCCAGAAACATCTTTAATACAGACAGTAAACTTGAAATAGCCTATGGCGTGTATTATTATGACATGATCGCCGACAATGAGTGGAGCACCTACCGGGTGGCGAATGAAGATGGCGTGATGATTCATGAACTTAATGAGTACATTGTGGACAATTTTCAGGAAATGAACAGCATACCGGGGCACGACAATCAGCTGGCATTTTTAATGGGCGAAGAAGCGATGGCAACGAAAATAGCGTTTTTTAACATTGAAAGCTGGACGTTCGACCTGATCTTGGACGCGGTGCACAACAACGACCAACTCTCCGCTTCTTTCAACAGAATCCCCCGCGGCAATGATTTTAATTACCTCATCGGCATCGACTCTCCAGACGAGGAGAACGGAAACATCTACGGAGTAATCAACGAATACAGCAGAACCGGAGCCACCGTAAACAGAAAGCGGTTCCTGTTGCCCCAGGATGTCGTACTTTTTCAGCCCATCCTTACCCGCTATGCCCTGCTGCCAAACCTGTATGCAAACGATAATCAGCTTTACTATACCTATGTTTACAAACAGAAGACCGGAAACAGCCCTGTATACAACAACCTTGTAGTCGCGAAAGACACCCAGGAGAAGCTGGTTGAATTCCGTGGCGATACGGCCCGTGGAAACATCATCGGATCTACATTCCTTACCGATGGCAACGGTACTTTCAATAAAATGACGGTTCAGTATGAAAAGGGTTCGAACCCAATCCATACCGAATTTTACCGACTGCCGTTTGAAAATATTTTGAGTGTGGATACCCCTTCTGTCAGTACGTTTGGTGTCTATCCGAATCCTGCCGCAGAGGTGCTGAACTTTAAAACCGATGCCCGTGCCACCGCGGTAAAAATTTATGGACTTGCCGGAAATCTGGTTCTTAACCAAACCCTCGCTCCGGATCAGAAAACCATCAATGTTTCCCGCTTAGCTCCCGGAATGTACCTCGGAGTAGTGACCCTTCACGACGGTTCATCAAAACAGATAAAATTCATTAAAAAATAAATCCGGACCAATCCTGGGTATTTTGAAAACGTTCCCGCCTTCTAGGCCGGAGCGTTTTTTTATGAATTTTAAGAACGGCAGAATTCTTAAAATAATGTAGTTTTGTACCTCGCACGACCGAGGTTTATGAAGCTTAACTATCTTTTGGGATTTTTTCTGACAATACTGAGTATTGCACCACAGTATGCACAAACGTCTGAAAGAGAAAAAATCTTAACGGAAGCAGCAAAAATCCGCTTTCATGATCCCCAGAAATCACTTAAACTTTACGGATTCCTCGCAAAAGATTCATCTGCCGGAGAAATCGCGGTCATCCAGTTAAAACAGCTTCAGCTGTACAGGCTGCTCGGCAGGTACGAGGAGGCCGTGTCCGTTTTCATCTCCCTCCGGAAAACACCTCCGAATCTCTTTCATCCCGCGCTGCAATTGGAATATGGCCTCGAAGCTGCCAACCTCTTCAGCGATCTGGATTTACAAAACGAAGCACAGAAATTTTATCGCGGCGCCCGCAAAAACTATGCGAAACTCCCTGTAGAAATGCAGAAGAACTACGCTCCCGATCTGCAGCTGCTTGCCGTAAAGATCAATAAAAACAGGGATAATGGCAGGAACATTGCCGAACTCAAAGAGGTGTTCCGACAACTGAAAGCCGATGACGAACGCCTGCCTTTTATTCAGTTCAATATTGCCAAATGCTACCTCACTTCAAACAGAGATTCGGCAGCGTACTACTTCAGTCAGGTAATGTCAGCGCAAAAGAGTCCGCCACTGTCGCAGACCTCCGGGGTCTATCTGAATCTGCTGGAATCAGATAATACGTCCGCCCTTTCGGTTTCGGAAACAGCCGCCGAGCAGTCTTTTGACCGGAACCTGAAGCCTTTATTGCTGAACAATGCCATCAGCGTGTACGAAAAAAACTGGAACCGGGACAGCCTGTTGTATTACCACAGAAAACTGCGCCGGGAGATGTCCGATGCCCAATTGAAAAAGCGCGCCGCAAAAGTCGCCCTCATTCAGGACAACAATGAGCAGCGACAGGCAGCTGCCGCCGCGGAAACCCGTTCTGAGCAAAGGCAATTAGTCGCCGCAATTGGGGTATTAACATTACTGCTGATCGCGTATTCCGGATATAGATTTCGTGGTAAAAAACCGGAGGAAAAACTTTCAGACCTTGAGCAGGCAAAGGGCATTATCATTTCCGATAAAACCGAAGAAGAGATTCTGGAAAAGTTACGGAAGTTCGAAAAATCCGGACTTTTCCTCGATCCCCAGCTCCGTTTGGCTGGTCTTGCCAAAAAGCTGGATACCAATACGCGCTACCTCTCATCGGTGATCAATACATCCAAAGCCAAAAGCTTTAACGGCTATATCAATTCCCTGCGGATCGGCTTTATCCTGAACAAACTGAACTCCGACCCCCGCTACCGCACCTATAAAATAAGCTACCTGGCGCAGGAAAGTGGCTTTATCTCCCAAAGCAGTTTCGCCACAGCGTTCAAAGAAGTCACCGGTGAAACACCGTCCACCTATATCAAAAAGATTAAAACCTGAAATACAGACTGAAAAATAAAGGCAAGGGAAACCACCCCGTCAGCGGCAGAACCGCTGACACCCCTCCAGGGGGAACAACCCGGTTTTGTTATGAAGGAAAGCAGCAGAAACAGCGTATAGTAATATTCCGAAAGATTATTCCGGTACGGTATCCCAAGGCTTTTGGAAAAATAACCTGAAGTGATTTGTAACTCCTTCACTCCAAAATAAAAACCGCGTATTCCCCTCCTCCGGAGGGATGGCCTTACGGCTTTGCCGGAAGGTCGGGGTGGTTAACAGGTACATGGCTGCTTTTTTAAGACAGATTAAAATTAGAGTATTAACTTTAACATCAAGAAAAAGCAATGAAAAAATCAAGATTTACGGAGCCTCAGATTATCAGGATGCTCCAGAGCCAGCAGGAAGGCAAGAAAGTGGCGGAGATCTGCCGGGAATACGGTATCTCCGAACAAACATTTTACAACTCGAAGAGCAAGTATGGAGGAATGAGTCTTTCGGAACTCCAGCGCGTCAAGGAACTTGAAGCGGAGAATGCCCGTCTCAAGCGCATTGTGGCGGACCAGCAGATTTCGATTGATATTTTAAAGGAGGTTAACTCAAAAAAGTGGTAACACCTTATCAGAAGGAGCGTTGTATTGCTTATATTCGGGAGAAAAGACCGGAGATAAGTTATGCTAAGGTGTGCCGCGTAATGGGACGCTCAAGAACCTCAAAATATTATAAAAAACGATGCCCGAAAAAGATGAAAAACTTCGAGAAGCCATCACCTCGATATTGGGAACCAGCAGGCTGGGACGCAAGAAAGTCATCGTGAAGGTTCGTAAAAAGTACCAGGGGTACGGTTCTTCGCAAATCCGAAGGGTCTATCAGAAGTATGGTTTTTCGCTTTACAAAAGAATGAAAAGGAAACGGTTTGACAACCCGGCCAATCCCATTGCTGTACCTTTGGAGCGCAATGAGGAATGGGCAATGGACTTTATGAGTGACGCACTGGCGAGGGGATCCCGTTTTCGAACGCTGAATATTGTTGATCAGTACAACAGAAAATGTTTGGGGATTGATGCGCGTACATCCATGCCGTCCAGAGCGGTCATCCATTTTTTGGAGTGCATGATTGAGAAGCACGGCAAACCCAAAGGAATCCGTACCGATAACGGCCCGGAGTTCACTTCGCATCTTTTTCAGGATTGGCTCGACAAGAAAGGCATTGCATGGGTGAAGATCCAGAAGGGAAAACCACAGCAGAATGCCATTATCGAGCGTTTCAACAAAACCTACAGAGAAGATGTGCTGGACGCCAACCTGTTTTTCTCCCTTCAGGATGTAAAAGACCTTACGGAACGCTGGATAGAAGACTACAATTATGAACGTCCGCACGAAGCACTGGACTTTAAAACCCCATCGGAATATGAGGCAGCATAAGGTTTTTTTAAGGCATGAACTTCTGAAATATAATCAGAAAAAAGCACCGCAAAAAGCAGTGCCCTTGAAAACTATATTTCGTCGGCCAACCTATCCCTCTCAGGTTGCTCCTCAGCAGAGCCCGATTCCGTTTCGGTTGGCGCATGCAAATTTCAAATGAAAAAAATATATTTACAAACTGTCAAAAAAGTAGACCACTTACCTTAAAACCTCAACCTCAACCTCAACCTCAACCTCAACCTCAACCTTAACCTCAACCTTAACCTCACCCAACACCCATCATCCAGCACCCCAACCCCACCCCCCTCATCCTCATCCTCATCCTCATCCTCATCCAGCACCCAACATTTTTCCCTATTTTTGCAAAAACAATCCCCATGCTCATCATCGACTCCCCTTCGCACAATGCCTATTTCAATATTGCCACCGAAGAATTTCTCCTCCACCGTTTCCCCACCGAAGATATTTTCCTGCTTTACGTCAACGCACCTTCAATAATTGTAGGGAAATTCCAGAATACGCTGGCAGAGATCAATCTGGATTATGTTCAGGATAAAGAAATTAAAGTGGTAAGACGCATGTCGGGCGGCGGTGCCGTATACCACGATCTTGGAAACCTGAATTTTTCCTTCCATACCCTGCTTGGGGATCATGACTTCGGGGATTTCTCGGTATTCACGCAGCCGGTACTCCGGCTCCTGAACCGTTTGGGAGTTCCGGCAGCACTCCACGGCCGCAACGATCTGTTGGTGGACGGTAAAAAATTCAGCGGCAATGCCAAACTTGCAAGACACGGTAAGATGATACAGCACGGCACCGTGCTCCTGAATTCGGAAATGGAAGTCCTCGGGGAAGCCCTCAAAGCCAATCCGCTGAAGTTCATCGACAAAGCCACGAAATCCAACCGTTCACGGGTGACCAACCTCATCCACTACCTCCCGGAAGGCACAACCACGGAGCAACTCAAAAATTTGCTGACGGACGAGATCATCAGCAACAATCCGGGTGCGGAACGCTATGAACTCACCACAGACGATATTGCCGGCATTGAAAAACTGATGCAGGAAAAATACGAGACCTGGGACTGGAACTTCGGCTTTTCCCCGAACTACAATTTTCAGAAGGCGATCAAAGTCCCGGCGGGATTTATTGAAGTGCACCTTGATGTCGTAAAAGGCACGATCGAAAAAGCAAAAATTTTCGGCGACTTCTTTGCCCCCAAACCGATTGAAGAGCTTGCAGACCTGCTCATCGGACATAAGCATGAGGAAGAGGAACTGCGCACCCTGCTCAGCAGCCTGGACCTAACCGATTATTTCGGAAAGGTGACGGTTGACGAAGTGATGGAGGTCTTTAAGTAACCGTCTTCGCGGGGGGGGGGTGCACCCGAAGCGCAATTACAAAGCAAACCTTTGAGCAAATCCTACAATTTCAATACACGTCTTTGTCACTCCGGTGGAACCTCACCGCGGCGAAGCCGTACCGGTGCCAAATCTCAACCAGTCCTTGCAGGCAATACAGCGCAGCAAAATGACGAAGCAACCCCTTGAACGCAGCGCAACCCTCCGCGACGAAACCCTGCACAGCAGAACGACGAAGCGACCCGGTGATATTAAGGTTTTCAGAGTGATAAAATGCGATATTATGAATAACCGGAATTAATCAAAAGTATTTTCAAAATGCTGCTCCAGACTTTCTGCCAGCGCAGTAAGAAACTTAGTCCGGCCAGTCTTGCGGTTTTTAATCTCGTGTAAGGTTTTGTAAATGTTTCCGACATCAATATTGAAAGATTTTGCAGCAAACTTCACGGTTTCACTGAAATCTCCATTTCCTCCGTTAAAACAACGCATCACATGCAGCGCAAACAGGAGTTCGATGAGTCCGGATTTCGACCCTGACCAGGTTAAAGGAGATTTGTCTGAAAACTTCTCAAAAAAATAACCCTCAATTTGATAAATCGACTGCAGCAGGTACTTTTCAAGCCTGTCATTTGCGATGATCTGTGCGATAAGATGGTCATGCGAAGTGGTAAAGTTCTCATCAAAACTGTACAGATAGGCATCAACGCTCATCTTAAAATCAAACTGTCCTCTAACGAAATACTTATGATCCAGATACGTGGCTTTGCGCCGGTAATATTCATAAAAATCACCGTGCTCATCAACAAAATTTTTAAGCTGCTGAAGTTCCGCCTCGTAATAGTCTTTCAGCACATGCTGGCCCGCATTGGGTTTTGCTACCTCGATCTCCAGAACTTTTGAAAAGTAGATAAACTGGGAGATGAACAGGGGTTTCAGGTTTTTGAAAAAATGCACCTCTTCAGCAGCGGAAGTGAATACAGTTTTGGCAACCATTACTTTTACATCCCTTATGGCAGCGTCAATCTCCATCAGCGACTGTTCATATTTTTCAGTTGCCGAGCCTTCCTGATCGATTTCAATATTCTCCAGGGTCTCTAATAAGGCGGCATACCTTTTTTCTGTTTTTCGGAAGCATAGTTTTGCGTGCATAATTTTTTATTAAAAATTAAGAAAAAAAACAATGCTCCCGTTTTTGCTGTAATAAGGTTACAGTTCTAAAGATTCACGCTTAAGTTGGGCAACAAATTCACCCGGGCTCAGACCGTTGATTTCAGTAAAGGCTTTGGAAAATTTGCTCCGGTCAGTAAAACCACATTCATTGGAAAGGGCTTCTACAGAATAATTCCGGTATTTACTACTTTCCCGGAGCAGCTGAGTGATATATCCGATTCGAAGTTGATTCAGATAACCGTTGAAATTGTTTCCCTTATACGTGTTGATGACTTTCGAAAGATAGGACTCGTTGGTTCCCAATGTTTCCGACAATGCATAGCGGGTAAGTCCCTTTTCCAGGAAAAGCCTGCTTTTTTCAAAAATTTCCAGTTTATGTAGCAGCGTGACCAGGGCTTTGTCTGAAATTTTGTAATCCCGCTTTGAGGACATGGGAATGCCCTCATCTTTCTGCTGGATTTCCGCACGCTCAAGAAGTTCCAGATATTTGCGGTACAGAGCGTTCTCTTTTTTTCGCCTGCGGTAAAGATAAATTAGCTGCCAGACCGAGAACACGGCCAGCCCGCCAATAATGAGATAAAAGTAAGGAGCAGAGGCTTCGAGCCTTTTTTTTGCCTTTAAAAGATCCGGGGTATCATACTCTTTGTATATTTTACCTGAAAGATACTTGAAATCGGCCGAAATAATCTGATCCACTTTCAGCAGTTGGGTCGTATAGTACAGTTCCTGTTCCCGCTCTCCCCTCCTGTGGTAGAATACGATAAGGTATTCATAGGCCTCCCGAACTTCGGGCAGAATGAAAAAATGCTTTCTGAAAACCGAATCTACTTTAATGAACTGATGTACGGCATTTTCTGAGTTTCCAAGCCGGTGTTCGCTTTTTCCTTTATAATAGTATGCCACTGTAGCATTGGTAAAATCATTTTTCTTCTCAAACCCCGCCAGTGCAATGGACAGTAACCGCAGAGCGAGGGTGTCCTGCTTTTTCCGATACGCAGTAATGCCCTTTACTTTATAAAAATTACTCCGTTCCAAATAGAAGTCGGACTCGGCACCAACTTTGGATAAACCGGTGTCAGCGAGATCTTCTGCCTCTGGATTACGGTTTAGGTGAAGAAGGCATACTGCCTGCTGGTGTAGCGTATTCAGGTATCCCTTTTTCCTGTTGAATCCTACATTGGGCGGCTCCGGTATAGCTTTTGGGTTGCGGAAAAACACACTGCATTTTTCGAAAATTTCCAGTGCTTCTTTATAATAGCCCAGATAACTTTTCACCACACCGATATGGTACAGATTCTTATAATAAAGGTATTTGTTTTCTGAATGCTGTGCGTATTCCCATGCCTTCAGATATTCATCCAGTGCGGGTTTAAACTTTCTGTAATTAAAGTAATATACAGTCCCTTTGGTAAGATACCCAGTAGCAAGCAGGTCACGGTCGCGGGTCTTAGATGCTGCCCATATCATACTGTCGGCATAAGAAATTTTCCCGTCAGGGCTGAAGCTTACGGCGTCTTTATAAGCCTGCGCGAGTTCACGGTAATCCTTCTCCAGCCTGGCTTTGGCGATATACGGCCGTAAATATCGGAACGCAGCACTGTCATCCTCATCATAATGGTCATAACGCATCCGGTAATCATTGAAGTCTTGACCATTGACGGGACTGGCGAACAGGATCAGGAAGAAAATGAGTTCTTTCATGCAGATAATGGCTAGGGTTCAGAATCAGTATTCGCATCTGTAAAAACAAATTTAAAAAAAAAGAAATCCAAAAAGAGCGAAAAAGTCAAAACGCTGAGCACAATTCAAACAGGAGAGAAATAATATCTGAAAACCAATTATATACATTCAAACATATGCTTCTTATCGTAAAAAACACAGCGTAAAAATTCACAAATCACCCCATCAAATATTTTTTTATCACTGGCGACCCCTATAAATTCGCTGAAGAATTCTATAAAAAACCCGGCCGGGATTATTAACCCAAATTAACAATCCCAAACATGAAAACAATTGATTTAGTATCGGTGACATTTTTATTTATTCTGCTGTTCTTACTATCCTGTAGACAAGGTGATGAAACAATAAATCCCTCAACGGTTAATTCCCAGGCAGAAGCAACAGTGACGTCATTTGAGGAGCCGAAAGACCCTCCCAAAGATGTTCCGAAAGACCGTGATAACTGGAAGAATCCACCTAAATCCGGTCACTGACACAATGAATGAAGTTAAATCAGTACACTCGGGCAGCAAATGTCCGCAAAGCGGCATCTGGAAAGTGGTGGGTACCATTACCACCACCTTCCCCATTGCCAAAGGGGAAATCGTGCCGGAGTACTGCGGTAAAAAAGTAAAATGGCAGCTGCTGTATCCTGCTTAAAACAAACGTCATGAAAAAAAATCTTTCTTATCTGCCCTATTGCACCGCGGTGTTCTTTGCACTGCTCTTCGGCTATGCCGCTTTCAGCAAAGGCATGGACTTTCAGAACTTCCAGGTTCAGCTCGCGCAGTCTCCCCTGCTAAGTGCCTGGGCAGGTTTTGTATCATATGCAGTCATAATAGTGGAAATGGCGGTGGTGCTCTTATTGTGTTTTGACCGTACCAGACTGCTTGGGCTGCATGCCTCGTTCGGCCTGATGGTCGCCTTTACGGTGTATATTGCACTGATCCTTAACTACAGCGACTTCGTGCCGTGCTCATGCGGCGGGGTTCTCGAGAAAATGACGTGGGAGCAGCATCTGGTCTTTAATATCATTTGCAGCCTAATGGCACTGGCAGCCATTATTTTAAAGGAGAAAGAAAGTACGCGCAGTTGGAGTCGTCCTGTAGCATGGCTGACACTTACTGCGCTGTTTTCAGCAGGCGGTATGGTAGCCCTTTTTCTTTCTTCCGAACATATGATCAAAAAAGCAAACAATTTTACAAGGCGTTATCCTCACCATCCGATTACGGAAGACAGAACCTATGGTCTGAAAGTTAACTCCTATTATTTTGCTGGCACTTCAGGGAACCATATCTACTTGGGTAACCCAAGCACGCCTTTCCGTATCTTACGGATGGATGATGCACTTCAGAAAATCGATACACTCGATCTTACCCCTGCTACAAACCACCGGTTCACAAACCTTACTTATACCATACAGGACGGGATGCTCTTTGCGCATGACGGTACGGTCCCCGTCATCTACTCATCAACGGTGGACTCGCTTTCTAAGCCGCTTCAGGAAATCAGCAATAAAGACGTGTATTTTGACCAACTGGTGGCAGTTTCTCCTAAACAGTTTTTACTACGGGTCCATGATGCCGTCAGCAAAAGAACTGCACTGGCAACCCTCACCGTTGGCAAACCCGGCGTAGTAAAAATAAGAAACACGGTACTCACAACAAAGGCAGACGGTGGGTTTGATGCAGACGGACAGTTGCTGTATGACCCCCATACCACTTGGGCTTTCTATTTATTTTATTACAGGAATCAGATTCTGAAATTTGACAAAGAGGCTCGGGTAACCGGCCAGATGAAAACAATTGACACCGTACGCGAAGCACGTTTAAAAGTTACGACACTCTCGGATGGCCGAAAGAAACTCGCTGAGCCTCCGCTGTTGGTCAACAGGAATATGACCGTATACAAAGGTATAATATTTAACGGGTCGGGCTTAAGGGGGAAACATGAATCTCCCGACCTCTGGAAAAACAACACGGTTGTGGACATGTACACAACAGGACCTGCAGGCTACTGGGGCAGCATGTACGTACAGAACCGGGGTAGAAACAAAATGTCCCAGATGTTAGCGACCGACAAATACTTTTTCGTACTGTCGGGCGATGAAATTGTCCGGTACCGTTTTGCGCAGACGGTCACCCAGCAGTTCATTAAAGGGGGAAGCCGAAAACCCTTATCAGAGTAAGCACAATCATTAATATTTTTATTATGAAAAATCTAAGAACGTTCCTTTTACCGGCCCTCGTTGTGGTGGTGGGAGCAGGAAGTGCGTTTGCAACGCATACTTCCAAAGACAGTTCAAAAGTAATTCGGCAGGGTTATGCATTTCATCCGAATGAAACTCCGAAATGCATACCGTCCGGCAAACAGTGTGAAACGGTGGGAGTAGTGACCTGCACGGGAAATGTGGGCATGGGACCTGAAACGTTGTATGATATCAACGGTACTTCCTGTCCGAGCGCTCTCAAAGAACGTATTGTTAAATAACTAAAAAAAGGGATGCCGTTCAGGCATCCTTTTTTCACTCGTGCATTACGTCGATCCAGTCTTTCCGGATCCCTTTCAGATGGTAATCAAACCAGTCTGATATCCTCACGAACAGATCTTCACGGTTCTCCCTTTTCTCAAAACTGTGATCTTCCTTATCATAAAACAGGGCGATTACCTTTTTATCGTTGCGCCGGAGCGCAAGATAATATTCCATCGTCTGCTCCCAATAGATATTCTGGTCGTTGGTTCCAGTCCAAAGTAAAATGGGATGCGTCACTTTTTCCGCATGATACACGGGACTGTTATCAATGTACAGATTTTTATCTTCGGCGAAGGATTTGAACAGGCGGTACTGCTGTTCCTCGAATTGCCAGTAAAACGGACTTATAAAATCATAATTGAACGAATGGTAAGAGCGCACGAGGTCACTGTTACCGGCACCTCCAACGTAGGCGGCAAACATCCTGCTTTGGGTCGCGATGAAGTTGGTTTCATAGCCGCCGTGAGAATGACCGACCAGCCCAATCTTTGCAAAATCAATATTCTTATGAGACCTGAGTGCGTTTATGCCCGACTCTACACAGTCGAGTGCGGAGCGGCCAGTGCCCCGTCCGTCAAATACGATGTCCGGCAGATAAATAAAGTATCCGCGGTCCATGTAATACCGAATATTGATACCCTCTACCTTACCCGCGAAGCCGTCTCTTAAATACCTGTTGCTGTTGCTGCTCATCAGCTCATAGATTCCTACCACCATGGGATATTGCTGTGCTTGGTCGAACTTGCTGGGGTAAAAAAGAACACCGCTAAGGGCTACGCCTTTGGAGTTGGTATAAGCAATTTTTTCCATCCGTGCACCGGAAACCGAGGTATCCTGCGGATTGCTTCGGTAGATCACCCGATCTTTAAAATCCTTATTCAGAGTAAGCACAGGCGGTAGATTATAGTTGCTTCTCAGGAACAGATAGCTTTTTTGCTGCGGAAAAGCCGCAATAGGGGTAAGATGATCGCTGCCTACATTCACCAGACCCTGAAATCTCTCATTCTGGTAAAGGCCAAGCGACTGCGCTGAAGTATTGTAGTTGTGCACCTTGATCAGCAAGGGCTGTCCTGCCTCGTACCAGTTTCGGTAAACAAATCCGTGCAAGCCAAGGCTCCGCTTCATTCCATGCGCCACTGTGGCTGTATAGCCTGAAGGCAAAGAGGTTTCAGTGAGTACACCGGTTCGCAGATCATATGCACTGATCCGTTCCTGTCGGGGAAACAACAATAAATTTCCGTCAGAACTAAAAAAAATTTCATCATAAGCGATAACGTCTTTCACTGCGATAATCCTCTTCTCATTGGTAGCGATCGTATAGACCACCCAGTTATCGTTATCATGCGAAAGCAGATACTTCCCGTCTTTGTCGGTGTTCTGGTAGAGGCCGGTGTCGCCCATTTCCTCATACCTGTCCGCTTCTGTATCGTAGCGGTAGAACTTCTGTTTAATTTTTTGTTTTGTATAATCCTGGCGCTCCTTGGGATCGGACGCCAGCAGATAGCGCCCTTCACCAGTGTCAATATGCATCGGAAAACGTTCGTAATCCAGCACTCTGATTTCGTTGGCCTCGGGATTCCAGATCGCATAGGTCATAATCTCATCATTGTAAAACTTGTTTTCAAGTTTATTGTCATTTCCGTACCAGATATCGACATCAGATTTCTGCGGCATTTTTTTATTCTCTGTAGCGAAAGTAACAAAATAGCGCCCTGATCTCATGGCCGAAACCTCTATTGGGGTACTAGGTGTACCCTCTAGGTAATCAGGTAAAGCATACGTTTTTTGCTTGCTACGGTCAGTCAGATACATTTTAGCGTGGCCAGTATGCGAATCATGGAAATAATAGATCACCACAGGCCCCTTGCAGTAACTGACATGGAAGTTTTCACCGCCCACGGCAGACAGCACATGTTTTGTCTCAGGAGTCCACTCAAATAGCTGGTCGCCGCGGTCTGTTATTTGGGTGTAAAACAACCGTTCGTCTTTCTCCTGCACGGCAGAAACCTGCGTTATTTCTTCCGTTAACCGTCCCTTCGCATCCACAATGCGTAAACCTTTGCCGTCAAATAGAACAATTCTTTCGTAAGACGGTACATAAAAGGCCTTCCGGATGCCATTCCATACCTGCTCTTTCAGCGATGTAAGATTTACCAGCCTTGCAGTGACGCCACCGCTCATAAAAACCGACCCGCCTTTGGTGTACTTTACACTGCTGGGATAAACATCCGGGGCCTGATACAGGATTTTGTTCGGATGTTTCGCAGATACCAGCGCCAGCGTGTCGGCTGAATAATCATACGTTTTCTGGAATGTCATATACTTAAGATCCTCCGAGGGAACCACCCATGAGATATCATAGGTCTTGCCTGCAAACGGGCTTTGCAGAGACTGTTCCTTTTTTTGGGCAGAGACCTGCAGGGAGAAAAGATGAAGAAGCAGCAACAAAAACAAAGCAGTAATCTTAATAGCCATTATTTTGAGGATTGAGATTAGGGTTAAGTGACAGTTCAGAAAAAGGCAGAGGCCACAGTTCATGATGAGGTTTCCACTGAGGTTTATGCATCACCAGGTCGGTGAGGCGGCCGAGCCGCTTCAACGTGGTAAATCTGATACCGCGTTCCGTAAAAAACTCTTTTCGGTTTTCAGCCAGAATCTCATCGAGCAGCTGTTCCTTTGTTAAGGTGGGTGCAGCAGGTGAAACGCCGGCCTTTTCTTTCACCGCGTTTAGGTACGGCATTGCTTCACTCAGTTTGCCCTGCTGCGCTAATGCTTCGGCCAGCAGCAGATATGCTTCTTCAAGACGGAAGACGATAGAATACTCGTCCGTATTGTCGAACAGACGCGTGTACTTTCCGGGCCGGTAATACGTTGTCTGCTCAACCGTGATGCCGGTGGTCCACCACTGCTTCCGGAGATCACCGGCAGAAAATGATGAAATAAGGTCACCGGAGAGACTGTATAAAGTAGGTACGCTGCTCTCGAAGTAGTATAGCATTGCTTCATTGGTTGCTGCTGAGGCATACAGAGGCTTCAGCTGCCAGAGGATGTGAGAACCGGTGTTCTTAAAGGTCTCCCTTACATCAGGTTGCCATTGATAAAGCGGACTGTCGATCACCCCACGGAGTAGTGCTTCGGCGGCACCATATTGATGCCGGGTCATAAGTACGGTTGCGAGAAGCAGCTCAGCCGTTTTTCGGTTCGGGTAGATGCGCTCAGGATTTCGGTACTCATCATTGAGCAGTGCCACGGCCATGTACAGGTCTTCCTGTATTTTCTCCTGTACCTCGGCGGAGGAAGTTTTCTTAACAGACTGATTAAACGTGTAATCAGTCGTTACCGTGTAGGGTATATCGCCGAACAGTTGATTGAGGTAATAATAAATAAGGGTCCTCACAAATAATGCCTCTCCTTTAATCCGACGCCGGTCCCTCTCGTTAATTCCTGCACTTTTTTCGATGCCGGTGATAATAGCATTAGCCGTATAAATTTCACTGTACGCCTGCGTCCAGAACGATTTTATGCTGATGTTGCTTGCACCCTGCACATTTTCGTAAATATCCATATCGCCGTTTTGAGAATAATTATCATAACTGATAAGATCATCAGTATAAGATCCAAGCAGGGCACCGGCGCCACCCTGCCCGCCGTTAAGCAGCGAATAAGCCTGCATCTCTGTATACAGATGGCTTAGCGCCGCGTCTGCAGTTTCCGTGGATTCAAATACGAGCGAGCTCGGC
Source organism: Chryseobacterium sp. Marseille-Q5410 (assembly GCA_946892665.1). Lineage (GTDB taxonomy): Bacteria > Bacteroidota > Bacteroidia > Flavobacteriales > Weeksellaceae > Kaistella. The sequence goes on along the minus strand of CAMPOT010000001.1, from coordinate 878,186 downwards.
GTTTGACTTACGGGAACATCCACGTCCAGAAGGTTTTCACATGAAACTAAAAGAATTCCTAAAGTCAGTGCACAAAGTAGAAAGCGTGTATTTTTCATAAGAAGTGATTAAAAGGTTAAATGGAATCCCATAGAGAGGGTTTTTAAAGGAGGTAAAAAGCCGGAAGTGACATACTCGGGGTCAAGCCCGAAATAATTGGTCCAGGTCAGCAGATTCTGACCCTGCACATACACCTGTGCCTCTTTTACGATGCTGTTCTGTAGCGGTAGACGGTAGTTGAACTGGATATTTTTCAGCCGGACAAAAGAGGCGTCGCCTACTGCCGCCGTGCTGTTGGTAAAGTGATCGGTGAGCATATTGGTAGCGTAGCTGTTGCCGGGCGTGTAAGGCATCACGATTCCGCCCGGATTTGTTGGCGACCACACGTTGAGTAATTCCCGGGGTTGGTTTACCATCACGCCCGGTGTGGCCATGGTCCTGAAATAGTTCCATCCTTCCTGCCGAACGAACTGGAGTAAAAATGAAAGACTGAAATCTTTGTAACCTACCGTATTATGTAAGCCGCCAAAATACGTAGGGCCCAGAGTTCTTAAAGCTTTCGCATCGTCCGGCAGACTTATTCTACCGTCATTGTTAAAGTCGGTAAAAGTATACTCGCCTTCGGCGTTGATGCCCTGATAATCCAGCAGTTTTACAGCATAAATGGACTCTCCTATCACATATCGGTTCGCATAGGTGGAGCCCTCAAGTCCAGGAAACTCCAGAAGTTTATTACGCGGTACGCTGATATTGAATGAACTGCTCCAGTTCCATGTTCCGGTCTTAAGGTGTTGCGACCGAAGCTCAAATTCAAAACCACTGTTTTCCACCGTGGCACCTAAGTTGGCAAGAACAGAAGAAAACCCCGTAGTCGCAGGCAACGGAATGCCCACCAATTGTTCTGAAGAGCGGTTTCGGTACCAGGCAGCGGTCAGACCGATGCGGTCCTTCAGAAATGTGAGTTCCAGTGCTGCCTCGAGCTTTGAGGTCTTTTCCCATGAAAAGTCAGGATTGTAAAGCCGCGACGGATAAAGCCCCGGCAAACCGTCATACGCATAGTAACCGGTACTGTAGGTATTCAAAAACTGAAAATCCCCTATCGCATCGCTTCCTGTACGGCCAATACTGCCGCGCAGTTTCGCAAAAGTCAGCCACTCTGATTCCTTAAGAAACTCCTCTTCCGAAATTACCCATGCCGCACCTACCGCCCCGAAATTAGCGAACCGATGGTTGGGTCCGAAGCGGCTTGATCCGTCCCTCCGTGCGGTGACGTTCAGTATATACCGGTTCAGTAATTGGTAATTGACACGTCCGAAGAATGCCGCATAGCGGTACGGGTTTTCCTCAAGAGGCAAAACCGTCACGTTCGTCGCTGCAGCAATGTTTTCAAGCTGAGAATTGCTTGCATAGCCATATCCATTCATCGACGAATTCTTATTCGTGCTTGCCTGAAAGGTGAGACCGCTCATTACGGACCATTCATGGACACCCCACTTTCTCGCCCACGTGAGCTGCGGCTCAAGAAGATATGACAGTACGGAGCTTGTTCCGCGCGACGACGAGGAATAGGCAGAACTTGTGCCCATGCCCGAAGCAGGACTGTAAATCGTATTGGGCAGTAGGGAATATTCTTCAAGTTGCTGCAGGGTAAGGCCGGCATTCAGTTTAAAAGAAAAGTCCCTGTAAAACCGATACGTCATATTCAGGTTTTGGTTAAGATGTTGTGTCGCATTACGGTAACGGGCATTGAGCTGAGCCAGAGGATTGTTGAAAGTGCCGTATTCCCAGTTGAGTTGACCCGCAGAATCGTACAGTGCGGGCGCGGACGGTGCAAGCTTCAGTGAGGTATTTGTAAAATCTGTATTCAGGGTATGGTTAGCAGTGAATGTTATTAAATTTGAAAACCCAAGACCGAACTTTTTATCGGCAGAATGGTGATCGAAATGCGACGACAGTGTATGGGTTCGGTAATTCTGTTCACCAGGAAAGACAGAAGTCTGGCTGCCGTATCCTGCACTCAGGGAATACCTGTTCGTGTCTGAGCCGCCGGTGATATTCACCAGTACATTGGAAGTTTCAGCGGTACCTCCAAGCAGTTCTTTCTGCCAGTCGGTATAACGCGATGTATCCCATGTCCCGTTGATATCATAGGCATGCGCCGGATAAGCAGTCACCCCCACATTTGCGTACGCCTGCTTGCGCATAGCGGTGTATTGGGCGGTGTTCATCATTTCCAGACGGCGGCTAACCTGGCTGAAACCTTGGCTGCTGTTAATGTTGAGGCGCAGCGGCGTCGCCTTGCCTTTTTTAGTGGTAATCAGAATTACGCCGTTTCCCCCGCGGGAACCGTAAATAGCAGTAGCATCTGCATCCTTAAGGATCTCGATGCTTTCGATATCATTCGGGTTAATGCTGTTAAGCGGACTGATTCGCTGCAGCGGCAAAGCACTTGTTGACAGCGTGGAGACCAGTTCCCCGGCGAGCGGCACCCCGTCCACAACATACAGCGGTACATTGCCGTCGGTAAGGCTGTTAAGGTGATTTCTCAGACTGTTCCTCCCTCTGATCTGCACATCAAATCCTCCGCCGGGCGCTCCGCTGTTCTGGGTAATGTGCACCCCTGCCATTCTCCCCTGCACCGCCTGCAAAACATTGGTGACAGGTTGGTTTTCAATATCCTTCGCGGTAACTTTTGCAATGCTGCCGGTGCTTTCCTTAGCTTTAACATCATAATAGCCGGCATTCAGAACCACTTCCTCGATGGTATTCATCTTTTCGGTGAGGGAAACGGTGTACACCGTTCTGCCGTCCGCTGTTATTCTTCTTTCGGTGTATTCAGGATGTCTGAAGATTAGCACCGGATGATCACCCGTCACCTGCAGCGAGAAGGCGCCTGTTGAACTGGTGGTGGCAAACTGGCTGCTGCCTTCCTGGGTTACCACTGCCCCACTGATGGGCTGCACTCCGTCATTCACGATACCCGTTAGGGTACGGGTTTGGGCATGTACCGAAAAGTACACTGCCGGTAGCAGGAAGGCATACAAAATTCCTGCCGGCCTGCAAAACTTTTTTTTCATAGTTTTGTTTTGTTATTGGTTTATACTGATAATGATTACTGCTCTTTTCCCGAAGTCGCCAAACCGGAGGGGAAAGGGCTTTTTTTGTTTTATAATTTTAAATTATAGATTTTAGATTTTAAATTATTCGGATCGCCCAAGGGAAAACGGTGTAGAAACCTATGAAGAGGGGGCGCTTTCCCGCTGAAGCAAATACTGTTTAGATTCAAGACTCAAGATCCAAGGCATTATTGAACATCTTACCATTCTGCTGTTAACTTTTATCCTTTTACTTTTAACCTGGTTCTTACTATTTCGGATTGCTTTAGGGGAAAGCCCAACACAAATGATGAAAAAAAATAAAACACTTTCCCGCTAAAGACCAATCCTTAGTCTTTCAGAACCTGTTGTCCGACAGGTATCTTACGACATGCACTGTTGATCTGTCACTCCGTATTCATTCCTTCATAATACCGTTCTGCACACAGATCCAACAACTCTCCCGTTTCTCTGATCTCTTTCCTAAGCTCCACCACCCAAACTGCAAATACAACAATCAGTAGGGAAGCAATAATGTTGTAAATTTTAAGTGTTTTCATAGTTTAGCGATGATATTAAATTCTTTCATTCAAAGCCTGATGTTGAATGCTGGATGTAGAATGTTAAATGCCTGAGCAACGATCTTAATCTTAATCCGGATTTTCAAAAAAGTACCAACTGGACCTACGAACCATTATTCTTATATCTTTTATTTTTCCCTCTCACTGGCTTCGGCTCAGCTCAGCCACCGGAAACATAGCTGATTGCTCATTACTCATTACTGATGGAAAATCCCTGACCTAGGAGATTTTTGCATTATAAAAACATATATGAATAAAATGTTTCGACCTAGGAGATTTTTGCGTTAAGAAAAATTGTAATTATTTCCTTAGAAAATCGTCAACTAATCTGGCATAAAAATCCCCCTTGTTTGAGTGGCGGCAATGCATTACATACAACAGAACTCATTATCTTTCCGCCCGAGTTTGGGGGATTTTCTTAGAAATGATTGCAATTTTTTTAGCAAAAAGATCCAAGTCTTGATTTTTTTGTTTCTTTTTTCATCAAGGAAAAAAGAATGAAGCCTCGGATTGCCTCAGGGGAAAGCAACATCAGTTAAAAACACTTTCCCGCTGAGTATAAATCCTTCTGAAGAGAATTGATATGAATGTGAGGTTCTCTTTATGAGGTATCGTTAAAGGAGATCAAACCTGTTTTCATTGTTTTGGGTGGATGGAAGTTGGATGCTGAATGTTGGGTGCCGGGTGTTTTCCGTCTCCGACCGATAAGCCGGATATTTCCTCGGTAAGCCGTAAAGGCCGCAATGGCTGCGCAACCATTGTACTGGTCATTCTGAATGTAGTGTAGCGGAATGAAGAATCTCTTATATAAAGAAAACATCCCTCATCCGGCACCCGGCATCCCTCCAAACTCACGGAAGATGCTGCGCCTGCTGCTCATTCACTGTATGTCAATAAAAGTTGTTGCTTAAGGTTGAGAATGCCGGATACAAAACAGCGTGGGTCTCAACATATCCGATCTGGGGCACTGGTATACCTTACGTACAGATAAGTGAGCCCACGCCGAAGCGTGAGCTACTTTACTTATCCTCTCGTACGTTAAAAATTACCAGTTTTCAGATCGAGATTCTAAGCAATAGCTTCTTTTATTTTTTGAAGTATCGCAAAATTACATTTTCTGTAATTTTTTTCAAATATATATAAAATAAATTAGGTACGCAATACCGTACCGAAAAAATCTTTCAATTGTGGTTAATTGCAATCATGAACAATAAAAGTGAAGAATATATTAAGATCAAAATAGCAATCGCTTTACGAGTGTTACATAATAGAAATAAGGAGAAATACAAAGGGAAAACAAGTAGCAAAGAGGATGTGAGCAGCTATGAGAAAATAGCATTAAACAGCAATAGTGATATGCGAAAAGCTACTGTTACTAGTGCTTTTGACGGGCATACAAGATCTGCAATGACTACAGTTATACTTATAATTGAATCAATGGGATACAAGCTAGTTGACTTCGCAGAAGAATATGATAAAATTACAAATGAGGAAGTAAACAGCTTCACTCGAGAGTATAATAAAGGAGAAAATTAGAAATAGTGACTAATCAACTGATTTGTTTTGACCTTGAAATACTATCTTGTTTATGATATGGTTTTGTAAAACGTCGTATTCTAGTTCTACGAAGAAGCCATAAAGTCTATACAAAACAAACTTACTACTTCCTACATCTGGGAAATCTATAAATTCTCCTTCGGTAAATACTAGCTCAAACTGCTGCTCATCCACTAACAGCGTAAAATCAAAAAAAGAAATTTTTGGAGTCATCACTAAAAAATATCGTCTTTTTTAAGTTCCTTATAATACCGGTTAGCGCACTGTTCCAATAACGTTTCGGCTCCCTGATGTCCTTTCGAAGTTTTTTTTACCCATATTACCAACAACCCAATTAAGATCTAGGCAATGATATTGTAAATTTTCAGTGTTTTCATTTTAGCGAGTTGCTGTACATCCAATCCGCCATATGTGCTTTTCCACTTATAAAAAGAACGCTGACTGATGCCATGTACCCGGGAAATCTTATTCACTTTTTTCCTTGATTTTCTCAGATTAATTCTTGATGGTCTGAACTTCTTAAAATTTACTGTTTTTCATAGTCTTCCAAAGGTAAAAACTATATTTTTAATGTTCCCGTTTTTGGGAAAGACTACATCTCATCAAATTTCGACGTTAAAGAAAAGGTGGACTGCATAAAAATAAGCCAAAGTTTTTCCTATCTTTGTTTGTTGGTTACCAAATGGGAAAGAAAAAAGAGATAAATATTGATTTTCAAGGAGTTATGGCAAAACTCGGTTTTGCTATAGAAGATGATTCTTTATATTTAACCGAAAATAAAAAAGAACTTCCCGACCCTCAAATTCAGTTTCACATTGAAAAAGCAAAAGAATTAAATGCTTCTGCTGTCTATCTACGCAGACAATTGAATGGAAGTTACAAACCACAAGTATATTTATTCGATTTTACCAATAGAGGTTTTAATGAAGCAAGCGAAAATGAAATTGCAGATATTCAGACTAACATTTGGAGCAGTGGTGAAGCTCCTTTAGCTTGTATTTTTCATAATACATCAATACAAATAATTGATTGCACTAAACATATCACGAAAAATTATAAGCCCGAATATTTAGTAAAAGATTTAAAATTAGCTGGTAAAGTTTCTGACTTATACAATTGTCAGTTTGCTGTCAAAATAAAAAGCGGTATTTTTTGGGAACAAGAGGAGTTAAAAAACAAATTTAAGTTTCAAAACTCTGCCTATGATAAATTGATAGATAACATCCGATTTGTAGCCAATAAGTTGACAAAAGAATTTAAAAATGTATCTACTGAAATTGTCAATAAGATTATTGTTCAAGCTATTTTAATCAAGTATTTAGAAGAACGTATTGACGACAATGGTAATAAATTATTATCAAACAAATATTTTCACAAATATAATAAAGCATCCTCTTTTAATGATGTTTTAAAACAACAAGGCAAATTTGTTGAGCTGCTTTCTGATTTAAATAAAGATTTTAACGGTAACGTATTTAAGTGGGAAGCAGAAGAAGAAGAGCATTTAAAAGTTTTAAACTTAACTATTGTTGCTGATTTATTAGCGACTGATAAAGCTAGTTTGGGTTCTACGCAACTTGAATTAAATTTTCATGATTGGAGATATTTTGAGTTTAAACTGATTCCGGTTGAACTGATTAGTCGCTTATACGAGGAGTTTTTAGGAGAAGAAAAACAAGAAAAAGGATTGTTTTACACTCCTTCCCATTTAGCCAAATTATTAGTGGACGAATGTATTCCACTTAAAAAGTTTAAAGATTTCGACTTAAAAAATTATACCATTTTAGACCCTGCGTGTGGTTCGGGTATTTTTTTGGTTGTTGCCTTTAAACGATTAGTTCAAATTTGGAGACTTCAAAATGAAATGAGTGTTCCTGATATTGATGACTTAAAATCAATATTAAAAAACATTTATGGAGTTGATAAAGAGGAACAAGCTGTAAGATTAGCTTCTTTTAGTTTGAGTTTAGCTTTATGTAACGAGCTAAATCCTGTGAAAATTCTAAAGCAATTACGATTTGATGATTTAACAAAAAGCAATTTGATTCATTCAGATTTTTTTGAATGCACATCTCTTGAAAATAAAAAATTTGATTTGCTAATTGGGAACCCGCCATTTGTGAGAGGAAAACTTCCGGAAGGATTAGATTTTTGGGAAATTAACAATAAAAAAATTGATATTCCTCAAAAACAAATTGCTTTAAAATTTCTTTCAGAATCTTTCAGATTCCTTAAAGATAAAGGCCTGACTTGTTTGATTATTAAATCTTCAGGGTTATTATACAATAGTACTTCAGCTAATTATAAAAAAGCCTTATTTTCAAATTATAATGCAATACAAATTTTTGATTTTACAGCTTTAGCTGAGGGGAAATCTCTTTGGGATAATGGTGCTAGAGTTGGCTCAGCTGCTATATTTATTAAAAACGAAAAACCAGATTTTAGTACAAACATATTGCATCTAACTTTCAGAAGAACTATAGCCACCAAAGAGCGAATAGTTTTTGAAATAGACGATTACGATTTACATTTTGTAAACCGTGAAACTGCTATAAATAATGAGTTTATTTGGAAAGTCAATATTTTGGGTGGTGGCAGAATAAAGAATATAATGGAGAAATTAGATAATTTCCCATTATTAAAACCTCATTTAGTTTCAAAAGGATATACTATTCAGGAAGGACACGGAACCGTAAAAAATAATTCCAAGAATCCAACAAATGTAAACAAAAGATTACTGTCTTCAAAAGGGATTGTAAACAAAACAATTGATTCAAATAAAATTGAAATTATTTCCCCAGAGGAAATGAGAAAAATTAATGATATCCCACCTTACCATATTCCCAGTCTTATTATTAGTGAAACTATTGATATTGACTCTGCTGTAATTAATTTGGCTATTAACAAACATGAAAACATAATTTTTAAGAATAGATACGTAGGCATTTCTACTCCTGATAAAGATGTTAATTCTTTAGAACCCATTTTCAACAATATTGTGAAGTACGAGAAGTTGTATACTTTACAATTTATAATCAAAAGTGCTCAATTGTTAGGCAATAGAAATACTGCTATTCTAGCTTATGATTTGTATAACCTTAGATATATATCTGATAATTCTCTTTCTGAATTTGACAACAAGGTAATAGATGATGTTTTAAATTATTTTCAAAAATATTTAAGAATTGGAGAATCAGCAAAAGCTGTTAGTCCAATTCGTGGAGATAAAAATATTAAAACAATTATTGGGAATTATGGCTCTGAATTTTCAAAAGCATTAAATACAATTTACAAAGAGAATAATCGCAAATTCAGATTATCTGATGTCATTCAACTTGAAAACTCCTTAATAGCAACTGTATTTAAGTATGACAGGGAAAATCTGGAACCTAAATTCAGTAAAGATTTATCAGAATTAAATATTGATGGGCTTACAACAAATGAAATTTCTGCTCAATTATCTGTGAATAGAATAATAAAGCTATATCCTCAAAAAGATACCATTGTTTTCGTGAAACCAAATCAATACAGATATTGGCTTGCTTTAACGGCTTACCGTGACGCAGATAAATGTTTCTCTGACTTTTCAAATGCAGGTTTTTAATGTTAGCAGAGGAATATTCAAATATAAATTCAACTCCTTTCTTGTCAAACCAAGAAGGCAAGACTATTTCATTCATTAATGAATGTTTGAAAAAATCTTGTACGCCTTTTAAAAAAGCATCAAGCCAGCCTAATTTAAAACTTCCATTAAACGAGAACAAATACACTCAAATATTTATAGAACAAGTAGAAGTTTTTGTGAAATCACATCCAAATATAGGAGTAAAAAATCAATATTCAGATACATTTTATGGAACAAAAGGCATTCCCGATTTTTATTTTCACAAGGTAGAAGAAGGCGTTCATAATGAACCGTTAATGGTTTGGGAGGCAAAAATATTATCTACTTCTTTAGGCAAAAAACGAGAAAAGGAATATGTAATTGGAGATAGTAAAAATGGAGGAATTGAACGATTTAAAACAGAAAAACACGGAAAAGGACAAAACAAATGTGGCTTGTTAGGTTTCGTAGAAAACGAAGATTTTAGGCATTGGAACGTTACAATCAACAATTGGATTGATGATTTAACAATGACCAACACTGATTGGAAAAAAGATGAAGTATTATCCGAAATAGAAGCAGCCGTTGACTTTTGTATTTTGACATCTATTGCCCATCGAAAAAGTGATGATATTAATCTAACTCATTTGTGGGTTTCAATAAATTAATTTGCGCCGCTCACGCTTGAATTGTTCGCGTATTAATCGGTTGCTCTTCCGATTCAGATCTTAGGAGTTCTGCAGGATCGTCGCTACCTCTGCATAAATATAGTAACAGTATCGCTTTACTAACCACTCAATTTTCTTTTGTTTTGGGTAGTGGCGATCCAAAAAAAGAACTTTGAATAGCTATTAAAAGTTCTTTTGTATTTAAAATAAAGTGGAAAATTTTTGAGCTTTAGCTTTTTCTATTTTCTCTACCGAACCATCAGCCTGTCGCCAGACAGTAGGTTCTTTAAATCGTAGATTTTGGACATTAGCATTTAGGTTAAATCTTCAATTGTTGCAGTAGGAGCGTTACGCTTTACACTATCAATACCGTTATCCCTTGCAGAAGTGGAAGAATACATTTCGCTCGTTCCCAAAACCTGATAGTTGTTCGCCACCTGATTAAAGTACGGCTGTCCTGAAACTGATGTCTTCTTATCAAAGTTTTTGTCTGCTACACAAACTTTACTGCTTGCTACGCCGTCAACACAGCCTTGCCTGCTTACATAAGTCTCACTCGTTAATAATGTTTCGCCGTTTGACGCTTTCAGCGTCCAGCGAAATTGGCCATCGCTGGTCTTTCTAATTTGGTACTTGCCCATTTTAATAATATTTTAAAGTTACAGATGCACTTATTTACACCCAAATACAAAGTTACAAAATGTATTCCATAAAACAAATTTGTAAACCAATTATGTAACCCAGTCGATTTTTATCTAATTCATGACACAATGTCTTAAATAAAACGTTTTATCAATATGAAATTCTGTCACAGTTACAACACGGGGTTACAATACATCAGTAGAATATTGCATTTGTCAACCAAAAACATTACCTTTGCAGTACAAAATCAATTACAATGGAAACAAAAGCAATATTTGCGGAAAGATTTAAATCGGCCCGTTTGATGAATGGTTTCTCATTGCAGGATTTGGCTGATGCCTTAGGCGGAACTTTATCACGTCAGGCGTTGCACCGTTACGAAAAAGGAGAAGTCATTCCCGATGCAGAAAAAATCAATATGATTAGCAAAGCGCTTCATATCAGTCCTGATTTTTTTTTCAGAACTACCAAAGTTGAATTTAGCGATATTGAATACCGAAAGCTAAGCAGGATGCCCCAAAAGGATGTAGCAATCATCAATGAAACTACCAAAGAATATCTTTCACGCTATTTAGAATTAGAAGAAATTATAGGACTTCCTCATAGTTTTGACAATCCTTTAAAGGATTTTGGAGCAATTACTACTTATCAACAGGTAAATGAAGCTGCAAATCTTTTAAGAGAAAAATGGTCATTAGGTACTGGCCCAATATTTAACATCGTTGAACTTTTTGAAGATAAAAATATAAAAGTTGTAAAGCTAAATGTGGATGAAGATTTCGATGGCTTGCAGACTTTTGTAAATGGTCATATCCCTGTCGTAGCATACAATGAGAGAAAAGCCAACAAACCTGACAGAATACGGTTTACCTTACTTCACGAGTTGGCGCATTTACTTTTAGTATTGGGCGATGTGACCGAAAAACAAAAAGAAACTTTATGTCATCATTTTGCTGGAGCAATGTTACTTCCAGAAGAGACTATTAAAGCAGAATTAGGCAATCACCGTACTAAGCTGTCAACTTTGGAATTGGGAAATATCAAAAAACAATATGGTATTTCAATGCAGGCAATTGTGATGAGAGCGAAGGTTTGCGGTATTATCAATGATCATTACACCAAACAGTTCTTTTTTTTAATCAGACAACAAAACTGGAAAGTAGATGAACCTGTAGAATATCAGGGAATTGAAGAAAGCAATCGTTTTGAGCAATTATTATTTAGAGCTTTGATCGAAGACCAGATTTCAATGTCTAAAGCAGCGTCCTTATCTAATCAGTCTTTGGCTGAATTTAAAAAACAGCATCAACCGATGTTTTAATAAGAAATTCCCCAATGTCAAATACCTCACAAAAGGATGAAACTAAAAATAGCTGTTACAGACGCATGTATTTTTATAGACCTTTACGATTTAGGTCTTGTCAATGCATTTTTTCAGCTTGAAATAGACATCCATACTACGACTTCAGTTTATTTTGAATTATATTCTGAACAGCAACAAATTTTAAAAGCCTATCAGTCCGTTGATAGGCTTATTGTCCACAATCTTAAAGAAGAAGATTTTCTTCAAATCCAGTCTGAACCTTATCCAAAATCCCTTTCAGAAACAGATAAATCTGTTTTACACATTGCCAATAAATTAGATGCCTGTGTTTTGAGCAGCGATAAAACAGTCCGTAATTGTGCCAAGAATAAAGACATCGAATATCACGGTATGATTTGGATATTTGATAAGCTTGTGGAAGCAAACATTCTATCAAAGAAACAGGCAGCTTCAAAACTTGAAGAACTTGTGGCAACCAATTTTATTTTTCAGAACAACAAGCCTTTAGTTGCAGAGATTGAAAAGAGGTTAAAGCTTTGGAAATAGTACAGAAATACTCCGCTCCCGCACGATTTTATCATATGATATATGAGTAAACCATTCCTTATTTCTAAAAAAAACACGGTACTACCGTGCTCCTACCGAAAAGGTTTCATTTTGTTTACTAACCTTTGTTCACATAAAAACAAAAACGATGAAACCCCGCCTCACCCGAATCTGTATCTACCCGAAAGACGTCCAGCTCATCACCGGCAGAAGTGAACGCTCCAGCCGCGAACTCATTCTCAAAATCAAAAAAATACTCAAAAAAGAAAATCATCAGCCCCTCACCGTACACGAATTCTGCACCTACATGGGCATCCCTTACGAATCCATCCAGGATCTTATCATCAACTGACCACCGTCAACCCTCCATTCAAAAACCCCCGTCATTGCGAGGAGTGGAGCAACGCGGAACGACGAAGCAAACCGTTGAACACATCCTAACCCTACTTCAAAAACCCCATCATTGCGAGGAGTGAAGCAACGCGGAACGACGAAGCAAACCGTTCAACGGTCTCCCCTCCTCCATAGCTCCTTCATGGATGCTTCATGGATACTTCATGGATAGTTCATGAGCGGTTCATGACATCACTGCCTTATAATAAAGCAGAAAGCAGCGTTTTCCGGCAAAAACGGCGAAAACGGCAGAAGGTAACAGCATCCGGCAAAAATGGTCTTAATCGGCAAAAACAGCCGTAACCGGCATGAACACTTGCTTTATCTGTTTTTATTGCCAAATTTTGTCCCGTGATCACAAAAGGTTTTCACGGCTGTACCTCAACATCCGAATCTTAATTTTTAAAACTTAAAACAATGGCAAGACAAAAAAGTCTTATTAAACTGCACGGTACCATGGGTGACATCACCTTCTACCGTACGAAAGACGGCTATATGGCCAGAGAAAAAGGCGGAATTTCGGCAGAAAGGATGCATAATGATCCGAGGTTCCAGAGAACCCGCGAGAATATGGCAGAATTCGGCCGGGCCGGAAAAGCCGGAAAGCTGCTGAGAGGCTCAATCCAGAGCTTACTGCGCACCTCCGCAGATCCGCGGATGGTCAGCAGACTCACCAAAGAATTCGTAAAGGTCATCCAGATGGACGCTACGAATCCGAGAGGTTTACGAAATGTCATCGACGGTGAGGCGGAACTGCTGGAAGGATTTGAATTCAATATTAACGGTAAACTCTCCACCTCCCTTTCGGCACCTTTCATCCCGACCATCGACAGGGTAACCGGAGACATGATCGTGAACATCGATCCTTTCATTCCCGCAGAAAGCCTGGTATCCCCTTCCGGAAGTACCCACTACCGGATTGTAAGCGCGGCGATGGACGTTAATTTCGAAAGTGCAGCGTATTCCTCCGAAACAAATGAAACCCCGGTGCATCCCATTGACACGGAACTCACGCAACCCCTGCAACTTAGCAATAACCTGAACCCGGATTCCACGAACCCGCTGTTTCTGGTGCTCGGCATCAACTTCTATCAGGAGGTGAACGGCATTTTTTACGAAATGAAAAACGGTTCCCACAACGCCCTGCAGATCGTGAAAGTTTCAGGAACACCGTAACCATGGAAATCCTGTTGATCAGAACCTACCACGCCGCGGGCGTCAATGGAGTCCTTCTCCTTGAAGGAACCGAGCTCTGCAAAACGATTGAACTTCCCTGGAAGAACAATCAGCCGCGGGTCTCCTGTATTCCGGAAGGAAGATACAGACTGCGGAGACGCCACAGCCCCAGGTTCAGGGACCACTTTGAGGTCATGGATGTGAAAGACAGGAAGTACATCCTCTTTCATGCCGGCAACGACGCCGGAAAAGAACTCAGGGGATGTATCGCACCGGTGTTGCAGCATACCGGTGAAGGAAAAGGCAGTTTCTCAAAAGCTGCTTTGGAACGGATGAAAGACCGCCTCTATCCTTTACTGGATAACGGGCATACCATTACACTCAACATTAAAAAAGCTTAGCAATGAAAAACATCATTCAGCGGGTACAGGAACCCACGCCGCGCTTCTTCCGCAAAATCCGGAATGCCGGGCTGCTGCTCACCGCGGTGAGCGGGGCCCTGCTCACCGCACCGGTCACCCTGCCGGCGGCGCTGCTCACGGCGGCGGGCTACCTGGCCATCGCGGGAGCGATTGCCGGAGCAATCAGCCAGACGGCGGTACACCACGAAGGGCAGCCATGACGCACTTCGACAGTTCCCAGCGCATCAGCGCTTTCAGCGGCATGGCGCTGATTGTAATGCTGCAGATTGAAAGCGGCGAGATCATCAAAACCGTTGTTCTCGCTGCCATCGGAGGAGTTTCGAGCTACCTCTTTACCCTCGCGTTCAAATTTCTCCTGATCCGTTTCAGAAAGAAATTTAAATAACCCTTAAACGGAACCAGCCTCCCCCCGGGGAGGCTTTTATTAAAATTTTATAGAATATGATATCGACACTAAAGAGTTTTAAAAAACCTTAACTATGCTAAATAATTCGGAATAGGAACAAACGACATAGGAGTTATTTGCATTAAAAAAAATGATAATTTCTTCTGCCATCTATAGTTATTATATACATAATAAAAATCCTCTTTGTTCGAAGCGCGGCCATCATATTTATTATACAACACATTTTTCTTTCCGCGCAAGTTTGAGGAAACCTAACGGAGTGGTTCAACGACTTGAAGGAGTTAATTTGTACAAAGAAATTTTCATTTTTTAGCAATCCGCCACAGGCGGATCGCCGATTCCATAAATATAATAATAAGGATGAGGCAAACCGACGAAGGAGGTTCGCCGATTCTATTAAAACATAAACAGGAATGAGGCAATCGCCACAGGCGGATCGCCGATTCCATAAATATAATAATAAGAATGAGGCAAACCGACGAAGGAGGTTCGCCAATTCTATTAAAACATAAACAGGAAGGAGGCAATCCGCCACAGTCGGATCGCCGACTCCAAAAACAACAATAAAAAGGAAGCAAAAATTAAAAGAACAATGATTTTCCGTGTAGAGTAACCTAATAAAAACATTTAACGAACTTTTACCTCAAGAAAAATCTATTATTAAAAAACTGATCTTTCAACTCAACCACCGACCTAGGAGTTTATGCGTAAAGAAAAATCGAGATTTCTTCGTGTACCGCTCTTCATAATAATAACTGCCTAAAAATCCCCACTGTTTGAGTGGCGGCAACACTTTTCATTTAACAACCAACCTCGTATCCGCCCGAGTTTTGGGGATTTTCTTAGAAGAAATCTTGATTTTTTAGCATAAAGATCCAGTCTTGACCTTTTTGGTTACTTTTTGTGTCAAGACAAAAAGTAAAAAAAATGCTTTTGCATTTAGAGGAAATTGACGAAACAATTCAGCGTACGACAAGCATTAATTTCAAGAAAAATATTGAAAAACAGATGAAATTATTGATCTTATCGGCTCCGCCTTGCAGAGAAACGATACTCCTTTAATGACCTAGGAGATTTTTGCGTTAAGAAAAAGTTGGAATGAAGCGTTAAGAGACCCGTCGAAGGTGTGGTTCGCCGATTCCAATAAGTCAATAGAGAGGATGAGGCAAAGATTTTTTGTCCGAAGCGCGGCCAAACTTTAATTTGGGAAAACAATCGTCTTTCCGCGCAAGTTTAAATCTTTTAGCGGAATGTAAACTTTTTTAGCGAAAAGATCCAGAAAACAACAATAAAAAGGAAGCAAAAATTAAAAGAACAATGATTTTCCGTGTAGAGTAACCTAATAAAAACATTTAGCGAACTTTTACCTCAAGAAAAATCTATTATTAAAAAA
Source organism: Chryseobacterium sp. Marseille-Q5410 (assembly GCA_946892665.1). GTDB lineage: Bacteria > Bacteroidota > Bacteroidia > Flavobacteriales > Weeksellaceae > Kaistella. The sequence continues at coordinate 862,340 of CAMPOT010000001.1, read as the reverse complement.
CTGATCTTTCAACTCAACCACCGACCTAGGAGTTTATGCGTAAAGAAAAATCGAGATTTCTTCGTGTACCGCTCTTCATAATAATAACTGCCTAAAAATCCCCACTGTTTGAGTGGCGGCAACACTTTTCATTTAACAACCAACCTCGTATCCGCCCGAGTTTTGGGGATTTTCTTAGAAGAAATCTTGATTTTTTAGCATAAAGATCCAGTCTTGACCTTTTTGGTTACTTTTTGTGTCAAGACAAAAAGTTTAAGAAACAATTTATCAATCCACCAGCTGCGGATCGCTGACTCCAAAAATACCAATAGAATTGAAGCAAAACGACGAAGAAGTTTCGCCGATTCAGTTAAAAAAAATGAATCAGTATGAGGCAAAAAGTAATAAGAAAAATCTTTCTAAACACTCAACCTTAACCTTAACGTTAACCTTAACCTCACCATTAACCCCACCATTAACCTTAAAAATTCAAAAAAATGGCACAAATCCATAACTTCACAAACTTTACCGGAACAATAGACGGATTGATTTACTACACGGCAAACGGCAAACAGTTCGTCCGCGCCGACACCAAAAAAAGAACCCGTAAGAAATCCTTAGAAAACATGCTCCCGGAAACAGAAGCCATCCGTACAATGAACGCAATCCATTCCATGGCCCATCTTCTAAACGCCATGAAAAACGAGTTTGAAACTCTAAGCAGACCCATTCGTGATCCACTCGAAAATGAACCCACTACTGAGGAATTTCAGGACACGGGCTCAGAAAATCAGCCCGGCATCTCAACTGCGGACGTTAGCGATACTGAAAACGAATCAACGGGACCTGACTTTCATACAGTCAATGCTAAAAAGCCTGCTCTGGTAGATGCAGTAAGAAATAAGACGGAAATAAAATTTACGGTCCGGGGAGCAAAAGAAGGACTGTACCTTGTTGCAGTAAAATATCAAGAAAAAATTCTACTTTTGAAGCGTACTGAAAATGGGGAGCTTACAACACCTCATCATCTTACAGATTAATTTCGGAACCGGTGCGTTTAAGCGTAAAAAAATCGCCCTTGCAGACGCGCACTGTATCACAAGAAACACCTATACCGTCGCAACAGAATATGAGACCCGAAAAGGATACACCGATTTGCTGTTCCTTTACGGTCAGTATTTCCTGAAGACTGTCCCTATCCGGATAAAAAAGGACAGGAATTCCTGAACTTGTTTTTATATCTTAAAGACGCAAAAAAATGGATTTCGGATTCGGGGATTCCTATTTCAAACCTTTCAGACTGGACAATAAAATTTTCCATCAGCCTTTTACCCCTACCCCTAAAGAGAGTCTGCTGGAAATTTTACAAACGGAATAAAGGAAATCAAATGCACACCCTTTTTTATACTGAGCCTGCCGAAGTAAGGCTGGGGAAAATGAATTTGATTTCCAGCAGTCCTTTACCCCTGCCTCTCAATCACTCAAATACCTAACTACTCACCTACTCCACTACTCCGTAACCCTCCGGTACTCCTCCAGCAGCGCCTGCCACACAACTTCCTGCCGATAACGGCTTTCAATCATCGCTCTGGCATTTTCTTTCATGGTATAGTAACCTACAGTATCACTCACCATCTTTTCCATAGCCTGCTGCAGTGCTGCCACATTCTTCACGGGGATGATGAGTCCGTTTTCACCTTCTATAATAATCTCGTTGCATCCGTTGATATTGGATACCAGTGCAGGAAGATCCATCGCTCCCGCCTGCATCACGACATTGGGAAAACCTTCGCGGTAGCTCGGAAAAGCCAGACAGTCGCTGATGGCAAAATATGGCCGTACATCATCCTGATAACCCACGCTGATGATGTCAGGATGGGTTTCAATCGCTTCCAGCGTTTCGGGATGCAGCGCATCCAAATCCTCCTCAAGTGGTCCCACCAAAAGCAACTTGATCTTCCGCCTGTCCCTGAGGTTCTCGAAAGGCCGGCTACCGGCAATCCCGAAGCCACCCTCCATCTTATCATTGCGATCCGCTGCCGGCGGAGAAGCAACCTGTTTTGCGGAGCAAAAGCCCTCATCCTCATCCTTAACCTTAATCTTACCAAACGCTTCCACCAGTTCGTTGATGCCCTTGTCGCCCACCAGTCGTCCGACAAATATAAAAACAAAGTCATTTTCAGAAATCCCATGTGCTGCCCGAAGTGCTACCGTAGTTTCCGGAGCAACAGCTGACGGCGAGAAATAATCCGTATCAATCCCATTGCTGCTGCCATTGCCAAGCACCTTCAGTTTTCCGGGAGCGCAGAACCCTTCTTTGATGATAATATCCCGCATGGCAAAAGAGTTGGGATATACCTTTGTGGCAAAAGCATACGTAATTTTCTCTACCAGATTCAGGACCTGCCTTTTGATCCCCCTGGCTTCCAGCAACGGCAAACCCGCTACGGTATGCATCCTCACAGGAACACCTGCGAAATAGGCCGCCATCATGCCTACCAATCCTGCTTTTGGGGTATGCGAATGCACCATTTCCGGCCTCACCTTCCTCAGATACCGATACAGCTGATATACCGCCTGGAGATCCTGCAAAGGAGTAATCGCACGCGTCATCTCAACATGATGATGCTTCACGCCATACTTCAGTGCAACGCGCTTGAGTTCTTCAGCATCGGCGGCGACCGCCGTTACCTCAAAATGTTGATTCATAAAAGTCAGCTGTGCGCCCAACAGCTTATCGAGCGATAATGGTACAGTCGTAATGCGGATGAGTTTTTTCAAAAGATGGTCTATGTAATGATGGAATTAGTATTGTGATCTAAATGCATACTATTTTATAAGACTGTTGTACAATGCGATATACGCTCGAACCATCTTTTGAATATCAAATTCTTCAGCACGTTTTTGGCAAGCTTTCACAACGTTTTCTTTCATACCAGGATTCTTCTCCAAACTTAAAATAGTATCAGCCAATGCTTTTTCATTGCCTTGTTCGAAGAGCAATCCGTAGCCTTTGACAATCTCACGAAGTCCAGGAACATCTGAAGCAATAAAAGGCTTTCCAGAAGCCATTGCTTCTATTGATGCAAGAGAAAGTCCTTCATGTTTGGAAGATAGCACAATAATATCAGCAGTTTTAAGGAGATTAGGTATATCGGGACGATTCCCTAAAAACTGCACTCTTCTTGTCAATTCTAATTCTTTAACCAAATTTTCCATTTCCGCTCGTAAAGGACCATCTCCAGCCAATAGCAATTTATATTCTGAGGGTAAAGACTTTAGTGCTTTTATTAAAGTCGTTTGATCTTTTTGCCATCTAAAACTGGATACTTGCAGTAATAAAACATCAGTATCAGCAAATCCCAAATCGGACTTATGATAGGCGGTTGCCGAAGTTATCGTATCTAATTCAACACCATTTTGTACCATTGATACTTTAGACTCAAAAGCTTGCCCAAGATGTTTCTTAATATTAGTATCTACATCCTTAGAGATGCTAACAATTTTATCTATTCTGCTATAAACAAAACGATCTAAGAATTTGAAAATTTTAGAATCTCGACGTTTGTTATGGGTGTTATGTTCTGTATAGATTAGTTTGGGTTTGTTACGAACAAACATCGACGCGATGACCACCCAATACAATGTCGGAAATAAATGAAAATGAACAACCTCTGACTTCCTAAGAATGGGGATTAATTTAAAAATCAAAAAAGGATTGTAAAGAGAACCCTTATCCAAAAATTTCACATGTTCACCTTTTTGGTCCAGTTGCTTTGCGATAAAACTCGGATTGTTCTTTAGAACAATTAGTTGCGTCTCTTCAATCTTTTCTTTTACCAAAGGAAAACTATCGGCAACTAATTTTTCGGCACCTCCGATATTAAGACTATTAATGATAATACTCAACTTCATTTGGTTTTCCTTTTTAGATAAACAAATCCCAAATAAGCTAATGGTAAAAAAAGCCAATTCAAAAATTTCTTTGGACCTTGATTCATCAACGAAAAATCTTTTGTAATCAATGACGATATTCCAATATGTATAGAATAGGTAATTAGTTCTTTAGCCGAATGACTGTATTTTTTTTGTACTTGTTTAGCATAAGCAAAGCCTCGAGGTGACTGGAAATATTGCTTCTGTATGGTATTTGAAGAACCTCCTTCTTGATAATCTACCAAGCACAGAACCTCGTTGCTATAAATGAAATCATAATCATTGCCTATCATAAGATACAAAATCCCCAAAGGTACCAATTTTTCTTTCTCATATTCTGGATATGCCGGATATTGCTTTGTCAGATCACTTCGCAGCACCAACTTTTTATCACCTGTTACTCCAAATTTTTTATACAAATCTTTTAGGTTTCCTTTCTTTAAATTTTTTGGAATTGGTGTTCCCAATACGTTTCCTTCCAGATCGGTATCCAAACCAATAATACCCGCAAGCTTAGTATTATTTTTCTCTTTGTTCCAAATGTTAATAATTATTTCGACTGCATTCGAAGGCATTTGATCATCTGAATCGATGCAGACATTGAGTTCGGTATCTATCAAAGAATAGGCTAAATTATGAGCGGTGTGCATACCACCATTTTTTTTGTAATGGTATTGGATTTCAAAATCAGCTTCTTCCCTCCATTGCGCAACTAAGCTTTTGGTATTATCCACAGAACCATCGTCAATAATCATCCAAACGAAATCTTTGGACGTTTGGTTTTTCAAGCTTTCATAAAGTCTGGGAAGCAGATGTGCTCTGTTAAAAGTTGGTGTAAATACACTAATCATTTCAGAATATTTTTAATAGATAAATAACGAACCACTATATTCATTATACCCTTAAAGTGAAATGTTCTTAATTCTCTATTAAATCTTTCTCTCTTATTCTTACTGATATAATTTTTCAACCATTTTTTATAGATATTTTGCTCGTAACAATCTTCATTTTTTCCATACTTTATAAATAGACTCTCTTTTTTTTGAGAATCAAAAGGAAGAAATCCGTCAACACAAATAATATAATCTGAAAGGCGATCACATTCAACTTTAAGATCTTTTCTCCACATAAAATGTATATATAAAATCTTTCTAGAATAGTTTTGTTCTAGTACTTGTAAATCATTTCTAGTTTTTAAAATTAACTGAGGTACAAGCGGTTGTCCATTTCCTATTGCAAAGTTCCTAAAATTGACATTTACATTTTCAAAATATTGATTTTCAACAACTTTAAAACCATAAAACAACAAAATATTTCTAATACCAATTTCATCAAAATTATTTGGATATGTTGTGTGAGAAACATAGTTAAAATTGGAAACACCTTTTAAAATATTAGCTTTAAAAATTGAATTGATTTCTAAAGAGTTTCTATAAAACGCTAAATGGCCGTATGTAAATAATTTGTCAAATCCTTTTTTGAAATGCTCAGATAAAAAAAAATCAATATCACCGAAAATAATATCAACATCACAATATCCCCAATATGTATATTGCGTTTTATCCAGTTCATAAACATAACCAAAAGCGGGCTTATAATCACAAAGCTTATATGGATGCCCCAGATAAACGTCCCCTAATTTTAATTGATATAATTTTTTTTCTTCTTCAAATGTTTTATATTTAATTATAAAATTATCGGGGAAATCAAATTCTGTTCTGTCATCTGTAATCAACAAAAAATCCAAGAGTTTTGTATCATTACAAGAATCTAAAAAAAGTTGAAACCAAGAAGGCAGTTTTCCAAAATATGGAATAATTACTAAAGCTTTATTTTCCATTAAGACAAAATAACATTCATAAAATAAGTAAAGGCAAAGTACAAAAACAAAATGATTCCAAATACCCGATATTGATTATCCCATATTTTGTATCGAAACATCGGATAGGCAATTACTGCCGGCATCAAAAACCATGATAAATAAGCGAAACGATTGCTAAAAGCTGCTGTGATCACCAAGATCCAAAAGGCATTGGCAATACAATACGTTCCAAACAAGTGGATATAAAACTTATCTGTAATTTTCTTTTTAAATATAAAATACCAGCCTGCAAATACTGCAGAAGCACTATACACTAAAAAGTCCCAACGGAAACCAGTTTGTGAAAACTGATCATTATACTCATCAGAACCTCCCGTTAAATAACCCTGTGTCCGGTCTTCCGCAAAACCTAGATTGGCAAAAAAACTACTCCACGCAGAACCTCCAGCTAACGATAGGGGAATAGCCAACAACCAAAGAGCCAAATAAGCTTTAGGGTTTTTGTAAAGTCCTGACACTACAAAAGCGGCTATGGGGATAACCAAAGAGGCATGCATAAAGTAGGACACTATAAACAATGTATACATCAACCATTTTCGGTTGTAAAAACATAAAGCCAGCAAAAACAACGAAGTCCCCAAACCATTACGGACGCCATTAACACCGTAGGACCAAAATGAGAAAGATGCCATAAACATGAACATCGCAAAGAACCAGTAATTTCCAAAGTACTTCTTAGAAAAAACATAACATGGTACAATGTACAGCACAACGCAAAGCTGTAGAAAACCATGGATGCTCATAATCTTACTGGAATAGACCATCATATAATTAAAAAGAAAGTCTTTCTCAATTTTAATACTTTCCCCAGATTGTAATAACTGATAGGCTTTATTATAATTTACGGTATCTCCAAAACGAAAATTAATCTGTCGTTGTCCCATATAGAGCACCATAAGTACAGTCAATATACCACCCAATATCTGAAAAAATTGAATACTTTGCTGGTCTCTAACATCATAAACAAAAGCATGTACCAAAATAATAAGCATTACAAACAATAACACTTGGTATTGTAAGGACGTATACAGTTCTACCGGAATCCAATCAAACATGCGGTAAATTTAATAATTCCTTCCATTGTTTCATAACGCTGGCAATACTAAAACGCAACACATTATGTTTCGCATTTTTTTGTAATCTTTCGCGCTCCGATAAATTCCGCATAAGACTTTTAAGCTCCATAGAAAAAGATTCAACATCGTGATGCTTTACCAGATAGCCATCTTCGCCATTATCAATAATGTTGCGCGGTCCATTCGGGCAATCATAACTCACTATTGGGAGACCAATCGATAGGGCTTCTAACAACACCATAGGAAAACATTCGGTTTCAGATGTCATCGCATAGATACTGTACTTCAACATATCTTCCAGCATTTGGTCTGAACTTCCCTTAAAGTTTATCACATCCTCTAATCCATTTTCACGAATTTGAGATTCTAAAGTTGCTTGGGTTCCCAAATAATCTTCGCCATAAATGTCCAACTGCCAATCTGGAAACTCAGCTTTTACAAACGACCATGCTATTATTAAATCTCCGAAATTTTTAACGGGAGATATACGTCCTGCTGCGACCACTTTTTTAGCATGTATATCCGCTGACAGCGAAGATAATTCAACAGGATTGGGAATAACTGCGGCATTGCCAGTTTTAACATAGTGGGCTTCATCAGTATTGAGAACAACAATATGATTATAGTGTCGCTCTACCCAATCGCTCAATTTATATTTTAATCTTTTTAGAAACGATGCCGATTGCCTTTGTTCTTCCTCTTGATAACGGGAACTGTGACGCTCTTTAATAAGTTTTGCATTTCCTTTAATAAAAGGCAACCAATAATGATCAAAATTAAAATTGGGAGAAATAATAACATCGGGCTTCAAACTTTTGAATAAAGCATTTTGTTTTTTATAATGACGTTTTGCTTTCTTTAAATTTTGTATCGAAAAATAGGATTTTGTACGATTATAATCTACACCCAGATCAAGCAATTTGACACGAGAATCCAACGCATAACGCGGTGGCAAATTCTTCTGCTCGGTAGTTAACACATAGACCTCAACCTCTGGCAAAGCGGCAAAATAATTAGCCTTCGTCGCCATCACTTTTTCGATGCCGCCATGTAAATTGATTTGGTCAGTATTGAAGATTATTTTCATTATTGGTTAATCAGTTCTTTAAACATATCTTGCCAAAGCTTCATGATATTTTCAGGAAGATATTTCGTTACTTTTAGCTTAGCTGTTCTTCCCAATTCTTTTCTTAGGATTTCGTCATCAATTAAGTTCACAATACATTCTTCAAAGACATCTTTGTTTTGATTTTCTACTAAAATACCATCTACACCATCGCTAATAATATCTCGAGGCCCCGAAGGACAATCGAAACTTATACATGGTACGCCACAAGCCATCGCTTCTATTAACACCATACCAAAACCTTCGGATCTGGATGGCAGAAGCATGATGGAAGATTTTAAATATTCTGCTTGAATATTTTTTGATGCTTGATGAAATTGGACTTTTTTTAAATCTAAAGTTTCAGCCAACTTAAGAAAAGTTTGGTCTTTATCTATCTTCCCAAATAGATGAAGCTGCCAATCAGGATATTTTTGTTCAATATTTTTCCAAATTTTGAGAAGTGTATCAAAACCTTTATTGTACGAATGCGAGCCAACTGCAATGATCTTTTTTGACTGCAAATCGCTAGATTCTTTAGGATAAAAACTTAACGGATTAGGAATGACCACCACATTTTTCGCTCTCCATTCGTCACGATTAGCTTTGGTTAAAACAACGAACGAATCAAATTTGGATGCTTGCATTTGCATGAGTCGGCTTGACCATCGCCCCAAAAATCCTTTTTGTTTATTTAATTCTATAGAAGCATGTCGCTCGTAAATCCATTTGGCTTTAGTCGTAATAAGACTGGGAAGAAAAAAACCTTTCAACCCATCATCACAAACCAAAATAACATCTGGTTTTAGTAGACTGACAAGGTCTTGTACACCTCTTTTATATTTAAAAAAATAAGAAATTGGATTCCCATTTACTGAAATTGAATGACATTTAATTTTTGAACTAAAGTCATAAAAAGGATTTTCGTGAGCTTTATTCAACACCAAAACATGAACCTCATAGCCCAATTGCTCGGCAAAATACGACGCTTTAATCGACAGCACTCTTTCGAGTCCGCCCGATCCATTGATGCCGTTCGTGATGTAGAGGAGTTTTAAACCCACTGATTTATTTTTTGATTAATAAAATTTACAATATAAGAACTTCCCAAACATAATACAACCAATACCAAATAAATAACAATTGGATACTGAAAACTGTAGATAAATTCGGAAAAATAAATCATATAAAAAAACATGTGAATCAGCCAGATATTCGTGGCATGGGGTGTAAAAAAATCCAAAACTTTTATACCTAGGACAGGTACTTTTAATTGTAAAAAAGTAAAAATAAATGCCAATCCGGTAAAAGGGGCAATAACAAAATTGGGCACGAGCCCATGCAGCACAATTAGTCCTATAATTCCGAGTAATCCCAAGGCATTAGGATATTGGATGCCCTTTAGCTTTTGCGTTATTTTTTCGTGCCAGCGAAACTCTAATGCGAATGCACCTAACATAAACTGAAACAAGATACAAAAGTATAAAGCCATCTGATTTTGAAAATAATTGATAAGTGGTATCCCAGAAATGCCTGGAAGATATACTCGAATATAAAAGGCCATCATATAAATTAGCAATAAGACGCCTATATACAGGAACGGATTGTATCTTGTAAGAAGTCTAAACCAAAAACTACTTGTTAGTACAAAAAGCACATAGGTTGTAAAAAACCACCATGCACCATTATACGAAGGTTCTATCCCCGATGCATTAAGAATAAATTTCTGAAAACTTCCCGGGTAGCCATCCTTTCCAATAACCCAACCTAGAATAACGGCAAATAAAATAAGTATAATCCAATAATTGATATATAGTTTTTTTATTCGAAGCTTATTATCTGCATGGTATTTAGCAGACTTCGTCTTGAATTTGAAATACAATCCATAACCACTGACAAACGCAAAAATAGGTACGCAGGCATCACTAAACAATGAAATATAATAGGACAAAGGTTTTGCTCCTAAATATATCCAAGGTTGAAACAAACCATGTTCTTCGCGATTGAATAGATGCAAGCATAGCATCATCAATATAGCAATGGATTTTAAGTGATTGGATTGTTGTGGGGTTATTGGCATATGCAAGATGCAAATATTTTATGTTTGAAATTGTAGTATAAGTAAAGTGTTTTAATCCGTCCGCCAGATCCATTGATACCATTGGTGATGTAGAGGAGTTTCATTACCACTTCAATAAATTTTCAATTTTGCATAAGGTTTCTTCTTTATACTTATTTTCCTCCTTCTCCAAATTTGAAACCAGATGGTCACGAAGCTTGGAATTCTCCATCAACAGTTGTATCTTATCTGCAATGCTCTCTGCATTCATCTCCGCAATCAAACCGGTCTCACCATCTTTTATAATTCCGTAAATGGTAGGAAAATCAGTTGAAACGATAGGTTTATGCAAACAGGCTGCCTCAATTACCGTCAGTCCCAATCCCTCAAACAGGGAAGTCTGAACATAGATATCACAGGCTTGCATGTAGGGATAAGGGTTGGGATCTGCCCCCATAAGAAAAAATGACTTCTGTAAATTTTTACTGGCCACTAACTTCTCTAGACTCTTCCGTTCCGCGCCTTCGCCCACCACATACCAATTCACCTTAAAATTACGGTCAGTCAAAATTGCACAAGCTTCTACTGCCAGATACAATCCTTTTTGTTTTACCAATCTGCATACGGTCACGATATTGATTACGTTTTGATCAAAGTTTGTTTTTAACGGAATTAATGCCTGTTCCCTGACCACCTTGACATCAGTTATATCCTTTATGATCTTCACCGGAAGTTTTTCACCTATATTTTTCAGTTCATGAGACAGTCCGTTATCCACATCCGCTGAAACGGCAATAACTTTATTGAATTTTTTATAAAATGGCAAATCAAATTTAATATTATAGCCCGCTTTCTTATAGTCAATATTAACCCAGGCATATTTCTTATCAGCCTGCACCCTTTCCGCAATAAAGTAGGTGGAAAATCCCTGGCTGTAGGATATGGCCACATCATATCTGTTTTCAACCTTTTTAAATTCATTTTTATAAACGGTCCAGAAATTTTGTGAGGAATGAAGTTTTGCGGGATTTGTTTTATTCAGAATATAAAATTTTATTCTTTTAAACAGAGAGGATTTTAATTTTTCAAGAATAATGACATTTACATGAGGTGGAACATCTGTAAAAAAAGTTCCCTTTTTTAACATCATTAGATCAATCTTAAAATTTTCGAAATTTGCTGAATTTAAAAGCGCTGTTAAGCTTTTTTCAGCTCCGCCTACATCCAGTGATTCTATAAAAAATAGTAATTTCTTCGGCATCAGATCATAAGTTTTTTAAGGTCATTTTCTATAGTTGTTGCAGTACTTGCAGACTTTTTTGTAAACTTCTTCTGCAAACCGGGATTCATAAGCAGCGATTTTACTGCGGAATATAGTCCTTCACTTGATATTTCAGTGATAAGACCAGTATCATTATACTGTATCAAATCTTTGGCGCTGGCAAAATTTGTAACTACAATAGGTTTATTAAAGACTTGTGCTTCTGCCACGGTAATTCCATATCCCTCATGTAAAGAGGGCTGAACATAAATGTCACAGTTCTGCATATAGCCGTAGGGGTTTTCTTTTTCGCCAAGGAAAATAAGTTCCGATGCAATACCTAAATCTATGGCCATTTTCTCCACAGTCTCTTTTTCATTTCCATTTCCTACTAAATACCATCGAAATTTGACCCTATCTTCTTTCAGTTTTTTTACTGCCACAGGAACAAGATGCTGCCCTTTTTCTTTTGTGAAACGGCCCACAGTTAGAATTCGGAAGCCATCAAAGTTGTCATCAAAGCTTTCGCCAAATACGGCCTGTTTCATAAGTTCACTTTTGGAAACGATGTTGTGAAATACTTCTGTTTTATTTTTCAGTTCGGAAAAATGTTTCAGAAAGATATCTTTGGAACTTCGAGACACACAAAAAATATTATTAAAATAAGGATAAACTTTTTTGCCAAAATTAAAATTGGTGATTACTTTTTCAACATCAAAATGAATCCACTGAATTTTCTTTGTGGTTTGAGTATTTTTTGCGATATAGGTTGAAATAAACTGGTGCGGACCCGCATACGCAATTGCGATATCGTATTTTTGTGTGCGTCTGGTATAATTCTTAGCAATTATTGGCCACAAAAGCTGCGTATGGTGCTTGTTTCTGCTGAACTTTTTTTGCAGAAAATAGGTAATGCGCTGATATACAGTAATTGGTGTAGATTGAATAACTTCCCAACGTACCCAAGCGGGAACTTTATCTTTAAAAAAACCGCCTTCAACAATGGTGAGAAGTTCTACATCATATACTGCTGCATCTAAATTTTGTAACAATGTTACTAAACTCTTCTCGGCACCCCCAAGATGTAAAGATTCTATAACAAAAACGATTTTCCTTTTCATTGCAACTTAATTGAAGCTAAACCATAAAAAACATTTGCAGCAAAGCTCATTTATTAAAAACGATTGGGCAAGTAGTAGTTATACTTAATATACTTTTCTAATAGAAGTTTAACCTTATTTTTAATACTAGTTTTACTAAACAAAATATCTCCAGATGATATTGATTGTACTAAATAAGAAGGAATATGCTGATATTGTGAAAAATTTACGCGAAGTGATTTTTTTATATTGATTAACCTTAATACGAATTCTATTAATAGTTCCTTTTCATTATGCTTCAAAAGCTTGTCAGCTATTTGACTTGTTACAAAGAAGGAATCTTGTTCTTTCTTTAAACTATGACTGCTAGTCATTGTTGAATTCTCGCGAAGATAATAATAATATAATCCTTCCGTCGATATATATATATTACTAATGCGCTCTAACAAATTTGCTATAAGCAGATTATCTTCATATATAATACCTTCGGTAAAATGCAACCGATCGAAAATACTTGTTTTAAAAATTTTATCGCAAACTATCCAGCTAATATATTTATCGTTCAGCCACCTTTCATAAAAATCTGAGTCAATAAGTTGTGGTTCAGACCTTCTAATAAATTGCTGTTCCGTTCCGTAATCCATGTAGGTGGGATATTGTACACAGTCGATTTGGGGATTAGTCTTTAAAATTGCTAGATTATCTTGGAGCGTATTAGACGCAATCTCGTCATCTGCATCTATAAAAGTAACATAAGGTCTTGTAGCATACCGCAACCCAAAATTTCTTGCGGCTGCTTGCCCTTTATTTTCTTGCGAAAAAATCTTAATACGAGAATCTGAATGAGCAAACTTTTGACAAATTGCCATAGAAGAATCAGTAGAACCATCATTAACAAGAATCAGCTCCCAATCTTGATAAGTTTGGGTAATAACAGAATTAATACATGCTTCTAAATATTTTTCGGAATTGAAAATGGGAACAACAATAGAAATCATAGTTTATTTTTCAGAAGTAACAAGCATGGACGACTGTTAAACTTTAGTGACTTAGCTATCAACGTAATCCCTTTACTCTTTTTTCCATTTTTAAGTTCATACAACCCTAAACTTAGTGACAATCTTGAAAGTATTAATTTTATTTTATTTGATTTTAATTCTTTACCGAATTTTTCTATTAATTCTTGCAAATGATCGTAGTACTTTCTGTCAAACTCGATAGAACTCTTAACATTTGTAATTCCTCCTATATGCCTTCTATAAGCTACGGTAGTATCTGCTAAACCATAAATTTTTCCTTTGCATGCTAAATATAAAAACAATACTATGTCCCCATAAATAAATTTATTATTTTCTGCTAAAGTATAATATTCACTATCATTAAACTGGCTTCGAAACATAACAGAAGCCGTGGGAACAACCCAATTATCTAAAATTTCGCTTTTCAAAAAAAAACGTGATTTTTCAATTTTCTCTAAGCCTCTAGTACTGTTAGACAAGCCATTCTCTACCTCTATTAAAACATTTGCACTCGTGAAAATCATTGAACAATCCTGATTCTTTTCTAAAAAGTCAACCTGTTTCCGTATTTTCAGCGGGTCGGTCCAGTAATCGTCGCCTTCGCAAAGGGCGATGTATTTTCCTGTTGCCTGTTCTAATGCCCAGATGAAATTGGGCATCATACCTTTGTTGGTTTCGTGTTTGGTGTATTTTATTTCAAAGTTGCTTGGTGCAGGGTTTTCTAAGAAATACTTTTTCACAACCTCATCGGTTGCATCCGGGGAATTATCGTTTGCGATAATAAATTCCACAGGACCATCATATTGCTGCATCAGCACACCATCAAGGGTTTCCGTGATGTATTTTTCGTGACCATAAGTGATGGTTACCACGCTCACTTTGGGTAATACACTATTCATATTCTAAATAAACTCTTTTTTTACCACTGCAGGAATTCCTGCTACCATTACATTTGCAGGCACATTATTTCTCACTACCGCTCCTGCTGCAATAACCACATTGTCGCCGATGGTTACATCGGGAAAAATTACCGAACCTGCACCGATGGTTACATAATTCCCAATATGAACTCTTCCCAAAATGTTAACCGATGGAGAAATTTCACAAAACTCTCCAATTTTAACATCGTGTGTAATCACTGCATTGTAATAAGCCATAGTGCCCTTCCCTATTGCTACATCATTAGAAATTTTAACTCCCGAAAGAATATTACATCCCGAATTGATCTGTATTCCAAAACTTCCTATTTCAGCATGTTTACTGATGACACTGCTCAATTCGCCTCCTTTGCTTTCAAATTTATCGCAAAGCTTTTTTCTTAAGAAAGGATTTCCAATACCTAAAACAAAATGATTCGAAGTTTGGTTGAAATAGGTTTTAGCCTCCTCGATTGTTCTTAAAACAGGGAATTGCCCAAATAATTTTTCGGGCAGATCGACATTGACATCATCATAAAAACAAAGGTTTTCGGTTTGTCCGTTTTGATGAAGAATTTGTAAAACTTCCTTAGCGAAGCCTTTTGCACCAATGATCAGCATATTAATTATTTTGAACTCTTAATATCAATCGGCAAATTAAATCCACTTCTTCCAAAGTCAGATCATAATACAAAGGCAAGCATAAAACCTTTTTTGAAATATCATCAGTCAATGGCAAATCCTGTGGCTTCACATAAGGCAAGGATGTAGCCAGCGAAGGATAAAAATACCTTCTGGTAAATATTTCATTCAGCTTTAGGAGCTCTATACATTGCAGCATCAATTCTTTCGATTCAAACACCAACGGGTAATAAGCAAAGTTATTTTCCGAAGCGGAATGCCATATTGGTCTTCGCGCTTTCAGGTTCTTCAGTTTTTCATCGTATCTTGCCGTCAGTTCTTTTCTTTTCTGATGAATGACGTCCAAATATTTTAAATTCGCCAATCCCATTGCGGCGTGGTATTCGGAATTCTTTCCATTGATGCCCAAATCGGCAAAGCTTTCAGGACCATCAAAACCAAAGTTTCTCATGTACGCCAACTTCTTGAGCAAAGCTGCATCTTTGGATACCACCAATCCACCCTCCACCGAGTGATAGAGCTTGGTGGCATGCAAACTACAAGTCGAAATATCACCGTATTCAAAGATTGATTTGCCATTCACCTCAACGCCAAAAGCATGTGCCGCATCGTAAATGACTTTAAGCTGATGCTTTTTCGCGATGGCTTCAATTTTCTCCACATCACAGGGATTTCCATACACATGAGTCGCCAAAATAGCGGTAGTATTCGGGGTAATGGCCTCCTCGATCTTGTCTGCATCAATGTTTAAAGAATGTTCATCAATATCCACAAAAACCGGGGTACAGTGTTCCCAAACAATCGCACTGGTCGTAGCCACAAACGAAAACGGAGTGGTGATGATTTCGCCTTTCAGGTCTAATGCTTTAATCGCCATTTGCAGTGCCACGGTACCGTTGGTCACAAAAAGCAGATGATTGACTTTCAAAGTATCTTTCAGTCGCAGTTCCAAATCACTGGAAAGCGGCCCCATATTGGTCAGCCACTGTCTTTTCCAGATTCCGTCGAGATAGGTCTGATAGACCTGTTGTGGCGGTAAAAAGGGTTTCGTTACTGGGATCATAGGTATTTAATAAAAGGAATGGGAATGGAAACCGGGATTTTCTTTTTAAGAAGCTCTGCGATAAACTGTCCACTCTCAAACCTGAATATCTGGGCAAAGATAAGAAAAAACAAAATACCGGAAAATCCACATATTATCAAACGAATCCAGTCTGGCAAAGAGGAAAGTATACTGCTTATTGTAAATATGAATATACCCATAGCAGAACTAAGCACCAGGATTGGGAAAATATCCCTCAGCTGTTCCCATGATGGATAATTAAGGAATTTCCCTGAAAAATGGGTATTAATAAAAAAGGCCAGTACAGAAAATATTACCTGACCCCACAACAGTCCTTTAATCCCAAAGGAAAAGGAAATGGCGAGCACCACCGCTAATAAAACTTTCTTAATAATCTCCAGCCTGAGAAAAAGATCACTCCTCCCTTTCACGGATAGAATATTAAGATTGTAAGCATGGATCGGATATAGTACTCCGGCAACGCAGAGTATCTGAAAATACGGTACGGCAGGTAGCCACTTTTCGGTAAAGACAAATCTGAACAATGGCTCTGCCAATACCCCCATCAGCATTAGGACAGGTGAAATAACGAAAATTACCATTTTCATGATTCGTTGATAAACGGATTTCAGTCTCACATCGTCATTTTTTATTTCCGCAAAAAGCGGATAGGTCACTTTATTTAAGATGCCTGAAAAAGTACTTACAGGCAGTTGCTTGAGGCTGTCGGCCCTGTTATAATAACCCAACTGTGCCGGGGCATAAAATTTTCCGATAATGATGGTGTAGGCATTGTTAAAAAGAATGTCCAGAATTCCGGAAAACATCATCCGGCTTCCAAAACCGAAATGGTACCGGAATTTTTGCTGATCGAATGTAAGAGAAGGTCTCCAGCCTGACTGCACCCACAACATAGTTGTATTCACTACTGCTCCGGCAAGTCCCATCCATACTAAACTCATCACTCCAAATCCGCTGTAAGCTAAACTCACCCCAACCACAGCAGAAACCAGTGTGGAAACCAGAGATGATTTGGTTTCTGTTTTGAAATCAAGATGCTTATGTAATCTTGTGACCTGCACCGCAGTAAATGCACTGATAATAAAACTTAAAGTATAAAGACGGGTAATTTTGGTAAGTACCGGCTGTTTGAAAAAATCTGCTATATAAGGTGCCGCAATAAACATAAAAGCATATATAATAATACTGCCCACCAAATTGAAGACAAATACTGTTGAGTAATCTCCTTGATCTGCATCCGTAGTCCTGATCAGTGATGCACCGAGTCCACTCCCAATAAGTGCCCCTCCGATACCCATAAAAATGCCAATCATACCGATAAGACCAAATTCAGCAGGTAAGAGTAAACGTGCCAGAATAATGGATACTGCAAAATTAATAAACTGATTCCCAAAAGTCTGAATGGAAGACCACATCATTCCGGAAAGAGCTTGCTTTTTTAATGACATCTAATAGTATTCTATCTTAATTTTGCACTCAATCATTCCCAAACAAATCTCTTGTATAGACTTTCTCTTCCACATCGGAAAGTTCGGGGGCTTTGCGGTTGGAGATGATGACATCACATTCTTTTTTAAAGCTTTCCAAATCTTTGGTCACGCGGGAACCGAAGAAGGTTTCTTCTTTCATGACGGGTTCGTACACTACCACTTCCACGCCTTTGGCTTTGATGCGCTTCATCACACCCTGGATCGCTGAAGCCCGGAAATTGTCGGAACCGGATTTCATAATCAGGCGGTACACGCCAACCTTCTTTGGGTTTTTAGCCAAAACAGAATCCGCAATAAAATCTTTACGGGTTCGGTTGGCATCCACAATCGCCTGAATGATATTATTCGGCACGCTGTCGTAATTCGCCAGCAGCTGTTTGGTATCCTTCGGAAGACAGTAACCACCATAGCCAAACGAGGGGTTATTATAATGCGAACCAATGCGGGGATCCAAACCTACGCCTTCGATAATCTGCCGGCTGTCGAGATGATGCGTCTGCGCATAACTGTCTAGTTCGTTGAAATACGCCACCCTCAATGCAAGATAGGTATTCGAGAAGAGTTTAATCGCTTCGGCTTCTGTGGAATGGGTAAATAACACCGGAATGTCTTTTTTGATCGCCCCCTCTTTGAGGAGTTCCGCAAAAACCTCTGCCCTTTGGCTCTGTTCGCCAATGATGATTCTTGAGGGATATAAATTATCATACAGCGCTTTACCTTCCCGCAAGAATTCGGGGGAAAAGATGATGTTCTGAAAATCCAGTTTCTTTTTTAAATCTTCAGTAAAACCCACCGGTACCGTGGATTTGATGATGACCACAGCTTGCGGTCGGTATTTTTTAACGTCAGCAATCACCGCTTCCACACTGCCGGTGTTGAAGTAATTGGTTTTCGGATCGTAATCCGTCGGAGTCGCCACGATCACATAATCGGCGTTCTGGTACGCTTCCTGCTGATCGGTTGTGGCTTTAAACTGTAAGTTTTTATTTTGTAGAAAATCACTGATTTCGTGATCCTCAATCGGCGAAACCTGTGCATTGAGCATCGCCACTTTTTCAGGAACGATGTCCAACGCCACCACCTCATGGTGCTGCGCGAGTAAAAGCGCATTGGAAAGCCCTACATATCCTGTTCCTACAATGGTTATTTTCATTGGATTATAATTTTGCGTCTGCGTGCTGCAGGATGCCTTTCACATCATACACCACCGCATTTTCCTTAGTCAGTTGATCAAGGTTGAGGTTTAAGAATTCCTGATGGGCTACTCCAAGGACGACTGCGTCGAAGGGGTTGAGAGTTGAGGGTTGAGAGTTGAGAGGAGATTCCTCGCTTTGCTCGGAATGACAAGATGGGAGTTGGTTGAGGCATTCTAAGCCGTATTCATGCAGGACTTCTTCTGGTTTTGCCCAGGGGTCGTAAATGGTCACTTTAATGCCATAATCTTTCAACGCAGCAACCACATCTACAATTTTGGTATTGCGCACATCCGGACAGTTTTCTTTGAAGGTAACGCCCAACATCAGCACCTGCGCTCCGTTGATGGTAATGTTTTTTTTAATCATCGCTTTCACGACCTGCGAGGCAACATATTCGCCCATAGAATCGTTCATCCGGCGTCCTGCCAAAATAATTTCGGGATGGTAACCGAGTTCCTGGGCTTTTTGAGCCAGATAATAAGGGTCAACGCCAATGCAATGTCCTCCTACCAATCCGGGTTTGAAAGGCAGAAAGTTCCATTTGGTTCCTGCTGCTTTCAACACCTCGTGGGTATCGAGATCCATTAAATTAAAAATCTTTGCCAGTTCGTTCACAAAAGCGATATTGATGTCGCGCTGAGAGTTTTCAATCACCTTCGCTGCTTCTGCTACTTTGATCGATGGCGCAAGATGGGTTCCCGCGGTAATAACTGCACGATACAACTCATCCACCACTTTCCCGATTTCAGGCGTGGAGCCGGAAGTGACTTTCAGAATCTTCTCCACGGTATGTTCTTTGTCACCCGGATTAATGCGCTCCGGAGAATACCCTGCGAAAAAATCCTGATTGAATGTTAACCCCGACACTTCTTCAAGTACCGGAATACACTCCTCCTCAGTAGCACCCGGATACACCGTAGATTCATAGACCACGATATCTCCTTTTTTCAGGACTTTCCCCACCGTTTCACTCGCTTTATAAAGCGGCGTAAGGTCGGGTTTATTGTTTTTATCCACCGGCGTAGGGACGGTGATGATGTAGATATTGGCGTGATGAAGATCTTCGAGCTGGGAAGAACAGTAGAGTCCCGTTGTAGACTGATGAACGGTTGAATTCCCGGAATCTCCGCTTTTCGCAGCGAGTGGATTATCGGAAACCAACACCGATTTCAGCAAGGATTCTTCTACCTCAAGCGTTAAGTCTTTACCTTCCTGGAGCTCCGCAATTCTTTTTTGGTTAATGTCGAAACCCACCACCGGGTATTTCGTAGCGAAAAGTCGGGCCAAAGGAAGCCCTACATAGCCAAGGCCAATGATGGCGATTTGATGTGTCATATAAATACTTTAAAAGAACGGTATTAAACAATAAAATATTGGTTTAAAAGCATTTACAATAAAATACTTCCGGTACTTTTCTGTTTTTTGAAGCGACAAAGGTAAGTATTTATTTGTAAATGATGGGGTATTGTGACGGGAAGTTAACATAATTATTGGGCGGGGTGTGGTGGAGTGGTTGAATGGTCTGGTGGATTAACGGCCTCTTTAATAAAAATTTTCTGAGCCTTATCTCGCCGGCGGCGGCAGTCAATAGTCTGTTTGCTGAAACCACATTGTAAAAAATAGCTTTTGCCATTCCGTAGTGAACCTAGAGAAGCGGTTCGACGGAGTCAATCTCACCGAGGCGAAGGCGTGACGGTGTAATAATCTGTTGCGGCTTTTTCTACGTTGGGTCTCTTAGAGAGTGACAAAATAGTTCTTCTAATTCCCGAAGCATCAATAACGCCCCTGTCACTCCGTAGGAGACTCACCGCGGCGTAGCCGAAACGGTGCAAATCCGCTCCTACTCGTTATACTCAAAGAGGTGATTGAGGAACTCCAGGCGCGGATTAACACTTTTGATCATTTCCCATTTTTTTAGCCGGGTAAGGTTTTTGATCTCCTTTTCCCGCTCGATTGCTTGTTGTATCCAGCCATATTTTTCATAATACAGCAATTGATATATATTATATTTCGCAGAAAAACTTTTGGGATTGAATTTATTCAGATGTTGCCACAAGCGCCGGTGCAAATGATTGGTCACGCCAGTATACAAGACCGTCCTGTTGTTATTGGTAATGATATAAACGTAATAGGTATGAGATCCTTCTGAAAGAAAGTCCATGTTTTGATTTTTATCAAAGATAATGATTAGGAGTTGCGCGAGAGATGATTTTTAAGCAAAAAAAATGCGAAAACTAAATAAGGAAAGCATGAAAGGTTATAGCCGGAAAAGTGAACGAATCTTATTCGGTCACTTGTAGTTTTGGACTCTTACAGAGTGACAAAATAGTTCTTTTAAATTTCTGACTCATCAACAATAACCTTGTCACTCCGTAGGAGCCTCACCGCGCCGAAGGCGAAACGGTGTAGTATTGTTGTTCTTTTTTTCTTGATAAAAAAAAGAACCAAAAAAATCAAGACTTGGAATTATTTGCTAAAAAAGTTGAATTTCTTCTAAGAAAATCCCCAAAACTCGGGCGGATACGCCACTGGGATGTTCAAAGAAAAGTGTTGCCGCCACTCAAATGAACATTCGCCGATTCCTTTAAAAACAATTAAAAAGAATGAGGCAAACAATGGGGATTTTTATGTCTGATTATTGAAAAAGCAGTTACGGAAGAAATTCAACTTTTTCTTAACGCAAATAACTCCTAGGTCATTTGTTTCTGGTATAGCGGGAGGTGAACTTCTTCTGAACTGCAACAAATCTATAACCATTGCTTTTGTCACTCCGTAGGAGTCTCACCGAGCCGAAGGCGTAACGGTGTAGTATTGTTGTTCTTTTTTTCTTGATAAATTGCGAAGCATATCATGAATACCAAAGAAAAATAGATAAGAGGATGAGTAAAAAAGAACCAAAAAAATGACTCTTTTTTTCTATTTTTCATTTGAATCGTCGAAACTTCGTTTTCAAGACTGGATCTTTTTGCTAAAAAAGTTTACATTCCGATATTTAACTGTCACTTTTTGCCTTGATGCAAAAAGTAACCAAAAAGATCAAGACTGGATCTTTTCGCTAAAAAAGTTTACATTCCGCTAAAAGATTTAAACTTGCGCGGAAAGACGGTTGTTTTCTCGAATTAAAGTTTGGCCGCGCTTCGGACAAAAAATCTTTTTTAACGCTGCATTGCAACTTTTTCTTAACGCAAAAAGCTCCTAGGTCATTAAAGGACTATCGTTCCTCTCCAAGGCGGAGCCCGGATAATTATCAGTTACGGCTTTTTCTACGTAGGGACTCTTACAGAGTGACAAAGTTGTGTGGTTAGCAAGCGGTAATAACAACACGTTACGTATTTTCTACTAGCACCAGTCTGCTTGCTGCAACCGCATCTTCAACATAGCTTTTGTCACTCCGTAGGAGCCTCACCGCGGCAAAGCCGCAACGGTGTAATAATTACATCCTATTATGTGTACACTGGCACTCTTACAGAGTGACAAAGGTTTGTGCTTAGATCGTGGTAATAACAATGAAGCATGAATTTCTTCTGACTGAAAGGCTACGCGATATCAATGGCAACAAAATCTTCGATAATATCGATTGTCACTCCGTAGGAAACCTAGCGAAGCGGTTCGACGGAGTCAATCTCACCGAGCCGAAGGCGTGACGGTGCTATTAAACCACTCAAACATCCAGTCTTTAATCCCTCAGATTCTCCCAGTACCATTCCACCGCCTCTTTCAATCCGGATTGTATGTTGTGCGTAGGTTCGTAACCTAAGAGTATTTTCGCCTTTTCTACGGAGGCCAGGGAATGCGGGATATCCCCTGTGCGCTCCGGACCGTAAATGGTTTCCACCTTCAGGATTTCCGGATCATGAGCCCCGAGATATTCTTTGAGATAGGCGACCAATGTATTCAGCGTTGTGCGGTCGCCCACTGCTGTATTATAAACGGTGTTCACCGACGCCGGGTTCTCGGAAAACATCGCCTTCTCATTCATCTGGATGACATTGTCGATATACGTAAAATCACGGGAATAATCCCCGGTACCGTTAATGACCGGACTTTCATGATTCATGAGCTGAATGACAAATTTAGGAATCACCGCGGCATAGGCTCCATTCGGGTTCTGCTTCCTCCCAAAGACATTGAAGTAGCGCAGACCGATACATTCCATACCATAAGTTTTTGAAAACACATCCGCGTAAAGTTCATTCACATATTTGGTGATGGCATAGGGTGACAAGGGTCTGCCGATCACTTCCTCCACTTTCGGCAGGGTAGCGGAATCTCCGTAGGTGGAAGAACTGGCGGCATAGATAAAACGTTTCACTTTAGCATCCCGCGCGGCCACAAGCATATTCAGAAATCCGCTTACATTCACGTCATTACTTGTAACAGGATCATTGATGGACCGTGGAACCGAACCCAGCGCAGCCTGATGCAGCACATAATCCTGACCTTCGCAGGCTTTTGTGCCGGTTTCCGGATTGCGGATGTCGCCTTCGATCAAGGTAAACATTGGATGAGCCATCAGATGTTCAATATTATGCATAAAACCGGTCGCAAAGTTATCGAGACAGGTTACCTGATTTCCTTTTTCGATGAAATATTCGCAGAGGTTTGATCCGATGAATCCGGCACCGCCGGTAATGAGTATTTTGTTCATATTCTAAATGATTGTGAAGACTATAATTCGTAATGAATCTAAAGACCGGGCGCAAATTTACAAAATGAAGGGGTAATACCCTATTAAATGTTGGTGATGTTGGATTAATTTTAAATCACTGAATATTATGGAATGAATTTGTCGCGGATGGATTACGCCCGGATTTTTGCTTGCTGAAAGCGCTTTGTGAAAAATAGCTCTTGTCGGTACTTAGGAGCCTCACCTTGGCGGAGGTGCATTGGTGTAATAATTTTATCCGTTTACTTTTACATTGGGGACTCTTACAGAGTGACAAACTAGTTCTTTTAAATTTCTGACTCATCAACAATA
Organism: Chryseobacterium sp. Marseille-Q5410; assembly: GCA_946892665.1. Lineage (GTDB taxonomy): Bacteria > Bacteroidota > Bacteroidia > Flavobacteriales > Weeksellaceae > Kaistella. The sequence continues at coordinate 838,616 of CAMPOT010000001.1, read as the reverse complement.
ACCTTGTCACTCCGTAGGAAACCTAGCGAAGCGGTTCGACGGAGTCAATCTCACCGAGGCGAAAGCCGAAACGGTGTAATAATCTGTTATGGGTTTTTGTAAGTTGGGACTCTTACAGAGTGACAAAGGGGTGAATTTAAATTGTGGGAAAACAATCCAGCGCGGATTTCTTCCGACTAGAAGATATTGCGAGCTCAACTGGAGCTTCAGCATCAACAATAGCGCTTGGCACTCTGCAGGAGTCTCAACGAGGCGAAAGCCGAAATCGTGTAATAATCTGTTACTGCTTTTTGTACTTTGGGACTCTTACAGAGTGACAAAATAGTTCTTTTAAATTTCTGACTCATCAACAATACCCTTGTCACTCCGTAAGAGCCTCACCGAGCCGAATGCGAAACGGTGTAGTATTGTTGTTCTTTTTTTCTTGATAAAAAAAGAACGAAAAAAATCAAGACTTGGAATTATTTGCTAAAAAAGTTGAATTTCTTCTAAGAAAATCCCCAAAACTCGGGCGGGTCGGACGATTGTCGCGCTTCATGAAACATACTGCCGCCACTCGAACAATGGGGATTTTTATGTCTGATTATTGAAAAAGCAGTTACGGAAGAAATTCAACTTTTTCTTAACGCAAATAACTCCTAGGTCATTTGTTTCTGGTATTCCGGGAGATGAATTTCTTCTGAACTGCAACAAATCTATAACAATTGCTTTTGTCACTCCGTAGGAGCCTCACCGCGCCGGAGGCGTAACGGTGTAGTATTGTTGTTCTTTTTTTCTTAATAAAAAAAGAACCAAAAAAATCAAGACTTGGAATTATTTGCTAAAAAAGTTGAATTTCTTCTAAGAAAATCCCCAAAACTCGGGCGGGTCGGACGATTGTCGCGCTTCATGAAAGATACTGCCGCCACTCGAACAATGGGGATTTTTATGTCTGATTATTGAAAAAGCAGTTACGGAAGAAATTCAACTTTTTCTTAACGCAAATAACTCCTAGGTCATTTGTTTCTGGTATTCCGGGAGATGAATTTCTTCTGAACTGCAACAAATCTATAACAATTGCTTTTGTCACTCCGTAGGAGCCTCACCGCGCCGGAGGCGTAACGGTGTAGTATTGTTGTTCTTTTTTTCTTAATAAAAAAAGAACCAAAAAAATCAAGACTTGGAATTATTTGCTAAAAAAGTTGAATTTCTTCTAAGAAAATCCCCAAAACTCGGGCGGGTCGGACGATTGTCGCGCTTCATGAAAGATACTGCCGCCACTCGAACAATGGTGATTTTTATGTCTGATTATTGAAAAAGCAGTTACAGAAGAAATTCAACTTTTTCTTAACGCAAATAACTCCTAGGTCATTTGTTTCTGGTATAGCGGGAGGTGAACTTCTTCTGAACTGCAACAAATCTATAACAATTGCTTTTGTCACTCCGTAGAAAACCTAGCGAAGCGGTTCGACGGAGTCAATCTCACCGAGGCGAAAGCCGAAACGGTGTAATAATCTGTTACGGATTTTTGTACGTTGGGACTCTTACAGAGTGACAAAGGGGTACACTTAAATCGTGGAAAAAAAATGCAGCGCAGGTTTGTTCCGACGGGAAGGGTGCTTGCTGAAACTAGGTCTTTTGTCTCTTAAGCGATAAGCCTCAAATGCGCCATCACTCACAGCCCGAGGCGCTTCCACCACTTCGGCTTTGCGTCGTGCGCGTAAGAGTAATAGCCGTAGCCATAGCGAGTGCCATATCGGGTATCTTGAGGTAAAACGCCATTGAGAACGAAAGCCATACTTTTAATCAAATTATCCTGACGGAAGCCAGCAGCGAAATCGATCATCTCTTTTTCGGTGAAATTCGATTTCGCGACATACAGCACGACATCGGAGTTTTCAATCAAATGCAAGGTATCGCTCACCAACATCACAGGAGCAGAATCGAGGATGATAAACTCGTATTTCGTTTTTAAATAATCGATCAACTGATCAAATTTCACCATATCGAGCAAATCGTTGGGATTTGGAGCAATTTGGCCACTGAATAAGACATCAAGATTTTCATGCTGTCCTGAAGAAACGATATAGGAATCGGGAACGGTCTCGCGTGAAATCAGATAATCGGTAAGACCAACATTTTTACCTTGAAAAAATCGATCCAATTGAGGATTCCGGATATCGGCACCCACGATAATGGTTTTGCTGTTTCCGGATAGCGTAAGTGCCAGGTTAATGGACACTGTAGTTTTTCCTTCGCCTTTCACGGAAGAAGTGACCAGTACAACTCCTCCGGCTTCCGATTCCCTGGAACGAAGCAGAAATTTCAGGTTGGAGCCCAGAATCCTGAATGATTCGGCAAAAACAGAAAAATCGTTTGTTCCGATCAATGGCAGTTCATCATGGTTTTCGGGAATTTCCGCAAGCACAGAAGTATCCGGAGCATGCGCAATAATATCATCTTTTGTATGAACTTTGGTATCCAATACATTTGCCCCAAAAAAGAAAACGAGCGGTAGGAGAAAACCGGCAGCCAGTGCGCCCAAAATAACATTCTTAGATTGTGGTTTTACCTGACCTGTGGTATAAGCAGGGTTTACAATTTTTGCTTTAGGGATATTCACCGCAAGGGTGATGGCATTTTCTTCTCTTTTCTGAAGCAGATAAAGATACAACTGTTCTTTCAAAGTTTGCTGCCGGTCGATGGATCGGAATATTTTCTCCTGCGTTGGATATTTGCTGATTTTTCCTTTGGCGAGGTTGAGCTGAGCGTTGGCCTGTGCAATCTGAAGTTGCAAAGTTTCCCGCGATTCTAAAAGGTTTTTGCGGATCAAGTTTTTGAGCACACCCAACTGCTTATTCATTTCGATGACGGCGGGGTTTTCTACGGTCGCCTGCTTCAGGGTACGGTTGCGGGTAAGCAAAAGTTCATTGTATTGGGTGATACTGCTTTCGGCACCGGCAGACAATCCCATTCCCGAGGGCATCAGTTGATCACCATTCGCCGCTGCAAGAACTGAATTGACCAAATCCAGCTGCATGCTTTGGGTGATTACCGCCTTGGTATTTTCTGAAGATTCAGCAATTGCCTGAGAAGCCTGGGCATCTAGATTGGTGATTTCATTGGCTCTTTTGAAATTTTCTTTCTCACCCTCTATACCGGAAAGGTCCTCCGTAATAATGGCAATACGGTCATTGATAAAATTCTGCGTGCTTTGCGCTTCCTCATTTTTATCGTTTACCCCATCAATCAGGTATTGCTTGGATACTTCGTTTAAGATGTCTTCGGATTTTTTAGGTACCGGCCCTACCATGGAAACATCCATCATCATCCCTTTGTTAGGAGGAAGAGTTACCGTAATGCTTCCCTCTAAATAACCTACGACACTGGAGATATTTTTAAAAACAACCTTTAAAGGTATTTTATTTTTGGTACCAGGTTTGGCATCAATTTGAATCATACCAAAAGAGACCTGTGCGGGAATCCCAAAAGTGTATGTTTTAGAAGAATTAGATAGTCTGTAGGTATTGTTTCCTACCGGAGTCATAGTATAAGTTGCTCCTCTAAAACCAGTTGGATTATCGATGCTGATGATCTTACCGATATACGGAGCGTCGTTGTACAGCTCAAATTCTTTGATGGCACCGGAACTAAAAAAAGATACATCCAGATTGAGGTTCTTTGCGACTTTTTGCAAGATCGGTTTGGAAACAATTACCTGGGTCTCACCTTGCAATTCCTCGGAACTACTCACTCCCATTCCTAAATTCTTAAGGTCATTCAGTGCAGAAGCGGCTTTACTCTTCGACTCCAATAACTTTAATGATGTCTTTGTATAATATTGCGGTTGGGCATAACGGAGGTAGATTTTTGCGGCAGTATAAAACACCGCCATACTCAAAAGAATCCATGGCCATTTTCTAAGGTACTTCCCAATTTCTTTTTTTATATTCATGGGCTTGGCCCGCTTTGCTGTACCTGAAGTTTCTAAAAGTTCCATCCAATTTATTTATTGGTTAAAGAAATAATCAAAGTAATCAGCCCCAAAGCGACCCCTCCGTACTTGATCCATTTGTCCGTAGCAGAATCGGTATTGACGGCCACTTGTTTGTTGCGGTCCGGTTCTACATACAATATGTCATTTTGCTGAAGGTAATAATACGGTGAACTTACGATAGAGGCTTCTGACAGATCCAGTGATACTACTTCGTCCTTGCCAGTCGCTTCAGAAGTCCGGATGAGTTTCACATTGGTTCTGTTGGCATCATATGTCAAATCACCTGCAAGGGCAATGGCCTGAAAGACATTGATTTTTTCGGTAGGACTGGTTTTTTGGCCAGGTCCTTTCACTTCCCCTAAAACAAAAATATTAAAATTGGTCAGGGTAATGGTGACCATAGGATCGGTTAGATATCTTTTCAAGCGGCTTTCGAGATCTTCTTTAAGTTGTTGCTTGGTCATCCCTTTGCAATAGACCGGTCCCAGAACTGGAAAAATGATGGTCCCATCCGAAGTAACGACGTACTCGCTACCATTAGTTGAAGACATGTTGGTTGAAGTCGTTCCACTGTCTACAGTAGATGTTCTGGGCATCGTGTTTACATTGAAAGGCCGCACCGCGATTTCATCGAAAGCGGACACCAAAATTTGAAGTCGATCTCCTTCCTGAACATGTAGCCCTGAATATTTGGCTTGCGAAACTTCTTGCTCAAAATTGTTGTTCGACATGTACACCACGTTTTTCTTTGGCTTACAAGAAATCATTAAGATCGTAAAAAGAAGTATATGGAATACGGCTGCGTATTTTTTCATGAATAAAATTTAAGATTACAAAGGTAAAGTATTTTAGCGGGCTGTAATCTCAATTAAAAGAAGGGGTATTTTACTACCAGTTCTCATTAAGATAATAATTAATACCAATCGCCAGAAGACGGTTATACGTATTTCTGTTGTCGTTGTTAGTATAGATCTTGCTGAATCCACGGTCAAAGCGGAGAAATGCTTCTAATTTCTGTGAGACTTTCATGCCCGCACCTAAAGACACCCCATAACCGAACTTGCTTATCTCATCATCGAGATTATAGTTGTAGTAAGCCACGTCGTAAGCCGGATCCACTTCTCTATTCTCACGCACCAAGTATTCAATCCGTGGTCCCGCGAACAGGAAGACATCTCTTTTCATGTTGCCTTTATGAAAAAACCATTTCAGATAGAGCTGCATCGCCAGATAATCTTGATTAAATTTCTGAACACCAAATTTTTCTTCTTCCGCCTTAGCAAATTCGCCCTGTGTGCTGTACTCGAGCTGTGGCACAAGATAGAGCCAGGCAGAGTCGAAAACATCATTTTCAACCAGTGAAAACTCAGCAAACGCACCAATTCCACCGCCATATTTACCTTTGGAAGCATCATGAACTCCGGCAATAGAACCTTTGTGGAAATTACCGGTGATTCCGTACTTCAAGCTTTGCGCACTGAGCGACACCACAAAAAACAGGGCAAGGAATGTATTTAATTTGTTCATATCATGCAATATTATGGAAACGGAATAAAATTAATGGTTTTGCAAATTAATTAAAATTATTTCAATTACGGGCATTTTTTTTGGCTGTTGTGGATTATGTTTTTGTCAATTTTTGATTTTCTCTCATTTAAATGGTCATAAGTTTTAAAGCAATAAGCAGTACGCTTTATGCAATACGCTTATGAGTGAATACAAATTAAGCTCCGTCCAGTCTCCAAAATCTGCGAGCTTTCATTTTCAAATTAACACCTTATCAAATTATCAAATTCAAATCTTCCTCACAGCAAGCGTAAAGCGTACGGCGTATTGCGTACAGGAACACTCAATCTCTCAAAAACTCCATCAATCAATCAATCCCCAAAATCTGCCACACGCAAAATCTCTTCATACTCAAATCCCCTACCCATTAAGTATTTGATGGTTTTGGATTTCTTTTGGTATTCTTTTCCGGATTGTCGCGAGAAATAGGATATGTAGAGTTTTTTCAACGTTCTTTCGTAATCGGAGTCGTCGATTTCATCAAAACAGCGGTTGATGAGTTTCTCGGGAACCCCTTTAAACTTCAGGTGGTTTCGGATTTTGTTGCGTCCCCAAGATTTGATATTGAACTTCCCGCGGATGTAGCTTCGGGTAAACCGCTCTTCGTTCAGGTAATTCTCCTGCATCAGATAAAGCAAAATTTCCTCTTTCGCTTCGGGAATCAGTAGAAAATCATGCATCTTTTGCGCCACTTCCTGATGACATCGGTCTTGGTATACACAATAGTTGATCATCTTCTGTTTGATTTCGAGGAAAGTGTAGGATTTTTTCTGTTCCATCATCACGGCGTGGGAATTGGGCAAAAGCTTAAGATTGTAATAAAATGACTGACAAATTTAAAGAATAAAAAGATCAGAAGCGATGCCATCTGCCAAAAACCAATGTTTTTCGGGAATTTTCAGGTGACCATTTTCAATGATCAGAATTCCTGTTTCGAGTTTGGGAGCGATATTTTTTTGGAATTCTTCTTGAAGGTAATCACTGAACTTGCCTTCCGTTTGTTGCAAATCAACGCCCCACATGGTTCTAAGGCCAATCATCATCATTTCATTGAACTGCTCTTTTTCAGTGAGGATTTCACTTTCCTTGGCTAAAGTATTTTGATTCAACGCATCGATATAGCGACGGTTATTGGCGATATTCCAACTTCTTTTATTCCAACCATTAAAAGAATGTGCGGAAGGTCCGATGCCGAGATATTCTTTGGATTTCCAATAGGCGGAATTATGCCGGGAATGAAAACCGGGTTTCCCGAAATTAGAAATTTCATAATGATCGAAGCCGTGATCTTTCAGAAAATCAACCATATAGGAAAATTCCGCATGTTGCGCAGCCTCTTTGGGTGCTGGAACTTTGCGCTGTTCAATCCACTGGTTCAGGGCTGTTTTCGGTTCTACGGTTAAAGCATACGAAGAAATATGTGGCACCTGAAGTTCAATGGTTTTGTTGAGGTTTTCTTTCCAGACCTCAAAATTTGAGGTCGGCGACCCGTAAATCAGGTCGATACTGATATTTTCAAATCCAAAATCCTGTGCTCTTTTAATAGAATCTTCCGCTTCACCAGCGTTGTGGGCACGGTTCATCAGCTTTAAATCATTATCAAAAAAACTTTGAGTTCCTATCGAAAGTCGGTTTACCGGAGATTGGGACAATCCTTTTAAAAATTGCGCATCCAGATCGTCGGGATTGGCTTCGAGGGTAATTTCGATATCTGGATCAAATGCAAAATACTTCAAAACCTCATCCATCAAAGAATTCAGCTCATTCACTTTCAATAAAGAAGGCGTTCCACCACCGAAATAAAGGGATTTTAAGGTTTTATTTTGAAGTTCATCTTTACGAAGGAAAATCTCCTTTTTCATCGCAGACAACATTTCATCTTTAAAAGTCAAAGAAGTAGAAAAATGAAAATTACAATAACTGCATTGCTGTTTGCAAAAAGGAATATGAAGATAGAGCACTTGAGTTGTTTTTTAAGCTTTGAGCAGTACGCAACAGGCTTGATGCCGACGGGTGGTCAAAGGTAGAGAAAATTATTTTTTTTTAGAAAGGTTAGCAGTTAGAGGTTAGAAATTAGATTTGTACAATGTAGAAAGTACAATGGATGAAGTATGCAATGTGAATTAGAGATTTTAGATTATACATTTTAGATGAAAAGTCCAATTAACCCAAAAAAACTATGAGCTCTTAAAATTCATAAACCCCTTGCTAAGCGAAGCGCCATAGCATTCCTAAGAAAAGAGCCAAGAATTAAGAACCGAGATTCTAGATTTTAAATTTTAAATGGATGATGGATGGTATCCCTGAATCTGCTGAATTCGAAAAATCAGCAAGAACCATTATCATTGACTAGTGCATAAAGCGTACTAACTATTTCTTAAAGCTTGTTGCGTCCTCTTTCAAATTCCCAAATTGCCTCCTTCATCCTTCATACTCCATACTTCATACTCCATACTTCATACTCCATACTTCATACTCCATCCTCCATACTTCATCCTTCATACCTCATCCTCCATACTTCATACTTCATCCTCCATCCTTCAAACTTCATCCTTCATACCTCATCCTCCATACTTAATCCTTCATCCTCAATACCTATACCCTCTGGTATTGATAAAGTTTTCGATGTTGTAGCCGACGCTCAGCATGAAACTGCTGCCTGCGTACTGCTGAATGTCTGAAAGACCGAAATTATAGGTCGCGCCAAAGGTAAATCCGTTCAGCTTTGCTTTGATGATCGGAGAAATTCCGAGATTTTGGTTGCCGTATTGGTTTTTTGCGGTTCGCAAACTGGCTCCTGCGGAGAATGAATTGGTATCCCCCAAAACCGTACCCATCAGATTAAAATCTGTCATTCGGGAAGCATTGGTACTGAAATTCATCAATACAGAAGGCGAAATATAAAATTGCTCATTCAAATAAAAATCGTAACCTGCATTGAAATTAAACTTCGTAGGTTCCGGTTCGATGCCGTTGACAATTGGAATATCGTTCGTCAGCGCGATATCATTCACCGACACCCCTCCGAATAGGTTGCGGTAAGTAACGGCCATTCCTAAATTCGCATACACGAGAAAAAGACTGTTGGTATCGGAACTCAAAGTAGGATCGCCGGGATCTTGTGGATTGAGTTTCGCCAAATCGATATTCATGTTATAGAAATTCACACTCGTACCGAAAGAAAACTGGCTTTTACGTTCGCCATCGTCATCAATTGGGATAAAATAAGAAGCTCCTGCCCCAAATCCGTTCGAGGAAATCGGTCCGTTTTGGTCTCTGAAAAAGGACAGTCCGGCTCCTACCCGATCGAAAATATTGGCATGAATTCCAATCGACTGTACATTGGGAGACTCACTGAATTGTGAAAACTGCTTTTGGTAATTTAAATTCAGCACCACATCATCCGTCTTACCGTACTGCGCAGGATTGAAAAGGAAGTCGCCATCGAGCAAATACTGCTGATAGAAAGGGAGTGTTTCCTGGGCTTTATAAAAAACAAAGGAAAGAAAAATGAAAAATGCAGTTCCTATTTTCCTCATCATGATGGGTTTGAATGGGTACAAATATAAAAAACTTTTGATAGTTACGCTTCTAAATAACGTCTCCATTTTTCGATCGCCTCTTGCATATCTGCAGGCATCGGACTTTCGAAGTACATTTCCTGTTTGGTGGTCGGGTGAATAAATCCGAGGGTGTGCGCATGCAAGGCGTGTCTTGGCAATACTTCGAATACATTTTTCACAAACTGTTTATATTTGGGAAGGTTGACTCCTTTTAAAATATGATTTCCTTCGTAGCGCTCATCATTAAATAAGGTATGTCCGATATGTTTGAAATGTGCACGAATCTGGTGGGTTCTTCCTGTTTCCAGTTTGCATTCTACCCAGGTCATGTATTTGAATCTTTCGATCACTTTATAATGCGTCACTGCAGGCTTCCCGTAACTTCCGTCTTCGAAAACTGCCATCTGCATTCTGTTTTTCAGATGCCTTCCGATATGCCCGGTGATGGTTCCCTGATCTTCTTCCAAGTTTCCCCATACGAAAGCCCAATACAATCTTTTGGTGGTTCTTTCGAAAAACTGTTTCGCGAGGAAACTCAGCGCATATTCGTTTTTGGCAACAACAAGCAATCCGGAAGTATCTTTATCGATTCGGTGCACCAATCCTACTCGGTCGAGGTCAGATTTTAATCCATTTTTCTCAAAATGAAAAGCCAAGGCATTCACCAAAGTACTGTGATAATTGCCGTGTCCGGGGTGAACCACCATTCCTGTAGCTTTATCGACCACCACCAGATCATCGTCTTCATAAACAATATTAACGGGAATATCCTGAGGAATGATAATATTCTCACGACGTGGATGAGCGAGCAACACCGAAATCTGGTCGCCGGGTTTTACGCGGTAATTTTGTTTGACGGGAACGCCATTCACCACCACATTTCCGGCGCGGCAGGTTTGGGAAATCTTGTTTCGTGAGGAGTTTTGGCGGAAGATTAAAAGAAATTTATCAATCCGCAAAGGTTCCTGTTTTTTATCTACGCTAATATTCAGATGTTCGTACAGCCCCGCCGACTCGGCTTCGGGGGATTCCTGACTGAGCAATTCTTCGTCTAAAAATTCTTCGTTTTCTTCGCGCATGGGAGTAAAAAAGCTTCAACTTTCGCTGAAGCTTTAGCTATTTATCGGATTATAAATTACTTATTCAACGATTACCTTTTTGGGCTTGGGTTTTTCCGCCGGCTTCACCGCAGTAGTCGTCTTCGGTGTGGAACTGCTGCTGGTAGTCGTTTTAGGTTTAGTTTCGGTATTGGTTTTCTCCGTATTTGTTTTTGGAGTTTCCGCTTTTGGCGTTTCCGTTTTCGGGGTTTCCACTTTTGGCGTTGATTTCTTAGGTTCTGAAATTCTCGGTGCAGGTTCCACATAAACCGGTTCGTCATATCGAACAGGAGGAACCGTTGTATCAATTTTCACACGGTAAATGCTGTTCAGCTGATTAATCTTAGCACCCATTTCCGCCGGTGTTTTTTTACTGGCCCAAATATCAATCTGCATCCCCTGATCCCGAACATCGAAAGAAGCCGGATCTTGGTAATAAACGATATCGGATTCGTCTTGTCCGCCGTCCTCATGCTCTACCAATCCTACTTCGAACAGGTTTTGAGCAATAATCGCTTTGGCTTCCTGAACGGTTAATCCCACCAAATTTGGCACCGTAATATTTCTTTTCGGCCCTGCTCCAATCACCAGATCAATGGTTGAAAATCTTGGCAACAATGTTCCCGGTTTTAAGGTGGTGCCATTGAACAGCATTCTGATTACCGCATCACGCTGAATACTTGGTTCAAAAATAGTATCACCAACCTTCAATCCAACCTGCTCCAATTGTCTGAACGCCAAACCTTTGTATCGGTCGAGCACATCGGGAACGGAAACTTGGGCAAATGTTTTAGGATTTACTTTAAGGATAATGGTTCTGCCATCTTTCACGCGGGAACCCGGCGAAGGATAAATTTGCAATACCTGAAACGGACGGTATTTTGGTTCGAATTTACCACTATCTACCTCATAATCCAATCCTGAATCATCCAGAATACGGATCGCATCATGAACCGACCTATTCACTACATTGGGTACAGCGATTTCTTTGCCGTGGTTCGTATGAATCTCCAACCAACGGAAGGTAAGCCAAACCAATCCTGTGAAAACAGCTGCTGCCAAAAGAATATTTACAAGAACTTTCCAGTGGAAAAGCGATTTTAGCATATTACTTAATCTTTAATGATAGATGCAAAGATATAAAATAATCTTTTCGGAACTCTGCGATTTTTTTACGCTTGTTTTTTTAATGATAAAAAGTTTGGAAATATTTATCTTTGCCCACTAAAGCAAATCAATGATTTTATCCATGACAGGCTTCGGAAGAAGCGAGGGCGTTTTCGAAGGAAAAAAAATCACCGTCGACATCAAATCCCTCAACAGCAAATCTTTTGATCTGAGCATCAAAATGCCTTTAAGGTACAAAGAGAAAGAATTTGAAATCCGAAAACTCCTCAACGACAATATCCTGCGCGGAAAGGTAGATTGCTATATCAATTTGGAAACCCTGACAGACTCCAATGATGTCAACATTAATCATGATTTAGTGAAGTCCTATATGGACGAACTGAGAAAAATCTCCGACGACGGTCCGGATTTCGAATACTTAAAAATGGCCATCAGAATGCCCGAAGCGATTTCCACAAGACCGGATGAGCTGAATGAAAACGAATGGTTGCTGCTCAACGGATTGCTCCATAATGCATTGGAAAAATTCAACAGTTTCCGAAAAACAGAGGGCCAAAACCTTCAGGAGGAATTGAAACGCAATATCCAAAATATCGAAAACAATCTTTCCATGGTGCTTCCCTACGAAGGAATCCGCATAGAAACCATCAAAGAAAAATACCGTGCTACCCTGAAAGATTTCGACACCATCGACGAAACCAGATTCTACCAGGAAATGGCGTATTTCACCGAGAAGCTGGATATTTCGGAAGAGAAAGTAAGACTCGCGCAACACCTGAAATACTACAAAGACGTAATGCAGGATGAAGATTTCAACGGTAAAAAACTCGGGTTTATTTGTCAGGAAATAGGCAGGGAAATCAATACTTTAGGTTCGAAAGCCAACCATGCCGAAATACAAAAACTGGTGGTGATGATGAAAGACGACCTCGAAAAGATTAAAGAACAAACGCTTAATGTGTTGTAGTTGAGAGTTGAGAGTTGAGGTTTGAGAGTTGATGACAACCGACAAACATTTCGACTTAGGAAACGGAAGCGTTAAGAAATTTTGAATAAGTTCCGTTAAGAAATTTCCAGTGTTTGAGTGGCGGCAAAAATTTTTCTTAAACAACGAAGTTTTCTTTCCGCCCGAGTTTGGAAATTTTAGGAAATTATTCAAAATTTTAGCTGAAGTTTCCAGTCTTGAATTTTTGGTTCTTTTGTTTCAAGTACAAACAAGTTGCAATAGAGTCTTAAAATAGGCACTTTTCTTACCCTCTTACTTTTCGTAGTTCAACATGGGTACAACAAATTAAAAAGCGTCTGTAAATGCGTGAATTCCTTTCTTTTGCATTTTAGCAAAGGTACTGATTTGTTGAAAATAATGCAAATGAACGCAGTAATATGAATGGCTGGCTTTAGCCCAGCCATTACTTATCAAAAGTTCATTCAAGCATTCCCCGGAAGGTAGAATGACATAAGCAAGATCTCTCAGCCAAAAGTCTGTTCTGTTGTCCAGTTCCGTTATCAGTGTTACCCTTGTTCCTGGTGGGCATACCTGGAGAACATAATCTAAACTCATCATTCCATATTGAAGCAATAAAGAAGCAGGAATGCCACTTTTCGCTTCATCCTCGCGCATTTTTCTGGAAAGATGAACTTCCGGTGCATCCAAGCCGTAAAGTCTTATTTCCTTGCTTTCTTTAGTGAATTCCTGTTTCACTACTAAACTGTCGCCGTCCATTACTTCTTCCACTATCCAAAAAGTTTGGGTAAATGAATTCGGAATTATAAAATATTTTCTGGTGTCTGCGGTGGGAATATTGCCTTCCGTTACCGTCTGATTTGGTGTTGTTGCGTTGTATTTCATTGATTTACAGTTGTTTGTATATTGTTTTTATAAAGATAATCATTCATATTTGTAAATGTCTAGACAACAGTGTTTTTCTCTCTTTTCTAATTTCTAAAACTTAAAACAATGGCAAGACAAAAAGGCCTTATGAAATACGTCGGAACAATCGGTGACGTTAGGCATTTTAAAATCAAAGGTCAGGAAGGATTTTTCGCCGGTATGGTCGGCGGTCCAACTGCGCAGCAGGTGCACTCTGCACCGGAGTTCGAAAGAACACGCGAAAATATGAACGAATTTGGCGGTTGCGCCAAGGTAGGTAAATCGTTAAGAACGGCTCTCTCCGCTCTTATGGGAAAATTTACGGATCCACAGGTAACCGGTCGTTTAACTTCTATCATGAAGAAAATCAATCTGGAGGACGGAACCGAGGCCAGAGGTTACCGAAAAGTTGAAGTGTCCACTCAGAGGAATTATCTGCTGGGATTTGAATTCAACAAAAACCTTTCTATCTCCGGTATTTTTAATGCTCCTTACGACATCGAGCCGGATGCAGGAAGAACTTCTTCAGATTTTATCGTTGCAGCTTTTAATCCTGCTGATCTGATTACTGTTCCTTCAGGTGCAACTCATTTCAGACTGATTAACGCGATTTCGGTTCTTTCTGATTTTTCTTACAATCCGACCACAGGAACATACGAACCTGATGATATGGTGAACAATGAGCTGACCAACATCGCTTATTCGCAGTACATTCCGTTGAATGTTCCTTATGCAGGTGATACCATTACAGCAACACTTCCGGGTGCTCCTGTTTTGGACAATAAAGTTTCGGTGGTTCAGTGTATCGGAATTGAGTTTTTCCAGGAAGTCAACGGAAACCACTATCCGTTCGCGAGTGGAAACTGTCTCAAAATCGAGGAAGTTTTTTAGGAAAAATTCTTCAAAGGGCTTCCCAAATCGGGAAGCCTTTTTTGTTTCACTTTAGTATTTCACAAAAACTTATTGCGTTATGAAAACAAAAATCATCAGAGTTGCAGAAGGCAAAAATTCTACACTCTCGCATTTATACATTGACGGTATTTTCCAGTGCTTTCTCCTGGAAGATAAAATCCGGGAAAAGAAAATCATGAAGCAGACCGCCATTCCGGAAGGAATTTTTAAACTTCGTTTGAATACCTGGGGTGGAATGAACAAAACGTATTTCCCAAAATACGGACCGATCCACAAAGGAATGATAGAGATTGCAGATCTTCCAACATTCAGCTCGGTTTACATTCACGTTGGAAATACGATTGAACATACGGCAGGATGTCCGCTTGTCGGACTGTCCTATATCAAAAAAGACGGCGATTATCAGGTTCTGCAGAGCGTAGATGCTTACAAACAGGTTTACAAAAAACTGTATGAAGCCGCTACCGGAAGGGATAATCAGATTGAGATCATCAACAATTTTCAATTTTAAAACTTATCAGTTATGCAGACCGAAATCACCCTAAATGTTCTGTTTGGTTCTGTAAGTTCCGTGCTCCTGGCAATTGTCGCCTATTTTATCCGACAGTTGCACAGCGATTTTAAGAGTATGGAAAAGGACATTTCCGAAGTCAAGACTATGGCTTTGCTTATCAAAACAGAATTCAAAAACAGTTACGACCTTCTGAATCAGAAAGTCGATTATCTGGAACACCGTGTATCAAAATTAGAGTTAAATCAATTTAAAAATCAGGATCATGAAACAGAGAAATCTTAACCTAGTTAGCAGAATACAGGAACCAACGCCAAAATGGTTCAGAATCGTGCGTAATCTTGGACTGGCTTTGTCGGCGGTTGGCGGTGTTCTCGTGGCTTCCCCGGTGGCACTCCCTGCAGCAGTTGTTGCGGTTGGTGGGTATTTGCTTTTGGGCGGGACGATCATTGGCGCGGTCAGTCAGACGGCAGTCAGTGCCGAAGAATACGGCGGCAGATCCCGAAAATCCGGTGGGAATTCCGCCGAAATTTCCGCTGAGAATGCAGGAAAATAGCACTTAAGTGCATCGTAAATCATTCAGGCCTGTTCACAAGACAGGATTTTTCATTTGCTTACACCGTGTTGCGGGGGTTTGTTTAAAAGGGCGAAATATGTATGCTTTATCCTGCTTATGAGGGTGAAATAAATGTGAATCCTGATGCAGTCAGGAAAGGAAGTGACTAGTCCTAAAATAACTGTACAGTTTTTTAATTAATCCTAAAATAACTATACAAATATAATCCTTAATCCTAAAAAGACTGTACATTCTTCTGATTTACATTCTTTGATTGGTAATAGTTTTTCCATCGCTTATGCAGCATGCCTTTTTGTGAGTGGGCTTTGTTGGGTGTAAGGTAGTCGCAGCTCAAATGTGGTCGTTGTTGGTTGTAAGCCTCTATGCATTGGCTGACTCTTACCTTTAGCTGATCAAAACGTAAGTTGCCGTAAGCCAGATTAAACTCGTTTTTGATTATTCCGTTTACCCGCTCTGCAACGGCGTTTTCATACGGATCAGAGTTTTCCGTCATACTGATAACAATGTCGTTCTTATTCAGAACTTTTACATAATTCTGACTGCAATATTGCGATCCCCTGTCGGAATGGTGGATTAAACTTTCTTTTCCTGATCTTTGAGCTATTGCCATATTCAGTGCTTCCAGACACCCTTCGGCGGACATATCTTGCCGCAGGGAGTGCCCCACAATTTTGTGCGAATAGGCATCGGTAATCAGACTCAGGTAACTCCATCCACCTGATGTCTTGAGATAAGTAATATCGCTAACCCAAACCTGGTTGGGACGATCTATTGCCAAGTCCTTAATCTGGTTTTTATATTTACGCATCCAATGCCGGGAATTTGTGGTAATCATCTTCCTTTTCCTACAACGAATCAGCATTCCGTAATTCGAAAGCAATTCAAAAAGATAATCTCTACCAATATCGATTTGGTGTGGCTCCAGATTTTCCTGAAGTATTTTTTGAAGTTTTCTCACGCCTATTCTCGGAAGCTCTTCACGAATTATTCTCACTTCTTTCAGAATAATAGAGCGGCGGACAGATTCTGTTTCTTCGCGCTGAAACCACTGGTAATAAGCACTGCGGGTTTTGCCGAACAGCCCGCAAAGCTCCGACAGGCTTTTGCGGGGGTTAAATTCCTTCATTTTTTCGACTGTCCGGCACCAGACTTTTTTCGGATACTGATCTTAAGCTCTTTTTCAGCTAAATCAATCATGGTGTTCAATCCTTGTATCTTAAGTTCTGCCGACTCCAGGGCTTTGAGAAGCTCGCCTTTGCTTAAGGTGGTCTTTTCTTTGGAAGGGTGAATCTTTTTCACGGATTTTTTTTCGTAAAGTTCAGAATTTTCCCGCTCAAACAGCCTTATCCAATGCTTTAAAATTTTTACCTCCCGAAGTCCGTAACTCCTGCAGATACCTTGCAAATCACCTCCCTGCAATGCCTTTGATACGATCTCGCGCTTTTCCATCGGTGTATAGAGTCGGCGTTTTATCTCGCTGTGATAGTACTCCGAACCGTATTTGCGCATCCACCTTCCCAAAGTTCCTCTGGTGACATCATAAATCCGGCAGGCCTCAACATGCGGCATTCCTTTTTCAACATCCTCAACTGCTTTGAAGATTAACCTTCTGTCATAACGGCTGTGGCTACTTTCCCGTTTTTTAAATTCTTCTATGTTCATAACTGTAATTTTTGTGTACAGCTATTTCAGGACGTGACAAAGTTTTAAGTCAGGGCGGAATGAGGAAGCGCAGCGACGAAAGAGCCCGTGTTACTGTTAGTCAGGGTTGGCATCCCGCGGCTGGTCAGCGCGTTTATGTTTCAGAATTCAGGCAATAAAAAAACTTCCCGAAGGAAGTTTTTTGAAATTAAACGGTAAGGTAGTAACGGCGGACTAGACTGTTTCGCAGTTCCTGGACTGCTGCTGCCTGCTGCGTGATTTTCTGCTCCAATTCCCAAGTTGCCTTGATTTTTAGCATCATTTCCGGGTTTCTGGTGGACTTTTCCAGCGCAGGCTGGATGAAGTTCCGCATCAGGGTTTTGAGGTCGCAGAGGCGAAGCATTTCGATGACACTTCCGCAAAGGTGCGGATGAAAAAATCCGTGCTTCCAGAGGGCAAAAAATGTCCAGTAGACGGTTTCCATTTCTTCAAGGCTGCTGCAATACAGGATGAAGCAGTTCGGGCAGGGTTCCTGCAGGGGTTTACCGGCATTTCTGCCACGGTTAAGAATGTAAATTGCCATTTTCGGCGTTTCGCGGTGCACTGAGTAAGTGCGTACTTTGAAATTTTGCATAACTCGGGTTTTAAAAGTTATGCTTCGCTGAAAATTTTTCAAAAGAAAAAAAAGAAAAAAAGAAAGTGCTCCGCCCGTGTGGAAGGAAAATGCGATGCAATATTTTTTTGCAAAAAATATGGGCGTATTTTTTTTCACGACGATATTTTTTGCAAAAAACCGCTTGCGGCTTGGTATTGTCAGCGCATTTTCCTGACAAAACAACTTTACTTTCTTTTTTTTTATTTTTTCTTGAGGCCTAATCTTCGATTGAGGCACCAAAAAAATTTCCAATTCAAAACTGCTATTGTTTTTGCTTCCACATTCAATGCGATGGAAAGGAATGGAAAAGACAGGTGCATAGTGCTGTGAATACTTGGAACAGCGCTATGCTCCTGTGCGCGGTGACGGAAGTGTATAGACGGCAGAGAAAGGCGGTTCTTCAGAATCCGCAAAGTGAATGACGGCTATAGACTGGAGGAACTTGGAAAAGTGATGGCAAACCGGGGGAAACACTTCGCAGAAAAATGGTGCTTTCCGAAATAGTCAAATTGCGAAAATCTTCATTTGGATAACTGCCTGAAAAAGCGGCTGGAAAGACAGCGGTATGGAGGGCGGAAAGAAAATGCTTTGCTTGGGCATTTTCAGCACGCGCCATAAACACACTACAACTCTTAGCCGATGAAACTAAAGTATTTGTGGTGTGTGCTGAGAATCCTGGAATGGCGAAAGCAATTTTGCGAATGGGCTGGTTTATTTTTGCTTTGGAATTCGCGAAATGCGTAAAGCATTTTCTTCTGCCTGCAATACGGCTGTGCGCGGTGACGAAACTGAAAACACGGCTCGACCGTGTTTTGAGTGAAGGAACTTGGCAAATCCCGAAACTCTCTGCACCATTTTTCTGCATCCTTGAATGGGTGGATGGGGATTTGTTGGTTTTCAACCGGTGGACTGCCCTTGTAAATTATAACGACACTGGCGGCTGGAAGGCGTTGGAGCAAAAGGGCTGTGCCCGTTGCACGGAAAGCATTTTACATAATCTCAAATTATAGGCGCCTTTGGCTTTCTGACGGAATTTTGGCGGTGTATCGCAGTTGGCTTTTCAGCGGTTTGGCACACCGACATTATGGAGGAAGTCCCCGTTTGCGGCTGCCGCGCGTATAATTTCGATTATGTAACTTGCTGTGGCAGAGCGGTGATTAATTATCAAAAAAGCCAAATTTCTTGACAATTTTACCTTTTATTGTGGGAACCTCGCGAATGATCTGTCTGAAAAATTCCAACTGTTCGGGTAAGAGTTGATATACGACTGCTTCCGGACGATTATTTACAATTTCGTCGTATTCACTTTTGCTTCTTATTACCATTTTGGTGCAATCCAAATAGGAAATATGGCGAAGGAAAGGATAATCTGAAGGATTCAATTCGATATTGTATTTTACCAAAACCGGGTTATGATTTACATTCAGATTGATTTCGGTATTCACATAAAAAGAAGCCAAAGAAATCTGGTCTTCTGTAACTCCTAGAACGAAAAAATATTTATGCTTTGGGGGATTAGTGTCTTCTACAAACAGATAAAGAACATCGCCAACATTTACCATCAATAAAACTTCGCATTAACCATTTCATTATGTTCCTTAATATAAGAAATCATATTTTTATCTGCACCTCCGGCTTTCGCAATTTTGAGAATATCCATATCATATTGAGCATCATTCCAAGCCAAGTCGTGAGATTCGCTGGTAAGAAATGAAAATGATTTGTGCAGATACATTTTGAGTGAATTATCCAAACATTCTAATTCAGATTTTGAAAATTCATCTGCATCAAAATTTGATATAGCACTAATTTCCTTTTCAGAAAACTTCTCAAAATAATGTTTAGTAATTTCTTCAGGAATAATTTCTCCTTTTCCTAAAACCACTTTGATAATATCATAGATATTAGATGGAACAGGACCATATTTCATTGCAATATAACTGTCATCTGTGATGGTAGTTCCGTATTTTGCTAAATGTTCTCTATCAGCAAAATATAAAATTTTAGAAATTTTATGTGTATCAAGAGGTTTTCCTGCTTTATTAAGAATGTATAAAACAGGCTGAATAAAAGACTGAATGTTAAATTCTAAACTCATATTAAATTTAAGGGCGCCTCAATTGAGTATGCAAATATAGTGCAAAAGAGTGTTATATAACAAACTTAATAAGAATGAAAAAATTATTGAAAAAGAAAGTGCATTTTAAAAAGGAAACTCTTCATCATCATCCCTTTCGCAATCATTTTCAGTGTCTGTCATCGCGGAAGGTGTTTTCCAATCCCAAGGTAGACTCATTAATACTGAATACGGCAATAAATTAGAATTTTGCTGAAAAAGTTTTTGAAGTTTAATATAATCCGTCATATACTTCAAGTCAATATTTATTCTGCCAAATGATATATAATTCTCTTCTTCATTGACTTTTGCGTGCAGATAAAGATTTATATCAGGGATATCTTCCATACAAGCCATCATCCACATCATTTTTGCTTCGTCATCTGCAAAAACCTTGTCTTTTAACAGTTCAAGGTACAATGCAGATTTATTACTTAACTCAATAAATGACAAAGCATTTCGGATATTGCCAAGGTAGTTTGTTATGAGTAAAGTGAAAGAATAATGCTTACTGCCGAAGATTTTCAGATCGCCGTAATGAGGATTATATTTTTTATGCCATTCTTTAATAAATTCCAGCGACAGGATTTTGTTTTTTTTTAATTCGCTTTGAATTTCATTCAATGCCCTTAAACAGAAATCTTTTTCCACCAATTCATCAAAAGTGAGCATATATCCTACTTTCTCATCATCACAAAAAGTTATCCCGTTATAGTGGTCTAAAATATCCTCATTTGTTGAATTGAAATCGTGGCAAACATAAATATCAGAGAAGTCATCTTCATCTTCCACAAATACAAATTCCCCGAAACAGGTTCCTTCCGAATTGACAAAAGAATAACCTATTTTACCTTTTGAGCATCCTTCGCATTTACCCGGATAGGCTTTGAAATCACAAATGACAGATGCATCCTCCTTTAATCCATCAAAGTACTCCCGATATCTCTCCACAAACAGTGATTTGGGCACATCCTGATAAGTTTTTTCGTCATCAAGAAGATTGCTCAAAGTGAATGCATCAAGTTTTTCGAAAGCAGCGATTATCTGTTGTTTTTTTGTGAAACTCATAATGAGGTTTGTGTCTTAAGGAACTTTTTTTACAGTAATAATTTTAGCAAGCAGATGATTATCTTTTTTTCTTATTAAACTGGTAACCAACGAAATTTGCCTGTCCTCTTTTCTTACTGAGTGCAGTTGCACTATTATCATATCATTTGCAGCACAATTACCAAAATAAAGGATATCCCGAAAAACAGTTTCATAATCTGAAAATCCTTTCAATTCAGAAAAGTCAAGCAAGCAAGTATCCGAAATTACAGGATATGCTGCAAAATACAGTAACCCGACACCGTTGATATCTATAAATGGATTTATTGCATATTCCTTTACAAAAAGAATTTCATTATTCAAAATATTAAAATTACCAAGCGAAGTATTTAATTCAGTCGAAAGACCCTTCTTTACGGCATTGTAATCTGTAAGGAAATCAGATACTTTTGTTAATTGAGGAACACTATTGGAAATTCCATCCATTTTGGCTTTATCAATTACATTTCCGTTATCAATTTTGACTGAAAAAACTGTCATCAGTTTTGCATCTATAGTATTCCTATTACCTGATCCTACAATTTCTGAAATAAATGTTGATTTGCCGTAGGATTCTATTTTCCCTGAAAAATTCAACATTTCATTTTCTGTAAAAATTCTCAAGCCAGGCAAAGAATAATTAATTCTTACAAAAGTAGCATATAGCCTCTGATTTTCATTATCATAGAAGTCACTGCTTTTTCTATCAAAACCTAAAGAAATCAGATTCCAATGAAAATCACCGAGATACTTTAACAGCCAACTTTCCGAAAGTCCTTCGTTTGCCATTTGAGGCATTCTAACTTCAATTACTTCCGATTTCTCAATTTTCTTAGTATGTTTTCCTGAATCAATATTATTCTGATTAGAATTGGTGTGGAAGTAATTTAAAGAATCACCTATTGTTTTATTACGAAACCATAATTCATCCGGTATTTCAAAACCAAAATATCTTTCCAAAACACCTCTTACCACCAATAAATCAATACTGTTTAAAGAAGTATTCTTTACATCTTCAAAAATTTCTTCATCAGTAAATGATGGTATTTCCTCTCGAATAATATGCAGATACTGCTTCATAAGAAAAAAACCAAGTATTATTTAATCTGCAGAAATGATCCCTGCAACCAATTTGTTATACCAGTCATTATGAATAACACCAACTGACATTGAAACATATATCTGCTCAATATCCTGAACAAATGAAGGATCTGCCTGAAATTTCCGTAAAAAAACCGGATCTGTTATCGGTAGATCATAATTTATTTCGTTGAACTTAAAAAGAATCCTTTGCTGTGGATATTCATTATCATCATAGCGTCTTTCTACTACTTCAAACTCTTTTGGTTTAATCAATAACAACGAGTGATCTAAAGAATTAATTTTATCTTTATGAATTGCCTTTCCTCTATTTCCAAACAATAGAAATCTATCATCGCAGATTTGTTCAAGATCTGACTTTTGAAACTGACCAATCACCCGCAAAGAACCCGGCACAAAAGAAACATTTTCATTTTGATAGGTGTTTAACGAAGTAAAATCAAGCATATCAAATTCCACAATGTCAAGTATGTTTAAATGCGCCGCCAAAGCGGTTTCAACTGCGCCGTGTTCATTATTAGAGACAGGTCTCAACCATTTTGGTCTGTTTCTCTCAAAAACAGGTTTATTGTCATTATCCAACTCAATACCTGCCAAACATCTACCGCCTTCTTTAAATGAATTTGCCAAACAAACAAATCTTTTTATAGCCATAGTAAACTGTTTTAGATTAGGTGAGTAATTTCTATGTCGTTTCTTACATTTTTTAAATATTCTGCCAACAGTCTTCTGTGGCATTTTTCCGGTGTATGTTCGCTGCACAAAAGACAGTTTTGATGCAAATCTTCTACATTAACTTTTTGAATAATTTTTCGCATATCCAAGAGATTGAGGTAAGCATCTTCATATTCTTTCCAGTTCATTTTTTTATTTCTGTAATCTGCCAGTAATTCTTTTGTAGGCGCAAAATCTACATTATGAACATAGGACATATCGCCAATTTCTTTTGCAAAAAACTTTAAATCGGCGCCTTTGGCAAAGCCCGAAAGTTGAGAAACATTGTTAATTCTGGTATCAACAATTTTGCTGACATCAGCATTCTTCAAAAGGTCAAAAAAACCTTCGGCGGATTTACCAGTAAATCCAATGGTAAACAGTTTAATCATAATCTTCGGTATAAGGGTTTTTAGAATAAGGCATAAATCCGATTTCTTTATTTTTCAAGTGATATGCTACTTTCAACTGATCATCAACTGTTAAGTCAGGATTGAATATGTCCGGATGCGGTATTTTCTTCTCATATTTCTTTAAGAGTTGAGCCTCTAAATCTGCATTTGATTTTAAGGTTTTATCTTTCATAATATGCTTAATATCAAATCCTTCTTTTTCCAGTTGAATTGCAATCATTGAAAATCTATGACAATCCAGTGGTTCTCCTTCAGAACACATTAATGACATTGTAAGCCCGTGCTCAACTCCTTTCCATAATTTTTCCACGCCGTTTTTAAAAAGCCAAAACTTACGGACTTTCTCAAAATCAACCTGCCCGTCCTCATCCAATAAGTCAGGATCCTTTTGTCTGGCACCAAATTCTTCTTCAAAATGGCTGTATTTAATACCAACCTTTGCTAATGATTTTTTTAAATCTTCCTTGTTGAATTGAGGATTATATTTACTTGCTGCCATACTTCGGACATCAATTATACAATCAACTTTATATTCCTGAATGAGTTCAATAAAAAAATCTATTGGATGGTTTGAGTGACCAACTGTATAAATTGTGGGATTATCTTCCATTTTAATGATTTCTGTTTAACAATTTTCAATTTACAAATCCCCAGCATTTA
This sequence comes from Chryseobacterium sp. Marseille-Q5410, assembly GCA_946892665.1. Lineage (GTDB taxonomy): Bacteria > Bacteroidota > Bacteroidia > Flavobacteriales > Weeksellaceae > Kaistella. Next base: position 815,030 of record CAMPOT010000001.1, on the reverse strand, counting down.
CCAAATCTTCTGCAAGGACTTTCGCCTGATTGATTACGGTTTCCACTGCTTTTTCCTGAAGATCCGGCGGATAACCAAACTTTCTTAAAATCCTACGGATGTTACGGCGTAAATCTGCCTGCACGGATTCTTTTATTGTCCAGTCAATGGTTGTGCTTTTGCGGACTGACATCAACAGTTCCTGTGATATATGCTTCAAAGTTTCGTCTCCTAAAATTGATACTGCGCTGTTATTTACTTCCAAAGCGGTATAGAATGCATATTCGCGGTAGTCGAGGCCCAGACTTTCGCCGCGGCGGTCGGATTCTTTGATCTGTTTTGCAAAAGGAATGAGCACTTCTTCGAGAAATTGCACGGTATCAATCATTCCATTGTGGTAACGGTTGATTGCATCTTCCAACATTTCTGAAAACTTTTTACTTTCTACAATACTTATTTTCGAGCGTTTCTTAATTTCGTTTTTTAAGAGTTTTTTCAAAAGTTCTACAGCAAGATTTTTCTGTGGAAGGTTTTTCAGTTCCTGCAGAAAATGTTCGTCGAGGATTTCAATACTTGGTTTCTTTAATCCGGCTGCATCGAAAATATCCACCACATTATCTGTGGTAATGGCTTCTGAAATGATCTGTTTGATTGCCGTCTCCAGTTCCTCATCTGATTTCCCGCCTTCATTTCTGTCCGAAATCTTAACAAGTCTTGATTTGATTGCCTGAAACAGTGCTACATCGTTTCTGATTTCTAGTGCTTTTTCGTGAGGAACAGAAATGGCAAATGCCTTCAGCAGTTTTGAAGTGTTATCTACAAAACTCTGTTCTCCGTTTTCCTGACTGAAGATATAATCTACAATTACAGGAATGTATTTCAGTTTCTGTTCGGGAGATAATGTAAAGAATTTCCGCCAATCGAAATGTCTCAACTGATATTCCACTGCTTCGTGCAATTCGAGCATTTTGGCAACTGCTACTTCCTGATCGAGCGTTGGTGTTCCTTCACCGCCACTTGCCGTATATTCAGCCAAAGCGGTTTTGAGTTCCTGTGCAATACCCAGGTAATCTACTACCAAACCACCTTCTTTGCCTTCTGTAAATACACGGTTTACTCTCGCAATGGCCTGCATCAGGTTATGTCCACGCATCGGTTTATCCACATACAAAGTATGCAATGCCGGTGCATCAAAACCTGTTAACCACATATCACGCACGATGACTAATTTCAACGGATCTTCCGGATTTTTAAGACGATCGCCAATGGCTTTTCTTCGAGGTTTGTTACGAATATGCGGCTGCATTTGCAACTGATCGCTTGAGGAACCGGTCATAATTACTTTAATTACGCCTTTATCATCATCATCGGAATGCCAATCCGGTTTTATTTTGATGATTTCATTGTATAATTCCACACAAATGCGGCGACTCATACACACAATCATTGCTTTTCCTTCTAAAACCGAAGCACGGTTCTCAAAATGCTTTACAATATCTTCTGCGATTTTTTTTAACCGTGTAGGACTTCCTATTACTGCTTCAAGGCGCGTCCAGCGTGAACGCAGACGCTGACGGTCAGTTACTTCTTCATTTTCAGTGAGTTCCTCAAATTCCTGATCGAGTTTAACTTTTTCATCTTCATTGAAATTTACTTTTGCCAAACGGCTCTCGTAAAATATAGGAACAGTGGCTTTATCTTCCACCGCCTGCTGAATATCGTATATATCCACATAATTTCCGAAAACCGCCTGTGTATTTTTATCTCCAGTTTCAATCGGTGTTCCTGTAAAACCAATAAAGGTTGCCTTTGGCAAGGCGTCGCGCAAATGTTTTGCATAACCGTCAATAAAATCATACTGACTGCGGTGTGCTTCATCAGCAATAACAACAATATTGCGGCGTTGGCTTAGTGCTTTTATTTCGGCACCGATATATTCAGCCCGTGTTTCGCTGACCTGCGCAGGATAATCTTCTGAAACAATATCCGATTCCATCGGCATAAATTTCTGAATGGTTGTAATTACAATACCTCCTGAAGCCACATTGAGAATGTTTCGCAAATGTTTACGGTCTTCTGCCTGTTGCGGCATTTGCCGAAGCAACTGTCTGCAGTTGGTAAAGGTTTCAAACAACTGATCATCCAAATCATTGCGGTCTGTGAGCACTACCAATGTTGGGTTTTCCATTTGCTGTTCCAGGATAAGTTTTCCGGAATAGAACACCATACTCAAACTTTTGCCGCTTCCCTGTGTATGCCAAACAACACCACCCTGACGCGAACCATCGAACTGACTCGCCGTTACCGTGCTTTTCACGGCTTTGTTTACCGCGTAGTATTGGTGATATGCCGCCACTTTTTTGAGTGTCTTTTTATCGGTTTTCTCAAAAACGATGAAATGTTTTATAAGGTCGAGCAGCGTTGCAGGATTCAGCATACCGCTGAACATTACTTCCAATTGCGGTTGCAAAGTGTCTTCAGTGGTTTTGCCGTCTTTGGTTTTCCAACTCATAAAGCGTCTCCAGTCGCTTGTAACGGTTCCGCAAAGTGCATCCCAACCATCGGTTGCTATGAGCAAACTGTTGTATGTGAACAGTGACGGGATGTATTGCTTGTAAGTCTGCAACTGATTGAATGCTGATTTTACCGTTGCATTTTCATCCGTTGCATTTTTAATTTCTATGACTACCAAAGGAAGCCCGTTGATAAACAGAATAAGATCCGGTCTTTTGTTGACATTGCCTACTACTACCGTAAACTGATTTACGACCAAAAATTCGTTATTCAACGGATTTTCAAAATCTACCAGAATGACCTGTTCACCACGCACACCGTCTTCTTTGCGCACATCCACTTCCACGCCTTCGGTAAGGTATTTGTGGAAAGTTTCGTTGTTGATGAGTGCATCGGGACTTTCGGTGCGCAGGACTTTTTTTATAGCGGCATCTTTTGCATCGAACGACAGATCAGGATTTAAACGGTCAATCGCATTACCGAGACGCTGTGCGAGGACGACTTCGGTATATTCCCTTTCGGGAAAAGCACCATCGGGGGAAATATCTGTTCCCAACACATATTCGTAACCCAGGTTCTGCAGCCAACTGATGGCTACTTCCTCTATTTCGTTTTCGGTAATGCTGTTTCTCATCCCTTACAGTTTATTGGATTGAATTTCTGCCAAATCTATTTGAAATTCGTGCGCAACCTGATTGTAGAACCAGTTCCAACGGTCGTTGATTGCATCAACATTCCACGACTTTTCAAATTTGTTGCTGTTATAATCGTTCACTATTTTCTGTGAAATTACAAAAGAAGTTACTTTATCATCATTTACACTGTGATAACCGTGACCATTATAGGCGTTTATTTTATCTTCAAATTTATTATTACTTGCTGCAATATTTTTCTGTCCGCTTAATAAAGTAAGGTTTGCCCCACGATTAATCCAAGTATCAATATGCGGCACTTCTTTGAAGTGTTTCCAGTGTTCGTTTTTATCATAAGCACGAGGTAAAATATGCTCTATATGGATATTTCTGTCTGCCATTGTTAAGTATTTCGGACTGTCCTGATTTTTGTATTCCAAAATAAACAAGAGCGGTTTGCTCCACGCCTCAAAATACATATCTCCGTTCAGATTTTCTGTTGCACGGCGCACCACATCAGGATTTAACTGTTTTTCCAATTCTTCATTAATTTCTGACAGCGGTTTTTTGGCTTTTAACCACGCTATAATGTTGAAAGATGTCTGTTTAATTTTTGTTAGTGTATTGCCGGCAATCCAGTTCAGATAATAATATCTTCGGAACACTTTCAGGAATTCTTCATATTCCGGATATCCGGTATGTAAAGCCGTAAGCACAATACTCTTCCAGTACATTGTCCAGCGCAGATAATAGAAACTGTACATCAGTGCATCTTCACGATAATAAATCTGCTCTTTGTAAAGTGTGGCAAATTTCTTAAAGTCGCTTATCGTTTCATTGGCATCAAGATTTTCAAAAAGATTTTTCAGTTCATCATATAAAGATTTTTCCGGATTTTTTGCCAACAGAAAGTATTCATACATTACAAAGAGGTTGTTCATTGTTTCGTAGGTGTCCTGCGCTATGGTTTCGCAATACTTCCAATCGTCCATAAACTGTTCTTCTTTCTGCTTTTTCAGTTCATCGTCCCCTTCGTATTTTTTATGAATTTTCCCGATAAGGAAACTCTTAATAAGGTCAGCATTGGACAGGTCAAGACCACGGTCGTTCAGCACCTGAAAAAGTTTTATCGCAAAACTTACCGACTGACAGTCGATACGGATAATCTTCACATTATTGAATAGGTAATTGATAAATTCACCTGCCTGTTCTTCTCCCAATCCCAACAGTTTTTCTTTAAAGAAACTTGAAGTGTTCTGAAATTTGTATTTCGGTGCCACTTCAATTCTTAAATCCTTTTTGTAGGGTTTTCTGTTTTTAACGGCATTACCTTCTTTAAGCACGAGTTCCTGAAAATCGCTTTCGTGGTTGGAATGGGTGCGCAGTCTCAACCGCTCGAAACGGTCGTTGAAACGGATGGCTGAACCTAGAATCTTATGATCAATGGCGTAAGGATCTGTATCCAATATCTGATGATTAAGTGAAGGAAACAAGTCGCGGGCAACACAGAACAAAATCAGCAAAGTTGTTAAACGCTGCTGCCCATCAACCACATCCAGATAATTGGAAGACTCTTCCGGCTTTGCAGTGATTACTGAACCGAGAAAGTAATTGGCTTCGCCGGCAGTTTTGGCTTCCATCAGGTCGTCCCAGAGTTTCTCCAACTGATCATCGCCCCAAGAATATGGTCTTTGGTAGCGCGGTATTTGGTAAAGCGCATCTTTGTTGATAAATAATTCTCCGATTGTTAAACTTAACGGCTTAAAAATATCTTCCATTGGTTTTTTTTACTTTTTTACTTTTTTAATGTTCATTGTAAATTTTCTTTCCTATTGGTATTTTTCTTAATGTTGAAATATTATTTGAGTTACAGTTATTTATCAGATAACAATTTTGGCAATAATTTTTGCTTAATTTCTTCCAAAGTCTGATTTTCATCTAAATTATTGTTAAACTTCTTGAAAATTGGTTCAATAATTTTTTTCCATTGAATCATCAAATTATCTGTCGGGATATTAATTTCTATGTTATTCAAAACCGTAAGACTGACATTTGCCTGAACTCCCTGAACTATATTTGATTTGATTTTTGATTGAACATCATCGGTACTCAATAATAAATAAATATATTCTAAAAATGTGCTCTTATCCAAAAGCCTTATAAAAGCAACCGCTTGGTTGCAGTTTGAATTATCCAACTGTTGAGGAACTGTTGCAACTCTTCCTATAGTTCCAGCAATAGAAAATAAAATATCATCTTTTAATAATATTGATCTTTTCAATTTGCCTAAATGAATTTCTTCCGGTATTAATTCTAAACTGCTAAAATTTAATGTTCCATTTTCAGAAATATCTTTAACCTTAATAAATGGAATATTTGTGATCAATCCTTCGATATCGTTTTGAGTTGGAGTAGTTCCTTTAGAAATTACCTTTACTAATTCTCCCAACTTCCCTTTCCGCCATCCTTTCGGCAAACCATCCAAGAGATTTCCATCAAAGCCGGGGAAGTTGAAATCTACAAACCATTCTTTGAAGATGGCCTGTGCGATTTGCTCCAGGGTTTGGTTCATTTGATTGTTGAGTTCTATTTTATCGTCTAATGAGGATAGAATGGATGCGATTTTATCTTGAGTTTTGCGATTAGGCAATTTTATCTCAACATTATTAAGAACTTCTGTCGTCAAACTTGGAACTGCAGAACCTACATTTAATGCTGCAAGATCAATTGATTTTAAAAAATAATATATGTATTTTGAATTATTTTGTTCATTGATTTTAGTATAGAACATCGTGTCAACAGACCAAAATGGTTTATCAACATAAAAAAGATTGCTCAAAGTTCCTTTACGCGGAATTAATATACTTGGTTTATCATAAAGAGGTTTTTCTGCATATCGCATTATGCCTCCTGAACCAAAAACCGGAAATTCACCATCAGCCAAATGCTTATGATCTTTGCCATATTTTATTTCTAAAATTTCACCCAAAGGTGTTGGTGTCCAATTATTTTCACTCATATTTCAAAACCAATTGAAGCCAAATTTTCTTTTATTTTCGCATCCTGTTTTGCAGAAAGCACCATCTGCTCGCGAAGCATGGCGGTTAAACGCTGCATTTTTTCCTGAAATACTTCATCGTCTTCTTCCTCTTTTTTAAACTCGATATATCTTCCCGGTGTAAGCATATAATTATGCTTGCGAATTTCTGTAATACTTGCCGATTTGCAGAAGCCGGCTTCATCCTGATATTCTGCTTTGGGATTTGCCAAGCGCCAGTTGTGGTAGGTATCTGCAATTTTTTGGATGTCCGCAGGTTCCAGTTCGCGCTGTTTACGGCTGATCATTTTGCCCATTTTAGAGGCATCGATAAAGAGAATCTCGTCCCAACGGTTCCGGAATTTGGAATTGCCTTCGCGGTTGCGTCTTAAAAACCAAAGACAGGCAGAAATACCCGTGTTGTAAAACAGTTGTGCGGGAAGCGCCACCATACAGTCCACCATATTATTTTCTATAAGTTCCTTACGGATTTGGCCTTCGGTTCCGGTTTCGGAAGTCATACTTCCGTTGGCCAACACAATGCCCGCAGTTCCGTAAGGTGCCAGTTTGCTGATGAAGTGCTGCAGCCACGCAAAGTTGGCGTTGCCTTCATACGGCATTCCGAATTTATATTTCTCCTTTTCGGAAGCATTGATTTTATAATCGCTCACATTGAACGGCGGATTTGCAATAACATAATCCACCTTCTGATTCGGGAATTTATCGTTGAGCAAAGTGTCGCCCAGTTCAATTTTGGCTTCAATTCCACGAATGGCAAGGTTCATTTTTGCCAAACGATAGGTTGTAGGATTGCTTTCCTGCCCGAAAATGGAAATTTTCCCTTTTCGGTGCTCGTGCATTTCGATGAACTTTTCACTCTGCACAAACATCCCACCACTTCCGCAAGCACCATCATAAAAGCGTTTTTCAGCTTCCGGTTCCAGCATTTCCACGAGTAATTTCACAATACTCTGCGGCGTGTAAAATTGACCTCCTTTCTTGCCTTCGGCATCGGCAAACTGCCCGAGGAAATATTCGAATACTTCGCCCAGAATATCTTTGTCCTTACCTTTTCCTTTTTGCGAAAGCGTAATAGAACCGATAAGATCGATGAGTTCGCCCAAACGCATTTTATCCAAAGTAGGCCGTGCATAATCTTTTGGCAAAACGCCTTTCAGTTGAGGATTGTCTTTCTCTATAGCATCCATTGCCTCATCTATATCTTTCCCAATAGTTGGCAATTTGGCGCGTCCCTGCAACCACTCCCAACGCGCGGAAGGCGGCACATAGAAAATACGGTCGCCGGTATATTCATCCTTATCTTCGGGATCGGCTCCGGTTTCTGCCTGTGTTTCTACAAGATGGTTGTAATGCTCCTTGAAGGCATCGGAAATATATTTAAGGAAAATAAGCCCGAGAACCACGTGCTTGTATTCGGCAGCATCCATATTGCTACGCAGTTTATCGGCAGATTGCCAAAGGGTTTTTTCGAGTTTGTGGCGGGTGGTCATATATTGTTATTAATTATTTTCTAAGGGTTGATTTTATTAAACTTGGTTACAAAAAATGGGTATTTGTCTTTTGTTTTGGCGTTGGTATTGGCATTGGTGGAAAGGATTTCAACTACATCACCGGGTTTTAAAACTTTAGAAACTATATTGTATTGAAAAATGCAATCGTCTATAAAGAAATTGTTATTTTCATCCTGTTTCAAGATTCCTGTTTTAGATTGTGATTCGCTAGTTTTCCAACGTTTTCTGTTTTCTTCGGGGTTTTGGTTGTCGTCCATCAGTTTTCTGAAATATACCAACACATCCAGAAAAGCATAGACTGTGCTTTTATAGAGGTAGCCCGTTTTTTGAGTTCGGCAAAAATCGTCACATTTATAATTGAGGTTTCCCTCGTTGTGTGAGCCGTCCTGAACGACATTCATAATACGGAACAGGGTTTCCTGAACCATTGGATGAAAAAAGTCGGAATCTGTATGCAAATAGGATTCGTGTTTGTTTGAAATAAATTTTGAAGAGCCATTAATCCAACCTTTTTCATCGGTGAAATTTGCAGGTAGAATTTCCAGTTCAGAAAGTCGCTTGAATATGGTTTCCAAAACCACACGAATAGAAGTAAAATCTTCATCGACGCCAGCAAGGGAATCATCGGAAAGACTTTTCAACACCGAAAGCAAGGTATCGCTGTGTTTTGAGCCGATACATTTTTCATCCAAAATCTTAAAGACTTCCGGGAATTTGTGGCGCAGTTGTGTGTCCTGTTGTCTGTCTGCAGCGGCTTTTAGGTCGGTGAACAGTTTGTTTATGCTCTCATCACTACCTTTCACATATACATTCTGAAAAGATTTTTTGAATTCAGAACTGTCGAATGCTTCTGCCTGACCTGTAAGCACGAAAATTTCAAACTTTTTTGGAAGATCTCTGATTTCATCTCTTGTGCGGTGAATAAACAAAGTATCTTCTGAACCTTCCACATCAGAATCGCTTTCCAAAAATTTGGCATCGAGCAATACTCCATCATAGTTCTGATAATTTTTTTTCAGTTCCGCCATACCACTTTCCTTTGACTTAAAGCCATTGAGTGTGATATTTGCCATTTTTGCACGGCCTTTCAGACCCAGCATTTTTTCGTGATCATCGTCGATCCAAAGTATATTATACATCATAATGTCATTGCGGTTCCCCAAATATTAAAACTAAATTTAAAGATCACAGGATAGATTGGATCTTCATTCAAAATCAAATCCCAAACATCCAAACCAATATCTTCGTATTCTTTACCTAAAACTCTTCTAAACTCCTTCAATGTATTGATATGGTCACTTGAAAAATAGGTAGCAATACGGTCAATGTCATTGCCGCCGATACCACTACCATTACTACCTCCAGATTTCGAAAATTTTTCAATAAATTTCTCCTTGCCGAAGTTCTTTGGAAAAGGTTTTCCATTATTTTTTATTTCCAGATTGAGATAAGAATGATCCACATACAGACTAATCACTACTTCGTTTGCGGGACTGTAATTATCGAAACCGTGTCTGTCTGCATTGGTTAAAATATTACTTATCAATATTTTGAGCAGCGTCAAATTGCAGGTGACAGATAAATCAACTGCATCTACATTGGTATCAAAGTCACGCATCAAGTTAAACTTCATCCCTGCTGAAGACAAATTTTCAATCATTTCCTTGATATCCACTAACTTCACATTCGTCAGCGGATATTCTGACAACACCAATCCTTTTTCGCCTCTTTCCAAAACTTCGGTCATAAAATTAATATCATTTCTGATAATTGAAACTGCATCTTTCATATTAATCTGAAAAGCATCTTTGAAATCAGCATCCAAATCTTCTAATTGATTCTTTTTCAATTCAAAAAACTGAATCAAGTTGTTGGACCAATCCAAGATATTTTGGCGTGGTGTTCCTAAAGTGTGTTTCAGTGAGGCATATTCGTTGAAGTGTTTCTGCGCAACACCATTCGCCAATTCATTGCGGATATTACGCAACTCTTTTGCTTCTTCAGATAACAGTTTAAATCCCTGAACCTTTGCTTTCTGCTCTTGTAGTGTGGGAAGAGGAATTACAATATCCATCACATCCGCTCTTCTAATTCTACTAATTGTTGCACCAGTATTGAAAGCGTCCAATTGCATTAGAACCTCGGGGTTATTCAATTCATTTGCAACGAAGGTGATATCAGCAATATCTTCCTTTATTTTGCAAGCCAAAATTTCATTTCTTATATAAATTGGTTCGCCTTTATATTCAAAAACTGTAGGTTTTAAACTATTGCCGATAGTCGCCAATAACAGGCAGGACTGATTAATTGCGGTAATACCAGGTGTTAATAAATCAGAATCCAAAACATCTTCAAACCCTGTTACCGTTTCGGCCATACTGTCTGACAAGTCGCGAATTCTAACTAATTTGCCGGAAACAGGAATGTTTCTTCTATCTCCACGAATCACCGTGAGTATTTCATTTAATTTAACTCCCTCTATTTCCGGCTGTAAATAACGCGGAACATTCAGGTTATAGTCATTATCACGAATGGTTTCGTTATCCACGAATTGGATAATAGAATCATCGTTATAATTTCCATTGATAACGCTTTTAAGTCTTTCAATGTCAAGAATTTTTGCCCAACGATTTTGCTTTACAACAAACTTTCTTGCATCTATAAACCGCACCTTACCTGTGGTTTTTTTGTTTTTGTTGATCACTATCACGGTAACCGGAATACCTGTACCAGGTAATAAACCGGCAGGTAACTGAATGACTGTATCGAGGTAATCTCTAACAACTAACTGTCTTCTTATAGCCTGTTCACCAGTTTCACGGAATAAGAATCCATTTGGAACTATTGCTATTAATTGTCCTTCTTCAGTCAAAGAATTGAGTCCTTTTTCAATTACAAAACTTTCAGCAAGTGAAGAATCCACACCTTCAAACCTATGTGAATTTGAAATTCGCATACTAAAAGGTGGATTTGAGACAATTAAATCAAATTTCTCTGAATCGGAAGGCCATTCCGAAAGGGAATCTTCACAATTAAATTTAGAATTTTGATAACGGTTGTATGCTAATAGCCTTAAAGTTCCTAAAGCCCAAGTTTTTTTGTTAAACTCCTGACCATAATAAAAAAAATCATCAGAAAACGAGACACCAAAAGAAGCCAATCCTGCAAAAGGATTAAAAACGCGGGCGTCTTTTTTGATTTCCACCAAGTTGTTAATTAACTGCGTTATTTCTTTGGGTTGGCTAAAACCAGCACCATATTTACCTGATGCCTGAATAATAACCTGCAAAAACTCATCAAATAAATCCGAAAAATTTTTATTAAGATAATCTTTCTCAATACCATCAAATATTTGATAGAGATTATGATATGTTGATAGTCTTAAACCATCCAATAGATTTTCGAAAACAGGAAATAATTCCAAATAAGGCTCTGCAACTGTTTTTTCAGCACGCATTATTTTTTCCTTAATTAGAAAACTCAAATCTCTATTGCCTACAATATTTCCATTTGGCAACAGATTGTCCCTATACAATGACAGTAAAAACAAAACAATATGGTAATCTTCCGAAACAATATTTTCATTTCGCAAAAGATTTGTTATATCCCTTATACTTGTTTTGTGTTCTACCATTACTGAAGTTTTTCCGTTTCTATTGTTTTCCATATCCTTTACAAATAAATTGAAATGCAAATTTTCAGATTAAAAGTGCAACACAAGTGCACTGTTTAGTAATCTTCTTTTTTATTTCGGTGCAAAGGAAAATACAATGTGTGCAGCAAGTCTGCATTAGTAACATTCTGCTAATTTAATTATTCTTTTTCTTAATGATTCTTTTAATTGTTCAGGCTGGATTACCTTCATATTTTCACCATACGATAAAATCAGAGATTCCAGTTCATAATTTAATTTAACCTCCAAAGACAACTTATTCCCAATAATTTTTTGGGAGCCGTGTAAAGGTTTTGTTCTAATATATGGGATAATATTTTGCGACATTTCTATTATTACTTCGTCAGTCTCCGCATCCAAATTATGACTTACACCGATAATATCTTCAAAATATTCCTGAAAATTAATTTCTGAATCAACATAATTGACATTTGTTGGCTCTATATCCTGAATACGGTCTAAAGCGAGATTAATAATCATCTCATTATTATGATTCCACCCAAACAAAAACCATCGGTTGTTGTATTGTTTCAAATAATACGGCGAAATCTCAAAGGTAGAACCTGTTTCTGTTTTAAAACTTTTATAGGAAATGACAACCGGCTGCTTATTTAGGATAAATTGATAAAGTGTGTTTAGGAATTCGAGACCTTTCAGAATCTCGTTGACTTCAAAATCAATAATTTTTTTCTCTGAATGCTGAAGATTCAACCCCGCATTAATTTTTGTTTGAATTTCTTCAATCCACTCGAAACCCGGAAGGTTCTTCATACGGCTCATTGTTTCCAACGCTTCTGTTAGTTGACCAATTTCCTGCGAAGAAAGCGGCTTTTTAAGTATTGAAAAATCGGGATCCGTATATCTGTAGAAAACTTTACGCCCATCTTTAATGCTTTCAATTGGCGCATCATACCCGGCTTCGCTTTTCATAAAATCCATATCATCAAAAATTTGCCTGCGAGAAACTGTTGTTTCTGTTGCATAATGCTCCGAAAGAACATTGGAACAATATTCAATCAGGTCTTTGATATAGAATTTTTTATACGGGTTTGAGAAGCATTTATCCAATGCTTTATACCGAATTACCGCATTTTTGTTTTGAGCCATTAATTTTTTTGGTGAAAAAAGTAAAAATACGAAAAGCAAATGAAAGAAAAAAAGAGTATTTAACTGGGGGTAACTTGGGTAAGTAAATTTCGGCAAAAGAAAATTTTTAATTTTTCTTTTTAAAAAAAACTATTTTATATGATGATTAGAATGAAAAAGAGTAAACCGATTCGGCTCTTTTGCCTTGAAATTCTTTGGATTAAGTAGAAAATTTTCAGAGAAAAAAATAAAAAAAATGTTTTGTAAAAAAACACTTACCCAACTTACCCGAAGAAAAGGAAGAAAAAGAGCGCAGTTTTAGACTACGCTCTTAAATTGCATTTTTAATTGTCATTTTGGAACCTGAAATGTGACTGAATAGAGTTATTTTTAGAAGATTCTGAATGATCATCAAGGCGGTTTTCTGCTTCCACTTCGTCAAAAGTTTTTTCCAACATAGCATATACATAACTGCCGTTTCTTTTCAGACGCAAATAATTGTGTTTTTTGAGGGCTTTTCCCAATTTATGAACTGTTCCATCTGTAATATTGAGTTTTGCCCTTTCTGCTAGTTTTACCGCAATTTGAGTGGTGTTTAGAAATGCGTTAGCATTTTCTTTATCTGAAACTTTGAACCAGGTTAGCAGTAATTCTTCTTCAGGGCTTCTTAACTGGTACTGTTCGTTGTTGTCGTTGATTTCTTTGATTTCTTCCTGATTGAACCAATGTCGGAAGCCTTCTTTATGCAGTTTTAATGCTTGGGAATAAACTTTATTGATGTCAATTTCGTGAGTGTATTCTATGTGTTCCACTTCGAAGCAAAGGAAACGACGGGAACCAGTTGTATCATTCAGGAACTGGGCAGTGTTTACGCTGCCGGCAAATGAAGCGCGGCGCGGCATATTTTCATTATTGTGGCCATAGGCTTTTCTCATTCTTATGTGGGTTTTGGTAATGATTTCTTTCAGTGAGCCAATTTCTGTTCTGTTCAGGTTTTCCAGTTCGTCCAGGTTGATTAACATACATTCAGCAAGGTGAATCAGAGTGTCTTTGTTGCTGGGGTTTATGGTTCCTGAGAAGATATATTCTTTGAGGGGTTTGGGCATCAGTTTTTCTATCCAGGTTGTTTTTCCCAATCCTTGTTTTCCTGAAAAAACTATTACGGTTTGATTTACCTGCTTTTCATCAAGAACACAGGCAACCATTGCAACAAACCATTTTTTAAAACATTCTCTCCAGAGATTCTGTTTTGTTGTTGTGATAGTGTCTGCCAGTTTTTCTATCCAGTCGGTTTCATCTTCATTTTCGGGAATGTTTTCAAAATAGATGTTGAACGGATCAAACATATCGCAGTAGTCGGAATGAAGCAGGTTTCGTAATGAATTGATACTGCATTTTACTTTTGCTTTCAGGATTTCACGAAGGATTGAGTTTTCAGAAAAATCAGTCATCGGTTTCCATTTGTGGGCTTTCAGGGTTTTGAATTCTAATTTTCCTAAAACGGTGTTGTATCTGAAATTGTAACGGTTGTTAAGAAACATTTCCAGTTTATCAATGTATGAGGGCTGTTCTTCTTCGTCATCAGAAAAATTGCCGTCTTCAATCTTTTTCACGGATGATTCACCTGAATTGCTTTTTTTACTCACAGATTGCACAGATTTAGCAGATTTTTGTTTAGGTGGGAAGGTATCAGTGTTATGTTCAGCGGTGTTTTGATACGCACTTTTAACGGCTGTCATTACTTCGTTTTGGTCGTAATTGTAATCTGCCAGGATAAAACCTAAAGCCAAAGATTCTGACAATCCTTTCCGGTTGAGATTGTTTGCGAGTTGGAATACGAAATTATTGCGGTTGCCTTCTGTGAACCGGATTTTCTTTTCTGTGTAGCGGACACAATGCTCATACACTGTTTCGGGGTTATCGGTTGTCAGTTGTTGGTTATCTGATTTTTTTGATTGCTGATTTTCCTTTGGTTCTTCGCGGCTTTCAATCACGAAAAATACTTCGGAATTTTCGTTTACGAATAATTCAGGATCAAAGGAACAGAAGCACAGTCTTGTAATGTCTTTACCGGATTTATCGATTTCTACCTGCAGTAATTCTTCAAAATATTTCTGTAGGACCAAGAAAGCATCTTTGTGTTCATCTTTACCGGAATCAACTTTTACAAAAATTTTTAGTCCGTTTCCTGAAGGACTGACGAAATAAGAAAATACAAACTCATTGGAATTCAGAATTGATACACATTCAGCGAGTTTTTCAGGTGATATTTTGTCAATATCCAAAACCACTAAAGCGTTGTAATTAATTAAAAATTCCATTTTCCTGCCGCCTTTGAATGTGGCAGAAGGTGTGAATGCAGGAAGTGATTTTTTGGCTCTTTCTGCTGCTTCTATTTTGCTGTCGGCAAGGGATTTACGCAAATAAATTATTGCACTTCGGTAAGCTCCGGTTTTGATATCGTCGAGAATTTTTAGGATATCTTTGGTTTCTGTAGGTTCGTTGAAGTTTTTGAATATTGTGGATTTCATTTGTTTAGATGTTAGATGTTAGACCCTTCGACAGGCTCAGGGTGACAGTTAATTATTTGATTTTTTTAACGCAAAGGCCGCAAAGATTTCTTTTACCAATATGCTGCTGATTTTTTAAGTCCGCAAAGGCACATCCAAGATGTGCTGCAATGGTCGCAAAAAATTTTATTTTGTGGCTTTGGTTGTTTAGAGAAAAGCCCTCACTGAATTTGAGGGCTTAATGGTTTCAGCGTTTGGTAAAGTGTTAGTCACTTCTTTGAAAAGGATTTGTTGTAATAATCCTGCATCAGTTTTTCGACATCTGAAAGTTTGTAGTAAATTTTGCTGCCGACCTGTGAGAAGGATATTTTTCCTTCGTCGCGCCAGTTTTGCGCTGTGCGTCTTGAAATTTTCATCATTGCGATAAATTCCTCATTGTCCAGGAATACTTCCTGTTTTGGTGCGGACTTCGCATTTACTTTTTCGTGGATGTCGTTGATTTTGGAAATCAGACCTTCAAACTGTTCTTTGGATAAGATAATTGCTTCCATAAAATTTTTTGTTTTAAGATTATGGTGCAAAGTTGTTTGAAAGAAAAAAGTCTTTTGGTCTTTTTTTAGTCCACGAAGACCAAATAATTTTAGAGCATACCCTCAATATCCAGTCTGTTAGCACCTTTCGGGCGTTTCTCGGGTTTGGAAGGCATCATAATTGTCTTGACGGTCTGTGGACTTATTGAATTTCCGTCTTTATCTCTGAAATTTTTACATATCAACTGCACTATTTCGCTGTTTTCTGCATCAATTGCAGGGCGGCCATCAACAAAAATTTCGCGCTGCAGTTGAATAAAAACATCCACTAACTGATTGACTTTCAAATTGGTTTTGGTTTTTTGAAAAAAGTCCACAGTGGACTTTTCCAGGTCTTCGGTGGACTTTTCTTCTTCCTGAAGTCTTGCCAGTGTCTGGATTTCAGTAATCAGTTTGTCGCATTCATCAGGATAGAAAGGCAAATGCTTGTTTTCCAAATCGATAACCGCCCTGTTGTAAGCAAACTTTTCTTTGGTAAGAAATAAAATCTTTTCACGGTCGGAAGTCATCAAGTCCACTTCCTTTTGGACTTCATAAAATGAGAAATACCGGTCTTCAGATTCGGCATTGATGTATTTTTTAGGTGGTTTAATTTTATTTTCATCCAGATGTTCGGATTCCAGTTTTTCCCGTTTGGATTGAATACAGGTGTAAAACTTATACAGGCGGCTTTGGTTTCTTGCTCCTGAAAATAATTCAATATTAAGTTCTATGAGTTTTTCAAGTTTATTGAGCCAAAGCAAAGGTTTTTTCACCAGTTTACAGTGGTGTAAAATAAATGCGGGAATGTGTTTCAGGGAAATTGAGAAAATTCTGTTGATTAACTGCTGGCAGTAGTCTTCAAGAGTCTGTTTTGGAATCGCTTCTATATCGAATAACGGATTAAACTCATCCGTAACCTTTACGGACGAAAATTGCATGAAAGGTGCAGTTTCCTTTAGTAGATAGCGATCCATAGCCTGAACTTTGTATTTGTGTTTTATTAATTTTTGGAATCGTCCTGTTTTTCTTCATTTCTTCGATATTTGGCAAAAATCAATCAACATTCACCCGAATTTCACGCATTTTTTTTGCTTTTTCATCATACTACGAAAATAACGAAGCAAAAGATAAAAATCAAGGGCAATTTATTAACACTTTAACATATTGAATATAAAGTCTTGACCGTCATATAAATAATATTTGATACAAATTGTAACAAAATAAAAAAATCCCTTTGGTAGGGATTTTAAATTTATTCACTAGATAACAAATGTGTCGACGGCTTTGTCCAGATCTTCATTAATAATCTTTGCATAGATTTGGGTAGTCTTTATATTAGAGTGGTCCATTAACTTGCTGACAAATTCAATTCGCATTCCTTTGCTTAGTGCCTGCGTTGCGAAAGTATGTCTGCTCATATGAAAATGAACGGGGAAGGGGAATTCCAATTCAGTTCCGATACATTTCAGATAGTAGTTAAAAATGGCATTAGAATTTGTTATTAAAGTTCTAAGGGCGACCTGATCTTGAGAATCAAAAATATTCTGAGAAATTGCAGGAAAAACGAGTTTCTTTTTATCCATGGTTTCAGGCAAATACTTTTTTATAATCTCCTGTGCCGTTGCTCCCATTTTGAGACGGTGACGCCGTCCTGTCTTTCCGATTCTTCTTTCAATGATGCCAGTTTCCAAATCGATGTTTTCCCAACAAAGTGTCACTACATCCGAAAATCTCAAACCTGCAGATGAAACCGCAAAAAGAAACATATCACGGCAGACATCGCGTTTGCTTTTTTGTTTCGGCTTGTAATTTTTTAGTGCTTCAATCTGTTCTAAAGACAGGAAGTTTCTCTTTGCTGGTTGTGATTTCAGTTTGATTTTGTCGAACGGATAATTTGACTTTTCAATAATTTGCTCATCAATTGCCATATTAAAAATGGCTGACAGCGGAATCAGTGAGGATTTTACCGAAGAAGATTTCAGACCTTTTACAGTGATGCTGTAAGAAACATATTCTTTTATCAATGCAAGTGTGATATCCTGGAAAGTAAGATCTTCTGTTCCAACGAAGTCTTTCAGGCAGTTTACATAAAAGATATAGTTAAAGTAAGTGTTTTCTGAAATGTTTCCACGCATTATATTAATCGTTTTGTAAGCATACTGGAAAAAATTTACTGAATCGGCTCCGAGCAATGCCTTTTTTAACTGGTCTGCGTTTACACTTTTTATTTTTCGCTCCTGATCCATGATTTCAACAGAAGCATCTGCAATCTTGGAAGCCAACATCGCATTCAGACGGGTGCTGTTCGGAAAATTTTTTCTGACTTTCTGTTTTGCTTCGTCCCATTGATTTTTTTCCAGTTTGATTCCCGTTGAAATAAATTTTGCTTTTCGATCTTTAATCAGTCTGATGTAAAGAGGGCATTTGCCTGTTTTGTCTTCTTGCTGTGTTTTGAGGATGAATTTTAATGATGCCATGGTATAAAAATTTAGAGTTAGTGTCAGCATTAAAAAATGCGACAGAAAGGAAATTTTTACGGCTCATTTTGGTACCAATACCGTGATTCAAAAGTATAACAAATAGTACAACAAACCCTTAATTTGGATGCGTTGGACTGCGTTAGATTTTATAACTGAAAAATTAGAAGTGCCTGTTTATAGGCAATAGGAAGAAAAAGTATATCTTTGACTGAAATATTGTTCCTTTTGTTTCAAGACAAAAGAACATTTAAATCAAATATTTATACTTGTTCTTAATCGCATCATTGCAGATAAAATAATGTTCATGAATCCAACAATTTCTTTCGATGTTCGATTCATCAAAAAATTTAAAAAGCACTTATGAATAAAGTGATCATATTTTCAGCCCCTTCCGGGAGCGGCAAAACCACTTTGGTAAAACACTGTCTGCAGCAATTTCCGCAATTGCAGTTTTCCGTTTCAGCAACTACCAGAGCTTTGAGAGGTGAAGAAATTCACGGAAAAGACTATTTTTTCCTTTCAGTAGAAGCATTTAAAAAACTGATTTCAGAAAATGCTTTTGTAGAATACGAAGAAGTGTACCACGACAAGTTCTACGGAACCCTGAAATCGGAAGTAGAAAGAATTTGGAACGAAGGAAAAGTGGTGATTTTTGATGTAGATGTAAAAGGAGGAATTTCCCTTAAAAAATATTTTGGCGAGCAAGCGCTTTCCATTTTCATCATGCCGCCTTCGATCGAAGAACTAGAGCGCAGATTGGTTGCCAGAGCCACTGATGATGCAGAAACCATCCGAACAAGAGTGGAAAAAGCATCCGAAGAAATGACTTTTAAAGATCAGTTTGATGAAATCGTGGTGAACAGTGATTTGGATGAAGCCAAAACTTCGGTTGAACAGCTCCTGAATAATTTTCTGCACCAATGAAAATTGCCATTATCGGCGGCGGATGGGTAGGAAAAAGACTTGCCAAGTACCTTACTGAAAGAAATCACTACGTGATCGTGACCACCACTACTCCAGATAAAATCACGGAGTTGAAAACGGTAGCTGCAGAAGTACACTTGCTGGATTTCAATGAAGTTTCCGAAACTCCTTTTCTAAATGAAGCGGAATTAGCCATTTTCAGCATGCCGATTTCCCAAAACATTTGGCATAAAGGATTCGAAAGCCTAAGCAACGTGTTTCCAAAATCAATTCTCTTCAGTTCTACGGGAATCTATCCTCAGCAAAACAGAATTTTTACCGAAAATGACACTGATCATTTACGGGAAGACATTTTAAATTCTGAAATGAAAATACTGGAAAAATTTCCAAAAACCGTTATTTTACGCCTCGGCGGCTTGATGGGCGATGAGCGATCTCTGAAAAACTTTTTTAAAAACAAGCCGGTTCCTCACCCTGAAAAATTGGTCAATTATATTCATTACGAGGACATTTTAGCCGCGATAAACCTGCTCCTCCACTCTGATAAACTGACAAAAATTTATAATCTTGTTGCGCCGCAACACCCTTCCATAGGCAAAATTTTAAATATTAAAGATAAAAACACAATGGTCCAGGCAGACCGGCCGTCACAAAGAATTATTTCTTCAGATCTTTTCGTTCAGGAATTTAGGTATATTTTTATCCATCCGGATCCGAAGTGTTTTTAAATAAAAATTTTAAATAAAAAGAAACGGAGAAAATAATTGATCAATGAACACAGTTTCCGACAAAACTTTCAGTAAAAAAGATTTCACTCAAAACCCTTTGGAAATTGGTGAATACGAGAATTGTGTTTTCGAGAACTGCATTTTTTATGAAAGCAGGCTGAGCGGAATTTCATTTTCGAACTGCGAGTTTCATGACTGCGATCTGAGTTTGGTCCTCATCGAGAAAACCGCCTTTCGGGACGTAAATTTCCACAATTGTAAAATAATCGGTGTCGATTTTGAGCCGGTAAAAGATTTCGGTCTGCGTTTCCATTTTAACAATTGCAACCTTTCGCATTCCGTTTTCTTTAACAAAGACCTTAGGAAAACGGTTTTCGATCATTGCATCCTTCATGAAACCGATTTTACTCAAGCAAATCTCACGGAAAGTTCATTCAAATGTTCAGACCTCTCGGGCAGCGTTTTTGATCAAACCCATCTCGAAAAAGCTGATTTCACCGAAGCATTGAATTTCAGAATTATTCCGGAAAACAACTTTCTGCAAAAAGCCAAATTTTCGCAACACCACCTTTCCGGATTGCTGTCGCACCTCGGAATCGAAATTTCATAATCCGTTTCGATGAAATTTACTATTTTTAACCCTTATTAAATTCATTACAATGAGTACAGAAACTTTAGATAAAGCCAAAGCAAACCTTCCGGTAAGAGGTTTTTTGAATATTGAAGACATCAAAATTCCACAAGGCGAGGAATTGAAACAAGCGATTCTCGATCTTAAAAAGGAGAAAAACGCCGTAATTCTCGCACATTATTATCAACCAGCCGATATTCAGGATATTGCGGATTTCTTGGGAGATTCCCTACAATTAGCACGTCAGGCAAAAGATACCGATGCGGATATGATCGCCTTTTGTGGTGTACATTTCATGGCGGAAGCAGCAAAAATTCTGAACCCTACAAAAAAAGTAGTGTTGCCGGATACGCAGGCCGGATGTTCACTCGCAGACGGCTGCAGTGGTGAGGGACTGCGCAAAATGCGTGAGCAATATCCGGATGCACTTATTGCAACGTACATCAACTGTAATGCGGAAACCAAAGCAGAATCCGACATCATCGTAACGAGTTCCAACGCGGAAACCATCATCGAAGCATTGCCGAAAGACCGGCCAATTATTTTCGCCCCGGATAAAAATTTAGGCAAATATCTCTCCAAGAAAACAGGTCGCGACATGATTCTTTGGGACGGAAGTTGCATCGTACACGAAGCATTTTCGATGGAAAGAATTGCGCAACAACTAGCCGAAAACCCTGATGCTAAACTCATTGCACACCCGGAATCTGAAACTCCGGTACTGGATCTGGCGCATTTCATCGGCTCTACTTCTGCTCTGTTGAACTTTGTTGAAAAAGACGATTCACAGAAATTTATTGTAGCCACCGAAGAAGGAATCCTGCACGAAATGAAAAAGCGCGCACCCCAAAAAGAACTTATTCCCGCCTTGGTGTTCGATGAAAGCTGCAACTGCTCGGAATGCTTCTACATGAAGCGTAACACGATGGAGAAACTGTACCTGTGTATGAAATACGAACTTCCGGAAATTTTAATCGATGAAGAGCTTCGCCTAAAGGCCTTGAAACCAATCGAGGCAATGCTGGAAATGAGTAAAACGATCAAATAAAATCGTACTTGTACATCATAATGAAAATTTACCTCGAAAACATACAAATCTACGCTTACCACGGTGTTCTGCCGGAGGAAAATATCCTTGGGACCTCCTATCTGGTCAATGCCGAATTCCATGCGGACCTTTGGAAAGCTACAGAAACCGATGATTTGAATGACACCATCAGTTACGCCGATTTGAATGAGATTATTCATGATGAAATGGCGGTTCCGAGCAAACTTTTGGAACATGTTGCAGGAAGAATCATCAAAAAAATCCACGAAAAATTTCCCCATATTTCTTTTATAAAAATTAAAATCACCAAAACGTCTCCGCCGATGAAAGGTGAAATGCACGGCGCAAGCGTGGAGTTTGAAAGCCATTATTAAAAAGATGACTTAGGAGATTTTTGCGTGAAGAAAAATTTTAATTATTTAGCAAAAAACTCCAGGTCTTGAATTTTTGGTTCTTTGTTTCAAGACAAAAGAGCTTAAAAACCAATAAAAGCGGGCTTCGGTCCGCTTATTTTTTTTGACACCTGCTGCACTTAGACCCCATTTAAAAATCGTTAACAATTATCTTCAAACACACAATCCGGTCATTATCCCCAAATATTTTCAGTAAATTTGCGAGGGAAAAAATGATCTCCCAACAAACCCACCACGATTAAAAAGTTTTATGAAATACGTCATACTCTCTCTGTTTTCTGCCCTGCTTCTAAGCATTTCCTGGCCTACTTACGGCATTCCGTTTTTTATTTTTTTCGCGCTGGTTCCTTTGTTAATGATGGAACACGACATTTCAAAATTTTCCAAGATTAAAAACAAAGGAAGTCTCATTTTCGGACTTTCCTACCTCTGTTTCGTGATTTGGAACATCGTAACCACCGGTTGGCTTTACGGTTCCAAAAATCCGGATGGCAGCCATTCGATTTTAGCAGTAGCGATTCCTGTGATCGTGAATTCGTTACTGTATTCCTTGGTTTTCCAACTTTATCATTATTACAAAAAAATTCAGGGAACGTATTTCGGTTTGGTATTCTTTGTCGCCATTTGGATGGCTTTCGAGAAATTCCACCTCAGCTGGGAACTGACTTGGCCATGGCTGAACCTCGGAAATGTTTTTGCTGATTACCCAAAACTCATTCAATGGTACGACACATTGGGAGCAACAGGAGGAAGTTTCTGGATTTTATTGATTAATGTGTATGCATTTTATACGTTAAGAATTTGGGAAGCCGGAAGAAAAAGAAATTCCCTAATCATCAACACGGCAATTCTTGTTGGCGGAATTGCCCTTCCGATGGTGATATCCACGATGAAATATCAAAATTTCGGTGAAAAACCCATCGGTTCGGTGAATGTTTTAATGCTTCAACCCGACCTCGATCCTTATAACGAGAAATATTCGAAAGACAGTTTAACGATTTTAAATGAATTGTTGACTTTAGCTCAAGAAAATTCTCCGAAGGTCAATCAAGCCAATCCCATCGATTATTATATTGGTCCGGAAACATCGATTCCCGGCTATGGTTCGATTTCGGAAAGCGGTTTTGAGCAAAGCACTTTGCTGAATACGGTAAAAAGCTTTCTGTCACAACATCCGAAATCAATTTTCACTACCGGTATTTCTTCTCATCAATTTTATAAAAATCCTGCTCAAAAATCGGAAACGGCTTATCAAACCGCAGACGGAACGTTTGTGGACAGCTATAATTCTGCAGTACAAATCATTCCGAACCAAAAAGTGCAGGTTTACCACAAAGGAAAACTGGTTCCGGGCGTCGAAATTTTTCCTTACATCCGTGTTTTAAAGCCCATTCTCGGCGATGCCATGCTGAATCTCGGCGGCACCATCGCTTCTCTGGGAGTTGATAAAGAAAGAAAAGTCTTCAGCAATCCCTACAATAAAGGGAAAATTGCTCCTGTCATCTGCTACGAAAGCATTTATGGAGAGTACGTGACTGAATATGTGAAAAATGGCGCTAATTTTCTTGGCATCATGACCAACGACTCTTGGTGGGGCGTAACACAAGGACATCAGCAACTGATGGCGTACGCCAAACTCCGCGCAATAGAAACCCGAAGGGAAATTGCGAGAGCAGCCAATAGTGGAATTTCTGCCCACATCAACGCGAGAGGCGATGTGATGGCGGATACGCTGTACGGTGACCAAACTGCATTGTTTGCGAAAGTAAATCTTTACGACAAGATGACGTTCTACACCCGCGCCGGCGATTTGCTGACCAGAATTTCAATCTTTGTTTTAGGATTTTTGGTTTTCTACACGATGATTAAGCAATTTCAGAACCGAAAGAAAGCGTAAGTATTCTCACCCATTCTGCTGATTAATGGAACCTTGGGAAAACTCCCGAAGATGCTACTGCTGTGCTGATTCTTAGCTTTATAAATAAAATTTCAATATTTGGTAAAGCTGCAAGCAACAACGATTATTTTTTTTCTGATTTTTTATAATTAAAATGATTGAGGAGCAAGCGAATTTCATTGAACTCAAAATCGTTGGGAAGAACTTTTTTCCATTCCGTTAAGCTTTCGTGGTCGCTGTTTTTCTTGAATTCTTTCTCGAAAATCTTAATTTTTTCTTTGTCAAAAATTCTGGCAAGATCCAGCAGTCCACGTTCGGCAAATTTTGCCAGATGTCCAAAAATCGTTTCGGTGACCAATCCTCTTTCCTTTGCAATCTCAGGAATGGTTTTTCCATCTTCAAAAAGTTGAAAAGTAAGAATATGAGATGGCACTTTGGCGATCTTGGTCGTTACTTCCACTTCATTTTCTTTATCGAAAAGCGGAGTCTCCAACAAATAAACTTGCTTTAAGTCATTTAAGTAATCTTCCAAATCATCCAAAAATATTCGGAAATCTTCATTGTATTGTTTCAAACCTTTTACGCCTTTTGTTTCGGCATAAAAATCTTTCAATGGCGCAAAAATTTTAGCATTCACATTCGTAAAAAAGAAATTCACCGCTCCTTTTGCTTTGGTTTCTATTTCGTTCCATTCTTCGCTTCCCTCACTGAATTTGCGGGTTTTCTGCTGAATAATCTTTTCAAATTTTGCGAAAACATCTGCCAATTTTGCAGCCTCAGGTTTGATGCCCAGGTAAATGAATTTTATTTTATCTTTATCCATTCCACGGCTGTAAATTGCGGCGTTATGCCATTTTTCCAAATCTTGCATCATCCAACCACAAGAAATACGGTTGATGATTTTGTGGATGCTGTAATCGTATTTTTCGGTATTTAAAATTTCATCAATTCGGTTGTTCGCGTGGGTTTCATCCTGAAATCTGGCAACCCTGCGATCCGAGAAAATAACTTCGGGCGTGATTTTCGATTTTAAAACAATGCCTTCCAAAGTTCGGCAACGCGAAAGGGCAACATAAACCTGGCCCGACGCAAAAGATTTTCCGGCATCGATGATGAGTCGATCAAATGTTAATCCTTGAGATTTATGAATCGTGACCGCCCAAGCCAGGCGAATGGGATATTGCTTGAAACTGCCCAAAACCTCTTCCTTAATGCTTTTGTCGTCATCCAAAGAGTATTTTTTCTGTTCCCAGGTTTCTTTCTTGAGGGTATAAATTTCATCTTCTCCATCGATGATGACGCGGATTTCCTGGTCATCAACCCCGACTACTTCTGCCAGTTTCCCGTTGAAATACCGCTTTTCTCCACTCGCATCGTTGCGGATAAACATAATTTGCGCACCGGTTTTCAACTCTAATTTTTCATCATTCGGATATTGGTTTTCATTAAAATTCCCTATGATTTCTGCTTGATAAATTTTTGGTTTTCCCGGAAGTGCTGCCAATTTTTTCTGGTTGATTTCATCCGCCATTTTGTTGTGCGAAGTCAGGTAGACATAAGATTCAGTGGTCGGTTCAAAATCCGGGAGGTATCTTTTATTTAAGGTTTCAAAATCGATATCTCCAATTTCTCCGTCACGAATTTCATTTAAAATCTCAAGAAACTTTTCATCTTTCTGGCGATACACGGTGGTGAGTTCCAAGGTTATCAAAGGCAACTGACTGAGCGCAAGACTATCAAAGAAAAATGGGGAATTATAGTATTGTTTCAACACATTTTCATCTCGAACAACCGGCGGAAGCTGATATAAATCTCCGATAAAAAGCATCTGCACACCCCCGAATTTTTGTTGGTTTCTTCGAACATGCCTCAAAGAAAAATCCATCATATCCAAAACATCGGCACGCAACATGGAAACCTCATCAATAATAATCATCTCGATTTCGCGAAGGAGTTTCAGTTTGTCTTTTCTATATTTGAAATGATGCATGAGGTCGGCGATATTATTGGCAATATTGCTATCGACCCGGTCAGTGGTGGGAAGGAAAGTGCGCAAAGGCAGCCCAAACATGGAATGAATGGTAACTCCTCCTGCATTAATTGCAGCAATTCCCGTGGGCGCAACCACGATATATTTTTTGCGGGTTTTACTCACAAAATCGTTCAGGAAGGTGGTTTTCCCTGTACCTGCTTTCCCGGTGAGGAATATACTGCGGTTCGTGTATTCAGCTAAACTGAAGAGAGATTCATTCATCAGTCAAAATTAATTAAATAAAAAATAAAGGCCTTATTTTTGATTCAGAAAAAACAATCACAAAAAAATTCTGACATGAAAATATATTCATTAATAGCGTTGGCTTTACTGGCGAATGCATCTTGCAAAACAAAACAACCGGTGGAAAATTTGCCCAAAGACATCACTCTGAAACCCATCAATGAAGCAGAAAGCGATAAAGCGATGCTGCAAGAATTGCGCACGAAAATCGATGCTCTTTCCAAAAGTGTCGCATGCACCGATCCGGCGGATTGGCGAATTGCTCCTGCTGGTGCAAAACCCTGTGGTGGACCTGGCTTTTATTTAACCTACCATAAAAATGTAGAAAATGAAATCCTACCCATGATACAAGAATATACCAACATGAGTGCTGCTTTTAATAAAAAATACGGTTTGATGTCGGATTGCGCAATGGTGCAACCACCGACCGGAATTCGCTGTGAAGACAACAAAGCTGTTCCAATAAACGGAAGCGGAGGAATTTAAAGCAAATTAAATAGAGGAATCGTGGATTTTTTTGGAATCTGAATCAATGATGATTGTCTTTTGGATATTAGGACTTAAAGTTACTTCAGCATCTTTGTGAGTAATTGCCCATTTGGCATGTGCAGAAGGTTTGATTTCCAGTCCTTTTCTTTTGCTGTACACTTTGGTAAATATGGCACCGATAAAAATCAGCTGACAAGTATAATTGATCCACATCATTATTAAGATCACCGATCCTGCGCCTCCAAACGGGGAGGTGGGTTTAAACGATTCAAAATAAAAGGTGAGCAAATATTTGCCTAAAGTGAAAAGTAGAGAAGTGAAAACCGCACCCGACCACACTGATTTCCATGGAATTTCAGCATCAGGTAAAACCTTGAACATCAGCGCAAAAAGCAGCGTCGTTACAATAAATCCAATGACAATATTCGCAATATAAACCAGCTCAAATGTCGGCAAACCGAATTGTGAAATTACCCAATTATTCAACAAACCTATGAGGGTAGAAAGCAAAAAAGTAATGAGAAGCAAAAACCCGATGATGAGAATCATACTGAGCGAACTCGCCCGATCGAGAATATATTTTTGCCAAGCTTTTTTAGGTGTCGCCTCCACATCCCAAAGCTTATTTAATGATTTTTGAAGCTGAAAAAACAACGTGGTAGAACCGAAAACCAATGATGCAATTCCGACAACTTTCATCCAGAAGCTTTTTTTATCGATCATAGCATTCACAATCATTTCCTGCACACTTTTGGCAGCATCGCGCCCCATCATTCCATCGATTTCGCGCGTCACTTGACCCCGAATGGCTTCTTCGCCAAAGAAAATTCCGGCAACCCAAATGACGATAATTAAAAGTCCGGGGATTGAAAATATTGCGTTATAAGCCAGAGAAGCTGAATCGGTACCTAAATCTCTGGACGAAAAATCCTTATAAGTATCTTTCATGGTTTGCCACAATTCTTTAAGTTTCAGCTTCATCTTTGTTATTTTAAAGGTTGCTTTTGGCACTCCAAAAACTGCACCAAAGGCCTGGATTCGTTTATTTATTCGTCCATCAGTTGATATTCCAAAATATTTTCTTTTGATTTTGGAATAAAAATAAATTCGCGGTCGCCCATTTCTAAATATTTTTTTTCTTTGGTAAAACCCGATTTATTTTCTTCAAATTCAAAATGTTGATTCTTTTTTAAAGTGTCTTTAGTTTGAGACTTAAATTCTGAAAGATTATTTTTCTTGTCATTCTCCGAAATTTTTAAAGTAAAAGTTTCATAGGAATCACCAATGGCAAAAGTCGTTTCATGGTTTATAATTTCAAAATCATCTATCAATACAATTTCATATTGTTTTAAAATTTTTTCTGCATCAGACTTATAGAAAAATTTATCCTCAAATTTTAAAAATAATATCGTTAAAAGATAGATTGTAGCCATAATCGACGCAAGCCAAATTCCCATTTTCCTCGATTGTAATTTGGTTCCGATAAAATAGAGAAACCAAAGAAAACCCATGGGGATTACAAACAATATTAAAAAAAAGATCGTAGAAAAAAGAAAATCATCCATAAAATTCATTTTTCAAAATTGCAAACCTATGCATGTCTAAGAATTTTCCATTTTTTAACCTTTTAATCATTTACTTTTTTCAGTCTCAAAATCGTCCTTGTACCAAGAAGAATATTTCACATAATTATTGGCAATTCTCTCAACTTCACCTTCCAGCAATTCGGCGGAGATATCTTTAATTTTCTTTGCGGGAATTCCTCCCCAAACTTCCCCTGATTTGATGTGAGTTCCCTGAGTAACGACACTACCCGCCCCCACAATCGAGTTGCTTTCGACCACACAATCATCCATCACGATGGAACCCATGCCAATCAGTACATTATCATGCAAAGTACAGCCATGAACAATCGCGTTGTGACCAATGGAAACACTGTTACCGATAACGAGCGGGAATTTTTCATAAGTACAGTGCAGCATTGCGTTATCCTGCACATTCACCTTATTTCCCATTTTGATGAAATGTACATCACCGCGGATCACCGCATTGTACCAAATGCTGCAGTCTCTCCCCATCGTTACATCGCCAATAATGGTCGCGGTTTCTGCTAAAAAAGTATTTTCTCCGATTTGTGGACTTTTGCCGAGAAGTTTTTTAATTAAAGCCATATGATGATCGATTTATTGATTAATACTAGGTTGAAACGTAGGTTTTGATATTTCAAAAAAAACTAAAATACTGATGATTGACAATGTCTAAAATCTCTTGCACGATTTCTGATATCTTATCCGTATTTTTGCCTTTCAAATTTAAAGAAATAAAATGAGACAAATTTTGATAGAGCCAACCGAAAACCCAAAAGTATTGAAGTTTGTAGCCGACTACAACTTAATTCCGGGTTCATTGGAGCTTGATAGAAATTCAGATATATCGGAAATTCCTTTGGCGCAGGAGCTTTTCAATTATCCTTTTGTGGAAAGAATCTTCATCACCGCTAATTTTATTGCAGTAGCAAAACAGGATACAGTCGAATGGGAATTCGTTTCCGAAAATTTAAAAAATGTTATCGAAGACGAATTGCTCGCTAATCCCAGAATTTATCTTCAGAAAAAAAGAGAAATGTACCAGATCTATGCGGAAATGACGCCGAATCCCATGGTCATGAAATTCGTTTCAAACAAATTGCTGATCGATGGTTTTGTGGAAGTAAAATCCCGGGAAGAGGCCAATGGAGTTCCTTTGGCACAAGCAATTTTCAAGGAGTTCGATTTTGCTAAAGAAGTTTTCATTTCCGATAATTTTGTGGCGGTAACCAAAAATGTATCCGTAGAATGGCATGAGGTAATGGTGGCGGTACGCGCTTTCGTAGCAGATTATCTTCAAAATAGTGGCGAAATTTCAAACCTGGAACCTCAGAAACACGAAAGCCCGGTAGAAAGCATCATCAACAGAGATTACACCGAAAGCGAACAGAAAATTTCGGACATCCTAAATGAATATGTTGCACCAGCAGTTGAAGGCGACGGTGGAAAAATCTCATTAATCGAATATGTTTCGGAAACCAAAACCGCTAAAATGCTTTTGCAAGGCGCATGCTCCGGATGTCCGAGTTCGACAGCGACCTTGAAAGGTGGTATTGAAAACGTTTTGAAACAGTTTCTCCCGGAATTGGTAGAAAATGTGGAAGCCGTGAACGGATAAATAACAATCAACCACAAAAGTCACAAAAGTAATAAGTAATTCTTTTGTTTTTATAAGGAAAAATAAGAACCTCAATTCTTTGTTTCCTTAAAAGTATTTTTTAGTAAAAAATGGTTACCCAATCTTATCTTACCGACCTCACGTACCGAATAACTGGCGCTTGTATTGAAGTGCACAAGGAATTGGGGCCGGGTTTATTGGAAAAAGTATATCATGAAGCTTTAAAAGAAGAATTTAAACTAAGGAGTATCGATTTTAAATCTGAATTTCAAGTTGATGTAGTTTACAAGGGCAAAAAATTATTTTGTGATTATCGATGTGATTTCTTAATTGAGGATCTCATTATTTTGGAAATAAAATCAGTAAAAAGTTTCGAAGATACTCACCGGGCAAAACTTTTAAATTATATGAATATTCTAAAAGTTCCGAAAGGTGTGTTAATCAATTTTAATGTGAAAAATATATACCACGAAGGTCATGAAACCATGGTCAATCAATATTATAAAGAATTAATGTAATTTATTTGATCTTTATGGAGAAATAAGTTGCATCTTAAATAATGCTTTTGTGACTTTTGTGGTCAAATTAAAAAATAAATATTTTGTCAAAGAAAGGAATATTACTCGTTAATCTCGGCTCTCCAAAATCTACAGACGTTAAAGACGTTAAAGATTACCTCGATGAGTTTTTAATGGATGAAAAAGTGATCGATTACCGATGGTTTTTCCGATCGCTTTTAGTGCAGGGAATCATCTTGAATACCCGACCGCCAAAATCTGCAGCAGCTTATAAAACGGTTTGGACGGATGAAGGATCGCCGCTGATCGTTATTACCCAAAAAATTCAACAAAAACTCCAGAAGTTGGTTGATGTCCCGGTTGAAATCGGGATGCGATACGCTGAACCAAGCATCGAAACCGGAATTCGAAAATTGACAGAACAGGGCGTTACCGAAATTGTTTTGTTTCCGCTATACCCACAATACGCGATGAGCACTACGGAAACCGTGGTAGATAAAGCCGAAGAAGTGCGAAAAGAACACTTCCCACAGGTGAAAATCAATTACGTGCAGCCTTTTTACAATCGCGATATCTATATTGATTGTCTCACCGAAAGCATCCGCGAGAAACTTCCCGAAAATTTCGATGCACTGCAGTTTTCTTACCACGGCGTTCCCGAAAGACATATCTACAAAACCGATCCTACAAAAACCTGTAATCTCAACGATTGCTGCTCACGCGAATCCAATCCGAGTCATCAGTTTTGCTACCGCCATCAGTGCTTCAAAACCACTGAATTGGTGATTGAAAAACTAAATATCGCAAAAGAAAAAACTATTGTTTCTTTCCAATCACGGTTAGGAAAAGACAAATGGATGGAGCCCTACACCGATGAAACTTTAGAGAACTTGCCAAAAAAAGGCGTGAAAAACCTCGCCATTGTTTGTCCGGCCTTCGTTTCCGATTGCCTCGAAACATTAGAGGAAATTTCGGTGGAGGGTAAAGAAGAATTCCTACACGCAGGTGGCGAAAACTTCCATTACATCCCATGCTTGAATGATGAAGACCGCTGGATCGACGTGGTGAAAACGCTTTGTGAGGAAAAACTGAATGAATTTTACTTAGTTTAAATTACCGCACCGGAGTTCGAAACTCACCGTAACCAATGAGGCCATCGTAATTTCTGCCGAATGGTTGGTAATACAAAAACGCTTGGTACAAATTCTCGGTTTGCCAGAAATTTCCGTTGATTTCCCCGAAATTTAAACGGCCATCTTGGTTTTGTGTTGCGAGAATATAATTATAAAATCCTTGTTTCAAGTAAATTTTTGCAATGTATTTTTTAGCATTTTCGTCATAATACATTTCGCTTTCTTTGCTTGGAACAAAATCGTTGAAACCACCCAAAACGTAAATTTTCTTATCTGTTTTTTCAGAATCCAATGCGAAATAAACCCAAGAATAATCAGCTTCCCGATTGGCATCACGCTCTATTCCCAAATCGCTTCGTCGGAAATAAAAAGCGCCATTCACATCGGGTTGATATTGATAATTGAGCGGAAAAGCCCACACCGGATGCAAGTAGGTATGATTCACCCCATCCACTGTTTCTGCTCCGGCAACCATATCAAAAGCGTGATTCATGTTTTTGTTATCAAAATAATAAAACTCATTATTTCCCGGAAAAACCAAACTCATTTGCTGGAAAAGAATTCGATTTCCCAATACTGAACTTGGTTTTTGGTTGGTGATTACCATATTCTGGTTGTTATTTTGTAAAATATTTAAACTGACAGAATTGATATTTTGCAGCAACGAAGCGTTGTTCCTAACGACTTGTACTTCTACCCTCTGGTTGATTTCCGGACGGCGGGCATCCGAAATTCTGCTAATCGCAACACCCACATTCGCTCCATCTTCCACCACCGAAAAACGCTTGGTAAAAAGCGGTTTATTTTCTGAATCCATATAAACGATCATTTCAAAATTCCCCGAAATTTTCGGGCGGATTTTATCATTCGGAAAAGCTAAGGTATAATGCGTGTACGCTTGATTCGTATTGAAAGAATATTCAAATTGATCAATCAACGCATTGAGACTTCCGGAGGCATATTCGGTAAAAAACAGTCCGTCCTCCTTCCAGTTTCGGTCATAATGTTTAAGGGTATACCGATAAATATTGCTTCCGTTGGAAAGATCATCAAACTTTAAAATCAGCTGTTCATTAAAGCCAATCACAGGAGTTTCATCATTCGTTTGTGGATTAAACAATTGAATACTGCGGATATCCTGCCCCAAAACCGAGCAGAAAAACATCAAAAAAAGAAAAGGTAAAAATTTCATCACTACGAAAATAACGAAAATAAAGACGTTTTGTTGCCGCTCACTGCAAATTGTTGTACAAAAGCGTATTTTTGGACTTTAAAAAACATCCTTTATGCTTCATATAAAATACTTTACCTTCAATCCTTTTTCGGAAAACACTTATGTAGTTTTTAATGAAAATAAAGACGCATACCTCATCGATCCAGGAAATTTCACCGATGCTGAAACCACTGCTTTACAGCAATTTATTGAAAACCAAGGCCTGAAAATCCAGAATATATTGCTCACTCATGCGCACATCGACCATGTATTGGGGTTACAGAAGATGTATGATTTATACCAAGTTCCGGTATTATTACACGAAATTGAAAAGGAAATTCTCGACCGAAATCCAATGGATGCGAACCGTTTTGGTTTTTTCTTTAAACCATTTGAAGGTAGCATTCAATTTATAAAAGAAAATGAAATCTTGAAATTAGATGAAGACGCCTTCAAAATCCTGCACGTTCCAGGACATTCACCGGGAAGTGTTGCCTATTATTCCGAAGCTGAAAAGCTGATCATTTCCGGAGATGTTTTGTTCGAAGGAAGTATCGGAAGAACTGATCTTTACAAAGGAAATTATGAACAGTTGATCGAAAGTGTTCAAACAAAATTATTCGTATTGGATGACGAAACCAAGGTGTACAGCGGACATGGAAACCCGACAACAATTGGGTTTGAGAAAACTTACAACCCTTTCTTTAAATAAAAAAAAAATGCATCCGAAGATGCGTTTTTTGTTTGTATTCTGAAAATTATTTCCACTTAATTCCGCAACCCATGCTTGGTCTTTGCATTTCTTCTTGTGGTTCGCCTGCGAGCAGATTTTCGAAAGCGATAATTAAATCTTCGCCGGTAACCTCCTTTTGATTTCCCGGTCTGGAATCATCCATTTGTCCGCGGTAAATAAGATCCAGTTTTTCGTCGAAGAAGAAGAAATCGGGGGTACAAGCTGCATCATAAGCTTTAGCAACGGCTTGGCTTTCATCAAAAAGATAAGGAAAATCAAATTTTCTTTCCACCTGAAATTCCGCCATTTTCAAAGGTGAATCTGCTGGATATTTTTCGGTATCATTGGAATTGATCGCAATAAATTCAATACCTTTCTCCTGATAATCTTCGTATAATTCCGCAAGTTTATCGATCACATGCAACACAAACGGACAGTGGTTACACATAAAAATCACAAGGGTTCCCTTTTCGCCTTTCAACTCATCAAGGGTTTGCAATTCATTGGAATGCGAAGGATTTGGAAGTTCGAAAAATGGAGCTTTAGTGCCCAGTTCAAGCATATTGGAAGGAGTATTAGCCATTTTAAATATTTTTAGATTTGATGTTTAAATTTCTCAACAAAGATAAGGATTCTTGCACCGAATTTTCAAAATTCACCCAATGGATGTTGGTTTCTTTGCGATACCAAGTCAGTTGCCGTTTGGCAAATCGTCGGGAATTTTTCTTGATTTCTTCCACCGCAAAATCCAAACTCCATTCGCCATCAAAATACTTGAAAAGTTCAGAGTATCCAACGGTTTGCAAGGCAACATATTTTCGAAAATCAATCAGTGAACGTGCTTCGTCAATCAATCCATTGGCCAACATAACATCCACACGCCGGTTGATTCTTTCGTAAATCGTGTCGCGAGGCGCGGAAATTCCGATTCGAATGACCTCGAAATTCCGCTGATTCAGTTGAACAGAAATACTTTCGGTATACGTTTTTCCGGTTTGCCAAATCACATCAATAGCCCGGAAAAGTCTTCTGGGATTATCTTTATCCACGATGTTAAAATATTCAGGATCTAATTTTTCAAGGATTTTTTGTACACTTTCAATTCCTTCTTCGTTGAAAATTTGTTCCAAGTTTCTTTGGTTTACTTCGTCTGCTTCCGGCAAATCATTCAATCCTTGAATCACCGCTTTTTCGTACATCATGCTCCCACCAACCATGACGACCACATCATTTTTAATGAATAACTCTTCAATTTTTGCAATCGCTTCCCTTTCGAATTGCCCGATGGAGTAGTAATCCTCCACCGAAAGGTTGCCTATAAAATGATGGTTTGCCTGCGCTAATTCTTCGCTGGTTGGCATTGCGGTTCCGATTTTCATCTCTCTAAAAAACTGTCGGGAATCGCAGGAAACAATCTCTGTGTCGAAATATTTCGCTAATTCAATGGCGAGTTTGGTTTTGCCAATTCCGGTAGTTCCTACGATGGAGATGAGTTTTTTCATTGGTGCAAATTTCCTGATTTTTTTTGAATAAAAAGAGCTGCTTGGCAATTCTAGAAAATTCAACAAGAAAAAAGTCGCCAAGTTTCCTTAGCGACTTTGAATAAATTAATCATTATTAACTGATGATTTCTGCTTCAGAAATCTGCTTACTATTCTTTAGTTCTGCTTCCCAAGCGACAAATTTTTCAGCTTCGGAAATCAACATCGGAATCGCAAGAGCCAAAAGCGCCAAATCGTCTAATACTCCGATCACCGGAATCCAATCTGGCAAAATATCCAATGGAGATATCAGGTAAACGAACACCAATCCGGGAAGAATCACGTTTTTGTATTCGGGTTTGTAACCACCTTTTGTCATTACCGATTTAATCATCCTAGCGATTACCGGTATTTTCTTGATGAATCCTTTGTGTTTAAAGGCTTCCTTAGCAAGTGCAATTTTTGATAATTTCATGTTTGTGTTTGATTTTTTTAAAACGCTATATATTTTTCAAATTCTATACCACAATTTCGTAATTTCTGTTAAATATTATTTCGTTACATTATCAATAAAATCGTGTACAGATTTGCTGTTCCAATCTTTCGAAGCATCTTCTTTCAGGAGAATTCTTCCGTTTTTATCGAGTAAGAAAGTAGTTGGAAAAACTTTAGGCAAAACATTATTGGAAATCGGACTTTGAGCGATGTAAACCGGAACGGTATAATTATTTTCTTTCAAGAATTTCACCACCGCAGCTTCTTCATCCTGCATTGCAATGAGCACAAAATCCACTTTATCTTTTTTGGTTTCATAAAGTTTTTGAATGGTTGGCCACTCTTCCCGGCACGGAGGACACCAGGTTCCCCAGAAATTCAAGAAAATTAATTTATTCCCCTTAAAATTTTTCAGGTTGGTACTTGCTACATTGATGCCTTTCAATTGAATATCCATATCCGAATCCTGCAAAGTAATCGCATTCTCTATCGCGGCAACCGGAAAAAAAAGATCCTTGAGCTTCAGTTTAACGGAAGGAAAAAGGAAAAGCACCGCAATAACCGCCGCGGCAATGATATAAAAAAGGTTTTGTCTTAAAATTTTCATCTTAAACTAAATTGATAATTTCTTCGATAGCATCTGCACCACGGTTTTTCGCATAATATACTTGCAAATCGTTATAAAATTCTTCACGTGAATAGGTTTCCTCATTTTCTTTGAATTTTTTGAGTAATTGCGTTCCGTACTCCGGGCGAGGACCCCAAACATTCTTCACCGAAAAATCCGAATTAAGCAAAATAATTTTAGGAATCGATTGCGTTCCATTGGTTAAAAACTGATCGATTAAAGATGGATCGGAATCTCTTAAAAAGATTTTTACCTCAATTCCGGCTGCTGCAAAAAATTTAGAAACCGCAGGAACGGTCGCACTTGCATCTCCACACCAAGGTTCTGAAATAATTAAAACTTTTCCATCGAAATTTTTCGATTTCAATTTTTCCAGCATTTCAGGGTCTGCTTTGAAAGTTTTCAGCGTTCGCTCCATTCTTTGCAACCCGAGTTCGTAATAATCTTTATAATGATCGCCTTCCGCAGGGTTTTCGGCCCGTTGTTTTGCTACTTGCATATACTCATCAAAGGTAATTGCATTTTCCCAATATTTTTCCATGTTCTTTTAAATAAAATAGGTTGAACTTTTTGTTTTTGAAATTAAATTCTTCGCAAACGATTAATCAAAAACAAGTCCGCTAGTACAAAAGCGGCCAGGTTTTCCACAATTGGAACTGCTCTTGGCAAAACGCAAGGATCGTGTCTTCCTTTTCCTTCAACCGTGACAGAATTTCCATCTTTATCTACACTTTCTTGCGGTCGCAATAGGGTCGCAATGGGCTTGAAAGCTACCCGAAAATACACGTCCATGCCATTGGAAATTCCCCCTTGTATTCCGCCGGAAAGATTCGTTTTTGTAGAGAAATCGGGATTAAATAAATCGTTGTGCTCTTTGCCGGTCATTTTCGCTCCACAAAAACCGCTTCCGTATTCGAAACCTTTGGCAGCATTAATGTTCATCATCGCTTTCGCCAATTCTGCCTGCAATTTTCCGAAAACCGGTTCGCCAATTCCGACCGGAAGGTTTTTAATCACACAAGTTATGGTACCGCCAATGGTATTGCCTTCCTTTTTGATTTCTTTAATTCTCGTAATCATTTTTTCAGCAGTTTCTGCATCCGGACAGCGAACATCGTTGGAATCGGTTTTAGAAAAATCTAAATCCTGATACGGTTTTTCACAAAAAATTTCACCAACGGAAGAAACATATGCGTTAATTTCCACATTTTCTGGCAAAAGCTGTTTTGCTAAACTTCCTGCTACTACCCAATTGACCGTTTCCCGCGCGGAAGATTTGCCACCACCGCGATAATCTCGGACTCCGAATTTTTGATCGTAGGTAAAATCAGCATGACTCGGACGATAAGCTTGAGCAATATGGTCGTAATCTTTTGATTTTTGATTTTCGTTTTCTATGGTAAATCCGATTGGCGTTCCGGTAGTTTTTCCATCAAAAATTCCGGACAGAAACTTCACAGTATCGCTTTCTTTTCGTTGCGTTACAATAGCCGACTGACCGGGTTTTCTGCGATCGAGCTGATGCTGAATCGCATCTAAATCTACCTCCAAACCAGCAGGAAAATTATTAATAATTCCGCCGTAAGCGATTCCGTGGCTTTCGCCAAAGGTAGAAAGGGTAAGAAAATTTCCTAAATTGAACATGATACAAAGTTAATCAAAAGTTGCGGAATAGCCGATACATAAAGGTAAATGTTGATGTTTTCAACGGAGATACTCGGGTGGGAAACTGCTGATTACTTTTTGAAGTTCAATTTTTTCTGCTGCACTCATTTTTCTCCAAATAAAACCCTCCTTCAAAGTTTTACCTTGCAATTGTGGGAAAATGCCTGCTTCTAAATATTTTTGAAGAAAATACGGGGAAATCGAAGGCAAAGGTGTATCAAAAGAAAATGGATACTGTTGCACAACGTTGAATTTCAAGTTTCCGAACTGATAAGTTTTATAATTTTTTAGTTCGAAACTTGCCGGTTTAAAGAATTGATTTTCGCTGAAGCCCGTCATAAAATATCCTAAGTTAAAACTCGGAAAAACCGTTTTTGTAAGTTTGGGGAAAGAAAGAAGAGTACCTGTAATCACAGAAAAAACAAAGAAAATCCTCAAGGAATTTTTCTTTGATAACGCTTGAAAAAAAATCACAAAAAACGCGACAAAAAATACATCTAGAAAAAAACGATATTGCGCAGAAAACAGCAATACAACAACACATTTAATCATTACCGAAAAGAAAATAATCCATACTATTTTTGAATTTTTTCGGATCGCAAAAATAATGAAGGCCAGTAAAGTCAGCACAAAAAACTGATGAACATTTCCTTTAATTCCTTTTAGAAATAGCCAATTTTTAGCAAAATCAAAAAAAGAAAATTCTTGAATTTCCTGATAAGAATATTGCAAATCGAAAGTTTTGAGCAACGCCATTTCTGCAGAATTGGCTAAAAGAACAGCATTCGGTCGCCAATTGAAACCAAAATCAAGAAACTGTACCGGGAAAATGGGAAATCCGAACACCCAAATGTTTTTAAAACTCATTAAAACTAAAATGAAAATTCCGGGAATAATGAATGTAATTTTAGATTTCAAAACCACCAATCCATACAGCAAAATAACGATGGGCAGCCAAATCATCGTAGGTTTGATAAAGAAAACAAATGCCGAAAAAGCAAAAAGAAGTACTGCATTTCTATTGGAGTTTAATAATTCATTCAGGATTATTAAAGACAAAACAATCACCGGCAAATCCGGACTCGGAGATTGTGCGAACAGTAATAAAAATGGCAAAAAAACCAGATGAATCCATGATTTTTTCTCAAAAATATAAATCGAATAAACAATCAAAAGAACGGTATTCAGCCGAAGAAAAGGATCGGAAAAATTTGAAAAGCCGGCTTGCAATACATGCCACACCGACATTTGTCCCAACGTAGGATCGAGATTGGAAATTCCCTTGACCAATCCGAATTCCGAAAGCCATTTGACTGTAGGAACGTAATATCCAAAGTGATCGAGAATGAACGGATAATAC
Organism: Chryseobacterium sp. Marseille-Q5410; assembly: GCA_946892665.1. Taxonomy (GTDB): domain Bacteria; phylum Bacteroidota; class Bacteroidia; order Flavobacteriales; family Weeksellaceae; genus Kaistella. Next base: position 776,180 of record CAMPOT010000001.1, on the reverse strand, counting down.
GCACCAAAGAAAATGGTGAACAATAAAATCACGAAAAATGCAGGCGGAGATTTACGCAAAAAACTCCAAAACTGAGTGTAGATTTTATAATAAAAAAATCCCATCAACCCAATAATGATGGTGATTAATTCCACTTTAAAATCCAGTGGAAAAAAGAAAGAAATAATGGCCCAAACCAATGAAACCGCAAAAATTCCTGTAAATAACTGCCCTGCAAATCCGCTGAAAAGTTCTCCAGCAACTTTCCGGAAAAGTTGTCCCCAACCCGCAAAAACGGGTAGTAGAACCACGACCGAAAAGAAAATATATAACATAAAAAAAGATTGCTTAAAAATAAGCAATCTTTTCATTATTTCGTCTTCGAATTTTCCATTATTGTACTCTTCCGTCCTTTCTGTCTCCTGCTCTACCGATGGTGTATCCTGTTGCTCCACCTACGATACCACCAATTACTGCACCTGCACCACGATTCTTTTTACTGATAATTGCACCAGCGGCCGCACCACCTACAGTACCGATAATTGTTCCTTTCGCAGCTTTACTCATCCCTTGTTTCTGAGAAGTAGTTGTTCCTTGAGAAGTTCCAGCATAAGTTCCTGAATTTGAACTTGAGCTTGATGATTTAGGAGTATTATTTACATAAACCGTTTTGGTCTCCCTGATTACTTGAGGTTTTGCTGCTGCAGCCTGCGCTTTAGCAGTATTGACCTCAGCAATACTATCAGCTTTTCTTTGAGTTTCATAAGCCATTTTTTCTTTTTCGATGGCTAATTTTTGTTTCTCAATCTCCAGTTGTCTGGACTGAAATTCCATTTTTTGTTGCTCCAAAGATTTTTCTGCTACGGTATTATCTTTGGTACACGCCGTAAGCATCAAAACCGATGCAAAACCTGCCACAACTAAATTTTTAAAATCAAGAGTCGATCTGTTTCTTTTTTTTATATTTTTAATTGTTTTCATAACTTTAAATTTAATATTTTATGTATGCCAAAAACAAAACCAAAGTAGTGTTAAATAAATGTTAAAAATTCTAAATTTTATTAAAAATAAAAAGCAAGCGTCTGAAATTCAGAGACTTGCTTGCTGGAGGTTCCTAGCGGATTCGAACCGCTGTAGATGGTGTTGCAGACCACTGCCTAACCACTCGGCCAAAGAACCATTTGGGTTTGCAAATATAACATTTTTTTAAAAAGTAAAAAAACAAATTTTGAAAAACAGTTACATTCCTTGAATCCGCAATTTCATTTGCGCTTCGGTATCCACCATTGCGGTGATGCCATTTGGAAAAAGCAAAATTTGTGTCGGCCTGACAGTGAACACCTTACCTTCCATTTTCAGTCCTTTATAATATTCTTTATTAAAAGCTTCTTCGATGCTTTTCTTAGATGAATCTTCCAATTCGGCGGTCGGAATTCCGTATTCTTCTTCAATCATTCTTACAATTTTGCTCTGAAAAAGTAATGTGGCGGTTTTCTGAAGAATATTTTTGGTCTTCAACTTAAATTTTGTGTCTTTTAAAACAATTTTTCGAAGTATTTCGTCGTAAACAGGAACTCCGGAAATATAGGAAATCCCATTTACCACACCTTCGGTAGTTGTTTCAATCATCACCCTTTCCATATCAGCATATACTTTCACGGCATTGATTTTAATTTTGGATTTTCCTTCGCGGAAATCGAATTCTTTCCCTAAAAACAGCTGTTCTGCAATTCTCGAAGCCTCAGTAAATGGAATATGGGCGGTAGTTTGCAGAAGGAATTTCTGTGGCAAAGTCTGCACAGAATTAAAATTCGAAATCGACTTGATTAAAGGCGTTGCAGCAGGTCTATGTCCGGTAAAAGTTTCCGAAAAAGCATCAATTCCGATGTTGGCTTCGATTTGATTGCCATAAAACACCAGCGGCGTAACATTCACACTCACGGGAGTGATTTTCAGCCAAGTATTGTACTCCTCCGAAATTTTGAAAGGTTGAGCAAACTGGTTCCATGCCATTACCGCATACTTCTGAAAATTGAGCTGAGCACGCATCATTTCGTCAATTGTTTTGCAGAAATCGGCTTGTTGTTTCTTTAAACTTTCTTCCACCAAAGAAGTAATCGGCACCTGAATTCTTCCGAAATCCAAAACCGGTTTTTTCACCCATTTGAAACCCATCGGCGAAGTTTGGGTTGTCATTTTCCAATTATTATTGAAGGTCAGATGCATATTAAAATACATCACCGTTTCGAAAGTCGTTTGCTGATAGGTATAAACCCCAAAAGTTCCGATGCCTTTTTCCACCCAAATTTTCAAAGGAACTTCAATTAAAAGATTCTGCTGTGTTCCGCCGACCAATCTTATGGCGCGGGTTTTCCAAACTTTTACTTTAAACTGATCATTGTTATTATCGGTGAAGGAACTGTCTTCGAAAATCAAATCTTTTACCGAACCATTGATGATATTGCCAATCTCGGAAAGCGGGATTTTCACTGGCATCATAATCGAAGATTTTATTTTCGGAAAATTGAAATCTTGTGCAGAAGGGATTACCTCTGTAGTTTGCGAAAAAATTTTGAAGCTTAAGATCAAGAATATGACCGTTATAAATCTCTGCATTTTTTTATTTTCTATGAAACGCAAATTTCAATAAAAATTGATAGATAGTTTTAAAATATCTTTATAATTTGTTTTAAATATCACAAGAAGCGAAATTGCTGCAGCAAAGAACGTACTTTTGTAGTGTTATAATTAAATATAAAAATCATAATGAAAAGATTCGAATTGTCGGTCCTGGATTTAGCTCCCGTAAAACAAAATAAAACCATACACGACTCTTTCCACGAGAGTTTAACCTTAGCAAAGCACACAGAAAAATTGGGTTACAAACGATTTTGGCTTGCCGAACATCACAACATGCCGAGTATCGCAAGTTCCGCAACCTCTATATTAATATGCTTTATCGCCAACGGAACCGAGAAAATCCGTGTAGGATCCGGCGGTGTAATGCTTCCTAATCACAGCTCACTCGTTATCGCCGAACAATTCGGAACTCTGGAAAGTTTATTCCCCGGAAGAATCGATCTCGGCGTTGGAAGAGCACCCGGAACCGATGGTTTAACAGCGAAAGCTTTAGGACGAAATCCAATGATTATCAATGAACAATTTCCCCGACAAATACAGGAATTGCAACAATATTTCTCGGTAGAAAACTCCACGAGTTTGGTAAGAGCCATTCCCGGAGAAGGTTGCGATATCCCGATTTATATTTTGGGATCGAGCACCGACAGTGCCTGGCTTGCCGCGGAAATGGGATTGCCTTATGCCTTCGCTGGTCATTTCGCACCGGATATGATGGTTCATGCATTTCAGATTTATAGAGAAAATTACAAACCGAGCGAGAAATTCCCGGAATCTTATGCTATTGCTTGTGTGAACGGAATTGCCGCTGAAACCGACGAAGAGGCGAAGAAATTATCAACAACACTTTACCAAGCTTTCCTCAACATTATCAGAAACGACAGAAAGCCCTATTCACCCCCAGTAGAGGACATCGACGAGATATGGAACCCGATGGAAAAAGCCCACGTTTTGAAAATGTTGCATTACAGTTTTATTGGAAGTGAAGAAACCATCCAATCAAAACTCACTAGTTTTCAGGAAGCTTTTCAGGTGGATGAATTGATGATTACTTCCCATATCTACGATGAACAAGCGCGTTTGCAATCGTACGAAATCATCAAAAAGGCAGTTGAAAGATTATTTTAAACCTTATGAAAATGTCTCGCAGATTCCGCTGATATTGCCGATTGATTCCTTTTTTAATTTGCTCAATCTGTAAAATCTGCGAGCGCTTTTTTGGAATCCATGCCCAATTTAACCTTGTCACTTTCTTAAAACTCAGTATCTTTGCACCATCTAAAAAAGTAAAATGTCAGATATTCAACTTAATACTATTCCAGAAGCAATAGAAGACCTGAGAAACGGAAAAATAATCATCGTAGTAGATGACGAAAACCGTGAAAACGAGGGCGATTTTTTATCCGCAGCAGAATTGACCACGCCGGAAATCATCAACTTCATGACGATCTACGGAAGAGGGCTTATTTGTACTCCGCTTCCTGAAAAAAGATGCGACGAACTAGGGCTTGACATCATGGTGACCCGAAGCAGCGACCCGAAAGAAACCGCATTTACCGTCTCTGTAGATCTTTTAGGAGAAGGCGTTTCTACCGGTATTTCGGCAAGCGACCGAAGCAAAACCATTTTAGCATTGATGGACGAAAATACAAAACCAACCGATTTCATGAGGCCCGGTCATATTTTCCCGTTGAGAGCAAAAAAAGGTGGCGTACTGAAAAGAGCCGGTCACACCGAAGCAGCAATTGATCTCACCAAATTAGCAGGCCTGAAAGAAGGAGGCGTCATTTGTGAAATTATGAACGATGATGGATCAATGGCTCGTCTTCCGGAATTGGTAGAGTTGGCAAAAAAACATGATTTGAAAATCATTTCCATCGAGGATCTTATTCATTATCAACTGAAGAAAGGCGATTTGATCGAGCGTATCGAAGAGCGAAAAGTGAAAACCTTCTATGGCGACTACGATTTTTATGCATTTAAAGAAACCAGCACCGACCAGATCCATTTTGCTTTAACGAAAGGGACATGGGTTGCAAATGAACCGGTTTTGGTTCGGGTGCAGGCATCTAATTCTTATTTTGATGTGCTCAACAGACTTTCTTCCGGTGAAAAACCTTTGCTGGAAAAAATCACGAAAATGATTAATGACGAAGGAAAAGGTGCAATCATATTCATCAACAATGTATCGAACGCGGAAAACACCTTGAGAAAGTTGCAACAGTTTATCGATTTCCAGGATGGGCAGGAGAAAAGACCTACTTTAGCTTCTAATTTCCACGATTACGGAATTGGAACCCAGATCCTAAAGAATTTGGGAATTACCAAATTCCGCGTGATCACTCAAAACGTAAATCAAAAACCATTGGTCGGTGGATACGATGTGGAAGTAACGGAAATGGTGCCGCTTTAAGCCCCTTTTTCGACAACTAAATATTCCCATCTTCGGATGGGATTTTTTTTTAAAAATAATTCAAATTTAGTTATCGAAAAACTACTCTTGTTCATCATTTTTTTATTAAATTTGTTTGTTTAATTTAACATAATATAATGGATTTTTCACGCATTCAGGAAAAGTTGGAAATACTTGCAGATGCGGCAAAGTACGATGTTTCCTGCTCCTCCAGTGGCGGAAACCGGAAAAACAAAGGTGGTTTAGGAAATAGCCATGCTACGGGTATTTGCCATTCCTACACCGAAGATGGGAGATGCGTTTCCCTGCTTAAAATTTTGTTGACTAATCACTGTATTTTTGATTGTGCCTATTGTGTTTCCCGAAAATCAAACGACATTAAACGTGCCGCTTTCACGGTGGAAGAAGTTGTGGATTTAACCATCAATTTTTACCGCAGAAATTATATTGAGGGACTTTTTTTAAGTTCAGGAATTTTCAAAGATGCAGACACCACCATGGAACGCCTGGTTCGTGTGGCCAAGAAATTACGCACCGAGCATCGCTTCAATGGTTATATCCATTTAAAATCAATTCCTGGAGCTAGCGAAGAGCTGATGAAGGAGGCAGGGCTATATGCGGACCGCCTGTCCATTAACATCGAAATTCCGACTGAGCAAGGCCTGAAACTGCTGGCTCCCGACAAATCCCACGCAGAAATGATAAAGCCGATGGATTTTGTTAAAAATGAACTGATTTTGTATAAAGAGGAAAGAAAAATCTTTAAAAAAATTCCGAAGTTCGCACCTGCCGGTCAATCAACACAGATGATCGTGGGAGCTACCAACGAAACCGATTTAAAAATCATAAAGGTAGCCAATCATTTTTACCAAAACTTTAATCTAAAACGCGTTTATTACTCAGGCTATGTACCAGTTTTGGAGGACAGCCGCCTTCCTTCGATTCATTCACAGGTTCCCATTCTCAGGGAAAACCGCTTATATCAGGCGGATTGGCTGATGCGTTTCTATGGATTTGGTGCCGATGAAATTTTAGATAAAAATAATCCATTTCTTGATTTAGAAGTTGATCCAAAACTAGCATGGGCGCTAAGAAATCGCGAGCATTTCCCTGTAAACATCAACACTGCGCCGAAAGAGATGATTTTGCGCGTTCCCGGAATTGGTACAAAATCGACTGGTAAAATTTTGATGGCCAGAAAATTCCAAAAACTTACTTTGGAACATCTCCGAAAAATGGGGGTTGCTGTAAACAGAGCCAAATATTTTGTGGAGTTTGAAAGTGAAAATATTTTCAACCGATTGATTGATGAGCAAAATTTAAGAAAAATTTTACTTTCCGGTATGAAGTCCAAATTTCAAAATCCATTTTCTCAACAGCTTAGTTTATTTTAAAATATGAACATCCTCCTTTACGACGGAAGTTTTGAAGGTTTGCTGACCGCTATTTTCGAAATTTTCGAATATAAATTTAGGGACGCAGAAATCATCAGTTTATCAAACTATCAACAGGAAAAATTCTTTGCTGAAGTGCACGAAGTGATTACCCAAAATGATAAAGCGGATCGCGTTCTGCAAAGATTGGAGAAAAATTTAGGCAAGGAAGGCATCAAAAATTTACTATGGGTTTACCTTTCCGAAAGAAAAGATCGTGAAAGATTGATTCTAAGTGCTGTGCAGCATTCTCTGAAACATCCTAATGAAAATGTTCTGCAGGATTTTGGGAATCCGGATATTTTAGAAATTTCTAAAATTTGCAAAAGTGTGGGCAGGGAAAAACACCGGATGACCGCATTTGTGCGTTTTGAAAAATTAAAGGATGAAGTTTATTTTTCGAAAGTAGAGCCTGATTTTAATGTATTGCCTTTGGTATTAAATCATTTTAAAAACCGATATCAAGATCAGAAATGGATGATTTTCGATTTGAAAAGAAATTTCGGAATCTTTTATGACTTGGTAAACGCAGATTTTTTTTATCCGGAAGAAGATCAAATTTTAATGATGAGAAATTCGCAAAACCTCCACCATGACGAAGAAAAGAAGTACCAAAAATTATGGCAACGCTATTTTTTCAAAACTAATATTGTGGAAAGAAAAAACATAAAACTCCACGTTCAATGGTTGCCCAAACGGTACTGGAAATATTTAACTGAAAAGTTCTAATGTTGAGATTTTATATCGCAATGGTAGCGCGTGCCAAGTTTGAGCAGGGTTTCTATTTCAAATTATTGACAATTTCCAACAGCGCTCTTTTAAGAAAATTTAATTATTATCCATCACCATTTCAATGGGCAAAAAAAAATCCCAACTGTGAAGTTGGGATCTGTATTATACAAAACGCTTTGGCTTATGCCTGAACGTTATTTTGACCTACTACGAAAGGCTCAACCTCTTTAATTTCGCCAAATTGCTGCTCATAGTTCGCAACATTTTGTTGTAATGCATTCAATACTCTTTTTGCGTGCAAAGGTGCCAAGATTACTCTTGAACGAACGTTAGCTTGTTGCACACCCGGCATCAACTGGATAAAATCTACTACGAATTCTGAAGGAGAATGATTTACTAAAGCTAGGTTACAGTAAACACCTGCTGCGATCATCTCGTTTAAATTGATGTTAATGTTGTTTTGGTCGTTGTTTTGGTTGTTGTCCATTTTGTGAAATTATAAATATTAAATATTGAATGGTAAATATAAAAAAAATTTAGACTTTAGAGCTCAGACTTCAGGAAATGAATAACTGAAATCTGAGTTCTATTGTCTAAAATCTTATTAGTTCAAGTCTTCAAATTCTTTTTTAGACCCTACGATTACATTTTGATAATCTTTAAGACCGGTACCTGCAGGAATTCTGTGACCTACAATTACGTTTTCTTTCAGACCTGTCAAGTAATCTACCTTTCCAGATACAGCTGCCTCGTTGAGGACTTTTGTAGTTTCCTGGAACGAAGCTGCAGACATGAAGGACTTGGTTTGTAGCGCTGCTCTAGTGATTCCTTGTAATACAGGGGTTGCTGTTGCAGGAAGGGCATCGCGCACTTCTACAAGGGCAAGATCCTCACGTTTCAGTTTAGAATTTTCGTCTCTTAGTTCTCTAGCAGTAATCATTTGTCCAGGCTTGAATTCTTTCGAATCACCAGCATCTGTTACCACTTTCAATCCGAATACACGGTTGTTTTCTTCCAAGAAATCGAATTTATGCTCTAATGCACCTTCGAGGAATTGGGTATCACCGCCATCCACAATGTTGACTTTGGTCATCATCTGTCTTACGATAATTTCGAAGTGTTTATCATCAATTTTCACCCCTTGAAGACGGTAAACTTCCTGAATTTCATTCACCAAATATTCCTGAACCGCAGTTGGTCCTTTGATTTTCAAAATATCATCCGGAGTAATGGATCCGTCGGAAAGTGGCGAACCAGCAGTAACGAAGTCATTTTCCTGAACTAGGATCTGGTTAGAAAGTTTCACCAAATATTTAGAGATTTCTCCGGTTTTGGCTTCCACGATCAATTCACGGTTACCACGCTTGATTTTTCCGTAAGAAACTACCCCGTCGATTTCGGTTACTACAGCCGGGTTCGATGGATTTCTTGCTTCGAAAAGTTCGGTAACACGTGGAAGACCTCCTGTGATATCCCCTGCTTTCGCAGATTTTCTTGGGATTTTGATTAGGACTTTACCAGCCTTAATTTTTTCCCCGTCATTTACCATAAGGTGGGCACCAACCGGAAGGTTATATGCTTTTTGTTCAACTCCTTTGGAATCTACTACTTTCAAGGTAGGTACGGCTTTTTTGTTTCTAGATTCAGAGATTACTTTCTCTTCGAAACCAGTTTGCTCATCGATTTCCAATTGGAAAGAAATCCCTTGGATGATGTCTTCATACTCTACTTTACCGGCAGATTCGGCAATGATTACCGCGTTATATGGATCCCATTTCGCAATGGTATCTCCTTTTTTCACTTTATCACCAGGTTTTACTAATAATTCCGAACCGTAAGGAACGTTGGCAATCATCAGTGGTGTTCTCGCAGCGTTATCAGCTACTAAACGGAATTCTGTTGAACGAGAAACAAGAATTTCAGCTTTTACACCATCTTCGTTTTCCGAAGTTACCGTTCTCACCTCGTCCATTTCCACGATACCGTCGCGACGTGCAACAATTGATGGGTTTTCTGAGATGTTTCCTGCAGTACCCCCTTGGTGGAAGGTTCTCAGTGTTAACTGAGTTCCCGGTTCACCGATGGATTGTGCTGCGATAACTCCTACTGCCTCACCCATGTGGATTGGCTTACCTGTTGCCAAGTTTCTACCGTAACATTTCGCACAGATTCCTTTCTTGGTTTCACAAGTTAATGGTGAACGAACTTCCACTGCTTCAATTCCTGCAGCTTCGATTTTTTTCGCTAAAGCTTCATTAATCAAATCATCAGCATAAGCGATCACTTCATCTGTTTCCGGATCGTAAACATTGTGAAGAGAAACTCTACCTAAGATTCTTTCAGATAGTCTTTCTACGATTTCGTCGTTTTTCTTTAATGGAGTAATTTCTGTTCCTCTTAAAGTTCCACAGTCGTCTTCAGTAATGATTACGTCTTGTGCAACATCTACCAATCTTCTTGTTAGGTAACCAGCATCGGCAGTTTTAAGAGCGGTATCCGCAAGACCTTTACGGGCACCGTGAGTAGAAATAAAATATTCCAAAATGGACAAACCTTCCTTAAAGTTTGCAACAATTGGGTTTTCGATAATTTCCGCACCGGTAGAACCCGCTTTTTGCGGCTTAGCCATCAATCCACGCATACCTGAAAGCTGACGGATCTGTTCTTTGGAACCCCTCGCACCGGAATCAAGCATCATGTATACAGAGTTGAACCCACCTTGGTCGGTTTTCATTCTGCTCATGATCATTTCTGTTAATCCCGCGTTGGTATTGGTCCACACGTCGATCACTTGGTTATAACGTTCTGTATCGGTGATAAGACCCATATTATAGTTGGCCTTAATTTCGTCCACGTTAGCAACCGCTTCCGCAATCATGGTTTTCTTTTCAGCAGGGATTACGATATCTCCTAAACTAAATGATAAACCTCCTTTAAATGCATTAGAATAACCTAAGTTCTTCATATCATCAAGGAATTTTACAGTGGTTGGGAAATCGGTATCTGCCAAAACTCTACCAATAACGTTTCTCAATGACTTTTTAGTTAGAAGTTCATTGATATATCCTGATTCTTTTGGAACAATTTGGTTGAATAAAATTCTTCCAACGGTGGTTTCAGTCAACTTGGTAGTGATCACGCCATCTTCTTTGATTGGCAATCTACATCTTACTTTAGCATTTAAAGAAACTTGTCCTTCTGCGTATGCGATCTCTACTTCTTCCGGTGAATAGAAAGCTAAACCTTCGCCTTTCACCTTCATCGTATCTGTAGAATCAAGTTGTTTGGTCATAAAATACAGACCCAATACCATGTCTTGAGATGGTACCGTAATTGGAGAACCATTCGCTGGGTTCAAGATGTTCTGAGAACCCAACAGCAATAATTGAGCTTCCAAAATCGCCTCAGGTCCTAATGGTAAGTGAACCGCCATCTGGTCACCATCGAAATCCGCGTTGAATGCCGTTGTAACTAATGGGTGCAACTGAATTGCTTTACCTTCGATCATTTTTGGCTGGAACGCCTGAATACCCAATCTGTGCAAGGTAGGTGCCCTGTTTAATAAAACTGGGTGACCTTTCATCACATTTTCCAGGATATCATAAACAACAGGTTCTTTTCTGTCGATGATTCTTTTAGCTGATTTTACGGTTTTTACAATACCTCTTTCAATCAGTTTTCTGATAATGAACGGTTTGTAAAGCTCTGCAGCCATATCTTTCGGGATACCACACTCGTGAAGCTGAAGGTTTGGACCCACAACAATTACGGAACGAGCTGAATAATCCACACGCTTACCCAATAAGTTTTGACGGAAACGACCTTGTTTACCTTTCAATGAATCTGAAAGAGATTTCAAAGGTCTGTTTGATTCAGATTTTACGGCTGAAGATTTTCTTGTATTATCGAATAATGAATCTACTGATTCCTGAAGCATACGCTTCTCATTTCTCAAGATTACTTCAGGAGCTTTAATCTCTAAAAGTCTCTTCAATCGGTTGTTTCTGATAATTACTCTTCGGTATAGATCATTTAAATCTGAAGTTGCGAAACGCCCTCCATCCAATGGAACCAATGGTCTTAATTCTGGTGGAATAACAGGAAGAACGCGCATTACCATCCATTCCGGTTTGTTGATCATTCTGGTGTTCGCTCCACGGATGGCTTCAACAACATTTAATCTTTTTAGGGCTTCAGTTCTTCTTTGTTTTGAAGATTCGTTATGCGCTTTATGACGCAAATCGAACGATAGGGTATCTAGGTCGATTCTCTTTAATAATTCTTCAACCGCTTCAGCGCCCATTTTGGCAACAAATTTATTTGGGTCAGAATCATCAAGATATTGATTTTCCACAGGAAGTGTATCTAAAATATCTAGATATTCTTCTTCTGTTAAAAATTCTTTGTCTTCGAAATCGGAACCGTCAACTTTTTTAGCAATACCCGGCTGGATCACGACATATCTTTCGTAATAGATAATCATGTCCAGTTTTTTGGAAGGTAAACCTAGAAGGTAACCGATTTTGTTTGGCAAAGAACGGAAATACCAAATGTGAGCTACAGGAACTACCAATCCGATGTGACCAATTCTTTCTCTACGAACTTTTTTCTCGGTAACTTCTACCCCACAACGGTCACAAACGATTCCTTTGTATCGGATTCTTTTGTATTTACCACAAGCACATTCGTAATCCTTGACAGGACCGAATATTTTCTCGCAGAACAAGCCGTCTCTTTCCGGTTTGTGGGTTCTGTAGTTGATGGTTTCCGGTTTTAAAACTTCACCTCTTGAATCCTGTAGAATAGATTCAGGAGAAGCAAGACCGATCGTAATTTTACTGAAATTACTTGTTTTATTTTTATTTGACATTTTATATTTTTTAAGATTAAAGAACCTAGAGCCAAGATCCAAGATTAAAAAAAGTCTCGTATCTTGTGTCTCATATCTCGTGTCTATTATTCTTCCAGTCTTATATCAAGGCCAAGACCTTGCAACTCGTGAAGTAATACGTTGAAAGATTCCGGAATACCTGGTTCAGGCATTGCTTCGCCTTTCGCGATTGCTTCATAAGTTTTCGCTCTACCAATCACGTCATCCGATTTCACGGTAAGGATTTCTCTAAGGATATTGGACGCACCGAATGCTTCAAGTGCCCAAACTTCCATCTCACCGAATCTTTGTCCACCAAACTGCGCTTTACCACCTAAAGGTTGCTGCGTAATCAATGAATATGGTCCGATAGAACGTGCGTGCATTTTGTCATCAACCATGTGACCGAGTTTCAGCATGTAAATTACCCCAACAGTTGCCGGTTGAGAGAATCTCTCGCCAGTTCCACCATCATAAAGATAAGTTGAACCGAATTCCGGAAGACCTGCCTGATTGGTGTACTCGGTAATTTGATCGATATTAGCACCATCGAAGATCGGTGTAGCGAATTTCAATCCTAATTTCTGACCAGCCCATCCAAGAACAGTTTCGTAGATCTGCCCGATGTTCATACGTGAAGGTACCCCAAGTGGATTCAATACGATATCAACAGGAGTTCCGTCTTCCAGGAATGGCATATCTTCTTCACGAACGATACGGGAAACGATCCCTTTGTTTCCGTGACGTCCTGCCATTTTATCACCTACGTTCAGTTTACGTTTTTTTGCGATGTAAACTTTAGCTAGTTTAATGATACCTGCTGGAAGTTCGTCTCCGATTGAGATTGCAAATTTCTCACGGTTTTTAACCCCTTGAATATCATTGAATTTGATTTTATAGTTGTGAATCAACTGTTTAACCAATTCATTTTTATCGGCATCTACGGTCCAGTCTGCTCCACTTACGTTTACATAATCTTCAACACTTTGAAGTAATTTGGTCGTAAATTTCACTCCTTTTCCGATGATTTCTTCATCAAGATCGTTTTTCACACCTTGCGAAGTTTTACCGTTCACCAAAGTTCCTAATTTTTCGAGAAGGGTATTTCTTAATTCATCGAATTTCGCTTTGTACGTATTTTCGATTTCCTCAAGTTTCAGTTTCTCTTCGGATCTTTTCTTTTTGTCTTTGATGTTTCTTGAGAACAATTTCTTGTCGATTACAACTCCTCTTAATGAAGAATCTGCTTTCAAAGAAGCATCTTTCACATCACCGGCTTTGTCACCGAAGATTGCTCTCAATAGTTTTTCTTCCGGAGTTGGATCAGATTCACCTTTTGGAGTGATTTTACCAATCATGATATCCCCTGGTTTCACATCAGCTCCGATACGGATCATACCATTTTCATCGAGATCTTTTGTAGCTTCTTCAGAAACGTTTGGAATATCAGCGGTCAATTCTTCCATACCTAATTTGGTATCACGAACTTCCAGAGAATATTCATCCACGTGGATAGAAGTAAACCAGTCCTCACGAACCACTTTCTCGTTGATTACGATCGCATCCTCAAAGTTGTATCCTTTCCAAGGCATGAAGGCTACCACAAGGTTTCTACCTAATGCCAACTCTCCGTTTTCAGTTGCATAACCGTCGCATAGTACCTGACCTTTCTTAACTTTGTCGCCTACTCTTACGTTTGGTCTCAAAGTGATGGTTGTACTCTGGTTGGTTTTTCTGAACTTGGTCAGTTTATAAGTTTTCGTCGCAGATTCGAATGATACTAAATCATCGTCTTCGCTTCTTTCGTACTTAATGGTAATTTTATCAGCATCTACGTACTCTACGGTACCGTTTCCTTCAGCATTAATCAAAATTCTGGAGTCTTTAGCAACTTGCTGTTCCAAGCCAGTACCTACAATTGGAGCTTGTGGCTTCAACAAAGGAACTGCCTGACGCATCATGTTGGATCCCATCAGTGCACGGTTCGCATCATCATGCTCCAGGAACGGAATTAATGAAGCAGAAATACCTGAAATCTGGTTTGGCGCTACATCGATCAAGTCAACCTGTTGTGGCTCAACAACCGGATAATCACCATCCAGACGTGCAATTACACGGTCTGTAGAGATTGTTCCGTCTTCGTTCATTTCAACGTTTGCCTGCGCGATTACTTTTTCTTCTTCATCTTCAGCATTTAAGAAAACTGCAGGAGTTTTCAAATCTACTTTTCCGTTGCTTACTTTACGGTAAGGAGTTTCGATGAAACCTAAGTTGTTGATTTTCGCATAGATTCCTAAAGAAGAAATCAAACCAATGTTTGGTCCTTCCGGAGTTTCGATCGGACAAATACGGCCATAGTGAGTATGGTGAACGTCACGCACCTCGAAACCTGCTCTTTCTCTGGATAAACCACCTGGTCCTAGTGCAGAAAGACGACGCTTATGCGTGATTTCTGATAGCGGGTTGGTTTGGTCCATGAACTGAGAAAGCTGGTTGGTACCAAAGAATGAGTTGATTACCGATGTTAAAGTTTTTGCGTTTACCAAGTCGATCGGTGTGAAAATTTCGTTATCTCTAACGTTCATTCTCTCACGAATTGTTCTTGCAATTCTTGAAAGACCAACACCGAATTGTCCTGCCAATTGCTCACCAACAGTTTTAATTCTTCTGTTGGATAAGTGATCAATATCATCCACTTCCGCTTTTGAGTTTACCAATTCGATCAAGTGACGAACGATGGAAATGATGTCTTCTTTGGTTAAAACTTCCGTTTTTTCAGGAATATTTAAACCTAATTTTTTGTTCAATCTGTAACGGCCAACTTCACCTAATGAATATCTTTGCTCAGAGAAGAATAATTTCTCGATAATTCCTCTTGCAGTTTCCTCATCTGGTGGATCTGCGTTACGCAACTGACGGTAGATATACTCTACCGCTTCTTTTTCGGAGTTGGTAGGGTCTTTTTGTAAAGTATTCTGGATGATAGAGAATTCGTTTGAATTTTCTTTGTGAATCAGGATTGATTTTACACCAGCATCCAAAATTAGATCTAAATGTTCTTTTTCAAGAATAGTTTCACGATCAAGGATGATTTCGTTTCTCTCGATAGAAACAACTTCACCAGTATCTTCATCCACGAAATCTTCAAACCAGGTGTTCAAAACTCTCGCAGCCAAAGTTCTACCTTCTACTTTTTTCAATGCTGCTTTGGAAACTTTCACTTCTTCCGCAAGGTCAAAAATCTGAAGGATATCTTTATCGGATTCATACCCGATTGCTCTCAATAAAGTTGTTAACGGTAATTTTTTCTTACGGTCGATGTAAGCATACATTACGTTATTGATGTCGGTTGTAAATTCCATCCACGATCCTTTGAAAGGAATAATTCTGGAATAATACAACTTGGTTCCGTTGGCATGGTAAGTTTGACCAAAGAATACCCCCGGAGAACGGTGAAGCTGCGTTACGATAACACGTTCTGCACCATTGATGATGAAGGATCCCGAAGGAGTCATGTAAGGAACCGGACCTAAATACACATCTTGTACAACGGTCTGAAAATCTTCGTGTTCAGGGTCAGTACAATACAATTTAAGTCGGGCTTTCAAAGGAACTGAATAGGTCAGTCCTCTTTCCACACACTCGTCGATCGAGTAGCGCGGTGAATCAACCAAATAATCCAAAAACTCCAGTACAAACTGGTTTCTGGAATCGGTAATTGGGAAATTTTCTTCAAAGGTTTTGTAGAGGGTTTCGTTTACTCTCTGCTCCGGAAGGGTGTCCAACTGGAAAAAATCTTTGAATGACTGGATCTGAATGTCCAAAAAGTCAGGAGTTTCAATTTTTCCTTTTGCTGCGGAGAAATTGATTCTTTCGTTTCCCTGAGTTTTAGCGACTGCTTTAGATTTACTCATAAAAATTTTAAAGAATGAGGGGTTAAAAAATATTTTGTTTAAAAAATATCAGAAAAAACCTATTAAGAGTAAGAGAAACAAGAAGATAGGCGCTAACAAATAGACTTGGCTCTTATCAAAAATGGGCTTATTCTAACTGCAACGCCGGTATATCTTTTCACGGAGTAGTGCAAAATATTTTTCTTGAATTTTGCTTTGGGCGGTAAAATGATATAAATACCTAAAACACGAAATCCCCTCCGGATCTACCGAAAGAGTTGATTTTCAATATTTTATTGATTTACAAACAATTATTAGCGCCAAAACGAGTGCAAATTTAGGAAAATAGATTTGTTTTCACAAACAAAAACCACTTCCGAAGAAGTGATTAAAGTATTTTTTTTCTCAATTTGTGTGTTTTGAATAAATGAATTTGCATTCAAATATTCTAATCGCAAATATACATTAATAAAATAATGTACTCGGTTTTTTAAAAAACTAAATAAAAAATAGCGCTGACATCAGTGCTGACAATCAATTTTTAAAAAATTAACTAATTTTTGCTAAACAATCATTTAACTTCGCTTTCGTTTTTACTGAAACATAGCAATTCATTTTATTGTGATAAGAATTTTTTATCAATGCTTTTTTCATCTTTATTTAATATTTAGAGATAATATACCAGTTTGTGCCATTACTCTGCACGGTTATTCCACTGTTTCCAGCTGCACCGTTTAAAGGATAATTTGTAATGCTGGCACCGTTCAAAATAATTGGAGAATTGATGGACATGGGAGTTCCGTCATAAACAATATGGTAGATTTTTCCAGGTGTATCAGCAGCGGGAGGCAGACTGATGTTGCCAGTTGCTAAAATAGTGTAGTCTGTAGATAAAAGCATTCCATTTTTAGACGCTATATTGTTATGAGAACCTGGCAAACCTCTAAAACTGCCAAGCACTCCATTATCATCTACTACTACCGTTTTAGTAGCTGTAAATGTTTGTGTTGGTTGAGGAACTACCGCCGTAGTAGCGGGCAAGGAAGATGCTCCGCCAGGAGTGGTATAGATACTGTTAGTGGCACCAGAAACTGGTAAATTTCTAATTCTGAGTGCTCCGCCAATATCTAATGTTTCTGAAGGATTTTTAACATTAAATCCGAAAAGGCCCTGATCTGTTATTTTAAACCCATAATATGTAGCTCCGCCGGCTCCGGAATGCGGAATGATATTAAAGGAATTACTCGTGAACATGTTGGGATTATTATCAACGCTAAAAATTAGACCCATATCACCACCATTAGAAATGGAACTGAAAGAACCACCTCCTAAATTTTCTGCAAATCCGAACCAGGGGTTAACACCATTAACAATATTGCGGTAAGAGCCGTAAATCATCATCCCGTTTGTGGATCCCACAGCGTCGTATACTGATAAAATTCCATTGCTAGCGTTGCCGTTGACGCTCACCCTTCCCCTTTGATAAATATCCTGATTATTTGCCGTAGCCGGCTGTCCGGTTTTCTGGTTATACCAAGGCTCCACATAATTAGCGGTAGAAGATAATTTTTGCCAAATAGTCCCGTCGAAATAATAATATCCTGCAGAAGTAACATTAATAGTTTGTCCAGCTGGAGAAGTATCCGGTAATGTGGCATACACAATGCTTCCGGTTTGAGCTGTGGTATAGTTTTTAGCGCGCAGTTGATTGCCCGTAATTTTTGGAGCTATGATACCATCAAGCTTCGCAGTATCAGCAGCAAATCCATTAACATCTAAAGTTGCAGCTGGAGTCGTAGTGTTGATTCCAACATTACCACCTTGCCCTTGCAGGAAGTGGATGGCCAGCGAAATAATTGAAATTGTGAATGTTTTTTTCATCATAAATTTTTCTTCAAAATTAATATATTTTATAAAAGAAACAATGTAAAATATAGGTAACCGCGCCTTAAAGTTTAAACTTTTAAAAATTCTTTTATCAACTGATCTGCGCAGCGCTCCATTTAAAACGTTACAGAGGTTTAATAGATAAAAGTTTAAGCAAAAAAAAGGAGATTGCATTGTAACAACCTCCTAATCTTCATCTAGTAAAAAAATTACTTCAATTCTACTTCTGCACCAGCTTCTTCTAATTGTTTTTTCAAAGCTTCAGCTTCATCTTTAGAAACTCCAGTTTTGATAGGAGCCGGAGCACCGTCTACCATATCTTTAGCTTCTTTAAGACCAGCACCAGTTAAATCTTTTACCAATTTAACTACAGCTAATTTAGAAGCACCTGCTGATTTAAGAATTACATCGAATTCTGTTTTTTCTTCAGCAGCCTCACCACCACCTGCAGCAACAACTACAGCAGCAGCAGCTGGCTCGATTCCGTACTCATCCTTAAGGATAGCAGCTAATTCATTTACGTCTTTTACGGTTAAGTTTACTAGCGTTTCCGCTAAATTTTTTAAATCTGACATTTTGTAATGTTTTAATTTGTTGAACGATTTATTTTGATTTTTTTTGAGTCTAATTACTCTGCACTAGGTGCATCAGTAGCGTCAGCGCCAGCTTCTGGAGCCGCGGTTTCTTCTACTTTGGTTTCTTCAGCAGCTGAAGCAGCAGTTTCTTCGGCTTTTGCCTCTACAGTTTCCGGCTTGTTTTGAAGAGCAGAAAGTACGTTTCTGATTGGTGATTGAAGCAATCCGATGATTTCTCCGATCATTTCTTCTCTTGACTTGATGTTGGCAAGAGTTCCTAAGTTTTCATCACCGATGTAGAAAGTTTCTTGTAAGAAAGCAGATTTCAAAGCAGGAAATTCGGCTTTTTTTCTGAAGCCCTGGATTAATTTAGCTGGTGCGTTAGCGGTATCAGCTACCATTACTGCTGTATTTCCTTTGAAAGTTGGGAACATTTCAGAATAATCTACTCCTTCGATTTGTTCCATTGCTTTCTGCAACAATGTATTTTTTACAACTTTAAGTGTAATGTTTTGTTTAAATGCTTGTCTTCTAAAATCTGAAGTCGACGCAGCATTCATTCCTTCAAGATTTGCTACATAAATCACTTTCGCGTCTTGTAACATTTCTTTTATTTCTTGTATTACTAATACTTTATCTTCTTTTGTCATTGTCTTACAGATTTTAGTTTACAGATTTAGTATCGATTGCAATACCAGGACTCATGGTAGAAGATAAGTAAATACTTTTTACATAAGTACCTTTAGCTGCAGTTGGTTTTAATTTAATTAAAGTCTGCACCAATTCTTGAGCGTTTTCCTTAATTTTAGTAGCATCGAAAGATACTTTACCAATTCCAGCGTGGATAATACCATATTTGTCAACTTTGAAATCGATTTTACCAGCTTTCACTTCAGTTACAGCTTTACCGATTTCCATGGTAACAGTTCCTGATTTAGGGTTTGGCATCAGTCCTCTTGGACCTAACACTCTACCTAATGGACCTAATTTCCCCATTACAGCCGGCATGGTAACGATTACGTCAACATCAGTCCAGCCATCTTTAATTTTCTGTAAGTACTCATCAAGACCTACGTAATCTGCACCAGCTTCTTTAGCTTCCGCTTCCTTATCAGGAGTTACAAGCGCCAAAACTTTTACATCTTTACCGGTACCGTGAGGAAGAGATACAACCCCTCTTACCATTTGGTTAGCTTTTCTAGGATCAACTCCCAATCTAACTGCGATATCTACAGAAGCGTCAAATTTCGCAAAGTTTACTTCTTTCACCAAAGCAGAAGCTTCGTCAAGACTGTAAATTTTGTTTTTCTCAATTTTGCTAAAAGCTTCCTTTTGCTTTTTTGTTAATTTTGCCATTTCTACTAGTTTTAAGCGTTAGTTGGTTTAGTTCCTGTTACTCTCAATCCCATAGATCTTGCAGTACCTGCGATCATTGTCATCGCAGAGTCTAACGTAAAACAGTTAAGATCTGTCATTTTATCTTCTGCGATTTTTTGTACTTGTGCCCAAGTAACCGCCCCTACTTTCGCTCTGTTTGGTTCACCAGAACCTTTCTTCACTTTAGAAGCTTCTAATAATTGGATCGCAGCTGGTGGAGTTTTGATCACGAATTCAAAAGATTTGTCTTCGTATACTGTAATTACTACAGGTAAAACTTGCCCAGGCTTATCTTGCGTTCTTCCGTTAAATTGTTTACAAAACTCCATGATGTTCACACCGGCAGAACCTAGTGCTGGTCCAACTGGTGGAGAAGGGTTTGCTGCCCCTCCTTTAACCTGGAGTTTAACCATTTTAAAGACTTTTTTAGCCATTTTTTTGTTTTAAAAATTAGTAAATAATGAATGTGGAAGCATTTATTATTCTATATAAACTCCGTTTCTCACCTACCGAGTTTATATTTCGGACTGCAAAATTAAGAATTAATTTTGAATCTGCAAGTGTAATATACTGATTTTTAGTTATGATTAGAAAAAAAATATTTCATTCCTCCGTACACCTCACTATCAGAAGAACTCTTGCAGACATTCTTGAGATTATTCTAAACAAAAAGACTGCTCTATTGAACAGTCTTTTTTATTATATTTTATAAGTATCCTATACTTTCTCTACTTGCATAAAGCTAAGTTCCATAGGAGTTTTTCTACCAAATATCATTACAGATACTTCTATTTTCTTTTTGTCCTCGTGAATTTTTTCCACAGTACCATTAAATCCGTTGAAAGGTCCATCAATTACTTTTACGCTATCACCCACAACATAAGGGATTTCAATATCTACTGCGAATTCTGAAAGCTCATCCATTCTACCAAGCATTCGATTTACCTCAGCTTTACGCATTGGAACTGGATCTCCGCCTTTGGTCAAACTTAAGAAAGAAATTACTCCTGGAATATTTTTAATGATGTGCGGAATTTCCCCCATCAAATTAGCTTCTACCATTAAGTAACCAGGGTAATAAGGTTTTTCTTTCGGAACCTTCTTCCCATTTCTCATTTGGATTACTTTCTCCATTGGAATGACTACTTGGGTTACGTAATCTTCGAAACCAAGACGCTTCATTTCATTCTCAATATAGGCCTTCACCTTATTTTCCTGTCCGCTGATGGATTTCAGAACATACCACTTCAAGTCACTCATTTTGGAAAATAATTTTAATTGAACAGGTTGATAAATATCGTTATTAAATTGGCAATCGCTTTACTGAATAATGAATCTACACCGAAAGTAAACAATGCTAAAATAAGAGTAGCAATAGTAACTACAATAGTGGAAGATTGCAGATCTGGCCATTTAGGCCACTCTACTTTATCTTTAAATTCGGTATAAGAACCTTTTAAAAAATCAACTAAGCTCATTATATATTATTTGCACGGGCACAAGGATTCGAACCCTGATCAACGGTTTTGGAGACCGGTATCCTACCATTGGACGATGCCCGTAGATTTAAAAAGTTCCGTAAGTTTCCCTACGGAACTTTAATATTAATTTAGAAATTAATCTAAGATTTCAGTTACCTGACCTGCACCAACTGTTCTACCACCTTCTCTGATCGCAAATCTAAGACCTACGTTAAGAGCGATTGGTTGTAACAATTCTACAGTAATAGTTAAGTTATCACCAGGCATTACCATTTCTACACCTTCTGGCAAGAAGATCTCACCTGTAACGTCAGTAGTTCTTACATAGAACTGAGGACGATATTTATTGTGGAATGGAGTGTGACGACCACCTTCTTCTTTTGAAAGAACGTAAACCTCAGCCTTGAATTTTTTGTGTGGAGTTACAGATCCTGCTTTTGCGATAACCATACCTCTCTTGATGTCAGTTTTCTCAATACCTCTCAACAAGATACCTACGTTATCACCAGCTTCACCTCTGTCAAGAATTTTTCTAAACATCTCTACCCCAGTTACAGTTGATGTTAATTTCTCATCACCCATACCTACGATATCAACTGGATCTCCAGTGTTGATAACACCAGCCTCGATTCTACCAGTCGCTACAGTACCTCTACCTGTAATAGAG
This sequence comes from Chryseobacterium sp. Marseille-Q5410, assembly GCA_946892665.1. GTDB lineage: Bacteria > Bacteroidota > Bacteroidia > Flavobacteriales > Weeksellaceae > Kaistella. The sequence goes on along the minus strand of CAMPOT010000001.1, from coordinate 754,236 downwards.
AATACATCTTCGATTGGCATCAAGAATGGCTTATCCTGATCTCTTACCGGAAGTTCTATCCAATTATCAACAGCATCCATTAATTCCTCTACAGTAGCAACCCATTTAGCATCTCCGTTAAGAGCACCTAGAGCTGAACCTTGAATAACTGGAGAGTTATCACCATCATATTCATAAGAAGAAAGAAGATCTCTAACTTCAAGTTCTACTAATTCTAACAATTCTGGATCATCAACCATATCCACTTTGTTCATGAATACCAATACTCTTGGTACGTTTACCTGACGACAAAGAAGGATATGCTCTCTAGTTTGAGGCATTGGTCCGTCAGTCGCAGCTACTACTAAGATAGCTCCGTCCATTTGTGCAGCACCAGTAACCATGTTTTTTACATAATCGGCGTGACCTGGACAGTCTACGTGAGCGTAGTGTCTGTTTTCAGTTTCGTATTCGATGTGTGCAGTGTTGATAGTAATCCCTCTTTCTTTTTCTTCTGGTGCAGAATCGATAGAAGAGAAATCTCTTGCAGTACCGAATCCTTTATCAGATAATACTTTACTGATTGCAGCAGTAAGCGTAGTTTTACCATGGTCTACGTGACCGATGGTACCAATGTTCAAGTGTGGTTTGTTACGATTAAACGTTTCCTTTGCCATGATTTAATTATTTATTTAATTATTTATTAAAATTTTCAGTGCGCAAATATAGTGATTTTTTGAATATTGGAAATTTTTTTTGAAAAAAAATCAATATTCAAACAACAATTATTGCGACAACCTTGTTTCCCTTATAATATTGGACTGCAAAATTAAGGAAAAATATTTATTTATGAAAATCATTATTGATTTTACAATTTATTTAACATCATCTGTTTTCAATAGACAATTTTCCATTACAGTTAAAACATTTAAAAAAAAATCCCTCAACAAAAATGAGGTCACTGAAAAAGTCTTCTGGGCAATCAGAAAAAAGGAGTTAAAACAGTAATGTTTTCGCTCCTTTTTTTGTATATTTAATCTGTAAATTAATCATTTATAGATGTTAGTACAGCAGCAAAGAGTTCAGTTTAGTGCCTATTCTGATTTATATAACCTGATCATTCCAAAGGAGAATATTCTTCGTAAAATTAACGAGCTGATTGACTTCTCCTTCATTTATGATGAACTTTTGAACAAATATTGTTTAAATAATGGTCGTAATGCCGAAAGTCCAATCCGCATGTTTAAATATCTTTTGCTTAAAAGTATTTATACCCTTTCTGATGTGGACGTTGTGGAGCGTTCGCGGTTCGATATGTCGTTCAAATATTTTTTGGAAATGGCTCCGGAAGAGGACGTGATCAATCCCAGTTCCCTCACTAAATTTAGAAAACTGCGTTTGAAGGACACCGATTTATTGAATTTGCTGATAGGAAAAACCGTCGCAATAGCTATTGACAAAGGCATCATAAAAAGCAAATCCATCATTGTGGATGCCACGCATACCTTGTCCCGATCAAACCCTTTTTCGGCGCTGGAAGTGCTTAGGGAACGTTCCAAGTTACTTCGCAAAACAGTTTATCAGTTTGACGAAGAGTTTAAGTCTAAAATGCCATCCAAGAATGTTGAAAATGATTTGAACAAAGAATTAGCCTACTGCAAAGAGCTTGAAAAATCTATTGAAAACGAGCCCTCCCTAAGTTCGATTCCGGCAGTAAAGGAGAAACTGAACCTGTTAAAGGAAACAGCCAATGACACTGGCGAACAGTTGGTTTTTTCAAAAGATACGGATGCCAAAACAGGACACAAGTCGGCTGACAGTCCATTTTTTGGTTACAAGACACACCTGGCAATGAGTGAGGAACGCATTATTACGGCGGCGGTGGTTACTTCGGGCGAAAAAGGAGACGGCCCAGAACTGCCCAAACTCTTAAAAATCAGCCAGGAAAACGGAATGGACGTGGAGGCGATCATTGGTGATGCCGCTTATTCCGGGAAAGAAAATCTGAAAATTGCCCGTGATCAGAGCATTAAAATCGTAGCAAAACTGAATCCTTCTATTACACAGGGATTTAGAAAAGATCAAGACCGGTTTGACTATAACAAAGATGCTGACAGATTTGTTTGTCCCGCAGGACATCTGGCGACAAGAAAAGCCCGCCAAAACAAAAAGAATGTTGGCAAAAACCAAGTGGATGTATATTATTTTGATATAGAAAAATGCAGATTATGCCCCATGAGAGAAGGCTGTTACAAAGATGGAGCAAAATCTAAGACCTATTCTGTCTCCATAAAATCAGAAATGCATCAGGATCAAATGGATTTTCAGGAAAGCGATTATTACAGGGAGAAATCGAAGCAACGGTATAAGATTGAGGCGAAAAACAGCGAACTTAAAAACGCCCACGGATACGGCAAAGCAACATCCTATGGCCTAGAAAATATGCAGATGCAGGGAGCGATGGCTATTTTCGCAGTCAATTTGAAGAGAATTCTGAAATTAATCTGAAAGGGAAGGGCAAAAAACCAATACATCTAAAAACGGGCAATGCTTAAGCCAAAAGCAGCCTCATACCCCCGATAAAATCAAAACTTCAAAAAAAGGAAAAGAGCTCATTACAGAATTTAAACTCCTGTAATAAGCTCTTAGTTAATGACCGAAAACCATAAATCCTAAAATTGATACGGTTTTTCAGTGGCCTCACAAAAATTGAGGGATTTTCTACAGAGCCAACTATGAGATTTGAACTCACGACCTCTTCCTTACCAAGGAAGCGCTCTACCCCTGAGCTAAGTCGGCAAAATTTTTAAAAAAAAATCACAATCCGTTGTTGGTTGTGATTTTCTTTGAGCGGAAGACGAGGGTCGAACTCGCGACATTCAGCTTGGAAGGCTGACGCTCTACCAACTGAGCTACTTCCGCATTTTTTGTGTTTGTTGGCAAACGGTGTGCAAATTTAAAACATTTTTTTGAACCTGCAAATTTTTTGTAAAAAAAGTGGGGAGAGCAGGATTCGAACCTGCGAAGTCGTAAGACAGCAGAGTTACAGTCTGATCCATTTGGCCACTCTGGAATCTCCCCAATATCTTAATTTTACAAAAATGAGCCTCCAGAGGGACTCGAACCCACGACCTGCTGATTACAAATCAGCTGCTCTAGCCAGCTGAGCTATGGAGGCAAATAGATTTCAAAAGAACGCTTATCTCTTTTTGCGAGTGCAAATATAAGGGAGTTTTTTTGAATTCTACAAATAATTTTAGAAAAAAAATCACATTTTTTTTTAAGCAAGTTCTTTTTTCTTGATTAACAGCTTCTTAGCAACCTCAGCACAATGGTCTAAACTTTCCTCAAAACTTGAAGTTGTCTTCTTTACCACAATATCATCACCTGGAACAGCCAAAATAATCTCAGCAGTTTTGTTTTCTTTATCCGATTTGTTCTCCACTTTCAGATAGACTTTACATTCTACAATTTTATCATAATAAGTCTCCAGCTTATTTAATTTCTTCTCAATATGTTCTTCAAGCGGTGCGTGTGGCGTCAATCCCATTGACTGTACTGAAATTTTCATAACTCTACATTTTTTTAGCTCGTGGATGAGCATTGTTAAAAACTTTTTTTAATTGTTCTATATTAGAGCTGGTGTACACCTGCGTTGATGCAAGCGACGAGTGCCCCATGATTTTCTTCACTTTAGAAATTTCAGCCCCATGCTCCAAGACGTGCGTTGCAAAACTATGTCTCAAAATATGAGGGCTCTTTTTCTTCTTCGAAGTTACAAGACTAAGGTAGGAATTAACTGCTGAATAGACAAATTTATCATTCAGTTTTTTTCCTTTTGCATTGATGAAGAAATAGGAATCGTGGTCTTTAAGGGGTTTACGTTCGGCCAAATAAGTCTCCATTTTCTTCGCAAGACCAGAAGAAATTGGAATAATCCGCGCTTTATTTCCTTTCCCGATTACCTTAATTTCCATATTGCTGAAATCTACGTTTTCCATTAGCAAATTCATAAGTTCAGCTTTTCTGATGCCTGTTTGATAAAGCGTATCAATAATCACTTCTTTCAATAAACTTCTTTTCTTGGGTTGAAATTCCGCTAGTTGATGGTTGCTCATTTCCTCCTGCGAAAACGGAATTTGCTTCTCCGCATAGAATTTCAAAGAAGATATATTCTCAAGTGGCGAAACTTCTATTTCACCAATTTTTAAAAGAAAAAGATAAAAACTCCTAAGAGTTGAAAGCTTTCGATTGATAGATCTTTTAGAAAGTTTTTTTTCGGTAAGATCCATCATATAATTTCGCACCACCTTTTTATCCACTTTTGAGAATTCCTGATGCGCCTCGGTTTCCAGGAGAAATAATGCAAAATCTTCCAAATCTTTCCGGTAACTTACGAAGGTATGAGGAGAATAGCGCTTTTCTACGGCGATATACTCAAGAAATCTTTCTATCATGATGGTATAAAACAAAAAATCACTTTTCAAATATAGTTATTTGAAAAGTGATTAAAGTATTTTCTGAAGAAAATGTTGATTAAGCCTGTTCTTCTCTGCTCAAGTTTCTTTGCTTGTGAGCAGCTTTCAATTTAGCTTGTCTTGATGTTACAGAAGGTTTAATGAATTGCTGTCTGCTTCGTAAGGCTCTTACAACTCCTGTTTTATCAAATTTTCTTTTGTATTTTTTTAACGCTCTGTCGATAGCTTCGCCATCTTTTACTGGGATTATTAACATAATTTACATCTCATTTTGGATTGCAAAAGTAATATTTTTTTTCTAAATGACAAATTTTTTCATTATTTTTAAACTCAATTTAATCGAACAATGCAAAAAAACTATACCGTAATCAACGCTTCTGCCGGCTCGGGAAAAACCTACGCTTTGGTTCTAAATCTTTTGGCAATCTGCCTGAAACACCCGTCACAAGCGGATAAAATAAGACATATTCTTGCGCTTACTTTTACCAATAAGGCCGCCAACGAGATGAAACATCGCATTATCGAATGGTTGAAAAAATTTTCGTCGGATTCCTACGAAACCAATGGCGATCTACAAAATATTCAAAAGAAATTAGAAGATCAGGGCCATCGAATTCCTTTGAAAAATCTGCACGAAAGATCAAAAAAAATCCTGGATTATGTCCTTCACAACTACTCTACACTGAATATCGGGACGATCGACAAGTTTAATTCGCGTTTGGTAAGGAGTTTTTCTTACGAATTGGGATTGGCTCAAAATTTCAACCTGGAAATCAATGCAGAACCTTTTTTAATGGAAGCTGTGGACAAAATGCTGGAAAATATCGGTAGCGAAAACAGCATTTCAGAGGCGTTCCTGGATTTTGTGAATTATAATTTAGATAATGATGAAAGAGTAAATTTGAATAAAAGTCTGTACGATTCTGCCAAAGAATATGTGCAGGACAAACATTATTTCAAATTGAATGAAAACAAGCAATTCAATTGGGAAAACTATGAGAAATCGAAGAAAAATCTTCGTGAAAGCATCAAATCATTAAGTGACGATTCTATTAATATTGCCGAATCTGTTTTGCAATTATTGAGAGAGAAAAACCTCTCTGCCGAAGATTTTTCTAGAGCAAGTGGTGGAACGATCGGCAAATTCTTTGAAAATGTAATCCGCTACTATAAAAATAAAGAAAAATTCGTTTTCCCAAAAGACGAACAAGAAGCGGTAGAAAATTACCGAAAAGGAGCTTCATCAAAAGCCAAAAAGCGCCAGTCCGAAATCCTTGAAATCCTCGATTATTTGCTTGAAAGGCGTGCCGAAATTATTCAGAATTATATTCTTATTAAGAAAAAGGAAAAAATACTACGTGCACTTCTCCCTCTAAAAGTAAATAAAGACATTCAGGATCAACTTGCTATCATTGAGGATGAAAACGATTTGGTTTTGCTGTCCAAATTCAATATTTTAATTCATGAAAACCTTCGCGAAGAACCATCATCATTCATTTATGAAAAAGTAGGAACCCAATTTTCGCATTATTTTTTTGATGAATTTCAGGATACTTCCGCACTTCAGTGGCAAAATTTTGTTCCATTGAGAGATCACGCAGTTTCATCGGATGAAATGAGTTTTACACTGGTTGGTGACCCCAAACAAAGCATTTATCGTTTTCGTGGCGGCGATTCACAATTGATGCTCGACATCATTAATCAAAAAGAAAATTCGTTGGTGAAAGCCCAACTCGAAAATCTGGAATACAATTGGCGAAGCGCCAAAAACATTGTCGATTTCAACAACCAGCTTTATTCATATCTTTCCGAATTTACCAATGATTCGCACCGAAACATCTTCGGAATCGGTTCTCATCAAATTGCAAAATCGAAACTTGATGGCCGAGTTCGAATCAATTTGATTGAAAACGCCACTAAAAAAGTGTACTATGAAGAAGTTTCCGGGAAAATGCAAAAGGACATCCAAAGCTGTCTGGATAACGGTTTCCGACTATCCGATATCACCATTCTTTGCCGCGGAAATTTCGATATTTTCAATTATTCTCAAATGCTCGGTAACTTGAAAATAAATTATCAAGGCAAAGAAGATTACATTAAAACCATCTCCGAATCAGGATTAACCTTGAACCTGTCCTCAACATTATTGGCTTTAACAGAGTTCCTGAAATGGGAAGAAGATCCTAAAAATTTACAATTTCCAGTAAAAATGCTTTATTACTTAAAAGTTTTAGGCAGAATTGAAATGAAGGATTTCAGTTCGGAAGTCATGGAAATGATCTCATTAAAAACAAAACCGGAAATACAAACATTTCTTGCTGAAAAATACGGTCTACAACTCAGTAGCGAAGGTTTGCTGCAACTCAATCTTTATAATTTTGTGGAGCATTTTCTGCAGGAATTTTCTGTACAGCACAAGGAAACCGACTTCCTCTTTAATTATTTGGAAATGCTGTTCGCCTATTCTCAAAACGCAGGCTCTACCCTGAAAGATTTCCTAAAATATTGGGAAGAAGAAGCGCAGAAAACCACCATTCAAGCATCGGAAAATTTAGATGCGATACGCTTGATGACCATTCACAAAGCCAAAGGCTTGGAGTTTCCGGTGGTGATGCTTCCGATGGAAAATGAAAATAAAGACGGGAAATTCACAAACTGGCTCGATATCGATTCCGAAAACGGACTCTCAGCGGTGAACATCGATTCTTTCAGCAAAGAACTTGAAGTTTATGATGAAGGTATGGCCAAATTTAATCAGGAAAATATGTACCAAAATAAAATCGACCGTTTCTGTTTGCAATACGTAGCCACTACGCGCGCGGTGGAACAACTGTTTTTTTATCTTGAAAAGCCTAATAAATCCGCGAATCATGTGGAAATTTATGATTTTATTAAAACTAAAATTCCGAAGGATGAATCCGGCGCTGAAATCTCCAGTTTCGACTGGTACGATGTTTCCGAAGGAAATTTAAAGAAACAAAAAGAGGAAGAGCAAAATAAATTGCTTACCCAACCGATTGTTTTTAAATCGGGTAAAAAAGCTAATCCAGAAGGCGTGAAAATCGCCACTCCATCGAAAAATTACCAAAACCGCACGGAAAAAGTGAGAATCGGAATTTTCACACACGAAATTTTAGCCCAGATCAACTCGGAAAAAGATGTTGAAAAAACCTTGGAATCTTATCTTTTGGACGGAATTATCACAACTGAGGAAAAAATTGAAATCAGCGAAAGAATTTTAGGAATCATCAAGAATGAAAAATATGCTGCATATTTTGTGGAAAACCAAGTCGTTATCAATGAAAAAGACATCATGATTTCCGACAACGGCGACGCCAAAATCTACAGACCCGACCGGTTGATCGACACCGGAAATGGTTTCATTATCCTCGATTTCAAAACCGGCGACGAAAAGGAAAAACACCAAATCCAAATCGACGAATACCAAAATGTCTTAGAAAAACTTGGCAAAAAAGTTCTGAAAACAGAAATCGTATATGTATAAAAAAAATCCTGCTGCAAAGGGATTGCAGCAGTATTTATTATTTTTTCTTAAAATTAATTCGCAGGATCCGGAGTGAAAACCCGTTGCGCAAGCTCTTGATCAAAAAGGTATAAAGCGGAAGGATTGTCGGAAACCATTTTGATTTTGGTTACCAGCTGGGATGCACTCGCTTCTTCTTCAACTTGCTCATTTACGAACCACTGCAAAAATGAAACAGTTGCAAAATCGCCTTCATCATTGGCATTTTTCAGAATATTGAATATACTTTTGGTCACAATTTTTTCGTGTTCTAAAGCCTTCTCAAAAACATCTACCGCATCAGCAAATTCATGCGGAGGTTGTGCAATTTCTCCTATCACGATTTCTCCGCCGACATCGTTCAAATAATCAAACATTTTATCTGCGTGCATGAGTTCTTCCTTACTTTGAACTCGGAAATAGTTGGCAATACCATCCAGATCCCGGGCAGAAAACCATGCCGACATCGAAAGATAATATTGTGCTGCATATTGTTCTTTGGTAATTTGTTCGTTGATCAACGCCCCTATTTTTGTACTTATCATAATTTAATTTCTCTTTTTATCAAATATAGATAATTCCGAGAGAGCGCACAAAAAAAGCGGAAAAATAAATTTCCGCTCTCTTAAAAAAAAACTAAAAATTATGAATCGGCCTTTGCAGGCATTTTCTTCATGTGTTTTTCATGCTTATTCTGCATTCTTTCTTTTTGCTTGGTTTGCCACTTTTGGTATTGTTCAGGAGACAAAATTTGCTTCATTTCTGCATCCCACTGTTCTTTTTTCGCTTTCATTACCTCCATTTTTGCCTTTCTCTCAGCCTGGATTTTAGGCGCATTTTCTTTTCTTTCAGCTATTTTTTTGTCTTGCAAAGATTTTATTTTTGCTACTTGCGCATCCGAAAGGTTAAGTTCAGCCTTCATTTTTTGCAATTTCTCTGCTCTCATCTGCTCCATTTGGGCAGGATCTTTTTTTTGCATTTGAGGCGATTGTTGAGCCATTGCGAAGGTTCCTATGACAGCAAATGCTGCGCTTAAAACAATTTTTTTCATGTGTAAATATTTAAATGTTGTTTTTTGGTTTTTTGATACCAATAATTGATACATGTTAAATTTTTTACTATCATAAACTTTTGTTAAAAAAAATTAACGATATTTTTTAATCATTTTTTTTACAACTTCCTCGGTTTCATCGGGAAAATCTACCATAATTTGTTGATCAGCATTCACCCAATCTTTCAGTTTTTTTGAAAAATCGGCTTCCTTCCAAATTACAGGAACTCCCATTTTTTCTAAGGACAAAGCATTGCACTGCTGTTCATACTGATGATGCATGGGAACTGCCAATACTTTTTTCTTCATAAAAAGCGCTTCAGCAGGACCTTCGAAGCCGCCACCGGTGAGAAAACCTTCGCACGTTGCTAATGATTGCTGAAAAAGCGCATTATCGATCGGAAAAACTTCGGCATTGAATTTTTGATAATGTAGGGATGAATGTTTCGAAAAAATCTGCCATTGAATGTGAGGGATCTTCCTGATTTGTTCCAAAATAAATTCATCCGAGTATGCAGGAAGATAAACCGTATAATGCCCTTTGTTTTGAGTAATTTGTTGACGAATTTCAGTTCGGATTACCGGAGTATGGATGAAATCATCATATTTTTCAAAATGAAAAGCTACATGATTTTTCGCCGGAGCATAATGATTCATAATGAATTTTCCCCAATGAAAACCTTTAAGTTGCGGTGTTTTAGGAGAAAGATAAGCTGATTGATGACTCATCGCCACTGATGGTTTTCCACGCAATTTGCAACTCCATGCACAAACCGGTTCGAAATCGTTGATAACCAAATCATACTGATGAACCGGGAGATTTTTTACATCATCGTAAAATTGTTTCAAATGAAAACGATTCCACGTTTCGGTGAAATCGACGCCACCTTTACTGCCAAAAACAAATCCAAATCCGTTGAACTGATACTTAATTTCGTACTGAAGTTCTACCTCTGCTTGCGTTCCGCTAATCAGGATATCAACTTCTCCAAACTGTTTAAGATAGGGAAGGATTTCTCTGGCGCGGCTTACATGGCCATTTCCGGTACCTTGGACTGCATATAAAATTTTCATTCCATCAAAAATACAACTTATTGATTCTGTATATCTTGCTTTAATTTAAAATTAACAATAATGTAAAATAAAGAAGGAGCTCATCGATTGAACTCCTTTTTTAAATTTATTTTTTATTCTTTCCGTTGCTTCCTTTTATATGAAGATGGCTTCCGTCTCCAATTTGTTTTCTCCTATTATATTCAGACATCGATTTGGTATTTTGTGTACTTTTTTTGGCCTGAATAGATTTGTATTTTTTAGACTGCGAGCTTTTATAATTGTTTTTGTTTCGATTATAAACTGCTACCGGGTTTTGCCCTTTGTAATATTTGTTTTTAAACTGAGTATATTTATCGTTTCCCAAAATTCTTTGGATGGAAGAATATCTGTCGGTTCGCCATTGATCCGGATTATTAGCATAAACACTATTCCATGAGTTATAATCCGAATATTGGTTATTGAGTGCAAACAAATCTGCTTTCTGCTGATCAGTTAACAATAAATTTGCGGCAACAGTCTCCCAATTCAGATCGGTAATACTTCTTCTATAATCATTTTAATAGGTTGATTGCGCAAAAGCTGTTGAAAACAGTCCTAAACTTAATATTGTGATTAACTTTTTCATTTTCTTACATTTTTTAAGTTGACACTAAGTATTTTTCCATAATCGTGCCAAAAAAAAGAGCAACTTCCTTCGAAGCTACTCCTTTCATCACTAACACTAAAAAACTAAAATTATCGAGAGGTAAACCTCATGCCTGATGTTCTGGTTGAATTACTCGGCGCCGGGGTAGCCGGAGTTTGGTTTCTAAAACCTTTATTATTGCTTTCTACTTTTCTTTCTGGCGTTGTATTTCTCAGTTCCGAACCGTTGTTTCTAAGACCACCTGAATTAGATTGGCTGTTAGAATCGGTTCTCATTCCATTTTTGTAACCATTGTTTTGCGTTCTTGGGGTATTTCCAAGAGACGTTCCTTCACGCAATCCATCATTTCGATTGTTATTTTGTAGAGAACCTTCGTTTTTCACATTATTGTTATTTCTTGGAGTCGAATTCCAGTTCCCGTTACCTGTTCTTGGAGAATCTTTGAAACCAAAATTGCTTCTCGGATTATTTTGATGATACACAACTCGGTCTACTTTATATCGGTTAATATTGATATGTCGGTATTTCGGAACGATATAAACATAATTCACATAATGTTCTCTTCTATAGTTCTGCCAATAATTTACAGGATTGTAACCATTATAATAGTTATTCTGGAAAATCACGAAAACTCTTTGGCCTAAAATTCTTTCCAATTCATAAAATCTGTCGTAATACCATCGATCTGGGTTATAGCGGTAATAGGAGCTCCATGCGGAGTAATTTGGAAAACGATCATTCAACCTCATTATTTGCTGCATCTGCCATGGTGATAGCCGGTAAGCAGAAAAAAAACGATTCCAATTTACATCATAAATACTTCTCTGATAATCATTGAAATAACTTTGGTATAAAGCATTGGTATAATAATCCGATGGATATTGGTAATAATAATCATCTGGGAAATAGTACTCATCATCATAATCACCGTAGTAACCCCCGTTACTATTGGTCGGATAATAATCCGGATAGTTCTGTGCGGAAATCAATGTTGCAAAGAACACTGAAAGTCCAAAAAGTATTTTTTTCATTTTATTTAAACTTATTTTAAATGTTCAGCAAAGAACATTAGAAAAACGTGCCAATTTTTAAAACAAAAATCTCTCGAAACTCTTTCTACAAAAGACTTACACAAGATTTTTATTTATTTTGATGATAAAACAAAAAGGAAGTTAAAACCTCGGTTTCAACTTCCTTTGAAAATATTGTAATTCACTGATTATCAATGAATATAAATTTCATACAATCAGCTTTTTTTTTCGGTAATTTTTAAATAAAACGGTCATTAATTTCATAAAAATTTTCAAAAAGTATTACGCTCTGTTCGAATCGGTTACCCAACCTGCAATTTTGCGGTTGAATTCTTCCTTGGTCATCAAACTTTCTAGGTTCAAATGCATGCGATATCTCCAATAATGTGGGAAAACCGCCGGATTGTTGATTCTTTCTTCATCAATATTTGGATTTGCCAATTCCTCATCAGTGGCTAAAAACTCCTGAATCGGGAAAATCGCAAGCATCGCATCATTATACAAATGCTGTTTCATAATCATTTCAGCGAGGTAGGGTTCCAGCTGCTCCGGCGCTCCTCCATGTTGTCCCAATTGCTGATTATAATATTGCTGAGTTAGATTTCTATCCTCGTGCCACCATTGTCGAAGCGTAGAACTATCATGCGAACTTGCGGTTACCACGTTCATATACCCGGCATCTTTCGGATTGTACCACGGGATATCGTCCGATGGCATTCGTTGAACTTTCAATGCGGTAATCGCGAGTTGATCCATCACCACCGGTACGGAATCCGGTACTAAGCCTAAATCTTCTCCACAAATTAGCATATCCGTTGCGTTAAGAATCATCGGGAGTTTCTCCATCGCTTTCTGATACCAAAGTCCATCCTGTCGTTTGAAGAAATAATCGACGTACAAATCATAAATTGCTCGCTTCTCCCAATCCGATAAATATTGGAAAGAAGAAGTTTTATCAATATTAAACCTCGGGTGATACACCACTTCGCCGTTTTCCGTTTCTTCTTTTAGGAAGAGCACATATGCAGCCAATGAAATCAGTTGATTTTCTGCCCACGGATGAGGATTTTCTTTGAAATAATTTACCAGTTTTCTTTGGGAATCGAATTCTTCTTTAAATGAATAAGTCCCATTGAAATGGTTGTTCATAAATTGGTGTTGGATTGCATCTCTTTCGTCACCGAAGAAATCCCAAAGGATTTGATCATTAATAAAAGGCTTGCAATATCTGTTTTCATCAAACGGAATATGGCGATGGTAAAACTCTTCCGTTCTCACCGGAACCGCAGGATAGAAATATCCCAAAATTCCTTGTGTCGCGCTCATCGGCATTCTCCAGATTCTGAAGAAACCTAAAATATGATCGATTCGCATCGCATCGAAGTACTGCTCCAAAGCTTTGAAACGATTTTTCCACCAGCGGTATCCATCTTCTTTCATCGCTTCCCAGTTGTAAGTTGGGAATTCCCAGTTTTGTCCCAAATCGGTAAATTGATCAGGCGGTGCACCCGCTTGGAAATCCATTCCGAAAAGTTCTGGCTCGGTCCATGCTTCTACAGAATAACGGTAAATGCCAATCGGCAAATCCCCTTTCACAGAGATTCCTAAACCGTGGGTATAATCAATCGCTTCTTTCAACTGCAAATGCAGTTGATACTGAACCCATGCATGTAACATAGACGCTTCAAAATCTTTGCTTTTCGAGGAGAAAAAGGGAGCAATTTTCCCGGCAATGTATTTTTTATGGGTTTTCCAATCGTTGAAATTAGGCGTATTGTATTTATCTCGAAGTACGCAGAACGCAGAGTATGGAACAAGCCAATCTTCATTATCCTTAATGAACTTTTTGAAATTTCTGTCTTTTAAAATTTCATTTTGATGCGCTTCAAAAACGGCTTTCACAAATTTCCATTTTCCGGAAATCATTTTTTCATAATCGATTAAGCTTAATGCATTAAGTTCATCTTTTTGGGAATTATATTCTTCAACTAAATCACTCGGCAAAGAAAATTCCAATTGAGATATTGATAAATATTGCGGATGAAGTGCATAAACAGAAATCGCCGCATAGGGATAAGAATCCGTCCACGAGTAATTCGCCGTTGTATCATTGATTGGTAAAATCTGCAGTATAGAAAGCTGGGTTTCTTTGGCCCAATCGGCTAGCATTTTCAAATCTGAGAACTCTCCTACTCCGAAGCCATTTTCTGACCTTAGTGCGAACACAGGCACAGCAACACCCGCTGCATGGTACATTTCGAAACCTTTAAAACGGAAATAATGATCGGCCTTTATTTGCAAAGTATTTTTTTCCGGATTTGGAACTGCCCATCGGTTGGCTCCATATTCAATATCGAAAACCTCACCTTTTTCGATATCCAAAAGCGCATATTTATACTGAATAAGCTGATCTCCAGGTAATTCTACTCCTACTTCCCAGATTCCGAAGTCGGTTTGCAACATCGGCACTGCATTGGGATATTCCCAATTACCCAAAGCTTCGCAATTTCCGAGCAAAACTACCGCCCAGTTCTTTTTATAAATGGGCGCTTCCAGGCGGAACAAATGCGTGTGTTTTTTCAATACTGTGGCTTTCTGCGCTTTGAAACCACTCAATTTATTCTTAAGAATTTTATTATTTAAATAATTTTCAGGGAAATTTTTGGCATTCCATGCATCATAAATTGCGAATTCGGAGTATTGATGCGGAAAATTAAGGTGGTGAAGCGAGAATTCCTCTTGAAGAATATCACCATACTCGTTCACCATTTGGTATTTGTAGCTGATGGTTTTCGAGAAATAATCGACCTCTGCGTGCCAATTTCCGTTATCTGCATATTGCAAAAGATGGATTTTATCTTCGCTTCCTTCTTCCATGATCAAAACCTGAATTTTTTCACCCAGTTTCGTTCTGAAATTAATATTAAAATAAAGTTTCATAAAAAGGCTTCAATTTGTGTTGCAATTTAGGAAATTTCTATGTTTTTAAAACCAAGACAACCGTTAAAATTAAAAATTATTTAAACAGCTTAAGTATTGATTTACAAATATTTACAAACCAAAATCTAGTAGACACAAAAAAACCCTTTCAACAATGAGCTGAAAAGGTTAAAAAAGAGTAAAAAATTTTAAATTTAGTTCAAAGAATACGTCGTTCCGTCGCGACCATCTTTTAGTTCTATTCCTTCCGCCAATAAACGGTCACGAATTTGGTCTGAAAGTTCGAAATTTTTTGATTTTCTCGCTTGATTTCTCAGTTCAATCAAAACCTGTAAAGTTTGATCGAGTTTTTCGTTATTGTTTTCTTCGATGTTCTGAAGCCCTAAAACTTCGTATACAAAACTATCCATTTGCGACCGTAGAAGTTCCAAATCCGATCCGGAAATTTGCTCTTTTCCATCTTTTAATTTAAAGATAAAATTCACTGCTTCAAATAGATGTGAGATCAAAATTGGAGAATTGAAATCATCCGTTAAAGCTGCGTAACATTTCTCTTTCCAAGCATTTAAATTAAAAGAAGATGCTGGATTATTGGCAGGCGAGATTTGGCTTAAAATCTTCATGGCTTCCATCAAACGTTGGAAACCCTTTTCACTGGCCACCATTGCTTCATTCGAAATATCGAGAACACTACGGTAGTGCGCTTGTAAAAAATTAAATCTAACGATTGTTGGGTGGAAAGGTTTTTCAAAGAAGCTATTGTTACCGGAAACCAGCTCCATTGGGAGAATATAATTTCCGGTGGATTTGCTCATCCGTTGTCCGTTCATGGTGAGCATATTTGCATGTAACCAGTAGTTTACAGGCTCAGTTCCGTTGCAGGCTTTTCCTTGTGCCACTTCACATTCGTGATGTGGAAATTTCAAATCCATTCCACCTCCGTGAATATCGAATTTTTCACCTAAATATTTCGTGCTCATCGCGGTACATTCCAAATGCCAACCAGGAAAACCTTCGCCCCACGGCGAGTTCCAACGCATAATATGTGCCGGAGAAGCTGCTTTCCAAAGGGCAAAATCCTGGGGGTTTTTCTTTTCATTTTGCCCGTCCAGATCGCGGGTATTTGCGAAAAGTTCTTCAATATTTCTTCGGGAAAGTTCCCCGTAGTTCAGGCCTTTATTATTGTATTCCAAAACATCGAAATACACAGAGCCATTGCTTTCATAGGCAAACCCTTTATCGAGTAATTTTTGGGTAAGTTCTATCTGCTCCAAGATGTGTCCTGTCGCAGTGGGTTCGATGGTGGGCGGAAGCAGATTGAAGGTATCCAAAACCTTATGAAAATCTACTGTATATTTCTGTACAATTTCCATGGGCTCCAATTTTTCGAGTCGAGACTGCTTCACGAAACGGTCGTTATCCACATCTCCATCATCGGTGAGGTGGCCCGCATCGGTAATGTTTCTTACATATCTAACCTTATATCCCAAATGCACAAGTGTTCGGTAAATAAAGTCAAAAGACATGAAAGTTCGCACGTTTCCGAGGTGTACATTGCTGTAAACGGTAGGTCCACAAACATACATCCCAACATTTTTTTCGTGAATGGGTTTGAAGATTTCCTTTTCGCCGGAAAGCGAGTTGTATAATTTGAGTTCCATTATTTTAAATTAAAAAGATTAAAAAATTGAAGAATTAAAAAATATAGAATCGCAGCTCTTTTTTAATTAAATTCTTGTGGCTTAGTCGAATGTAGCGTGGCTTCCTACGTAATGCAGGAATTCCTGTCTGGTAATAGGATTTGTTCTGAAAATGCCACTCAATTCTGCAGTGATGGTTGAGCTGGCAGTATCTTTGATGCCGCGACAATTCACGCACAGATGTTTCGCATCGATGATACAGGCAACATCTTTGGTTCCTAATGCCTGTTTCAGTGCATCTACAATCTGCATCGTCAATCTTTCCTGAACTTGCGGGCGTTTCGCGTAATAATCTACAATTCTGTTAATTTTAGAAAGTCCTATTACTTCACCATTGGAAATATAAGCAACGTGCGCTTTTCCGATAATTGGCAGGAAATGATGTTCGCAAAAAGAATAAACGGTGATGTCTTTTTCCACCAACATTTGTCGGTATTTATATTTATTGGAAAACGTAGAAATTCCAGGTTTGTTTTCCGGAAGTAGTCCGCCGAAAATTTCGTTGACATACATTTTTGCAACTCTTTTCGGGGAATCTTTCAGGGAATCATCATTCATATCCATCCCTAAAGTTTCCATAATCTGATGAAAATGTTGCTGAATGATTTCTATTTTATCCTGAGGAGTTTTCTCGAAAGCGTCCGGCCGAAGCGGAGTATGGTCTTTTCCGGTGAACAAATCGTCGTCGTTATCAATATCTTGATTCATATCATTTTAATGAAAAAGCAAAATTAGGGATTTAATTTTTTAAAATGATAAAGAATTAGGTGATGCGCGCATCTTTAGCTCAAAAAAAACTCAGAACCGAAATTCTGAGTTTTAAATTTATTTCTAAAATCCACCACCGCTTCCTGCGAAAGTAAAGGTTGCGGTGAGTCCCGCACGAATGGTAGAAAGCGGAAACGCAGTAGAAATTTTATATTTGGTCATTAATTGATCATAGAAAAATCTTAAGCTGAAATTCTGAGACATGTTGTAATCTGCGGAAAGTTTAATGCTCATCATCTTCTGTCCACCGGTGACTTGCGAATCATTTTGTAAGATATTCGTAATTCTGGTTTGGCTATCTCTAAGAGAGAAATCACCACGAATATTAAGATCACTTTTGATGGTTTTTGCTTTTCCTTTGAAGTTCATTTTCAGTTTTAAATCTTTGATGATGTATCCAAATCCTATGATGTATTCTTTGCCGACATCTTCGGTCAAAGTATGGTTCACCAATCCGAGCATGAACATTCTGTCGCGGTTATATTGCGCGCGGAACTGCATGTTATTTCTCATCGTAACATCAGCACCGATAAGCGGAGCAAAAGCTTCCACATAACCTACTTGCGAGAAGGTGTACGGGTTGAAAGCATTTCCATAAGTATCGGTTTGCGGTGCATCCTGATTGTTTTGCATGTTGTAATAATCTACACTCGATTGAATTCCTGTGGAAGTGAAAGTTGAACTGTAAGAATGCAAAATATCAAACTTGGAGAATTGGCTGTTGACGATCGGAATATTTTTCAATCCAGAATAGGTCACCCTCCAATTCGGCAGCGGAGCGCCGGTTTTCTTAGGATCAGAAAGTCTTCCATCGATGGTTTTTCCTTCAACTGCCGCTTGGAATGCAGGGATCAACACATATGCATCGCCCAATCCTTTTCCGCTTGCGAATTCCGCTTCATCGTACAATCCGCCGGAACGAAGATAGATTTGCTTTGCATTTTCATACATATTATCGTAGATGGTTTTTCCATCAACAAAAGCGGTTCGGAAGGTCCAAGCTGTTTTGGAATACGTAATCATTTCGGTACCGAATGAGAACTGGAATCCGTTGGCTCCGTTGGAATCCGCATCTACATTATAACCACCTTGCACAAAATTGCTGTTGTAATTTCTCAAGACATTCAAATCGATTCGGAAATCGTTGATCGGCATGATCTGAACATTCGCCAAGAAATTTTGATTCTTCATTTGTGTATACGCATCATTCATATAAGGCGAATTTGAAAGCCAGCCGTTTTCGATCACGGTTCTTCTGATATCCGCCTGAGAGCCCAAAAGGAATCCATAAGTTGGTCCACCCAAAGTTTGCCCATATCCGTACCAGTTTGGCGCAGAAAGTAATCCAGGAAGTACAGTTCCATTATTCTCATTATATGAAATATCGAGTTGCTTAATGGAGGTTAGCGCATAAGCAATACTTTGCAAAGGATTCAACTTATTTTTAAACTGATAACTTTTGAAAGTTTTCTTGGAATTTGGTTTTTGCCACAATTGGGTATAAGCGTTGTTTAGGGAATCCACTTCCTTTTTGCGCTTTTGCATGGTGGTATTTATTTTTTGGAAATACTTAAACTTGCTGAAGAATTTCGGAACATCTACAGTAGAAGTCGCCACGATATTGTTGGTATTCTGTCCGATACTTCCCAAACTTTCCGCAACGTTGGTTTCCGGATTCACGAAGCTGGTCATCACGGTACTTCTCGCATTCCAATTATAAGTAAATCCGTAGCCGAGTTCCGCATTGATGAAATCCAGATAAGGAAGATATTGGAAAGGGAATTTGTAATTCAGCTGCACGCGGTGGTTGTATAAAACCGGTCTTCCTGCCCGCAATGGGTTTTCGAAAATCGATTTATTGTTCATATCATTCACGTTCAAATTATCATTCAACGTTCGCATCGCAGAGTTGATTTCCAACTTCAATGATTTGGTAAAGTTGAAAGCCAAACCATATTGCCAACCGAAATAGAAGTTACGGTTTTTGATGACATCGAAATTATCGCCCGAGTTTCCGTTGAGGATTGCTTCAATATTTCTAAACTCCAGTTCGTTGTAGTTTCTATCGATTTCGGTTCTGAAAGAGAATCTCGTCGGAACCAAATTGAAATTAATTTCCTTGATGAATCTTAAATATTTATAAGATTTTGCAGTATCGCTCACTATTTTATTGAAAGGTCTCAAAACCCATGGTTTGAAGGAATAATTATAGTCGATATATCCTCTCAGATACTGGCGGTAGTTTTTCTTGGTGTACACATCTCGGTAGTAATCGTCGTTATAAACGGCAGTCACTGAAAGATTTTCTACATCGTAGAATTTCGGTTTTTTGTCCGGATTCATTCGATCTTTACGCATATTTACCACCCCGATACTTCTTTGTTGGGTATAAGTTCTTGCTACTTTTTTCAACTCCTGGCGGTTCGGCGCTTGCTCGAAAGTAACATCATTATCCAAAGGATTGTATTTTGGATCCTCAATCGTTTGGGTATAGGAATAATTTACCGGAATCTTCATCCCTACCTTTTCCGGAAGGAATTTATCCACATTTACTGTGGTATTTACATTGAAAGCAGAAAGTGTTGACTGTGCTCTTTCCGATGGTTTTTGGGTAATGCCGCCAAATCCGATCGTCGAATAAGAACCGTTCGCATTCACTGTTGCAAAATCCCCTAGGTTGAAATTTACACTAGCATTTCCGGCGTAACCTCCTTTGTTTTCGATTTCAGAAAGACGGATTTCGTTCACCCAAAGTACCAAATCTTTCGAGCTGCTTTCATCTTTATTTCTAACCCCCAACATAATGGTGGTTACGTTTCCTAAGCTCGGTCTTCCTTTGATGAAGATTTTTTTGTTAGGATCCAATGCGCCATATTCGAAATCTTCGGTTCTTTGATCGATGACCACGGAACCATTTTCGTCTCTCCGTAATTTAGCATCGATGAAGTTTTGCATTTCCAAATTCACAGTGTTGTCTGTAGGCCAGATTTCGAGAGGTGAAGTGGCATTTTTCGGAGTATATGTTAAAGATGTTTCGTACTCATAATAGTTATCAGTCGCGTCGCTTCCAAAACGGATAAAGAATTTCGCGTTTGGATCCAAACCATTGCTGATTGCTCCTGCTCTTACATCTTCAGCATGAACAAAAAGCTCCAATTTCTTGTATCTGCGCATATCCAATGCCACATTTTTGAACACCGCTCTTGAAGTTTTCGGTGCGATTGGCGAAGTTTTCAGATAAAGCGAAGCTTCGTTCTGTCTTTGTGCACCGGCGTTACCGCTAAGAACTTGTCGATCGATTCCCGGAGGTAATACATAAGGCGGCTGGTTTAATCCGTTTTCTTCTAAATTAACGCTTCCTACATCCATTCGGTTGGTTTCGGAATCATCTACAGGATTTACACCTTCGGTATCGGTAATGTTGGTTGCGATATCTTTGGTATATTTTCTCCAGTCGCTTCGTACCAAATCGAGGGTTCCGAAACGCAGGGTTGAAGTTTGATCAAACCCTGTTAATAGAATTCTGGCAAAACGAACATTGTTAAGAACCGCAGGATCGTGGTCTCCGGCATCGGTTACAAACTGAGAAACCGGAACGCGGAAAAGATACCATTTGTTGGATGAAGTCTGACCATTTTGGAATTTCGCTTCTACTACTTTTTCGTCCACGATGAAGTTCTGTCCTAAAGTAAGACTGGTTTTATCCAGATTAATGTTGTATTGGTTATAGTTTTCACTTTGGTCCAGGTTGTAGTCCCGGTTTACATCTTCCGCATCCGGAGTTTGGGTGGCTACTTCCAATGAATTGCTTTGGGAATTGCCTTCCGGACTACGGAAATATTTGTAACGCTCCAGAAGTGATGAAGCTTGCGCACCTTGGAACTGATCTGAAAGGTAAAACACAAAATCATCGGATGCAGGATCTGGATTATTAGTCACCGGATTGATAAAATTAGTTCCGAATTTGGCACTTTCACCTTGCGCATCCAGACCGTCATACCCTAAATCTTGGGCGGCTCTTTCTTCGTTTTCCGTGGAGAACGCGTACAAAATTGGGAATTGGTTCGGCTGAGTTCCCCAGTTGGTCGTCGTAGTATTTGCCGGAACATTTGGCGTTGGCAACCCGTTTTCGTACTGTAATTTTCCATCTTTCAACACATCTTCGGAAACATTTCCTAACTGCAGCAATAATTTCGGATTGGATCCTAGGTTTTTACCATCAGCATAAGGGTCCATCATCCAAAATTCAACATATTCAATATTCGAATTCACGAAATTGGATACCGTGATAGGTCTCATCAACCCTGCCCATCTCTGTTGAGTGGTTTCGTTATTCGGATTCACATTATACGGACCTCTTTCAGTTGGGAAATACGTAATATCGAAAGTATTGGTATAGAGCTGTTCGCCCGCGACAAAATCTCTGGAATTGTAAAGTTCCTTGGTTTGCACTCTTCGGGATGCGTGGTTGGATACCGCTTCAGCATTAATTCCGCTCGGTGCTTTTCCTCCAATTCCATAAAACCTTGGATCGATATTGTACCAAGTCAGCAAACCTCTTCCGTTTCCGTGAGACAAATCATCATTGGAATTAGCATTCGAGAATACCGGTTCCGAATTGTGCTCGGGTTTAGAAGCAAGACTCCACATTGCAGGTTCTTTCAATGAAATTTTGGAAGTAGTTTGCTCGAAATCGTCGATATAAGATTGATCGCCAATACCTTTATTCTGCCCAGGAATCAGATAGGCACCTTCCGCCATAAAACTCAAGTTAGAAGGCGCTTCGGTATTTACCAACGGAATTTTATCAGTGAGTCTGGTGAGGAATGGGAGCTCGTTATTATACAAAATATTGAAACCGGCCATGGTATTATTCACCGCTTCCTGACCGTAATTTACTTTCTGGGTTAATGGCGTTTCAGAATAATTCACCACTGTTCCTCCGATTGTCAAATGTTCGTTGAATTTCCTTTCCAAATTCAATCCGAGGAATCTTTTTCTTTGGGTATTGAACGTCAATTGGTTTTCAAGAGAAATATTGATGGCTTGTCCGGATTGTTTCACCGCTTCATTAATGATGTTTATTGTACCAAGCATATAATCTACGGTAAAATCAATACCTTCCTGAAGCTGTACTCCATTGGCCGTTACTTTCACCGAACCTTGAGGAACGTTGATCGCGCCAAGAGAAATTCCTGTTCCCTGAGAACCTTTGAAACGACCTTCCAAGGTGTAAGCCAAAGCCAGACGGTTTTCGGAGGCTACATTTTTGAATCTATCATACAAATCATTGAATACAAATTTCGGATCACTGCTTCCCAAAACATTTTGAAGATAAGCTCCAAATGGTTTCGCTTTGGTGAAGATAATTTTTCCGTTTTCAGAATCAATGGTAATTCCGTTCACAAAATCGAAAATCCCATCTCCGGTGGAAGCACCGTTTTGCTGTAAATCGTTGTTGGAATTCAAACGATCCCAGTTGAACAATTTAAGGAGGTTAGTATCCTGAACTGCGGTTCCAGGAAGGTAATTCACCTTTCCGTTTTGGGCATCCCTTAAATATACATTCAATAAAAAGTTTTCCGAATTTATTTGATTTGAGTTTAAGGAATAAATATTCTTCATCATCAAATCCCACATCGGTGTTGTGGTAGTAGTTTTGGTATTCGATTTTAATAATTTGGTAATCAAAACCGGGCTTTCTTCGGAGAACTCCCCTACTTTATACACTTTGCTGTCGCCGTTCAAGGTATAGGTGTACGACACCGCCAACAGCTGGTTATCGTTGAGTCTTTGATTCAACGAGATATATCCCAACTGAGGATGATAGGTAAATTCGCTTTGAGTTAGTTTTCTGGCTTTTCTATTGAAGATAAACTGCTCTCCATCGGTATAATTTTCAGGAGAACCGTTGGCGTTTGGAAAAGATTGTCCGTTAATGGTGTTGTAAGCGGTATTCACATCCCGAATTCCCGCTCCAAGATTCGCAATCCCTTGATATAAATTATTTTGCGAGTTGTCCGGAAAGCCGGAAATACCTTCTCCCAAATCTCGAATTCCGAGGATTCCTTTCTGATCCTGAAGATTCCCAGAACCCTGATCGAGCACCCACGCTTCAATCCTGGTAATGCTGACTCTGGAATTGATTTGAGGATAATTGAGCAAGGCATTGTCGTAAGAATTCAGGAAGTAATGACCGAGATAGTAGTGCTGATTGTCTTCGTAATCAATCGCGTTGAGTTTGAAGGTGTTCATCACGCCACCGCCTTGCGCTACGATGGTTCGGGATTCACCTTGCTGTTGCGAGAAGACCAAAGTTCCGGTAGTTTTCCCCAACTGGAACTCCGTTTTCAAACCGAAAAGTGATTCTGAACCTCGGATCAAACTGGTTGAAAGCGGCATATTCACGTTACCAAATTCTACTTTTTTGATGATTTTATCTTCTCCGCCGGTTGTTTTATCATTTAAACCTTTGGTTTGCAGATCTTTCCAAGTTCCTTTTGCCTGCCAAACCAAATTCATTCGATTTTCGAAAGCGAAACCACTTTGTGTATCATAATTCGCTTTAAGTTGCAGATTTTCACCTACTTTACCCAATAATCCCAATTGTATTCTCTGTTGGATATCAATGGCAAAACTGGTTCTGTTTTGCGGTAAAATCAATGGGTTATCGATGTTTTGATACAATCCACCAATGTCAAAAGAGGCGAAACCTTGCGGAATAATTTCGATTTTATTGCCACCAAAAACAGATTCGAAGAGTTTATTTCTAATGTTTACACTGGGAAGAAGTCCCTTTTTAAGGGCCTCAGTTTGATCTTTTCGAGATCCTAAATCGTGGGTTGAGGATTTTTCTTTGTAATACTCACTCAACTGATTGCTGAGCATATATTGATGATACTCCGCAGAAGTCATGGAAACAGGATTTCCTACCACCATGTTCCCCACTTTCGGATACAAGAAATACATACCGCTGGTTACATCATAAAAAGCTTCGTACCGCATGGGATTGGGAAGCGAAAAATCTTGCCTCACCGAAGCGCTGTCTGATGGTTTTTCCTGCGCTTTCAGCGTGGCGAATGTGCAACAAAACACGAATAAATAGGTAAATTGACGACAAAAAAAACTAATCTTCTCCAAATGTTAAATATTTTTTAAAATTTGCTTCACTAAATCTTCTACGGTAAGCGCTCGATTTTGCTTAAGAACACGGTCTGCAATTTTCTCGCTCATCTTTTTGGCAATTCCCAAAACCTCTAATGCAGATAACGCTTCTTCCTTCACTTTATTATTCACTGCCGCGGAAATATTTTCCTCAGAGTTCTTGAATTTTTGGACTTTATCCCTTAAATCCACAATGATTCTCTCGGCGGTTTTCGTACCAATTCCTTTTACCTTTTGTAACAATGCACTGTTGTTCGAAAGGATGGCCGTAGCAATCTCCTCCAGGCTCAAAGAAGAGAGCATAATGATGGCAGAAACCGGCCCTACTCCGTTAACACTTATTAACAGATTAAACATTTCTTTTTCCAAAATTGTGTTAAAACCGAAGAGTAAATGCGCATCTTCGCGAATAATTTGCTGGATATTGAGGAAAGCAGGTTGCCCTAATTGAAGCTTTTCAGAGGTTTGAAGGCTGATTCCCACATAGTAACCAATGCCTTGTACGTCGATGATTACGGAGGTTGGATTGAGTTCCTGAATGTTTCCCTTTAAAGAATAAATCATGAGTTATTTTTGAAAAACCCAAATATAGGATTTTTAAAATTTAATCTTTGATCATTTGATTGTGAGCCGAAAATAACTTTTCTATAGGGCTTTTCGATGCCAGCCGATGGTGATGATTGTGAATATTTTAATTACTAATTCATAATTTGCATAAATCTTATGGAAAATTGCGTCTAGAAAATTCCATGTTGCCAAGTCACTTAATTTTGAGTAAATTACAATTTCTGCTTAGCATTATTATTCATCTTCAAAATCCTTTCTTTTAAAATAATAAGCATCGAATTTGATGCTGGGGTTTATAAAAGAAAACAAAGCATAAAACCGCGAGTTTTATCTGTCATTACATTGTTTTTATCGTGGTTATTTTTATCTTAGTCACAAAGAATAAATTCATGAGCGTATTTTATAACCTGTTTAGCTTAAACAAAGGAGCAGAGGACAAGGAAAAAGTAAGGGAAGATATTGTGGCAAATATCTCATTTCGAGGGGCAAACCTGTGGATTTTGGCTTGTGCTATTTTAATTGCTTCTATTGGTCTTAATGTGAATTCTACCGCGGTGATTATTGGGGCGATGCTAATTTCACCACTGATGGGACCTATCGTAGGTTCCGGTTTTGCGCTAGCAACTTATGATTTTAATTTTCTGAAAAGATCCGTGAAAAATCTACTGATTGCTACCTTGGTTGGACTCATTGTATCGAGTTTATATTTTTTTCTAAGTCCGTTCAAAGATGCGCAATCTGAAATTTTATCCCGTACCTCGCCCACTATTTACGATGTTCTAATCGCATTTTTTGGTGGTATTGTAGGTGCGGTTTCCATCACAAGAATTGAAAAAGGAAATCCTATCCCGGGAGTGGCTATCGCTACCGCACTGATGCCACCTCTGTGTACCGCAGGATTTGGAATTGCCCATTTCAACATGAAATTTGTAGCAGGCGCGCTCTATCTTTACAGCATTAATTGTTTTTTTATCGGGATTTCTACTTTTTTGGTGATTAAATATCTTAAATATCCCGCCGTGAAAACTGAAAACACGAGTTTTGATAAAAAAGTGCGGGTGATTATTTCGGTATTAATGTTACTGATGATTATTCCGAGTTCCTATTTGGCTTACAGCTTATTACAAGAAAAAAAGTTTATCCAAAATGCTGAAAAATTCATCCAAGATCAATTTACGAAGAACGGCTATACTGTGATTTACAAAAACATCAACTATAAAACCAATCCCAAACAAATGGAGCTGGCTTTTCTTTCGAAAAAATTTGATAGTTTAGAAATAAAAAAATTAAACAAAGAGCTCAACGCTTATGGACTTTCCGACACGGAACTGATTATTAAAGCAAACAATTCCGATTTGAAAAAGGAAATTTTATCGGAAATTAATAAATCCAGCAATCAGGTTTCAGATAAAGACATCCAAATTCAGAATTTACTGGGTGAGATCGACACTTACCAGATCGGAAATAAATCGTTGGACGAAGAAATTAAAATCATTTTTCCAGATATCGACGCAATTTCATTTGGCACCGTTACCGATTATTCCAAAAATGATTCCCTTAAGAAAGGAAATATTATCCTTTACCAAGCCGAAAAATCCATAGATGAAGCAAAGTTGAAAGCTTGGCTTGAAAGAAAATTCGGATCAAAAGACCTCACCATAATCAAAAAATAAAATCGGCTTTTACTTAAAACGATCAATAAACTCCGTTAAAAAAGCTTTGTATTTTTCGCTCACAGGAATTCGTTCGTTGGCGACCACTATGCTGTTTTTGCCTACACTTTGCAGGTGATTCAGCGAGATGATGTGCTAGTTATGAACCCTAATGAAATTCTCTAAATTTATTTTCTCCATGATGGATTTCATGGTTTGGTGTACGATGAGTTTTCTGGTGACGGTATAAATGATGATATAATCTTTCATGGCATTAATCCTGATAATTTCATCGAGGTTGAGCTTCACATCTTCATTATTGAACCGTACAAAAATGAAAGATTCTTTCAGTGCCGCAGGATTTTCTTGTAGCAATTTGTTGGTTTTGGAAATACTATAAACTTTGTAAGCCGCCTTCAGGAAACGCTCGAAAGAAAAAGGTTTCAGTAAATAATCCATCACATCCAACTCAAAACCTTGCACCGCACAATTGTCGTAAGCCGTGGTTGAAAAACAATCATTTACTCAAAATTTTTCATGAAAAATAATAACTCCAACCCATCATATTTAGCCATTTAATTTTTTATTTGAGAAGTACATATGTATTTGGTTTAGCAACAAGTTAAAAAAAAACAACTGCAAATCCAGGAAATGCAGTTGTTTAATATGATCGTTTTGAACAGTTACTTATTGGCAGCCTCTCTTCTTTGGGCATCCAGCACGGCGATGGTGGCGAGGTTGACGATTTCGTCTACACTTGCGCGCATCTGAAGCACGTGAACCGGTTGCTTCAGTCCCATTAAAATGGGTCCTACTACTTGTGCAACCTTCATACCTCGGATGATTTTGTAGGAAAGATTGGCACTTTCAAGGTTCGGGAATACAAATACATTTGCCGGAGTGGTTCCGAGTTTAGAGAATGGATAATCGGAAAGGTGATCCGCATCCATCGCAAAATCGGGTTGTATTTCACCATCGACAATCATTTTCGGATATTTTTCATGAAGGATCGAAACCGCTTTCGCTACTTTCTTGGAAGTTTCGGAAATCGCTGCGAAGTTTTCAAAGGAAAGCATCGCAATTCTCGGCTCTATGGCAAAAGATTTCACCACCATTTCCGACATTTTAGCAATATTCACCAAATCTTCGGAAGTTGGGTTCTGAATGATCGAAGCATCGGAGAAGAAAATCGGTTTTTTCTCGGTAAGAATCATCATCATCGACGCTACTTTGTCCACGCCTTTTTCTTTTTCAATCACTTCCAAAACCGGTCTCAAAGTAGAGGAATAGTTTTTAGAGAATCCTACGATCAGTGCATCAGTATCTCCGTTTTTCAGCATTAATGGACCAAAGTAATCTCTTTGGCGAACAAATCTCTTGGCTTTGTACTCGTTCATTCCTTTTCGCTGACGAAGTTTCCACAACGATTCGCGGTAGATTTTTCTGTTTTCTTCCTGGTCATCATCAGCAGGATCAACAATCTGAACATCGATTTCGATGCCGAATTTCTTCATCTGCTCCTGGATGTATTTTTTATCTCCGAGCAAAATCGGTTGAGCAATTCCTTCTTCATAAAGAATTTGCGCAGCTTTCAAAACATTGTATTCTTCGGCATTTCCTAGGGTTACCCTCTTCGGATTGGCTTTTGCGCGGTTCTGCATCATACGAATGAGCTTCTCGTCGCGGCCCATCCTGTCGAGCAATGCATTTTCGTAATCGTCAAAATTCTCAATAGGTTTTCCGGCAATACCACTTTCCATCGCAGCTTTTGCTACTGCCATAGAAACCTTGGTTATCAATCGGTTATCGAAAGGTTTTGGAATGAAATATTCTCTTCCAAAACTTAAATTCTTTAAATTATAAGCCAAAATCACCGCTTCCGGAACGGGTTCTTTCGCAAGGTTTGCAATCGCATGTACAGCAGCGAGTTTCATGTCTTCGTTAATTCCCGTTGCCTGAACATCAAGCGCACCACGGAAAATGTAAGGGAATCCCAAAACATTGTTCACCTGGTTAGGATAGTCGCTTCGTCCGGTCGCCATGATGGTATCTTTTCGGGTTTCCATGGCGAGGTTGTATTCGATTTCCGGATCAGGATTTGCCAATCCAAACACAATAGGATTATCAGCCATGGAAAGCAACATTTCCGGAGTCATCACATTTCCTTTGGACAATCCGATAAATACATCTGCACCTTTTAAGGCATCTTCCAAAGTTTCAATATCAGTTTGCGCAATGAAATCGAGTTTTTCCGGGGTTAAATTTTCTCTTTTGTGGTTGATGACACCTTTGGAATCGCACATTAAGATATTTTCTTTCTTCAGTCCCAATTCTACATAAAGTTTGGTACAGGCAATCGCTGCCGCACCGGCTCCGTTCACCACCATTTTCACCTCATCAATTTTCTTGTCGGCAATTTCCAAGGCATTGATTAAAGCTGCCGCAGAAATAATCGCAGTTCCATGCTGATCATCGTGCATCAAAGGAATATTGAGTTCTTCCTTTAGTTTTTGTTCAATATAAAAAGCTTCTGGCGCTTTGATATCTTCAAGGTTAATTCCCCCGAATGTAGGCGCGATTCCTTTCACTATTTCAATAAATTTATCGGGATCTGTTTCATTAATTTCAATATCAAAAACATTGATATCTGCAAAAATTTTGAACAACAATCCTTTTCCTTCCATTACCGGCTTAGAGGCTTCTGCACCGATATTTCCCAAACCTAAAACAGCTGTTCCGTTTGAAATAACTGCTACCAAATTACCTTTTCCGGTATAATCGTAAACAGTTTTAGGATTCTTTTCGATTTCGAGACACGGAATCGCCACTCCAGGGGAATAGGCCAGAGACAAATCTCTCTGTGAGGAATGGGGTTTGGAAGGGATGACTTCAATTTTTCCCTTCGGCTCGCTTTTGTGATAATCGAGTGCTGCCTGGTTGAAGTTTTTTTCGGCTCGGTTGTTTTTGCTTGACATAATAATTACGGTTTTTTGCAAAGTGCAAGTGTATGGTTGATCGGGCCACTTTGGGCACGATTTATTCTAAATTGAGGAGGTATTTCTTGTGATATTCTACCAAACTTTCAATGGGTTTCTGGACCACTTTACCAATTTTAAGGTTGAGTTCTGCGGCGGCGGCTCTTAAAATATCTTCATAAATATAAGCGATATAGCCAATGAAATTGATTTCCACTTCGCCCGCTTCAGGATAAGGCAATACCTGATAATCAAGGAAATTCTTCATCTCTTCGAATACCATGTTCTGAAAATATGGATGTTTCTTTCTTTCTGCCACAAATTTATTGAACTCGCCCAAATACGCATTCGCTCTTGGGTTGTGGTACATGCTCCGGATGGCCTCTTCGATGGTTAAATGATAGGTTTCAATAAAATCAGCTTCCAGATCCTTGGGTAATTTTTTCATGAAAAATCTTCTTAACAGCTGTTTTCCCAAGGCGCTTCCGCTGCCTTCATCACCGATAAGGAATCCCAAAGACGGCAAATCAGTCCGGATATTATTTCCGTCGAAATAGCAGGAATTGGATCCGGTTCCAAGGATACAGATGATGGCTGGAGTGCCGTTGTAGGCGGCGTACGCAGCTGCGGTTAAATCTTCTTTTACCGAACTGTCGGCATGTGGAAAAGTTTTGAGAAATTCATCCTCCACTTTCTTTCTATTATCGGGAGTTCCACAGCCGGATCCATAAAAAAACACTTTTTCGATCTGGGTTTTAAGTGTGAATAGTTCCTGATTTTTATCGATTTCCTGCATGATGAAATCCGGATTGATGATGTTTGGATTGAATCCCAAAGTGGTAGTTCTGAGTTTCAAACTTCCGGAGTTTTCCAGAATGACCCAGTCACATTTCGTGGATCCGCCGTCGATAATGGCAATCATACGTTTTACAGTTTAATCTGCTAAAATATTAATTTAATTTTAAACCTTTTCTTAAAGAGGCATTTATTTTATGCATCAAAATAAGGATTTGCGAGAGATCATGCTCACTGCATTCTCAAGTAGAAAAACATTGAACTAAAAAAAACGGGCTATAGCCCGTTAATTTATTATAGCATGAAGGTATTTCGATACTATTCTACACTGATCACCTCCGTAATTTCGGGGGCAAACTGCTTGATGGTATTTTCAACCCCTAATTTCATGGTTGAAAAACTCATTGGACATCCGTTGCAGTTGCCCTGCAGTTTCACAAAAACCTTGTGGTCTTTAATATCAACCAATTCGATATCGCCACCATCTTTATTGAGAAACGGTCTGATGCTTTCCAGAGCTTCTAGTACTTTTGTTACGATTTGTTCCTGTGTGATTTCCATGTTGAGAATGATCCTTCTTTATTTTTATTTTTTAGGTGAACAACCTGCCATGGTTGTGATTTTAACAGCTTCAGTTGGAGGAAGGTTTTTGTTTCTTTCCACCAAACTTTCAATCATGTTTTGAGCAGTTTTGGTATAGATTTCCGCAATCTTAGAACCTTCTTGCAAAGAGGCAGGTCTTCCGACATCTCCCGCTTCGCGGATGCTTTGGATCAATGGAATTTCTCCCAATACCGGGATTCCCAAATCTTCTGCAAGGTATTGTGCACCTTGGTTTCCGAAGATATAATATTTGTTATCCGGCAATTCTTCCGGAGTGAAATATGCCATATTTTCAATCAGTCCTAAAACAGGAATGTTGATGCTTTCCATTTGGAACATTGCGATTCCTTTTCTAACGTCGGCAAGTGCAATATGCTGCGGCGTACTTACGATCACCGCGCCGGTTACAGGAACTTCCTGAATGATGGACAAATGAATATCGCCTGTTCCCGGTGGCAAATCGATCAAAAGAAAATCAAGTTCGCCCCAATGCGCATCACGGATCATTTGGTTTAATGCTTTGCTGGCCATTGGTCCTCTCCATACCACCGCTTGATTGGCTCCTGAGAAATATCCGATAGAAAGCATTTTTACCCCGTAATTTTCAATGGGTTTCATCAGGTTTCTTCCATTTACTTCCACCGAAATAGGTTTTGCGCCTTCAGTATCAAACATGGTAGGAACTGATGGTCCATAAATATCAGCATCCAAGATTCCTACTTTGAAACCCATTTTGGATAAAGTCACCGCAAGATTCGCTGCTACGGTAGATTTTCCAACGCCACCCTTGCCGGAAGCTACTGCGATAATATTTTGGATTCCAGGAATTTGTTTTCCTTTGATTAAATTTTGCTGTACTTCGGAAGGTTCCGGAGAAGCAATTTTCAGTTTCAAAACGATATCTTCCCCAAATTCAGAGGCGAAAGCCTGCTTTATCGCTGCTTCGAGTTTCTTCTTCTCGTGCATCGCCGGGGAATGCGCTGTCATATCAATATAAACATCATTTCCCATCACCTGGAAATTGTGTACCAAATCATCTACTTCTATTTCTTTCAGAAATGCCTGAACTTTTTCTTTCGTCAACATTATTGTATGTAATAAATTAGTTTACAAATTTACGATTTTTAAATTATTTAGAATAAGTAAAATTAATGATAATTGTTGGTTTGAAATGAAGGATCTTGATCTTAATTGAAAATCCGGTTCATCTCCTATTTAAGCCAAATATTAATATTTTCATCATCATATATTAAATAAATATGCGTTTTTTATGACTAAAAGCTGTTTTTATTATAAAATTATGAATAAATTTACCTTGGTATTCAATGGAAATGAAACATTGAAGATCCATTAAAAAAAATTAATTAAAAATTTAAAAAGATGAATGTTACTTTAAGCGCAAAATTTATTGCAGAAATGCTGGGAACCATGGTCTTGGTACTCATGGGCTGTGGAAGTGCCGTAATCGCAGGAGCCGACGGAACTACGGGCGTTGGTTTGTTAGGAATTGCTTTTGCTTTCGGATTGAGTGTCGTGTCAATGGCGTATGCTATTGGTCACATTTCGGGTTGCCACATCAACCCTGCGATTTCCATTTCGATGGTGGTTGCCGGCAGGATGAAAGCCAAAGAAGCCCTCATTTATGTGGTGGCACAAGTATTGGGAGCGATTATCGGAGCCGGAATTTTATACCTTATTTTCAGCAATCATCCCGGTTTTGAAATGAAACCTTGGGCATTAGGAGCGAACGGCTGGGGAACAGGATATTTGGACGAATACAATACCACCGCTGCTTTTGTGGCTGAATTTATTTTCACTTTTATTTTCCTGTTGGTGATTTTAGGTGCTACCTCCACCAAAAATATCAATGGCGGTTTTGCCGGATTGGCAATTGGTTTATCTTTAGTCCTCATTCATATTGTTGGGATAAAAGTGACCGGCGTTTCGGTGAATCCGGCAAGAAGCATCGGACCGGCTGTTTTTGCAGGTGGAGAAGCATTATCTCAGCTTTGGCTATTTTTGGTTGCGCCCGTTTTAGGAGGCATCGCAGCTGCTTTCATTCATGGATTTTTAATTGAAAATCCCAAAAATTTCAGCGCGTAAAATCACTTAAAAGCATAAAAAAAAATTCCTGCCCATCAAAAAGCAGAAATTTTTTAATAATATGAATTCAAATCATTAATCAAAAATCTTCGCTTCCCGATGGGGTTTCCGTCCACTGTTGAACGCTGCAGCGATAAAAAAAGCCGCAAATGATGGTAAGAGCCATTCTAAATGATGTTCCGAAAATGGCAACCAACTTTTTAGCGTTTCAATAGGTTCCACCAAGACATTCAATTGCTGAAGTACAGAGAGCGATGCAACAACTCCTGCCGTGGTTACCGCAGCTACATAAGGCGTTCTGGAAAAGATGATTTTCCCAAAAAATAAAACGGTAAGAATAAGCGCAAAAGTAATTGGATAAACAAAACCAAGGATTACCACCGCATATTCAATAATTTCATCAACGCTTCTAACCGAAAAATAGCCAGAAACCAAGCAAGTAAGAATAACTCCGGCTTTGTAGCCGATTTTTCCTTTTGTTAATTCTTGCAGGAAACTTCCCATCGCAGAGGTAAGTGCAATTGCGGTCGTCAAACATGCCATCGCTACCGCAACAGAGATTACCAAAGTTCCGTTTTTGCCCATTAATTGATGAGAAATATTCAGAAGTAATTCGGTACGCGAAACCTTTTCGGAGAATCCATAACCGGAATGCGCCCCAAGATAAATTAAACCACCATAAATAAAAAGCAAAGCTGCCATCGAAATAAGTCCTGACGCAATGGTAATTTTAAAACGGTCTCGGGCGTTGGTATATCCTTTATCAATTGCTGCAGAAATAATAATTCCCGCAAAAATAACTGAAGCCAGAACATCTAAAGTCTGATACCCTTCATGGAAAGCAAAAATATAAGATTCGTGGGCGGTAACTC
Source organism: Chryseobacterium sp. Marseille-Q5410 (assembly GCA_946892665.1). Classification (GTDB taxonomy): domain Bacteria; phylum Bacteroidota; class Bacteroidia; order Flavobacteriales; family Weeksellaceae; genus Kaistella. The sequence goes on along the minus strand of CAMPOT010000001.1, from coordinate 720,333 downwards.
CTGTATTTACTGTTGCTGAAGTAGGATTCAACAACCCGACTGTCACCAAAATTCCCAAACTGAGAATAAGAAAAGGCGTGAGAAAATTGCCAATGATATCAACGATTTTGGATTGGGATATCGATAAAGCCAATACAATTCCAAAGAAAATTAAAGAGAAAAAAATATTGTTAAATTCCGGAAAAAGAGGTTTGATGCCGATTTCGTAAGTGGTGGCACCTGTTCTTGGAATCGCCACCAACGGACCAATGCACAGCATGATCAGCAATGCCAAAACAGTAACTACAGTAGGATTTACCTTTCGACCAAAATCGGTGAAAGATGTTCCGAAAAGAACTACCGTGAGCACTCCTAAAAACGGCGAAACGATGCCTGTGGTAAAAAATCCCGCAATCGCCGTGAACCATTCATCGCCGGTTTTCAGTCCGATAAAAGGTGGGAGGATTAAATTTCCTGCGCCAAAAAACATGGCAAAAAGGGCAAACCCTAATGTAATTGCGGTACTTATTTTATTTTTCATGTCATTTACACTTCAACAGCAATCAGCAGCTTAAATCTTTTTTTTACAAATTGCCACCATGATCTTCAAGCTGTCCTTCCCACTTGGATACAGAAGAGGTAGCCAAAGCATTTCCAAGGACATTGGTCATGCTTCGTCCCATATCACAGAAATGGTCGATTGGGAGAATCAGTGCAATACCTTCCGGCGGAATTCCAAACATGGTACAAGTAGCCACGATAATCACCAAACTGGCTCTAGGGACCCCCGCTATTCCTTTGGATGTAAGCATCAATACCAAAAGCATGGTGATTTGTTGCCCCAAAGTCATTTCAATACCATAAATCTGAGCAATAAAGATAGAAGCAAAGGTCATATACATCATACTCCCGTCGAGATTGAAAGAATATCCTAAAGGCAAAATGAAGGAAACAATCCTATTGTTGCAACCGAATCTTTCGAGTTCTTCAACCAATTTCGGGAACACCGCCTCCGAACTGGTAGTGGAAAATGCGATCAATAAAGGTTCTTTAATTCTCCTCAACAATTCAAAAAGTCGGTTTCCTAAGATAAAATAACCTACTAAAAGTAAAATTAACCATAAAACTCCCAAAGCAAAGAAGAAATCGCGGAGGTAAATGGCATAAACCTTAAATATTTCGAAACCATTGGTCGCCACCACAGCCGCAATAGCTCCTAAAACGCCAAACGGTGCAAACCACATGATGTAACCTACCATTTTCAGGATTGCGTGCGCACAAATGTCGAATGCTTTGATGATCGGTTTCACATACTCTTCACCCATATTGGCTAAAGCGACTCCAAACATTATCGAAAACACTACAATTTGTAAAACTTCGTTGCTGGCAAATGCTTCAAACAAACTCTTTGGAATGACGTGTTTTACGAAATCTTCCATTGAGAAACCTTTGCTTGAATTAAGGAGTTCATCTGCTGAAGAAACATCCTGTATTGGAAGTTTGGTAACGTGTCCCGGTTCTAACCAATTTACCAAAACCAATCCGATAAACAGCGAAACCAGTGACGCGGTAATAAACCACAGCATCGCCTTGGTTCCTACCCTTCCAATCATTTTAATATCACTCATTTTCGCAATTCCGACCACCAAAGTGGTGAAAACCAACGGCGCGATAATCATCTGAACCAACCGGATAAATATCGTTCCAAGCAGTTTGATGTTTTTGGAAAATCCTTCCACATTTTCAGGATATTGGGTGTGAACAATGCCGCCCATAATAACCCCTAAAATAAGTGCAATGATGATGCCAAAGAAGAGTTTGTTTTGACCTTTCATAGTTTTTGTATTGTATTTTTAAATGAAACCGAATGAAATAATGCGATTTCCAATTAATTTTTTCAAAGATTTACAAATATATGTTTTTTTGTTTTTTGTGCATGAAGAGGTAAATTAGTCTGTGATATCGGCAGATTTATTGGTAAGGAAAAAGAAATTATTGATTATCACACTGATTTTCATAATTTTAAAGTTCATTAAAACCAAGATGTATTCTTTTTAAAAAAAATGAAAAACACAAACGAAGACTATAATTTTCACGGAAAGATTGATTCAGTCGAATGTTTCACTAAAAAGCATAAAAAAACCCCCGAATAATCCGGAGGTTTATTATTTGAAAGGAGGCTGACTTATGCTCGCAAATATCTTGCGTAAGCATAACCTTCTTCTCCGTCAGCAGTTTTTATTTTCCACCAATCGTCAGAAGTCTGTTCTACTAATGTCACGGATTCTCCTTTTGCTGCTTTTCCTACAACCGCAGCATCAGTAGAAGGTTCCTGTCTGATGTTAAGATTAGAATCTTCAGTCGCTACGGTTAATGCCGCACCTGCAGCCAAACCAACTACCTGAACATCTACATTGATATCGGAAGCTGAATAAGTAGAATCGATTGCTCCAAGCGCGTTCCACACTGCATCTTTCGCTGCTGTAGAACCTGCGTTTCCGGAAACGTAAAGAATTCCATCCTGCTCGCTTACCTGAAGATTAGAAACTCCGGCCGATTGAGCTGCGGAGATTACTCCTGCGTATTTATCTTGTAATGCACTCATAATTAATTATTTAACAGTGTAATTATAGTTTACTTTTCCAACTTTCAAAGCGTCTACCGACATTTTGATTTTTCTTGCTTGCTCTGGAGAAACATTTCCGGTAAGGGTAAGCTCACCGTTTACTATTTCTACTTTTACAGAAGGGAAATCCTTCACCGCATCGGTTACTTTTTGCTGAACAGCAGGATCCACTGCGGAAACAGTTTCTACCACAACAGGTGCTTCGATGGTGGACATATCCATAACATCTTTCACTCCCGGAATTGCTTTCAAGGAAGCAATCATCGCGTCTTTAGAAGCTTGATCTTTGAAAGTTCCACTCAAGTGAGCAGTTCCGTCTTTCACTTCCACAGAAGCAGTTGGGTTAGAAGACACTACCGTAGTAGCTTGGGTTTGTAGTTCAGCGTCGGTAACTTTCTTCTTACAAGAAATCGAACCGAATGACACGGCAAGCGCCAAAGCTGCCATTGCTAATGTTTTTTTCATAGTTGAATTTATTTAATGTTATAAAATATTATACTACCAAATTTAAACAATAAAAAGGATGCCGAAACTATAAATTATGATAAATTTTTCTTAATTTTTTTTCATTTAAGTTGGAAAATTGAATTTAAACAGACTCTAGTTTTGCTTGAAAATCCACTAATGAATCCTTAGTTTGAAGGATAGTTTGGGCGCTTTTTCAATATTACGGGTTTACGAACGAAAGAATTTAAAGATATACAGGAGACATCGAGAAGAGTCTTCTTTTTTTGTGGCAGATTTCATTATTTATCATATTAAATGGAAAAATTACTAAAGTTGCAGGTCAACAATCACGAATTAAAAAACACCTTTAATCATTCTGATTTTCAATATTTTGCTCTTTTACAATCGTCCGGAAAGTTAGATTAATTCTTGGAGCATGGATTTTCTTCGTTGGAGGCAATCGGTGGAGCCAAAAACTTTGGGTTTGGTCTTTCATCACCAACAAACTTCCATGCTCAAGCAAGAGATCTACCTTTTCTTTGTTGAATTTATGTTTGAAGCAAAATTTTCTTTCCGCCCCGAAACTTAGGGAAGCAATCGCGCCGTTTTTTTTCAAATCTTTTTCGCCATCGCTGTGATACGCCATACCTTCTTCTCCGCTATGATAAAGATTCAGCAAGCAGGAATTGAATTTCTCGCCAGTTTTCTCTTCCGCTAAAGCTTTCAATTGTAGCAACTCTGGCGTCCACAGAATAGCTTTTTTTGTGGAATTGGAATAGGTGTATTCGTAATGAGCGTCGCCGTACCATGCTACTTTTCTCTTGGTTAGAATTTTCTTCCCAAAAATTACCGCTTCGTCATTTTTCCATTCAATATTTTGCAAAAGTTGAAAATAAAATGCATCCGCTTCTTCTTTCTCCAAAATTTTTCCATAATAATTCACCGTACCATCTTTCGGAAGTACATTATGATTCGCATCAGCGAGATTTCCAAATAAATCCATTCCTTTTATTTTTATAACCCAAATTTCTTGATTTTTTGTATATATTCGTGTAAATTTAAAATAAATGAAAAAAAACCTTCCTTTCATCCTCCTGTTTTTTTGGGCAATCACGATTGCTCAAAAAGCGCCGAACACCGATTTTGTTAAAGAAAATTTCACCAAAAAAGAAGTGTACATTCCGATGCGTGATGGTGTGAAACTCTTTACCTCCATCTATATTCCGAAAGACATTTCTAAAGCTAAAAAATATCCATTCCTCATGCAGCGTACCTGCTACAGCGTTGCTCCATACGGCGAAACTGAATACAAAAATTCTTTGGGACCGAACAAATATTTAATGAATGAAAAATATATTTTCGTTTATCAGGATGTTCGTGGGAGGTACATGAGCGAAGGAACTTTCACCAACATGACGCCGCAAGTTGAGCGTAAAACTAAAAAAGATATTGATGAAAGTACTGATACCTACGACACGATTGAATGGTTACTGAAAAACATTGCCAACCATAATGGTAAAGTGGGACAATACGGAACTTCTTATCCCGGATTTTATACCGCGGCTGGGATTTTGGCGGACCATCCCGCTTTGGTAGCATCTTCACCACAGGCACCGATTTCCGATTTTTGGAACGACGATTTTCTTCACAACGGTAAATTCATGCTCGGATATTTTCGCACTTTCCCGGTTTTTGGCGTAAAAAAAAACAAAGCTGAAAAAGAAGGTTGGTATATGGATTCTTTCATAAAACCTACTTCAGAAGACGGTCTCAAATTCTACCGTGAACTCGGAACTTTAAAGGACGGCTACGAAAAATATTACAAGGATAATTTCTTTATGACGGAGATTATGAATCATCCAAACTATGATGAATACTGGCAAAAAAGAAGTCTTCTTCCTCACTTACAAAATGTAAACCATGCGGTAATGACCGTTGGTGGCTGGTACGATGCCGAAGATTTATTCGGACCATTAAACATTTACAAAACAATTGAAAAAACCAGTCCGAAAGCCAAAAATACCATCGTGATGGGACCATTTTCGCACGGTGGCTGGGCAAGGGAAACCGGAAAACATTTCCATAATGAGATTTATTTTGGAGACAGCATTGCCACCTATTATCAAAAGAATCTGGAAACGAAATTTTTCAGTCATTACCTGAAAGGAAATTCCAAAACCGACGCCGGCCTGCCCGAAGCTGTTCTTTACGACACTGGAAGTAAGGGATGGAAAGAATTCGCCCACTATCCTCCGAAAAATGCCCAGAAAATCAACTTTTATCTTGCTAACGGAACTTTGACCGAAAATCCATCGGCAAGTTTTTCTGAATATTACAGCGATCCCAATAATCCTGTTTTGAGTTCGGACAATTTGAAAGATTTCAATGGATTCACGCCAAGAAATTACATGAGCGAAGACCAGCGTTTCGCTGTTGGAAGACCTGATGTTGTTACTTTTACAACTCCCGTTTTAACTGAAGACATCACTTTTGCCGGAGAAATTTTAGCAAAATTAAATATCGCTTCTACCTCCACAGATGCTGATTTTGCGGTAAAATTAATTGATGTTTATCCTGAAGATTTTAAGCCAGAAGAAAAGAAAGAAGGTGTGATTTACGGAAATTATCATCAGATGATTCGCAGCGAAATTATGCCCGCAAGATTCAGAAATTCGAGAGAAAAACCAGAACCACTGGCGGCGAACGAAAAAACCGCTGTTAATTTTCAGCTGCAAGATGTGTTGCACACCTTCAAAAAAGGACATAAAATTCAGATACAGATTTCCAGCACTTGGTTTCCGCTTTTTACGGTGAATCCTCAGAAATTTTTGGCAAATCCGAACCTTGCGACAAAAGGAGATTATACAAAAGCATTCATCAAAATCTTCGGCGACAGTTCTATTGAAGCCGATATTTTAAAATAATTTCGTTTTAAAACATAAAAAAATCTCTTTCAACGAATTGTTGAAAGAGATTTTTATTTTTTTACCACAAAAACGCACTAATTGATGTCTGTATTTAATGAATCTTGATTCTTTTTTCTTTCTTCGTTCTTCTTTCTTCTTTCTTCTACTTCGAAATATGATAATACGCCAACATTTTATAATATAATTTTGCAGCAAGGAAAGCAGTTGGTTTCGGCATCGGCGAATCCATTAATTCTACAATATCAAAGGCAACTACATTGCATTTTTCAAAAACTTTTTTTAGCAACTCCAAAGTTGGATACCACTGCAAACCGCCCGGTTCCGGAGTTCCAGTTGAAGGTGCAAAAGATGGGTCAAAAGCATCCAAATCGATGGTGATATACACATTTCCGGAAACTCTTTCTAAAACATCATCGATCCAATTCGGGTTGCTGTGGATTTCATGTGCCCAAAAACAATTTCCTTCTTGTACATATTGCATTTCCTCTATATCTCCAGAACGAATCCCTACTTGTACCAAATTATGTTTCTGACTCGCTTCAAAAACCGCACAAGCATGATTGGAAGTGCTTCCGTGAAAATCCGGACGCAGATCGGTGTGTGCATCCAGCTGAAGAACCGTAAGATTTTCAAACTTTTCTCCTACCGCGCGAATAGAACCAATAGAAACCGAATGTTCGCCACCAAAAAGCGTGAAAAGCTTCCCTTCCTGGTTCAGCAATTCTTTGGTTTTTTGGTAAACTGCTTCTGTCATCGCTTCAGGAGAAGAATTTTCAGCAATTTCTCCGGCTAAATAAATGCCTTCCAAATAGGGTTCTGTTCCAGTTTCAATGTCGTACAATTCCATATTTTCGGAAGCATCAAGAAAAAGTTCCGGGCCTTTGTCGGCACCTTTACCCCAGGTTGAAGTTCCATCGTAAGGAACGGTAATGAGCATTACCTTTGAGTTTTCGAGTGTGGCATTTTCTTCGGGAATTCCTGCGTATGTTTTCATAGAAATGTGAGATTTAAATTTAAATTTTCGGATGTCCAAAGATAGTTATTTTAAGGAAGGACGAAAAACCAATTTTTCATTCATTATTCCTATTAAAATTCCTAAATTTATGGCAAGAAAAACTAAAACGATGAAGATAATTCCCGTAAAATATGGCTTAGAAACGCTTCTGATCGTATATGGAGCATTCCTTTTTATGATCTATAAGTCCTATAGTGAACCTAAAACATTGGGATTAATAACCATGGCGTTCTATTTTATTTTTGTTAGCATTTGTATTTTCGGAATCCGGTATTCCATTGACAATCAAATTTTAAAAATAAACAATGGTTTTTTCGGAAGCACAAATATTGATGTCCACCAGATTAAAAAAATTGAAAAAACATGCAATGCAATCGCGTCTCCGGCCCCTTCTGTTTTTGGCAGAGTAGAAATTTTTTATGGTAATAAGAGCGTTGTAATTTCTCCACAAAATTTGGAAGAATTTAAACAAAATCTATTGAGCATCAATCCATATATTATAGTAAATTATTAATGATATGCCGCTAAAAGCTGTTTTATTCGATATGGATGGTGTGATTGTGGATACAGAGCCACTGCACCGCAAGGCTTACTTCAAAATGTTTGAAGATTTCGGAATCGACGTTTCTGAAGAACTTTACACCAGTTTCACAGGTGCCTCCACGAAAAAGGTTTGCACAACCCTGGTTGAAAAATTCAATTTGGAGGAATCTCACGAAGACCTTGCTGCCATCAAGAGAAATTATTTTAAATATTATTTCGATACCGATCCGGATTTCGATTTAATTACCGGCGTAAAAGATTTGATTGTACATTACTACGAAAACGGCATCAAACTCGTTTTGGCATCTTCCGCTCACATGAATACCATCAATTGGGTATTCGAAAAATTTGACCTTGAAAAATATTTTGTCGGAAAGATAAGCGGCGCAGATCTTCAGGAATCCAAACCTCATCCGGAGATTTTTCTTCTGGCTTCCGAACTCGCTGCTGAACCCAAAGAACATTGCATGGTGATTGAAGATTCCACCAACGGAATTGAAGCGGCATCTGCTGCCGGAATTTTTTGTGTGGCTTATCAAAGTGCTCATTCGAGCAACCAGGTCTATGAAAAGGCAAGCTTGTTGATTTCGGATTTTTCGGATATTGAATTTGAAAACATCGGGAAATATTTTTAAATTTAAAGGTGGCGCGAGCGCAGCGAGCGCAATGCGGCATTTTTGTCGGTGGTAAGAATTTCCACTGGATCTTCTAGCCCCGATTGGAGTGAAAATCCTTTTTTTGCGGCGGCTTCGCCGCCGCAAAAAAGATTGCAACGGAAAGCGGGACCGGACATAAAAAAGGAGCAAACCTGTGTTGCTCCTAAATTTTTAATATCCTAAAAGTTTCAGTACATCTTCCGGTTGTTGTTCTTCCCGGAAAACTTCGTAAGTGAAGTTGCCTTCCTCATCTTTATCAATGAGAATATGCTTTGGCTGAGGCATTAAACAGTGATGAACACCGCCATAACCTCCAATTGTTTCCTGATACGCTCCAGTATGGAAAAAACCAATGTAAAGCGGTTTTGTATCGCTAAAAACTGGCAAATAAATCGCATTGGTATGCTGCTCAGAATTGTAATAATCATCGGAATCACAAGTCAAACCTCCCAAAAATACCCTCTCGTAAGTATCTTCCCAACGGTTCAGCGGAAGCATAATGAAGTGTCTGGAAATTGCCCATGTATCTGGCAAAGTCGTCATGAAAGAGGAATCAATCATGTTCCATTTTTCTCTGTCGTTTTGTCTTTTCTGCGAGATAATTTTATATAAATGTCCGCCACTTTCTCCAACAGTAAAACTACCGAACTCGGTATAGATATTAGGTTCTTCTACGCCTTCTTCCTCACAGAATTTCTTAATCTGTGAAACAATTTCGTTCACCATATACTGGTAATCATAGTCGAAATTTAAAGATGTCTTGATTGGGAAACCTCCACCAATATTCAAGCAATCAACTTCCGGTGCAATTTTTTTCAAACGCGCATAAACGCGAAGACATTTGTACAGTTCGTTCCAGTAATAAGCAGTGTCCTTGATTCCTGTATTAATGAAGAAATGAAGCATTTTCAGCCTTGCATTCGGGTGTTCGGCAATTTTTTGAGAGTAATAAGGAATAATGTCTTTGTAACCAATTCCCAGTCTCGACGTATAAAATTCGAACTTTGGTTCTTCCTCCGAAGCAATTCGGATTCCGATATCGAAAGTCGTATCGATGCTTTCCGTTAGTTTATCAAGTTCGCGGTAATTATCAAGAATCGGGATAATGTTTTGAAAACCGCTGTTAATTAAATCTGAGATTTTCGCCAGATAATCGTCCGTTTTAAATCCGTTACAAATCACCTCAACGTCTTTGCCGTACTTGCCTTTTTCGTAAAGCGACCTGATGATATCCATATCATAAGCTGAGGAGGTTTCCAGAGAAATATCGTTTTTCAACGCCTCTTCTACTACAAAAGCAAACTGGCTCGATTTTGTACAATAGCAATAAGTATAGCCTTTTTTATAATCGTTCTTTTCAATAGCTTCTTTAAACCAGGCTTTCGCACGCTGAATATTGGTGGAAATTTTTGGCAGATAATTAAACTTCAAAGGCGTACCAAACTTTTCGACGACCTCCATCAAAGGAATATCATGAAACTGGAGCATATTTTCCGAAACGTTGAATTCTTCGGTTGGGAAATACAATGTCTGATCGATAAGTTCTGAATATTTAATTTTCATTATTGGGTAATCGTATGTAAGTGTTAAAACTGCAAAGTTGGTAAAAAAAGTTGGTTTTTTATTTTAAATTTATCACAAAAAAAATATTCCAAAAAAAACACCGGAACCTTAAAAGCATTGTTTAATCGATGAATTATCTTTACTTGCCAACAAAAACCACCAAATCTCCCTTTTCGAAATTAATGATTACTTGATCTTCCGATGCGAAGTTTCGGGTTCCAATTCTGCCGGTGATTGCTAAATCTTCTTTATTTAAAGACCAATTCAGCCCTTCTGTAGAAACTGATTCCGCCAAAGGGAAAGGAAACAGGGAAATCATTTTTCCTTGCACATTCTTTAAAACTAAATGACTCGGTGCAAAAAAATACATCGAAAATTCATCGTAAAAAGTAATTTGCATCCGATTTTTAAAACGCAAAGCCACTGTTAAATTTCCCAAGAAATGATCCATCTCGCCACCACTTCCTCCGTACACGTCTATGCTGCAGATTCCTTTCTGGCCGATAATCTCTACAGACTTTTCGAAATCGGTTTTATCCTGATCCGGTGTATAAATAAATTTCTGTGAATAAATATCGTCATCACTACCTTTATGCGAATCGAAATCTCCGGAAATAAAATCGAGTTTATCAAGCGGGAATTCCTTTTCTTTCAAATAATTAAAAGCACCATCACTACAGGCAATTAAGGAATAATTTTCTGTTTCGGGGAGTTTTTCTGGCGGAACTCCATTAATAAATAAAATTGCTTTTTCCATCGAAAATTATCTTTCGTTTGGATTCCAATATTCCTCGGTTTCGCCATTAATTTTTGAAATATATCGAGCCAAAACGAACAAATAATCCGACAAACGGTTGAGGTATTTGATGAGTTCCGGACGAACTTCTTCGGTTTCATTCAGAAAAACCAAACTGCGCTCGGCTCTTCGGCAAACTGTTCTACAAACATGCAGCGCTGTAGCCGATTTTCCGCCACCTGGAAGGATGAAATACTGAAGAGGTTCCAACTCTTTGTCAAATTCGTCCATCCAGTTTTCGAGTACTTCTATTTCGGTTTCGGAGATCATCAGTGAAAGTCTGGACTTTCCGTTGGCCAGCATAAGTTTGTCGGTTGGGGTTGCCGATTCTGAACCTACAGTAAATAGATCAAACTGTATTTTTTTCAGCTGTGCCAATACTTTTTCGTCGTGAATTTCGCTTTTTGCAAATCCTATGAAAGAGTTCAGCTCGTCGATATTTCCGTAGGATTCAACTCTGGCGGAAGCCTTTGAAACTCGGGTTCCTCCATAAAGTGCAGTTTCGCCTTTGTCGCCGGTTTTGGTATAGATTTTCATTAATTTTTTTCTTTATGGTAAAAGTAATGATTTTTTTTCGCGCAGTTTCCTCATCACTTTTTCACGGAAAATTATTTTGTTTTAAGCCTTTTCTTGAAGATCGTCAAGAACGATTTTCCATAATTTATTGTTGAAGCTTCTGAAGAAATTAATGTGACCGATTTCTTTCTTTTCAGATTCGGAAATTTCAATTTCTCTGAAATTTTTGTGCAAATTCGGATACACATTTTTCAGCAGATTTTTCATTCCTTTTTCGGTCACCCAAGGATCATCTTCAGCGTGAAGAATTAATGTATTTTGGGTTAAATTTTTAGAAAAATCAACTTCATTTTTCTCGTACAACCTTGCTGTAGATTTTGGGTGGAGAATTAACGTGCGCCAATCATATGCAACGCCTTTCGGCAAAGTTTCGCCCAAACCAAACCAATGTGCCGGGAAAAATCCGAACAAAGTTGTGGTAATTGGCAAAGCAATTCCGAATCCGAGAAGCGCGGTAACGGCGATATTGAATTTTAAATTCCCCAAATACGCATCCTGAGTGGCCACAAAAACAAATTTTCTGAAAATCGCAGAATCCGCATTCATCCCCAAAATCAATGCGCCAACGGAATGACCGAGGCAAAATTTCTCTTCCTGAGGATATTCTTTTTTAATGAATTCCGTGAGCGTTTGGAAATCGCTACTTCCCCAAACACGCATCGAGCTTTTAAAATTCTTCATTTCCTTGGGTTTGGATTCTCCGATTCCGCTGTAGTCATACGTGATTACGGTAAATCCATTCTGGCTCATGTATTTTGCGAACGAAAAATAAACCTGCTGCTTCACCCCGGTTGCAGAATTGATGATCAGCAACTTCCCCACTGGGTGTTCGGGCTCGAAAATTTTTACTGAAAGGTTAAAACCGTCCGGATTTTTTAGAAATAATTCTTTCATCGCTAAAAAAAATCACTTATAAGAAAGTGATTTTAATTTTTTAAAAGTATTTAAATTATCGTTGATAAAAAAGAAATTTCATCATGACAGACATAGGATTTTAGTGATCGAGCATATCTTTCAGATAAGGCAAGCCGCTCTGTGAACCTCTGTTTTTGGCTACTTTCAGGGAAACTTCATTCCCGAATCGCACGCAATGATCGATGGAATTCTGGTGACAAAGCGCTACCGCAAACCCGGACGTGAAAGCATCGCCCATTCCCATTTTGTGAAGCATTGAATCGTGATCATTTCGGTAATATTTCATCTCGGCACCATTGAAATAGGTCGTTGAATTGCTATCATCCCGCACAAAAAGCTTGTTAGGATATTTTCGCAAAATTTCCTCGCGCTGATCTTCTCCGAAAACAATGGACAATTCATTACTTTTTGCAACGATAAAATCTGCATTTTCAATAAGTTCCTGAGATAATTTCTTGGCCGGAGATGCATAAATTCCTACTTTACTATCATGCTTCTTAGCAAATTGAACCGTAAATTCCACGGTTTCCATTGGTATTTCAAGCTGCACCAAAACTAAATCCGCTGTGGTGAAAAACTTTTCTGCTTCGGCAATATGTTTAGGTTTCAAAAGTGAATTGGAAGCCGGTACCACCACAATCGAATTGATTCCTCCGGAAGTTGTCACATACGCCGTTCCGGATTCTGCATGTTCGGTTTCAGCAACGTAGCCAACATTCACTCCTTCATCTACGAGATTTCTTAAAATTTGTTGACCGAAGGGATCCATCCCGACACATCCTATAAAATATACACTTGCACCAAGTCTGGCAGTTCCCACGGCCTGATTAGCACCTTTGCCTCCGAAAAAACTTTCCGATTTTTCAGCCATCACCGTTTCGTTTGGCTTAGGAAGATGTTCGGTCGAAAGAACCAAATCTATAGAAGAGCTGCCTACAACAATGATTTTTGGCTGTTCTGATGTGATATTCATGAGATTATTTATTGTTACGTGCATTTAATAATAAAGACGCGATCTCTCGCGCCTACTTACTGCTCAACAAATTTATTCTTTTAATTACAAATCCGGAAATTATTTAACTTAAATTAACTCCCAATTTCGATAAATTCTGTAATAATCTTCACCGGCTGACTGTCGGTACCAAAACCGATATAACTAGCATAAAAACCTTCACCATAACCAGTTTCGAAAGCAAATATATTTCCGGGCTTCTGGTCATCTGGTTTTAGAAAAGCAAACTGATCTATAGCTCCGTTTTCGTCGAAAAAATGTTCGTGAAAAAACTCTTCATAAATCCCCATAAACTCGCTTCCTTTTCGGCGAAAAAGGCGATTCTCCAAACGATTCAATGATTCCTGGGTTTCACTATCCATGAAACAACCCATTCCGCTCTCTACCGGATATCCGAAAATCTCTTCTCCCTTCAATTCTTCGATGTTTTGACCTTCTGTAGTCGCCATTTTCCATTCTGAAATTGGGGAATCACTGAAAATAATTTCTACATACGCAATACAGTTACTTTCTCTTTCTTTGTGTACCAAAACTGGGAATTCCCCTTGCGGAAATACAATTTTGAAACTCTTCATATCATTAGTAATCAATGGATCGCAGGCGACCAAATGACCAGTAGGAAGATATATTTTCCCAACATCGAAAGTTTCGATTAAAGGATTTTCCACAAAATTTTTGCTGAAAAGTTTGGAGATATTCTCGATATGCTTCATCGTATGAGTAGGTATGATGGGTGATTACAACGTGCTTAGTTTGGCCTCCAAAAGCGCGATTTTATCCTGTGCGTCTTTTTGTTTTTTTCTTTCAGCTTCTACAACTTCAGGTTTCGCGTTGGCCACGAATTTTTCGTTGGACAGTTTCTTTTCCACGGAAATTAGGAAACCTTTCAGGTATTTGATTTCATCTTCGGTTTTCACTTTTTCTTCTGCCAAATCGAGGTTTTCACTTAGCGGAATTGAAATTTCAATAGATCCAACCAAGAAGGTGAAACTTGGCTTATCGGTTTTTTGTCCGAAATTAATTTCAGCGACATTGGCTAATTTTTTAATTAAATTTTCATTCTCGAACGCGGACGCGCTAGTGAAAACTTCAACACTTTCTCTTGGTGAAATTCCTTTGCTTTGGCGGTAGTTTCTAATTCCAGAAATCAGTTCTTTAGCTGAATCAAAATTTTTAATGAAATCCTGATTGAATACTTCCGGTTTTCTTTGCTGTGCGATCACCAAAGCGTTTTCCGGGGTTCTTTCAGCGATATTCTGCCACAGTTCTTCCGATAAAAACGGCATGAACGGGTGAATCAACTTCATCAATTCCTCAAAATAAAGAATTGTTTGATCATACACTTCCTTAGAAACCGGCTCTCCGTAACCTGGCTTTATGGCCTCGAGATACCATGAACAGAAATCGTCCCAAATCAGCTTGTATAATAGATGCAGGGCATCCGAAATTCGGAATTTCTCGAACTGATCTGCAACTTCTGCAATGGTTTTATCCATTTGATGACCAAACCAGTCTATCGCTTGTCGATCCGCTTCATTGGCTTTGATATTTTCGTCTTTGTTCCAGCCCTGAACGAGTCGGTAAGCATTCCAAATTTTTGTCGCAAAGTTTCTTCCTTGCAACATCAATTCCTCATCGAAAAGCAAGTCGTTTCCGGCAGCGGAACTCAACAAAATTCCCACACGAACTCCATCGGCACCATATTTTTCAATCAATTCGATAGGATCTGGAGAGTTTCCTAGCGATTTCGACATTTTTCTTCGTTGTTTATCTCGTACAATGCCGGTAAAATAAACGTTTTTGAAAGGAACTTCTTTGCGATATTCCAAACCAGCCATAATCATTCTAGCCACCCAGAAGAAAATAATATCCGGACCGGTTACCAAATCAGAGGTTGGGTAATAATAATTGATGTCTTTATTTTCAGGATTCAACATTCCGTCGAACACCGAAATCGGCCATAACCATGATGAAAACCAAGTATCGAGCGCGTCTTCATCCTGCTTCAAGTTTTCAACAGTAAGCTCGAGGTTGTTGGACTTTTCCTTGGCTAAAACTAAAGCTTCTTCGATGGTTTCGGCAACTACAAAATCGTTTTCGCCATCACCAAAGAAGTAGGCAGGAATTTGTTGTCCCCACCATAACTGTCGGGAAATATTCCAATCTCGGATGTTTTCCATCCAATGTTTATAGGTATTTTTGAATTTCTCTGGGTGAAATTTAATTTCATCATTCATCACCACATCCAAAGCAGGTTTACCTAATTCACTCATCTTCAAAAACCATTGCACCGAAACTTTAGGTTCGATTACAGCGCCGGTTCTCTCGGAAGTTCCTACTTTATTCACATAATCTTCCGCTTTTAGCAATAGCTCTTTTTCTTCTAATTCTTTTGCAATAAGTTTGCGAACTTCGAATCTGTTTTTTCCGGCATAGTGTTGTCCGTGTTCGTTTAAGTTGGCATCATCATCCAAAGAATCAATCATCGGAAGTCCATGTCTTTGTCCGATTTCGTAATCATTGGTATCATGAGCCGGAGTAATTTTCAAAGCACCCGTTCCGAATTCGATATCAACATATTCGTCTTCAATGATAGGAATTACTCTGTCAACAATCGGTACGATTACTTTTTTACCTTTTAAATGAGTATATCGCTCATCATTAGGATTAACACAAATAGCAGTATCCCCAAAAATGGTTTCGGGGCGTGTTGTTGCTACCGAGAGAAATTCCTCGCTTCCTTCTATTTTATATTTTAAATAATAAAGTTTACCATTCTGTTCCTTAAAGATTACTTCTTCATCGGAGATGTTGGTTTTCGCTTCAGGATCCCAATTTACCATTCGGTAACCTCGGTAGATCAAGCCTTTGTTGTAAAGATCCACGAAAGATTTGATGACTTGCTGAGAGAGTTTTGGCTCCATGGTGAAGCGAGTTCTGTCCCAATCGCATGAGCAACCCAATTTTTTCAATTGCTCCAAAATGGTTCCGCCGTATTTATCGGTCCAGTCCCAAGCATGCTTCAGAAACTCTTCTCGGGTAATATCGGATTTATTGATTCCTTCAGACTTCAGTTTAGCAACTACTTTAGCTTCGGTTGCGATAGAAGCGTGATCGGTACCAGGAACCCAACAAGCGTTGAAGCCCTGCATTCTCGCTCTTCTTACCAAAACATCCTGAATGGTATTGTTCAGCATATGACCCATGTGAAGAATCCCCGTAACGTTCGGTGGAGGAATCACAACGGTGTATGGTGGTTTCTCGTTGGGCTCGGAATGGAAATAATTATTTTCGAGCCAGTAACTGTACCATTTATTTTCGGTATCTTTTGGATTATATTTTTCTGAAATCTGCATAAATCTTAACTTTGTCTAAATCGGTGCAAAAATAGGTAAATAAAAAAAATTATTTACCTATTGAAATAATTTTTAACTTTGTCCATATAATTTTATCAAAACATCAATATAACATTTAAAAATATGAAAAAAGTATTAGCAGGATTATTTCTAACTGCATCTTTCGCATTGGCCTCTGCACAGACCATTTCTTTTGATAAAACAACGCATGATTACGGTACTGTGAAAAATGGTTCGGACGGACACCGAATGTTTGTAGTAAAAAACACTGGCGACAAACCTTTGATTATTTCTAAAGTTCAAGCATCTTGCGGATGTACCACTCCGGAGTGGAGCCAAGATCCTATTATGCCTGGAAAAACTGCACAAATCAAAGTGGGTTATAATACCAAAATTGTTGGTCCTTTCACCAAAATAATTGAAGTATATTCCAACGATCCTGTTAACAGCAGATCTGTAATCAACATCAAAGGTGTGGTAGAAGGTGCCGACGAAGTTGCAGCAAAAGCTGAAGAAGCTAGAGAGATGAAAGCTACTGCGTCAGATGCTGCACTCAACAACAGCACTAAAGCCGTACCTGCAAAAGCTAAAAAAGCAGTAAAGAAAACAGCAGGATTGTAATTGCAAAAAAAATATTTTCTAAAATCACTTCATCATTGGAGTGATTTTTTTTATTTTTAATGAAAATAACAGATATGGATTTAGATTTCAGCGATAACTTTATCGCCAAAGGGAAAATTTCAATTAAAGAATTAGCCACCAAATACAAAGGCGATTTAAA
This sequence comes from Chryseobacterium sp. Marseille-Q5410, assembly GCA_946892665.1. GTDB lineage: Bacteria > Bacteroidota > Bacteroidia > Flavobacteriales > Weeksellaceae > Kaistella. The sequence continues at coordinate 703,141 of CAMPOT010000001.1, read as the reverse complement.
TAAGGAAGCAGGCAAAAAAATGCTTTTTGAAGAAAAAACAAAGCTCCGAGAACTACAGGAAAGGTTGTATGCAGATTCCGGAAAATCTTTATTAGTCGTACTTCAAGCGATGGATGCTGCCGGAAAAGACTCCTTAATTGAGCACGTTTTCGGAGGAGTAAATCCGCAAGGCTGCGAAGTACACAGTTTTAAATCGCCAAGTTATAAGGAATATTCTCATGATTTTTTGTGGCGACATTATATCGCACTTCCGGAGAAAGGAAAAATCGGAATTTTCAACAGAAGTCATTACGAAAGTGTTTTGGTTTGCAAAGTACATCCGGAATACAACCTCAACGAAAAAGTTTGGGATTCGGTAGAAGAATTCGATGATGAATTCTGGGAAAACCGCTACGAAAGCATCCGTAATTTCGAAAAACATCTGGCCAATAACGGAACCACCATTATTAAAATCTTCCTGAATATTTCTAAAAAAGAACAGAAAAAAAGATTTCTGAACCGCATCGATGAGCAAGAAAAAAATTGGAAATTCTCGTTGGGAGATTTGTCCGAGCGCGCACTGTGGGACGAATACATGAACGCTTACGAAAAGGCCATCAACGAAACTTCGAAAGATCATGCTCCGTGGTTTGTAATTCCCGGTGATGATAAATGGTTTGCCAGAGTTGCAGCAATTCAGATTATTATCGATGCGCTGGAAGGCATGGATTTGAAATTCCCTAAACTTTCAGCAGAAGACCAGAAAGCATTGGAAAGTGCGAGAAAACAGTTGGAAAGCGAATGAGTTTTTGAGTGTTTGAGCATTTGAGTAATCTATTTATGATAATTCATGATTAAGTACTGATTGCTTTAAATAAAAACCACAAGAAAAACTGTAAGCCGGATTCTGTAAATTCGCCATAGCGAAAATGCCTGTTATTTATCTGCGCTTTACATTGCTGCAAAGCTTTAGCTGTTTACCCCTCGGTTTTTGGAGCGAGCAACTCCTATTTTCATTGCTGAAAAAATCCGATATACTTAACATTGCACCGCAAAGAGTTTACCTGGTTTCACTATAAATTAATATACATACTTTCTGTTGCACTGGTCCTGATCTTGCGACCGACGGGTGTTACCCGCTTTGCTGCTCTATGGTGTCCGGACTTTCCTACCCCGGTTTCCCGGAATCAACAGGCCGTTCTTCTTGTGGGGGACAAAGATAATGAATTTTCAAGTTTTTCCGTTAACAATTATCTCGACTGAAATTTGTTTGGTCAAAACCTTTTAAAATAGATATATTTGAATTATGGAAGTAGATGTAACTAAAATTAAATACATAGATATCGTTTACCGCGTTCTGGAACGCTGGTACACCAAATTCGCTGAAACCACACCCAATATCGCTGTAGGAATTATTGTCTTTGTTCTGATTCTGATGATGAGCTCTTATCTGAGTAAAGTTTCAGTAAAGATTTTTCACCGGCTTTTCCCGAAAAGCAAAAACAACTCAATCGTCACGCTGATCGGGGTTTTCAAATTCCTCATTATTTTAATGGGCGCATTTATCGCTTTTGAAATTATGGGCTTGGGTGGTTTTGTAATGAAATTCCTAGGAAGTTTGGGAGTTGCGGGGGTCATCGCCGGGGTTGCGCTGAAAGATTTGGTTTCATCAATGTTTTCGGGGATGCTGATCAGTTTCGATAAAGCATTTGCTGTGGGTGATTATGTTTCCATCAAGGGAATTTCCGGAACAGTTGAAGACATTGGTTTTCTGACCACTAAAGTTATCACTGATGAAGGTAAGAAGGTATATATCCCAAATCAGCTTATTTTCAGTGCGCCATTCATGAATTTTTCAGCGTCGTCGCAAAGAAAAGTATTCATTGATTTAGAAATTCCTAATACTGAGGATTTAGAAAAAGCCAAAAAGGTGATCTTGGATGAAATCCAAACTTTCGATTTTGCCGATAATACAGATTCTGCAGAAGTAATTTTTCTGAAACAAAGTTTCGGGATTTTTTATCTGGAAGCGAGATTCCAAATGAAAGCTGGCGAAAAAATTTCTCATGTACGGAGCGAGGCGCTTTTAAGAATCAAGAAAAAACTTGATGACAACGGAATTCAGCTGGCAACACAGACGCAGATTGACAGCGGGACTGCTGCTGAATAAAAACAGAAGGGAATTCGCAACAAAAATAGTTTCATTTTGATATTTGTACGTATATTTGTACAAAATAAAATACAAATTATGCTTATTACGAATGTTTCAGATTTCAGGAAAGACATAAAATCATATCTGGATAAGGTGGCCAAAAATTTTGAAACCCTAATTATTAATCGTGGGAAAGATTCAGGAATTGTTGTAATGTCTCTAGAAGAATATAATTCCCTTATGGCTACCAATTACGAATTGTCTTCGAGAACCAACGAACAGCGTTTAGATTCTGCTATTGAAAAACTGAAAAATGGAAAATCATTTTCTAAGAATTTAATAGAGGAATGATATGAAATATACCTTTGTTGATGAATCGTGGGAAGATTATCTCTATTGGCAGAAAACAGATAAAAAGAAACTAAAACGCATCAATGATTTATTAAAAGATATTTCAAGAAGCCCATTTGAAGGAATTGGCAAACCAGAACCACTGAAACATAAATATTCAGGATTTTGGTCACGCAGGATTGATGATGAACATCGCTTAATTTATAAATATGGGGAAAATGAAATTCTAATCGCAAAATGTAGGTTTCATTACGACTGAAATTTTTTACGCAAATCCCTAGCCCTGATTGAAGCGGCATCCTTTTTTGACATTGCGTTTCCGAATTTTCCAACAGGTTTCTTCACCTAGTTCGCAATGGCAAAAAAGATATAGCGGAAAGCAGGTTCCCGGCTCCTAAAAACAAAAAAATCCGTTCAAAATTAATCGAACGGATTTCTTATTTATTTGAAAATTTTAGTTTCCTAAAACTTCTTTTACTTTGTTGGCAGCTTCTTCCAAAGTAATTGCTGAATGCACTGGAAGACCTGAATTATCGATCAATTGCTTAGCTTCAACAGCGTTGGTACCTTGAAGACGAACGATCAAAGGAACAGGAAGGCTTCCCATTGCTTTGTAAGCGTCCACAACACCCTGTGCTACACGGTCGCAACGTACGATACCACCGAAAATGTTGATCAGAATTGCTTTTACGTTTGGATCTTTCAGGATGATTCCAAATGCTTTTTGCACTCTTTCTGCATCAGCAGTTCCCCCTACGTCCAAGAAGTTTGCCGGGTTACCACCTGATAATTTAATGATATCCATGGTTGCCATTGCCAAACCAGCTCCATTTACCATACAAGCTACGTCACCATCCAATTTTACGAAGTTCAGACCAGCTTCACCAGCTTCTACATCGGTAGGATCTTCTTCCCTTGTATCTCTTAATAGCGCTAAATCTTTGTGACGGAACAGTGCGTTGTCATCTAAAGAAACTTTTGCATCTACAGCGATAATTTTATCATCAGAGGTTTTCAAAACCGGGTTGATTTCGAAAAGTGAAGCATCAATTCCTACGTAAGCATTGTAAAGATTGGTGATGAATTTGGTGAATTCTTTGAAAGCATTTCCTGATAAGCCAAGATTGAAAGCGATTTTTCTCGCTTGGAAACCTTGCAATCCGAAAGCCGGATCGATTACTTCTTTATGAATTAAATGCGGAGTTACTTCAGCAACGTGCTCAATATCCATGCCTCCTTCGGTAGAATATACCACAGTATTTTTCCCTAAAGCTCTGTCCAAAAGAATAGAAACATAAAATTCTTTGGTTTCAGATGGTCCCGGATAGTACACATCTTCTGCAACCAAAACGAAGTTTACTTTTTTACCCTCAGCGGAAGTTTGTGGAGTTACCAACTGCATTCCAATGATGTTTTGTGCATTTTCCTTCAATTTCTCCAAGTTTGGGGAAAACTTTACACCTCCACCTTTACCACGTCCACCTGCGTGAACCTGAGCTTTTACTACCCAACCCTCTGCACCGGTTAATTCTTTTAATTTTTTTGCCGCATCTACTGCTTCATCCACATTGTTTGCTACAAAACCGCGCTGGATATTTACGCCGTATTTTGCTAAAATCTCTTTGGATTGATACTCGTGAAGATTCATAATATTTTAATTAGATTTTTATTTTTTTAAAAGATTGACAAATTTAAGAAAAAGTTGGAAGACTGATGCCAGAACCCATCATTTTTTAATAATTTCTTGCTGCTTCTTTGCAGATTTCCAAATACTCATCCGGCATTTTCGAGAAATAATTGCTCTCATAATACTCATCGGAATGCGGAATATAAATGCTGTACGATTTGCCAATCGGAATCAGCGGAATAAAAAACAAGGTAATGTAGCTTTTGAAAATTTTAATCTCAGCATTCACCATCAACCCGTTTTTATTGATTTTCCGAGTTTCCTGTCCTACTAATTTTTTGGTATTTCCCGCGATGAAAAAGAACATTTTCGAAAGTGATTTTAAATTTTATGTTTTAAAAAATAAAAAATCAGCATTGCCCAAGAAATAATCATCAAAAGTCCGCCAAGTGGCGTTATTGGACCGAGAAATTTCAAATTGGCATTCCAAACTTCGCTGAAACTTAAGAAATAAATGCTGACCGAAAACAAGAAGGTTCCAACGATCATTAAAATAGAAATCCACTTTTCCGCAGGCGTTTCAAATTTTAAAATATAACCCACAATGAGTAAAAACAATGCAGAATACATTTGATATCTCACGCCGGTTTCGAAACTTTCGAGTCTTTCTACCGATAAAATTTTCTTGAAAGCATGCGCTCCAAACGCTCCTAAAATCACGGAAAGCAGTCCGTAAACCGCGCCGACAACTAATGTAAATGTCTTCATATTATAATTCTCCTTTTTGATTCATGATAAAGATTTGTGCCACCATGCACAAGATACCAATTAAAACAAACATCCACCAAAACCGCTTTGATTTGGCAAATCCTTGCTCTTTAGTAAGTTTCAGAAATATACCGAAAATTAATAGCAAAAGCCCTAAAAATAGTTGAAACATCTCTGTATTATTTATTTCTTAAATGATTAAATTCATTGATTACTTCGTGATGCGACACGGTTTTGTCTTTAAAATAGGTCACAAAATGATTTTTCTCTTCCTCCGTTGCGCCCAACTGATTCAAGATATTCAGAAGATGCATTTTCATATGTCCTTTTTGGATTCCTGTAGTCACCAGCGATCGCAGGGCAGCAAAATTCTGAGCCAATCCGGAAACCGCCAAAATACTCATCAATTCCTGCGCAGAAGGTTTTCCTAAAAGTGCCAAAGAAAATTTCACGAGCGGATGAAGATTCGTCAAACCACCTACCACACCAACTGAAATCGGCAGGTCAATCCAAAACCTAAAAATTCCGTTATCGATGGTACAATGCGTCAAACTGCTGTATTTTCCGTCTTTTGCTGCGTACGCATGCGCACAGGCTTCGGTCGCTCGGAAATCGTTTCCGGTTGCAATCACCACTGCATCAACCCCATTCATAATTCCTTTGTTGTGGGTGGTTGCGCGGAATGGTTCAATTTCGGCAATGGTTACGGCGCGTTTGAATTTGGTTGCAAATTCTTCATTGGTAATTCCGCTGTCGTCGTTCAGGTCTTCAATTTTACAAGAAACTTCAGCTCTTACGATACAATCTGGAGTGAAGTTTGACAAAATATTCATCACAATTTGCAAAGAATCTTTTTCTTCCTGTGTAAAGGTTTCTTCTTTCGAAACTTCCTCTTTTAAAGTCTTTCCAAACTGCTCCAAACAAGAATTGATGAAATTTGCGCCCATGGAATCCACGGTATCGAAACTGGCTTTCAGTTGGAAATAATTTTCCATATCGGCCGTTTTGTCGATCAATCGGATATTGAGAATTCCGCCGCCGCGATTGCGCATGTTTTTGGTAATTTCCTCGGTAGCTTCAAAAAGTTTTTTCTTTAATTTAAAATTAAAAAAATGAAGCACTTTATGAGGTTCCACCTCTAAAATAAAATGGGTGTGACCCAGTTTTTTAGTGTTGATAATGGTCGTTTTAAAACCGCCTTTATCAATCCAGAATTTGGCTGCTTTTGAAGCGGCGGCAACCACAGAGCTTTCCTCTACTGCCATGGGTAGCGCCAGTAATTTTCCATCGATAAGGAAGTTGGGTGCAATACCGTAAGGCATATAAAAATTGGAAATGGTGTTTTCGGAAAACTCTTCGTGAAGCTTTTGTAGCTCCGGATTTTCATTCCAGTACTGTTTAAGTACTTGTTCGTAAGATTGGTCTCCTTCTAAATATTCGTTGACAATCCAATCAATTTTTCCTTGTTTTGATAGCTTGGAAAAACCTTCTACCGGTTTGTGTGTCATAGCAATTTGATTAAGTTTCAAATATAGCGAATTTTAGTTGGAAGAGGAAGTTGAGTACCCGAAGTTTTATCATCTTCATGAAACGAAAAAAGTCACCGAGTTTGTTCGGTGACTTTATATTTTGGGTTTTCAAACATCCTTAATCCAGCTGAGTCCCCAGATATTCCCATTCCTGCAAAGCCAAATCCAGTTCCTCTTTTTTAGTTTTATATATTTCTAAAGTTTCTTGGGAAGGATTTTCTTTAGCAAAACCCGCTTCCATTTCTTCGATTTTCAGTTCCAGATCTGAGATTTTTTCTTCAATCTTTTTAATTTTATTCTGAATGTTCTTCTGGTCTTTCGAAACAATTACCGGTTTTTTCTCGACCGGTTTTTCAACCACTTTTTCTACGACTGGCTCATTGCGCATTTCCTGAAGTTTTGATTTTTCGGCGGAAACCTCGCGGATGCTTTCTTTCTGTCTGAATTCCAGATATTCATTTACATCACCCAGGAATTCCTTCATTCTTCCATCGCGGAATTCGAATATTTTATCCGTTAATCCTTGTAAAAATTCTCTGTCGTGGGAAATCACAATCAGTGTTCCTTCGAATTTCTGCAAAGCAAGCTTAATAATTTCTTTGGATTGAATATCAAGGTGGTTTGTCGGCTCATCCATAATCAAGGTATTGAACGGACGCAACAAGAGTTTACACAAAGCCAAACGGTTTCTTTCCCCACCGGAAAGTACTTTGGTTTTTTTCTGCACATCTTCACCTTGGAAAAGGAAACTTCCGAGCAAATCTCTTACTCTCGGGCGGGTTTCTTCGGTTGCAGCATCTTCGGCTTCTTCCAAAACGGTTTTATTCGGTGTGAGAACTTCTTCCTGATTTTGGGCAAAATAGCCAATATTCACGTTATGTCCCAATTCCCATTCGCCGGAATAATCTTTAATTTCACCGGCAAGGATTTTTGCCAATGTGGTTTTTCCCTGTCCGTTTTGTCCCAACAACGCGATTCTATCTCCACGTTCTACAAAGAAATCAACTTTATCGAAAACTTGCTTATTTCCATAAGATTTTCCAAGATTTTTGGCCTCGAAAATTACTTTCCCCGGAACAATAGACTGCACGAAACGAATATTGAACTTCGAAACATCTTCATTGTCGATTTCTATTCGCTCAATTTTATCGAGTTTTTTAATTAAAGACTGCGCAAAAGAAGCTTTCGTAGCGCTTGCCCGGAACCGATTGATGTTATCCTCCATCTGTTTGATTTCGGCATCTTGGTTTTTCTTAGCTTGTGTTAATTTTTCTTTACGTTCCTTGCTCAGTTCCAAATATTTGGTATAATTGGCTTTATAATCGTCGACTTTTTTATTATTAATGTCGAAAGTTCGGTTACAAACCGAAGTCATGAATTGCTTATCGTGGCTCACCAAAACGATTGCGCCGGGGTAATCCTTCAAAAATTCTTCCAACCAGATGATGGATTCCATGTCGAGGTGGTTGGTTGGCTCATCCAGAAGCATCAAATCGTTTTTCTGAAGAAGCAACTTAGCCAATTCAATTCTCATTCGCCACCCTCCTGAAAACTCGTCGGTAATTTTATTGAAATCATCAGCTTTAAAACCAAGCCCGAGCAATACTTTTTCCACATCACCTTCTAAATTGTATGCGTCATGGTGCATCAGAAGATCGTTCAGTTCCGTCATTCTGTGGATCAAATTCTCATAAAAATCACTCTCATAATCAGTTCTGGTCACCAACTGATGATTCACCTCATCGAGTTCGTTTTTCATCGCATTAATCTGCTCAAAAGCCTGCAAAGTTTCATCCCAAACGGTGCGTCCTTTTACGAAATCTAGATCTTGTTTTAGAAATCCGATGGTGATATTTCCTTCAGGAACGATGTTTCCTTCGTAGAAATTGATTTCTCCGGTAAGCATTTTCAGCAAAGTGGATTTTCCAGCTCCGTTTTTACCAACTAGACCAATTTTATCGTCCTTTTTGATGGTGAAGTTGACGTTTTGAAAAAGATAATTTCCTGAGTGATGAAGACCTAAGCCTTGAACTGACAACATATATATTAAGCAATTAGTAATGAGTATTTTCGAGGGGCAAAAGTACGGAAAGTTATTGAAATGCTCTACTATTCGGTCCCAGAGAAATATAATCGTTGGATAAAGCATTTTTTTTAATATTAATGCTTATTTTACAATTCGCACCATTATTGACCGACGTGGAAATCTCTTGTAACCATCAGATCAATTTACTGTTATTGCAGAGCCTAAATTCAGATAAGAAAAATCCACCAGATGACTCCGGTGGATAAACACAAATGATGAAAAAAAATTTATTCGTCAGCTCTTGAAAGCATTAGAACTAGGCAAAGAAATATAATATTTTTGAGATTTCAAAATTATCTATAATTTATTTTCCCAAAACGGTTCATTAATACTGAAAATCAATTAATTAATTTTCAAGCAGATCGTATTTCAATCTTCAAGAAAAAATCAGCATTCCCTTGATTTTTTTGAATTCAGAAAATTAAATCATTAAAAAAAAGAAAAAGATCCGCCGGAAAACCGACAGACCTTCTTGTAAATAACAATATAATTTTAATAAAATCTAAGCCCTGATCTTGGTCCAGCAGCACTGGTACTTGCTTGCATTCTCGCTTTCTGACCAGCAGAGAACATATACATTGCAGCATCATCCACATAATCCATGTAATTCATGAATTGGATTGATCTGTTTACTCCTCCACAAAGGTCATACTGAGGATACGTTGGTTTTCCGAAATTTTTGTCTTGTTGAGTCGGCGTATCATTTACATAATCAGTTGCACAGTTTCCGTCGCCCCAAATATGACGCAAATTCAGGTAATGTCCTACTTCGTGAGTGGCGGTTCTACCCAAGTTGTAAGGCGCTGAAGAAGTATTTCCGAAATATTTCCCTGCGATTACCACACCATCATTCCAAAGCCCAGCAGATTCAGGGAATGTTGCATAGCCCAAAACACCACCCATATCTCCAACGATCCAAATATTGAAGTAATTGGACGGTTGGTATGCATCTTGTCCTTTGGTTGAGGATTTTTTCATCGCGTCATTGGTTTTCCACGTTCTCACCGTAGTTGATTTACGTACTACGCGATCCAATCTGAATCTGATTTTAGTATCACCTGCTGCAACAGAGGTAAATTCAGCAGGGATTTTGGACACATCGGCATTGGTTCCTCCGTAGTCTTTATTTAAAGTAGCGATTTGCGAAGCAATTTGTGCATCAGAAATATTCTCCGCCGAAGTTCTGTACAGAACATTCACCACCACAGGGATTTCAAGAGTTCCATCGGCCAAAACTTTTCCCAGAGCCAAATTCTGCGCATATTCTCTAGTCAACCTTTCGTTCTCAGTAAATTTTTCCATTAAATCAGGATTTTTCGCCAAAGCTTCTTTCCTAATTTCTTCTGAAGGACAAATACGTTGAGAAACTACACCATTGGTATTTGCATTTAAATCATTTCCTTCTTGATTCATCAAATGATCATCAACGGAATTACACGCAGCAAGCATTGACAAAGCAAATGCTCCCATTAACAATTTTTTCATAGTCTATAAATATTAATTTTGAAGAAACGAATTTATAGAGTTGAAAATTACTGTGCAATACTTTTTTCATCAACAAATCAATTATTTTGTTGAAAAAAATTTAATTAAATGAAAGTCAGCTTATTAATTTTTTAAATAAAGCACTAAAAAAACTAATTATAATCAATTTTAATAAATAAAAACTATTAAATTTAAATTATATATATTTAAATTCTATTGAAAATTATTCAAAGCATATCATTATTCATTAAAATTACCAAAAAAAGCAACCGTTTCCGATTGCTTTTGTTATTATCAATATTTAAAAATTATTCAGTAGGTCTGAAAACCAATCCTGTCTCCTCGAAATAATCGAGGGTAATTCGGTCGCCATCGTTCACGTTTCCTGCAAGAATTTCTTTGGACAATTTATTCAAAACTTCTTGCTGCAAAACTCTTTTGAGCGGTCTAGCTCCGAAACTCGGATCGTAACCTTTTTTGGTGAGATAATCGATCGCATCTTGCGTAGCGGTCATAAAAATTCCTCTTTTTTCAAGCATTTTATTGAAACCGCGAAGTTGGAAATGTACAATTTTTCCGATCTCGCTTTTGGTCAGAGGTTGGAAAAGCACAATTTCATCGATTCTGTTCAGGAATTCCGGTCTTAATGTTTGTTTCAAGAGCCCGAAAACCTCATCTTTGGTCTTATTGACAACTTCTTGCACATTATCATCCGTAATATTTTCAAAATTTTCCTGAATCAAATGCGAGCCCAAATTGGAAGTCATAATGATAATTGAATTTTTGAAATTCACGACTCTACCTTTGTTATCCGTCAATCTTCCATCATCCAAAACCTGCAACAAAGTATTAAAAACATCGGGATGCGCTTTCTCGATCTCATCCAAAAGCACCACAGAATAAGGTCTTCTGCGAACCGCTTCGGTCAACTGACCTCCTTCGTCGTAGCCCACATATCCAGGAGGCGCACCAACCAAGCGTGAAACCGAATGCCTTTCTTGATATTCGCTCATATCGATTCTGGTCATGTTATTTTCATCATCAAAAAGAAATTCCGCCAAAGCTTTGGCCAGCTCTGTTTTTCCGACTCCGGTAGTTCCTAAAAAAAGGAAGGAACCGATTGGTTTTTTCTCATCATTAAGCCCGGCTCTGTTTCTACGGATGGCGTCGGCAACGGCAGAAATCGCTTCTTCCTGACCCACCACTCTCTTATGAAGCTCTTCTTCCAAATGAAGGAGTTTTTCTCTCTCGGATTGCAGAAGCTTTGTTACGGGAATACCGGTCCATTTTGAAATCACTTCCGAGATATTTTCAGCAGTAACCTCTTCTTTAATCAACTCATTTTCATTATTCTGCATTTCAAGCTCCAGCTTTTTAAGTTCTTCTTCTTTTTCGCGAAGTTTTCCGTACTGAATTTCAGCAACTTTTGCATAATCACCTACTCTGGAAGCTCTTTCAGCTTCTAATTTTAAAGCTTCAATTTCTTTCTTAATTGCGGTTAAATCTTCAGATTTTTGCTTTTCAGCCAACCATTTTGCATTTAAAGCGTTACGCTCTTCTTGAATTTTGGCAATATCTTCTTTTAAATGATTGATTTTAGTTTCATTTCCTTCTCTTGAAATCGCTGCCAATTCAATTTCCAGCTGCATCAGTTTTCTATCCAAAACATCCAATTCTTCTGGTTTTGAATTGATTTCCATTCTCAATTTTGCAGAAGCTTCATCAATCAAATCAATCGCTTTATCCGGTAAAAAACGGTCGGAAATATAACGCTGCGACATTTCTACAGCGGCGATAATTGCCTCATCTTTGATTCGAACTTTATGGTGAGCTTCATATTTATCTTTGATTCCACGCAAAATCGAAATTGCAGATTCCGTATCCGGCTCTTCCACCATTACTTTTTGGAAACGTCTTTCGAGCGCTTTGTCTTTTTCAAAATATTTTTGATATTCATTTAAAGTTGTAGCTCCAATCGCTCTCAGTTCCCCTCTTGCCAAAGCAGGCTTTAGGATATTTGCTGCATCCATCGCGCCTTCGCCACCGCCGGCTCCCACCAAAGTGTGAATTTCATCAATAAACAAAATAATTTGTCCATCTGATTTAATCACTTCATTCACTACAGATTTCAATCTTTCTTCAAACTCACCTTTGTATTTCGCACCTGCGATCAAAGCCCCCATATCTAAAGAATACAAAGTTTTATCCATCAAATTTTCCGGAACGTCGCCTGAAATAATTCGGTGTGCAATTCCTTCTGCAATTGCGGTTTTTCCAACGCCTGGTTCTCCAATTAGGATGGGATTGTTTTTCGTTCTTCTCGATAAAATTTGTAAAACTCTGCGGATTTCTTCATCACGACCAATAACGGGATCTAATTTTCTTTCTGCAGCAAGTTCGTTGAAATTTTTTGCATATTTATTTAAACTTTGATAAGTTTCCTCTGAACTTGCAGAAGTCGCTTTGGAACCTTTGCGAAGTTCCTTAATTCCGCCTTCCAAAAGAGATTTGGTAACGCCCATATCTTTCAACATTTTTGAAACTAGGGAGGAAACTTCCAATAAAGCCAACCATAAATGTTCAATCGTTACATATTCGTCGCCCATTTTTTTGGCGATATTGGGAGCTTCTAATAAAACTTTGTTGGCAGATTGTGAAAGGTAAATATTTCCGCCTTCTACTTTCGGAAGGGCTTCAATGCTTTCACGGTTTCTGTCGCGAACAAGGGTATCGTCCACTTCAGATTTTTTCAATAAAAATTTCGATATATTTTCATCACTTTGGAAGATACCTTCCAAAAGATGTTGCGGCTCAATACTCTGGTTGCCAAATTCCATGGCGATTTGTTGCGCTTTTTGGATCGCTTCTTGCGATTTTACGGTGTATTGATTTAAATTCATATTAATAAGTTTTTTTTAGTTTATATAAAATTAGGATTTTTTTTAAGTTATAAATTATTAAGAACCCATTATAAATCATGAATTCTTAAAATTATTATCAACCATTTTGTTAATCACAACAATCATTGCAAAAACTATTCTTAAAGCAAATTCTCCTGCGATAAAAGACAAATTTTCCGAAACAAATAGTTGAAAACGAATGTATTAAGACAAAATTTCCGAAAGCTTTTAGAAAAACTTTTGTGCACGCACAAAAAGTTCGATATTTTCTTTTCGAAAAATACCTTACTGAAAACTCACGATTTTGAAAACCTCTTTTTTACCATTAAAAAATAAGTATATTTGTTAAAATCAGTTTTTTTAAGTTTTAAACTAAAATATGCATCATTTTCATCCTTTAAAAACCATCAAAGTAGCGAAGGAAACAAACGATTCGGTGAATATTGCTTTCGAAATCCCTCAAAATTTAAGACACGAATTTTCATTCATACAAGGACAATATTTGAATGTGAGATTTGTTTTTGGGGAAGAAGTTTTGCGCCGCTCCTATTCGATTGTAAATGCTCCAACCGAGGGAAACACTTCCTTGGAAATTCTTGTAAAACATTTGGAAAACGGTAAAGTCTCCACTTTTTTAAACCAAAATTTAAAATGCGGTGACACGGTAGAAGTTTCCGCACCGATGGGACATTTTTACACTCATTACCATCCTTCCAATGAAAAAACTTACGTAGGAATTGCAGCAGGAAGCGGAATTTCGCCGGTGCTATCAAACTTAAAAGAAGCGCTTTACCAAGAACCAAAAAGCAAAGCGTACTTGTTTTTCAGCAATAAGAGCCTCAACGATATTATTTTCAAAAAAGAAATTGATGAATTGGTGCCTAAATTCGAAGGAAGATTGCAGGTTATTTATCTACTTTCTCGCGAAAAACATTTTGAAGACGAATTGTTTGAAGGAAGGATTTCTGCCGAAAAACTGAATCTTTTATTAGAAAAATTCACGGATATCCAGGCTCAGGAAGCTACTTATTTCATTTGCGGACCTGCAGATATGATCAAGGAAGTGGCGGAATTCTTGAAAAAAGATAAAAAAGTTCCTTCATTGCAAATCATGTACGAATATTACGCCGCACCGGATGATGACGAAAATGCAGAAATGAGTGACGAATTCAAGGCCATCCCAAATATCGAAAGCATGGTCACCTTAATTATTGATGACGACGAATATTCTTTCCACCTTAATTCAAAAAAGAAAAGTATCTTAGACCAAGCTCTACATGATAAATTACCGGTTCCTTTCGCTTGCAAAGGAGGCGTTTGCTGTACCTGCAGAGCCCAGGTGATGGAAGGCGAAGTTTTCATGGAGAAAAATTTCGCATTGACCGAAGATGAAGTTGCGAGAGGCTTTGTACTAACTTGCCAATGTCACCCAACAACAAATGTGGTGATGCTGAATTACGACGTTTAACACTATTCGAAACAGATTAAAAACACTTTCTATTATGGCACAATGGAAATTCGCTAAAGCGATTAACGAAAATGAAGCTTTCAATATTGACGGAACCAACATTTGGAATCATTATTGGCATTGCGTAAATAAAAAGGTAGAAGTAAAAGGGCCTTACGAGGGAAATGTGTATTTCTTCAAAGAATACCAAATTATAAACAACGACAAAACCATCAATTTTGTTGCTGGTGAATTCATCAATTCCAAAGTCGGAATTTACCTTAAAGATGATTTAAGCGATACCAAACTCTGATATTTTGAGTTTAATTAAAACAACGCATCCGCGGTGAAATATGGAACATTTAGAAAAATTTTTAGCATACGTACAGGCAGAAAACAAGGTAGAACCTAAAGACGTAATGCCCGATGATTACCGAAAACTTTTAGTTCGGCAAATTTCCCAACACGCACATTCCGAGATTGTAGGAATGCTCCCCGAAGCGAACTGGATTACCAGAGCTCCATCACTTCGAAGAAAAATGGCACTTTTGGCAAAAATTCAAGATGAAGCCGGACACGGACTTTATTTATATGCCGCAACCGAGACTTTAAACAACGGAGAAATAGTCGCCGATCGCGATTCCACTTATAATGAAATGCTTTCGGGTAAGGCAAAATATTCCAGCATTTTCAATTACCCGGCGCTTTCTTGGGCAGATATTGGCGCAATTGGCTGGCTGGTTGATGGCGCTGCGATTATGAATCAAGTAATGTTGATGGGAAATTCTTACGGCCCATATTCCCGGGCAATGGTAAGAATCTGCAAAGAAGAATCTTTCCACCAAAGACAAGGTTATGAAATATTAATGACGCTTTGTCGCGGAACCAAAGAGCAGAAAGATTTGGCACAAGAAGCGCTAAATCGTTTTTGGTGGCCTGCACTAATGATGTTCGGACCGAATGACGACGCTTCGCCGAATTCACAAAAATCAATGAACTATCGTGTAAAACGCGAAAGCAACGATTCTTTAAGACAAAGATTCATCGACGTAACTGTTCCGCAAGCGGAATTCCTGGGATTAAAAATTCCCGATGAGCAATTAAAATGGAATGAGGAAACGGGGCATTACGATTTTGGTGAGCTGCCATGGGACGAATTCATGGACGTTCTGAAAGGAAACGGACCTTGCAACAAGAAACGTTTGGAGACAAAAAGAAAAGCGCAACGCGAGCATTCTTGGGTAAAAGAAGCTGCAATGGCTTATGCTTCCAAAATGAAAACTGAATCTATTAATAATAATTAATTCTCGAAATTACCCATTTCCAAATTCCTAAATTAAAAATATGATTTGGCAAGGACGCTTCGATGGTGAGGATCCATTATATCACCGGATATTTCAAAGAGTCTCTTTGGAAACCGATTACGCTTCTATTTCACCAAACGATTTCGTTCTTCATGGATTTGCCGTTGACGAAGGCGTGAGAAGAAATAGAGGAAGAGTCGGCGCAAAAGACGCACCTGATATTATAAGGAAAAATACCGCCAATTTTCCGGTGGTAAATCCTGCATTTGTTTTAAAAGATTTTGGGAATATTACTTGCGAAGATCGAAATTTAGAAAAATCCCAAAAAGAACTCGCAAATAAAATAGCCGTTGTTTTAAAAAGAAAAGGAAAATCCCTTGTTTTCGGTGGCGGGCACGAAGTTACGTTTGCACACTATTCTGGAATCAAACAAGCGTTTCCCGATAAAAGAGTAGGAATTATCAACATTGACGCCCATTTCGACAACCGAGAAATTGACCCGAACATTGGTGCAAGTTCCGGAACCGGATTTTATCAAATCGCGCAGGAGGGAGAAATTCATTCACTTCATATAGGAATTCAGAAAAACTCCAACACTTTAAAATTATTCGATACCGCGCATCAATTTAGGATGAAATATATCCTGGCAGACGAGCTTTTCTTCGAAAATTTGCCCAACATTTATCAAAAAATCGACGCATTCCTAGCTGGAGTTGATGTTTTATACCTCACGATCTGTATGGACGTTTTCAATGCAGCAATTGCACCAGGTGTCTCCGCAACTGCGTACAACGGAATTATGGCAGATTCCGCCTTCATGCATTATTTCAAACACATTCTGAAAAATGAAAAACTCATTGCGATGGATATCGCAGAAGTTAATCCATCATTAGACATCGCCGAAAGAACCGCGAGATTAGCCGCAAGCCTGGCTAATGAGTGGTTCACCATTTAAATTATTATAAAATTCTCAATTCACAATTAAGGATTAATTTATTTAATTCTTAATTATTTCAGTGCTATAATAGCGTACAGGTGATACAAACTGGTACTTAATCGTGATTTTATAATAGTTTCATTCATTAGAAATAGTATCCATAATTGACGTTCAACAGAGATAAAATCAGAATAATATTATTTTTTTTGATAAATACCTAAATAAAAACTTGTTTTTTTGATAAATTTTCATAACTTGGTACCATTAAAATGATTGTTTAATTAAATTCAAGACCTATGAGCAAAAAATTATCTTTGTGCATGCTGGCTTTAACGTCATGCATGGTTTTCGGCCAGTCTCCGAAAACAATTGAGAGACAGGTATCGAAATACCCGTCTACTACAAATAGTGGAAAGGTTAAAAAGTCTAATGCGACTTCTAGTGCACTAGCATCATTATCCAATGGTGCTAAGTCTGCGGTACACGGAAAAGCAACTGTTTTCCAAGAAAACTTTGATGGAAGTGGACCAGGCTTCGAAGCATGGACCATACTGGATGTCGATGGAAAAACACCCGCTACTGCTGTTAATTTTATTACTACAGGATGGAACAGAATTGACAAACAAGGTGCAAACGGTAATTTTGGCGGACCAGCTGGAGACTATGCCGCTATGAGCACATCATGGTATGCACCTCCCGGAACATCCAATGACTGGTTAATAACTCCTTCAATTGCGATTCCAGCGGGAACTTCTACTTTTAAATGGGACGCTAAAGCACAGGATGCAGATTATCCAGATGGGTACAAATTGATGTTGGCTCCCAATGGAGGAAACACCGTTGCTGATTTTACAGTTGAATTATACAGTACAGCTGGTGAAGATGCTGCATGGGTTACTAGAACAGTAAATACTTCAGCTTATGCAGGTACGAACGTCAGACTTGCGTTCGTAAATAATTCAACTGACATGTTTATGCTTTTAGTTGACAACATTTTGGTGGATGCAGTTGCTGCACCAGTTACAGGATGTTTAACTGCGACCGAAGGACAATATCCTTCATCAACGTTCACTCCAACCTGTAATGGAAGCGCTGCAAATATTACCACATCAGGATGGTTGAATGAATATTCTAAAGTAAACGTAATCGCCGGAACACAATATACATTCTCTACTTCAAATGCATCCTATTTTATCACTATTGGTGATGAAGCCGGAACCGCTGTTTTAGCATCAGGAACTGGATCGGTTACCTACACTCCAACAGAAAGCGGTGTAATAAGATTCTACTCGCACCTCAGCAACAATTGTGATGGAAGCAATGGCACACACTCTAGAACTGTAAAATGTGGAACTCCACCTCCACCACCTGCAGAGCCGGAATACGGATGTAACGACCAAACTTACGATGGAACCTGGTCGCTTGCAAACAACATCGTAAAAATTAGCGAGACTTCAAATTTCTTAGTTGCCAATGATTTCTTCGTGCCAATGGGAACAGATTCTTATTCTCCTAGCAGCGTTTCTATTTCCGTAGTTCCAATAGGCGGACAAGCAGATATAGGAAATTTAACGGTAAAAATCCTAAATGATAACAATGGTGCACCAGGTGCAGTAATTCAAACATTCGAAGGATTAGTTCCAGTTATCACTCCTTTAACTCCTACTTTTGCAAATTATGCTACTTTTGATCTTTCAGTGGCTCTTAGCGGTTTATCATTACCAGGTAGCGGAACAGAAGCGAAAAGATATTGGGTAGCAGCACAAGTAACTTCTAAATCTGCAACTCCACAAGGAATTTTCTGGATCGGACATCAATATTATGATGGATGGCAAACAAAACCAAACTATCAATCAGTTGACGGCGGAGCAACTTACGCTGTAGTTACTAATGCTAATACTCCAGGAAACTTCGATAGCAATTGGGTTATTGACGCGGAATGTGTATTATTAGCAGTAGGTGAAGCAGGTAACAAGGCTGTATCTTTCTATCCAAACCCTGTGAAAGACGTATTAACAATTAATTCTAAAGGTAACATTGAAACTGTACATGTTTACAACATCGCTGGTCAAAAAATGGCTGTACCTTCTAAATTAGTGAACGGTAAACTTGACATGAGTAGATTAGCTCCTGGAACCTATATCGTAAGTACTATTCTTCAAGATGGTAAAAACGAATCATTCAAAGTGATTAAAAAATAATTACCAAATATCAAATTAATAACTAGCCCGATTAACGTCGGGCTTTTTTTTATTTTATTTTAAAAAAATTTAATATCGTTTACTTATATTATTTTCATTGCCAATTGATTCAATAAAATTTGTTATCTTAGCATATATAATTCTACCAAAAAGGTCAAGCGCTGCGGATAACTAATTTATTAAATGTAGTAAAAAAAATCCCAGATCATAAAGAATTTTATATATTTGCACCAATTAACAATTAATTAAAAAATAAATTACTATGTCAGACATTGCATCAAGAGTAAAAGCTATTATCGCTGATAAACTCGACGTTGAGGAAACAGAAGTAACTCCAGAAGCAAGCTTCACAAACGATTTAGGAGCAGATTCTTTGGATACTGTAGAATTAATTATGGAATTTGAAAAAGAATTCAACATTCAAATCCCTGATGATCAAGCAGAAAAAATTACAACTGTAGGACACGCTATTACTTACATCGAAGAAGTAGTGAACAAATAATATTCTATTAACAAGAATCTAAAATTTATGGAATTAAAAAGAGTAGTAGTTACTGGTTTCGGAGCCATTACACCCATCGGAAATAATGCCAAAGAATACTGGGAAAACCTTGTAAAAGGTGTGAGCGGTGCTGCTCCTATTACTCTTTTTGATGCCACAAACTTCAAAACCAAATTCGCCTGCGAAGTAAAAGACTTCAATCCATTGGATCATTTCGATAAAAAGGAATCCAAAAAAATGGATAGAAATACCCAATTCGGAATCGTGGCTGCTCGTGAAGCTGTAGAGCATTCCGGAATTCTTTCGGATGATCTAGATAAAAACAGAGTCGGAGTAATTTGGGGTTCAGGAATTGGAGGTTTAGAAACCTTTGAAACCGAAGTTTTGGGTTGGGCCAATACCGAAATTCCCCGTTTCAACCCTTTCTTTATTCCTAAAATGATTGCGGACATTACTGGTGGACAAATTTCTATTGAATATGGCTTCCATGGTCCGAACTACACCACTGTTTCGGCATGCGCTTCATCTGCCAATGCACTTATCGATGCTAAAATGCTTATTCAATTAGGAAAAGCTGATGTCATCGTTTGTGGAGGTTCCGAAGCTGCAGTTACCGCAAGTGGCGTAGGAGGTTTCAATGCCATGATGGCACTTTCTACCCGAAATGATGATCCTACCACTGCATCAAGACCCTTTGATAAAGACCGTGATGGTTTTGTATTGGGTGAAGGAGCCGGATCAATCATCTTGGAAGAATACGAACACGCAAAAAAACGAGGCGCTACAATCTACGCTGAGTTGAAAGGCGGAGGAATGAGTGCTGATGCATATCACATGACAGCTCCACACCCCGAAGGTTTGGGAGCATACCTGGTAATGAAAAATTGTTTAGAAGATGCTGGTGTAACGGCCGACGAAGTAGATCATATCAACATGCATGGTACTTCTACTCCATTGGGTGACATCGCGGAATCTAATGCAATTTCTAAATTGCTAGGCGATCATGCGTATGACATTCAGATTAACTCTACTAAATCAATGACAGGACACCTTTTAGGTGCTGCAGGAGTGATCGAAGCAATCGCTGTCATCAACTCTATTATCCACAACACCGTACCTCCTACCATTAATCATTTTACTGATGATGAAAATATAGACAGCCGTCTTAATTTCACCTTCCAAAAGGCAGTGGAAAAAGAGGTAAATGTTGCGATGAGTAATACTTTTGGCTTTGGTGGGCACAATGCGTGTGTACTTTTCTCCAAAATCTAATTGAAAATTTCTATGGAGTTAAAGAAATATTTTCCTAGATTCCTAGTTCACAGAAAAAAAATCCTTTCCGAAAAAGATTATTACCTAAGCACGGAGATCAGCAAGATTACCGGTTGCAGTGTGCAAAATATCAATCTTTACCGCGAGGCATTTTCTTTGAAAACCTCTTCAAAAAAACCAACTCAAAATTACGAAAGGCTGGAGTTTTTAGGAGACGCAGTTTTGGGTGCTATTATTTCTTGCCATTTGTTTTCTACCTATCCGCAAGCGAATGAAGGATATCTGACGCAGATGAAATCGAAAATCGTGAACCGAAAAAATCTCAACAAATTAGGCGAACATCTCGGTTTAACAAACTTTTTGCAGAACGATACTTCTTCTACATTGAGCGAAAATATCTCGGGCAATTTATTTGAAGCCCTGATCGGTGCTCTTTATCTCGATGTGGATTATGAAACCTGTAGGAAAGTTGTTTTAGAAAGGCTTCTAACCCCGTCAGAAATCAACAAACTCGAAAATAAAATTGTGAGTTACAAAGGTTTACTGCTGGAATGGAGCCAAAAAAAGAAAGTGAGCATCAAATATGAAACCTGTGAGGAATTTCAGCCGAATAAAAATCTGGTTTTCCGATCTCATGTTTGGCTGGATGATAAGAAAATATCCAACGCCACAGAAACATCCAAGAAAAAGGCAGAAGAAAAAGCTGCACAAAGAGCATTCTATATTTTAAACAAAAAACAAAGCATCATTGAAAACCCAAAAGATTCTGCTTGATATTGAAGACGAAGATGAGAACATCCCGTTAGGCTTGGCAAGGCTGGCAAAGGATATTCCGCAGCACGAGCTATTCTTTCACATCAATACCATCAATTCTTTAAATTTCACACGCATCGATGATCTTGTTTACCACGGCGAATATTTCGAGTATCATTTTCCAAGATTTCAAGCTTTCCATAACGATTCCACGGTTTGTATTCACTTTATAGGTAATAAATGTTGCCATTCTAAACAGAAAAAAATCGCCACAGAACTCTTTTCCGGAGAGTTTGAAAATAAATATTTGCTAGAAAATTTTCAGGATGTTGATTATATCATCAAAACATCGGAGCCGTTTAATGATTTTTCATTAATTTTGCTCCCGGAAAATCTTATGTTCCAAATACAAGATTTTACTCTGAGTTCCGAGGAGGAACTCTATCACATATTTCAATATTATGAATAAATATTTAAAAAAGACAAAAATCATTGCCACCTTAGGCCCTGCTTCATCCGATAAAGAAACGATGCTGCAACTGATCCAGGCAGGTGTAGATGTTTTCAGAATAAATTTCTCCCACGCAGATTACGAATTAGTAAGAAAAAATGTAAACATCATCCGCGAACTGAACCAGGAATATGGCTACTCAGTAGGTATACTCGGAGATTTACAAGGTCCTAAGCTTCGTGTTGGCGTTGTAAAAGAAGGTTCATACCTCAATCCTGGTGATATTCTCACCTTTACCAACGAAAAAATCGAAGGAGATTCTACTAAAGTCTATATGACTTACCAAAAGTTTCCACAAGATGTGAAAGTTGGTGAAAGAATCCTCATCGACGATGGTAAACTGGTTTTAGAAGTTATTGAAACCAACAATCAGGATACTGTAAAAGCGAAAACCATCCAAGGGGGTCCGCTGAGCTCCAAAAAAGGGGTAAACCTTCCTAATACCAATGTTTCCTTACCGGCGCTTACGGAAAAGGATATTGAAGATGCCAATTTCATGCTCGATTTAGAGCTCGATTGGATCGCGCTATCTTTCGTAAGACATGCGCAAGATATCATCGATCTAAAAGAATTGATGAAAAACCACCCAACCAATAAGCATAAAACCCCGATTATTGCCAAGATTGAAAAACCGGAAGGCGTAAAAAATATCGAGGAAATCCTACTCGAATGTGACGGTTTGATGGTTGCCAGAGGAGATCTAGGTGTAGAAGTTCCTATGGAAGAAGTGCCGGCAATTCAGAAAAATTTAGTAGCCATTGCACGAAAATATGCAAAACCGGTGATCATCGCTACCCAAATGATGGAAACCATGATTACAAGCCTTACACCAACCAGAGCGGAGGTAAATGACGTGGCAAACTCGGTACTCGATGGTGCGGATGCAGTGATGCTTTCCGGAGAAACTTCCGTTGGGAAATATCCGGTAGATGTGGTGAAAAACATGTCGAAAATTGTAAAAAATATCGAGCAGACTCATTTTTACCAAACCAAAAACTCTCCGATCGAACACGAATTCAATTGTGTGGACGAGCGTTTTATTACCAATCGTGTGTGTTTGGCAGCAGTGCGAATTGCTAAATCAACCAACGTGGAAGCCATCATCACGCTTACCTATTCTGGTTATACCGCGTTTCAAATTTCGGCACACAGGCCGAATTCCAACATCATCGTGTTCTCTTCCAACAGAAGAGTGCTTACGATGTTGAATTTACTGTGGGGAGTTCGCGCCTTCCACTATGATATGCAGAAATCTACCGACGAAACCATTATTCAGGTGAATATGTTGGCGCATACCAAAGGTTTTGTAGAGCAAGGTGATTTCGTGATCAACCTGAACGCAACACCGGCTTACGAAGGTGGCAAAACCAATACCCTGAGATTAACGACGATTTAGAAACCGTTACGATATTTATAAAGATCCGTTCAATTCGTTGAACGGATTTTTTTGTTGAAAGAAATTCCTTATATTTATCATAATCAAAAAACACAAAGTTATGCCTATAACCAATTTAAACAATGCGCACCTGACAGCAGCTCAGGTAACCGCCGCACAGGATGCCCTAACCCAACTAGAAAATGCACTCGCAGTGCTTACGGTAAGCCTTACCGCTGAAGAACGCAGCACCTATGGCAGTGTGAATGAGCAGAACAAACTGCTGGTGAACAAAGTATGGGACTACCGCCGCAACTCGCCCAACCTTTCGGTACCCGATTTGGATTGGGACGAATTTGAAAAGGATTACAACAGCCGACAGGTGATGGAAAATATTCAGTACCGCCTGGATGCACTTTTGGAAAGAATTAAAAACGCCAAAATTCTGCACGATTACGACAATTACCAAAGCGCGCTGGATGATTATGCCTACACCACCTACAAAGCCGGTTCGCAGGCACCCGGTTACGAGACCAAGATGAATGAAATGAAACAGTTTTTCAACCGCTCGGGTAAAGGTAGAGAAAAGCCCGCCCCGGACACCGATAACCCAACCCCTTAAAACAATCCCCGGCATCAGCTGGGGATTTTTGTTCCCGAAAATATCGACCACTGCCCACGAATGCGGTCTTACTGTGCAAAGATGCTGTTCTAGGGTGCAAATTTGCGGTTCCGCGGCTAAAATTTGGGGTTCGAGACCTCATTTTTGGGGCGCAGAGCCTCATTTTTGGGGTTCAAGACCTCAAGTTTGGGGTTCCGAGGCTCATTTTTGGGGTTGAAGACCGAAAATTTGGAGGCTTGGCGTCCATTTGGGCGGTTGGGGGCAAATAATTATCTTTGAAGAGTGGTAAATACATCTTTATACCACAGCAAAAAGAAATGCCTTATGAAAATTAAAGAACCATTATTCGACTATATAAATCCGTCCACTGATTATATTGTTAAGAATGCCGATTGTTTAGAATCTTTAAGAAGAATTGAAGACGGTAAATTCGATTTGGTAATTACTTCGCCACCATATAATATTGGTAAGTCTTACGAAACGAAAGTAAGTATCGAAGAATATCTAAAAACACAGGAAAGTATAATAGCCGAAATTGTTAGGACACTTTCTGAAAATGGGAATATCTGCTGGCAGGTTGGTAACTTTGTTGATAAAGGAGAAGTCTTTCCTTTAGATATTTTTTACTATCAGATATTTAAAAAATTTGGGCTAAAACTTAGAAATAGAATTATCTGGCATTTTGGCCATGGACTACATGCATCGAAAAGGTTTAGTGGGAGGTATGAAACAATTCTATGGTTTAGTAAATCTGATAATTACATTTTTAATTTAGATAATGTGCGAGTACCTGCAAAATATCCGGGAAAAAGACATTATAAAGGTGATAAAAAAGGAGAGATTTCTGGTAACCCACTAGGGAAAAACCCAAGCGATATTTGGGAAATAGTTGTGAACGATTGGGACAATGAGATTTGGAATATACCGAACGTCAAATCAAATCATCCCGAAAAAACGGAACATCCTTGTCAATTTCCAATTGAACTAGTGGAACGTTGTGTCTTAGCATTATCTAACGAAGATAGCTGGATTTTAGATCCATTCGCGGGCGTAGGCTCGACTGTAATTGGTGCAATAAAAAATAACCGTAACGGCTTTGGAATTGAAAGGGAGAAGGCGTACTGTGATATTGCAAATCGTAGAATTAATGAACTTAAGGAAGGTATTTTAAAAACGAGACCTATCAACAAGCCAATTCATAAGCCCAAGGACAGTGACAAAATTGCTAAATTACCTGACGAGTGGAATCAACTAAAAATTAAATTGTAACATGAAAATTGCTCAAAAATATTCCCATTTAAACGGAGAAGAATATCTATTAGTACACCATAATAAATTGTACAAAGAAATTGTTGATGTTATTGAAAGTATTGATGCCGAACAATTAAGAACTAAGATAAGTAAGGAACAAAAGAAAATTGGAAGTGCATTGCTATCACCTATTGGTCTAAATGAAGCTTTCAATGAAGCTTTTGATAAAAAAGGATGGAATGAAAGCAGATACAATTACTATATCACTCTGGATCGTGAGTTAATGGAACAAAGTATTCCAATGGAGGCTAAGGAGCAAAAGAAATTTCTTATTGAACATGGTGAGGAGAATCCGATTTTTAGTTATAATCAAACCGATTTTGTAAAAGAAAAAATTGCTGTAGAAGTTCAATTTGGAAAATATGCATTTGTAGCGTTTGACCTTTTTGTAAAGCATATGATGTTTTATTCCGGTGGAAAGATCAACCTAGGTATTGAAATCTTACCCACAAAAAAAATGCAAAGTCAAATGAGTAGTGGAATTGCATATTATGAAGGTGAAGTCTATAATGTGATGAGACAAGGTCGTAATAGTCCACCTGTTCCATTGTTAATTTTGGGTATTGAGCCCTAGACAGGACTAGCAATTATAATACTTTTAGTAATAAAGAACAAAAAATCCCGGTTCATCACTTAATCGGGATTTTATGTGGTATAAAAACTTTGTCAAAGTTTTGAACTTTGACAAAGTTGTATTTGGAATCCCGAACCCCTAGCCCTGATCGCAGCGGCTACCCCACAGTGAGGCCGCGGACGGCGAGGAACGAGCCGGTAGAGGCTGAGCGAGGAGTAATAGCGAAGAGCAGGTTCCCGGCTCCAAAAAAAAATCCGCTCAGAAAATTCTGAACGGATGTTTTTATTGCAATACGCTTTATGCTGTACGCCGTAAACTTATTGCCTACTGCTTATAGCTTATGGCGCTATATTACATCATGCCCGGCATACCGCCTCCCATTGGCATTGCTGGTTCGTCTTTTTTCACCTCGGTAATTACACATTCGGTAGTCAGCAACATTCCGGATACTGATGCTGCGTTTTCCAGCGCTACACGTACTACTTTTTTCGGATCGATGATTCCTGCTTCGTACATGTTTACGAATTCATCATTTTTAGCATTGAAACCAAAATCTCCACTACCTTCCGCAACTTTCGCTACGATTACAGATCCCTCGCCACCAGCGTTAGCAACGATTTGTCTTAGTGGTTCTTCGATAGCTCTTCGTACGATTTTGATACCGGTTTCTTCGTCTTGGTTTCCACCTTTCAAATCCTTCAAAGCTGCGATACTTCTTACCAAAGCTACCCCACCTCCAGGTACGATACCTTCTTCTACTGCCGCTCTGGTTGCGTGCAATGCATCATCAACACGGTCTTTTTTCTCTTTCATTTCCACTTCAGAGGCTGCACCTACATAGAGTACGGCAACACCACCGGCCAATTTTGCCAATCTTTCCTGAAGTTTTTCTTTGTCGTAATCGGAAGTTGTAGATTCCATTTGTGCTTTGATCTGAGATACTCTACCTTTGATTTGAGCTTCGTCACCAGCACCGTTTACGATGGTTGTATTGTCTTTATCGATTACAATTTTTTCAGCAGTTCCGAGCATATCCAAAGTAGCGTTTTCCATAGTGAAACCTCTTTCCTCAGAAATTACCTGACCTCCTGTAAGAATTGCGATATCTTCTAACATTGCTTTTCTTCTGTCCCCGAAACCTGGCGCTTTCACCGCTGCGATTTTTAAAGAACCTCTTAATTTGTTCACTACCAAAGTTGCTAAAGCTTCGCCCTCAACTTCTTCGGAGATGATTAGTAGAGATTTTCCAGCTTGTGCAACCGGCTCTAAAACAGGCAACAATTCTTTCATAGAAGAGATTTTTTTCTCTACCAGAAGAATATATGGATTTTCGAGCTCAGCAATCATTTTTTCCGGATTGGTTACGAAATAAGGAGATTGATATCCTCTGTCGAATTGCATACCCTCTACCACATCAACGGTAGTATCAGTTCCTTTTGCTTCTTCCACAGTGATTACCCCTTCTTTTCCTACTTTTCCGAACGCTTCAGCGATCAATGCACCAATGGTATCATCATTATTAGCTGAAATAGAAGCTACTTGCTTGATTTTTTCGGAAGAATCGCCCACGGCCTGAGACTGAGACTCGAGATTTTCTACCACTGCAAGAACAGCTTTGTCGATCCCTCTTTTCAAATCCATTGGGTTAGCTCCTGCAGCTACGTTTTTCAAGCCTTCACGTACGATTGCTTGGGCAAGAACGGTAGCGGTAGTGGTACCATCTCCTGCAATATCATTGGTTCTGGAAGCAACTTCTTTCACCATTTGTGCGCCCATATTTTCTACGCGGTCTTCCAGTTCAATTTCTTTAGCCACGGAAACTCCGTCCTTTGTTACGTGTGGAGCTCCGAAAGATTTTTCAATAACTACGTTACGACCTTTTGGACCCAAAGTTACTTTTACTGCGTTTGCAAGAGCATCAACACCTCTTTTCAGTGCGTCTCTTGATTCGATATCAAATTTTATTTCTTTTGCCATTTTTTTAATGCTTTAAGCGGGACGCAGGAGGCAGGAAGCCTAATGCAAAACCGCTGGTTTTTATTCTAATATTTTTTTTCTGAGTTGAATTAATTTTTGTCGGAGAAGATTCAATTGAATTGCAATTGGTTCAAATTCTGATTCTGAGATGAAATTCAATTCTTTTGATAAGAATAAAAGATATTCTGTCTCATTTAACGAACCTAAACTTATATCAATAAACCTTCCGAATTCTTTGTCGGTTAAACGTCCGCCACCTTCTGCAATATTAGTAGGAATTGAAACTGATGCTCTTCGAATCTGAGAAGTTAATCCGTAGATTTCTTCTTTCGGAAATTTTGAAGTAAGAAGATAAATTTCTTTAGTTAATTTATGACCAATTTCCCAAACCTCATATTTTCTGTAGTTACGCATCCTGCTTATTGCCTATTGCATCCTGCTTTTACCCAACAATTCCCAAAAGATCACCTTCTTTTACAATTAAATAATCTGTACCATCCAGTTTTAATTCAGAACCTGAATATTTTCCGTAAAGTACTCTGTCGCCCACTTTTACGGTAGTTGGTTCGTCTTTTTTTCCTGGACCAACTGCTACAACAGTTCCTTCCTGTGGTTTTTCTTTTGCGGTATCCGGAATGATGATTCCTGATGCAGTGGTAGTTTCTGCAACGTTCGGTTCAATTAGAACACGATCTGCTAATGGTTTGAAATTTACTGACATATTTTTTTAATTTTAAATTATAATTATACACCCGACGTTTCTCCAAAACAATGCCAAGAGAAGCTAACTGCAAAACTGTCATTTTAAAGAAGAAGGATGTGCAATTTTGGCAGAAAAAAAGTCACTCAATAGTTTGAATGACTTTCTTTATTTTTTTTAATTTTTCTTTCCGGCGGCCTGCATCGGATTTACTTTTCCTTGTGCAGCACCTCGCACGGCTTCTCCGTTTTTCTGTTTGAACACTTCAAATTTTGTTGCCGGTTCTGGAATTTCGCCCCAAAAGTTGTTGGAAGTATCGATGTCCGCGGTTTCACGCATCGGGTCGAGTTGGATAGATTTCAGTTTTTTATCAAAATAATAAGTTTTAGAAACCTTTTGCTCATTTTTTCTCCAGATTTGCGCGGAAGATTTATCGTTCACTTTGCTGCCATCTTCAAAAGTAAACTCAAGAATGATCGGCATTACCAATCCACCCTTATTGCTGAAATCGATTTGATAAGCATAGATATCCTTTAATTTTGCTTTCTCATTATTCGGAATTTTCTCCAAATTATCAACTTTCAAAATATATTTTTTATTCTGATCTACTTTTTCCATTCCTCGGTTGTATCTCCAATAGAAATCTTGGGTTTCTTTGTCTTTATCTGTATAAAAACTGATGTTCTTATCGTTTCTGTTTCGGATTTTCGAGATATCTTCGAAGTCATTTTGCTGTGGTTTATCGATGGTGTAATTGATTTCTCTTGATCGTGGGTCAGTATCCAAGTTTGGCGAAGCTACGGTAACTTTATCAATGGAAATATCGACCGGATCAATTCCGTAGAACCAACCTCTCCAGAACCAATCGAGGTTTTCAGCACTTGCATCATTCATCGTTCTGAAAAAATCTGCCGGTTCGGGGTGTTTGAAAGCCCATCTTTTGGCATACGTTTTAAATGCTTTATCGAAGAGTTCGCGTCCCATAATCGTTTCGCGCAAAATATTTAATCCGGTGGCCGGTTTTGAGTATGCATTCGGACCAAACTGGTTAATATTTTCCGAATTGGTCATGATCGGTTCCAACTGATCTTTCGGAAGTTTCATATAATCCACGATCGTATGCGCAGGACCTCTTCTTGATGGGAATTTATTATCCCATTTTTCTTCTGTTAGATATTCCACAAAAGTATTTAAACCCTCATCCATCCAGCTCCATTGTCTTTCATCGGAATTGATGATCATCGGGAAGAAATTGTGTCCAACTTCGTGGATAATCACCCCAATCATTCCGTTTTTAATTCCTTCAGAGTAGGTTCCATCTTTCTCTGTGCGACCATAATTAAAGCAAATCATTGGGTATTCCATCCCGTTGGCAGCTTCGATAGATTGTGCTACAGGATAAGGATAAGGGATGGTGAATTCCGAATATGTTTTTATGGTATGCGCGACTGCTTTTGTAGAGAATTTTCTGTAAAGGTTGTATGCTTCTTTGGGGTACAAGCTCATCGCCATCACAGGATTGTTGTTTTCAGGTATCACCACTTTCATGGCGTCCCAAACGAATTTTCTGGAAGAAGTCCAGGCAAAATCTCTTACGTTTTCTGCTTCGAACTTCCAGGTTTTTCTTTCTTTGGATTTATTTTTTTCTGCTTTTTTTGCTTCATCTAATGTGACAATTTCCACTGGTTCGGCGGCACTTTGCGATTGTTTCCATCTTGCCAATTGAGTAGAAGAAAGAACTTCTTCAAAATTTTTCCCAACGCCCGTCGATGCCACAATATGATCCGCAGGAACGTTCATCGTCACTTTATAATTCCCGAACACCAAGGCAAATTCGCCTCTTCCGGTAAACTGATTATTTTGCCATCCTTTGAAATCGCTGTAAACACACATTCTCGGGAACCATTGTGTAATAGTGTAGAGATCATTTCCGTCTTCCGGGAAGTATTCGTAACCGCCTCTACCGCCCATTTCGATACGGTTCGGGATATTATAATTCCAATCGATTTTAAAGACGAATTTTTCACCTTTCTTTAAAACTTTTGGCAAATCAATCCGCATCATGGTTTTATTCACGATATATTTCAGCGGATTGCCGGAAGCATCGGTTACTTTTTCTAAATTCACACCATAACCATTGTCTTTTGCGGGCAAGTCGGTGGTTCTAAGGTGGTCTGTTGTTGTTTGTTTTGGAATTGTAGACTGAGCATCATAGCCGGCATTCTTTACCGTTGATTGTTCATTTTCATCCAACTGAAGCCAAAGATACTCTAAATCATCAGGCGAATTATTGTAATAAGTCACCGTTTCGGAACCTTTTAAATTTCTCTTCACCTCATCCAGATACGCATCAATTTGGTAATCTGCTCTGTTTTGCCAATAACCTTGCCCGGGAGCTCCGGAAGCGGTTCTGTAAATATTTGGAGTGGGCAAGATAGTTCCTAACTGTTCGAATTTGTTGCCATGGTTGCTCTTCGGATTGTTTTGGATATCCTGAGCGTAAATTCCAAAAGGAATAAATAATGACAAAATGATGGACTTAAACTTCATGGAATGTTGTTTTAATTAAGAGTATTCAAAACTATGAAATCGTTACAGAAAAAGCATGATAAATGAGAAATTTAACATATTAAAAAGGAATTCTTTCCAAAGCCATTTTCAGAGCCAGCGCAAAAACAGCCGAAGAAACAAACATTACCCATTCTTTTTTGTTGATTCTAAACAAAGTAAGCATCACGAAATGAATAATCATAATCACGATCACTACAGCAATTTGCCCAACTTCCAGCCCGATATTAAAACCCAAAAGTGGAACGATAATACTTTGCTCTTTGGACATCATCATTCTGGCGGTATTTGCAAATCCCATCCCATGAATTAACCCGAAAAACAAAGCGAAAAAATAGTTCACCTGCATTAAATTCTGCGGCTTGTTCCGCATCAAAATATTATCTAAAGCCGTGATCACGATGGTTAATGGAATCAGAAACTCAATCCATTTCGCTGGTGCGCGCAAAATATCAAAGGCACTTAGCACCAATGTAATCGAATGACCGATGGTAAATGCGGTAACCACCCATAAGATTTTTTTCCAATCCTTGAACACATAAATTGCCATTAAAACCAACACAAAAAGTTGATGATCAAGCGCATCCAAGGAAATAATATGTTCCCAACCCAATTTTAAATAAAGAATAAAATCCTGCATCTGTCGTATAATTTTTAGAGGCACGATAATACAAAATTTATTTTAACTTTGTTTAAATTAAATCGCTGCATCTTACGATGAGAATGGAGATTAGAGAAATTGAGATTTTCATCAAAGATCTGCAGAACTATGAAGATGGTAAAAATTTCTGCAGAAACCATATTAATGGACCGAACGAGTTCCGCTCCTGTTTTAGAATCAATCTACAACTACGGAGCAATTCTGAAAGATACCGAACTCGTTTCTCTTACAGATCATTCTGCCAATCATTCATTATACAAGATGCTGATTAAGTACTCAAACTTTTAAAATGAAAAAAATCCTCCTAATCCTTTTCGCTTTCTTATTTACAACAGCTTTTTCCAAGTCACTGCTCATCGAAGATTTACATCCCTATCATGTTGGTTCGGTTGAATTTAACTATAATTCTAAATCGAAAACATTTGAAATAAGCGGCAAGTTTTTTTTGGATGATTTGGAAAACGCCTTGAAAGAAAAATACGGAAAAGCGGTTCATTTTAATGATGATCAATATAAAAACCAGATTAATGCTTATTTGATTCAATATTGTGAAGAATACCTAAAACTAAAAGCGGATAATAAATTCTTGAAAATCAATTACATTGGATACGAAGAAGACAGCGAATCCGTGAACATCTATTTGGAATCTGAAAAAACAAATCCTCCGAAAAAAGTAGAAACTGCTGTAAGTTTGCTCTACAATTTTTTCGATGACCAAATGAACATCATCCACATCATTGTCAACGGAAACCGAAAAAGCCAGAGATTAAATTATCCGGATCGGTATTTATATCAGAACTTTTAATGCTTGAACCTTTCATTAATTCTTTGAGCCTCTCTCAAAATATCCGGGAAAAAACCATCAAAATGAATTTTTAGCTGAGCTTTATTTTGTAAAAACACGTCAAAAACAGGAGTGTTTTTATCTAAGTATTTCGCTTTGTTGAGCACATTTTGAATGGAAAATTTAATCCCCCAATCTTCCCGATAATTGTACAACCAATTGTCTTTTTCCATACTGTCGAGCATTCGATGAAAGTTTTCCGGGAAAAGTTTTTCATGATTTCTCAAAACTCTATATACCCTTTCAGAATGGTCTTTCAAAGTTTTATCAGGTAATGAATTGGCTAAAAAATAATCAAAAGCCACATCCACAAACGCACCCGCATAGAGCCTAACTAAAGGACTGAACACCTTTTTAGCTTCATGAATTTCAGGATGTGCATCGGTAAAAGTATCGATTGCACGATGCAAAGTAATTCCTTGGCCGATTCCCTCAGAGAAAGAAAAGCGGTCTTTGTTTGGGATAAAATCTTGCAAAAACTGTCCGACAATGTGTTCATCGGAAAATGTGAGATAAGAATGGGCAAGGAAATTCATAGTTTGGAGGATAAGGGATGAGGGATGAAGGATGAAGGATGGAGGATGAAGGATGGAGGATGAATGGAGGATGGAGGAATGCTTATTTTAAATTTTGTTTTTTGGTGAGGATGATACTTTTAATTATCTTTAATAAAGAAGTTGCCTTTTCATTCAGTTCTTGAAATTTACTTTCTGAAATATATCCTGATGCTGTCAAAAGCTCCAGCCAGTATAGGGATTCATCACACTTCTTCTGGGCAACGGCGTTTTTATGGATAAAATCTCCCGGCGACTGTGCATTTTTAGCCTCGCGAAGATTCGCTCCTATAGAAGTGCCGGATCGCAATAACTGCTTACTCATCACTAATTCTTTCTTTTCGGAAACTAAATATTTATAAAGTTCAATGATATCCAAAGCAAACTGGAAACTCAAATCACGGACTATATCACCCATAACTTCACTTTTTATAAATTATTTCATTACTGTAAACACCACTTCCTACTTCATACCTAATACTTCATACCTAATACTTCATACGCCATCCTCCAAACATTCTACTTCTAAAATAGGTGCTCGTGAAAATCCTCAATTTTACTTACCTCAACAATGGTAATTCCGAAATTCTTTTTTGGAATTTTATTCAAATTACTAACAAAAATCTTGTCGTAACCCAATTTTTCGGCTTCAGAAATTCTCTGTTCGATTTGGGAAACCGGGCGAATTTCTCCACTCAACCCTATTTCTCCGGCAAAACAAAAATGTTCGGAAATGGCAATATCTTCGTTGCTCGATAAAACGGAAGCAACCACCGCTAAATCCAAAGCCGGATCATCCGTTTTGATACCACCTGTGATATTCAGGAAAACGTCTTTCGCACCCAACTGAAAACCTGCGCGTTTTTCCAAAACGGCCAACAACATATTCAACCGTTTCGAATCGAAACCGGTACAACTTCTTTGTGGCGTTCCGTAAACCGCGGTACTTACCAATGCCTGAATTTCGATCAGCATCGGGCGATTTCCTTCCAAAGTTACCGCAACGGAGTTTCCGGAAAGCTCCTCAAACTTTTTGGTAATTAATATTTCCGATGGATTTTTAATCTCTTTCAAACCTTGCGAAACCATTTCGTAAATTCCGATTTCGGCGGTAGAACCAAAACGGTTTTTATTGGCGCGCAATAATCGGAACAGGTGATTTCTGTCGCCATCAAAATTTAAGACAACATCTACCATGTGTTCCAAAACTTTTGGTCCGGCAATTTGTCCGTCTTTGGTGATATGACCAACCAGGAAAACGGGCGTGTTGGTTTCCTTTGCGAATTTTATGATTTCATTGGAGCACTCGCGAATTTGGGAAACGGTTCCGGGTGAACTTTCAATCAACTGACTTTGCAGGGTTTGAATGGAGTCAATAATAACAAAATCGGGAGCTAATTTTTTAGCTTCATGAAGGATTTTTTCTAATGAAGTTTCAGTGAAAAGATAGCAATGTGGGTTCTGAAGTTCCGTCAATCGATCGGCACGCATTTTAATTTGCGAGGCACTTTCTTCACCGGAAACATAAAGAATTTTTTTCTTCATTTTCAAAGCCAATTGAAGAAGCAATGTAGATTTTCCAATTCCCGGTTCGCCACCAATTAAAGTCACGGAACCTAAAACAATTCCGCCACCCAAAACACGATTGAGTTCTTCGGAAGGCGTTTTAATTCTTGGTTCCTCGTAAGTTTCCACTTCAATAATGTTAATGATATGCTGTTTCGATCTTTCGGAGTAGCTTTTAGCAGGGGATTTTTCAACAATTTCTTCTACCAAAGTATTCCATTCGCCACAATTTTTGCATTGTCCGAGCCACTGCGGATATTGGGAGCCGCAGTTCTGACAGAAATATGCTTTTTTCACTTTTGCCATGGGGTAAAAATACGCAACAAAAATTTATTAAACATTAATTAAAATCAAAAAAAAAAGACTGCCAGAAAATTGACAGTCTTAAAAAAAAACAAACTTTAAATTTAGTTCTTGATGAACTTATGGGTAGAGCTAACTCCGTTATTTTCTATTTTAAGAAGATAAGCTCCGGAGGTTAAACGCTGTGCATTAATCGTTTTTCCTGTAGTTTTACCACTCAAAACTACCTGACCTGCAGTATTGATAATTTGGTAAGTCAATTCGCCACTTCCTTTAGATTGAATGTTGACCACATCTTTGACTGGATTAGGGAAAATATTAAACTCTTTACCATTCGCTGCAACTTCATTGTTAGCCAGAACTTCTTTGATTTCTACTGAATAGTCCTCTACTTGGCCATAACTAAATGTTTCACAAGAGGTTGGAATAGCATTATATTTCATGGACACTCTCATTCGTACTTTTTTCAGTACAGCACCTGCAGGCACTGTGATCTCACCTACAATCGGTGTCGTTTTGGAAGCTGCTTTGGTAAATGCTGTTTCACCACTATCGGTAAAATCACCATCGCCGTTCCAATCGATAAATACAGCATAACCTTCATTATAAGTAGTTCCTGTCCAGGTTGGAGTAATGGTAATTGGATACGTTTTTTCTCTTTCTATTTCGGTCACTAAGTTGGTGAAATTTTCATAACCGGCAGTTCCTGTACTTGCATTATCGATGGTTCCAAACTGAACTCTTTGAATTCTTTCGTCAGCCGTACTATTTCCCTGCGAAGTACAATAATCTGGAACATCTGTAGTGGTTACCGGCAACACATTACTGTAGTCTGAAACATTGTCATAAGCATCAATCGCTCGTACTTTGAAATTATAAGTGGTACTTAAACTCAAGCCGGTCGCTTTATAATTTGGAACGGTAACGGTAGCGATTTTCGCATCTTCTTTATACACTTCGTATCCTAACAAGTCTTCGTTATCTGTTGATGGATTCCACACTAAGTTGGTCGTATTCCCGGTAGTATTGTTAGCCTGCAAGTTTGTAGGAATTGTCGGCGGAGTTGTATCGGGAGTTGTGAGATATTTCAGTCCCAAACCAACTGCGTAAAATGCATTTTGAGTGGCAATAGCTTCAGGAGAATCTACTCCAAATAATTCTTGCGCTGCTTGTACGCCAAAGTTTCTGGCATTGATATAATTGGAATTTGCGGTAAGATAGGTTGTTTCCAGGCGGTATACAATCTGTGCAGCTTTCAGGAAGCCGATTCCTGTAACACTGTACGATTTGCCTAAATCATTAACCCCCGTCTTCCCTTGTACCAAAATGTAAAACCAGTGATTCAAAACCCCACTGTTGTAATGCACTCCACAATTATCATTGGTAGACGAACCAGGAGTTACACAACCTTCTTCTACGGTTGCCGGTTTCCAGTTGATTCCGCGATAGGTATCTGGTTGCGGGCTGAGTCCTGATTTCGGGTTACTCATGGATCTTAAATATCCCGGTGCAACTTTGGTAATCTCTTCCCCGATCAAGAAGTTTTGTTTATCCGGAGCATAGGTATATTCCACTAAAGCTCCCCAAATATCAGAAAGCCCTTCATTAATCGCTCCTGATTCTCTTTGGTAAGCCAGGTTAGCGGTCGATTGGCAAACTGCGTGACCAAGCTCATGCGCGGTAACATCAAAAGCGGTAAGTGGTTTGAAGGTATTGGCTCCATCTCCATAAACCATTTCAGAACCGGTCCATCCTGCATTTTCGTATGCATTACCATAATGCACATAACTTTTTAATAGTGCTCCTGCATTATTGTAACTATTTCTATTAAATGTTTCTTTGAAATAATCATAAGTTTTGCCTACCCCCCAATGTGCATCCAAAGCTGCGTTGTCGGAATTGGCATTATCAAACTCTGCCGCGGTCCAGTTATTATCAGCGTCGATGAAATTGGTGGTTGTTGATGTCGATTGTGATTTCTGTGAGTTGAAGGTTCTCACTCCATTTCCTCGGGTTGCTTCCTGAAGAATATAATTCGTTCCTGATAAAGTGGTTTCTATACTTTTCGTTCCGCTGTATCGGGTTTCTGCAGTACCA
Source organism: Chryseobacterium sp. Marseille-Q5410 (assembly GCA_946892665.1). GTDB lineage: Bacteria > Bacteroidota > Bacteroidia > Flavobacteriales > Weeksellaceae > Kaistella. The sequence continues at coordinate 666,185 of CAMPOT010000001.1, read as the reverse complement.
GTAACCAAAGTTTCAACGATTGAAGCGTGTGGCGCAACAGAAGTTGAATGATGATCCTCATAAGATAAGCTGCCCGGCTTGTGGGCGTGTTTCATGATCGCATCGGTAGCAATCACTCGGCCACTGGTTGCATCCACATAAATATTGGCTCTGCTGATCGGCTGCGCAGCATAAATGTCGAATTTATAAGCCAGTACCAATTGATAAGCGCCGCCTTGTTGTGGAAGTGGCAGTAGAACCATCTCACCTACAGGTTTGGTGTAACCATTTTGTTTTACATATTCCGCATCTTCCCACATGTATTTGTTGGCGTTCACACTTTTTAAAGCGTGATCGAATGCTTTGCTTGCTGAAATTGCGGGTTGAGTATTCACACCAGAGGTACTGAACACTTCACCATTCATGCTGGTTAAATTTCCGTTTTTATAATGAACATGATATTCCCCGAATTCTACCTTAATATTATTAAAATACATTTGGTATTTCTCATCATGAAGATTTCCGGTAAAATAATTTTCAGACTTTACAATTTTCATTTCAGTCTGCGGTGAAAGATTCAGCAACTGTCTCATCAAAGCCGGAACTTGTGCAGAAGTCACATTAGAATTCTCTTTTAATGTAATCAGGCTTATGTTTCCATTGGAGTCGGTAATCTTTTTATTGATAAACTCTTGTGCAGAAACACTAAGGTTTCCTGCAAGTAAAAATCCAAGAACACCAATCAGGGATAGATGTTTTTTCATATAATTTTATTTTTTATAATTTAATTCGGTTAAATTAACAATTTTATTCAGAACCACAATTAAAAAGTAAATTTTTATAAAATTTAATTAATTAAAATCGACAAAATATCATCGTTTTTCCATAAAACTTATCAATCTGTCATTTTGACGGATTTAAAAAACAACTCCAAACCATATTTGAAATAAAAATGCGGGAAATTGTTCGATATTATTTTTTACCCTAACTTTGCACAAACCTAATCTAATGAGTAAAAAGAACACCAAATACATCTTCGTAACGGGAGGTGTAACTTCATCTTTGGGAAAAGGAATTGTTTCCGCTTCTTTGGGACTTCTCCTAAAATCCCGAGGCTTCAATGTCACCATTCAAAAGCTTGATCCTTATATCAATATCGACCCAGGAACCTTAAATCCTTATGAACACGGCGAATGCTACGTAACCGAAGATGGCGCGGAAACGGATCTGGATTTGGGACACTACGAAAGATTCCTGAATTCTGCCACTTCCCAAAACAATAACGTAACGACCGGGAAAATCTACCAAACCGTTATCGAGAAAGAAAGAAAAGGTGATTTCTTGGGGAAAACAGTACAGGTAATCCCTCACATCACCAATGAAATTAAGCGAAGAATAAAAATTCTTGCTAAACAAAATTACGATATCATCATCACCGAAATAGGTGGAACGGTAGGCGACATCGAGTCGCTTCCTTATATTGAAAGTGTACGACAGCTGAAGTGGGAACTCGGCGAAAGTAATTCTATGGTGATTCACCTTACATTGCTTCCTTACCTTGCTTCCAGCGGTGAACTGAAAACCAAACCATCGCAGCATTCTGTGCGTCAACTGATGGAAAGCGGAATCCAAGCCGACGTTCTGGTATGCCGCACCGAGCATAAAATACCAAAAGAACAGCGCGCAAAACTCGCTCAATTTTGCAATGTTTCATTAGATAATGTTATTGAATGTCGCGACCTCGAAACCATCTATGAAGTTCCACTCTATTTGCAGAAACAAAACTTTGATGATGTTGTATTAAAGGAGCTCAACCTAAAATCCGACAAAGATGCTGATTTAAAAGATTGGAAAGGTTTCCTGAAGAGGTATAAAAACCCTAAAAAAAGCGTCGAGATTGCTTTGGTTGGTAAATATGTTTCTCTTCAAGACTCCTATAAATCTATTGCAGAAGCATTTATCCACGCAGGCGCAGATCTGGAAACAGAGGTTAATGTCCGATGGGTGTACAGTGGCGACCTGACCGAAGATAATATTCAAGAAAACTTAAGTGGAATCGACGGAATGCTGATTGCACCTGGATTTGGTGACAGAGGTATAGAAGGTAAAATTTCCGCAGCCAAATACGCCCGTGAAAATAATATTCCTTTATTAGGAATATGTTTAGGAATGCAAATCATGACGATTGAGTTTGCCAGAAACGTTTTAGGATACGCAAAATCCAACTCTATGGAATTCGACACCTCCACTCCAGACCCTGTAATTTCATTAATGGAAGAACAGAAAAATGTAGTGCACAAAGGCGGAACCATGAGATTGGGCGCATGGAAATGCAGCCTGAAGCCCACCTCCACACTTTTTGAAATATACGGATCCAAAAATATCTCCGAAAGACATCGCCACCGCTATGAATTTAATTCCGAGTATAAAGAAGAATTCGAAAAGAACGGACTGGCTCCTAGTGGCGTAAACCCGGAAACCGGATTGGTGGAAACCCTTGAACTTAAAAACCATCCGTTCTACATCGGTGTACAGTACCATCCCGAATACAAAAGTACGGTGGCATCGCCGCATCCGCTCTTTAAAGCTTTGATAAAAGCAGCAACCAAAAAATAAATTCCAGAGAGATAAAAGACACAATGTTTTTTATCTCTCTGTTTTTAAATGAGTTGACAAATTATTCTTCATTGACAAAAAATTCTGTATTTTTGTCAGCCAAAATTAAAAGGTGCAGTGTTTCTAGAAAAAGCTGCCCAATCATCAAATAATCAATTAAAAAAGATGCAGCAAAATAACGGTTTAGATAAAAATCAATTGATCAGTTTCGCCCTGTTTTCACTCATTCTTATCGGTGCAATGTTTTATTTTCAAAATAAGCAAGCCAAAGAACAGGCATTACTGGATGCACAAAACAAAACTCAAACCACGCAAAGCTCCGTACAAAATCCCACTAAACCAGCGTTGGCGACCAATTTGAATGACAGTGTGAAAACCACCTCAATCCAGCAAGTACAACTGAAAAACAAAGAGTTGAGCCTAGGTATTTCTACTTTGGGTGGACAAATCACTACGGTACAGCTCAACGAGTACAAAGCTTACAATAAAAATACTGACAAAAATGACAAGGATCTATTGATTTTTGATAAAAACAATTCATCTTACGGATTTCAATTTAAAGATAAAACAGGTAAAACCTTTAATACTAAGGATTTAGTTTTTACCCCGATTCAGAGCGGAAACAGCGTAACCATGCAAGCTAATGCCAATGGTGCTTTAATCCAATTCATTTATACCCTGTTGGATAAATACACGGTCGATTTCAATGTGAAAACCCAAGGTTTATCGCGTCTGGTAGCAGATTCCAAGGCGGATTTTGTTTGGGACTTCAGCGCAAGAGAAATGGAGAAAGGCCGTTCACAAGAACAGACGCACACCGAATTCAATTACAGTTTTAACGATTACAAGAGTTTCGATTACGACGGTAGAAACACCATGGACGAACCCGACGAAACATTGAACTGGCTTGCGGTGAAACAACAGTTTTTCTCTGCAGTAATCGAACCTCAGCACGGATTCAAAAACTCTAAAGGCTCCCAGGAAATGATCGAAGAAGGCGAATTCCTGAAAAAATTCAACTTCAATGGCCAGGTTGATTTAGCAGGAAACGAACTGAACCAAAACTTTAAATGGTACTTTATGCCATTGGATTTGCCTTTATTAAAATCTTACAACAAAAATTTTGACGAATTACTCCCATTAGGATGGTCGTTTATCGGAAGTTTGAACAGATGGTTCTTTATCCCGATGTATAACCTGATCTCCAGTTGGGGCTTAGCCGCAGGCTGGGTTATTTTCGTAATGACGATTATTGTAAAAATCATTCTTTCACCGGTGATGTTCAAGCAGCATAAACTGAGCGCAATGATGAAGGTAATTCGCCCTGAAATTGATGAAGTGAATGCCAAATTCAAGGATGCAGATCCGATGAAAAAGCAACAGGAAATCATGGCCATCTACCGAAAAGCCGGGGTGAACCAAATGGCAGGCTGTTTACCGGCATTGCTTCAGATTCCAATTTTCTATGCATTGTTCCGCTTCTTCCCGAATATGATTGACCTTAGAGGTAAAAGTTTTTGGTTTGCAAAAGATCTTACCGCTTATGATGACGTTATTAAATTACCGTTCCATATACCATTTTTGGGAGATCACCTCAGTATTTTTGCCATTGCATGTACGATTGTAATTTTAATCTATACCGTGATGACTTCCGGGAATATGCAGCAACCACAGCAAGAAGGAATGCCTAACATGAAAGTACTGATGTACATCTTCCCCATCACGTTCCTTTTCTTCTTGAATACTTCTGCATCCGGTTTATCGTGGTATTACTTCGTTTCCAACGCAATCAACATCCTAATCATTTTAGTAATTAAATATTGGATTCTTGATGAGGAAAAAATCCATGCTCAAATTCAAGCTAACAAGCAAAAAGAGCCTAAAAAAGAAGGCAAATTCCAGAAAAGAATGCGCGAGATGATGGAAAAAGCACAAGAGCAGCAGAAAATTCAGCAGCAGCAGGCGAACAAAAAGAAATAATACCTACCCTATTAATAAATGAAAGCGGAATAACATTTCCGCTTTTTTTTTGCCGCAATATTATCTATTCGGGTCCCCATTCATTCTCCGATGACTAGGGTTTTCCTGTACATAAGTCCAATATAAGTCCAATAAAACATTGGAGTTATAATAGAGTTATAGTAAACCAATAATTGATATACTTGGGAAATAATCTGCAACTGACTTATGGAGCAACAAAGCTCAGCCAACTATTTTTTTTACGAATTAGCGTGTGTAAGAATTCACACATCAAACCTAATAATCCAGTCGAAAAGATCGTCGGTGATGAACGGTAGGACCGTACTTGTTCAAAGCTTCCTGATGTTGCTTGGTAGCATAGCCCATATTGGTAGCCCAGCCATAATCTGGGAACTCTTTGTGAAGCGCAATCATCATCCTGTCTCGGTAATTTTTTGCTAAAATTGAAGCACAGGCAATTGAAAGAAGCTTGGCATCTCCCTTTATTACACATTCGTGAGGAATAGACTGGTAAGAATGAAACCTGTTTCCATCGACCAGGATAAATTCCGGACGGGTTTTAAGCTGGTCCAAAGCTAAATGCATCGCATGGATACTTGCATTTAAAATATTATGCTCATCAATAAAATCAGGCGCAACCTCTGCAATAGCATAATCTACCACGTTGTTGCGAATGTAATCATCTAATTGCAACCTTGTTTTCACATTGAGTTTCTTGGAATCGTTGATTAAATTCTCCTGAAAACCCTCATCAATAATTACCGCAGCTGCTACCACCGGACCACATAAACAACCCCTACCTACTTCATCGCATCCCGCTTCAATATATTGCTGAGACCAGCTCTTTAACAAATTCATAAATCTGAAATTACTATCGTATTACCCCTAATTGGAGGTCAAAACTACGAACATTTTGAAAAAAAAAACACTCAGGACGAAAGAAAACGCATCCACAGCAAGAAAACCGGAAAATTCTTGATTATTATAAATTTTTGCATTAAAAATTGGAAAAAGGCGAAAGTTGAAAAAATTTTACGGAAAACGCCCATTAATAAAGACATCACAAGATGAAAAATCTTTCAAATATTAAATTTAAATTAATTTAAATTAATCAAACAAATATTGAAAGGTTACACAAAAATGAGCTTAAAAAAAATAATAACTTAACAGTTCATTAAAATTTAACTTGAAATACGCATAAAACACCCTTCAATTTTGACAAATTAACACGAACCTAGAAAATGTTAATAAAAACACAGATAAACCCCGAAAACATTATGCAATTAAGAAATAATTAACAAAAAGTTTGGTTATATTAAGAAAGTTTTGCACTTTTGCTTCAATGAAAAAATTTAATTTGATATGAAGAAACTAACAACAAGCGTTTTAGCAGTAGTTTTGACTTCGTCATTTGCTTTGGTGAATGCACAGGTTGATACCGCAAGAACGCAGGATATCGAAGGCGTTGTAGTAACAGCTTTAGGTATTAAAAGAGAGAAAAAATCTTTGGGATATGCATCTCAGGAAATTTCGGGTGAAAACATTTCAGAGGCTGGTCAAACTAATGCATTAAGTGCTCTTTCAGGTAATGTAGCCGGTGTACAAGTAACTTCTCCTTCCAGTATGGGCGGTTCTACAAGAATTACCATGAGAGGAATCAGTTCTATCACAGGTGAAAACAGACCCTTAATCATCGTTGACGGCGTTCCATTGGACAACAGCAACGTGAATAATGTTGACACTCAAAGAGGAGCAGGTGGTAGAGATTATGGCGATGCGGCATTTGACATTAACCCAGATGATATTGAATCCGTAACGGTACTTAAAGGTGGTCCAGCTGCTGCACTTTATGGATCCAGAGCGAGTAATGGAGTGATTTTATACACAACCAAAAGTGCGAAAAAAGGAAGAACTAGTGTAGAATTTAACACAGGTTTATCTTTCGAGAGTATTTATATTTATCCGCAATTGCAAAAACTCTACGGTGGTGGTTTAGCGAATTCTCTTCCAACTGCAACAATTGGTGGCGTTACTTATAATATTGCCGATTATGGGATGGATGAAAGTTGGGGACCACGTTTTGATCCAAACTTGTATTACCTTCCTTGGAATGCATTTGATCCTGAATTTGCCAATGACTATATGAAGACCATCCCATGGGTAGCATCTGAAAATGATGTTGATTCCTTTTTTGAGGTTGGGACACAGTATACGAATAACCTGTCTGTAGCAAAATCTTTTGAGAAGTCAAACCTGAGAGTCTCTTATACCAATACTAACATCAATGGTATCGTTCCAAACTCTTCAATTGAAAAGCACAATTTCAATATCAATGCAAACAGTGAACTTTCTGAAAAACTAAAGATTGAAACTTCAATTAATTTTGTACAAACCCACGGTTTTAACCGACCTGAACAAGGATATGGTGATAACTCTGTAGCTCAAAAATTTTTCCAGTGGGGGCAAAGACAATTGGATTTCTCTAAACTTAGAGATTACAAACTTCCAAATGGCATGCAGAGGTCTTGGAACAGAACTGCATGGAATAACCCAACTCCAAAATACTCTGACAACCCTTACTGGACAATCTATGAAAATGTTGCAAACGATAAGAGAAACAGATTCTTTGGTAATGTAGGTTTAACATACAAAATTCTACCTAATTTATATGCCGTCGGAAAAGTGTACGCGGATATGTATTCTCAGGATAATGATTCCCGTGTTGCTATCGGTTCTCAGTCAACCTCTGGCTATGCAACCAGCACAAGAACTTTCAGCGAGTACAACTATGAAGGTAGAGTACACTGGAATCCAAAAATCTCTGATGATTTTTCATTACAAACATTTATAGGGGGAAATATCCGAAATAGCAGACTTTCAAGAATATTTGGCCAAACAGTTGGAGGATTGGTTCAGCCAAATTTCTATAACCTTAAAAACAGTGTGGAAACTCCTTTAGCGCAAAATGACGACTTTAACAAAATGGTGCATTCAGTTTTTGGATCGTTATCATTAGGATTTAAAGAAACATTATTCCTTGAAGTTACTGGAAGAAACGACTGGTTCTCCACGACTGTTCACGATGGTTTTTATCCATCTGTTACTGGTAGTTTCGTTTTCTCTAATCTTATTGACGCAAATTGGTTGTCTTTTGGTAAAATTAGAGCAGGTTGGGCAAAAGTGGCAAGTGATACAGATCCTTACCAAATAAACAATTTCTTCAACCAACCCATTAATTTCGCAGGCTCCCCACGATATACCTTGACTACGCAGAACAACAACAAAGAATTAAGACCGGAAATGAAAGATACCAAAGAGATTGGTATTGAGGTTAACTTCTTACGAAACAGGTTAGGATTTGATGTAACTTACTATGATGTAAACATTACAGATGCAATCCTTCCTTTAACTATTGATCCTGCAACAGGTTTTAGAAGCCAACTAGTTAATGCCGGTAAAATCAATAACAAAGGTATAGAAGCAATGGTTTGGGCAACACCGGTAAAATCTGATGATTTTAGCTGGACGCTAAACTGGAATTTCGCTAAAAATGATAACGTTATTGAAGAACTATATGAGGACGTAGAGACTTATCAGCTTACTAATGCGCCGTTCAGAGCAAGATTAATGGCTGTTAAGGGAGAATCTTATGGTTCTATCTATGGTACAGACTTTACTTATGATGCAAACGGAAACAAAATTATTGCATCTAATGGAAGATATGCACCTTCTGGTATCAAAAACTTAGGATCAACACTGCCTGATTACACAATGGGGCTAAGAAATACCCTAAAATACAAGAACTTTACCTTATCTTTCTTGTTCGATATGCAAAAAGGTGGAAAATATTTCTCAACGTCGCACATGTGGGGAATGTATTCTGGTATGATCGAAGAATCCACACTTGGCGGAGACAGATCTCAGGGAATCATCTTGGAGGGTGTATTAGCAAACGGAAGTCCAAATACTCGTAAACTTACTGCACAACAATACGGTGCAATGCACTACAATACGGTGGACGCGCTTAATGTGTTTGATGCAGATTATATCAAACTTAGAGATATTACCTTAGGTTACGACCTGCCGAAATCTCTCATTGGAGGATTCTTGGAAGGTGTAAGAATTACCGCGTTTGGTAGAAACTTATTTGCATGGGGACTTGACTGGAAAGGTATGGATCCTGAAAACACAAGTTACGGTTCCGGTAACATCCAAGGTCTCGAAGGGGGTTCACTTCCTTCAACAAGACAATATGGTTTAAACGTAAACTTTAAATTTTAATTATTACAATGAAAAATATTAAAAGATATGCATTCGTATTAGCATCAGCATTCTTTACCACAACTGCGGTTGTAAGTTGTTCAGACAGCTTTGAAGAAATCAATACGAATCCTAATAACCCGGAAGTAGCACTTACTTACGGTATTTACAACGCTGCGAATAAGGCAGTGACTGACGCGACAAGAAATTCCTTCGAGTCTGCAAGAGTAGCATTACCATGGATGCAATATTCAGCGCAAACCGCATATACAGAAGAAGACAGATATCAATACCGTCTTACCAGTGGTGATGCGCTATGGAGAAACCTTTACGGTGCTGCGTCTAATTATAAGCAAATCATTGATATGAACACAAATCCAGAAACAGCTGTAGCGGCAAGTGCGTATGGATCCAATAAAAATCAGATTGCTGCGTCAAGAGTTATGCTTTCTTACGTGTTTTTAAACCTTGCAGATACTTTTGGTGATATTCCTTACTATTCTTATGGGAATAAAGACGCAGATTTTCAGGCATTGAATGTAGAAGAATTTCTTAAGCCAAAATTTGCATCCCAACAGAAAGTCTATGCAGATATTATGAAAGAATTGCAGGAGGCAGCTGCGATGGTTGAAGTTGGAAAACCTGTCTTTACCCAAGGTGACCTTCTTTTCGGCGGGGACGCAGAAAAATTGGTGAAATTTGCAAATTCATTGAGACTGCGCGTTGCGACAAGAGTTAAAGGAGTAGTTCCTGGTGCGGAAGCACATATTGCTTCTGCAATTGCAGGAGGTTTAATGACTTCCAATAAAGATAATGTTGGTGTAACCTACGAGAACAACCGTACCAACCCTTCACCTATGTTTGCTGACTTCCTTACCAGATCCGATTTCTCTGTTTCTAAAACATTTATTGATCTCCTAAAAGGAAATACAGCTAACTTTGGACTGGATCCTAGACTTTTTAAATATGTATCTAAGAATAAATTATCAGATGAAGAAATCGCAGCTAATCCAGATAAAACTCTAAAAGATAGGATAATTGACGGATCTCTGTCTGAGTCTACAGATCTTAGCCTTTACATAGGGCAGCCATATGGTCTAGATCAATCTTTATCTACGTCACAAGCAGAGCAATCAAACTTCTTTAGTAAGCATGTTTACAAACAAAACTATACTGAAATCCTAATGGAATATTCAGAAGTTGAATTCCTTCTTAGCGAAAACAAAGGATGGGATCAAAGTCACTACGAAAAAGGGGTTAAAGCCTCTTTAGAAAAATGGCTTGACCCCGAGAAAGAGGCAGATCAAATCAATGCATTCGTAAATTCTTTACCCCCAGCGAATGCTGAAAATGTAATGACACAAAAGTATGTTGCTTTATTCATGCAACCATACGAAGCGTGGGCGGATTACAGAAGAACTGGATATCCTGACACCACTGTTCTTTTACTTCCTGGCGAAACAGGAACACTGAATGTACCGTTTGAAGGAGCAACTACTTATACATTTGTACCACTAATTGCAGATCTTACAGATTTACCGACAAGATTGTATTATCCAACAATAATTCAAACGTTGAATCCTCAAAACTACGCTGCAGCAGCAACCGCTATAGGAGGTGATAAAATGAGCACCAAACTAATCTGGGATAAAAACTAATTAAACTTAATTTATATTTCCTAAACCACTCTTCGGAGTGGTTTTTTTATTTCCGTATATTTGTCCTGTAAAATTATAGAATGAATATTAAAGATATAATTGAAGATAAAATCGCGGAGGTTATTCAATCGGTTTATCAGATTGATGATGTGAATCATCCCAATTCCATCAAACTTGAGGTGCAGCAAAACAAATCTGAATTTGAAGGCGACTTTACCATCGTGACCTTCCCTCTCGTGAAGGTTTTAAAGAAAAGTCCGGACCATATCGCAATGGAACTGGGTGATGCTCTTTCTACGCAATCCAATTTTGTGGAAAGCTACAATGTGGTGAAAGGTTTCCTAAATCTTACCATTAAGAAAAGTTTCTTTTTAGAAAATTTCAAATCTACCAAAGAAAAGTTCGATCAAGTAGTTCTAAAGAACGAAACCGTAATGGTGGAATATTCTTCTCCCAATACCAACAAACCCCTTCACTTGGGACATATCAGAAATAATCTATTGGGATATTCGGTAGCACAAATCCTTAAAGCAGACGGATACGATGTTATTAAAACCCAAATTATTAACGACCGAGGAATTCATATCTGCAAATCGATGCTCGCGTGGGAACGTTACGGAAACGGTGAAACTCCACAATTAACCAAAATTAAAGGAGACAAATTCGTGGGGAATTATTACGTAGAATTTGACAAACATTATAAAAAAGAAATCGCCGAACTGAAAGAGCAAGGTTACGACGAGGACGTTGCCAAAAAGCAAGCTCCTATTATTCTTGAAGCTCAAAAGATGTTACTCGATTGGGAAAAAGGAGATGAAAAAGTACGCTCCCTTTGGAAACAAATGAATAGTTGGGTATATGAAGGTTTCGGCGAGACCTATCGAAGATTGGGAGTAGATTTCGATCAGGTACAGTACGAAAGCAATACGTACCTCTTAGGTAAAGATCTTATCCAGGAAGGTTTAATAAACGGCGTGCTTTATCGTAAGGACGACGGATCCGTTTGGTGCGACTTAACCGACGAAGGTTTGGATCATAAATTACTGCTTCGCTCCGATGGAACTTCGGTTTATATGACTCAGGATTTGGGAACTGCCGTTCAGCGTTTCAAGGAAAATAATATTCAGAAATTGATTTATACCGTAGGAAACGAGCAAGATTATCACTTCGATGTTTTGTTTAAAATCCTTAAAAAATTGGGCTACAACTGGGCAGAAAACCTGTTCCACCTTTCGTACGGAATGGTAGAACTCCCGGAAGGAAAGATGAAATCCCGGGAAGGTACTGTAGTTGATGCTGATGATCTTATGCAGGAAATGGTAGAAACCGCCAAGGAAAAAGCCGAAGAATTGGGTAAATTGGAAAACCTTTCCGATGCAGACAAAGAAAAATCTTACGAAACTGTTGGTTTAGGCGCATTGAAATATTTCATGCTGAAAGTAGATCCGAAGAAAAAAATGCTCTTCAATCCAAAAGAAAGTATTGATTTTAACGGAAATACCGGTCCATTTATTCAATATACTTATGCGAGAATTCAATCATTGTTGAACAAAGCCAATTACTCGGAACAAGCGATTGAAGAGTATGAAATGAATGATTCGGAGAAGGAATTGGTGATGAATCTTTCCAATTTCAAGGAGGTAATTGCCAAAGCAGCGGAAACCCTTTCGCCAGCATTGGTTGCCAATTATGTATATGAGTTAGTAAAATCTTATAACTCGTTCTACCAAAACAATCCAATACTCAACCAAGAAAACGAAAACACAAAAAACTTCCGTCTGGAATTATCGGCACTTACCGGTAAAACCATCCGAAAAGGCCTAGAACTACTGGGAATAGGAACGGTTGATAGAATGTAATGGAACTCGATTTTTCTAAAAATATTCAATTAAAATCACTTTTTCCCCAAAATGAATTTGAGGAGAAAGTGATTTCTTTTTTGGAGGATTGGCATTCCGATTCTGCCACGGTCTCCGTACAAACATCCGGTTCTACCGGCATTCCGAAAGTTTTTGAAATAGAAAAAGAGCGCATGCAAAGTTCAGCAAAGATGACCTGCGATTTTCTTGGATTAAAAGAAGGAGATTCCACCTTGCTTTGCCTTCCTGTTGAATATATTTCTGGTAAGATGATGGTCGTCCGGTCTGTGGTAAGAAAATTAAAACTTACGATCGAAAGCCCTTCATCAACGCCTCTTGCAAACCTCGATCATGAAATTGATTTTTGTGCGATGTCGCCGCTTCAGGTTGAAAATTCGCTTGATCAGATTCATTTAATTAAAAAAATCATTATCGGTGGTGCTCAGGTTTCAGAATCATTAAAACAAAAAATTGAAAATGTTCTTCGCAAATCTTCCGGCGAAACGATCATTTATGAAACTTACGGAATGAGCGAAACCCTTTCACACATTGCTTTAAAACAAATCTATCCCACTCAGGATGAATATTTCACCCTGTTGAAAGGCGTTGAAATTTCCTTGGATGAAAGAGGATGTCTTAACATAAAAGCCCCAAAACTTAATCCTGAAATTCTTCAAACGAATGATTTAGTTGAATTAAAGAATAGCAGGCAATTTAAGTTTCTAGGAAGAATTGATAACGTCATTAATTCCGCCGGGTTGAAGATTTTCCCGGAACAATTGGAACATTTCATGAAGCAAAACCTCTCCCATGAAATTGTTTTTTTAGGTTTAAATGATGAAACGTATGGTCAGAAACTGGTTGCGATTATTGAAAGCGAAGAAAGCGACGACCTGAAATCAAAGGTCTCCCCTATTCTATCAGAACTTGCCGAAACTTTTAGCAAAAATCATCTTCCAAAACAAATTATTTACCTTGAAAAAATTCCGAGGTTACCTAACGGAAAAATTAACAGGAAAGAATTGCTACATTTGTTTTAAAGCTAATTGATTCCATTATGAGAAATTTCACGAAAGAGCTTACCTACAAAACTTCCCGCAGCAGTGGCGCAGGAGGCCAAAATGTGAATAAAGTGGAAACATCCGTGACGGTGCTGTGGAAAGTTGCCGACACCGAATTTTTCAGCAAAGAAGAAATTGAACTGATTTCGGAAAAGCTCAAAAACCGTATCAATCAAGACGGAATTCTTCAGCTTACCGTTTCGGAAAGTCGCACCCAACTTCAGAATAAAAAGATAGCAACCGACAAGATTTTGGAATTGGTGGAGAAATCACTTTATAAACCAAAACCGCGAAAGGCCACAAAACCATCGAAAAAGCAAATTGAAAAACGCATCATGGCAAAAAAACAGATTTCCGAAAAGAAGGAGAATAGGAGGTTCAGGTTTTGAAGATGTTAGATGTTAGATGCTAGATGTTAGATGTCAGATTGTTGGTTCTAATTTCATCATTTTCGTAACTGCAATCACTTTCTTTCACCTCAAAAGAGCTAAAAGTTTTTTCTTTTTTTAGTTATTCAAAAGGAAGTAAACGAAGCGAGATGTTAGATTTCAGATTCTTGGTTCTTGGTTCTTGATTATAAAGCCATTTTTTTACCGCAAAAGGATCAAAAGTTTTAAAACCATTTTGGTTATGCGAAAGTTTACAAAATTAATCTTTGTAACTCATACTTTAATTAATTCCTAAGTTGTTATGTATTTTGCAAAAGATCATAACCATCTGGTTATCTGTTCTTTTGTCTTGAAACAAGAACCAAAAATTCAAGACTGGACCATCCATCTTAAAATATGCTTTCTGCAGACAAAATATCCATTGATGTTTTGCGAAATTGCGTTGAACCGAATTTTAAAGCATATTTCATTCATTTTAAAAAATATAAGAATAATGTCCGATCAAATCATTTTAACAACAGGAATTTACGACGCAATAAAAGATCATATAAGAAGAAAAAAAGTAAGTCACAATGAAGAAGTAAGATTAACTTCCGAACTGCGAAATGCGCTACAAGTGCGAAGAAGGGTTTTACCTGATGATGTAGTGACGGTAACCCGAAAATTAACCATAAAGGACCAAAGCCAAAATAAGGAAGAAGAATACATTTTTGTAGGTATTAAAGAGGCAAAACCGAAGAAAAATAAGCACACCATTTTATCAGATATGGCTTTGGCAACGGTAGGATACAAGGTTGGCGATGTTATAGAATGGCCTTTCCGAGATGGGGAGCAAAGAATTGAAATCTTGAAGGTTGAAAATTGGCAGAACTAAAACAGATCTCTCCATCTAAAAAATAAAAGTACGGCTCATGTTGGGCTGTACTTTTTTCATTCGAATAATGAGCTTTTAAACTTGCGGGATTCTGATTCCAACCTAAAATATTATCTTTGCAAAAACAATTAGAGAAATGAATAAACCGATCACAGAATTTCTAGAAAAATATTATCTCCATTTCAATGCAGCAGCATTGGTGGATGCTTCGAAAGGTTATGTTGCGCACCTGAAAGACGGCGGTAAAATGATGATTACCTTGGCCGGAGCGATGTCAACAGCGGAATTAGGAAAGATTTTGGCGGAGATGATCCGTCAGGACAAAGTAGCGATTATTTCCTGTACAGGAGCAAACCTTGAAGAAGATGTAATGAACTTAGTTGCTCATTCACACTACAAAAGAGTACCTAATTATAGGGATTTGACGCCTGAACAGGAAAGAGATTTGCTGGATCAGCACTATAACCGTGTGACTGATACTTGTATTCCCGAAGAGGAAGCATTTCGTCGCCTACAAAAGCATTTGGAAGATGTATGGCATGCTGCAGAAGAAAAAGGAGAACGTTATTTCCCACATGAATTTTTGTATCAGGTCGTAAATTCCGGAGTTTTGGAGCAATATTATGAAATCGATCCGAAAGATTCATGGATTGTCGCTGCAGCCGAGAAAAACCTTCCGATTGTTTGTCCAGGTTGGGAAGATTCTACCACTGGAAATATTTTTACGTCAAACGTCATCAAAGGGAAACTGAATGTTCATACCGTAAAATCTGGAATCGAGTACATGATTTACTTAACGGAATGGTATCGTGCAAATTCCGGTGGAAAAGGCGTTGGTTTCTTCCAAATCGGAGGAGGAATTGCTGGAGATTTCCCAATTTGCGTAGTACCGATGATGTATCAGGATTTGGAATGGGAAGATGTCCCTTTCTGGGCTTATTTCTGCCAGATTTCAGATTCTACAACTTCTTACGGATCTTATTCCGGAGCAGTTCCGAACGAGAAAATCACTTGGGGGAAACTCGATGTAGATACACCAAAATACATTGTTGAAAGTGACGCCACCATTTGCGCACCACTGATGTTTACTTATATTTTAGAAAATTCTTAATTGTATTTTCTTTCAACAAAAATAAACTCTCGCATTTGCTTGTGAGAGTTTTTTTTGATCGGTTTCGGTACAGCAATCTAGCCAAATACTGATATTTTTCCGCTTCTGTACTAAATCTACAAAACTTTCGGATTATGAATATCATCAAAAGTTGATTTCATTTAATATTTGGCTCCATTTAATGAAAACTCACCACCCAATTAAAGTTCAAATTAAGTCCGATGTATTTTGTGTTTAGTAGGAAAATCTATTTTAATTTTCTTATTTTCGTGATTAAAGCTTACTTTAAAAATGAAAAAAACGATTACCGTAGTATTTTTGGCAATGATAGGATGGATCAATGCCCAAGAAAATTTAAGTTACCAAAAGCCATCTGCAGAAATTCTGAAATTAGCAGATTACCAGCGACCACCTTCTGTATCTATGGATAGCAAACGAGAATGGATGATTTTCTCTTACCGGGATACCTACAAATCTTTAGATGAACTGAACCAACAAGAAATAAGGTTGGGCGGTTTGCGTATCAATCCTGTTACCAATATTTCGAGCTCAATAACCTACATCACTAATCTTAAAATAAAAAAGCTAAAAGACAAAGTGGAAACACAGGTGAGTGGATTGCCGAAAGGAGCCAAAATTGCTTACACCACGCTGTCACCAGACGAAAAGAAATTGGCATTTACCAACACTACCGAAAAAGGTGTAGAACTTTGGGTGCTAGATTTAGCTAGTTCAACAGCTACTAAACTCGTCGCTGATCAACTCAATGCAAACCTCGGTATGCCTTATCTGTGGTATAAAGACTCCAAGAATTTGTTAATTAAAACAATTCCCACAGACAAACCGACGTTAATTGATTCCAGCAAAGATCTTCCTGCAGGCCCCACTGTTTCTACAGCCGATGGAAAAGTTTCCCAAAACAGAACGTATCAGGATTTGTTAAAAAATCCTCAGGATGAAATTAATTTTGAAACTTTGACTAAAGCCGATCTGAAAAAAGTAAATCTCCATGGAGAAATAACCGAGGAAAAAACTGCCGATATCTATACAGGAATGAGTTTCTCTCCCGACGGTAAATATTTAATGCTTACCACCATTAAAAAGCCATTTTCTTACATCGTTCCGCTTAGTCGATTTCCAATGACCACGACCATTTACGACCAAGCTGGCAATTTGGTAAAGACCGTTAACGAGGTACCATTAACTGAAATTATGCCTAAAGGTTTTTCTTCTGTTAGAACCGGAAAAAGAAACATGACATGGCGCGATGATCAGCCGGCAACTTTGGTGTACGCAGAAGCACTGGATGGAGGCGATCAAAATAAAACCGCAGAGTATAGAGACGAAATCTTCACATGGGAAGCTCCATTTACCGCCGCTCCTAAAAGCCTTTTCCGGACTAAACAGCGCTATTCAGGGACGGAATGGTCTAATTCCCATTACGCAGTAATTTCCGAAAGCTGGTATGATTCACGGAATACCAAATCATTTCTTTTAGATTTGAATACCGGAAATTCACGAATCATAGAAGATCGGAATTTTCAAGATGTGTATAATGATCCTGGGCAATTTTTTGAAACTAAGAATGAATACGGGAGAAATGTAATCGATGTAAAGAAGGACAAAGCATACCTCATCGGAGAGGGCTTCACGAAAGAGGGACAAAAACCTTTTATTGATGAGCACAATTTAAAATCATTAGCAAAGAAAAGATTGTACACCGCCCAAGAAAGCGGAGTGAAAGAAAGCATCGTCGATATCATGGACATTGAAAAGGGTGAAATTTTGGTGCGCCAAGAATCCGCAACCCAATACCCCAACTCCTACAAAAAAAATATTAAAACCGGAAAGACTGAAGCATTAACCAACTTCGAAAATCCTTTTGCTAGCTTGGGAAAAGTATATAAAGAAGTGATCAAGTACAAAAGAAATGACGGGGTAGATCTCACCGGAACCTTATATCTACCTGCCGGGTACGATAGAAAAAGCAAAAAAGAAAAATTACCCCTACTCATTTGGGCGTATCCGACAGAGTTTAAAGACAAAAATACTGCTGGAATGAACACCCAAAATCCCAATGATTTTACATTTCCAAGTTATGGATCGTTCATATATTGGGTAACAAAAGGCTATGCGGTTTTAGATGATGCCGCCTTCCCAATCATCGGTGAAGGAAAAGCTGAACCAAACGACACTTTTATCCCACAACTTCTGGCCAACGGAAAAGCAGCGATTGATGCAGTTGATCAACTGGGATATATCGATCGGAAAAAAGTTGCGGTAGGAGGCCATTCTTATGGTGCTTTTATGACTGCTAATTTACTAACTCATGGCAATGATTTTGCCTGTGGAATAGCACGAAGTGGCGCTTATAACAGAACTTTAACTCCATTTGGGTTTCAGTCCGAGCAACGCAATTATTGGGACGTACCGGAAGTATATAATACCATGTCCCCATTTATGCACGCCGATAAAATGAAAAAACCTTTACTTTTGATTCATGGAGATGCGGATAATAACCCGGGAACTTTCACCTTACAAACCGAACGATATTTTCAGGCACTTAAAAATTTAGGAGCACCTGTTCGAATGGTTCTACTCCCGAAAGAATCTCATGGATACGCTGCAAAAGAAAGCATTCTACACACATTATGGGAACAAGAGCAATTTCTCGACAAATGTCTGAAAGAAAAATAAACTCATCAAAACCGCCTAAACACAAAGCGGTTTTTTTGTTAAATCTCTTTTTGCAAAATCTTTTTACTCGAAATAATTACGACTTTCATTGATTTTTGTAAATAAAAAATGACAACATATTTTCTTAATTTATAATTGAAAAAAATAAAGATTTTCGGAAATTTGCAGCATGCATCCGAAACATTTAAAAATTGAAGACTTTACCTACGATTTACCTGCCGAAAAAATAGCATACAATCCGGTAAATCCGCGTGATCAATCCAAATTATTAGTTTATCAAAACAATAAAATCTCCGAAAACACTTACCGAAATATCAGTGAGTATTTGCCTGAAGATTCGGTATTAATTTTCAACGACACCAAAGTGGTGAAATCACGCATCTTTTTCAGTAATGAAAATGGCGCCACCATTGAAGTTTTCTGCTTGGAACCTTACGGTGAAGGCATTGATTATGAACAACATTTCACCGAGGAAAATTCCGTCACATGGATTTGCTTTATCGGAAAAGCGTCCAAATGGAGAGAACATCAGCTCACGAAAACCATCAACGTGGAAGGAATTCCGGTTGAACTTTCGGCCGAAATCACCGGAAAATTAGAAGATGCTTATATAGTGACTTTCACCTGGTCGCCATCAGAAATACCTTTTGGAAAAATCATGGATGCTGCCGGCGTCACACCACTTCCGCCTTATATCAAAAGAATTGCAGAGAAAATAGATGAAGATTCCTACCAAACCGTTTATTCAGAAAACGAAGGTTCGGTTGCGGCGCCAACTGCAGGTCTGCATTTCACCGAAGATGTTTTGGAAGATTTAAAGAAAAAAGGCATTTCATCGTTGTTTACGACGCTTCATGTCGGTGCCGGAACCTTTAAACCCGTAAAATCCAAAGTGATGGAGGATCACGTAATGCATTCGGAATATCTTAATATCACGACCACTTTTTTGGAGGATTTAGCGGAAAAGATCCATCAACCAATGATCACAGTTGGCACCACTTCTACCCGAACGTTGGAAAGCATTTATTGGATGGGCAATAAAATTGTACAAAATCCAGAAATCAGTTACGAAGCTTTAAAAATTACCCAATGGCAACCCTACGAAACAGAAGCGATTTGCAGTGCCAAAGAAGCAATTGATGCGCTACTGAAATGGATTAAAAACACCCAGCAAGACCATCTTTCCATCGAAACTGAGATTATTATCGCTCCGGGATATACTTTTAAAATGGTGAAAGGTTTGGTGACCAATTTTCATCAACCACAATCTACCCTTTTGCTTTTGGTTTCTGCATTAATCGGGGATCAATGGAAAAATATTTATCAATATGCTTTGGAAAACGATTTCCGTTTCTTGAGTTATGGCGATGGAAGTTTGCTGTTGCCCAACAACAATTTTTAATTAAAAATCATGGATTCTTTATTTTCCCAACAGGTTTATGAAATTATCCGACTTATTCCTGAAGGTCGTGTTACGAGCTATGGAGCGATTGCGAAAGCGGTAGGTTATCCCAATCATTCCCGGCATGTGGGAAATGCACTGAGGAATTATGCTGAGGATTTTCCGGCGCATCGGGTTTGTAATTCTTCCGGGCACATCACTGCAAGTTGTCTTGAAAAGTTTACTAAAAAATTAGAGAAAGAAGGCATATCCGTACAAGGAAATAAGATTCTGGCTTTCAATAATTTATTTTGGAATCCTTTGGAAGAACTATAAAAAAACGGCGGAACTATCAATTCCGCCGTTTAAAATGATTATGCAATCATTAATTAATTATTTCGCTAAATCCTGATAACTTCGTTGGATAAAATCGGTCAAATCTTTTCCTTTCAAAAGGTTTTGGGACAATTTTGCCAAATCCACCGCATGTTTGATTTGCGCAGTTTTGTCTTCAGCATTTTCAATTTTTAAGATTTTTCCGGCCAGATCACTGTTGGTATTCACCACCAAATTGTACATTTCCGGGAAACCACCCATCGCGAACATTCCGCCACCACCGGTCGCTTGCATATCTTTCATTCTTCGCATAAATTCCGGCTGAGTGATTACAAAAGGGGCATCGGTGCTTTCCAAATCTTCGAGTTGAACAGTAAATTTTGTATCAGAAATTCCTTCTTCAATACTTTTTTTCAAAGCTTCTTTTTCAGTATCATTTAATTTAGAGATAATCGGCTCATCTTTTTTAATTAAATTATTGATGTGATCGGCATCTACGCGAGCAAACTGGATTTTCTCTTTAGATGTTTCTAATTTTTGGATCAAATGCGGAACGATCGGTGAATCCAGCAATAAGACTTCATATCCTTTATCTTGCGCCGCCTGGATGTAACTGTGCTGATCGTGCTCGTTGGTTGCATACAAAATCACCAAATTGCCGTCTTTGTCGGTTTGGTTGGCTTTAATTTTATCTTGAAGTTCATTCCAAAGGAAATATTTTCCATCAACATTTGGGTACAGCGCAAACTTGTCGGATTTTTCGTAAAATTTCTCTTCAGAAACCATTCCGTATTCAATCACAATTTTGATGTCGTTCCATTTTTTCTCGAAATCTTCGCGGTTTTCATTAATTAAAGAAGCCATTTTATCAGCCACTTTTTTTGTGATATAAGAAGAGATTTTCTTCACCGCACCATCTGCCTGAAGATAAGATCGGGAAACATTCAGTGGGATATCCGGCGAATCGATCACGCCACGAAGCAACATTAGGAAATCAGGAACAATTCCTTTTACCTCATCGGTTACAAAAACTTGGTTTTGATAGAGTTGGATTTTATCTTTTTCGATATTCAGATTGTTTGCCAATTTCGGGAAGAAGAGAACTCCGGTCAAATTAAACGGATAATCAACATTCAAATGAATATGGAACAAAGGATCCTCAAACTGCATTGGATATAACTCGCGGTAGAAGTTCAGATAATCTTCATCTTTTAGTTCTGATGGCGCTTTTGTCCATGCTGGCTCCGGATTGTTGATGATATTATCAACTTCCACAGTTTCCGGTTTTGCATCTTCTGCTGCGTTTTCCGGCAAAGGCAAGGTCTCGGTTTTGGTCCCAAATTTAATAGGAACCGGCATGAACCTGTTGTATTTTAAGAGCAATTCACTGATTTTGCCTTCTTCTAAAAACTCGGTAGAATCTTCCGCAATATGAAGAATAATTTCCGTTCCTCGTTCGGTTTTATCAGCAGTTTCTTCCAGAGAAAACTCTGGACTTCCATCGCAAATCCATCTTACGGCAGGTTCGTCTTTGTAAGATTTGGTGAGTATTTCCACCTTTTCAGCGACCATAAATGCGGAGTAAAAACCTAGTCCAAAGTGACCGATGATTCCCGCATCTTTTGCGCTGTCTTTATATTTTTCAAGAAATTCTTCCGCCCCGGAAAATGCGACCTGATTGATGTATTTTTCAACTTCTTCCGCCGTCATCCCAATACCCTGGTCAATAATGTGAATAGTCTTATTCTCTTTATCGATTTTTACTTCAATTTTTGGGTTTCCGTAATCCACTTTAGCTTCACCAATATTGGTTAAATGCTTTAATTTCAAAGTGGCGTCGGTTGCGTTGGAGATCAACTCGCGGAGGAATATTTCGTGATCACTATACAAAAACTTCTTGATCAGCGGAAAAATATTCTCTACCGAAACATTAATTTTTCCTGTAGTCATAATTTTTTAGATTTAAATTTAAAGTACAATTTCAAAAAAAATACCATGAAAAAGAACATGACAATTTGGCATTTTTTCTGAAAATCAGGTATAAAAAAAGGCAACCCAACGGCTGCCTTCTGTAGTAATTTGCGTTTATTATTTATTCAATAGCGCTTCTTTAATCTTAGCTTCCAGTTCTTCTGCAAGTTCCGGATTGTCTTTCAACATATCACGAACGGCATCACGACCTTGCCCCAGCTTGGTTTCTTCATAACTGAACCAAGAGCCACTTTTCTTCACCACTCCGGTTTCCACGGCCATATCCAAAATTTCGCCTACTTTCGATACGCCTTCACCATACATGATGTCGAATTCAGCCATTTTAAAAGGAGGAGCTACTTTATTCTTCACGATTTTCACCTTCACCCGGCTACCAACAGCTTCGTCACCGGTTTTGATTGGTGCACTTGCTTTTCTAATATCAATTCTCACCGAAGCATAGAATTTAAGGGCATTTCCACCGGTTGTAGTCTCCGGATTGCCGAACATTACGCCGATTTTTTCTCTTAACTGGTTAATGAAAATCACGGTACATTTTGTTTTAGAAATGGTTGCAGTTAATTTTCTTAAAGCTTGAGACATCAATCTTGCGTGTAATCCCATTTTGGAATCTCCCATTTCGCCTTCGATTTCCGCTTTAGGTGTAAGAGCGGCTACGGAATCGATTACCACGATGTCCACAGCGCCGGAACGGATTAAATTATCGGCGATTTCCAAAGCTTGTTCACCATTGTCAGGTTGGGAAATGATCAAATCATCCAAATTGATTCCCAGTTTCGCAGCATAATGTCTATCGAAAGCGTGTTCCGCATCGATAAAAGCAGCGATTCCTCCCGTTTTTTGCGCTTCTGCAATCGCGTGCAGGGTTAAAGTTGTTTTACCAGAAGATTCCGGTCCGTAGATTTCGATTACTCTACCTCTTGGGTAGCCACCCACGCCTAAAGCAAGGTCGAGTCCCAAAGAACCTGAAGGAATCACTTCGATGGAGCTATCCACAGAAGCATCTCCCAAAGTCATTACGGTTCCTTTACCGTAGGTTTTATCTAGTTTTTCAAGCACTAGTGCGAGTGCTTTTTTCTTATCGTCAGTACTGCTCATTTGTAAAAAATATTTGTTCAAAAATACGGAAATAAAATTTTATAGAAGCCACTGAAAAAATGAAAAATTAATTTTTTTTAAATTATTTTTTAAAAAGTTTTGTTCGATAAGAAAATATTTTTTAGATTTGCACCACCAAAATAAAGACAGACCCATGGTGTAACGGTAGCACTTCGGTTTTTGGTACCGCCTGTCGGGGTTCGAATCCCTGTGGGTCTACAAAACCACCTGATTTTCAGGTGGTTTTATTATTTACAGCCATTTTTACAGCCATTTAAAAGCTTAAAAACTTTTTTTTTATTATATGATATTCTAATATGCACAACGATATTTCAATGATTAATACCAGAAATAAATTTTCGAAACTGCCTCCGTTAATTTAATGCTTTTGCTAAAACCAATTGTTTTTGACAAAGGCACTTTTGGAATTTTGTAATATAAATGAACGCAGCGCTTTTATCTTTATTCGTATAATTGAGGTGTCTTTTTCTTTGCTAAATGACTTTAAAAAAGGAATAATTTCTAAAACTAAAACAACGTGGAAGCTGGAAATGAATTTGCCCGAAGGGTTTAGGTGGGTTCGTCAATATTTAAATTAATGGAAGCGTAAATATTGATGAATTCCCAAATTCATTTTTTTAGGGAGACTTCTATTTTTAATTTTGCATACAGAAAAACACCAGAAATGGGATGAAAGAAAAGTAGATGATTTCTACGTTTTTTTGGAATGCTCTAAAACGCTATAAATAACTTTTCAGTCAGTAGAAAATTTTTCTAACAAAACAGAAATTCAATATGGAAGAGCTCGGGCAAAGTAGTGGCAAGAAAAATTGCGATTTAATTTTTTTCCGAACCTATATTATTTTTAGTTGAAAAAGAATTGACCGATAGCAAAGCGACATGGAAATGGTTTTGAAACGTAAAGAAAATAGTATAGGTAGTGAAAAATAAAAGCAATAGGTCTAAATAAATGGCGGGAATTAGAATGTTTTAGATTTATTGCTTTTTTAAATCTGCAATTTTTTTAAGCGTGGGCAAAGCGGTGGCACTTTTTCCGAAAATATTTTATTTTTCGCTGAGAAAGAATTGACCGATAGCAAAGCGACAGGGAAATGGTTTTGAAGCGTGAAAAAAAATAGAATACTGAGTGAAAAATAAAATTAAAAGTCTGAATAAATGGAATGTTTCCGACAGGGTTCAATGTAATGTTTCAGATTTTTAATTTTTAATATTATTTGTATTTACAAACGTAATATTAAAATAAAGAACAGTTTTATTTATAATCATTAAATAAGTGGCAATATTTTTGATAGAATTAAATATAACTTAAAAATTGAAAATTATGAAAGCAGCAGTTTTTCACAGTCCCGGAAAAATAACTTGTGATACGGTAGACGATCCAAAAATTAAAGAGCCCTCTGACATAATCTTGAAAGTAACATCTACAGCAATTTGCGGAAGTGATCTTCATATGTATTCCGGAGGTATTCCTCAACCAAGACCAATGACAATGGGTCACGAATTTATGGGGATAGTCGAAGAGATCGGTAGCGAAGTGACTAAATTAAAGGTGGGTGATCGTGTTGTTGTTCCTTTCCCAGTAGCATGTGGATGCTGTTATTTTTGTAATCACGATCTTCCTGGGGCTTGCGAGCATAGTAATGAAGAAAATTATGGACCTGAAGGTGGAATAATGACCGAAAAAGGTGGTGGAATGTTTGGTTACACCGATTTGTACGGGGGTTATGATGGCGGGCAAGCACAATATGTACGAGTTCCATATGGAGACTTCGGCCCACGAGTAGTTCCAGATAATTTAACGGATGCTCAAGCATTATTCTTAACAGATATATTTCCAACAGGGTATACTGGGGTAATGTGGGGAGAATTAAAAGGCGGTGAAACCGTAGCAATATTTGGTGCAGGACCCGTAGGAAGTATGGCCGCAAAAAGTGCTATTCTAAAAAATGCCGGGCAGGTTATTGTAGTGGATACTCAACAATATCGCTTAGACCAAATTAAAAGATTAACTGGGTGTGAAACGATTTTGTGGAAAGATGGTAAAGAGGTAATTGAACACATACGAAGCATGACCCATGGTCGTGGTGCAGATTTATGTATTGATGCTGTGGGATTCGAGCCAGATCGAAATCTAATAGATAAAGCAAAAGCTGTTATTAACTTGGAGAAAGGTTCAATTAAAGTGATAGAAGCTTGTATGAGTGCAGTTCGCAGAGGCGGTAAGGTTTCCATTCTTGGAGTTTACCCCTACAATTATGATAATTTTAAAGTCGGTCAAATATTCGATAAAGGATTAAGAATACAGGCTGGACAGTGTCCCGTACATGCCATTATCGATGAATTAATAGGGTATGTAAACGATGGAAAAGTAGTCCTAGACGATATTATCACACATCGACTGTCAATAGACGAAGTAGCTAAAGGTTACGACATCTTTGACAAAAAAGAGGATGGCTGTGTAAAGGTGGTTTTAGATCCATGGATCTAAATAAAAAATAATTAAACAAAGCCCTGCTTTTAGCAGGGCTTTTCTTATACGCGATATCAAATAGGAGAGAATTATTGCTCCAATTTATATAAATCAGTCATTAAAATCTAACTCCTTTAATTTTAGTAAGATATTCTATTTTATCCTGTACTAATTCTTTCATAAGATCTCTATGTTCGTAAAGAAAATAAACCTGATTTAGAAAACTAAAAATTTCTTCATCTACCATTGCAAAAAAATAAAGGTATAACTCCGTACGATCAGGATCGTCAAAATACTCTTCATCAAAATTTACTTACTAAATATCACTGATTACAAAATTAATCTTTACCATTAAAATAAGGTTTGTGGTATTTTATTGGGCTCTAAATTTACAGCCACCAACTTTGGATCAAAGGTAGGAAATGTAAATTCTTCTATGGGTTCGTCATTTAAAAATCTATCAGCCATTTTTGCATCAAGACAAAGAGGCATTCTGAGTTTAGAATTATGAACTACGCTCATTAATGAATTTGAAATTGTTGTTACTAACCCAAAACCTGTTTCCTTATTATCCCATATATCGTAAAAAGCTGCAATATAAAAATGGTCGCAATCTATTTTTCCATTTGATGTATTGGAAGCGCATTACTGCAAACCAAATACGTGAAATATGATTTAGCTTTTGTTTTTGAATCTACAAAAATTTCACTTTTCCATTTTATGGTTAATTCCCAACTATCCCATTTTCGTATTTTGAGATAATAGGGATCCAAATCATAAAAAAGTACTTCAAAATGCTGTTTTTCTTTGTCACCAAGAAATTCTACAATGACCGATTGCGGAAGTTTGCCTTGTTTTGGTTCAATTGTTTCTCTAATTATTGCACGCAGTTTCATGGTACAAATGCAGATATGTTTTATAACAATTATAAAATTTAGTTTGTTATAATTTATATCAAATTACCAAAACATAACTACATAACTCTTACTTTTGAATTAACCATTAATAATTTCTCCACCATTGGGATGAAGCACTTGACCATTAATGTAACTAGAATCTTCACTGGCAAGAAATAGATAGGAAGGAGCAACTTCATTTGGCATTCCCGCACGTTCCATGGGTGAATCACTTCCAAATTCTGAATTTTTCTTTGCGTCAAAAGATGAGACAATCAACGGAGTCCAAATTGGACCAGGTGCAACGGCATTTACGCGAATACCTTTATCAATAAGTTGCAAGGAAAGACTTCTGGTAAAGGAAATAATTGCACCCTTGGTCGCGGAATAATCGAGAAGGCTTGGACTACCTCTATATGCAGTTACCGACGACGTATTGATGATAGTGCTTCCTTTTTTAAGGTAAGGAAGTGCATATTTTGTAATCCAAAAATAGGAGAAAAAATTATTTTCAAAGGTTTTTAATAACTGTTTACTGCTAATTTTCTCGATTGAATCACATTCCCAATGAAGCCCTACATTATTTACAACAATATCAATACGTTCAAATTCATCTACCATCTTTTTCACAACCTTTTTACAATTTTCTTCTTTAGAAAGATTGCCCTTTATAATAAGACAGTTTACACCATATTGCTTCACAAGCTTCTGGGTTTGCTTTGCTTCCTTTGTTTCGCTGAGATAAGCTATTGCAATATGAGCACCTTCTTTTGCAAATAAAAGCGCAACTGCTTTACCAATTCCGCTGTCGCCACCCGTTATTAGTGCAGTCTTACCTTTTAACTTTCCAATTGCTGAATTTTTTAGCGGAGCAGTCTCAGGTATAGGCCTCATATTATCTTCTAATCCGGGTCGCCTTTGTTTCTGCTCTGGCCGGAGCTTTTTTTTACTTTTTTTTTCCATAATTTTTATTTTCAAAATGTATTACTAATCCAAATTTTCTAATTATGTTGCTTTTATAAACTTCTTCACTAAAAGATCCACTGCAAAACCGAAAATTCCATGCGCAACTGTCCACTACAACCAAGTAGTGAAATCATTTCAGGAGGCTTAACTGAAAGGCAAGTAAAAAAAATAGTGCTCCTCCCCCCAACGGTGTAGACCGCTATATAGTCGAAGAGTGAAAGTTGCTTCTTCAAATATTTCAAAATATAATAAAGTCCAATAACACTACAAATACAGGTGGTAAAATGGAAAATATAACCGAATAACCAAATCGGTCTTAACTGATTTAGAACGGGGACATAATCGAAATTAAAAAGTAAAATGTAAGCTGTATTGCCTGTTAATTTATAAAGTATTTTTAGGGGTATAATTAAAATTACTCCGGCAGCAATTTCAATTAAAGTTAATTTAAAAAAAGTGAAAAGAGAGGGAAACGCTTTTTTCATAAAATTTATTTAACGGAGTAAGGATCTTTTCTATTTATTATAAGTAAAAAATAGGATATACTACCATCTAGTAATTTACTCCTAAGTACAATTTTTTTACCAATAATTCTTTTTTTTCATTTTAATCTTATTAATCTTAATATAAATTTAACAGATTTTATAATTTGATGGCATACCCATTGATTCCTTATAGGTAACCAAAAAATAAAATATTATGAACAATCCAACAGTATCAACATTGAACGATCTTTTACAAATCACAAATGATCGAATTGAAGGTTTCAACAAAGTTGAAGACAAGGTGTGGGAAAAATATCCTAATCTTAAATCAGATTATACCAATATGGTTGATCAGTCACAAAAAATGAGACTGGAATTGAAGAGTTTAATCGCTGAAAGAAATGGAGATGCAGATGATTCAACTACCGTAGCAGGAGGGTTACACCGTACTTGGATAGATGTGAAAAATGCTTTTTCTAGCGATAATGCAGAATCAACTTTAGAAAATGTTACCTTCGGCGAAAATGCAGCTATTGAAGCTTACGAAAAGGCTTTGGACAGCGGTGATTTATGCCCTGAAAGTTCGAGAGTAGTTCAGGATCAACTTCACAGTTTAAAAGCATCTTATGAGAAATTTAAAAATTTAGAAAATCGACACGACTAACGAATCTGATTTTTATTCTTTCACCTATTATTTAAAAAGCCGTCCTATTCAACTGGGACGGCTTTATTATGACTAAAAACTGTCAACTTGTGCAGTTCTCAGTATAAAAATTTATTTATTCTGTGATAGGTTGCTGTTCTCCGGTAGGCAAGTCTTGAAACAACTCAGGGAAAAAGGAAAGTAATATAAAATAAGAAATAATTGCAATAACTATAGCTGCAATTCCTATAATGACTATTGATGCAGGTTTGTTTTTTTTCGATGGTTCCATGATTTCTTGTTTTAATGTTTGCTTTTTTAATACAATTTTTAGACCATCAACCTAGTCTGTCCTCTTATCTTTTGTTATGCGTAATAATAAACGCAGCTGTCTTTCTGGAAGTTTTTGTACTGGTAGGAACCATCCAGTTATAAGTTTTATACTCCTCTCCTACTTTTTAGATTATAATGGGATAATTCGTAACAAGCCGCAAAAGTGTTTCTTGTCTTTTGGTTCAATAACTCATAAATAAAAGAAGGATTTATTTCTAGGAAGTCTAAAGCAAGCCCGAATACTTTGTGAAAGTTAATACTCACTTTGACTAGAACCCGAATGTTATTGGTGAATTTTCGTCCGCTGCTCGCTTCAAAATCTTTGATTCTCTGAGAAGCATTTCCCCAGGCTGCCATTTTATTTTGGCGACAATTAAATTTGTACGAACATCTTTTTCTACAAATTCAAAATAATGTTAGCCTGTTTTCTCTTTAAAACTATGCTCGGTAATATCTACAATAATCCAGAAATGTTGCATAAAAAAGGCTTCGTTCAATTTTTACTGAATGATGCCGTTGAGTTGAGAGAGGGTTAGGTGTGAGGTCCAATCTTTCAAAATTACAAAAATAGGCGGGTATTAACTAAATGAATATCAAATAAAATATAACTAGGAATAGCGGTAAAAAACATGGGTGTAAATAAACATTTAAGATTCATTTCTCACCACGCCTTAGAACTAATGTCTGCAACGTTCATATTCATCGCGACTTTAAGTAATCAATGGGATATTTAATTCACTTTCATCTAAATAATGGCATAAAGTATGAAGTAACTTTATATATTTTTATGAGAACCATAAAAAACATGCTAGTTATTTCTTCCTGGGGTACTGCTAGGAAATATTAATTTTTAAATAGGTAACGATGAAAACACAAAAAAAGAAAATAGTCATCATTGGCGGCGGCTTTGCTGGGGTTAATCTAGCAAAAAAACTAACGAAAAGTGACCACTTTGAGATTATATTGGTGGATAAAAATAATTACAATTTTTTTCCCCCTTTAATCTATCAGGTTGCAACGGGATATCTTGAAACTTCAAGTATATGTTATCCCTTTCGAATGCTTTTTCGTGACAAAAAAAACTTTAGGTTTATATTTGGTGAGTTGAAAGAGGTTATTATTAAAGAGAAAAAAATAATTCTTTCTACAGGATCCATTCATTATGATTGGCTTGTATTCAGTACTGGATGTGTAACTAACTATTTTGGGATAGAAAGTATCAAACATCACGCGATACCAATGAAAACGGTATCTGATGCACTTTCAATGCGAAATACTTTATTAGAAAGATTGGAAGAAGCTTCGCGCGAAACAAATATGGAAATCCGAGGAAAACTACTGACTGTTGTTGTTGCGGGTGGAGGACCATCTGGCGTAGAAATTTCTGGCATGTTTGCGGAAATGAAGCAAAATATTATTGCAAAAGATTACCCAGAATTGAAAGGGTCAAGTGGCGAAATCTATCTTGTAGACGGTCTCAATTCTGTACTATCGCCTATGAGTGAAAACTCACAACAATATGCGTACGATAAGTTAGTAGAAATGGGTGTGAAAATAAGGCTTAATAGTATGGTAACCGATTTTAAAAACGATGTAGTTCACTTTGCTAACGGGGATAAAATAGAAACCAAAAATTTAATTTGGACCGCTGGCGTAACCGCTATCATTTTTAAAGGTATACCACCAGAAGCGTATGGAAAGGGAAAAAGATTAATTGTAGATGCTTTCAACAAAGTTATTGGACAAGAGGATATATTCGCTATTGGTGATACTTGCATACAAACCACTGATACAGCATTTCCACAAGGACATCCACAAGTAGCGCAAGTGGCGATACAGCAAGGGCAAAATTTAGCGCATAATTGGATTAAAACTTTGAAATCCAAATCTAGTGTACCTTTTAAATATCATGATAAAGGCTCGATGGCAATTATTGGTAGAAATAAAGCGGTAGCAGAGTTTCCCAAACCGAAATTATTCTTCAGCGGTTTTATCGCTTGGATTATGTGGTTATTCATTCATTTATTATCCCTAATAAACTATCGAAACAGATTAAGTACCCTCTACAATTGGACTACTGCTTATTTCACAAAAGATCAGGCACTCCGGTTCATTGTTCGAACTACTTTAAGAAAGGAAGTATTAACAAGAGAAATTTCGGATTAGTATTACTTAAATCTGTATCCCACCCCGCAATTTTAGTTTTCTACGGATACTTTTTTTACTGGATTTATTGTTTCCTTAAGTAAAAAGATTCTCTATGTGGATATTCTTCAATAGCCGTTGACGGTGAATACAATTTAATTTAATCCTCTCAAATATAAGGATTTTGCAAGCAAGTTTTTGTAATGAATTTACTTATAATAGTGTTTAATGGTCGGAAAAAACATTCGCAAAAGGAATACATTTTCTTCAATGATGGATTGGATTACAATTAAAAAATAGCACTTGCACACTTTTTGTTGACCATTTTAAAACAGCATCTTGTGGATTACAACCCAATAAAACTATTCATTATGAGCAAAATATCAATGTGGAAAGCAAGTACAAGCGAAACGAATTTCCCGAAATTACAAACCAGCTTATCAGTTGATGTCGTTATAATTGGCGGCGGTATCACCGGTATTACTGCAGCCTACAACCTATCTAAAGCCGGTAAGCGTGTAGCAGTACTGGAAGCGCTCAAAATCGGTGAAGGAGATACGGGTTCCTCTACGGGTAATTTATATTGTACGATTGGTGATCCAGGTCTCCATTCTATAGAGTCCAAATTCTCCGCTAATAAAGCAAAGGAAGTGGCCGAATCCCGGGCTGACGCTGTACGTTTTATAGAAGACCGCACATTGGAATATGACATTGATTGCGATTTTAAAAAAGTGCCGTGGAATCTATTTACAGAGGGTAACGAAAGCTCAGATTACATCGAAAAAGAAAAAGAAGCTGCACAAAAAGCCGGCGTCATCACTAATTCTAATATTTGTTTCCCATTGCCTGTTACTGGATTTATGGTTCCAAATCAAGCGCAGTTCAATCCGCTTAAATATGTTAAAGCTTTAGCTGAAAATATTCATTCAGATCATTGTATGATATTTGAAAACTCGCGTGCAGTTAAAATACAGGAGGGAGAAACTTGTACGGTGGAGACGGAGGAGGGTTCGATTACCGCACAGTATATCATCATGGCAACACATACTCCATTGGGAATTTACTTTGTTCAAAGTTCTTTAGCTGCTTATCGCGAATACGCTGTAGCGGTGAAGTTAAATAGTGAATATCCGGCTCCCGGCATCTTTTGGGATATGATTGAAAACGAACACTACTCCATGCGAGTATATGACAGTCCCAAAGGAAAAGTACTCATGGTATTAGGAGAAATGCATAAAACTGGACAAAAAGATTATAATGAGGAATGTTTTGACAACTTAGAAAAATTTCTGCGTGATAGGTTTGATGTAGCATCTGTGGAGTATAAATGGTCTGCACAGCAATTCAAAGCTGTGGACGGAATTCCATACATCGGCCTCTCATCAGGCAATAATAAAACGTATATTGCTACAGGATTTTCGGCCGATGGTCTCACTTATGGCACATTAGCCGCAATGATTATTGCAGATGAGATTTTAGGTAATGATAATCCATGGGCTAAAACGTATGACGCTTCACGCCTTACCCCGATTGCCTCTGCAAGTAATTTTATAAAAGAAAATCTGAATGTAGCCGCCGAACTGATTAAAGACACACTGAAAAAAGCTGAAGTCAAAAATTTTACGGACATACAACCAGGCGAAGGAAAAATTGTAGAGATTGAAGGACAAAAATGTGCTGCGAGTCGCACGCAAGAGGGTGAACTTTTCGCAGTATCTGCAATTTGCACCCATATGGGTTGCACTGTTCACTGGAATCAGGCCGAGGCAAGCTGGGACTGTCCGTGTCACGGCAGTAGGTTCACGCAAAAAGGCGAAGTAATAGAGGGTCCTGCAATTGCTCCGTTAAAAAACATCAATACGAAAGATGACTAAAATATTGGATGACAGTTACTCACCAAATAACTGCTCGACTGAGCTTCGATTATACAAAATAAAATAAACGTATTTCACCCCGAGCGAGAGAGCGAGCAGAGTTTCAATAATGGAAGAACAATCAGACCAACGATTAAAACAGCTCAGACTACAAAACAAAATTTATGAAATGGATGCCCACTAACTGGCAAGATTTGCTGATGCCAGAATTGCCCATACTAGAAACTGCACTTCGAGCTGGAGTTCTGTATTTTTTCATTCTTTTTATACTCCGGATATTGCCACGGCGCACCGCAGGCGAGCTCGGTGCCATGGATCTTGTTTTTATTCTTCTGATTACTGAAAGTGCTTCCCACGCCTTGGGTGATTTCAGCACTTTAGGGGACGGGCTGATTATGTTATCGTTTTTTATAGGATTTAACTATTTGGTTAATCAATTAACTTACCGAAGCACTTTTTTTCAGAAGGTTTTTGATCACCAACCAGTACCTATCATCAAAGATGGCAAATTATTGCGCCGTAACATGCGTAAAGAGCTGTTAACAGAGGATGAATTAATGGCCAGTCTCCGACAAAACGGAATGGATGATATATCCGAAGTTCGCAAAGCCTGTGTGGAAAGCGACGGACATATTTCTTTCATAAACTATGATGATAACCCTAATAAATCGACCAAGAAAGAGCGAATTAAGTAAGGTGAAAATAATGAAAATCTATCTAATATTTCTACTTCGCCAACCGCCGAATATATTACAAGTCAAAAAGTTTATTTACTCTTTTTTTATATAGAGCATAAATTATTAACTCCTATAGTTCACGACGATTTAAAAACAATATGGATATTGTTCTATCTAGAATGTAAACAAATGTAGAAGAAGGTCACTACTAATTTTCTTCGGGTGTAGTTGCTTGTGGAGGCATTGCCGTGGGAACTGTCGCGCTGTCTTCTTTAAGAGAATCTTTTTCAGGGTTCTGAATTAGTCGCTCATTTGTTTCTGCATAGTCCGCAGGTTCTGTATTCTGCGTTGTTTCGTTTTTTGAACACGCTATTATAAAAAGACTTGTGATTAATAATGTACCAAATGTTCTTTTCATGAGTTTTATTTTTTGTAGAACTAAGATAAGATACTTTTTACTTTTGTAAAACATTTCGCTTTAAAATATTTTTGAATATCAGTAATTTATCTTAAATTTTGCATATATGCTTTAAATCAGATAATTATAGATGAATTTATTCAGTATTACAGCGCATTTTTTAACAGAGGAAGATTGTAGAAAGCATTTTAAATCTGAGAGGGATAAAATAGGATTAACCTGCAAATGTGGAAGCACAGAACATTTTTGGATTAAGAGCAGGTTAAGTTATGAATGTAAAAAATGCAGAAGCAGGACATCTTTGAAAAGCGGAACCATCATGGAAAATTCAAATTTGCCTTTTCTAATTTGGTATAAGGCCATGTTTTTGATGAGCGTGACCAAGAAAGGATTTTCCACAAAAGAAATCCAAAAACAATTGGGACTGAAGATATATGAGCCAGTTTGCGCAATTGTGCTTGTCCCATTACTCTCTTATTTTTGGTTGAGAGGCCCATTTTTTGGCTTCTTCAATATCCTTATGTTTAAAAACTTTGAACTCCCCTATTGTTACCGTATTAAAAATTTTGGTGGCAGAATCAATAAGTTCATTGTCTGAAACGATAGCTACTCGGTGCCAATTTTTAAGTTCCTGCAGCCCTAAAGCCATATCATTAAGCCAGGCTCCTATACTAAAATTAGAAATATCAGTATCTAATATCAGCATATAATTCAAATAGTCGTGTTTTTCGGTAAATTTTGAAACTTCCGGCATTACGATATTTTTGAAATCATCAGCTACCACTTCCTCACTTGCCTTGAATGCTACAAGTGTTTCCGGAACGTCATTGATTTTAGTAATCATTTTCTTTAGTGTATAAATTTATTACGCTGTTCCTGTGTAGGCAACAGGCAGGATTCTCCGGCTAACTTTTTGCGGTTTTCGGCAACTTTATCATACATTTTATCTAATATAAATTTAGGCAAAAGTCTCAGCGAAAAAAGCCCGTGATAAGCCCCGCCCAATGTTTCGCCAATTTTAATAACCGCATACATTTTCTTGTAATACATGCCGTCCTTTATAAAATATAGGGTATCGAAGGTGTCGGTCGGCAATTCATGATTTTTTAAAAAATTTTGTCCATATTCACTTTGGAGCGATGCAAATTTAAATCGGTCGTGAGAATCGTTATTTAAAATCCACTGTACCCAAAAGTTGCAGAATCCGCAATCGCCGTCATACAGCACTACATTGTTATAATTATTCATTTTCTTCTTTCATTAAATTATCGGTAAAAACTTCCCATTGTATTTTGCTACCTGTAATTATGCCGGCATTAGCCACTAAAAAGTTTCTAATCTTATCAATCAGGTTTTGATCGGATATATTGGGTACTTCATTTCTGCCGTGGATTGATACCTGCACTATATTTCCCTCCTTTGCAATCACGAAAGTATTGGTGGCATTTTCCCAATAAAAATGTGCTGTTTTTTCACTATTTTGATAAGGACAATCGCAGGGACTAACTTCCAGTAAATAAAATTGAACATTTTTGAAATGTCCTTCATCCATTCGCACCACTTCTACCCAGTCAAAACCTAGACCTTCTTGATCCTTTGGACCGGGTAACTGCATTCTTATTTTATCTGTGATAATAGGCGGACTACCTTTCAGATTTCCCTGGGAGTCTGTCAATTCAAAAATGAAATTATCTCCGCCTGCAAATTTGCTCCACATCGAAATTGAAAGCAACCTTTTTTTTAGGTTTGTAAAGTAAAAGTCTGCTTGTGCTGAATGATCAAATTCCCGATACGCGAATGAATCGTTTGTGGAGCCTCGCTCATTTATTGGAAGAATTTTCTCAACATATATTTTTTGAGATTGAAACATTGAGAACTTTTCTTCAAATATAGTTATTTTCACACTAAAAGTTTCAAATTAGTATTGATTAAAAACGGATATTCAAAAAAATATTAATTTACTTCACGTCAAGCAATATATCCGTGATGAATTTTTTTATCTGTAAACATACCATCTTCAAGTGATATGTATACGATTTTCTACTTGCACCCTGCAATAAAGAAACAGTTGAAATAATTCATCATTATTCTAAAGATCATCCCAATTGCCCGTATAATTTATCAAAGAATTTAGAACCGATGGGATACAACAAGATGATATCTCAACAGCGTTTACAATTTGCTGTTTTGAAATAAAGTTAAATTTTCTAAATCTAACTTTCTAATTGAATTAATATAAGACTCCTCAGGAATTCTGTTTCCCATTGAATCCAGATCAAAAATTCCACAGTTGCTGAGACCTCTACAAGATTTTTTAAGGTGATATCTCTCGCTATTTTTGCCTTTACAAATAAATACGTTTGATTGCTGATCTTTTAAAAATAGAATGATCGAAAATAGAATGATTAAGAATTTCATTTACTGTTTTAATTGCAGTGTGACTGTTTTAATATGTTTAACTTGAAAAGTTTAAATATAATAATTTCATTCGATAGTAAAGGGATTTGAATAAAATTTTCTTTATAGAAAAAGGGAATCTCAACACAAAAAAAACCGCCGCGAATCGATAATTCACAGCGGTTCATGTACTATTTTCAGCAAATAACTTTTTTTCTGACTACTTCTGATATAATCTAAATATTAACTCGATTTCTTAGCTTTAATCATCGATTCCAGCATATCCCACATTTCCTGAGGAATTTCTTCGAGCATATTGAATTCGCCGGCTCCCTGAAGCCATTCGCCACCATCAATGGTAACTACTTCCCCATTCATATACGCCGAATAATCGGAAACGAGGTAAGCCGCCAAGTTGGCCAATTCCTGATGTTCACCGACTCTTCTTAACGGGACTTTTTTGCGCATATCGAATTTTTCCTGAAGATTTCCAGGTAATAATCGGTCCCAAGCTCCTTTTGTCGGGAATGGTCCCGGAGCAATTGCATTAAAACGAATGCCATATTTTGCCCATTCTACAGCCAAACTCCTGGTCATGGCTAGAACTCCTGCTTTTGCACACGCGGAAGGAACTACATAAGCGGAACCTGTCCATGCATAAGTGGTAACAATATTCAGCACTGTTCCCGGAATTTTATGATCAATCCAATATTTCCCGATGGAAAGCGTGCAGTTTTTGGTTCCTTTCAATACAATATCCAAAACAGAATCAAATGCCGAGTGCGTCAGTCTTTCGGTAGGAGAAATAAAATTTCCCGCTGCATTATTCAAAAGAATATCAATTTGCCCAAATTCTTTTATTGCCGCATCTTTCATTGCTTCCACTTCGTCCCAGTTGCGAACATCACAAGCTACACAAAGGATTTTTCCGCCGGTTTCATCTTCCAATTCTTTAGCGGTAGTTTGCAGTTTTTCAAGATTTCTGGAAGTGATGACTACTTTGGCTCCGAGTTGAAGAAAATATTTGGTCATTGCCTTTCCGAGGCCGCTTCCTCCGCCGGTTACTATTGCTACTTTATCTTTTAACGCTCCTTCCTTGAGCATCGGTTGGGTATACAGATTCATATCGTTGGTTTTTTGGTAAATTTAAACAAATTTCCCAGCTTAAATTACGAATTATTATGCTCGAAATAAGGGAAATGAAAGATTCTTACGCCAATCGATTACGCTTTTCTATCAAAAAGCAATCTTTCGCCATGTTTCTGTTCGCCCACTTTTCCGTTTTCGAAAGCTAGATTTCCATTGACAAAAGTGTGGGTGATTTTCGAGTGAAAAGTTGTTCCTTCCAGCGGACTCCAACCACATTTATAAAGCAAAATTTCTTTTGAAACGGTATAAGTTTCATTCAAATCAACCAAAACAAGGTCGGCTTTGTAATTTTCTCGAATAAAACCACGCTTTTCCACTTGAAAAAGAATTGCAGGATTGTGACACATTTTCTCCACCAATTTTTCTAAAGAAATTTTTCCGTTATGGAAATTCTCCAACATCAATTGGAAAGAATGCTGTACCAAAGGTCCACCAGAAGGCGATTTCGTATATACATTCTGTTTTTCTTCCCAAGTATGCGGCGCGTGATCGGTGGCAATTACATCAATTCGGTCATCGAGCAACGCTTCCCACAGTCCATCTTTGTCTTTTTGAGTTTTCACCGCCGGATTCCATTTAATTAAAGTTCCTTTCGTTTCGTAATCGGCATGGGTAAAAGTGAGATGATGAACGCAAACTTCCGCAGTGATTTTTTTATCTTTTAAAGGTATATCGTTTCGGAAAAGTTCTATTTCTTTTGCGGTAGAAAGATGATAAATGTGCAATCTAGCTCCAGTTTTTTTTGCCAACTCTACTGCTTTTGAGCTCGACAGGTAGCAAGCTTCTTCGCTTCTTATCAAATGATGAAATTTCATTGGAATATCTTCGCCGTATTGTTCTTTGTAGATTTCGGTGTTTTTACGAATCGTTGCTTCATCTTCACAGTGAACACAAATGGGCATTTTTACCTTACTGAAAATTTCTTCCAAAGTGTCGGGATTATCCACCAGCATATTTCCTGTGGAAGATCCTAAAAAAAGTTTAATTGCGGCAACATT
Source organism: Chryseobacterium sp. Marseille-Q5410 (assembly GCA_946892665.1). Lineage (GTDB taxonomy): Bacteria > Bacteroidota > Bacteroidia > Flavobacteriales > Weeksellaceae > Kaistella. Next base: position 627,422 of record CAMPOT010000001.1, on the reverse strand, counting down.
TCTGGGATTTGTTTTGAGAACTTCTTCCAAATTATCATTGGTTCCGCCCATCGAAAAAGAATAATTGGCGAAAGATTTCTCGGAAGCGATTTGATATTTTTCTTCCAAAAGTTCTTGCGTTACTGCATTGGGAACAGTGTTCGGCTGTTCGATAAAACTCGTAACTCCACCTGCAATTGCTGCTCTAGATTCGCTTTCAATATCACCTTTGTGTGTTAATCCCGGCTCACGAAAATGCACCTGATCATCAATGATTCCTGGCAAAAGATACTTTCCGGAAGCATCTATAATTTTACCGGCACCTTCTTCAGAAATATTTTTTTCGATTCTTGAAATAAGATCGTTTTCGATCAGCAAATCGCTTTCAATAATTTGATTTTCGTTGACAATTTTGGCATTTTTAATGAGGATTTTCATGGTTTTGCAATATTTAAAACGGGAAGTTGGAATTCATGAATTGAACTTTCACAAAATTAATACATAAAACCAATTTTTCAATCTCAAATCTAATTAATTACATTTGCAGAAAATAAACGCTGTTTTGAAAAAGCTTCTGAACGAAACCATCATCTACGGAATTGGCGCCATTTTGCCAAGGATCATTATCTTTATTCTAAATCCTCTGTACATTCATCACATCAACAAAGATGAATTTGCGCAGTTCACCAATTTGTATGCAATTATTTCGTTTGTAAATATTATTTTGACTTTCGGTTTCGAAACTGCATTTTTTCGTTTTTCGTCGGAAGAGGAAAATAAAGAGAAAACATTCAACACTTCGTTTTGGTTTCTAGCAGGAACATCCACCTTGTTTCTGGCAATTTGTTTACTCTTCAATCAACCACTTGCCGATGCGATGGGTTATAGCAAAAATCCCGAATTCATTCGTTGGTTCGCTTGGATTGCCTTTTTCGACACGATTTGCGTAATTCCTTTTGCGTGGCTTCGTTACCACAACAAACCGATAAAATATTCCGTTATTCGCGTGCTTCAATCTTTGGCACAAACCGTAATTGTAGTTTTGCTTTTTTTATGGATTCCTGCAGAATTCTCCATGAAATTGGGAATGACCGAGAAGGTTTCTTACCCGTTTTGGAGTAATTTGATGGGCAGTCTTTTGGGCGTTTTTATGCTTTTACCGATTATTTTTAAGGTGAAATTTCAATTTGCAAAAGACCTTTTCGTGAGAATGATTTCTTATTCTTGGCCGATTATGGTTGCCGGATTTGCATTTATGATCAATGAAAATTTCGATAAAGCAATTCAATATTATTTCATCGACGAGGGCGACGCCGGAGCTTATGGCGGTTGCTACAAACTCGCCGTTTTAATGACGCTTTTCGTCACTGCTTATCGCATGGGGATTGAGCCGTTTTTCTTCAAACAAATGCAAAACGAAAACGCCAAAATTACTTATGCGAAAGTGACCGAATATTTCACATTTTTCGCATCGATTGTCGCGATGGGAATAATTGCCAATATTTCGTGGCTCAAAACGCTTTTCATTCCTAATAAATCTTATTGGACCGCCATTGATATTATTCCGATCATTGTCATTGCAAACTTGTGTTTCGGCATCTATTACAACCTTTCCACTTGGTACAAAGTAACGGACCGAACAAAAATTGGGACTATAATTTCGTGGGCTGGTGCATTGATTACCATCATATTAAACGTTGTTTTACTGAAAAAATTCGGGTTTATGGTTTCGGCGTGGACTACTTTGGCGGCGTATTTCACGATGATGGTTTTGTCTTATTTTCTTGGTCAAAAATATTATCCAATCCATTATCGAATAAAAAACATTTCACTTTGCCTAATTCTTTTGGTGGTTTTTAGTTATGTTTCTTATGAATTATTTAATGCAAATTTTTGGATCGGCAATTTATTATTTCTCATCTTTACGGCAATAATAGTTTACTGTGAAAGAAGATTTGTCCTGAGCAAACTTAAAAGATAAAATTTAATGAAAATAAAAATCGTCAATAAGCCCAAACACCCATTACCAAAATACCAGACCGCACTTTCCGCCGGAATGGATCTGTATGCCAACATCGAAGAATCTATTATTTTAAAAAGTCTTGAAAGAGCGCTGATTCCCACAGGATTATTTATTGAACTTCCTGAAGGTTACGAAGCACAAGTTCGTCCCAGAAGTGGTTTAGCCTTAAAAAATGGGGTCACCGTACTAAATTCTCCCGGAACAATTGATGCGGATTACCGAGGTGAAATAGGCGTTATTTTAGTAAATTTGTCGGCCGATGAATTTGTGATCAATGATGGTGACAGAATTGCTCAGATGGTCATCTCAAAACACGAAAATGCAATTTGGGAAGAAGCTCAGCAACTTACCCAAACAGACCGCGGTGAAGGTGGATTTGGAAGCACCTCAAAACAAAATCCAACACAGTATTAATATAAGTAGTAAAAAAACATTCATATGAAAATTATAGTTCCGATGGCAGGACGTGGTTCCAGATTAAGACCTCATACTCTAACAGTTCCTAAACCATTAATTCCTATCGCAGGAAAACCAATTGTACAAAGATTAGTAGAAGATATCGCAAAAGTTGCTGGTGAAAAAATTGATGAAATTGCATTTATCATTGGAGATTTCGGGCCGGAAGTAGAAGCATCTTTGGTCGAAATTGCAGAAAAACTAGGAGCAAAAGGAAGCGTTTATACTCAAGACGAACCGCTAGGAACCGCACATGCGATAAAATGTGCAGAACAATCAATGCAAGGGGACATAGTCGTTGCATTTGCGGATACATTATTTAAAGCTGATTTTATTTTAGATAAAAACTCCGACGGTGTAATTTGGGTGAAAAAAGTGGAAGATCCATCTGCATTTGGTGTGGTAAAACTGGATGATTACGGATTCATCACCGATTTTGTTGAAAAACCAAAAACTTTTGTTTCTGATTTGGCAATTATTGGAATTTATTATTTCAATTCAGCGGAGAAATTAATGTCCGAAATCAATCATATTATGGACAATGATATAAAGTATGGCGGTGAATACCAATTGACCACCGCACTTGAAAACCTTCGTCAAAAAGGTGCCAAATTCTCTCTCGGAAAGGTAGATGACTGGATGGATTGCGGGAACAAAAACGCAACAGTCGAAACCAACGGAAAAGTGCTTAATTATGAAAAAGAGAATGTTTCAACTTATCCTGCTTCTGCAAAAATTGAAAATTGCATGATTATTCCACCATGCTTCATTGGCGAAAACGTAGAAATTTACAACTCGAAAATTGGACCTTGCGTGTCATTGGGGAATAATACGAAAATCATCAATTCGAATATTGACAATTCGCTAATTCAAGAAAATACATTAATTGACCACGGAAATTTAAGCAATTCCATGATCGGAAATTCCGCACAATACTTCGGAGTTGCCCGTGAAATTTCATTGGGAGATTACTCTGTTCTCGATTTCCTATCGAAAAACGAAGGCAAATAAACCAACGTTAATATCGGTATACAACAAGCCACACAAAACAATTTGTGTGGTTTGGCGTTAATATTGCAAAGTTTTTAAGCAAAATTTTAAAATGAAAAAATACATTATAGTCCTACTGAGTGCATTTCTTGTGGTTTCCTGTAAAACAAAAACAGCGCTTAACCAACCTACGAGTACAACAACTCCCATCACTTCAAACGCTGCATTTTTCGATAAAATCACTGAAAATCCGAAATTTGAACAGGTGAAAATTAACTCCAGGGTGAATGTTGAAACAGGAAGTTTTATCCCAACTTTGGACGCCACAATTTACATCGAAAACGGGCAAAAAATCTGGATGAACATGGTTGCTGTTTTCCTGAATGTCGGCCGCGGAATTGCTACACCCGACGGAATCAAAGGTTACGAAAAATGGAACAAAACCTATATCGAATCCGATTTTTCTTACTTGAACAATTTACTCAATGTTAATTTTATTGATTACCGTTCATTACAGAAGTTATTGATGGGAAGAACCTTTATTCCTGTTAATGAAAAGGATTTTGTTTTAACTAAAAATTTGCAAGGTTACAATTTAGCTTCATCAAAAAACTTAAAATTCACCAGCGATGGAAAAGTTTCTGAATACTCGGTCTCTATGGATTTCAGTAATGATTTTGATTTATCTAAAGTTAATTTAAAAAATATAAACACCGCAGATCTGTTGGAAATCACGTACTTCGACTGGATTAATTTTGAAGGAACCAAATTCCCAAAAAATGTTAAAATAATTATAAAAGGTTCAAAAACAAGCCAAATTCTACTTGAAAACACGAAATTTGAAAGTTCAAAAATGGATACTCCGTATTCCGTTCCCAGTAATTATACGAAAACAGAGATCAAATGATTAAAAAACTGAGCTTTTTCATAGGACTTTTTTTGTTCGGGATGTTATTTTCCCAAAAAAAGGAACAACTACAAAAGCAAAATGCTGAACTCAAAAAACAGATTGCGGCCATCAATTCAAACTTGGCAAAAACCCAACAACAATCAAAACTTTCGGTAGCTTATCTTACTGAGGTACAAAAGAAAATCCAGCTTCGTGAAAAAGTGTATACCAATACTCAAAAAGAAAAACGCTTTATTGAGGACGACATCTATCTTCGTCAGTTAGAAATCAATAGACAGAATCGGGAATTGGCAGTTTTAAGAAAAAATTATGCAGAAGTTCTAGTAAAGGCATACAAAAATAAAGGGGTACAAAACAAAGTAACCTTTATTTTATCATCAAAAAATTTGGGAGAAGCATTACGGAGGGTACAATATTTAAAAGATTACTCGGATTATCAGGACAAGAAAGCAGCTGAAATCTCTGATGCTGCAAAAAAATTACTTCAAAATATCAACCTAAAGCAAAAATCAGTTAAGGATAAAGAAGTATTGCTTGCCAATCAACAAAAGGACCTTTTAACGATTGAAGCTGAAAGAAAACAAAAGGAAAATCTTCTGCAAGAATTCAAGAAAAACGAAGCCAAACTTACCGCTGAACTAAAGCAAAAACAAGTTGAATCGAAGAAACTTGAGGGCCAAATCCGATCCATCATCGCAGAGGAAATAAGAATCGCTAAAGCAAAAGAAGAAGAACGCAAAAAAGCCGAAGCCGAAAAAGTGAGGTTGGCAAAAATTGCCGCTGAAAAAGAAAAAGCAAGGATCGAAGCCGAAAACAGAGCGAGATTAGAAGCCCTTGCATTGGAGAAAAAACGCGCGGACGAAGAAGCTAAAAGATTGAAAGAAATTGCAGAAAGAAAAGCTGCCGAAGAAGCTGAACGGGCCAGAATAGCTGCAGCAGCCGATGCGAAGAAAAATGAAGATGCTAAAAGAGCAGCTGATGCAGAAAAAGCTGAAAGCAGAAGAATTGCCGCGGCAAAAGAAGCTGAAATAGCTGCTGCAAACGCAAAAGCAGCCCAAGAAAAGGCTGCTAATGCAAAAGCCGCCGAGGCGTCGCTCACCAAAAAAACCGAAGCTGAAAAGAAAGCTGCTGAAACCAAAGCGATGACCAATTATGGAGTTTCGAGTGCTGTTGGAAACAATTTCGCTGCCAATCGCGGAAAAATGGGAATGCCGGCTTACGGAACGATTACTCACCGATTCGGAAGGCAGCCACATCCGGTTTTTAAGAATATTACTGAAGAAAACAACGGAATTAAGATCGCGGTAGCTAAAGGAACGGTTGCAAAATGTATCGCACCTGGAACAGTGTCTCGTGTGGTAGCTTCTGGGGACGGCACTAAAATGGTTTTCGTAAAACATGGTGATTATTTCACCATCTACGCCAACCTTGCAAATACAATGGTCAGCGCCAATCAGCAAGTATCAGCAGGAACTCCTATCGGTAGCGTAGGAACCGATTTTGACGGGACCTACACCTTAGACTTCCAAATTTGGAACGGAACCAATCCAGTAGATCCTTTGGGTTGGGTGAATTAAAAAATATAAATTAACTTTGCACAAAATTTAAAAATGGAAGCACTTACTATATTGGCACTTTCTTGGCAACATCTATTAATCGTTGCAGTTATTGTACTCATTCTTTTTGGTGGAAAAAAAATCCCTGAAATGATGAAAGGTTTAGGATCCGGCATCAAGGAATTTAAAGATGCAGTAAAAGAAGATGAAAAAAAACCATCCGAAGAGTCAAAGAATAACACAAGTACCACGAACTAATTTTTGAGGTTTATGAGTTTTTCGAATAGCGCTTGGGAAATCTTCAATCAATCGATTAACGATTACCACCAAGAAGACCAGGTTGATACTCCAATTGATAACCCATTCCAAAAGGATAGTTTGGAACGACTTTTGTATGCTAAAAACTGGATTGACACCGTTCAATGGCATCTGGAAGATATCATACGTGATGAAAATATAGACCCAACCGAAGCGCTAAAATTAAAAAGAAGAATCGACGCCTCCAATCAGCAAAGAACTGATCTAGTGGAATTTATTGATACCTGGTTCCTACAAAAATACAGTAATGTGACGCCCAATCCTGATGCGAGAATCAATAGTGAAACTCCTGCATGGGCTGTAGACCGCCTTTCGATTTTGGCACTGAAAGTTTATCACATGTCGCTAGAAGCCCACAGAGAAACAGCAAGTGAGGAGCATAGAAACAACTGTACAGCAAAACTCAATGTACTGTTGGAACAGAAAAAAGATTTATTTGAAGCGATCGACCAGTTGCTATTTGATATTGAGAACGGAAAGATTAAGATGAAAGTTTACAGACAAATGAAAATGTATAATGATGAAAATCTTAATCCTGTCTTGTATCAAAATGTGAAAAATGGCCAAACTAAATCTTAGTTTCGTATTATTGTTGTTCTTAATATCATCCTGTTCAGTAGAAAAGATGAATCTTTCACCGATCGGTGATGATGCTTCGCAATTAAGTGAAAACGCTATTCCCTATTCTTTTGACCAGAAGAAAATCTTAATCGTACATTCATCCGAAATCTCCAATTTGATTTCTAGTTTTCCTAAGCTCAGAAATGACGCTGTGAACGCTGAAGTTTCCAATCTGAAATATCATCTCAAAGAATACATCATCGCGATGAAATCTTATAATTTAATTCAATTGGATTCCTCTCACCGAAAATTTGAAAAATCTTATAAGAAACTTCAGAAACTCAGAAAATATCTTAACCAAGATGATGACGAAGTTCTGAACCGATATTTGGTTCGTATCAAAACAAGTATGACTTTGATCAATAATAATATTCCACAAGATTCAATTTCTACTTTCCCTAAAAATTAAAACTTCCCATGCTAAAAATTCAAGCGAAGGCCAACGTTCCCACAGAATATGGGAACTTCCGGATGATTGCATTTTCTGAAGAAGAAAGCGATTGGATGCCACACATGGCGATTATCGCTGAAAAAACTGATTTCTCAAAGCCGGTCAATGTTCGTTTCCATTCAGAATGCATTACAGGTGAAGTTTTTCATTCCAAAAAATGCGAATGTGGACAACAATTAGACGCTGCGATGGAATTCATGCATGAAAATGGAGGAATTATCATTTACTTAAGACAAGAAGGAAGAAATATAGGAATCATCAATAAATTAAAAGCTTATGCTTTACAAGAAGAAGGATTGGATACGGTAGAAGCCAATTTGAAATTGGGGCTTCCTGCTGATGACCGAGATTTTTCAGCTGCAATTGAAATCCTTAATTTATTGGAAGTGAAAGATATCAACCTCCTCACCAATAATCCGGAAAAGATGAAAATTGTGGAAAACAGCAATGTCATTTTAAATAAACGTATTCCTTTGCAAATAACCGCTACTAAAGAAAGTGAAGGCTATCTAAAAGTAAAAAAAGATTACTTTGGTCACTTTTTAACAGATAAAACTGATCCCGATAAAAAAACGCTTTGAATTTTCAAAGCGTTTTTATTTTAAGGTTTAAATTAAGATTTTAAAGTTTCAAGGCAGTTTCCAAAGCCAATTCGATCATTGGTTTTAATGCTTTTTCTCTTTCGTCTGCGGAAATTTTCTCACGAGTTGGGATGATATCCGAAACAGTAAGAATTGTAGCTGCATTTTTACCCAAATGTTGTGCGTTGGCAAACAGAGCGAATGCTTCCATTTCTACAGCAGAACAATTATATTGAGCAGCAATTGCCGGAAGATTTTCATCTTTTCTATAAAAAATATCGCTCGTATGAATATTGGTTGGCTGAATCTTTAGTGATAATTTTTCTGCGGTTTGGTTAATGGTTTCGAAGACATTCCCTTGGCTTTTGATCAGTTCTTCCTCAATTCCCCAAGCGAATTTAGCATAGGTAGATTCACTCGCAGAATTTTCTACATTTAACAAATCAAAAAGTTGTAAATCGGTATTGTAAGCGCCACAAGTTCCGATTCTGATAATGGTATCCACTTCATATTCGGTGTATAACTCAAAAGAATAAATCCCAATACTCGGAATTCCCATACCGCTAGCACCTACTGAAATTTCTTTTCCTTTATAAAGTCCGGTATAATAAAAAATATTTCTGGTTTGACTAACCAATTTTACCTCTTCCATGAAGTTATCAGCAATGTATTTTGCTCGCAAAGGATCGCCCGGTTGCAGTACAGTTTTAGCAATTTCTCCTTTATTAGCTGCGATATGAACGCTCATAATTTATTAATTTTAAATTCAGTTTTAAATGTAAGGAATTCTACAGAAACTCGAAATTTTCGACTCACATTTTTGCAAATTCACGGTATAAATTAAAAAAAACCACCCGAGAAAGGTGGCTTCGTTACTTTAATTCAAAACAAAAAACTTAATTTCTGTCCGGAATATTGTAATACTTAATTACACTTTGGTAATCGCTATAGTCAACATTGGTGTTTTTGCCAGCAGAAGCGGGTACCAAAACAATTCTGAATCTTTGGTTATTCAGATACTGATTTGCTTCCGCAGTTGTGAAAGTAGCTTGATCGAAGTTGGCTTCGGTGTAAATTTCCACGTTAGCAGCATCAAAAAGGAAGTTGTAATCCAATTCTCTTCCGCCGCTCAAATATTCTGTTTTCGGAAGAAGTTGCCATACTGCTGAAGATGAAGTATTCGAGTTGATATTTCGGTAAACCAATACTACATCGGAACTTGCAATATTAATCCCCTGAGAAAGTGTATAATTATTCCCACTGCTCAAAGTTCCGGTAACGTCTTTCATTACAGAATAGGTGTCTCCATCGCCTACTACATTGTCATTTCTATTATCATCGCAGCTTACCGCTACAAATCCGAAAATTGCCAAAAGCAATATTGTAAAATACTTTTTCATTGTCTCTATTTTTTTTTAATTATTTAAAATATCTCAAGATGTATGCCAATAAATTTAAAAACTTAAGTTTTAAAAATTGTATTTTTGTTCTACATCATAATTTGGATAATGAAAAACCTAAAAAGTAAAATCACGTGCCTCATAATGTTAGCATTTTCTTTAAAAATTGCTGCGCAGTATCAACCAAAAAATCTTACTAATGAGGATCTAAAAAAAGCTAAAGAATGGGTAGACAAAACCTATAATTCACTTTCACAAGACGAAAAACTGGGCCAATTATTCATCGTCGCATTGTACACCAACCGAGGTGAAGATTACATCAACAATGTGAGAAATATCGTAACCAACGAGAAAATCGGAGGATTAATTTTAATGCAAGATGATGCCGCGAGAGAAATTAATCTTGTTAATGAATTTCAGAAAACATCCAAAGTCCCTTTAATGATTGGTATGGATGCAGAATGGGGACTTTTCCAAAGAATCACTACCGCACATAAATTTCCGTGGGCGATGACTTTAGGTGCCATTCAAAATAAAAATTTAATTAAAGAAATGGCCGCAAAAATTGCGGAAGACTGTAAAGGGATGGGAATTAATTGGGACTTTGCCCCGGTTGTCGATGTGAATACCAATCCGGAAAATCCAATTATCGGGAACCGAAGTTTCGGTTCCGAAGTACAAAATGTAATAAATTCTGCGATGGCCTATTCTGCTGGACTTCAGGATAATAATATCTTAGCCGCTATCAAACATTTCCCGGGCCATGGCGACACCAGTACTGATTCTCACCTCGATTTACCGGTGATTCCCCACGATCTCAACAGACTGAATTCTGTAGAGCTAGCTCCATTCAAAGCATTGATGAATAAAGGAATTGGCGGTGTAATGGTTGCTCATTTATATGTTCCTGCTCTAGAAAAAGGCAAGGAGATTCCAGCTTCGGTTTCCCATAACATCATCACCGGACTTCTAAAGGAAAAATTGGGCTACAAAGGATTAATCATCACCGATGCGCTGAACATGGCTGGTGTTGCAAAACGCTATAAACCAGGACAATTGGACGCTATCGCCTTTAAAGCTGGAAACGACATCATGCTTTTCTCCGATGGTGTGAAGGAAGGAAAACGCCTAATTCAATTGGCAATTGATAACAAAGAAATTTCACAAAAACGTGTGGAAGAAAGTGTAAAAAAGATTCTTTTGACCAAATATTTTCTTGGTTTAAATAATTACCAACCACGAAATCCAGAAAATATCAACGAAGATCTCAATAATAAATCCCATCAAGAATTAGTCGAAAAACTTTATAGCAACGCTTTAACCTTAGTTAAAGATGAGCAAAAACTACTTCCGCTGAATTGCAAAGAAACTTATTATTATGTTCCTTTGGAAGAGGCTCCTTTTGAAACTTTCGCTAATCAATTAAATTTGAATACAACAATTATTGTAAAAAAAGCATCGGAAATCGCGTCCATTCCCGCGAATTCCAATATCATCGTTGGATTACATAAAGACAATTCAACTGCTTATAAACCATATAAAATTTCGGAAAACAGCCAGAAAATATTGGCAGAATTAAGTAAAAATCAAAAAATTATTCTCAATGTTTTTGGTTCTGCATATGCTTTGAAAGACCTTGATATTACCAAAATTTCTACCGTTGTAGTAGCATACGAAAACAATGATGATTCGATGAAAGCAACAGCAAAATCCCTAAATGGAAAATCTCCAATTTCTGGTAGATTGCCCGTTTTGGTGAACGATCAACTAAAACCTGGTGCGGGAATAGACCTGAATCTTTCATCAACAAAAAAACTTAACAAGTAAAATTAATACAACATGAAAATAGGAATCTTGTGCTATCCGACCTACGGCGGTAGTGGAATTGTCGCTACAGAATTGGGGATGTCGCTTGCCAACAAAGGTTACGAAGTACATTTCATCAGCTCGGCACTTCCTGCTCGGCTCGATATTACCAATCCAAATATTTTTTTTCATAAAGTAAATGTGCAAACATATCCGCTTTTCCAGTATCAGCCGTATGACATTGCCCTATCATCGATGATTTACCGAGTTGTTAATTTATACAAACTCGATATTTTGCATGCTCACTATGCAATTCCGTATGCCTATGCGGCTTTTACTGCAAAGCAAATGCTTAAAGTTGAAGATAAAGACATCCCTCTGGTTACCACACTCCACGGAACCGACATCACTTTGGTAGGACAACATCCCAGCTACAAACACGCGGTGGAATTCTCTATCAATCAATCCGATACCATCACTTCCGTTTCTGAAAGCTTGAAAAAAGACACCCTACAATTTTTCAATATTAAAAAGGAAATACAAGTGATCAACAATTTCATTGATAATTCGGAATTTGACGAATGCAAGCTTTGTGAAAGAAAACAATTTGCAAATCCAGAAGAAAAAATATTGATCCATGTTTCTAATCTTCGTCCGGTGAAGCGAGTTGATGATGTTTTGCAGATTTTTAATAATGTTAATAAAAAAATAAATTCCAAATTATTGATTATCGGCGAAGGTCCCGATATGGAAAAGATTAATCAGTTCTTGGAAGAAAATCCAGAATTAATTGGTAAAATTAGGCTTTTAGGAAAAGTAAATGATTTGTATAAAATCCTACAACTTTCTGATGTGTTTTTACTTCCCTCCGAGCAAGAAAGTTTTGGTTTAGCCGCTTTGGAAGCAATGGCTGCAAACACTCCGGTCATCAGTTCAAACGCTGGTGGAATCCCCGAAGTCAACATCCAGGGAGAAACCGGTTACTTAGCCGAAATAGGAAATGTTGAAGCCATGAGTAATTATACGATAAAGCTTCTGAGCGATGAAAAGCTACTTGCAAAGATGAAAATTAATGCAAAAAAACAAGCCATTAAATTTGACATAAAAAATATTTTGCCAATTTACGAGAAGATGTACGAAGAAACACTTTATCGATTTAAAAAATTACAGGACGCATAAGTTCTAAAAAAAAGTTTGATCCGAATCATCCGTCAATCATGAACGAAAAACTCCTTCAATATCTTTGGAATTTCAAGATTTTCAAAAATTTTGATTTCAAAGATGTGGAAGGAAATCCTGTGGAAATTCTTGATTTCGGAACTTGGAATTTCAATTCCGGGCCAGATTTTTTGTGTGGAAGAATTAAAACCAAAGATCTGGTTCTGGCCGGAAATATTGAACTTCATGTAAAATCTTCCGATTATATTTTTCACCAACATTCTGGAAATCCCGAATTCGAGAACCTGATTTTACATGCAGTTTTCATGCACGATGTAGAAGTAGAGGAACTTCATCAGAAAAATATTCCCACTTTGGTCCTGAAGAATTATATCGACGAAAAACTGCTGTGGAAATATGAAGCTTTGCTAAAAGAAAATCAGTTTATTCCGTGTGAAGCGATTATTTCACCCGAAAAAATCCCCTTTCATTTTGCGGAAGAAACTCTTTTGAAAAAACTTGATGAAAAATCTACCGAAATAGAAGAAGCGTTGAAAATAAATAAGAACAATTACGAAGCCGTTCTTTTTCAAAATTTGGCGTACGCTTTCGGTTTGAAAGTGAACGCACCAATTTTCCGCCAAATGGCAGAAAATATCGACTTTTCGGTTATCAACAAAATTCGACAAAACCCGCTCCAATTGGAAGCTCTTTTTTTCGGAATGTGCGGCTGGTTGGAAAATGCGGAAGACGAACAAATCAAAATCTGGAAACGCGAATTCGATTTTCTGAAATCGAAATATGCACTTTCCGATCTTCGGAGTTTTCCGAAATTTTCTAGATTGCGGCCTCCGAATTTTCCTACCATTCGTCTTTCACAACTCGCATCACTCTACCATCTCAATCAGAATTTGTTCTCGAAACTGATTTCCGCAAAAAGCAAAAAAGAAATCGACGATGTTTTTCAGCCCGTAAAAGCCAGTGAATATTGGAATACACGTTTCAATTTCGGGAAAACATCTTCCGTTTCAGGTGAAAAATTTTTGACAGAAGATTTCAAAAACATCATTTTGCTTAATGCTGTTTTGCCTTTAAAATACACCTATCACAAGCATTTCCACGAAGGAATAACTGATGAAATTCTTGAATTTTACCAAAAAATTCCCTCAGAAAAAAACACGGTAATTGATGGTTGGAAAAATCTTAATATGAAGATTGAAAACGCGTTGGAAAGCCAAGCTCTTCTCTATCATCATAGGACTTTTTGCGAGAAGAAAAACTGCTTAAATTGCGGAATTGGATTTCAGCTTCTAAAAGCAGAATCCGACAATATTAAATAATATTAAATTGTGACAAACGTCACTTCGATAGCTCTGTTTATCGGAAAATTTAGTGATAATTTTGCATAAAAATAGGTTGTTATGTTCGACTGGTTAAAAACGCTCCTCCTTCCCATTGAAAATCCGAATGTTACCCAATCGATCGTTGCGATTATGCTGGCAATTGGTGCAGGAATTTTCTTTGGACGATTAAAGCTGGGCAAGATTACTTTCGGAGTTTCGGCCGTGATGTTTACCGGTTTATTGATGGGACATTTCGGCTACAGAATACAACCCGGAATTTTAGATTTCATTCGGGATTTCGGTTTGATTATTTTCGTGTATGGAATTGGTTTACAAGTTGGTCCTTCATTTTTCTCTTCTTTTCGAAACGAAGGTTTGAAATTTAATCTTCTTGCTGTTTCTGCGGTACTTTTCGGCGGAATCATTACCATCATTCTTTTCAAATTTACAGGTTTGAACATCGAAAATTTAGTTGGAATTATGAGCGGTTCCGTAACGAACACTCCGGGTTTAGGAGCTGCTAAAAATACAATTGAAGAAATCAAAAATACCTTCCCCGACCGTAATTTCGATGATCCGGCAATTGGCTACGCCATTACATATCCATTAGGCGTTTTCGGGATTATCAGTGCAATTATTCTTTCTAAATTATTATTAAAAATTGATAATAATGAAGAAATGAAGAAGTTCAGGAAATCAAAAATCAACCAAGAATTACCATTAATTCACAAGAAATTGCGGGTGACGAATCCTGAATATTTTGGAAAAACTTTGCATCAAATCATCAAAGATTTCGGTCGTGATATTGTAGTTTCTCGGCTAAAACACAGCGGCAGCGAAGCGGTACTATCGCCAACTTTGGATACCAAGGTTCAAGACAGAGATGTATTGATGATTGTTGGCTTAGAAGACGATCTGGATGAATTTATTGCAAAAATTGGCCGCCCATCAACCGATTTATTTATTGAATCTGATTCTTACATTCAGCAGAAAAATATTTTTGTCACCAAACCTTCGGCCATTCATAAAAAACTATCTCAGCTCGATCTATACAACACCTATGATCTGAAAGTAACACGCGTTTTCCGAGCAGGTCGGGAAATTTTGCCACGACCTTCTTTGGAGCTTTTTTATGGAGATAAATTAAGGGTAATTGGCACATTGGAAGCGATCGAAGAAGTGGAAAAAATCATCGGGAATTCTGAAAAAAAACTGCTTGAACCCGATTTTCTTTCCCTTTTCGGAGGTTTACTTTTGGGAATTATTCTGGGCTCTATTCCAATTGCTATCCCTAGTTTACCGGTTCCTATAAAACTGGGATTTGCTGCAGGACCACTCATCGTTGCACTTTTGATTTCGAGATACGGCGGAATTTCTTTTATTCATTCCTATATCAATAACGGAGCGATTTATTTCATGAAAGATTTCGGAATTTGTTTATTCTTTGCGGCTGTAGGAATCCACGCAGGAGAAGGTTTCTACGAAAATTTCATACAATATAACGGATGGAATTGGCTTCTTTTTGGCTCTGCGATTACTTTTATTCCGCTAATTTTTATGGTGATTATCGGACATTTTTTTATGAAAATCAATTACTTGCAACTCGCAGGAATTATGAGTGGCAGCTACACCGATCCGGCAGCTTTATCATTCAGTACCAACTTTTTAGATTCCGATATTCCGATTCAAAGTTATGCGCAGGTTTATCCTTTGGTAACCATATTTAGGATTTTCGTGGCGAGCCTTTTAATTCTCATATTTAGTTAATTAAACTAGATTTTAAACAAAAAAAGCAACCATTTTCAGGTTGCTTTTGTATTGTACTTCTAAGAATTATTTTTTGTCGTCCGGTGCTGAATCCGGAAAACGCTGTTGTGTAAATTCTCTTGAGATCGCGGCTTTCTCAAACTTCAATTTCCCTGAAAGCGTTTCGAGCACCACTCCATCTTCTTGGATTTGTGCGATTCTACCGTGCATTCCGGAGGTGGTTACTACTCTGCTGCCCACCTTTAAAGTTTCTTGAAAACTCTTTTCCTGCTTAGCTTTTTTCATCTGCGGACGAATCATTAGAAAATAAAATCCAACGAACATTAGTCCCATCATGATCATGGTTGGCATCATCGATCCTTCCGGAGAAGCTGCTGCCTGTAAAAATATTGTAATCATCGTTATTTACTTATAAAATTATGGTTGGATATTCGCTGAGAAAGTCAACATGATTGGTGCTTTTTCTACATTGGCGTACACTTCAGCTTGCTTATTAACCAATCCATCAAAATTAGTAGAATCGAATTTCAACGTGATTTTTCCTTTTTGTCCTGGTAAAATTGGATCTTTCGTATAATCCGGAACGGTGCAACCACAAGCAGGTTTTACCTGAGAAATGATCAAAGGATTGGTACCGGTATTGGTTACTTCATACACATGTTCTACATGTTCTCCTTTTTTAATTTTTCCGAAATCGAAATCAGATTCCGAAAGCGCAACGGTTGTTAAAGGTTTTGCCTGAGCTTCTTTCACCAATTCGTCCTGAGTAGGCGGCACTGGAGCAGGTGCAGCAGTTTGATCTTCAGTGATTAATTGATCTGCTTTTTGATCTTTTTTGCAGGAAGCAAGGCTTAATACAGCTACCAGAGGTAATATTCTTACTAATGTTTTCATAAATAAATTTTATTAATTTCTGTTCAATTCTTTGGTGTATTTATCTAAAATTCCATTGATGAAGATGTTGGACCGATCAGTTGAAAAAACTTTGGAAATTTCGATATATTCATTGATCACTACTCGGGCCGGAGTAAGTGGGAAATAATCGAGCTCGGTGATGGCAATAATCAAGATAATTTTGTCCATTAAGGAAACTCTCTCAATGTCCCAATTTTCAAGTTTATCTTTCAGTTTTTTTTCGGATTCTTCGAAGTGGTTTAGGGTTTGTCTGAGTAATTTCTGAGCGAATTTGCTGTCCGCTTCGTCTTTAATCATTTTAATCAAAGTATGACTTGGCTCATCTTCTTTGAAGAAACCAATGGTTTTCTGGATCATCGAATTAGCGATGTGAAAATCATCCGCCCAGCTCATCTCTTTTTCTTCCAAATGCTCATGAAAATCTTCGTTTTCAGCGATATAACGCAGGAATAATTTTCCTATAAATTTTTGATCTTCTTCGAAAGAATAGCCCTCTTCTTTCATAAAATCCTGATATCTTTTCCCGGCAGTCATCCTTTGGAAAGTTTTCACCAATAAATCATCATGGAGTTCCCATTTCAGTTCCTGATGTTTAGAAGTAAAAGAAAGCCTTTCGCTGTTTTCTTCTATTTTATTCAGAACCTGATTATTGATAAATTTTTGGTTGGGATTTATGTTATCTTCTGTTTTGATGTATTTGTTTTTTCCAATTTCAATTTGTTTTTCGGCTAAATGTTTCAATGCAACCAAAAAATTGAGTTGGTAAATGTAGAGATGATATATTTTCTCGATTTCGGAAAACATATTTTTCTCAACGACATCAAATTTTATAGGATTTTGAGTATAAGAATATACCGATTCTACAACTTTTTCACGAATTTGTCTTCTTCCTAACATTTCAAAGAGCTTTATATGAGTGCAAAGATAGCATTTTTTTGCAAACTCTTTGGAGCCATTTTGTTTTCTGATCAATAAAAAACAAAGATTCCATTTACAATTTATTACTTTTGCATCCGAACTTATTTGTTCCGAAAAAGTAATGTAGAAAGTCCATTATGAATGCACTAAAAACCTTGAACCCCTATTTCTGGAAACACAAGATACTCTTGTTTTGGGGTTTTATTTTCATTATAGCCAGTAATTTTTTCAGCATTTACAAAGTTCAGTTTGTAGGAAAATCTGTAGATGAAATTTCGAAAACTACCCATTTAGGTTTCAACAAACAGGTTTTGTTTTATGTAGCGATTATCGTCGTATCATCTTTGCTTACAGGGTTTTTCACGTTTATGATGCGCCAAACCATCATCGTTGCATCTCGAAGAATCGAGTACGAGCTGAAAAATAAAATTTATAATCATTACCAAGAACTGTCTCTCACCGATTTCAAGAAAACAACCATCGGCGATTTGATGAACCGCTTAAGTGAAGACGTAGTTGCGGTAAGAATGTATTTGGGACCCGGCGTTATGTACGTGGTAAATCTTTTAATACTATTGATTATCACCAGTATTTATATGTTGAAAACCGATGTTTCGATGACGCTTTGGTCGCTGATTCCACTCCCGATACTTTCTTTTGTGATCTATAAAGTAAGCTCGATTATCAATCACAAATCGAAAATTATGCAGAAAAGCCAATCTGCCATTTCGACCTTTGTGCAAGACAGTTTTTCGGGAATTCGGGTGGTGAAATTTTTTGCGAAGGAAAAATATATTGAGAAAAACTACGGCATTAAAGTAAGAGATTATCAGAACAAAGCGCTGGATCTGGCTAAAACAGAAGCCTATTTCTTCACGATTATCTTGTTTGTAATCGGTTTGCTCAATGTGGTGATTCTTTTTATTGGTGGTCAAAAATATTTGAACAATGAGCTTTCTGTAGGGAAAATCGCGGATTTCTTTCTTTACATTAACATTTTAATTTGGCCATTTTCCATGGTAGGTTGGGTAACCTCGGTGAATCAACGTGCGGAAGCTTCAATGGCGAGAATTAATGAGTTTTTGGATATGAAAACCGATATTATCAATACCAATCACGAAAATTATCCAATTTACGGTGAAATCGAGTTTCGCAACGTTTCTTATGTATATCCCAATACAGGAATAAAAGCGTTGGACAATTTAAGCTTCAAAATAGAAGCCGGAAAATCACTCGCAATAATGGGAAAAACCGGAAGCGGAAAATCCACGATTGCCCTTCTACTTTGCCGATTAATCGATCCTACCGAGGGAGAAATCCTTATTGACGGGATAAACCTTAAGGACCACAACTTGGAAAATTACCGAAAACACATTGGATACATACCGCAAGAAAGTTTCCTTTTCTCAGATACCATCGAAAACAACATTGGATTTGCGATTGACAAACCTAATCTAAAACTGGTTGAAGAATATGCAAAAAAAGCGGATGTTCATAAAAACATTGTCGAATTTAAAGACCAATACAAAACCCTTGTCGGCGAACGAGGCGTAATGCTTTCCGGAGGACAAAAACAAAGAATTTGTATCGCCAGAGCTTTGATCAAGGAGCCGAAGATTCTTATTTTTGATGATTCGCTATCCGCTTTAGATACCGAAACAGAGGAGAATATTCTTCAAAATATCGAAAATGAAATCCAGAAAAGCAGCTCGATTATCATTACACATCGTGAGAGCAGCGCAAAACGTGCAGATAAAATACTGAATCTCACGGATATAGAAAACGAAATCTCTGCATAAATTGCAGAATCGTTATTGATATTACAATTTTATAGCAAAAAATTAAAATTTTATTTTGCATTTAAAAGAAATCTTTTATATTTGTTACACTAAGATTTCAAAAAATATATACAAATGAGTGATTACAAGGAACGCCACGAAAACGAAATTTTCACAAAGGTGTTAAAAGCAGGAAGAAGAACATATTTCTTTGATGTGCGAGAGACAAAAGCAGGAGATTATTATCTTACGATCACCGAGAGCAAGAAAAACTTTGGAGAAAACGGGGAAGCTACTTTCGAAAAACATAAAATTTATCTTTACAAAGAAGATTTCAAAAGTTTTGAAGAAATGTTTAAAGAATCTACAGACTTTATTATCAGCCAAAAGGGCGAAGACGTGATCTCTGAAAGACATGATAAAGACTTCAAAAGCAAATCCTTCACGATTGATTCTGACGAAGAAATTTAAATAAATCAAAAAGCATCCTTTCCGGGATGCTTTTTTTGTATTGAGGATAAAAAAATCATTTACAATAAAAAAACGCATTGACAATCAATGCGTTTTAAAGTGGGTGAATGAGGGGTCTCGAACCCCCGACCTCCGGAACCACAATCCGGCGCTCTAACCAACTGAGCTACAATCACCGTTTGAGGTTGCAAATATAAAGCTTTTCCAGAAATTACAAAATTATTCCGTCAAAATTTTTCAGAGCTATTAATTTTTCTGTCGTGAATCCTTCTGCGAAGTCAACCCCGGACAATCTGCCCAAATCTTGCGCACGATAGGTAAGACTTTCCAAAAAATCTTTTGTCGCAATGGGAGTCATTGGTTCCGTGGAATTTGGATCGTAAAACTGCGTTTTGTAGGCCAAACAAGCATCAATCTTTTTCTGCATGAAATCTGAAATATCAATCACAAAATCCGGTGTAATATTTTTCCATTGAATGTAGTTGAAAATATGTTTCGGTCGCCATGGTTGTTGATTTTTACCTTCCAAAACGGTTTCGATTTTCACCAAACCAGAAAGAAAACAAGCATCGGAGACCAATTTGGAAGCTTTAGCATGATCAGGATGGCGATCATCTATCGCATTGGAAAGAACAATTTCTGGTTGGTATTTACGAATCATCGTCACGATTTTCATCTGGTATTCTTCAGAATTTTGAATAAAACCGTCTTTCAACTTCAAATTTTCGCGTGCGGAAATACCTAAAATTTTTGAAGCTTCGGCTGCTTCTTCCGCACGGGTCAAATTGGTACCGCGGGTTCCGAGTTCACCTTGGGTAAGATCAACAATAGCTACCTTTTTTCCTTCGGAAATCAGTTTAGCCAAAGTTCCTCCACAGCCCAATTCTACATCATCAGGATGTGCTCCTATCGCTAAAACATCTATTTTTATCATTTTGCAAAGATACGAAAATTGGGTTTTTTAATAGAAATATAGCCGCTATTTAAACTCTTGGTAAACCACGGATAAAAAATCGGCGTACGAACGTTCTAACATAGTAATATCACCAGATTTCAAGTTGATTCCAGCGGTTCCGTAAGGATTAGAGTTCACCGAAAAAGCAGAAAACTGAAAATACTGAACTGGCTGATTTTCTTGCCTGGAAAGTTTGATGGAAGACCCCAAAAGTTTCTTGGTGGAAACCGAAAAAACCTCTCCTAATTTGAGTGTTTTTTTGGTAAAAATTCTCGGTTCGAAAACAACCTTTTCATTATTCAATGCGATGTTTTGCTTTTTATAAGGAGATGCAAAGAAATAAACCACGTTATTTTCCTTCGGGAAATTGTCTGGAGTTACGTAATATAAATTCAGCTTGTAGTGTGCAGGATCGAATTTTTGTCCTCCAGCTTCTTCTATGGTTTCGAATGGTTGATATGAAAATGCATTGGCTCCAACTTCCTTGGCTTTTTTATAAATCATTCCAAAAACTTTAGCATCATCATCCGAAAAACCTTGAACTTCAAGCTCTGCGAGATATTCAGCATTGCCTATTTCAGGATTGATTTTATACAATGTTTTGTCGGAATTGGAATGGGTTTTAACTACCTTGTTAAATAAGACGTTTTGCCCCAGAAGAATTTGGCTGAAAATCATCAGCAAGATCGCTATATGTTTTTTCATGATTTTTGAAGGATTTCGATGCATTCCCGCAGTGAATTTTCCCAATGTTTAGGTTCAATTCCGTAATTTTTCTCGATTTTATCTAAAGCCATTGTACTTCTTTTCGGTCTTTTTGCGGGTGTTGGAAATTGTTCCGTTGAAATTGCATTTAATTTTATTGAAGACCCGGAAAATTCAGCAATTTTCTGCGCAAAACCAAACCAAGTTGTTTCCGGATAATTGGAAAAATGGTAAACTCCGTAAATTTTCTGTTCAGTTTTGATGATTTCCATCACGGCTTCCGCCAAGTCATTCGCGTTGGTTGGTTGCCCGTACTGATCTGCTACAATCCCCAATTCATCTTTAGTTGAAAACAAATGGAGCATGGTTTTCACAAAGTTTTTATTAAACTCGGAATATAACCAAGAAGTTCGAATGACAATTGTTTTTGGACAAATTTCCATTGCGAGCTCTTCACCTTTCAGTTTTGTAGCTCCGTACACACCTTGCGGATTGGTAAAATTATCTTCAGAATAAGAAATGTTGCTTTCCCCATCGAAAACATAATCGGTGGAAATATGGATGAGCACCGCATTATTTTCCTTGCAAGCTTGCGCTAAATTTGCGACACCATCTGCATTAACAGCATAGGCTTTTTCGGTTTCCGATTCTGCCAAATCCACTGCGGTGTAAGCTGAAGCATTGATGCAAAAATCGGGTTTGTAATCATTAATAAATTCCGAAACCTGATCTTCATTGGTAATATCAACCGTTGAGGAATCTGTAAAATTAAATTCAAATTCTTTTTCAAAATCGGGCGCCAACTTGCGGAAACAATTGCCTAACTGCCCATTTCCACCGATGACGAGTATTTTCTTTATCATTTTAATGCTTCTTTGTTTTGTTTTCTAAGGTTTGCGGCTCTGGTTTGGAAATCTTTTTCCTCTAAATTTACCAAAAAATTCTGGAAGAGTTCTTTGGTATCTTCCGGATGCGATTCTGATGAACGGGTTTTCATATTGAAATAAATCACAGTAAGCCAAAGGACGCTATGAATAGTTTTTCCATCTTCGCTTTTCATTAGGATTTCCACTTTCGAAAGCCGGTCTCCCAAATCAATTGTTTTGCTGGTGATCATCACTTTTGCGTTGTATCGCACTTCTTTCAGGTAAGCAATTTCGTTTTGTATGGTAACCCAAGTACAATTTGTTCTTTTGGTATATTCTTCGTAAGTAAAACCGTAGCCGCTTTCCACGTGGTCTTCCCTTGCATTCAACATATACTCCAGGTATTTGACATTGTTGAGATGCCCGATTGGATCACAGTCGCTGAAGCGTACTTTTTCTATGGATGAAAGTTCTTTTTGCATTTTACAAAATTAAAAAAACCATCCCGAATTAGAGGATGGTTTTGGTTATATGAAATGGATTTTAAAGTCCTAATTCTTTTTTAACTAATGCAGTTGCATCCGGACCTGCTTTGTAGATTAATGCCGTAGAATCTATGATAAAATCGAAACCGTTTGCTTTAGCTACTTTTTCTACTGCGTTGTTCAATTTTTCAATGATTGGTTTTACCGCAGTGTCTCTTCTTGTAGCAAGATCTTTTTGAGCAGTTTGCTGAAGTTGTTGCAAGTTTTGTTGTTTTTTCTGCAATTCAGCTTCTTTCGCATTTCTCTGAGCTTCGGTTAATTTCGCTCCTTCAACTTGGTATTGTTGAACTTCTTTTTGGAAAGCTTCCGCTTGTTTGTTCAGTTCATCACCTTTAGTTTTGCTGAAAGTATCTAGATCTGTGGTCATTTTCTTAGTTTCTGGCATTGCAGATAAAACTGCTTCATAATCCATAGATGCAACTTTTTGTGCACTTACCGTTCCTACGGTTACGAACATCATTACTGCTGCAAATAATACGCTTAATTTTTTCATAATTGGGATAGAATAATTTATTGTTGTTTTAAATTTTTAATTTGTTTTTCGTCTTGTTTCAGCTGGAGCATCTAATTTTTGCACTCCTTTGCTTGGTCTTTGATCTCTTACGTTACTGCCTGATTTGGTTGGTTGTTCAGTTGTTTTTTTGCCTGAATTTTTCAACAACAAATCTAATACTTTATCTGTATAGTCATATCTTTTTTCAAGAAAAATAACACTGATATTATTACTTTTATCAAGAATGATGCCTAAACTATTTTTCTCTGAAACGGTCTTAATAGCATTCCAAATTTGATCCTGAAAAGGCTTGGTAAGATTTGCTCTTGCATTGTTGAGTTCACCCATTGAGCCAAAGCGGTTATTCACCATTCCTTTGATCTTCTTATCTAGATCATCTACTTCTTTTTGTCGTTGCTTCAATTGATCACCGATTAAAAGTACCCGCTCGTTTTCCAGAAGTGCTTTTTTCTTATCAAGTTCTGTTTGCAAATTCTGGATTTCTGTTTGCCAACCATTGATTTGCTCATTTAGGCGGCTTTCCGCATCTTTATATTGGGGAAGTTTGCTGAGGATATAGTTTGTATCCACGACTCCAATTTTCTGAGCATTGATAAAGCCCGAGAACAAGATGAAAAGTGCAAGGAATAATTTAATCTGTTTCATTTTTATACTTTTTATAAAGATTGATTCATTAGGAAGTGTGTTTTCCAACCGGCTGGTTCGGTTCCTAAAATTGTTTTATCGAATCCATAAGCAAAATCAAATCCAATTAACCCGAAAGCTCCCATGTACACTCTAATTCCGACACCGGCAGAACGTTTCAATTGGAATGGATTATAAGTTCCGAAAGAATTCCATGCGTTACCTCCTTCCAAGAAAGATAGTGCATAAATTTTCGCAGTTTGGTTCATCGAGATTGGATATCTAAGTTCCATAGCAAATCGGTTATAAATTGTAGCTCCACCATAAGGCGTAACATCATCAATTTCACCACCGGTTGATGAGGAGTTTTCGTAACCTCTAAGTGGTACCAATTCACGGCCGTCGTATCTTCCGCCCAAAAGTCCGGTTCCACCAACGTAGAACCTCTCAAAAGGTGGTGCTCCTAATTCTTTGTTGTATCCATTTAGGAAACCCATTTCGGCAGTACTTCTAAGAACCAATTTCCCTACAACGGTGTTATAGACGTCCGCTTTTAATTTAACTTTATAGAACTCCAACCATTTGTATTTTTCAATAGCACTCATGTTGGTATAATCCTTATCACTGAAAAGCGAGTAAGGAGGTGTAAACTTCACAGAAGCTTCTAAATTGGAACCTTGGGTTGGGAAAATTGGATCCAAACCAGCAGAATTTCTGCTTAATCCCACATTGAAACTAAAGTTTTTCGCTGAGCCATTATATTCTGTTGTATTTCCAAATTGGAACGGATAATTGCTGAAATCATAGCTTTGATACTGAATTCCGGTATAAAGCGAGAAATAATCATCCGGCCATCTTAATAATCTGTTTAAACCAACACTTGCGGAGAAAATATTTAGTTTTTGAGCCTCCCCATATTGATCGGTATATCTTACCAATGATTGGTTTACGCCAACTGACAGAGCGGTTGGTCTTGTTCCGAACAACCATGGCTCGGTGAATGAAATCCCATAATTCTGGAAATACTGTCCGGCTTGTGCCTGTATGGATAATGTTTGTCCGTCCCCTTGAGGAACTGGTTTGAAATCTTTAAACTTCAAGAAATTTTTCAAAGAGAAGTTATTGAAAGTAAGTCCCAAAGTTCCGATGAAAGAACCTCCACCGTAACCAGCTTGTAGTTGTACTTGCGAGGAACCTTTCTCTACCAAAGTCCAGTGAATATCTACCGTGTTATCCTGGGGATTTGGGGAAATATTCTGTCCAATTTGCTGAGGATCGAAAAACTGCATTCCTGCTAAATCGAAATATGTTCTCTTGATATCACTTTTTGCGAATAAACTTCCCGGTTTTGTTCTTAACGAACGCAAAATTACGTGGTCATGAGTCGTGACATTTCCGCTCCAAGTTACTCGGTTCCAGGTTGCTTTTTCGCCTTCGCTGATGCGGACTTCCAAATTGATAGAATCTCCAACTACCGACTTTTCAATCGGAGTAACGTTGGAAAATAAGTAACCATTGTTCATATACGTTGACTTGATGTCGGAATCATCTTCTTTTCCTCCATCTTCGCCCACTTTTTTGTTGAATCCAACCGCATCGTAAATATCTCCGGTTTTATATCCTAAAACCTTCTGAAGATAATCGGTTGAAAATGCTGTATTCCCCAGGAAATTGATATCGCCGATATAATATTTTTTACCTTCGTTAAGTTTTACATTAATTTCATATTGGTTTTTAGGATTTCTCCATACAGAATCGGATACGATTTGCGCATCTCTAAAACCTAAAGAACGGTAATAATTGATAAGATTACCTTTGTCTTCCTCGTATTTTTCTTGGATGAATTTAGATGGCTTCAAAATACCCTGAATACCAAATCTTTTCTGCTTGGTGTCTTTGAAACCCTTTTTGCGTAGCTTTCTGTCGGAAACATTTTGGTTTCCTTCAAACTCGATATGGCTGATTTTCACCTTTTTACCTTTCTCCACATTGATCGTCCAGTCAACCAATTCCGGATCTTTTGCATTTACTTTATCCTGAATGGTCACTTTTGCATCGGCAAAACCTTTTTTGATATATTCCTTTGGAATATTGGTTTTCAGGGTAGAAATAAGATTCTGGGTAATTTTGGTTCCAGGTTTCAGGTTGTTGTCTTTGGCGAGTTTTTCGCTTTTAGATTTACCGATTCCTTTTCCGGTAAATTTTACTTCGCCTAAATCTTTAAGATCTTGCAAGTTAAACCTCAATACAACCTGCTCACCTTCAATACTCTGAACATAAACCTCTACTTCCGAGAAAGATTGAGTTTCCCAAAGTTTTTTGATGGCATTGCTTATTTTCTGCCCAGGTATTTCTACGCTTTCATTTTTATTAAGGCCTGTAAATCGAAGGATTTGCGCCGGGGTATATTTTTTTACGCCATCTACTACAATATCTTTTAAGATGTAGGTTCCTGCTTCGTTTTGAGCGTATACCGGATTATTATCCTGTGTCTGCTGCTCGGGAGTGATTTGACCATAGAAATGTGCCGAAGCCACAAACATGATGATGGGTAATAGTTTAAACTTCATTATTTTATCTTGCTAACTTTTCTTTTTATAAATGTTCGTCAAGCTGCTCGCTTGTTTTACCGAATCTTCTTTCTTTGTTTTGATAATTGTAGATGCATTCGAAAAAATCTTCTTTTCCGAAATCAGGCCACAATGTATCTAAAAACTGCAACTCTGCGTAGGCAATCTGCCATAGCAAAAAGTTACTAATCCGCACCTCTCCGCTGGTTCGAACCAGTAAATCTACTGGCGGAAAATCCTTCGTATATAAATGATTTTCAAAAACCTGCTCGGTAATTTCCTCTTCTTTCAACTCGCCGTTTTTTACTTTAGTGCTGATTTGTTTTACAGCATCCAGAATTTCATGCTGCGAGCCGTAGCTTAATGCCAAAATAAGGTTTCCTCTTGTGTTGTTTTTGGTGATCTCCACCAATTGCATCATTTGTTCTTGTACCAAAGGTGGTAATTTCTTGATATCGCCAATTACATGCATTCTTAAACCTTTGTTGAATATCTCTTCGGCTTCCAACAATAGTGTTTCGGAAATCAGGCTCATCAATGTGCCGACTTCCTCCTCCGGTCTGTTCCAATTTTCTGAAGAAAAGGTGTAAAGGGTAAGGTAGGGAATATTAATCTCATTGCAAGCATTCACCACATCACGCACCGCTTTGATGGCGTGTTTGTGGCCGAAAGTGCGCTTTTCTCCACGAGATTTTGCCCACCTTCCGTTCCCATCCATGATTATTGCTACATGTTTCGGGAGTTTTTCCTGATTTATTTTATCTTTAAACGACTGCATTTTACTGTTCACAATAACAAGGTGGTCTTCCGAATGAGTAAGAGAGTCCCAGTGTAACTGAGTTTACCCAATCTTTCGAATTGATATTTCCGATTTGCCGGTTTTGTAGGAATTCCGCAACTCTTTGTTCTGCAACCTGCAAATAAGGGCTTTCCTGCAAAATCGATTTGGTTCCTCCGGTTACGGTTATATCTTTATTATAAATTACTTTTACATCTTTATCATCAATTACACTATAATCCACTGAATCGGAGAAAGTTGGTCTAAACATGATTTCTCCGAAAAGCGCCCAATTGTAATTGAATTTATACTTTAAACCCACCCCAAACGGAACTGCCATGGTCATTTTCTTGCCATTTTCGTAAGCCGAAGTCGTGAGAAAATCACTTTCACTAGTTGGTGCAATCGCATTTCCACTAGTATCTCTTCTGAAATCATTTTCAACAACCAGTTTGGTAGAATTCATCAGCATTGCACCTACTCCACCGAATACATAAGGACTCAACAAACTTTTCTGCTCGTCATTTACCGGGAAAAAATTGTATTCAAAGATTAAATCTGCATGAAAAATAGAGTTGGTTCCCCACAATTTTCTATCTCTACGGTATTGCTCTTTCGCAACTGCATCCACAAACTGGATATGGCTATAGCCGAGATTCAACCTTACGGTTTGGTAAGGATTAAAATTCATCCGGTATAATATTCCTCCATAAAACGGAATTCCATAATCACCGGTGTTACCGAGAGGTTTCTGCAGGATATAATTGGTCCTACCAATATCTCCCACCAAATTACTCATCCCCAATTGCACTCCGATTTCATGCCGCTGTCCCTTGTAAGAAACCGACAAGAAAATTAAAGAGAAAAGGCAATAGATAATCTTTTTCTGCATGAATGACTGAGCATCAATTTTCATAAATAATTTTGCAAATATAAAACATTTTTGCTTTAAGGAAATTCTTAATTTTAAGTTAAATACCCTCAAAAAAGCATAATTTTTAATTCTAAAAACGACAAATAAATGGTTTTATGATTTTCTTAAATAAAAACCCTCACTCTGGAGGGTTACCAAGTTATGCTCTTCCGAAAATCTTTCGTAAGGTATTTCTGATTTTAATTAAGGTTGGTTCCTGATAATTTTTGTCCTCCTCAAAATAACCATAGCCGTATCCGTAACCATAGCCATAACCGTAGCCATAACCTTGCATAAACTGGAAATCATTATAAATTAACCCCAGATTCTTCACTTCGTGGTTATGGTATTTCTCGGTGATCATTTTTAGCATGTATTTTTCGGTATATTCATGTCTTACCACATAAATACTGGCGTCCGCATGCTTCATCAGTTCGAAAGGGTCGGCAACCAAACCTACTGGCGGCGAATCGATGACAATAAAATCGTAATGCTTCTTCAGCTCTTCAATGAAATTGATATTTTGCTCGCTCATCAAAAGTTCCGATGGATTGGGCGGAATTGGGCCCGAAGTCGCAACATGAAGATTCGGTATTTTAGTTTGGTTGATGATCTGTTCCATCTCAACTTCTCCGGTGAGAAAATTAGAAATCCCGAATTTATTATCAATTTTAAAATCTCCGAAAATTTTTGGCTTTCTAAGATCCATTCCCAATAAGATGGTCTTTTTTCCACTCAACCCTAAGACAGAAGCAATATTAATGGAAATATAGGTCTTTCCTTCACCACCAATAGAAGAAGTAATTAGGATAACTTTTGATTTATTGTCTTCCTTATGCAAAAATCTCAAATTAGCTCGTATTCCACGGAATGCTTCAGAGGTAGAAGATCTCGGCTGCTCCAGAACCGTTAAATTATTTTCATGCGAATTCTTACCAATAACGCCGAGCAAAGGAATTTTGGTTGCGTGAAGTAATTCTTTAATATTTCGAATTCTGCTATCCAACGCTTCTGAAATACCTAAAATAAGTAATGGCAAAAGCAACAGTCCGCCGATAATCGAATATTGCGTTTTTTGAACATCAGGAGCGATGGGACCTTGACCAAGATTTTTTGCAGGATCGATTACCGTGATATCCGATTTATTGGTTGCAACACGAATTTGGGTTTCGTTCTGCTTACTAAGCAAGCTGTTGTAGGTCGCCTCAATCATATTATACCCGCGTTCGGCATCGAGATATTTTCTTTCTTTTTCAGGAAAACTTATCAAACCGCCGGTTTCCTCAGCAATCATACGATCAATTTTGGAAAGCTCATTGAGGTAGTTTTTGTAGTAATTATTGATCGAACCATTGGAATTTCCGCGAGCTTCATTGATCAAGCGATTGATTTCCCGCATCGGTTCCGAGTTCGGCGTGTAAATGAGCGCCATTTCTCTTCTTTTGAGATAAAGTGCTTTCAGTTCCGACATGGTCGCGCTGAAAAGTCCATCCTCGATTCCCGCTGCATTCATACTGATCATTCGCTCGATATTTTGTGATGATAAAGAGTTTCGGATGGAATTCAGGGAGTTGATTCGGGTAATAACTTCTGCTTTTTTAGCATCTAATTCTTTGATTCTTTGCAGCGCTTTCTCATCCCGATCTTTTATATCGTATAGACCTTCGGAAATTTTCAAATTATTGAGAACTGCGGCGCTGGAATCTAATTTTCTTCTGATTTTTTCGAGATTATCAGCGAGGTAAAATTCTGTGTTTTTATCAACGGTATTTCGATCAATAAGTCTTTTTTTCTGCAGTTCACCCACCGAAGTATTCAGAAAATTTACAGTTCCATTCAGATTATAACCACTTTTAGTGATGATCATGATGGTATTAATTTCTTTATCGAAATCAACTGCAATGGTGGAAACCAGGTTATTTACAGTTTGATTAACCGTAGAAAGTGTAAGAATAATATTCTCCAAAACAATTGGCGTAGGCTGTGGATTTTTAAGCAGTCTGAATTTCAAGTTGGGCGCATTGTACCATTCTCCTATCGTAATTATTTTATTTGCTGGTCGCGAATAAGGCGAAATATTAGAAAACCCTTCCGTAGCAAAGGAATACAAACTGGTAGATTGCTGATTTTCTTCCGGCAAAACTACTTCGTACCGGTTTCCGCTTTTCGGGATTAGCGTAATAGGATAATTGACCTGCTGAAGGTGGTTTTTATCAATTTCTAAAAAAACCGGAGAGTCGTATTTATCGAGATAGGTCTGTTTGATCAGCCCTTTCGTAGCGTAATTGATGTACAAATCCAGTTGCTTCACCAGGTATTCGTTGTGTGAACGGGAAAGCAACATTTTTTTAAGATAGATCCCATCCTGGTTGCCATTTTGTCCCCAAATGAAATTGATGGACTGGTTCGGAGTGAAATAGCTCGCAGTGTTATTGGAAATACTTAATGAAAGGTTTGATGCATAAATTCGTTGCGCATAATACTTGCTGTATACCCATGAAATTGCATATCCCAAAACGGCCATCAATGCAAACCAATACCAATTTCTGAGGATTCTTCTAAGAAAATGCTCGAAGTCGAAAAAAGCAAAAGATCCTATTTTATCGGTAGTACCGGGACTAGATTTGCTGGAAGTTTCTTTTCCTGGTATCATGCTATAATCTTGATAAAATTAAATAAATAGACAGCGCGGTTGTAATTACCGAAACTCCTGTGGTAAGGGTTTGGATGGGATCTTTACCTAAACCGTTTAAGTTTTTGGATCGCGTGTTGAGGAAGATTTCATCACCATTCTGAACCCAGTAATAGGGTGAATTCATCACATCTTCTCTGGTAAGGTCTATTTTTGCTATTTTAATTCCCTCTGGCAACTTTCTGTGAATCACTATATTAGTTCGATCCACCGTTCTATTGAGTCCGCCATTCATGGCAAGTGCTTCCGTAATGGTAAGGGTGTTTTTATGCGCCTTCTTTTCACCACTCAATTCGGCAGTTTCTACATCGCCTAAAATATAGTAGGTAATACCATCGGTATTAAGACGAACCTGGGATTTGCCTTCGACAAAATTTTCATTAACTTTTGTTTGAATTTCATCGGTAATTTCTTCAATCGTTCTTCCTTCAGCTTTAATAAAACCTATTCCCATGATGTTGATATCTCCATTGGAATCTACTTTCAATCCATTGAAATAAAAATTTGAATTACCACCCTGTTCGCTCGAAGATTGTGCACTTCCAATTGTGGCAACGCCTGCAGAAGCTTGTTGCGCATTAAGAGCTGAATAAAATTGGGCGGCATCACCCTTCGGAGTGGTAACAATATTGAGCGTAAGCATATCATTTTTAGTCACTCGATATACCGGAATATTATAAGGAACGAGTCCCTCTTCATTGATTACCAGACTTTCATTGGGTTGCATATATCTAACGTCTTTTGTGCTGATGCAAGAACTTAGCAAAAAAGGAATCGTGAGAAACAGCAGATTTTTATAAAATTTCTTCATTTTTTTATGTTGATTACAAAAATAACAAATAATTCGTTACTTCTTTTCTTTAATTAGCATGATGAATTTAGGTAAATAGGCACCGATAAATCCTAAAGTTAGTACCAAAAGCAAAAGTAAATTAACATTAATATGTCGGAAAAAATAGGCGACCGCAACAATAAATAAGTAATATACAATAATGTAAAAAGTTGATCTCCTATGCGTTAAACCTAATTCCAACAATGAATGATGAATGTGGTTTTTATCTGCCTGAAAGGGCGATTTCCGTGTCACACATCTTATGATAAAAACATTTAATGTATCGACTATGGGTAAAATAAGAATTGCCATAGCAATCGCAGGAGCAGACTGAAGATAATATCTCGGCACCTCCGGCAATTCTTTGTCGATGAAAATATCGATGAAACAAATCGCGGTGAAAGCCAGCAAAAACCCAAGAATCATCGAGCCGGTATCGCCCATGAAAATCTTGTGTTTCCGGTAATTCGATAGATTGTAGTACAAAAATCCAATCACCGTTCCGATAATCACGCCCGAAAGCACCACCAAAGGATAGTTGTATGCTCCCAAACGGAAATAACTGATTCCGAACAATGCACTACAAATCAGGGAATAACCCGCTGCCAAACCATCGATTCCATCAATTAAATTAAAGGCATTAATAAGTACAATAAAAGTAAAAATACTGAACAAAACACTGAAATAATAGTTGAGTTCGTACACTCCGAAAAGTCCAAAAAAGCTCCTGATTCTCACATCCGAACCGATCACCATCAGGGAAGTTACCACGATTTGCGCAAGCAATTTCTTGTAAGCCCGCATGATGACGATATCATCCATCACGCCGACATAGAGAAGAATAACCAATGAAGCAAAAAGAAACTTATAAAGTTCGAAAAGTTCAAAAGCAAAAATAGAAGCGCAAACCGAAAGCGAATAAAACATGGCAATTCCTCCAAGATTCGGTATTTTACGAAGGTGAGAACTGCGCGTTCCGGGTTCGTCCATGAGGTTTTTTCTTTTAGAAATCTTCACGATGGTAGGAATGGACAAAAACGTAATCAAAAAAGAAAACAATATTCCCAGTACCAACTTCGCATAAAAAAGGGGAATTCCTAATTGAGCTAATACTTCTTTAATTTCATTCATTGTGTTACCATAAAGCATTTTGATATCTTTCCGAGGTAAATCCTCCACGATGACCATTGCCACTGCCAAAATAGAAAAACATCGCAATAAAATAAGCCATAAAACCTAAATATAAAATCTGCCGAGTTCGGTCTTTCACTGCATAAACCAAATTGCTCAAGCAAAACATCGTGAGAAAAAACATGTACGCACCCGGAAGTCGAACTGCAAATATTTCATTAGACCTGAAAAAATAAAACAAAGCCAGTCCAAAAACTGCCAAATTCCTCATGTATTCGTACCACCAAACCTCTTCGCAACCTTCTTTGTCGTATTTAATTAAAATTACAATAAAAAACAGCTTTACCAAATCGTTCAAACCCGTTTCCACTTGCGTTCCGTAATACCGATCGTCCAAATAGCCGGTGTAAGCTCCGGAAATATCTTGCGGAGTTAATGATCCGAAAAACTCGCCTCCCAAGCGATAAAGCTCTAAAGGAGAGGTCAATAAAGCAACAATAAGCACCCAAAAAATTCGATTCCTGTTCATCGGAATTTTCACAAGCCAGTAAGCGGGCAAAAACACGATCGAAGTTTTGTGAAAGCCCAATGCGATATACATACACAGCAAAAACATTGGTAAATTGCGCTCTTTAATAAATTTAAAAGAAGCCACACACACCGCAATTCCCAAACCTTGCCGCATTTGCCCCGAATCTTCGAAAAACATAATCGGCATAAAATAGAATAGCAATGAAAGTGTAGGAAAAGCCGAATTTTTATAAATTGCTGTGAACTTTAAAGTTACCGTAATGAGCGCCATCACAAAAGTTACAATGTAAAAAGGCATCCCAAAATCG
This sequence comes from Chryseobacterium sp. Marseille-Q5410, assembly GCA_946892665.1. Taxonomy (GTDB): domain Bacteria; phylum Bacteroidota; class Bacteroidia; order Flavobacteriales; family Weeksellaceae; genus Kaistella. The sequence goes on along the minus strand of CAMPOT010000001.1, from coordinate 594,017 downwards.
AAAATAATTTTGTTAATTAGCACGAAAATCCATTCGATTTCTTCCGCATTGGGACGGAAAAGTGCTTTATCCAGAACGTCGCCGTAATCGGTATAAATTGAAAATCCCGAAAAAAGGGCTTTATAAACCGGATAATCCGCGCCCACATTGATTCGGAAACCCACCGCCACGACAACTAAAATGCCGGCAATCCAAGTGAAAACACTTTGTTTTTTTTCTAACCTAAAAATCTCCCAATAACTCGCCACCACCAGAAACAAGAAAATAACACTAAAAATCGGATGTAATATCGGCATTTAAGGGGTTTTGTGTTTTTTATACTAATTTCCGGAGCAATCGCTCTTGCCCAAAGAAATACAGTAGGTAATAAATTTTTTTCTTAAATGACAAATATAGCAGATAATTCTTTCCAAAACGCTTATACCACAATATTTCTGATAAAAAAATTCGCCTTTCTTTTCTAAATTTTTTCAATGCTAATGAAAGTTTTCGGTAAACCTCATCATCTTTCACAAAAGCCAAATAAGCCAAATAAGTATAGATCCCTTCTAAAATCTGAAAATTTTTAAGCCCAGTTTTTTCGTTTGCATACTGCGATTTTTCGAAAGCAACTTCCACATCTTCTACAGCCTGAAGAATGTCTAACCCTTTCTCGGTGTGCGTTTTCGATATCGATTCACTTCTTTCCAGATATTGGTAATGGTAATTTTCGGTGTGAGCAACCACTTTGCACAGCAGAAAGAGTTGTGGAATCAGTTGAATATCTTCAAAATGAACTCCTTTTTTAAACCTTTTTTGATTGAATAATTCTGCTTTGAAAATTTTATTACAGGCAAAATAACTTATGTCGGAAAACACCGAAAAATTTTCGCGAAGAACGATTTTTTCAGGCATGTTCGGGATTTGTGGCAACTTCCGGATTATTTTTCCTTTTTCATTTACTTTTTGAAGGTTACAGATCACCATCTCGGCTTGATGTTTTTTGGCCAAATGATACATTTCCTCGAACATCCTCGGCGAAACCTCATCATCGCTATCTACAAATCCCAAAAATTCACCTTTTGCATGATCAATTCCGAAATTTCTGGCATCACTCAATCCGCCATTTTCTTTTGTAAAGGCTTTGATTTTTGAGGGAAAATCGGTTTGAAATTCATCAATAATTTGCTGTGAATGATCAGTACTTCCATCATTTACTACCAAAATTTCAATTTCTTGCAAAGTCTGATTAACCAAAGAATTCAAACATTTCCTCAGGTAATTTTCAACATTGTAAACCGGGACAATCACTGAAATTTTAATCATCTGCAAGTACTTTTTTGTAGAGATAATAATCTTTCCCAATCGGCCTAATTCCGTATATCATTTTCAAAATTTCGGGTGCATTTCGATGGATTTCCGCAATCGGATATTTTTGAACCAATCGATAACGCCCTTCAAAATAGGATTGATCTTCCGGTTTCATTGCGTAGTAACTTTTCCCGTCACCAGGTTGATATTTTACGGTCAAAATATAATCCGGTTGGAAATCTCTCACCGAATTCATCCACCAAAATTTTTCATCCTTCAACATTTCATCGGTAATTTTTTCATTCACCAAACCTACTTCATCATAAATATAAAGTCCGGTATAGAAAGGAATAATTCCCGCAGGTTCGAGGAAAATAGATTGTTCCAAAGGCGCATCGCTTCGACCAATTTCACGCGCAATTTGCATTCTTTGCGAATCTTCCATATAACCGATTGTGAACGATTGCAGCAATTGAAAAACGTATAATCCAATTATTAAAATAAAAACAGAAGGCGCCAAAATACGCTTCGGAAGTGGCAAATAACTCAACAAAAAATAAATCACTGCGGCAAAAAGGAAAACTCTCGGCAACCAATAATACCAATCGAAATACGCTTTCATAAAAGCAAAAACGGTAATTTTCAACAATGCAAAAGCGATTACAGAAAGTAAAATAATCTTGGTTTTAGGAGAAATTCGGCTCTGATCCCGGATGATTTTCCGCAGAACAAATCCCAGAAAAACCAAAAATCCGAGAAAAAACAACAACGTAAAAAGCGAATATTTCTTGATTAAACCTCCGTAATATGCCCATTGATAAAGCAAAAACTCAATACTGTTGTTTTGTGCCAAACTTTTGTACGCGATTTTTTTTGCGGTAATTGTATGGTTCACCAATTCGCCAAAATACAACCAATTGAAAGCTACCACGGTGACCATTCCTAAAAACCCGCCCAAAAGAAATGCAAAATTGATCTTCTTTCTGATGAAAAAATCCGCGATGAAGATCACGCCAAGGAAAATTACAGCGTCTATTCTGGTCCAAAGCAGTAAAATCGGCAAGAGAATAAATGCCCAAATTTTCCTTTTGTAAACGCCAAAATAGAGCAACGCATTGTACAAAAAAAACAGAATTCCGTATTCCATTCCCAAACAAGAAGCGGTGATGGCGGGTGGAACCATATTCAGGAAAACCACGAATAAAGCGCGATTCAGTTTACTTTTTCTAAAAAGAATTTTTGCCAACCACCACGATCCCGTGAAGAATAAAATACAACTAAAAATCAAAAGTGGATAAATGAAAAAATCGTCAAATGCCAATTGAAAAATCGCGGAAATCAGTACATACAAATGAGTTGTAGAGGCCGAAATCCGTTCTTCACCATTGAAACCAATTACTCCATAATCAAGCAAATTTCTCGCAACGCGCCAAGTGATGAAAGAATCCTCCTGAATATGTTTTGCAAAGAAAATAGGAACCTTCAAGATGATCGTGAAAATCATCAAAAAATACGGATTTAATAAAAATTTGGGTAGTTGTTTATCCATCAATGAAAAAATCTGATTTTCAATGTTTTAACCTAATTTCATTCTATCAACTTTTCGTAAAACGCCTGTCGAGTCGGCCACGCTTTGCTTCTTCATATTCTAACCTCGAACAAGGGATGAGATTTTGTGGATTTTCATCTTCTCCAAAATACCATAATCCGCTGAAACTATCGCGCTGAAAAGCATACTCGCCATCATCAATCATTACCCAAAATGTTTCGAAGTGACGCTCTTTCGGGTGCGATTTCTGGATATTAATTCCTTCTATTAAATGCCAAATCATTTGGGCCAAAAGCTGGTGATTCAAAAACTCCTCAGAATATATATTGAAATTAAAAATCCCGACTGATTTCAGGTTTTCGCTCAACCCAATTTCTTTCATGTAGGCGCAAATTTCCCTTTTGTTCAAGCCATTTACCTGTGGATTTACAGAAAATCCATCGCCCATACTTTCCACGGCATCACAATTTACAGTCACCAAATCTGCACGACGGAAAAACGGCTCTGTTTTCTCGGTGGAATGCATCATTTCGGCAAGTCTGATGATTTCAAACTCCACTTCTTTCATCAGTTTCACCGAATCCAATTCATTCAAATGCTTTTGATAGCCCAGATGGTGATAATTTTTAATGCTGAAATTTTTAGAACTTAAAATCCTTGACAAGAAATTCAGATCCGAAATATCTTCGCCTTCATTGAGCAAAGAAATTATATTCGAAATCTGTGTATAATTAATATTTTTCTGATGAAAATTTAAAGCTGAAAAAAGCGAAAAAGAAAGATCGTTGCTGCCACCGATGATTACAGGAATGGCATTTTTGTAGTGACAAGTCGAAAGTAATTCCTGCAAAATATAGTGAGTATCTTGATGCGAACGCCCAGAAATAAGGTCGCCTAAATCGCAAATCGGAACCTCAAAATCGAGTTTTGAAAGCCGGTACAGTTCTTTTCTAATGGCTACAAAATCTTGGATTTCAGCGTTTCCGTTTTTTAAACCTCGATAATCTGAACAAAAAATAAGTACAATCCCATTTTCTTTGATTTCTTGCGAAATGATATTGCCGAGTTGCCATTTTTCGGTTTTGAATTCTTTGGGCGGAATCATGAGATCTTCGATGTTCATATCTGGGAAAATATTTTATACTAAACTATAATGAAAATGAAACAAAAGTAACAAAAAAAGCACAACCAAAAGGTTGCGCTATGACTTAATCTTCGAAATAAACTTATTCTTTGATGATTTTCTTGGTCACCGTTGCACCATTTTCCATGATGATTTTTACGAGATAGAAACCTTTTTGCAGTTTCGGTGCGGAAACTCTTCCGGAATTCACCTTACCGCTCTGAACAAGTTTTCCACTGATGTCGTAAATTTCAAACGCATCAGCGTCCGGACTGTTAATGTAAAATTCGTCTTTAAAAGGGTTCGGATAAGTTTGCAAATCTGCCGTTTTCGGCTTTGGGATATTGTCGTATCCGGTATCCAATGTTCCGGAATCCCTCACGACTGGAGCTCCCAGAAGTCTCTTTTCGTCTTTAGCACATCTGACGCTCATCGCGGCTTGCGGATAAGCACCGGTTGCAGTTTGCATCTTGCTTCCTTGAAATTCCATGGCTAATGCAAAACCTGTATTCATATCTGCTAATGAAGCGGTCCACACACCGGACCTTTCCATAGAGATTTTATTAGATCCCAATTCTCCGCGGATTCCGTCTTTAGGGAAATTTCCAATTTGGTAAGGAGAAGTTTCAAATTTCCAGCCGTTGCTACTGTCAGTTGTCCCTCCGTAATACGTATTCACATCATGCCATTGATCTTGAATTACACCAGGTTTTCCATAAGCATCAGTATGAGAACCGTTGTACCAGGGTGAATTTCCTTTAGAACCTGAATACAAATTGGTGAATGATACATCTGGAACACGCCACCCTACCGGACAAGGATCAAATGGGGATTTTTCTGTTGCGTGTCCCCAACGATTTTCGGCATCGGCTCTGTCATCGGAAACCCAATCGTTGATTTTGGTTAAATCATTGGCAGCGTGGTTTCCGCCATCATAAAGCATTCCCAACACATTATGGTACATAAATGAAAGGGGATTTTCTACGGAATATTTGATATGATCTATTATTTTCTTATGATAAATAGAATTATTGGAGCCGTAAATATCGTAGTTCACTGTATAATTAGCTTCATAATTTGTCCCATTGATCGTTTTTTGGGAAACTCCACTATCAAGATAAATATTTTGTTTGTTTGTACCCAAGAAGTTTGGCAAGGGATCTTTTCTTCCCCATTGATAATGTAAACCATTTGCCAGACCTGAATTCAAATTGTTGCTTTCCGCACCTAAATTCCGATCCATAAAGGTTGTTTTTAATGGTGGAAGCTTACTCTCTGTCGCATTCACAAAATTATATGTTACCGCTAACGCATCCTCTGTAATGTAAGAAACAGTATTAATTGTAGGATCACTTATTGGTACCCAAATATGCCAACTCCATAGAACAGGATCCTCCTTGCTTCCGTTATGAAGGGAAATTACTGCGTTGCCGTATTGGTTTGGATTTATTTGAACATTGATTACCGAATTTCTTGCATCAGAAGGATTTTTAATGATGCTGACTCCGCTGATGAGCTGGGCATTGGTACTCCAGTTCACTTTAGCGACCAAATTGTTGTAAGCAGGCATTTCGTGATCGGTAAGAATTTGGTTGTACACCGAAAAAGCTTTACTCACAGGAATTTGCAGATTACTTTGATTTACCATAACGTAAGAATTAGGATTGTTCAAACCGGTTTGGTAATCTTCTTTCTGGTTGATAAAATATTGCGTTGCGAAATCCCCGATTTTGCTCATATTCGGATCTCTCATACATTTCACTGCATTTCCTGCCTTAGTAGGATTGGTTTGATGGTTAAATATCGCATGGAGGCCTACAGAAGTATGCGTTGTAACCGGATCTGAAATTATTGAAAAAATCCGGGCTCCATCGTACCCGAATGTTGCACTCCACAAACCTCCATTGGCTGTTGTATCCTGAAAACTAACGCCCACCGGTGCGTTCGGAGAAACCGAATTGGGATAAAAAACATAAGCACCTGAAATACTTAGAAGTCCTAAATTTCGATTTCCGGATTGTGCGTTGGTAAAATCCATTCCTAAACCAGGATATACTTTAATCCCATTTAAATTCGGATTGATCGCGTCCGGGAAAAGCTGTCTTTTTGTGGGAATAATATCATCATTATTCCAGTCTTTATTTCCGAAAAATGCCAAGTTATTCACCGACGCTTCACGCCCATAATAAGACGGAATACGCCATCCGTTCGGACAAGGATCCATTTCGGATTTCAACTCATAAGATCGGCTGTCCACTTTAACCGCTGAATTCGAACTGTTTGCATGGCTATATTTCCCTTTAGCATTATCCGACCATAAATCCCATGTGACATAATCGTAAGTTCCTCCCGAAACTTTATATCTGCTACTCGAAAACCAATTTCCGGTAGCTTCGGTATTAATGATATAATTGAGAGGATTATTTACCGCATACTGAATATTTTTTTCGATTTGATCATAAGGTCTCACCTGCACAGGAATTGTGTTGATCGGATCAATCTGTTTATGCTTCAAAACACCCACTTCGCCCGAGATTTCATAGAAACTGTTGTCTTTGTAAACCAGTGGCGGAAACGGATCTTTACGGCCCCATTCATACATTAATCCTCCGGATTTTTGCCAATCATTTTCAAGAAAACTACCACTTACTGCTCCTAAATTTCTATCCATATACTGAATGGTAATGGGATTTCCATCAATATCAGTTTCAGTTCCTTGGGAGTATGCAATTCCATTTTCAGGGTTATCGGTTACCCAAATATGCCAACTCCAGTAAATGGTACCATCCACTTTGAAAGCAACTACAGCATTGCCTTTTCCTTTTGCCTTGTTCACTTCCACCTTTATTTTAGAAGAAGATGGATTTTCTCCCGGCACAATAGTTACGTTGTCGATAATTCCGGGAACATCTTCCCAATACAACGATGCAGTTTGAATTCCTTGAGGAATCGGCGTTGCTGATCCGTTGGTTTTCAAATACTCATAATTCGCCCACATTTCGTAGGCTTTTTTAACCGGAATTTCAATTCCCCCATAATTGTGGGATTTGGCGAGTTCTAAGTCGTAGATATAACTGTTTGGAGCTTTAGAATAATTCTGAGTTTGCGAACAAGCCAAGCCTGCCAAACAACACAACATTAAAACATTAATTTTTATCATTTGTTAAATAAATTTACAAGGTTAATAATGTAAATTTTTTAACATCGTTTGTGTGATAAATTCTTCTAAATCATTTGTGTTTGGAGGATCATTTGTGCGATGCAAAAATAACAAAAACTAGCGATAAAAATCTTAATTTACTGAAATTCATATAATTTAACATTTTTATTAAAAACTTTTCAATGATGAAAATTCTGATATTTTTAAGCTAAAGTACAGCTATAACCATAATTTATTAAAAAACTACAAAATTAAAAATTTGATTAATATTTTTAACTCAAGCACGGCAAACCATTGAAAACACTGAATTTTATCCTATTTGAAATCGCTGAACATCAGAAACCTTACCAATTATGACATTTTTATTCTAAATAAAAAAAACTTGTCATTAATAAAATGACAAGTTAAGGATGTTTGCTATAAAACGCTGATTATTTCTTCTTTACGACCGTTTTTTTGGTTGCAGGTTTCTTGGGAGTTGCTTTTTTCGGAGCGGCTTTTTTGGGCTTTTCTTTGAAAGCATTTTTATCCTGGGCGGTAATCCATTTTTTTACCTCGTCCAAAGAAATTTCTGCAAGTTCGTCTGCGGTATATTTTTCATCTTTTTTGTTTTTCGGAATTTTAAACATCGCTTTCCCGAATTTGATGAAAGGTCCCCATCTTCCGTTTTCAATAGAAATTTTCTCTTTTTCCCACTGCTGAATGTAGCGATTAGCTTCTTTTTCTAGCTTCGCGTCGATCAGTTCGTTGATGTCATTTTGAGAAAGATTATCGAAATCATAACGCTTAGGAACATTGATGAAAAGAGACTGATATTTAATAAACGGGCCAAATCGTCCGGTTCCTTTTGTTACCGGCTCGCCCTTGTAAGTTGCGATTGGCGCATCCGCGATTTTTTTCTCGTTAATGATTTCTTCTGCTCTTTCCTGCGTAATCGAAAGTGGTTCTTCACCTCGGGGAATGCTGATGAACGTATCTCCCCATTTCACATACGGCCCGAATCTACCAACTCCCACAGAAACCGGAAGCCCATCATACTCTTTTAAATCGAATGGAACCTTGAACAATTCCAATGCTTCTTCCAGCGTAATTGTAGCGATGTTTTGCGAGGCCATCAAACTCGCGAAAATTGGTTTTTCTTCATCGTCTTGTTCGCCAATTTGAACCATCGGACCGAACCTTCCGATTCTGGTGATTACGTTTTTGCCGGTTTTCGGATCTACTCCTAAAATTCTTTCTCCGTTTGCTCTTTCCGCATGTTCTTCAACATCTTCAATTTTCGGGTGGAAATCTTGGTAGAAACTCTGTAATACTTCTTTCCAATTCTCAGATCCGTTGGCGATATCATCGAAATCCTGTTCTACTTTAGCGGTAAAACCATAGTCTAAAATTTCTGCAAAATTTTGCGTTAAAAATTCATTCACCACTTCGCCGATGTCCGTGGGAACAAATTTATTCTTGTCGCCACCAAATTTTTCGGTAACCACTTGTTTTTCCACACCGGTTTCACCCAAAGAAATTTTCATAATTTCTCTTTCCTGCGGCTGAATTTCTCTCTTATCCACATACTCACGGTTCTGAATCGTCTGAATGGTAGGCGCATAAGTTGAAGGTCTTCCGATTCCCAGCTCTTCGAGTTTTTTTACCAATCCGGCTTCGGTATATCGTGCGGAAGGTTTGGTAAATTTTTCTGTGGCTTCGATTTTTTTATAATTTAAAACTTCACCGATTTTCACTTTCGGCAAAAGCTTTTCATTGTTTTCTTCGTCGTCATCTTCTGTTTTGGTAATTCCGTACACTTTAAGGAAACCATCGAAAACTATGACTTCACCTTGCGCTTCGAAATGTTGGGGAAGTTTCGGGTTCCCTATTTCAATAACGGTTTTTTCAATTTTGGCATTCGCCATTTGGCTGGCCAGTGTCCTTTTATAAATTAATTGATATAATTTATTCAGTTGTTCATCTCCAATTTTTTTCACCGAAAAATCGGTCGGACGAATTGCCTCGTGAGCTTCCTGTGCAGATGCTGATTTTGTGGTAAAATTTCTTGGATTCGAGTATTGCTCGCCGAATTCTGAAACAATCTGGGTTTTTGCGCCGTTAATGGCTTCCTGAGAAAGATTTACGGAATCGGTTCTCATATAAGTAATATAACCTTCTTCATACAGCCTCTGTGCAACACGCATCGTTGTCGTAACGCCATAACCAAGGCGGTTGCTCGCTTCCTGCTGCAGTGTTGAAGTTGTGAATGGTGCCGATGCAGAACGCGTTCCTGGTTTTATTTCTACATTCAAAACCTGGAATTCTGTGTTTTGGGATTGAAGAAGGAAATCTTCCGCTTCCTTTTCTTTGGCAAAATCTTTTTTCAGTTTTGCGGCAATTTCTTGCTGATTTTCATTTAAGAAAACACCCTCTACCTTAAAACTGGATTTGGGCTCAAAGGCTCTTATTTCTAGTTCTCGTTCCACAACCAAACGCACCGCGACTGATTGAACGCGACCGGCGGAAAGTCCGGGTTTAACTTTTTTCCAAAGAACAGGCGACATTTCGAACCCAACAACCCGATCTAAAATTCTTCTTGCTTGTTGCGCATCCACTAAATTTTGGTCAATTTTTCGTGGATTTTCAACTGCTTTTAAAATAGCATTTTTGGTAATTTCATGAAAAACGATTCTTTTCGTATTCTCATCTTTTAATTTCAATTCCTGAGCAAGATGCCACGAAATTGCCTCACCTTCACGATCTTCATCGGAAGCGAGCCAAACCATGTCGGTTTTCTTAACCGCTGCTTTCAGTTCGGCAACTAATTTCTTTTTATCAGCAGAAACTTCGTATTCCGGGGTGAAGGTAGCTAAGTTGATTCCCATTCCTTTTTTAGGTAAATCTCGAATATGTCCGAAACTGGATTTCACTTCAAAATCTTTTCCTAAATACTTTTGAATGGTTTTCGCTTTTGCAGGAGACTCTACAATGACTAGATTTTTTGACATCAAGAAAATTTTTGCAAAAGTAGAAGTTTTTTTTTAATGAAAATTTTAAAGCTCATTTTTTAGCCTGCAAATTCAAAATGTTTTTCTTTAATAATAGTCATTCTGTAATAATTTGCACTGATAAATAAGTACTTTCATGTCTAAAAAACTGTATTTATTGTCCTCATTATGATTTAAATACCTATTTTTGAAAAAAATCATCCGCTCCATGTATGATTCCCTAACTTCCATTGTAGAGCGCGACGCTTACAACAGTATATTGTATGTGGTATTAGGTGGGATATTGCTGCTTTCTGTATTTCATCTTGTCATGTTTTTTCAGAACAGGGATCGCGCCTACCTTTTATACAGCGCTTATACTTTTTTTTCCTTTGTTGCGTATTTGCCTATGGCAGAAAGCGGTTTCGCAAAGTTGATTTCGGGAATACTGAACCTAGACCAATTTACTAAAGATTTCTTTACCATTATTTTCAACTGTTTTTATTTTTTCTTTTTTACCGAATTTCTTAACATCAAGAAGATCAGTGTAAAATGGTACCGCATTATTGTTCTGCCGGTTTTTGCAATGATGTGCACTGCGCTTGTTAGTTTTTTCCTTTATTATTTCATTGGCAATGATTGGTTTTTCAATTCCTTTAAAATGGTTTTCATTTATTTAGTGACCATCCAAACGGTGATTTCTTTTTACATTCTTTCGAAGGTAGATAACGATTTGAAATATTATATCATTTTTGGCGGTCTCATTTTATTTGCTTGTTCCGTAATAGGGGACAAAGCGGTGAGACAGATTCCGGGGATTGACATAAGCAGAAAAATGGGCGATTTTATATTTTTCCTTGGACTTTTAATCGAAAATATCGCTTTCTCTTTTGCATTGGGACACAAACAAAGAATAAATTACCAGGACAAAGTAGCTTTTCAGCAGAATTTCATTGCACAATTACAAAAAAATGAAATGCTAAAAGATGAAATAAACCGAGATAACGAAAAAAGACTCATCATCGAAAATGAGAAAATAAAGTATCTGCAGGAAATTTCAGACTTGAAGCTCTCTGTACTGCAAAGCCAGATGAATCCTCATTTTATTTTCAATGCTTTAAATTCAATAAAATACTATATCCTGGAAAACGACACGCAAAACGCGGTGGATTACCTCACCAAATTTTCAAAAATCATCAGAACCATTCTTTTAGCATCTAAAGAAAAGGAGTTTACACTTTCCCAGGAACTTCAAACATTGCAGCTCTATGTGGATATCGAAAACTTGCGATTTCACAATCACATTCAGTTTTCCATCTACATCGCACCGGAAATCGATGTGGACATTGTAAAATTGCCACCAATGGTTCTGCAGCCTTTCATCGAAAATGCTATTATACACGGCGTGGCGACCGTGGATGACAAAAAAATTACGATCGAGGTGTCGGGAAAAGATCAAGCTGTTGAAATCTCTATTTCCGATAACGGCATTGGAAGAAAGGAGGCCGGAAAAAGAAAATCGGTCACTAAAAACAAAACCAAATCGCTAGGCACAGAAATAGCAGCAGAAATGCTTAAAAATTATTTTAACAACGAAGGATATAAGCTTCAATATATTGATTTAAACGAAAACGGTATCCCAACTGGAACCAAAATACTAATTTCCATACCCAAGCCCCGATATTTACGAAATAAATACGCTTAAAATTAAGTAAAATTCGCTATATTCGCAAACTTAATAAAACCAAGATCATTCTTATAGAACTGACTGAAAATGAATAAGTTTACAGAATATAAAAATCTAGACCTCACGGCGATTGCTGATGAAGTTTCAAAATTTTGGAATACTCACGAAACCTTTAAGAAATCAGTAGAAACCCGCGCCGGAAAACCGGAATATGTGTTCTACGAAGGTCCGCCTTCCGCAAACGGAATGCCGGGAATTCACCACGTGATGGCAAGAGCGCTGAAAGATATTTTCTGCCGATACCAAACCCAAAACGGAAAACAAGTTTTTCGAAAAGCTGGTTGGGATACTCACGGTTTGCCAATAGAATTGGGCGTTGAGAAAGAATTGGGCATCACCAAAGAAGACATCGGAAAAAAAATTTCGGTGGAAGATTATAACCAGGCTTGTAGAAACGCGGTGATGCGCTACACCGATGTTTGGAACGATTTGACTGAAAAAATCGGTTATTGGGTAGATCTCGAAGATCCATATATTACCTACGAACCTAAATATATGGAAACCGTTTGGTGGCTTCTGAAGCAACTTTACGACAAAAAATTACTGTACAAAGGTTACACCATACAGCCGTACTCTCCTGCTGCAGGAACAGGTTTGAGCTCCCATGAACTCAACCAACCAGGAACCTATCGTGATGTTTCCGACACCACTGTTGTTGCTCAGTTTAAAGTAAAAAAATTGAGTGATACGCTACAATCTAAAATCTCGAATCTTGAATCTAAGATAAACACGGATGAAATTGCAGGTGCTACTTGTGGTGGTGCGCTTCACTGGGCGGAATTTGATCAGGAAAATCAACTGCCAATCCATATTTTAGCATGGACGACAACCCCTTGGACTCTACCTTCCAACACCGCTTTAGCAGTTGGACGGGATATTGAATATGTTTTGGTGAAAACCTTTAATCAATATACTTTCGAGCCCATTAACATCATTCTTGCGAAAGTTCTTTTGGAGAAGAATTTTGGGAAAAAATACACAGTGGGAACCGATGAAGATTTCCAAAATTACACCGCAGAATCCAAAGTTATTCCTTATCAAATCTTAGCCGAATTCACAGGAGAAGATCTTGCCGGAACCGAATATGAGCAATTGATTCCATGGTTTTTGCCTGCAGAAAACCCTGAATCAAGCGAAGCGTATCTTGACCGAAGGGAAAAAAATGCTTTCAGAGTAATTATTGGAGATTTCGTAACCACCGAAGATGGAACCGGAATTGTACATATTGCGCCAACTTTTGGTGCAGACGATGCCCGTGTTGCAAAAGAAAACGGAATTTCACCAATGCTTACCAAAGACGAAAACGATAATCTCGTTCCTTTGGTGGATTTGCAAGGAAAATTTATTAAAGGTGGAAACACACCGGAATTATTTGCCGGGAAATATATTAAAAACGAATATTACGACGCAGGAACCGCTCCAGAAAAATCTTGGGATGTGGAACTTGCGATCCTTTTAAAAACGGAGAACAAGGCCTTTAAGGTTGAAAAATATGTTCACAGCTACCCGCATTGCTGGAGAACCGATAAACCTGTTTTGTATTATCCTTTGGATTCCTGGTTTGTGAAAATGACCGCGGTAAAGAACCGTTTGGTAGAACTCAACGAAACCATCAACTGGAAACCTAAATCAACAGGTGAAGGAAGATTTGCTAACTGGCTTGAAAATGTAAATGATTGGAATCTTTCGCGATCCAGATATTGGGGAATCCCACTGCCAATTTGGCGTAGCGAAGATTTGAAAGAAGAAATCATGATCGGTTCGGTGGAAGAACTGATGAACGAAATCCAAAAATCAATCGCGGCAGGTTTTATGGAAAAGAATCCATTCGAAGGTTTTGAAACCGATAACATGTCGGAGGAAAACTATGCGAAGATCGATTTGCATAAAAACATTGTAGATGAAATTATCTTGGTTTCAGATTCCGGAAAACCAATGAAACGGGAATCCGACTTGATCGATGTTTGGTTCGACTCCGGCTCGATGCCTTACGCACAATTGCATTATCCATTTGAAAATAAAGAACTTATCGACAACAAAAAAGCATTTCCTGCCGATTTTATTGCGGAAGGAGTTGACCAAACAAGAGGTTGGTTCTATACACTTCACGCGATTGCAACTTCTGTTTTCGATTCAGTTGCTTATAAAAATGTGATGTCGAATGGTTTGGTTTTGGACAAAAACGGACAGAAAATGTCTAAACGTCTTGGAAACGCGGTAGATCCTTTCGAAACGCTAAAAAAATATGGTCCCGATGCAACGCGTTGGTATATGATTTCAAATGCAAATCCTTGGGAAAATCTGAAATTTGATGTAGAAGGAATTGATGAAGTGCGCAGAAAATTCTTCGGAACCTTGTATAATACATACTCGTTTTTCGCGCTGTATGCGAATGTTGACGGATTTAATTATTCCGAAAAAGACATTGAAAACCGTCCGGAAATCGACCGGTGGATTCTTTCTGAACTCAATCTTTTGGTAAAAGATGTTACCGAATTTTACAATGATTACGAACCAACGAAAGTTGCAAGAGCGATCAACAATTTCGTGAATGACAACTTAAGTAACTGGTACGTAAGACTTTGTAGAAGACGCTTCTGGAAAGGAGATTATACCGAAGACAAAATTTCGGCATACCAAACCTTGTACACTTGTCTGGAAACGATTGCTAAAATTTCAGCACCGATTGCTCCGTTTTTCATGGATCAACTTTTCCAGGATTTGAACAACATTACCGGTAAGGATGAAGCGGAATCTGTACACTTAACCAATTTTCCGGTAGCTGATGAAAGTTTGATTGATCAGGATTTGGTAGAAAAAACGCATCTGGCGCAACAAATAACTTCCATGGTGTTCTCTTTAAGAAAGAAAGAAAATATCAAAGTTCGTCAACCTTTGCAAAAAGTAATGATCCCGGTTTTGGATTCGAAAACGGAAGCTCAGATTGTAGCTGTTTCGGAACTCATCAAACAAGAAGTAAATGTAAAAGAATTGGTTCTCATCAATGCTGACGAGGCTTCGCATCTGATTGTAAAACAGATCAAACCGAATTTCAAAACATTAGGTTCAAGACTCGGAAAAGATATGAAAACCGTGGGAGCGGAAATTTCTAATTTGACCTCCGCAGAAATTGCTGATTTGGAAAAAGACGGAAAAATTACCATTCAAGGGTATGAAATTACCATCGATGATGTAGAAATCTTCACCAAAGATATACCGGGATGGACCGTTGCCAACGAAGGAAAAATGACTGTGGCATTAGATTTGACAATAACCGATGATTTAAAAGCGGAAGGAATCGCGAGAGAATTCATCAATAGAGTTCAGAACATCAGAAAAGATAAAGGTTTTGAGCTAACAGACAGAATTTCAATTGAATTAGAAGCCAACTCGCCTTTCGAAAAAGAACTTATTAACAATCGTACATATATTTCAGAAGAAGTATTGTCAGATAAAATAGAAATTGTAAATTCACTTTCAAATTTTGATGAAATAGAAATTGACGACGTGAAATTTAAATTATTAGTAAACAAAGTTTGATGTTAACAGAGAATTAATGAAGAATCCGAAATTCCTCATCCTCCCAATAAAACACAAACAATTTCAAACAAAAAAACATGGCAGAAGAAAGACAACGTTACAGCGATAGTGATCTGAAAGAGTTTAAAGAACTGATTCAGCAAAAAATAGAAAAAGCAGAAAAAGATTTAATGCTGATTAGAGAAAGTTTTATCAATGACCAAAATAATGGGACTGATGATACTTCCCCAACTTTCAAAGCTTTCGAAGAAGGTGCAGAAACCCTGAGTAAAGAGCAAAATGCGATTTTGGCCGGAAGACAGGAGAAATTTGTGCGTGATTTGAAAAATGCACTCATCCGTATTGAAAACAAAACTTACGGAATCTGCAGAGTAACCGGAAAACTCATTGGAAAAGAACGATTGAGAGCGGTTCCACATGCGACCTTAAGCATCGAAGCAAAGAATCTGCAAAGATAATATCGTACATTGTACCCCCTAAATTGTGCAAGGAACCCTGTTTTCAAAGAACATGGTACCTTGTACATTTTCTATGTTATAAAAACTGAAAAATGGAATCATTAGTCGTTCATCCAAAAAACCAAATGGAGCTCAATGCCCTAAAAAGCACACTTAAGGAAATGGGAATCCGTTTCGAAAAATTTCACACCAGAAACACAAAAACTTCTCCTGGTCAAGACGTAAAAGTTGCCTCGAGAAAAGAGTCGAAACCTGCGAGAAATTTTAAAGAGAAACCAAAGAAAGATCTGTAATGAAGAAAATAGCCTTAATTACCTTCATCATCCTTTTAATCGATCAGATCTCAAAATTCTACATTAAAACGACTTTCCAGCTCGGCGAGAGTGTCGATATTATACCTGGTTTCAAACTCACATTTGTAGAAAATCCGGGTATGGCTTACGGTTTTCATTTCGGTGGATTAATCGGTAAATATTTCCTGGTTATTGTAAGAATATTCTTAATCGGCGGAATGGTTTATCTTTTCAGGAAATGGTTGAAAGAAGGAGCTTCCAACTACCTCATCATCCCAATGGCGATGATTTTTGCCGGCGCTATCGGAAACCTGATCGACGGAATGTTTTACGGAATGATTTTCGACAGCGGAACAGTTTTCGACGAAAGCGTAAACCGCTGGATTGATTACGGTGGAGTTTCGAAAGTAGTAGAATTCGGAAATGGATATTCAACTTTCATGAAAGGTTGCGTGGTCGATATGCTGCATTTTCCTCTGGTAAATTGGTGGGTACCGGAAAGCTGGCCCGTAATTGGCGGAAAGCATATTGAGTTTTTCAAATATATCTTTAATATTGCAGATTCTGCAATTACTGTCGGCGGAATTTTACTGCTGATTTTCAGAAAAAAAGCATTTCCGGACGGATTTGAACTTTAAGAAATCATTTAATCATATTTGAAACTTCAGCCAATTGTCTGGAGTTTTTTAATTCCCTATTTTTGTTGAGTTTTTTTAATCAAGAGCATTACAACAGAAATTTCACGATAGAAATACACAATATGTCAAGAATACTTACCGGAATACAAGCAACAGGAACGCCGCATTTGGGAAATCTTTTGGGTGCAATTATTCCCGCAATCGAACTCTCCAAAAAATCTGAAAACGAATCGTTTTTGTTCATCGCCAACATGCATTCTTTAACCCAGATAAAAAATGCGGAAGAACTGAAGAAAAACACTTACGAAATTGCTGCTGCGTGGCTGGCGTGCGGTTTAGATACAACAAAAACCTATTTCTACCGCCAAAGCGACATCCCGGAAGTTTGCGAACTTTCTTGGTATCTTTCGTGCTTTTTCCCTTATCAGAGACTTACTTTGGCGCACTCTTTTAAAGATAAAGCCGATCGTTTAGATGACGTGAATGCCGGACTTTTCACTTATCCGGTTTTGATGGCTGCAGATATTTTGCTTTACGATGCGGAAGTTGTTCCTGTCGGGAAAGATCAGCTACAACACCTGGAAATGGCACGTGATATGGGCGCAAGATTTAACCATCAAATGGGAGATGTTTTCGTGTTGCCGCAAGCGGAGTTACAGGAAGACACCAAATACGTTCCCGGGACCGATGGTAATAAAATGAGCAAATCCAGAGGAAATATCATCAATATTTTCCTTCCGGAAAAAGAACTCAAAAAACAGGTAATGGGAATAGAAACCGACTCCAAATCTCTAGAAGAGCCCAAAGACCCAGAAACCGATAAAGTTTTCGCTTTGTATGAACTGATTGCAACTGCAGAACAAACCGAAGTTTTACGACAAAAATACCTCGCCGGAAATTTCGGGTACGGACATGCTAAAAATGAACTTTTGAGCTTAATTCTCACCAAATATGCCAAGGAAAGAGAACTTTTCAGTTACT
The DNA here is from genome assembly GCA_946892665.1 of Chryseobacterium sp. Marseille-Q5410. Lineage (GTDB taxonomy): Bacteria > Bacteroidota > Bacteroidia > Flavobacteriales > Weeksellaceae > Kaistella. The sequence goes on along the minus strand of CAMPOT010000001.1, from coordinate 576,269 downwards.
ACATGAACAATCTTCCGGAGCTGGAACAAAAATTACAAGAAGGAGCCGAAAAAACCAGGAAAATTGCCACCGAAACTTTGAAAAGAGTAAGAACAAATTTGGGAATGTAATTTAAATACAGATTGCTCCAGTTTGATGAATAATAAACCCTTTCGAACATTGATTGCGAAAGGGTTTTTGTTTTTAAAGAAGGTTTTTCAGTTCTGCTAATTTCTTAATGACTTCTACACCTTCTGCTTGGTAATTGTCATTAAAAACATCGAAGAAAACCACTTGCAATCCGAAAGATTTTCCGCCTTCCACATCTGCGATCCAATCGTCGCCGACCATCATGCTTTCTTCTTTTTTCGCACCGGCTTTGTGCAATGCATATTCGTAAACTTCCGGGTGTGGCTTGCGAACATTAATTTCATCAGCGCTGGTAATGGTTTTAAAATAATTCTTAATTCCGGAAAGTTCGCATTTTCGGGAAGTAACTTCTTTGAAACCGTTGGAAAGAATGTGGAGTTGGTAATTTTTACCGGAAAGGTATTCCAACAAATCGAATGCACCTTCCACCAGATCGTTATAATTTAGAATTTCATCAAGAAAATTGTCTTCAAAAAGCTGAGCGAGCTCGACATCATCAATTCCAAAAAACAGGAATGAATCATAAAATCGATGTTTTCTGAGGTAATCTTTATCAATTTCACCATCTCGAATTTGCTCCCACAGTCTTTCATTAATGGTGAAATATTCTCGGTGGAAATCTTCAAAATTTAGGTTGTATTTTTCGCTTACTTTTTGTCTATTGAAAATATCTTGCAGAGTAAGATAAGCGTTTCGTCGGTGATCCCAAAGGGTGTTATCGAGATCAAAAAAAATGTGCTGAATTTTCATACAGCACAAATTTAAGTAATTTAAGATTAGTTCTTCGAAACAATTTGGTTTTTACTTTTTGTTTTTAAAACGGAAATGCTTCTGGAATAACTTAATAGAAAATCAATTGTTTGTTTTTTGGGTTTCAAAAGTTTTTCGTTTAAAGTGTCATTTTTTTTCATAGGCGAAAAAAGATATTTCCATAAAAACGAAACTTTTTTTAAAATATTATTATCTTGTTAAAATAATCTTATTTTCGTCCATTATTTTTCTTAAGTTGATAAGCGCATAACGCACTCTTCCAAGCGTTGTATTGATGCTGGTATTGGTTTGTTCTGCGATTTCTTTGAAACTTAAACCATCGAAAAATCTCAATTTGATGACTTCCTGTTGGTTTTCCGGTAGACGAACCAGCATTTTCATTAAATCATTTTGGATTTGCTGACTTACTAATTTTTCTTCTACGTTTTCTTCTTTTCCTGCAATCAGGTCGAAAATAGAAAATTCCTCGTTATCGTAAGTAGTTTCAGAAACTTTGGCGTGCTTCGATTTCAAACGGAAATGATCGATGATGAGATTATGGGCAATTCTTTTGGCCCAGAGCATAAATTTGCCTTCTTCATTGTAACGTCCTTCTTTCAAAGTCACAATAATTTTCATGAAGGTATCCTGAAAAATATCATTCGCTAAATCTTCATCCATTAATTTATAATAAATAAATGAAAAAAGTTCTTTCTGATGTCTTTCGATCAGGATTGCAAGGGCCTGCTCAGATCCTTGTTTATATTTGGAGATTAATGTACTATCAGTTTGTGATTTCATAACGCACTTGGTTTATAAACCGATAATAATGACCAGATTTTACATCGGGTTATTTTGCGGATATCGGGCTATTTATTAGAAGTACAGATATGATCGATAGACTTGGATTTATTTAATTACGGGATGTAAAAATAGTAAAAAAGTTAATACTTTGTTAAAATATTTGAGAAATTTACGGAAAATCTGTTATTTCAATAGATCATGCAACATCACTATTGGTAAATTGATGATAAAATTAAAATTAAAACCTTTCAGTTCTTTGCCATTAATCCCCGATTTATCAATAGGAAAAGCGTATCCTCCTGTAAGATCTATAAGTCCAAACATGGAGACTCCAAATTTCGGAGCGGCATATTTGGTGGTAAGTTCAGTTCCTGCCAAGAAATAATAGGAGTGATACAGATCCACATTTCTTTCAAAATTAATCAAAATATCACCTTGTACTTTTGGGATAATTGCAAACTCTTTATTTACAGAGCCCATCATTGCAGCCGCACCTAAGCGATAAATTACATCATCATTATTCAAAAAAAGCAATCTTCCACCAATTTCGCCAAAGCTTTGATTTTGATAAACATATCCTGCATGAAGCATCTTATGGATCGTTATTTGAGCTTTCGCAAAAGCCGTTGAAAGGACCATCATCAACATTGAAAAAGCCAAAATTTTCTTCATAAATTCATTTATTTCGCAGTAAAGTTAAAAAAAAACTGCTTTACCGTTTGGGATAAAGCAGTTTAAATTATAATCCGAATTCTTTTTTGATTTCGTCAACTTTGTCTAGTTTTTCCCAAGTGAAAAATTCCAGGTTGTCAATCGTTAATTCGTTATTTTTTCCTTTGTTGAAGGTTTTACTTCCCACATAATATTCTCTTCCCATGTGGCCGTATGAAGCAGTTTCCTGATATATCGGATTTCTTAATTTCAAATTTTGTTCGATGGCATACGGTCTCAAATCAAATATGTTTTTCAGTTTTTCTGCAATTTCTCCATCGGTAATGTTTACTTTCGCAGTTCCGTTGGTACTGATGAAAAGTCCGCAAGGTTCTGCTACACCAATCGCGTAAGAAACTTGTACCAAAACTTCATCGGCTACTCCTGCAGCAACTAAATTTTTTGCAATATGTCTTGTTGCATAAGCAGCACTTCTATCCACTTTTGAAGGATCTTTTCCTGAAAATGCTCCACCTCCGTGAGCGCCTTTTCCGCCATAAGTGTCTACAATAATTTTTCTACCTGTCAAACCAGTGTCTCCATGTGGTCCTCCGATAACAAATTTTCCGGTTGGGTTGATATGATATTTAATCTGATCGTTGAAAAGCTCCTGAATTTCCAATTTCTGCAAAGCTTTAACTCTAGGAATTAGAATTTCGATGATATCTTTTTTGATTTTAGCAAGCATCGCTTCCTCACTTCCGAAATCGTCATGCTGTGTTGAAACTACGATAGAATCTATTCTGATAGGTTTGTGATCATCCGAATATTCAATGGTAACTTGTGATTTGGCATCTGGCCGAAGATATTTGATTGCACTGTTTTCTCTTCTTAAGGTAGAAAGTTCTTTCAAAATAGTGTGCGCCAAATCCAATGCAAGTGGCATATAGTTTTCGGTTTCGTTGGTAGCATATCCAAACATCATTCCCTGATCACCGGCACCTTGCGCATTAGCTTTTGTTTCGAAATCTGCATGTTCAGCAGCTCTATCAACACCCTGATTGATGTCTGGCGATTGTTCATGAATCGCAGAAATCACACCACAAGAATCACCATTAAACATATATTCTCCTTTGGTATAGCCAATCTCGTTGATTACTTTTCTAGCGATATCCTGCACGTCAAGATAAGCTTCAGATTTCACTTCTCCCGCCAAAACTACTTGCCCGGTTGTTACTAAAGTTTCACAAGCAACTTTTGAGTTCGGATCGTACGCTAAAAAATTATCGATCAGTGCATCAGAAATTTGATCTGCTACTTTGTCAGGATGTCCTTCTGAAACAGATTCAGACGTAAATAAGTATGACATTTCTTTTGTTTTTTATTTAATTAATAAAAAAAAATAGGAATTGATTACAAAAGAAACTAAAATAGAAATTCTGTTTTAGCATTTTTTATGGAGGTTGCAATCAGTTCAAATTTTTCCTCTTGAAAGTATTCGACTGCAAATTTAAAGAGTATTTATTGAACCGCAAAATTTATTTTTTGATTACATTATTGAGGTTTTACGCTGATGAAATCTTCGGGGTTTTGGTTATAATTAAGTTTCGTATTCAGCGAATTTTGCAGCGATTGCGTCATTTCGTCCAAAATTTTCTGCTTGTAAGTAGGTTTGTAATAAATCAAGCTTATTTCTCTGAAAGGAAATGGCTTTCGGAATCTTGAAATCTTCGATTTTTGTTCTTCGGATAGTTGAGGAATCGCCAACTCTGGAAGAATGGTAATTCCACCCAATTTATCTACCATTTGTATTAAGGTATTGATATTTGACGCCAAAAATTTCAGGTTTTTTGGTTTCAGCGAATTTTCTTTGAGCATGCAGATATTTTCGAACTGCGTACGCAGGCAATTCCCTTCTTCGAGGAGCCAAACTTTGTTGCTGTCGATATCTTCAGGAACAACAAAAGAATCTTTCTTCAAATCTTCCGACGAGTAAATCATTAATTCTTCATTAAACAGAAACTGTTGGTAAAACTCAGAGGCCGCATCGTAAGGAGTCGCGATAATACCGGCATCCAATTCCCCGGATTTTAGAGCTTTGATAATGCTATCGGTAGTCATTTCCTTCACATTCAGTTCAATTTTCGGATGATTTTGAAGAAAATTAAAAATTTCGGAAGGAAGAATAAAACTAGAAATCGTAGGAATAATCCCGAGGTTTAATTTTCCCGCTAAAACGTTATTGAGGAGATTCGCTCTGTTTTTCAGTTCATTTACAGCATCAATCACTCTTTTGGATTCTTCAATAATTTGAGCACCAACATCAGTCGTGCGAATTGGGTGTGTAGTTCGGTCAAAAACCTTCACATCCAACTCATCTTCAAACTTTTGGATCATTGCGCTGAGTGTTGGCTGTGTAATAAAGCAAGCTTGTGCTGCCTTTCCGAAATGTTTATATTTATCGACTGCGATAAGATATTCTAATTGTTGAATGTTCATCTGATTAATTTTGTCTATGACAAAGATACTTATGTTTTCCTTAATTTAACGAAAAAGCAAGAGATTCCTATTCGGAATTTCATAAATTTGTTAACGTAAAAAATAGAAAAAATGGAATTTAAAAAGCTCACCTCCAGCTCAGGAGCACCATATTTTGAACATGAAGATTCACAAACCGTTGGTGCCAGAGGCCCAGTTCTGCTACAAGATTTTATCTTGCAGGAAAATTTGGCGCATTTCGTCCGCGAAAGAATTCCGGAAAGAGTTGTCCACGCCAAAGGTAGTGGTGCTTACGGAAAATTTACAGTAACCAATGATATTTCTAAATATACCAAAGCCAAATTGTTTTCCAAAGTAGGAAACGAATGTAAAATGTTTGCCCGTTTTTCTACCGTAGGAGGCGAAAGGGGCAGTGCAGATACTGAAAGAGATCCTCGAGGTTTTGCCTTAAAATTTTATACAGAAGATGGAAATTGGGATCTGGTAGGAAATAATACGCCAGTTTTCTTTATCAAAGATGCTAAAAAATTCCCGGATTTTATCCATACCCAAAAAAGAGTGCCTAAAACAAATTTGAAAAGTGCAACAATGATGTGGGATTTCTGGAGTTTGAATCCGGAATCGCTGCACCAAGTTCTTATTCTGATGTCCGATCGCGGAACACCCTATGGGTTTAGGCACATGCACGGTTTTGGATCGCATACTTTCTCAATGATTAATGCTGATAATGAAAGAGTTTGGGTAAAATTCCATTTCAAAACCAAGCAACAAATTAAAAATTTCACCAATGATGAAGCGATGAAGATGAAAGGTGAAAATCCAGATTTTGCGCAAGAAGATTTGATAAATGCTATCCAAAATGGCGATTTCCCAAAATGGACCATGTACATCCAGGTAATGACCGAAGAACAAGCTAAAGAATTTCGTTGGAATCCTTTTGATGTAACGAAAGTTTGGTTCCAAAACGAATTTCCATTGATCGAAGTAGGCGAAATGGAGCTCAACGAAATCCCGGATAACTATTTTGCTCATGTGGAACAATCTACTTTTTCACCGAGCAATTTGATCAATGGAATTAGTTTTTCGCCCGATCGAATGTTGCAAGGAAGATTGTTTTCTTATCCTGATGCACATCGCTATAGAGTTGGGGTAAATGCCCATCAATTGGAAGTAAACCGGTGTCCGTTTGCGGTAAACAATTACCAACGAGATGGATATATGGCAGATTCAAGTGGCTATAAAGATGCACCAAATTATTACCCGAATAGTTTCGATGAAATCAAACCCGATTCCGCTTACAAAAACTTCGAATACGATTTGGACAATACCACTGTCGCTAATTACAACAGAAACGAAAACGATGACGATCACTACACCCAACCTGGTTTATTGTACACCAAAGCAATGAATCCTCAGGATCGGGAAAATCTGGTTTCTAATATTATCGGATCGATGAAAGGAATCAGTGGGCCAAAAAAAGAAGAAATTATCAATCGCCAACTTTGCCACTTTTTCAGAGCGAATATTGAAATGGGAATGAAAATCGCGATGGGATTGCAAGTGAATATTGATATGAATATGATGAACCATTCAAAATCAACTGTTTAATATATTTAAAAATTCATTTAAAATAAAACTCGTGCGCATTAATTATCTTTTTAATAAATAAAAAATTGCTAATTTGCACAGTAAGAAATAATCATTTGTCAGTATGAATTACCAAAATATCATCGTAGAAGCGGAAGGTAAACTAGCAACCGTTATCATCAATCGACCACAAAGCTTAAATGCCCTTAATTCACAAACAATTCAGGAATTAAGCACTGCATTTACTGAATTAGATTCCGATAAAAATATTCGAGCAATCATCCTGACCGGAAGTGGCGAGAAATCTTTCGTAGCGGGTGCCGACATTAAGGAATTTTCGGATTTCGGAACTGCCGCTGCCGAAGAATTAGCGAGAAAAGGACAATCCATTCTTTTTGATAAGATCGAAAATCTCAGCAAACCAGTAATAGCGGCGGTGAACGGATTTGCACTAGGTGGAGGATTAGAATTGGCTATGGCTTGCCACATCCGCTATGCGTCGGAAAATGCAAAATTGGGATTACCAGAGGTAACTTTGGGATTAATTCCTGGCTATGGCGGCACACAAAGACTACCAAAACTGGTGGGCACAGGTCTTGCGAACGAAATAATCTTTTCTGCAAAAATGATTTCTGCGCAAAGAGCAAAAGAAATCGGCTTGGTAAACGAGGTTTTTAGTTTGGATGATCTTTTATCAAAAACAAAAGAATTGGCAACGTTGATTTCACAAAATTCGCCTTTGGGAATTGCAAAAGCGATTGCCGCAGTTAATTTATCTTATACCGATAAAGGCTTTGAGACCGAAATAAAATCTTTCGGAGAGCTCTTCGAAATGGAAGATAAAAAAGAAGGAGTAGCAGCATTTTTAGAGAAAAGAAAACCTTCTTTCAGCTAAATAGCATCAGTAATAAATTTAGAAATTCACAATTTTTGGAACCAACGAAATTCGATAAAGCTTACCTGAAAATGGCCATGGTATGGGCGAAACTCTCCTATTGCGAAAGAAAAAAGGTCGGTGCATTAATCGTAAAAGACCGAATGATCATCTCCGATGGGTATAATGGAACACCATCTGGCTTCGACAACTGCTGCGAAGACGGAGCCGGAAAAACCCATTGGTTTGTCCTACACGCAGAAGCAAATGCGATCCTGAAACTCGCAGGTTCCACACAATCCGCGAAGAACGCCACGCTATACCTAACCCTGTCACCATGCAAGGAGTGTAGCAAATTGATTCTGCAAGCCGGTATCAGCAGAGTTGTTTTTACAGATAATTATTCCGATAATGACGGAATTAACTTTTTGAAAAACCATGGAATTGAAATTGTGAAAATTTCAAAAGAAAATTTATAAAAATTAAAACACCAAAACACAATGACACAATGACGTGGGATGAAAAAATTAAAGATTTTGAAAATTTCCTGAGGTTTGAAAGAAATTTCTCTGAAAACACTCTTGACGCCTACCTTCGAGACATCAAAAAACTCCGCGATTACTGCGAATTAGAACTCGAAAATACGGGGCCACTGGAAATTACTTACGACCATATTCAGGAGTATATTTTTCAACGTTCTAAACTTAAATTTAGTGAGAGATCACAGGCAAGATGGATTTCCTCCATCAAAGCTTTTTTTAAATATCTTGTGGACGATGAGGTGCGAACCGACAATCCGGCAACGCTCATCGAAGGTCCGAAACTTGGTCTATATCTTCCGGATACTTTAACTTTCGAAGATGTCAATAGAATTATCAAAGCTATTGACTTATCAACGGATTTAGGTAAAAGAAATCAATGCATGATCGAGGTTTTGTATGGTTGCGGTCTGCGTGTTTCCGAATTAATCGACCTCAAAATTTCGAATATCAATTTCAAAGAATCTTACCTAAAAGTTGACGGAAAAGGCGACAAATCGCGTTTTGTTCCGCTGGCAAATTACACCTCAACATTAATCAAAGATTATATCCGCGATGTTCGGTCGAAATATAAAATCAATAAAAAATGTGAAGATATCCTCTTCCTCAACAGCCGTGGATCCGCGATGTCGAGGGTAATTGTTTTCATTATCATCAAAGAACTCACCGAAAAAGCAGGCATCAACAAGAAAATTTCTCCGCACACCTTCCGGCATTCATTTGCCACGCACCTTTTGCAAAATGGTGCCGATTTGCGATACATTCAGGAAATGTTGGGACACTCCAGTATTACCACAACAGAAATTTATACGCATCTTAAAAACGAAGAACTGCGCGATGTGATTCTTAATTATCATCCTAGAAATAAATCATAAATGAAGGATCTCAAATTTTGTCCGAAATGTGGGCAGCAAAGGCTGAAATGGGATGGCGAAAAAAGATGGAACTGTTCGGAATGCGACTTTGTTCTTTTTCACAATGTTGCGGGTGCAGTTGCCGTTTTGGTGAAAAATGGTGAGGAAATCCTTTTCACACGCAGGAACCAAGAACCCAAGAAAGGAAAACTCGACTTAGCTGGTGGATTTGTGGATCCAAAAGAAAGCGCTGAGGAAACCTGTGTACGAGAACTTTTTGAAGAATTGAAGCTTAATGTTGATATTTCTCAATTGAATTACTTGGCCTCACTGCCGAATATTTACGAATATAAAAACATCGTTTACAATACCTTAGATTTATTTTACGAATACCATATAGCACAAAAATTCGAAGTAAACCTGGAAATTTCGGAAATTTCGGAAGCTGTTTGGCTGCATAAAGAACAAATCAACCTGGAGGATATTGCATTTGATTCTCAAAGAATATTTTTAGAGAAATACTTAAAGTAAAACATTAAAAGCGAGGAGAATTTCAATTCTCTTTTTTTGTTGTAATTTTGGAATCCGAAAAATCATCCATGCGCGACTCTGCAAATCATATCGATCAACAAATTGTTTTTGAAGACAATCATCTGCTTATCATCAACAAAAAAGCAGGCCAACTGGTTCAGGGTGACAAAACTGGCGATGCTTCGCTGCTCGATTTGATCAAAGATTTCATAAAAAAAAGAGACCAAAAACCCGGAAACGTTTTCCTCGGGCTTGTTCACAGAATCGACAGACCAACTTCCGGACTCGTGATTTACGCTAAAACGTCTAAAGCTTTGACGAGGCTAACTCAAATGGTGAAAAACCGCGAAATCAAAAAAACGTACTGGGCCGTGGTACAGAAAACCGTGATTCCGCAAAGTCAAAGGCTGGTTCACTATCTACAGAAAAACGAGAAAACGAACAAAGCAACAGTTTTCATCAAACCAACTGATAGCGCCAAAGAGTCGATTCTTAATTACCAAATCATCAAAGTTCTTGATAATTTCCAACTACTCGAAATCGATTTAGAAACCGGAAGACATCACCAAATTCGTGCGCAGCTCTCTAAAATTGGCGCTGCGATAAAGGGCGATTTAAAATATGGTGCAGCCCGATCCAATCCCGATGGCGGAATACATCTTCACGCAAGAAAGTTAGAATTTATTCATCCCGTAATGAAAGAAAACTTAGAAATCACGGCGCCTGTTCCGCAGAATGATGCGGTTTGGAAGGCGTGTGAAGGTTGATTATTATGTTCAAAAATTGAACAGAATGAAAAAAGTTGGAGAAATTCTCCAACTTTTAAACTTTTCATTATAAAATAATTCTAAAATTACTGTCCCGAATTCAAAATGCCGCCATTGTCTTCTTTTTTATCCTGGTTCAGCATGTTGGGTGCCTCTTTAGCAAGTTTGTTTTTTGTAGGAATCTTATAGTTCACAGAAAATCCGAAATTTCGTGAATCCATTTTGTTCGAAAGAACTGGATAAGGCTGTTTGAAAACCGAACGGAAAGCCATTTGCTGCCCGTTGAAAATATCATTTGCAAACACTGAAACATTCAGCCTGTCTTTCATGAATTTTTTAGAAAGTGTGATGTCCACGTTGTTTCCGACAGGTTTTACCGCTTCGTAATAATAGTAGTTTCCTTTTGGAGGAAGTACGAAATAATTGATGGCCAATTTTACATCTTTCGGAAGCATAAACTGAGAATTGATGTTGAACATCCAGAATCCTTTGGTTTTCAAGTCCGGAATAATGTGTTTCTGATAAGCCGCGTACAAATAAATAAAGTTGATCTTATCAGGATTAAAGTTAAACTTCATGATTTCGCTGAGAGGTTTACTGAAAATCATCAACGGAATCGGCAATCCTAAATTAAAGTTCTGAATTGTCATTTCGGAAATATTCATTTGTTTGTTCAGGATAAAATCGTTGGTTTTTCCGGTGTTCGGGTCGATTTCAGTTTCTCTCGTCATAATCTGCATGACCTGATTTTTAGCCACGTTTACATTATAACCGATAAAGGCATAATCAAACGCTGAAATTTTGATTTCATAATTATCAAATATTGTTGGCTGAAGATTCGGGTTTCCGGCAGTGGTGGAGTTACCGTTTTGGTAGGTTGTGTTGTTAGGATTCAACGATGAAATGCTTGGCAAATTAATTTTCTTGTTGTAATTCAAAGCCAAATAAACCCTCTGCATGAAGCTGTACTGAATACTTGCGTTCGGGAAAAGCTTAAACTTTTTGAAAGGCGTTAAATTATCGGTATGAGTTACGTTTGAAGAATCCACTCGTCGCGTAATTCCCGAAATATCGTAATCTTCGGCTCTTGTTCCCAACGTGAAATCAAACTTTTTTAGTTTGGCCTGTAGTTCTATATAACTTGAAGCGGTTTGTCTTTGATAATCGAGGTTGGTTAAACCGAAACTTTGGGTATCAAACTTTTGAAGTTCGTACAAACCACCAATGCTGACTTTCCCTTCGTCCAAAATTTTCACCGGCTGAGAATAATCTACTTTAAAGGTAGAAACATTCATATCCGATTCATTTTCAAGCGTGTTGGTGTTGAAATTTCTGCTGAACTGAGAAAAATCAGACTTAGAGTTACTGTAATTATATTTGAAATCCAATTTCTTGGCTTTGTCGGCAAATCTTTTCTGATAAGTTACGACAGCTTCGTTTCGCCAGTTTAAAGTTGCAGCGTCATCTTCGCTTGTGTAAGGATTTCCAAAATAATTTCCTTTTCCTAAAGTGTAATTATCGTTGTTATTGTGATAAATATCGTAGTTCAATAAAAGTCGGTCAAGTCCAAGATCAAAGGTCATGGCTGCTTTGGCAAAATATCCTCTTCTAACACCATCTGTATAAGTGGTTGAAAGATCATCTAAATTACCAATCATCATATTTTCGCGGTAATTCTGTCCTACGTTCAGTTGCCATCCGAAATATTTGTTTTTCGCATTTAAACTTAAAGAATTGTTGGTTCTGCTTCTGTATTCATCGTAATTCGTAAAGCTGTAATTCCCCGAATACGTTGCAGATAAATAATTTTTTGCAGATTTTGAAGTAATGATATTCAGAATTGCACCTCCAGACGTTGCGGGGAATTCTGCGCCGGGTTGTGTAATGATTTCAATTCTTTCAACTGCGTTTGCAGGCATTCCATCTAAAAATCCCTGAAGTTCGTTACTTGAAATATTTAGCGGACGTCCATCCATAAAAACGGCCAACAGTTTTCCCTGATACATCATTCCGGCAATGTCGGTTACCACCAATCCCGGCAGTTTTTTTACACCTTCCATCAAAGTTCCGGAGTTCAGCGTTGGCTGTTCCGAAAAATCGAAAATGGTACGGTCGGCCTTTTGTTCCACCGCCTTTTTGGTTGCGGTTATCGTTACGCCTTCAATTTGGGTTTCTTTTTCCGTTTTGGGTTTCTGCTGTGCAAGAGTGAAAACTGATGCTGCGAGTGAAAGTACAATTAAACTTTTCTTCATGTCTACAATTTAGGAGGGCAAAAATAGTTTAAATGTTTAGTAGAGAAAACATGATACTTGTTACAATTGCAAAAGAAAAACCGCTCAATTTCTTGAACGGTTTTGTTTTATCATTTTTAAAAAAGAGTTATGCATTCTTTTTCGCTTCTTCAGCGATCAAATTCAGTGCAGAACCAGCTTTGAACCAACCGATTTGTTGCTCATTATAAGTGTGGTTTGCCAAGATTAGATCTTTGGTTCCATCCGCATGAACAAACTCTAGTTGTAATGGACGAGCTGGTGCAAATTGATCTAAATCCAAGAAATTCACGGTATCGTCCTCAAGGATTTTGTCGTATTCTTCGGCATTAACAAAGGTCAGAGCCAACATACCTTGTTTTTTCAAGTTCGTTTCGTGGATACGTGCGAATGATTTTACCAAAACTGCTTTTACCCCTAAATGTCTTGGCTCCATTGCAGCATGCTCTCTTGAAGAACCTTCCCCATAGTTTTGGTCACCCACAACGATTGATGGAACTCCGGCTGCTTTGTAAGCTCTTGCTACTGCTGGAACTTCGCCATATTCACCAGTTAATTGATTTTTAACCTTATTGGTTTCCATGTTGTAAGCATTTACAGCGCCGATCAACATATTGTTGGAAATATTATCCAAATGACCACGGTATTTCAACCAAGGACCTGCCATAGAAATATGATCCGTAGTACATTTTCCGAAGGCTTTGATCAACACTTTTGCACCTTCAATATTTTTCCCGTCCCAAGGTTGGAAAGGCTCCAACAACTGAAGTCTGTCGGAGTCTGGATTTACTACAACTTGTACTCCTGAACCATCTTCTGAAGGCGCCTGATAACCGTTATCTTCCACCGCAAATCCTTTAGCTGGAAGTTCTGCTCCTTTTGGTTCGTCCAGTTTGATTTGCTCTCCGTTTTGGTTAGTTAGAGTATCTGTGATTGGGTTAAAATCTAATCTACCAGAAATTGCAACTGCAGCTACCATTTCAGGAGAAGCCACGAAAGCGTGTGTGTTTGGATTTCCGTCCGCTCTTTTTGCAAAGTTTCTGTTGAATGAATGGATAATAGAGTTTTTCTCGCCTTTATCTGCACCCTCTCTGTCCCACTGTCCGATACAAGGTCCACAAGCATTCGTGAAAATTCTCGCATTTTCAAATTTTCTGAAAGAATCCAGGAAACCATCTCTTTCAGCTGTATATTTTACCTGTTCTGAACCAGGGTTAATTCCTAAAATCGCTTTTGGTTTTACTCCTTTTGCAACGGCGTCTTCAACAATTGAAGCCGCTCTGGAAAGATCTTCATAAGATGAATTGGTACAAGAACCAATCAAAGCCCATTCAACTTCCAAAGGCCAACCATTAGCTTCGGCTTTCGCTCTGAATTCTGCAACAGGTGTCGCCAAATCGGGAGTAAAAGGTCCGTTCAAATGTGGAGTTAATTCAGAAAGGTTAATTTCAATAACTTGATCAAAATATTGCTCAGGATTTGCGTAAACCTCTGCATCTCCTGTTAAGTGTTCTGCTATTTTATCCGCTGCATCTACCACATCTTGTCTTCCGGTTGCTGCTAAATATCTTCTCATCGAATCGTCATAACCGAAAGTAGAAGTTGTAGCGCCGATTTCTGCACCCATATTACAGATGGTACCTTTACCAGTAGCAGAAAGGTTTTCTGCACCTTCACCGAAATATTCTACGATGCATCCAGTACCGCCTTTCACGGTTAAAATTCCGGCAACCTTTAAGATAACATCTTTTGCAGATGTCCATCCGTTCAGTTTACCAGTCAATTTTACCCCGATTAATTTAGGCATTTTAAGCTCCCAAGCCATGCCTGCCATTACGTCTACCGCATCAGCACCACCAACACCAATAGCTACCATTCCTAAACCACCCGCGTTTACCGTGTGGGAATCGGTACCAATCATCATTCCCCCTGGAAAAGCATAGTTTTCCAGAACAACCTGGTGAATAATTCCCGCACCTGGCTTCCAGAAGCCGATCCCGTATTTATCACAAACAGAGCTTAAGAAATTGAAAACTTCAGAGTTTTTGTTGATACCTTCCTGCAAATCCGCTTCCGCACCTACTCTAGCCTGAATAAGGTGATCTGCGTGTGCTGTAGAAGGAACAGCAACTTTCTTTTTTCCGGCCTGCATAAACTGCAAAAGTGCCATTTGAGCCGTCGCATCCTGCATTGCCACTCTGTCCGGAGCAAAATCTACATAAGAGTTTCCTCTTTCATAACGTTGGGTTGGATTCCCTTCCCAGAGGTGAGTGTAAAGAATTTTTTCTGATAATGTAAGAGGCTTACCCACTACTTCACGTGCTTTCGCAACTCTTTCTGGGTAACGTTCATACACATTTCTGATCATATCAATGTCAAAAGTCATATTCGTATATTTTTTGTTGAAAATTAAGAAGTTCAAAAATACGAATTTTTATATTTAATGATGACTAAAATCATTTAGATTTAATATAAATATGATGCTTTCCATCTATTTTTTTATTATTTTTAGAAAAATTTCAATTAAAATATTTGTAAACAAAGGTTTCTGCGAATCAAAACCAATCGGGAAACTTATCTTTCATCATGATGAAGAAACACTTAAAATTAGCCGTATTTATTCTGATTTTCATTGGTTTGGGAGTTGTTTTTTATAGCTTTAATCCTCAAAACAGCATCTATTTTTTGAAGTGTCCGATATATTATTTCACAGGATTTCTCTGTCCCGGATGCGGTTCCCAAAGGGCGATTCATGAATTATTGCACTTGAATATCAAAAAAGCGTTTGAATATAATGCACTGTTCGTCACTCTAACACCTTACGTTATTTTAGCAATTGCAATGAATACCAAACCGCTTCGTAATTATTTTCCCAAAACCCGAAAGTTATTCTTCAATTCGCAAGCAATCGTCATACTGTTGGGAATCGCAGTAATATTTTCCGTTTTCAGAAATATTTAAAAATGTATTTTTGGCTTTAAGTTTGCAAATTTTTTTTTTATGAAACATCTGTTTAGCCTCTTTTTTTGTTGTGTTGTTGTGCTGGTTTTTGCTCAGAAAAAAAATCTTCAGCAAAAAACGGTTGTGGCAAAAAGCAATCCGGATCTTGTGAAAATTAATGATTCAATTCCGACACTGATTCCTCACAAAAACAATGGTAAATACGGCTTTAAAAATCAAAAAGGAAAAACCATTATTCCTCATCAATACAGCAATGTTGGCTTTTTCACCGAAGACTGCAACCTGCTGAATTCTCCGAACGAAAAAGTCCGAAAATACGGCTCGAAAAAATATGCATCCGTGCGCATCAACAACTTGGATTTCCGGATTGACAGCAGCGGAAAGCGGGTTTACTTATACAAGAACAGCGATTTGGGAAAATGCAATTTGCCTTATGTTACCCAACTTTTTCATGCCTACATTCTCAACAATTCTTATGGGATTATCGAAGATTCAAAGTTTGAAAACCCCGGTGATTATCGTCAGTTCACCATTTATCCGCAATACGATTACCTTCACATTTTGGAGGGCGACGACTTGAAAAACCCAATGATTGTTGCATCCAAGAATAATAACTTTGGGGTGATTGATGTGAACAATAAGATTATTATCCCTTTTGAATACAATGATATCAAACGGAATTTCAGCTGGAAACTCGCGCGATTATTCGAAGTGACCAAAGACGGGAAAAATTATTTTTACATTGACGTCAATAATAATGCATATTAATTAAAAATATTGTATTTTCGCAGACGAAATTAAAGGGGTGCTGTAAAAGGCTGAGATTACACCCAATGAACCTGGAACAGGTAATGCTGTTTAGGGATGCGTTGCAAATGTAGCAATGTGAAAATATAGCAGTTTGCCAATGGTTGCGACGCTGCTACATCGACCAAATTGTTACATTAATTTATCTCCCCCTTTTACTCAATTAATCTTAAAAATTAAAAGAATGAAAGGATTTATTTTTTTAGGACTCTTCGCTGGTCCTTTTTACCTTGCACAATCGACGCAAGACACTTTGAAAATTCACGAAATCGAGAGTGTGAATTTCACAAAGAGACTTCCCGTTTCCAAAGAAATCATCAATGTAGAAAAAGATTTAGGGAACAAAAACCTTGGTCAGGATTTACCGATCTTGCTGAAAAACCAAACTTCCGTTATTTCCACTTCGGATGCCGGAAATGGCGTTGGATACACAGGTCTCAGAATTCGTGGTGTTGGTGGGAATGGAATTAATGTAATGATGAACGGCATTCCGTACAATGATTCGGAATCCCAGGGAACTTTTTTCGTGAATGTTCCGGATCTCACCAGTTCGGCTTCACAAATCATCATTCAGCGTGGTGTAGGAACGTCTTCTAACGGAGTTTCTGCCTTTGGAGCGAGTGTCAACGTGATTTCTAAAAATCCGGAGGAGAAGTTTTATGTAAAATCCGACAACAGTTACGGATCGTTTAACACCTATAAATACTCCGCCGAAATCGGTTCGGGAAAATTCTGGAAAGACCGACTGTCACTCTTGGGGCGCTACACCAACATTCATTCAGATGGCTATATCGACCGTGCATTTTCAGATTTGCATTCCTACAATTTCACAGCACTTTTTGAAGAAAATAAAACCAAAATCCGTTTGATGGCGTTTGGAGGCAAAGAAAAAACATACCAAGCCTGGAACGGAATCGATAAAGCAACTTGGGAAACCAACCCAAAATTCAACTATTCCGGGGCGATCTATGATGCGAACTGGGAAAATATTATTGGTTTTTATGATAATGAAACCGATAATTACCGACAAAATCATTATCAGCTTTTGTGGGAACAGGAACTGAACGACCGTTGGAATTTGGAAACCACTATCCACTACACCAAAGGCAAAGGTTACTACGAAAATTACAAGCAAGATGCTAAATTTTCAAAATACAATCTACCCAATATTTTCCAAAACGGTAACGAAATTAAAAAAACCGATTTCATTCGAAAAAAATGGCTGGATAATGATTTTTATGGGGTAGTTTCAACATTATACGGGAAATTTGAAAACTTGGATTTGAATTTCGGATTGGTTGGTAATCAGTATTATGGACGTCATTTTGGAAATGTGACGGGAGTCTATTTCCCACAAATCGATGAACATGAATATTACAGAAACCGCTCGGTAAAAAATGAAGTTGCGGGATTTGCAAAATTTATCGTCACCAAAAACCGTTTTGAGTTTTTCGGAGATCTACAGCTCAGAAACATCACCTACGACACCAAAATTGTACAACAAGGAGATGATGAAGGAGTGAATCTCGATAAGAAATGGACCTTCTTTAACCCAAAAGCAGGAATTAATTATAAAATCCCAGCAGGAAAAATTTTTATTTCCGCATCCATTGCGCACCGGGAACCGAACCGGGATGATCTTTTTGCAAACCCACAAACAGAAGCTGAAAAACTCTACGATTTCGAAGCGGGAATCGAGAAAAAAACAGGGAAAGTTTCCTTCACAGGGAACCTTTATTATATGAACTACGTGAATCAGCTTGTTCTAAATGGGCAAATCAATAATGTAGGCGAATTCATTCGGGTGAATTCCGGGCAAAGTTACCGTATGGGCGTAGAGTTGGGCGCACTGGCGCAACTTTCAGAAAAGCTGAACCTTTCAGGGAATGTAACCTTGAGTAAGAACGAAAATAAAAGTTTTAAGAACGAAACTTCCGAAGGAATTGAAAACTTGGGAGATACACCAATTTCTTTCTCCCCAAACTTCATCGGAAATCTTTTACTGAATTACACTCCAAATAATAAACTGAGCTTTGGCATTCAAAATCAATACGTTGGGAAGCAGTTTCTTGATAACACGAACAACGAGAATCTGCAATTGAAAGATTATTGGCTAACCGACTTCAATGCAAAATATTCCTTGAATATCAAAAAAACGGAAATCGATTTCAAATTCCTGCTCAATAATATTTTCAACAAGAAATATGTAAACAACGGCTATGTGTATGATGGACCCATGTACTTCTCGCAAGCCGGAACCAATTTTATGTTTGGGATGAGCATTAAAATTTAATAGGAATTGCCATAATTCACAAGAAATTATTGCTCTTTGAAGACTGCTTTTTCGGAAGCGGTCTTTTTTAGTTCAACAATTTCAAAACAGTGGTTGCCCTTTTTGAGAAAATATAATTAAAAAAAATAGTCTTGGTTTCCGTTACAAAGTCGGGTAAACTTTCCAAAAATTTTTGCACCTGGGCAAAAAACTAAATTCTCACATTTGTTTTGCAACGAGAGAAATTGGCGACAATATTACATTCAACAATCAGCTAAGTTTTAAGAAACGTGAGCGAGTAAAATGAATCAAAATGCTTCGTTTTTTGTATATGTTAAAATTTCTTAAAAACTCAAAAAATTAGGCGAAATTTTGGTAAATCTATTCATAATACGCAATACAAATTTATATATAATTCACTATTAAACAATACATTACGTAATTTATTTGATTTATTTCGAAAAATTCTTGTTACTTTTAAAAATCTGCGTATATTTGGGTGTTACCTGCAATGCTACCAAAAATGCTGTCATAAATGAAAAAAATAATATTTTTCCTTTTTATCTTACAAATCTTAATCTTAAACGCACAAAGTCGAAAACAGGTTTCTCAACTTGTAGATTTGTGTAATGTTTGGGGAAATTTGAAATATTTTCATCCTGAAATTGCGACAGGAAAGCATAATTGGGATTCAATAGCCATTACTTCAATTAGCAAAATATTGAATGCAAAAAGCAATAATATATTTGGAAATGAAGTTGATAAAATGTTCGAAATTGCAGGAACGAACAACGCTCAGGAATTTGTAATAGATAAATCTCGTCATTACTATACTTACCGAAATATTAATCATTCTTGGATTGAAAAAAGCAAAAATCTTACAACAAGGCAAAAGGAGGTTTTAAAATTCAACTACAGTCATCCTTTTCAGGGCATAAATTATTACGCTCAACCTAACCCAAATGATGAAGGAAATATTATAACACCAAACGAAAAGCCTTATGATGAAATGAAGATGCCAAATACAGAATATAGGCTTTTAGGTCTTTTTCGATTTTGGAATGTAATCAATTACTTTTATCCTTATAAATATGCTACCGATAAACCTTGGGAAAAAGTAATTGGAGAATTAATCCCAGAATTTATAAAAGCAAAAGACATTGTATCTTATCATAAAGCCGTTTTGAAAATGTCGGCTTCAATTGATGATGGACACGGTGGCGTTTTTCCATTTATTAAAGAAAGTGTTGCAGGTAAATTCAGCCCCCCTTTCTATTTTCAGTTAGTTAATAACAAGGCTGTTGTGACAAAAATTATTGGTGAAAATCAATACAAAGATTCTACAATAGTAGTTGGAAGTGTAATTGAAAAAATAGATGGAATTTCAGTTAAAAAACGCCTTAAAGAATTTTGGAATTATGTTCCCGCATCCAATGACGGTGGAAAATACAGAGACTTACATTCAATGGTTTTAAATAGCAAAAATTCAACTGCATTTTTATCAGGATATAATCCAAAAGGTAAAAAATTTGAGGTTTCTGTAAAATTAAGAGAGGCAAATTTTCTTAAAGAATTTTTAGATTTCTATGAAATGACAAGTCCAATTACTTCTAAAATGATTGATAATGATATAGCATATATTTTTGCATCAAATATCACCAAAAAAAATATCGATAGTGTTATGTTGCCTCTTATGAAAACAAAGGCAATTATCTTGGATTTACGAAATTATCCTAATACACTACCTTCTTACAAAATGGCAGATTATTTTCTTTCTGAACCATCGTTTTACAGTAAACAAACACGAAATGATTTCCGGTATCCCGGCCTATTTATATACGAAAATACCAACGCCGGAAGTTCAGTAGAAATGGTAGGTAAAACAAACTCTAACTCTTATAAAGGAAAATTAATTTTGCTTGTAGATTATCGCACACAAAGTTTACCTGAATTTATTTGTTTAATTTTAAAATCATATAAAAATACATTTGTCGTTGGAAGTCAAACATCAGGAACAGATGGAAATGTTACAAGAATGATTTTTCCAGGTGGCTATAAAATTATGTTTTCAGGTTATGGGATTTATGATGTTAATGGAAATGAAACTCAAAGAGTTGGGATTCCAATTGATATTCCTATAAAAATCAAGATTGAAAATGTTCAAAAGAAACAAGATATTACATTAAATAAAGCGATTGATTTTGCAAAATATGGAAAATAGCACTGCAGGTAACATAGTATTTGCAAAAGGCGGGGTTGAATACATAGTAGAAAAACCCGATGCATTTAGTCGCAAATTGCTTTTCGTTACACATTTTTTTGTAATTTAGTTCCACGAAAAAGCAATTTGCTCCGTTCGGTCGAAATTGAACTTTCAGTTAAATTTAGCCCGCCCTTCGCAAATACTTTTTCCGTTAGCGGCAAGCATAAACCAACACCGTACAAAGAATGAACCCTCTCATAAAACAACTTAAAAAATACGGAAATCTGACCTCTGAAATCGAAACAGAACTTAACGAAAAAATTAAAAGTCTGATAAAACAAAAAGGCGATTTTTTGCTCAAAGAAGGACAAATTGTTTCAAGTTTATTCGTAATTGAAAAAGGGCTTGTTCGTTCGTTTTATAATATCAATGAAAGAGAAATTAATGTTTGGTTTGGTTTTGAGAGCGGAATTTTAGGTTCAGTAATGCCATTATTTTTTAGCCAACCTTCAATTGAAAACATTCAGTTTTTAGAAGACACCACTTTATATTATATCTCAAGCAATGACCTTGAAAGTTTCTACAAATCATCGCAGGAAATGAATACGATTGGTAGAAAAATGGCAGAAGAATATTGCAAAATTTTAGAGGAACGTTCTTTTTTATTACAAACACATACCGCAGAACAGCGTTATCATTGGCTTTTGAAAAACCAACCCGAAGCTTTGCAAAGAATTTCTTTAGGACATATTGCTTCTTATTTGGGTATTTCGCAAGAAACATTGAGCCGTATTAGAAAGAAATAACGATTTTGACATTTGTCAAAAAAAGCACTTTTTAATTTTTGTATCTTTGCATCAGTTAAAACAAAAGAACAATGAAATATTTATTTTTATCATTAGCAATCGTACTTGAAGTTGTAGGTTCGAGCTTTATGAAAGCATCAGACGGTTTTTCAAAATTATTGCCAACAGCGATAACAATTGTGGCATATATTGCTTCCTTTTTCTTTTTATCGCAAGCTTTAAAATCCATTCCTTTGGGAATAGCTTATGCAATTTGGGGTGGTTTAGGAATTGTCTTGACAGCTATAATTTCGGTTGTGGTATTTAAGCAATCGTTAGACATTCCAGCAATTATTGGAATTATTTTAATTGTGACAGGAGTTATCGTAATGAATTTTTTCTCAAAATCAGCAGCACACTAAAATGCCAGCCGCTAACAAGGGTTTTGCAATAGTGGGGCGAAACTGCAAAGTTCAACGGTTGTTCTTCGGTTGAACTTTAGTGCAAAATTGAAGATTTGTGCTTCGATTGCCCCACCATCGCAAAGCCCCGAACCGTTAGCCGACATTTTATGAAAAACAACTGCAAAATTTGTGATTCGATAGCTGATAAAACAGGTTCGCATATAGTTCCTCATTTTTTGATGAAAAGAATCGATACTGAAGAAGGAAAAAAAGGTAGAGATAAAGAGATGGGATTTGTAATTTCTGAAAAAAATCCAAGCTCCTATTTTGGTAGAGCAACTAGTTTAGAAAAACTTGAAGAAGTTTATAATAAAATAGATGAAGAAAGAATCGAAAATAACAATATTCCATTAATTGAAGATTATATTTTTTGTAGTAAATGCGAGGCAAAACTTGCTGAATTAGAAGATTCATATTCAAAATCTTTAACGGTAAAAACTGACGAAAAAAATGAAAATTATAACTCTAAAATTGACTCCGAAAAAGCTTTAATATTTTGGTCTTCTATTTTTTATAGACTAAGTATTTCTAAAAATTCTGGATTCAAACTTCGTGAAGCGGATGAAAAAATGCTTAAAGATATCTTAAAAGAATATTTTGAGTATGGAACAATTCATCCTGATGCAAATAATATAAGTTATAAATTATTGAGAGCTGTAAATTATTCAAATACAAATAGTACACTATTACATATAAATCCGCAAAATCAAAATCCATATTTAGCTGTAATTGATGAGTATGTCATTATTTTTTCTTTAGGTAAGGATATTTTAGTAGATAAATTTTACAATACTCTAATTCCAACTAATGAAGCAGAAACAAATAGTTTAACAAAAGATACTGAAATAATTTACAGCATTGAAAATAATGTTCTTACTAATTTAAATGCTGAATTTTTCAATAAAGCTGCTGAATATTACAGAAAAAATTTGTTTGCAATATGTGATTTAATTTATCAAAAATTTAGAATTGGAGACAAAATGCCTGACAAAATGAAAGGCGAAATTTTTGATCAGATAGCAAAGGACGAAGAAATATCATTTGGTGATAAATATTCAATAAAACACCAATTTCAAATTATTTATAAAGTAATAAAAAAACGTCGGCTAACATAGTATTTGCAAAAGGCGGGGTTGAATAGATAATAGAAAAACCCCATGCATTTAGTCGCAACTTGCTTTTCATATTGTATTTTTTTGTAATTTAACAATCTGAAAAAGCAATTTGCTTCGTTCGGTCGAAATTGAACTTGCAGTTAAATTTAGCCCGCCCTTCGCAAATACTTTTTCCGTTAGCCGTCATTGTAAACGACTATCCTCCATAATAAAATTTTCTTGAAGTTTTCCCCATTCAAAAAGACGTTCTAAAATATCGACTAAAATTTTTCCATTATCAGTCAAATAATATTCAACCTTAGGAATTTTGGTATCATATTGTTTGCGTATAATAATGTTGTCTTTCTCCATTTCCTTTAATACTTGTGTTAACATCTTAATAGAAATCCCAGAAATTTGTTTCCGAATTTCCCCGAACCTCAAAACTGAATGAAGATGCAGCCTCCATATAATTCTGCCCTTGTGTTTACCCCCGATTTGAGAAAAAGCATATTCAAGCGGGCATTTTTCTACATTTTCCATACTAACTTTTTGGTTACTAATTGTTTCATAGTTATATCTTGGTTAATTTAGCAAAAAAATACAAATGCTTAAAATAATAAATCTTTGTTCAGTATTAGTAATATTATTTACCATTAATTGTAAATCTATAGAAATCATGGAAAAAGAAAAAAAGATTGACGGCAAGGTATCTTATATAGATGCGGGTCGGGGAGCAAAAACTATCGTTTTTCTTCACGGAGCGTTTATGAATAAAGAAATATGGGTTCCGCAAATAGAAACCCTTAAAAAAAGTTACAGGGTAATTGCTGTAGACTTACCTGGGCATGGAAATTCAGATGTGAAAGATAATGAAGTTTCAATTGAAGATTTTGGAAAAAAAATTTCAGAACTCTTAGAAAGCCTGAAAGCAAAAAATGTAATTCTAGTTGGCCATTCCATTGGCGCCGATGTATGTTTAGAAATTTATAGCAATTACAGAGAGAATATCATTGGGTTTGTTGCAGTAGATTATTTTAAAAATATTGGCCAAAGCTTGCCTAAATCAGAAGTTGACAAAATCATCGATCAAATGAACTCAAATTATCCAGCAAGCCTGCAATATTACGTTGAAAACAATTTGGTAACTAAAAATACAAGTCTTGCTTTAAAGAGAAAGATTGAAAATAATTTTATTAATAGCAATAAAAAATTTGGTATTGAATTAAATAAGAAAGTTTTTGAATATAGTGAAAAGGAAAGTGAAAATTTAAAGAAAATTTACTGTAAAGTATATTTTCTTAATGTAGATTATTTTCCTACTGACGAAAAAGCTCTGGAAAAAAAATTGAAAGATAATTTTGAATTTGTAAGTATACACGGAGCTTCACATTATCCAATGCTTGAAAATCCTGAAGTGTTTAATAAATTGTTAGAAGAAATAATTAATAAAATTTAGCCTGATACAACGAACGGCTAACATAGTATTTGCAAAAGGCGGGGTTGAATCTATATTAGAAAAACCCGATGCATTTAGTCGCAACTTGCTTTTCATATTACTTCTTTGTAATTTGGTAATCTGAAAAAGCAATTTGCTTCGTGCGGTCGAAATTGAACTTTCAGTTTTATTTAGCCCGCCCTTCGCAAATACTTTTTCCGTTATGTGCAATTTATCAAAACTGTGGATAAAACAGAACTTAAAACAAAATATAATGTAGATTTTTCTGAATTAAGAAAAGTTATCAACTCTTGGAATTTAATTCCAGGATGCCCAAATGATGAATTTGACCATTTAAATGATAAAATTTTAAACAACTTTATAAAAATCCCAAAAGAGATAAAATTTTAAGGATTTTAGAAAGTTATTTAGTGGTATATTATGGGCTATATTATGACAAGTTTAATGGAGAAGAATTTGCAGACGGAATAATACAGGAATGGAATAATAAAATTAAACATTAAAATGCCTGAAAAACTCAATCTTATTCTAATAATTGCAACCTTCATAATTTTGACAGGTTGGAGTTTCTTTGACCTAACAAAACGCACTAATAAAAATAAAAAATTTGCCGAAAAAAATATTTCGCAAAAGATCGATAAAACAGATGA
The DNA here is from genome assembly GCA_946892665.1 of Chryseobacterium sp. Marseille-Q5410. Taxonomy (GTDB): domain Bacteria; phylum Bacteroidota; class Bacteroidia; order Flavobacteriales; family Weeksellaceae; genus Kaistella. Next base: position 551,319 of record CAMPOT010000001.1, on the reverse strand, counting down.
ATTAGAAAGTGGACTATTTTTCTTGGATGGAATAATTAGATTAATGAGAAAATTCTTCTAAAAAAACTGCACATAACATAGTATTTGCTAAAAGCGGGGTGAATATTGTCTTTGAGAATTCAGTTAGCAATATCCGCAAAATGCTTTTCATATTTCTTTTTTTTGTAATTTGGTAATCTGAAAAAGCAATTTGCTTCGTTCGGGCTAAATTGAACTTTTCGTTCAATTTAGCCCGCCCTTCGCAAATACTTTTTCCGTTGTGCGCAATATTACAAGCGCGGTTTTGACTATAACTTTCAGGATTTTTTTTAGAGTTTTTGACTCAAAATTGCAGCACTGACTTTTGGACTTTTGCGCTAACAAAATAACGCTGACTTTTTCAAAAATTTAGCGCTGATTTTTTCAAAATTGTTCTGACTAAAATTTGACTTAAGTTTCAACGAACAAAATGCACTGACTTAAATTCTCAGGATGTGACCTGGACAAAACTGCGTGAATAAATACGCTGACTTTTTGATTTCGTGAATAACAAAATGTCGTGCTTGATATTCAATTCTCTGACTGAATTCAACGGGTTGAATTAAGTCGCCGAACCGAAAATACTGCGCACAACATGGTATTTCTGCAAGCGGGGTTTGAATGCATGATTGAAGGATTGATCCACTTTAGTCACAAAAAACTTTTCCGCTTCCGGTTTTTTTGTAATTTAGTCAGCGGAAAAAGTTTTTTGTTCAGTTTGGTGTTCATAGAAAGTTTTGGCTTCTATAGCCCCGCCTGCAGAAATACCCGATCCGCTATACGACAGCGTATCGAGAGAGCTCACCAAATCAAATTTATTTATTGGAATAAAATTTGTTTCCTAAATAAGAAACTTTTATCTTTGACAAAAATTAGAGAATGAATGATTACAAATTTCGTGTCATATTTTTGGATGAAGCCAAAGAGTTTCTTGACGGATTGAACGAAAAAACAAGAAATAAGATTATTTACAACGTTTGGAAGTCAAGAAGTTCTAATAACAATGAGCTGTTCAAAAAACTTCAGGACGAGATTTGGGAATTTAGAACACTTAACAATAAGTCATATTACAGACTTTTTGCATTTTGGGATAAATCGGAGAAAGATGAAACAATTGTAATTTCAACGCACGGAATAATTAAGAAAACAGGAAAGACACCAAAAAGTGAAATTGAAAAAGCAGAAAGATTAATGGAACAATATTTTAAAAAGAAAAATATATGAAAACACATACTTTAGAAGAACTTACAGACAAATATATTGGCAAAATTGGAACGCCAAAAAGAGATGCTTTCGAAAATGAGTTGCGTTTGGACTTAATTGGACACGCAATAAAGGAAGCGAGAAAAGAAAGAAATTTAACGCAAGAACAACTTGGAGAACTTGTTGGCGTGAAAAAAGCCCAAATATCAAAAATTGAAAATAATGCAACTGATGCGAGATTTGCTACTATTTTAAAAGTATTTAGAGCATTGGACGCAAAAATTAATTTCAACATTGAATTGCAAAACCAAAAATTTGCGTACTAAAAACGCCGTCGTATAACACGGTATTGGCAAAAGACGGGGTGAATATTGTCTTTGAGAATTAAGTTAACAAAATCAGCAAAAAATTTTTCCGCTTCCATTTTTTTAGTAATTTAGTCAGCGGAAAAAATTTTTACTTAAGGTCGGTTTTCCTTTGAAATTGTCAGCAAAGTAGCCCGTCCTTCGCCAATACTTTTCCCGTTGTGCGCAATATTAGAAGCGTGGTATCAAAAAGAAGTTTCGGTCTGAAAAATCAAAATTTTGACCTGAATTTAAACTTCTAAAACTGACTAAAATCTGAAATTCTTTGCGCTGATTTTCCTAAATCCAGAAAAAATCTTTACGAAAAACTTACGAATTTGAGTATTAAAAATTGTGCTGAATTTTTCAAAACGCTGACTGAAAAATGCGCAAAAAACTTAAAATCAATCTACAAAAATTTCACTGGATTTTAAAGATTGTGCTTGACCTTTATAAATTTTGCGCTTAACGGCGTGAATAAAGTCTACGTGAATACTTTTCCAAAATCCGTGAATAAAATTCTGAAAATATTCGCTATTTCGTGCGTGAAAAAAATTGTAGTGCTTGATTTTTAATTCTCTGACGTGAATTTAACGAGTTAAATCCAAGTCGCCGAACTAAAAATACTGCGCACAACATGGGTTTGGCAAAAGCGGGGCGGAGAGCTAATATTTAGATGATTTCAGCACTTTTCGCCGCAAAAAACCATTTCGTTTTTATTTTTTTGTAAATTTGAAAAAACGAAAATGGTTTTTGCTCGGTTCGGGTTTAGTTGGAATTTCCGTCTTTCTTATCCCCGCCTTCGCCAAGCCCTTTCCCGTTAGCTGCAATTTTCAAAAAACAGAATGCAAATAAAATATAACTTTAAACTCCTGACTTTTTTGAGTATTGCAATTTTTATTCTTGCATTAGCATTACCGAGAATTATTGACGAATCTTTTAGATTTACAAATCATGATTTGGGGGGATTCTCTAGAATGGCAACTTTCGCTTTATTGGGAATTTCCTTATTACTTACCTTACTAAACATAATTTTGATTCTTCCATATCTAAAAATGAAAAGGAATATAATTCTGTTAATTCTAAATATTCCAATAGTTCTTTATTGGATTTGGATTTTTCTAATGATTACATTTTCAACATAGTTGTTTAAAGAGACTAATCAATTTTTGTATGACTAAAAAAAATATTTATAGAATTAATTTTTCTGATTTTATTCTTCGGATTAAATATTAACTTTCCTATTTTGAAAAACAAAATTTATGGTAAATATGTAAATATGAATTACAATCAAACAATATGTTACGTAGAAGCTCCACATATTGCAGATACTTTAATTTTGTTTGAGGAGGGAAGATTTGAAAGTGGATTTTACGGAAAAGGGAGTTATGAAATTGGAATTGGAATTGGATTTGAAACAAGAATTGATCTAAAATACAATGAATTTGGAAAAGGAGCAATTAACTCAACTTATTTTGAAAATAAGATTTTCCACAAACCAAAAATCATATTGAATGCGGATACAAACCATTATTATGAAAAATAGAATAAGAAAAACTGCAGCTAACATATTCTATGACAAAAAGCAAACAAAAAGTGATAAAATTATGCTGCAAATTTATGCAGGTTCACAAAGCTTGTTTCTCGCGCAATAACGGCAAAAATTCTGTACACCATTTTGCATTTAATATTGTTTAGAACCAGCATGGTGTGTTTTCCCTCTTCTTTTTTCCGGCGGTAATATGCTTTGAGTTCAGGATCATATTTTATTGCAGTGAGTGCGGCCATATGCAGTAGCGATTTCATCTTTTTATCCGCCAGATGGCTGACCCTGGTTTTCCCCTTGACGCTCGTTCCGGAGGTGTGTTCGAAGGGTGCGACTCCCGAATAACAGGCAAATTTCCGTCCGTTTGTAAATGCTGTAAATCCTTTCGTGACCATCAAAAGATAGACTGAAGTGATCTCGCCAATTCCCGGAATGCTTTTTAAAAGTTGCTGTTGTTTGTAAAGAATTTCATCTTCGCGGATCAGGATTTTAATTCTGTCATCAAGCGCTGCAAGCTGCTTTTTGAGCTGTTTTACCGTTTGTCGGTTGATGGCTTTTACGCTGGTGAAAACTTTTTTGTTCAGGTACATTTCGTTTTCCATGGTTCTTTCGAACGACTTAATGGCGGCAATGGTTTTTTCGCGTTCGGCAAACACGATTTTGAGTTGCTGCAGGCTCAGTTCCGGAAGCGCAGAAAGTGCAATTTTATCAGTGTTTCGCCTGGCGTAATTTGCAATCTCTTTGGCGTCTACTTTGTCGCTTTTGCCGCGTGTAATTCCGAGAGAGCGTTTGATTTCCAGCGCAGGAACCTGAGCGTAATCAAGTTTGTTTTCGCTTAAAACCAAAGCGAGCAACGAGGAATAGATGCCGGTATTCTCGAAAACGAAAAGGGTCTCATTCATCTGGCAGCCGGCTTTTTTCAATGTTTTTAAAAACTTATCCACCGATTTTTGCGTATTCAGTATCTGGCCCTGTTCGGGCTGTGGGTTCGGGGTAATCATGCAGTAATCCAGCGTTAATTTTGCTACATCGATTCCGATGAAATTTGTGTAATTTTTCATAATTTAGTGGTGTTAAATTAATGTTGAATTGCTTTAAAATCTTTATTAGATCTGGGTAATCTGGTATTCTATCTAAAGCTTTTTCAACCTTTTAAAACAAGGCAGAGGACTAATATGTTAGATGAGGCTTTTAATCTCTAAGGGTATTGTTAGTTCACCTCTGTCTTGTTTATTTTAAAGGTATTAATTTTATGGATGTAAAGTAAAGATAGTATTGGCAAAATGCGGGGTTGAAGGAAATCTCAGAGAAATTATAGAAAGTACCCGCAAAAAACTTTTCCATTTTTTAGTTTTTTCGTAATTTTAAAAAATGGAAAAAGTTTTTGCTAGCGTTCGGTCACCTCTTGAAATCTCGGTTGCAGTAGCCCGCACCTCCCAAAGCCCCTTTCCGTTGTACGACATTTTAGAAAGATTCCGCTTAAAACAAAAATTTTGGATTGATTTAACTTTTTCCTATATTTGTATCCAAATGAATACAAAATGTACTTTATTGAGAAAACGAATGAGTTTGACAAGTGGTTCCGAAAATTAAAAGATATCCGAGCAAAGGCTAAAGTCTTGTTCCGAATCCAGAAATTACAAAATGAAGAACATTTTGGAGATTGCAAACCTGTTGGAAATGGAATCAGCGAATTACGAATAAATTTTGCAAAGGGCTACAGAATCTATTTCAAAGAGACAGATGGAAAAATTATTATCTTGTTAATTGGCGGCGACAAATCAAGCCAACAAAAAGTTATAGAAAAAGCGAAAGAAATTTGGGAAAAAATAAAAGAATAAAGAATGGATATTTCAAAATTTGACATTGCAGATTATTTGGACAGCAACGAAATGATTGCTGAATATCTTAATGTTGTCCTTGAAGAAGGCGATGATTCTGAAATTGTTGTTGCAATTGGTAATATTGCAAAAGCAATCGGAATGACAAAAATTGCAGAAGAAACAGGAATGAGCAGACCAAGTTTGTACAAAGCACTATCTGAAGGTGCAAAACCCCAGTTTTCAACAATTATTAAAGTTTTGAAAGCAGTTGGAGGACAAATAAGAGTTAATCCTATAACTGCATAAAAAAAACGTCGTACAACATTGTATTATTACAAGTCTTTATACAAAGTCCCATAAACACTATATTTCCTTACCTTTTCCATTAATTAGATACAACATAAGTATAACAAATTACAAAACTTCGGTAAACAGGTACATTCCTGCCCTATTCTTTTTTGCCTGGAAATTTAACTGCTGATATTCAGCAAGCAAAGAACAATAGTAAGAATGGCTTGCTTTAGCAAAGCCATTGCTTATTAGTAATTCATTCAAACATTCGCCGTTAGGCAGAATGACATAAGCCAAATCTCTCAGCCAAAAATCTGTCCGGTTATCCAATTCGGTTAGAAGTGTGATCCCTGTTCCTGGTGGACAAATCTGAAGAACATAATCTAAACTCATCAGTCCGTATTGAAGCAAAAGACTTGCAGGAATCCTGCTTTTCGCTTCATCCTCGCGCATTTTTCTGGATAAATGAACTTCCGGTGCATCCAAACCGTAAAGTCTTATTTCACGCCTTTCCTGTCCAAATTCCTGTTTAACTTTCAGACTGTCTCCGTCCAAGACTTCTTCCACAATCCAAAACGGCTGCTCGTGAATGTTTTTGATTTGAAAATATTTTGTTGATGGATTCTCAGTTGTGCTGCTTTCCATTTCGTTAGCATTTGCACTTATTGCACTATATTTCGTTGGTTTTCAGTGTTTTAACTATTGTTTTTATAAAGGTAATGAATGATATTTGTAATTGTCTAGACAACAGTGTTTTTCTCTCTTTTCTAATTTCTAAAACTTAAAACAATGGCAAGACAAAAAGGTCTTATGAAATACGTCGGAACGATTGGCGACGTTAGACATTTCAAAATCAAAGGACAAGAAGGATTTTTCGCCGGTATGGTCGGCGGTCCAACTGCGCAGCAGGTGCACTCTGCACCGGAGTTCGAAAGAACACGCGAAAATATGAACGAATTTGGCGGCTGCGCCAAAGTCGGTAAATCGTTAAGAACAGCGCTTTCCGCTCTAATGGGAAAATTTACGGATCCACAGGTAACCGGTCGTTTAACTTCTATCATGAAGAAAATCAATCTGGAGGACGGAACCGAGGCCAGAGGTTACCGAAAAGTTGAAGTGTCCACACAGAAGAATTATCTGCTGGGATTTGAATTCAACAAAAACCTTTCTATCTCCGGTATTTTTAATGCTCCTTACGACATCGAGCCGGATGCAGGAAGAACTTCTTCAGATTTTATCGTTGCAGCTTTTAATCCTGCTGATCTGATTACTGTTCCTTCAGGTGCAACTCATTTCAGACTGATTAACGCGATTTCGGTTCTTTCTGATTTTTCTTACAATCCGACCACAGGAACATACGAACCTGATGATATGGTGAACAATGAGCTGACCAACATCGCTTATTCGCCGTACATTCCGTTGAATGTTCCTTATGCAGGTGATACCATTACAGCAACACTTCCGGGTGCTCCGGTGCTGGATAATAAGGTTTCGGTGGTTCAGTGTATCGGGATTGAGTTCTTTCAGGAAGTTAACGGAAACCACTATCCGTTCGCCTCCGGAAACTGTCTCAAAATAGAGGAAGTATTTTAGAATAAAATCTTCAAAGGGCTTCCCAAAACGGGAAGCCTTTTTTGATTCTTTTTAGTCAAATTTCTAAATAAACAAAACAATGAAGACAAAAATAATTCGGGTTGCAGAGGGCAAAAATTCTACACTCTCCCATTTATACATCGATGGCATTTTCCAATGCTTCCTCCTTGAAGATAAAATTCGGGCGGTAAAAATTATGAAGCAGACGGCAATTCCGGAAGGAATATTTAGGCTTCGGCTCAACACTTGGGGTGGAATGAACAAAACCTATTTCCCGAAGTATGGACCAATCCACAAAGGAATGATTGAGATTGCAGAACTTCCCACATTCAGCTCAGTCTACATTCACATTGGAAATACGATTGAACACACGGCAGGCTGTCCGCTTGTCGGACTGTCCTACATCAAAAAGGACGGCGATTATCAGGTTTTGCAAAGCACGGACGCCTACAAACAGGTTTACAGGAAACTTTACGAAGTGGCAACCGGAAAGGATAATCAGATTGAAATCAGTAATAATTTTCAATTCTAAAAAATGGACATTATGGAAAATGAAATCACAGTGAGCGTGTTCTTTGGTTTTATCAGCAGTGTTCTTTTGGCGGTAGTCGCCTACTTTATACGGCAACTGCACACCGACTTTAAAAGTATGGAAAGGGATATGACAGAGGTCAAAACAATGGCTTTAATCATCAAAACCGAGTTCAAAAATTCTCAGGATCTTCTCAATCAGAAGGTTGAATATTTGGAACAAAGAATTAATAAAATTGAGTTGAATCAAATTAAAAATCAAGACAATGAAAAATAGAAACCTAAATTTAGTGGATCGCGTGTTGGAACCAACGCCAAAATGGTTCAGAATTGTGCGTAATCTTGGACTGGCGTTGTCAGCGGTTGGCGGTGTTCTTGTGGCTGCTCCGGTTGCACTTCCTGCAACTGTGGTTGCAGTCGGTGGGTATTTGCTTTTGGGCGGAAGCATTATCGGGGCGGTCAGTCAGACGGCAATCAGTTCTGAGGAGTATGGCGACAAAAACCGAAAATCCCGGGAAAATTCCACGGATAATTCACCAGGTGAGTCAGGAAATCAGCCATAGTCAGGCGCTTATCTTCAACGAAAAACATTCAGGCCGGTTCATAAGACCGGCTTTATTATTTGCTTTCGTCCGTTTGCATCCGTTCCTATAAAGGGGCGAAATATGTATGCTTCATACTACTGACGAAGTGCCAGTGAGGGTGAAGTAAGTAGAAATTTAAATTATAAAAGGCCGGTAAGTTTTCACAAACTTGTAAATCCCAAACTTTGGAATTTGCAAGTTGTCCTTTTTTAAATTCACCAATATCAAGAGTTTACCAATGGAAAAGCAAAAACAAAGTATTTTTTTGTTTCTGGCCTCTGAATCGATTTCCTTATCCAACAAGACAAAAAACCCTGAAAAGGAATTATTAACAAAAAATTTTTGGCAATTCACATAATTTAGATTAAAATCAGGACTATCTCCAAACCATCCTGTCTGTCGTTGTCCATTGTGTTTTTTGTCAATTACATCTCAGTATAATTATTATTCGATTTAGAATCTCCGAAGGAATTTAGGGGAATCCAGTAGCCAAACTTTTTATAAATTGAATTAGAAAAAGATTTTGAAAAAAAATCTTTGATTTTAAGTAATGCAAGGATAATAGTAGAACCGTCTTTCAATAAATTTAAATACTCCATAAAACAAAACTTTTTGTGTTAATCTCTAATATAATAAAAAATCCTCAGAAACCGAGGATTAGTGTTTTAAATTGTTAAGTAATAGCGGCGGACGAGACTTTGGCGCAATTCTTTGAGTGCTGCAGCCTGCTGTTCAATTTTCTGTTCCAATTCATAAGTGGCTTTAATTTTATTGACCATTTCCGGGGTTCTGCAGGACTTTTGAAAGGCGGGCTGAATGAAGTTCCGCATCAGGGTTTTGAGGTCGCATAAGCGAAGCATTTCAATTACAGATCCGCAAAGGTGCGGATGAAAAAAGCCGTGCTTCCAAAAGGCGTAAAAGGTCCAATAATAGGTTTCAAGTTCTTCCGGACTTGTAACGTAAATGATGTGGCAGTTCGGGCAGGGTTCAAACATTGGTTTTCCTGCGTTTCTTCCTCTTGAAAGGATGTAAAGAACCATTTTCGGGGCTGGACTGTGCACTGAGTAAGTGCGTACTTTGTGTGTAAGCATAATTTTGGTTTAAAAAATTTTGCTCCGCTGAAAATTTTTCAAAAGAAAAAAAAGGAAAAAAGAAAGTGCTCCGACCGTGTGGAAGGAAAATGCGGTGCAATATTTTTTTGCAAAAAGTATTGCCGTATTTTATTTCACGGAAATAGTTTTTGCAAAAAACCGTTTACGGCTTGATATTGACGGCGCATTTTCCTGACAACAGACCTTTACTTTCTTTTTTTTTTATTTTTTCTTATCCCGAACTTTCTAAGAAGGAAATTCCAACACTTCGATTGATGGGGATAATTGCTTGTGACAACTGCACTCAAAGCGAGGAAAAGTGATGGAAAAGACAGGTGCATAGTTCTGTGAATACTTGGAACAGTGCTATGCTCCTGTGCGCGGTTACGGAAGTGTATAGACGGCAGAGAAAAACGGTTCTTCAGATTCCGAAAAGTGAATGCCGGCTATAGACTGGAGGAACTTGGGAAAGCGATGACAAAACGGGGAAAAAGACTCGCAGAAAAATGGTGCTTTACGAAAAGGTCAACTTGCATAAATCTTCCTTATGTGACTGAACTGTAACAGCGGCTGCAAAGACAGTGGTATGGAATGCTGAAAGAAAATGCTTTGCTTGGGAATTTTCAGCACGCGCCACAAACACACTACAAATGTTTGCCTATGAAACCAAAGTGTCTTTGGTGTGTGGTGAAAATATGGCGGCTGCGAAAGCAATTTTCTTCAGTATGGAATACTACTGTGCGCGGTGACGAAAGCGACTGTATTGCCACTAAACTTATCCGCTGAAAAAAAGCAATACAGTGGCTGTAGGAACTTGGCAAATCCCGAAACACTCTGCACCATTTTTTCTGCATCCTTGAATGGGTGCCGGGGTTAATGTAGGTTTTCGATTGGGAAACTGACCGTGTAAATTATAACTGCACTGGCGGCTGGAAGGCGTTGGCGCAAAAGGGCTGTGCCCGTTGCAAGGAAAGCATTTTACATAATCTCAAATTATGGGCAATGATGCGGTTGGTTTTGCACGTAAGGGAGCCTGCGGACTGGAGGGCAACGTATTGCGTTGGCATTTTGACCATAATTTCGATTATGTTACTTGGCGAGGATACGTAGTGCTTCAAATTTAACAAATATCACTTTATAATAAAAACCAAAACCGGCTACCTTCGCCACCTTTACTATCCACACCAATTTCCCCGTTCATTTTTTCGATGAAACTTTTGCAGATGGAAAGTCCGAGACCGGTTCCGTTTTGATTGCTTCCAGGTACCTGAAAATAGCGGTCAAAAATTTGATTCTGAAATTTTTCATCAATCCCATTTCCAAAATCTTTCACAAAAAACCTTGTTCCTTCACCTAACTTTTCTGCTCCTAAAATTATTTCAATATCATTAAAAGAATGTTTAATGGCGTTGGTAATAAAATTGTTCAGCACCCAAACCGTTTTGTCAAAATCGGCAGTTACAGTTGCATTTTCTTCCACTTTGTTTTCAAGGGTAATTTTTATGCTCTTATTCTGTGCAAGTTTAATGTTGTTAGTATAGGCGGCATTAAGCAGGTTTTTCACGCTGCAATCCGTAATATTCAGTTTAATATTTCCGCTTTCCACCTGCGACATATTCAAAAGTTCGCCGGTAATATCCAAAAGTCGCTGTCCGTCCTCTTCAATACTGTTCACGAGCTCCTGCTGCTGCAGATTAAGATCTCCAAAATTCTCATTTTTAAGCAATTGCGTTCCCATTTTAATAGCAGAAATAGGTGTTTTCAATTCATGGGAAATGGTGGCGATAAAATTTGTTTTGGCATATTCCAGTTCTTTATAACGGGTGATATTTCTCAAAATCAATACTTTACCTGCGTTGATGATATTTTTTTTACCTGTTTCCAAAAAACTGATGGGCACCACATCCAAATCAAAATAACTCTCTTTGTCATCGGCATAAATCTTCATGCTGTCTGTTGATGAGGACTTTTCACGCTGTAGAATTTCGCGAATCAAATCATTATCAATCGCAATGTTAGAAGCTGTTTTGCCCAAAACATCCGTTTTTACCAGACCGGAAACTTTAAGTGCCTCTTGATTAATAAACACAATTTTTCCTTCATCATCCAGTCCAATTACAGGATCGTGCATATTTTCAATAAGCGTTTCCACACGTTTTTTATTGGTAATCTCACGATTCAGATTACTGTTTTCATATTCTTCAAGTTTCTGCGCCATTATGTTGAATGAACCTGCCAGTTGCCCAAATTCTCCGTCCATAGGAAGATTAATTCTTTCCGAATAATTCCGTTTTGAAATTTCATCAATACTTTTTGTAAGCGTTGAAATTGGATTAGAAATACTGTGCGGAATGTTGAAGAGCAGGGAACTCGCTACCAAAAAACAGAAAGTTCCCAAAGCAATGATCCAGATGTAGGCATTCTCCGAGGTGGCAATAGCAATATCGCTTTTCCGCTGAATTGCCTCCATATTCTGCCTCATAATTTCTCCAATATCATTTCTTAAAGCAACTGCATTTTCGGGAGATGGTTCACTTTTGTACTCGAAAAAATGATTTTTTAGTGCAAGCCAGGATTCTTTTTCGCCTTTTTCGGTAAGGTTTTTGCCTTCCAAATCAACATTTTTTTCAAATTCTTTTACCGCCTCCGGATTATCAAAATCATCAAGTGCCTGAATCATATTTTTAGAATAAATCAGCGAGTTATAATTAGCAACAAGGATGTTTTTAGTATCGCGTTTCGATTTATTGATATATATGGCACCAATAGCAGATAGGGCAACAATCATCAGAAACAGGGCACCTACACCAAGGAGGAGTTTTGTTTTTACATTCATAATGCTACTAAATTACGGTACTTTTTGTATTTTTTGACAGAATAATAATGTCCACATTATTCTCGCTCATTTTCGTAATTAGGGTATTGAACCACGCCACACCTGTTAAATTCTGCAAATAATTGAAATGCGGTTTGCCAACACACAATGTGGTGATGCCGTTGTTCTTTACATAATCAATCAGAGCATTGGCAATATTGTTTCCTTTTTGCTGAATGACTTTCGCTCCCAACTCATGCGCCAGATTCAGATTATTGATGAGATGCCGCTGTTTGTCCAGTGCAATTTTGTTGGGATTTTCTTCGGGAGTTTGGATGTAAATCACCGTCCACAACGAGTTGTAGTAACTTGCAAACCGAGCCGTTTTTCTAATCACGTGTTTGGCATTTTCGTAATTGCTGCTGATGCACGCGAGCAGTTTTTCTTTGCGGAAATTCTGAGGATTATCCATAACGGCTTCCACTTTTTTCTCCACGTGCGTGGCCACCTCTTTTAGTGCCAGTTCGCGAAGTTGAAGAATGTGTTCACTTTTAAAAAAATTATTTAGTGCCTGCTGAATTTTTTCCTGCCGGTAAATTTTTCCTTCCTGAAGCCTCGTAATCAATTCGTCTGCTGTCAAATCAATGTTTACCACTTCATCTGCCAGTGCTAAAATCTTGTCGGGAACACGCTCGGTTACTTCAATTCCAGTGATTTTTTTCACGGTTTCGTTCAGGCTTTCAATATGCTGAATGTTCATTGCAGAAATTACATTGATGCCCGCATCCAAAAGTTCCAGAACATCCTGCCAGCGTTTTTTGTTTTTGCTGCCTTCGATGTTGCTGTGCGCGAGCTCGTCTACCAAAACCACTTCAGGATGGGCGTTCAAGATTGCCTGAAGATCCATTTCTTCCAGTTGTTTTCCTTTGTAAAAAACAGATTTTCGTGGAATTTGTGGAATTCCTGATACCAAAGCAATGGTTTCGGCACGGTCGTGAGGTTCGATGTAGCCTATTTTTACATCAACTTTATTTCTCAAAAGCGCGTGGGCTTCCTGAAGCATACGGTAGGTTTTACCAACGCCGGCACTCATCCCGATGTAGATTTTGAATTTTCCTTTCCTGGATTTTTGAATGAGTTCAAGAAAGTAATCTGCAGATTTCCGTGCCTCTTCCATTGTTAATTTTCTGAGTTTTGAGTTTTGAATTTATTCTAAAATCTACCAGCTAACTTTTAATTTCTAAAATCTAACTTCTAATTTTTAAAACCAGACTGAAACACTTGTGGTTAAACTGAAATTGCCGCCTGCTGGATTTCCGTCTTTGATGAAAATTGCGTCCTTAGAAGAAAAGCCTCTGGCTTCAGATCTCCACAAAATATTTTTATGAATCTGATAATCAAAATTTAAAGAATAACCGAAAGTCTGAAAAATCTTAGGTGTTGCTGTTGAAATGATAACGCCATTTTTATCGTTGTAATACTCCAATCTGCCGCCAATTCCTGCTTTTTCAGTGATCTGATATTTTGCCAGAACATTCGGGGAATACCAGATGTTATAGGCGTCGCTGCCTTTTTCCTTCTGCTCTGCACCGATGTCAAATCCAAGAATGGTGGTGAACTTATCCGTAGGTTTCAGCGTTGCGAAAAGATTGTGGAAATAGCGCATCTTTTTTTCTCCTTTCGGCTTATCGTTTCCGATGAAAGAACTGCTGTTAATGCTGAATATAGTGCTCGGTGTGTAAGTCAACTGATGCCCGATTCCCAAACTCTGGTTACCTTCTAATTTTGCGATTCGTTGCCAACCGTTCAGCACAAGTCCGCTCAGAAACCATTTGCCGTTATCTGTTGTGTAGGAAATTTTTGCTCCTGTCTCAAAATAAGGCGAATTTTCTGCGGCGATGCTCCTTGTCAACGTCAAATTATCTTTTCCTACTGCACTCTCCCACCCGATATGAGAAGGCAGAATCCCTGCATCAATCCACAAATTTTTATCTTTTGAAATTTTAAAACCGACATTCGCTTCGTTTACAAATTTTAAAGCGCCCTGTTCCGCAGCCATATTGTCATGAACATACGTTCCCGCCATTGCAGCAAGATTGGCACGCATATTTTCAGTTTCATAATGGGCTTTCGCCAATCCTATATTCAAATTGAATTCGTTGTGGCGGTTGTAAGTGTAGAGAAATGGCTGACGGATATGGTTTTCAGGTTCTGCAAAATCGTAGTTGTAGAAAATTTCGGCATAGCCAGAGAAGGTTATTTTTGGTTCCAGTTTTTCTGTTTCCTGAGCATTAATCAGGTTTGAAGAGATTATAAAAATAAGTGGATATAGAAATTTGTTCATTGGTTTAAATTTAAAAAGAAAGCAGGATTTTTAGTTATGGGAAACGAATTTTCCTTCTTTCAGAGATATAATTATTTGATTTGGTCTAATGCGAGATTCAGTTTCAAAACATTCACTTTTGAAGGTCCGAAAACGCCGGATTCTGTATTTTCTGCCACAAGTTTCTGAACTTTTTCTTCATCCAGATTCCTTGCTTTAGCAATTCGTTTAATTTGATATTCAGCACCTTTTACGGAAATATCAGGATCTAAACCGCTTCCGCTTGCTGTAACCAAATCCACGGGAACTTCCGCATTCTGCATTTCTGGATTTTCCTGTCTTACGCTGTCAATTCGCTTCTGAACATCCGCAAGATATTCTGGATTGGAAGGACCTTTATTGCTTCCTCCGCTTCCAGCAGCGTTATAATTTACCGCAGAAGTTCTTGGATGAAAGTAATTGGGCGATTTAAACTGCTGCGCAATATTGGTGTAATATCTTTTGCCGTTTACGGCAATCTGTTCACCTTCGCCGTGATTCGGCAGAACTTTTCCCAAACCGTAAACGATAACGGTGTAAAGACTGATGAGTATGATCATTGATAATGTTAGTACAATGGCCGGTTTTATAAAATTTTTCATTTTAATTAATTTTTTTGTTGTGAAGTTCTTTTGTCTTGAAACAAAAGAACCAAAAATTCAAGACTGGATTTATTTGCTAAAAATTTCAAAAACTTCCTAAAATTTCCGAAACTCGCGCGATAATAAATTTGTACTTCGATTGTAGATTTTAGCGCGCTCAAACAGCGGAAATTTCTTAACGGAATTTTTCAAAATTTTATTTACGCAAATAACTCCTAGGTCATTTTTTACTTCTTATCTTTCTTCTTTTTTTTTTATTTAAACAAACAGCGACACTGCCATATCGATGAGTTTGATGCCGAGGAAGGGAACGACAATACCTCCCAAACCGTAAATCAAAAGGTTTCTTCTGAGCAACGCACTTGCACCGATGGGTTTGTATTCCACACCTTTCAATGCTAATGGAATTAGGAACGGAATAATGACCGCATTGAAAATTACGGCTGATAAAATTGCACTTTGCGGACTGTGCAAATGCATAATGTTCAGCGACTGTAAGGCAGGAATTACCGTAATAAAAAGCGCCGGGATAATTGCAAAATATTTAGCAACATCGTTTGCGATGGAGAAAGTAGTCAGCGTTCCGCGTGTCATCAGAAGTTGTTTACCAATTTCCACAATTTCAATCAGTTTTGTTGGGTCGTTATCCAAATCTACCATATTTCCCGCTTCTTTTGCTGCCTGCGTTCCGCTGTTCATCGCTACGCCTACATCAGCCTGTGCAAGTGCCGGAGCATCATTGGTTCCGTCTCCCATCATCGCTACCAGTTTCCCGTTTTGCTGCTCTTTTTTGATGTAGTTCATTTTATCCTCGGGTTTCGCTTCCGCAATGAAATCGTCCACACCGGCTTTTTCGGCAATAAATTTTGCAGTTAAAGGGTTATCACCAGTTACCATCACTGTTTTTACCCCCATTTTACGAAGCCTTTCGAACCTTTCTCTCATTCCGGTTTTAATAATGTCCTGAAGTTCAATTACCCCAATTACTTTTTCATTTTTAGAAACTACAAGCGGCGTTCCTCCATTTTCCGATATTACTTTTACACGGTCTGCAATTTCAGTTGGAAATGAATTTCCGGCATTTTCAGAGAGTTTTTTTATGGCATCAAAAGCACCTTTACGTATTCTGGTGTTTTCGAAATTAATTCCCGAACTTCTTGTTTCAGCCGTGAATTCAATAAATTTGGGATTGATTACTTCCAACTGAGAGGGATTTAGGTTCGCCAGTTCAATGATGGATTTTCCTTCCGGCGTTAAATCAGCTATGGAACTCAACGCTGCATCGTGAATAAATTCCTGTTCGTTCACTTCATTTGCAGGCCAAAAGTTGGTGGCTTTTCTGTTTCCGATCGTGATGGTACCCGTTTTATCCAAAAGCAAAACATCAATATCTCCGGCAGTTTCCACCGCTTTACCGGATTTTGTAATCACATTGGCTCTCAAGGCTCTGTCCATTCCTGCAATTCCGATTGCTGAAAGTAATCCACCGATTGTGGTGGGAATTAAACACACGAAAAGTGAAATTAGAGCCGCTATTGTAATCGGAACGTTTGCGTATAATGCAAAAGGTCTTAGAGTTACCGTTACGATAATGAAAACCAGCGTAAAGCCCGCCAATAAAATGGTTAAGGCGATTTCGTTCGGCGTTTTTTGTCTTGAAGCGCCTTCTACTAAAGCAATCATTTTATCAAGGAAACTTTCGCCGGGTTTTGTGGTTACTTTTACTTTAATTCTGTCCGAAAGCACTTTAGTTCCACCGGTTACAGAAGATTTGTCGCCTCCTGCTTCACGAATTACCGGTGCACTTTCGCCGGTGATTGCACTCTCGTCAATGGTTGCCAAACCTTCAATAATTTCGCCGTCCATCGGAATTTGGTCTCCTGCTACGCAGAGAAAAACTTCACCTAACTGCATTTGTGCCGATAATTTTGAAACGGTTTTCACATCAAAGCCCGGTTTGTTATCCACAACTACTTTTGCAGGCGTTTCTTCACGGGTTTTTCTCAAGGTGTCGGCTTGTGCTTTTCCTCTCGCTTCGGCAATGGCTTCAGCAAAATTGGCAAACAGAACCGTTAAAAAAAGTATCAGAAAAATACTGAAATTGTAGCCGAAACTGCCCTGAGATTTTTCTCCCGTCAATGTCCAGACGGACACGAAAAACATAATTAATGTGCCAACTTCCACCAAAAACATCACCGGATTTTTCACCATAATTTTTGGATTCAGTTTCACGAAAGACTGCTTCAGTGCTTCTGAAACCATATCTTTCTGAAATAATGACTGAGATTTATGTGTTGTCATTTGTTTAGTTTTAAAGATTTGAGAGCCGAGAGCCGAGATTTAAGATTATTGAGTCTTGATACTTGGCTCTATGTTCTTGATTCTATTTTAAAGTAAAATGTTCTGCGATTGGACCTAAAGTCAGTGCCGGAAAAAATGCCAGTGCTGCAACGAGAAGGATAATCATTAAAGTCATAAATCCGAAAGTCGGCGTGTCGGTTCGCAATGTTCCTGAACCTTCGGGAATAAATTTTTTCTGTGCTAAAAATCCTGCAATCGCAACCGGACCAATAATCGGCAGGAATCTCGCTAAAATCAGCACAATTCCTGTTGAAATATTCCACCACGGCGTGTTGTCGCCCAAACCTTCAAAACCGGAACCGTTGTTGGCTGATGCCGATGTGTATTCGTAAAGCATCTCGCTGAAACCGTGGAAGCCGGGATTGTTCAAAGTTTTGGCTCCAAATTCCGGCATATACGATGCTAAGGCGGTTCCCACCAAAATCAGGAATGGATGAAGCAAGGCGATGATCATCGCAATTTTCATTTCTTTGGATTCGATTTTTTTGCCTAAAAATTCCGGCGTTCTGCCCACCATCAAACCGCTGATGAATACCGCCAGAATGATGAATACAAAATAATTGAGAATACCAACCCCAACACCGCCGTAGAAACAATTGATCATCATTGCCAGCATCATATTCATCCCGGAAAGCGGCATATAACTGTCGTGCATCGAGTTGATGGAACCTGTGGAAATTACCGTTGTCGCAATGCTCCAGTACGCCGAAGCTGCGGAACCGAAACGGATTTCTTTGCCTTCCATATTACCAAGTGAAATGTCGGCTCCCATTTTCTGAACCAAAGGATTTCCGGCTGTTTCAATAGCAATATTTGCAACGGCTAAAGCAAGAAAACCAATGGTCATCACTCCAAAAATAGTCCAGCCCAATTTTCTGCGGTTGATGAAATATCCGAAAGCAAAAACCAATGCAAAAGGAATCAACATTTGTGCAATCATTTCCGTCATATTCGTGATGTAGGTTGGATTTTCAAGCGGATGCGAACCATTTGCTCCAAAGAAGCCACCCCCATTGGTTCCCAAATGTTTTATGGGAACGAATGCTGCAACCGGACCTGTAGAAACATCCACTGTTTTGCCTTCAACCGTTGTGATGTGATCTTTGCCGTTAAACGTCATCGGTGTTCCGTTTGCCATTAAAATCATTGCGATGATTACAGAAATTGGGAACAAAATTCTCGTAATGGATTTGGTGAAGAAATTGAAAAAGTTGCCCAAATTTTCGGTCTGTTTATCGCGGAAGGCCACAAAAACGTGCGCTACTGCTGCCATACCTGTTGCTGCGGTGGTGAACTGAAGGAACATTAAATACAATTGTCCCAAATAACTCACGCCACTTTCACCGGAATAATGCTGAAGATTACAGTTTACCAAAAATGAAAGTGTGGTATTGAACGCCAAATCGGCGGTCTGATCAGGGTTGTTATCAGGATTTAATGGTAGCCAGGATTGGTTCATAAACACAAACATTCCAATTAAAAACCAGAAAAAGTTGATTGCCAACAAAGCCAACATATTCTGTTTCCAGTTCATCCCATTTTCAGGATTGATACCGGAAATTCTGTAAAATAATTTTTCAATTGGATTGAAAAGGAAATCTAAAAAAGTTTTTTGATTTCCATACACTTTTGCAATGTATTTTCCGAGTGGAATCGCCAAAACCAAGGTAATGACGAACATTGCAATAACTCCTAATATTTCTGAGTTCATCTGACTTTATTTATGATTTTTTAAAATTTTTCCGGCTTTACGAGCACATACCAGATATATGCAAACGCCGAGACTGAAAGAATGAATAATGCCCACATAATTTTTTTAGATTTTATCAAAAAAGTCCACTGATTTTGCGAAAAGGACAAAACATATAATGCCCAACGCCAATAAAATAAATACCATCACTGTAAAAAGATTTTTAAAATTGCCGAACACGAAGCCAGCGTTCCCAAAACGCTCAAAAGAAGGTAAAATCCTTTTAAATTCTGTTTTTCGGCTGTTATAACTGTTTTCATTTTTTTATTAATTTTCTGTTTATAAAGTGCTTAAATAGCTGACTATCAACAGAAAAAGAAAGACAATAACTGTAATTAACAATATGGTCCAGTTTAGTTTAAGGTTTTCTTTTTCGTGCATTATATCAGGTGTTCAGCAATTAATTTTTAATGATAATAGAGGTAACAAACCGCACAAAGGATGGCAAATCCTATTAGAGTTCCTGCAAACACTTTCCATTGAATTCTTTCCAGAAAAGTATCGTCTTCGTAATATTTCAGTTTTGTGTTCATTTTGAAAAACTTAGATTGTTCTGATACCTTAATGCCAAAAGCAGTTCCAAAAAACTATATATAATTGATTTTAAAAGTTTTAAATAAATTTTGAGGTGTGCCAAAAACAAAAAACCCTATCAAAATGATAGGGCTGATTATTGGAATGAGAATTTTTTGTGCTATTTCAGGCCGAATTCTTCAATTTTTCTGTAAAGTGTGGCTATGCCAATATCTAAAAATCTTGCGGCTTCGGCTTTGTTGCCTTTGGTGTAATTCAGAACTTTTATGATGTGCTGTTTTTCAACGGTTGACATTGAAAGAACGTTGGTGTTATCGGAACTTTCCAAATTTAAACTGTCACTATTCAGTTGGTTGTTTTCCATTAAAATCATACTTCTTTCTACGGAATTTTTCAGTTCGCGGATATTGCCTTTCCAACTGGCATTTTTTAGTTTTTCAAAATAATTTTCAGCAACATTAACTTTTTCCAACTGCATTGATTTAGAAAATCTATCCACGAAAAATTGTGCTAGAACGGGAATATCTTCTTTCCTTTCGCGAAGTGGCGGTAAATGGATTTCAAACACATTCAGCCGGAAATAAAGGTCTGCCCTAAAGTTTCCGTTCTTAACTTCTTCCTTTAAATCGCGGTTGGTTGCTGCAATGAGCCGAAAATTAGATTTTGAAATTTTGGTTTCGCCCATTTTTATGAATTCCCCACTCTCCAGCACACGCAGTAATTTTGCCTGAAGTTCTAATGGCATTTCGCCAATTTCATCAAGAAAAAGCGTTCCGTTATGGGCTTCTTCCACCAAACCTTTTTTGTCGGCAACCGCTCCTGTAAAAGCGCCTTTTTTATGACCGAAAAGTTCGCTTTCCAGTATTTCTTTGGAAAACGCTGAACAGTTCAGGGCTACAAAATTTCCTTTATTTCGGTTACTTGCAGTATGAATTGCGTTTGCAAAGACTTCTTTTCCCGTTCCTGTTTCGCCGGTAAGTAAAACTGTTGCATCAGTTTGAGCAACTTTTTCAGCCAGTTTTTTGGCCATAAAAATAGGCTGCGAACTCCCTATTACATTTTCAAAACTGATATTCTGTTTTTTTTCTTCCTGAATATTTTTCCGGTTTTCCTTCACTTTTTCCAGGGCTTTGTAAACCAGCGGAATAATTTTTTCGTTGTCGTCGCCTTTTACAATGTAATCGTAAGCGCCGTTTTTCATCGCTTGAACTCCGTCGGGGATATTTCCGTACGCCGTCATTAAAATTACTTCTGCCGTAGTTTTTTTCGCTTTATATTGTTTCACCAAATCCACTCCGAAACCATCAGGAAGGCGAACATCCGAAAGAATGACATCCACATCGTGAACATCCAGCATATTCAGTCCGGAACGTGCAGAACTCGCTTCAAAAACTTCAAAACCTTCCTGCCGAAGAATCATCCCGAGAAGTTTGAGGAGTTTGAGTTCGTCGTCGATGATGAGGATTTTAGCAGACATATCTTAATCTTTAGTTATATTTTAATTTCCTTCCACCAACGCGATTTCCTGGTCGGTAAGGTTGTAGAGTTGGTAAACGGTTTTGTTGATGCGGTTGTCTAAGGACTGGGTAAGGTTTCGGTAGAAATTTTTATCGTGATCGGTAACGGCGTTTTGCTCGTCTTTTTTGGCTTGAAGCATTTGCTCCACCAATTTTACCAAAGCGTCGTGAAGCGGTTGGTTTTCGGGCGTGATTTTGGGAATAGGTAGACTCTCTAAAAGAGTTTTTGATATGTTGACGGTAAGTGTAGAGTTGTTGCTGCAGAACTTTATATAGAAAAATCTTAACAATTTAGAATTTAACAAGCCTAAAATAAATTTTAGATTAATATCAGAATTGTTTTTTAAAATCAAATTATTTACAGAGTTGTATGTATAAAATTGTTCGTCATCGTATGCAGTAACCAAAATTCCTCCAATCCTTTGCATTATTAATTTTTCTTCGGCAATAAATATACTTTCATCACGTGCTCTTTGTAATTTTTCACGAATATATTCTACATAAAGACCATTCCAATTCGTTCTATATCTTGCAATATCCTTACCCGTAATTAATTTTTTACAATTTTCATTAATCGGTTCATTATATATTCCCGATTTATTTGCAAATGTTGCAATTCCATTAAATATTTCCACAAAATTCGAAAGTAAAATGCTATTTTCAAATAACTTATCTTTCAATAAGTTATCATCATTATTTGATAGAATATTAAAAACGTAGTTTGGATTTTTTAAAAAATTATCTTTCTTCGAAATTGAATATTCTTTAGTAATTTTCTCACTGTAAGCAGGATTATCTTTTATCCTGATTTCTTGTAGTCCCTTTTCATTGCCAATAGTAATAATGATAGTTGAAGCAGTAACTCCTTTAAAAACACCGTCCTTCAAATCAATAATTTCAACAATGCTGTTGTTCAAAAGCAAATCTTTTCTAACAGTTTCATATACAGTTGTTCTCAAAAAAGTATTTGGAATAATATATGAGACCAAACCACTACTATTAATTAATTTTTTTGCATTTTGAATAAATAACGAATAAAGATTGGCCTTTCCTGATTGACTTCCTCTTGATTTTTCAGATTTAAGTTTTTCATTGAAATAATATTTTTTGTAATAATCTTTAACTTCTTTAGAAAAATCTCCTTCGCGAGTAAATACATACGGCGGATTACCAACAATACAATCAAAACCTTTCCTCTTACCTGAAAACACTGTAGGGAACGCCTGTTCAAAATCGAAGGGGTTAAGTTTTCGCATTTCTTCTTTGCCAAACTCCAAAACGCCGTCCATTATTTCGTAACCAATCAGCGAGTTTCCGCATTTGATATTTAGGGATAAATCGGGCAGAATTTTTTCTGCAAACAGTACGTTCATATCATTGGCTGTCGCCATGGTTTCATCTTCCAACAATTTCAGAAACAGGGAAACCTGCGATACTTCGGTTGCCTGCAAATCGATATCCACCCCAAAGACATTATCCAACAAAATCTGCTGTTTCTGCTTGATGCTCAACACCCAAATTTGGTTTTCCGTATCGTATTTACAACCATCTTTTTTGGCTTCCTCAGGATTTTGGTTGTAGTAAATTTTGTAATAATCCAACAGAAAATCATACACCCCAATGAGGAAGGAACCGCTACCGCAGGCAATATCCGCAAATTTCAGTTTGGCGATTTCCTTTGGTTTTTTGCCCGTAATTTTTTTGCCTACCGTATTTTCTACGATATAATCTACAATGTATTTCGGCGTATAGAACACGCCGCCTGCTTTACGCACTTCGGGTTTCAATTCTATGCGTGCCTTCCCGTCTTCTACCACAATAATCTTCCCTAAAAATCTTTCGTAAATGTTCCCGAGAATGTGGATGGGAATGTAATTGAAATCGTAAGGTGTATTGGTATGGTCAAGATCCTGCGCTATGTTTTTGAAGAGTTCTTCGTTGGCACCGAGGAAAGCGTTTTTATCGATAAAATGTTCTTTGAAGATTACACCGTTGTATTTGGCATCCAACCTTTTGGACAATTCTATAAACTTTCGCCAAGGATGTTCGGACGTGGAAATGCCGTGCATTAAATCTTCTGGTTCAATCTGCTTGTCTTCGAGGAAACGGATAAACACCAAACGGTCTATGGTTCGTTGTGTGGCTTCGGTAAGGTCGTAATGGTCGAGCGTAGGATTGTTTTGATAAAATGCCTGTGCCATTTGCAATCTTATATCATCAATATAATCGAGAAAACTATCATCAATACTTTGGTAACGACCACCAAATATTTTAAGTTTTTTTGATTTCCCTTTGGGTTGTGGCAAACTTTCAACAAATTTGGTAAGATTGCCTGCGTCGACGGCTTCGCGGGAAAAGAGCCAATAGAATTCTGAAAACTTATCCTCCTCCAACAAATCCAAATATTTGTAGTATTTGATTTCATTTGAAAGAATGGTATCAAAATCGGGTTTAAACCGACAGTCAATCATCACAATTTCTTCGAAATCGGTAAGAATCGAAATGCCGGTTTGCGAGTTCCAACCGTATTTTGCCGTCTGAAAATAATCGTCGCGGTTTTGACGCAAAGTCCGGGACGGTTTTTTGGCTTCCACAAAGAACTGCACTTTTTTGAAATCTGGAGCGAGATAAAACGCATAATCAGCGCGTTTCTGCGCCTGTTGTCCTTCCTGGCGTTGTGGTTTTTCCACCTTTACTTCCTGCTCAAAGGGATTTTTCTGAAAATCGTGCAGGACATCCCAACCCAAAGCCGTAAACAGTTTATCGATAAAATCTTGTCGCACGCGTGCTTCCACATAAGAGGGAGAAAGATAATGCGCTTCGTTGGCTTTGAAGGTTTCAATGAGTTCTCTTGTTTTAAGGTAGGCGTTTTGGAGCATAGTGTTTTTATGGTTAAAAAAAGGATAATGCAATTTACAGAAAAGGAATGAAGTAAAAAAAAGTAAGTAAAGTAAGTAAGTTTTGAAACAAAACTTTTTTAAAAAAGTTTGTCGAAAAAAAATAGTTCAAAACAGTGAAGAAATGTGAAAAGCAATGAAGCGTTAAGAGCCGTTTGCACCGAAAGTATTTATTTTAGCATTATTTTTCTGAAAGAAAAAATAAAAATTTTCTTTTGCCGAAAGTTACTTACTTTACTTACTGCAATAACCTGAAGAAAAGTAAAGTTTTTTAATGAATATTTCGCATCATTACACAACCTTGGGAAAAAACAAAAAACCGATACGAAAAAAAAATACGTATCGGTTTTTAAATTAACTGTATTGCTTTTAATAAGTGAGTTTTATACCTGCACCAAAGCCCATTTCATTATGATAATCTGCTGATAAAGAAATATATTTTCCTAAAATATAGGAAATACCTGCTGTAAACTCTTTGTCGGTATCTACTTTGAAGTTTCCGCGGAAACGTGGTGTAAGCGGAATATCCTCTCGACCCAATGTAAGTAAAAATTTACCGTTCATATCTACACTTGCATCTGCCACGATTAGGAACGGTAATAAATACTCGATACCTGCAATAGCGACATTTCTATTTTTGGCGGACTGTGGCTGACCGAACATTGTTTTTTCTGAAATGGACATATCATAATTTATCTTATCCTGTATCCTGTATCCAATGTAAGGTAAAGCCCACTGAAATTTACCGAGATATCTTCCTGCTTTTATCTGGCCTTCGAAACCGGAGTGCTTTTTGAAGCCTTTTTCAAAATCTCCAAAAACTGCGTAGCGCGGACCAATCATTGCCATCCCTTCGCCGTGAAACATATGTGTTTCCAAACCTAACATTGCCATTGGGCTGTACATGCGGTTTTCCTGTTTGAAATTTTGCCACGCCTCTTTTTTATTAGGTAGTTGGGGATTGGGTTCTGAATTTTCGTAAGTGAAAACTCTGCCCATCCCGGCCATCATGTGGTAAAGGATATGGCAGTGGAAAAACCAGTCACCGTCCTGATTTGCCGGAAACTCAATAGTTGTGGTTTCCATCGGCATAATGTCCACTACATTTTTTAGAGGTGAATATTCGCCTTTTGAGTTAATAAGCCTGAAATCGTGTCCGTGCAGGTGCATCGGGTGGCGCATCATAGAGTTGTTGTACATTACGATTCTGACAACTTCGCCTTTTTTTATTAAAATTTTATCTGCTTCGTTGACGGTTTTATTATCCAAAGTCCACAAGTAATGCCTCATATTGCCCTCTAAAGTAAATTTTAATTCCTTTACATTATCCTTAGGCAAAATATTTTTCTCCGGTGAGGCAAGCATATTATAATTGAGCGTTACTATACTTTTATTTTCCTCCATACTTTTCATTTCCGGAATTTCTTTCTTTTCAAGATTCATCCCGCATTTCGGGCATTTACCCGGCTCTTCAGAAGTAACTTCGGGGTGCATCGGACAAGTGTACTGTACCTGTGTACCCATGCGCATACTAGCATGGCTTTTATCTTTATCCATTTTCATTTCGTGATCGGACGGAACCAGATCCATACCGCATTTTGGGCATTTACCGGGTTTGTCTGAAACTACTTCGGGGTGCATCGGACAGGTATATTTTTTATCCATCTGCATACCTCCGTTATGGGCTGAATGATTTTCGGACATTTTCCCGCTGCCTTTTGTTTCTTCGCCCATCATCTCCATCATGTGGTGCATTGTCATTTCCCGTTCTGCTTTCGGTATTTCGGGATACATCACGCTGTTCATATCCATCTGCTGGTTGCTCATCGTCATATTCATCGGTTTCATATCACCGCTCATCTTCATCATAGAGTTCATCATTTTCATTCCTTCAAATAGTTCCAAACGAGGCAGTGTGGGCGCTTCCACCTTTACACCTGAGCCGAGCCATAATGAGGCATGGCCTGTTCTGTCTTCGGCGGTTGCACGGAATTCATAGGATTTGCTTTCGGGGATTACCACTTCTACATCATAGGTTTCAGAAATTCCAATAATTAACCTGTCAACTTCAACAGGATCAACATCGTTGCCGTCATTTGCCACGACTTTAAATTTCCCACCTCCGTAGTTGAGCCAAAAATAAGTAGAAGAGCCTGCATTGGTGATGCGTAACCTTACTTTGTCACCTGCAGAAAGATTTTTGTATTCATCTGCGATTTTTCCGTTCATCAGAAAGTGGTTATAATAAACATCTGAAACATCCATTGCCTCCTGCCTAAGCCATTCATTTTTTAGTTTTGTGCCGAAATTGCCTGTTTTAATGGCTTCGGAATAACTTTGAACTGCATTTTTCTTAATGGCATACCATTCTGTATTTCCGGTATGCAGACGGCGCATAATGTCTTTGGGATTATCGTCTGACCATTCTCCCAAGACCACAGGAATTTCGGCTTTATAATAATCTTTTTTGGGGTCGTCCCGCTTTTTGAAAACCAAAAGCCCATTCATCCCGATTTGTTCCTGCACACCACTGTGGGAGTGATACCAATAAGTTCCGTTTTGAGAAACTTTGAAGGTATATAGGTGAGTTTCGCCCGGTTTTACTCTTTTTGTAGTGAGGAAAGGCACTCCATCTTGCGGATTGGGCAAAATAACGCCGTGCCAATGGAAACTTGTATTTTCCTTTAACTGATTATGCAGGTAGATTTCTGCAGTGTCACCCTCTGTGAAATATAGTGTAGGCGCAGTAAATTTTCCGTTAACAGCAATGGCTCTGCGTGATTTTCCTGTAAAGTTGACCAAAGAATCTTTTACATAGAGGTCGTATCTTACTTTTTTACCGCTGAAAGCGACTTTTTCGCCGTCTATTTTTTCTGCGGAACTCATAGAGTCTTTCATCTGCATATAGTGAGTATCTGTAGCCACTTGAACCAAATTCATCCCACATTTTGGACATTTACCTGGTTTGTCTGAAACGATTTCCGGGTGCATCGGACAGGTATATTTCTGCTGTAATTTCGACCCCATAGTCATTGTTTGCCTTGCACTCACTGCTTTTTTGTTATCTCCCGGCTTTGCATCAACGGTCTTTTTCCGTGAGGTTTTTGCTGTATTTTTGACCGTTTTTTTGGTCTGTGCTTTTGTCGCAGTGGGTTTGTTCGCCGTTTTCTGGACTGCTGCTTTTTTTGCGGGTTGTGACACCTTGCTTGTTACCGGTGTTGAAGTTTTTGAAACTTTCGTTTTTGGTGGCGACTGCTTTACTGTAACAGTTTTTTTCACCAAAGTCATACCGCATTTGGGACAATCGCCCGAACCGGATTTAACTACTTCTGGGTGCATCGGACAGGTGAAAAATGTTTTTGTAACGCTTTGTGCCGAAGTATTGATTACCATAAACAGCGCAAAGAGTATTGTTATAAATGATTTCATTTGAATTGAACTGATTAAATTGTACGGTCTTCTTTATTTGGCTTCGAGTTGTTTAATTTTAGCCTTCATAAATTGAATTTCCTTTTCCTGTGATTTGATGATGTCTTCACCGAGTTTTTTAATTTCAGGATCGGACAGGTCGCTTTGTTCCACCATCAATAATGCTCCTGCGTGGTGGGGAATCATTGATTTAAGAAATTGTTCGTCTTTAATACCTGCCTGTCCGCGAATGGCGAACCAAAATAGGCTGAGCAAAACCACACCGGCACCCAATAAAGCGAGGTTAAGTTTCTTGTTGGGATACATTTTACCCATAACCGCCATTTCTATAATGAGCATTGGCGCGGACATTAAACCTGCCATAAAGAACTGATTGTAGTTTGGGATAACATTGCCCAATTTATCCACCATTGCATACATCAGGATATACATGGCAATGAATGACAATACCATCATTATTAACAGTTTTACATAATGGTCTTTGTGTTGCGAATGTCCTGACGCTGGCATATTTTCAAGTGAGTGTTTTTGCGCATCATTGTTCATTTTAGAACCGTGCATTGAATGATTTTCCATTATAATTTATTTACTATTTAGTGTTAATGATTAATTATTTTGTTATCGTTCTTTTTACCGAACCGCAATTCAACATAGAAGCCCCATAGTAAGGGTTTTTAATTTCTTTGTTTTCACTTAACCAAGATGCTTCCGCCATAGGGCAATACTGAACATAAATACTGCTATCTGAAATAGGAAACTGCTCTGCAATAACCGTAATATTTTCAGATAAATTTTTGAATGCAGAACGTTGCTTTTCAATACTTCTGCTGTCAGCAATTTCGGAAGCCTGCTTTTTTAGGATATTGATATTTCCCTCTGACAAAACTTTATAATCCACGACCGAAATATTTTTAATAAAATTATCCGCAGATTTCGAAGCAAAGTCTGAATTGTCCTGTGTTAACGCATTTTTAAGCGTGATATAAGAATTGAACAAATTTGCGAGTGAAGTTTCTGCCTTCTGCGCAGAAATGGTTGTAATTGAGAGTATCAGGAATAGTCCTGTTAAAAAAGATGTTTTCATTTTGAAAATTATTTTAAGACTTTAGTTAGTTAATAATGGGGATTAAGTTGAGGGACTTTTTAAGTCTATTTATTTACAACCTTTATCCATTGTGATATTATTTTTTTTTGCTGATTATTCATTTTGCTTTCAGGGTGTAACTTTATGTAAGCAGGCAAGGGCATTTTGTTCTGTTGAATCTGCTTCAGCACCGACTCTAATTTGGAACGTCTTCTTATTGGTCCTAAATTTTTAAAATCGGAAAAATTAAGTGCTTCTTTCCCTTCTGTAATATGAGTTTTTAACCACCAACCCACAGGTTGTATATTGGAATACCAAGGGTAATTAGTGTGGTTACTGTGGCAGTCGAAACAGGAAGTTGCAAGAATTTTCTGAACTTCACCTGATGCATGCATATCAGCAGGTAGAATGTTTTGGGCACCTGTTGGTTCAACATTCCTTTCCGGTCTGAAAAATTGCATCACCACAAACACACTTACAATCAGCAGTAAGAAACATCTTGAAATTTTAGGCATCATTTCAAAGTTTCCTGAACTTCACCACATTTCAGCATTTTTTTGCCAAAAAATGGATTTTTAATTTCTTTTCTTTCGCTTAACCAAAATCCACCTTTGTTATCATCATACATAGGGCAGAATTCTTTGTAAAGCGTTTGACCTGCACCAAAATCTTTTGCCAACTGATAAACATCTTTGCTTAAAAGTGCAAAATGCTCTCTTTGGTGCTCAATATCACCCGCTTTACCAATAATGTGCGAAGCGTGTTCTTCCATATCTGCAACAGCATCGTTAAAAGTGGCAGATTTTTCTGAAGGAATTTTGGATTTGTCCAATTTTTCCACTGCATTTTTTAACACGCCTGCAGAAGTTGATGCTGTGTTGGCATCATCAGAAACCAAAGCATTTTTCAGAGCAAGATAAGACGAAAAAACACCTTGCAAATTAATATCTCCCTGTTTCGTGGTTACGGTTGTTTTTGCATCTTCGGTTTTTTCAGCCATATTGTTATGATCCATATTTCCGTTCATCTTTGCGGAATCCTGCATCATAGAACCATTTTCATAAATCGTAGTTGAATGATCCATATCTTCCTGCATCCGTGTATTCTGGTTATTTGTTTCAAATTTTTTGCAGGAGGTAAGTGTAATAGCAACGAATGCTACAGTAATGATTGTTTTCATTTTTCTAATAGATTAATTGTGAATAAAGCGCACAAACCGAATTTTACGCTAGTGCATTTTAATGTTCTTTTTAAAAATTTTGAGAAACAACGAAAGCGGAAGTATAGACACACTTCTGGCTACGCAAAAAGAATATTAACCTATTTTTGGCGGTTGCCAAATGTTATGAAAGCCAAAAGAATAAATTGGATTCTGATAATAGAAGGAGGACTTTTTTCGGTAAGCAATTACTAAAGAATTAAAGCCCAATAAATTATTTAGATTTGCAAATCCCGAGAAAGAATGTCCCATTGCGCAACCGCTACTGTTGCAACTACCGTTGCAATCTTCGGAACCATGTTTGTGAGCTCCTTTGTCACAGCACCCTGCGTTGCAGTTTTCACCGGTGCATTCTGATATTTTTTTAAGTGGGGATTTGGTGATAAATGTTTTTCCTGTAACCATCACTTTGGAAAGTGGTTTTTCTATAGTTTCACAACCCTGCGAGGAAGTATACACTAACAAAAATGCAAGTATATAAATTAACGAAAGTATGTGAGAAAAACAACGCATTACAATGAAATACAGAACAAATTTAATACATTTTTTTTATAGAAATACATTTTTTTTATTTTTTCAATGATTTCTCGCAGTAAAAAAAGTGCAGAAACTAATCTGCACTTTTCTAAATATCTTATTCGGTAAACCTAAATGGCAACTGTTTTACCTGAGAAATATTTTCTTTTTCGCTTTCAGAATTCTTCATTTTCGCTTCTACTTCTGAAAACGTAAGTTCTTTTAAAGCATAAACATAAGCATTGTTTTTTGTGTGGCGCAAGAAATTGTGTTTTTTCAATGCCCTACCCAATTTATGAACCGTTCCGTCTGTGATATTCATTTTGGCTCTTTCTGCTAACGCTACGGCAATTTGCGTAGTATTCATGAATGCATTCGCATTTTGTTTCGTAGCAGGCTCAAACCAGGTCAAAAGCAATTCCTCTTCCGGACTTCTTAACTGATACTGTTCGTTATTGGCATTAATTTCTTTGATTTCTTCCTGGTTAAACCAATGGCGGAAACCTGATTTGTGTAATTGCAAAGCCTGTGCATAAACTTTGTGAATATCAATATTATGAGTGTATTCTATGTTTTCTACTTCAAAACATAAAAATCTTCTTGAACCTGTAGTATCATTTAAAAACTGGGCGGTGTTGACGGAGCCGGCGAAGCTGGCGCGTCTTGGCATATTTTCATTGTTGTGGCCGTAGGCTTTTCGCATTCTGATATGGGTTTTTGTAATAATTTCTTTTAGTGAACCAATTTCGGTTTTATTAAGGTTTTCGAGTTCGTCCAAATTAATCAGCATACATTCTGCCAAGTGAATTAAAGTGTCTTTATTGCTCGGGTTTATGGTTCCGGAAAAGATATATTCTTTGAGTTGTTTCGGCATTAGTTTTTCTATCCAAGTGGTTTTTCCTAAGCCCTGTTTTCCTGAAAAAACTATTACAGTTTGGTTTACCTGTTTTTCATCCAAAACACACGCTACCACTGCGACAAACCATTTTTTAAAGCATATTCTCCACAAATCCTGTTTTGTAGTGGTTATGGTGTCTGCAAGCAGTTCTATGTAGTCGGTTACATCAGAATTTACAGGCAGATTGTTGAAGTAATCTTCAAACGGATCATACATTTCGCAATAGTCGGAATGGAGTAAATTCCGCAAGGAATTGATACTGCATTTCACTTTTGCTTTCAAAATTTCGCGAAGGATTGAGTTTTCTGTGAAGTCGGTCATTGGCTTATATTTATAGGCTTTCAAAGTTTTGAATTCCAGTTTTCCTAAAACAGTGTTGTATCGAAAGTTGTAACGGTTGTTTAAGAAGTTCTCCAATTTGTCAATATATGAAGGTTGTTCTTCCTCGTCATCAGAGAAATTTCCATCTGGGGTTTTTGTCACGGACGATTCACCGGAATTTTTTCTATCGCTTGTCAATCGCTCGGGTTTTGATTTTTTTGGATTTGGCTTGCTAGTATCTGTGTTATGTTCTGCGGTGTTTTGATAGGCACTTTGAACTGCGGTTGTTACTTCTTTTGCGTAATAACCGTAATCTGCTAAAATATAGCCTAAAGCCATTGCTTCGGAAATACCTTTGCGGTTGAGATTATTGGCCAAAGCAAAAACGAAATTATTGCGGTTGCCTTCTGTGAACTGGATTTTTTTCTCGGTAAATCTTACACTGTGCTCGTAAATGGCTTCTTCGTTATCGGTTGTTGATTTTCGGTTATCGGTACTTATAGGATTTTGCTTTTTTTCATTAGAACCTTTCTCAGCATTTGAATAAAATGTTTCAGCATTTTCGTTCAGGTATAATTCAGGATCGTAAGAAAAGAAGCAAAGCCGGGTTATGTCTTTTCCTGATTTGTCGATTCCTACCTGCAATAATTCTTCGAAATATCGCTGAAGTTTCAAAAAAGTTTCTTTATGCTGTTCTTTATCCGTCGAAACTTTCACGAAAATTTTTAGTCCATTTCCTGAAGGACTTACGAATGAAGCAAATACAAAATCATCCATTCTGATTTTGGTCTTACACTGCTGCAGTTTTTCTTTTTCGAGTTTGTCTATATCCAGTACCATTAAGCCGTTGTAATTGGTAAGGAATTCCATTTTTCTACCTCCGTTGAATGTTGCACTGGGTGTAAATGCGGGAAGTGATTTTTTGGCTCTCTCTGCGGCTTCCTTTTTATCGTCGGCTAGAGATTTTCTTAAATATGTGATTGCGCTTTGATATACGCCGGTTTTTATATCTGATAAGATTTTTAGAATGTCTTTCTGTTCGGTTACTTCGTTGAAGTTTTTGAATATGGTGGATTTCATTATTTGAAATTTTAGATTTTGCATTTTAGATTTTAAATTGAAAAATTATACGCAAAGTCCGCAAAGTATTTTCTTTACAGTCTTTGCGCATAATTTTAAGGTTCGCAAAGGCGCTAACGCTTAGCAAAGCGCAGGTAGTTGAATAACATTCACTTTTTTGCGAAGGATTTGTTGCAGTGATCCTGCATTGTCTTTTCAACATCAGACAGTTTGTAGTAGATTTTACTGCCTACCTGGGAAAAAGAAATTTTACCTTCATCGCGCCAGGTCTGTGCAGTTCTGCGTGAGATTTTCAGCATTGCGATTAATTCTTCATTGTCCAGGAATACTTCCTGTTTTGGTGCTGTCTTAGCGTTAAGTTTTTCGTGAATCTCATTAATTTTTGAGATTAGACCATCAAATTGCTCTTTGGATAAAATAATTGCTTCCATAAAAATTGTTTGTTTAAGATTATGAAGCAAAGGTGTGAGAAAGAAAAAAGTCCCGAAGTCCCGAAATGGTCCCCTGAATGTTGGCCGGCATAGAAATTCCGTTGGCAAGCAGATTGATTTTCACCTGATCAATCATTTCGCTGCGAATCATCAGGGCATCGCGCCGGTAATCTTCGGCTGCTACCCAGAAAAAGATCTTGATATTGATGGAATTAACACCCAGTTCGTCCGTCATTACGAAAGGTTCGCGGTCTTCATCTTTTAAGGAAAGCGGATGACTGTTCATCGTGTTCAAAATGATTTTTTTGGCTTGGTCGATATCGTTTTCATAAGCAATTCCGACCATAAAATCCATCCGGAAATAACCGTCTTCGGTAAAGTTGAACACCGGTTTTTTTATCACGTCGCTGTTCGGAATGTAGACATCTTTTCCGTCAAAAGTCTTCAGTTTGGTGTAGCGGAACTCCATGGATTTCACCCTGCCGAATATATCGCCAATGCTCACCGTATCATTAATGTTGAAAGGCCTGTTGAAGGACAGAATAATTCCCGAAATAAAATTTTCGCCAATATCTTTAAAGGCAAATCCCAAAATCACTGCGGAAGCACCTGCCGCTGTTAAAACTCCTGTAGCAATTCCGTCCAAACCGGCAACTTTCAGCCCGAACATAATAACGATAATGACAAATACCGTTTTAATGGCTTTGATCAAAAAATTGGTCATCAAAGGGTCTGCCGATTTGCCTGCTATAAACTTCCGTGAAAGGTCCGTGAGTTTATTGGCTATAAAAATACCCAGTGCAATTACCAAAATTGCGGCAAGGATACTGGGAATCTGTTCTACAAAACTGTTCCAACTGTCCTGAAATGACTGTATTAATTTTCCGGTTTCCATTTAGATTACATATTGATTAATAAATCCTCATCATTTTACCTGGTGAACAACTCTCTGAGGAAAAGGAATTTCAATATCGTGCTCTCTGAACGCTTCAAAATATTTAACTCTCAATTCACTTTTAAGATTTTCTACCCTGAACGGATCACTTGACCAGAAATAGACATTAAAAATGAGGGCAGAGTCTGCATAATCATTAAATCTAACGAACGGTTCCGGTGTTTTTGCCACTTTAGGATTAGCGGCAGTTACAGATTTTAAAATATCCATAACAGTTTGAACATCGGAACTGTAAGCAACGCCAACCTGAATATCAAACCTTGAATTGAGATTGCTGTGCGTCCAGTTGAACAGATTATTTTTGGTGAGAAAAGTATTGGGCAGAATCACATATTTGTCGTCCCGCGTTAAAACGGTGGTAGTTCTCAAATTAATTTCCTTCACCTGTCACACCAGGTTATCCACTTCAATAATATCGCCCACTTTAATGCTCGAATCCAACAGCAACACAATTCTTGAAACAAAGTCGCTGAAAATATTCTGCAAACCCAAACCAATACCCACCAATAAAGCGGCGGAAGCGCCCATCAAAACAGAAAAATTTATGCCGATCATATTCATCCCGAGAATGAAACCAACGACATTCCGCTGATTGCAGTGGACTGTAACTCGTTGAGTTTTTTATGAACGGACTTTTCCATTTCTTACATTTTTTTCTTTACGTTTTTCCTGCATAATTTCGTTGATGCCAATCATTCCTATAGTTCCGACCGGCATATCTACGCGGTTTCTAAGGCCGATATAACGCGCTTCCACTTCTACAGGCAGTTTTCGTCCTGAAGCAATCTCTTTCACTTCAAGCACCTTGGTGCAGGACATAATTTTATAAAGATCACTTCTGCGGTCTTTCAGGTTTCTTACGCTGCCATATTCGTGGAGTTCGTCCAATAATTTTAAATCTACATCAGATATCAAAATCATTTCAGTGTTTGGTGTGGATTCACTTTTCACGGCGTTACTCGGAAAGGCAAAATCACTTGGTGTGAAAACCGCACTTTGCGAATAATGAATATCGAGATTTTCCACCTGCGGAAGATTGCCTACATTTCCCGTAATCGCCACATAACATTCGTTTTCTATGGCTCTGGCTTCGGCACATTTTCTTACACGCATATAGGCATTCTGCGTATCGGTAAGGTAAGGCACAAACAGAATCTGCATACCTTGGTCTGCCAAGATTCTGGGAAGTTCCGGAAATTCGACATCGTAACAAATTAAAACGCCCACTTTTCCGGCATCGGTGTCAAAAGTTTTAATAGTATCTCCACCTTTCAAGCCCCAATATTTGGTTTCGTCGGGCGTAATGTGAATTTTGTCGTAACGGTCTATTTTCCCGTTTCTATGGCACAGGAAACCCGTGTTTTTCAGTTCGCCGTTTTCGTAGAAAGGCATACTTCCGGCAATGATATTGACGTTGTAAGCAACAGCCAATTCACTAAATTTATCCCGGATTTGAAGCGTGTATTTGGAAAGCAAACGCATGGCTTCGGCTTCAGAAACATTTTTGAATTCCGCCATCAGCGAGGTGTTGAAATATTCCGGAAACAAGGCAAAATCCGATTTGTAGCCGGAAATGGCGTCCACAAAATATTCTGCCTGTGTAAAGAGATCATCCAAATTTTTATACATCCTCATCTTCCACTGCACCAAGCCGATGCGGACGTTTTTCTTTGGTGTTTTTTTGTCGGAATCTTCATCTTCATAAAAGACATTGTTCCATTCCAAAAGCGTTGCAAACTCCTTGCTCTGCACATCATCCGGAATATAGTTTTTAATAATTTTTCTCACGTGGAAATCGTTACTCATCTGAAAACTCAGCACCGGGTCATAAATTTCCTTGTGTTTTACTTTTTCAAGATACTGTTTTGGTGAAAGTTCATAGGCGTATTTATGATAAAAAGGAATTCTGCCACCGAAAATAATATTCTTAAGGTTCAGTTTTTCGGCTAGTTCTTTTCGTGCATCATACAACCTTCTGCCTAATCGTAATCCTCTGTAATCCGGGTGGATAAAGACTTCTATACCGTAAAGCGTTTTTCCGTTTTCATCAAATGTAGAAAAGGTGTAATTGCCGGTGATTTGTTCGTAGGTGTGCCTGTCGCCAAATTTTTCATAATCCACAATTAGCGAGAATGCGCATCCGGCAACTTTTCCTTCGATAAGGACAACCAACTGCCCTTCCGGAAAAATTTGTGTTAGTTTTTGAATGGATTTTTCACTCCAATAACCGACCTGCCAATTGGGATAGGCCATCTTCATGACGTCCAATAATTCTGAATACTGTTCAGGTTTTAAGGGACAAATTTCTATATGTTGTGTTGAGTTCATCATATTAATGATTTTAAATTTTAGATTTAAATGTTAAATATTGTTTTCCTGAAGTTTGGGAAAACGGTTCGGACTAAGGAAAATTTTAATGCTGAAGATTCTTACGGAATGTTTCGGGTGTTTGACCTGTGGAATTTTTAAAATATTTCCCAAAATGAGAATTGTCGCTAAAACCCAATTCCAAAGAAATCTGCCTCACGGAAAGTTTTGTGTGCGAAAGCAGCCGTTTGGCTTCCAAAACAATACGGTTTTTAATGACGTTTCCGGCCGGTTTGCCAAGATATTCTTTTACCACTGCATTAAGGTAATTAGGCGTTACGGACAATTGAGCAGCGTATTCCTTAGGCATTTTCTTCTCCCGAAACTGCAGATTGACCAGCTTACGGAACTCGGAAACCAATAAACCCTTGTGGTCTGAGACAGAAGCCTCGAATTTAGAGTTCTCTGACGCCGAGGACATCTTCAGCACGCAGGTTTTCAGCAACAAACAGATGACTTCCCGAGAATAGCCTTCCTTTTTTTGGAATTCGAGTTTGATGTTTTCAAAAATGTTCAGCCAAAAATGTTTCTCGTCTTCGGGTATGTCGATATATACCGGCAAACTTTCTACCGCCGTATCGCTTTGCACCAAATCATTACCGGTAAATATAAGATTGTAAAAAGATTTTGAAAAAAGCAGGATATACCCTTCGACATCGGAAGCAATATTCCAAGAATGTACTTGATCGTAATTGATGAAAAAAAGCCGGTTTGGTGCGATTAGATATTCTTCAAAATCGATGCTGTGCGAGCCATTACCTTTAATAGTGTAAATTAAAGCGTAAAAATCGTGGCGGTGTGGTTCCGAAAGATGCGGGGCATCCTTCAAGAAGTGAGCAAACCTGTAAAAAGCAAAATCTACCACGTCCGCATCATGCTCCTTTATGTTCTTAATAGTATATTTTATCAAGGTGTCAAAATCTTCCATAAGCGATGTAAAATATACCACAAAGATAAAATATACCATAAAATAAATTATGGTATATTTCAACACTGCCATGGAACAAATTATAAATTAAAATTATGAAACAGTTAATTAGCAGATGCGTTCCAGGAAACGGTTTTTTCTTTTTTTTATATGACAGTGAACATCTGAAATGACTTTCTTTTGTACGTAGGAAGAGTTCATAAGGCTCAACAAGCTCATATAGTTCAGCTCAAAAGCAACCGTGTCTCCCACTTTATAATTTTTGTAGGAATTTTGCAGGTCCAAGACCAGCATGTCACTGCTTTGCCCCACGATTTCGAGGTTTTTATTGACGGGCTTAATATTTTTGGGTGACAAATCCAACAGACCAATATCCACAATGGCCCTTGTGGTATTTTTTATTTTTTTCAGGTTATTAAAATCTTTTTTCTCTCCGGTGAGATTTGTTCCTAATTTTCCTTCGGGAATATTGGGTTTTTCTTTAATCTCAATAATTTCGGCGTTCAGTTTAAAGACATCGTGATGCATGCCTTCAATAAGGGTATCGTCGTAAATATTGGTTCCAAAGAACAAAGTTTCGCCAATCCGGAAATGGTTGATATACGGTGGCATTTCGCCGTTCAACACCAACGGTATCGAAACAGATGCACCTCCTGAAATATAGGGAATACGAATATTGAAGGTCTTTTCAATTTCTTGTTTCGACTCGTGAAGCAGTTTCATTTTGTCGTAATCGGGCAACACGCCATTCATACAGCAAAGATTAGTGCCGATACCCACCACTTCTATATTGGGAAGTTTCAATATTTTACCAAAAAAATCTAAAATCCTTTCCCGAACGACACCTTCCCGCAATTCACCCATTTCAATCATTATAACAACTTTATGAAATTTATTCAGCGAGACTGCTTTACTGGACAACAAAGACAAGGTTTCAACTTCTGTGTTAAAACTCACATCAGCATATTTTACAACATCATCCACAAAAGTTAAAGGGACGGGCTTAATATAAACGGTCTTTACGTCCGGGTTTAAGGCTTTTATTTTTTTTAAATTTGAAATTCTGGAATCGCAGAACTCGCCAATAGGCAACGAAAGCACTTCATACAGAAATGTATCGTTACCGCACAGCACTTTGGTTACCACGCTCCATTCTATATTTTCTTCAGAAAAAAAACGATTAAGATAATTGAAATTCTCCCTTAGTTTTCTTCTGTTGAGTATTACTATTGACATTTTTTTTCGTTTGGTAGGCGCATTTCGAGATATTTCGAAGTAAAGCCTAATTTTTAGTAAAGATATTTTGCGGGATTATCAGGTTCGCAATGCAGCGCAATAGCACCATCGCAAACCTTGATTGTTTCCTGCATGAGTTTTTTTCCAATTCCTCTGCCTCTGTATTTTTCGTGGGTAGCAATGTAAACTAAAATATTTTCGGGAATGTATTTCTGCATCCCTGTTTTATTGACTACGACTGCACCCACAATCATTTCTTTGTCTGTAGCGACAAGCAGATAACCGCCTTTTCCGTTTTCATTTTCGGAAACATAGTTTAAGGCAAGCACAATGTCGTCTTTCGGATCGCCAAATTCTTGTAAATGCTCAAAAAGAAAATTAGCAACTTCGTGACGGTAAGACAGCGGAATGTGTGTATTGGAAAACTTTATAATTTGCATTTGTGTTCGTTATTTTTAGACCGGCATCATTGGATAAGGCATAGCAACATATTCCTGTGCGGGCGTAGCATCTTCTTCATTGCGGAAGAAAAAAACTGGTCTTTTGGATTTGTAAACTATATTTTCAGTAAAATTATTTTTGAAGAGTTGTGTAAAAGATTTTTTCGTAGAAACATTCACCGCAATCAAATCTGAATTATTTTCATCTCCGATTGCCAAAATATCGTTGTGAGGTTCCAAAGAGAATTTTAAATCCTCTCTAATTGAAGCAATTTTTGAATTGTGTAATTGCTCACCAAAAAGCTGTACTTTATTTTCTAAATTTCGGATGTTACTCTTTCGATCGAAAGCGTCGATAGCCACAAGACGAACTTTGGCTCTATTCTTTTTGGCGATGGGCATTACAGACTGAAGTTTATCTTCCACCGCCTTTACATTGCGAATCGGAAAAAGGATTTTTTCAAACTTTTCCTTATTGAAATTTTCAGGAATCGTTATGACCGGTACCGCGCTGTTTGCGATAATCTCATAAGTATTCGAGCTGATGAAGCCCGGTCTTCGTTTTGGATATTGCACAGGCATCAAAATGAGGTCTATGTTTTTCTGATTGCTGTATTTCATAACTTCTGTAGCGACAGATCCAATGGAGTATTGGGCGATAACATCTTCATTTGTAATTTGACTCATCACCATTTTGCAAGTTGCCAACTGTTTTTCCGCAGATTCAATCATTGCGTTTCCGTGGAAAAAAAATTTTCCGCTTGATGCACTCCCCGTTCCCAACAATGAGTAAGGGACCACATTCAGAACATGCACCTTAGCACCCTGACGGTTAGCCATCGCTGCAGCGATGTTCAGAAATTTTTCATTTTTACGGGTAAAGTCTAGGGGAATCAGTATATTTTTTATTACATTATTCATCTTCATAAAAGTTTAGTGCAAATGTAAAATATACCATACTTTTAGTGTGGGAAGATTTAAGCGGATGATGGTATAATTTACAGCTGTGAGAAATAAAGACTTCCTATCTACCAGCGTAACCTTAAAACCTCTCAAAATTACATTATTATTTAGGTTAACTATATTTGTGCATAACACATTCGTTCTTCAGGAAGCAAAATATTATTACATGGAAATACTGATTATATTCTTACTGATATTATTAAACGGCATTTTCTCAATGAGTGAAATCGCGCTTGTATCTGCAAAGAAATTCAAACTTGAAACTGATAAGAAAAGGATTGAAAAAGTGGGCGGAAAGCCTGCCGTAGAAAAGACTTAGTACAAAAACATCTCAATTTTAATATATTTAAAAATCACGATTTAAAGCGGAACGCAATTTCCTGCTGCACAGCACATACCTTCTTAGCCTCTGAACCCTCTTTATTTTTTGCATCTACTATTTCAGGTTCCAAAAAATTAACTGCGTACACATACGAGTTATTTTTCATCACCCGGTTGTAACCGTGCTTCCGTAACGCTTTTCCCAATTTGTTTACAGAAGCATCCGAAATATTTAGATTTGCGCGGCTTGTTATCATTTGCAGAATTTGTGTGGTGTTTAAAAAGTACTGGGCGATTTCTTTTTCTGCACTTTCAAACCAGGTCAGCAACAACTCTTCCTCCGGACTTCTCAACTGATATTGTTCGTTGTTGGCATTTATCTCTTTGATTTCCTCCTGGTTGAACCAATGGCGAAATTCAGATTTTTTTAGAGCAACAGCCTGCGCATAGACTTTGTTGATGTCAATATGCAAAACTTGCTCTGCGAGGCATATTTTCATTGTTATGACCATAAGCCTTTCGCATTCTGATATGGGTTTTTGTGATGATTTCTTTTAGGGAACGGCTTTCTGTTTTGTTGTGATTTTCTAACTCATCCAGATTGATTAACATACATTCCGCCAAATGAATGAGTGTGTCTTTATTGCTCGGGTTGATAGTCGGAAAAGATATATTCTTTCAATGGCTTCGGCATTAGTTTTTCTATCCAGGTAGTTTTTCCTATGCCCTGTTTTTCTGAAAAAACTATTACAGTTTGGTTTACCTGTTTTTCATCCAAAACACACGCTACCATTGCGACAAACCACTTTTTGAAACATACTCTCCACAAATCCTGTTTTGTTGTGGTTACTAGCAATATTTTGAAAATAATTAAGATATTACAATTACATTGTATTGCTAAAATGCGGGGTACTGTAAAAATTGAACTTTTTGTAAAATTTATCCGCCGCTGCTTTTTTATTCCACAAAAAGAGTAATTTAGTGTAAGAAAAAAGCATCGGCTACGTTTAGTCTAAATTGAACTTTTCGTTCTATTCAGCCCGCACTTCGCCAATACTTTTTCCGTTATGTGTAATTTATAACCAATATCATGATTACAAACATTAAAGTTGATGGATTCAAATCGTTATCAGATTTTGAACTAAAGCTAAATCCAGGTATAAATATCTTAGTTGGTCCAAATAGTTCGGGAAAAACTAACATTGTTTTATTTTTTGAGTTTATTTCAAAATTAATGGATAAATCAATAAGTCATTCAATAAGCTCTATTTTCAATTTTAAATACAATAGTAGATCAGTTTGTCAGGCTTCTTGGATCTTCTCTGGGAGCAAGAGCTTTAAATTTTGTTTCGCCAACGCTGTTCGGGATATAAGTGATAAATTTAATCGCTGAACCTCTGCTCCTGCGCTTGGCGGAACACGAAATTCACAATAACAGCATAAACCTCATCGGCCTCCCAATCTCCGTAAGAAAGATCATCATTATTATTTCTTGGAGTTCAAACCTTATACAAATCTTGGCAATGCAACAGAGTTGGAGTATATTGATTTCTATAATTCATTGACAACGGCAGAAGAAATTTGGGAAAATCTAGGACTTCATCAAAACAGAACTGAAAACACAAAGGACATTGCTTCCGAAGCAGAAGCTTTAGGAATGTTTTATGTGATTGAAGCCGCGTCACTCGGGGGAAATGTGATTAAAAAACAACTCCAAAAAAATCCTGATTTTTTCAATGTTGAGTTTAATTATTTTGGAATGTACGGTGACCAAATTGGCACGTTTAGGAAAAATTTCACTTCCATCATCAACACTTACTTTACTGAAGAACAAAATGCCGAAGTCTTAAAAGCCGCAGAAAGAGCCTACGCTGAGCTTTTGAGTTATTGATGATTTTAATAAGTCTATTTTACGCCAATCTTTGTAATTTCTTAATGCCATAGAGAACAATAGTCTCGGGAACGGAGGGAATTTCTCAAATTTCATAAAGCCCGTCTTCTGTAAAAAAGAAATATTGAGATTTTTCAGGGTGATTTTTAGTGTCCAATCCCGTAAAAGAGCTGAAAGCTGGCAAGATCAGTTGTTGTGGAGTTACAATATAACTTGGAAATCTCAAAAACCGCTGGATCGCAGTTTTCACTCGCACTCCAGGATGCAAGTGTCCTGAAATCACGAATTTTTCCTGATTTTCAAGTTTTTCATGGCTGAAAATCAACTCATCTTCTTCATACGTTTCGTAAATTTCATCCACACCCAATTGGAGCAAATGGCCTTTGGAAAAGCGATCGTGATTTCCTTTAACCAAAATCATTTTAAGATTGGGAAATTGAAGTTTCCACCTATGAAAAATATCCAATTCGGAGTTCTTTCCCGCATGTAGAAAGTCCCCAA
The DNA here is from genome assembly GCA_946892665.1 of Chryseobacterium sp. Marseille-Q5410. Taxonomy (GTDB): domain Bacteria; phylum Bacteroidota; class Bacteroidia; order Flavobacteriales; family Weeksellaceae; genus Kaistella. Next base: position 508,877 of record CAMPOT010000001.1, on the reverse strand, counting down.
CAATTATTAATTTATCAGGTTGAAAATGATGAATCAAATCACTCAAGCGTCGCAAATCATTCTGAATTAAATTGTCGGGTAATGCAATTCCGTTTTTTCTGAAATGAGCGGTTTTGCCCAAATGCAGATCGGAAAAAATCAACGAAGCAGATTCTACCCAAAACATCGCACGCTGATTGGTTAAAATAAAATTTTGATTTCTAATGATTATTTTCTTTTCTGCAAGAATCATTTCCTTCTACTTTTTTTCTTCAAATTGTTCTCCTGCATTTTTCGAATTCGTGTGGCCAAATCTTCGCTTGACAAGGATTGTCGCAAACTGTCCACTTTAATCGGAAAACTTAATGGCGTAAACCGATCGGAGAAAATATAGACAATTTTACTCGTGCTAATTCTCTCGAAAGCACGTACCAACCTTGCTTCTTCTAATTGTTGATTGAAAACTTCGGTGTAGGCCTGCCTCAACAACAAATTCTCAGGATCATAATCTTCCAACACCGAGAAAATAATGCCTGATGAGGATTGTAGAGATTTATTGTTTACCTGTCGCCCAGGCATCGTTTGCACAACCATTCCCGAAATTACAGCGATATCACGAAATTTTCGTCTTGCCATTTCGGTTGCATTTACGCTGCTGATAACGTCTTGCATCAGGTTTTCTTTAGATAATATCTGATGTAAATCTTCTTCTGAGAGTTTGATTTCACGGTCGGAAAATAACTCAAAACCGTAATCATTCATTGCCATCGAAAAACTGATGGGATATAATTTTGAAATGCGATACGCCAATAAACCTGCCATCACTTCGTGTACCAAACGCCCTTCAAAAGGATAAAAAAACAGATGATAACCTTCACGGGTTTTAATTTGTTCCACCAAAAATTCGTCTTCTTTAGGAATGTGCGAAAATTTATTTTGATTGGCTAAAAGCGGATGCAGAAAACGCAACTCTTTTTCACGAGCATTGGGAGACAGAGACTCGGCCAATTTTTTACGCAAAAAGAAACTTAAATTAGATGAAAGCGGTAACCTGCCGCCCAACCAACTTGGCGTGATTGCCTTTCCACTCGAGGCTTTCACATAAACAGTCATTTCTTTAAGCATCGCATATTCTAAGACTCTGCCGGCCAAAATAAACTTGTCGCCTTTGTGAAGTTTAGAGATAAAATATTCTTCAATCATTCCTACATAACCGCCTGATAGAAATTTCACTCGCAACATCGAATCGCTAACGATGGCACCGATATTCATCCGATGGAGCATTCCAATTTTACGTTTTTCCACGGTCAGTTTGCCATCCTCTTGAGGAACCACTTTATGAAATTCTTCATAATTTTTTCCTGTTTTTCCTCCTTGGGTAATAAAATAAATGCACCATTTCCATTCGTCTTCCGTAATTTCAGAAAATGCATAAGTATTTTTAATGACCGGAAAAAATTGATCGGGATAAAATCCGCCACCCAGAGCCAAAGTCACCAAAAACTGCACAAGTACATCGAAAGCCAAAACAAAGGGTTCCCGATGCTCGATGATTTTCAATCTTACCGCTTCTTTTAATGCAGATGCTTCAATGAATTCTAAGGAATGTGTGGGAACGAAGTAAATTTTTGAGGTTTCAAAAGGGGAATGCCCACTCCTCCCCGCTCTTTGCATAAACCGCGCGACGCCTTTACTGGAGCCAATTTGGATGACGGTATCAACAGGTTTAAAATCAACACCCAAATCCAACGACGACGTTGAAACCACAGCTTTCAATAAACCGGAACTCAGATTTTCTTCTACCCATTGCCGAAGATTGGCATCAATAGAACTGTGATGCAAAGCGATTTGTCCCGCAAAATCAGGATAAGCTTCCAAAAGCAATTGGTACCACATTTCCGACTGACTGCGCGTGTTGGTAAAAATCAATGTAGATTTGCTGTTGAGAATAATCGGAACTACTTCCTGCACCAATTTACCTCCTAAATGCCCTGCCCATGGCAAAATTTCGACTTCAGGAGGGTAAACAGAAAGAATTTCTATCTTTTTTTGCTCTTTGGCAACCACTTTCGTTCTTTTAGTGGTATCGGGAATCAGTACTTCTAGGGCTTGATCTAAGTTCCCGATCGTCGCCGTAATGCCCCAGATTTTAATCTTAGAATTTTCAAATTTTAAAGCAGCTAATGCCAACTCAACCATAACGCCACGTTTGGTGCTCAGCAATTCGTGCCATTCGTCTACCGCTACACATTTTAAATTTTTGAAAAACCGTTGATGCTCTTTTTGAGCGAGAAGCAAGTGCAAACTTTCGGGCGTTACCAGCAGAATATCGGGCATATTCTTGGTTTGTCGCATCTTTTGTTTGACATCCGTATCGCCATTTCGAACTTCTACTACCCAGTCCAGACCGATTTCGTCGATGGCTTCCTGCATTGCTCTGGCCAAATCTTTAGCGAGCGAACGCAGAGGTGTTACCCAAATAAGTTTTAATCCAGATTTATAATTTTCCGGATGATTAAAGAAATCGATGATGACCGCTAAAAAAATCGAGTATGTTTTTCCGAAACCCGTTGGAGCAACAACCATTCCGGAATAGCCGTTTGAAAAGCGCTGCCACGCTTCGTTCTGAAAAGAAAAAGCCGACATTCCTTTTTCAATCATCCATTTTTGGACGAGTTGATAACCTTCCGATTGTTGAAATTTTTGGGTCACGTAATGAGTTTTTTTATATCTTCGATATTATCAATTTGGTCGGCAGTTTTATCTCGTCGCCATCGTAAAATTCGAGGAAAACGCAACGCAACGCCCGACTTATGGCGACTGCTGAAACCAATGCCTTCGAAAGCCAGTTCAAAAACCAATTCGGGCTTCACGGTACGCACGGGACCAAATTTTTCTACCGTATTTTTTGAAATGAATTTGCTTACTTCTTGAATTTCTTTATCTGTTAAACCCGAATATGCCTTGGCAATCGTAACCAATTTGTCTTCTTTTTTCACCGCAAAAGTGTAATCAGTGTAAAATCCGCTTCTTCGTCCGCTTCCTTTCTGGGCATAAATAAGAACTGCATCAATCGTCAAAGGATCGATTTTCCACTTCCACCAATCCCCTTTTTTCCTGCCGGTGTGGTAAGGCGAACGGTAGTTTTTTAACATTAAACCTTCGCTGTTGATGTCACGTGCATTTTCTCGTATTTTGCCCAGTTGATCCCAACTTTCAAAAACAATCTTCTCCGAAACTCGGATTTTATCAGATGGATTTTCGTCTAGCAATTCTTCAAGTTTTAGACGTCTTTCTAACATCTTTTTAGACCGATAATCCTCGCCTTCCCATTCCAAAAGATCGTAAGCAAAAACTACAATCGGAATTTCTTCCAACATTTTTTTTGTTAATGATTTACGGTTGAGTCTTTTTTGAAGTTCATTGAAATTGAGGACTTTATCGTCTTTGAAAGCCAAAATTTCACCATCAATCACGAAATTCCCATTCCACTGCAAAAGCTCATCACGAATTTCGGGAAACTGATCCGTGACCAACTCTTCGCCTCGCGACCAAATAAAAACCTCATCATTTCTTTTAATAAACTGCCCCCGAATTCCGTCCCATTTAAATTCAATCAACCAATCTTCGGGCTCTCCCAAGTCCTCTAAATCTTTTTCCAAAGCATAAGCAAGGCAGAACGGATAGGGTTTTGAGAGGTGCGTTTCGGTGTATTCCCCTTTTACAAGATGTTCAAAATCAACCTCATCGGGATTCCAGTGCCCCATAATGCTGTGCGTTACCGCGCTGGGATCCAAGTCATAATGTTTTGCTAAGGTGTTAATTAAAGTCTTAGATGAAACACCAATTCGGAAACTGCCACCCAATAATTTATTGAAAATAAATCGCTCGACATAATCCAAATGTGACCACGCGTTTAACACAAATTCTTTTTTATCGGCTTCAGAAAAATCTTTTAAATCAATAATTTTTTGCATCCATTCGGAAAGCGACATTTCGATTTTATCGGTAGGCGGAGGTAAAATCAGGGAAATAGTTTCTCCCAAGTCGCCCACCGAAGAATAACTTTCCACAAAAAGCCATTCGGGAATGTTGGCCACTTCCATCGCCCAACTTTTCATAAAGGTGGAGTTGACATTTCGCTTGGGTTTTTTTCCGGTAAACAAAGCAAGAAACCACAATTTATCTTGTGAAGAGGCCACTTTCAGGAACTCGGAAATCGCTTCCTGCTTTAAGGAAGTTTTATTGGTGCTGTCGAGCGCATTGATTAAAGTGGCAAAATCTTTCATTTGTTAAACCTAAAATTTTTTGATCTGTTTTTTAAATCTAGAATCAGATAATTCGACTGATTTTTCAAAAAAAAATGAAGAAAAATCGTGTCCGGAACTTATTTTAATGTCCAAAAAAAATAGACATTCTCGATACAGAATTCTTTTAGAAATTCGGTTGAACTAACAAAGCTTTCACATATTTAAGTAGCTCATTCTAAACACTTGCATCGAGGTCAGTTTTCTCCTCATCGTCACCAAATTCTGTTTTGATTTCGTCGGCATTGATTCCTATTTGATTTAAATATTTTGAAAAAACCGCGGTTTGGCCGTGCGTGATGTGCACTTTTTCGGCTTCCGTAGCTTTAATAGCTTCAATTAAGCCCTGCCAATCGGCGTGATCACTCATTGCAAAACCCGCATCGGCACTCCGCCAACGTCTTGCTCCACGAATTTGCATCCATCCCGAACAAATTGCATACGCCATATTAGGAATTTTCTTCATCGCCGGATTATCCACCAACGCTGGCGGAAGAATCACAATTTTTCCATCGAGATGTTTTTTGTCTTCGCGCAAATCCACCACTTTATAGTCGGGAAGATGAACGCCAACACTTTCGTAAGCTTCATTGAGTTTTGCAATAGAGTAATGAACATTAAGCTCGCCCATCCCTTCCAAAGCTTTCATGATGCGTTGCGATTTTCCCAAAGAATAACCGATGAATACGGAAGTTTTACCATTGGCTCGATTATGCTCTACCCAATTTCGCATTTGTTTTTCCTGATCCTCCACAGAAAGCCAGTTATAAACGGGAAGTCCGAAAGTACTTTCCGAAACAAATTCGTGGCATTTTACCGACTCAAAGGGGGTTGATAAACCGTCATCCTGAATTTTATAATCGCCCGAAATCACCGCCACGTAACCTTCGTACTCCATCCTGATTTGCGCCGAGCCAATGATGTGCCCTGCAGGATGAAGGGAAACTTTGACGCCGTTGATATTTAAAACCTCTCCGTAATCGACGCCGTGACATTCGATATCTCGACCAATTCTGGAATAGAGAATCGGTTTTGTAAATTGATGACACAGGTATTTTTTCATTCCACCTCGCGCATGATCTGCGTGCCCATGCGTGATGACCGCTAAATCCACAGGTCGCCACGGATCAATATAAAATTTGCCCGGAACGCAGCAAATACCTTTGGATGTGAATTTAAGCAACATTGTTTGGATTTTAAACTTAAAACGATTTAGTAAACTTTGTTACACAGATAATTCTAATCGGCGATTTTATTTTTTCTTTTTCTGGTTAAAATAAATTAATCCTGCCCCTAATAATAAAGATGCTGCCAACACTTTTTTTGTTGTTTTTGAAGGAACAGGAAGGCTTGTCTCGCCATAAATTCGGTGTGGATATTGTGATGGCTCCAAAATATTTCCGCTATCGTCGGCATTATTTTTATTCATCTTCATCATCAATCTCAGTCCGCTAGTTGCTAAATTGGTTACGCCATGTGGAAATAAATCGTGTGCGAATTTGATGAGGTACGAGCTGACATCTGGGAATTTATCTTTTTTCGGATTTTTCACAAGATTAAAGATTGCCTTTGCGGTATCTTTTGGATCGGCCGCGAAAGGCGGAATTTTAAAATCTAATCCTGAATATTTTGCCGAATGCATATTTCCTGTTGAACGCTGAACCTGTGGATACAAATTACAAATGTGAATCTGTGGATACGTACTGTACTCGCTTTGCAAACCGCTCATCATGCCCTTAATTCCTGTTTTTGTTGCGGAATAAACCGAACTGAACGGCGCCGGCATAAAACCACCAATAGATACATTATTGATAAGTATTCCTTGATTTTGCTCTTTGAAAACAGGCAAAACGTAGTACGCGCCATGCATATACCCTATCAAGTTGGTTCTGATAACTTGCTCGTTAATATCCATCGGGATTTCCTCAAATTTTCCGCTGGCCATAACTCCGGCATTATTTACCCAAACATCGATGCGTCCGAACTTTTCCAGCGTGAAATCGACCAAAGATTTCACGTCCTCAGCAGAACCCATATCGGTTGCCTTGTAAAATGCTGTTGCACCCAAATTTCGGCATTGGTCGGTGGCTTTTTGCAAACCTTCCTCACCTCTGGCAGCAAGCACAATTTGATAGCCGTTTTTTGCAAATAATTGCGCCGTGGCAAGACCTACACCACTGGATGCTCCCGTGATTACTGCAGTTTTATTAATTAAACTTAAGTCTACTTCTGATGTATTTTTCATGATATTGTATTTGGTTTAAAAAAAATATAGTAAAAAAAGCCACAGATTTTTGAGGCTTTTATGAATCAGAATATTGATCTGAAGAGCTTATTTAGCGACCATTCTATAAATCGCAAGACAAATAACTGCGCCTGCAATCGCTACTAAAAAACTTGAAATGTTGAAACCGGTAACGTCTACTCCTAAAATCATAGAACCTAACCAACCTCCTACAACAGCACCAATAATACCGATAAGGATAGTTACAATCCAACCTCCAGGATCTGCTCCTGGGTGAATAGCCTTAGCAACTGCTCCTGCGATAAGTCCGAAAATAATCCACGTAAGAATTCCCATAATATTTTGTTTTTTATTGTTAATAAATAATATTTTAGTTGTCAAAAAACTTACAAACGAGATGCCAAAAAACCTTTGTGCTTAGGCCTTAAAAGAAAAAATGATTAAAATATTCAATTTCATCTAACTGAAATTTAACTAGTTATTAGCTGTTTAAATTATTTCGCATTTTTTCTGATTTCTCGTAAACCGACTTTCGGAGATGTTGAATTTTACCAACTGGTTGAAGCGCTTCCATATTTACAAAAGGATTGAAAGATAGTCTTTCCAAATCTAAACCACTCTCTTCGACAACCCGCAAGCCAGTTAATGTACCAAAATGTTTAAACTCTGTACTCTTCCATTCTCTTGTTAAGGTATTTATAGGTTGGTCTTTTTCATTGTTTGCCAGCTGATAAAAGATATCGTACTGCAATTTTTCTTGATGAAGATATGCTTTCACATTTTCATGAATAGACTCACTTTCTTTAAATTCGGGATCGAAAAGATTAGGGACCAATTTTAATTTAATCATCTTATTTCCTAATCGATACACACCAACCGAATAATAACTTCTGGCTAAAATGAAATGGTGAAAATTTTTAACCCAAGTTTTCAGCGCTTTGAAAAATGAAAGATTCAACATTTCCAAAAACATGGGTGAGACGGCCGAAATAATTCCCAATACTTTAAACGGCTTTATTAAAAATGAACTCGTGAAAAACTGATTGATTTTGATAAATAACTTCAAAAATCCTTTGACTGAATCTGTAGGAAACACTGGAAAATTAACCAATGGATAATTGACTTCCTTCGATTCGGCTATATTAATTTTCAATGCAAAACCAAAAATAGGAAGTTGCTTATCAGATTTTGATATCTTAAGATTTGCATGCGATAATCGGACTAACGACTCGTACGACTCCTGAGGAAAAAATTCTTTAACGGCTTCATCATTGGACGGCTCAAAAACTGCTTTAATGTATGCATAAGACTTTGCATGAGCGTCTCTGGTGGCGTAATCCACCGCGCTTATTCGCTTCGATCTTTTAACAAAAAACTCGACGGAAGACAAAGCGTCTTTTAACAGAGCCTCTTCTTCCGCTGAAAGTTGATTGTATTTAGAATGGTATGGTAACGGAGTTTTCACTAAACATCTAGTTTACCTTCCACACCTCCATCTTCAATAGCGCTTCCCGTAACAGCAGCGAAAATCATCTTAGACATTGCGATGAGTTTATTTTCCTTTGTTTCATAGTAATAACCATCGCTTGGCGAAACTTTAATTACGCTAATACTGGGATCGTCTTTTCCATCGAACCAAGCACTCGCAAAATTCGTCCAATACTTTTCAATAAGTGCTTTATCTTGAGAAACACTCGCTTTGCCCTTAATAAAAATGTATTCGTATTTTGAGTTATTGATAAAATAAAGTTCTACATGAGAATCATTTTTGATATCTTGATTCTTATCACTGTTCACGTCGCTCAAAAACCAAAGATTGCCCTGTTCATCCACTTCCTGTAGAGCCATGGGTCTACTTTTTGTCTCGTTGTTTACATTTGTTGAAAAAAAACAGGTCCCTGCTGATTCTGCGATTTCTTTAATTTTTTCAATTGCCTTGTTTCCGCTTAGATCTTCGTGCGGAGATTGTGCATTTGCCATAATATTTTGTTTTTGATTGTTTCAAAAGCTGTTGCAAGTACTGTGCCTTAAAAAATAAAATGATCACAAAAAAAATTCGAAATAAAGTTGAAAATAGGTAAAAAAGCTACCATAATGCTTGCTATAAATTGTATGAATGATTGTAATCACTTTGGTAATACAACCAGAGTTTCATTGGGCTTGAAAAACAAACAACAAAGCAAATAAAAACCTGGAAATGAATATTTTGACTAATGGTTTTCGCAACAAATATTTTTATTTTTGAATAAATCATTCAAAAAACATAAATTTGCGAAATATGAATTTTTCAGTTCTTATTCTCGAGTTTCTCAACAAGCATGGTCATGTGAACATTCCGGGTTTTGGTGTTTTCTATTTGAAGAACACCAACGCATCACTGGACAATGAAAATGCTCATATCTTGCCACCGGGAAAAGAGGTTGCCTTTCGTACAGAAACTTCTGAAAAAGATGAAAATCTGGCGGATTTTATAGTACAACAAAACAAAATCTCCCGCATCGAAGCCGAAATTGAACTGAGAAAACTCACCAATTTCTGGAATTCCACCCTGGAAAAAGATGGTAAAATTGCCATCGAAAACATAGGAACTTTCTTCCTTGATGACAGCAAACTGCACTTCACTGGCGAAAGAACTGTAAACTTATCGCCGGATTTTTATGGTTTGGAAGAAATCAATCTTTCAAAAATTAAAAACTCAAACCCAATTGAAAGCGTAGAAGATGGGGCAAAACCATATCGTTTCAGCAAAACAGTTTTCTGGCTCGTTCCAGTTTTATTGGGAATCGGCGTGATTACTTACCTAGGATTATCGCAACCGGAAACAATTTTCGGCCAGAAATCTTTTGAAAAAGGCTTCGGCAAGCCCATCGAAAAAAAAATTGAGAATCCATCAGCAAAAGTGGATTCCGCAGTGATCAAACCACTGGCCATAGACTCCCTAAAAACAGATTCAACAGCCACAACCATCGCTCCTGAAAAAAAATGGAGTTCGAAAAAAAAATCTACTTCTAAATGGAAAAAATCAAGAAAGCCTCAGAATCATTGACGGTAATGACCAATATCGTTTTGCCCAACGAAACCAACTCTCTCCGAAATCTGTTTGGAGGCGAATTGCTCGCAAGAATGGATCGTTGCGCATCGATTTCGGCGGCGAGACATTGCGAAAGACGTGTGGTAACGGCTTCGGTGAACCATGTTTCCTTTAATCATCCGATTCCGGAAGGCGGAATAGTAGTTTTGGAATCCAAAGTTTCGCGGGCATTTTCTACATCCATGGAAATTTATGTAGATGTATGGTTGGATGATCCTATTAATCAAACCAAAACTCATACGAACGAAGGTATTTATACATTTGTTGCGGTAGATGAATTCAACCGTCCGATTCCGATTCCTAAAATCGAACCGGAAACCGAAGAAGAGAAACTTAGATTTGATGCGGCATTGAGAAGAAAAGAACTTTCATTAATCCTGTCCGGAAGAATGAAACCTTCTGAATCCGTAGAATTGAAAAAACTGTTTTTAGAGTAAAATGAAAATCCTTCAACTGGATAAAAATCATCAGCTCATTACCGAACAACTTTCTGCGAAAGGTTTCGAAATTGATGATGATTTCAGCTCGCCTTACGACGAAGTTGTAAAAAAAATAGATGCGTACGACGGCATCATTATCCGTAGCAGAATTCCCGTTGACCGTAACTTGATCGAACACGGCAGTAACCTGAAATTCATTGCCCGAGTCGGTGCCGGAATGGAGAATATCGATGCTGAATTTGCGACCAGATCCGGAATATCGCTGATCAGTTCCCCCGAAGGAAACCGCGATGCTGTAGCGGAACACGTTTTGGGAATGCTTTTGATTTTGATGAACCGCCTTTTCATCGCATCCAACGAAGTGAAAAAAGGAGTTTGGAAACGTGAAGAAAACCGCGGTGACGAACTTCTGGGAAAAACCTTTGGCATCATCGGATACGGAAACATGGGAAAAGCCGTGGCAAAAAGACTATCAGGTTTTGGAGTAAAGGTAATTTTCCATGATATTTTGCCCAATCTTACGGATGAATTTGCAACCCAAGTTTCATTAAAACAACTTCAAGAAGAAGCGGATATCTTGAGTTTGCACCTGCCAATTACTCCCGAAACGAAGTATATTTTTAATGAGGAGCTGATTTCCGGAATGAAGAAAAACCTCTATTTCATTAATACCGCCAGAGGAGAAAATGTGAATACGAAAGATTTGGTAAAAGCGATGAAATCCGGAAAAATAAAAGCCGCTTGCCTCGATGTTTTGGAATTCGAGAAAGCATCTTTCGAAAATATCACTGAGAAAAATGAAGATCTGGAATACTTATTACAATCGGAAAATGCCATCGTAACGCCACATATCGCAGGTTGGACGATACAAAGCAAAGAAAAATTGGCGCAAATCATTGTGGATAAAATACTTGCCCAATTTCCGTAATTCTTAACAATTCTTTATGAGTTTCCAACTCTAAAATTTTAGCAAAATCCCTTATCTTGCGGAGATTTTTTTTCATAAATTTTTTTAGATGAAGTTATCCCGCAGATTATTTTTCCTTTTTATTATTTGTTGTTCTCTTATTTCGTGCAAAAAAGAAAATTCCGTAGAAACCCAGCAAAAAACCACTTTGCCAAATTACGGAAACGTAGATCTGGATAATGTTTTCAAAAATAAAGACAGCAAGCTAAAAAACAAAGATTCGATCGTTTCAGTGATTGATGATTACTACCGGAAAGTTTGGGAAAAAGGCGATTTGTGGGGCGGTTTTTTAGTTGCAAAAAGCGACCAAATTCTCTACGAAAGCTACCGCGGTTTTGCACAAGACAATGAGCAGGTTCCAATTAATGATACCATTGCACTTCATGTTGCCTCCATATCCAAATCGATTACTGCGATGGCAGCGATGAAACTAGTTGAAGTTGGCCAACTGAAACTGGATGATCCCATCACAAAATTCTTCCCGAAATTCCCTTATCCGGATGTTACGGTTTTCTCCTTGCTTTCCCAAAGAAGCGGTTTGCCAAAATATGAACATTTCATTGACAAAATCCAGCCACAACCTGCAGAGCTCACCAAAAAGTACATCAGCAATCAGGATGTGCTGAATCTTCTGATTCGTTATCAACCCGAACTCGCAAGACCTACCAATACAGGATTTATGTATTGCAATACCAATTATGCATTACTGGCTTTAATTATTGAAAAAATTACCAAAATGCCTTTTCCGGAAGCGATGCAGCAAATTGTTTTCCGACCGCTGAAGATGAAAAACACCTATGTTCTTCAGCAAAAGGATATGGAAAGATCTGCCAAATCCTTTTACCAGAGAGGTCCACGGGTTTATCCTTACGACCGGCTCGATTTGATTTATGGGGACAAAAACGTGTACACCACTCCCAGGGATTTGCTGAATTTTTCTAAAGCATTGTTCGCTGAAAATTTCCTTAAAGAAGATTTAAAAAAAATGGTTTTCGAACCTCACAGCAACGAAAGACCAGGAATAAATAATTACGGACTCGGTTTCCGGATGAAGGTTTTCGATAATAATGAAAAACTCACTTACCATAATGGTTGGTGGCACGGAACCAATTCTGTTTTTGCACATTTGCTGAAGTCCAATGTTACCATTATTGCAATAGGAAACAAATATTCTAATCGGGTTTATACATCGTTGGCGCTTTCCGGCCTGTTTGAGAATTTCCCGGTAGAGAAAGAAAAGTTCCAGAAAATCATGACTGACACGGAAGCAACGAAAATTCCGAACGCTACAGATTCGCTAAATACCAATAATGAAACGTACAGCGAATAATTTTCTTAATTTTGTTCAAAACATTTCAATGAAGAAATTGTGTTTTCTTGTCATTCTCAATTTTATTTTGCTGTCCTGCGCACGAGTTGGATCACCGGTTGGAGGTGCAAAAGATTCGATTCCCCCAAAGGTGTTGAGTTCCAATATTGATACGACACGCGTGAATGTTCCGCGAGATATCAAAGAATTGCGCATCGATTTTGATGAATATATCACACTGAGAGATATCAACAAACAATTGATTATTTCGCCACAGCTGAAAAAAATGACCAAAATAATTCCTTCCGGAATGGCCAATAAATATTTGCTTATTAAGTGGGAAGATACTTTGCAAGCCAATACAACGTATAATTTCAATTTTGGGAACTCCATTGTTGATAATAACGAAGGAAATGCGCTTCCATATTACAATTTTGCATTTTCTACCGGAGAAAAAATTGACGATTTGTACATCAGCGGAGAGCTGAAAAGGTTGATTGAAGATAAAAAGAAAAATTCGGAAGAATCTAATTTGGTAGTGGGACTTTATCAGGAAAAAGATACCATGAACTTTCGACAAAAACCGTATTACATCACAAAAGCTGATCCCGATGGCTATTTCGAACTCAATTATCTGTCGCCGGGAAATTACCATATTATTGCATTCAGCGACGAAAATTCCAATTCGGTCTATGATCCGGGAAAAGAAAATATCGGATTTTTAAAAGAAAAAATAACATTAGATAAAAACATTTCCGGCCTTAAGATCAATCTTTTTCCATCCCGAAAAGAGCAAAAATATGCTGAAATGAAAGAAACCGCCGGAGGAATTCTAATGACTTTCGAAGGTAATCCAGAAAATGTAAAAGTACTTTCAATCAACGAAAAACTGCAAGATTACAAGGTTACTCATACTCCAAAATCTGATTCAATCATGATCTGGTTTGATGCAAAAAAACAAAACATCGGAATAGAAAGCAGCGAAAATCTGAAATTCAGCTACGACGATGGCAAAAAACAAGATACTGTTTCGGTCTTCTATCGCTACAATGCGAGAAATGAAATGTCGATTAGCAATGCAAAAGGAAATTTGTTGCCGCCCAATCAGGATTTTGTGATCCGTTCGAATTATTATATTGACCGAATTCAACCTGAAAAGTGGACGTTGGCTTCAGATAGCATTCAACAAGAATTTACCGCAAAAATTACCGACAACAATCCTTATGAAATTCACATTAAATCAAGTTTTAAAGAAGGAAAAAAATACTCATTGACAGTTCCTAAGGAAAGTATTTCTTCGTTTTATGAAACCATTGCGAAATCTTATCGGTTTGATTTTGAATCCGATAAAATGGAGAATTACGGAACATTTGTGTTGATGATCAGCAATGCTCCGTCGCAGAAATTTTGGCTTCAAATGCTTAGCGAAAACGGCACTGTCGCCTATTCCAGATACGGAACAGAAAATGTTTTGACATTGAATTCTTTAAAACCCGGAAAATATCAATTGCGTATTTTGGTTGATAATAACGAAAATGGAATTTGGGATTCGGCAGATTTCGGAAAGTTAGAATTTGCCGAGGATGTATTCGTATTCGAAAAACCAGTAGAAATTCGTCCATTATGGGAAGTTCGAGAGAATTGGGATTTGAAAAAAACCGGGGAAAAACCAACCGTTTCAACAGATGAATCTACAGAAAAAACCGTCATCACCACTCCAATTTCCAATCAACCTTAATGAAAACTTTCAAGAAAATTGTTTATTGGTCGATGATTATTTTTGCAGTTATCCAGTTCATACCGGTGGACAGAACTTTAAAACCTGTGAATCAAAAAGAGAATTTCGTTACCGTTTTCGATACTCCCAAAAACGTTCAGCAAATTTTGAAAAAAGCCTGTTATGATTGCCACAGCAACGAAACTGTGTATCCCAAATATGCCTACGCAGCGCCAATTTCGTGGTCGGTACAACACCATATCAATGAGGGACGGGAACATTTGAATTTTTCTGAATGGGGAAAATTCAATTCCGATTTAAAGAAAAACATGCTGGAAAATATTTCGTCTTCAGTAAAAGATTACTCCATGCCTTTCCCAGGTTATGTTGCGCAACATCCGGAAGCCAATCTCACCAAAGCAGAGCGGGTCCTGTTGGTGAATTATTTTGAGGAAATTTTGGAATCAGGAAAGTACTGATTTTTAATTTCTTGGCTGTCTCGGTCTATTAAAAATCGACATTATAACACCCGCGAAAAGTCCAATAGTTTTAATAGAAGAAAATTGGGAATCTTCAGGTAAAAATGCGCCAATAATACACAAAGCAGCAGCAGCATACATCGGATAAATAAAATTTTTATTCAACAATGTTGGAGCTTGAAAAATGAAACTTGCGCCGATTAAAACATAAAAGATTTTGTTGTAAAGCAAATCATTGATTTCTGGGGAAAATAGATTGAAAAATCCTACAATCAGGCAGAGTAATGCGGCAATCGATAGTATTCCTTGTATGGTTTGAGTATTGGTATTCATTTAGTAACTTTCATTTTTGTTAGGGAAATCAACAGCTTTCACGTCTTTTACATATTGTGATACAGCACCGGTAATTTCGGTATATAAATCGAGATATCTTCTTAAAAATTTCGGTGAAAAACCTTGGTTCATTCCCACCATATCCTGGTACACGAGCACTTGTCCGTCGCAATCTGGTCCTGCCCCGATCCCGATGGTTGGAATACTGATGCTTTCTGAAACTTTTTTCGCCAAGTCCGCAGGGATTTTTTCTAGAACCAAAGCAAAACATCCCAATTCTTCCAACAGTTTAGCATCGGAAAACAGTTTCTCCGCTTCAGCATCTTCTTTGGCTCTCACTTTATAGGTTCCGAATTGATAGATGGATTGCGGAGTCAGTCCCAAATGTCCCATCACAGGAATTCCGGCGTTCACGATTTTCTTAATCGATTTTTGAATTTCTATTCCCCCTTCGATTTTTACCGCATGTGCGCCACCTTCTTTCATCATTCTCACAGCAGATTCCAATGCTTTTTCAGAGTTGCTTTGGTAAGAACCAAATGGTAAATCAGCCACAATCAGCGCTCTTTCCACGCCACGAACCACGCATTGCGTATGATAAATCAATTGATCCAGCGTAATAGGCAAAGTAGTTTCGAAACCTGCCATTACGTTTGCAGCTGAATCTCCGATCAGGATGGAATCTACACCACCCTCATCTACCATTTTTGCGGTCGTATAATCGTATGCAGTAAGCATGGTAATTTTTTCTTTGTCGAATTTCATTTTTCGCAAAGTTTCGGTGGTAATTTTTTTTATTTCAGAATGTACAGACATGGTTTCTTTTATTAAAAATGAATATTATGAAATGATTTTTGGCGCAGAACACCTCTGAAATCACATCACAACGTGACCTAACTTAATGAGTTTATCGTGATTTAGTATTTTTAAATTTCTACCTTCAACTTCAATCAAACCATCTTGTTTAAATTCTGAAATTAAGCGAATCGCACTTTCAGTAGCGGTCCCGATGATGTTGGCAATTTCTTCTCTGGTTAATGAAATTTTGATGAAGCCCTCTGGATCCGTCCCCAGTTTTTGTTCTAGGAGCAAAAGAATTTCCGCCAATCTTTCCCGAACGGTCTTTTGTGCTAGGAAAGTTACGGTGTTTGCAGATTCGCCCAATTCGAAAGCAATTTTCTGAAGCATTACAAATGAAAGTCTGGGAGCTACTTCTAAAAGATGAAGGAAAATATCAGAAGGTAAAAACTGTGCTTCCACCTCGGTCATTGCTTCAGCTTTTGCCTGAAAATCTTCGCCACAAAGCAAAGATCGGTAACCAATTAAATCGCCTTCTTTTATGAATCTGAGAATTTGTTCCTTCCCATAAACCCCTTGTTTAGACAATTTTGCGGTTCCTTTGCTTAAAAAATAAACACCATTTGGCGTTCCACCATCCTCGAAGATGGTTTCTCCTTTATTAAATTTAAGAGTTTGTTTTGCGGAAAGGTATGCAGTAAAATCTTCCAGGGATAGCATTTCTTTGAAGGATTCGTCACTGAAAACTTTTTGTAAATTTTCTTCAATGAGCGTTTGTTTTTCTAAAGACATTATTTTATGACATTTATCAGCAAAAATAGGTTTTTTAAACCCCAGAGACAAATTTATTTATCATAATTTTGCAAGTCAAATTTTTAGGAAAGTGTCAGAAAACTGTTTTCATTGTGGCCAGAATTTGGAGAAAGAGCGCATTGCATTTGATGATAAAATCTTCTGTTGCAATGGGTGTAAATCCGTATATGAAGTACTGAATATTAACAATTTAAGTAATTTCTACGAACTCAATAAACGCTCGGGAATTCGACCAGATAACGAGCAGACCTCACAATTCGACTACCTCGATACGCCAGAAATTTTCAGTACGGTAACCGATTTCTCCGAGGGCAAAACCAGTCTTGTCACTTTCAAAATACCGGTGATCCATTGCTCTTCTTGCATTTGGCTGTTAGAAAGTTTGCATACTTTGAATCCCAATATCCATTATTCCCAAGTAAATTTTACCCGGAAAAACGTTCAAATTTCTTTCAACCACGAAGAATTAAAACTCAGCGAACTTGCAAAATTTCTCACCAATTTAGGTTACAAACCAGTTGTAAACCTCGAAACTGCTGACAAAAAAGAAGAATTCCTCGATAAAACTTTGCTTATCAAATTGGCAATTGCTGGTTTTGCTTTCGGAAACGGAATGTTTTTCAGCTTGCCGGAATATACGAGCCAATGGGCAGGAACTACCGATTACTGGATGGAAACTTACAAGGATTTATTCCGTTTCATCATGTTTCTTTTGGCAACTCCTGTGGTTTTTTATTCCGCTTCAGATTATTTTAAATCTGCTTGGTATGGCTTGAAAAATAAAATAGTAAATATTGATGTACCGATTGTTTTGGGAATCATCATGCTTTATGGACGCAGTATTTATGAGGTTGTCACAGATTATGGCGCTGGATATTTCGATACGCTGTGTGGACTTTTATTTTTCATGCTGCTCGGAAAAGTTTTCCAAAAAAGAACGTATAGCGCATTGGCCTACGACAGAGATTACAAATCTTTTTACCCAATCGCTGTAACAAAAGTCGATTTCAACGGAAAGCAAGAAAATATTTTGCTTTCGGAGTTGCAGATCGGTGACAGGATTATGGTAAGAAACCAGGAAATTATCCCTGTAGATGGAATCTTGATTAATGGCGAAGGAAATATTGATAACAGTTTTATCACAGGTGAAAGCGCCGCCATTCCGAAAAAACCTGGCGACAAGATCTTTGCCGGTGGAAAACAATTAGGTTCTGCACTGGAACTCGAAGTCATCAAAACGGTAAAACAAAGTTATTTGACTCAACTTTGGAATAAGGAAGCGTTCAAAAAATACGAAACCGGACTCGACACTTTAACAAATGAAATCTCCAAATACTTCACTTTCATTATTTTAGGCATCACGTTGATTGCAGGAATTTATTGGGGAAGAATCGATTTTGAGAAAATGTTTCAGGTTGTTGCCGCGATTCTTATTATCGCTTGTCCGTGCGCTTTGGCGCTCTCAGCTCCGTTTACCTTCGGCCATGTAATGAGAATTTTGGGTAGAAATAAATTTTATGTAAAAGACACCCTCACGATTGAAAAACTTTCGAAAATCGACACCTTGGTTTTCGATAAAACCGGTACCATTACCCATCATAAGAAATCAAATATTAAATTTGAAGGCGCTGAACTCCATGAATTTGATTTAAAAAATATTAAAAGTTTATTTAAAAATTCCAGTCATCCATTATCGAAATCAATTTATGAATTTTTGGAGGTGAATGATGAATATTTTCCGATAGAAAACTTCAGGGAAATTCCAGGGAAAGGTTACGAAGCCATCGTTCGGGGAAGTCATTATAAAATAGGATCTGCGAAATTGGTTGGGAAAACCTCCGAAAACTTAGAAACAGCAGTTTATATCAGTAAAAACGACGAGTTTTTAGGAAAATTTATTTTCAAAAATGAATATCGGGCAAATTTGAATTCGTTGTTTGAGAAGTTAAATTCCTATGAAATCCACATTCTCAGCGGCGACAATTCCTCGGAAGAAAAACAACTTAAATCAATGATACCCAATGTTGGGGGAATGGCATTCAACCAAAGTCCGGAAGACAAGTTGAATTACATTAAGAAGCTACAAGATCAGCAGCATAAAGTTGCGATGCTTGGTGATGGCTTGAATGATGCCGGCGCTCTAAAACAAAGCAATGTAGGAATCGCCATTGCAGACGACACCAATTCTTTCACGCCTTCTTCGGATGTGATTATGTCCGGTGAAAAACTTGCTCTTTTTGACAAGTATTTGCTGTTTTCGAAAGATGCGATGCGAATTGTAAAAATCACTTTTGGGATCAGTTTCATGTACAACATCATCGGTTTGGGATTTGCTGTCACCGGCCATATGTCTCCTATTTTCGCTGCGATTATAATGCCCATCAGTTCAATTAGTGTTGTGGCCTTCACTTCTGTATCAACTTGGGCCAGAAGCACAAAGTACTTTAAAATCAGGAAGTAAGTGACATAAATTTTATTTAGAAATATTTTAAATTAACTAAATTTAACATTTAATGATTATTATCATTATTTTTCGCTAAATTTGGGAGCGTTTTATACGTTAATTTTGCATAAAAATGGACATCTTATATTTAATGATTCTTTGCAGTGTAACTTTGGCTGTTATCTTTTTGATCATTTTTATAGTGAATGCGAAAAAGGGACAGTTTGAAGACGATGAATCACCAGCGGTTAGAATTCTTCTGGATTCGGAAATCATCAAGGAAGAACCGGAAAAACAAGAAAAAAAGTAAAATTATAGCAGAAAAAAAGTGATTAGTTTATATGGAAACACAAAAATTTAGTTATGACAACAGCATTGTGCGTGCGTTCCTTTATGCAACCGTAGTTTTCGGACTTGTAGGTTTCTTATTGGGTCTTACTGCCGCATTAATGCTTTTCTACCCAGAACTTCCTGAGTTTTTCTTTGGGACAGATGATGCTACCATCAAAAGTTTGCAGAGTGGTAACCTTCAGGGATTAATCAACACCCAAGGAGCCTTTGGTTTTGGACGAATCAGAATGCTACACACCAGTGCAGTAATTTTTGCATTCGTTGCGAATGGTTTCTTTGCGGGAGCTTATTATTCCATGCAGCGATTACTAAAAACCAGAATGTGGAGCGATACGCTTTCTTGGATTCATTTCTGGGGATGGCAACTGATGATTGTTTCTGTGGTAATTACTTTCTTCATGGGTATCAACACCTCTAAAGAGTATGCAGAACACGAGTGGCCAATCGATATTTTGATCACTGTGGTTTGGGTTATCTTCGGAGTGAATATGATTGGAACCATTGCTGTAAGAAGAGTTCGTCACCTATATGTTGCCATTTGGTTCTACTTGGGAACTTGGGTAGCAGTAGCAATGTTACACATATTCAACAACTTAGAAGTGCCATTATCTTTCGGCGGTTGGAAATCTTATTCAGCTTACGCAGGGGTAAAAGATGCTTTGGTACAATGGTGGTACGGACACAACGCGGTTGCTTTTGTTTTGACAACACCAATTCTTGGTTTGATGTACTATTTCTTACCAAAAGCAGCAGACAGACCTGTATTCTCTTATAAATTATCAATTATTCACTTCTGGTCATTGATCTTTGTTTACATCTGGGCTGGTCCTCACCACTTGCAATATACAGCGGTACCAGGTTGGGCACAGGCGCTGGCTACAGGATTCTCTATTATGCTTATCGCTCCGTCTTGGGGAGGAATGCTTAACGGTCTCCTTACTTTGAGAGGTGCGTGGGATAAAGTGAGAGAAAATCCTGTTCTTAAATTCTTTGTAGTAGCGGTAACTTGTTACGGTATGGCTACATTTGAAGGTCCCTTATTAGCAACTAAAACATTAAACAAAATCGGTCACTATACCGACTGGGTTATTGGTCACGTTCATATTGGAGCGTTAGGATGGAACGGATTCATGACTTTTGGTATGATTTATTATTTGTTACCAATCCTTTGGAGAACTAAACTTTGGTCTGTAAAATTAGCGAACTGGCATTTCTGGTTGGGAACTTTAGGAATTATTTTCTATGCAGTACCATTGTACATTTCTGGTTTCCAACAAGGATTAATGTGGAAGCAATTCAACCCAGATGGAACTTTGCTTTACAAAAACTGGTTGGATACCGTAACTGCCATTATCCCTTATTACCAAATGAGATTTGTAGGTGGTGTGCTTTATATTTCCGGAGCTATTTTAATGGTTGTAAACGTGATTGCTACGGTAAGAAGCGGCTCTTTCCAGAAAGAAGTACCAGCAGAAGCTCCAGCACTTGGAGATGTAACCAAGAAAAGAAAAGAAGGCGAAGGTTTCCACCTATGGTTAGAGAGAACTCCGCTATTATTAACCATATTATCTTTTGTTGCAGTAGCAATCGGTGGCTTTATAGAAATTGTACCGACGCTAGTTTTTAAAGATAATGTACCTACTATTGCAGCAGTAAAACCATATTCTCCTTTGGAATTAGAAGGTAGAGATTTATACATCAGAGAAGGTTGTAACTCTTGTCATAGCCAAATGATTCGACCTTTCCGTGATGAGGTTGTAAGATTCAACGGTAAAAACGGACAATATTCAAAAGCGGGAGAATTTATTTACGACAGACCATTCCTTTGGGGATCTAAAAGAACAGGTCCGGATTTGCACAGAGAAGGTGGTAAAAACCCAAGTTCGTGGCACTATAAACACATGCTGAACCCAAGAGTAACATCCGCAGGTTCCATCATGCCACGTTATCCTTGGTTAATTGCTAACGATTTGGATAGAAGCAAAATGGTTGATAAAATCAAATTGATGAAGAACACATTTGATGTTCCTTACACCAAAGCGCAAATCGACTCAGCAGATCAGTGGGCTGATAACCAGGCAGCATTTATCGTAAAACAAATTTACTCGGAAGCAACAGACGTGAAAGAAGCTTACGAACAAAGAAAAGCTGCTGAAGGAGCTAACTTTTCTCCGCTTGAGAAAAAAGAAATCGTCGCTCTGATTGCGTATTTGCAAAGATTGGGTACAGATATCAAAACTACTGAAATCAAAACCGCAAGTACTAATTAATCATTAAAAAAAGCATTCAATGATACCTCAAAATGTAAAAGAAATACTTGGAAATAGTGAAAACGTTGGCTTGTTGCAAACAATAGCAATGTTATTTTTCCTTGTGTTCTTTCTAGGGATTTTATATTATGTTTTATCTCGTCCGAAAAAGCACTACGACGAGGAAGCAAACGCACCTTTACAAGACGATATCACTGAAGACAAAAACTTTTAAACTATCTAAAAATGAAACAAAGAACGCCGGTATACGTTACCATACTCATAATACTTTGTATTTTATATATTGTATTTTACATGTTTGTTCAAAATGCGTCTTTTCTTAGCTCTCCGTATTTTTGGGGTACAGCAGTTATTTCTACTATTATCGCCCTGATCCATAATTCACTCGGAGACTTAATTGAAAATGCAAAGTTTAAGGCACTTTCCGAAGAGGAGAAAAAAGCTTATTTAGAATCTAAAAAAGTCCCTTACTTTAAGGCACTTTACAACAGTGCATTCAAAAAGCAATCTGCAACTGAAGAAAAAGACCTCCTGATCGACCATGGCTTCGACGGAATTATGGAACTGGATAACCAATTGCCAAAGTGGTGGCTGGGACTTTTCTGGTTTGGAGTTTCCTATTGTGCAATCTACATGTTGTCTTTCGCTTTCACGGATTTTGCACACCAAACGAACGAGTATGACGAAGAGTATAAAGCACAAACCGCAAGCATCGCTGAATATGTAAAAAATACACCTCCGCCAACCATTGAAAATGCGGTGTACTCACCTGACAATATCGAAGCAGGTGCAGAGGTTTTCAAAACCAACTGCGTTTCTTGTCACGGCGACGGAGGGAAAGGAGGAATTGGTCCGAACCTGACTGATAATGCTTGGATTAACCAACCAGAAAAAACTTTGTTTAAAAACGTTTTCCACATGGTTGAAAATGGTTCTCCAAACAATCCAACCATGCAAGCTTGGGGCAAAAATGGGGTACTTACCGGATTTGATATCCAAAATGTAGCAGCTTATGTTTATCATATAAACCAAGAACAAAAACCTATTACTCCTGCTGAAGGCGGTGCTGCACCACAAGGTACACCTGTCAATTGGGAAAAGTAAGTAATCGTATAAAACAATAGCTTTTGAAAACATAATTCGTTATTTTTGTAAAATAAGATAACGGATTATGTTTTTTTATTTAAAATATAAATACAATGGCAGAAGATCAAAATTTTAGAGGCGGACAAGGACAAGTAGTAGATCCCGAAACTTTCCGAGATTCGGTAGGAACTATGGATAATGCTGGGAAGAGAAAATGGATTTTTCCTCGAAAACCTAGTGGGAAATATACTAATTATAGAAGCATAGTAGCATATTTCCTCTTGGCAGTATTTTTTATCCTTCCTTTTTTAAAAATCAATGGCAATCCCGTGCTTCTCATCAACGTGATTGATCGGCAGTTTTTTATATTCGGGCAACCATTTTTCCCGCAGGATTTCTTTATTTTAGCTTTAGGTGCAATTACGTCCATAGTTTTTATCATTCTTTTTACCGTAGTTTTCGGCCGGATTTTCTGTGGATGGATTTGTCCGCAAACCATTTTCCTCGAAATGATCTTTAGAAAAATAGATTACCTAATCGAAGGAGACCGAAACAAGCAGATGAAACTCGACCGACAGGAATGGAATTCCGAAAAAATCTGGAAGAGATCCTTGAAATGGTCAATATTCATCATTATTTCATTAATCATTACCCATTGGATGTTTATGTATATTGTTGGATATCAGGAGGTCTTTAACATGATTAAAGAAGGTCCTTTCAATAATTTTACCAG
Organism: Chryseobacterium sp. Marseille-Q5410; assembly: GCA_946892665.1. Classification (GTDB taxonomy): domain Bacteria; phylum Bacteroidota; class Bacteroidia; order Flavobacteriales; family Weeksellaceae; genus Kaistella. Next base: position 485,516 of record CAMPOT010000001.1, on the reverse strand, counting down.
CTTTTTGGTGATGATTGTTTTTACGGCGGCCTTTTATTTCACTTTTGCATGGTTCAGAGAGCAGGTCTGCACCTTGGTTTGTCCATACGGAAGATTACAAGGGGTACTTATTGATAAGCAGACCATCAACGTTTATTACGATTTCAAAAGAGGAGAAAACCGTGCGAAATGGAGAAAAGGCGAAGATCGAAAAGCTGCAGGAAAAGGCGATTGTATCGATTGTAACCAATGTGTTGTAGTATGTCCTACCGGAATTGATATCCGAGACGGGCAACAACTTGAATGTGTGAACTGTACAGCTTGTATAGACGCTTGCGATGAAGTAATGGTGAAGGTAGGTTTACCAACAGGTTTAATTCGATACGCTACAGAAGATGAAATTGAAAATGAAGCTCCTTTCAAATTTACCGGAAGAATGAAGGCTTATTCTGTTGTGTTGTTGCTTATGCTTGGCTTTTTAGGATTTCTGCTTAGTAATCGCGGTACTATGGAGGCCAAATTCATCAAACCGGCCGGTTCTACGTATTTTGTGCGCGACGGACAGATTACTAACATTTACAACTACACCTTTCTTAATAAGTCCAATAAAGACCAGCTCGTGACCATCAAAATTATGGAACCAGCTCATGGAACGGTGACCTTAAGTACTACCGACAAAATTCTTCTCAAAAGAGATCAAATAACCAAAGGTACCGTGAACATCAGTTTCCCCGAAAAGGAAATTAAACTTTCCAAACAGAAAGTGAAAATGGGGGTTTACGATCAAAAAGGTGAACTACTGGATACTTTCGAAACGTTTTTTGAAGGTCCATTTAAATTACAATTTTAATTAAAATGCTGCAAAAACTTAATTGGGGACACGGTGTCGCAATAGCGCTCGGCTCTTTCATCATCTTTATACTTTTTTTAATTTTCGTTTTCTCGAATGGAATGAAAAATTCCGAACTCATCTCCAATGATTATTATCAAGATGAACTCACCTATCAACAGGTTATTGATGCTAAAAATAACGCAGAAACTTTAGTTCAGAAACCTGCGTATAGCCAAGATAAGAATGGAATTACAATTGTATTTCCACAAAGTATAAACGTTGATGATTCTAAAGTGAATTTCACGCTTTTCCGTACGGACGATGGAAATCTTGATGTAAAAAAAGAAATCACCTTGGATGGAACAAAGCAATTTACAATTCCTTCGAAAGTGCTTTCAATCGGCTCGTACACGCTGAAAATTAGCTGGAAAGAAAACAAAAAACCTTACCAACTCGATTACGACGTTCAATGGAAATAGCACTCATAATCTCAGCACTGGGTTTAGGATTTGCATCCGGGTTCCACTGTATTGGAATGTGCGGTCCTATTGCACTATCGATGGGATTAACCAAGAAACAAGCAACCAACTATTATCTCCAGAATCTTACATACCAGTCCGGAAGAATCATAACTTATGCTGTTTTAGGCGGGATTTTAGGAATAATTGGACAAGGATTTCAAATGGCCGGCTTCCAGCAATACCTAACGATTTTCGTTGGAGCTTTATTAATTTTAATGGCATTGTTTTCATTTGGCGGAAAAGATTTTGCTTCCAAAATTCCTTTTCTATCTCAATTTCTTTTTACCGTAAAATTGAACTTGGGTAAACTGCTACAAAAAGCCGATTACAGATCTCGTTTCACCACAGGTATTCTCAATGGTTTATTGCCTTGCGGAATGGTTTACATGGCTCTCACAGCAAGTTTGGCAGCAGGCGGAGTATGGCAAAGCTCAGTTTTTATGGCGCTTTTTGGATTAGGAACTTTACCGTTCATGTTTTTCGTCGTTCTTGCAGGAAATTTAATGACAACTGCATTTAGAATCAAAATCTTAAAATTTGTTCCCGTAATGATGATCATTTTGGGAAGTCTTTTCATCCTTCGCGGATTAGAAATAGGCATTCCGTATGTTTCACCAAAAAAAGAAGCATTGCAAGTAATTCACAACAATTCCATTGATCATCGAAAAGGTAATCATCAAACTTGCCATTAAGTATCAATTGAAAAGATAATAATTCACAAAAATAAAAACCACCGCAATCACGGTGGTTTTCTTATGTTTTAAGGTATGCAAAATTTTAGTCGATCAACTCAAATCTGGTGTAAGCTGCGATTTTTTCAGGAATCCGAATTCCGTTTTCTGTTTGGTTATTTTCCAAAAGTGCTGCCATAATTCTTGGCAAAGCCATCGCAGAACCATTCAAAGTATGAACCAATTGAGTTTTTCCTTCGCCTTTGAAACGACATTTCAGACGGTTTGCCTGGAAGGTTTCGAAATTGGAAACAGATGATACTTCCAACCATTTTTCTTGCGCTGCACTCCAAACTTCGAAATCGTAAGTCATCGCCGAAGTAAAACCCATATCACCTCCGCAAAGTCTTAAGATTCTGAAAGGAAGCTCTAAATCAATCAAAATAGATTTTACGTGTCCTACCATTTCTTCCAAAGCTGCGTACGAATTTTCAGGTTTTTCTAAACGCACGATTTCCACTTTCTCGAATTGATGCAAACGGTTCAAACCACGAACATGAGTGCCGTAACTTCCAGCTTCTCTTCGGTAGCATTGTGAAAATGCAGTGTTTTTTATTGGCAACTCTTTCTCGTCCAACAAAACATCTCTGTACAAATTAGTCACCGGAACTTCCGCAGTTGGAATTAAATAAAGATTATCCTCGTTTACAAAATACATCTGACCTTCTTTATCAGGCAGTTGTCCGGTTCCGTAACCAGAAGCTTCATTTACCACATGAGGCGGATTTACTTCTAAATAACCGGCATCGGTGTTTTTATCAAGAAAATATTGCACAAGCGCTCTTTGCAATCTCGCTCCTTTCCCAAAATATACCGGAAAACCAGCTCCGGCAATCTTCACCCCAAGTTCAAAATCGATTAAGTTGTATTTCTTCGCTAACTCCCAATGCGGAATAGCACCTTCGCCCAAACCTTCTACATCATGAGATTGGTAGATGATTTCGTTGTCATCAGCGGAATTTCCCGCAACTACTTTTTCGTAAGGAATATTCGGAATGAGATAAAGAATTTCCAGAAGTCGGGCTTCGGCTTCTTTTAAATTTTGCTGAAGATTTTGCGAGTTTTCTTTAAATTCTGCGGTTTTAGATTTAGCTGCCTCTGCTTCTTCCTTTTTTCCTTCTTTCATTAGAATTCCAATTTCTTTTGAAATTTTATTCATCTCGGCCAAATTCTGGTCGAGCTCGAACTGGAATTTTTTTCTTTGGTCATCAACAGAAATAGCTTCATCAACCAAGTCTAATTGTTTGAAATTTCTTTTCTGTAAACCTTGCAGAACGCGGTCTTTATTATCGCGCAAAAAATTAACCTGTAACATATCGGAGTGAAAATTGTATAATTATGATTTTATTAATCGGTTCGGTAACCAAATGATTGATTGAGCACAAATTTAGTGATTATTTCACGATTTTTACGATGTTCGGCTGATCTTGTACTTTGGTAAATTTCAGTTGTCCGTTATACCAAACTTTTGCAACCTGAAAAAGCGTAGGAGAAGAATTATAGTGTATAATCATCGTGTCATTAATGGAATAGTTGGTAGAATCGTTGATTGTTTTGGTCATTGCCAAAGCGATTTTAGATTCGTAAATTTTTTGCGAAGTCGCCGAATCAACAAGAACTCTACGGGAACCAGCAACATATTCAATATAGCTGATGGTATCAGCATCTCTTTTTTGACTAAAACTCACCGGAGCACTATCGGTAATTCCATAAACGTCGTTCATGGAAATATTTGTGTAGCCACCCTTCAAATTAGAATTCAACATATCTTGGCCTGCCGAATCAATATAAACTTGAAGGATCTGATCGATTTGCTGAACCTCCAAATCATCATTTCTACAAGATAGAAATGCCAAAAGAACGACGAGAAATAAGAAAAAAATGTTTTTCATGAAGACAAAGGTAATTTATTTTAAATTTTTAATGTAATGATAAAACGAGAACATTAAAAACAATCCATTAGCAAACATGGTTAAAGATAGACTTATGGCCATTCCGAACTCTCCAAACCGCTTGATAAAAAAACCAGAAAGCAGAACTAAAATCAATAAAGTCAGAGCAGAAATAATCGTATTGATTTTCATTTTTCCTACCGCAGAAAGCACGTTACCGTAAAGATTACGAAGCAACATATTGAAACAAAATCCAGCTAAAAGAATGGTAAAAAGTACAGTGTTATCCGCATATTTTTCACCAAAAAACAATAATAAAATATCCGATTTAAAAATAAAACCAACCAAGAAAATCACAAATGCCAGTGGAATAAATATTTTGTAATAATTTAAAATATAATGAGTTAGAAAAGCTCTATTTTGGTAGTTTTTTGCCAATAAAGGAAAATCACTTTGCATAAAAGTTAGCGCAAGAAATGTAATATTTGCAGGAATTAAAATGGCCACTTTGTAATTTGCCACTGCGTTTTCATTCATCAAAAAACTAAGCAACAAAACATCTGCAGCAAAAAGCATATCAGAAAGCAATGCAGTTCCGGAGGCGTGCAATCCGTATTGAAATATTTCTTTCTTTGGCAGATGCGCGTTCCTTGAAATTGAACTAAAATGTTCCTTTCTGAACCAAAAAAGTGCTAAAAAAGGCGTAAAAGCTAAAGCAATCAAATATCCTTTTATACCGAAAAAATAGGTTAAAATAAAAAGCAAAATAAGGCCGAAAATATTCACAACATTATTTACCATTGCAAATTTCCGATTATCCCCGAAAATCCGCAGTTCCGACTGAATATGATTAAAAAAGAAAAAGCCAGTCAACCGTACAGCAAAAAAAATAAAAATGATGAAAATCTCTTCGTATTGCGTAATATAAAATAAGCTGATTGATAAAAAAATAAGGCTCAGCAGCACTTGGTAGCCAAAACCTTTATATAGAAGATACTCCGACAACTCCCTTTTTTCTCTTAAATTTTCGCTCATTGAACCATAACGCAACAAACTTTGTTGGCTTCCAAAGCCGCTAAAAGGAACAATTACTGCAAAAACTGTTGCAACGATACTTAATATTCCAAATTCGTTTTCGGGCAATAATCGGATGATAAAAAGTGAACTAAGAAAAGCAGTAATCTTCGAAATCAAAAGTGAAACAAAAACAAATTGCCCATTGTTTTTAAAGAAATTTTGTAAAAAATCCTGCAGGCTTTTCACTTCTAAAAATAAAGTTTAAAAATTGACAAAATATTAATAGCTTGTGTTTTAATATGAAAGTTTTTACTATGAAACAACAACTTTACATCTGCCAATAATTCGGGATAATTCTCGATTCTGTAGAGGTTTTTATTAAAATAATCCTGATAAAACTCCTGCATTTTTTGGTCCTGAGCGTAATAATGTTGATATGGATACATGCTCGCATTCTGCGGAGTTTTAAGGATTTTTTCGTTCAAAATTCTAAAACTACGTTTGATAAATTGATCCCCAAAAGCCGTTTTCCACTTTGCGTTGGGTTTCATCAATGTTCTTTCCCACCTGTATTTTGTGGATTCTTTGCAATGTTTGTTAATCCATTCAATATAAAAATTATGATTGAATTTCCATTCTTCCGGCAAAGAAATCGTAAGTTTTAGGAAATTCCGACTCATAAAAGGCGAAGTTTGATATCGTTTCTGTTGTAATACATGTGCGCCCAAAAGCGTTCTGTTGTAAGCTATGTTTCTTAATAAGAAAAGTTCTTCAGTTTCGTAATTTTTCAAAATTTTACTTAAAGACTCTTGAACTTTCGGAAGAAATGTTTCATTTACAACGATCTTGAATTGCGTTGGTTTCTTTCTTCGCGGCTCAGAATTAAATCCTCCCAAAACACCATCCCCAATTTGTCCACTATGAAAAAGTCCAAAATTTTCATACTTCATTTTTTCTACGGCGTGGCTCACATGAATTCCTCCTGTATAAAAAACCATTCCTTCCGAAATTTCGGTAAGTTCATCAATTTTGTACAGAAATTTTCCTCCATCTAAGGGAATAAACTCATAATGTATTCCGAAATCTTCCGCAATTTTCTCAGAGATCGTATGATCGAAATAACCAGATTGTGAAAAGCAAAGCGCATTATCCGGAATTTCATTATTCTGAATCGCATACATCATCGCAACTCGGCTGTCCAAACCTCCACTTAGAAGCGAAAGATGATTTTTTCCTAGTTCAGTATCCTTTTGATATTCCATCAAAACCGCATCGGCGAAAACCGCATGCATTTCATCGACTGCAAAATCCTTATTTCTCTTAAAAGTTGGAACTTCAGAAAGATTAAAGTACTCTTTTTCACTGATTTTTAAATCGTTGCAATCTATTTCAAGATAATGAGCATCGAGAATTTTAGAAATGCCAATAATCGGCGTTTTGCGTTCGGGTAAATTGCTGAAACATAAAAACTGATACAGCGAATCCAGGTCTGGTTCACTAGGAATTCCAGCGTTTTTCAAGGTTTCATTAAACCGAACTAAACTGGTATCAACAAAAATTTGTTTGCCGAATTTTCCATAAAAAACCCTTTGGGTAGAAGTGATATTTGTAAAAACAAAAAGCGTTTTTGCAATTTTGTCGTAAATAAAACCACGAAGTTCTCCTTCAAATTCTTTAATTAATCCTTCTTTTTTCTGTGCAAATAACTCCTGAACTAAAGTTTCAAAATTCTTTACTGCATATTCGTGCAGTAATTTTTTTTTGTTGAGTAGAACTCCTTCCAATAAGAAAACAAACTTTTCGGTTTGAAGAAAAAAATCATCATAATCATTTGAAATAAAAGATTTTACATCAACATTTTGTTCTGAAACGACTAGCGAAAATCCCTTTTTCATTTTGTGGACAACTTAAAAAAAATTTAGAAGGGTTAATTTACAGAAAATAATAGAAGTTGGATGAAAAATTCACTGATTAATTGAGAATCTTCTGATAAATTTCATCAAATTTTTCGGCAATTTTTCGCATTGAAAACCGCGAATCTATATAATCGTGTAGTTTTTCCGGTGTATCAAAATTCGTTTTATTGGTTAAAACTTTTTTCATCGCTTCGTAAAGTTCATCTTCAGAATTCGAGATTAAAATTCCATTTCTATCACTAATGATTTCGGGAATTCCACCTACATTTGTAGCAATAGCCGGAGTTCCGGTGGACAAAGATTCCAGAAGTACACACGGAAAATTTTCATAATCGCTGAAAAGGATGAAGCAGTCGCTGTTCTTCATTTTTTCTGAAACTTCCCGAGAAGAAATCATCGGGAAAGTTTTAATGAAGTCTTCTGCGTTGCTTTCTTTAATCTGTCTGTTCAGAGCTTCCACATCTCCGTCACCGCCAATGTGCAATTCGAAATCCGGAAATTCTGTATGTAATCTGTTCGCTACCGTAATAACTTTGTCCGGATTTTTTAATGGAATTAAATTCGAAACGTGCAGGAAGGTGAATTTTCTATTTCGTTGCTCTTTTAAAGAAAACAATTTTGTATCAACCACATTTTCAATTACTTTCATTTTACTTTTCAGTCCTATTTTTTCTAAATCATTTTTCAAATAGTGACTTACTGGCAAAATAAATGATGATTTTTCTGCAATCTTTTTTGCAAAAAAGAGCTGCCATTTCGAGAGTTTGTGCCGGTTGACGTTCAGAAAACCTGACCAGTGTTCAGTCACGACAAACGGAATTTTGTACCTCTTTTTTAAGTAAACCGCGAAAAGCATATTGTTGTGAAGCACGTTTGCATGCACCAAATCTGGCCGCTTTGTTTTGGAAAACCCCTTTTTGTAAGCCATCATCCTTCGAAAAAAATTGACTCCGGAATTCCGCGTTTGTTGGTAATAGACTACAACAGTTCGAATATTATTGATTATTTTTTCATCAAATAAATACGATTCTTTTTGATCGGGATCGCCTATAGCGTGAAGAATTTCCACATCGTGGATTAGCGCTACTGCTTCTGCGTGTCGCTGCACAAAATTCCCGTTAGTAGGTTCTAATTTATTTGGAAACCAAGAAGAGATAAATAGAATTTTGTGGCGCATTCTTATATTATTTTACAGAAATAAGGAACTCTCTAAGAAAAAAAAGCCCGAATAAATTCAGGCTTAAACTATTTAATATCGAAATTAATCTACGTAAATCCCTGCCCAGCTTCTGTGGAGAGGCAATAGAAAATCACTTAAAAAAGCGACATAAGAATTTTTCGAAAAATCGAATACTTCGATGTCTGTTGAGATTGTTTTATCTTTCAACGCTTTTCGGAAATCTTGCAATTTCATTGTTTTGGTTTCTCCGTTTTCGATGAAACAAGCCTTCATTCTATCAAATAGTCCCAATTCGAACTCCGAATCCAAAGCTCTCATTACAGTTCCCAAAGCATCGATGCTGCAACCGGAAGCTGCTTCTTTTTCCTCATCTACACAAATCACGATAAATTGATTCCTTTCGATTTTGAATGATGAAGAAAGTGGTTTTCCGTGTGCTGCCCAAGTTGCAAGAAAATCATATAATTTTTCGGCAATTATTTTGCTTTCTTTCGGGGTGAAAGGTCGTGATGAAGGATAAATAATCACCCTGTAATCACTGGTTTCTATAATATTAGATTCTTCTATTTTCATCTTTTTTCAGATTAATGATATTTACAATGCCTAAAGCCATAAAACATAAAGCACTTACTATTCTCCAAACATTTTCTCGGCCAATTTGAAGCTGGTTTTCGTAGAGATTGGCAACAAGCAATACAATGCCAATTACAATAAGCAGAAAGTTACTATATTTTCTCATTATAAATCTTCAGCCTCAGCTAAAAGCTCTACAATATCTTTTACAGCAACTTCGGTGTTCTTATTGAAATGTTTCACTCCATCGGTCATCATGGTGTTGCAGAAAGGACAACCTGTAGCGATGATATTTGGAGTTTCCGAAAGCGCTTCTTCCGTTCTTTCTATGTTGATGTCTTTGTTACCTTTTTCAGGTTCTTTGAACATTTGTGCCCCACCGGCTCCACAGCAAAGTCCGTTGGATTTGCAACGTTTCATTTCTACTAATTCCGCATCTAATTTTTCCAGAAGCATTCTTGGCGCTTCATATTCATCATTCCCTCTTCCAAGATAACATGGATCGTGGAACGTAATTTTTTTACCTTTAAAACTACCTCCTTCTATTTTCAATCGACCTTCTTCCATCAATTTTTTCAGGAATTGGGTGTGATGCATTACTTCGTACTTTCCTCCTAAACCTGGATATTCATTTTTTATAATATTGAAACAATGCGGACATGAGGTTACGATTCTTTTGACCTCATAAGCATTCATAATTTCAATATTGGTTAATGCCATCATCTGAAAAATGAATTCATTTCCAGCTCGTTTTGCAGGATCACCATTACACGATTCTTCTTGACCAAGAACGGCAAATTCTACTCCTACTTTGTTCAAGATTTTGCAGAATGCTTTGGTAATTTTCTTCGCTCTGTCATCAAAACTACCGGCGCAGCCCACGAAAAATAACACTTCCGGTGCTTTTCCTTCGGCAGCATATTCTGCCATTGTTTTTATTGTGAAATCCATGTTTTTATAAGTAATTAGTAAGGAGCAATTTTAAAATTATCCGATTTTCAAAAGTTTTAGAAATCAGTTTTCGGTTGCCCATTTTAGTCGATCAGCCTGGTTGTACTGCCACGGTGCAGCATTGTTTTCAATATTGGTCATCATCAGATTTAATTCCTGTGGCGCTGAAGACTGCTCCATCACCAGGAATCTGCGCATTTCAAAAATAATCGACAACGGGTCAATTAACACCGGACAAGCCTCCACACAAGCGTTACAAGTGGTACATGCCCAAAGTTCCTCTCTTGAAATATAATCATCAAGTAGCTTTTTGCCATCATCGACAAATTTCCCGTTTTTGTTGATGTTTTTACCCACTTCTTCAATTCTGTCGCGGGTATCCATCATGATTTTTCGTGGTGAAAGTTTTTTGCCTGTAATATTTGCCGGACAAACCGCGGTACATCTTCCGCACTCTGTACAAGAATAAGCATTAAGCAACTGAACTTGATTTAAATCGAAAATATCATTAGCACCGAATTTATCAGGAACCGCGTTCGGATCTGCTTCTGCAGGAGCTGCGTAAGGATCAGCGTTGGGATCCATCATCAGCTTAATTTCTTTAGTCACTGAATCCAAATTATTGAATTTTCCCTTCGGCTGTAAATTCGCAAACCAAGTGTTCGGAAATGCAAGAATAATATGCAGATGTTTCGAATAATAAAGGTAATTCATAAAGAAGAGAATTCCCAGGAAGTGAAACCACCAAGCAGCTCTTTCAATCAAAACCAAAGTACTATCGCTAAAATTATCGAAAATTGGAGCCAAAATATTTGACGAAATAGGGAAACTTCCATGTTCGGCAAGAACGCCTCTTTGCTGAAGAACCCAATCTGCTGCATTCATATTAAAGAAAGCCACCATCAATGCAAATTCAATAATCAAAATCCAGTTAGCATCATTCTTTGGCCAACCGAAGAGTTCTTTCATGTTGAGTCTTTTCACTCCATAGAAATTTCTACGGATAAAAAATACCACGACAGCAAAAACTACCAGAAGTGCTAAAACATCTAAAGTTGCTGTAAAAACCGCATACAAAGAATCACCTAATATCCCTGAAAGAAAACGGTGGGTGCCGAATATCCCATCAACAATAATTTCTAATAATTCAATGTTGATGATCACAAAACCGACATAAACCAAAATGTGCAAAAATCCGGCTATCGGACGTTTGGTCATTTTGCTCTGTCCGAGCGCCACTTTTGCCATGGTTTTCCATCTTTCGGACGGATGATCGGTACGGTCGATGGCTCTTCCGAGTTTGATGTTACGGTAAATTTCTTTTATACTTTTAAAAAAAAGTCCAAAGCCTGCGATAAGGGCAATAAAAAAAATGATATTGTCAATATATTGCATATTGAAAGGTTTTTAGTCTTTAATTGGAACTGTTTTTCCCGAACACAGAGAAATTGAGGTATCTCTTTGGGTTTTCTTTTAAATCAAGAATCAGTTTATTTAGGTTTTGCGAAGATTCATTTAGATTTCTGTAAAGTTCTTCATCTTTTGTCAATTTTCCAAGCGATCCTTCACCATTCTGTATGCCTGAAATAACACCATTTAATTTATCTGCAGTAAGACTGAGTTTATCAATTGTATTATTGAGCTTTTGCACATCAACCTGTTCTGCCACTCTTCCGTACTTATCAATCGCAGTTCTGGCACTAATGGTTGCTAAATTGGCATTATTCAAAACTTGCTGAACACGTGGATCATTGTTAGCGAGCAACGCATTAGTTTGTCGCGATGTTCCTTCGAAGGAGGCTACGGTTCGGTTAAGATTTTGCAACAAAGCTTTAATTTCAGCTTTATTTTGATCATCCAGAATCTGGTTTGCATTATTGGCAAGGGAATCGACTCTCTTTAATACAATTTGCAACTGATCTTTTACCGGACCCACCTGAGAAGAAATATTATTCATCATCGAAAGAGTAAATGCGCCGGACAAAGTATCACCATCTTTCGCCATCGGACCACCGTAAGCTAGATTGACACGCATTTGCTTGCCTGACATTAGACCTGGTTCGAAGATCTCTAAAGTAGATTTTTTCGCAAATTGAAATTCATCATCCACAGTAACCTTCACGACAAAGTGGATTTTACCATCTCTCTCAGTCACTGGAACAATCTCATCAACCTGCCCCACCTTTAAACCATTGATTGACACGGGATTAGAAGCTTCCAATCCTTCAACATTATCGAATTTTGCGTAAAATATATTATCGGTAGTGAAAAGACTTTTGCCTTTCATAAACTGGAATAAAACTACAAACCCTACGATCGCCAAAAGTGCGATTAATCCTGCTTTTATTTCTTTTGAGAACTTCACTCTGTTTTATTTTTTTAATGAACAAATATAATACATTTTCACGAAACGCAATTTTTGTGCCTTCTCATAGAGAAACCAAAAAGCGACCTATTTCAGGTCGCTCTTATTTTTGATTTTTTTAAAAAATTATTATTGTTGTGTAGCTTTATTGTACACTTCAATTCGGTAATCTTTTATCTTGGCATTATCCTGAAGACTTTTCAGTAAAGCTTGACCAAATTGTTGTGAATTTTGGCTTGCAATAGACTGTGCAATTTGCTTAACATCTCCTGGTTGTTTGTTGATGGTTTCAGATTTTTTCACCAAAACATACACTCCGGTTGCCCCTTCTACTGGATTAGAAAGCTTTCCTTTTGCAACACCAAATGCCGCTCCTGCTACTTTAGGCTCCATTGCTCCTGCAAGTTGCGGACTCAACATGTTCACTTGTGCAGTTTGTTTTCCTACAGAAAAAATCTTGGCAATTTGATCCAAAGATGTTGCTTTTGAAGATGTAATTTTATCTGAGATATGTTTAGCGAGTAATTTATTGAGTACGATTGGCTCAATTTGCTCTCGTACCGCTTCTGCATCAGCTGTTCCAGCATCTTGTACACCGTTTAAATAAACGATCACTCTGTCGCCAGTTCCATCTACGGTGAAAATATCGGTATCGCCTTTCTTACGTTTTTTATCGAAAGCCCAACTGATGATTTCTCCATCTTTATCGGTTCCTAAACCTGGCAATTGTCCTTGGAAACGGCCAACCTCTTTTGGATTGAAAAATTGGTAATTATTTTTCTTAGCAATATTCGCAAAATCGTTGAAAGATTTGCCTTGCACTTGCTGAATGAATTTTGTTGCTTTCGTATAAACTTCGTTTTCCGTTTTGTCAGAAGCTCTAATTGCTTTCACAAGGTTGGCAACTTTATAAGTCATCGCTCCGGATTTCTTATCTTCAATATTAATAATGTGATAACCGAAAGGCGTTTCCGCTATACCGGTAGTACCTTTTGCGTTAGAAGCCAAGAAATTTAGATAACCAGGTGCGAAAGGTGTTTCAGAAGTTGTCCATCCCACACTTCCGTTTCTTTCAACAGCATTTGGTTCGTCAGAAAGCTTTAAACCTTCAGCAAATTTTGCTGGATTTGCTTTAATTTGTGCCAACAAATCTTCTGCAATTTTCTTCGCTTCCGCCTGAGTTCTTGTTGCTGTAGAACGTTCCGCTCCTTTGTAAGCAATCAAAATATGCTTCGATAGCGTAGAGTCTGAAGTTTTCTTGTCTAATAATTTAGAAACCACATAGAAATTTTGCTCTTTATAAGGTCCAAAAGTAGTTCCAGGACTTGCTGATGCTACTTTATCCTTAATTCCTGCAGGAAGTTGGTTCGCTGAAAAATATTGTGAGTTAAAAGGCATATCAGAATTTAATGCTACAAACATGGAATCGTTTGCTGTATTTTGGAAATTTTCTTTTCCTCCACTCACGTCGCTTCCTTGCGAATAAAGTTTGGTGATTTCAGCTAAAGTTGCTGCATCATCAGTCGCACTTGCTGCTGCTGGGAAATATACCACTCCCAGATTTCTGCTCGCATCTCTTTTGAACAAGATCGGGTGAGCCTTGATATAATCCTCCAAATCTTTAGTAGAAACTTTTATTGGGTTTTTTTGTGCATAAGCGTTATAATCGATCTTCACATAATCGATATTAGCAAGTTGATCTCTCTGCTTCATCATTTCTTCCGCTTCTTTTTTACTTACGGTAATACCGGTTGAAACGTTCGCAAAAAGTTGTCTTGCCATCATTCTATACTCAATAGCTTTTCTGGTTTTCAACCAATTGTTGTACATCTCGACATTTCCGCTGTTTTTCAACTCTTCGATTTGTTTTTTTATTTCCTGACTTTTGAAATTTCCTTTAGAATCAAAATTTTCAGGATTTTGGGCAAACATAGGATCATATTGCAATTGATTCCAAAACATGTCTTCCGTTAGCGTAAGCCCCATTTTCTCAAATTGTTGTTTGATTAATTTGGATTGCACCAACATTTGCCATGCTTGCTCTTCTAAACCAGAAGTTGGTTGGCCTTGTTGCTGAGCTTGCTGTTGCAATATGAAAAGTTGATCATCAAAATCTTCTTTTGAAATTTCATCGCCATTTACTTTCCCAAAAACACCTGGATTTGCGCCAAACAGTTTCTCTAAACTATCCGGATTCACTACGAATGCCAACATCGCCAATGCGATAATTCCCATCAAAAGCCAAGGTCTGTTTCTAATCTGTCCTAAAACTGCCATTTTATTTATATAATTTTTATCAGTGTGCGAAAATACACATTTTTAACAGATTAAGAAAAAAATTAATCCTTTTAAAAATAATTTTTACCAGAAATGGAAATTTTGTCTAAATTATCTAATGGCACAATGCTTGTGAAATTAGATGCACCTAATTATTTTAGGGAGTTACAGAGCAAAACTTTCAATTTGCTTATTGATACATTTAATTTACATGACATTTTGTCATTCTATAATATTATGAAAGAATTTGAAGATTTCAATTTTGATGAAATAATGGATGAAGGTTTCAGCATTGTGGCTGAAGAAATCAATATGGATAATGAAGGTGATCTTTCCGAAAATTCGGAACAGACGGTTTTTCCAATTTTACCAGTGAGAAATATGGTGATGTTCCCGAAAGTAGTAATCCCGATTACTGCAGGCCGCGAAATGTCGATAAAACTTCTGGAAGAAGCCCAGAAGAACAACGAATATATAGGGATCTTAAGCCAAAATAATTCGAGCATAGAAAATCCCACAGAGGATGACCTCTATAAAACGGGTACCTTAGCAAAGATCATCAAAATCATTAAACTTCCGGAAGGTAACGTTACCGCGATTACCCGTGGATTCCAAAGATTTACCGTTAAAAAATTCACTGAATCCAAACCTTATTTTAAAGCGGAAATCTCTAAACTAAAAGACGTTAAATCTAAAAAAACAGAAGAATATGCTGCGATTTTAGAAAACATTAAAGATTTAGCGTTAAAAATTGTGGATTTGGATCCAAATATTCCAAGTGCAGCAAATTTCGCCATCAAAAATATGAGCGACAATGAAGACCTGCTCAACTTTATCTGTACCAATGCAAATTTTTCTTCAGCAGAAAAACAAAAACTTCTGGAGGAAAAAAACTTGATGAACAGAGCCAAGAAATGTTATGAACTGATGCATAATGATTTCCGAAAACTGGAGTTACGCAACCAAATTCATCAAAAAACCAATCGCGAATTGGACAAAAGCCAAAGAGAATATTTCCTGAACCAGCAAATGCGCGCCATTCAGGAAGAACTTGGCGGAGGACCAGAATCCGATATTGAGGAACTTTTGCAAAAGGCAAAGAAAATATCTTGGAGTGAAGAAGTAGAAAACCATTTCCAAAAAGAAATCAGCCGACTTCAGCGCCAAAACCCGAATTCACCAGACTATAATGTTCAGCGAAATTACCTCGATTTTTTTACCGAACTTCCTTGGGAATCTTACTCGAAAGACATTTTCGACATTAGTAAAGCCGAAAAGGTTCTAGATAAAGCACATTTTGGATTAGAAGATATTAAAAAAAGAATTTTGGAGCACATGGCGGTTCTAAAACTAAAAAACAACATGAAATCGCCAATTTTATGTCTAGTTGGACCTCCGGGAGTTGGTAAAACTTCGCTCGGAAAATCTGTTGCAGAGGCACTTGGCAGAAAATATGTGAGAGTTTCTTTGGGCGGATTGCATGATGAATCCGAAATTCGCGGACACAGAAAAACCTACATCGGTGCGATGGCGGGTAGAATTTTGCAGTCGATAAAAAAAGCAGGAACATCCAATCCGGTGATCGTTTTAGATGAAATCGATAAAATCGGGCAAGGAATTCACGGAGATCCGAGTTCCGCATTGCTCGAAGTTCTCGATCCAGAACAGAACAATTCTTTTTATGATAATTTCCTGGAACTGGGTTACGATCTTTCTAAAGTAATGTTTATTGCAACCGCAAACTCACTCTCTACCATTCAGCGACCTTTGTTGGACCGAATGGAAATCATTCAGATTGCGGGTTACACTTTAGAAGAGAAAGTAGAAATCGCCAAAAGACATTTAATTAAAAAACAACAAGCAGAAAACGGGCTTGACACAAAATCTTTCAAACTCGGGAATCCCGAACTGAAACATATTATCGATGCGCACACATCGGAAAGCGGCGTGCGTGGTTTGGAAAAACAAATCGCTTCGGTAGCAAGATGGGTTGCCTTGCAAACCGCTTTAGAAAAGGAATACGATCCCAAAATCACCATCAGCAAAATTGATGAAATTCTGGGTGGTCCGAGACCAAAAAGTTTATCGGAAACCACTGGAGTTCCCGGTGTGGTGACCGGTCTAGCATGGACGCAAGTTGGGGGCGACATTCTTTTCATTGAAAGCATCTTGAGCGAAGGAAAAGGAAATCTCTCAATGACAGGAAACCTAGGAACTGTGATGAAAGAATCCGCAACCATCGCGCTGGAGTATATCAAAGCGAAGCATGATGAACTCGGAATATCTGCCGAAGATATTCAGAAGAAAAATATCCATGTTCACGTTCCGGAAGGCGCAACACCAAAAGATGGTCCCTCTGCAGGAATTGCAATGCTTACTTCTATTGTTTCAAGCTTTAAGAACAAAAAAGTAAAATCTCATCTTGCGATGACCGGCGAAATTACACTTCGCGGGAAAGTGCTTCCAGTTGGCGGCATTAAAGAAAAATTACTCGCTGCAGCAAGAGCCGGAATCACCGAAATTATCTTGTGTGAAGCGAATAGAAAAGATGTTGAAGAAATTAAAAAAGATTATCTAAAAACTCTTAAAATCAATTACGTAAACCGAATGAGTGAAGTAATCGACCTCGCAATTGAAAAATAATTTCAATAGAAATCGATAATTAAGTAATCTTATTTTTCAATTAATAGCTTAATTAAAGAAATTATAAGACTTAAATTATTTTTGCTTTTCTCATTAATGTTCGGCAATGCAGGGCTCGACAAATTTTCCATGACATGCGGATGCTGTAAAATTAAAAACCATTATTAATTAGTATTAAATTTAGCTTAATCGACAAACTTCGCCTCCGGATTTTCCGGAGGTTTTTATTTTTCCGTAAATTTGTGGCGTTAAAATTCCTTATTTCATTTAAAATATATGTTACCAAAAATAAATCCGACCCAAACTTCCGCATGGATCGCACTAAACCAGCATTTTGCTGACACTGATTTTGATCTGCGCTCACTTTTTAACAACAATCCGGAACGTTTTAACCAATTTTCAAGAGTTCGTCCGAATTATCTTTTCGATTTTTCAAAAAATCTTATTAATGATGAAACTTTCGAATTATTAATAAAATTAGCCGAAGAAACCGAACTGAAGTCTGCAATCGAAAAAATGTTTTCCGGCGACAAAATCAACGAAACCGAAGGAAGAGCCGTTTTGCATACGGCCTTGAGAGATTTTTCAGGAAAAGAAATTCTTGTCGATGGACAAAACATAAAACCCGGAATAGAAAAAGTACTCCATCAAATGAAAACTTTTTCCGAAAAAGTAATTTCGGGAGCGCATAAAGGATTTTCAGGAAAAGAAATTACCGATGTAGTGAATATCGGAATCGGTGGATCGGATCTTGGTCCGGCGATGGTTTGTTCTGCTTTAAAACATTATAAAACACGATTAAATGTACATTTCGTGTCGAATGTAGATGGAAATCATATTGCAGAAGTGGTGAAAAACCTCAATCCAGAAACCACACTTTTCATCATTGCCTCGAAGACTTTTACCACTCAGGAAACAATGACGAATGCGGAAACAGCGAAAAATTGGTTCCTAAAATCCGGAAATCAAGAAGATGTAGCCAAACATTTTGTAGCCTTATCAACTAATATTCAGTCAGTTAAAAGCTTTGGAATTGCCGAAGAAAACATTTTCGAATTCTGGGATTGGGTTGGCGGAAGATATTCACTTTGGAGCGCAATTGGATTAAGCATCGCACTAGCGGTAGGTTACGAAAATTTCGAACAATTACTAAAAGGCGCAAATGAAACGGATATTCACTTTCGAACTGCCGATTTCAAGGAGAACATTCCTGTTTTAATGGCACTTTTGGGAATTTGGTATCGAAATTTTTTTAATGCCGCAACTTATGCAATCTTGCCTTACTCGCAATATCTGGATCGTTTTCCCGCTTACCTGCAACAAGGTGACATGGAAAGTAACGGAAAATGCGTTGACAGAAATGGTGAATTTGTAGATTATGAAACCGGCCCAATTATTTGGGGAGAACCGGGAACTAATGGCCAACACGCATTTTACCAATTGATTCACCAGGGTACGGAACTGATTCCGGCGGATTTTATTGCTTATGTGAAATCCTGTAATTCTATTTCTGATCATCAGGAGAAACTGTTGGCAAACTTTTTTGCACAAACTGAAGCCTTAGCTTTTGGTAAAACCGAAGCCGAAGTAATTGCAGAATTTGAAAACCAAGGCAAAAAAGAAGAAGAATATCAACATTTGGTTAATTATAAAATCTTCCACGGAAACACTCCGACAAACTCATTGTTATTCAATGAATTAACTCCTTTTACATTGGGAGAATTAATTGCAATATACGAGCATAAAATTTTTGTACAAGGTGTAATTTGGAACATATTCAGTTTCGATCAATTTGGTGTAGAATTGGGAAAAGTTTTAGCCGGGAAAGTACTTTCGGAACTTGAAAATGAAGAGTCAGTAAGCTCTCACGATTCTTCTACCAATGGTTTGATGAATTATTTTAAAGCAAATAAATAATCTGAAATCAATAAAAAGTAAAAATAAAATGGCACAAATCCTCGATGGTCTTAAAGTTTCGAAAGAAATAAAACACGAAATTCGCGCAGACGTAGAAAAAATCGTCGCTAACAAAAGAAGACCCCCGCATTTAGTTGCAATTTTGGTTGGGAACAATGGCGCAAGCATCGCTTATGTTAATAACAAAATTAAAGATTGCAAAGAGGTCGGTTTTAAATCATCTTTGGTAAAATTCCCGAGTACTGTTTCGGAATCGGAACTTTTAGAAAAAATAGATGAACTCAACAAATCGAAGGATGTGGATGGTTTTATCGTACAATTGCCTTTGCCTAAACAAATCGATCAGGAAAAAATCATCATGGCGATTGATCCACGAAAGGATGTAGATGGTTTTCACCCGGAAAATTTCGGTAAAATGGCCTTGGAGATGGATACTTTCTTACCTGCAACTCCGTACGGAATCCTCACTCTATTAGAACGTTACGGAATCGAAACTAAAGGAAAACACTGTGTAATTATCGGGAGAAGCCGCATCGTTGGAAAACCAATGAGTATTTTGATGGGTCGCAAAGATTTCCCTGGAAATTCTACCGTAACCCTCACGCACTCTTACACTCCACATATTGAAAAATTCACACAAAATGCTGATATAGTGATCACTGCATTAGGTGATCCGAATTTCCTTAAATCAGAAATGATCAAAGAAGGTACGGTGATTATCGATGTGGGTATTACCAGGGTTGAGGACGATTCGGAAAAAGGATATCATCTCGCAGGAGATGTAGATTTCGAAAGCTGTAAAACCAAAGCTTCATGGATTACACCAGTTCCCGGCGGAGTAGGTCCTATGACAAGAGCGATGCTTATGAAAAACACCATATTAGCTTATAAAACCTCAGTTTATAATGATTAAAGAAGAAGAAAATATATTACTAAATGAAGGAAAAATGCTCCCTGTGATGGAGCATTTTTATACTTTACAGGGAGAAGGTTCGCATACCGGAAAGGCTGCTTATTTCATCCGTCTCGGCGGTTGCGACGTGGGTTGCCATTGGTGCGACGTTAAGGAGAGTTGGGATCCAAACCTTCACCCACTGATGAATACTGAAGAAATTGCCCAAACGGCTGCAAAATACTGTAAGACTATCGTTTTAACAGGCGGAGAACCATTGATGTGGAATCTTGTTCCGCTTACGACGCGTTTGAAAGAGTTGGGTTGCACCATTCATATTGAAACTTCCGGTGCTTATGACATGAGCGGAATTTTGGACTGGATCACGCTTTCACCAAAAAAAACCGGACTTCCAAAAGAGGAAATTTATGCCAAAGCCAGTGAATTAAAGGTCATTGTTTTCAATAATAATGATTTCAAATTCGCTGAGGAACAAGCTTCCAAAGTGTCGGAAAACTGCAAATTATATCTACAAAGCGAGTGGAGCAAAAGAAATGAAATGTATCCAAAAATCACCGATTTTATCCTAGCAAACCCAAAATGGCAGGCTTCCGTACAAACTCATAAATATTTGAATATCCCGTAATTTATATTAAATTTACTTTTTTATAAGGATTTATGCAAAAAATTCGATATTCTCGGTATTTTAAAATCGTTTTCATTCTTCTTGATGTAATTGTAATTACAGGAGTTTTCCTGTTTTTTTTCATGAAGAACAATGAGGTGCGATATGATCAAAATATTTGGGAACAAAATACCCTCTCGATTATTTTGCTTACATTGTTTTGGATACTGCTTAGTGGTAGGACAAAATTGTACTCTATTGCTCGAAATATCACTTACACCATTTACCTAGAACGGCTAGTAACTCATATCCTAATTTTTATTTTTGGGGTTATTCTTTTAGCAAAAGTGAGCAATAATGATTTTTTGAAAATGGATCGCTTTTACATTGCGGTAACATTATTTTTATTGCTGCTTTTCATTAAATCTCTGGTGTTTTTCACCCTGAAATACCTAAGAGCTAAAGGGATAAATTATCGAAATATTATGTTTTTAAATGATGATCCTAATACAGAAATCCTTAGAAACATTTTAACTGAGAGAAAAGATTACGGCTTTCGGATATTCGAATTTCCTGACAATGAAGAATTTAGCAATGAGAAATTGGTAACTTTCTGGAAAGAAAATGGAATTCACACTTTATATCTTTCATCTGTCAGATTTAATCACCAAGAAGAACAGGAAATTTTGCGTTTGGCAGATCGTCACAAAGTACGCATCTCGTTGATTCCGAATATAGCCAAGAATATTTTTTTTCAATATGATTTGGGGTATATCGAGATGCAGCCCGTTCTGATCCGCTCGAAGTTCCCTTTAGATTTTCTCACAAATATTATCATCAAAAGAACATTTGATCTATTTTTTGGAATAGTGGTCTTGGTTTTGATTTGTACTTGGCTCTTCCCCTTAATTGCAATTTTGATTAAACTTGACAGCAAAGGTCCGGTATTTTTTCTTCAGAAAAGGTACGGATTTCATGATCAGGTTTTCCAATGTATCAAATTTCGGACAATGTATGAAAATGATGGTTGCACTACAAAAACTACGGAAGAAAACGATAAGAGAGTAACCAAAATCGGGCGTTTCTTAAGGAAAACGAGTTTGGATGAAATGCCACAGTTTTTGAATGTTTTGTGGGGTGACATGTCGGTAGTCGGACCAAGACCTCACATGCTGTTGGTAGATGATTTTTATAAACTAAAAATAGGAAGATATTCGGTAAGAAGCTTGGTAAAACCCGGAATTACAGGCTTAGCACAAGTCAATGGATTGCGTGGCGACACCGGCGATATGGAAATTAAAATGAAAAAGAGAATCTTGGCGGACGCTTTTTACGTGAAAAACTGGAGCATAAGTTTGGATTTAGTCATCATTTTTAAGACCATTTTTTTAGTGATAGGTGGTGATAAAAACGCCAATTAAGAAAATGATAAAATAAATAAACATTAATTTAGCGGAATGTTAAAAAAACTTTTGAGCGAAGTAGGAGCTTATTTCTTACTGCTGTCAAAAACGATAAAAAAACCACAGAAATCATCTGTTTTCGGCAAACTATTCATGCGGGAAATACATGATTTGGGCGTCAATTCATTTGGTTTAGTACTTTTTACCTCAATATTTGTTGGAGCGGTAGTGGCAATTCAGATGTATAATAATTTTAGTGCATCCACCTTTCCGATTCCCAATTCATTTATTGGTTACGCAACTAAAGTGGTTTTAATTTTAGAATTTTCTCCAACCATTATCTCGGTAATTCTTGCAGGAAAAGTGGGTTCATATATTGCTTCCAGTATTGGTACAATGCGGGTTACGGAGCAAATTGATGCATTAGACATTATGGGCGTAAATTCACCTAATTTTTTAATTTTACCTAAAATTTTAGCCAGTGTGATTTTCAATCCTTTGCTCATTCTCATCAGTATTGTTTTTGGTGTTTGGGGAGGATATTTAGCCGGAATAGCAACAGGAAATTGGAGCGCGGCAGATTATATTACCGGTATCCAGATGTATATGCCTGAACATTTCATTTGGTACGCAATTTTCAAAACGGCAGTTTTTGCATTTTTAATCGCTTCGATCCCAGCATTTTTTGGTTATAATGTAAAAGGTGGCTCACTGGAGGTAGGTCGGGCAAGTACACAGGCGGTTGTATGGACGATTGTTTCCATCATCATCACCAATTTAATATTAACTCAAATGTTCCTCAGCTGATGATAGAAGTAAAAAATTTAAAGAAAAGTTTCGAGTCGGTGGAAGTACTGAAAGGTATTACCACCACTTTCGATACCGGGAAAGTAAACCTCATTATTGGACAAAGTGGGTCAGGAAAAACAGTCTTTCTGAAGAGTCTTCTGAATGTTTATCAACCCAGCTCGGGCAGTATTCTTTTTGACGGTAGAGACATCAACAAGATGTCGCGGGACGAGAAACAAAATCTACGCTCCGAGATCGGAACGGTATTTCAAGGAAGTGCGCTTTTCGATTCGATGACGGTGGAAGAAAACATCACTTTTCCATTGGATATGTTTACCAATCTTAGCTATCGAGAGAAGAAAAGACGTGTTTTCGAAGTTATCGGCCGTGTACATCTTGAAAAAGCAAACCGCAAATATCCTTCAGAAATCTCCGGAGGAATGCAAAAAAGGGTGGCAATTGCAAGAGCAATTGTAAACAATCCCAAATATTTATTCTGCGACGAACCCAACTCGGGTCTGGATCCCTATACCTCGAACATTATCGATGATTTGCTTTTGGAAATTACCAAAGAATACAATACGACTACCATTATTAATACTCATGATATGAACTCGGTAATGACGATTGGCGAGAAAATTGTATACCTCCGTTTAGGAATAAAGGAATGGGAAGGAAATAAAGATATTCTTATCAATGCAGGCAATAAAAACCTCATTGACTTCGTTTATTCTTCGGAACTTTTCAAGGAACTTCGCAATTATTTCTTGGAGACGAACAAAACTTCTATCGAAAATATTATTACAAAATCTAATGAAAATGAATAAAATACTTAGCATCGCCTTACTTTCTGCATCAGTGTTTGCGTCGGCACAAGTTTCTTTTGCCGGAAAAGTAAATCTGCTATTCAAAACCGATAAGCCAACTTGGGAAAATATCAAAGGTACAGCTGTTTCATCATATAATAATTCTGGTAAAAACAATGTTGGGTTCAATGTAGGTTTGTCCGCAAAAATCAATTTGCCTGCTTCCCTGTTTGTAATGCCTGAAATCTATTACACCACTTTCAAATCCGAATTTGACGTACCAGAAACAGGAACAACTCTTGAAGTGAAAAGCAATCGCGTTGATGTTCCGGTACTTTTAGGATACAATATTATAGGAGATAATTTAGGTATTTTTTTAGGTCCGGTTGCGTCCTATAACCTTGCTTCGGAAAATCAGTATGATGATTTTAAGGAAAATGCACTTAATAATTTCACGGTAGGTTATCAATTTGGTGCGCAAGCTAAGATCCAAAAATTAATATTCAACGCAAGGTACGAAGGTGCTTTCACCAAAGACCAAAGAGATTTTATCAAAAACAATTCCGGTATCAACGAAACGATTCGTTATGACACGCGTCCGAGTTTATTCATGGTCGGAGTGGGTTATCAGTTTTAAGAAAAACTTCATTTAAACATAAAAAAATCCTCAGAATTAAAAGTTCTGAGGATTTTCGTTTGTGGTATTTTGGATGGTTTGCTGCTTCGCCAGTTCGGCCGCTTGCTTTTCCAATTCTTCTTTTTCTTTTTTCAATTGTTTCAGTTCTTTGCGCTTCTGCTCTTCTTTTAAAGCGGTTCCTTTGCTTACATAACCAACGATCCCACCGATAATTAATCCAATTCCAATTCCTGCGAGAATTCCCATTAAGCTGATGGGTTCAAATAATTTCACAAAAGAAAATTCCGGCAATAAATAATAAAGTAGAAATGCTACTGCCAATAGCAGAAAACCAATAAAAGTTAAATTTTTCATAGTTGTAATATTAAAAAACCTTTCCAAAAATAAGAATTTTTCAAAAAGGTCTGTGATAAATATTTTTTATTATTTTTTAAATTTTCCCACCTGCATTTTTATAATATTCCAACGCTTTCGGCATGTGTTTATTTAAATCTGCTCTCCTGTTTTCAGGACTTGGGTGCGTTGAAAGAAATTCAGGTGTTCCGCTACTAGAAGAAGAACTTTCCATTCTCTGCCAGAAAGGTTGCGCTTCACGAGGATCGTAACCCGCCATTGACATTAGATAAAGCCCCATTTCATCAGCTTCCAACTCTTGGCTTCTACCATATTTCAAAAGTGCAACCTGCGCTCCAATTGGATAAACTTGTTGGAAAATTGTGGCCATTTGTCCGCTCGTAGTACTTCCAATAATAGCTCCTCCATATTGTGCAACCATGGCCTGGGAAATTCTTTCATTTCCGTGTCCAGCAAGCGCATGAGATACTTCGTGTCCCAATACTACTGCTAAACCTGTATCTGTCTTAGAAATCGGTAAAATTCCGGTATACACTGCCACTTTTCCACCGGGCATACACCATGCATTTACCTGCTTATCATCGATGAGATTAAATTCCCACTGATAATTTGCAAGATCGCTTTCCCGACCAATGGAACGGTAATAATTATTTGCTGCGTTTTTTATTCTGGCACCTACATTTTGTACGCTTTTAGCGGCTGTAGTTCCGCTAATCACTTTCGATTTGGTTAAAGTTTCTCGATATTGCTGTAAAGCCATCGACGCAATTTCCTGATCATTAGCCAATTGCAAAGATTTTCTTCCGGTTATTGGGTTGGTAGTACAAGCCATCATCATCATTGATAATGCACCGATTCCTAAAATTCTATTAACATTTTTCATGATAGTTCAATATTTTAATAGTGTTCTATGAACAATTTTTATTCCACAATTATCGTTTTTAAATTACTTGCATAATTTTTGCATTAAAAAACAAAAAAATAAAGCAATGAAAAATTTATTAAAAATAATAATCTTCGGCGTATTTATGGCAGTTTTCACTGCTTGCAGCTCCCAATCTACCGTTGCAAATGCGAATATTACCAAATTACTTAAAGAAAATGAGTTTACTTTCATGGCGCAAAGAGCCAATCCGGCTAGTGCTGATGTAGTGAATGTGCTCACCTCAATGCCAAATTCCACCTCCACACAGGTATTAAATCTTGATCATGGCTACTCCTTGAAAATCACGAAAAATGAAATTATTGCAGTTTTGCCTTATTTCGGAAGAATGTTTTCTTCCAGCTATGACAATACGAACAACTCTTATCGATTCACTTCCAAAGACTTCAACATTTCCCAAAGTTCTGGCAAGAAAGGAAGTATAATTTACCTCATCAACGTCAAAGATCAACAAAATGTTAGAAAAATGATTCTGGAAGTTTTCCCTAACGGAAAAGCTTACCTCAGCATCGATTCAACCGACAGACAACCTATTTCTTACGATGGATACATTGAAGAAAATTCAAAATAAAGTTATTTTCGTAACAGATTTTCTACAAATATTTTGGCTTCCGAACTTGGATTAGATTTCAATTCGGAGGCCTTTTGCTTGTGTTCTAAATAATGATTTTCGGTAGAACCGTATTCCCTGGTTTTTTGTAAAATATATTCCTGCACCCAGTAATCAAAGCGTTTTTCAGCTTGTTGTTTTCTAGTTTTTTCAAAACTTCCATTTTTCATTTTTATATCAACAAAATCGGAAATCGACTTGAAAACTTCTTCCAAACCTTTATTTTGTAATGCAGAACCAAGCAAAACCGGTATTTTCCATCCTTTTTCTTTAGGTTGCAAAAAATGTAACGCACGCGACAATTCGGTCTTCGTCGATTTAGCTTTCTGCTGATTTTCTTCTTCCACTTTATTAATAAAAATCAAATCGACCATCTCCATGATTCCCCGTTTAATTCCTTGAAGTTCATCGCCTGCGCCGATGATTTTCAAAAAAAGAAAAACATCGGTAATATCCGCCACCAAAACTTCGCTTTGTCCCACTCCAACGGTTTCTATCAAAATATAATCGTAACCCGCCGCTTCGCAAATTAACATGATTTCGAAAGTTGTATTGGCTACTCCGCCCAAAAATCCGGAGCTTGGAGATGGACGAATAAACGCATGGTCATCTTTTGCGAGTTCTTCCATACGTGTTTTATCACCCAATATAGAGCCTTTGTTCAACGAAGAACTCGGATCTATGGCCAACACT
Organism: Chryseobacterium sp. Marseille-Q5410; assembly: GCA_946892665.1. Lineage (GTDB taxonomy): Bacteria > Bacteroidota > Bacteroidia > Flavobacteriales > Weeksellaceae > Kaistella. The sequence goes on along the minus strand of CAMPOT010000001.1, from coordinate 458,970 downwards.
GCAACTTTATTACCTTTTTCAATCGCTAATCTTCCGAAATTTTCGATAAAAGTCGATTTTCCGGCGCCGGGAACTCCTGTAATTCCAACCCTCACACTTTTTCCGGTGAACGGTAAAATTTCCTTTAAAATAAGTTCAGCTTGTTCGCGATGTTCCGGTTTTTTGCTTTCAACCAAAGTGATCGCTTTTCCGAGGATGCGTTTGTCTCCGGATTTGATACCTGTAATCAATTCTTCGGTTGAAAATTTTTTCATAAACTCAAAAATACAATTCTTTTATGAAATTATTTCAATGCCCAATCCTGGCTTTTCAGACAAAATAAGTTTTCCGAAATCTACGAAACTGCCTTTTGCAAAATCGTTTGAAATAAGATTAGCACCATCCAAATCAGCAAAATCACATAAAGATGCGACTGCAATTCCCGCAGAAATTCCTACTGAGGATTCCGTCATACAACCGATCATCACTTGATAATTGAATTTTCTAGCTTCCGAAATCAGCTCTAAAGCCGGTGAAATTCCGCCACATTTCATTAATTTAATATTGATTGCAGAGTAATTAGAACGAAGTTTTTCTAGATAAGAAATGTCTTGGCAATCTTCATCGGCCATCCAATTTGCATGTAGATTTTTATCTAAAATTTCATATCTACCGGTCGGTCGAGGTTGTTCCAAATAAGAAAAACGAGAAGTTAGTTCCCTGTTTTGTAAAAAATTACAATCATCATCCGAAAAACTGGTATTTGCATCTAAAGCAATTTCTTTTCCGGTTTCCAGAAGTTTAAAAATTTTTTCGCGATCCAAACCATTACATTTTACTTTAAATTTTTGCCACTCGGATTTTTCAATTTTTCTAACTTGTTCATCAATCGAAGCGATGCTAATCGTGTAAGAAGATTCTGGTAATTGACTGATTTTTAATTCATTTATTTCTGCAAAAGTTTTATTTTCTAATTTGCCGAACAAATCCCAGTACGCACAATCCAAGGCCGAAATAAGAAAAGAATGTAGGCTTAGCGATGATAGAAAACGATAAAACTCCTTCGGATGTAGGATCTTTTGACTTTCAATATGAGATTGAACGTGTTTTAATTTCAAAATAAATTCATCCAAATTAATTCCATAATAATTAATGGAAACACATTCGCCAAATCCGTTACAATTGCCATAAGAAAGCTTTACTAAAAGTGAATCCCGAAAATCGTAACTTCCGTAAGAAATAGAAAAAGTTTCTTTTAATTTTAGTTTTTTGGTAATCCAATTAAGCTTCATCAAGGTGAAAATTATGAAGGAAAAATATCGATCTGAACACAAATTTAGGCGAAAATTGTTTATTTTTGGATAAAACAAATATTAATTTATGAAAAACCAACATTCATTCAAGAGTTTTGAGAATGCTTTGAAAACACTCTTAATTGGTGTTTCCGCGACCGGAGTTGTCGCTTCTTGTACACCAAAACCAGCTGTAGCAGAAGGGACTAAAACGGACAACGCCGAAAAACTTGCCGCTGGAAAAACCATTTTCGAAAACTCTTGCGGCAGATGTCATGATTTACCAAATCCGACCGCGCACTCTGCGCAAGACTGGGTGGGAATTATGAACAGTATGGCGCCAAAAGCAAAACTCAATGATGAGCAACACGCTTTGGTGTACGATTATGTGGTATCTGTAAGAAAATAAAATGCTGATAAAACCGGAAATTTCCTGGGAAGATTTCGAAAAGATAGACATCAGAAGCGGAACAATTATTTCCGTTTCTGATTTTCCGAAAGCTAGAAATCCTTCGTACCAACTCGAAATTGATTTTGGAATATTGGGAATCCTAAAATCTTCGGCACAAATCACCATTTTGTACCAAAAAGAAGAATTAATTGGAAAACAGATTTTGGCAGTCGTGAATTTTCCTAAAAAACAAATTGCCAATTTCTTCAGCGAATGTTTGGTTTTGGGAGTTTATGGCGAAAATAACGAAGTTACATTGCTTTCAACAACCCTTCCGGTGAAAAATGGATTTCAGGTTGGTTGATTTCTAAGGGGTTTTAAACTAAATTTTATTCAGGAAAAAATACAATTCATGATTCATAATATTCCTTTTGAAAAAATACTTTTCCTCGATATCGAGACCGTTCCGCAGTACGGAAATTGGGAAGATCTGGATGAATCTTCGCAAAAACTTTGGGACAAAAAAACCAAAATGCAACGAAAGGATGATCTTTCTGCGGAAGAATTTTACGCGGAAAGAGGCGGAATCATGGCGGAATTTGGAAAAATCATCTGCATTTCTGTCGGAATTTTAGAGAAAAACGAAAAATTCATGATCAAGAGTTTCTATGGCGATGATGAAAAGAGCATGTTGGAAGATTTTGGTACCATTTTCAACCATCCGAAACTTCGCGATGTTATTCTTTGTGCTCACAATGGGAAAGAATTCGATTTTCCGTGGATTGCAAGAAGGTTTTTAATTAATGGTATGCAACCGCCGAAACCTTTCCAAATGTTTGGCAAAAAACCTTGGGAAATTCCTCATCTCGATACGATGGAACTTTGGAAATTCGGTGATTATAAATCATTCGTTTCTTTAGAATTGTTGGCTCATGTCTTTGGAATTCCCACTCCTAAAGGCGATATCGACGGCTCAATGGTAGCATCAATTTATTATATAGAGAAAGACTTATTTAGAATAGTTCAATATTGTGAAAAAGATGTCTTAACTTTGGCAAATATTTTCCGGCGCATGCGACAGGAAAGTTTACTCGAAAAATTAGAAAAATAATTTGCTGAAAAGTCTTAAAAACAATACAGCTATCCTTAAAATGAAATATACCGACGACCAGATTGCCGATATCGGCGAAAATATTATTAAAGCTTTAAAAACCGTTTACGACCCCGAAATCCCTGTTGATATTTACGAATTGGGATTGGTTTACGATGTACAAATTTCCGATGAAGGAGCCGTGAAAATCATCATGACTCTTACCACGCCAAATTGCCCGGTTGCAGAATCGCTTCCGGCGGAAGTCCGCGAAAAAACTTCGGAAGTAGAAGGCGTAAAAGAGGTGGATTTGGAACTGACTTTCGAACCATCATGGAACAAAGATATGATGAGTGAGGAAGCGCGTTTCGAGTTGGGAATGCTTTAATTTTTGGCAATTTCCTTCGCGCTTCTGCACCACTCGCTCCACGAACCTACATAAAGAGCTGGAATTTCCATTCCTGCATAAGCCATTGCTAGAATGGTGTGACAAGCCGTAACGCCAGATCCGCAATGGATAATTACCTTTTCAGGATGATTGTATAAAATTTTCTGATAATTTTCTTTCAGGATTTCTGGTTGTAGAAATGTACCGTTTTCGCTTAAATTTTCTGTAAAAGGAATATTGATTGCTCCCGGGATATGTCCCGCGATTGGATCAATCGGCTCCGATTCTCCGTTGTATCTATAGGAGTCGCGAACATCAATCACCGTCGCATATTTTTCAGAAAGAAAATGTTCAACCTCATCGATATCCACTGTTGGCAACTGCCATTTTTCAGGAATTCTGATGGTTGTTTGATGAAAATGCTCCAGACCGGAATTCATTTCAAGACCTGCATGTTCAGCTATTTGAAAACCGCCATCCAGAACCTGTACGTTTTCAATACCGAAAGCATAAAGCATCCACCAGCAACGTGCTGCGGCATTCGCACCGTTTTTATCATCATAAATCACCACTCGAGAATTCTCTGAAATTCCCAACTCTGAAAGTGTTTTAGCAAAATCGAACAAATCCGGCAGCGGATGTCTTCCTCCTTTTGAAGCATTTGATGAAACGGTGGCTAAATCTTTTTCTAAATCTACAAATCTCGCTCCTCTGATGTGTTTTTCAAGGTAATTTTGATAAGCATCTTTTCCGGCTCTCGCATCAAGAACAATTAAATTTTCGTGATTTACAATAGATTGGAATTCTTTAACAGAAATGACGGGTTTCATACAAATCTTTAAAAATGAAAAATATCCTTTGCTTTATTCCATGCGCTTTCGAAGTTTAATAAATTCAAGGAATGATCTATTTTTTCTGAAGCCATAAAATTAATTACCTGTTCTGTCGGCATATTTCCTACCAAATCATCTTTAGCCATCGGACAGCCTCCAATTCCTTTGACTGCTGAATCGAATCTCCGGCAACCTTTATCATAAGCTGCTTTCAGTTTTTTGTAAGAATCTTCGTATCGGTTGTGAAAATGCGCACCGAAATGAATTTCTGGATAATTCGCGGGAATTTTTTCGAATAGCATTTCAATTTGCTCAATATTTCCGGTTCCAGTTGTATCTGAAAGCAAAATATTTTTAATTCCGATTTCATTAAAACGACTAGCCCAAAAATCGACGTCTTCCCACTTCCAAATTTCGCCATAAGGATTCCCGAACGCCATTGAAAAATAGAGATTCAAGGTTCTTCCGTCCGTTTTCATCAATTCTGAAATTTTTACAATATCGTTAAAAGCTTCTTCCTGTCTTTTATTGGTATTTCTGTGCTGAAAAGTTTCCGAAATTGAAAACGGAAAACCTAAAATATCCACTTGTTGATGTTCCAACGCTTTTTCAGCACCGCGATAATTCGCAACAATGACAGAAAGTTTGGTGTTGGAAATGCCTTTGTCGATTTCATCAACCACCGTTCCGGAATCCGCCATCTGTGGAATCGCTTTCGGAGAAACAAAGCTGCCGCAATCCAAAACATCAAAACCGACTTCCATAAGTGAATTGATGTAATCAATTTTCTTTTGAGTGGGGATAAATTCACCCCAACCTTGCATTGCATCGCGCGGACATTCTGTTAAAAACATGAGTACTTTTTAGGTTTTCTCAAAGATAATATTTTTTTTTAATCTAAATTTTTACCTAAAAGCACAGCGAAAACCTTTGACAAAACAAAAATCGCAAGATTTTGCCTGATTCAAAATCCTTATCTTTGTTAAAATTAAATTTAATCGAAATGAATACGATAGAATTCAATCTTGAGTGGAAACTCAAACTCCAAAACCGTTTTATCAATTACGTAAAAATCTTTTCAACCAGCGACGCAGAAAGCGAAACAACCCCGTCAACCGAAAGACAATGGGATATCGCAAAATATATTTTTGAGGAATTGAAAACTTTAGGGTTAAGCGATGTTTCTTTGGATGACAACGGATATATTTATGCCTACGTTCCTTCCAATTTAGAAAATGATGACGAACCTGTGGTTGGGTTTATTTCTCACTATGATACTTCGCCAGATTTTAGTGGGGAAAATGTAAAGCCACAAATTTGGGACGATTATGATGGAAAAGATTTATTATTGAACAAAGAAACTGGTTTTATCCTGTCGCCATCGAAATTTGAAAGCTTGAAAGATTATGTAGGAAAAACATTGATCACAACGGATGGGACCACTCTCCTCGGCGCAGACGACAAGGCCGGAATTGCAGAAATCGTAACTGCGGCAGAATATCTTTTGGCGCATCCTGAAATAAAACACGGAAAAATCGCAATCGGCTTCACGCCGGATGAAGAAATCGGAAGAGGCGCTCATAAATTCGACGTTGCAAAATTCGGTGCAGAATGGGCTTACACAATGGATGGTGGCGAAGTTGGCGAATTGGAATATGAAAATTTCAACGCGGCCGGAGCAGTGGTGAAAATTCACGGTTTGAGTGTGCATCCGGGTTATGCATTCGGCAAAATGATCAATGCTTCACTCTTGGCAGCAGAGTTCATTAAAATGCTTCCGGAAAACGAAACTCCTTCTACAACGAAAGGTTTCGAGGGTTTTTATCATTTAATGGAAATAAAAGCGGATGTTTCTGAGGCGAAGATGCAATACATCATTCGTGATCACGACGAAATAAAATTTGAAGCCAGAAAAAAATTCATGGAAGAAAAAGTTGCTGAATTCAACGAAAAATTCGGGAAAGGAACTGCTGAAGTTGAAATTAAAGACCAATACCGAAACATGAAACAGCAATTTGAAGGAAAGATGCACATCGTAGATATCGCAGCACAAGCAATGAAAGACGCGAACATAGAGCCTAAAATTAAAGCTATTCGTGGCGGAACCGACGGCGCACAACTTTCTTATATGGGTTTACCTTGTCCAAACATTTTCGCGGGTGGCATCAACTTCCATGGTCCGTACGAGTATGTAGCTTTGGAAAGCATGGAAAAAGCAGTGAAAGTGATTATTAATATTGCTAAGGCTGTCAAGAAAAAATAAATATAAATCTCATCATGACAAAAACCCCATTGTTTATCGGATGGGGTTTTCTATTTGAAATAATCACTATAAACCACTTTAATTAGAAATAATTTAGGTAGAATATAACAAAAAAACCATCACATTTCTGTGATGGTTTTGCTCCTCCTGCTGGGCTCGAACCAGCGACCCTCTGATTAACAGTCGGTTTTATTGTGTTTCATTATAATTTGCTTAATCTTTATTATGCTTTATTTTCTTTGATTATCAATTGTTTACAAATATTTTTCTTGTACAGTATTTTATAATATTTTACTTTTGGAGGGCAAATGTTCGTGAAATGTTCGTGAAAAAATTTTTGTAAAACACGATAAACAGGAATATCTGAAAAAAATGTTCGTGAAAAACGATAAAAATTGACACAAAATGGTAAGTTACACCTTTACACTTGCTCCAAAAGCGAATAAAACAGGGGAGAGAAGTATCATAATTTCATTTATAAAAGACCGCAAAAACACAAGTCTTTCAATCGGGAAAACTTGCAAGGAGAAGGACTGGAGTTTTGACGCTTGTCGTCTGAAAACTTCGCATCCCAATCACGCTAACCTCAACAAATTTATTGAGCGCAGAATTAAGATCATTGACGAGATTATCGACGATTTCGATAAAAATGGAATCTACTTCACGCTTCCTGATCTCATCAATAAACTAAAGACGAGCAGCGGACAAAGGATTTCCTTAACCTATACGAGTTTCCACGAAGATTTGATTAGAAATCTTTTGGCATCGGATAAAACCGGAACAGCGAAAGTGGAAAAAGATACTCTGAATGCGCTGCAACGGTTCTTTGGCAAAAAAGACATTAGCTTTAATGAATTGGATTATTCTAACTTGAAAAAATTTGAAGCCTATTGCATTTCTCGCGGGAATAGGGAGTCCAGTATCGCGATTAGAATGCGGACTTTGCGTTCGGTTTTTAATCAAGCCATTAGAAACCAAGTAATTACGGAAAAACAATATCCTTTTAGGCATTATAAAATTTCAAAACTGAAGGAAAGTGGGAAAAAGGAGTATCTGAATGAAGAAGAAATAGAAAAACTCAAGAAATATGAGCCAAAAGACGAAAAACTTTCTTTTGCAAAAGATATGTTTTTGTTCAGTTATTATGCAAGAGGAATCAACTTTTTGGATTTGATTAAGTTGGAAAAAAAATTCTTGAATATTGATCGTATTGATTATATCCGCAGTAAAACAGGCGTTCCGGTGAGTTTTAAAATCAATGATTACGCTCGGAATATCATGGAAAAATACAAATCCGAAGACAGTTCAAAGTTCATTTTCAACATAATGAATACCGAAAAGCCAACGCAGATTTACCTAAAAAACAGATCCAAAAAAGTGCTGACCTATTATGTGAATATGCAGTTAAAAGAAATAATGAAAGAACTGCAAATCAAGAAGAATATCTCTTATTACTGCGCCCGTCACTCGTTTGCCACAGTTTTGAAGTTCAATAATATTTCAATTGAGACTATCCGCGAAGCACTTGGGCAAAAAGATATAAAATCTACAATGTCTTATTTAAACAGTCTTCCGGATAATAAATTGGATAAGATTATTGACGAGGTTTTGAAGTAAGAGTATTTGTTTAATATTTTAGAAAACCTTTTCCCTTAAATCATTTCCCAATTGAGGCTGTTGATTTTATCTTTCAGTCTTTTAAGAGTTTCAATTATTTCAGAAAAAGTTGGTCTGTTTTCGCCATAAACCATTTCTTCTCGCATTTTGGCATAATCTTTTTCCCATAATTCGATGATATTTTCTGGTGGAATAGGGTTTATTGTGGCTGGCCTGTGCAGGCTATAGTCGATACCGGAGATTTTGGCAAACTCCATTCTGTGCTTTACAATGGTTTCATAGAGTTCCTTATTCTGTAGGCCACTTTCTGCATATTCTGTTTTTGAAAGAGCATATAGATCGTACAAATGGCGGCTGAGCCGATCTACCCTTATTTTTTCAGCGGTTTTCTGAAACTCTTCATGCAGAAGGAAAATTTTTTCTAAAAAAGTCCTTTCCGGATTAACGGATGGTATTTCTTCGCTTTTTTCGGAAAAACTCTGCTCTGGATATTCATCATCAACCATCTCGGAATTTTTTTTCATCGTTTATTATTAAAATCCAAAATCTATTAATCCAGTTTTTTTAAGTATTTGAATTTTACAAAACTTACAACTATATCGACTTCTGGAAATAAAGTAGCTTGGTTGAAACCAAAGCTTTCCAGTTGTTGTAATATTTGAGTTTTAGACTTTTTATCGATAATAATTCGTTGATCTGAATCACTTCCTCTTTCAATCCATTTTTTGTTAAATTTAGCCATTGGTTTATATAACCCGAAAACAGTAAATAATGATGGACTAATACCAAAAATTAAGAATGCCCCATGTTGCTTGGCAATCCTTGGGTTGTCAAGTTTAGGTTTAACGGCATAAACAGAAGAAACATCTTTCGGATCGAGATTTATCTTCACGAATGTTATGTAGTAATTTTCCAAAATATGTTTGACTGCATACTTCAATTGAGTCCTGAAGTTCTTTGCGGAAGTCACTTTGCAACTTTTCAACAAAAAAAAATCTAAAAATGTTAACTTCTGAATTTGTTACAAGAGGAAACCTTACTTTAAATAAATTTAGAAAAGAATTAAAGACATGCTGAAATGGGTGCCCGTCATTTTCTTCGTAGCCCTCATTTATCTTCTCTTCATTGTCATTTAAAAAATTTAAAACTTTTGGGTGTATTTCATCAAAATGCTCATGTAGTTCCACAGTGAGTTTTTGTTTGAACCAATAAAGCAATGTAAGTCATCATTTTACTGACAGTAAGCAAGTTAGATAATTTTATAAAAGCAAAAGGCATCGTATAAACCATTAAACAATCCCCGATTTAGTCCCTGATTTTAGAAGTAGGGACTAAAAATACCCGCATCAAAATCTACACAACATTAATTATTAACGTACTGCCAACAGCCTGCGGAATTTCCTCTATAAATGTCAGTTTAGAAAATACGGAAAAAATTGATGCTGATTTTTTAGCTAAGTGACCAACGAGCAGTAGATCTGAAATTCACTAGTTGAATTTGGGTAATTTTAGTATAAAAGCGACCTCGATTTAATGGTGACTTATTCAGACCATCGAAGAATATCTGGTACGCGGTCGTCATTGCGGTATGTGCGTCGGCACATAGGAATATTGCTGTGCGCGGTGGCGAAAGTGAATAATGCTGCTATATCATTCAGCGGAGAAACAGTATTTTATTTGACGATTTATGTGATCAACTATTAGATTTTTGCAATATTTTTCTGCGTCTATAAGCAACACTTAATTTTTTACCCAGAAAGAAAAAAAACGGACCGAAGCCCGCTATGTTTAAAATTTCATTTTCTGAATCCTTACCGCATTTAGTATGGCAAGCAATGCTACGCCCACATCTGCAAAGACTGCTTCCCACATTGTGGCAAGACCACCTGCTCCTAATACAAGTACAACTGCTTTTACTACAAATGCAAGGGTTATGTTTTGCCAAACAATTTTCTTTGTTTGCTTGCCGATATTTATTGCCATTGGGATTTTGCTGGGCATATCATCTTGTATCACCACATCGGCGGTTTCTATGGTGGCATCACTGCCTAAACCACCCATTGCAATGCCTACATCGCTCAAAGCCACTACTGGCGCATCGTTCACGCCATCGCCCACAAATGCCACGGTTTCGTTTTTGGCTTTTATTTCTTTTACTTTATTCACTTTGTCTTCGGGCAATAAATCGCCAAAGGCATTTTGAATGCCTAATTTATCGGCAACAAATTTTACCACGGTGCTTTTATCTCCGCTCAACATTGTAGTTTTTACGCCTAATGCTTTTAGTTTGTCAATTGTAATCTGTGCATCTTCTTTAATACTGTCGGCAATGGTAATGTAGCCTGCAAATTTTCCATCGTAAGCAATGGCGATTAAAGTGTAAACAATCGTACTTGGGTCTAAATCATAACTGATATTGAACTTGTCCATCAATTTGAAATTACCTACCAATAATTCTTTTCCGTTTACGTTGGCTTTTAAACCGTGACCTGCTATTTCTTCTGTGTTTTCTAATTTTAGGGAATTGTCAATTTCTCCTACATATTGATGAATGGCTGTGGCAACAGGATGTGTACTTTGACTTTCTAAGGCATTTACCAATTTCAGAATTTCGTCTTTATTTAATTCAGGTTTCAAATTAACTTCCTGTACTTTGAAAACGCCTTCGGTCATTGTTCCGGTTTTATCCATCACAACATTCTGAATACCTGCAATCACATCTAAAAAGTTACTTCCTTTGAATAAAATCCCATTTTTGGAAGCAGCACCAATTCCACCAAAATAGCCCAATGGAATACTGATAACTAAAGCACAAGGGCAAGAAATTACAAGAAAAACTAATGCTCTGTACAACCAATTGCTAAATTCATAATTGCTCACAAAAAAATAAGGAACAACCGTAATTAGCACTGCTAATAACACAACAATCGGCGTATATATTTTTGCAAATTTGCGGATGAATAATTCTGTTGGTGCTTTTTGTGCAGTGGCATTTTGTACCAATTCTAAAATTTTACTTAACTTGCTATCTGTGTATGCTGTGGTCACTTTTACCTGTACAACGGTGTTCAGATTTATCATTCCTGCCAATACAGTTTCACCTTTGCTCTTAGTGTCGGGCTTACTTTCTCCTGTAAGTGCTGCTGTGTTGAAGGAAGCGGTTTCGGATAGTAATTCGCCATCCAATCCCAACTTTTCTCCGGGTTTTAATTGGATGATATTGCCGATGCTTACAGTTGCTGCTTTTACAGTTTTAGGTTGGTTATTTTCTAAAATCGTTACTTCATCGGGTCTTTGGTCGAGCAGGGTTTTAATGTTGGCTTTGGCTCTTGTTACGGCTAATGTTTGGAACACTTCGCCAACGGCGTAAAACAGCATAACGGCAACACCTTCGGGATATTCGCCAATGACAAAAGCTCCGATGGTGGCAATGCTCATCAATAAAAATTCTGAAAAAACATCGCCTTTACCAATACTTTCAAAAGCTTCTTTTATTACAGGAAATCCGACTGGTGCATAAGCTATTATATACCAAACAGCTCTTACCCAACCTGTAAACCAGGATTGCGGTAGCCAATTATCAAAAGCAATAGCAATCATCAATAGCACGAATGAAATGATTGCAGGCAAGAACATTTGAAGGGTGGACTTATTTTCATCGTGGCTATGGTCGTGTCCATCATCGTCTGAATGTTCGTTGCTGTGGTCGTGGTCTAATTCTTCTTTGAACCTTGTACCGTGAAAATGACCATCGCCTTTGAAGTGGCGCTCTCTTGTTTTTTCTTCAATAACGGGTAAGTCTTTGGCACCTTCCTGCTGCACCAATTTTTCATCGGCTTTTTCATTTATTTTTGCTTCCTGCGGCGTGCAGCACAATTGATTGCCATTTTCGTCGTAGGTATGTATATGTAATTTATTATTTGACATAAGTTATATTTAATAATGTATTGTAGTTTTTTATTTTGACGTACTATTTCTTAATGTCCATGACCTTCCTCTCCCTTATTATTCATTTTAGCTAAGATAAAGAAGGCATTTTTAACTACTACTTTAGCATTGCCGGGAATTATTTTTAAAGGTGTAATTTGAGTATAGCCCAAATCTGTAACTCCTTTAGCAACCGGAATTTTCTCAAAGCTTACTTCCTTTTCCTCAGTTGTTTTTTTGTTACTTTCCTCTTTTAAAGCTGATACTTTTTCGTTTTTTCCTTCTTCTTCGTGCTCGTTCTGTATAATAAAGATAAAATCCTGACCCTTATCATTCACTATAGCTTCGGTAGGAACGGATGCAGCAGTTTGATTATCAAGACTTATGACTGCGGCAACATTCATGCCATCAATAAGACCTGTCCGGTCTCCGACGACTTGCGCGTGAACAGGAACAGTTTTACTTTCTCCTTCAAAGGCTGTACCTATTGAAGTTATTTTTGCATCGTACTCCTTTCCTGGACTGTTTGTTAATGTAAAGTGAATGGTTTGCCCCGGTTGTACTTTACCCAGATCTTTTTCATATACATAGATATCCAAATGAAGCGCTGAGTTGCTTACAATTTCGGCAATTGGAGAAGCCATGTCCACATTACTCCCTATTTGCGCAATTACTTTGCTTACCGTGCCGCTAATGGGGGCACGCACCGCAAGGGACGAACTGTACCCCTGGGCGGCTCCAATGCTGCCCAGCTGTTTCTGCAGTCCGGAGCGCTGGCTTCTTAATGTTGCAAGATCTGTCTGTGCCTGCTGAAATTTCTTTAGCGGCGCGGCATTACCTTTATAAAGCTGCTGGGCACGGGTAACTTCCAGTTCTGCCATTCTGATCTGACCATTAACCTGCTGAAGCTGCTGCTGCATCACAATTAAATCGGGGTTTGAAATGGTTGCTATAACTTTTCCCTTTGATACATAGCTTCCAGGCTGTACGTACAGGGAGCGTACTATACCGCTGTACGAGGGCGTAACAAATGCCTTATTCTGGTTAGGCACCGTCAGCATACCGCTTACTTTTATGGTATTAGAAAGTTCCTTACTTTCGATACTACCCATTTGAATTCCAACAGTCTTTATTTGTTCCTCCGTGAAATGTGCGACGTTCGGATCTTCATGTTCATCAACCTTCTCCACTTCAGGTGTATTTTTGGTTTCAGTAACTTCTGATTCTTTTTTACATCCTGTCAACAAGACAGAGACTGCAAAAATAAGGGTGATATATTTTTTCATGTTATATTCTCTTTTTGAACTTAATTTTTAATGTAATAGTTATATTGAATTACGGCCATGTTGTACTCGTTTAATGCAATCAGATAATTTTTTCTGATGTCTATTGCCTGGGTAAAGAACTGGTGCATTTCAGAAAAACCTATTTCACCTGCTTTGTAACTTAACATTGCCGCATCAAAGATCTGGTCTGCCTGTTTCAAACCTATACTTTCATAATATTTAAGCATTTCAGAAGCTTTTAGAATTTCGGTGTAGCTGGTGCGCGTTTGTGCAACGAATTGGCTTTCCTGATAGCGCAGCTGCGACTGCTGAATTTCAACTTCTGCTTCGGCAGCCTGCAATTTGGCTTTATAGGCAGTTTTTCCAAAAATGGGAAATTCTACCGCTACAGAAAAGCCGGTTATGGGATCTTTCATTCCGTATAATCTCTGGGAGAATACCCGGCCGGAAAAGTCAGGTTTATTCTGCATTTTCTGAACATCTATATTAGCTCGTGCAATTTCGATATTTTGCTGCTGCAGGGCTAATGAGGGATGAAGACTGTCTGAGGGTAAATCGTCGAGCTCCAGTTTCTCGAGTTTTGTGTCTTTCGGCAGATATAGCGATTGACTGTTAAGGAAAAGACTTAACTGTTGCTGTTGTGCTGCAATATTCTGTAAATTCTGTTGGCGTTGCGCCTGCAGCTCCTTCATCCGTGCTTCGGCAGCAATGTTTTCTAGTCCTGCAGCTTCGCCAGTTTTGAAACGAAGATTAGCTGCTTTGTACATACTGGTGTAATATTCATCAAGTTTCTGATAAAGTCTGGCTAGATCCTGAAGGTACCACAGCTGATAAAATGCTGTGTTTACCTCTTTTTTAATTACGGCATCGAGCATACCTTTATTAAGCTGGTGGTATTTTAGCTGCTCCTCAAAATACTTTCTTTTCGCCTTATATAATCCCGGCCATTGGATTGATTGCTGGACTCCAATTTTTAATTCGCCATTGGGATCACTTGGCCTCATATCGTCATTTTCTATAAAAATGCCGGTCTTAGGAATTTCACGCGTAGTTTTGGTCTCCAGCACAGCTTTGCTTACCTGAGCACGGTTTACGGAGTACTGCAAATTATTGGCTAGTGCTATTTTCACTGCATCATTTGGTGAAATTCTTTCCTGCGCACTAAGAACGCTGACGGACGTGCAGAATAAAATTATTAGCGTCAAAAACGATGTGTTTTTGCTTTTCCTCATTTTGCTTTTGAATTGGTTTTTAGAATTAAAGATGAGATAGAGTAGTGGCAGAAGAAATAAGGTAAGGAAAGTTGCTGTTACTAAGCCGCCAATTACCACGGTTGCTAATGGTCTCTGTACTTCTGCACCGCTACCATTTGAAAAGGCCATGGGAAAGAATCCGAATGAAGCTACCGCTGCAGTCATCAGGACTGGGCGTAACCGTATACTGGTCCCCTGAATCACCCTTCGCAGGATATTAGTAACCCCAGATTTCTGAAGATCCTTGAAGGTGCTTACCAGCACAATACCATTCAGTACGGCTACACCAAACAGCGCGATAAATCCTACTCCCGCTGAAATACTGAAGGGCATATCCCTAATGAGCAGAGCAAAGACCCCACCGATAGCACTCATTGGTATTGCGGTAAAAATAAGTATGCTGTCATTGAAGTTACGGAAGGTGAAGTACAGTAAAAGAAAAATAAGAGCTAAGGCTACCGGAACTGCTATTTGCAATCGTGAAGAGGCCTGCTTCAAATTTTCGAACGTTCCGCCATACGTATAGTAATAGCCAGCGGGCAAGATATTTGCGTCGTTCAGTTTTTTCTGAATTTCGGTTACTACACTTTCTACATCTCTATCCTTTACATTAAAGCCTACAACAATCCGGCGCTTGCCATCTTCACGACTGATTTGCGCCGGTCCGTCTTTATATTCAACCTTTGCTACCTGAGAAAGAGGGATTTGCACGCCGTTTTCAGTTGGAATAAACAGGTTACTCACATCGTCGATAGAACTTCGGTTAACACTGTCGAGCCGTGCGACCAAATTAAACTTTCTTTCGTCCTCGAATACCACCCCAGCGGTTTCGCCCGCAAAAGCGGTGCTCACTGTATGGTTTATATCCTCAATATTCAATCCATAAGAGGCCAGCCTGGCCCTGTCGTAAGTAATGGTTATCTGGGGCAAACCCACCGTCTGCTCAATTTGTGGTTCGGTGGCACCTTCTACTGTTTGTACTATTTTGGCAACTTCCGGTGCCAGTTTCGCAAGGGTGTCTATGTTTTCACCAAATATTTTAACCGCTACGTCCTGGCGCACTCCCGTCATTAACTCGTTGAAGCGCATCTGTATTGGTTGGGATACTTCGAAGAATACTCCCGGAATCATTTCAAGCTTCTCCATCATCTCAGCGCTCAAATCCTCATAAGATTTACCACTATCCTTCCACTCCTTTTTGGGCTTTAAGGTAACGATCAGGTCAGTTGCTTCGGGTGGCATTGGGTCTGTAGGGACTTCGGCACTACCAGTTTTACCCACCACTGTGCTCACTTCCGGAAAAGATCTCAGAATACGGCTTGCCTGCATTGAAGTTTCAATGCTTTGAGAAAGAGAAGTACCCTGTGGTAATATACAGTGCACCGCAAAATCGCCCTCCTGTAGTTGTGGGATAAATTCACCTCCCATTCTTGAAAATAAAAACAGCGAAACAGCCAGTAATGCAATTGCTCCACCCACTACTGCATATTTAAACGCAATCGCCTTTTGCAGCAGTGGGATATAGACGCTATTGATCCCGGACATCATCCTGTCCGCGAAAGTCTTTTTTGCACTGATATTTTTAGATAGAAATAAGGCAGACATCATTGGTATATAAGTAAGGGAGAGAATTAACGCTCCTATAATTGCAAAAGACACTGTTTCTGCCATTGGGCGGAACATTTTACCTTCAATCCCCTGAAGTGAAAGAATAGGGAGATATACAATGAGGATAATTATCTGACCAAATGCTGCAGAACTCATCATTTTTTTTGCACTTGCTTCCACAGCCCGGTCCATTGTGTGCTGCGAGAGTTTTTGGGATTTGTGGTGGACCGCGAGAAAGTGAAGGGTCGCCTCTACAATGATTACTGCGCCATCTACAATAAGCCCGAAATCAATAGCTCCCAAACTCATCAAGTTTGCACTGACTCCAAAAACATTCATCATACCTAAGGCAAAAAGGAGAGAAAGTGGAATGGCAGAAGCCACAATAAGCCCTGCACGAAAATTACCCAGAAACAGAACGAGCACAAGGATGACAATAAGAGCGCCTTCCACCAAATTTGTTTCTACGGTACGGATCGCCCGGTCTACTAAGTTAGTCCGGTCCACGAAAGGTTCTACGATAATATCCGCTGGAAGGGATTTTTGAATGGTGAGCATTTTTTCCTTAACCCGACTCACTACTTCCGCGGAATTTTCACCTTTGAGCATCATTACAATACCCCCGACAGCCTCTTTATCGCCGTTATAGGTAAGGGCCCCATATCTAACGGCACTGCCTATACGTGCCTCCGCGACATCTTTGATAAGTACAGGGATACCGTTGACTG
The DNA here is from genome assembly GCA_946892665.1 of Chryseobacterium sp. Marseille-Q5410. GTDB lineage: Bacteria > Bacteroidota > Bacteroidia > Flavobacteriales > Weeksellaceae > Kaistella. The sequence goes on along the minus strand of CAMPOT010000001.1, from coordinate 442,315 downwards.
TTTTTATTACGGTGTTAGAAATATCATCTAAAGAAGAGATCAGACCGATGCCGCGAATAAAATAGGCATTAGGTTTTTTATCGATATAAGCGCCTCCAGTATTTTCATTATTTTTCTCCAGCGCTGTAAAAATTTCAGAAATGGTAACATTCATCGCTTTAAGCCTATAGGGATTGATCGCTACCTCATACTGCTTAAGTTTACCACCGAAACTGTTAATTTCAGCTACTCCGGACGTGCCGTAGAGTTGGCGGGCCACAACCCAATCCTGCATTGTTCGAAGATCGGTAGCGGAGTATTTGTCTTCTGACCCTTTTTTAGGGTGAATAACATATTGATAAATTTCTCCTAAGCCTGTGGATACCGGAGACATTTCTGGCGTACCGATACCTTGTGGAATGTTTTCCTCGGCCTCTTTCAGTTTTTCAGTAATCAGTTGACGGGCAAAGTAAATATCCACGCTTTCGTCGAAAACGACCGTCACTACGGACAGGCCAAATCTTGAAATTGACCTCATTTCGGTAATTCCGGGAATGTTGGCGAGGCTCTGTTCAACTGGATAGGTGACCAACTGTTCTGTTTCCTGTGCGGCTAATGTGGGTGTACTGGTTATGATCTGAACCTGATTATTGGTAATATCAGGTACAGCATCCAATGGGAGTTTAGTAGCACTATACACGCCCCAGATGATTAGTGCGAAAGTCATGAGCCCAATTATGAGCTTATTCTTTACACTAAACTGTATAATTTTATATAGCATTTGTAAAAATTAAGGTTAATTGAAGGATAGAGCATATTCCGTATTGTTCACGGAAATGCACGACTATTAAGTAGCCGTATAATCCTACGAATATAAATCCGAAGGAAAAGTATTAACCTATTTTTGGGGGGTGCCAGACACCGACAGTATGGAGGACTGCGTAGTTGTAATTCTTTTCAGGAAGAGTGTCTTTAATTAAAAGAGCAATCTTCTCAGGGAGTAATTTTTTCAGCAGCATGACAGTCATTGACATTCCACAACAGTTGCAAACGCAGAAAGGAGAACAAAGATCAGCGTGTTGATCCTGGCTTTGTTCGAGGTGAACATCCTGATTCTGACAAAATTTTTCGCTTAAACCCTTTGCCGCGTCGTTGCATGGCACCATAGTAAGCACCATAAAGAACAAGGATAAAGAGAAGGCCAAAAATTTCACGGTGCTAATTTAATAAAAATATATTTACTTCAATTTATGTCTTAGCTCATATTACTGCAATGATTCCTCAGGTTGTAGGCTGGTATTGTTTGCCTCATGAGAATCTGTGTTTCCGGCGGTCGTTATACGCTGTAAAAAAGAGTGCAACCGGTCTTTATTTGGCAGCTGCACTCTTTAAAATCGACACAATAAAAACTCCTTTAATAGTTCAGTGTAATCCCTGCACCCCAGCTCATATCGCTGTCGTAGTGGGTTGAGATTCCGATATTTTTTGTGACGATATATTTAAGACCTGCCATATATTCTTTGTCGGTATTGACCATGAATGCCCCGCGCAAACGCGCAGTCAACGGAATGTCTTCACGTTTCAGCTGGAACCTTACAATTCCGTCTGTAAATATTTCTGCCTGCAGGTCCACCAACATCGGGAGTTTATACATAATACCAGCGCTGAAAGTTTTTCTTTCATCTTTAGTAGATGCCTGTCCAAAAAGGTTTTTTTCAATATTATTCCTGTCAATCTTTCTATAACGATAGTTAAATCCGATAAATGGTTTCAGCCACTGCATACGGTCCACATACCTGCCGAGTTGGGTTTCCACCTCGTAGCCGTGATGGGGATTGTAACCTAAACGCCATTCTGTTCCCAATTCCCAGCGGGCATTTGAGATCCTCGCCATCCCGTCGTTACCATTAGTAGCAAAATCGTTTTCGGCCATCAGGTGCCACATGTTACTTTCGCGCTGAAGCTTTTTGTAAGCTGAAACTTTATCGGGCAGCAAAGGATTCTGATAATCACCAACAGCAAAAACACGGTTCATCCCCGCCATCATGTGATAGAGGATGTGACAGTGGAAAAACCAGTCCCCATCAGTTTTAGCTTCAAATTCGATGACATTAGTTTCCATCGGCATAATATCCAACACATTTTTGAGGGGTGCCTGAAGGCCATTTTTGTTGAGTACCCGAAAATCAAAACCGTGCAGGTGCATCGGGTGACGCATCATTGAATTATTGAATAGGGTAATGCGGAGAATTTCGCCTTTTTTTACCAATATTTTGTCAGATTCTGCCAGGACTTTGTCGTCCATGCTCCAAACGTAGCGGTTCATGTTTCCCGTAAGGGTAAACTTGAGCTCGCGCACGGGACTGTCTTTCGGGAGTGAAGTGTCATAAGGCGATTTCATCATCCCATAATTCAATGTGGTAATCCCGGAAGCAGGCATCTGATGCTGTGAGTGATCCATTTGCGCATCGTTGTTGTCCATCTTGTCCATCGGCATTGCTGCATTATTTTCAGCACTAATTTCAGGATACATCACCTGATTCATATCCATGGTCTGGTAACTCATCTCCATGCCCATGTCCTTCATGTCACCGTTCATCTTCATCATGTCGTTCATCATCTTCATCCCTTCAAAGTATTTGAGTTTGGGTAATGGATCATGGGATTTCGTAGTTCCTTCTCCAATAAACACTGACGCAGATTTTGTGCGGTCTTCGGGTGTAACAAGGAGTTCGTAGGAGGTGTTTTTTTCAGGAATTTCCACTACGATATCCACTGTTTCAGAAACTGCCAGAATAAGACGGTCCACTTCTACCGGTTCAATGTCCAATCCATCACTGGCCACTACTTTAATTTTTCCTCCTGCATAATTGAGCCAAAAATAGGAGGAAGCACCGCCGTTGGCGATTTGAAGCCGCACTTTGTCACCGGCTTTGTATCCTGCGAGCTGGCTTTCTGTTTTACCGTTAATCAGAAAGGCGTCATAATAAATGTCACTCACGTCCATGGCCAGCATCCGCTTCCATTCGTTGGTGAGTTTTGTCTTAAAGTGTCCCTCTTTTATGGCTTCTGCATAACTTTGAGTACTGCCTTTTTTTATTGCGAACCAGTCATTGGCGTTGCGAAGCATCCGCTGAACATTATTGGGGTTCAGGTTTGTCCACTCGCTCAGGATAAGGTGCTCCGTGGGCAAGTTATCAATCCCCGGTCGGAAAGTAGGATCTTCGGGACGTTTTTTCAGAATCATCATCCCATACATTCCAATCTGCTCCTGCAGACCAGTATGTGAGTGATACCAGTGGGTTCCGTTTTGGATGATCGGAAACGAATACGTGTAGGTTGAATGTGGTGGAATGGGTTTCTGGGTAAGCCAGGGAACCCCATCTTCTTTATTTGGAAGATGAAGACCGTGCCAGTGCAGAGAAGTTTCTTCATCCATTAAATTATGGACAATCACTTCCGCCGTATCGCCCTCATAAAACTCCAGCTTTGGCATCGGAATCTGCCCGTTTACGGCAATGGCGCGTTTCTGTTTGCCCGCGAAATTTACCAGGGTGTCTTTCACATAAAGATGGTAGGTCACTTTGCGTCCGCCTTTTAGGTGCTTTTCAGGCATCGGCATGACCATTTTGTGTTCACTATGCATCTGCATGTTTCCATGTGCAGAATGATCTTCCTTCTTTCCTTTTTGAGGCACCAGATTCATACCGCACTTGGGACACTTTCCCGGTTTGTCCGAAATCACCTCGGGATGCATCGGACAGGTGTAACCTTTTTGCGCTGCTTCATGCTGATGCGGATCTGAAGTTTGATGTTCGGGGGTTTTGCCGGTACCCTGATGCTGGCCGCTTTCCTTTTGAGGAACCAGATTCATACCGCACTTGGGACACTTTCCGGGTTTGTCCGAAACCACCTCGGGGTGCATCGGACAAGTGTACATCTTTTGCGCTGCTTCATGCTGATTATGATCTGAAGTTTGATGTTGTGGGGTCTTAACGGCGGCTGGATCTTTCGGTGTTGGTTTAGCCTTTGGCAGGACCGTTTTTTTAACTTCCGTTACCGTCTTTGTTTTTGCAGCGGTAATTTCAGATTTCTTAGCCGTAGTTTTTTTAACTGCTGTAACTTTTTTAGGAGCAGCTGCGGGTTTGGCTGCCGGTTTTTTCTCAGTAACGGATTTTTTCACCAGGGTCATACCGCAAATGGGGCAGTAACCGGGTGCTGATTTCACGACCTGCGGATGCATCGGGCAGGTGTACATTGTTTTTGTGGTCTGTGCATCGGCATTAACGAAGAATGCAAATGCAAGTATTATTGTGAGAAAATATTTCATTCGTTATTTTTTATTAAGTCTTAAAAGACTTGCATTGATTGCTACTACAATAGTGCTAACGCTCATTAAGACTGCACCCATTGCGGGGCTAAGGACAAATTTTGGATAGAGAATACCTGCTGCTAATGGAATAGCCACCACATTATAGCCTACTGCCCAAATAAGATTTTGTACCATTTTGCTGTAAGTGCGTTTGCCAAAATCTATCATTTTTACCACATCTCTTGGGTCGCTGTTTACCAAAATAATATCGGCTGTTTCAGCAGCTACATCAGTACCCGAACCCACTGCAATGCCTACATCGGCTTGTGCTAATGCGGGGGCATCGTTTACGCCATCGCCTGTCATTGCCACTATTTCGCCTTTGGCTTGAAATTCTTTCACTTTTTCCTGCTTATTGTGTGGCAACACATTTGCTAAATAGCCGTCCATACCCAATTGGTTGCTTACAGCGGCTGCAATTTTATCATTATCGCCTGTGAGCAAAAAAGACTTAATGCCCATTTCTTTTAATTGATTGATTGCTTCCTGCGCACCTTCCCGAATAGTATCTGCCAATGTGATAATGCCTGCAAGCTGGTTGTCAATCAATACAAAATTTACCGTTTCTGCATCTTGATTTATTTCAGTAGGAATTGCTGGTATTGGCAAATTATTTTGAGTGAAATAATTTGGACCTGCGGCAATAATATTTTTTCCGTTGACTGTACCTGAAACGCCAATGCCCTGCATATATTTGAAGTTTTCCGACTTCCACAAAGGCAGTTTTTTTTCTTTCAGCGTTTTTAAAACGCCTTTGGCAATATGGTGTTCAGAATTTTGCTGTACAGCGGCTGCATACTGAATGATTTCATCTATAGGAAAACTACTGGTTGGAATTATTTTTTGTACCGCGTGTGAACCTTCGGTAAGCGTACCTGTTTTATCAAAAATTATGGTGGATAATTTTCTGGTAGTTTCAAAAGCCGTCCTGTTGCGGATAAGCAAGCCATTGGTGGCAGATAATGTTGTAGAAATTGCAACTACTAACGGTATAGCCACACCCAATGCGTGGGGACAAGCCGTAACCATAACCGTAACCATTCTCTCTAAAGCAAAAGATAAATTGCCGCCTGTAAAGTACCAATAAGCAAATGTGCCAATGCCTACTGCAATGGCAATAAAAGTAAGCCACTTAGCCACTTTATCGGCAAGGTTTTGGGTATTGGATTTAGCGGCTTGGGCATCGGAAACCAAATTGATAACTTTATTGAGATAACTGTCTTTGCCTACGCCTGTGGCTTTAATCCGTAATGCGCCATCGCCATTGATAGAACCTGCGATTACTTTGGTATCTACTTCTTTTTTTACGGGTACACTTTCGCCTGTAAGCATACTTTCATTTACGGACGAACTGCCTTCTATAACCAAACCATCGGCAGGAATTTTTTCGCCGGGCTTAATGATTACGGTATCGTTGTTCTGCAAATCAGCGATTGGAATTTTGGTAGCCTGACCGTGACGTTCAACCGTTACATCATTTGGCAATAAAGCCACCAATGATTGCAAGGCTTTGGAAGCTGCCATTTGCGACCGCATTTCTAACCAATGCCCTAACAGCATAATTACTATCAGCGTGGCTAATTCCCAAAAGAAATCCATACCGGGCAAGCCAAATACAACTGCCACACTATATACATAAGCTACGGTAATTGCCAATGCCACTAAGGTCATCATACCTATTGCGCTGGCTTTAATTTCGCCCGCCATTCCTTTCAGGAACGGCATACCACCATAGATATAAATGAAAGTGCCTAATGCCAACAATACATATTTATCTCCGGGAAAAGTAAGGCTAAAGCCTGCCCATTGCTGTATCATATGCGACAGTGCCAAAATGGGAATGGTAACAACTAGGCTTACCCAAAACCGCTTTAGAAAGTCGTGGGTGTGGTGCCCTTCGTGCTTGTTGTAGCTATCTGCATTATGTGTATTGTGTTCTGCGGCGTGGCCGCCGTGTGCATCGGCGTGGTTCATTTTATGAGAATGCCCTGCGGATTGACTGCCGCCGCCCATTGGCACTAAGTCCATACCACAAAGAGGGCATTTTCCGGGTTCATCTTTCAGCACCTGCGGGTGCATAGGACAAGTGTATTTTTTCATAATTCAATTTTTTTGCGTTAAATTCTGCTATTTGAGATTACTTCCGGGTTTGAAGTTCCTTAATTTTCGCCCTCATGACGGCAATTTCTTCCTCCTGTGCTTTGATAATTTCCTCGCCCAACTTTCTCACTTCCGGATCGACCAGATTACTTTCTTCGACCATAAGAATAGCCCCTGCATGGTGTGGAATCATGGACTTTAGAAACTGTATGTCTCCAACGGCGGTCTGCTGCCGAATGCCAGACCAAAACAGCACCATCGCCAACACACCGACACCCATAAGGACTTTGTTGAGTTTTTTATTGGGATACATCTTCCCCATTAACAGCAGTTCGATGATCAACATAGGAGAAGCCATCAGGCCTGCCATGTATAACTGGTTTATGTTTGGAATTACGTTAGCCAGCTTGTCCACCATCGCATACATTAGTATAAACATTGAAATAAAGGAAATCAGAAGCATCCAAAATAACTTTTTGTATGCAGAGGCATGGCTTTTTTGCGCGTGCTGTACAGACTCCTTGCCCGATTCCATTTCATGGTTGGAATGATTGCCTGTTGCTGAATCAGTATCCTTAAGCATGTTGTGATCATGTTCTGAATTTTTCATAATAATAATTTCTTATATGTTAACAATTTGGATGAATATTTTTTGTTCATAAATTATCTAAAATGAATTTCACTCTTTCTTCGGGAGGCAAAACCGGAACAAAAACGATAGTGAAACCGAGATTGGTATAGCTTTCTATTATCAACTGATGAATTAGTTTTTGATCGTCTTCATTTTCGGTTCTCGCATAGTCTTTGGTAAAAGGCAATCGGTCTAAAATAAAGATTTTTTTGTAGGAAACCCCGTTGACGGCATTAAGTAACTTTTCATCATAATCCAAGTTTAAAAATTGATAATAAGCCATTGCGTCCGGGATAGCCCTGTCCAAAAAAACCATATCCTCCTTATTGAGCGATCCTTCTTGGGCAATCTGCATATCTAACACGCCCAATTGAAATTTCTTCTTATTGCTTCTAATTTCTTTAACGGAATTTCCTTCATTATGCATGGTATCAATGTAATGCCTTGCGTGTTCTATTGTCGTATGGTAACCTTGCTTCTGAAGCAAATCAATGGTCGTTGTTTTTCCGGTACTGGGTCCGCCGGTAATCACATACCAGTTGGTCTCTTCTGAATGCTTGATTTTACTGTCCCTTATATGATTCATATCTCCAAATTATAATTCTTCAATATCATAAAGTTGCGGGATTTGGGAATCCCAGCCGTAGGTTTCTTTTATGCCCAGCTGCAGCGCTTCTGCGCCTTCCTTCTCCCCATGTACGATGAAAATTCTTTCCGGAATATTTGTTATTCCATTCATCCAGCCAAGGAGTTCATTGTGGTCTGCATGTGAAGACAGTCCTTCAATTTCCGCTACTTCCATATTGAACGGCACCCATTTTCCGTACACTTTTAATTCTTTCTCACCCTCCAATAATTTTCTTCCACGGGTTCCTTCGGCCTGATAGCCCACAAAAAGCAGGGTATTATCATAGTTTTGTGCCTGGGTTTCAAGGTAGTTGAGCATTCTGCCACCGGTGAGCATCCCGCTGCCGGCGATAACAATTTTTGGTTTGTTGTCGGAACGCAACTCCATGGTTTCCTGATAGCTGCTGACCACCGTGAAATGATCGCACATTTCATCACATTCGTCGGTTGTTAACCGGTGCCAATCTCTGGTACGGTAAAACAGATCGAGTATGCTGGCTCCCATCGGACTGTCCATGATTATCGGTACTTTGGGTATTTTATTTTCGTTAAGCAACCTCCATAAAATAAGCATCATCAGTTGAGCACGTTCAACCGAAAAACTTGGGATAAACAGGCTGCTTCCACGGTTAATGGTGTCGTTGACTAATTTTTCAATCTCCGGAACCGCTTCCACTTCATCCGGATGAAACCTTCCTCCGTAGGTCGACTCTATGAAAAGAACATCCGCCTTTTCTGGTTTCAGGGGTGGAAACAACAATAAATCATTTGTGCGTCCAATATCCCCGGAAAAAACAAAACGTTTTTCATGTATCTCCAGCTCTATGAAAGTAGAACCCAAGATATGCCCATTGTATTGAAATCGGGCACTGATGCCCTCAAACAACGGAATCCACTGTGATGGTGGAACCTCCTTAAAATGGGAAATGGTTTTTGCTACATCCTTCACACCATACAGCGGTTCTGCCGGACTGTGTTTGGAGTAACCTTCTTTATTAGCTCGCGCCGCTTCCTGTTCCTGGATTTTGGCACTGTCATTCAGAATGATTGTGGCAATATCCAAAGTTGGATTTGTTCCGTAAACTAATCCACTAAAACCATATTTTACCAATCGGGGAAGGTATCCTGTGTGGTCGAAATGGCCATGAGTCAATAAAACGGCATCAATGGCTGAAACGTCCACAGGCGGATATTCCCAGTTTTTAAGCCGTAATTCCTTTAATCCTTGAAAAACTCCGCAGTCGATTAGGAGTTGATGTGCTCCTGTATCGATTAAATATTTGGAACCGGTTACTGTACCCGCAGCGCCCAAAAAATGAATGGTAATTTTAGTGTTTTTCATTGGTCAGATTGTTTTAATGTTGAATGCATAATTCCTTTGCGTCTTCTACGATATTTTTATGGCGTGCTTTTGAAATGCCGATTTTGTTTAAGACCTGCGGGTGTTCGTAAATTTCTCTACAGAGGACTAAACCCAGTTCTAATAATTTTGTTTTCTCGTTTTTGGTCAGGGTTGTTAAAGCGGTTAATGGGTGCAAACCGGATTTGTCTATTCTCTCTTTTAAACCGTTCCCAAAAGGATAGTCCCAGCTTGCCATTAGTAAACCTGCACATTTCCCATATTGTGTGGCATCAGAAGTGAATCTTGTATTGGTGTACACACCTCCTTTAGATATTTTTCCTTCGTTACTTTTTTGTTTTTTCCACTGTTTTTCTACATCCAGAAATCTGGAATTGACATACAGAGGAATTTTTACATTGCAAAATCTCCCTTGGTCGCTGTGAAATTTACATTCAATAAAACAGTGCTGGTCGTCTTTGTCAGCGATGACATCTATTTCATGCGACACGCAATTTCCCTGAACAATGACCCCAACCTGGGTGGAAAAACCTTCATGAGCCATCAGTTTGCCCACTAATTTTTCAAAGGGAAAACCGGAGGGACCCAATTCAAAGAGTGCATTTTTAAGTTTGTATTTTGAAGCGCTCACGCGGGAGTGTTTTTTTAACAAATCAAAAGCAATTTTATAGATCCTTGTAGTGGTCATGCCTTCATAAATCGTGGACTGAACCTGACTAACAATCTGCTGAATAATATCTTCCGAGGCATGCGCGCGCCTAAGCGAGTTAATGAGTTTTTCCACATCAAATGCGGCAATATCTCCGGATTTTTTTACGATGTTAATGAGACTGTTCATTTTTTAAATTTTGTTAAGACTTACGTTATGCAACCGTTATCTCATGATCGAGATAAACATTCTGTACCATTTGTAACAGATTTACACCTTCTTTAAACGGTCGCTGAAACGCCTTCCTACCCAGGATGAGTCCAGAGCCGCCCGCTCTTTTGTTGATAACTGCTGTGGTAATGGCCTCCACCAGATCTGATTCGCCTTTTGAACCGCCGCCGGAGTTAATTAATCCTATTTTGCCCATGTAACAGTTCGCCACTTGCAGCCTGCAAAGGTCAATCGGGTGGGGAGTTGTTAGTGCCTCATACATCGCGTCATCGTATTTACCGAACTTAATGTTTTTGAATCCAAAATTATTTGTCGGCAATTTTTGTTTAATAATATCAGCTTGAATTGTTACTCCGATATGATTGGCTTGTCCTGTCAAATCCGCAGCGGAGTGATAATCCTGATCTGCTGTTTTAAATGCCTCATTTCGAAGATAGCACCATAATATAGTCGCCATACCGAGCTGATGGGCGTGCTCAAACGCCTCGGCAATTTCTTTGATCTGTCTGTCGCTTTCTTCGGAACCAAAATAGATGGTTGCTCCTATGGCAAGGGCCCCCATATCCCAGGCGTTTTTAACTTTTCCAAATAGCGTTTGGTCATATTTATTTGGAAAGCTCAGTAATTCATTGTGGTTAATCTTTACAATGAAAGGGATTCTGTGCGCATATTTTCGGGCATTCAAGGCTAACCCGCCGAAGGTAGAAGCCACACCGTTACAGCCGGCTTCGAGTGCAAGTTTTAAAATGTTTTCAGGGTCGAAATAGTCGGGGTTTTTATAAATTGAGTATACAGCACTATGCTCAATACCCTGATCAACAGGAAGAATGCTCAGATAACCCGTGCCGCCAAGATTACCCTGACCATAAAGTTGAGCGAGACTCCGCAGAACCTGCGGGTTTCTGTTGCTATCGCCAAAGACCTTTTTCAGACTGTATTTGCCTGGAGTCAGCAGTTCATCTTTTGTAATTTTTTGGCAAACGTGATCCAAATAGAAGGCGGCCTTCTTGCCTAATAAGTCTGCAATGTTATCGTTCATTTTCATTTTTTTTAAACTTTAATTTAATCCCTAAATTTCTATATATTTTAGAAATAGGCATTTGCGGAAGTGCGCGTCTTACAAATATTTGCAGGGTACAAAACCATTTTCCTTAACATTCCGTTTTATTAATTTGATAATTTACTTTTTGCTTACTCCTAATAAAAACTCTGTTTAACTCCAAGGCTTTCGTTGGTCTTAAGTATCGACTTTTCAGCGTCTGGTTCAATTCCGGTTAGGGCACGGATAGCGTCAATGGTTTCGGGGATTACGATAGCCTGATTATCGACTAGGTAAGCATAGAACACTTCATCTCCAACCACTTTCAGCATGTCTTGCCACAAGGCTACTTCATACATATCTCCATAAGGGCGGCCTATTGCAAGCATTAATTCCTTAACTGTATTATTAGCGGCTAACTCATCGCTGTATTTAATCATTGCAATTCTGGTAGATTTATTGAACGCATCCAAAACTTCTTCCTTATCGGCCTTTCTGGTCAACTGTACATTCCAGTAATGTAGATGGCTTAACGTTTCCGGCACTTTAACTGCCGATGTGATAACGTTAAAAGAGGGGTCAACAGATTGCGCATCCGGTCCCTGATGGCTGGGTATATCTTTTTCGGGAACCAGGGTATTCATAATCCCGGTCAAATGGCTTTCCCATGGGTCGGTTGCACGACGAAGTAAAGTGCCTCTTGCTTTTAAGAGCAAGCCTGCATTCTTCAGTGCGGTTAGTGTTCTTACAATGGAAGTAGTGTTACAGGAAACTACTCTTGTAGCATCAAGGTTAATTGCAGTTGCATAATTATTTTCGGCACTAAAGGAATGACCGGTTGCTTCATGCTTTTCACCTCCTTGTAAGATAAACTTTTTACCAAGTTTTTTATAAAGCTCTATATTTTGAGCCGCAATTTTTTTGGGCGTACAATCCACAATAATATCTGAGGATGCAAGCAGATCGTTCAACGTGCCTGATGAATTTATGCCTGCTTCGTTCATCTTTGTTTTAAACATGTCATCGGAAGCAAACACGGGATATTTTTTCAATACTGCCATTTGAATGCGCCAGTCTGTTATTACATCGCATACACCTGCCAGTTCCATATCTTCTTGCAAATGCACTGCATCGGCAACCCGTTTGCCAATGACACCATATCCGTTAATGGCAACTCTTATTTTTTTCATAATATATATATTTAGCTTATCGATTAAATTAAAAGGTTTCCGATGTGTATTTCCTTTAATATTCTGTTTATGGCATTCCACCAGTTTCAAACCAATAGCTTATTCCATTAGGGCCTTTGCCAACCGGGATTGTGTGGATCACTTTTTGACTTGCCACATCATCACAGAAACGGTATTATCTATAGTATTTGTTACAAAAACTGATTTACCATCGTTGCTTACTACTACACCGTGAGCCTTCTTACCAACTTTAATGGTACTTATCACTTTTGCGTTTGGTATGTCTATTACATAAATCTCGTTTGAAACCGGTCTTCCGAGTAACTCTCCTTGGTCAGCCACATACAGTAACTTACTATCAGGGGTAGCATACAACTGAATTGGACCTTGAGCAGTAGCAGGTAATGGTATTCTGTTTAGTTGACCATTTTTAAGGTCATACTGTATCACCTCTTTTGTGTCGTATAAAGAGATGAAAATAAATTTATCATCACGGGTAACTGCCACCTGTGGAGCTATTCCGCCAAGAGGAATATCAGTTACTTTGCCATCAGCTACAGTAATGACAGACATGCTTTTTCCGTCCATATTGGCTACATACAATTTGCCATTAGCGTAGCGCAAACCATGTGGTGCATGTTTTGCACCTAAATCAAACTTCCGTACCACTTGATAGGTCGTTGCATCTACTTGTATGACTTCATTCGTTTCACCTGCGGTTACAAATGCATTCTTTGATTGATCGTCTAAAACCACATGGGCCACGTGTAGATCTTTACCTAACAGCACACGCTCTTTTATTGTACCGCTGTTTGGGTCAATAACTATTAAGTAATTTGTTTTACTGCTGTCCATACCTGCTCCCGCCACCCAAACAGATTTTCCATTGGGGGCCACCTGCACATTATGGGCCATAAACATAGTTCCGGCGCTATCACTGAAGTCAATGCTTGTGGTTTTTAAGCTATCCTGAAGATCTATAACTGAAACACTGCCTCCGGCTTCGTTGGCAACATATCCTTTAGCCGATGGCAATGAAGGTGGTTTGTCAGTTTTACTACTATTGGTATTGCTATTATCGTTATTGCCGCAACTGCTGACCATACCAAATAGCATTGTCATTATGACAACCAATGTCGGGGTAAAAAATTTTTTCGTTTAATAGATTTTAATTTGGTCGTTAGGATGTAGATAAAAAGAGTGGCAATCATTACAATCACCACCCGTTTTAAATTACGCTGCCATTTTCCGGCATTCTTCGGCGCATTTTCTACAAGCTTCTGCACATTCACGGCAATGATCCATTCCATGTTGTGCATGTTTTTCACATTCTGCAGCACATGCTTCACAGATGTCGGCACAAATGCGGCAAATTTCTTTTGCTTTGTCGCTGCCGAGGCTCATTAACTGTGCTGAGGCATAGCAGATCGCTGCGCATTCCATGTCTAACTGAATGCATCTCGCCATCATTTTTACATCTTCTTCCTCAGTGCATGATGAAGCACAGTGATTACATATTGCAGCACATTTTAAACATGCTTCAATACAACTTTGGTACGTGTGATAACCTGTCATAATTGTTGGTTTTTATGTTAATAAATAGGTTGGTTTTTTCAATAAATATGCAGTTCCTGCGCTGATCCTGTCAAAATCATAAGTGCGTTTGATCAGGCAAGCTATTGCTGGCTACTTTGATTTTTTTTAAAAAATTTATTTGCTTCTTTCACTTAGTTTTCAGCGGAGCATTTCTACCGTTATCGTTCACATCGTACTAACGTTATACTTGCCCGCGCAGTTCATACTTTTCAACAGCAACAGGAGCCACCAGACTTTTTTAAATTCTCATCTACGGAAGCGCCGGCAATACTATAACCTACTTTCGCCAAGGCTTGCGTTAACTGCGCTGTATTAATCGATTTCTCTGCTTCAATAACTGCGCGTGGTGGATGCAGACTCGCTTTTACATTCTGTACGCCATCAATTTCTTTCAACGCTTTTTCGACATTTTTAACGCAGCCTTCGCAGGACATTCCTGTTATATCAATTTGTTGTTTCATTTTGTTTGATTTTATTCTTTTATATATTGTTACTTTCCGACTATCCGTTTTACAATAAGTTCTGTGAGCCTTACTTGGCCAAACTCGTGTTGCAATAAAATAGTTTTTTGAAAGCGAGCTGGTTGTAATTACTACTGTAAAAGTACAAGTTTCTTAAACGGATGTTCTGCATAATTTTCGTTAGTTTCTGTATAATTTCGCTTTGAAAAAAAGGCCAAGTAACATCAAAACTATACCTGAAGTTTATCGAGAGTTGCGCAAACGTCCCTGTGATTGCCGTTTCTATTTCGCAACTATTTCCTATTTATAATTTCATACGCCTAAGTTCTAAGGTTAACTAATTTCATCATAGGGTCTTCGATTGGCTAGTTCAGCATTTTTATACTCAGTCATGCTCTCTCCGGTAATCTCTTTAAACTGTCTAGATAGGTGGTTGACGCTGCTGTAATCCAGGAGATGCCCTATTTCTGAAAAGGTGTACTGCCTGAGTTGAATAAGTTCTTTTACTTTCTCTATTTTTAATTTAATAAAATATTTTTCCACAGTTATATTTTCAATGTGGGAGAATAGCTTGCTTAACGATTTATATTCATGGTTGAACTCCGTGCTTAAAATTTGAGATAGGTTTACCGTGGAATCGAGAGGTAGCTCTTCTATTTTACAAAGCAAAAAATGTTTAATTTTTTCGACGAGCACTTCCTCTGGACTATGGATTATTTCAAATTTATTGGTATGGAGAACGCTTTCAATTTTCGCCAAGATTTCAGTATGATTACCAGCCATCTCGTCGATTACCAATACCCCGAGTTCAATTGATGAAACCTTAATTCCCAGTTGTTCAAGCTCTTGCCTAAGCACTTTGAGACATCGGCTGCAAACCATATTTTTAATATTTAATTTCATCTTAGTTTTAAATGCTTTTTTTGGTTACTTTTTCTTCTGAACGATCTGTATTTTTATTTTAATAATGCCTTATAGTTTATCATAAACAGAGAAAAACCATCAGTGACTAATTAAAAAGCATAATCGGTGTGCCTTTGATATCCTGTCTTATTTATAATACTCATAGGCGCGGAAAAATTTTAGAAGCTGTTCTTTTCCAGCTGGAGATAATCCTGCATCGTGATGCATCCAAAGGTACGATGGAAGCGGCATTTCATCTTTTTCAATCTGGCTGATGATGCTTTTTATTTTTGCTTTTTTTCGTCTTTTTGAATAGTCATCGAACTCATCAAAGTTGAGTTCTTCTTTCCCTTTTTTAATATGCCGGGCCATGAACCACGCGCCCGGCTGTAATTCCGAATACCAGGGATAACGGGTATTATTTGAATGACAGTCATAGCAGGAAACTTTAAGGATTGCAGCCACGTTGGCGGGCACCTTTTCGGTTTTTTGAAAACTTTGACCTGGCGGAACGGTGGAGACATTACGCTCCACCGGTATGACCTGAATGGCTAAAACAACCGCCACTACTATCACCGCCAGCCAGCCTATCATATTCAATTTTCTCATATTACATGGTGCTCATATCGTGACCCGCCATGGGATCTGCCCCTTTCTTAAATATATATTCGCTGTTCAGAAGGTAGGCCCCGGAGACCACTACTTCGTCTCCCGCCTTAATTCCTGATGTGATTTCTATTCTGTCTTCATATTCGAGACCCGTTTCCACCATTCTGTTGACGAAGGTGTTCTTCGCGGTTTTCACCCACACCGTGGAAGATTTGCCATCCCTGATTACCGCATCCACAGGCATTGAAAGACCATCACGGGATTTGTTTTCCACCAGAACATATACCGGCATGCCGGGTTTCAGCAGATTTCCTTTGTTGGGCACGGAAATGCGAACCAGATTTATCCTGCTGGAGGCGCTTATTTCCGGGTTTGTAAAATCAACCTTCCCATTAATCTTCAGATTATCCAGATCGGGAATATATACGGTGACCTTGCTGTCTTTCTGAAGGAGAGCCATTTGGGACGAATAGACCTGCGCCTCTGCCCAAAGCGATGAAAGATCTGCCAGATTCACGATGGTGCCACCTTCGGCAAGATAATCGCCTTCGGCAATGCTCAGATCGGTGATGTAACCGGCTGCATTGCTGAACACGGTAGTGGTTGGCGTGGCTTTTCCTGATCTTTCCAGCTGTTTGATCTGGCCTTCGGACATTCCCCATAAATAAAGCTTGTTGCGGGAACTTTGGAGCAACTGATCAAAATCAATGGAAGTATTACCGACGAACAGCTTGCGTCTTTCAAGCGCCAGCAAATATTCCTGCTTTGCATTATTGAGTTCTTCACTGTAAATATCGACCAACGGCGCCCCCTTCGGAACAAAATCGCCAATGTTTTTATAATACAACCGTTCAACTCTGCCCATTACTCTGGAACTTACTGCCTGCATTTGGTACTGGTTAAAATTAAGTGTTCCGGTAAGCGTGAGCTTATCAGCCATGGAACCGTCAGAGAGCGCGACTGTTTTGATATTCCCAAGTTTAACCTGCTCGTCATTCAAAACAATTTCGTTAGGATCCGCATTCTTTTTCTTCTCCACAGGCACCAAATCCATGTGACAAATGGGGCATTTTCCGGGTTTATCGGAGACTACCTGCGGGTGCATGGAACAGGTGTAGTAGATATCGTGGCCGGCATGCGGATCTTCCTCCTTTTTACAGGAGTAAAGAAAAACCAGCAAGGCAAGCATTAAAATATTGAATTTCATCTTATCAATTTTTATCTGTTAATTTTTATGAAACTTTCGCTGTCCATCAGGTACTGTGCATTTTCGGCAACTCCATCTTCAGGAAGCAAACCACTGACGATCTGAATTTTATCGCCTACCACCGCGCCGGTAACAACTTTATGGGCAATAAAACCGCCTTCTACTTTTTTGAACGCGATTTTATCAATCCCTAAAGAAACCACCGCTGATTTCGGCAGCCAGTCTGCCATTCTGTTGTGGCTCATAATCTCCGCTTTAACCTGACTTCCGACAGGAATTTTTGCGGTGGAATTATCAAAATAGACGCGCGCCGTTACGGTTTTGCTGCCCTGCCTGAAAAACGGTTCAATAAAACCGATGGTTCCTTTGAAGCGATTTTCAGGATTGGCTTCCGGGATGATCATGACTGACTGTCCTTTGCTGACCAGTGCAATGTCTTCAGAAAAAATATTGATCTGGGCCCAGGTTCTGTTGGGATTGTAGACACTGAAAATATTCTGTCCTTTCTGGAGGTACATTCCCTCTTTTAGGGGTAGTTCAGCGGTGACTGCCGTATTTGAAGCCATTGCGGGTGCAGATTGTGGTGATGACCCCATGCTTCCGGCCGATCCTGCCTGCTGAATGTGTCCGCTGTAATTGCTGAAAACCGGAATTGTGAGATCAGGTTTCCCTCGCTGGATGACTTTCTGAATCTGTGAAGCCGGCATTCCCAAAAGAAGGAGTTTCTGGCGTGAAGCATCGATCATCGTTTTGTTTGAGCGGTCATTTTTAATAACGAAGAGCAGGTTTTGCTGTGCGGTTAAAAGTTCCGGGCTGTATATATCTAAAATACGCTGCCCTTTCGACACTTTCTGGTATTTATACCGCACATAGAGTTTCTCGATACGGCCCGCAACGCGCGAGGAAATACTGCCAATCTGTCGAGTATCGTATTCTACCGTCCCTAAAGCATCAACCGTGGTGGGTATGTTTTCTCTTTTTACTTTTATTACGGGCTGTTCCGACACTACAAATTCATTGGTTGGTTTCAACAGATCGTCGAGTTTAATCCCCTCTTCCTTTTTTTCAGGGGCATCTTTCAGGACCAAATCCATCCCACATTTGGGACATTTGCCGGGTTTGTCTGAAATCACTTCCGGGTGCATCGGACAGGTATAAGTATGCATTGCATCTTCTGCCGAGTGCTTATCTTCCCAGAACTTAACTTTGTCACACGCCGTCAAACCAAATAAAAGCATAGTGAATATTATAATTTTTCTCATCTTCTTTCAATTAAGCGGTCAATTTCAGTTTGCGTCTGCAGTGCTTTGGTAAGGATCTCGAAATATTCCAGTTGGGCCATATTCAGCTGTTCCCATGCGTCATATAACATGAAGAGTTCTTCCGTATTCTGCTCATAGCCCAACTGCATGGATTTGTAGTTGTTTTTTAAGGCCGGAATAATGGTGTCTTCATAGAGTTTCAGCTGATTTTTATTCAGGTCCAGTTCATTGCGCATTCCGTAGGCCATTCCACTGTATTCGTTCACCATCATTTCTTTCTGCGCCTGCAAGGCCTCTTCTTTCAGTTTCAGGCTTTCAATATTGGCTTTATTCATGCCTGAAGCCCAGGATACGAAAGGCAGTTTTGCCATCAGCATCAGAGAAAACTGCATGGGCTGGCCACCAAAACCAAACATGTTTTCGAACTTTACGCCAAATTCCGGCTTTAGATTCTGCTTTTCCAGATCCTGTTTGAGTTTGGCAATATTAATTTCCCGGTCGATGCTACGCAAGTCACTTCTGTTCTGCTCAAAAAGATCCTGACCAAAGGTCTCCAGGGAATAATCGTTCAAGTTGTACTCAGGCAGGATTTCCAGCGGTGACAGGGCGTCTCTTCCCATGAGGGCATTCAACCGGATGCGGTTGACGCGCAGGTCATTCTCATACATGAGCTGCATGTTTTTTGAACTTCCGAGGGCCGCTTTGGCTTTGTAATAGGCGGATATTTTGGAAAGTCCGTTTTTGTACCGGATCTCGGCGTTTCTGATCATGAAATCCAGCATCTTTTCGTTTTCCTTAACGACCTTCAGCTTTTTATCCAAGACGATTGAACTGTAATACAGTTTTTTTGCATCCTGAAAGTTTTCATTGAGGGCGGCATAAAGTTTTTCCTTTTCTACAGCCGACATTGCCTTCATCAGATTTTCGTTGGCGTTGAGTTTCTTTCTGTTAGGAAACATCTGTTCCACCGAAACTGCTACTGAGCCCATGCCGAGCATATCGCCGTCGCGCTGCCAGAGTTTTGGATTATAGGGCGTCATAAACAACCCGGCTCCAACGGTTGGGGGCATCCAGCTTCTTGCGCCTTTGGCCGCAGCGTCCATTGACCGGACTTCCGCATTATACATTTTAACCACCGGATGGTTGGCTGCGATACTGTCCATTACAGCGGGCAACGGCATCCGCTGAGCATCAATATTGGTGTAAAGCAAGGCCAGTGCTCCTGTTATTATTAATTTTTTCATTTTGTAATCATTTAAGTATTAATGGGAAGCGTCGAGCACGTCAATTTTACCCAACTTGTTCAGTTCCCATTCCTTCTGCATATAAAAGATAATAGGCGTTACCAAAAGAATGTGAATGGCCGAAGTGAAAACGCCACCGACCATCGGTAATACAATGGGTTTCATCATATCACTTCCCACACCGTGGCTCCACAGGATGGGGACTAGGCCGAAGAGGGTCACACAAACCGTCATAATCTTCGGTCTTAATCTTTTTGCTGCACCATGGATGACATATTCACGAAGTTCTTCATTGCTAATGGTCTCCCGGGAGTTGCCATTCTTCGTGGTAAGCTGAATCATGGCATCGTTCAGGTAGATAACCATCACGATTCCGGTTTCTACCGCAAGTCCGAACAACGCAATAAAACCAACTGCTACGGCTACGGAAAGGTTCACCCCCCAAATCGAAATCATAAAGACACCCCCGATTAGGGCAAAAGGAATACTGATGAGATTAAAGAAAGCTTCGCGGTAAGAATTGAACGCAAAATACATCGAAAGGAAAATCACTATTAATACGAGGGGCATAATCATTTTTAAAGTCTGCTCGCCCCGAATCAGGTTTTCGTACTGACCGCTCCATTCCACGAAATAACCTTTTGGCATTTTGTTCACCATGTTATTGAGTTTTGCCTGGGCTTCTTTTACGGTACTGCCTAAATCCCGGTCGCGTACGTTGAATAGAACAGTTCCACGCAACATTGCATTTTCAGAATTGATCATTGGTGGTCCTTCTGTAAGACGGATGTCGGCTACTGCACTTAGCGGAATGGAACC
Source organism: Chryseobacterium sp. Marseille-Q5410 (assembly GCA_946892665.1). Taxonomy (GTDB): domain Bacteria; phylum Bacteroidota; class Bacteroidia; order Flavobacteriales; family Weeksellaceae; genus Kaistella. The sequence goes on along the minus strand of CAMPOT010000001.1, from coordinate 422,036 downwards.
AAATTCCATCGTCTGCATGGGCAATCTTCTCAGAGATTCCAAATTATTTCTGAAATCCTGGCCGTATCTGGCATTTACCGAAAAGCGCTGTCGGCCTTCCACTGTGGTGGTGAGTTTCATTCCGCCGAGCGCACTTTCCACGACGGCATTTACATCATCCACACTTAGGCCGTATCTTCCTATTTCTTCGCGTTTCACTTCAATATCCACATATTTTCCGCCGGTAATGGGTTCTACGTACATATCCTTGATTCCTTCAATACCGGTGAGTTCCTTTTTTATTTTTTCGGAAAGGACCGCGATACTGTCCAGGTTCTGTCCGTACACTTTTACGCCCACATCCGTTCTAATCCCTGTTGAAAGCATATTGATCCGGTTGGAAATCGGCATGGTCCAGCCATTGGTTACGCCGGGAATCTGCAGTTTGGCATTCAATTCATTAATAAGATCGTCTTTTGTAAGGCCGTCGCGCCATTCGTCCTGAGGTTTCAACAGAATGATGGTTTCAATCATTGAAATGGGTGAATTATCTGTCGCCGTGTTTGCTCTTCCGGCTTTTCCGAGGACATGATCCACTTCCGGAACTCCTTTAATGATTTTATCCTGCACCTGAAGTAATCTTTTGGCTTCAGAGTTCGAAATATCAGGCAAAGTGACCGGCATAAAGAGTAGTGAGCCTTCATCTAAGGGCGGCATAAACTCACGGCCGAGGTTCATAATTAAAGGGATGCTGATAAGAAGGGCAAGAATATTAATGCCAAGCGTTGTTTTTTTCCATTCCATGCACCAGCGAATGATGGGTTCGTAAACCCGTTCCAAGCCCCGATTTATTGGGTTTTTCTTATCGTCTTTAAACTTTCCCTTCATAAAAAAGGAGATAAGTACCGGCGCAAGGGTAAGTACCAAGATCGCATCAACGATCAGGATAAAAGTTTTGGTGTACGCCAACGGGTGAAAAAGTTTACCTTCCTGACCTGTCAACATAAATACGGGGAGAAAGGAAACCACGATAATCACCGTAGAGAAAAAGACCCCTCTGGATACCTGTAAGGATGATTTTTCGATAATCTTCATCCGAATATCTTCGGGAATTTTAACGTAACTGTCTTTCTCCTTATCTTTCTTTCTGAATATATTTTTAAACCAGTTGGTTTTCATTGTTATGGGTTTTTATTTTGTTGATGGTTCTGCCAATCGGAGAGATTTTTATACGCATTTTCAGACATGATAATTCCGTTATCTACAATCACCCCGATTGCCAGTGCAATTCCGGTAAGCGACATAATATTTGATGAAAGTCCGAACGCATTGAGCAGAATAAAGCTGATGGCAATGGTGACCGGAATCTGAATAATGATACTGAATGCACTTCGCCAGTGGAACAGGAACAGAATCACAATGATAGCGACCACGATGATCTCTTCGATCAGCTTGGTTTTGATATTGTCTATTGCCCCTTCAATCAGCGTACTGCGGTCGTAAGATGTTTTGAAGGTAACGCCTTCGGGGAGACCTTTTTCCACGTCCTTCATTTTCTCTTTCACATCGTTGATGACCTTATCCGCATTTTCGCCATACCGCGCCACCACGATACCGCCTACCACTTCTCCTTCCCCATCCGCGTCGAAAATACCCAGGCGGAGATCACCACCCATCTGTACAGAGCCAATATCTTTCACACGCACAGGAATACCGTTGTAATTTCCCAAAGCAATTTCCTCGATATCGGCTACGTTCTTTATGTACCCCAGTCCGCGAATGATGTATGCCATATCAGCCATCTCAAATTTACGTCCGCCCACATCATTATTGTTGGCTTTGACTTTGTTCATGACATCCATCAGAGAGACGTTATAGTACTGCAGTTTTACAGGATCTACAATGAGTTGGTACTGTTTTTCGAAGCCGCCAAAGGAGGCTACTTCCGCCACGCCGGGAACCGTCTGAAGCGCAAACTTTACATACCAGTCCTGAAGGGCACGCTGGTCTCCCAAATCCATTTTGGGTGCATCGAAATGATACCAGAAGACGTGACCTACACCGGTGCCATCGGGTCCGAGCGTAGGGGTAACATCCTGCGGGAGTAATCGCTGCGCATAATTGAGCCGTTCCATTACGCGGGTTCTGGCCCAATAAATATCCACATTATCTTCGAAAATAACATATACGAAGCTCATCCCAAACATGGAAGAGGCGCGGATGTTCTTAATTTTCGGAATTCCCTGTAGGTTGCTGACCAGCGGGAAAGTCACCTGATCTTCAATAATCTGGGGACTTCTGCCCATCCACTCCGTAAAAACGATGACCTGGTTCTCACTCAGATCCGGAATGGCATCGATGGGATTGTCCCTTACCGCAAAAATACCCCAGATAAAAAGGCCGATTGCAATCAGCAAAACGAAATACCTGTTGCGGAGGGACAGTTTGATTAAATTTTGAATCATGGTTCTGTACGGTTTTACTTAATTTCTTCCTGAACCTCGCCACATGAAGCCATTTTTTTGCCGTAATAAGGGTTCTTGATCTCGCGTGAATCGCTGAGCCAGAAGGCTCCTTTTTTGTCATTATACATCGGGCAGAATACTTTATACACCGGTTTTGGAGTTCCGAAATCTTTCAAAAGGTCGTAAAAATCTGCACTCATTATGTCCAGGTGTTCGCGCTGATGATCAATGTTTCCGGCATTATCTGCAATGTGCTCGGCGTGTTCCCGGATGCTGGCTTCCAGTTCTGCAAATTCTTTCTTCTGTTCATCGGAAAACCCATTTTTGTCTATTTTAGGAAAAGAGGCCAGGATCCCTTTCGCTGCACTAACCGCTTCTTTATCATCATCACCGGACAAAGCGAATGTAAGGTGGGTGTAATGGGAATAAAGCTCCGTAAGATCAGCGGAAGACTTTTTGGCTTCAGTAACGGTTATCTCTTTATCCGTTGCCATATTGCCCATCGCTGCACTATCGGACATTGTGCTCATATCGTGCTTCATGGAAGTTTCAGTGGTGCTTTTCTGTTCTTTGTTTTCTTTGCAGGAAGTAAGTGCAAATGTTCCGACTGCCAAAAGGCTGAATAGTACTGTTTTCATTATTTTATAAGTTTAAAGTTTATTTATTTTTTATTGAAAAAGGCTTCGTAGTTTGCTTTGTTTTCGAAGTACACGACATTGTCGTTTTTATCGGATATCGCTATAATTGCGGTTGCTTTATCGATAAGTTGGTGAGAAATCGGATCGTATGCCATCCGCGCATTTTCTTCCTGCGGGATTCTGAGTTTGCAGTTTTCGCAGCAACCGTAGTAGGTTTTACCGTCGTACTGTACTTCGAGTTGTTTTTTACCCATATAGGCGTTGTTTACCATACATACCTGATCGTGCGGAACAATATCGCCCGTGGTGAACTTTGCGACCGCGATTTGTGTATTTTCGGCTTTTGAATTGTTGCAGGAAACGAGAAATACCGATGCAAAAGCCAGTATTCCCAAAAGAATATTCTTCATTAAATTTTAGATTACAGGTTAATTTAAGCTTCCGTTTTTAGAAACTGCTTACGAACATCCAGATCTTCAACAGTGTCCTTAATCAAAAGGAATCTATTTTGAAAGATTTACTCTTAAAAGAGTAGTAGAAGTTCAAATTCATTTACAGCGCCGCGAAAATAACAGCGATAAAGTGTTAAAAAACACTTCACGACCGGGCATAATTCGGGCTGTAAAAGAAAGTGATTAACCTATTTTGGGCGGTTCCCAAATGGTATGGAATCCACCAGAGTAATGGGGATTCTGATAATAGAAATTGGAATTGTTGCTATAATAGCCGGAGTCTTCATTTTTAGAATCCTCTAAAAATTTACTATCCGCTAAAACAGTGTATTGAGCAGAACTGCAAAGGTTTCCGCTACAGTTTCCTGAGCATCCTTCCGTTTGACAATTGTGTGATTTGGGGTGACAGCACTCATCTTTGCAATCGCCGCTGTCGCAAGACGGCTGTATCTGTGCGAATGACTGTTTTATGAAAGTTTGCGAACTGGTCGCGGTTTTAATAACCTGCTTCTCCTTTGTACTGCAAGCCTGAGAAATCCCTGGCGCCAGAAATAACGCGAGTGTAAGGGAAAGCAACAGTATTTTAAAATTTCCGACCATTGTAAGTAAACAGCACAAAGATAGGGAATTATTTTAGAATGGACAAATAATTTTTAGTCTACCTACTCTCATACCCCTCCTTAAACTTCAAGAACTTTTCTGCGTCTTTAGGATTTTTCTTCATCCATTTTTTCATTAGTGCGGTATTGTGCTCCAGCTGTTTTACTTGCTCTGTTTCATAAATCGCCTTGTTTTCATCCTTGATCTCCTTGAGGATTTCCTCTCGAACCTCGGTCTTGGTGCGGATGCTTTCGCGGTACCAGATTTTTCCTAGATAAACAGTTGCTGTTAAAATAAAAAATGCAACCAGCAATAGAGCCAGGATTCCGAAAAACCAATATTTAACTGTATCTGATTTCTGATGGAATTTTTCCAGATGCTTTATAACGTCCGGAGATAATTCTGCGATAATATTGTTGGGGATGGATTTAAGCAATTCCTGCCGTTTTAGATTTTCTTCATGTGCCAGTGCTTGGATTTTCTTTACATCCTCCTTGATGTCGCAATACATGTGGAAAATCGCCTTCCCCGAAATTTCTACCGCCTTATTGCTTTCTATGACGCGGTGCAAAAGTTCGATGCCTGCATCTTGTGAAGAATAATTTTCTGTATTCTCTTGGTTGTTAAATTCGTTGTTGTTCATTTTCTTTTTTTATTGATGTTTTTTTAAACTTATCGCCTTCTTTTTCTTTTCCTCAGCAATTCATCGTCTGCCGCCGGTGCGTAGCTCGGTTTGAGGAGTTCCTTCACAGCATTCTCAATCTCCTTGAGGGCTGATTTTTCCGGATGTTTTATTTCATTCGTTTGCGGATTACTCTGACTGAAAATTGCCGACTGGTGGTTTTCCGCATTCCGGTTTAGGATTTCTTTGATGTCCTTAATCTTCAGTTTGCTGGTGATCTCCGAAAGTTTGTAACCTGGATGGTACTGCCTCTGGGTTTGGTCGTTGATGTCCTTTAATCTAACAATCCGCATCCCCGAAATACCGTCCTTCACATTCTGCGAGAGCGTCACTCTGTAACCACATCTCCGCATATAATCCACCAAGTCATCAAAATTTCTTGAGACCTTCAGACAGTTTTGCAGAACTTTCAGCATCTGCTGCTTTTTCTCTTTCCCTATTTCCACATCTGTTTTCAGGTTCATCTCTTTGCAAACATTTCTCACTGAGACACCAAAGCGTTTCCCGATATTGGCAGATTTTACCGTGCATTTACCATAAACATCTATGCGGTTCACGATGAAATGGATATGTTTCTACTTCGTGGAATTGTGGACATCCAGGACGACCTGGTTATTTTCTGTAAGTCCCACGTCTTTCAATGATTTTATAGCCAGTTCCTTCAATTCGTCGTTGGTCAGTATGTCTCCAATTTCCTTTGCCGGAGAAATGTAACCTGTGAGAGCCCATTTCTTTACATTCGGATTTCTCTCGGCGACAATCTTCATCTCTTCAAATCTTTCCTCCGGCATTGTTGAAAGCAGGTTGTTGGAATAAATACATTCCGCCGTGCCTTTGTCATTGCCATTGTATTCAATCGCAATCTTACTGATCCTCCTCGTCGTTGCCGAATTGTTCATGCTTGATGATTTGTTGGTAGAGGTATTCCCGGATCAACCTCGTTGTGGTTTGAATTTCCTCAAGGATCTCTTTCTTGTTTTCAAACTCATTCCATTCTCTGTTCCGGAGCAGATTGGATATCCTTATAAAATTGTTGCCGTAATTCAACAGAACCGCGTCGGTTTGAAACTCGTTTATTTTGAGTTCTTTTTCGGTTGAAACCAGTCTTAAATATTTTGATATTTTGAGTTTGTAGAAGTCAGCCTCCTTTTGAATTTTCTCAAACTCCTTTTCGGTAAAACGAACTGAGACTACCTTCGAAAATTGGTTCGCCGTCTTCTTTTTCAAACCTCCCTTTCGACCAATTTCGCGAAAGCGGTTCTTTCTTTTTTCTTCTGCAACCTTTGCAATTTGCTGCTCGGAAATCTGCCTGACAAACTGTTTTAAAAAGTCATTTTTCATCTTGTGTTTATTTTGTGTTTAATTTTTTTATGATTTTAAATAATGGGCTTGAATTCCATTTCCAAACAAGTGTTTCCGACGACAGGAGGAAACCAAAAAGCCCGATTTTTACGACAAGCCCCACGCTTGTTGTAAACATTGGGTACTTTTTGCACTAGACACATGGCAAGTTTTTACCCAGCCTTTTTAGAGCATTCCACCTGTGCTTATTTTGCGCAGGCCGGCTTGTATGAATCTTCATCTTTTTCTCCTGTAAATATTCCTGTTTCCCTCGGGCTCGTGTATGGCTGTTTGATTTTTTTCAAGCTTATTTTCAAGAGTCTTTTCTTCTTGTGATATCAGGAAATCATTCAGATCTTGATGGGGGAAATATTCGCTCGATCGGTCATCTGCCTTCGGGAAAATTTTCAAAATCGAATCCCTGCACTGTTCGCCGGCGCGGTCGTTATTCAGGTACATTTCGACAGATTTATAATTTCCAAAAATCCCTGATACCTTGTGAACCATGGCGACTGAGTTCAGAATTAGATAGTCGGAGGGTGTCTTTTCTTGTGCTAAAATTTTAAAGGAAAGGTAGTCGGTAAAGCCCTCGAAAACCTTGAGGTTTTCAGAATTATTTTTTATCGTGGTGATATCCTTTTTTCCAAGACAGATTTTGGAAAACCTGCTGCGGATCTCGTAGCCTCCCGAATCGTTTTTGAATCCTAATCCGAAATAATTCTTCCCATTCATTTCGTAATGAATTTCCTGAAGTTCAGATTTTTGAGATTCGAGTTTTCTATATTTTAAATATTCAATCAACGCTGGATGTGACACTTCTTTTACTTCTAATATTTGATAAGATTTAGTTTCTTCTTTTGGATTGTTTAAATTTCCCTTTTGCTTTTGAAAAGAAAAATCAAACTTTTCAAGATATTCAAGAGCATCGGATACAGTGCATTGTTTGAGCTCCTGAACTATCGACACGACATCGTATTGTTTTCCAGTGCCAAAATCAAAGGCAATATTTTTCACATAATTCACTAATAAACTTGGCGTTCGTTCTTGTCGATTGATAGCATAATAATAGGCTGTTTTCGGATGTTCTTTGCTTGGGAATAGAGAAAAACTTTCCATTACTTCTTTGATGCTGATATTCTCGTTCGCTTGTTTGCAGTTCATTTTTTGTGTTTTTTAAAGTTTATTTTTTTTATATCCAGTTATGTTTTTACCGTTTTTCCATACCTGCCTACCTAAATATTGAATATCAGTTAGTTATATCATTTTATGACTTACCTTGTTGTTACCTGTTAATTGGATCCCTTCTTTAACTATGGTAGTTTAGGTAAAGCCTTAGCTATTTTATTACCTTCATAAAAATTTGGAAATGAGTTCTGTAAGTCCACTTAGGTAAGTAGGTAGGATAAATTGAATGTCAAGGATTTAAACTTTCTTTCAGTCAATCTTTCTTCGGATCAGGTAGCCGTAAACCTGGAGTTTCGGATGCTTGATTCTTTCATACTTGAGCCTGGTGAGCGCCTTTCCGACCTTGATGTTGTTCAATCTTAAATTCAGGGCGTTGTTCATTGCCACAACGATGTCCGTCGCCGTAAGAAAATCCTTGATGTCCTTCGATTTCTCGAAGTGTGCGGAAACGATTTCCTGCTCAACTGAAAGCTGGGAAAACTGCTCGTTCCTCAGCTCGTTGGCCTCTATGTCCGAGAGCGTCATTTCCGGTTGGTAATTTTTTCTTTCAAAAGCATTGTGGTACGCCTGCGCCCATACCTTGTCTATGTCTATTTCCTTGGAATAATTGAAGTCAATGCTTAAAACTTCGAAAACCAGCCACCTTACGCTTCCTGTCTCGTCGGTAAGGAAATCTGTTCTGTTGGTGGAGGCAACAAAGGAACAGATCCTGTCCATGTTCTCCGGCTTTCTCCCGTAAGGCACCCTCACCTTTGCGCCGCCCATCGAGATAAAGGATTTCAGCGTGTTGACATCCGATTTGGACAGCACGGCCAGCTCGTCCGCATTGAGGATAAAGTTTTTGCAGATGGCAATGATGCCGTCCTTGTCCACTGTGACATTTTCGGAATAATAATCCCTGAGCCCGTCCGGGATGAGGAACCGCAGGAAAGTGGTCTTGCCCGTGTTCTGTTTGAAGCTTGCCAGCACGAAGCACTGCTTGTTGACATAGTCTTTCTTCAATGCGCAAAGCACGGCGCGGGTCAGCCACTTCTCGAGATGGTAGCGGAACGCTTCGCTGTCGTTGGTCCGAACAAATCCCGCCAGCTTCCGGATATGGTCTTCGCCGTCCCAGCCCGCGAGTTTTTTAAAGTATTCCGCTATCGGGTTGTATCTCTTTATCAAGTGGCTCCGTACGAGGATCTCCAACTTCTGCATGGTGATCTGCATCCCGGCCTGTACGAGTTCTATCAGCAGGGAGTTGATGTTTAGCTCTGTCCAGTCATCCTTTCCCTTGAGCGATATTTCTATCTCCAGGGCGATGGCGTTAAAGCGAAGGTCATACTTGCTTTCAAGATACTTCATCACCATATCGAAAATGGTAGTGGTCTCGGAATCGGTTTGGTACAGAACAGGGATTTTTTGCTCCTCAGCCGGCTTGTTGGTTATTTCTTCCATCGCTCCAGAATTTCCTGCTCGAATGCGTCATAGTCATCATTTTGTATTTCCTCCACATTATCCCCCAGAAGATAAGCTTCGAGGTCCTCTTTGCGAAAGTAGATTTTCTTTTGCCCCTTCTTTTTGTAGGCCTTCAGTTTGCCGTGGTGTTTGAGTTGGTAGAGATAGTCCGGATCCAGGTTGAGGAACAGCGCGGCCTCTTCCTTGGAATAGATCTTCTTGGTTCCGAGGGCGAGCATCTGTAGCGCCTTGGAGGTAAACTCTTTTTGCGAGTTTACCAAGGTGGACATTTGGCTTTCTAGCGCAGCTAGTCTTTCTTGGTCTTTCATTTCGTTGAATTTTGTTGAGGCCAAGATATTTCCCAAAGAAATAGCCGCCTAAAAGCGACTTAAAAAGTTTTTTGTAAAATAAAACAACCTAAAGAAATGTGCGTTCAATAGGAGGTTTTGTTTGATAATGGTTTAGTCAATAAACCATTAAAAGCGACTAACTGTCGCCTTTATAATTCTGGTTATCAGACAAATATGATTTTTAAAGAGAAAATGTTTTTTTGGATTTTAGACTATATATCATCCTGAACATCGCTGTTGGAAAGATATTTTGAGAGGTTCCTGCTGTTTATTGGCTCTTCTGCGATATTTCCGAGCCTGTCTTTTGCCGAGGTGACGGCGTTGATAATTTTGCAGGTTTCGGCTTGGGTTATTGTGCCGGATTTACAACTTTCCATAACATTAGTAAAGGTCGAGAAAAAGTCCAAAATAGGCTTTACGCTCACGCCGTTCCTTGCAGGCTTTGTAAACAGAATCTTTCCAGAGTTTTTCTTCCGCAGTAAAAAGTCCGATAAAACCCTCTCGGAATCTTTAGAAATAAAATAATCCCGCAAAATGTCATCAATGACCATATTCGGATTCTTTTTTATTTCAAAAGCAAAATCGGATTCCTGTAGGATAATATTGTTGTGTTTTGCGAGTTCGTTGGTTTCAGATAAAATGATTTGTTGATTATTTAATTCGTTTGAAATCTTAGTGCCAACTTTCAAAAATTCTCTTTTTAACTCATTGGAATGGTGTTCTATTTTATCTGCCGCGTCTTGCTTTTCTCGGAACTCAAACCTTTCGCTATAACTGTTTTTCTTGAATTTTTTGAATGCCTGAATTGGCTTAAATGGGTGTTCCATTTTTACCTCGAACAGTATTACGGCAAGAATTTGAAGAATGATATAGAATAGGATTTGGGTAAAGTCGATCTTCTCGGCATGGATATCTTCCAGTATTTTCCCGCCCCAGAAAAAGGAAAGCGACAATGAAACCAAAAATAAATTCAAAACGATTAAAAACCGCTGGGTGTTCCAGTCGTTATACCAGTTTGCCCTTTCCTTGGAGTAATAGTTTATCGCAAACGGACTGAACGCAAACCAAAGCCGCCCTGCAAGATAGAAGGGGACAAGGATTGTAAAGGTTACCATTAGAATATATGTTGCGATATAGAAGTCAGTCATAGATAACGTACTAAAATATTCTTACACAAAAGTAGCATTAAAATAAAATACTTTTGTTCGTGAAATGTTCGTGACAAATATAAAAAAAGACACTCACATTTCTGTAAGTGTCTCATTTTCAGCGCTCCTCTTGCTGGGCTCGAACCAGCGACCCTCTGATTAACAGTCAGATGCTCTAACCAACTGAGCTAAAGAGGAGTGTTTTCCTTTGCTTTAAGCGTGTGCAAATATAAAAACTTTTTTAATTTCTCCAAAATATTTTTGCAAAAATTTTACTAAAATTTTATTAAAATTTTCCAGTAATCCACTTAACTATGTCGTTTCCAAAGATTAAGATCATTAAACCTAACAAGAAAATTACCCCAATCATTTGTGCGTTTTCCAAAACTTTCTGCGGAACTGGCTTTCCGGTAATCATTTCCCAAAGGGTAAAGACCACATGTCCTCCATCTAAACCAGGAATGGGAATTAAGTTAAGGAATGCCAACCATACAGAAAACATCGCGGTAAAGCTCCAGAAAAATTCCCAATTGATGGTTTCTGGCATTTGTTTGATGATCCCGATTGGTCCGGAAACTTTTTTATAACCCTGAGTTGTGCTGTTGAAAACAATTTTAAATTGCTTAATCTGCATGGTCAATACATCTATTGTCCTTTCAAGACCTCTTGGAATTGCGGCTAAAAAGCTATATTCTTTGGTAACTTTCGTTTTATCGAACTCAGCTTGAGCGATTTTTAAATCCTGTGAAAAACCTAGTTTTCCGTTTGCATCAACTTTTGCACTGAGTTCCTGTGTTGTATTATTTCTTTCAACCGTTAAATTGATATTTTGGTTTTTGAATTTTAAAAGTTCAGCACCAAATTCATCGAAAAAGCTAACCGATTTACCATTAATCCCAACAATTTTATCGCCTTTCATTAATCCAGCAATTTTCGCTGGGCTATTAGGCAAAAGACTATCGATTACGACCGGATATCTTGGCATAAAATAAGCCTTTGCTTCATTCTCTGACAAAACTGCTGCGACACCATTTTCATCGATAGGAAAAGTTACTTCTTTTCCGTTTCTAAGAACTGTCGCATTATCCGCAAAAAGCATATTGATGGTAGAAGTTTCCATTCTTTCTGCTGGTTTACCATCGATTTTTAAGATTTTATCACCTGTTTGCAATCCCATTTTTTTTCCGGCTTCGGAAACCGCAATTCCATTTTCGAATTTGGCATTATCGTGGAAAGTTTCTCCTTTAAAATAACTTAAACTAGAATATATGAACCAAGCTAAAAAGAAGTTCACGGTAACACCACCCATCATGATGATGAGTCTTTGCCAAGCCGGTTTGCTTCGAAATTCCCAAGGTTCAGCCGGTTTTTTGAGTTGTTCGGTATCCATGCTTTCGTCTACCATTCCAGCGATTTTTACGTAACCACCAAAAGGCAGCCAACCAATACCATATTCGGTATCGCCTACTTTTTTCTTAAGTAATGAAAACCACGGATCGAAGAAGAGGTAGAATTTTTCAACTTTTGTTTTGAAGAGTTTTGCGGGGATGAAATGCCCTAATTCATGTAGAATTACCAATATTGAAATACTGAGTATGAATTGAAATAATTGGATGAGTGTCATTTATTTTTAATAAAATTTTAAATAATTGCGAAGATACGAATTATCAAAAGTATGCCAAAACGAAAAGGCTCCCAAATGGGAACCTTTAGTTTTATTTTTAAGGTTTTCTTAGAAAGTAAATCTGAAACCAGCGTTAAATCTTCCAGCTTCAGCATCAGAGTTGTCACCAATGACGAATCTAGGTCTCCAGTCCATTGAAAAATCAAGTGGAGCTCCAGGAATTTTAAAATCCAAACCTAACATTGCGGATGGAGCAAATTCTGTAAATCCATCACCAAAGATGATTCCAGGACCTGCACCAACATACCACTGTAGTCCGCTCGCTCCTGCAAAAGGTTGGTGGTACTGATAGTTTGCCTGCGCTAAAGTTGCACCATCTGCAAACAATACGCTGAATTCTCCTGCGTGATTTGGTTGGAAGAAATGTTTCACATGTGGACCAACGAAGGTTGAGCCATCACCAAAATCTACCAATACACCAGCTCCGGTTTTATACGTTTGTGCTTGTGCTTGGGAAACTCCGAATAGTGTTGCTGCAGCGAATGCTGCAACTGCGAATAACTTTTTCATAATAGTAATTTTAATTTGTTATATTTTGTTTAATGTATTTTAAAGGTTGATAGAGACACCTAAACTGCCATTATTTCCTGCTTCAACGAATATTCCAAACTTGTCGTTGATAAAGTATCTTGCTCCCAAGTGAACACCAAGTCCGAAAGTGTTCCCAATTACACCTACATCTGCTCCGGGATAAACATCCCACTTTTCAGGCATTTCCAAAATGTTTTGTAAGTGGAAATTTACGCGTCCAAATACGAAGAATTTATTGTCCTTATCATTGTCTTTATAATCATCAAAATAAAGGTTTGCACCACCGCCAAGAGAGATTAAATCCGTAATACCGTAATCATAAGTCCCTGTAATACCGGTTCCATTTCCCCAACCGCTTAATCCAATCTGCACTTTTTGGTCTCCCTGTCCGTTCCAGGCCTGCGAAAAGGCTGTGTGAGAAAATCCGGCAAATAACAGTGCTAAAAATAGTTTCTTCATAAAATTTGTTTAAAATATTATTCGCAAACATCAAAAACAAGACCAAAACATGCTCGTTTAAATATTTATATGTAATTTTACTAAGATTATATAACGTTTTACAGAAATTCTATATGGATAGTTTAAAAATTGCAGGTTTAAATTTTGATATCTTATGGAAAGATAAAAATAAAAATTTAATCTTCATTGAAGAAAAAGTAAAAAATATTTCAGTGGACCTCATAGTATTGCCGGAAATGTTTCCTACTGGATTCTGTATGGATGCCGCAGAAATTGCCGACAGAAACGAGGAGACGCTTCATTGGATGAAAGATTTGGCTTCTTCTAAAAATTCAGGAGTTTGTGGTAGCGCTTCAGTTTTTGAAAATGGGAATTTTTACAACCGTTTCTATTTTGTAAAGCCAGATGGAACTTTCGACTATTACGATAAAAGGCATCTTTTTTCTTATTCGGGCGAGGATAAAGTTTATTCACCCGGAAAAGAAAGGGTTATTGTTGAATATAAGGGCTGGAGAATCTTGCTGCAGGTTTGCTATGATTTAAGATTTCCGGTTTTTTCAAGAAATAAAAATGATTATGATGCGGTTTTCTATGTTGCAAACTGGCCTGAAACGCGCGTTGAAGCCTGGAAACATTTATTGAAAGCTCGTGCCATTGAAAATCAAAGCTATGTTTTTGGTTTAAACAGAATCGGAACGGATGGAAACAATCTTACCTACACAGAAAGTTCTTACTGTTATTTCGCGAATGGCAGCGAAGTTTCTTTTGTTGACAATGATATTGTTTCTGCGGAATTCAACATGGATGAACTGAAAAAATTCAGGGAAAAGTTTCAGTTTTTGAACGACAGAGATGATTTTGAAATAAAGCATTAAAGCGTTGGAGTTCATCGCTTTTTTGATTTTTAATGAGGAAGTTTATCCCGAAATTTTCCGTATATCCAAGTTCCAAAAATTGCGGAAAGTAAAGTCACGATAATAACGGTGGCACCTGTTCCAATCTGTGCAAACAAAGGACCGGGACAAGCTCCCGTCATTGCCCAACCCAATCCAAAAATAAGTCCGCCATAAATATTTCCTTTATTGAATTCCTTGTTCGCGATTTTGATGGGTTCTCCGTAAATGCTTTTCAACTTCAGTTTTTTAATGATGAATAATGAAAGCATCGCAGTTGCAATCGCACTTCCGATAACGCCGTACATGTGAAAGGATTCTAACCTGAACATTTCCTGAATTCGGAACCAACTGATAATTTCAGCTTTAACGAAAATAATCCCGAACAGAATTCCCACAATTAAATATTTGATATTATACCACGTTGGATGCGACAATTCGCTTTCATTCACACAAACAGAATCCAGTTCACGCTGCTGCAAATCTTCTAAATCTTCCTGATTCATTTTCTATAAATTTAAAATATGTGGTAAAATAAAATTAGCCATAATAAAACCGCCAATCATAAAACAGATAGTTGCAACCAACGATGGCCACTGCAAATTCGCAATTCCCATGATGGAGTGTCCGCTTGTGCAGCCACCCGCATAACGCGTTCCGAATCCCACCAAAAATCCGCCAACAACCATGAGTAAAAATCCTTTCACGGTCAACAGATTGTCCCAAGTGAATAAATCTGCGGGAACTAAAACCCCTTTTTCGAAAATTCCTTTTGATGCTAAATAATCCGCAGTTTTTGCACTGATTTCAATGTCGTTTGGATTGGCAAGAAACTGTGCAGCAACGATTCCGCCAATTAAAATTCCCACAACGAAAAATAAATTCCACATTTCCTTTTTCCAGTTGTATTGAAAGAAAGGAATATTGGCAGGTAAACAGGCTGCACAAATGTGTCTCAGCGAAGAACTGATGCCAAAAGATTTGTTCCCCAAAAGCAAAAGCGCAGGTACGGTAAGACCAATTAAAGGTCCTGCAACATACCAAGGCCATGGTTGTTTAATAAATTCGAGCATAAAAATTTTATTGATTTTAAATCTGAAAATTCAGAAATATATTATTAGTTAGCGTAATGATTTAGAAGGTCGGTAAGCGTATTCACATCATGAACGCCGCTTTCTTTCCATAACAGTTCGCCTTTTTTGAAAATAGCTAAAGTTGGAACACCTCTCACACCATAAGTTGCAGCGATTGAAGGAAATTGGTCGACATCTATTTTTACAATTCTTGCCAATTCCCCAACATTTTCTTTTACAGAATTTAATACGGAAGACTGCACTTTGCACGGACCACACCAAGTGGCAAAAAAATCAATTAATACCGGTCTTTCCGAATTGATGAGTTCCTGAAATTTCTGTGACATTTTAATTAATTTTTAAGGTTGAGAGTTGTCGTTTTTCTGAAGCGGCAATTCGCAGTTTCCGGAAGCGCAACCGAATTTGAAAATGGACATCGCGGCAAAATATAATCCGAACGGAATGAGCCACCACGTTTGGTCTTTAATGGCCAGAACAATGAAGAAAATTCCGCCGAGTAAATAAATCCAGCGTCTGAAAATTTGAATATAGTTAGTCATTTTTCTTAGGTTTTTCAAAAACAGAAAACATCAAATATCCCATCACCATTCCGTAAACCGATGAATTGATGGGCTTCGAAGTAATCGCACAATTTCCGGTATTACAACCTATAAAGTAATAATAAGCGAATCCTAAAATTCCGCCAACGATAATTCCGGCAATCCCGAGTTTATATTTGATGAAAAAATTTGTCATTTTTTTATAATTCCTGAGTTACGAAAAATAAATTCTGCTCCAAAACGCCCACAACTTCATGAACTTCATCCACAGGAATTTCGAAAGTATCGAACTCGCGCAAGATAATTTCTCTGTCGTGAAACACGAAATTAATTTCGCCTTTCAAAACCACCAAAGTTGCTGGAACCGACGTGGAATGCTTTTTCAAAACTGCACCGTTGCCAAGAGCCACCGCGAAATATTTAATTTTATCGCTCTTTTTAATATGAACAACATTGGCTTTATCTGTGCTGAACTGTATGTTTTCAAAAATGTTCATTACTTTTTTTCGTTTTGGATGGCTTTCACATTTTCTACTGTTTTAGCGCTGTAGACATTATTGATGCCATTCTTTTTCAAAATTTCCACGGCCTCTTCGGCTTGTCTTCCTCGGTTGCAGTACACCACAATATTTTCTTTGCTTCGGAAGAAATCGAGGTTGTTTTCAATTTCAGCCAATGGAATATTGGTGACTTCTTTTACACCATTTTCTTTAAACTGTTCGGGAATTCTTACATCCACAATAGTTGTTGCAGGATTTTTCACTAAAGCTTTCATGTCAGGTCTTTCCGCGATTTCAGGAGTTGCAGTTTTGCACGAAAAAAGGGCAAAAATCAAGACAAGACAAGAAAATTTAAAAAGTTTCATTTTACAATTTTTTGGACTGACAAACGAAATTACTTTTCGGAACTGAAGTTTCTTTAATCTTACCAAAACCACCTTCAATTTCTGTGAAATTTCTGATTCCACGTGAGTTTAAGATACTCGAAGCAATCATACTTCTGTAACCTCCTGCGCAATGGATGAAGAAATGTTCGTCGTTATTTAGAGAATCTGCCCAATCATTAATTTCGGAAAGAGGTCTGCTGAAAGCATTTTCCACATGTTCTGCTTCATATTCAGAATCTTTTCTTACATCAATAATTTTTGAATCTTTATTGTATTGATTTTCAAATTCTTCGGGAGTAATTCTGTTGATTTTGTCGATTTCCTTTCCTGCATTTTTCCAAGCCTCAAAACCGCCATTCAAATAACCCAAAACATTATCAAACCCAACACGGGAAAGTCTTGTAATAACTTCTTCTTCCGTTCCGGCATCCGAAACTAAAAGAATTGGCTGATGAACATCCACAATCATTGCTCCAACCCACGGTGCGAAATCTCCTTTCAAGCCAATGTTGATGGAATTCGGAACAAATCCTTTGTGAAAATCTGCAGCGCTTCTTGTATCCAAAACCAAAGCACCGGTTTCTTCCACTACGCTTTCAAAATCTTCTGCAGGAACAGGAGTGTGCGCTTTTTCCAACACATTTTCGAAGCTTTCGTAACCGCCTTTGTTCATCGCTACATTCATCCCAAAATATTTTGGAGGGGCAGAAAGTCCGTCCAAAACTTCATGAATAAATGCTTCTTTGGTAGGCTGATTTAAAGCGTAATTCGTCTTTTTCTGATTTCCTAAAGTGTCAACAGTTTCTTTTTGCATATTTTTTCCACATGCGGAACCGGCTCCATGTGCAGGATAAACGGTAATGTCGTCTGCAAGAGGCATAATTTTATTCTGAAGACTGTCGTACAACAATCCCGCAAGTTCCTCCTGAGTCATATGTGATGATTTCTGCGCCAAATCCGGTCTTCCGACATCTCCTAGAAATAGAGTATCTCCTGAAAAAATAGCGGTTTCTTTGCCGTGCTCATCAATCAATAAAAAAGTTGAACTTTCCATTGTATGACCTGGCGTATGAAGTACTTTAATTTTAATATCACCTAATTCAAAAATCTGATTATCTTCTGCGATAATCGCTTCAAAATCGGGTTCTGCAGTTGGTCCATAAACAATTGGAGCACCGGTTTTTTTGGAAAGATCTAAATGTCCGGATACAAAATCGGCATGAAAATGAGTCTCAAAAATGTATTTCAATCTTACTTCATCTTTTTCAAGTCTTTCGATATAAGGTTTTGTTTCTCTCAAAGGATCGATAATCGCCGCTTCATTGCCAGAAACAATGTAATAAGCCCCTTGAGCTAAACAGCCAGTGTATATTTGTTCTATTTTCATTTACTAAATATTAAACTACAAATTTCTATAATAATTCACTAAAAACAATCTTTTTCCAAGCGGATTAATCTATTATCAAAATTGTTGTTTTAAAAATATTTCCTTGATGATGATGAAGATTCCCATTGCTAAGACAGTCCACCCGAAAATGGGTTTTAGTTTTTTTCCATCCATTTTTTTTGCAATTCCCAGACCAATAAATATTCCGACAACGGATAACGCAGTGAAAGATAGAAGAAAAGTCCAATCGTGTTTCACCATCGACATTGTGCTAAAAAATCCAAGTATTGAATTCATCGAAATAATGAAAAGTGATGTTGCCACTGCTTTTTTCATATTAACACCTAAAAGCATTACCAAAGCGGGAACAATTAAAAAACCACCGCCAGCTCCGATCAAACCGGTAATAATTCCCACCAAAAGCCCTTGCGAAATTAGAATGGTATAATTGGTATCATCATCTTTTCTAAGTCTTACCCGTTCTGATTTTCTGATCATTTTAAATGATGCAATTAGCATTAAAATAGCAAAGAGGAGCAGCAGAAACATTTCTTTCGTAAGGGTAATTCCCCAGCGATGAATAATATAATGAGGCAAGTGTGGCAGTACAAGCCTTCGGGAAAATAATACGCCCAAAATCGATGGGATACCAAATGTAAACGCTGTTTTGAAATCAACTTGCCCTTGTTTGATAAAACCTGCAGAACCGACCAAACTTGTAACACCAACCACAAAAAGCGAAAGTGCCGTAGCCGTAACCGCATCAAAATTAAAAACATACACAAAAATCGGCACACTCAGGATACTTCCGCCGCCGCCAATAAGTCCCATTACTAAACCAATAATGATCGCAGAAAGGTATCCGATAATTTCCATAAAATCTCTTAATAAAAAGCCTGCCAGTAATTAATCCTTTTTACAATTGACAGGAAACAAATTTACTCAAAAATTAATGGATGAAAGAACAACCGATACCATGACCAATGAATTATTAAAAAAAATCTCCTTGTAAATAATTAATAAAGACTGCCCTACTAAGCGGAAAATAAAACTTTATAATATTTAATATTTTTTATCTTTATCCTTTCAAACTATTTTAGAAATGGCAGATAAAGCAAAATTTATCGAGGAGCTTTCCAAGAGATATACATCAAAAGGCGAATCTATCACTTTAGGAAAAGCAATGCTCGAGGGAGAAGTGGTAACGGAAGTTGATGTGAAAATCCCTCTGAAAACGATCAACCGACATGGTTTAATTGCTGGAGCTACGGGTACCGGAAAAACCAAAACTCTGCAAGTATTTGCGGAACAATTGTCGCACGCCGGAATTCCTTCTTTGGTTCTAGACATCAAGGGAGATTTTTCTGGAATTGCAGAACCGGGCTCTGAAAATACGGTCATTACCGAACGTTACGCCAAAACCCAATTGCCTTATCAACCACAAGCGTTTCCGGTAGAATTGATGACCATTTCAGGTGAAAAAGGTGTGAAGTTAAGAGCAACCGTAACAGAATTCGGACCACTTTTACTTTCAAAAATTCTTGAACTAAATGATACTCAGCAAAGTGTAATTTCAATTGTATTCAAATATTGCGACGATAAAGGTTTGCCTTTGATTGATTTAGAAGATTTGAAAAAAGTTTTACAGTATGTTACAGATAATCCCCAAGGAAAAGCAGATTTAGCCAATAATTACGGCTCCATTGCTCCGGCTTCTTTGGGCGCAATTCTGCGTTCCATAGTTGCTTTGGAACAGCAAGGTGCTGCACAATTTTTCGGTGAACCAAGTTTTGATGTAGAAGATCTATTGAAACAAAGAGACGGAAAAGGTGTGGTGAACATTCTTCGCGTCGGTACTATCCAAAGTAAACCTCAATTGTTTTCTACGTTCATGTTGTCACTTTTTGCGGAGATTTATATGACTTTCCCCGAAGAAGGCGATTCCGGCAAGCCAAAGTTGGTTTTATTTATCGATGAAGCGCATTTAATTTTCAATGAAGCGTCCAAAACTTTACTGGCTCAAATTGAAACCATGGTAAAACTAATTCGTTCGAAAGGAGTTGGAATTTATTTTATCACTCAAATTCCCGGTGATGTTCCGGAAAATGTGCTTTCTCAATTAGGTTTAAAAATCCAACATGCATTAAGAGGATTTACGGCAAAAGACCGAAAGGAAATCTCCAAAGCCGTTGAAAATTACCCGATTACCGAATTTTATAAGGCTGATGAATTGATTCAGAACTTAGGAATTGGTGAAGCATTTATCACTGCGCTGGATGAAAAAGGAATTCCTACACCATTGGTACACACTTATTTGATCTCACCGGAATCTAGAATGGATGTACTGAGCGATGCGGAAGTTTCGGATCTTACTTCGAGGTCCGCTTTGGTTGCGAAATATGAACAGACCGTGAACAAGGAATCTGCCTACGAAATGTTGGCAAATCGTATGGAACAAGCCACACAAAACGCATCAACCACACAAAAATCCCGACCAGTAAAAGAAGAACCTGGGATGTTTGAAAGCGTAATGAAATCTCGAGCTGGAAGAACTTTCACCACAACCTTAGCGAGAGAAGGTGCAAAGTTCGTTTTGGGAATGTTGGGTTTAGGAGGTAGAAAAAGATAAATTCCCCCAAGCAAAGAAGAAGAAGAAGAAGAAACAAAAATGTATTCAGTAATCGATATAGAAAGCAACGGCGCTGGTTTCCGAAAAGAAAGCATCATTGAAATCGCCATTTATAAATATGATGGTCATGAAATTGTAGATCAATTTATCTCTTTGGTAAATCCTGAAAGCGAAATTACTCCGTTTGTGCAAAAACTTACCAATATTTCGCCAAAAATGGTGAAAACCGCTCCAAAATTCCACGAAATTGCTAAAAGAGTGGTCGAAATCACCGAAAATACAACTTTGGTAGGTCATAATATTGATTTCGATTATCGAATGCTTAGACAGGAATTCCAACGACTCGGCTATACATTCAAAATCAATACATTAGATACAATTCCCTTAGCTAAAAAGCTGATTCCAGAAGCGCAAAGTTATTCACTTGGAAAATTAGTAAAATTTTTGGGCATTCCACTGGTTGATCAGCACAGAGCTTCCGGCGACGCAAAAGCAACGTTAGATTTGTTTAAACTCCTGATGATTAAGGACAAAGATTCCGAAATTATTCAGCAGCATCATGAAGAACTGAATGCTAAAACGTACCTCAATAAAGTAAGAAACCTCACCCAAGATTTACCAGCAGAAAGAGGGATTATTTATTTCCAAAACGCGGAAGGGAAAATCATTCACTCCGATTTCACCGATGACCTGAGTAAATTTGCAAAGAATCTTTTCAATACCAAATCAAAAAAACTGGTAAAAATACAGGAAGAAGTTGAACAAATTCATTACGAATTAACCGGCAATGAAATTCTCGCTAAACTGATGATGAAAACTAAAGGTTTACAAAAAAGAGAAATGCTACCGTTCGGACTTTTCCATAAAAACAACAAATATTTTGTAGAGAAAGTTTCCTTGCAAAAAGATGTAAAACCTTTGCTAAAATTCAAATCATTCACCCAAGGGTTGAAAGCGGTAAGCTTCCTCAAAAAACAGGAACAATATGCAAATCCAGCGGTTTTGGAACAAAAAATAAGTTTAAAAAACAGAACAGAAATGTGGATTTCCGCCGGACGAACACTGGGCGAAAAAGCTTTCCTTATTTTTGAAAAAGGGCAACTAAAATCTTACGGATTCTACGATTTGCATACTCAAATTAGTACTTTGAAAAAAATTGATGCTTTGAAGATCACCGTAGAATCTTCCAGCAGCGATCTAAAAAACGACCTTCAACTGGCGATTCTAAAAGAGGATTTCGAAATAATTTCTCTTCCTACGAAATAAAATAGCACAGAATTAAATAAAAAAATTTAATTTTGAAAAAAAATTACGCAATAACCGATTACATGACAGCCAACAAATCAATAAAGAAATTTGCAAAAAAGGGAAAAAAACTTTCCACTAAAGCAAATGCTGTGGATTAAGAGCTGTTTTGTTGATCAATAAATAATCAAGCAAGCTCTTTTGGGGCTTGCTTTTTTGATTTTAAAATAATATAAAATGACCAATAAAGATTTACTGAAAATTGCCGAACAATACGGCACTCCAACGTATGTTTATGATGCTGAATCTATCAAAATTCAGTATGAAAAACTCACTTCGTCTTTCCACAAAAGCACCCGATTTTTCTATGCTTGTAAAGCCCTTTCCAATATCAACATTTTAAAATATGTAAAAAATCTTGGCGGAAATCTCGATTGTGTTTCGATCAATGAAGTGAAGTTGGGTTTGAAGGCCGGTTTCGATTCGAAGAAAATTCTTTTCACTCCGAATTGTGTTGATTTAGCCGAAATCGAAGAAGCAATGTCTTTAAAAGTTCATATTAATATTGATAATATTTCAATTCTTGAACAGTTTGGCAACAAATACGGTGGCTCCTACCCAATTTTCATTAGAATTAACCCGCATATTTTCGCAGGTGGAAACTACAAAATTTCCACAGGTCACATCGACTCGAAATTTGGGATTTCTATACACCAGCTTCGCCATATCGAAAGGGTAATGAAAACCACCGACCTTAATGTAGAAGGATTGCACATGCACACCGGAAGCGAAATAAAAGATCCTGATGTTTTCCTGCAAGGTTTGGAAATCATGTTCGAATTAGCGGAACATTTCCCAAATTTGAAATATTTGGATATGGGAAGCGGTTTTAAGGTGCCTTATCAAGAAGGCGATATGGAAACCGATGTGAAAGAACTGGGCAAAAAAGTAGAAAAAGCAGTAGCAGAATTCTCAAAAAATTCTGGAAAGAAATTTGAACTTTGGTTCGAACCCGGGAAATATTTGGTGAGCAAAAGTGGTCATTTGATTGTAAAAACAAATGTCATCAAACAAACTACAGCAACTGTTTTTGCAGGAATTAATTCTGGTTTTAACCATTTGATTCGACCTATGTTTTATGATTCTTACCATATTATCGAGAATCTTTCGAACCCGAAAGGTGCAGAAAGAATCTATACCGTGGTGGGAAATATCTGCGAAACCGACACTTTTGCATGGGACAGAAAACTTCATGAAGTGCGCGAAGGCGATATCCTGGTTTTCAGAAATGCGGGAGCTTATGGTTTTGAAATGAGTTCCAACTTCAACTCAAGATTGAAACCGGCTGAAGTTTTGTTTCTCGATGGGAAAGCGCATCTCATCAGAAAACGCGATGAATTCGAGGACCTACTGAGAAACCAGATCGAAGTTCTTTAAAAATGTAAATTATATTTAATTAAAGATGTTATGAAAAACTTAGTGTTCCTATTCGTTTTTGCATTCACATTTGCCCCTGCGCAATATGTGGTAGAAGATAATGATATCACCGAAAATGCAAGAGATGTGATGAAACAAACCATCGCTTTGGACCTGAATGCTCCCTCGGAATTTAATCGGTTGAAATGTGAAAATCCGATGTACGCTCAGTTTCCTCAAGGAGAAAACAGTTTTAAACAAGTTCTTTCCAAAAATATCCAAAACGATTTGAATTCCGGACTTTATTCGGTAAACGGAACTTTTGAATTACAATTAAACCTTAACAAATCAGGTAATTTGCAAGTTTCAAACTCTTGCCTGATGTACAGAACAGTAATTTACTTTACCGCGATGTGGAATTGGCTTTGAGAAGAATGAATCCAAAATTTAAAGCATCAACCTGTAACGGAGTTCCCGTAGAATCCAACTTGCGATTGAAAATAAATTTCAGAATGGCTAGTTTTGATCTCTAAATGAAAAACTTTGTAGGCAACTGCAAAGTTTTTTTATATTTAAACAAAAAATATTAGAAGTTTCAATTCATTTGAAACGATAAAAAAATCTGCTTTTATTCAACAATGAAATCTAAAATCGTTTTCTTTTTTGCACTCTTATTCTCAACACTTTATTTTTCACAAGATATTTATGAAAAATATCCAGAAGGACAAACCGATTATGTTGGAGGAAATATTCAGTTTTACAAAGATTTCCGAAAGGTAATTATCGAAAAAAATCATCAGCCTTGCGAAAACAAAAATGAAAATATCAATTTTACAATCGTCATTTATCCTGATCGCAAAATAAAGTATGTGAAAAATGAAGACAGCAATTGGGAAGAAAATAAATGTGCATTTGATCTTTCTAAAGAAGTTGCAAAATACTTAACCGGTTGGAATCCAGCCGTTGTCGATGGCAAAAAAGTGGCTGCAGTAACCAGTTTTTGGATTATTCCGCGAGATCTTTTTCAGGAATTAAAAGAAAATTACGATCCCGTAAATGAAATGGAAATAGCAAATTATGAAGGTGGAATTGATAAATTCAGAAAAAAAGTATTTCAAAGTATGGATTTAAAACGATTTACATTTAACGGAAAATTTAAACTTCTTGTAACTTTTGTTATTGAACAAGACGGAAAAATGAGCAATATAAAATTGGTAGAATCCACCGGATCAAAAGATTTCGACGATATGGTAATCAGCGGGATTGCGAGTATTAAAAATAAATGGATTCCTGCATCCATCAGCGGACTTCCAATAAGATCTCGTTTTAAATTACCTTTAGCCTTCTCGATGGATTAAAAAACTTCTGACATTCTGTCACAAAAATTCTTTATCTTTGCAAATTAAAATCCATATAAAAAGTGTGTTGCAAAACGTTCTTTTAATATCTAATTTCTACAAAAGTGCAAGAAAAATATATCGACGAAAACAAACAAGGCGAAGCTTTTGCAATTGCCGAAAAGCCCCAAAACACGAAGAAACTGTTTTTGGAAAGCTACGGCTGCCAAATGAATTTTTCCGACTCAGAAATTGTAGCTTCAATCCTTAACAAACAAGGCTATAATACAACTTTGAAACAAGAAGAAGCAGATCTAATTCTGCTCAACACTTGTTCAATTCGTGAAAAAGCGGAACAAACCGTGAGAATGCGCCTGTCTCAATTTAAAAATTTAAAAAAAGAAAAACCTAATCTTACCGTCGGTGTTTTAGGTTGCATGGCAGAGCGTTTGAAAACCAAGTTTTTAGAAGAAGAACAATTGGTTGATTTGGTAGTAGGACCCGATGCTTACAGAGATTTACCCAATCTGTTAAAGGAAACGGAAGGTGGAAGAGATGCTATCAACGTAATTCTCTCAAAAGAAGAAACTTATGCAGACATCAATCCGGTTCGTCTCGGCGGAAACGGAGTTACAGCATTCGTTACCATCACCAGAGGTTGCGACAATATGTGTACTTTTTGCGTAGTGCCTTTTACCAGAGGGCGCGAAAGAAGCCGCGATCCTCATTCAATCATTCAGGAGTGTAAAGATTTGTGGGAAAATGGTTACAAAGAAATCACACTTTTAGGTCAAAATGTGGATTCCTATCTTTGGTACGGAGGTGGAGCAAAAAAGGACTTCAAAAACGCTACTGAAATGCAAAAATTGACCGCGATTAATTTCTCCCAACTCCTTGATATGGTTGCGGTTGCAGTTCCAAAAATGAGAATTAGATTCTCAACTTCCAATCCACACGAAATGACCGAGGAAGTTTTCAAAGTTATCGCAAAACACGATAATATTTGCAAATATGTTCACCTTCCTGTACAAAGTGGAAGCGACCGAATTTTAGAAAAAATGAATCGCCAACACACGCGACAGGAATACCTGGATTTAATTAAAAAAGGAAAAGAAATTGTTCCTGATATTTCTTTTTCGCAAGACATGATTATTGGATTTTGTGGCGAAACTGAAGAAGATCATCAACTTACTTTATCATTAATGAAAGAAGTAGAATACGATTACGGCTATATGTTCGCTTATTCTGAAAGACCTGGTACACCAGCTCACAAGAAAATGGAGGATGATGTTCCTGCAGATGTCAAACAAAGACGTTTAGCGGAAGTTATCGCGCTTCAAGGCGAGCTTTCCCGAAAAAGAATGGCGAGTTATGTAGGAAAAGTCCATGAAATTTTGATAGAAGGGACTTCTAAAAAGAACGAAAACCAATGGAAAGGCAGAAATTCGCAAAATGCAGTGTGCGTGTTCGATAAACTAGGAGGACAAAAATTGGGCGACATTGTGTCTGTTTTTGTTCACGGTAATACTCAGGGAACGCTTTTGGGGAAAACCGTAACAGAGGTTTCTATATAAAAAAATTATCATTAAGAGATCGCTGCTTTTTTACTTTAACTCAATTAAAATTAAAAATGACAGATTTACAATCCATTAAGACACGTTTCGGCATCATCGGGAATTTTCCCGCTCTTAATCGGGCTCTAGAAAAAGCCATCCAAGTAGCACCCACCGATATTTCCGTTTTGGTAATGGGTGAATCTGGTGTTGGGAAAGAATTCATCCCAAAAATTATTCACAGCGAATCTCGAAGAAAACATCAGCCGTACATCGTCGTAAACTGTGGCGCAATTCCGGAAGGAACGATAGATTCCGAACTTTTCGGTCATGAAAAAGGGGCTTTTACTGGTGCAACTTCTACCCGAAAAGGCTATTTTGAAGTGGCAGATGGCGGTACGATTTTCTTGGATGAAGTTGGAGAATTGCCTTTGCAAACGCAAGTTCGCTTGCTAAGAGTTTTAGAAAGTGGTGAATTCATGAAAGTGGGTTCTTCACAAATTCAAAAAACCGATGTAAGAATTGTGGCCGCAACCAACGTGAATATGCTCAACGCCATTGTTGACGGGAGGTTCAGGGAGGATTTATACTATCGCTTAAATACTGTACAAATCGACATGCCGCCTTTAAGAGATAGAAAAGGCGACATCCATTTGCTTTACCGAAAATTTGCCGTGGATTTTGCCGAAAAGTACAGAATGCCGGAACTGGTGCTAACGGATGATGCCGTAAATTATCTTGAAAATTATCCTTTCCCCGGAAACGTTCGCCAACTGCGAAATTTGGTGGAACAGATGACGGTGGTTGAACAAAATAGAACTATTAATTCTGTAAAACTTGCCGAATATATACCGATGCAGGCGAACTTGCCGGCGTTGGTTCAAAAAACAGGAAATGGCGTTTCCAACTCAGAATTCAATTCGGAGCGGGAAATCATGTACAAAATTCTGTTCGATATGCGCAACGATTTAAATGATTTGAAATCCTTAACTTCGGAACTCATAAAAAACCGTGGAAATACCGACTTCAGTAATCAGGAGAAAAATCTAATCAACCGGGTTTTCACTCCGGAAACACAAGTTCAGAACTCGAATTCGCTACTGTATTTCGAGAGCCCGAACACCAATCAGTTTCCGAATTCCACGATTATTTCTGATGGGAACGAAAATTTCGACGAAGTAGAAGACGTTGAAATCGAAGAAACGAAACCCGATTCACTCTCCTTACAAAACAATGAAAGAGAATTAATTGTGAAAGCCCTCGAAAAGCATAAAGGACGAAGAAATAAGGCTGCAGATGAGCTCGGAATTTCGCAAAGAACGCTTTATAGAAAGATAAAACAATATAATTTAGAAGACTAAAATGATTCAAAAATCAAAATTTAAAATCCGAAATTTCGGTTTTGCGAAAGTCTGTTTTCTTTGCATCTATTTGTTATTTCTCCAAAGTTGTTATTCGTTCACCGGGTCCTCACTAAGCCCTGAAACAAAAACAATTCAAATTAAAGAATTTCCGAATAATGCAGCGTTAATGAATCCGAATCTTGCACAGCAATTTTCGACGGACATACAAAATAGATTTCTGCAAAGAACCACACTGAAAGGAGCTTCCGAGAATCCGGATATTTTGATTGAAGGTGAAATAACCGATTATTCGATCACACCAACGACCATTTCCAGCGCAGTAAACGCTCCCGGCGGAACCATCCAAGCTGCGCAAAACAAGCTTACCATCACCGTAAAAGTTCATTATGAAAACAAAATCGAACCAGATAAAAGTTTTGATCGAACCTATTCGGATGAAGCCGCTTTCAGCAGTGATTTGGACATCAATACAATTGAGGCTTCTCAGGTAAAGATTGTCAATGAAAGAATCATCAATAAAATTTTTAACGATATTGTAGCCAACTGGTAAGATGAATCCAAGAGTTTTAGAATTAATAAAAAATCCGGAATTGTTTCAGAAACAAGATTTAGAAATCTTAAATTCTGAAATAAAAAAACATCCTTATATACAGAATATCAGAGCATTATATCTGTATGGAATCTACACGCATCAACCAGAAAATTACCCTAAAGAACTCTCCACTACCGCAGCTTACACTACAGATAAAAAAATTCTTTATCAATTTATCAATAAAAAAGAAATTGCAGAAAAAGCTACAATTTCCGAAAATCCTATGAAGGCTGAACCTCTAGGTCAAGAAATCACGGACGAAATAACAGAGGTTTCTGCACCGTCAGAAAAGAGTAATGCAGTTTTTCCAATACCAATTGAAGCTCCAAAACCAGTTTATGTTGATGGAGTTCTGAACAGAATTTTATTTGAAGGAGAAGAAAATTTCCTTGAAAATGAATCTGTAAAAATCGACATCGAATCCACAAGGGAATCGGGGAAAATTGTAACTCAAACCATTAAGAAAGAGGAAAAAGCAGAAGAGGAAATTCTGAAAACAGAAGAGGAAATTCTACCGAAAGAAGAAAAAATTCAAGAAGTAATTGTAGAAAATACTGAAAATATCGCTACTGAAGCAAAAGAAGAAACCAATGCAGATGTTAGTTTTCATAGTATGGAAGAGTTTTTACCAGAAGTAAAAATCGTTAGCACAAACAGGGAAGCTGTTGTTTATGAGGCTCCTAAACCAACTTTGAGCAAACACGAAGAAGAAATGCAAAGACTTATTGCCGAAGTCGAAGCAAAGATGAAAAATTCTAAAAAAGAAAAACTAAAAACCGAAGATCCTCCAATTTCAAATGCGGAAGTAAATTTCGCTGAAACCCAAGATTTTATCCAAACTGAGCTTAAAGAAAAAACTGCTGAAGAAGAAATTATTGAGACAAAAAATGAAGCCATTGCAGAAATTCCAGAACAAGTTGAATTCGAGGTAAAAAATATAAAATCAACCGATTCTCATAAATTTGAAACAGAAACTTCCACTTCCGGCCATATTATAGAGGAAAAACCATGGAAACCCATGAGTTTTATCAGCAACACCCCTGATTCTTTAATTAATAATAAATCTGCAGAAAAACCAAAAACAACCGAAAATCCTTCCAAGAGAACTCCTGTAGAAAGTTCAGTAATTCCGGTTGAAAAAAGCGAGGAAAGACCAGTATTCAATGTTTCTTTTTTTTCTCAAAATGTTTTGCCAATTCAAGATCAACAAAAAATAGAAGTACCGCAAAACATATCAAAAGAAACAACGCTTGAAACTTCAGACGCTTCTGAAAGCAATATCCCTAATTTCATCAATACTTGGCAAAAGTGGCTAAAAATTGGACAAAACGAGGGAGAAACAAGTGAAAATGCAGCAATTTCTAAGGAAAAACTCATTGAGGAATTTATTGTAAAGGAACCAAAAATTTCTAAATTAAAAGAAGATTCCGATTTTATCGTGAAAGAAAAGGGCGACAATATTTGGCATTTGATGACCGAGACCCTGGCGAATTTGTACCTTGAACAAAGATTATATTCCAAAGCAATTAAAGCATTTGAAATTTTGGTTGAAAAAAATCCAGATAAGAAAAAATATTTCTCCGAAAAAATAGATCAGATCAAAGAATTAAGGCAAAACAAATAGAGTGTCGTTTACTCAATATTTTTTGTTTCAACAGCTTCTACTTCTATTATTTTAGCCTTGTCGGAAGAATTGAAGCGTCGAAATTTTCGCCACAATTTTCTTCCCATTACGATTACAATAACAATTAAAATTACTGCTGCTAGAAAAGCAATAATCGGTGCGGTCATTGCTAAAACCGACATAATTCCCGCGCCTGCTGTTTCTGTAGTCGCGACCACGGAATTCCCCAAACCACCTGTTGTAGCTGTAGACGCGGCCCGTGTACCTGCAAATCCAGAACTTATCGCAGCTGCGGTTCCGCCTCCAGCGATCAGCGCTAAAGCCCATTGCGGAAACGTACCAATGTCCGCAAATTGACTGGCAAACATCACTGATCCGGCGACTGTTGCCAGTGGAACCGATAAAGTATCCAACAGATGATCAACATAAGGAATATAATAAGCCAAAATCTCAACAACTGTTGCAATCCCCGTAGTAATAAGCGTCGGTAAGCCTGCAAGCCATTCGAAATTTTCATTCATGGGAATCCAACCCATATAGGAAGCTAAACTCACCGCAAACATCGGAAGAAAGACTCTGAAACCGGTTGCAGCAGCAAGCCCAATTCCAATAAATGCACTGATTGCGTAAGGTAAAAAGGGAATATTTTCGAGCATTTAATTTAGTTTTATTGTTTTATGAAATCAAATTTACAAAAACTATGCTAATACGATTAGAATTATTTTTTTGATTTACAGAGACTTATAAAATTTTGTCCCAATGCTTTAAAATCTTTCGGCATTTCGGAACTTACCCAAAAAATCATCGATATCGAATGTTCACCGAAAACTTCCGAAAATAATGTTTTATTTAATCGATAAACCTCCCGGAGTTGTCGTTTGATTCGGTTTCTGTGAACTGCTTTTTTAAAATAACGCTTTGAAACCGAGACTCCAACCTTTAGATTTCCAACAGAAAAACCTTCCTGTGGTCTTTTAGTTAAATCAATTGAAATTACTCGTAAGTCTCCATAAGTCAACCATTTACCTTTTTGAAAAAGCAAATCTATTTCTTTCTTCTGTTTAAGTTTTTCTTTTGTTGGATATTTTTGATTCAAAGTAAAAATTTTGATTATTGCTTTTATTTAGTTTCTTTTATTAAATAATTTATAATTTCTGCAGCAGCATACAATCCAAAAATTGCAGGCATAAAACTAATGGTTCCATAAAAAGAACGCTTAAAATTAGTTCCATCTGTCATTTTCAGACTATCTTCATCCTGAATTTCATTGGAAAATACACAACGAATTCCTTTATTAATTTTTTCTTTTTTAAGGCGTTTTCTTACATTTTTAGCAAGATAGCAGTTATAGGTTTTACTGATGTCGCGTACCATCACTTTAGATGGATCAGTTTTTCCGCCCGCGCCCATACAACTTACTACTTTTATTTTTCTTCTTTTCGCAATTCTTATTAAAGATATTTTC
The DNA here is from genome assembly GCA_946892665.1 of Chryseobacterium sp. Marseille-Q5410. Taxonomy (GTDB): domain Bacteria; phylum Bacteroidota; class Bacteroidia; order Flavobacteriales; family Weeksellaceae; genus Kaistella. Next base: position 391,061 of record CAMPOT010000001.1, on the reverse strand, counting down.
GGAGTGACACTGTCGATACAATCCAAAATATAGTTAAATTCTTGCGAATCAATAACTTGCTCAATAGTTTCCGGAACCAAAAATTCATTAATTTTCGTCAGTTCTAATTTCGGATTAATATCAAGCATTCTTTCACCAACTAATTCTACTTTTGGTTGTCCAACGGTGGAATGAAGAGCCGGAAGTTGTCTGTTAACATTGGTAATATCAACCACATCGCCATCAACAATCGTAATTTTTCCAATCCCTGCTCTTGCAAGAAATTCAGCTGCGAACGAACCAACTCCGCCTAAACCCACTACTAAAACATTTGCCTGTTGTAGTTTTTCAATTCCTTCTTTTTTAATGAGCAGTTCAGTTCTTTCCAGCCAATCTTTCTCCATTTTATATAGTAATTTGTAAATTTTTAAGGTTTTCTTTGATTTTTTCTTGGAAATCTTCAATGGTATAACCTCTTAATTCTGCCATTTTGTAGTATAAATCTTTAATTTCAAAATCAGCAGAGTCTGTTTCCAGAAAAAGTTGACCGATTGGAATTTCTTTCAAAAAATCCTGCAAATTTACGTCATACAAAGCCGACTTTCCAAAACTTAAACAAAACTGATTTTTTAGTAATTCTTCACCGACGGTTTTTCTCTTATTAAAACCGTGAACAATCATAGGAACTTTCGCTTTTTTTTTGAAATGAAGAAGCTGGGAAAATCTTCTAACACAATGGATGATGATTGGTTTTTGGAGCGCGTTGGCGAGTTCAATTTGTTTTAGGAAAATCTCATGCTGGAGATTATCGTCAATTTCAATCAAACCATCCAGGCCGCATTCCCCGATTGAGACGCAGTTTTTTGATTTAGAAACGGTTTTAAGCCATAAAAAATCTTCTTCAAAATTCCAAGTAATGTCTTGAGGATGAATTCCGGCCGAAAAAAAATTAAGGGGTGGAACTTCTCTTAATTTTAAATTATAAATACCAAACTTCTTAGTATAATCATGATGGTGAAAATTAAAAAACTCCATAATCAAAATTAATAAAAAAAGGTCGAAAAAATTTAAACAATTGTTTTAAATAAACAAAGAATTCCTTAACTTTACTCAAATTAACTCATTATGAAGAAGAAATTCTCGGAAAAGCAGATTCACATATTGGATGTTGCGGAAAAACTTATCGCAAAAAAAGGCTTTGAAGGCACTTCGATTCGTGATATTTCGTCGCAAGCAAACATCAATGTTGCAATGATTTCCTACTATTTCGGTTCTAAGGAAAAAATGATGTCGTATCTTTATCGATATCGAGTTCAAAAAACCAGGGAAAGTTTCGCTGAATTTGCGGAAATCATCAAAGATGGAAAACCTGAAATGCAATTGAAAGAACTCATAAAATATGTTGTAAATCAATTATTTAAATTTAATTATTTCCACGGATTTGTAACTCAAGAACTTCGGCATACTGAGCATTTGAAAACTGACCTTTTGGAATTTTACACGACTTTCACCGCGAAAATCGACGACGTCATCAAAAAAGGAGTTGCATCAGGAGTTTTTAATAATACACCAAAGCCAGAAGATATATTGACGCTCATTGTTGGTTCTTCGTTATTCGTCATTCGGAACAAAAATTTTTACGAATTATATGTTACTGGAAAGGAAGAATCATACTTGCAAGACGCGGAAAAGAAAATTCTCGCAAATTTGCTTGTAACCATATTCTCTGTAGTTGGCTATACTGCCAACTAGGTTGTTACAAAACATTAATAAAAACACGAACTGGAGTTAAATTATAAGTTAAATTATCATAAAAAAAAATCTATTGACAAAAAAATTATATTTTTGCAAACTGAAGTGCAGAAAACCTTCTTAACTATTTCTGCCATAAAAGATTTATGAAAAAATATTTGATAGTACTCCTCGCAATTTTCGCATTGTCGGCTTGTAACAAACAGCAGGAACTCGCAATGAAAAGTGCGGATAAAGATTATATCCTTAAAGTTGCCAACGAAAACTTCGAAAAGAAAAAATGGTCCGATGCTTTGGCATTGTACGAAAGACTTTCGAATCTTGTAGCGGGTACAGACGACGCTCCAAACGTGGTATACAACTCTGCTTACGCCAATTATTATGACAAAAACTACAAACTAGCAGGTCACCAATTTAAGAATTTTGCGGTAACTTTCCCACAGGATAAGCGTGCTGAAGACGCATCATACATGTCGGCGTTGTGTTATTACGAGGGATCTATGGACTATAATCTGGACCAATCGAGTACCGAGCTTGCGATCAACGAACTTCAAAATTTCTTGAACAACTATCCGAATTCTGAAAAGTCTAAAAATATTAATGAGCTGATTGATGAGTTGAGTTATAAACTTGAATTCAAAGCTTATGAAAACGCAAGACAATATTACAAAATGGCTGATTACAAAGCTGCCAATGTAGCTTTCGAGAATGTTCTTAATGATTTCCCCAGTACAAAATTGATTGATAAAATCTACGAATATATCTTAAAATCAAAGTATGAACTCGCTGTAAATTCGGTTTATGACTTGAAAAAAGAAAGAATCGAAAATGCTTTGGCTTTCACAAAACAAGTTGAAAGAGATATGCCCAATACCGCAAATGCAAAACAGGCAATTGATTTGAGAGCTAAACTTTTGAAGGAAAAAGAAAATTTCGCTGAAGTTGAAAAGAAAGTAGAAACCAGAAGAAAAGAACTTCAAGAAAAGATTCGAGCTGAAGAACTAAAACAACATCAGGAAAAAGATCAAAAAGAAGCTGAAAAGAAAGCTGCACAGATCAAAAGAGACAGCGCTGCACTTTCTACACCTGCGCCGGCTGCCACTTTCCAAATCCAAAAATAAACTGTATATTTGCAAACTTTAATTACACAAACTCCACTGAAAATGAGCGCAAAAGATTCTAAAGCAGAAATAAGTACAATAACTTACGACAGAGATAAAATCGAAAAAAATGTAGGTTCTATCTACGAAGCCATCGTAATTATGGGCAAAAGAGCAGAACAGATCAATGCTGAAATTCGCTCTGAACTTCATAATAAATTAGACGAATTTGCGGTTCACAACTCTACCTTGGAAGAAGTTTTCGAAAACAGAGAGCAAATCGAAATCTCAAAACATTACGAAAAACTCCCAAAACCTACTTCGATCGCAATTCAGGAGTGGCTAGACGGAGAAATTTATTTTAGACACACTGACGAGAAAAACCAAAATTAACCCAAGTTTTTCTAATCAATAAAATAAGGATCGCAGAAGTTTTTACTTTTGCGATTTTTTTATTCATCTCGATTTTTAAATTTTTAACTAAATTCGTGCAAGCTAAATCTCAAACTAATGATCCTAGAAGGTAAAAAAATTCTCATTGGTATTTCCGGCGGAATTGCCGCTTACAAAATCAATTACCTCATCCGTGACCTTATCAAAAAAGGCGCTGAAGTTCAGGTTTTGATGACTCCTTCAGCGGAAAATTTCGTATCGAAACTTACCCTTTCTACCCTTTCCAAAAAGCCCGTTTACTCCGATTTTTATTCCAAAGATGGAACTTGGAATAATCATGTTGAGTTTGCGCTTTGGGCAGATTTAATGCTTATCGCTCCGTGTACAGCGAATACTTTGGCTAAAATGGTTCATGGGATTTGCGACAATTTAGTAATTGCGACTTATATGTCGGCGAAATGTCCGGTTTTTATTGGCCCTGCAATGGATTTGGATATGTATCAACATCCTTCTACAAAACAAAACTTGGAATTGGCTGAAGATTTCGGGCATTTTATTATTCCCGCAGAAAATGGTGAATTAGCCAGTGGATTAATCGGACAAGGAAGGATGGCGGAACCTGAAACCATTGCAAACACCATTGCTTCCTTTTTTAATTCCAATCAAAAGTCAAAAAATTTAACCGGAAAAACCATCCTCATCACTGCAGGACCAACTTATGAAGCGATTGATCCGGTGCGTTTTATCGGAAATCATTCATCGGGGAAAATGGGCTTCTCGATTGCCCAAGAAGCCGCAAATCGAGGGGCGAAAGTGATTCTGATTTCCGGACCGAGTTCTCAGCAGATTCGTCATCAAAACATTGAAGTTTACAGAGTTACTTCCGCAAAAGAAATGTACGCGCAAGTTTTCCATTATTTCCAAAATGTGGATATTGCGATTGCAAGTGCGGCGGTTGCGGATTATGCTCCGAAGGAAATTGCCAAAGAAAAAATAAAGAAAAACGATGATTCATTGACGATTGAATTGGTTAAAAATCCGGACATCTTGCAAACGATGGGCGATAAAAAAGACAAGCAATTTTTAGTAGGTTTTGCTTTGGAAACTCAAAATGAAGAAGAAAATGCAAAAGGGAAACTTCAGAAAAAGAATCTTGATATGATCGTTCTCAATTCCCTTCGTGATGAGGGCGCAGGTTTCAAAAACGATACCAACAAAATCAAGATACTCACCAAAACAGATAAGAAAGAATTCACGTTGAAATCGAAAGATGAGGTAGCATCTGACATATTAAATTTCATAGAAGAACAGATTCTGAAATAATATTCCTAAATTTCCGTTCTTTAATTTTACCAAAACATGAAGAAACTTTTTACGATATTCATTCTAATTTTTTCCTTTAATCTAATCTTTTCGCAGGAACTTTTGGCGACCGTGCAAGTAAACGCGCAGCAATTGGGAGGAAGTAACAATCAAGTTTACAGAACGTTAGAGAAAAACCTTCGAGATTTCATTAACAACACCAGTTGGACCGGAAAGAAACTGCAGAATTTCGAAAAAATCAAATGCAATTTCGCAATCGTAATTACGGAAAGAACAGGAAGCAGCAATTTCCGCGGAAACATCGTTGTACAAGCCGTTCGACCAGTTTTTAATACCACTTATGAAACTCCTTTATTGAACATCAACGATACCAATTTCGGTTTTGAATATACTGAGAACGAGAATTTGGTTTTCAACGAGAGACAATTTTCTGGTAAAAACCTCATCGATGCAATCAGTTTCTATGTGTACACCATTTTAGGATACGATGGCGATAGCTACAAAGTTCGAGGCGGTCAAGAATGGTTCGAAAAAGCGCAGAAAATATCCAATAATTCGCAAAACCAAAATTTCGCAGGCTGGTCACTCATCGAAGGTAATAAAACCAGAGCTGCATTGATCGACAATATCCTAAAACCAGAGCAAAACACACTCAGAAACCTATTCTATACCTATCACCGCGCCGGTTTGGACAATCTCGGCAAGCAAGACCAATCTTCAGCGAAGAAAATCATTGCTGATGCGCTTTTGCAACTGAAAGCTTATGAAAACAATTTCCAGATGAATTATCCTGTGAATCTTTTCATCGACACCAAAAAACAGGAAATTTTCGATATCTTCAACAACGGAAACAACGCCACCGTGAACATGAGCGACTTGAAAGCTCTTTTCGTAACAATGGCTCCGAGAGAAATCGACAGCAAATGGAATAAGTGGAAATAAACTCACCTTTCTGAATTTCGTTCTGCTATTTCGGTGGTTATTTTTTTTAATACCCTTTAAAATCCTTAAATTTACAGCTTCAAGTTCGTAAATATAATTTCGTAAACGGCTACTATCAACATGCTCTCAAGAATTTTCATTCAAAATTTCGCGTTAATCGATTCCCTAGAAATTACTTTAAACAAAGGTTTACAGGTAATTACAGGTGAAACAGGTGCTGGGAAATCAATCATTCTCGGAGCTTTACGCTTGATTTTGGGAGAAAGAGCCGACACGAAATCGTCGCAAAATTCCGAAGCAAAAAGCATTGTTGAAGCTGAATTTTTAATCAACGAAAATTTCAGAAATTTTTTTGATGATAACGACCTCGATTTCGAAAACCAAACCGTGATCCGTCGCGAACTGCTACCGAACGGAAAATCCCGTGCTTTCATCAACGATGTTCCGGTAACTTTGGAAACACTGAAAAAGCTTTCTTCCAAACTGATCGATATTCATTCGCAGTTTGAAACTTCCAATTTGTTTGATGAAGATTACCAATTTCAAATTGTCGACGGATTATCTAAGAATAAAACCCTGATTTCTGTTTACCAAAAAGAATTTGCTGAGCATAAAAGATTGGTAAATGAACTCGAAAACTTAAAAAAACAACTTTCTGAAGGAAACAAAGAAAGCGATTACAAAGCATTTTTGCTAAATGAATTGTTAGAGGCTAACTTGGATCTCATCGATTTGGAAGAACTTCAAAGCCAAGTGAAACGCCACGAAAACGCGGAAACCATCACCGAAAATCTCTCGCAAATCTTCAGCAAAATCGATGCGGAAGAAATCGGGATTTTGGATTCTTTAAACGATGTGAAAGGAAAACTTTCGAAAGTTGCCGATCTTTCTCACGAATTTACTTTGCTGAACGAAAGATTTCAGGAAAATTTTGTAGAATTTAAGGACATTCTTTTTGAATTACAGGATGAAGCTGAAAAAATGGAAACCAGCCCTGAAATTCTGGTAGAATTGAACCAGAAATTAAACACAATTAATCTTTTATTGTTGAAACACAATGCAAATTCTATCGATGAACTGAAAGCGATTCGTGATGAAATTTCCAATGAGCAAGGTACTTTCGTGGACTTAGAATTCCGAATTTCCGAAGTTGAAAAGAAAATTTACGCTTCTTCTGAACATTTAGAAAAGTTAGCGAAAGAATTATCTGCCAACCGAAAAAAAAATGCTCCGGATTTTGTGAAAAAAACAGAAGCATTATTGAAACAACTCGGCTTAGAAAAGGCAAAAATAGAAGTTGAACTGAAAGACAGCCAAAATTTCAATCCATTCGGGAAAGAGCAAATTCAGCTGATGTTTCAGGCCAATTCCGGGTTTCCATTAAAGCCGATTCAGTCGGCTATTTCCGGTGGTGAGAGATCTAGAGTCATGCTTTCCGTTAAGAAAATTATGGCCGAAAACGCTGAACTGCCAACTTTGATTTTAGATGAAATCGATACAGGAGTTTCCGGAAAAGTCGCTGAAGAAATGGGAAATGTAATGCGCGAAATGTCCGAAAATATGCAATTAATCGTCATTACTCACCTTGCACAAGTCGCCGCTAAAGGGAACAACAATTACAAAGTAATGAAAGATGATGTTTCCGGAAAAACACAATCGACGATTTTGCCACTAAGCGATGACCAAAAACTTCAAGAAATTGCGCAATTGCTTTCTGGAAGCAAGATTACAGACGCTGCAATTTCTCAGGCGAAGGAATTAATGAAATAATTTTTCATAAAAAAAATATTTTACCCCAAAAAAATTTATAATCACCGCGGTATTTTTCCTAGTTGCCACGATTTTTATTAAGCACCGCGGTGATTTATTTTACTCATTAATTCCGGCTAATTGTCAGTTGATTACACCATATCTTCAGGCTTCACCCATTCATCAAACTGTTCGGCGGTGAGCAAACCGAGATTCACTGCTTCTTGCTTCAAAGTAGTTCCGTTTTTATGTGCAGCTTTGGCAATTTTTGCCGCATTTTCGTAACCAATATGCGGATTTAGGGCAGTAACCAACATCAATGATTGATCTACTAACTCTTTAATCCTTGACAAATTGGGTTCAATTCCTACCGCACAATGATCATTAAAAGAAATACAAGCATCGCCCAAAAGTTGAGCAGATTGCAAGAAATTGTACGCCATCACGGGTTTGAAAACATTTAATTCATAATTTCCCTGAGTTCCGGCGAAAGAAATCGTGGTATCATTTCCCAAAACTTGTGCGCAAACCATCGTCATTGCTTCGTTTTGTGTCGGATTTACTTTTCCGGGCATGATCGAAGAGCCGGGTTCGTTTTCAGGAATCAAGATCTCACCGATACCACATCTCGGTCCGGAAGCCAGCAAACGAATATCCTGCGCGATTTTGTATAATGACACTGCAAGCTGCTTCAATGCTCCGTGAGATTCCACAATTGCATCGTGTGCAGCGAGCGCTTCAAACTTATTAGGAGCCGTTACAAAAGGTAAATCCGTGAATTCTGAAATGTATTTTGCTACGGTAACATCATAATCTTTCGGAGTATTGAGTCCGGTCCCAACAGCAGTTCCGCCAAGTGCAATTTCCTGTAAATGATCGAGCGTATTGGTAATGGCCTTCATCGCGTAATCGAGTTGAGCCACATAACCGGAAAATTCTTGACCCAGCGTTAATGGTGTAGCATCCATCAAATGAGTTCTTCCGATTTTCACAATATTATAGAAATTTTCGGCTTTAGTGTTCAACGTATTTCTTAGTTTCTCAACTGCGGGTAAAGTATGCTCAACCACTTTTTTATAAGCAGCAATGTGCATTGCAGTGGGAAAAGTATCGTTTGAACTTTGGGATTTATTCACATCATCATTCGGATGAATAATTGATTTCTCACCCAAAACTCCACCGTTGTTCACATGAGCTTTGTTGGAAATCACTTCGTTCAAATTCATATTACTCTGTGTTCCGGAACCGGTTTGCCAAATCACCAGCGGAAATTGATCATTGAGTTTTCCTTCTAAAATTTCATCGCAAACGTTGGCAATCATATCCCTTTTTTCTTCGGAAAGCACTCCCAATTCGCAATTTGCAAAAGCCGCTGCTTTTTTCAAAATCGCGAAAGCTTCGATAATTTCGTGCTGCATAGAAGCTTCCGGCCCTATTTTGAAATTATTTCTTGATCGCTCGGTTTGCGCTCCCCAAAATTTCTCTGCGGGCACCTGTACATCGCCCATTGTATCGTGTTCAGTTCTAAATTTCATTGTAATAATTTTAATTAAAGAATTTATGATAGATTTATTTTGACCTTATAAAGTTAAGTAATTCAGATATAAGGAAAAATTTATATCTATTTTAAAATAATACCATTGATAATACATTTTATTAGAAACTCTAAATTCTGTACTTTTACACTCTCAAAAAAGTTTATTAAAAAATGGAATTTCAATACCAGGAACCTTTTCCTATCGAAAAAGACGATACCCAATACAAAAAACTCAGTTCTGAATATTTAAAAATAGAATACCTCGGCGGTAGAGAAATTCTTAGTGTGGATCCAAGAGCGCTGGAACTTCTCGCGGAACATGCTTTGGCTGATGTTTCTTTTATGCTTCGATCATCCCATTTACAGAAACTTCGCAACATCATCGACGATCCGGAAGCAACGGACAACGATCGTTTTGTTGCCTATAATTTGTTGCAAAATGCTGCAGTAGCTGTTGAAGGCGCTTTGCCGAGTTGTCAGGATACCGGAACCGCAATTTGTGTTGCCCAAAAAGGGGAAAATGTGTACACCGGTGCTGTGGATGCAGAATGGATTTCCCGAGGAATTTACAACACTTACCAAAACAGAAATTTAAGATATTCGCAAGTTGTTCCATTGACGATGTTCGAGGAGAAAAACTCCGGTTCGAATCTCCCAGCTCAGATTGATATTTATGCCACAAAAGGTGAGGAATACAAATTTCTGTTCTTGGCAAAAGGTGGTGGTTCTGCCAACAAAACTTTCCTGTACCAAAAAACAAAATCTCTATTGAACGATGCATCTTTGGAAGCTTTTATTCGCGAGAGAATCATGGATTTAGGAACTGCAGCTTGTCCTCCATATCACTTAGCGTTAGTGATCGGGGGAACTTCTGCTGAAGCCAATTTAGCGGCGGTGAAAAAAGCCAGCGCAGGCTATTATGACCACCTTCCAACTGAAGGAAACATGGGCGGACAAGCATTCCGCGATTTAGAGTGGGAAAAACGAGTGCAGCAAATTTGCCAGGAAAGTTCCATCGGAGCTCAGTTTGGTGGGAAATATTTAACCCATGACGTTCGCGTTATCCGTTTGCCACGTCACGCAGCTTCTTGCCCAGTCGGAATGGGAGTTTCTTGTTCAGCTGACAGAAATATCAAAGGAAAAATCACGCGCGACGGGATCTTTTTGGAACAATTGGAAACCAATCCGAAGAGATTTTTGCCTGAAACTCCACCTCATTTGGAGAAAGCAGTTTCCATTGATCTCAGCAGACCAATGCCTGAGATTTTAGCAGAATTGTCTCAATACCCTATCAAAACGCGTTTGAGCCTCAACGGAACTTTAATTGTTGCGCGAGATATTGCTCATGCAAAAATCAAAGAACTGCTCGACAGCGGAAAACCAATGCCTGAATATTTCAAAAACCATCCGATTTACTACGCGGGTCCTGCTAAAACTCCGGAAGGAATGGCTTCAGGAAGTTTCGGTCCTACAACCGCAGGTAGAATGGATGTTTATGTGGACGAATTCCAAAGCCATGGCGGAAGTATGATTATGCTTGCAAAAGGCAACAGGAGCAAAGAAGTAACCGATTCTTGTGCGAAACACGGTGGTTTTTATCTTGGTTCTATCGGTGGACCTGCTGCGATTTTAGCCAAAGAGAACATCAAAGCCGTAGAAATCGTGGATTTTGAAGAGCTCGGAATGGAAGCAGTAAGAAAAATTGAGATCGAAAATTTCCCGGCCTTCATTATTTCAGATGATAAAGGAAATGATTTCTTTGCATCAATTGCACATTAATAATCCTTAAAAACAATTATGCAACGCAAAAATCAGTAGAAATCTTTTGTCTAAAAACAAAAAATATCCTACTTTTGCCTAAAATCTATTACAACAATGATGTTATCAGCATTTTTCCCGTTCTATCAGTTCCTTTGGACCGTATATTTCGTATGTATGGCCCTTGTAGGATTCTGGTGTATTTTCATGTTCTTCGGATATGTAATCCCAATTTGGTTAACTTCCGGATTGATGGAATATTTCGGTAAAACCAAACCTTTCGATCCGGAAGATATTAGAAGAAAAACCCTTACAGAACAAGAAGGTGTAGAATTGGCGTACAGCAATCCAAAAGGGCACGGTCCATTCTTGCATAGCCACGACAGCCACGGTCATCACTAGTTGATGTCATTGCTTTCCCTCATTAATCCTGGGAAAAGCAATCACAAAGCAAAACAATATATACCCAATCAGTTTCTATTTTTAGGAACTGATTTTTTTGTGCGAAAAACCGCACTATTGGTCCGCTTCTTTTCTTACGTGCTTTTTTCATATCTTTGCACCCACAAATTTCTACAAATGTCAAAGTCTCTTATCCCAAAACTCGAAGCCATAAAACAACGCTACAACGAAGTTGCAGACCTTATCATTCAGCCCGATGTAATTTCAGATCAAAAAAAATATTCTTCTTTAAATAAAGAATATAGCGATCTGGGAAAAATCGTTGCAGTATTCGATCAGTATAAACAAGCTTTGAAGACCATTGAAGAATCTGATGAAATCATTGCAGATGGCTCGGATAAAGAATTTGTTGAAATGGCAAAAATGGAAAAAAACGACGCCATCGAAAAAATTCCCGGTTTGGAAGAGGAACTGAAAGTTCTTTTAATTCCAAAAGATCCAGCTGACGACAAAAACGTGATCGTAGAACTTCGTGCAGGAACAGGGGGCGATGAAGCTGCAATTTTTGTGGAAGATGTGTACCGAGCCTACTCCATGTATTTCAAAACAAAAGGATGGAGACACGAAATTACCGATTCCAACGAAGCTTCCAAGGGGTACAAGGAACTCATTATGAAGGTAGAAGGTGAGGGCGTTTACGGAATTATGAAATTCGAATCCGGTGTTCACCGTGTGCAGCGTGTTCCCGAAACCGAATCCCAAGGTAGGGTTCACACCTCAGCGATCACTGTCGCGGTTCTGCCGGAAGCGGAAGAAGTTGACTTTGAATTAAATCCTGCCGATATCGAAATGCAGACCTCACGTTCTGGAGGTGCGGGTGGACAAAACGTAAACAAAGTAGAAACTAAAGTACAATTAACGCACAAACCATCCGGTCTGGTGGTAGTTTGCCAACAAGCACGTTCTCAATTGGCAAACCGTGAATTGGCAATGGAAATGCTTAGAACGAAATTGTATGATATTGAATTACAAAAAGTTCAGGGAGACATCGCTGCTCAAAGAAAAACCATGGTTTCAACTGGCGACCGTTCCGCAAAAATTAAAACCTACAATTATCCGCAAGGAAGAGTTACCGATCACCGAGTGAACAAATCGATTTATAATTTGGACGCCTACATGAACGGCGATATGCAAGAAATGATCGACGCGGTGATCATGGCTGAAAATGCCGAGAAAATGAAAGGAGAAGAGGATAATTATTAAACCTAAACTACAAAAATAACAGTAAAGCTCTCATTGCAAAATGGGAGTTTTTTTATGTCTAAAAATGATTTTGAATTACTACAACGCTTTCATATCATCATACCATTCAGACCTTATCATCAATGATTTTTTCATTAAGAAATTTTCGCGAAAATGCGTAACTTTACTTTTTTACAAAGCCAACGATAATGCGCAAAAAAATACAAAGCAAAAATCCCGATTTTGCAGTTGATTACAAAGAGCAAGTTCCCTACTTTTTTGAAAAAGATGGTTTGGAAATGAAATCTGCATACACTGAAGCCGACTCTAAATCTTTAACCGACAAAAAATACTCAGCGGGAATTTCACCGTATTTGCGCGGACCGTATTCAACGATGTACGTTCAAAAACCATGGACTATTAGGCAATACGCAGGGTTTTCAACAGCCGAAGAATCCAACGCATTTTATCGTAGAAACCTTGCAGCGGGACAAAAAGGTTTGTCTGTAGCTTTCGATTTGGCGACGCACAGAGGATATGATTCCGACCATCCTAGAGTGGTGGGCGACGTGGGAAAAGCCGGTGTAGCGATTGATTCCGTAGAGGATATGAAGATTTTGTTTAATGAAATTCCCTTGGATCAGATTTCGGTTTCGATGACAATGAATGGTGCGGTTTTGCCTATTTTAGCATTTTACATTGTAGCAGCAGAAGAGCAAGGCGTTTCTCAGGAATTACTTTCCGGCACCATTCAGAATGATATTTTGAAGGAATTTATGGTGCGAAATACCTACATTTATCCACCAACCCCATCAATGAAAATTATAGCCGATATTTTTGAATACACATCTAAAAATATCCCGAAGTTTAATTCCATTTCAATTTCAGGTTATCACATGCAAGAAGCCGGTGCGACGCCGGTTTTGGAAATGGCATACACCTTAGCCGATGGTTTAGAATACATCAGAACAGGAATCAAAGCAGGAATGAAAATCGATGATTTCGCTCCGAGATTATCGTTTTTCTGGGCAATCGGGATGAATCATTTTATGGAAATTGCCAAGATGAGAGCGGCTCGCTTTATCTGGGCGAATTTATTAACGCAATTCAATCCTCAAAACCAAAAATCTTTAGCTTTAAGAACCCATTCGCAAACATCAGGTTGGAGCTTAACCGAGCAAGAACCATTCAACAATATCACCCGAACCGCGATTGAAGCACTTTCTGCTGCTTTAGGCGGAACACAATCTCTACATACCAACGCACTGGACGAGGCAATCGCTCTGCCAACAGATTACTCTGCGAAAATTGCGAGAAATACCCAGATTATCCTGCAGCAAGAAAGCGGAATTTGCGATGTGGTAGATCCAATGGGTGGAAGCCATTTGGTGGAAAGTTTAACCCAAAAAATGATTGAGGAAGCGATGAAATACATCGAAGAAGTAGAAAAAGAAGGTGGAATGACCAAAGCCATCGAAGCCGGAATTCCGAAGATGAGAATTGAGGCAGCTGCTGCTAAAAAACAAGCAAAAATCGATAGTGGCGAGGAGTTTATTATCGGTGTCAATTCATTTAAATCTACCCAAAAACAGATGGAACTCGATATTTTAGACATCGATAATTCCGAAGTTCGCCGAAAACAAATCGAAAGACTCAACCAGATAAAAGCGGAAAGAAATACCGAAAAAGTAGCCGAAATCATTGAAAAACTAAAAGAATCCACCAAAACCGGAACAGGAAACCTACTAGAAATCTGCATCGAAGCTGCGAGAAGAAGAGTAACTTTGGGAGAAATGAGCGATGCGATGGAAGAAAGTTTCGGACGCTACAAAGCCAATATCAGAACCATACAAGGAGTTTACGCAATGAATGCAGGTAAAAACGAATACTTTGAAAAAGCAGTTGCTTTGACGCAAAAATTTGAAGATCAGGAAGGTCGCAGACCAAGAATTATGGTGGTAAAAATGGGTCAGGACGGACACGATCGCGGCGCAAAAGTAGTAGCCACTGCATTTGCCGATATGGGATTTGATGTGGATGTTGCTCCTCTTTTCCAAACTCCGGAAGAAGTCGCCAAACAGGCGGTAGAAAATGATATTCACATTCTGGGCGTTTCTTCGCTTGCGGCAGGTCATAAAACTTTGGTTCCTCAAGTTGTTGAAGAATTGAAAAAATTGGGTGCAGACGATATTACCATCGTTGTGGGTGGTGTGATTCCACAACAAGATTACGAATTTCTTTACCAAAACGGAGCGGATCACATTTTCGGACCGGGAACGAATTTGCCAAAATCGGCTTGTGAGATTCTGGAGAAAGTATTGGATTAAAGGGAATTAATTAAATGCTCAACCTCCAATTTTTGTTCGGCGTATTTGTTTTGCAATTCGGAACCCTCTCCCATTCTTTTGTAGTATTCAAGAGCTTTCCCACCGAAAAATTTCTTGTGGAAATCCGAAACGTCGGGAACATTCGGGAAAACTTCGTGGAAAAGCATTTCGTAATATGCCTGAAACTCGCGCTCGTTTTTGTCTTCGATCAAATTTTCCGGCGCTTTTTGGCGAACGTGCAACATCTCATGTGCCAACATATTCACGACTAAGTTGAGGTCAAAATCGAAAAGGTTTTTAGGAATCATCACCATTTGTCGGTCACCAATTTCCCCTTCTGCGGTGAGAAGCATTCTGTCGGGTTCCAATTCCGGTCGAAAACCAAATCCTGCGAAATTCTCATGTTCCAGACCAAAAGTACTGATGATAAATTCTGCTGCATCGATGATTTGGTCGTGATTTTTATATGCTTCGAGGTGATCGTTGATGTTCTCTAAATTCATGGTTCGGGTATTTATTTTGATAACGAATCTGCGGCCGCGATAGTAGCGGTTACCCCACAAGGAGGCGGCGGAGCGAAGCGGAGCCGCCGACTGAGGAGTAGTAGCGGATAGCGCGAATTGTCCGCCCAAAAATAATAAAAAAAACGTGCCTAAACACGTTTTCTATTTTTCTAAAATTCTAATTCCACTTCGAGTTTTTCGGCGAGTAGTTTAGAAATTTTCACTTTAAGTGGTTCGATATCAATGTTTTCCATCGCATCATTAGCGAAAGCGTAGAGCAGTAACGCTTGTGCTTCTTTCTTGGAAATTCCGCGCGCACGAAGGTAGAAAAGCGCATCCTCATTAAGCTGACCTACGGTACAGCCATGCGAACATTTCACATCGTCAGCAAAAATTTCAAGCTGCGGTTTGGTATCGATTGACGCACCTTCGCTAAGCAAAACGTTGTTGTTTTGTTGATAAGCATTGGTTTTTTGAGCAATCTTATCTACAAAAACTTTCCCGTTGAAAACGCCGTGCGATTTGTCCTTGAAAATTCCTTTGTAGTTCTGGTAACTTTCGCAATTCGGGGTTTTGTGGTGAACCGCGGTGTGGTGATCCACAGTTTGCTCGCCACCAATGATGGTAATTCCATTCATAAACGAGTTGATATTTTCGCCGTTATGAATGAAACTAAGGTTATTTCTCACGAGTTTTCCGCCGAAACTAAAGGTGTTTACGGTGGTTAAACTATCGCGTTCCTGTTTTGCGAAAGTGTGATCCATCAAATATGAAGTATCGCTGTCATTTTGCACTTTATGCCAATCTGCTTTTGCATTTTGGTAAGTGAAAATTTCGGTTACCGAGTTGGTGAAAACGAAAGTATCGTCGAAATTGTGGTGACTTTCGATGATTTCAACTTTGGAACCCGCTTCTGCGATGAGCAAGTTTCGGGTGTTGTAAAAGGTATTTTCTTGCTGATTTTGAGAGATATAGAAGACATGAATTGGCTTCTCGATCAGCATATTTTTCGGAACTTTCAAGAAAAAACCGTGCTTGCAGAACGCTTCATTCAAATTGGTGAAAGCCAAATATTTCGCTGCAATGGTGTTGAAATAATTATCGAAAACCTCGCGGTGTTTTTCATCATTTAAAGCAAAGTTGAAAGACAGAAACTCTACATTTTCAATGGAGATTTTTGAAAGTTCTTTGTGCAATTGCCCATTGATAAAGACAATCCAGTCGAAATTTTCTTCCCCAAGGTGAAGCTCGGCAATTTGCTCTTTACTGATGGTATGCGTTTCTGTAGGGAAAAAATTATAGTCTTTCTCCGTAATTTCGCGTAAATTGGTGTATCTGTATTCTTCGTCTTTTTTGGTAGGAATTCCCAGTTCGAAGAATTTATTCAACGCTGAATGGCGCTGATTATCGAGGAAACGGTGTTTCAGGGTTTCTAAAAAAGCCGGGTGATTATTTTGTATATTTTCTAATAAAGCCATTTTGTACTTGTTTTAACGCAAAGGCGTTGTAAAAAAAATCGAAATAATTAATTTAAAAGCCAGTCGTAGCCTTTTTCTTCGAGTTCGAGTGCTAAGTTTTTGTCGCCGGTTTTAATGATTTTTCCGTCTGCCAAAACATGCACAAAATCGGGCTGAATATAATCTAAAAGTCTTTGGTAATGAGTGATAAGCAAAACTGCGTTGCCTTCATTTCGGAAAGAATTTACTCCATCTGCAACAATTCTGAGTGCGTCGATATCCAAACCTGAATCGGTTTCATCAAGAATCGCCAATTTTGGATTCAGCATCATCATTTGGAAGATTTCGTTTCTTTTTTTCTCACCTCCGGAGAATCCTTCGTTCAAAGATCTTGAAAGGAAATCTCTTTTAATGCCCAATTTTTCAGAGTTTTCACGGATTAAAGCCAACATTTCTTTAGCAGGCATTTCTTCCAAACCGTTTGCTTTTCTGGTTTCGTTTAATGCAGCTTTAATAAAGTTGGTTACCGAAACTCCCGGAATTTCTACCGGATATTGAAAAGAAAGGAAAATTCCTTTGTGAGCGCGTTCTTCCGGTGCATCTTCGCTAATATTTTCCCCTTCGAAAAGGATTTCTCCTTCGGTTACTTCGTAATCTTCTTTCCCGGCAATAACCGATGAAAGGGTAGATTTTCCAGCTCCGTTGGGTCCCATAATCGCATGAACTTCACCTGGATTAATTTGTAAATTGATACCTTTTAAGATTTCTACACCGTCTTCAATTTTAGCGTGTAAATTATTGATATTTAGCATAATGTTTTCGTTTCTTGAGTTTTGTTTAATAAAAAAATATTTCTATTAAACTGTTTTTATCCAACTGATCCTTCGAGAGAAATTTCCAGTAATTTTTGTGCTTCGATTGCAAATTCCATTGGCAATTTGTTCAAAACTTCTTTCCCAAATCCATTTACAATCAATGCGATGGCTTTTTCGGTATTGATTCCTCGTTGGTTACAGTAAAAAATTTGATCTTCACCGATTTTAGAAGTGGTAGCTTCGTGCTCCAATTGCGCGGTAGGATCTTTGATTTCGATATAAGGAAAAGTGTGTGCTCCACATTCATTACCCATCAAAAGCGAATCACATTGCGAGAAGTTTCTTGCTCCCTTTGCGGAAGGCATTACTTTCACCAAACCGCGGTAAGAATTATTGGATTTTCCTGCAGAAATTCCTTTAGAAATAATGGTTGATTTCGTATTTCTTCCGATGTGGATCATTTTAGTTCCGGTATCGGCATATTGGTGATTGTTGGTCACCGCGATGGAATAAAACTCTCCGATCGAATTATCGCCTTTCAAAATGCAGGAAGGATATTTCCAGGTAACGGCAGAACCGGTTTCCACTTGGGTCCAAGAAATTTTTGCATTTTTCTCACAAATTCCTCTTTTGGTTACGAAATTGAAAACGCCACCTTTTCCTTCTTCATTTCCGGGATACCAGTTTTGAACGGTTGAATATTTAATTTCAGCATCATCCATCGCGATTAATTCCACCACCGCTGCGTGCAATTGGTTTTCGTCTCGTGATGGCGCAGTACAACCTTCCAAATAAGATACATAACTGCCTTCATCGGCAATCAAAAGTGTTCTTTCAAACTGTCCACTTCCAGACTGGTTGATTCGGAAATAAGTTGAAAGCTCCATCGGACACTTCACTCCTTTTGGAATGTAGCAAAAACTTCCGTCGGAAAAAACTGCAGAATTGAGCGCTGCATAGAAATTATCGCCTCGAGGAACTACTTTTCCGATGTATTTTTTCACCAAATCCGGGTGATTTTGAATAGCATCGGAAATCGCGCAGAAAATGATTCCTTTCTCCATCAAAGTATCCTGAAAGGTTGTTTTCACCGAAACGGAATCCATCACGATATCTACAGCAACACCGGAAAGTCTTTTCTGCTCTTCGATGTTGATTCCTAATTTTTCGAAAGTCTTTAAAAGTTCCGGATCTACTTCATCTAAACTTGCCAATTCCGGTTTTTTCTTTGGAGCAGCGTAATATTTAATAGCTTGAAAATCAGGTTTTTCATATTTCACATTGGCCCAATTTGGCTCTTCCATTTTCTGCCAAATTCGAAAAGCTTCGAGTCTCCACTCGGTCATCCATTCCGGCTCATTTTTCTTGGCAGAAATCATTTTTACGATGTCCTCATTCAGACCTGTAGGAAAATCTTCATACTCAATATCTGTTTCGAAGCCGAATTCGTATTTTTGGTTTTCTAAATCGACCCGTAAGTCGTCTTCTGTATATTTCATTTAATTAAATGATTAAAAAATTAGATGATTAAAAAAATAGTTTCTTTTTTTATTATCGATTTACGATTGATTATCGACAACTTTATGGAAAATATTTAGCAATCATTAATTAAATTTCAAGATTAATAATATTTTTTATAATATTTTACAAAAAACATTTGATCTTTTAATTAAAGGGAAAAAGATTCCCCACAACCGCAGGTTCTGCTTGCATTGGGATTATTAAAAACAAAACCTTTACCGTTCAATCCTCCCGAATATTCCAAAGTGGTTCCGGCTAAATAAAGAATAGATTTTTTATCTACAATTATTTTAATTCCGTTGTCTTCGAAAATTTGATCGGCATCCGATTTCTCATTATCGAATTTCAGAACGTACTCTAAACCTGAGCATCCACCGCTTTTCACGCCGACTCTTATGAAATCTTCGAAAGGCTTAAAACCATCTTCTGTCATCAGCTGGATGGCCTTTTCTTTCGCATGATCGCTTACTTTTATCATTGTTTTTATTTAGACTGATTTTAGATTGCAAAATTACTAATAATATAATGAAAATCAAATTTGTGAAGCTATATTTGTCTATGCATTCAATAGACGAAATTATTTAACATTTCCCAACTAAATTCATCAAAAAAACATTAAAAAAATCGCATGAAGAATTTGACCATTATTACCCTGCTTTTTGTTTCTCATATTGCTTTAGCGCAAACCACCCGATTCATTTATCAAGTTTCGATAAAACCAGATTCTACGGATCAAAATAACCTCAAAACAGAAATGGCTTTTTTGGATGCTACACCTGAAAAATCTATATTTTATGGTGAAAAACGGCTTCAGCGCGACTCACTGCTTTCTAAAATGAGGGAAACACGAGGCGGCTCTTTCGATAGAACTCAAATGCAAAACCTGCGTTCGGATATTGATTTTACCATTGAAAAAGATTTCAAAACCGGCACAAAAACGTATAACTCCAGAATTGGGCGCGACCAATATGCTTATGATGAGGATCGTCCGATGGAATGGAAAATTCTTGCTGAGACTGCAAAAATTGGAGATTACAAAACCCAAAAAGCGGAAACCAAATTCGCTGGCAGAACTTGGTACGCGTGGTTTGCGACAGACCTCCCAATTCAGGATGGCCCTTATAAATTAGCAGGTTTGCCAGGTCTCATTGTAAAAATTGAAGATGCAAAAGGGGATTATTCTTTCGACCTGAAAGAAACGAAAAAAATTCCTTCACCAACCGTGTTCGAGCAGCGAGGCAACATCATCAAGGTTAAAAGAACCGTTTTTAATCAGCAGTTAGAGAAATTTCGAAAAGATCCTACTTCTTTTTCTCCACCACCACCGCCTATGTCAATGAGCGGAAACTCCGGCGGAATGCGTCCGCAAACCAATCTTAATCAAAGAAAAGAATTCGAACAACGCATGAAAGATGAACTAAAGACCAAAAACAATCCTATAGAATTGAAATAATTAAAATCCGGTTAGCGCGATTGCTAACCGGATTTTTTAGCTAAATTCTTCAGATTTTAACCATTCGGATTCTGACAAATATTGCTGATCGGGATAATAAATGAATAAACAATTTTTCCCTTTAATGGTATTGATGATAGGTTCTGCCAAAGCTCTAGGAACTGCAGGACAGCCCCAACTTCTCCCGATTCTTTTCTGAGATTTTATAAAATCTTCGCTTACATAATCCGCTCCATGCATCACAATTGCCCGTTGCAAAGCCGCATCATTGTACCCCGCATCCATTCCTAAAAGTTTCAGGGAATAGCCATTACTTCCATTGTAAGTGGTTTCGGTTACATAGAAACCAAGGCTGCTTTGGTAAGAACTTTCTGTGTTTGAAAATGCAGTTGCAAATTCTTCACCCGTATTTTTCCCATGAGCAACTAGAGAATTAAAAAGTACTTTTTTATTTTCAAGATCGATCACCCACAATCTTTTTTTTGTAGAAGATAAAGAGAAATCGCAAATGGTGAGAAGATGAGAATTTTCCGGAAGTTTACCAGCTTTTTTAAGTTGCTGAAATCCTAAAAATGCTTTGGCAAAAACTTCAGAATTAAGCGTATCAAAACCTACAAAACTAAGAGACGTGTAGAGTTCATTGCCAACCACTTTTACTGAATTTTTCATCGATGCATTCGACTTATTTTTCAGTTTAGCTTCTAATATTGGTTTTGAGTTTAAATCCATCGCCATATTATTTTTATAAAAAGATGTCGCGACAATGAAAACCAAAACCAGTGCTAAAAGAATTTTCTTCATTTGATATTATGTTAAATAAAATTGAGTTCGCAAAACTACAATTATTTAATTATCAAACAATTAAATGAATACTTTTTAACATCTAATTAAGAAACTTTAACTCATCTATTTTTCTTAAAATAAAATTATATACCTTTGCAAAAGCATGGCGAAATTTGCTAAAATCTTTTTAATGATTATCGGTTTGGCAGTTTTTGTACTTCCAAGCCAAATGACTTTTGCCCAAACTGCTCAAAAATGTTGCGAGCTGAAATCAGCAAAAGAAAATTGCTGCAAAAGCGAGGATAAAAAACCTTGTCAACCGGAAAATCCTTCAAAAAAATCTGAGCAAAACAACTGCGCAAACGATTGTGCAAAATGCCACACTTGTTCGTTGGGTGCCGTTTTCCACTTTATTTCTCCGGAGATTTATGCCACTTCGACTAAAAACACAATCCATAAAAAAATAAATTTCAACTATGAAATTCTATTTTTTTCATCTAGTTTTCATAATATCTGGCAACCGCCCAAAATAGCTTAATTTATTGAACGACAGCCGAAAGTATGTTCTTTTGGCAAAACTTTTATTAAATTAAATTATTAAAAAAAAATGAAAACAATTCTCAAAAGCCTTGTTGCTTTTTCACTTTTATTCTCCAATATTATTTTTGCGCAAACCATTTCCACTGCCACTTTTATGGTGAAAGGCGAGTGCGGAATGTGCAAAGAACGAATCGAAACCACTGCATTAAAAGCGGGAACAAATTCTGCTCGCTGGTCAGCAGAAACCCAACAACTTACGGTAGAATTCGACACCGCAAAAACAAATCCTGATGAACTTCTAAAAAAAATTGCGGAAGCAGGGCATGATAACGAAAAATTCGCAGCTCCAAATAATGTTTATAACGAACTACCGAGTTGTTGCCATTATGAAAGAGAACCTTCTTTCTTGAAGTCAGCCGAGAATTCTACCCCAAAAAAAGCTGCAAACCAATTTTTTGTGCGAGGTAATTGCAGTTCCTGCAAAGCCAGAATCGAAAAAGCAGCAAAAACTGCAGGTGCAAATTCTGCAAACTGGGATGCTGATGCACAACTTGTTACCTTAGATTTCGATCCAACTAAAACATCGTCGGATGCAATTCTAAAAATGATTGCCAATGTAGGCCATGATAATGAGATGTACAAAGCTACTGATGATGTTTACAAAAATCTGCCAAGCTGTTGCCTTTACGACAGAAATCTTCCGCTTGGAGTAAAAAGCGATTTAGTTCATCACGACGAATCTGCTGCTCCAAAAAAAGATTTTACCCTTCATGCCGATCATGTTGACAAAAGTATTGATGAAGTGAAAATTATCAAAATGGGTGAAGCAACAGCTTTAAGCAAAAAAGAAACCGGACTTACCTTCAACATCAGCTCTAAAGAATTGCTGAAAGCGGCCTGCTGTAATTTGTCTGAAAGTTTTGAAACAAATGCAACCGTTGATGTCGCATTCAGCAATGCGGTTACCGGAACCAAGCAGCTGAAGATGTTAGGTTTAGACCAGAAGTACACCTCTTTAACAAAAGAACTTTTGCCGTCCATCCGCGGTTTGGCATCACCTTATGGAATGAATTTGATTCCCGGAAGATGGATTGGCGGAATTCAGCTAACAAAAGGCGGAAGCACCGTTACGAACGGATACGAAAGTATTACAGGCCAAATTAACACCGAATTTTTAAAATTTAATGAAAAACCAGAAACAGCACTGAATTTTTTCGGTGATATGAACGGAAGATTTGAAACCAACATCACTTCAACCAGCGCTGTTTCCGACCATTGGAACCAAACTTTTTTGCTCCACGGAAACGCGACTTTGGCCAAAATGGATACCAATGACGACGGATTTCTAGACCAACCGACAGGAAACCAGATTAATGCAGCTTACTTATTGAATTACAATGATTTAGAAAACTCCGGATTGAGTACGCATTTTGGAATAAGTTTCGTTAACGATGAAAGATTCGGCGGGCAAAAAGATTTCGATAAAGACATTCCGCAAGGCCAACAAAGTCTGTATGGAGTTGGAATCGATATTGCCAAATTCGATATCTGGAATAAAACCGGCTATGTTTTTAAGGGAAAACCTTACCAAAGTATCGGCTGGATGAACCAGTTTACTTATCATCAGCAGGACAGTTTTTTTGGAAATAGAAATTATCTGGGCAAAGAAAAAACGTTTTATTCTAATTTAATTTTCGAAAGCATCATAGGTAACACCAACCATAAATACAAAGCTGGAGCGAGTTTTTTGTATGATGATTTCGATGAAAATTATCTGACTCAGAATTTTAAAAGAACTGAAACCGTTCCCGGACTATTCTTTGAATATACATTAACAGGTTTAAAGTACACCTTAGTTGCGGGTGCAAGAACCGATTTTCACAACCTTGCCGGAACGCAGTTTACACCGAGATTGAACTTTAAATACGACATTTCTCCGAAGACAATCTTGAGACTTTCTGCCGGAAAAGGATTCAGAACGGCCAATATTTTTGCTGAAAACCAACAATATTTCGCTTCCAACAGACAGATTGAAATCATAGAAAATGGGGGAGAAATTTATGATTTACAAGCGGAAATCGCCTGGAATTACGGAGCAAGTCTTCAGCAGGAATTCAAACTTTTCAACAGAAAAGCGACCTTAGTAGCTGATTTTTTCCGAACCGATTTCCAGGATCAGGTGTTGGCAGATTTGGACATTTCGCCGACCAAAATTGTTTTTTATAACCTTAATGGGAAATCCTTCGCCAACAGCTTCCAAACCCAGCTCGATTTTGTTCCTGCAAAAAACCTGGAATTGCGGCTTGCCTATAAATATTATGATGTACAAGCGGATTTTGCGGGTGGAAAAAGACAAATTCCTTTTATGGCGAAAAACAGAGGATTTTTTAATGCTTCCTATTCTACAGAAAAAAATTCAAAAGGAGGGTTCTGGAATTTCGACACCACGCTACAACTCGTAGGAAAACAAAAACTTCCCAATCTCAACTCGAATCCCGAAGAATTTAGACTTGCGGATTATTCCGATTCATTTGCAACTTTGAATGCGCAGATTTCCAGAAACTTTAATCAAAATATTCGTGTATATTTGGGAGGAGAAAATCTAACAAGCTATACCCAAAACCAGCCGATCATTGACGCAAAAAATCCATTTGGAAATTATTTTGATGGTGGAATGGTATATGCTCCGATCATGCCTGCGAACTTTTATCTAGGTATAGATTTTTCCTTTAATTAAAAATAAAATATTAGATATGAAAAAGGTTATTGTAATGATTTTTGCAGTTGCAGCTATCGCTACTTCCTGTAAAAACACCAAAAACACGGAGACTCAAAATTCGGCGGCACAAACAACCACTGCACCTGAAACCAAATCCGCGGAAGACGCAACTTCCCCAATCTCCGCTTCGGAAAAAAATACTTTAGCAGACAACACTTCACCAAGTGGCAAACCTGCGCTGAATCCAGCCCACGGCGAACCTTACCATAGATGTGATATCGCTGTTGGAGCGCCAATTGACAGTCCGGCACCAGTACAAAACGCCGCTCCGCAAGTGGTACAACCACAAAGTGCGCCAAATGCTGGTTTTAACACCAATCCAATTTCGCCATCAGCTGCTCCTTCGGTTTCTTCCTCTGCAGATATCGGTCCGAAACCGGCTCTGAATCCGCCTCATGGCCAACCGCATCACCGTTGCGATTTACAAGTTGGAGCACCTTTAACTTAGATGAAAGTTTTATTTAGATATAAATTGCGGAATTTCATGTTCCGCAATTTTTTTATTTCTTTTCTGAATCTCCTACAAACTCCAACGAAACCGAATTCATGCAATAACGCATTCCGGTTGGAGCCGGTCCATCGTTGAAAACGTGCCCAAGATGCGAATCGCAGCGTTTGCAGACCACTTCAATTCTTTCCATTCCGTGGGAAGAATCTCTGTTGTAAGCAACTCCTTCTTTATCAGCTTCAAAAAAACTAGGCCATCCGCAAGTTGAAGAAAACTTGGAGTCTGACCGGAAAAGATGGTTCCCACAAACCGCGCAGTAATATTCGCCGAGTTCATCAAATTGATTATATTTTCCCGTGAACGGTCTTTCTGTAGCAGCTTCGCGGGCGATTGCATAAAGATCCGGAGATAGGATTTTTCTCCATTCTTCGTTGCTAACGGTTAATTTAGAACGATCTGTCCTTGAGTAATAAGGATTGCTGTTGGTGGTAATATTTTCCATTTGTTTTTCTTTTTCGGGTTTATGTACCTGAGAACACATTTGTAAGGAAATGCTCATCAGAATAATTAGGATTGTTTTCATCTTTTTAAAAACAGATTTTTAAGATAAATCGTATTTAGAATGAATTTTGCTCTTCAAAAGTAGTAAATTTGGACCTAATGAACGACGCAGAAAAAAAAATACAGCTGAGAAAATACAAATTATTTGCAACAGGACTTTTCGTTTTGATGGCGGTGATTTTTGTGGCGACCACCATTTTAGAGAAAAGAAATCCCGCGCATTGGATTGGGTACATCCGCGCTTTTTCGGAAGCGGCGATGGTGGGTGCATTAGCGGATTGGTTTGCAGTGACAGCCCTTTTTAACTATCCTTTAGGACTGAAAATTCCACACACGAATCTTATTGAAAACAGCAAAGACCGAATTGGCGATAATCTCGGGAATTTCGTGGTTTCTAATTTCCTTTCGCCTTCGAATATTCGTCCGTACATTCAAAAGCTTAAAATTTCGCAATTTGTGGGTGAATGGCTTTCAAAAGAATGCAACCAACAGAATTTGGTAAAAGAAATGTCGAATATTGTTTTAGATATTTTGAACAAATTAGATGATTCTGCGGTGGTAAATTTTATTGGAAACAAAGCAAAAGAAATGTCCGATGACATAAAAATCAATCATATTTTAGGCAACGGAATCGAGTATGTTCTCGATAAAAACGATCATCAAAGGATGATTACCGGTCTTTCAAAACAGATAAAAGATTACGTGCTGCAAAATCAGGAAATCGTTAAAAACCGTGTAAAAAAGGAAAGTTTCTTCCTGATTCCGAAATTTGTAGATGACACCATTGCCGAAAAAATCACTAACGGACTTTCTTCTTTTTTTGAGGAAGTAGAAAACGATCAAAACCATTCTTTACGAAGTGAAATTACCCAGAAGCTGTACGCTTTTTCCCATGAAATACAAACTGAAGAAAAATGGACGGAGGAATTTCGCGGGATTAAAAATGATTTTCTAAAAAAGGAAAAGATCAACCAATACTCAAAAGACATTTGGGAATCCATCAAAAAATCTTTATCGAAAGAATTGGAAGATGAAAATTCGGCATTAAAGAAATATTTGCAAAAAAACCTTTCCGAACTTTCGGAAAATCTAAAATCCGATGAAAAACTTCAGTATAAAATCGACCATTGGGTTCGGGTAACTGCTTACAAATATATTCTCCGAAACACGCATCAGTTCGGGGATTTAATCAGTTCTACCGTAGGAAACTGGCAAGGAAAAGAGCTCAGCGAAAAGCTAGAACTGGAAGTTGGCAAAGATTTGCAGTTTATACGCGTGAACGGCACTTTGGTCGGCGGTTTGGTGGGTTTGGTGATCTATACGATTGCGAACTTCTTCATTTAACTTTTTAAACCACAAAAGGCACAAAAGCTTTTTCTCAATCATTTTTATTTAAGATTTTAAAAGATAGCAAAATTTGAAAAACAGATTTTGCTACCTTCTGTAATGCTTTTTTCAAACATTTCTTTTGTGGCTTTTGTGGTTCAATAATCAATATTTTTCCAAAAGCTTCTTATTAATATCATGAATCAATTCCGGGCCTTCGTAAATAAAACCCGTATACAACTGAATTAAACTTGCGCCGGCTTCCAGTTTCTCAATAGCATCTTCTGCAGTGTGAATTCCGCCAACGCCAATAATTGGGAAAGCTTTTCCACTTTTTTCTGAGAGAAATCGGATGACTTCGGTGGACCGTTTTGCTAAAGGTTTTCCTGAAAGTCCACCAGCTTCTTGTCTATTTTCGGAAATAAGGTTATCTCTAGAAAGCGTGGTGTTTGTGGCAATTACGCCTGCAATTTTAGTTTCTTTTACAATATCAATGATATCTAAAAGCTGATCGTCGCTCAAGTCCGGGGCGATTTTGAGTAAAATAGGTTTTGGTTTTTCTTTTTGCGAATTGAGGTGCTGCAAATTTCCGAGCAATTTTGTTAACGGTTCTTTGTCTTGAAGCTCGCGAAGATTTGGCGTATTGGGCGAACTTACATTCACCACGAAATAATCGACAACAGGAAATAATTTTTCGAAACAGATGATGTAATCATTTACCGCATCTTCATTCGCCGTGATTTTATTTTTGCCAATATTTCCGCCGATTAAAACGTTTCTATTAGCTTTTAACCTTTCCACCGCAGCGTCTACTCCACCGTTGTTGAAACCCATTCGGTTGATGATTGCTGAATCTTCTTTCAATCTGAACAGTCTTTTTTTAGGATTTCCATCTTGCGGTTTCGGGGTTAATGTTCCGATTTCCACGAAGCCAAAACCAAGATCGGAAAGTTCGCTGAACATTTTCGCATCCTTATCAAAACCTGCAGCCAGACCTACGGGATTTTTAAATTTCAGACCGAAAACTTCACGTTCCAATCTTTTGTCTTCAATAGGTTTAGGAAGAAAAATTTTGGCAAGAAAAGGGAAATTCTTTAATAATGAAAAAGTGAAATAATGTACTTCTTCAGGATCGAATTTGAAAAGAATTGGGCGAATAAAGGATTTGTACATGCAAGAAAAGTTTGGCAAATGTAATGATTTACAACGAAACTTTCTAACGAAATCTGCCCGTAACTAGCCCTGATCACAGCGGCATCCTTTTGCGGAGCGAAGCGCAGCAAAAGATATAGCGGAGAGCAGGTTCCCGACTCCTTAAAATTAAAATAAATTTCCCTATTTTTGCACAAATTCAACTAAAATGGCTAAACAAGAAGATGTTTTCAAGAAACTTATTTCTCATGCAAAAGAGTATGGTTTCATTTTTCCTTCAAGTGAGATCTACGACGGACTTTCGGCGATTTACGATTACGGGCAGAACGGGGTAGAACTGAAAAATAACCTAAAACAATATTGGTGGAAAGCTATGGTGCAAATGAATGAAAATATCGTAGGAATCGATTCTGCGATTTTCATGCATCCAACGATTTGGAAAGCTTCAGGCCATGTTGATGCTTTTAATGATCCTTTGATTGATAATAAAGATTCTAAAAAACGCTTCAGAGCTGATGTTCTGCTCGAAGATTACTGTGCAAAGCTGGAAGAGAAAGCACAAAAAGAAATCGATAAAGCAGCGAAGAGATTTGGAGATGCCTTCGATAAAAATGAATTTGAAACGACCAATCCAAGAGTTTTAGAATACCGCGAAAAACAGATAACGATCCTTTCGAGAATGGCGAAGTCGTTAGAAAACAATGATTTAGCAGACATAAAAACATTAATTGAAGAACTCGAAATTGCTGATCCAGATACAGGCTCGAAAAACTGGACCGACGTTCGCCAATTTAACTTGATGTTTGGGACAAAACTAGGTGCCGCTTCCGAAAGCGCAACTGATCTTTATTTGCGTCCGGAAACCGCACAAGGAATTTTTGTGAATTTCCTGAATGTGCAGAAAACTTCCCGCCACAAATTGCCTTTCGGGATTGCGCAGATCGGGAAAGCATTTAGAAATGAGATTGTTGCGAGACAATTTATCTTCAGGATGCGCGAGTTCGAGCAAATGGAAATGCAGTTTTTCGTTGCACCTGGAACAGAACTTAGTTTTTATGAAGAATGGAAACAAAAACGATTGAACTGGCATTTAGCTTTAGGTTTAGGTGCGGAAAATTATAAATTCCACGATCACGAAAAACTGGCTCACTATGCGAATGCAGCTGCAGATATTGAATTTAAATTTCCTTTCGGATTCAAAGAATTGGAAGGAATTCACTCCCGAACCGATTTCGATTTAAGTGCTCATGAGAAATTCTCGGGCAGAAAATTACAATATTTTGATCCGGAAAGAAACGAAAATTACGTTCCATACGTTGTTGAAACTTCAGTTGGTCTGGATCGACTTTTCCTTGCTATATTCTCTAATTCATTGAAGGATGAAGTGTTAGAAGATGGCTCAGAAAGAACTGTTCTTGGACTTCCGCCAGCTTTGGCACCTGTAAAGGCAGCAATTCTTCCGTTGATGAAAAAAGACGGACTTGGGGAATATGGAGAAAAAATCTTCAATGATTTAAAATTTGATTTCAACGTGATCTATGAAGATAAAGACAGCATCGGAAAGCGTTACAGAAGACAGGATGCGATCGGTACGCCGTTCTGTATCACCATCGATCACGATTCGTTGACGGATCATAC
Organism: Chryseobacterium sp. Marseille-Q5410; assembly: GCA_946892665.1. Classification (GTDB taxonomy): domain Bacteria; phylum Bacteroidota; class Bacteroidia; order Flavobacteriales; family Weeksellaceae; genus Kaistella. The sequence goes on along the minus strand of CAMPOT010000001.1, from coordinate 361,581 downwards.
AGTAACACTGCGCGACCGCGACACAATGAAACAAGAACGTGTTCCTGTAGCCGATTTACGAAGAATTATCGACGAGAAAACTAATTTCAGAAATCTGCTTTCTAAAATTTAATTTCTAAAAAATATCACTTAATTGTTCCGGAGAAATTCGGAACTTTTTTTATATTTAAATATTACAAAATATAGGAAATGATCAAGAAAATCCTACAATCGATCCTGATCGGAATTGCTTTACTATTTGCTTTAATGTACGCTTTTGGATACGATTATTTATTCAAAGGAATTCGAGAAACTTATTTTCGCGGAGTAACCGGTTCTACGATAGATGATGGAAAATATTTCAACAGTCATCCTATTGCAATAGGAAAACCAATTTCCTGGGAAAAGGATTCGCTGTACAACCAACAACCTTTGCCGAAAAAATTAGTTCAAGAGTTAAAAACGACCAATTCAGCTTCATTTTTAATCATTAAAAACGGAAAATTACTCCACGAAGAATATTGGAATGGTTACTCGCAACAATCGCAAACCAATTCTTTTTCCATGGCAAAAGCCGTCACTGTACTTCTGTTGGGCAAAGCAATTGAAGAAAAAAAGATCGCAAGCATCAACCAGCGTTACTCCGATTTTTTTGAAAATTACAAAAATGTAGAATTCGGAAATAAACTCACCGTCGGAGATTTAGCCAAAATGGAAGCCGGATTAAATTGGAACGAAAACTACAAAAATCCGTTTCTGCAAAATGCAAAAGCTTATTATGGAAAATCGTTAGAAGAAGCAGTACTGCTCCGAGGGTTTAAAGAAAATCCGGGGACAAAATTTGAATACCAGAGTGGCGCAACGCAGCTTCTCGGCTTTGCATTAAGAAAATCCATGAACCAAACCATCGCCGAATACGCCTCCGAAAAACTATGGAAACCGCTAGGAATGGAACAAAAAGCATTTTGGAGCACCGACGATTTCGGAATGGAAAAAACGTTTTGCTGTATACATTCCAACGCTCGAGATTTTGCGAAACTCGGTCAGTTGTTCCTAAATAAAGGAAAATTTGAAAATCAGCAAATCATCAGTTCAGAATTTTTAAATGAGATGAAAACGCCCACGAAACTTTCGAAGGAAGCTTACGGAATGGGACTTTGGATAAATAATGACAGTGATTTAAAACATTATTATTTTTGGGGATTATACGGGCAATACATCATCATCGTTCCGGAAAAAAACATGGTAATCGTGAGAACCGGAATGTACGAAGACCAACCGGTCGATGAGAAAGGACGTCCAAAACAGGTTGAGGTTTTGGTCAGGGAAGTTGCAAAAATGGTCAAGTGATTTAGAAATCGTCAAAAATAAAATCCGTAAATTTGAACCATTCTAAATAAAATAAATGCTCGATTTACAACATATCCGAAACCAATTTCCAATTCTTAATCAGCAGGTTAACGGAAAACCCTTGGTTTATCTCGACAATGCCGCCACTTCGCAGAAACCGTTACCGGTACTGAATTCTTGGGAAAAATATTACCAGGAGATCAATGCGAATGTTCATCGCGGAATTCACACTTTAAGTCAATTGGCGACCGAGGAAATGGAGCTGGCCAGGAGAAAAGTCCAAAAATTCATCAATGCAAAAAACGATTTTGAAGTCATATTTACCAAAGGAACGACGGAAGGAATCAACCTCATCGCCTATTCTTTGACGAATTTAATTAAAGAAAACGACGAAATCATCATTTCTTATTTGGAGCACCACTCGAATATCGTTCCATGGCAAATGCTCTGCGAAAGAACGGGCGCAAAATTGAAAGTAATTCCGATGGATGAAAACGGGATTCTGCAGCTCGATTTTTTGGATGAAAACTTAGGTGAAAAAACTAAAATAGTTTCTGTTAATCAGGTTTCGAATGCGTTGGGAATTGTAAATCCCATTGAAGAGATTATTGCAAAAACACGCGCAAATACTGGCGCTATCATCGTAATCGATGGAGCGCAATCTGCACCTCATTTCAAAATTGATGTTCAGGAAATGGATTGCGATTTTTTCGTTTTTTCAGGACACAAAATGTATGCACCGATGGGAACCGGAATTCTGTACGGAAGAGAAGAAATTCTGAGGAAAATTCAACCTTTCCACGGTGGTGGCGAGATGATCGCGACTTGCTCTTTCGAGAAAACCACTTACGCAGATTTGCCTTTCAAATTTGAAGCCGGCACACCAAATGTTGGCGGAAATATTGCCTTGGGAACCGCCGTAGATTTCATTGAAAATATAGGTCAGGAGCATTTACAAAACCACGAAAATTCTTTGCTGGATTACGCTCAAAAACAATTGCTCCAAATAGAAGGTTTAAAAATTTATGGTGAAAAAGCCCACCGAACCGGCGTCGTATCTTTCAATCTCGAAGGAATTGGAATTTCTTCAGATGTCGGAATGATTCTCGACAAGTTGGGAATCGCCGTGAGAACCGGCCATCATTGTACGCAACCGATTATGAATTTCTTCAATATCGCAGGAACAGTTCGAGCTAGTTTCGCTGTTTACAACACATTTGAAGAGATTGATATTCTTTTTGATGGGGTGAAAAAAGCGCAAAAAATGTTGGGTTAAATCTTAGCTTTCCAAGATTTGTTTCGCGGCTTCCTTGGTTTTCACTTTTTCAATAACGCGAACGCAAATTCCATTTTCGTCAAAAATAAAAGTTGTGCGCACAATTCCCATGAATTCTTTACCCATGAATTTCTTGAGTTGCCAAACGCCAAATTTTTCGATAACATCCCGGTTTTCATCGGCAAGCAGCGGATATTGGAAGCCAAATTTTTCATGAAATTTTTTCTGAGTTTTCACAGGATCTGCCGAGACGCCCAATAACTGAAAACCCTCTTTTTTCAGTTTTGAGAAATTATTATTTAGATCGCAGGCTTCCGCAGTACAACCCGGTGTATTGGCTTTTGGATAAAAGAAAATCACAAGTTTTTTTCCTAATAAATCTTGGGAATTTACTGTTTCACCATCTTGATTTACACTTACAAATTCGGGCAACCGATCACCAACTTTCAACATAATGTTTAATTTTGCCCAAATTTAAGCTAAAATGACAAAAAAGCAAAGAGCCGAAACCGTGATGATGGAACTCGAAAAATTATATCCGGAGGTTCCAATTCCTTTGGATCATAGCGATCCTTACACGCTTTTAGTCGCGGTAGCTCTTTCGGCCCAAACGACTGATAAAAAGGTAAACCAAATTACTCCAAAATTATTTGAAGTTGCCGGAGACCCCTTCCGAATGAAGCATTTAGAAGTTGACGAGATTAAATATTTAATCAAAGAAATAGGGCTGGCCAATAACAAGGCGAAAAACCTTAAAAAAATGGCAGAACTCCTGGTAGAAAGACATAACGGCGAAGTTCCGAAAACTTTTGAGGAATTGGAAGCGCTTCCTGGAGTTGGCCACAAAACTGCGTCGGTGGTGATGAGCCAAGCTTTCGGTGTACCTGCTTTTCCGGTCGACACCCATATTCATCGATTGATGGTTCAATGGCAACTAACTTCAGGAAAAAACGTTGCAGAAACAGAAAAAGACGCGAAAAAACTTTTCCCGAAAGAAAGTTGGAACAGACTTCATCTGCAAATTATTTTCTACGGCCGAGAATACTCTCCCGCAAGAGGCAATAAAGAAAAAGATTTCTTAACGAGAATGCTTTTTGAAAAGTAAATAAATATTGAGTTTATTTTAGAAGCGCTTCAACCTTGCTCACCAGCTCATCCATTTCGAAAGGTTTGGTGAGAAAATCGTTCACATCGATAGTTTTGCTAATTTTTTCAGCATCCGGATTCGCCGACATCATCATGATTTTGATGTGTTGAGTTTCGAGACTTCCTTTGATTAATTTAGTTAAAGATTGCCCATCAAAACCCGACATCAGTTATCTATAAAGTTATAAAATTTTTTAATCAAATTTAATATTCATAATTTATTATTTTTAAAGAAAATTCAAATTTCAGTAAACTTTGAATATTAATAACAATCAATTAAAAAATCCGCTGATGATTTCAGTGGATTTTGTTCAAATATTGATGTAATCAATTATTGCCTTTTTGCCCAATTTTCCATTTTTCGATCCAAGACATCGAGCGGAAGGCAACCTTGGTTTAAAACTTCATCATGAAATTTTGCCAAACTAAACTTCGCGCCCAATTCTTTCTGATATTTATCTCGAAGTTCCCGAATGCGTAGCGCTCCGATTTTATAACCCAATGCTTGTCCCGGCAAAGCCATATATCGCTCAATTTCCGCTGTTGCAGCGGCTTCATCATACGAAATATTACTCAAGAAATACTTAATTGCCTCTTCGCGATTCATCGTTCCGGTGTGTAAACCAGTGTCTACAACCAAACGAACCGCTCTCAACATTTGGTCACTCAGATAACCCATTTTTTGATAAGGATCGGTGTACAAACCAAATTCGGGACCCAAAGTTTCACAATAATGCGCCCATCCTTCACCATACGCACCAAACCAACCAAACCTCATAAATTTCGGCAATGAAGTGTTTTCCTGTTGAAGCGAAACCTGATAATGATGCCCAGGAATTGCCTCGTGAAGGAAAAGCGATTCCATTCCGGAAGTCACATTAAACTTCGATGGATCCGGCAACGGAATATAGAAAATCCCCGGTTTTTTACCATCGGAAGTTCCCGGAAAATATTCAGCACTTGCTGTTGCTTCTCGGAATTTTTCGGTTTGGCGAATCTCAAATTTGGTTTTTGGAGTAACGCCGAACATGGTTTTCAATTTCGGGGTAATTTTTGTTAGAATTCCATTGAAAGCATTGATTACTTCTTTGTTGGTTTTATATGGCATTGCTTTAGGATCGGCTTTTACGAAGGTGATAAACTCTTCCAATGTTCCACCAAAACCTAACTGATTTTTCACTTTCTCCATTTCCGCACGCAGCATTGCCACCTGCTCCAATCCTATTTTATTGATTTCTTGCGGCGTTTTGTCGGTAGTGGTTTGGCTTTTTACATAAAATGCATAGATCTCATTTCCTTTCGGCAAGGCATTAATTCCGTCTGTGGTTCTAGCTTTAGCCAAATATTCCTTTGCTAAAAAATTACCCATTTTGATATAAGCAGGAACGATTTTTTTCAAAACCAAATTTTTATATTCCTCTGTGAGTTTTTCTTTTTGAGCTTCAGAGAAGTTTTTCGGGAAATTTTTCAAAGGACCATAAAAGATATTTTTTTCAAAATCCGGACTTACAATTTCTTCGGCAGTCATCTGAGGAATCATTTTCATAACAAGTTTTTGCGGCAAAACATAGTTGTTTTTCATTCCCTCGCGGAAATTTTCAATCGCAGCATCCATCCATTTCGGGAATTTATCGGCTCTAACCAACCAATCCTGATAATCTTTCTCGGTTTTGAAAGGCTGAAATCCACTACCACTTCCCAAAAGCGGAAATTGCAAAGGAAGCCCATCGAACTGGGTAAAAGGAATATATTCCGGGTGATAAGCGTAGTTTTCTATTTTATCTTTTAAGGTATAATCGAGGACATCGTATACGGTTTTATCCTCGTCATTTAGATTTTTATAATCCACTTTTTTCAGTTGCTCCTGGACGGAATTGAAAAAGGAAATTTCGCCAGAAATGAAATCTCTATCAATGGTAATAGGTAATTGGTCATTGTAACGGTAATCACCTTGTGCAGTGGCTTCCAAAGGATGAAGTTTCAAATATTGCTCATAATAGTTCGCAGCAATAGAATCCAAATCCGCCGGTGTAACTTTGGTAAGAGGCGAATCATTTTTTTTGCAAGAAACTAAAGAAACAATAATTCCTACGCCACAAAGTGCTTTATAAAAGATATTCTTCATTCTGATGATTTATTTTTGGAAACGCTAAATTAATAGTTTTAATATTATCACTTCATTTTTATTGAGAAATCGATTCAAAAAATTTTCATTCTTCTTTAAAATCGTTTAAAAACAACAAATAAAACGCTAAAACTGGCATTATTTTTAAAAAAAGAACAAAAAATTTTGCACAACGAATCAATTTTTTATCTTTGTTGAAGCAGATTAACAATCAATTAATTAACATTTTTTTTCTTACCGAAATGAAAGGGATTTTAAAAATCTATCACCCTGAAGAAACCCTTAAATACCACATCAAAAGTACTTACTCTAAGGCGGTTTACAGCAATCAAAAGCATTTTCTGGAAGTTGAAATCATCACCGATGATTCGTTGGATCACGTAGATGACGACTCTTTACAATATCGTTTTCCGCAACTTTCGATGAATGTTTACGAATTTCCTATCGACGATGATCAAGTAGAAGGAAAGACTTTTGAGATTGACGATTCCGAGGATGAAACCTTCACTGAAGTAAATCTTTTCGACGATGAAGACGCATTTCTTTACCAAAATGAATTGTCTTTTACCCAAAACGAAAATAGTGATTTGGAGCTGTTATGGAAAGGGGAAATCACCGATTTTTATACCGGTTCCGACGAAACAATTCCTTTTAAATTGAAATGCAATTTCAAGCAAGACGAGATTGAAGTAGACGATTAATTTCCTTTTTTTTCTTTGCTTTTTTTGTTGAAACCGTTTTTTTCTCAAGTAGAAAAAGCAGGTTATTTGAACACATTAATCATTTAAAAATGATTAACAGAAAGGTTTTTCAACAATATTAACCTAATTTTATCGTTCAGTTTTTAATTATAAATTTAAATTAAATGTTTTTACAAGCAGCAGCACAAGCCGTAACGCCGGAAACGCAGGAGCAAGTTTTCTCTTTCTGGAAAATCATTTTCCACGGAAATCTTTTCGCTAATATCGTAATGTGCACCGTACTTGCATTGGGTGTTTTCTCACTTTATATATTTCTTGAAAGGTTATTTTACATCAACCGAATGTTGAAAATAAACGACACGAATTTAATGAATAACATTGCGGATTTACTGAATCAGGGCCGTGTAGATGCCGCTATTGATTATTGCGAAAGACAAAATACTCCCGAAGCCAGAATTCTGGAAAAAGGAATCACACGCATCGGACGACCGATTTCCGATATTGTAAGCGCAATGGAAAGCCAAGCACAAATAGAAATTTCCAAATTAGAAAAAAACCTGAATCTTTTAGCCTCCGTACCAAGCTTAGCGCCAATGCTGGGACTTTTAGGAACGGTAATCGGATTGATTATGGCTTTTTTCAGCATGTCCAATGCTGAAGGATCTTTCTCCCCGAAAACGCTTTCCGAAGGAATATATACCGCTCTCGGGCAAACAGCAATGGGTCTTGCAGTGGCAATTCCTTCCAATTTTTTCTATAATTTACTTTTAACGAGAATTGATAAATTTGTTCTGAAGGTACAACACCTTTCTACCGACTTTTTAGATATCATCAACAAACCATCGTAAATCATGAAACTTAAACGCAGAAATAAAGCAAATCCCGAGTTCAGTCTCGCTGCAATGGTGGATGTGATTTTGTTGCTCCTCATCTTTTTCATGGTGACTTCCGCAGCGGCTAACCAAAGTGCGATTGATGTGGAGCTGCCGAAAGGCGAACTTGAAAATCCAAGCATCCCAAACCAAGTTACCGTTAGCATTAAAGAAGATGGCTCTTATTTTGTAGATGATGTTGCTGTAAAAAAAGAAACTTTGGAATCGGTACTCGTCGAAAAATTAAAAAACACTCAAAAGCCTTCGTTTACCATTAGAGCAGACAAAAATTCGTTTCATAAAGACGTAGTTTTTGCGATGGAAATTGCCGAAAAACATAAATACAGCATCGCGATTGCCACTACGAAAGATGATTAAGACCGATAAAATGAACCAATACAGCATCAATAGAAAGGACGAAAATAAAGACAAGATTAAAAGCGGAATTATCACCGCGATCATCTGGTCCGCTCTCCTGCTGTTTGTTTCTCTTTATAAATTTACCACCACCATTCCCGCGAAAGATGAGGCTGTAACCAGCATGCTCATCAATTTCGGTGACAACAGAAACGGGAATGGCTTAGAAGAACCCGCCGAACAAGAAGGAAGTTTGGCCGCAACAAGCGATCCAACAACCCTAGAAACTACTGCGGAAGCGGAATCTGAAGCTAAAACTGCAAAGCCTTCGAACGCTGTTGAAATCACTAAAAAAGAGGTTGCAAAAGAAAAATTAATTACAGGAACAAGTGCTAAAAATACGGTAAAAACTCCTGAGAAATCAGAGAAGAATGCAAAATCAACCGCTGCATCTTCATCAAAATCTTCGGCAAAAGCAACAAGTTCCAAATCCACAACCTCCAATTCTACAACCGGCTCAGGCGACGGGAAAGGTACCGCTGCAATTGGAAATTTAATTAAAGGACGTGGTACAAAAGCCGGATCACAAGGCACCGGAACCGGCATTGGAAACCAAGGCGATCCTTTGGGCGGTGATGGTGATGGCGATAGCAAAATTGGGATTGACAGAAAATTAATCGGTTACATCCCCGGAACGATGGGACGTGGCGGCCAACAGCCAGCGCATAATTGCTCAGCCAGCGGAAGCATAACGGTTTCTTACACCGTCGATAAGGCAGGAAACGTAATTTCCGCCAGAAGATCAGGAGGAATATCCGATCCCTGCGTTGCATCAACATCAGTTTCTTGGGTGAAAAAATATGTAAAAGCCGAAAAAGCTTCGACCTCATCAACCGGAACTTATAAAATTACTTTCTAAAAATTTTACATGAATTTCATAAAAAACTTTATGAAAATAATTTTCCAAAACCAAAAACTTTTGTGAATTTTGTGGAATGACAAATCATGAATATCAAGAAGCTGTAGAATGGCTTTTTGTGCAGGCTCCGAACTACCAAATCGATGGTAAAAAAGCGTATAAACCAGGGCTTCAAAACATCACCAAGCTTTGTGCTTTTTTCGGAAATCCACAAGAAAAAATCAAAATGATTCATATCGGCGGAACCAACGGAAAAGGTTCTACCAGTAATATGCTCGCTTCCGTTATGCAAGAATCCGGCTATAAAATCGGTTTATACAATTCACCACATCTCATTGATTTCACAGAAAGAATAAAGGTGAACGGTAAAAACTGCGATAAGGAATTTGTCTATCATTTCATTCAAAAACTAAAAAATCTTCCTTCAGATATTCGGCCTTCTTTTTTCGAATTTACCACGATTATGGCTTTCGAATATTTTGCTCAGCAAGAAGTAGATTTCGCTATCATCGAAGTTGGTTTAGGCGGAAGATTGGATTCCACCAATATCATCAATCCGTTGGTATCAGCCATTACGAATGTTGCTTTGGATCATCAAAATATTTTAGGAAACACCGTTGAAGAAATCGCTACCGAAAAAGCAGGAATCATCAAAGAAAATACACCAGTGATTTCCGGCGATGATCAAGATGTGATAAAAAAAATTATTGCCAATAAAGCCAAAGAAAAAAATGCCGAGTTCATTGATGCTACAACCATTTTTTCAGATCTGAAATCTGATTTAAAGGGAAATTATCAAAAGAAAAACATCAAAGTGGTTTTAGCTTTAATTCGTGAGTTAAAAAACCTTGGGATTCAAATTTCTGAGAAAAATATCCAAACCGGACTTTTAAATGTTCAAAAAAACACAAATTTTTTAGGTAGATGGTACGAATTTTCAAAAAATCCATTGACGATTTGCGATACCGGCCACAATCAAGCGGGTTTGGAAGAGGTTTTTGCGCAACTGAAGGCTTTGCCCGAACACAAACATATTATCCTGGGATTTGTAAATGACAAAAAAATAGATGAAGTTTTAAAAATTGTTCCTCAAAATTCTACTTATTATTTTGCCAAACCGTACGTCAACCGTGGCCGTCATCCGAAAGATTATGAAGATTTACTGAAAAAATCGAAAATTTCTTATAAAATTTTTGACGAAGTGCAGCAAGCTTATCTCTCTACAAAACAGAATATTAAAAATGGAGAAATGATTTTTATTGGCGGAAGCAACTTCGTTGTGGGAGAATTTTTGGAAAAAAATTTGCAGAAATAAAAAAACGTTGTATATTTGCAACACCAAAAACAAGGGTTCTTAGCTCAGTTGGTTCAGAGCATCTGGTTTACACCCAGAGGGTCGGGGGTTCGAATCCCTCAGGACCCACACTTGTAAAAGCTTCACAGAAATGTGAGGCTTTTTTTGTTTCAAAAAGTTATTTTTGTTTAAAACCTTTCAATCCGAAAATTTTTACTAATTTTATTTTAAAACACAAAATCATGTTAGTGAAAATTTATGGGAGCGCCATTCATGGGGTTTCTGCACAAACCATTACCATCGAGGTCAATGTTGATACTTCCGGAGTGGGTTATCATTTGGTCGGGCTTCCCGATAATGCAATCAAAGAAAGCAGTTACCGAATTTCCGCAGCTTTAAAAAATGTTGGATATAAAATTCCAGGTAAAAAAATCACCATCAATATGGCTCCTGCCGATTTACGAAAAGAAGGTTCTGCTTATGACCTCAGTATAGCACTAGGAATTCTTGCCGCTTCAGGGCAAATCACTGCAGAAAATATTGGTGAATACATCATCATGGGCGAACTCTCGCTCGATGGCGGATTGCTTCCCATAAAAGGAGTATTACCCATCGCCATTAAAGCTCGCGAAGAAGGTTTTAAAGGAATTATTCTTCCTAAACAAAATATTCGTGAAGCTGCAATTGTCGATCAACTCGAAGTGTACGGCATCGAAAACATCAAAGAAGTCATCGATTTTTTCAACGAAGGAATTCCATTAGAAAGAACAACCATTGACACTAGAAAAGAGTTTCAGGAAAAGATTAATTTCTTTTCCACAGATTTTTCGGAAGTAAAAGGCCAAGAAACCGCAAAAAGAGCGATGGAGGTCGCTGCCGCCGGCGGACACAATATTATCTTGATTGGCCCACCAGGAAGCGGAAAAACCATGCTTGCGAAAAGAGTTCCAAGTATTCTTCCACCTTTAACTTTAAAAGAAGCTTTAGAAACCACCAAAATTCATTCAGTGGCCGGAAAAATAGGAACAGAAACTTCGTTGATGACCGTTCGCCCGTTTCGAAGTCCGCACCATACCATTTCGGATGTTGCACTCGTCGGCGGAGGTAGTTACCCACAACCAGGAGAAATTTCTTTAGCTCACAATGGCGTTTTATTTTTGGATGAAATGCCGGAATTTAAAAGAACAGTATTGGAAGTTATGCGACAACCGCTGGAAGATCGGGAAGTAACCATTTCAAGAGCAAAATTCACCGTAAACTATCCTGCGAGTTTCATGTTGGTTGCAAGCATGAACCCGAGTCCGAGCGGCTATTTCCCGGATGATCCCAACAATACTTCCTCACAATTTGAAATGCAACGGTATATGAATAAACTTTCAGGACCTCTTTTGGACCGAATCGATATTCACATTGAAGTGCAAAAAGTAGAATTTGAACAACTTGCCGACAAACGCAAAGGTGAAAAAAGCGAAGAAATAAGAGCGAGAGTTCTGATGGCAAGGGAAATTCAATCTAAAAGATATCAGGATTCCGAGATTCATTACAATGCGCAAATGGGTCCTAAAGAAATAGAAAAATACTGCGAATTGGATGATGCTTCACAAAGCTTAATAAAAACAGCCATGGAAAAGCTCAATCTCTCGGCAAGAGCTTACGACAGAATACTGAAGGTTGCCCGAACAATCGCCGATCTGGAACTTCAGGAACGCCTCAACGCTGCGCATATTTCCGAAGCCATTCAGTACCGAAGTCTGGACAGGGAATTTTGGAATGTTTAAAGAAAATTAATTCGTCACAAACGGCTTAATCAACTTTTTGTTTTTCTCTTTATTTTCAAAACCAAAATTATAAGAAAAACCTACGCCCAAGGTTTGTTTCATCTGCAATTTCTGCAACTGATCGTGGTCGTATAGCAAATCCAAACTCACTACTGTAGTAATAAATTTATTGAATCTGATATTCAGCGTACCATTATAACCGATATCCACTCTCTCGGGATGGAAAATGTAATTACTAAAGAAGTTTATTTGATTAACAAGGTTAATGTCTTTATAAATTTTCAAACGATACAAAACATTCACCAAAGCACCAAGCTCTGATCTCACATTTTGACCATCTTTTTCCAAACCATATTTCCCAGCTTTTTGTAGCAAAGGATCTGTAACAAAAGTAAATTTACCATTTGCCGGACGGAAAATTAACTGGAAATTTTCATTAGGATTGTATGAAATACCCAAACCGACATTCAAATATCCCGGCGACATGAATCTTGAAATGCGGTCTTTAAATTCCGGATCTGGAGTATCGGTGTAGTTATAACCCGACGAAAACTGCGAAAGAAACTGAAAACCCGTTGAAAGATAAAAATCCTTTCCGATGTCGTACCCGTAGTTAGTCATAAGATTTATGTAATCTTCGGTTTTTCGCGAAGCTTCACCTTGCGAAGCAACAAAACCATAACCGAGTTGCAGGTTATTATCCAAGAAATGCTTGTTATTTTTATAACTTAAATTATAATTAATCTTTCCGATGATTCCGATATTATTATTCCCTCCGGAATTCCAGTTTGAAAACGAAGATTGGTTGAAAACCACATTATTGGTTCCGTAATAAAACCACTTTATCGGACCTTGCAGTTTTAGCATATTATAAGGAGTAATGGGTAATTCCTGAGTGAGATTTGCCATTACCACTTTATCACGAATCACGATAGTATCCTTAAAATGTCTGTCGAAATTGATGAGTTTCGGATTCGACAAACTGTCCAAATCCAGCGAAATAGAATCCCATCTTCTTTGAGAAATAGAATCGATTTCTTTAAGAATTTCTCTGTCTCGCTGCGCGAAAACTACAGCCGTAAAAAACAATAAAATAAAGGCAATAAACTTTCTCATAGCCTACAAATTTAAGCCAAACTAATAATTCTATAAAATTCAGTAGCAATCTTTTATTACTTTTTGACTGATTTTTATTGATTTTAATGAAAACTTTAGCCATATTTACTTAATTATTTAATTGGCTACAATTTTGACGAAAGAAATTGATGTTAAAAGAATATCTCAGTTACAAAGCGGTAATATATGCCACCATCATGGTTTCAGCGATGTGGTTTGGATTTTTGCTGCAAAACCTTGGCGTTATCGAAGGTTGCAATGGTGCTATTATTCCACTCACTCCTTCCGGGTTGAAAGGGATTTTTTTCTCGCCTTTTCTTCATGGAGGAATTGATCATATTTTCGGAAATTCCGTGCCGATTTTCGTTCTAATATTTTTGTTATTTCAATTTTATCCATCTATTGCAAAAAAGATTTTCTTTACCGGATGGTTCGTGTCCGCACTTTTGGTTTGGATGCTTCCGCCCATTGATATCCTAACCGGGGAATATTCCCATGTTTGTATTATCGGAGCCAGCGGAATTGTATATGTTTTAGCTTTTTTCTTGTTTTTCAGCGGTGTTTTTCGGTGGAATATGAAACTTTTGACAGTTTCGTTGGTCGTTGCATTATATTACGGAAGTTTAGTTTGGGGCGTAATGCCGGAAGAACTTTTCTCAAACCTTCCGGAACCGAGCAGAATTTCCTGGCAATCCCATCTTTCGGGTGCTGTAGTAGGAGTGATTCTAGCTTTTATTTTTAGGAAAACCGGCGAAAAAACCAAGAAATTCATTTGGCAGTTTCCGAATTATTATAGCGAAAAAGACGATAAACTCTGGCAAGCCTACAAAGAAAATCATCCTGAGGATTTTATGGAACTTCCCTACCTGAAAAAGGAGGATCCTTGGGATCACTTAGATAACATCAGAAAAAACGGATAATTTTCAATAAATTTGAAAAAAATAAGAAATGTTTTCCGAAGAAACACTCTATTCGATCGCCCTTCGGCATTGCCCACTTATCGGAGATGTAATCTTTCGAAAACTTGTATATGAGGCGGGTTCCGCAAAGGATGTTTGGCAACTCACCAAAACCGGACTTAAAAACATCTATGGAATCGGACAAAAAATTTCAAAGGAAATAGGCAATCCTGAACATTTAAAATTCGCTGAGAAAGAGCTGAAATTTTGCGAGAACAATCAAATCAAAATCAACCTACGCCACCTCGGAGATCTCCCTAAACTACTGGATGAATGCGACGACGCACCCGCAATTCTTTACCAAAAAGGAAATTTCGATCTTTCCCTGAGACGCATCAGTTTGGTAGGAACCAGAAATATTACCACATACGGCAAAAATTTCGTTCATGATTTTTTAGAAAATAACAGGGACAAAAATATACTGAGTATTAGCGGACTCGCTTTAGGTGTTGACACGGAAGTTCACGAATCTTCTTTGAATAACAACATTCCGACCATTGCGGTATTAGCTCATGGTTTCCACACGCTTTACCCTTCAAAAAACAGAAAACTTTCGGAAAAAATTCTTGAAGAAAACGGCGTCCTTTTCACAGAATTCAACAGTTCGCAAAAACCCGACCGTGAGAATTTCATCCAAAGAAATCGCATCATTGCAGGACTATCTCCCGCAACGATTGTAGTAGAAACGGCATTCGGCGGCGGATCCATCAGTACCGCGACATTCGCCAATAACTACAACCGTGAAGTTTATGCGCTTCCCGGAAGAATTTCCGATAAATTCAGCCAGGGTTGCAATCAATTGATTCTTCAAAACAAAGCAGCAACAATTTCAACCATTTCGTCACTATCCGAACAACTTGGATTTCAGAGCGATAATTTAAAAATAGGTGAGTTATTCCCGACTTCAGAAATCAGAACGCTCTTAACTGAAAACCAATTGGCAATTTGGAAAATTTTAGATAAAAACACTCCTTTTTCGCTAGATGAAATATCGGAGAAACTAGAAATTCCGAGCTATAAAATTTTGCCCGATTTGCTTCAAATGGAAATTGCAGGATACATCAAAGCACTTTCGGGAAGACAATATCTGGCACTTTAATTTTTTATGATTTTTAAAAATTTATTAATATTTGCATAACATTCAATTATCAATATTTTTAATGCAAAAATTATCAATTTAATAAAAATAAACTGCAAAATCATTAATATTTCAACAACATATAAAATTTTTCTTGCAAGTTTTGAAAAAAAAATTAAATTTGTTGACAATAATATTCAACCTTTATGGAACACTATAATGTAGAGCAAAAAATTCAGGAGTTTGTCGCTAAAATAGAGGCAAAAAACCCTAATGAACCAGAATTCCTTCAAGCAGTGAAAGAAGTTGCAGTTACGGTAATTCCTTTTATTGCCAACCGCAAAGAGTACACGGGAATGAAGCTTTTGGAAAGAATGGCCGAACCCGAAAGAACCATTATCTTTAGAGTTCCTTGGGTAGATGATAAAGGAGAAATCCAAGTAAACCGAGGTTTCAGAATTCAGATGAACTCAGCAATTGGACCTTATAAAGGTGGAATACGTTTTCATCCTACGGTGAACCTTTCTGTTCTTAAATTCCTTGCGTTCGAGCAGACTTTCAAAAATTCTCTTACTACTTTGCCAATGGGCGGTGGAAAAGGAGGTTCGGATTTCGACCCTCAAGGAAAATCCGATATGGAAGTGATGCGTTTTTGCCAAGCTTTCATGACTGAAATGTGCAAACATATCGGTCCTGAAACAGATGTTCCTGCAGGAGACATCGGAGTGGGAGCAAGAGAAATTGGATATTTATTCGGTCAGTACAAAAAGATCAGAAACGAATTTACCGGAGTTCTTACCGGAAAAGGATTGGCTTATGGTGGTTCATTGATCCGTCCGGAAGCAACCGGATACGGTGTAGTATATTTTGCTGAGCAAATGCTAAAAACAATTGGCCAGGATTTCAAAGGAAAAACAGTTACTGTTTCAGGTTTTGGAAATGTTGCATGGGGCGTTATTAAAAAAGTTGAAGAATTAGGCGGTAAAGCGGTTACCATTTCTGGTCCTGATGGTTATATTTATGATAAAGACGGAATCACCGGTGAAAAAATTGATTATTTATTAGAGCTTAGAGCTTCCGGAAATAACCGTGCTGAAGATTATGCGAAGAAATTCCCATCAGCAGAATTCCACGCTGGAAAACGTCCTTGGGAAGTAAAATGTGACGTAGCAATTCCTGCTGCAACACAAAACGAACTTCATTTGGATGATGCTAAAAATCTTGTTGCAAACGGTGTAATTTGCGTAACAGAAGCAGCCAACATGCCTTCTACTTTGGATGCTATTAATTATTTCTTAGATCATAAAGTTCTTTTCTCTCCAGGAAAAGCATCCAACGCAGGTGGTGTAGCAACTTCAGGTTTAGAAATGACGCAAAACTCCATTCGTTTAAACTGGTCTTCTGAAGAAGTGGATGCTAGATTGAAAGAAATTATGATCGGAATTCACAAAGCTTGTAGAGATTACGGCAAAGAAGAAGATGGATACGTAAACTATGTGAAAGGTGCAAACATCGCAGGTTTCGTAAAAGTTGCCGAAGCAATGTTGGCTCAAGGAGTAGTATAAAACAAAAAAGTCTGAGGAAATTTCCCAGACATTTTTATTGATATTCCTGTCCCGGGATAATGGGTAAGAAGTAAAATGAAAGGATAAAAAGCATTGGTTTTCAATGCTTTTTATTATTATATACCTCACAAAAGAATCCGTCTCACAACAAAAATTGAGGCGGATTTTTTTATTGCAGTACCAATCTTCAATGTTTTGGAAAAAGAAAAAGTTGTCCTCTTTAGGCAACTTTCTTTCTTAAATTGTGTGCTAATGCATGCAATCCGAACTCCAATTCTACTTTTTTCAGACCTTTGAGGGTAAACCGCTTAAAATTGTTGCAATGTTTCAGATGTGCAAACACAGGTTCTACTTCAACCGAGCGTTGTCTGCGTTTTTTAATGCCTTCTTGGCTGTTTAATAGTTCCCTGATTTTCTCTTTGTACTGCTCCAGATGATGGTTTCGCTCTACACTGCGATTTTCTTTGGAACTGTGACAAACGCCTCGCAATGGACATCCTTCACAGTTTTTTGCCTGATAATGTGAGAGGTTTTGTAGGTAACCCGTTTTGGTTTTTCGAGTGCTTTCGTGCGTTTTCTTCATCTTCTGACCCATCGCACAGACGTAATAATCTTTTTCCTGATTGTAGTGCAGATTTTCTTTGCTGAATGTTTTGTGTTTCGCCTGATAATGGGCATCCTGCTCTTTGTCGAAGGTATTGTATTTTACAAAGGGAGTGATCTGCTTCTGTTCCAGTAACTCATAGTTCTGCTCGCTCCCATAACCTGCATCGGCAGTGAGTTCTTCTAATTCAGCCAATCTTTTTTCACCATAGAGTTTCTCAAAATTTTCCAGATGATGTTCCAGCGTGTTGAAGTCGTTGGTTTGCTGATGAATCGTGTAGTTTACAATAATTTGATTCTCCGTAGAAATTTGTGCATTGTAGGCGGGTTTAAGTTGTCCGTTCTGCATGTGATCATCCTTCATTCTCATAAAAGTGGCGTCTTCATCCGTCTTGCTGTAAGAGTTTCTTTCTTTTAAAATCGCTTCCTGAGCTTCGTATTTATCGAGGTTTTTCTCAAAATTATTTTTAATGTAATTCAGCTTGGCTTTAGCTTTTTTGTCGGAATCGGTCTTGCGGTCGCTGCCTTTCAATTTGGCATTGATATTTTCTACGGTTTGCTGGATCTTTTCTTTGCTGATTTCTTTAAACTCAGGCGGTTCAGGGTCTTTGTCTTCCTCTCTTGCCACGTTTTGAGCGTATTTCCAAAGATCTTCCAATTGGCGGAGCATTTTTTCTTTATTGGTTTTAATGGCATTTGCCCAAACAAAAGTGTAGCGGTTTGCCTGTGCTTCGATTTTCGTTCCATCCACAAAAACCTGTTTCAAACTCACCAAGCCTTCATCTGCCAAAAGCAAAACTACTTGCGAGAAAATATCCTTGAAAGCCGCTTCCAGCTTATTGCTCCGGAAGCGGTTCACGGTATTGTGATCCACAATGCTCATGTTGGAAAGCCACATAAAATTGATATTTTCCCGAAGCGCTTTTTCTATCTTCCGGGAGGAATAAATATTATTCATGTACGCAAAAACCATCACTTTGAGCATCATCCCGGGATGATAACTGGGATTTCCTTCTCTGCTGTAGGCTCTTAGAAGCGGATCTATATTAATTCTCTCCAAAATATCATTGACAATCCGAACAGGGTGATTTTCGGGAATCAATTCCTCAAAACTATAAGGAAACAGCACCAGCTGATTTTGGTTATAATGCTTGAAATTCATAAACAACTATCTGATTATCAATGATAAATATACAAAAATCCTAAATAATAACCAAAAAAAATCCGCCTCAGTTGTGAGACGGATTCCTTTTCATTTTACTTTTTAGGTTTTTTTTACTTTTTTTCCTCGGTGTTGATAACCGGAAGTTCCTGTTTCAGTTCGGCAGAAGTTTCAGTTTTTAGAGCAGCGGTTTCTTCTTTTTTCGCTTCTGAAGACTCTTTCTTAAAAGTTGGTGCTTGCGCAGCAACTTCTGCTTTTTCTTCTGTTTTTACTTCTGTTTTTACCGCTTTGTCTGTTTTTGCTTTTTTAGCAACTTCCGTACTTTGTGCATTTGCTAAACTTACTCCTGCTGCTAAAAAAACAACTGCGAACAACGACTTTTTCATAATACTTTTATTTTTTTGGTTAGTAATGGTTTTAAAACGCCGTTTTCGCGAGGGAATTATATCAATCTCTGAAGTTTAACTGAATTTATAAATGTTTATGATTTATTTAGATTTATTTTTTCTCCAGATTTTTCTGGATTTTTTCAACAAATTCAAATGCTGCAGGGCAAATGACCGTGTTTTTGATGGTAAGGTGATTGATCTGGTAAATCTTCTTCCGATCGGTATGTGGAAATTCTCGACATGCCTTCGGGCGAACTTCGTAAATGGAACAAGTGTTATCGGAATTAAGAAAACAACAAGGTAAATTTTGCAAAACTTTGTCGTTGTCTTCATCTGTTCTTAAAAATTTCTGCTCAAAGTCTGCTGATTTCATACGAAGGTGTTTGGCTATTCGCTCAATATCTTTTTCGGTAAAGAGCGGTCCGGTTGTTTTGCAACAGTTCGCACACTGCAAACAGTCAATCTTGCTAAAAACCTCATCATGCGTATCTTGAACGATATAATCAAGGTTTTTTGGTGGGCGTTTTTTCAGGGTTTCCAGGAATTTTTTGTGTTCCTTTTGTTTTAAAACGGCCTGGTTTTTATAAAATTCAAGATTCATGATGCAAAAATAAGTTTAATTTGGAAAACAAATATCCGATTAATTCCGGCCTGCGGCCGCGATAGCAGCGGTTACCCCACAAGGAGGCGGCGGAACGAAGTGGAGCCGCCGACTGAGGAGTAGTAGCGGATAGCGCGAATTGTCCGCCCAAATATTTAATGACCAAAATCATTGGAATTTCATCCTTAAAAGACTTAAATTTGTTGAATGAAAAAGCTGGAAACAAGAGCAGATATTGAACTGCTTGTGAATCGTTTTTATGAGAAAGTTGCTGATGATGAAAAGATTGGCTTCTTTTTCAATGATGTAGCAAAAGTGAATTGGCAAAAGCATTTGCCGAAAATGTATTCGTTCTGGGAAACGCTGCTTTTTGGGCAAATTTCTTATAAAGGAAATCCAATGGCGTTGCATTTTCCAATTAATGAAAAAGTAGCAATCGAAAAAGAACATTTTGATCACTGGATCAAACTTTGGACGGAAACTGTGGAGGAAAACTTCGCCGGTGAAATGGCAGAAACTGCTATTTACAAAGCTACCAATATCGCCAATTTGATGAGTCATAAAATGCAAATGGCGAGAAAATAACCAGGCGATTTTCTTTCTGCACAGAAACCGCCCGATGTCTTTACGGAACGATTACCGTAAATATATACGCAGCTAAATTGACGAGAAGAACGGTTCCGTAGAGATGATTGGTTTTTCCTCTGCTGAGTGAAAGCATTACTGTAAATACAGATAATGCGAGCAATATAATCGATTTCAAATCCAATCCCAAAACGAACGGTATATCAAAAATTATACAAACCAGGGAAACGGCAGGAATTGTTAACCCAACACTTGCCAATGCAGATCCTAAGCCCAAATTGATAGACGATTGTATTTGATTGTTTCTTGCTGCTCGAATTGCTGCTAATCCTTCTGGTAACAAAACTACGGAAGCGATAATTACTCCTACCAACGCTCTCGGAGCGCCCATTTTTTCAACAAAGTCTTCAATAACGGGTGAAAGACCTTTTGCCATAAAAATAACTACTGCAAGGCATACGATTAGCAAAAATAAACTACCCCATGTTTTTGCATTGCTCGGCGGATCTGCTTCATGAGTGGTATGATCTGGTTCTTCAACAATAAAATAGTTTCTGTGACGCACCGTTTGTAACATTAAAAAAGATCCATAAACTACCAAACACGCCAACGAAACAAATATTAATTGAGAATGCGTGTAAAAAGGACCGCGCGCACTGGATGTAAAATTTGGCAGAATAAGCGTGAGAACCAAAATTGCCACTAAACTCACCAAATAAGTAGTTGCTGAACTGCGCATGAAAAACTGTTCTTTGTATTTCCAGCTTCCGATCCAGATGCAAATCCCCAAAATTCCGTTGAGAATAAGCATTACCGCAGCAAAAACGGTATCTCGAGCGTAGGTCATGGCACCTTCGCCTCCGGAAAGCATGAAAGAGATAATCAAACCCACCTCCAAAATAGTAATACAGATTGCGAGGATGATTGTTCCGTAAGGTTCACCCACTTTGTGAGCAACTACTTCAGCGTGGTGTACCGCCGCTAAAACAGTTACAAATAATAAAATAGCGCCAACCACATTAGCAAATATAGTATCAGTTAGAAATCCAGCCAGATAAAATACTGCTGCTAAAATGGGGAAGACCACCGTCCAACTTAAAATATTTTTTATTTTCATTATTTTTAGGTTTTCACAATTATACAAAAAATCTATTAAAAATAAAAACGTTTTAGATAAAATTTATCTAAAAATTAATCTCCACAGATAGAAATCTTGGAAATCGGTCAACATATGCATAGTCAATCCTAAGGCAATAATCTTATAATGACCTTTAAGAAAAAGAAAGCCTAAGAAATAAAGCGCAACCGCCGGATAAGAATGTAGTGGATGAAAACCAACGCTACTCCTAGTCGGATCGAAAACCGGATTGGCAAAAATGTGATCCAAATCGACCAGCATCGTCGCGAGCATCAGCAAATAAGCTTTTTGCCAATTATTTCTATAGAAAATCTTAGCCACCACCAACGGAAAAACAAAATGAAGAAAGTAATGAACAATTTCACGAATGTAAAAATGATTCTCCATCAAACTCTTCTTTTTAAATAATCTTGCCGAAGATCTTCATTCAATTTTTCGATCGCATAACGAAGGGAAGTTCGGGGCATTTCACGGTAATGATCATTGAGGAAAGCGATGAGCTCTTCCTGATTTTTCCCGCCCATTTCTCGCAACAGCCAACCATTTGCTTTATGCATTAAATCATGCGAATGTTGCATGTTTTTCAGTACCAATTCCTTCGTTAAATCGAATTGCCCATTTTTAACGTGGTGCATCGTTGCGACTACAGCCATCCTTTTGCTCCACAAGCAATCTTCCTCCGAAAGTGCTTTTAGTAAGCTGTTGTCATTGATTTCAAAACAATAGCGCCCTAAAATTTTGTAGCAAGAATTGTCTACCAAATCCCAATTGTTTACGTATTTTTTATGGCTTAAATAAAATTCAACGATCTGAGATTTTTCGGCTGCAGATTTCGTTTTTTCGAATTTGGAAACCAACATCAAAAGCGCACAATGCCTATGTTCATGGATTTCAGAAACTAGAAGTTCACTCAATTCTTCTAAGGAAATGCTTGCAAAATATTCCTTCGCTACTTTTCGTTGCTCCGGAACTGTAACTCCGATAAACTGGTCGCCTTCCGCATATTCGCCTTTCCCCGCTTTGAAAAATCTTGGAAAAAACGCTGCTTTTTCGGGCAGCGCTAACATTTCCAAAGCTTCTTTTACCGCATCTGATTGGTTGCCCATCATTTTTTAAAATTGAAAATTATTCGCCTGTTTCTTCATCATCATGATATTCAAAAAGGAAATCGTTGTAAGGAAATCTTGAAATATGAATTTTCAAAACCTCATCGTAAATAATTTTTTTCATCTCCGAGAAATTTTCTTTGGTCAAAGCCGAGATAAATACCGTTGGATATTTCGATTTCGACATCCATGTTTTTTTCCATTCTTCAAGGGAAATATTTTTGCGCGTTTCCGGAGTGAGATCATCATCTTCTTTTTTCTCGTAACTGAAATCGTCTATCTTATTAAAAACCATCACCATCGGTTTCTGATGCGCATTGATTTCCATTAAAATTTGATTAACAGAATTGATATGATCCTCAAAACTTTCATGGGAAATATCAACGACATGAATCAACAAATCGGCTTCACGAACCTCGTCCAAAGTAGATTTGAAACTTTCAACAAGTTGAGTCGGAAGTTTACGGATAAAACCTACAGTATCAGTCAAAAGGAAAGGTAAATTCCCAATCACCACTTTTCTTACGGTAGTATCGAGGGTTGCAAAAAGTTTGTTTTCCGCAAAAACTTCGGACTTGGAAATAGCGTTCATCAAAGTTGATTTTCCAACGTTGGTATATCCCACAAGAGCTGCTCGAACTACCTTTCCGCGGTTTTGTCTTTGTGTAGACATTTGTTTGTCGATGGTTTTCAGCTTTTCTTTCAATAATGAAATTCTGTCGCGGATGATTCGTCGGTCGGTTTCAATTTCAGTTTCACCCGGACCTCTCATCCCGATTCCCCCTTTTTGTCTTTCGAGGTGCGTCCACATTCTTGTCAACCTCGGCAGCAGATACTGATACTGAGCCAGTTCCACCTGAGTTCTCGCATAAGAGGTTTGTGCTCTTTGTGCAAAAATATCGAGAATAAGATTGGTTCTATCTAGGATTTTAACTTCTATTTCTTTTTCCAGATTTTTAAGTTGCGAAGGCGAAAGTTCGTCATCAAAAATAATGGTGTTAATATCGTTTTCCTTTACGTAATTTCGGATTTCCTGTGCTTTTCCGCTTCCGATGAAAGTTTTAGAATCTGGCTGAGTGAGTTTTTGGGTAAATCTTTTGACCACGGTAGCTTCCGCAGTTAAAGCAAGAAACTCCAATTCATCCATATATTCTACAACCTTATCTTCGTCTTGGTTTTGGGTTATTACCCCGACAAGGACGGCTTTCTCGTACAAATGTTCTTTATTATCTAGCATATAATTTTTTCTGTAATGTAATGTTCACAAAATTAGTTTTTTTCTTTATTATAATTGAATTTTAGGATGATCAAACTCATCGTAGCGACGACCGAAAGACTATTCGTAACAATCATCGAAATATGATCTTTTTCAATTCCAAACCATAACCATAAAACGCTACTCAAGACTCCTATAATACAAGTAATTATAGAAATTTCTTCCGCAGATTTTTCTCTCACTATTTTAATAATTTGAGGTACAAAAAGCGCCGCAGATAATCCACCAGCAATAAAACCAATAATTTCAATATCCATAATTTTCTTTTTTTAAAGCTTTTTAAATCACATTCCATTTTTATGCCGTGGTTTTCCATAACTTTGAATTCAGTTTAGCAAAAAATGACACAGGATTGCTTTTCATTTAAAGGAAAAATTAATCAACACAGCGAAATAAATGCAGCTTTTGTTGAATTTCCATTTTCCACGGAAGAACTTTTCGGGAAAAAAGGAAAGGTGAAAATTAAAGCAATTTTCGACGGTCACGTAGAATATCGCGGTAGTTTAGCCAAAATGAAAAGCGATTGTCATAGACTCGGACTTACCCAACAAATCAGGAATAAACTTAGGAAATCCTTTGGAGATGAAGTTTCCGCAAAACTATGGGAAGATAATGAAGAACGCATTGTAGAAATTCCGGATGATGTAAAAATCGTTTTTAATGACAATCTACAAGCCAAGGAACTTTTTGACAAAATGAGCTATACCCACCGAAAAGAGTATATCCGATGGATTGTAGAAGCGAAAAAAACCGAAACACGAGAAAACAGAAAATTGAAAATGATCGAAATGATTCTCGCCGGCAAAAAAGGGATATAATGAAGAAAATCAACAATTTAGAAACTGAAAGATTAACGATACGCGCGATTTCTACGGAAGATGCAGAATTTATTCTGGAACTTTATAATTCTCCGAAATTCATTGAGTTTATCGGCGACAGAAATATTAAAAACACGGAAGATGCAGCCAATTACATCATCCAAAAATTTCTTCCACAATACGAAAAGCTTGGATTCGGAAATTATTTGATTACCCGAAAAAGCGACGGAAAAAAGATCGGTTCCGTGGGAATTTTCGAAAGAGAAGGATTGGATGTACACGATATAGGGTTTTCATTTCTTCCGGAATTTGAAGGAAATGGTTATGGTTTTGAATCTGCTTCAAAGCTTTTAGAAACTGTAATTCAAGAATTTAACTTAAAGAAAATTTCCGCAATTACGACAAAAACAAATTTTTCGTCTCAAAAACTTATTGAAAAATTAGGTTTGAAGTACAAAAAAATAGTAACGCTTCCCGGCGATGATGTTGAATTGCTTTATTATGAAATCTCAATTGAGGCTATTTAAACATTAAAAAACGCACTTTTAGGTGCGTTTTAATTTTTTAAGGATTCCACTTTTTGGCGCTCGCTTCGCTCGCTCATTTAGTAATTCGGTTTCCAATCTACCACTGCTTTGATGAATGCTTCGGCGTTTTCTAAAGGAATATTCGGTAAAATTCCGTGACCAAGATTCACGATATATCGGTCTTTTCCGAATCGATTAATCATTTCGTTCACCATTTTCTTGATGGTTTCGGGTGTAGAATGTAATCTTGTAGGATCGAAATTTCCTTGTAAAGTCATCGAATGATTCGTAAGAACTCTAGCAAATTCAGGTTTGATGGTCCAATCGACACCCAATGCAGAAGCTTTAGACATCGTCATTTCTTCTAACGCGAACCAACAACCTTTCCCGAAAACAACAACATGAGTAAGCTGACTCAAGGCCTCAACAATTTGGTTGATGTATCTCCACGAAAATACTTCATAATCATCCGGAGAGAGCATTCCGCCCCAAGAATCGAAAATCTGAACAGCAGAAACACCTTTTTCAACTTTTCTTTTTAAGTAAGCGATTGTGGTATCGGTAATTTTTTGAAGTAAAAGATGGGCCGCTTCCGGATTTTGAAAACAAAAAGTTTTGGCGATTTCAAATGCTTTAGAACCTTTACCTTCTACACAATAGCACAAAATTGTCCATGGGGAACCGGCAAAACCAATTAATGGAATCTCACGATCCAATTTCTGAAGGGTAAGTTCAATCGCATCGAAAACATATCCCAGAGTATCATTTACATCAGGAACTGGAATATTTTGCACTTGTTCCAAAGTTCGGATAGGTTCATCGAGCCATGGCCCTACATTTTCTTTCATCTTAAAATCCAATCCCATCGCTTGCGGAACTACCAAAATATCTGAAAAAAGAATGGCTGCATCTAGTGGATATCTGCGGATCGGCATCATGGTAATTTCCGCTGCAAGTTCCGGAGTTTGGCATCTTGTGAAAAAATCGTACTGATCACGAAGTGCACGGAATTCCGGCAAAAATCTTCCGGCTTGTCTCATCATCCAAACCGGCGGTCTTTCTACGATTTCGCCTCGTAATGCCTTTAGGTAAAGGTCGTTTTTAATCATAACTTATTATTTTGTTCTGCCTCCACTTCTGGGCTATAGTGGGAAGAAATTAAATTCAACAAATCATCAACATTGCTCTCAGAGCTTGTTATGACTGTATTTTTGGTAATTTTTTTTATCTCTTTTGTCGTAGTTTCTCCGATAGAAAATAGCTGAAAATCTTCTAAAGAATTAAACTTTGCAAAACTACGCACACCGCTGGGACTGAAGAAACAAACCGCATCATATTTTGCAGAAATCGTTGGATAAAGCAGTTCAGTTTCGTAAACGGGAATTTTTTTATAGGAAATGTTTTGCAGTGGTAAGGCTTTATTCAAGACGTTAAGGGCGAGATTTCCGCAGAAGTGAAGAAATTTTTCTTTCGGGCTGTTTTCAATAATAAATTCAGCGAGCTCCTTCGCGTTCTTGGTCACTTTGAAAGTTCCAAAACCAAATTTCCTAAGTTCCCTCTTCGTCATCTGTCCTACCGCGTAAATCTTATTGAAATTGCTTTCGGCAAAATTTTCATTGGGTTGAAAATGATTACTAAAAAAACAATCAACCGCATTTACACTGGTGAAAATCAGAGATTTATCTTTCAAATCAAACGGTTCAACTTCCAGCGGATTTATTTTAATCACTTCTACAAAATCATAAGAAAAATGACCTCCTAATTTCTTGGAAATCATCAATGGGTTGATTTTTTTTGTAAAGAGAATTTTCATGAAACAAATATTGTCAATAGCTGAAAAACCTGGTGTTTTTGGGCTATTTTAATTGATTTTTAATCTCCGCCATTAGCTCCCTTCCGCCATTATTCAATACCTTTTCGGCCAAAATCTTTCCGAAGTTTTTATGTTCATTCCACTGGAAAATTTCGTCGGTTTCGATGCTATTTTTTCCGTCCAAGGAGCATAATCTGGCCTGAAATCGCACTTCATTTTGATCATTTATTTCAGCAAAAGCCCCGATGGGAGCGGTACAACCACCTTCCAAAGTATTGAGGAAATTTCTTTCTATATCAATGCAAATTTGTGTCTTTTTATGGTTAATGTCTTTAAATATCTCTTTAATTTCTTCATCATCAGCACGTCCGCAAATCGCTACTACACCTTGTGCCGGCGCAGGAATCATCATCGGAAGTTGTTCATATTCAATATTTAATTCCATTCTTTTAATCGCCGCAAGTGAAAAAAGTGTTGCGTCGAAATCGTTTTCTTCAAGCTTTTTTAACCGAGTTTGTACGTTGCCTCGAATGTCTGAAATTGCAGTTCCCGGAAATTCTTTATACCAAAAAGCACGTCTTCTCAAACTGCTTGTCGCAATTTTCAAATCTTTCAAATCCAGGGTTTGGGATTCTTTTTTTCTTACCAAAACATCTTCTGGATAGTCTCTTTCCAAAACCGCGATAATCTCAATGTTTGTAGGCAATTCGGTAGGAATGTCTTTGAGAGAATGTACGGCAATATCCACTTCTTTATTCAATAGTGCAATATCGAGATCTCGGGTAAAAACGCCTGTAATCCCCAATGAATAAAGCGGTTGTGTGAGATTTTTATCACCTGTGGAAACAATTGGTGTGATGTCGGTGACAAAATTTCTGTTTTGGAGATTTCTTGCCACTTCACGCGCTTGCCACAAAGCGAGCGGTGAGTTTCTGGTTCCAATTTTAATGCTTTTCATTGAATTCGTTTTTGGGCTGTTCAACTAAAATTTCGTGCATCAATTTGCTAATTTCTTCCGCTTTCAAAGGGTTATCGATAATATATTTAGCAAACCTATTGGTGATTTTCTGGATCAGTTTATCCGAAAGTTGCATATCATTCACATCAACATACTTGTGTTTTTTGTGAATATTGTGCATTTCATAATTCTCCATTTTTTTCAGTGCCGCTTTGAAATGATGAATATTAGGAGCTAATTTCCTTTTCTTTTCCCATTCTACAAAATCCTTCGTCATTTCTTTGATGATGCTTTCCGCTTTTGGAATTTCTTTTTGGCGTTGCAACATGGTTTCGCTGATATGAAGCGAGAGCTGATCGACATCTACCAAACTCACGTTGGTATTTTCGGTGACATTTTTCTCTACGTTATTCGGGATCGAAAGATCGATAACCAAGGTTTCTTTTCCGTTCAGAAAATGAGTTTTATTTATGATCGGATGTTGCGCCCCGGTTGCTACAATAAGAATATCGGTTTCCGCGAGCTCTTCGTGAAAATTATTGAAAGGAATTTGTGGAATATTATACTTTTCGGCAATTTTTTCGGCTTTCTCAGATGTTCTGTTGGCAACTTTTACCTTCGGTTTATATACATGTTTTACGAGGTTTTCAACGGTATTTTGCCCAATTTCACCAACTCCCAAAAGCAAAATATTTTTATCGGAAATCTGCGCCTGGTTTTTTAAAATATAATGAACCGCTGCATACGAAACCGAAGCTGCTCCATTGGAAATACCTGTTTCATTCTTAATTCTTTTTGAAATTTGAATTGCAGAATTTATTGCTCTTTCTAGAAAAGGGTTGGAATTTTTCTTTTCTTTTTTGAAACGGTGATAGGCGTTCTTAATCTGCCCAATAATCTCAAAATCACCAATAATTTGGCTTTCCAAACCGGCCGCAACCCGGAAAAGATGGTTCAAAGCTTCTTCGTGTTTCAGGATATTCACATACTGCATGAATTCCGTAAGACTCACGCCGATGGTTTTGCAATAAAGCTCAGCGATCAGCAGATAATTCTGCGTAGTGGTATAAATTTCGGTCCGGTTACAGGTGGAAACCACAAAGGCATCGCCCATGTTTTTGTCATGGATTTCATTGACGAAATTTTTAACGTTCTCGTCAAAAAAAGCAAATTTTCCCCGCGTTTCGGCATCAGCTTTCTCGAAACTGACGCTGAGGACAGCGAAATTGGCGGTTTTGTGAATGTTGGTATCCTGATTCATAAAGCAACCGCAAATTTAAGATTTTAAATTGAATTGGTGAAGGTTCCAAAAAATGAACATTATCAGTAAAATCTATGAGTTTCTGAATTTTATTTTAAGATTTTTAATTAAAAATGAAACCATTAGTTATGTACATTTTATTTCGAAAGAGTTTTGATTTTTAATAAAATTTTAACCAAATTAACTGAGAATCTAATTTTTAGAACGGTTCTAAATTTATATCTTTGTACACTTAAAAAAAATCAAGAAAAAATGGGGCTATTTGATATGTTCACGCAAGATATTGCGATTGACTTAGGCACAGCAAACACACTTATTATACATAATAACAAGATCGTTATCGATCAACCTTCTATCGTAGCTATTGAGCGTTCTAGCGGAAAACCAATCGCAGTAGGCGAAAAGGCGAAACACATGCAAGGAAAAACTCACGAAGATATCAAAACAATTAGACCCTTGAAAGATGGTGTAATTGCTGATTTTCATGCATCTGAACACATGATCAAAGAGTTTATCAAGCAAATTCCTGGTATTAAAGGAAAGCTTTTTCAACCTACTTTAAAAATCGTAATCTGCATTCCTTCCGGAATTACTGAAGTTGAAAAAAGAGCGGTAAGAGATTCTGCACAAAAAGTAAATGCCAAAGAAGTTCGTTTAATCTACGAACCAATGGCTGCTGCAATTGGGGTCGGAATTGATGTTCAAAAACCCGAAGGTAATATGATCATCGACATCGGTGGTGGTACTACCGAAATCGCTGTAGTAGCTTTAGGAGGAATTGTTTGCGACAAATCTGTTAAAATTGCAGGTGATGTTTTTACCAATGATATAGCATATTACCTAAGAACGCATCACAATTTGTATATCGGTGAAAGAACTGCCGAACGAATAAAAATCGAAGTAGGATCTGCCGTAGAAGAACTGGATGTTGATATTGAGGATATTCCGGTTCAAGGGCGTGATTTGATTACCGGTAAGCCTAAAGAAATTATGGTAAACTACAAAGAAATCGCTCGCGCATTGGACAAATCCATCATCAGAATTGAAGATGCGGTAATGGAAACCCTTTCGCTTACTCCACCTGAATTGGCCGCAGATATCTACAAAACAGGAATTTATCTTGCCGGCGGTGGTGCTTTGCTCAGAGGACTTGCAGATAGACTTCACAAGAAAACAGGCCTTCCGGTTTTTGTAGCTGAAGATCCTTTGAGAGCGGTGGTTCGCGGAACAGGTATCGCTTTGAAAAACATGGATAAATTCAACTTCCTGATTAAATAATTTTTAACTTTTTTACGACATTAACTGATGGGATTTTTGCTGCGATTATTTTCGAAGAACGGTTTGTTCGTTTTCTTCCTATTTCTGCAGCTCACCGCTTTGGTACTGATTTTCAGCAGAAACTCGATGCAACAATCGTGGATTTCGGGACAAACTGCAGCTTTCAATTCATGGGTTTCCGGATATATCGACGAAGGAGCTTCTTACCTTAAATTAAAGCAAATCAATGAGCAACTTGTGGCCCAAAACAAAGTTTTGATGGAGCAGGTCTATGGAAAAAATCCTTCCGCAATTCCCAATTTCAGAAAAGTTCATGACACCATCGGAGGTGGACAAATTTATACTTTTGTAGACGGTGAAATCGTTTTCAATAGCATCAACCGGAAAGATAATTACTTCACCATCAACCGAGGAAGACGAGATGGAGTTTTGCCACAAATGGGCGTTATGGCTCCAAAAGGAATCGCCGGAATCGTGATTAATTCTACAAATTCCTATGCGTTGGTTCAATCTGTTTTAAGTTTGAACAAAATCAAAATCAACGCTTCCTTGAAAAAATCAGGGTATTTCGGAACTTTAACATGGAAAGGCGACGATTCCCGAATTATGCACCTCGCTGATGTGCCGAAATATGTTCCACTTCAAATTGGAGATACTGTTGTAACCGATGGTAAATCTGCGATTTTTCCACAAGGAATTATGATTGGTAAAGTTGCCGGATATGAAGTCGACAGCAAAACTGGTTTCTGGGATATTTCTGTGGAACTGAGTGAGAAAATGGGTAACCTGAGCAAAATTTATGTGGTGAAGAACCTGAAAAAAGCCGAAGTACAAAAGATACAGGATACGTTACAAGCGACTATAAATAAAGAGAAATGATAAGCAGAACCCTTTTTACCGATATCCTGATTATTGTTTTGCTGGTTGCATTACAAATTTTTGTGCTGAATCGCATTACGCTTTTCGGAAAATACACTCCGGTGATGTATCCGGTTTTTGTGATGTTTTATCCGTTTTTCAGAAACCGTTTTCAGTTTTTAGCACTTAGTTTTTTACTCGGATTAGGAATTGATGCGTTTCTCTACACTTGGGGAATCAATGCATTCGCAACAACGATGATTGCTTATTTCCGTACTTTAATTTTCCGAACCTCAACGGATACTTCGACAGACTTTTTCTCATTTCAGTCGTTGCAGTGGTCTCAATATTTGTTTTTCATTTTATCGAGTATTTTCTTGCACCAGCTTCTGGTTCAGTATATTGAGTTTTTCAAGTTCAGTAGATTCTTCGAAATCTTAATGAATGTTTTGGCAACAAGCGCGATTTCTTTTATATTTATACTACTCTATGCATTGGCATTTAAAGTAAAACAAAAGGTTTAAAAATCGCCCAATTTTTTATCCTGATTTAAAAGATACGCTTTTCTAATCATCAAAGCAAAGAAAGCTTTGAGAGAAAAAGTTAATCAAAACGCATGAAATCACAGTACCTAAAAATCACTTCCATACTATTTGCTCTTGCTATACTTTTTATTGCAAGATTAGCTTATTTACAACTTTTCACCGATCGATATGCACTGAATGCTGCAAATACATCCATTAAAACCGAATATATTATTCCCCAACGTGGTGTAATTTTCGATAGAAATGGGAAAATCATGGTAGGAAACCAGCCTTCTTACGAAATATCTTTCACGGAGGCTTTGATAAAAAATGATTTCGACACTTTGGGGTTCTGTAATTTAATGAAAATAAGCAAACAAGATTTCATTAATAGAATTAACCTCATCAAAAAAGAAAAATACTACTCTAAGCTTACTCCCATGACTTTCATGAAGAATTTGAGCAGAGAAGAAATCGCTAGAATACAGGAAATTATTTTTAAATATCCAGCGTTCAACATCGTTTCTAGACCACAACGCCAGTACGAAGTTTCAACTTCCGGAAACTTGTTGGGTTACACCAATGAGGTTAACGATCGGGAAATCAAAAAAGATTCGGTTTATTATCTTCCAGGAGATTTCATCGGAAAAACCGGTGTTGAAAAATCGTATGAAAAGGATCTTCGGGGCGTAAAAGGAGTTCGTTACATTCAAAAAGATATCCGCCTTAGAAACATCGGCCCATACAAAAACGGAACTTTAGATAAAGAAGTAATCACCGGAAAAGACATTACCCTGACCATTGATTATGATTTGCAAAAAATGGCCGAAGAAATGCTAGTCAATAAACAAGGTGCAATTGTTGCCCTTGATCCTAAAAATGGTGAAATTCTTGTCCTTGCAACGGGCCCGGATATAGATCCCAATTTGTTTGTAGGTCCGGAAAAGACCAAAAACCTGTACCGTTTGCAAATGGATACCATTTATAACAATCGTCCAACTTTCGATCGTTCATTACAAGCAGCTTATCCACCGGGTTCTACCTTTAAACTTCTTACCGCAGCTGCTGCGATGCAAATGGGTGTAATGGATGAAAATACCATCTTCCCTTGTGGTGGCGGATTTAATTATAAAGGATTAAGGGTAAAAGGACATGGTGGCGCAGATCCATTGATTCCTGCAATTCAGGTGTCGAGTAACTGCTATTTTTCCTATGCTTTCATTGCAATCATGAATAAATATCCCGGAAATCCGTCAAAAGGGGTGGATGAATGGAAAAAAATTATGAGCAGTTTCGGAGTGGGAGAATTTTTGAATAACGATTTGGCAGTAGGTTCGAAAGGGCGAATTCCTTCTGGAGCTTTTTATGAAAAAAGAAGCGGAAAAAAGGATTGGAGTGCTGCCTATACAATGAACGGATCTATTTTCAATGGGATGGGGCAAGGCGATGTTTTGCTAACCCCGCTGCAAATGGCCAATGCGACTGCCGCGATCGTAAACAGAGGTTGGTACTATACGCCACATATCGTGAAATCTATTGATGGAAAACCAAATCCTGATCCAAGATTTAAGATAAAACATAAAACTTTGGTAAACCCTAAGCATTTTGAACCCATCATAAAAGGAATGGAAGCCGTAGTACTGAAGGGAACCGCAAGAGGGCTTAAATCCAATGACTTTACCATGCTGGCAAAAACCGGTACTGCACAAGTTCCACAAGGGAAAGACAATTCAATTTTTGTATTGGCCGCACCTGCAGATAATCCAAAAATTGTCATCGCTGCCGTGATGGAACACGCCGGCTTCGGTGCAACGTGGGCAGGACCCGCTGCTGTTGCAATTGCCGAAAAATATTTAACCGGTGATTTGAAAAGAGAACATCTTTATAAAAAACTTACCAATGCGAGCTTCATGCCGGAATATAGAAGACAATGGGATGTAGAACTAAAACGAAAAGGACTTTACAAAGAACCGAACAAAGATTCTGTAAAAATCCTAAGCATTGAAGATAGTTTAAAATTTATAAAAAACGAAAATATCCGTTCGAAACTTGTCTTTAAGAGAGACTCTTTACGGCTGATACTTAAAACACAAAACCCTAAAAAATGAAGTGGACAGAAGGCATAGACAAAACCAGTATATTTCTTTATCTCGCTATTTCTTTTTTTGCAGTAGCGAATATCTATAGTGTGGACGAGGGTTTAGGTAAAAAACAACTAATTTTTCTCTGCATTTCGATCTTCGTGGGCTTCATTATTTTCATGATGAGAACCAAATTTTTCGAGAATTTTGCAAGCATAATGTATGTGATCGGAGTTTTGCTTCTGATTGGCTTATTCCCTTTCGGTACAGAAATTTTAGGACAAAGGAACTGGTATAAATTCGGCGGAATTACCATGCAACCGGTAGAATTTGCTAAAATCGGCGTTGCTTTAATGCTTGCAAATTATGTTTCCGGCCCCGATTTTAATTTGAAAAACAAAAAATCACTGCTTACAACTCTTGCGATCATCGGTATTCCTGCAATTGTTGTACTTGCAATTCCTGATGTAGGTTCACTATTGGTATTTACTGCTTTTTTCATTGCGCTTTTCCGAGAAGGACTTAGCGGTTGGGTTTTCGGTGTGGGCGCAATTTTAGCTGCAGTTTTCTTAGTAGCATTGGCGGTAGATCCTCTCTATGTAATTATCGGGATTAGTTTAATTTTCCTAATTATTATCTTTTTTAATTATCGTAGAATTCATTGGAACGTTGTTTCTATTTCCGGTTTTATTGGATCATTTTTGCTACTATGCGGCATTGCGTTTGTAACTCCAAAAATTTTAGAAAAAATGCCAAAACACCAACGTGAAAGAATTGAAGTTTTATACAAAGGTGAAAAGGCTTTTCGCGACACATCGGGCTACAATCTTCTATATTCTAAAACAGCCATTGGGTCAGGTGGTTTCTTTGGAAAAGGTTACAAAGAGGGATCAGTAACCCAAGGAAAATTCGTTCCAGAACAAGAAACCGACTATATTTTCTGTACCGTGGGCGAAGAATGGGGATTTTTTGGGGCAACTTTGCTGGTGATTTTTTATGCCATTTTTATTGGCCGCATTTATTACCTTTCCGAGCAACAGAAATCGGCATTTAACCGCGTTTTCGGTTACTCTTTTGCTTCGATTCTTTTGATGCACTTTGCGATTAATCTGGGCATGGTAATGGGATTGTTTCCAACCGTTGGGATTCCCTTACCTTACTTTAGTTACGGAGGAAGTTCCTTGTTAGCATTCTCCATTATGACTTTTATTTTCTTCAAATTAAACTACGCCGATCGCAATAGCTTGGTGTAATGAAAACAATCATTTGTTTTATAGTTACCATTCGTTATAATGAAGACGTTTGTAAAGTTTAATTAACATTCATAACGATGAATAACGTGAGAATGTAATTAATTAAAGCTAAGTAATAACTTTCTTTCATTACCTAAAACAATAAAAAGCTGCCTTAACGGGCAGCTTTTTATTGAATCAATTATTTACTTTTTATATGTAATCTTAGTTATTTGCTAAATTGTTGAAAGAATCTATGGAGATTACTCTCTTTGCAAATCTGTATCTGGGTCCCCAATAAGAGTCATTAAGTGAAGAAATCATTACACCTCTGGAAGTAGCAGCGTGGATAAATTTCACATCTCCTTCTGGAGAAACCTCTTCTACAATTCCCACGTGCGAAATTCTACCCTTGCCTTGGTGAGAAAAGAAAACCAAATCTCCTTTTTGAAGCTGATCTTTATCGATTTTCACCCCTTCTTGTGCTTGCGAAGCCGCTACTCTTGGCAAATTCATCCCGGTTACAGATCCGAAAACCGAAAGAACGAATGCTGAGCAATCAATTCCATTTCTGGTCATCCCACCGTAACGGTACGGAGTTCCCAGATAAGTTTGAGCTTCTGCTAAAAGATCATCAATCTTTTTGGTGAATTTTACAGTTTTAGCAATTTCTTCGTTTCTTAAAGTAGCTTCTAACGCCTTTGTCGCGACTAGATTCTCATCTTTAAAATTGCTAAGCAATTGTGCTTTAGCAGTTTCTAATTTTTTATTATCGATTGATGCAAGTTTGGCATCTGATTTGTATGTATTGAGGTGTGTTGCTGGAGATGAAACAACGTAGTTGCTAACACAAGACTGCATTGAAAATGTAGCAGTTATAGCAACCAGATAAAACAGAACTCTTTTCTTCATATATATTTGATTATCTGTGTTAAAGATGTAATATTTCGTTTTAAAAGCAAAGCAAAATTAAGTATTCAAGTTCGAAGGAGGGTGAAAACACCCTTTCGCAGAACTTACTTTAACACTTTTTAACAATTCTTTTGCTTATGTTAAAGCAAAAATCGCCACAATCCCTTTATTTAAGAGATTGTGGTTTTGTTTTTTATTAAGATTTATTAACATTTATATATGGCATCTATCCAAATTATTACTAAACTCTATAATTGAGACTCAAACAAAAAAAACCCTGAAAAAAAATTTCAGGGCTCTTAATAATGATTTTTGAAAAGATATTATCGTGTAAATAATAATTCACGGTATTTGGTCATTGGCCAAAGTTCGTCATCAACGACCATTTCCAAAGCATCGGAAGCTTCACGGATTTTATCGAATAACGGTTTAACATCATTGCAAAATGCCTCTGCAACTTTCTGTGAATCTGCCTCTTTTTTAGCAGTTGCAATAGCTTCGAGTAATTTATCAGCTTCAACTTTCATCACGGAAACATAACCTGAAATTTCGGAGATCATGTTCATTTGTTCTTTTGCGAGCATTTTAAATTCTTTTTCTCCGAATATTTCTTTTAAACCTTTCACATTTTCGATGAGCCTGTTTTGGTAATTCAGCGCACAAGGAATAATATGGTTTCTCGCAATATCTGCTAAAACTGTAGCTTCGATCGAGATTACGGTAGAATATTTCTCTAACTTAATTTCATTTCTCGCTTCAATTTCTCGGTGAGTATAAATTCCGAGTTCTTCGTACAGTGCAACAAATTTTTTGTCTAGTTCTTTTTTCAGAGCTTCCGGAGTAGTCTTCAGATTGTTCAAACCTCTTTTTTCAGCTTCTTTCGCCCAATCTTCGGAATACCCATCACCTTCAAACATAATATTTTTAGAATCTTTAATATATTCTCTTAAAATATTAAAGATGGCTTCGTCTTTTTTCAAGCCTTTTGTTTCTATCAATTCATCTACTTCTTTTTTGAAGTTTTGCAATTGCTTCGCAACGATCGCATTCATTACAGTCATTACTTCCGCGCAATTGGCAGATGATCCAACTGCTCTAATCTCGAATTTGTTTCCTGTGAAAGCGAATGGTGAAGTTCTGTTTCTATCGGTATTATCCAATAAAATTTCCGGAATTTTACCTACAACGTTTAATTTAAGTTCGGTTTTCTCTTCAGGAGATAATTTTCCGTCCGTTACTTTTTCCAATTCTTCCAAAACATTGAAAAGCTGACTTCCAATAAATGCAGAAATAATTGCTGGCGGCGCTTCGTTGGCTCCTAACCGATGATCGTTGCTTGCAGAAGCAATACTTACTCTTAAAAGATCCGCATAATCGTGAACAGCTTTCAAAGTATTTACAAAAAAGGTAAGGAACTGAAGGTTCTTTTTAGGATTTTTACCAGGACTTAGCAAATTTTCGCCGGTATCAGTTGCTAAGCTCCAGTTGTTATGTTTTCCGCTTCCGTTCACCCCTGCAAAAGGTTTTTCATGGAACAAAATATGGAAATGGTGCTTGTGCGCAACTCTAGCCATAATATCCATCAATAATGAATTATGATCTACTGCAACGTTGGCTTCTTCAAACATCGGAGCCAACTCGAATTGGTTTGGCGCTACCTCATTATGTCGAGTGGTCACCGGAATTCCCAATTTCATACATTCAATTTCCAATTCTTTCATAAAGTTCATTACTCTTGTTGGAATTGACCCAAAGTAATGATCATCAAGTTGTTGCCCTTTCGCAGGCGAATGCCCAAGAAGAGTTTTCCCGGTAATGACCAAATCCGGACGAGATTGGTACAAAGCAGAATCTACCAAAAAGTATTCTTGTTCCCAACCTAAAGTAGGAATTACTTTGGTAACATTTTTATCAAAATAAGATTTGCAAACATCTGTAGCAGCTTCATCTACCGCGTGCAAAGCTCTTAAAAGAGGCGCTTTATAATCTAAAGTTTCCCCTGTATAAGAAATAAAAATAGAAGGAATACACAGAGTAGTTCCAACGATAAAAGCCGGCGATGTAGGATCCCACGCGGTGTAACCTCTCGCTTCGAAGGTATTTCGAATTCCACCATTCGGAAATGAGGACGCATCGGGCTCTTGCTGAATAAGCATTCCGCCGGAAAATCTTTCTATTGCGCGATCGCTTTCGAACGGTGTGAAGAAGGAATCGTGCTTCTCGGCAGTAGAACCTGTCAAAGGTTGAAACCAATGTGTATAGTGAGTAACACCTTTGCTTAAAGCCCAATCTTTCATTGCTACCGCAATTTGATCCGCAACATCTCTCTGGATTTTGGTTCCTCTTTTTATCGCATTTTGGATGGATGTAAACGCTTCTTTGGTTAAGTATTCTCTCATTGTTTCTTCCGAGAAAACATTTTGGCAGAACAGTTCCGAAAGTTTTGCAGGTACGGTAACCGCATTGTCTTTTCTATAATCTTTGAAAGACAACATTTCTAAAGCTTTAAATCTTAATGATGACATATTTTCATATATTTTTGATGGGGCTAAATTACAAAAAAATAAAAAAACAAAAACATATACCCTAAAAATTTTTAGGGGTAACATATAATATCATTAATTAATATAAGAATTACATTAACGAAATTTCATTTTTAATTAACAGCAGCAATCGTGATAGAATATAGAAATTTGAGAGATATGTATTATATTTGCCAAAAGATACACCTATGGTAAATTCACGAGCAAGAGAAACTACAGAAGCAATTGAGCGACTATATGTTTCAATGCGACACTTATTCTATCGCGGTTTTTTCAAACCTTCCGGGATCTCCGGCGAAAGTCTTCGGTCACTATTAATGACCATCAACCCGGAAATTTACGGAACAATGGGCGTTCCCAATAAAATTGAACTAGACGGGCTCATGTATGTACTCGATCGTCTTCCGGAAGGAATCGAAGAATGTTCATTCATTCACCTTACTTCCGACGAAGGATTCGAAAAAGGCAGCTTCGAGGTTATTGTTCCTAAGAAAAGACGCAGAAACTGCTATCGCATCGATAAGCACCAAATGAATATCGAGGTACTTTTAGGACGTTCTGAAATCTACGATATTCTTACCCACCTTACCTTCTTATATATAGAAGCGGATAAAATTAAAAATCTCGCTTTCATTTCGGATGAAAACGACAAACCTACGCGTGCCTGGAAAATCATCGAAGAAGTAGCAACAGGTGAGAAAAAATTTAGCAGAAAAGAAAAAGAAGTTGCGTTGATTCATCTTTCATCACTATTGGGAAGAACTTTCGATGAAACCTTGAATGCTTATAATAATTTCGGTGATGATAATAATCCAGATCGACTTTTCAAAATCATTTATCATTTAGGAAACGAAAGTTTTAATGATTATAAAAAAACAAGAGAGCGCGAAGTGCATTTCTCAGCGATCCTTCGGGAAAGAGTAGGCCACCACTTTTTCGGGGAAAAATGGGCCAATAAAGTGAAAGAAGTTCTTGCTGACAACAATCTACAAATGCGTCCACTTCACATCATTTCTGCGAACATGCATTCGGTTAAGAATATGCTTTATGCCAACGATGCGGTAGGAAAAAAATCAACTAAAGATGTAGATTTCAAACTTTATGAAGAAATTTCCAACAAGAAATCATTGCAGGAAAAAGTTCTTGAACATTCACAGAAAGCCGGTCTAATTTATATTGATGATCAAAGTGGTAGCAACATCGATGTGCAGATCATCGATTTATCCAAAACCGACCTTAAAAACACTCCTTTCTCAGGAATCAAGTTCGGCGGAGACGATGTGATAATGGTTTTCGATTATGCTTTCGGGGAACAAGCTTTCGAAGTGATGGACGAACTTCTCCGCCCATACGATTACAATGGCGAAATCTACACCATGAAGGTAAAATCCATCTCGATCATGGGTAAGGCCGGCATTTTAAAAGGAGGAAAAGGAGATATCATGATTCCAACCTCTCACGTTTTCGAAGGAACTGCCGATAATTATCCGTTTGAAAATGCGTTGAAACTTTCAGATTTCGAAGATGATGAACTACAAGCATTCGAAGGAGGAATGGTTACGGTACTCGGAACTTCACTTCAGAACAAAGACATTCTGCGCTATTTCATGGATACTTCTTGGAAAGCCATTGGTTTGGAAATGGAAGGAGCTCACTACCAAAAAGCAATACAAGTCGCATCAAAAATCCGCCACCATATTTCGGAAGATCTATTTGTAATGTATGCTTATTACGCTTCAGATAATCCTTTGGAAACAGGTTCCACCCTATCTTCCGGAGGTTTGGGATTAACAGGAGTGAAACCAACATATTTAATTACTTTAAGAATTTTAGAGAAAATTTTGGCAAGCGGCAAAACCGAAACCAAAAAATAAAAGCTTTCAGAAATCGTACGACCCTTTCATCAAACCACGCGATGAAAGGGTTTTTTATTAAAATTTCTTATCTTTCCCATTCAAAAAATTATTTCAATATGAAAATGCGGTATTTTTTCGTTTTTACTTTTTTCTTTGCACTTTTTTCAGCGCAGCAAAATCCATATTACCAGCAATATGCAAAATATAAAATGGATATTGATGTCGATGCGCAAAATTTCACTTACCAAGGAAAACAAACTTTAACTTACACCAATAATTCGCCCGACGAATTGAAAGTTGTTTACTTTCATTTGTATTGGAATGCATTCAAAGCTGGATCTATGATGGATCAAAGAGTTCAAAATCAAGGAAAAAATGGAGATTCCAGATTGCAGATCAACGGAATTTCCAGATTGGCATCTATACCGAAAGAAGAAGAAGGCGCCCAAAACATTCATTTCATTAAACAAAACGGAAAGGATTTGAAATTTGAAGTTCAGGAAACGATCATGAAGGTAGAACTGAACACTCCTATAAAACCCAATTCTTCTACCACTTTCACTATGGAATGGGATGCCAATATTCCTCAGCAAATCCGACGTGCAGGAAGAAACAACCGTGAAGGAATTGATATGACGATGACGCAATGGTACCCGAAAATTTCTGAGTACGACTACGATGGTTGGGCAACTTTCGATTATGTTGGGCGGGAATTTCATGCTCCGTTTTCAGATTACGAAGTAAATATTAAAATTGACAAAGATTACGTGATCGGAGCCGGAGGAAACCTAGAAAACCCAATGGACGTTAGAGGTTATGACGCGAATTCAGCCATAAAAACAGATGATAAAAACAAGGTGACATGGAAATGGACGGCTAAAAACATCCTCGATTTCGCTTGGGCTGCGGACAGAGATTACACCGTGGAAAATTTTACCATTCTAGACGGACCTAAAGTTTTTTATGTGTACCAAAAATCTGAAAAAACAAAACTTTGGGAAGAATCGAAACCCTATATCACCAAATTTTTCCAACTGATGAATGCTACATTCGGAAGATATGCTTACCCGTCTTACTTTTTCATACAAGGCGGAGACGGCGGAATGGAATACGGAATGTGCACCATGATGTTGGGCAATGCAACTTCTTTGGAAGGCTTGGTTGGACTGATGGTTCACGAAGGTGGTCATTCTTGGAATCAGCAAATTTTGGCATATAACGAAAGCGTACGACCTTGGATGGATGAAGGTTTCACCAGTTATTACGATAGTTACGTAATGCACCAACTTTTCCCGCCAGCAAAACCAGTAGCAAACCCATTTGTAGGAAGTTTAAATTCTTACAGAAACTTCGTGAAAAGAGGCATTGAAGAACCGGCAGTTTGGTTGGGTGATCACCATGATAATGGCTCTGCATATTCCTTTGCATCTTATGTGAAAGGCGAACTTTTCTTGGTGCAATTGGGCTACATCATGGGAGAGCAAAATTTATCTTTGGTAATGAAAGAATTCTATAACCAATGGAAATTGAAGCATCCTACCGATAGGGATTTCATGCATATTGCTCAGAAAATTTCCGGTATGGATTTGAAATGGTTCCATCATTATTGGATTAATACCACCAAAACGAT
The DNA here is from genome assembly GCA_946892665.1 of Chryseobacterium sp. Marseille-Q5410. GTDB lineage: Bacteria > Bacteroidota > Bacteroidia > Flavobacteriales > Weeksellaceae > Kaistella. Next base: position 319,915 of record CAMPOT010000001.1, on the reverse strand, counting down.
CGATTATAGCGTAAAAAATGTGAAATACGAGTCCAGTTCGACGACAATTACTTTGGAAAACAAAGGTTCGGTTCCGATGCCAATTGATTTTTCTGTTTTAACGAAAGATAAAAAAGTGGTGAATTATCAAATTCCACTCAACATGACGCATACTTGGAAAAAGAAAGATATTTATGGTAATTTTGAAACTTTAAATTATTGGCCTTGGACACAGAAAGAATACACTTTCACGATTCCTTTCAACAAATCACAAATTTCCGCTTTGGGAATAGATTTTTCCGGAAGATTGGCGGATGTAAATATGGACGACAACCTAATAGAAGTAAAGTAATTTCAATCGTTAATTAAATGAATTCAATTGTAATCAACATCGGCAATACCAACATCAGATTCGGACTTTTTGATGATGACAACTGCGATATTTCGTGGATTCTCAACACCAAACCTTACCGAACTAGCGATGAACTGCAGATGCAATTTATGATGATGTATCAAACCCATAAAATCGATGCCGAGAAAATCGACAAAGTGATTATTGGTTCGGTAGTTCCGCAATTAACTTACGATATTACGAGAGCTATTGAGAAAATTCATGGCAAAAAACCCATTATTGTTGACCGAAGTACTCCTTCCGGAGTGCAACCGAAATCGAAACAAATGGGAACGGATATCTATGCAAATCTGGTTGCAGCACATCATCTTTATCCTAAAAGAAAAAAAATTATTTTTGATTTTGGAACTGCGTTAACTGCAAGTTGTATCGATGAAAACGGCGAAACCATCGGTGTGATTATCGCTCCCGGAATTATCACCTCTTTGAATTCACTGATTCAACATACCGCTCAATTACCAGAAATTGAACTGATAAAACCTGATAAAGTTTTAGGTTTGGATACCGTTTCCTGTATGCAAAGCGGGATGGTTTACGGCTTTCTCGGAATGGTGGAAGGATTTATCACCCGGATCAATGATGAAGTTAATGAAGATTGTTTTGTAATTGCAACCGGTGGAGTTTCTCATGTCTATAAACCATTAACAGAAAAAATCCACATTGCAGACCGACTTCACACCCTGAAAGGATTATACTTCCTGGGCAAAGATTTGTAAAATATAAGATTTCAAAATATAAAAGAATCCGTCTCACAACTGAGGCGGATTTTTTTTGGTTATTATTTAGGATTTTTGTATATTTATCATTGATAATCAGATAGTTGTTTATGAATTTCAAGCATTATAACCAAAATCAGCTGGTGCTGTTTCCTTATAGTTTTGAGGAATTGATTCCCGAAAATCACCCTGTTCGGATTGTCAATGATATTTTGGAGAGAATTAATATAGATCCGCTTCTAAGAGCCTACAGCAGAGAAGGAAATCCCAGTTATCATCCCGGGATGATGCTCAAAGTGATGGTTTTTGCGTACATGAATAATATTTATTCCTCCCGGAAGATAGAAAAAGCGCTTCGGGAAAATATCAATTTTATGTGGCTTTCCAACATGAGCATTGTGGATCACAATACCGTGAACCGCTTCCGGAGCAATAAGCTGGAAGCGGCTTTCAAGGATATTTTCTCGCAAGTAGTTTTGCTTTTGGCAGATGAAGGCTTGGTGAGTTTGAAACAGGTTTTTGTGGATGGAACGAAAATCGAAGCACAGGCAAACCGCTACACTTTTGTTTGGGCAAATGCCATTAAAACCAATAAAGAAAAAATGCTCCGCCAATTGGAAGATCTTTGGAAATACGCTCAAAACGTGGCAAGAGAGGAAGACAAAGACCCTGAACCGCCTGAGTTTAAAGAAATCAGCAAAGAAAAGATCCAGCAAACCGTAGAAAATATCAATGCCAAATTGAAAGGCAGCGACCGCAAGACCGATTCCGACAAAAAAGCTAAAGCCAAGCTGAATTACATTAAAAATAATTTTGAGAAAAACCTCGATAAATACGAAGCTCAGGAAGCGATTTTAAAAGAAAGAAACTCTTACAGCAAGACGGATGAAGACGCCACTTTTATGAGAATGAAGGATGATCACATGCAGAACGGACAACTTAAACCCGCCTACAATGCACAAATTTCTACGGAGAATCAAATTATTGTAAACTACACGATTCATCAGCAAACCAACGACTTCAACACGCTGGAACATCATCTGGAAAATTTTGAGAAACTCTATGGTGAAAAAAGATTGGCTGAATTAGAAGAACTCACTGCCGATGCAGGTTATGGGAGCGAGCAGAACTATGAGTTACTGGAACAGAAGCAGATCACTCCCTTTGTAAAATACAATACCTTCGACAAAGAGCAGGATGCCCATTATCAGGCGAAACACAAAACATTCAGCAAAGAAAATCTGCACTACAATCAGGAAAAAGATTATTACGTCTGTGCGATGGGTCAGAAGATGAAGAAAACGCACGAAAGCACTCGAAAAACCAAAACGGGTTACCTACAAAACCTCTCACATTATCAGGCAAAAAACTGTGAAGGATGTCCATTGCGAGGCGTTTGTCACAGTTCCAAAGAAAATCGCAGTGTAGAGCGAAACCATCATCTGGAGCAGTACAAAGAGAAAATCAGGGAACTATTAAACAGCCAAGAAGGCATTAAAAAACGCAGACAACGCTCGGTTGAAGTAGAACCTGTGTTTGCACATCTGAAACATTGCAACAATTTTAAGCGGTTTACCCTCAAAGGTCTGAAAAAAGTAGAATTGGAGTTCGGATTGCATGCATTAGCACACAATTTAAGAAAGAAAGTTGCCTAAAGAGGACAACTTTTTCTTTTTCCAAAACATTGAAGATTGGTACTGCAATAAAAAAATCCGCCTCAATTTTTGTTGTGAGACGGATTCTTTTTGTGTTATTGGGGTGAAATTATTTCTTCTTGGTTTTCACTTTATCGGCTTCATCTTCTATGAAAGGATATTTTTGTTTCATATCGTCCAGAAGCTGAGGATCAAGTTCTAAAGCCTTTGACAATGCCAATCTTCCTTCTTTTTGATTATTAAGATGGAAATAGCAATTGCTCAATTGATAGTACAATTCTGCTCTATTATGCATTGGAGTTGCGCTTTTCAAAACTTTTATTGCATCTTCATAATCGCCGATCAACATTAGGACTTCCGAATAAGCGTACCAGTTATAAAATCTTGTTGGTTCATAATCAACAAGTTTTTTCAGGCATTCTAAACTCTCTTCAAACTTCCCGGAATCGATAAAAAGAAATGCAAGACGCTTTTGATAATCCAAATTATTATCATTTAAAGAAACCGCTTCTTTGGCAAAATGCAACGCTTCCTTCATTCCTCCCATCTCCTCATAAATATAAGATTGTTCCATCATCGAAAGATAAAACTGTGGATCGTCTCTCAATGATTTCTGGAAGGCATTGAGCGCTAAAACAGGTTGTTTATTTTCCTTGTAGCACAAACCGATTTTATAGTAAGTGTAGGATTTGGTATACTCCAATTCCAGCATTTCCTGATAAACAGCAACCGCCTTCAACCACTCGCCCATAGCTTCGAAACAAGCCGCTTTGTTGGCATAAACACCTACCGATTGCGGATTGATTGCCAAAAGATAATCAAATCCTTTGATGGCTTCTTCGTAGTTTTTTTTGTTGAAATAAAACTGCCCGTATTCGTACCAAGCTGTTTCCGAGAAAGCAAACTGATCTAGGTAACCATTGAGGAATTCAATCGCTTCGTCACTTCTTTTCAGTTGGTTGTAGCAGAACATTACATTTTCCAACGCATAATCGTCTTGTTGATCGAAATTTAAAGCCAATTTATAATGTTTCAATGCATTGAAAGGATCTTCAAGATTCACAAATTCATCAGCGATGAAATTATGCAGGAAATTCTGTTCTTCCTCTAATTCCAAACCTTTTAAGCAATACTCAATTGCTCTGCGCGGATTTCCAAGATTAGAGTAATATTTCGCACAACAAACCATAAAATCGATACTTTCCATTGAGGATTCATTCAATTCTTGCATCAATTCTTTGGCTTGGGTATAATTCTCGAGCTCTAGGCAAACTTCAAACTGTTTGATCTTGAGTTCCAGAGAATTCGGGTGAAGTTTCAGCGCATAATTGGTGGCCACTTCTGCGTAAGAAATATCGCCCATTTCTAGGTAATGAATGATGATGTCTTCGTATTCTTCAGTTTCAAAGTACAATTCATCATTATTTTCTACCATTTCTTCGAACTTTCGTACCAGTTCGTTATCAAAAAAATCTTCCAATGTAGTCTCTCGTTGTCTTTCCGATGTTCAAAAATTTCTTCTAAACTTCGGAGAAACTTTTTATTTAATTTTATTTAAAAGTAATAAAAATTTGATTTTAAACCAAACTTTTTATTTTTTCTATCATTTGATCTCCCAGTTGATCTGCTTCTTCCTGAGAAAACGCTTCGGTATAAATCCGGATAATCGGTTCTGTATTGGATTTTCTTAAATGAACCCAATTCTTTTCGAAATCTATTTTTACGCCATCAACGGTGGAAATCTCTTCGTTTAGATACTCTTTTTCCATTTTAGTTAAAAGTGCATCCACATCGATATCCGGAGTCAGTTCAATTTTCTTTTTCCCCATGAAATAACTTGGGTAAGTCGCTCTCAACTCGGAAACCGATTTGTTTTCTTTTGCCAAATGTGTTAAAAATAAAGCCACACCCACCAAAGAATCCCGTCCGTAATGAAGGTCAGGATAAATGATTCCTCCATTTCCTTCGCCACCGATCACCGCGTTTTTTTCTTTCATTAAAGTCACTACATTCACTTCTCCAACGGCACTCGCGAAGTATTCCGAATCTAAATTTCTCGCCACATCTCTCAACGCCCGGCTTGAACTTAAATTAGAAATCGCAGCGCCTTTTTTATTTTTCAAAAGATAATCAGCAACGGCAACCAATGTGTATTCTTCACCGAAAAGTTCCCCGTTTTCATCCACTAAAGCCAATCGGTCAACATCTGGATCGACAACGATTCCCAAATCTGCGTTTTCCTTTTTTACCAGTTCACAGATTTCGCCTAAATGTTCTTTCAACGGTTCAGGATTGTGCGGAAAATGACCGTTTGGTTCGCAATATAGTTTTACCACTTCACAACCAAGTTCTTCCAGAAGTCGTGGTATCGCGATTCCTCCTGTGGAATTTACGGCATCAACAACAACTTTGAATTTCTTCGATTTAATCGCTTCTGCATCAACCATCGGTAAATCCAAAATTTTCTGAATATGAATATCAAAAGCATCGTCTCTTGTTTCATATTTGCCCAAATCATCCACTACAGCGTAGTTGAAATCTTCACTTTCAGCCAAAGCCAAAACTTCTGCACCGTTTTCTCCGTTGATGAATTCGCCATTTTCGTTCAACAATTTCAGTGCGTTCCACTGTTTTGGGTTGTGAGACGCGGTTAATATAATTCCTCCGTCTGCACTCAGTTCAGGAACCATCACCTCAACGGTTGGTGTTGTAGAAAGGCCCAAATCCACCACATGAATTCCCAATCCCTGCAAAGTTGCGGTTACCAAAGAATTCACCATAGAACCGGAAATTCTCGCGTCGCGGCCAACAACCAAAGTGAGGTCTTTTTTATTTTTATTGTTTTGTAGCCAGGTTCCGAAAGCGGACGTAAATTTTACCACATCAAGAGGCGTAAGATTTTCGTTTACTTTTCCACCGATTGTCCCGCGGATTCCTGAAATACTTTTTATTAAAGACATTGCCTAATTGATTTTAATTTAGAGATTTAAATTGGTGCAAAAATACGAATAAATCATTGGAGCAACGGCTCTTGTCTTGTTAAATAAATGTAATTTATCCTAAATAACGATACTATTTTTCCGAAGTTTTTCAAAAGAATGCCGGCTTCAAAAAAAATGCTAGTACAATTTATTGTTTTTGAATTTAAAGATGATATTGACCTCTAAAGTGACATTGGTAGCTATCAGTGATTTCGATTTGATCTGTTTTCAGACATCATCAGTAAAAAGCGAAAGCTGGAATTGCGTTTTCCATCACCCATGTTTCGGAAATCGCCAAACTTCATCTAAAAATCAACGAACTAAAAGAACAAGCAACAACCCGCAATTAAGAACAACCACAATCCGAATCGCAGCCTGGTTTTCCCTTTTTGAATTTTTTCGGTGCGAAATTTTTTCTGATGATTTTGAACAAAGTAAATCCTGCAAACAAAACGATTGCTACAATTATTAAATATTGTAAAATCAAGGAAGTATCCATTATTTAAAGAGTTGATAAACGATTAATGAAGCGATATAAGCCAAACCTGACATTCCGACAAGTTGCACCACAGTCCATTTTAACGACTTGGTTTCGCGATAAACTACCGCTAAAGTTGAAACACATTGCATTGCAAATGCATAGAAAAACAAAATGGAAATCCCGGTCGCAAAACTGAAAACTTTCTCGCCATTTGGTTTCACATCGTTGCGCATTTTATCAATTACCTTACCTTCCGGCGCATCCGCATCCAAGGAATACAAAGTGGACATGGTTCCTACAAAAACTTCTCTCGCAACAAAGCTGGTGAGAATTCCAACGCCCATTTTCCAGTCGTAACCGAGTGGAGCAATTGCCGGCTCAATAGATTTTCCCAATTTCGCGAGATAAGAATGATCCAAATGTACATCGGTGGCTACTAACTCATCGGGTTTTTGTTTCGGACCGAAATAACTGAAAAACCAAATTAAAATACTTACAATAAATATAATTTTTCCAGCTCCGGTAATAAATTCCCAAACTTTTCCGAGAGTGAGTTTAAAATCATATCCGAAAAGCGGCATTTTGTACGTTGGCAAATCCATCACCAGAAAAGATTTTCCTTTATTTTTAATGAATTTTTTCAGAATTAAAGACGCCATCAACGAAGTGACAAAGCCCAAAATATACATCGCCATCAGCGCCAAAGCCTTATAACTGATTCCCATGAAATATTCATCAGGAATGATCAATCCGATGATAATGCTGTATACCGGAAGTCGCGCAGAACACGTCATAAAAGGCGTTACCAAAATGGTAATCAATCGTTCTTTTACATTTTCAATATTTCTGGTCGACATAATCGCCGGAATGGCACAGGCCGTTCCGGAAACCAATGGTACAATACTTTTCCCGTTGAGTCCGAATGGTCTTAAAAAACGATCCATTAAAAAAATAACTCTCGCCATATAGCCTGAATCTTCGAGCAGAAAAAGGAAATACAGCAAGATTCCGATTTGTGGCGCAAACATTACAATCCCTCCAATTCCGGGAATTATTCCGTTGGAAATCAATGAATTAATCGGTCCGGCAGGCAAATGCTCTGCTGCGAAATTGGCAATCCAACTCGTTGCACTATCGATCCAGTCCATAGGATACGCAGCGATAAAGAAGACCATTTGGAAAATGAAAAGCAAAATAGCAGCAAAAACCACATATCCCCAGAATTTATGAACCAGAATTTTGTCTAATTTCTCTGTTAAAAGCTCTTTAAACTGAGGTTTTTTAGATAAAACTTTTGAAATAATTTTATCGATATTCTGGTAACGCCTGATGGTTTCTTGCGTCTGTAGTCTTTTCGGAACCAAGCACTTCACCTCATCATCATTCATTTGATCTTTTACCGTTTCCAGTTTGCCAATGTAAGTATCGGAGGAAAGAAGCGTCCAGATTTTATATTGATTTTTTTCTTTGGTCTCAGATAAAATCTTGAAAACCAAACCTTTCTGTTCCATGGGAATTTCGAAGGAAACCGTTTCAGATGTGGTGAAATGATCATTAAAAATAGCTTCACGAAGTTCATCCATTCCAAAATTTTGTTTCGCATTGGTTTGCAAAACTTTCACGCCTAATGCTTTCGAAAGTTCATCCAGATTGATGGTAATGCCTCGCCTTTCTGCCTGATCAATTTGGTTCACCACCAGTAAAATGGGAATTCCCAAATCCTGAATTTGCTGAAAAAGAAGCAAACCTCGCTTGATGCTCAAGGCTTCCAAAATATAAACAACACCGGAATAATTTTGCTGTTCTTCTATCAGAAATTTAGAAAAAATCGCTTCATCCTCGGAGGTGGGATAAACGCTGTACGAACCTGGCAAATCGATAACTTCTACGTTTTCGCCTTTGTAGTGGTAATTTCCGGAATGGCTGGCTACGGTGACGCCGGCATAATTTCCGGTTTTTTGCTTTTTGTTACAAAGCAAATTAAAAACGGTGGATTTTCCTACATTCGGGTTTCCGACCAAAAGTATCTGTTTGTTTTTGGAAGATTTTTGCATTACACAGCTTCTACAATAATAAATGTTGCTTCCTCTTCTCGAAGAGCAATTCTGCTTTTTTCATCGCCGAATTCGATATAAAGCGGACCTTTAAAGGGTGCTTGATAAAGGATTCTGAAAACGGTTTCCGGGAGAAGTCCCATCTCGATAATTTTGTTGGGCATCTTCAGGTCCTCGTTTTCGTAACCAAGAACTTTTCCATTTTTACCTTTCGGGAAACAGCATAATTTATTAGAATTATCTCTTTTCAAGACTCAATTATTTTGCTAGCAAAGATACGTTATTTAAATTAAATCTAAATAAGCAAATGCCGTAAACTGATATACTTCATAAAAAAACCCGAAAACAAAGCGTTCTCGGGTAAAATAATAATTTAGTGTATATGAATTTTTATTTGCCGGATTTCGCCGGAGCAGTTTCAATTTCAATAGGATTGTTGTTGGATTCGTAAAATTCTTTCAACGTTTTTTCCTGCTGTTTTACCATTTCTCCGATGGTTATATCGCTACCAGGCATTTTTTGGGAAAGCATTTCCGGCTTCAACATGGGTCTTGCGGTAGCAAAAGGGTCTTTTTTGTAATCGTTGTAAGTTTTCTCGAATTTTTCTTTGGAAACTTCGGTCAATTTTGGTGCACCGCCAAAAGATACGGTTTCAATGTAAGGAACTTCGCTGTAATTTTCGATTTTTTTATTTCCTTTTAATTCCCATGAATAATTTTTACCGGAATCTTCAATTTTTACAATAAGTCCAGGCAATCCACTGAATTTGTACGGCCCATCCTGAAACGGAATATCATTGGTAAACCACGCTGTCCATTGGCGTCCACCGAAGTCTGCTGTTGCTTTTTGAGCTTTGTAAGCGCCGATCGTTTGTTTTGCAGAAGGATCAATTTTCCAAGCAATTTTTGCATCGCCAGAATATGCTATTTCAATAGGACTAAATCCGCTGGAAATGGTTTCGCTATACGTGTACTTCATTGAAGGATAAGCTTTTCTCACTTTGAAAGCAAATTTCGGTTGGGTGATGGATTTTGATAAATCTTTGAAAACACCCGATTTCTGCATCGCTTCGACCTGAACTTTCAAAATAGAATCTTGAGCCAAAATCGTGTAATCTCTGTAGATGGATTTATCTTTTGTGATGTCCAAAACAGTCATCACTTTTTCTGTAGTTTCCGCTTCTTTCTTTGGTTTAAAGGTAAGTTCGTAGAAAAACCGGTTTGCAGTTTCCTGTGCATTACCCACAAAAAATGCGGTAAGAAGCACTAAAGACAATAATTTTTTCATTTTTCTTAATTTTAAATATTAGTAACTAAGATAATGTTTTTGTTACATTTTTTTTAAGAAAATTTTATTATTTTTTATTATTGAACATTCATCTAAACACAGTAACTTTATCCCATAAAATTTTGGGTATGAACATCTTACCAAATGTCAAAGAAGAGCTCAAGCAATAAGACGAAACCACCGCAAAATTCAGCAAAAAATTTTTGCACGGTCGAAATGATTACGCTCGAAATGAAATTAATACGACTAACAGCGCATATTGTGTTATTATAAATTGAATGAAATTCCCGTTCCGGGAAGCTACGGACAAAGTGCCGATGAACAAATGTTTTAGTTGTTTTTAGATAAGTTAATTAAATGATGGATTCCCGCTTTGTTTTGGTAAAGCGGGAATTTTTATGGAATTATTTCGATTGTTTTGTTTTTGATTTTCAGAAGTAAATTCTCGGTGCTTTTTCTAATTCGTATCGAACAACAATATGATTTCTACGACTACTTTTTGTAAACTTGAAAATCGCCGGAATATGTTTTACTGTTACCAAAAAAATCTAAATGATATAGAATTAAAAACTGCTCAACATCGCGCAATATCCTATACCTTATTTAAAATTAAATTTCACGGTAAACATTACTTGGCTAGGACGAATGTACATGGTTCGTTTGGTCGTCAACAAAAATTCCGGACTGTAGGAAATATCTTCAAAGACTTTTTTGTTTCCGATGTTTAACCATTTGATTTCAAAATCGATTTTCTTTTTAGACCAAGTATATTGGTAAGAAAGGTCGTAGAAAGAGTTTCGGTAACTTTCACTTCCGGATTTTGTATTCAAATCGTCCCAGAAAAAACCAATGGTGTGATTTTCCATTGGATAAACATAAGCGGCAAGATTGTGGCTCCACCCGGAATTTTTCTGTGAAATATTGAAAGATTCGTTGATGTTTTCTGTCCAGTTCAACGAGATGTTGTAATCTACACTTAACCAAGAAAAATAAGTGTTATTAAACTTAAATCCTACATTTTGGCGGTTTGCTTTTGTTCTTTGCAAATCATTATAGAAAGTAAATCCGTTGCTATTGCTGTTCGAAAAACTTAATGAAGCATTGGTCTTGAATTTCGGGAAATATTTCCCTATTTCCGCGCTCTGTGTTCGGGAAATTACCTTATTATCAATCGCTGCTAATGACAATTGTGAACTGAAGCCCTGCCCGGTGAATTTTTCGATAATGTTCCTGTCATTGGTGTTGTAACCAAATCGCACGTTAAAAAACAGGTTGTTCAGCGGATTTCTGTATTCTAAACGGGTTCCCAAATTTCTGGAAAGATATTCCGGCATCAAAGGATTTTGTGCATCATACCTCATCGTAAGTCCCAAAGGCGAGGTGAGCATTTTCCCACCATATAAAAATCCGAAGTTTCCGAAATCATACGATTGATTGGCAAAAACCCACCATTTGAAAAACGAAGCAAAATCGTAAGTAGCAAAAAAACTCGGCTCGAAAACCGTTTTATTATTGTCCAAATACTGGTTTCTTATGTTGTCTTTATAGGTAATTCCATAAAAATTCAGTGGCAAATTGAGACTTAAATTGAAATTACTAGCTTTATAATTAACGCCAACTTGAGTATATGGTTGTAATTCATTCCATTCCATATCATTCTCATATTCAGATCCGTAGCTATGCAAATTAATATTTTCGCCCAATAAAACCGATTCCAAATTATTGAAACTCATATTCAGTCCGATTTCCGGGGTGAAAGTGAATTTTTTGTAAGTAAAACCTACCGAAGCAGAATGATTCGCAAGCAATGTATTTGATTTTGCAAACTGTTGGGAAATATTGAACTGATCCGCTTCAGGGAAATTTCCGCCCATATTCAGGTAAGAAGATGGATTGATGGTCAATGTTTGTTTATCGGTTTGATAACTGAAATAACTCATCACGTTGAGAAGCTTTTCTTTCCAAGGTAAAATAGTGCTTAATGAGTTTTGAATCATTCCTGAAGGCGAATGTAAGCCTTGCGCTGAAGAGTGATTTTCAGCATACGTATTTCCTAAAACATCTTCATTGATGGTATTTCTTTGGGTAATCGCGTCGCTTTCGTTCCAGAAACCATTCCAAGTTGTGGTGTTTTTAAAGAATCCTTTTTTCGCATTTTTCGTAAAAATCAATTCTCCTTTTACCGCATTGGTGTAGAAATTATTAGCCGTAAAAGAGGTCAACTCTCCTCCGCTGGTTAATCTCGGCGATCCTACTTGGAAGATTTCAACTTTGTTATCATTTCTTTCGATGCTGTTGTTGGTATAACTTGCGTTGGCTTTCAGTTCCCATTCTCTATTTTTAAAAGGATTGGTCAATAAATTTGCCGAGAAATAATGAACATTATTTTGCAAATATCTTTTCTCCGGAACACTCGGAACATCGGCGGTTTCGAGGTTAGTCCAGCTTTTTTGCGAGGCCTGGCTTCGTCTTCCTTCCCATCGGTTTCCGAAACCTAAAAGATTGCCTTCTTTCTCTACGCTTTCGCCATTATTATTGGCTTTATAATTCACCACCCATTGGTTTTTTTGTCCGAAGAACATCGGCGTGAGCTTCACATTCCAAAGTAGTGGATCTATTCCTACACCAACTTCTCCCCTGCCCGTCATGGTTACCGTTTTCTTCAACACCACGTTTAAGGCTGCATTTTCCGAAGGAACTTTATCTTGAAGAATTTTTACGGGTTGGTGATTTTCCATCACTTCTACTTTTTGTACCGCATCTTTGGGCAACGAATTGTTTACTGTTCCGTAACCGCCTTCCATTAAATCTTTCCCATTCACATAGAATTTATTGATTGGTTCGCCCTGATAAAGCACCGAACCATCGCCATTCACTTCAATTCCTGGTATTTTCTTTAAAACGTCTGCCAAAGTACGATCTGCTTTACTTTCAAAAGCTTTCAAGTCATAAGAAATGGTATCTCCTTTTTTAGTTATGAGTTTGGTCTTCAGTTTCACTTCTTTAATTTCTGTGGCATCGGAATCCATCGTGAAACTGAGGTTTTGATTCTCATTTTTAATAATTTTTAAAAATGGTTTTTGGTTAAATGCTTTGGCTTTCAGCTCTACATTTTGTTCAGCAGAAGTGAAAGTCACTTTATATTCCCCCTTAGAATTGGTAATGGAATAAGCCATGATGGCGTCTTTGCCCTGTTCTTCCACAGTTACACTTGCACTGGGAATTGGTTGCCCATCCGAATCCGTAATTTTTCCGGAAACCGTAGTTTGTGCATTAGCAAAAACAGAAAATAATAAAAAATAGAAAAATGTAAAGAAAGACTTCATGGATATTTTTATTTAATAAGTAGGTAATGCTCTGTTTTTGTTACACTCACAGGACGATAACCAAAAAGTTTCAAGCTAAAATCTACTTCCGTTTTTGATAAAAACTATCATGTCTTTAGTCATTGAAAATTCTTTTTCGCTAATTTTGCGCCTTAATATTTAATTAATATGGGACTTCATTTAACGCCGATTGATGTTGTAGAAGACATTAGCAAAGAAGAATTCCGGGAGAAATATCTGCTTCCCCGAAAACCAGTTGTGATCCGAAATATGGCTAAAAACTGGCCAGCTTACCAAAAATGGACCATGGAGTACATGAAGGAAGTAGTGGGAGATGTGGAGGTACCGCTTTATGATTCCTCAAAAGCAGATCCTTCTGCTCCGATCAATGCTTCTGCAGCGAAAATGAAATTCGGCGATTATATCGACTTGATACAAAGGGAGCCCACCGATCTTCGGATTTTCCTATTCGATCCTATCAAATCTGCACCGAAACTTCTCGAAGATTATATTTCACCCAAGAAACTCATGGGTGGTTTTCTCGATAAATTTCCCAATATGTTTTTCGGTGGGAAAGGTTCCGTGACTTTTCTTCATTATGATATCGATATGGCGCATATCTTCCACACGCACTTCAATGGCAGAAAACATATTCTCCTTTTCGATTACAAATGGAAAGACCGACTTTACAAAATCCCCTATGCTACTTACGCATTAGAAGATTTCGATATCGCCAATCCAGATTTCGAAAAATTCCCGGCTCTCAATGGAATTGAAGGGGTTGAATGCTTTTTGGAACACGGCGATACTTTGTTTATGCCAACCGGTTGGTGGCATTGGATGAAATACCTCGATGGAAGTTTTTCGATTTCACTTCGAGCTTGGGATAAATCTTGGGCAGTGAAAGCGCATTCCCTTTGGAATCTTACCATTCAAAGAAATTTTGATAACTTCATGAAAGCCAAATTCAAGAAAAAATACATGGATTGGAAAGAAAGAAAAGCCGTAGAAAGAGCCAATTATGCTTTAAAAAAAGGCCTGCCAAAATAACTAGATAAAAAAACAGCAAACTGTTAGATTTGCTGTTTTTTTTTCTGCAAAAGAGGCAAAAGAAATGATTGGAAAACAGCATTTCAAAAGACTGCAAAACCCTAAAATGTAATTTTGATCACTTTTTAAAATCTTTAAACCAAAAAAATCTTTTGTCCCTTTTGTGGTTTAAAAAAAGCTCGCCAAAATAGTAAGATAATAACCGAAAAATACACAGTTTGATGTTTTTTTTAACCGCAAAAGAAGCAAAAGAAAGAATGAAGACAGCATTTCAAAAGACTGCAAAACCCTAAAATGTAATTTTGCTCACTTTTTAAAATCTTTAAACTAAAAAACATTTAGCGCTTTTGCGGTTAAAAATGATCCTTTACGATTAAGGAATTCTATAAATCGGATAGAGATTTACCGAACCTTCGTAATATTCTGAATTTTTGTAAATCCAATCCAGTTGGGCTTTTCCATCATTTGCAAACTCGGGATTTGTGATTTTTTCAAACTCAAATGCGGTTCTTAAAACCTGATTGTTCTTAAGTAATTCAGCGGCGGTATCTTCGAAAACATAATCGGAAAAGTATTCTTTCTGGCCTAAAATTCCATCAAAAAAATTCCAATTGAAGAAAGAATCGCTTGCTTCCGGCTCCAAGGTTTCTAGCAAATATTTCACGCCAGATTGCTTCGTAGGAACTATAAAATCTCCCTTTCTGAAACCTCTGTTTTTAATTTCAGATTTTACCTGAGTTTCGTAATGAAGATAATGGCCTTCGTAAGGAGTTTTCACTGTTTTGAAATCGGAAATTCGGTATTGTTGCACGGAAATCGCCGAATCCCGAGAAATTTCCTTCATGCTGATACCGTTTCTTTTCAAGTGCTCAATTACTTTATATTCCGATTTTGGAATGACGTAATAGCGAGGAATAGCGATCTTTTTCGTGGAAATATATTCGTCAAAAAACTTCACTTTTCGGGTAAAAGGTTTTGTTCTGTCGTAAAATAATCTGGGTTTTCCGGAAACTTCGCTAGGTTTCGTGCCGGCTTCAAATCCTTTGAAATCAATCAATTTAAATTGTTTTTCGTCTAGTTTCCATTGCAGTGAATATTGATTTCCCGGTTGTAAACTGGCGATATTTTCTTCCATTTTCTTGTGGATTTCGGAAGCATTTTTTTCTACAAAACGAATGGAACTCAATATATATTCATACGTCGCAGCTACGCGATCTTTGTATGGTTTCAACATGTGTGTTTCGGCAACAGTTCCCATGGTGTTAAAAAGCGCAGTGTAACCCGTTGCATAACGAGGAGAATCCATAAATGCTGGGAAACCTTCATCTGGAGAATCACCATGGATATTGACATAAGGCGTGGTGAGCATTCCTTTTTTCTCTAAATGACTGAGAATTTGCGGTTGCATTTTTTCATTAAAATATTTCCCTAAAACCTTGCCCAACCTCTCTTTATTCGTAGAAATATAAGTGAATAAATATTGGTAATCAGCACCGTTACTTACATGATTATCAATAAAATAGATCGGTTTGAAATGTTGAAAAATCTGCTGAAAACTTTTGGCATTTTTAGAATCGGTTTTGATAAAGTCGCGGTTCAGATCGAAATTTCGAGCATTTCCGCGAAAACCGTATTCTTCCGGTCCGTTTTGGTTGGCGCGGCTGTATTTTCCTCTTCGCATCATTCCGGAAATATTATAGGATTGGATTGCTGCGATTTTAAGGTTATTAGCAGGAATCTTTCCAGTAGCCAAATCTCGCATCAGCATCATGGTGGCATCAATTCCATCCGGTTCACCGGGATGAATTCCATTATTAATGAGTATTGTAGCGTTATTATTATTTTTTGTTGGCGTGAAAACAACAACCTTTATCGTTTCGCCGTTATCATCTTTCCCGAAATTTTCCACCGTAATGCTTTCGAAATTTTGATCGAGATTCTCATAATATTTCACCATTTCTTCATAAGTTGTGGTTTGGTTTCCGTTGCCTATTTCGTAAGGAGTTGGGAATTTCTGTTGTGAGAAAATAAGCTGGGAGGAAAACAGAATGATGAGTATTTTGAATTTCATTATTAAAATTTTTAACGAAAGTAAATAAAAAATTCCTGAAAAAATCAGGAATACAAAATCTACATTATTAGAATTAGAAAAGGAAATTAACCCACTTCACCTGATCTTTCATTGTTCTCTGATTTATCTTCTTCAAATAATAATGCCAATTCTTGTTCTGACATAATTTCTTTTTTAACAGGAATTTCCGGAATTAGATTTGGGTTCTGTTTTAGTGCTTTTTTTAAATTTGCTAAAAACTCTTGCATCTTTTGACATTTAATATGTTATCTCTCTAATATACAAAAACGATAGCAATTTAAAAAGTCTTATACTAAAAAAATTCCCGCCGAAACAGGAATTTTGTTGTTATAAAATATTGGATAAAATGCGAAAACCCGCGCCCCGACTTGAACGGAGCTCTTTTTTCTTAAAAAGAAAAAAAGCGGGAGTGGAAGGCGGATTAAGGCGCCCAACTCATCTTAATCATTCAGTTTCAATACCGCCATAAATGCAGATTGTGGAACCTCTACTCTACCGATTTGTTTCATTTTTTTCTTACCTTCTTTCTGCTTTTCAAGGAGTTTACGCTTTCTGGAAATATCACCTCCGTAACATTTGGCGGTAACGTCTTTTCTTAAGGCTTTTATGGTTTCTCTGGCGATAACTTTGGTTCCTAAAGCCGCCTGAACAGCGATATCAAACTGTTGTCTTGGAATTAATTCGCGAAGTTTTTCGCACATTCTTTTTCCGATATAATAGGCGTTGCTGTCGTGAATTAATGAGGAAAGTGCATCCACCATATCACCATTGATCAGGATATCCATTTTCACCAATTTTGATGGACGGAAACCAATTGGATGATAATCGAAGGACGCATATCCTTTTGAAATAGATTTCAAACGGTCATAAAAATCAAAAACAACTTCCGCCAAAGGCATATTGAACACCAGCTCTACCCTTTCTGAAGTCAGATAACTTTGGTTGACGATTTCACCTCTTTTTTCAATACACAAAGTCATCACTGGACCTACAAATTCGGATTTTGTGATGATGGTGGCTTTAATATAAGGTTCTTCTACCCGATCCATTGTGGTAGGATCCATCATTTCGGATGGGTTATTGATCAAGATAGCTTTTTCGGGTTCTTTCTTGGTATATCCGTGGTAAGAAACGTTCGGAACGGTGGTAATGACGTCCATATTGAATTCCCTGTCGAGTCTTTCCTGAACAATTTCCATGTGAAGCATTCCTAAAAATCCACATCGGAAACCAAATCCTAACGCGGCAGAACTTTCTGGCTCAAAAACAAGTGACGCGTCATTTAATCTAAGTTTTTCCAGTGAAAATCTCAATTCTTCAAAATCTTCAGATTCTATCGGATAAATGCCGGCAAAAACCATAGGCTTCACCTCTTCGAAACCTTCAATTGGAGCTGCTGCACCATTCTCGAAAGTAGTAATGGTGTCGCCTACTTTCACTTCGCGGGCATCTTTAATCCCGGAAATAATATAACCTACATCGCCTGTTTTGATTTCTTTTTTTGGAACTTGTTTTAGTTTTAAAGTTCCTACCTCATCGGCTTCGTACATCTTATCGGTCGCCATAAATTTGATGCGCTGACCTTTCTTGATGCTTCCGTTTACTACTTTAAAATAGGCCTCAATTCCTCGGAAAGGGTTATAAACAGAGTCAAAAATAAGCGCCTGAAGCGGCCCGTTTTCATCTCCAACCGGAGCCGGAATTCTCTTCACAATTTGCTCCAGAAGTTCATGAACGCCTTCGCCGGTTTTCCCGGAAACGCGGAGTACATCTTCATAATCGCATCCGATAAGATTCATAATCTCGTCGGTAACCTCTTCTGGATTTGCTGAAGGTAGATCGATTTTGTTGAGGACAGGAATAATAGTTAAATCATTTTCCAAGGCCAAATATAAGTTACTAATTGTTTGTGCCTGAATACTTTGAGCAGCGTCTACGATCAGAAGCGCACCTTCACAGGCGGCGATGGAGCGAGATACTTCATAGGAGAAATCAACGTGGCCCGGAGTGTCGATCAGGTTGAGTACATATTGTTCGCCATCCAGCTCATAATCCATTTGTATTGCATGAGATTTTATGGTAATTCCACGCTCTTTTTCGAGGTCCATGTCGTCCAAGGTTTGCGATTGCAATTCTCTTTGGGTAACCGTATTCGTATATTCCAAAAGCCGGTCAGCCAGGGTAGATTTTCCGTGGTCGATATGTGCAATGATGCAAAAGTTTCGTATGTTTTTCATTCAATTCTTGATAGGTTGCAAATTTAGTATTTTTTGGCGGATTGTATTGAATGTTTTAGATCAGCAATAATCTTTATGAAATATTTTAATTTAGATGAATTTTCGCCCGCTTTTGCATAAAAAAGAACGACCTCTGCAAAAAGGATTACAGAGGTCGCTCAAACATTAAAAAAATAAACTATTATGGTCGCCTGCGCTGCGGACTGGTATTCCCGGGTCCGACTTGTTTTTTGTCTAATATTTTGTTTCGCATCTTTCCTTCGGTTTGGTACATCTGAAGTACTTGCTGTGGTTTGATCACTTTCATGAATTTTTGTGAATAAACCCTTCTGTTGTCCAAAAGTTGTTGTCCTATTTCGAAACTTTCGTTGAGTCTTTGTTTTGCCTCTTCATCGGTCATATTATCGTAATCTTCATCAGTCTTGAATTTCTTTTTGATTTCATTTTGTTTATCCTGATATTCTGCAAAAAGTTTCTTAAACTCAGCTTGTTCATCTTCCGCAACCTCCAGCTCTTCTACCATCATGTTCTCCCGAAATTGTTTCAACAGCTTCATTCTATCATCTGGACTCATATTTTGAATCAGTTCTTTTCGCTGCTCCGGTTTCATTTTCTTCCAATCATACTTCTGTTCTTGGGCAAAACTATTAGTGGATGCAATTAGCAGAATCATTAATATCAATAAAGTCTTTTTCATGTCTTTTCCCATTTAATTATACAGATCCAAATAAATATCTTGTTCCGAATTATTCCCTAAATCTGCCAATTCAGTGGAGGTAAAACTTGATAGTAGTTGATCAACTTGAACTTCTGGAGATTGCACTGCAGTTTGTATCTTCTTGTTTACAACCTTCTTTGTTTCTGCATTTTCAGCAACATTTACTATAGTTGTGTTTTCTTTTGGATAATTTACTTCGATGGAAGTTAAATCATCATTTAAAGTTTGATAAGCAATTTTCGCTTCATTTTTAGGTTTAATGATTGATTCTGAATTATTTACTACACTTGCATTCTGCTCAGAAACTTCTGTTGTGGCCAAGTTTTGGGGTTCTGCACTTTCATTCTGGTTAATAACAAAAGTAGCTCCAAAAACCGTCGCAATTGCCGCAGCAGCAGCGTACATCCAGTTCAGTTTCACGGTTTTGGTCTCCTTTTTCGGTGCGGTTTCTTGCAAAACTTTTGCCTGAATTTCCGCAAAGAAACTTTCGTCGGGAACTTTGTAAATATTTTTACGTTCTAAATGTTCTATATCTAAATTTTTCATCTTAAAATTTGGCTTTTCAAATTCAATCCAATAAATTATTCGGTGTAAATCGCTTTGATGTACTCTTCAACTTTTTGTTTCGCGTAGTGGTAATTTGTTTTCAATGTTCCCACCGACATATCGAGAATTTTTGAAATTTCTTCGTAGGGTAAATCATCATAATATCTCATAGTAAACACCAATTTTTGCTTCTCCGGCAAGGATTGAATTGCTTTTTGCAACAAAATCTGAATTTCCTCGGCCTCCGCAGAAACATTATCTGCAACCAGATTTTGCAAATGATGTTCGGTTTCTTCATCCGATTTTTGCATTCTTTTCGATTTTTTCAGCTGTTGCAAAGATTCGTTGGTTGCGATCCGATAAAGCCAAGTATATAATTGACTGTCTTGCTTAAACTGATGAAAATTCTGGTATGCCTTAATAAAAGTATCCTGCAAAGTATCCTGCGCCAAATCATGGTCTACCACTATTCTTCTGATATGCCAATACAACCTGCTCTGATATGCATCCATCATCTGGCGAACTCCCTTTTCACGGGTTTTTTCGCTAGACATCAACTCGATAATTTCGCTTTCCTGGATCTTCATTGAGATGCTTTCGGGATTTTGATGGTAAATTTACTTAAAAGTTAAATAGGTATTTCAATTTTTAGTCCAAAGCAAAATAATTATCTTTGTTACTAATTAAATTTAAATGAACATTGTTATCATCGGGTCCGGCAACGTAGCTTATCATTTGGCGAAAGCGTTTTCTCAAAAAAATATTCCCGTTATCCAAATTTTTGGCCGCAACGAATTGGCGCTGAAAGAAATTTCAGAAGAATTTAAAATTCCTTTTACCACAACAGAAATTGCGAACGCGGATTTGTATTTGATTTCAGTAAATGATGATTCGGTAGAGGAGATCTCACAGAAAATTAATAATGAAAACGCTTTGGTAGCGCACACTTCCGGTTCTTTGCCCAAAGAAATTCTCCTGGGAAATTATAGAAAAGCCAGTTTTTACCCGCTACAAACTTTCTCTAAATCGAAAGAGCTTCAGTATGAAGAAATTCCGTTTTTTGTAGAAGCTGAAAATGGTGAAGATTTGGAACTGCTGAGAGATCTCGCTTCTCAGATTTCGAAAAAGGTAACAATTTCCGATTATGAAAAAAGAAAATACATTCACCTCACCGCGGTTTTTGCCTGCAATTTTGTGAATCATCTTTTTGCAAGAGCCAAAGAAATTTCGGATTCCCAACAGATTCCTTTTGATTATTTTTTGCCATTAATCGACGAAACTGTTCATAAAATCCATGAAATTGAACCAAAATCTGCGCAAACGGGTCCCGCTGTGAGAAATGACCAAAGAGTATTGAAACTTCATGAAGCTTTAATTAAAGATGAAGAACATCTTAAAATTTATAAAACTATCAATGAATCGATAAAGAAAATGTATGAGTTATAAATCAAAATTAGAAAATATTAAGGCATTTGTATTCGATGTAGACGGAGTTTTTACCGACGGGAGCGTCTACTTGATGTCCGATAACAGCATGTGCCGGGTGATGAACGTATTGGACGGATACGCAGTGGTAAAAGCAGTGAAAAATGATTACAAAATCTGCGTCATCACCGGTGGCGACGATCCTGCGGTGAGAAACCGAATCAATTATCTTGGAATTACGGATTACCACGCCAAAATTTCGGATAAAATTTTGAAATATGAAGAATTCAAACAAAAATATAGTCTTAACAATGAAGAAATCCTAACCATGGGCGACGATTTACCAGACATCAAAATGATGAAAACTTCGGGGATTGCAACCTGCCCTAAAAATTCGGTTCCGGAAGTGAAAGCCATTTCAGCATATATTTCACCAATCGAAGGCGGAAAAGGTGCTGTTCGAGATGTGATTGAACAAGTGATGAAAGTTCAGGGAAAATGGATGGAAGATGATACCAAAAGCACTTAAAATTTAAGGATGAAAATATTATTAGCCTCCAACTCTCCGCGAAGAAAAGAGCTTTTAACGAGTTTAAATATTGAATTTGAATCCGTAAAAGTTGATTGTGATGAAATTTATCCGAAAGATTTAGCGATCGAAAAAGTAGCGGAATACCTTTCGGAACTGAAATCCAATGCCTATAAAAAGCTTTCAGAGAACGAAATTCTAATCACCGCAGATACCATTGTTGCGATTGGAAACGAAATTCTGGGAAAACCAAAAGATGAAAACGAGGCCAAAGAAATGCTCCGAAAACTTTCCGGAAATACCCATCAGGTTCTTACCGGAATCACGCTTCGAAGCATAAAAAAATGCGTTTCTGTGACCGATATTGCGGAAGTAGAAACTGAAATACTGACCGAAGAGGAAATCGGCGACTACATCACCCGTTGTAAGCCTTTCGATAAAGCAGGAAGCTACGGCGTGCAGGAATGGTTCGGCATGGCGAAAATCAAAAAAATCAACGGAAGTTTTTACACCATTATGGGACTTCCAACCCATTTGCTTCATGCGCTATTAAAAGAATTTCAATAAATAAGTGGTAAAAGTAAAAAATCATTATTTTTACAAAAATTAGCCGGCAATCTTATACTAAAATGCCGATTTACAAGTTATTATCAAATAATGAAAAAAACGATCTACTTCCTTTTAGCAATCACCGTTCTCAACTCTTGTTCTACCAGGAAAAAGAAAAACGATTCTTCCTTTATGAAAGGATTTTTCTCCTATTACAACACTCTTTTTAACAGCAAAGAAGCACTGCAAACCGAACTAAAAAACCGCGATAAGGCTCATCAGGACAATTTCTATGCTCCTTATATTCAGCTTTTAACTTATGATGAGCAATCTTTAGAAACCGATTTACAATCGAGCGGAATGTTTGGTGACGATCCTAATTTAAATGGACCAGGTGTTCCTGGAAGAAATTCGGGAAATACATCGACGAAATCGGGCGCGTCAATTCTTGAAATTTCTGAAGCTAAAGCACTGAAAACCATTGCCAAATATTCTGTAATGAAAGGGGGAGAGGAAAAAAATAAAAAGATTTTCGATGCCCATATTTTGCTCGCTCAAGCAAGGATTTACAACAACAAACCACTTGAAGCATTGGATGGTCTAAATTATATTTTTTCGAACATGAGAAAAGATAAAAGGCTTCCACTGGCAAAAATCTATCAGGGACTGGCTTACTCGAAAATGGGAGATTTTTCGAGAGCACAAGACGTTTTTGCTGAATTAAAAAAAGAGGATCTCAAGAAAGATTATAAGAAATTACTCAGCATTTATTATTCCGAAATGCTCTTACAAGCCGGAAAAAAAGAAGATGCAATTACCGAGCTCGAAGATGCGTATGCACTTAACAAAAACAGAAAATTAAGAAGCAGAATTGCCTTTTTAAGAGGTCAAATCCTGGCAACTCTTGGCAAAAATGAGGAAGCGAGAGAAAGCTTTGTTTCCGCTTACAAAAACGCGAACAATTTCGAATTTGAAGTGAAATCGCAAATTGAGATCGCAAAAACCTTTAATGGAAAGGACGATTACCAAGGTGCTAAAGAATACATTGAAAAAATCAGCAAGAAGGGAACCTATGCTTCGCGAAAAAATGAGTTTTACTACGCATTGGGATTAATGGCCAACAAAGCCGGAAAAAAAGAGGAAGCAAAAGCTTATTTCGCTCAGTCTTTGAAAGAAAAATTATCGGATCCGCAAATCCGTGGACTGGATTATTACGAAATTGGAAAGGGTTTTTTTGAAGAAAGCGATTACCTTTCGGCAGGTGCTTACTACGATTCTGCTTTGGCGGTGATGACCTATCAACCATCGAAAATTCTTTTGGAAGAGAAATCATCGAATATCAAACAGGTTTCTGCGAATTATTATTTAATTAAAAAAAATGACAGTATTTTGGCATTGACCAAAATGCCGGAAGCGGAAAAAATAGCATACTTTAGCAAGCATATTGAAGCCATAAAAGCTAAAGAAGCTAAGGAAGAACTCGAAAGAAAAAGAAACGAAAGAAGCCAAGGTTTCGATACGGGCGATTATTCCTCGAACTCCATCTTTGCAAATAGCGAACGTGGTTTCCAGGATTTTGGAACTCAAAAAGGAGGTTTCTATTTTGCCAATTTGAGTACCGTAGCCAAAGGGGAAGCCAGCTTTAAACAAATCTGGGGAAACCGAAGTTTGAGCGACAATTGGCGTACTTCCGCACGAAGCAACTCCATCGAAGATCTTAAAAATGAAGCCATGGGAATCTCCTCAGCGCCGGATCCGAGAAGACTGGAGCCGAGCTTTTATATTGAGAAAATTCCTACCAAAACTGAAGAAATTTTGGCACTTAAAAAGGCACGCGATACCGCAAGTTTAGGTCTTGGAAGAATGTATGAAAATTTCTTTTCCGATACGCCACTGGCGACCAAAACTCTCTACGATCTTGTTGATTCCAATCCTGATCAGGAAACCAAATTGCAAGCGTTGTACAGTATTTTTGCCTTTAATTACGAAGAAAATCCAGCAGCCGGTGAAAGAGCAAAACAAATGATTCTCACCGAATTTCCTTACACTTCGTATGCGGAATTTGTAAAAAATCCTAAAAATAATGCCTTCGCAAAATCATCCGAAGAAGTGGAAAAAGCATATGCTGAAGCTTTCGATTTATACAGTAAAGAAAAGTATACAGAAAGTAAAGAGTTGATTGAAAACTCATTAGAAAAATATCCGAAAGATGCACTCGTTCCGAAATTCGCTTTATTAAATGCCTTTAATTCCGGAAAAATAGCAGGGAAGGAGATCATGATTTTGCAACTCGAACAAATTGCTCTCAACTATTCCAGAACGCTTGAAGGCGAAAAAGCTAAAGAAATGCTGAAGTATCTGAAAAGTGATTTGGTGATGGAAATTACAGACGAAAACGGCAATAGAAACCCCTCGTCCGGACCTGGCAAACCACAAATTCACGACGACGATGCGCCTCCTTCGCCAATGCGCCCTCAAGAAGAAACCACAGAACTTGCCACACCACAGGGAAGAACGAACACCGATGCTGCACCACCTCAGAGAAGGTCTGGAAAAAGTTTGCAAATGGAAAAACCTGCAGAAACAAAATAAAAAATTAGGCTGTCTCGAAATTGGGACAGCCTATTTTTTGCGTTGAACAGTAATTTTATTATTATTTGCTTTTCTTCTTTGTCCCTTGAAATTCCTTTAAGTAATAGGGTTCGAAATAAGCAACATCTTCAAAATCCTTATGATTGAATTTCTCTACGGATTTTTTGATTAAAAATTTCGCGGAAGGGTAGATGTTCTCATCAAATTCCGCATTTGGAAGTTGCAAAATAGCATTCGCCTTTGTGGCTCCGTCGCCCACGAAAATCACCTTTTTATTTTTAAATTCTTGGAAAGAAGTCTCATCTAAGATTTTCGCTTCAGTTTCCGAGAGTATTTCGCCGGTTTTTCCGTTGAATATAGCGGTATAAACCTCCATTCTTCTTGCATCGAGTAAAGGAATCACAAAATCGAATTCGCGGCTTAAAAACGGTTCTATCATCGTTTCCAGGGAATTAACAGCGATTAAAGGAATTTTTAGCCCATAACAAAAACCTTTTGCGGCGGAAGAACCTATTCGCAAGCCGGTGTAGGAACCGGGTCCCATTCCCAGAGAAACAGCATCTAAGTCTTGGAGCGAAATTTCAGCGCCTTCTAAAGCCCATTCTACAAAGGTGTGAAGACTTTCGGACTGTTTATAATTTTCTGAAACTTCTTCGCATAAGCATAGTAATTCCTCGCCATCAGAAATGGCAACGGAACAGTTTTTCGACGAGGTTTCGATGTGGAGGATTTTCATGCGGCAAATTTAGGAATTCAAAGACAATCAAATCATGTTGGGAAATGATTTTTACAAATTTTTATAAACCGTTCTCGGTTCACTTTGCGCACTCGGATAAATCGTTAAATCTGAAATGACAACATGTTTCGGAGCATTAATACAATAGGAAATTGCATCGGCGACATCTTTAGCTTCCAATGCTTTAAAACCCTGATAAACGGTATTTGCTCGGTCTTCATCCCCTTTGAAACGAACTTTTGAAAAATCGGTTTCAACCAATCCGGGCTGGATATTGGTCACTTTAATTCCGAATTCGGTAAGTTCTAGGCGCATTCCTTCGGAAATTACATCCACTGCTCTTTTTGAAGCGCAATAAACCACGCCGTTGGCATACGTTTGTTTGGCCGCAACGGAAGAAATATTCACAATATGTCCCGACTTTTTGGCTTTCATTCCAGGAATTATGAGTTTAGAAACGTACAAAAGTCCCTTCACATTTCCATCCATCATCGCATCCCAATCCTCAATTTTTCCTTCGGAAAGTGGTTCTAATCCATGTGCATTTCCGGCATTATTAATGAGAATGTCAATATTTTTAAAGTTTTCAGGTAGGGAAAGAATTGCTTTTTCAACTTCACTGAAAATTCTTTGATCAAAGTTTAAAGCAAAAACTTCGGTAAATCGGGAAAGTTCAACTTTTAATTCCTCTAAAACTTCGGTTCGTCTTCCGCAAATAACAAGTTTAAAACCTTGTTCAGCAAACAATTTTGCAGTAGCTTTTCCAATTCCCGAGGTGGCTCCGGTGATAAGTGCTGTTTTCATATTTTAAAAAGAAAATGATTAATAATTAATTGGCATCGAAACTCTGGAAAGCATCTTCAATATGAGTAATTTGCATAACGCCGTCTGAATCGGGGACAATGGTGATGATATCGAAACGAACTTCTTTGTCTAGTTTTTTCTCTTTCATGAAGAAATCTGCGCATAAAACAATCGACTTTATTTTTCCTTCCGTTACGGCTTCTTGTGGTTCGATAACTGTCGTATAACTTCGGGCTTTCACTTCGGTCACGACGATTATTTCATTAAATTCAGCTACGATATCGATTTCTAGTTTTTGAAAATGAAAATTTCTAGCGAGAATTTTATAGCCTTTTTTAACTAAAAATTCTGTAGCTAAATCTTCTGCCAAATTCCCGAAATCGTTGTGATCTGCCATTTTGTTAGAAATTAATTTCCACTTTCTTATAGGATTTCAAAGCTACTTTTGCACCAATAATCAGCGGACGATTGTCATAAATATGTCCATTCGGAAATCCAAAAACAGTGGGGAAATCATACTTTTTCAACCGTTCCGAAATGATTTGATAAGCAAATTCGTCGAAGCTCTCTTCGTAGTTTTTATTGTCCTTTTCGTTGCCCATATTGGTCATTCCACCCACAATTAATCCTTTAATTTGTCTGAAAACTCCGGCCAAATCAAGGGAAATCATCATGCGATCGAGTGCATAATAATTTTCGCCAATGTCCTCGATAAAAAGGATTTTATCTTTAAAATTAAAGGAATAAGGCGTTCCAAGCAGCGCATAAATAAGGGCTAAATTTCCGCCAATCAATTGACCTTCAACATCTCCAACTTTATTGAAAGTGGTTTTTCCAATAGAATATTTGGGTAATTTTCCTTCTAAAATATCGAAAGTAAGATCATAACTCTCTTGGGAAACGCCAAAACTTGAAGTCTTCACCGTTTGTCCATGGATGGAAGCAAAATTATTTTTCAACAAATAACTCTGTATGACAGTGTTATCCGAATAACCAATATACCATTTTGGGTTCTTTCTGAATTCTGAAAGTTTTAAATTTCTAAGCAAATGCTGGCAACCATAACCGCCTCTCGATGCCCAAATTGCAGAAATTTCTTCATCATTCAACGCCCAATTCATATCAGAAATTCTTTCTTTTTCAGTTCCAGCATAGGCAAAACCGTTCGAATAGCTGGTATAAAGGTGTTTGCCGAAAACAGGTTCATAACCCTTTGATTTAATGATTTTTAAACCGTTTTCCAATTGAGATTCGTTCACCGATCCGGCTGGAGAAATAATGGCGATTTGATCTCCTTTTTTTAAGTTTTTGGGAAAAATGATATTGTTCATTACGTGCTTAATTTTTTTTCTGTTTTTTCTGCTTCTTCCAACTTACGATCGAATTGGTTGAATTTTTTAAAACTTTGTAGAAAAATAAATATGCTGAAACCTACTAAGATAAAACCTACTCCTTTTCGAATTTGATTGGCTAATTTTTCGGTTAACTTATCATGAAATTGCTTTGCCAGATATATTTTTAAAATATCGATGACTAGATAAGTTCCTACCACCAAAGCCATGTACAAAAGAAATTCATCGAGATTTGGATAGGCATTCCGCACTGATATGACCGTCACCAACCAAAAAAGTACAACTCCGATATTTAGAATATTGAAGAAAAACCCATTCAGAAAGGTTTTAAAATAATTCTGATTAATCATCTTTTCTTCCCCTGCGATATGCATTTTAGTTCTGGAAACAATCATATAAACCGCATAAATAAGGATAATAAAGGCCGTAATTCGGTAAAAACCAGGATGTTTATCAATGAGCTGTACCAAATCTGCGCTGGCAAAAAATGCCGCAACGATGCAAATAATATCGGCCGTAATAACGCCCATATCCAACGCAAAAGCATGTCGCGGACCGCGGGAAAAACTGGTTTCAATAAGCAGGAAAAAAATAGGTCCGAGAAAGACCAAGCTAAGCATTATTCCTAATCCTATAGCGGATAAAAAAAGTTCAATCATAATTGATGAGATGGTGATTGATTGTTTTTGAAGGGACAGATCATCGAAATCTATTCATTAATAATTTTAAAATCCAATTGTTTCTGTATCAAATTCGCCTTCATTACTTTAATTTTCACTTCATCACCCAGTTGATATTGGTTACCGGTTCGGGAACCTATTACTGCATGAGATTTTGCATCATATTGGTAAGAATCATCCATCAAATCACGAAGTTTGATAAGTCCTTCTGCACCGTTTTCCGGGATTTGAACCCAGAAACCGAAATCTGCAACGCCGGAAATAACTCCGGTAAATTCTTCACCCAAATGTTTCTCCATGAATTTAACTTGCATGAATTTTATGGAATCTCTTTCTGCATCTGCAGCAAGCCTTTCCATGGCGCTGCAATGCTTGGCTTTGTCTTCGATTTCTTCTTTATTAGGAGATTTTCCTCCATCGAGGTAATGCTGTAACAAACGGTGTGCAATAAGATCCGGATATCGGCGGATAGGAGAGGTGAAGTGCGTATAATAATCGAATCCTAAGCCGTAATGCCCAATAGGATTGGTAGAGTAGATGGCTTTACTCATCGATCGCATCGCCAATGTTTCAATCATGTTTTCCTCACCCTTTCCTTTTACCTCGTTCAATAACTTATTCAAAGATTGGGCGACTTTCTTGGTATTTGCCAAATCCATTTTGTAGCCGAAAGTGGATACAAATTCTCTAAGAGCTTCTAATTTCGCGGGATCAGGGTCATCGTGAATACGATAAATAAAGGTATTTCCAGTAGGTTCGCCTCTTTTGTTCAAGGAAACAAATTCCGAAACTTTTCGGTTGGCCAAAAGCATAAATTCTTCAATTAAATGATTGGAATCTTTGCTGATCTTAAAATAAACACCGATTGGTTCGCTGTTCTCATCGAGGTTGAAACGCACTTCGCTTCGGTCAAAGGTTATTGCACCATTATCGATTCTTTCCTTTCTAAGGATTTTAGCCAATCGATCCAAAGTAAGGATTTCTTCTGCCAAATCACCGTTTCCGCTTTCTATTCGTTCCTGCGCTTCTTCGTAGGTGAATCTTCGGTCGGAGTGAATTACGGTTCTGCCAAACCATTCTTTGACCACTTTTGCCTGATCATCAAGTTCAAAAACTGCGGAAAAAGTGTATTTATCTTCATTCGGTCGTAATGAACATACATCGTTGCTTAAAACTTCCGGCAACATCGGAACTACGCGATCCACCAAATAAACTGAGGTAGCTCTTTCGTAGGCTTCATCATCCAACAAAGTTCCCGGACTTACATAATGAGAAACATCGGCGATATGAACACCGATTTCCCAGTTTCCATTATCCAATTTCTGTATAGAAAGGGCATCATCGAAGTCTTTCGCATCTTTTGGATCGATGGTAAAGGTGCAAATCTTTCGCATATCTCGGCGCTTTGCCACTTCACTTTCGAGAATCCTACGATCGATTTCATCGGCTTCTTTTTCCACTTCCGCGGGGAAAGCGTAGGGGAGGCCATATTCCGCTAAAATAGAATGAATTTCGGTCTCTTGCTCGCCTGGCGCTCCGAGAACTTTGATGATTTCACCTTCCGGATTTTTTTCTCCTGGGTGCCAATCGGTCATTTTCACAACCACCTTATCACCATCTTTGGCACCACCAATTTTACCTTTAGGAACAAAGATATCGGTATTAATAGTCTTTTTATCGCAAACCACAAAACCGAAATCTTTATGTTTAATCAACTGAAAAGTTCCTACAAATTCGTTGCGAGATCTCTCAAGAACTTCCAAAACCGAACCCTCTAGTTTTCTTCCTTTGAAATGATAGGTTACGATGAGTACTTTATCGCCTTGTAGCGCATCTTTCACATTTTTGGAATGGATAAAGATATCTTCATCAATGCCATCTACTTTTACGTAGGCATTTCCGGCTTGGTTAAAATCGATAATTCCTGTTAAAGTACCTTCAATCTTAAGGTTGATGATGTATTTTCCTTTTTCTACTTCCTTGATTCGCTCTTCGGAAATAAGTTTGTGCAGCGCCTGAATCACCTGCTCGCGCTGTCGCGGATTTCTATAATCTATTCCATCCGAAATCTGCTTATAATTATAGATTTTCGTGGAGTTTTTGTTCATAAAAGACAAAATCAAACGTCCAATTTCTTGGAGCTTATGGTTGTTTTTATGAGATATGAATTTGCTTTTTTTTGCCATTTACTTAGTTTTTGTTTGTGGTGGATCAGCAAAATGCGATCTTATCCACTCTGTTCTGGTGTCTTCCTCCTTCAAACTCGGTATTGAGGAAAGTTTCTACGATATCAATTGCCAATTCACTGGGAATAAATCTTGCCGGAATTGCCACCATATTCGCATTATTATGCTGTTTTGCTAAAGCTGCTAATTCGGTATCCCAACATAATGCACATCGGATTTGCTGATGCTTATTTGCTGTAATGGATACGCCTTGTCCACTGCCACAAATAAGAATTCCCAAATCGTTGGTTCCATTTTCTACAGAACTTGCCGCAGGGTGTACAAAATCAGGATAATCCACAGAATCTTTCGAGTAGGTGCCAAAATCTTCAATTTCATATTGATTTTCGAGATGTTTTTTAATGATTTCTTTGTAATCGAATCCTGCGTGATCGCAAGCAATAGCTATTTTTTTCATTTTATTCTTTTATGATCAGACTGTCAGTTGATACAAATTTATGATTATTAATATAAATAGGGTTTCAATTCTTATCAAAATCTAAGCATTTAGCAGAAAATAATGATCAGTTCAACGGAAAAATAAGATGTTTTACTTCTCAACATTGTCTTTATTAACCATAAAGTAATGCACATTTCTTGTGAGGATAACTCGAAATTCGTGTGGATAAGTCTTTAAAAAATTTCCTTTTTTTATTCATATTAAATTCATATTGCAACATTCAATTCAACTTTTAGAAAAAATTTTAGGGAAAGTTTTGGGGAGAAACCGAAGTGGTTTTCCATCGTACAGTTTTTAATAAACCCTTTCTGGATTACTTATTCACAATTGTTGGTAAATATTAAATTAAGTTAAAAATCAAGGACTTGCAATGTGAATTATATATGAATTCATCTACCAATATTTGTTACAAAATAATTGATTTTATTTTTCCCCAAAGTCGTCCGCTACAACAACAGTATTCATTTATTATTTTTAAAAAAAAGAATATAGTGTAGATAAAATGAGTTTTTAGGGATTGTGGAATTTTATATCAAATTAAATTTTTAATCGGCCGAATAAATCTTAAATTTGTGAAACTAAAAAACAGAGATTTTTATGAAAACAATTAATGATTTCAACTTCAAGGACAAAAAAGCTTTGGTGCGCGTTGATTTTAATGTTCCCCAAAGTGCTGATTTGAAGGTAACGGATAATACCCGAATTCAAGCGGTGAAACCTACGGTCGAAAAAATACTGAATGATGGGGGATCTGTAATTTTAATGACGCATCTTGGCAGACCAAAAGGAAAATTTTCTGAGCAGTTTTCTCTAAAGAATATAATTCCAGAAATAGAAGAAGTTTTCGGTAAAGAAGTAAAGTTCTGTAAGGATTGTCTAGGTGAGGAAGCTGAAAACATGTCGGCCAACCTACAACCGGGTGTAATTCTTCTTCTGGAAAATCTTAGGTTTTATGATCAGGAAGAAGCTGGAGATAGAGAATTCGCTGAAAAGTTAGCTAAATACGGTGATGCGTATGTAAATGATGCATTTGGTACAGCTCATAGAAATCATGCTTCTACTGCAGTTATTGCGCAATTTTTCCCATCAACTAAATTTTTCGGTTTATTGATGGCTAAAGAGCTGGAAGCTATTGATAAAGTATTAGGAAGTGGCGAAAAACCGGTAACTGCAATACTTGGTGGGTCTAAAGTTTCAACTAAAATTACCATTATAGAAAATATTTTACCTGCTGTAAATAATTTAATTATCGGTGGTGGAATGGCATTTACTTTTATTAAAGCTTTAGGTGGAAATATTGGAAATTCTTTACTCGAAGAAGATAAAATGGATCTTGCCCTGGAAATTTTAGAAAAAGCAAAAGGATTGAATGTAAAAGTATATTTACCTGTAGATACTATTATTGCAGATGAATTCAATAATGATGCTGAAAGAAAAGAGGTAGATATTTATGATATTCCTGATGGTTGGATGGGATTGGACGCTGGTTCAAAATCCAGAGATTTATTTCACGATGTATTGATGGACTCCAGAACGATTTTATGGAACGGACCTATCGGAGTTTTCGAAATGCCTAATTTTTCCGAGGGAACCATTGCTTTAGGAGACAGTATTGCCGAATCTACCAAATTAGGAGCCTTTTCTCTAGTTGGAGGAGGCGACAGTGTTGCATTTGTAAAACAGTTCGGTTATGCGGATAAAGTAAGTTACGTATCAACAGGAGGAGGTGCAATGCTGGAAAGTTTAGAAGGACTTGAACTTCCTGGTGTAAAAGCGATCAATAATTAATTTTTATTTAAAAAAGAAAAAGTTTCCAAATCCCTTGGAAACTTTTTTTTTTTCGCTTTTCGTGGCTCTGCGTTAAATTTGCGAAAAAATAGTTTCGTTTTCTCAAAAATTGACCTTAATAAACCGGTCAAAAATCGAAAAACTATTTTTTTTCGATTACATATATCAAACTTGAAAAATCGTAGTTTTTTAACCCTTTAAAATTAGAAATCGCTCCGTGAATCATTCCTTTGATCCAAAAAATTGATGATTTCTTGTATTTTTCGCTCAACATGGAGATATAAAATGAATCGAGTAGGAGAGGTTTTATTTTTTTGATTTTCCAGTTTTCATTGTTCATTAATTTTTCCATTCCCGATTTTGTGAAATGAAAAATGTGTCTTGGTACATCGTAAGCTGCCCAATATTCTTTGTATTTTTTTGCATCGTACGAACCAGGATTGGGAACTGCGATAATTAGTATTCCTTTATCCTTTAATTTATCATGAAATTTTTTCAACATATTTTCTTGATCCTCGATATGTTCAAAAACATGCCATAAAGTAATGGCATCTAAACTTCCGTTTTCTATCGAATCGATTTCATTTATGAGTTGAGTTTTCTGAAGTTTCTGTTGTGCAAAATTTCTTGCTGCATCACTCGGCTCGAATCCAAAAGTCGTAAAATCGTCTTCTATAAATTTTAAAAATTCACCAGCTCCGCAACCATAATCTAATACAGTTGCATTCCGATACAGTTCCTGTGCGATGATATTTCTTTTATAATTTAAATTAAATCTTTGAAGAAATTTATAAAGCTTTTCCTTTAAACCTCCGGAATCCTGATGATGAGAAATATATTTTTCACTTTCATAATATGGAGCTAAATTTTCGGGGACCGGATAAGTTTTGTAAACTCCCTTAATAGAAGTTTCTATTATTTCGAAAGTTTCCTGAGACAAGAAATGATCTTTAATTTTCATTTATTTTCATTTTTAAAAATGAAAACTTCAATAGTTAAATATTGAAGTTTTAAGTTTATAGTTTCACGTGAAACATATCTTTTATCCAAAATTATCTTCCTAAATATACCAATAAAACATTAATGTCCGCTGGTGAAACTCCGCTGATTCTTCCGGCCTGAGCGATGGTTTTTGGCTGTACCTTCGTCATTTTCTGCTTGGCTTCTGATGAAAGAGAACTGATTTTAGTAAAATCAAAATCTTCCGGAATTTTTATGGTTTCCAAACGATTGAGTTTTGCTACATTTTCCTTCTCTTTTTCGATATATCCTTTGTATTTGATATTGATTTCAGCTTGTTCCTTTATTTCATCTTCATATTGTTGCGATACTTCTTTAATGAAATCAATTTCTTCTAATTTTTGAAGATTCATATTCGGTCTGGTAAGAATTTGTGCAGCACGAAATGCTTGATCAACAGGGGAAGAATCTATTGAATCTAAAATAGGATTAATGACTCCTGGTTTTAATGAAGTTTCTTTTAAAAAGTGTTCCAATTCGTTGCTTTTTGCTATTTTCTCATGTACTCTTTTTAGGCGATCTTCCTTGGCTAATCCTAATTCAAAAGCTTTTTCAGTCAAGCGAATATCTGCATTGTCTTGTCTTAAAAGCAACCGGTATTCTGCTCTGGAAGTAAACATTCGATAAGGTTCTTCCGTCCCTTTAGTAATTAAATCATCGATCAACACTCCGATATAAGCTTCGTCTCTGTTTAAGATAAATTCCGGTTTGTCATGTACTTTGTTGTGAGCGTTTATACCCGCAATTAAACCTTGACCTGCAGCTTCTTCATAACCTGTGGTTCCATTGATTTGACCTGCAAAATAAAGGTTTTCGATTAGTTTGGTTTCCAAAGTGTGATTTAGTTGAGTAGGAGGGAAGTAGTCATACTCAATTGCGTATCCAGGGCGGAAGACTTTCACATTTTCAAATCCTGGAATGTGTCTCATGGCCTTAATTTGAATGTCTTCAGGTAATGACGAACTAAAACCATTAACATATATTTCAACCGTTCTCCATCCTTCAGGCTCTACAAACAACTGATGACGGTTTCTTTCAGCAAAACGATTGATTTTATCCTCAATACTTGGACAATATCTTGGACCTATGCTCTGGATGGTACCATTGAACATCGGACTTCTATCAAATCCTTCTCTTAGAATATCATGAACTGTTTCATTGGTATAAACAATATGACAACTGAGTTGTTTGGTGAGTTTTGGGGTATCTGTATAAGAGAATTTCTGAGGATTTTCGTCTCCTTTTTGTTCTTCCATTTTGGAATAATCTAAGCTTCTTCCGTCTACCCGAGGAGGAGTTCCGGTTTTCATTCTTCCTGCTTCGAAACCTAATGAAACCAATTGTTCGGTGATTCCGAAGGCTCTGGGTTCACCCATTCTTCCACCTCCGAGTTGCTTGTCTCCAACATGGATTAAACCATTTAGAAAAGTACCGTTTGTAAGAACCACGGATTTTCCTTTGATAGAAATTCCGAGAGACGTAACTACTCCAGTCACCTTATTATTTTCTATGATAAGGCTTTTCACCATATCCTGAAAAAAGTCGAGGTTAGGAGTGTTTTCTAAGGCTAAACGCCACTCTTCAGCGAATTGCATTCTATCGTTTTGAGTTCTTGGTGACCACATAGCCGGACCTTTCGAAAGATTCAGCATTTTAAACTGTATCGCAGATTTATCCGCAACAATACCTGAATAACCACCCATCGCATCGATTTCTCTTACGATTTGCCCTTTTGCAATTCCACCCATTGCTGGGTTACATGACATCTGTCCGATTGTTTGCATATTCATGGTTACCAGAAGAGTTTTGGAACCCATATTTGCAGCTGCAGCTGCTGCCTCACAACCTGCGTGTCCCGCACCTACAACTATTACGTCGTATATTTCGTTGATCATTTTATCTTTTATAAGAACTGATTAGTATTGATTGTTTCACGTGAAACAATATTTAAAGTTTATCCAATTTATGGTTGATCATAGCATCTTTATCAATTTTATTGAATTAAAAGGCCACTTAATCAACAAGAAAATTTTTATAAAAATTTTAAATAATAGTCTTCTTTTTTGCGCATTTCCTGCACCTCTTCTTCAGTTTTATCTTTATAACCGCAAAGATGGAGGATTCCATGTGCTAAGACCCGATGTAATTCAATATTAAAATCTTTGGAATGGGTTTCAGCATTTTCAGAAATGCGCGGCAAAGATACGAAAATATCTCCTGCAATAGTTTTCCCCTTTACGTAATCGAATGTGATAACATCCGTATAATAATCATGTTGTAGAAAGTCTTGGTTTACTTTCAGCAGATACTCATCATCACAGAAAATGTAATTGATGTCTCCGGGTTTTTTTTGTTCATTGGTGATCAAATTGATTAACCAATCTTTTGTTCTATCGGAAAGAGCGATTTTATCAATGTTTTCAAAAAAGAATTGTATCATAATATTAGAACCAATGCCCCAGTATTACACTGAAAACATTATTATTTTGAGTTATGGATCTACTATAATTAAATTTGATCTGGCCGAAAGGAGATTTGTATCCTGCCGTCAAGCCTGCTGATGTTTCATTTATGTGTAAAATGTCATCAACTTTTACATCGTTAAATAAATTGGCGATGTTGAAATGTCCCGTCAAGAAATAATTTTTGTGAACATTATACTGTAAACTATTGGTTGCAACAAGCAAATTTTGGGCATCTAGCTGTCCAAATTCATAACCCATTAATTTTACAAAATTGCCTAAATTTTGTTCGAAAATCCCACCGATTCTATAACGATAATATTTTGAAAGTTCTTCTCCAACGGTAATTCCGCCAAATAATCCTAAACGAAAAGTTAAACTTGGTGAAAGTGGAAAGTTGAGTTGGGAAGTAATTTTCATTTGTACGGTCCGACCTTCTTGTTCATCATTCAACAAATCCAAAGCTTTACCTTCTGCGTGCAGGAACAGCCCTTTTGATGGGAAACTTTTATCATCTTGGGTGTCAGTTTTAATGAAAACATAAGCGTTCACAAAATTTTTGGAATTGGAGTAGGTTTTAATTCCAGCAAATTTAGACTCAAAATAATCATGACTCATTCCACCGCCAATAGCATACTTGTCTCTCCAAATGGACTGTATAAATAATTCATTGCGAAACCAATTCCATCTTTCATATTGGTTGGAATTGACGTCCGTAAGGTCAATTGTCATCCCGGAAGCATAAGCTCCAATTCCCGGAATATAGCCGTTATCGATGAAATAATTGAAATAATAACGAGGTTTATCACCCACTACGACATCTAATGAAATAATCGAGTTTCGGAATAATAGGCGCTTTGCAGTAGCATTAAGCAGTAATCCTGTCTTAAAAATTTCATCATAGTGCAAACCAAATTTAAAGAAAAAGCGGGTGTCATCTTCTGTTACGGTAAGTTTGAGAAAATTGTAATTGCCTTTCTGGATGATATCATAATTAATCAAAGTGTAATTATTGGTAGCATATAATTTATCGATCATTTTATTGATGCCGCCGTAAGTTTGTAGTGATGGAACACGCAAGTTCATTTTTCCTTGAACATAGTTTTTCTTAAAAATATGATTGTTTTCAAGTATTAAACTATCGATCTTATAGACGTTCGAATAAACAGAATTTAACGGCGCACGAAGCACTGTTTCTTCTTTTTTAGGCAGCAAAGACAGCGGTTGGATATATTTCTTCGCTTCAGCATAACCGGAGTCGAGAATGGCCTTTTTTGCATCATAACTGGTAGCGCTCATTCCTTCCAAATTGGGATGAATATTGATATCAGTGTATTGATATTGGTTTTTGGTTTCTTTCTGAATACTAAAATCTATCACCTGGTTCAAAATATCGATCGCAGATTGTAATTTTTCTCTCGTGTTAAGTCCTTGGCTTAAATCGACTCCAATAACGATGTCTATACCCTTATCTTTTAAAGGTTTGGAAGGATAGTTCACCGTCATCGCTCCAT
The DNA here is from genome assembly GCA_946892665.1 of Chryseobacterium sp. Marseille-Q5410. Taxonomy (GTDB): domain Bacteria; phylum Bacteroidota; class Bacteroidia; order Flavobacteriales; family Weeksellaceae; genus Kaistella. The sequence goes on along the minus strand of CAMPOT010000001.1, from coordinate 282,245 downwards.
CAATGTAGAGGGAATCACCAATTTTAACCGGATCCATGAGCGAGGGAAATGCGGAACTTGCCATAATAGAACTTACCAAATCTCCTTTTTCGAAAATCTCCATCTTTCCGCTTTCTAGATTGGTTCCTATGCACATGAAAGGGATAGGTAATTTCGAGAAATCATCAATCGTGGAAACATTTTTAAAGAGTTCTTTGAGCAGATAAATGTTTTTCTGACCCGTTGATATTGCTTTGGGAACTACATTAATTTTTCCGTTTTTTACCGGAAGATTCAAAATGTATTTATCAACGGATTTATTAAAGAATGTGGTTTCTTTTCTGGTCTTTTCGTTGGCGATAATATTGTAGAAATCGGTATCGAGTACAATTTTCTCTATTTCTTTACCCGAATATCCGGATGCATAAAGCCCACCTACAATTGCTCCCATACTGGTTCCGGAAATATAATCGACTTTTACCCCCAAAGAATCCAGAACTTTTAAAACCCCGATATGGGCAAAACCTTTGGCGCCTCCGCCCGCAAGTGATAAACCAATTTTCGGATGCGAAGGCACCGTAAATCCTTCTTTAACTTGAGCAAACAAAGGATTATTGATAAAAATCGCAAGAAGTAGCAGGAGGAGTTTTTTCATTTAATCTTTTATATAAATTCTTTTTACCCTTCTCGAAATCGAAGTGAGAACTTCGTAAGGAATTGTATTACAATAATATGCAAATTCTTCTAAACTTGGATTAGAATTGAAAATAATCACTTCTTCGCCTTCTTTTGCAGTCGAATCGTCGATATCAATCATCATCATATCCATACAAACGCTTCCTACGATCGGATATAATTTCTGATGAATGCCCACTTTTCCGACAGTATTACCAATTAATCTAGGTATTCCGTCGGCATAGCCTACAGGTACGGTTGCAATCTTAGTATTTTTTTCAGGTTGATATCTTCGACTATAACCCACCGATTCGCCTTTTTTTACATGAGAAATTTGTGAAATAACGGTTTTAAATGTTACTGCATTTTTTAATTGCTTTTTAATCTCGGGATTAGATGAAATTCCTACCATTCCAATCCCAATCCTTACCATATCAAATTGATAATCAGTATAACTTACGATTCCGGACGTATTGAGGATGTGTCGTATCGGGCGGTACTGAAGTCCTTTCATTAGATATTCTGAATTTTTAGTGAAAATATCAATTTGTTCTAAAGTATATTCTTCACCTTCAGGTACATCCGATGAAGATAAATGGCTGAAAATGGATTGTACTGTCACATTCATCATCTTCAACTTTTCAATGAGCTCATCCAATTCATCTTCCTTAAAACCAAGTCGGTGCATTCCAGTTTCGAGTTTGATATGAATTGGGTATTTCTTGTTAATTCCTTTTTGAACGAGCTGTTGATGAAATAATTCCAATACGCGAAAACTATAAATTTCCGGCTCTAGATCATAGTCGATAATTATGTTGTAGCTGTGTTGCTCCGGATTCATCACCATAATCGGCGTCGTAATCCCGTTTTTCCTTAGATCAACACCCTCATCTGCGTACGCTACACCAAGATAATCGATGTGATGATGTTGCAAAAATTCGGCAATTTCATAGCCGCCCAATCCGTAAGAATACGCTTTTACCATCGCCATCATTTTGGTTTTGGGCTTTAGCAAACCTTTATGAATGTTGATATTATGAAGAATTGCATTTAAATTCACCTCCAAAACCGTGTCGTGTTTCTGTAGTTCTAAATGGTTCTTTACTTTCTCAATTTCGAATTTTCGTGCTCCTTTTAATAGAATGAGCTCGTTTTCTATTTGGTTGAGCTGTTGGCTTTCAGTAAGTTTACTGGTGCTGTCAAAAATATAAGTTTCTGCCGTGAATAGTTTTTCGTATTGGGTAATTTCTTCACCAATGAGGAATATTTTACTGAACTGCTGTACGTTGGTTAACTCCGCAACTTCATGATAAAGCTGTTTGGAATTTTTACCTTCCACAAAGTCCGTTAAGATCAGTGTTTTCTTAGGCTTATTATATTCTTTAATAAACTGAAAAGCTATTTTCAATGAATCCAGATCCAAATTATAGGAATCGTTGATAATTAAATTATTGCGGACGCCATTTACACTTTCAAGTCGCATTTCCACGGATTTCAGTGCATTGATTTTATCAATGATTTTCGGCGTTGAAAAATTAAATTCTTTTAAAACTGCGATGATGCAAAGTGCGTTGCTGAGTGTCGCCTCATCTCTCTGTTGCGCAGAAAGCATGAATTTTTCGTCAAAATATTGAATTTCTAAAGTGGACGTGCGATCAGTCCAATCATTTTTAATGTAGAGATGATTATGGTTTTGAAGCCCGTACGAAATTAATTTTTTACTTGAATACAATTCATGTACTTTTCGGTAAACCAATTCATTATCTGCACTAAAAATAATTGTTTTGGAATCTTTGAATAATTTCAATTTCTCGTCAATCAGCTGTTCCACATTTTCAAAATTGGAAGCATGTGCAGCGCCTATATGTGTTAAAATTCCAATTTCAGGAGAGAAAATTTCTTCCATCTTCTCCATTTCTGCTGGTCTGGAAATTCCCACCTCGAAAATCCCGATTTCGTCATTCTTTCCGATTTGTAACAAGGAAAGTGGAAGACCGATTTGTGAATTAAAACTTTTCGGGCTTTTCACGGTTTTAAAATCATTAAAAAGACTTTGATAAAGCCACTCTTTCACAATGGTTTTTCCGTTGCTTCCAGTAATTCCAATGGTTTTTAAGTGATATTGAGAAAGATGATATTTCGCTAATTTTTGAATAAAATCAACCGAATTTTTTACCAAAATCCAAGTGATATTCTCAATTTCCGGATTTTGATGTTCTGCAATAATGATTTTTATTCCTTTTTCAACTGCAGCATGAATATATTTTTCGCCTGAATTTTTAGAAGTTGTGATCGCTACAAAAGCTGTATTCTCCGGTGAATAGATGTTTCGGCTATCGAAATCGATATTTTTTACCAACAGTTGTCCTTCGCCTATCAGTTCGGAACCTGTAATTTCAGAGAGTTGTTGGGTAGTGTAGTTCATTATTTATTTCTGTTCAGATATTCTTCATTGAAAACTTTTCGGCTTACGGCTTCGTAGCTTTCAGTTTCGCCCAGTTGTACCAAGTCTTTATTGGTCGATATACGCATCGAATGATTTGCCAAATTGCCTGTTCTTTTGCAAATCGCATGGACTTTGGTTACATATTCAGCGGTCGCCATTAAATTGGGCATTGGACCAAATGGTCGGCCCATGAAATCCATATCCAAACCGGCAATTACCACCCGTATTCCATTGTTTGCCAATTGATTAGCTATATCTACAATGCTGTCATCGAAAAACTGTGCTTCGTCAATACCCACTACGTCACAAGTTGATCCCAAAAGGAGAATCTCATTCGGACTCTCCACCGGAGTACTTCTTATTTTATTTTGATTGTGCGAAACTACCTCTTCTTCTGCATATCGAGTATCGAGTCTGGGTTTAAAAATTTCCACGTTTTGTCCTGCCATTTCCGCTCGTCGAAGCCTGCGAATAAGTTCTTCGGTTTTTCCCGAAAACATCGATCCACAGATAACTTCCATCCATCCGCTTTGTTTTGCGTGATTAATTGTATTTTCTAAAAACATTTGTTAATTTAGCCGTAATATTTAAAGACCAAAATTAAGGAAATTTAATAGCTTAACTATGCAAAAACTTCAAGATATACAGGAAAAAATTTTTTTTGAATCCAAAAGTATTCTCGAAACGCTTTCAAAAATTAATTCCAAGGAAGAACTGCTCGCAAAACAAGATTTGTTTGCTGAAATTACCGATCGCATCGCCTTTTTGAGGATTTTGGAAAAAAATATAGACTTGTTTTCTCCACCTTCTTCGGATCCGGAAATTCCACTTCAGCAAATGGAATTAACTCCTGTTCAGGCAGTTTCTCACCATGAAAATGATACTGAAACACCTTTATTTATAGAAGATACCATCGAAGAGGAGGTAATTTTCACGAATGAGCTTAATGAAATTGCAGAGGGCGATCAATCGGAAGTTCTTGATGCTGAACCGGAACCAGCTCTAATTCAGGAAGATAAAGTGGAAGAAAACGCTCAGCCGGAAATAACCAATAATGATCATGAAATTGCTGCACAAAAGGAAAAAGAATTTCTAGAAATGGAGGAGCGCCGCCGCAAAATTGTAGAATTTCATAAAGAAGATGCAAAAATGCCGCCGAAAGAAGTTCACGATGAAGATAGAACGGATCAGCCTTCATTGGAAAAGAAATTCAAACTTGCTCATATTAAAGGTTTAAAAGCGGTTCAGAATCTTTTTGACCAAGATCCATTGGAGGATCTGGAAGAGAAACCGATCAAAACAAATCCGGAAAATACATCTCCGGGAAGCATTGCGAAGAGCAATATTCCGACTGATTTTATGGAGGCGGAAAAAAGAAAACCTGAATTCCGACTGGATTTGAATGATAAAGTTGCTTTCACCAAACATCTGTTCAATGGCGATCCAGATGAATTGAAAAAAACAATCGATCAACTGAATTCTTACGATAATCTGGAAGATGCAAAACAATATTTAAGCGACGTTTATTACGCCAAAAACTGGACTAAAGTTGACGAATTTGCGCAGCGACTCTGGGGGTTGGTTGAAAATAAATTTCTATAACGTACTGAAAATCAAAGAATGATTAAAAATATTAACGATTTCCAGAATGTGTTCTTTATCGGCGTTGCTGGTGTTGGAATGAGTGCGATTGCACAATATCTGAAAGGAATCGGAAAAAATGTTTCGGGAAGCGACCGCTATTTCTTGCCTGAAACCTACAACAAAACAAAAACTCAATTAGAAAACGAAGGAATCAGTTGTTTCCTGCAGGACGGAAGCGGAATAACTACAGAGACTGATTTGGTAGTCGTTTCTACAGCAATTGAAGACTCGGTTTTCGAAGTTCAAAAATCAAAAGAACTCGGAATCCCAATTATTAAAAGAAGTGAACTTTTGTCTATCATCGCCAAAAGTAAAAAAACAATTGCAGTTGCAGGAACTTCCGGAAAATCAACGACATCTGCGATGTTATTTCAAATTTTACTTGATGCTCAGCTTGAACCTAGTGTTATTTCCGGCGCGGGTTTAACCTCAATTATCAAGCAAGGAAAAATCGGTAATGCAGCTGTTGGCAAAGGCGATTGGTTGATCATCGAAGCGGACGAAAGCGATGGTTCAGTGGTTCAATACGAGCCGGAAATAGGTTTACTTTTAAACATAGATAAAGACCATCAGGAAATTGATGAATTGATTGACTTATTCACCATTTTTAAAAATAATACCAAGAGTTTATTCGTTGTAAATCAATCAAATACATTGGCGAAAACATTGTCTGCAAACCCCAAAAACGATTTCGGTTTTGAAGATGAAAATGCAGGATTTTCTGCTGAAAACTTTCAACAAAACGGATTTAATTTAAGTTTTGAAGTACTAAATCAAAAATTCGAAATGAATTCCATCGGAAGACATTCCGCCGAAAATGCAACTGCAGCGATCGCTGTAGCTCACCAAATCGGAGTAGATTTGAAAGTTAGTGCGGAAAGTTTGTCCAAATATGAAGGAATTTATCGACGTCATCAGATTCTTGGGCGGAAAAAAGGTGTTTGGGTTATTGATGACTATGCACACAATCCGGCGAAATGTGCGGCTAGCATCAAAGCTTGTCAACCTTTGGCAGAAAAAGTAATTGCCTGGTTTCAACCACATGGTTATGGTCCAACACGGTTTTTGAGAAGAGATTTTGTGGAAGAAATTTCAGAGTCATTAAGACCTCAGGATGAAATTTGGATGAGCGAAATTTTCTATGCCGGAGGAACGGCCGTGAAAGATATTTCTGCCAACGATTTAATTGAGGACATTAAAAATAAGGGGAAAAATGCTCAATTTGTGGAAGATCGAAACAATCTGTTGGAAGTACTGAAACCTGAACTGAAAGAAGGAACCGTTCTTCTGCTGATGGGCGCGAGAGATCCTAGTTTGGAAGAATTTTGTAAAGATTTATTCGAAAAACTGTAATTAAATCCGCAGAGGATTAAAGTTAATATCAATGTCGGGAATCCTGTATTTTGTTCCAACACCGATTGGAAACCTTGAAGATATGACTTTCAGAGCCATAAGAGTGCTGAAAGAAGTGGACTATATTTTGTGCGAAGATACCCGGACTTCTGGTATCCTCTTGAAACATTATGAAGTTTCTAAACCACTGAAAGCGTATCATTTACACAACGAACATCAATCGACGCAAAAAGTAATTGATGATCTAAAAAACGGACAAAATATTGCGATTATTACAGATGCGGGAACTCCAGGAATTTCCGATCCCGGCTATCTTTTAGCAAAAGCCATTGCTGATGAAAATCTCGAAATGCAGTGTTTACCGGGTGCCACAGCTTTTGTTCCGGCTTTGGTGGTTTCCGGATTACCCAACCACGATTTTTATTTCGCTGGATTTCTACCTCAAAAAAAAGGCAGACAAACGAAGTTGAAACAACTCGCCGAAGAAAAGAAAACCATCATTCTTTATGAAAGTCCTCATAAAATCAATACGACTTTGGAACAGATTAAAGAGTTTTTTGGTGAAGAAACTAAAGTGAGTTTGAGCAGGGAAATTTCGAAGAAATTTGAGGAAACTAAACGTGGAACAATCAATGAGTTAATTGAATTTTCTAAAAGTAAAACTTTAAAAGGGGAAATTGTCCTGGTGGTGAATAATTCTTAATTTAATTTTAAATAAATATTATTATGGGAACAACATTTTTTAAAACTATCAAAAACACAGTTAAACATTGGTATTTACCTTTAATTGTAGGTATTTTACTCGTGATTATGGGATTGTACATGTTTAGCATTCCACAAGCCACTTACCTGTCTCTGGTACTGTTTTTCAGTGCGTCATTTTTGGTTTTTGGGATTATGGAACTTGTGTTTGCAATACAAAACAAGGATAATCTGGACAATTGGGGCTGGTATCTGGTAGGTGCTTTGCTGGATCTTTTTGTAGGGATTATATTATTTTTTCAGCCGCAGGTGGCATTTGTTGCTTTGCCCTATTTTGTTGGATTTTCATTAATGTTCCGTTCTGTACAGGGGATTGGTTTTGCCTTTGATCTCAAAAGCTATGGCGTTTTGCAGTGGGGGAATCTGGCGCTGATCAGTTTTCTTGGCCTTATCGGGTCTGTTATTCTTATTCTTAATCCTGTTTTAGCCGGTATTTCTCTGGTTGTTATCACAGCTGTGGCATTTATTTTTTCAGGTATCTCTGCAATAATTCTTGCATTCAATCTCAAAAAACTGAAAAACTATCCAAACAAAATCAGCAAAGAGTTGAAAGACAAAATTGAATCACTTAAAAATGAATATCATAATGAACTTAATAAATAAAACTTTTTCATAGGCATATTTATATTTTTTTCTGAAGTCATGCACAATCGCCTCTTCATGGGTGATTGGTTTCCAAATCATGGCGATTTCTTATATTTGCCTTTTAAAGATTAATTTATCTAACATTTCAAATGGGATTATTACAAGGCAAAGTTGCCATCATTACAGGCGCAACAAGAGGTATCGGGAAAGGTATTGCAGAAGTTTTTGCCAAAGAAGGCGCAAAAATAGCATTCACCTACGCTGGTTCAGTAGATAAAGCAAAAGCATTAGAATCAGAATTAAGTAATATTACAGAAATCAAAGGCTATCAGTCCGATGCGTCGGATTATGATGCTGCCCAAAAGCTGGTAGAAGATGTATTGGCAGAGTTTGGGACGATTGATATTCTGGTAAACAATGCCGGGATAACCCGCGATAATCTGATGCTCAGAATGTCGAAAGACGATTGGGACACGATTATTAAAGTGAATTTAGACTCAGTATTTAACCTTACCAAAGCGGTAATTAAGCCGATGATGAAAGCTAAAAGCGGTTCTATCATCAATATGACTTCTGTCGTTGGTGTGAAAGGAAATGCCGGACAGGCCAATTATGCGGCTTCTAAAGCTGGTGTTATTGGTTTTTCTAAGTCGATTGCATTAGAATTAGGTTCCCGAAATATCCGTTGCAATGCGATTGCTCCTGGATTTATCGAAACAGAAATGACAGCTGCTTTAGACGAAAAAACCGTACAGGGTTGGAGAGAAGGAATTCCTTTGAAACGTGGCGGACAACCGGAAGATGTGGCAAATGCCTGCGTTTTCCTCGGTAGCGAAATGTCCTCGTACATCACCGGCCAGGTTCTGAATGTCGATGGTGGAATGTTAACTTAAAGAATAAAACCTTCAGGGATCATGTCCTTGAAGGTTTTTTTATTAATCATAAAGTTTTTTTAAAACATACCGATGTAGCTACACCTTCGTATGGTCCGTAATTTTCTATGATTTGGTAGGTTTTTTTATACATCTGGATTGCATCAGTCTGTCCAATGCCGGTTTCTAGAATCATACTTCGGAAACCTAGATCTTTTGCCCAGGATTCTAGAGTTTGCATAATTTTCGAAGCATAGCCTTTTCCCCGAAATTCTGGGATAACGAACATTCTTTTCAACTCCGCAGATTCTTGATCATAACGTTTGATCGCTCCACAAGCAACAGGATTTTCAGCTTCGTAGAGCACAACGCAGTGATTCAGCACATCAATTTTATTGAACTGATCGTAGAAAGCGTGATCTTCTCCATCCATAAAAGCGAGATATTCATCAAGCATTTTTACCAATTGTACAAAATCTTGGTTTTCAGAATTGGTTTTGAGGATTTTCATGATTGTTTACAGATTTAAAGGTCGATAGTTTACAATTTATTTCCGTGAAATGGACAAAATATCCAGTTTCCGCTCATCTTTTGTTGATCGACAGGACAGGTTTTTTCTTTCATTAAAGAAACTAAAGGCAATTTCCATTGAAATATTTCTCCATTCAAGTCCATTTTGAAACTTCCCGGCAGGGTTGGATCGATGATTCTTTTTCCATTTTCTAAATTATTATAGATGAAAAAATTAACGCCGGATCCCATTTTTCCGAGGATTTGTGCAAAGAGCGGTTTCAAGGTTTGGTTTACGATAATGAGCACTTTATCATCAATTTCTGATTCTCTCAAAGGTGCTACTTTCTGATTTTGAAGGCCATAAAAAATTACCTTTTTGCTCGAATCATTGATGCTGAAATTAAAAACTCCACTTTTTGAATCTAAGGTGTAATCGCCCGCTGCGATAATCGTGTAATCATTTAAAAGTTCCTTTAAATATTCCAATTGTTGGTGAGTAACGCTAGGGCTTTCCTGTAATGCAACTTCCCAATATTCGGTGGGAATCCACCAAACGATCTTCATGTCATTTTCATTCTGCTTAATGAATTGAATTTCTTCAATCATGCGGTCTGTCTGGGTTTTATCTTGTGAAAAACTCAAAATTCCAATGCATAAGAAAAGAATAATGGCGTATTTTTTCATCTTAAAGATTTATGAATTTCCAAACACTTCGTTATGTTGCTCCTGAACCCGGATAAAAGTGGTTCGTTTCGAGAGTTCTCTCAGTTCACCCGCACCCACATAAGTACAGGTGGAGCGGACACCACCTAAAATATCTTTCACGGTTTCGGCAACCGGACCTTTGTAAGGAACTTTCACAGTTTTCCCTTCGGATGCGCGGTATTCGGCGACACCACCGGCATGTTTATCCATCGCTGTTTGCGAGCTCATTCCGTAGAAAAGTCTGAATTTCTTTCCATTTTCTTCGATGATTTCGCCACCACTTTCGTCGTGTCCGGCAAACATTCCACCGAGCATCACGAAATCAGCACCGCCACCAAAAGCTTTCGCTACATCTCCAGGAATTTTGCATCCGCCATCGGAAATAATATGTCCGCCCAATCCGTGAGCAGCATCGGCGCATTCAATAATTGCAGAAAGTTGCGGATATCCAACTCCGGTTTTTATTCTTGTGGTACAAACGGATCCGGGACCAATTCCTACTTTTATGATGTCCGCACCGGCCAATATCAGTTCTTCCACCATTTCGCCAGTTACTACATTTCCGGCAATAATGGTTTGGGCTGGAAAGTTTTTTCTTGCATTTTTTACAAACTCCACGAAATGTTCGGAATATCCGTTGGCAACGTCAATACAGAGGAATTGAATTTTAGGATGTTGATCGATGATTTGTTTTATTTTCTCTTCATCTGCTTTTCCGGTTCCGGTACTTAAGGCAATGTATTCGTAAATAGAATCGGGCTGATTAACGAGAAATTCTGTCCATTCTTGCGGGCTGTAGTGTTTGTGAACCGCAGTCATTATTTGATCTTTGGCAAGTGCTTCTGCCATTTCAAAAGTTCCCACCGTGTCCATATTCGCAGCGATTATGGGTACGCCGGTCCATTTTTTCTTGGAGTTTACGAAGGTGAAATTTCTTGCCAAGCTTACTTGTGATCTACTTTTTAGAGTTGACCTTTTAGGGCGGATCATCACGTCCTTAAAACCCAGTTTTATTTCGTTTTCTATTCGCATCGTGCTTATTTTTAAAAAACGAATTTAAGGGAAATAATTGTGTTTTTGAAGATATTAGAAGAGCAGTGAAGAAAAAAGTACTCATTATTAAAGATAATTTCTAATCGTTTCTTTGAAAAATGGAAGTTGATTTACTTGTTTTCCTCTCATTCTCTTTCTATTTTCCACGTACACAACGCCAATATAAGTCCATTATAACTCCAATAAAAGTCCAATAAAACATGAGAGAAATAATGTTGCTATAACGGTTTTTTATTAAACAAACATTATATTTCATACCAAGTTCATTAAAAGAAATTTGGGAATTGTGATGGATAGCGTAATGATAAATGAATGTTTTACATAAAAAAATCTCCTGTCTTTTGTATTTAAAGAAGGAGATTTATGATATTTATAAAAAGTTTTTTTAACGCTTTTTCTTGTTCTGAAAAACGGGGGTCGCTTACTCCATAATCTCTTTTAATTGATCGAGGTATTCATAAGCAGTTAAATCAAATTTTACCGGAACAATAGAGATATATCCTTCTGATAATGCTACTTCATCTGCATTTTCGCTGGTGTCCATATTGTTGAAATAACCGGTAAGCCAGTAGTATTTTTTGCCGTGCGGGTTGATGCGTTCATCAAAGCTTTCCTCCCATTTTGCGTAGGCTTGTTTGCAAACCCGGATTCCTTTAATCTCAGAAGATTTTAGTTTAGGGATATTCACATTCAAAACGACTCCTTTCGGAATTTGATTGGCCAATACTTTTCTCACAATATCCTGAATATGGCTTTTCGCTTCCCTGAAATTGGCGTCCCAGGAGAAATCTAAAAGTGAGAAACCAATGGCTTGAAGACCTTCTACACCTGCTTCCACAGCGGCACTCATCGTTCCGGAATAAATAACATTGATGGAAGAATTGGCTCCATGGTTAATTCCCGAAACTACAAGATCGGGTTTTCTGGTAAGGATTTTATCGAGGGCAAATTTCACACAATCAACAGGAGTTCCGCTCAGCGAATAATCTTTTTGCGGACCTTCCAGATTAATTTCTTCGAAGGTTAGGGTAGAATTGATGGTAATCGCGTGGCCTTTTCCGCTTTGTGGGGAGTTCGGTGCTACTACCACTACATCGCCAATTTCATTCATAAATTCTACCAGGTTTCGGATTCCCGGCGCGGTGATTCCATCATCATTGGTCACTAATATCAACGGTCTTTGCATATAATTATAGGGTTTCAACAAATTTACTCAAAAAAATAGTGTACAAATAATAATAAGGTATTAATTTTGATACTTTGTAAAATCCTGTAACAAAACCGGAAAAACCTAAACAAATTACGTTATTTATATCAATTTTATGTTCAAAAAATTAAAACTCAATACTTTATTGCTTTTCATCCCGCTTACGAGCTTGGTGTTCTGCTTTAATTCTCCTAAAAATGATGACGAAAAAATGTCGACCATTATGGTGAGTGTGAAAAATACACTCAGCTATCTGCATTATTCGCCAAAACCTATTAATGATGCTTATTCGGAGGAAGTTTATAAGCATTTTTTCGAATCTGTGGATGCTTCCAAAAGGTATTTCCTGCAGTCGGATATGAACGAATTCAGCAAACACCGAACGAAATTAGACGATTACCTGAACCAGGGTGATCTTACCTTCTATAAATTAACTGTGGATCGGCTTTACCAGAGAGTAGATGAAATCGATAAAATTACCCAAGATATCCTCAGCAAACCCATCAATCTTGATGAGGATGAAACACTGATATTGGAGCCTAAACTAAAGAAATATCCTGCCAACGCAAAGGAACTTTCCGAAGAATGGAAAAAATACATCAAATACAATATCCTTCAAGAAATGGAATCCCTTACTGCCAAGGAAGAAATTCAGAAAGAGAAAAAAGATTCTGTACAGAAATTTCAGTTGAAAGATACCATCAAACTAGAAATCCTCACTCCGGAACAGAAAAGAATTAAAGCAACCGCTGAGGTGAAAGATTTGGTTACCGATACTTTTAGAAGATTCAAAAAGAGAAACAAAATGGATTGGTTTACCGTGTATATGAACGCATATACCGAAGTTTTCGATCCACATACCAACTATTATTCCCCGAAAAACAAAGAAGATTTCGACACTCAGTTTACTGGAAAAGTAATCGGAATTGGCGCAATTATTCAGGAGAAAAAAGGATACCTTTACTTGGGAGCACTTACAATTGGAGCGCCTGCATGGAAATCAAAACAGTTATCTGAAGGCGATAAAATATTGAAAGTTCGCTCCAAACCCGATGCAGATCCTGTAAATGTTGTTGGAATGCTTTCCGATGAAGCAGTGCGTTTGATTCGGGGCGAGAAGGGGACGAAAGTTACCTTAACTGTTGAGAAAAAAGATAAAACCATCAAGGAGGTTACCATGATTCGTGAAGAAGTAGCCATCGAAGATACTTTTGCCCGAAGCATCATCGTAAATTCTGCGGATGGTAAAAAATACGGATTCATCAATTTACCAAGCTTTAATGCCGATTTTGAAGATTCAAAAGGTAGAAATGCTTCTGATGACATTAAAAATGAATTGATAAAACTGAAAGCTCAAAACGTTGAGGGAATAATCCTGGATCTTAGAAACAATGGTGGTGGAAGTTTAACCGAGGTGGGAGACATTATGGGATTGTTTATGAATGCTGGTCCTTATGTTCAGGTGAAAGATGGAAACGGCAAAATTCAAACCTTAAAAAATAAAACCAACGCACCGCTGTGGACAGGTCAGTTGGTGATTATGCAAAATGAACTTTCCGCATCTGCATCTGAGATTTTGGCAGGTGCAATGCAAGATTACGGAAGGGCAGTAGTCATCGGTTCGCCACAATCTTTCGGGAAAGGTACCGTGCAAACGTTTGTTGATCTTAACAGATTTTTAAATACCAATGACGATTTCGGTTCTTTGAAACTGACGATTCAGAAATTTTATAGAATCACCGGAGAATCTACACAAAGAAAAGGGATTGAATCCGACATTAAAATGAAAGATTTCTTCACTTATGCCGAAATTGGCGAACGTTACGACGATCATGCTTTGGCTTGGGACAAAATTCCTGCAGTTGCTTATCAACCCGTAAATTATTTCTCAGTTGCTGCATTGCAAAAAGGAAGCGAAACCCGATTGCTCAACAACAAAACCTATCAATTGGTGCAGGAATCTGCTCAGTGGAAAGAAAATTTAGATAAAGAGGAAAGCATTTCTTTGAATCAAAGCAAATTCAATGAAGTGATGAAAACCCGAAAAGCTCAAATTGAAAAATTCAAAGCCTTAGATAAGTTTAATAATGGGCTTAAATTCACTTTAAATCCTGATGAGGTCATCAGAGAAAAAAAGGATGAAGCATTCGCTAAAAAGTCCGAGAACTGGGTGAAAAACCTGAAACGTGATCTCTATCTTCAGGAAGCGGTTACGGTAATTGGTGAAATTAAGTAAACAACAAATAATACCCCTCACAAAGCCATCGGATTTCCGGTGGCTTTATTTTTTACCTTTCAGAGAAAGATATTAGACATTCGGTAAGAAAAACTTTTAATTATCTTCAGATTCGGATACTTTTGTACAAGAATTTCAATCATGATTAGAAAAAGCATCATCACGATTTCCTGGATCTCTTTTTTTATAGGGATTTTCATCTTTGTGTTTTTTAGCACAGAGAAAACGCCGCAGATGTTATTGCTCAATATCATTATTGCAGGACTATACACTTTCGTACTTTCTTTAGGGAATGGTTTGGTTAATGATACACTTTCTAAAAAATTTTCTTGGGTAAATGAAACTAAAGAGCGCGTAATTTTTGGAATTATTGCCACTGTATTGGTGAATGTGGTTCTGGTTTTTTTCTGCAATTATGTAAACTTTATCATCTTTCAGAAACAGGATTTTTCAGGATTTTTCTCCGGAAATATGGGTTTAAACAATTGGTTTACCATTAATGTTGCATTGCTGATTTCGGCGATTTTTCATGCTAAAAATTTCATGGAAGAATGGAAAAAATCCACAAGAAAGGAGGTTGTAGAACAGAAACTCATTGCCAAATCGGCCAATGCACAATTTGAAAGCCTGAAAAATCAGCTCGATCCTCATTTTCTTTTCAATTCTTTAAATGTTTTAAGTGCATTAATTGATGAAAATCCCGATCAGGCGCAACGCTTCACCGCATCAATGTCGAAGATTTACCGATATGTTTTGGAGCAGAAGGACAAGGAATTGGTAACGGTAGAGGAGGAGCTAGATTTTGCAAAAACTTATTGCAACCTTCTGAAAACCCGATTCGAGGACAGCGTGAATTTCGAATTTCAGGTAGATGAAAAAGAGAAAAAATCTTTTGTAGTACCACTTTCCTTACAATTGCTTTTGGAAAACTGCATTAAACACAACTTCGCCACTTCACAAAAACCGCTTAATATCAGAATCTATTCGGAAGAAGGATATCTGCTAATTGAAAATAATTTAATGGCGAGAGAACAGGTCAAAGAAAGCGCGGGAATCGGTCTTTCCAACATTGTTCAGCGATATTCGTTACTTACCAAACAAAATGTTTTCATCGAAAAATCAGATGATTTTTTCCGTGTGAAAATACCAATATTAACACAAAAAATTACTGCTATGACAACACAACCTTCTCACGAATCCATCGCGTACGACAGAGCATCAAAACGCGTAAAAGAACTAAAAGGCTTTTACGGAAATCTGATTTCCTATTGTCTTGTTATTCCTTTTTTAATTTTTGTAAACCTTTACACCTCAGCGAGTTACTATTGGTTTTGGTGGCCTATGTTGGGTTGGGGAATCGGTTTAGTATCGCATGCTTTGCAGGTCTTCGGAATCGGAAGGAACTGGGAAGAGAAACAAATTCGTAAAATATTAGAAAAAGAAAACTTAAAAAAATAACCATGGAAAACATTAATGAAAACGATATCAGATATTTAGAAGCTCAGAAAAGGGTAAAAAAACTCAAAGGGTTTTACATTCATGCGATCGTCTATGTACTGGTGAATTTGTTTCTCATCGCAAGAAATATTCAGCAAGGCCATTCTTTTTATGATATTGATGTTTATTGGACCGCGATTTTCTGGGGAATAGGACTTTTGGGTCATTCATCCAGCATTTTTCTTCCAGGACTTTTCCTGGGAAAAGATTGGGAACAGAACAAGATCAGAGAGCTGATGGAAAAAGATTTGCATAAATAATCTTTAAATATTTAAATATCAAGTTAATAAGTTTTGAAAATGATTAAAACCATTATCATCGAAGATGAAAAGCCAGCCGCCAGAAAGTTAGAACGATTATTAAGTTTATTTTCTGATTTAGAATTGGTTGCAACAATTAATTCTGTGGAAGAAGGGACAAAGTGGTTTTCGGAAAACCCACATCCGGATTTGATATTTTCTGATATCGTGTTGGGCGATGGTTTGTCTTTTGATATTTTTGAAAAAATTCAGACCAAAAGTTTCATGATTTATACCACAGCTTTTGATCAATACACCTTAAAGGCGTTTAAACTCAATTCCATCGATTACCTTTTGAAACCGATTATGCAAGAAGATTTGCAAAAAGCGATCAATAAATTCAAGAGTTTCTTGCCTGATGACGGTGCTCGTAATGTTCACGAAATCAAATCTTTAATTAAAGAAGAGAAACAGAAGTTGTCCAGAATTTTGGTTAAAATAGGTTACAATCTCAAAATTGTACAAACCGATGAGGTTTCCTGTTTTTACAGCGAGAACAAAATTGTCTATCTACAAACCAAAGAACGGGTTTTTCCTACCGATTTCACGCTGGAAGAATTGCAGGAAGTTCTCGACAGCAAATGTTTCTTCCGGGTAAATCGCCAGTTTATCATCAACTCAAATTACATCAAAAACATCCACACTTCTCCCTATTACAAAGTTGAAATGGAGTTTCAACCTGCGGAAGAAATTTCCGTGAGCCGCGATAGAGTAAAGGATTTTAAAGATTGGTTGAGCAAATAGTTTACGAAATCACGCCACTTCCGATCAATTCCTCGTCTAGATACCAAGCTGCAAATTGCCCCTCTGCAATCGCCGATTGTGGATTTTCAAATTCTATAAACAATCCTTCTGCAAACTGGTACAAAGTAGCGCTTTCCAAAGCTTGACGGTAACGAATTCTTGCTTGAACGTTCATGGATTCTCCATTTTTTAAGCGCAAATCTTCGCGAACCCAGTGAATTTCAGAAGGTTCAATTTTCAATGCAGTACGGAAAAGTCCTGGGAAGTTTTTTCCTTCGCCTACGAAAATGGTGTTGGTTTCCATGTCCCGCGAAATGATGAAACACGATTCTTTGTGACCGCCAATTCCTAAACCTTTACTTTGCCCAATGGTGAAATAGTGTGCACCTTGGTGTTTTCCAATCACTTTACCGTCGGATTTTTTGTATTTTATTTTTTCGGAAAGAAATTCTAATTCTTCTAATTTTGATGAAAATGCTGGTGCTTCTGTTTGAAAAGCTTCGAAATCATCAAAAATTTCGACAATTTCGCCTTCTTTTGGTTTTAGCTGTTGCTGAAGAAAAGTCGGTAAACTTACTTTCCCGATAAAACATAAGCCTTGTGAATCTTTTTTGTCGGCAGTTACCAATCCGATTTCTTTAGCGATTTCTCGAACTTCCGGTTTGGTGAGTTCTCCGATGGGAAATAATGCTTTGGACAACTGATCTTGACTGAGCTGACAGAGGAAGTAAGATTGGTCTTTATTATTGTCTTTTCCGGCTAGAAGATGGAAAATTTCTTTCGCGTTTTCATCAAAAGTAGATTCTACACGAGCGTAATGTCCGGTCGCCACTTTATCGGCTCCCAAAGACAATGCGGTTTTCATAAAAACATCGAATTTCACCTCGCGATTGCAGAGAACATCGGGGTTTGGGGTTCTTCCTTTTTCGTATTCAGCAAACATATAATCCACGATCTTTTCTTTGTAAAGTTCGCTCATATCGATTACCTGATACGGGATTCCCAACTTTTGGGCAACCATCAGCGCATCATTGCTGTCCTCAATCCAAGGACATTCATCTTCCAAAGTAACGGAAGCATCGTTCCAGTTTCGCATGAAAAGTGCTACCACTTCATGCCCTTGTTTTTGTAACAAATATGCTGCTACACTAGAATCTACACCGCCGGATAAACCTACTACTATTTTCATATTATTGTTACGCTTTCGTTAAGGGAAAGTTTTACGACTGCAAATTTACGACAATAAACCAAATTAAACCGCTCTCAACATAAATGCTGTAAATAGGAATGATTGAGAAAAAGTTAAATAAGGTAAAATAAAAAAACGCTTCCGTCTCCGAAAGCGCTATATCATTTTGAAAGTGAATATTTTAAGGTTTATTTGCCAAAAAGTATTCTGCTTCACTTTTCCCCCAATTAGGATCTAATTTCGTTTTTGGCTGATAAACTGTGTACTGATCCAAGGCTTTTTGAAATAACTCAAGTCCTTTCGATTTGCTTCCTCCGAATTGTTCTGGAGTATAATAAGTATCTTCTGCTCTCATTAAGGTTATTCTAGGATTTTGAGCATCAATTTTTTCAGCTTTTGAAAGAGCCTCAGCTGCTAACATACCTTCACTCATAAATCGTTGCTGAGGATTTACCATCATTTTCAGAGAATGAATCATCTTCTGTAAAATTAGATTTTCGGCACTGTCTTTATTTAATTCCATTGCTAAATTGAGATATTTTTGAGCTTCGCCTGCGGTAAGATCCAGTTCTTCTGTTTTGCCTTCGCGCATGAGCTTTCTTCCTTTTTGAATGGTGGCAAAAGCTGCATAATAATAAGGAAGCCATTGGGTTTTTTCTTTGTCGCCAATTCTTTTGAAATCGTTTGCTAAACCGGTAAATTCATCTGCAGTTTTGTGTTGTTCAACGATTGCTATTTTTTCGGTCATCGCTTTTTCATAAGCTGTTTGGGAAAATGCGTTAACACCGATCATCAGGAAGATTCCGAGAATTAAATTTTTCATAGTATTCAATTATTTTGATTTGTTTTTATTTTGATGATTCAAAGATATTTTATCCTTGCTTTGGGTTAAATTTTTTCTATCTGAAAGGTTAAAAAGGCTTGCTCAACGGTTATTATAAATTATTATTGATTGCATCTTCCGTTCTATCGATCCCGAAACTGATGAATGCACCAATGAAAACAAAAGTGTTTGCAGAAGGCAAAACCGGTTTTTTTCGAAGGCCATCATTGGAAAATTGGTATCCATAAATGTTTTTTTGCCCAAGAACATTATTAATTGCCACAACCAAAACTGTAAAATATTTGGCGTCTTTTTTTCCCAAACCAGGAAGATAATTGACGCTGAAATTTAGGGCGTTATAATCTTTTGCTTTTCCCTGTTGTTGTAGATGGTAATTTCCGTCGTTATCGGTGTTGAAATAATAAAATGGTCTTCCTGAAGCGTAACTGTATGATAGATTAAAGCCTGTTTTCCAATTGGTTACAAACTTCTTTGCAACCAATGACAAGGTGTGCTTTGAAGCGAAATTGGGGAACAAACTTTGGTCATATTCTTGAAAATTTCTTTTAGAATCGAGAAAAGAATAAGAAACCCAATAGTCAATATTTTTAATGGTTTTTTTGTCTCTCCAAAACATTTCAATCCCTTTGGCATATCCGTCGCCATTGTTGTTAATTGCCAATTGACGGTAATTTTGGTAGCGGGTTTTAATTAAATCTGTGTAATCTTTATAAAATGCTTCCATCCTCAAACTTCTGCCTTCTTCCGATTTTTGAATTTGCAAAACATAATGTTCTGCCCTTTGAAAATTGAGATCGTGGGTTCCAAAGAATTTGTTTTCCGGATTTTGGTAAAAAGTTCCATAAGCGAGTGAACTGGTCCAGTCCCTTGAAATTCGATAAGCGAAAGCAAGTCGCGGTGCGATATTCCACTGATCGACAGCAGTAGAATATTCAGACCTTAAACCCACTTTTGCAGAAAAATCATTGCTAAAGCCCAGATCTGTTTCCGCAAACAATGAGGTGATTTTGTCATTAAATTCAAAAGGAACCGGGGAAAGCTCTACTTCGGTGTTTTCGTGGGTTTGGTTAAGCTCTGCGCCGCCTCTGACGGCTGAAATTTTATTTATTTTCCGTTCGACACTTGCTTTTGCATTAAAATATTTTCCCGTAACATCGATGGAATTGAGATTAAATTCTTCGTTTTCGAATGTATTGCTCAACCTGATGAAATTATTATTAAAAGTAAAAGAGCTTCCCAAATTCAAAAGATATTTCCCGAATTTTTGTTTGAACGAGAGGTTGTGAAAAGTATTTTTCCCTTTCAGCGACGTGTTGTCAGAATCGGTTAGTGGTTCGAGACTTTCTGCTTCGATTGCCATTGTATTGGTATCGAAACTTCCGTAATATTTCAGCATCCCTCCGCTTTTATTTTTAATTCTAAAATTAAAATTCGCACCGAAACTTTCAGGAGCTTTTGTAAAATCGTTGTTGAACTTCAACAATTTTGTCATCAAACCTAAATTGCTATAGGATGCGGCAATGCCAAAAGACTTAGTTTTATTATCATCAACATTCTGAAAACCACCACTTAGGAAAAGTGGGGAAACACCGATGTTTACTGAGTTTCTTTCTGGAAAGTTGATACTTTCTAATGCTAAAATTGACGATAAAGCTTGTCCGTACATTGCAGAATATCCGCCACTGGAAAATACGTTTCCTTTAAATAAAGAGGTATTCAGCCGATCCATCGCTTTGATTCCCGGGATAGAATTCCCGAAAAAATTATTCACAAGATTACCGTCCATGAAAAATTTGGTTTCGGTACCGGTTCCGCCTCGTACAAACAAACCTTCAGTTTCACCTATTTTCTGTACGCCGGGCAGGGTTTCCAAAGCTGCAGTAACTTGCCCGTTTGCGCCTGCCGTGGTATAAATATCGGTTGGAGTGAGTAGCGCTGTTGCCCTTTTTCTGTCACTGGCTTCTATGGATCCTGCAGAAATAACTACCGCATCGATTTCCGATATTTGTTCCTTTAAATCAATATTTTCAGTTATTGCTTCATTGTTGATCACGATTTTTTTCTCCTCTTCCACAAATTTTGAATGGGCAAAAACCAATGTTTGTGCACCTTTTTCGTAAGTTTGAAAGGTAAAATTTCCATTTTCGTCGGTTGTTGCGCCGTCATAAGTATCTTTCAAGGTGACTGAAATGTCTTTCACGCCTTTGTTTTTGAATTTCACTTTTCCGGAAATTGTAGTTTGAGCTTGAAGAAGGCATCCCGAAAATAAAGTAAAAAAAAGAAGGAATTTTAAAGTTTTTTGAGTTTTCATGGTTTAATTTTATGTAACAAAAGTATTGCGGAATGGCTTTTGTTGGAAAAAAATTGTAACTGAATGGAAGAATTTGTTCACTGAACTGTTTTTTTAATTTTCCGTAACTTTCATATTCAAATAACAACAAAATAAATCATTATGAAAATCAAAGTACTTTCAATGCTCATCGCTGCTGCAACGCTCGCAGTTTCGTGTACCGTTACCAAAGATTTAGTCGTTTATCCAAAAAGCGGAACCGACACTCAAGGAACAGCAAAGTTTACTCAATCTGGTAAAAAAGTTTCCTTGGATTTAAATGCTTACAAACTTACTCCAGGTTTTCATGCGGTTCATATTCATGAAAAAGGAGATTGTTCGGCAACTGACGCAAGTTCCGCAGGCGGACACTGGAATCCTTCCAATCATGATCATGGAAAGTGGGGCGCTGAACATTTCCACATGGGCGATATCGGAAATTTGATTGCTGATAAAGATGGAACCGCACGTTTACTTTTCGAAACTGATAAATGGTGTATCGGATGTACTGATGAATCCAAAAATATTGTTGGAAAATCATTGATTATTCATGCCGGAAAAGATGATTTTAAGACCCAACCAACCGGAAATGCAGGCGGTAGAGTAGGATGTGTGGAAATTAAATAAAATTTACTTCGGAATTAATTACATTAAAAAGGCAACTCATCGCGAGTTGCCTTCTTTTATTGATAGAATTTATCTAGGAAAACAAAGAATTCTTCCATTCGGAATACATTGTTTAAAACCAGATATACCAATAATATCCAAAGAATTGAATAGAGAAAACTAAGTGTTTTCGGCGCGTTTTTATAAGTGTAAAACAGCCAACCGATTAGCAATGGATACACAAAAACAAAATGTCCGCCGTAAATATAGGAAGTGTGAAGTCCGAATTTCAGGATACAGTGAATCACAATATCCACCAGAAATGAAATCATCAACACCAAAACCAATTTATTTCTGAAGTTTTTAAAGAAACTCCAAATCACCAAAATAAGCACAGCAGCAACAAACAGGTATGGAATCCAAAATTCATAAACATCCATGAAAAGTGCCTTATATTCGAATCCTTTTTTATTGTGATAATCCCGAACTTCAAACCTGGAAAACAGCATATTTCCACCAAAAAACCACGAAGCAATCATATCCCAAATCGGAGTTGCTTTCGGGTTCGAAAACTTTTCGTATTGCTGTTCTGTCTTCTCTAGAAAGCGAAGGAAATTAAAGTTTAAACGATTAAGAAACAACAGTAAAAAAACTGCAACGGACGCCAAAATTCTTAAAACTCCATTCCCGAATTTTTTCCATTGAGTGAAAATATTTTTCTCGAAAAGTAAAGGAATATACACTTTCACGATATTCGTTACTGTTAAACCACCAACAGTAACTCCGGCAAAAATCAATGCAGGAGCCGGAATTTTTTCACCTTTTCGCATTTTCAAAGCAGCGTAATAATTAAATAAAACTAGGAAAAATAAAGTGTAGGTATAGGTTTCCGGGGTGAATGAAAGCAAAATATTTGTCGAAAAGAAAGCAAAAAAAGCGATGATCAGCAACGAAATTTTCTTGGGTAAAACGATAATGTTTTTCAAATATTTATAGATTTGAAGTAAGCTCAAACTTATCGCCAAGTTGCTGCAACAGGCCAAAACAAGTCGAAAGGTTTCGTCTTTCTTACCATCAGAAAAAAGCAAAGCAAACTCCCGAATCCAATCGAAGAAATAATTAGCAAGCGGATGTCTTTCAAAACCGCCACCGGTCATCACAATCGCGCGATTATCGAAACTGAAGTATGCATCCCAGGGAATTCTGTCGTCAAAAATAATTCGGTAATTTAAGGCGATATAAGTCCCTAAAATTCCATAAATAGTGATAAAAATAAGGAACAACAATACCTCAAATTTTGTGGAAGGGAAAACTGTTTTAAGAAAATCTTTGAATTTTTGTTGATAAACCAAGGTGAAAATTTTCGGCAAAAGTATGAAAAATTACGAACTGCATGACAGTGTAGAACTTCCGGTTTGTCCGTCGTACATTGGCGGACGCTTTTTAGAAAATTCCGGATAGCGTTCTTCATAAGGGTTTTCGAGAGCGGAAATAAGCTGGTTGAGCAGCTCTTTTTTGCCTTCGTTTATTTCTTTTATACATTCAAAAAGCAGATAATTTCTAAGGACAAACTTCGGATTATTCTTTTTCATGATTGCCAAAGAATCTGCTCGGGACATGGTATTTTTTGAAAGTCGTATTTGATAATTTTTAATAAAATTTTCAAAGGAAAACAAATGATTTTCAGAAAGCGGTACGTAAAATATGTCTTTAAAATGTTCTTGAATATCAGTGTCTTGTTGAAGTTTTTCCAACCGATTGAAAAAGAGCGTGTAATCTGCTTTTGTATCTTGCAATACTTGTTGAAAATCGGAAAAAAATCGATCATCCCCTTCAAGAACTTCATTAAAACCGAATTTTCTTGCCATCATTTCATCGTGTTTTTTCCAGAAATTTTCACTGAAATCATTGAGATTTTTTTCTAGCATTTTTTCATCATTAATTAATGGAAATAGGGCGTTTGCAAGCTGCCAAAGATTCCATTGAGCCATTTTTGCCTGACTTCCGAAAGCGTATCTCCTTCCTGGAAGATCGGTGGTGTTTGGGGTGAAACTCAGGTTATATTCATCCAAAAAAGAAAAAGGTCCGTAATCGATGGTGAGGCCCAAAACCGACATATTGTCGGTATTCATCACGCCATGAACAAAACCAACGCGATACCATTCCACCATTAATTCTGCAGTTCGAAGAGCGATATTTTCAAAAAATGCAGCGTACTTTTCTGGACTTTCCGGACTGATTTCTTGGAAATAATTTTCAATGGTAAAATCTGCCAGTTTTCTTAAATTTTCAACATCTTTTTGTGCGGAAATCAGTTCGAAATGTCCGAAACGCAGGAAACTTTCGGCAATTCTCACCATCACCGCCCCTTTTTCATAATCGGGATTTCCATCGTACATTACGTCTCTTAACACTTTTTCGCCAGTTAAAGAAAGCGATAATGCCCTTGTTGTAGGAATTCCTAAATGATGCATCGCTTCACTCATGAGATATTCTCTGATGGAGGAGCGAAGTACCGCTCTGCCATCGGCATGTCGCGAATATGGTGTTGCACCGGCTCCTTTCCACTGAATTTCATGTTTTTTTCCGGCAGGGTTGATGATTTCTCCGGCTATAATTGCTCTACCGTCTCCTAATTGTCCGGCCCAATTTCCGAATTGGTGGCCTGCGTATACGGTAGCGTAGGTTTTCAAAGAATCAGGAGCTGAGGATGCGTTGAGAAATTGCAAATCTTTTTCATTTTCAACGCTTCCCAGGCCAATTTCCTGTGAAAGTTTCTCATTAAAAATTATCAATTCAGGATTTTTAAAACCGGCTAAATCCACAGTCGCGAAAAGAAACCCCGGAGTTTGTCGTTGCATCGGGTTTCCGGAGAAATCGCCGGGAAATTGTTTGAGAAAAGGTTGGGAGATTTGTGATAAATTCATGTTTCAAAGTTCGCTAAAAAAATATCCTTTCAAGTGTTTTTGAAAGGATATTTTTATCATTTAATACCATGCTTTATTTATTGAAATCTATTTCTTCGCCGGTATTAATATTTTCATTAACGTTTTCTTCTTTTTTACCGGAAGATCGTGGAGTATGCTTTTGATTTTCTTCTACTTTTGGTGCTTTTAACTCATCAATGGTTTGAAGGCCACCTTCGTCACCATAACCACCTAAACCTTGGAGGTCGGAGCAACTGCCGGTCCAGTTTGATGGTTTTACAAATTTATCTTCCGGAAGGATGCCCAGCGTTTTATCCGCCCACACTTTTTTCATGAAAATAGCCCAGATTGGAAGTGCCATTTTAGCTCCTTGTCCTTCGCCGGTTCCCCAGAAGTGGGTGGCGCGGTCTTCCCAACCTACCCAAACTCCGGTCGCGAGATTTGGCGTAATTCCCATAAACCAACCATCGGAATTGTTCTGCGTAGTACCTGTTTTTGCGGCTATTTCAGTTCCTTTGGCGACGCCTCTTCTACCAAGTTCCCCAGATGCGGTCCCGAATTCTGCAACACCTTTCATTAGATCAATCATGGTGTAGGCGTAAAGTTCGTTCATTACTTCTTTCAGTACTGGTTTTACTTCCTTAATTACTCTTCCGTTGGCATCTTCAATACGCCAAATCATTTCAGGTTTTATATAATTTCCGTAGTTGGCAAAAGTACTGTAAGCACCCAACATTTCGTAAATGGTAATGTCTGAAGAACCTAGGGCTACTGCATATTCATTCGGAATTTCTTCGGTTACTCCGAGATCTCGAGCGGTTTGAATTACGCTTTTCGGAGTGGTCATTTCAATTAATCTTACCGCCACCGGGTTTTTCGAGTGAGCGAGTGCATCTTTTAAAGTAAGGCTTCCGCCTGATCCTTCAACGGTCCAAGTTCCTTTTCTGTAGGTTGCATTGGATACTGTAGAACACGGAGTCATTCCCAGTTTCATAATAGCGGTGGCATAAACGAAAGGTTTGAAGGTAGATCCTACCTGTCTTTTCCCTTGTTTAATGTGGTCATACTGAAAATGTTGCCAATTGATTCCTCCAACCCACGCTTTGATTTCTCCGGTTCCAGGAACCATCGACATTAAACCGGCTTGTGCGATTTGTTTATGATAACGGATAGAGTCCCAAGGTGACATTTCTACTTCTTCTTCGCCGTCCCAAGTAAATCTGGAAGTTTTTACTGGTTTTTTGAAATCGAGCATGATAGAATCTTCAGATACGCCTGCATTTTTAAGCTGTTTATATCTTCCGGTTCTTTTCACCGCACTCATCATGATATTATTGATTTCTTTATCATTAATGAGATAGAAAGGTCTTTGCTTTCTTCCTCGCTGTTCCGCATCGAAACGTTTTTGCAAATCGGTTAAATGTTCTTTTATGGCCTCTTCCGCATAAGTTTGCATTTTGGAATCTAGGGTTACATAGATTTTAAGACCGTCTTTGAAAAGGTTTAATGTTTTACCGGTTTTTTTTTCGTAATCTTTCAAATAGCCATCAATTTCTTTTCTTAAATAGAATTTGTAGTAAGCTGAATATCCTTCATCAATCGATTTTACCGGATGATAATCTAAAACAATTGGTGTTCCTACTGCTTTTTGGTAGGTTTGTTGATCGAGATAGCCGGTTTTCAACATTTGATCTAAAACAACATCTCTTCTAGCTCTCGCGCGGGTTTCATTTCGCATCGGGTTATTTTTCACCGGATTTTCGAGCATGGCAACAAACATAGCTGCTTCAGGAAGGGTAAGTTGAGAGGTTGGCTTATTAAAATAAATTCTGGAAGCCATTTCGATTCCGTTTGCATTGTAAAGGAAATCGAACTTGTTGAAATATAGCGTAATAATCTCTTCCTTGGTATACCTTTTCTCCAAACTTACGGCTACAACCCATTCTTTGAGTTTTTGAAACGCTCTTTGGATTTTATTCTGGGAAACATTATCGGTAAATAAAAGTTTTGCTAATTGTTGGGTAATGGTAGAACCTCCACCGCGGCTACCGCCATACACAACTGCTCTTGCAACTGACTGTAAATCAATTCCTGAGTGTTCTTTGAAACGCTCGTCTTCTTTTGCTTGAAGCGCGTAAATCAGATAAGGAGGCAGTTCTTTGTAGGTTACCGGCTGTGTTTTCTCTTTTTCGAATTTTCCGAGAAGTTTTCCATCGGAAGAATAGATTTCAGAAGCTACATAAATATCAGGATTTTCCAGCTCTTTCACATCGGGCATGCTGCCAAGAAAACCTTGTGATACCGCAAAAAATAAAGCAGCAATCCCTATTACCACAGCAACGAGCGAGATCCATACTAATTTCACCCATTTTTTCCAGCCAAGATTTTTTTCTTTTTTAGGAGGAAGCGGAAAGGTTTGCTTTGTTTTGCTTCCCATATTTGGTTTGTTTTCCATAAATGATTTTACGGTTTTACAGATTCTATTTTTACGCCTATATCTTCAATTCCTTTCAAATTATCGGTTCTCATCCCATGGATAACTCCAATCTGATAATCTCCATTTTTAGGAAATTTGTAATTAATCTTATACTGAAACAAGGTCTCCTTCGTGTCGCCAAATCCTTTGCCGATCCACTCTCCATTGGGTTTTGCCAATACATAATTTAATGTATCTGTGATTTTTTTGCTTGATTTTGTTTCACCAAAATTCACAATGAAGCGGATATTGCTGTAAGGATAATCATTATTGTTTCTTACAACAAATATAATATTTTTTGGATGCTGGGCATCGTGTATGGTAAAGCCGAATTTCTGTTCGGTTTTTTTGTTCCAGTTTCCATTAATGGATTTTATCTCAACGTTTTCCGAAGAGCTGTTGCACGCCATAAGCAGAGCAAAACCGGAAAATATACCCAGGATTTTATGCTTTGTCATCACGTTTTGGAGGAAATTTCTTTTTAAATTTTTTCGGCTGCTGGTTTGGAGATTTCGCGTTTTGAGGATGGTTTGACGCAGTGTTATTATTGCGTTTCTCGTTGGGTTTCGCAGCGGTTTTATTTTCAGGTTTTGGCTTCGGAGGATTAGGATTGCTGGGTTTCGGACCGTTGTTTGGCTTTTTTCGGTTTTGATTTTTGCCGGAATTTCGGTTTTTTCTTTCGAAACGATCCACGTTGTTTTCCTGAATCAAATCAACTGATTTCACAGGAACGTCGCTGGTTTTCATCTCTTCCAAAGGTGGTGTTTTTTCCCCTTTTTTGTTTTGAGCGATGAGTTTTTTCACCTCTTGAACATCCAAATCATACCAAGCCATCGAACGATCGGCATATGCAAACCACATTCTCTTTTTGAAAACGTCGATTTTAATGCAGAAAGCTTTTCCGATCACCGTATCAATCGTTGTTGATGAAGAAGGAAAATCGCTTAGCGCATCTAAATAACTGTCGAGTTCGTAATTGAGGCAACATTTTAGTTTTCCACATTGTCCGGCAAGTTTTTGCGGGTTAATCGACAATTGTTGATATCTTGCCGCATTGGTGTTGACCGATCGGAAATCGGTTAACCAAGTTGAACAACATAGTTCTCTTCCGCAAGATCCTATACCGCCAACTTTGGCGGCTTCCTGGCGAAAACCGATTTGTTTCATATCGATTTTGGTACGGAAAGCCGAGGCAAATTCTTTAATTAATTGCCTGAAATCCACTCGGTTATCAGCGGTGTAGTAGAAGGTGACTTTTGCGCCATCTCCTTGGTACTCAACATCGGTAATCTTCATGTCAAGATTCAGGGCATGTGAAATTTTTCTTGCCTGAATTTTTACAGATTCTTCTTTGGCGCGTACTTCCTGCCAAACTTCAATATCTTTTTGGTTGGCTAATCGGTAAATTTTCAGAGGATTTTCTTCAGAAAAATCTTTCTTTTTCATCTGAATTTTTACCAATTCCCCTGTTAGGCTTACTACACCTATATCGTGACCCGGGCTGGATTCTACTGTGACAACGCTTCCGATATGAAGCGGTAAATTATGTACGTTTTTATAAAAAAATTTACGGTCGTTCTTGAATCTTACTTCCACAAAATCGGTTTGTGATTTTGACGGATTGTTAACATTCGAGAGCCAATCGAAAACACTAAGTTTATAACTATTACCGCAGGTATCTACACTTCCACAGCCATTCGCAGATTTTGTTCCGCATGAATGAGACGAATCGCCGGATGTTTTACATCCACAACTCATATTGTTTTTTTTGATTAAATTCATGCAAATTTAGTATAAATTTATTTGTGCAAACCATGCCTTTGAGAATTTCGCGGGAGGATTAGTATTTTTCATATAAATTTAACATCTGTTATGAAAAATGCATTGATTTTAATATTATTATGCAAATCATATAATTCAAAAAAGGTGTAATTGTTATGGTTTCCATGGTACTATTTAATTTAAATAAATGCTGTAAGCCGAGATCAATTTTCAGCAGAAAAGTCTGTTTTTACAGGCATTTTTAATAAAATATTGTAAAAGTAAAATTAAACAGATGGCATAAGCCTGAAGTTGTTTAAAATAATTTATGATAAATTAACATTTGTTTAAAAAATAATTTTATATTTGGAACATTAATAATGAATTTATGAAAAAAATAATTTTAACAACAGCATTGTTAGCCGGTATCCTTGCTCAAGCTGGAGGCTTTAGAGTTTCTTTACAAGGGGTTAAGCAATTAGCAATGGCTCATACCAGTGCGCATGCAGAAGATGCGAGTGTTGCTTTCTTCAATCCTGCAGGAATTTCTTTTATTCCGGCTAAATTAAGTGTAGCAGCAGGAGGGTTTGGTGCAAAATCTCATGTAACTTACCAAAATTTATCTACCCTTACTTCTTATGAAACAAATAGTCCTATTGGAACTCCGATATATGCCGCTGTAGCATATAAGGTTTTAGATAATGTTTCATTAGGATTTAGTTTTTCTACACCATTTGGAAGTACGATTGAGTGGCCTTCTGATTGGGCAGGAAAAGAAATCGTACAACGTTTGGAATTGAAATCTTTTTATTTCCAACCGATGGTTTCATTTAAATTAGCACCTTGGGCATCTGTGGGAGGTAGTTATATTTATGCGAAAGGAACTGTAAATTGGGATAAAGCAGTAACGCAATTAGGCGGCAAACTTAATCTGAAAGATGAAAAAGCATCAGGAAGCGGATTTGGATTAGGATTTTATTTTCAACCAAATGATAAGTTGGATGTGAGTATCGCTTACCGTTCTCCAATTGATATGGAAGCGAAAAAAGGAGTTGTAAGTTTTGATGTTTCTTCAGCATTGTATCCTGCGTTAGGTTTGGATGCATCTGGTCAAGATGCTTTTACAGCAACTTTGCCTTTGGTGGATGAATATACTATTGGTGTTACTTATAAAGTGACTCCGAAATGGTTAATTTCCGGAGACTTTAACTATAGCGGATGGGATCAGTACAACCGACTGAAATTAGATTTTGCAAACGCACCTATTGGAAACCAACCAGATGATCCTACAGTTTTGGTAAGTCCAAAAAATTTCAAATCTACCCAGACTTGGAGAATAGGAACTCAGTATCAAATTAATGATATGATTGCGGCACGCGCTGGATACTATTATGATCAATCTCCTTATTCTGACGAAAATTTCCAAGCTGAAACTCCATCTTTTGACTCTAATGTTATTACTGCTGGTTTAGGATTTAAGTTTGCTAAAGGTTTTGGAGTAGATGTAGCAGGTGCTCTTGCACTACCGAAAAGTAGAAGAGTGAACAACGCTTATTCAGATTTCTACGGACAGGCAAAAGCTAAGGCTTACTATTTCGGTTTAGGTCTATCTTATAACGCATTTTAAGAATTATTTTAATTATGAAAAGAATATTAATTTCAACAATAGCTGTTTCCGCTTTACTATTTAATGTAAGCTGTGACACCAATTTCGACCAGGATGTTAACGATGTGGTTGTTTCCAAAGGCGACGCAGATTTTACCAAATATGTGGCTCTCGGTAATTCACTTACTTCTGGTTATCGTGATAATGCTTTGTACATCGATGGGCAAAATGAATCTTACCCAAGTATGATTGCTAAACAAATGCAATTAGCTGGTGGAGGCGAATTTAAACAACCAATGATGTCTGATAATTTGGGTGGAATCCCTGCTGTCGGAGTAGGAAATAAGTTGGTTTTGGCAGTAAATCCTACTACCGGAGCTTTAGGACCGGTTGTTGCGTCAGGAACTGCGACCAATACCATCGCGAGTATTTTTTCTTCGGGACCTTATCAAAACATGGGTGTTCCGGGAGCTAAATCCTATCATTTGCTTGCTCCGGGTTATGGTAGCGCAGCAGGATTGCAAGCAGGAACGGCAAATCCTTATTTCGTAAGGTTTGCGTCGTCGGCTTCTACAACTGTTCTCCAAGATGCAATGGCTCAGAATCCTACATTCTTCTCTCTTTGGATCGGAAATAATGATGTTTTAGGATATGCGACTTCCGGTGGCGATGGTTCTAATCCAATCACTTCAGAGGCTTTATTTACTCAAGCTTACAATGGATTAATTGCTACGCTTACTTCCAGTGGAGCGAAAGGTGTAGTCGCTAATATCCCAAATGTAACTGCAATTCCATTCTTTACCACCGTTCCTTATAACCCGGTTCCGTTGGATGCAGCTTCTGTTACTGCACTTAATCAGCAAGTATTCGGTCCGTTAAAGCAAATTCTTACTGCTTATGGACAAGGAAGCCGTCTTAATTTAGTGAAGGCTACCCAGAACCCAGTTTTGTTGAAGGATGAATCATTAACCAATCTTTCAGCAGAAATTACAACAGCATTAGTTGCAGCAGGTGTTCCGGCTCAGCAAGCAGGTTTAATGGGATTAGTTTATGGGCAAGCGAGACATGCTACTTCAGCGGATTTATTACCATTACCTACAAGTTCAGTAATTGGTAGTGCTCCAAGCTCTCCTTATGCTGTAGCGCCATTCAACAAATACGGTGTAACTTTCCCATTGGACGATAAGCACGTACTTTCTAGCATCGAAAAAGATGAAGTTTTAGCTGCCACTGCTACTTTTAATGCAGTGATTAAAGCTGCTGCAACTGCTAAAGGACTTGCTTTTGTGGATGCAAATGCTAAAATGCTCGAACTTGCGAAATCATCAGGAATCCAATTTGATGGGGTGAGATATACCGCAACATTCGTTACCGGAGGAACCTTCTCTTTAGATGGTGTTCACCTTACCGGTAGAGGTTATGCTTTAATTGCTAATGAATTTATCAAATCAATTAATGCACAATACCATTCTACACTGCCTATGGTAAATGTGAATAGTTACTCAGGAGTTCAGTTTCCATAGAAAAAATATTTCAATGATTAATTTTAAAACCACCGGAATTCTTTCCAGTGGTTTTATTTTTTTAAATTTGCACATCTAAAAAAAGTAAAAATGGCTGATCAGGCAAGTTATCTCTTTTCCACAAGAACTAGTAAAGTTTTGGCGGAAAAAATTGCTCAACACTATGGGCAGGAAATGGGAAAAATCAATTTCCAAGAATTTAGTGACGGAGAATTTGAACCGGTTTTGGATCAATCCGTTAGGGGAGGAAGGGTTTTTTTAATAGGATCTACTTTCCCACCGGCAGACAATCTTTTGGAACTTCTTTTAATGATTGATGCCGCCAAAAGAGCATCTGCTAAAAGCATTACAGTGGTTCTGCCATACTATGGTTTGGCCAGACAAGATAGAAAAGACAAGCCAAGAGCACCAATAGGAGCAAAATTGGTTGCAAATCTTCTAACTGCAGCGGGTGCAACAAGAATTATGACCATGGATTTGCACGCGGATCAAATTCAGGGATTCTTTGAAATTCCAGTAGATCATCTTTATGCTTCCTCAATTTTTATTGAATATATTCAATCATTACAATTAGATAACCTTACGATCGCCTCACCTGACATGGGAGGAGCGAAAAGAGCAAAAAATTACGCAGGTCATCTTGGTGCAGAAGTCGTAATTGCCTATAAAGAGAGAAAAAAAGCCAATGTAATCGAAGAAATGTTCCTTATTGGAGATGTCGTAGGAAAAAATGTTATCCTTATCGATGATATGATTGATACCGCGGGAACTCTTTGCAAAGCTGCCGATATTCTAATGGAAAAAGGAGCGAAAAGCGTTCGAGCAATGGCAACGCATGCGGTTTTTTCAGGCAAAGCTTATGAAAATATAGAAAAATCTAAGTTATCAGAAGTTATTGTAACAGATACCATTCCTGTGAAAAGCGAATTATCATCCAAAATAAAAGTGCTTTCGTGTGCAGAATTATTTGCAGATGTAATGAAAATGGTACACGAACACAAATCTATCAGCGATAAATTTATTATTTAAAAAATAATCTTTATCTTTGCACCCTTAAAATTTTTTAAATTATTATAATGAAATCAATTACAATTCAAGGTACAAAAAGAGAAAGCGTGGGCAAAAAGTCTACTAAAGCTTTACGTGATGCTGAATTAGTTCCTTGTGTTGTTTACGGAGGAGCCGAAACTTTAAATTTTTCTGCTGAAGAAAGATCTTTCAAAGGTTTGGTTTACACTCCCGACGCACACACGGTATCTATTGAGGTTGACGGACAAACTATTCCTGCAGTACTTCAGGACAT
Source organism: Chryseobacterium sp. Marseille-Q5410 (assembly GCA_946892665.1). GTDB lineage: Bacteria > Bacteroidota > Bacteroidia > Flavobacteriales > Weeksellaceae > Kaistella. The sequence continues at coordinate 249,111 of CAMPOT010000001.1, read as the reverse complement.
CCAGTTTCACCCAATCACCGACAAAATTCTTCATGCAGATTTCTATCAACTAGCTGATGATAAACCAGTAGTGATGGAAGTTCCTGTAAGACTTACCGGTCGTGCAAAAGGGGTTGTTTCCGGTGGTGCACTTCGTCAATCTTTCAGAAAATTGAAGTTGAAAGCGCTTCCTGCTAACTTACCAGACGAAATCGTGGTAGATGTTACACCTCTTAAAATTGGTAACAAACTTTATGTTGGAGATATCAAAGCTGAAGGATTCACATTCATGCATCCAGACAATGCAGTAGTAGTTGCTGTGAAGATGTCTAGAACTGCAATGAAAGGTGGTGCAGTAGTAGAAGATGATGATGAAGAAGAAACTCCAGCAGAAGGCGAAGCTCCTGCAGCAGAAGCTACAAGCGCAGAATAATATTCTCGAAATAGTATAATAAATCCCATCAATTTTTTGATGGGATTTTTTTATTGAATTTTTTAAGTAATTTTACATTTTAATATAAAAACAGTGACCAAAAAATTACTTTATCTGCTTTTTTTAGTGAGTTGGTTTTTTTCGCAGGCCCAGCAAAACCAAGAGTTTAAAATAACGAAAGATTATTTTGATTATCAACGTTTTATGTTGAATACTGAATTTAAAAAGAAATTTGATTCCGAAAGCAATTGGAACGAAAAAAAAAGCATTAAAGAAAATTTTTCGGAGTTTATGATGAAGCTTGACAGCATTCAGAATACTGCTTTCATTGCGACTTTAATTAAAGTAAAAAATCGGGAAGATTTAGAAAGAATAGCCGCTAAAAAAAACATTATTGATCACGCTGAAAATCCGGAAAAGCAAATGCTGAACGAACAAGCAACCTATCCCGGAGGTTTCGAAACGCTGAGAAAACAAGTCGCTGATTTGTTTTATTCCGACTCGGTTTTGCCAGACCAAAAATTATTAAAAACCAACGTAGTTTTCGTGGTTGAAAAAGATGGAAGTATCAGCAGTGTACGTGCGGAAGGAGACAATTTCACATTCAACAGGCAGGCTGAGATCGCATTATATCTTTTACCAGAGAAATTTTCTCCCGCGGTGATCAACGGAAATGCTGTTCGCTACAGGTTTCGTTTGCCTTTAGCCATGAATTTTGAATAAAGGTTTTCACTATTTTAAATTATTAACAAAGAATGTTTACCGACGAATATTATATGAAATTGGCGCTTCAGGAAGCACAAATTGCTTTGGAAAAAGATGAGGTGCCCATCGGTTGCATCATCGTTTCCAACAATCGAGTGATCGCAAAAGCACATAACCTTACCGAAACTTTAAATGATGTTACGGCTCATGCAGAAATGCAGGCCATTACTTCTGCCGCAAATTATTTGGGTGGAAAATATCTTCAAAACTGTACGCTTTATGTTACCCTTGAACCTTGTGTAATGTGCTGTGGGGCGCTGAACTGGTCGCAAATTTCCAAAGTGGTTATCGGAGCGAGAGATGAGCAGCGGGGTTTCATTAATAAAAATTTATCGCTGCATCCAAAAACCGAATTGGTGACTGGTGTGATGGAGAATGAATGCTCAGATTTGGTGAGAAATTTCTTTAAAAGTAAAAGATAATCTCGTATGTATTAAATCAAAAAGCCTTGTCAAAATAAATTGACAAGGCTTTTTGTTTGGTTCAATTTCGCAAAATTATTTTGCGTTTTTTTTCATTTTTACCTTTTCTGGAGCCAGTCCGTCTTTCGTTTCATTGAGCTGTAAAACAACGGTTTCACCCTCCGAAAGTTGCTTGTTCACGAGCATTTCTGCAAGTAGATCTTCGATGTACTTTTGGATTGCTCTTTTCAGCGGTCTTGCACCGAAATCCTTGTCCCAACCCTTTTCTGCGATAAATTCTTTCGCTTCCTGAGTGAGTTCAACGTGATAATTCAATTTTGCAAGACGGTTGTAAAGTTTGCTCAATTCTAAATCGATGATTTTAGTGATGTCTTCTTTTACTAATGAGTTAAAGATCACGATGTCGTCAATTCTGTTGAGGAATTCGGGAGCAAAGGCTTTTTTAAGCGCATTTTCGATGGTGCTTCTCGCTCTTGCATCAGTGTTAGATTTTTTCGCGGAAGTTCCGAATCCTACACCGTCACCGAAATCTTTTAGATCACGGGTTCCAATATTGGACGTTAAAATGATGATGGTATTTCTAAAATCAATTTTTCGACCTAACGAATCGGTTACGAAACCTTCATCCAAAATCTGAAGTAGAATATTGAATACATCCGGATGCGCTTTTTCAATCTCATCCAAAAGTACCACGGCATAAGGTTTTCTGCGAACTGCTTCGGTCAGCTGTCCACCTTCTTCGTAGCCCACATATCCCGGAGGCGCGCCTACCAATCTGGAAACAGCGAATTTTTCCATGTATTCACTCATGTCGATGCGGATTAATGCTTCATCGGAATCGAAAAGTTCGCGGGCCATTACTTTAGCAAGCTCGGTTTTACCGACACCGGTGGTTCCTAGAAAAATAAAGGTTCCGATTGGTCGATTAGGATCTTTCAATCCGGCACGGTTTCTTTGGATGGCTTTTACCACCTTTTTTACCGCATCCTCTTGGCCGATGACTTTACCATTGAGCATAGCATCCATTTGCGAAAGTTTATCGAGTTCATTTTTGCCTACTTTGGTTACAGGAATTCCACTCATCATGGAAACAACTTCCGCAACGCTTTCTTCGGTAACGAGTTCTTTCTTTTCTTTCACATTTTTATCCCAAGCTTCTTGCGCAATATTCAGTTCGATTTGTAATCTTTCCTCCTCATCTTTCAGTTTTCGAGCTTCTAGATAATCCTGTCTTTTTACTGCCTGCTGTTTTTGTTCTTTTATTTCCTCTATTTTTTTCTCATGATCGATGATTTCATTGGGAACTTTCATGTTCTTAATATAAACACGAGAACCTGCCTCATCCATCGCATCAATAGCTTTATCCGGTAAGAAACGATCGGTAATGTATCTTGAAGTGAGATTTACACACGCCAGAATTGCTTCATCAGTGTAAGTTACATTGTGATGATCTTCGTATTTGTCTTTAATTTGATTTAAAATCTGTACGGTTTCTTCCACAGAAGTAGGTTCCACCATTACTTTTTGAAAACGTCTTTCCAATGCACCATCTTTCTCGATGTACTGTCTGTATTCATCAAGGGTTGTCGCTCCTATGCATTGAATTTCGCCTCTCGCCAAAGCGGGTTTAAACATGTTTGAAGCATCCAAGCTTCCGGTAGAACTTCCGGCTCCCACGATGGTGTGAAGCTCATCAATGAAAAGAATTACATCGCGGTTTTTCTCTAGCTCGGTCATCATAGCTTTCATTCTCTCTTCGAATTGGCCACGATATTTTGTTCCTGCCACTAAACTTGCAAGATCTAAAGTAATCACACGTTTTCCGAAAAGGACACGAGAAACTTTTTTCTGTTGAATTCTTAACGCCAAACCTTCCGCAATAGCAGATTTACCGACACCCGGCTCACCAATTAAAAGAGGATTGTTTTTCTTTCTCCTAGATAAAATTTGAGAAACCCTTTCGATCTCCTTCTCACGACCAATTACCGGATCGAGTTTTCCGTCTCTCGCAAGCGCAGTTAAATCTCTTCCGAAATTGTCCAAAGTCGGAGTTTTACTTTTACCTGTTCCGATGTTTCCGGTTGGTTTGCGCATTTGTCCAAATTCTTCACGCTCTTCATCATCGTCATAAGCACTCATTTTCGGATTTTGGCCAGAGTTTTTAAGCATCATTTGATACTCCTTTGTTACTCTTTCGTAATCGACATCATAGGAGCCTAAAATATTGGTCGTAGGATCGTCGGCTTTATATAAAATCCCTAAAAGTAAATGAACGGTGTTGATTTCAGAACTTTGGTATTGCCTGCATTCTAGTTCCGAACGTTTTACTGCTTGATCCGCCATTTTAGTGAAGGAAATTCTATCATTGTCTGGTGAAAAAGGGTTGAGACCCGACACCGACATGGTTTCGATTTTCCTTCTAATTTGAATTAAATCTGCTCCCAAATTCTGTAAAATTTCTTTTGCAGAATTCTCGCTTTTTATAATTCCCAAAAGGAAATGTTCCGTATTCAGGAACTCGCTTTGCAAACGTCTTGCTTCGTTTTTGCTGTGTTGGAAAACTTGATCCAAACCACTTGAAAATTTATAATCCATAATATTTGTTCAAAATTATCATTAAAAACATTATTGAGTTTTTAATTGCTCTATCAAAGTTACAAATACTTTACCAAAAGTAAATAATGACTTTATGGCAGAAAAAAATTTTCCTATTACGTTCAAAATTATTAGGTTTGCTATCCAAATATAAACCATGAACCCTGAAATCACCAACTTTATAGGCTATGGCGCATCTTTTTTTGTTGTGCTAAGTTTTATTCTCAAAGACATCAATAAAATTAGAATTGTCAATTTGATAGGATGCATTTTGTTCGTAATCTACGGAGTTTTCAGTGATTATCTTTGGCCGATTATCATCCCGAATGCCATTCTGTGCTTTATACAACTTTATCATTTGGTGAAAAAGGACTAATTTGCCCAGATGAAAGTTTTGGTAAGCGTTTTCAATAATTTATGTACAGACCAACGTGTAGAAAAGGTTTGTAGAACATTATCTGAAAACGATTTTCAACCTGAACTTATTGGAAATAATTGGTGCGGATTGCCCGAAATGAAAAGAGATTATCCTTTCTCCAGAATCATGTTGAAATCTAAGATTTTGAAGTTTGCGTATGTTGAATTTCAAATGAAACTTTACCATGAATTTCTCCGCAGAGCCGACAAAAACACAATTCTTCTTTCCAATGACCTCGATACGCTTTTGCCGAATTATTTGATTTCAAAGAAATTCAATATTCCATTAGTGTTTGATAGCCATGAAATTTTCACCGAAATGCCTTCGGTAAACGGAAGATTCACTCAAAAAATATGGCGTTCGTTGGAATCTTTTATTGTTCCCAAACTTCGTTATATGATTACGGCCAGCGAAAGTTACGCAGATTGGTTTGCAAAAACCTACGAAATTGAAAGGCCAACTGTGGTACAGAATTTTCCTAAAAAAACAGCAAATCTACAGGATTATTCTCAAGTAAATTCACCAAAAATCATTCTTTATCAAGGAGTTATCAATCCTTCGAGAGGTTTGGATAAAATGATTCCCGTGATGCAATTGATCGAAAATGCAGAACTTTGGATTGCCGGTGATGGACCCAAAAAAACCGAATATTTAGCTTTAACAAAACATCTGAAGCTAGAAGATAAAGTGAAATTTATCGGAAAATTGCATCCGGAAAAATTAAGAGAAATTACGAGAAAAGCAGATCTTGGTCTCAGTATCGAAGAAAATAATGGTTTGAGTTATTATTTTTCTATGCCGAATAAGGTTTCGGATTATATCCAGGCAAGAATTCCGGTCGTGGTTTCCGACTTTCCGGAAATGCGTAAAGTGGTTGATCATTTTCACGCAGGCGAAAAAATTCGCAATTATAATGAACTTGCTGATCGGGTAAAAATTGTTCTGCAAAATGGGAAAAGTTTCTATGAAAACCCTTTAAATAAAGCCGCAGACGAACTTTGCTGGGAAAATGAAGAACCTAAAATCGTCACACTTTTCGAAAAAGTAGTAAAAGAAAATTTCTAAATCACATTTCCTTATCTTTGCACAAATAGATTTTGAGAAATGACCATCAAAGAAAAACAGCAGGAAATAGTCGAAGAATTTGCCTTTCTAGACGATTGGGAACAGAAATACGAATATATTATCGATTTGGGGAAAGAGCTGAAAGGACTTCCAGAGGATAAAAAGAACGATTCCAATTTAATCAAAGGTTGCCAGTCCAAAGTATGGATCGATGCAGAGTTTTCTGATGGGAAATTGTTCTTCAATGCTGATTCCGACGGTATTTTGCCTAAAGGAATTGTTTCGCTACTGGTTTCGATTTACAGCGGACATTCCACTCAGGAAATTTTAGATTCCGATTTTCAATTTATCAGCGATATCGGTTTGCAGGAGTTTCTTTCGCCTTCCAGAGCTAATGGATTGATGGCGATGACCAAACAAATTAAGTTTTACGCAGTGGCTTATCAATTGAAAAAATGATTAGAATACTAGCTTATCGGTTTTCCGCTTTTGGTGATGTAGCGATGACTGTTCCCGTGATCACCGAATTCCTCGAACAAAATCCAGGAGTAGAAGTGGTAATGGTTTCCCGAAGCAATTTCCGAGATTTATTTCAGGGAATTCCGAATCTTATTTTCAAAGGAATAAAGGTGGATCATTATCAAGGGATTTTTGGGTTACACAAACTTTCAAAGCAATTGAAAGAAGAAGTTAAACCTGATTATATTGCTGATTTACACGATGTTGTAAGAACGAAGTTGCTTAATGTTTTCTTTAAGTTAAATGGTCAAAAGGTTTTTGTCTTGGATAAGGGAAAAGAGGAAAAAAAGCAACTTACGGACATATATAATCTTGAAAAAAAGCCACTGAAACCTACTACAGAGCGCTACGCAGATGTTTTCCGGGCAATGGGTTTTACGTTAAAATTATCGCATCAATATCGTTCCATTTCTGTGGAAAAAGTGGGAATAGGATTTGCTCCTTTTGCACAGCATCAAGGAAAAATGTTGCCGCTGGAGAGGTCTTTTGAGTTGGCGAAACTCATCGCAAAAAAAGATAAAGTCTATTTTTTTGGTGGTGGTAAGACTGAATCTGAAACTTTAGAATCTTGGGCAACACAAATTCCCAATACAGAAAATCTTGCGGGAAAACTCACGATCAGCGAAGAACTTCAAAAAATTTCAAAACTAAAAACAATGATTTCCATGGATTCGGCGAATATGCATTTGGCAAGTTTAGTGGGAACGCGCTGTATTTCTATTTGGGGTTCCACGCATCATTTCGCAGGATTTTTAGGTTATGGGCAAAGCGTTGATGACGTGGTAGAGGTGAAAGATTTAACTTGCAGACCATGTTCAGTATTTGGTGATAAGGAATGTTTCCGTGGTGACTGGGCGTGCTTGCAAGAGATTGATATTCAAAAGATAAACGATAAAATTTAAAAAAATAAAATCCCGAAGATCTCGGGATTTGTTAATTTTTTTATCTTTTTAAAGAAATTTTTCTCCTTTTTTTTCAGTTTTTAAATCCTGAACATAATCTTTGATCAATTGATCATTGTCTCTTGGACAAATAAGCAAAGCTTTTTCGGTATCAACAATGATGTAATTATTCAAACCATCGATGATGGCTGCTTTGTTGTTATTTTTCAATCGGATGATATTTCCTTTGGAATTGTAAGTAAGAATATGCTTGGATTTGAGAGCGTTTTTGTTTTCGTCTTTCTGTGCGTTCTCATACACGGAAGTCCAAGTTCCAAGGTCGCTCCAACCCAAATCGGCAGGAATTACAAATACGTTTTCTGCTTTCTCTAAAATGCCATTGTCGATCGAAATTTTGTTCACTTTTGGGTAAATCAGTTCAATGCATTGTTCCTCGGCATTACTGTTGTATTCGCAACTAAGGAATTGTTGGGACATTTCTTCAAGATGTTGGTCGAATGCCGACAATATCGATTTTACATTCCAAATAAAAATCCCCGCATTCCAAAGAAAATCCCCACTTTCCAAGAAGGTTTTTGCAATTTCTAAATCGGGTTTTTCGGTAAAAGTTTTTACTTTATAAAAGTCAGAATTATTATTTTCTTCAAATTGAATGTAGCCGTAACCAGTATCGGGACGCGTTGGCGTAATTCCCAAAGTGATCAAATAATCGTTTTTGGAAGCAAGTTCAAATGCGAGTTCAATTTTTTGTAGAAAAACAGTTTCCTTTAAAATCAAATGATCCGCAGGCAACACAATCATATTGGCTTCCGGGTTTTTATCGGCAATTTTTTTTGCCATATAAAGGTTGCAAGCCGCCGTGTTTTTCATCATCGGTTCGCCGACAATATTTTCAGAATTCAGTTCTGGTAATTGCTGTTCGGTAAGTTCAACATATTCTTTGTTGGTGATAACGAAGATGTTTTCTTTTGGAACAATTTGGCTGATTCGGTCGTAGGTTTGCTGAATCATCGTTCGACCGGTTCCTAAAATGTCCTGAAATTGTTTTGGATATTTTTGAGTGCTCATTGGCCAAAATCTGCTTCCTATTCCTCCTGCCATTATGACGCAGTAATTATTTGATTGTAACATATTTAGAAAATTTTTTCTACTCTTGCTAGTGGTTTGAAAATATACTTTTTCCCATTACTGAGATTCGTACAAAGATAGTTTTTTTTGCGGAGCTCCTCAATGATATAGGTTTGTTTGCGGTAAATAAATTGGTCGCCAATACTTAAATCTTCTATGTACGAACTTTCATCTTCGTAATTTTCTATATGAAAGTATCTAACCAAATCTGGGCTTGACATGAAGTTGGCTTTTGGAGATTGCGAAAATTTAAGAATAATCGGTTTTAAATCTTCGGAATATACCGAAATACTCTCCAACAGCATCATTCGGAAGGTGTTTTTCCATTCCTTGCCATGTGGGAAAATTCTACCGCCGAAATTTTCAAAGGCAATTAAATGAGCCAGTTCATGGGTGAGCACAAAGAAAAAAAGTTGTGGTTGAAGTGTAGAATTGATCGTAATTTCATGAGATTTATCCGGTAATTTTCGGTAATCTCCTAATTTCGATTTTCTGCCTCGTGTAATTTTGATGTGAATATAATGATCACCAAACCATTTTTTCAAATGCGGAAGCGTATTCTCTGGTAAATATTTCTCTAAATTTTTAACTGACATTTTTAATATTGTCGGAAATTTGAATATCCATTTAAAAATGATTGACTAATATTTAAGACTCAAAGGAATTCCCGCATAGAAATTCAAAAGTTTCATGCTGAACAGATAATTATATTTTGCCTGAGCAACGGCTCCTTGGGCATTTGCATAGTTATTTCTGGCAATGTTCAGGTCATAAATCGTGGTTCTTCCTACTGCAAAACTTTTTTCTGCAAAGTCAACCGCAAGTTTCGAACTTCTCTCGGCTTCCACTGCCGCAAGGTAATTTTCATAGTTGCTTTCTGCATCAAATTGTGCTCTCTGAACATTTTGCAAAACCTCTTGTTTCTGCTGTAGCAAAGAATTTTTAGCAATATCTTCATTAATTTTCGACTGCTCCACCTGAAGTTTGGTAATTCCTTTGTTAAAAATAGGAATACTAGCAGACAAGCCCAATTGTTGCCCGAAATTATCTTTGTATTGTTTAAAGAAACCTGTTTGCTGAATTTTATTTCCGTTAATGTCGTTCCCCGCATTCATTGCATAAAAATAAGATGTTCCCAATCCTGCATTTGCAAGAACAGTCGGCCATAAAGCAGTTTTCGTAACTTCGGTTTGTGCTTCAGATGATTTGATACGGTTTTCGGCTGCTTTTATTTGAGGTTGGTTTTCGTAAGCTTTTGCAATGATATTTTCCGCCGAAAAAAGTGGAGCGTCTAATTGATTGTCGACAGCAACTTCCTGAATGTCAAAGTTTTTGTAATCCGAAAGTTGAAGGAGCATTGCAAGTGCAAATAAACTTCTGTTGGTATTGATTTCAGCAGTTTTCACATTTTGTTTTTCTCTTGCGAGCGCGGCTTCCGCTTCAGCTAAAATCGTTTGTGGAGTCGTTCCAACTTCGGTGGTTATTTTTGCCCTTTTGTAGAGTTTATCGGCATTTTCAAGGGCGCTTTCGGAAATTTTAGTAATTTCTCGATTCAGCAGCACCGATAGATATTGTTGAGCAATTTGTAGTGAAATATCATTTTTAATTCTTTCCAAATCAAATTTGCTGGCCTCAACTTCAAATTCAGTTTTTCGGATGTTTTTTTCTAAGCGACCATTATTAAAAACCAAAATGTCTGCTCCCACACTCGCACTGTTGCTGAAATAATCGTTTCTATTTGTGGTCCCGAAAACATCTCTACCTTGCCCGAAAGATGCTGTGTTACTGAGATTCCCAGAAACTGAAGGCAAATATTCTCGCTTAGCGATTTGAAGAGAGTTGTTTTGTGTCTTACTATTTAATTGGTTCTGAAGAACTTGCAGATTGTTTTCTAAAGCGTAATTTACACATTCCTGTAGCGACCACTTTTTCTGAGAAAAGGAATAAACGCTTGCGAAACTCATCAAAAGAACTGCAATTTTTTTCATGGGGAATTTTACAGAATAAGACGTTTTTTTTGCTTAAATGTTACAGTTTGGCTTGTAATTCATTAATTCTGGAAACAATAGGCATCGAAAAAATTCCACTTTGCTGCAAATACATTTCATAGAAAGTTTTGGATTTACCTGCTAAATCGCCGCTCGGATTTTCCTTATTTTTAAAGTAAAATAAATGCCCCAACAGTTCAAAATACGGAACATGGTGGGCTTTGTCTTTTTCATTAATTAATTTGATAATTTCATCCGATGATTGAGAAGCAAGAGTTTCAAAACTCATCTTAAAAGTATCATTCATATTGGTGTCGAAAATTCTTTCCCATTCTGGAAGTTCCCCTTCATTTTTGCCACCCAATATCATCTTCGAAAGAAATTCCGAAAATTGCTTTACAATTCTGATAACGTAATCTTTATCGTGGATCATTTCAGGTTTTTTTTAAACAAATTTTAAGTAAAGAAAATGTAAGCCAGAATCACGGAGGTGATGATACCGACCAAATCCGCCAAAAGCATGGCTGTAACTGTATATCGCGTATTTTTGATTCCCACTGCTCCGAAATATACTGCAATTACATAGAAAGTGGTATCCGAACTTCCCTGCAAAACCGCCGCAAGTCTACCTTGGAAGCTGTCCGCACCGAAAGTTTGCATCGTATCTACCATCATTCCTCGAGCTCCGGAACCGGAAAGAGGTTTGATTAAAGCGGTAGGTAAACCATCTACAAAACGTGTATCAAAACCAACTACGGCTGCAACCCATTTCATTCCGTCAATGAGCACATCAAAAACTCCCGAAGTTCGAAGAAGCGAAATGGCGATCAACATTCCCACTAAATAGGGAATAATCTTCACACAAGTCCAAAAACCTTCTTTTGCTCCATCAATAAATGCATCGAAAACGTTTATTTTTTTGTAAACTCCACCCAAAACGATGGCAAAAAAGATGAGCAGAATAATTCCATTGCTCAAAACCATGCTGAAATTATCCAATCCTTCTTTAGTTAAATTTAATAGGTAAACAACTAGTAATCCGATGATTGCGGATATTCCGCCAACGTAAGCAATCACGATGGGTTGAAGTAAATTAATTTTCTGATAGAGTGATACCACAATCATCGCAGCCATGGTCGCAGAAAAAGTCGCAATCATACACGGAAGAAAAATATCGGTTGGCGTTTGCGATCCCATAGAAGCTCGAATTGCGATGATGGAAACCGGAATCAGCGTCAAACCTCCTGCGTGAAGGCAAAGAAACATAATCTGAGAATTGCTGGCTTTTTCTTTATCTACGTTTAATGTTTGCAAACTTTCCATGGCTTTCAGTCCAAAAGGAGTTGCTGCATTATCGAGGCCCAATAAATTTGCCGAAAAATTAAGCAGCATATGCCCAAAAGAAGGGTGATTTTTCGGGATTTCCGGAAATAATTTTGAGAAAAATGGTTGAATTAATCTGGATAACACATTGATTCCGCCAGCTTTTTCAGCGATGCCCATAAAACCCATAAAAAGCGTCATGATTCCCACTAAACCAAGACATATTTTCACCGCAGTTTCGGATGTTCCGATCACTCCATCAGTTTCCTGAACGCGATAAACCGCAACATTTGTTTTTGCAGAATCGGTCTTGTAATGGATCCTGTTTTCATCAAATTTGGATTTCAAAAGCAAACTTGCTTTTAGATCTGGCGATAATTCGTTGATGTTTTTAGTCGCGATATGCACCGTATCGCCACTTTTTCCAACTACCATATCATTGTAGATTGCTTTATAATGATCGGAAAATAAATATTTTATACTTGCAACCAATATTGCGACAATGATAAATGCACTCCATATTCTGCTTAAGACCATTTTCTGAAAATTTTGATAAAAATAACCAAAAACTTCAAGCTATCTCGTTTTCCTGATAAAATTTAAAGGATTTAGGTGGTTTTATTAAAAGCTTAAGCCTAAAAAAGTTTCAGTTGCTGAGTTTTGCTGCCGGTGAAATTTTCTATGGAAAGCGTTGGAAATGCTTTGTCTGCAAAAAATTTTCTTTTACCTAAAGCAAAGGTGTGGTGAATCATTTCTGCGATATTTCCTTCGCCTTTATATCTTTGGTGGAACCGTTTGTCGCCAAGGTTTCCGCCATGCAAAGACCGAATGAGGTTGAGTACTTTTTGCGCTCTGTCGGGAAAATTGGCATGAATCCATTCCATAAAAATGGGTTCAACCGTATCATTCAACCGAACTAAAGAATAACCGAAATTCTGTGCGCCTTTCTCGGAAATGGCTTTTAGAATGTTCAAACTCTCATCACTCGTCAATCCTGGAATTACCGGCGACACCATCACTCCTGTTGGAATTTTGTTTTCACTTAGGATTTCAATAGCTTTAAGTTTATTTTTGGTCGAAGAGGTTCGAGGTTCCATCTTACGTCGTATTTCTTCATTCATCGTCGGAATACTTAGCGAAACAGAAACCAAATTCTGCTCTGCTAAAGGCTTTAAAATGTCCAGATCCCTCAATACCAAAGCGTTCTTGGTTAAAATAGAAACAGGATGTCGATATTCCAAACAAAGTTGGAGAAGTTTACGGGTAATTTCGAAAGTTCTCTCTGCAGGTTGATAACAGTCGGTATTTCCGGAAAGCGTTATCGTTTTTGGCGAATAATTTTTCTTCTGAAAAAATTGCTCCAGAAGTTCGGGAGCATTTTTCTTGACCATGATTTTTCTTTCAAAATCTACACCTGCAGAAAAGCCCCAATATTCGTGGGTAGGGCGAGCAAAACAATAAGAGCAACCGTGTTCGCAACCCTGGTATGGGTTCATCGAATATTCCATTTTTAAATCCGGACTTTTCACTTCGTTTACAATTGTTTTAGGAAAAACTTCGGTGAATTGGGTTTTTATCTGTTGAAAATCTTCTTCCTCTGGTTCAAAAGTGTACCGGTCGAAACGGTTGTTTTCGTTTCGCTGCGCACCTTGACCTTTGATGAAATTGTCGTTTTTCATGAAATTGATGGAGTAAATTTATATGTTTTGCTAAGGAAAGTAACGAGTTTAAGGTATCAGTTTTCCACAAAAAATCCTGAGTTCAAAAGAAATCAGGACTGATCATAGTTTATCATAATTTTCTAAAGCATGGCCAAATATTCGACACCATGATTTCCTTCGTCTTTTTTCTTTTTCTCGAAATGGCGGTGAAAGTCAGAATAATAATCGTAGTATTCCTGCTGTTTTCTGGAGATAAATTTCCTAATTCCGAAAATTCCCAAGCCAAGTATTACTCCTACGCTTCCTGCCAATAAAATTCCTGTTTCTTTTTTCATATTACTTTTATTATGAGCATAAAGCTAAGCAAATTACATACCTTTTAAATATTAAATAATCGTAAAGTTTGTTAATGTTTGTTTCTACAAATTAATATTAATATAAATTTTATAAATTTGGTAAAACTGAAGTATTAATGAAAATAGTGATCCTTACAGCTTCTGTAGCTGTTTTAGCATTGAACATGATGAATGCTCAAAACCTCAATTCTAATTTGAAATATCCCGAAACCAAAAAGATTTCCCATGCCGATGAATATTTCGGTAACAAAGTTGCCGATCCTTATCGCTGGTTAGAAGATGACCGTGCCGATGATACCAAAGATTGGGTACAACGCGAAGTGGCTTTTACCAATGATTATTTGAAAAAAATTCCGTTCCGGGAAGAAATCCGTAATCAGTTGAAAGACATCTGGAATTATGAAAAAATTGGTGCGCCTTTTAAGGAAGGAGATTACACTTATTTCTATAAAAACGACAGACTGCAAGCGCAATCTGTACTATATAGAACCGATAAATCAGGTAAAACAGAAGTTTTCCTCGATCCAAATAAATTTTCAGAAAAAGGAACTACTTCTTTAGCCGGAGTTTCATTTAATAAAAAAGGAAATCTAGTAGCTTATTCAATTTCCGAGGGAGGAAGTGACTGGAACAAAATCATTATTCTAAACGCTATTACTAAACAAAAAATCGACGAAACTATTGTTGATGTTAAATTTTCCGGAGCTTCGTGGTTAGGAGACGAAGGATTTTATTATTCAAGCTACGATAAGCCGAAAGGTAGCGAACTTTCCGCAAAAACCGATATGCATAAAGTGTATTTTCACAAGTTGGGAACCAAGCAGTCTCAGGATAAATTAATCGTCGGAGGCGAAAATTTCAAGAGAAGATATATGGGAATTGGGGTTTCTGAGGATGAAAGGTTTGAGATTTTGAGTGCATCCGAAGCAACAAGCGGCAATGAACTTTACATTAAAGATTTAAAGAAAAAAACTGATTTTCTGGCCATTCAGAAAGGTTATGATTTTAACACGGATTTCATCGATTCCAAAGGTGATTTTATCTACGCTTTAACGGATAAAAACGCGCCCAATATGCGTTTGGTTAAATTCAACATCAATCAGCCGGATATTTGGGTTGATGTAATTCCGGAAACAGATAATGTACTAAATGTTTCGACAGGAGGCGGATATATTTTTGCAAAATACATCAAAGATGCAGTAACATCGGTGAAACAGTTTGACTTTGATGGAAAACTCATCAGAACCATAGATTTACCAGGAATTGGAACCGCTTCCGGATTCGGCGGAAAGGAAAAAGAGAAAGATCTTTATTTTTCTTTTACCAATTATATCACGCCTGGAACAATTTACAAATTCAATGCAGAAACCGGAAAATCAGAAATTTATCAGAAGCCGAAGGTGAAATTTAATCCTGAAGATTATATTTCCGAACAGGTTTTCTATACATCAAAAGACGGAACCAAAGTTCCTATGATGATTAATTATAAAAAAGGTACAAAACTAAACGGAAAAAACCCGACTATTCTTTATTCTTATGGAGGTTTCAACATCAGTTTGCAGCCGGCATTCTCTGTAGTCAATGCAATATGGATGGAAAACGGCGGAATTTATGCCGTTCCGAACATCCGTGGAGGTGGCGAATACGGAAAAAAATGGCACGACGCAGGAACGAAAATGCAAAAGAAAAATGTGTTTGAAGATTTCATCGCGGCCGGAGAATATTTGCAAAGTAAAGGCTACACTTCGAAAGAATTTATGGCGCTTTCCGGACGTTCAAATGGTGGACTTCTGGTAGGTGCTACGATGACGATGCGCCCGGATTTGGCAAAAGTAGCTTTCCCGGGAGTGGGTGTTTTGGATATGCTGAGATATAACAAATTTACGGCCGGTGCAGGTTGGAGCTACGATTACGGAACCGCAGAAGACAGCAAAGAAATGTTTGAATATTTAAAATCATATTCACCAGTTCATAACGTAAAAAAAGGAGTTTGCTATCCTTCAACGATGATTATTACCAGTGATCATGATGATCGTGTTGTGCCGGCTCATTCATTCAAATTCGGAGCTGAACTTCAGGAAAAACAATCTTGTAACAACCCGATTTTGGTAAGAATTGAAGTAAATGCAGGACACGGAGCGGGTAGAAGTACCGACCAAGTAATTGGCGAAAATGCAGATTTGCTAAGTTTTGCCTTATATGAAATGGGTGTTAAAACATTAAAAAAGTAGATGTTTAAATAATGATTAATAAGAGACTTCCGGTAATTCGCTGGAAGTTTCTTTATTTAAAAAGAACAAATAAAATCAGTATTTTTACGGGTTGAAACTTTTGAAAAATATCGAAGATCGTGCAAGTCAGCGCTCATCTTTTAAGTGATTTTTAGTATAAAATCAAAGGTTTTAAAAGGAAATTTAGGCCTAAAGTTTTTTCAAAACCCCAAATCTAATCGCTATTTTTGCAGGATTATTATAGGAAATGTCAGATATTATAAAACTTTTACCGGATCATGTTGCCAACCAAATCGCTGCCGGCGAAGTGGTGCAAAGACCAGCATCTATTGTAAAAGAACTTATGGAAAATGCGATTGATGCAGGTGCTACGAAAGTGGAACTCATCATTCGTGATGCAGGGAAAAATCTCATCCAGGTAGTGGATAATGGTAGCGGGATGAGCGATACCGACGCCAGATTAGCTTTCGAAAGACACGCAACATCCAAAATCACTAGCACAGAAGATATATTTAAAATTACTACGAAAGGTTTTCGTGGCGAAGCTTTGGCGTCTATTGCTGCGGTAGCTCAGGTTGAATTGAGAACCAAAACCAAAGATGCGATAACAGGCACCAACATTTATATCGAAGGTGGTGGTTTTCAGTTCCAGGAACCGATTCAAACTGCCGAAGGTTCTAATTTCCTAGTGAAAAACCTGTTTTATAATGTTCCGGCACGGAGAAAATTTCTTAAAAATAATAATGTTGAATTCCGACATATCATTGACGAATTTCAGCGAGTTGCCTTGGCTCACGAGAATTTGGATTTTGAACTTTTTCATAATGATGATATCGTTTTTCGATTGAGAAAATCGAGTTTGTTACAAAGGATTGTGGAAATTTTCGGACGAAAATTACATCAGCTTTTAGTTCCAATCAAAGAAGATTTGGGCTGGATTAAACTGCACGGATTTGTGGCAAAACCCGAAGGTGCAAAGAAAGTTCGTGGCGAGCAATTTTTCTTTGTTAATGGCAGGTATTTCCGTAGTGCCTATTTCAATAAAGCAGTTCAGGAGGCGTTTGAAGGGCTGCTTTTGCCAGGGTATATTCCTACATTTTTCCTTTTTTTAGAATTGGATCCGGAAAAAGTTGATGTGAACATTCATCCTCAAAAAACTGAAGTAAAATTCGAAGACGAGAACTTAATTTTCGCTTTGGTGCGTTCCACAATCAAGAAATCTTTAGGAATTTATAACGTTGCGCCAAGTTTAGATTTCGATCGAGACACGAGTATTGACGCCTTTGTTCATCAAAAAAGCAGTACTAACGGAAGTTTCAAAGCTCCGGAAATCACCGTTGACCGAGACTACAATCCTTTTTTGGAAGAGCGTGTTTCTGCCGGTGAAACCCACGCGATTACGGAAATGTATCAACAAAATATTCCGGCTGAGCCATCGAAAATCAACCTTTTTGAAGATGAAGATTTTGATGAAGATCTCATGCGTTTGCCCAATGGTTACTGGCTTTTCAACAAAAACGGAAAAACTTTAATGCTCGATTTGGGAAGAATGCACCGTTTGGTTGTAAGTGAAAGAAATGCCAAGAAAAAGCGCACGAGCGACAAGCATACTTTGCTGTTTTCGTTGGAATATCACATGAACGAAACTGAGAAAAATAAATTTCGCTCTATCAAGAAATATTTGCCAGAATTGGGGTTTGAAATGATTATCGCGAATGATAATGTTTTGAGGATTGATGCGGTTCCGGAAGGTTTGAAAGAAACCCAGGTGATGAAATTCATGGAAAATCTTTTTGAAATTTTAGAGTACAAAACGGAAGAGGAATTCCTTGAGTTTTACCACAACCAATGGAATAAAATCCAAAGCAAATCCCGTTTCGATTTCCTTTATAAAATTGATGCTGAACAAGTTATCAGAGATTTTACAGAGCTCGGTTTTCCAGAGTTTTTACCAACAGGAAAAAGATGTTTCGTAGAAATTCCGCTCGATGAATTAAAAAATAAATTTAGAAACAAATGATCAATCAAATCCCACCCATAACGCGAAATCTCATCATCATCAATGTAGTAGTTTTTGCCCTTACTTACCTATTGAACAGCGAGATGATGTACCGATATTTAGCGGCATTTTATCCGTTTTCGCCATTTTTCCATTCATGGCAAATCATTACGCACATGTTTATGCATGGCAGTTTTATGCATATTTTGTTCAATATGTTCACCTTGTACAGTTTTGGGCTCGTTTTAGAAAGAATTTTGGGTGATCGAAAATATTTGGTTCTTTACTTCGTGAGTGGTTTGGGAGCTTTTTTCCTGTTTAATTTATGGAACTTCATTGAAGTAGAACAGATTAAAACGAGTCTCCAAAGCTTCGGTTTCGATTTGAATGGTTATATGTCAGGCGAAAGTGTCGCATTCAAAGGAAGCGCGCAAGCTGTTTTGGAACAAAGAAAGTTGGTGAGTGATTTACAATCGATTATTACTGTTCCTATGGTGGGCGCATCTGGAGCGATTTTCGGCGTTATCGCTGCTTTTGCCGTACTTTTTCCAGATGCAGAAATTATGATCATGTTCATTCCGATTCCGGTGAAAGTAAAATATGTGTTACCGGTAGTCGTTATCGGTTCGGTGATACTTGGTGTTACAGGAAATGTTGGGGGAATTGCTCATCTAGCCCATGTTGGCGGTGCTCTCGCAGGAATTTTATTGGCTTGGTATTGGAAGAAAAACAGATTCAGAATTAATTGAAAATGAAATTGTTTCGGGTACTTTTCACGATTTTTCATTTCAGTATTTTGGTGCTTCTTTTCGGAACGATTCTCAACGCCTATATTCCGCCAAGAGTTTTTCCGTGGCTGAACTTACTTTCGCTTTTATTTCCGGTTTTGATGATCTTAAATGTGTTGTTTTGCCTTACTTGGATTATCTTATGGAAAAAAAGAGCCGTTTTCTTTCTCGCATTTTCTTTATTTTTAATTGTTCCTACTTCAAGGTGGATCAATTACAGAGAGAAAAAATCCATCAAACCCAACCTGAAAATGCTGACTTTCAATATCAAAGGAGGAAGGGTTGGCGGTTCCGAAAAAGTTTTTAATTATCTTAAAAACAGTGGCGCGGATGTGATTTTGCTTCAGGAATATAGTTCGCAATACCAGGTTTCGGGATATGATTTTGGGGTAGGAAAGTACGACATCGTCGCACTTAATTCTAAAACGAAAATCCTTGAACACGGTAAAATTGCAACCAGAGGAAACGGAAATTCCTTTTATGCTGACATCGAAATTAATGGAAAAAGAATTCGCTTTATCAACCTCTATTTAAGTCCTTTTTCTTTTGAAAAGCAGAAAGTTAAGCCCAGCCAGGATTTAGAGCAAAACGAAAACAAACTGCGATACATTCTCGGAAAGTTGGTTCCGACTTTTAAAAATCATCAATCCGAAGTTCAGGATTTGCAAAATGCTGTCGCCGCTTCGCCATATCCTGTAATTTTGGCAGGAGATTTCAATGCAGTTCCGAATTCTTACGAATATTATCATTTGCTTAAAAATCTAAAAGATGTATTTGTAGAAGTTGGTCGTGGAAGCGCAACGAGTTTTCATGATTACAAATTTCCGATCAGGATTGATCACGTTTTTTGTTCGCAAAATATTCAGCCAGTTGCGTACAGAGTCGACAGAAGTGCGAAATTATCCGACCATTTTCCTGTTATAACTGAATTTTATATTGATTAAAATGAAAAAACTAATTGCTATATTTTTCTTATTCTTAATGATTTCTTGTGGTAAAGAAGATCAAAAAAATCAACATTCTGAATCGGTTGTTTCTTCCGTTCCGCCGTATGATACGATGGCAATTGATTCTTTTTCCGCAGGAGCAACTTCCGTGGACGTAGCGCGAAAAATTAGAATTTCGTCTCTGCAATATCAGGATTCTTTAAAGCAAGTTCAAAAAAAATTGGAAGAGGAAAAATTGCTCACCAAACTGAAAGTAGAAAAGGAAAAAGCTGAGAAAGAAACCAGGGATAAGAAAATCAAAGACGAAGAAAACAGGAAAACAGCAACTGAAATTCCTGGTTCACAAAACACTGCGAATCCTTAAATTTTTTCTATATTTGAATAACACAAATTTTAATTATATGAAAAATTATATGATCATTGCCGCTACAGTTTCTTTATCATTAATTAGCTGCAAAAAAGCGGAAAAAAGAACCGAAATTACCGAAAATCCAGACGGAAGCGTAACCACCACAACTGTTGAAACCGAAAAATCCACGTCATTGGATTCTGCGAGAATTAATGAAACCATGGAAGAGGCTAAAGAAAGGTTGAATTCTGCAGGTGAAAAAATTGATAACGCCGCTGATAAAGCCGGTCACGAAATGAAAAAAGTCGGCGAGGAAGTTAAAGATGCCGCAGCAAAAGGCGCTGAAAAAGTTGAAAAAGGCGCTGAAAAAGTAAAGAAAGATTTGGAGAAAAAATAACATAAAAAAACTCCGCTGAAAATTTCCAGCGGAATTTTTTATTCATTTAGTTTCAGTAAAGGATCGATATATTCGCGATCATTGCTCAATCGCGGAACTTTATTTTGCCCACCCAGTTTTCCGCGTGCGGACATCCACTGGTAAAAAAGCTGTGGTTTTGCGATATGTACGATTGGTTTTTTAAGCGTCATATTATTATAGCGTTTCGCTTCGTAATCGGAGTTGATCGATTTCAGGTGATTGTCGAAAATTTCAGTGAAACGCTCCAGATCTGTTGGTTCTTTTGTAAATTCAAAGATCCATTCGTGGGCGCCACTTTCGCCATCTTTCATAAAAACCGGTGCTCCTGTAAAATCGCAAACGGAAGCTTCGGTTGCTTCGCAAGCTTTTGTGAGCGCAGTTTCCACATTGTCAATCATTAATTCTTCTCCGAATGCATTGATGTAATGTTTCGTCCTGCCAGAAATTTTAATTCGATAAGGATTAAGTGAAGTAAATTTCACGGTATCGCCGATCAGGTATCGCCACAAACCACTGTTGGTAGTAATTACCATCGCATAATTTTTCCCAATTTCTACTTCTTCCAAAGGAATTGCCTGCAGATTTTTAAGGTCAAACTGGTCCATCGGAATGAATTCATAGAAAATTCCATAATCCAACATCAGCAACATTTCATCGCTCCCGTGCTGATCCTGAATAGCGAAAAACCCTTCGGAAGCATTGTAAATTTCGTAGTAATTGATTTCTTTCCCAATGAGTTTTCGGTATTGGTCTTTGTAAGGTTTAAAGCTAATTCCACCGTGAAAAAATACCTCGATATTCGGCCAGAGTTCTGCGATATTTTCTTTTCCTGTTTCAGCTAATGTCCTTTGCAACAAAACCATCATCCAGCTGGGAACGCCGGTTATACTACCTACATCTTCATTTTTTACTTCCGAGACAATTGCTTTTAGTTTGCTTTCCCATTCGGACATCAGCGAAACTTTTTTACTTGGTGTTGTGGTAATTTCTACCCAAAACGGAAGATTTTCAATCATAATTGCGGACAAATCTCCGAATTTGGTATTGAAATCTTCGTACAATTCCGAACTTCCGCCAAGGCGCAGATTTTTATTAGAAAAAAGGTTGTTTTCCGGATGATTATTGGCGTAGATGGAAAGTAAATCCTTCCCCGCTTTAAAATGACAATCTTCTAAGCATTCTTCGGAAATGGGAATAAATTTACTTTTCGCATTGGTAGTTCCGGATGATTTCGCGAATTTCCGAATATAGCCGGGCCAGAAAACATCGGGCATACCTTGTCTTGCTTTTTCGATATAAGGTTCGAAATCTTCATAAGTGACGATCGGAACATTTCTGCGGAAATCGTCATAACTTGAGATAGAACTAAACCCATGAATTTTCCCATAATCGGTATTTTCCGCATGATAGAGCTGGGAAAATAATACGCCATTTTGTGTTTCCGTGGGATGATTCATGAAATTCTGAATCTGATCAATTCTTTGCCGGATAAACCAATTGACGACGGTATTGAAAAGCGCTTTTGTTGCCATTAGGACAAATATAATATATTTCGGGTAAAGTCCGATTGCTTTTAAAAACAAAAAATTCCGTCCAAAAATGAACGGAATTTCAATACAAACTAAATTTTTCGTTTAGCAATATTCTTCGTAAGCTGCTTGTAGATTGGCTGCGATTGCTCCTGCAGGGTTACCTTCAATATGATGTCTTTCTAACATGTGAACCAATTCACCATCTTTAAAAAGTGCTACACAAGGAGAACTTGGCGGAAATGGTGCTAATAATTTGCGCGCTTCTGCCACTGCATCAACATCAAAACCAGCAAATACGGTAGTTAAATTGTCTGGCTTTTTATCTCCTGTCAGAGAAAAAATTACTCCTGGTCTTGCTGCTCCTGCTGCACAACCGCACACGGAATTCACCATCAATAGGGTAGTTCCTTCTTTTTTTAATGCATTGGTTACTTCTTCGGGAGTTCTAAGGTCTTGGAAACCTTTATCGGTAAGTTCTGCCTTCATCGGCATTACTAATTCTTCTGGATACATATTTATTTTATTTAGGTTAAAAAAAAACGGTTTGAAACTTATTTAATGCAAATTTAATTTTTTTTAAAAGATTAAACTCATCCAAATTAGTAATCAAAATCATTCCAAATTTCTATAATGGTCTTTTTGGCAGAAAAAACCCGAAACATTAAATGTTCCGGGCTTCAATCAAATCGATATGCAAAGGTTGAATATCCTTATTTAAACATTAAGAAAGCAGTTTTTTTGCCATTTCAGAGATGCTCTTGCCATCGCTTTTTCCGGCGAGAGCTTTGCTGGCAATACCCATTACTTTTCCTAAATCTTTGGCGCTTTGGGCACCTGTTTCGGTAATGATTTTTTTCATTTCCGTTTCTAATTCTTCTGCTGAAAGTTGCGCAGGAAGGAATTTTTCAATTACTTTCATTTGTGCGCTTTCTACGTCTGCCAAATCACTGCGGTTTTGTGCGGTGAATTGATCATAAGAGTCTTTTCTTTGTTTAATCATTCTTTGCAAAATGGCAATTTCCTGTTCCGCAGAAACTTCTGCTCCTTTAGCTTCGGTTTTTAAAAGAAGAATTTGTGATTTTACAGCGCGCAAAGCATCGAGAGCTATTTTATCTTTCTCTCTCATGGCGGTTTTAATCGCGTCGCTGATGGTATTTTCTAAACTCATTTTTTAGCAAATATTGGTATTAATCTACGTCTTTGTTCAAAAATCTGTTTTCGCGAATTTGCATTCTTCCGTTTTGATCCGTTAAAAAATGGTTGATGGCATTATCAGAAGCATTGCTGCCTTCGATGCTGATATTTTTTCTTCGGAATGCTGGAACTGTTTCAAATTCGTTCTCGAAATCTGTCATTTGATATCTGGAATTAAATTCTTTCAGTTTGTTTTTTCGCTCCATCACCTTGTCGCTAGTAGGTTTGCTGATGAATGTGAAATCGTCTTCAATTTCAATTTTTTCTTCAGTTTTAGGCGTTTCTACTGGCTTATCTTGCACCTTTTCGATATTTTGAACCGGTTCAGGTTTGATTTCTGCTTTAGGTTGTGGTGTTTCAACGGTTGGCTCCTCAATCGGTTCGTTTACGAAAAAACTGAATTCTATTGGTTTTTCTTCCGAGAAAGAAGATTTCGGTTCTGCGGGTTTTTGCTCGATTTTTTCTTCTACTTCAAACTTGAAAGATTGAGATTCTGGCGCTTCATACTGAGCGTCTTCAAAAGAGAAAAGATCGATTTCCTGCGGTTGGTTTTGTCGGAATTTTGGTTCCGGAGTTTCTTCATCATCTAAATCAAAAAACTTAATTTCAGTTGGAGTTTCTTGTTCTACGATAATTTTTCTTTCTCTTGTTTTCACTTTGAATTCCGGAGTTGGCAGATCCTCTTCATCGTCTAAAACAAAGAGGTTTTTTGTAGGAAATTGTTCTCTAGTGATTTCTTCTCTTTCTTCTCTCTGTTTGAATGGAGATTCCGGTTTCGCAGAAGCAGACAAATTATCGTTTAAGCTAATTTTAATTTTTTCAGTTGGTCCTGCATGTTTTTTATCGTCTTTTGCGAATCCGGTTGCGATTACCAGCACACTGATAGATTCGCCTAGTTCCTCGTCTGTACCCACACCGAAGATAATTTCAGCGGTATTTCCGGCTTCTTTCTGAATAAAGTCGTTGATGAGACCGATTTCGTCCATCGTAGCCTCCTCCGAACCACTGCGGATCAGGAGCAATACGTTCTTCGCGCCAGTAATTTTATTATCGTTTAAAAGTGGGGAGTCCAAAGCTTTTTTCACCGCTTCTTCCGCTTTGTTTTCACCTGAAGCAGTTCCGGTCGAGATCAAAGCAGTTCCGGAATTTTGAAGTACAGATTTTGCATCGCGGAAGTCGATATTTACATCGAAATATCCGGTAATTACTTCTGCCATACCTTTTGCTGCGTTGGTAAGAACTTCATCCGCTTTGGAGAATCCTTGTTTGAAACCAAGATTTCCGAATTGCTGACGGAGTTTATCATTATTAATAACGATTAAGGAATCAACGTTATTTCTCAGTTTATCGAGTCCGATTTCTGCTTGATCTAATCTTCTTCTTCCTTCGAAACTAAAAGGAACAGTAACGATTCCTACGGTAAGGATACCCATTTCTTTCGCAATTTTAGCAATTACCGGTGCAGCACCAGTTCCTGTTCCGCCACCCATACCAGCGGTGATGAAAACCATTTTGGTGTTTTGTCCAAGAGCTGCTTTAATGTCTTCGATACTTTCGATTGCCGCTTTTTCGCCAACTTCAGGATCGGCTCCTGCTCCGAGGCCTTCAGTAATCGTCATTCCCAACTGTACTTTGTTGGAAACAGGGTTATTATCCAATGTTTGGGCATCAGTATTGCAAATCACGAAGTCTACTCCGTGGATTCCTCTTTCGTACATGTGTCTTAGAGCGTTGTTTCCGCCACCACCTACACCGATCACTTTTATAATTGATGAATTTCCTTTTGGTAAATCAAATGAAAATCCTTGTGTGCTTATATTTTCCATAGTATGTAATTTTTTTTATTATTCAACTTCTTCAAAGAATTTTTTCACGCTTTCCATGATTTTTTGTCCGATGGTAAGCTTGTTGCGTCTCCCTTCTTGGGTAGTAGGTACGGTTATTTCTTCTGTTCGGAATTCCGGAGTTTCTTCTGTTGTTTCTGCAACTTTATTTTCTGGAATTGGTGCTGCAGGGGTTTCTTCTATCGGAGTCGGATTGATTTTCTTGTCTCGAATTTTCAAGCTTTCCATCAGTAATCCGATAGAAGTTGCGAATTCCGGTCCTTTTAGAAATTGGTTTTTATCATTAGCAACATATTCGTTTGCGAAGCCAATTCTGCTGTCAAACCCTGTGGTGTAATTCGCCAATTGTCGAAGGTTACGAAGATTGGATCCACCACCTGTTAAAACGATTCCTGCGATAAGTTTTTTCTTTTGTTCGAAGGCGCCGTAAGCTTTCAATTCGGTGTTCACCATTTCTAATATTTCTTCCACTCTAGCGTTAACTACCTGAGCTAAAGTTTTTAAAGAAATTTCCTTATCAGGTCTTCCGTGTAAACCGGGAATGGTGACAAATGTGCTGTCTTTTTCCAGTTCCGGAACGGCAGATCCGAATTTTACTTTCAGTTGTTCTGCATGTTTTTCGATAATGGAGCAACCTTCTTTAATGTCGTCGGTAATAATTCCGCCACCGTAAGGAATGACACATGTGTGTCGAATGATATTGTCTTTAAAAATCGCAATATCTGTAGTTCCACCGCCGATGTCAACGATGGCTACACCGGCTTCTTTTTCTTCTTTTGTAAGCACAGATTCCGATGACGCGAGAGGTTCCAGTGTTAGCGCTTCCATTTCTAAACCAGCTTCCCGAACGCATCTTGCGATGTTTCGGATGCTTCCCATTTGTCCAACAACCACGTGGAAATTAGCTTCCAATCTTTTCCCGTGCATTCCCACAGGTTCCTGGATTTCTCCTTCGGAATCTACTTTATATTCCTGTGGAAGAACATGGATGATTTCCTCGCCGGGAAGCATAACTAATTTTTTTACTTGATCTTTCAGCTTTTCGATATCTTCTTCCGTGATGTATTGATCCGGATGGTCTCTCATGATATAATCCGAATGCTGAAGCGATCGGATGTGTTTGCCGGCAATCCCTACAGTTACTTTACTGATTGGAACTCCGGAACTGCTTTCTGCTTCTGCTACTGCGGCTTTGATGGATTGGATGGTCTGGGAAATATTATTCACAATACCTTTGTGAACACCCAAACTTTTTGCCTTTCCAACGCCGAGAACTTCAATTTTGCCGTGGGCATTTCTTCTACCGACAATCGTCACAATTTTTGTGGTTCCGATGTCGAGCCCTACTGAATACTCGTGATTTTCCATTTGTATGTCGATTTGATTTTTTATAATTTTCTTTAAAATGAATTAGAATACTTTTCGCTTATTCTATTTTCATTTTAGTTTATGTTTTTTCACTTTTTGGTTTATTTTCCGATTTCTTTGTTTCCGATTTTTTCTGCGAAGCAACCGGAGTTTTTGCCAATTCTTTATGTCCTAAATTAATTAAGCTATCATTTTCTTTAAAATTAGGATTTAAGGTTGTTACGATTTGGTTGTCGTATTTCACCGATATTTTACGGTATTTTTCAGGATTCTGAAAAACCAGATATTTCTCGACAAAAGTTTTAAAACCTTTTACTTTCAACTCGATTTTTTCTAGATCACCGATTTCCAGTTTATAGTTCCCTTGGCTTGTCAGTAAATTATAACCTCCTTTTTCCTTACTAATTCCTATAAAATATTTTTTACTAAAGCTGTCTTTGTCTATTTTGTCGACCAATTCAGCCAATTTTTCATACTCCGAAGGTTTCACATTGCCCGTTACCAGCATACAGGGGAAAGAATAGGTGGCAGAAATAGGGAATTCGGTTCCTTTTTCGTCCACATAAAAATCTCTGTCACCATTTACCAAACGGAAAGCCGGGACACGCTGTTTGATGTCTAGATTTAGATTTCCATTTAAATTCAGATAAACATTTGCACTGTCAACGGCCGGTAGATTGTTGAGTTTTTTCTCTAAATCAGGAATATTGATGTCGCCCACTTTTTTCGTAGGATTCGATTTTTTCACAATGTTTTTCACATCTTTTTCATCAATAAAATATACCGGAAACTTCGTTTGAGTCATATTTACCGAAATTTTTTCCATCGGTTTGTTGTTGAATCTTTTCAACGAAAAACTCAGCAGAAATCCAAAAATGATTACTGTGATTAAAATTTTTAATATTCTGAATTTGTTTTTCATCTCCTATTTTCCTGAAATCCAATCTACGATTGGATCGTGCAAAGTATCGATGTTTCCTGCACCTACTGTTAGCAACACATCGAAATTTTTCTCTTTAATTTTCTCAAAAGCTTCATCCAAGGTTGAAACTTCTTTATTTTCTAATTTAATTTTTTCTGAAAGCCAATTTGAAGTCACACCTTCGAAATTTTCTTGTAATTCGCGAGCCGGATAGATGTCGAGCAAAATCAGTTCATCTGCATTATTTAAACTTTCTGCGAAACCATCCGCAAAATCGCGTGTTCTGCTAAACAAATGTGGCTGGAACACGACCAACAATTTTTTGTCCGGATAGAAAGTTTTAATCGAACCTATCACCGCATTCAGTTCGGTTGGGTGATGTGCGTAATCATCAATATAAATTTTTCCGTTCTCGAAATTGTGTTTCGTATACCTTCTTTTTATTCCTTTAAAATTGGCAATTCCACGTTTTAAAGTTTCAAAATCAACTCCCAAATTATTCAAAATCGCAATAGCAACCGTGGCATTTTCTACATTGTGAATTCCAGGAATTTCCCATACAAAATTGCTGATCTCCTCTTTCGGAGTGTGGAAATCGAAATATATTTTGTCGCCGATTTCTCGGATATTGTCCGAATAATAATCTGCTTCTTCGTTTACTGCGTAAGTTTTTGCAGGACGGCCAATGTTAATGCCTTTTCTCACAAAAAGTTGCTGATCGGATGGAATCAATTTGGCGAAATCTCTGAAACCTTGTTCAATAGTCGCTTTATCACCATAAATATCGAGATGATCCGCATCGGTTGAAGTAATTGCCGCCCAATCCGGAGATAGGTTCAGGAAACTTCTGTCGTATTCGTCAGCTTCTACCACGGAAATTTCACTTCCGTTGAAAAGAAAATTTGACTTAAAATTCTCTGCAATTCCACCTAAAAAAGCAGAAAATGGAAGATTTGCTTCTTTTGAAAGATGGGCAACCAACGATGAAGTAGTTGTTTTTCCGTGAGTTCCTGCAATTGCGATGCAAGCAGTATTTTGGGTGATTAGTCCTAAAACTTTTGCGCGTTTCAATACCAAAAACTGATGATCATTAAAGTAATCTAAAATGCTCAGTTTTTTAATCGCAGGAGTGAAAATTACTAAAGTGTTTTCTGGATTTAATTCACTTATTTTTTCGTTTACAACATCTTCAAAAACAATATCAATACCCTCCGAAATCAGTGTTGCGGTGAGTTTGGTTTTGGTTTTGTCGTAGCCCAAAACATTTTTGCCAGAAGCTTTGAAATAGCGCGCCAACGCACTCATTCCGATGCCTCCGATTCCTACGAAGTAGAAGTTTTGGTAGTTATCTAAGCTTTTCATTTTTTTATTTCTTTAAAAATCTCATCTACAATTTCTTTTGCTGCGTTAGGCTTAGCAAAATAGGTAAGATTTTCACTCATTTCATTTCTTATGTTTTCATCTTCGCAGATTTCCATCAAAGTTGTCCAGAATTGGTCTTTTATTTCCGTGTCTTTCACCATTCTGGCGGCATTTTTTTCAACCAAAGTCAATGCATTTTTGGTTTGATGATCTTCTGCTGCGAAAGGAAACGGAACCAGTAAGACCGGTTTTCGAGCCACTGCTAATTCTGAAATTGCAATTGCTCCGGCTCTGGAAACAATTACATCTGCTGCGGAGTAGGCAGTTTCCATATCCTTTATAAATTCTCTCAACTGTATTTGAGGGCCTATTTCCGATATTTGAGTTTCGCTGCTCAATTCTTGGTAATCCAATTTTCCGGTTTGCCAGATTAATTGAAATCCTTTTTCTTTCAAACCTTGCAAACTGTCTTTCCATGCATTATTTAAAGTTCTAGAACCTAGCGATCCACCCACAGATAATATGGTGAGCTTGTTTGGATCTAAATTCAGTTTTTCTTTTGCTGCTTTAGGATTAATTAAATCTGTGATAATTGTTTTACGAATTGGGTTGCCAAGGAACAATGTTTTTGTACCGTTGAAAAACCTTTCCATATTTGGATATGCGGTGAAAACAGCTTTTGCTTTTTTCGATAGGAAAATATTGGTTTTTCCTGGAAGCGAATTTTGTTCTTGTACAAAAATAGGAACGCCCAAATTTGAAGCGACATACAAAGCTGGTCCGCTCGCAAAACCTCCGGTTCCGACCGCAAAATCGGGTTTGAATTCTTTAATTGTTTTTCTTGCTTTTTTCAAACTTGAAAGCAATTTGAAAGGTAATCCTATATTTTTCAACAGATTTCCACGATCGAAACCTGCGATATTTAATCCAACAATATGATAACCTGCCTGTGGTACTTTTTCCATCTCCATTTTTTCTTCAGCGCCAATGAACAAAAACTCGGCATCCGGAAATCTTTTTTTGATTTCATCTGCAATGGCAATCGCCGGGAAGATGTGTCCACCCGTGCCGCCGCCGCTCATTAATATTTTCAGTTTTGTGCTCATTATTGATAATTATGCAATATCGTTGATTTCTTCAATGTCTTGTTTTTTGCCCATTCCTTCTTCATCATAAACTTGAATTCTGGAGCTTATGTTTAAAATAATTCCAAGCTGAAAATAAGTTACGAGCATGGATGTTCCACCATAACTAATTAGTGGCAAAGGTTGCCCTGTAACCGGAATTAGATTGACGGCAACGGCTATGTTTACCGATAATTGCACGAAAATCATTATTCCTAAACTCAGTACCAACAAACTTCCGAAAAATGCGGGCATTTTGCTGGCAATCATCACGATTCGGATGATCATTATTAAGTACAGTGCGATTAAACCTACGGCTCCGATAAATCCGTATTCTTCCACAATAATGGCGAATATAAAATCGGATGCAGATTGCGGAAGCATTTGTTTCAAAGCGCTTTTTCCGGGTCCCATTCCGGTAATTCCACCATGAACGATGGCAGCTTTTGCCTGCATCACCTGGTAATTTTTGGCTTTATCGATTTCGTTTTCGATTTGATTTTCCTTGTTGGAATTCATGAAAACTTCAATCCTGCTCATCCAAGTATGCACCCTGTTGTTTTGAATTAAATTGGTGTTGAGTGCGATAAATACAAAAACACCGATTGCCAAACCTGAAATCCCGAGGAATCCGAAAATATATGTTTTTCGAAGTTGGCCGATAAGCATCACCGCCAATGAAACGATGAGAATCATTAATGCAGTGGATCCATTATCTTTTGCAACTAGTACAAAGACCAGGAGCACAGGCCCAAAGACATACATGATGTTTTCCAGCGGAAGCCTTTCTCTTTTAATGGTTTTCGTAAGGTATCGGCAGAGATAAATAATCAGGAATAAATAGGCAAACGACGATGGTTGGAAGGAGATTGGCGTTCCTGGAATTTTCAACCAGCGCGATGCCGAAGCTCCATCGATCTGTTGGCCGGTAAAGGAGGTTATACCCAACAAAATCACCAGTATTCCCAATAGTATACTGCTCAGTTTTCCGATGTGTTCATATTTTACCATTCCTACGGATCGCATGATGACTAAGCCAAGAATTACAAAGAAAATATGCTTGAGCAGGTGAGTGGTGGTGGTTCCGTTGTTCACGATGAATTCCAAATTGGAACTCGCCGAATATACCGGGAATACAGAGAAGAACGAAATCAATAAGATTACGCTCCAAAGCACCTTGTCGCCTTTTAAAAGTTCGTATTTGTTTTCTGTTTCCTGCATTTTTTTGTGGAATCTCTTTGGGTTTTTATTTTAAAACTTCTTTTTTAAACTTATTGCCTCGATCTTCATAATTATCGAACAAATCGAAGCTTGCACAGCAAGGGGAGAGCAAAACTGCATCGCCAGATTGTGCCAAGGATTTAGAGATTTTTACGGCTTCTTCCATGCTCGAAGTACTGTAAATTAACTCTTTTTTATCCTGAAAGAAATCGATGATTTTTTGGTTATCAATTCCTAAACATACGATAGCTTTCACCTTTCTTTTTACCAGATCTTCAATCTCGGTATAGTCGTTTCCTTTGTCTTTTCCACCAACAATCCAAATGGTTGGTTGTTTCATGCTTTCTAGAGCGTAGTAAGTGGCATTCACGTTGGTTGCTTTGCTATCGTTGATGAATTTCACACCGTCAATTTCTGCAATCTGCTGCAAACGATGTTCAACCGCTTGAAAAGTCATCAGTGAATTTCTGATACTTTCATTTTTAATGTTCAGCAATTTTCCGGCAATTGAAGCCGCCAAACTGTTTGCGATATTGTGGTTTCCAAGAAGAGAAAGTTCTTCGATTTTCATTGAAAACTCATCATCTATTTTCACCACCATTTTATCGTCCATCACAAAACCTCCTTCTTTTAATTTTTCTTGCAATGAAAAAGGAATTTTTTTTGCTTTAATTTCCAGTTTCTCAAGGAGTTTCATGCTCATTTCATCATCTTTATTGTAAATGAAGAAATTATCGTTTTCTTGGTTTTCTGCGATTCGGAATTTTGCCAAAGCATATTCTTCGTAGTTGTAATTGTACTGATCCAAATGATCCTGACTTAAATTCAACAGCAACGAAATATGAGGTCTAAAATTCTGAATATCATCTAATTGGAAAGAGCTTACTTCCAAAACATAGTAATCGAAATTTTCGTCCGCAACTTGTTTTGCGAAGCTTTTTCCGATATTTCCTCCCAATCCAACTTTCAAATCGTCATTTTTCAGGATGTGGTAGATCAACGACGTCGTCGTGGTTTTTCCGTTGCTTCCGGTGATTGCTATAATTTTGGCATCGGTAAATTCCGCAGCAAATTCAATCTCCGAAGATAATCTGATTCCTTTCTGATTGATTTTGAAGATGATATCAGATTTTTTAGGAATTCCAGGCGATTTGATGATCCAATCTGCAGCCAGAATCCTTTCTTCATCATGGTTGCCTTCTTCATATTCGATAGCGGCGTCATCCAAAAGAGTTTTATATTCTTCTTTAATCAAACCTTTGTCTGAAAGAAAAACATTCAATCCCTTTTTCTTGGCTAAATATGCTGCACCAAATCCGCTTTCGCCGCCTCCTAAAACAACTATTCTCATCCTTTTGTTTTTATATTCAATGGAAAAAATCCACAGATTTATTTTTTATCTAATTTTCAACGTGATCAAACAAATAATCGCAAATAAAACTCCCATAATAATCATTCGGTTCACGATTTTGCTTTCGTGGTATCCCTCTTTTTGATAATGATGATGAAGGGGCGACATTTTGAATAATCTATTATTCTGAGCATATTCCAGCCCGAATTTTCTTTTTCTATATTTGAAAACCGCTACTTGCAACATCACCGAAAGATTTTCGATGAGGAAAATTCCGCAAAGCACAGGAATCAATAATTCTTTTCTTAAAATAATAGCCAATACCGCAATCACTCCGCCCAACATCAAACTTCCGGTATCTCCCATGAAAACTTGCGCCGGATACGTATTATACCAAAAAAATCCGATCACTGCACCCACCAAAGCAAGCGCGAAAATCGTAGTTTCTCCCATGTTCGGCAAAAACATGATGTTGAGGTAATCTGCAAAAATGATGTTCCCAGAAACATATGCAAAAAACGCAAGAGTAAGCAAAATGACGACACTGGTTCCTGCGGCAAGTCCATCGATTCCATCGGTAATGTTTGCACCATTGGAAACCGCCGTTACGATGAAAATTACGATCGGAATGAAAACCACCCAAGCCCATTCGTGAGCTTCTTCAGGTGACATCCAAAAAAGAATTCCGCTGTAGTCGAACTCATTGTTTTTCACGAAAGGAACAGTGGAAACGACCGCCTTTTCGGTTGGCATAAAGTTCTTCTCCACATTATTTCTGCTAACAATTGATGCGTCTGCGTATTTTCTTTTCACCGAAATATCCGGATGAAAATACATGGTAACGCCCACAATCAATCCCAAACCAACCTGCCCGATTACTTTGAATTTTCCGCTGAGGCCGTCTTTATTTTTTTTGATTTTCTTCAAATAATCGTCGATGAAACCAATGATACCCATCCAAACTACCGATGTGATGAGCAACACGATATACACATTGAAAATTCGGGTAAACAGCAAAACCGGAATTAAGGTGGCGATAATTATGATTAAACCACCCATCGTAGGAGTTCCTTCTTTTTGCTTTTGTCCTTCAAGGCCTAAATCCCGAACAAGTTCCCCCATCTGTTTTTTTCGAAGATAGTTGATGATTTTTTTACCATAAACCACCGCAATAATCAGCGAAAGCAAAACCGCCATTCCCGCACGGAATGAAATAAATTTAAACATACCTAGTCCGGGAATATGAATCCCCTGATCGGTAAGGTATTCGTAGAGATAATATAACATGTTTTTGTTTCGGTTTTGGGTGTTTTATAAAATCTTTAATTTGTTAATCATTTACTCATCAATTGGGATAATTCCATGATCACTTCCTTGTCATCGAAATGGTGTTTTACGCCATTGATTTCCTGATAATCTTCATGTCCTTTTCCGGCTACGAGAA
This sequence comes from Chryseobacterium sp. Marseille-Q5410, assembly GCA_946892665.1. GTDB lineage: Bacteria > Bacteroidota > Bacteroidia > Flavobacteriales > Weeksellaceae > Kaistella. The sequence continues at coordinate 215,463 of CAMPOT010000001.1, read as the reverse complement.
TGATATCTTTCGGTTCAGCAAATTTTATGGCCATCTTTATCGCTTCTTTTCGATCGGGGATCGCCGTATACTTGCTATAATATTGTGGTTCCACACCAGCTTCAATTTGTTTAATGATTTCTGCCGGATCTTCCGTTCTTGGATTATCGGAAGTTATGATGGCTAAAGTTGATTTTCTGGTTGCAATTTTTCCCATTTCAGGGCGTTTTGCGTGATCTCTATCGCCACCACAACCGAAAACGGTAATTAGTCTTTCGTTTTTGGTGCGAATTTCATTGATGGAGTCTAAAATATTTTCTAAAGCGTCGGGAGTATGCGCATAATCGACAACGAAGAAAATTCCGCCTTCAGATTTTAGGGTTTCAAATCTTCCTTTTACTCTTTTCAAATTTGAGATGGCTTTTAAAACATCTTCTTCATGAAATCCACATTCAATGGTCACCGCATAAGCTAGGAGAAGGTTATAAACATTAAACTTCCCTGTTAAAGTTGACCAGAATTCTTTTCCATTAAAATTGAGCAACATTCCGTTGAAATCTGCTTCCAGAATCCTTCCGTGATAATCTGCCAGGGTTTTCAAAGCGTAGGTTTTCTTCTTCGCTTTGGTGTTTTGCAACATTACGTTTCCGTTTTTGTCATCAATGTTGGTAATGGCGATTGAATCCGCATTTAAATCATCAAAAAATCTTTTTTTGGTTTTTAAGTAAGCATCAAAAGTTTTATGATAATCAAGATGGTCGTGAGTAATATTGGTAAAACCAGCAATTTTGAAATGCAATCCTTCGGTTCTGTTTTGATCGATTCCGTGCGAAGAAACTTCCATGAAAGCGTATTCACAGCCGATTTCTACAGCTTTTGCTAAAATTTTATTTAAAGTCAAAACATCCGGCGTGGTGTGCGTTGAAGGAAAAATTTCGTCTGCAATTCGATATTCTACGGTTGAAATTAGAGCTGATTGAAAGCCCAAATTTTTGAAAATATCAAACAAAAGAGTTGTAGCAGAAGTTTTGCCGTTGGTTCCGGTGATTCCGATTAACGAGAGTTTTTCAGAAGGATTTCCGTAGAAATTGGACGCCAATTGCCCTAGAACTTTCGAGGAATCTTTCACTTTAATGAAGGTAATTTCGCGCCTTAAATTTTCTGGCAAATCTTCGCAAACAACAACTTTGGCTCCTTTTTCAATCGCTGTATTAATGAATGAATGTCCATCGGAAACAGTCCCTTTAATCGCTACATACAGCGAGTTTTCCACAGCTTTTCGGCTATCGAACACGATTTCTGAAACTGCCGGATTTGTATTTCCGATAATTTCTACAACGGGAATTCTATTCAATAATGTTTCTAAATTCATTCTGTCTTTTATAGGAAATTTCCTATTTTTTAATTCTGTAAACTCAGATAAATTCTTTGATTTTTACCAATTCTTGTTCCTTGCAATGGGAATTGTTCTCGAATTCTTCCAACGCCTTTGAAATCAACACGATAACCCGAGTTTTCAAGTTGTGGAATAATATTTTTACCGATTAGGCCAACCACATTTGGCATTTGTCCGTCGTTGATCGCGATTTTCACGTTGGGTTCCACCATTTTGCTTAAATCCACCTTGTGGTCCACCAACATTTCTTTTTCAACATTCTGAGGTGTTTTAAGGAAAGTTTTTCCCGCAATTTCCTTGAAGACGGGTGCGGAAACAGTAGATCCGTAGAATCCTTTGGAATTATCTGGCTGGTTGATCATCACGATACAGGTATATTTTGGATGATCGGCCGGGTAAAATCCTGCGAAACTTGCTTGATATTTTGAAGGACCAGGTTTCCAATATTCAAATCTTGCGGTTCCTGTTTTTCCAGCCATTTTCAGGTTGGGAGTGAAGATACTTTTTGCGGTACCTTTTTCTACGGCTTTGGTTAGTGCATTGGTCATCATGGTAATCGCTTTGTTGGAAGCCATTTTATTTACCATCACTTCTGGTTTTGCGCTGTACAGCACTTGTCCATCTTTCATTATTTTATCGATGAAAAGAGGTTTTAGCATTTTCCCACCATTAGCAAGTCCATTATAAAAAGTAGTAAGTTGCAAAAGATTGAATCGTGATGAATAGCCGTAAGCTAACGAAGCCAAAGTGGCGGCATTCCACCTTTTGTTTTCAGGGGTTACAATGAAGGGTTTGGTGATTCCCGGAAGTTCAATATCCATTTTTTCAAACATTTTCCATCTTTTGAGATGATCGAGGAAAACTTGTGGTTTATCTGCATAAAATTTAGTGATAAGCTTTGCTGAACCTACATTGCTGGATTTCGCCAATACATCAGCGATTTCGTAGGTGCCACCACCGTGTCCGTCGGATATTCTTTGTTTTGCGTAGGTCCATACTCCGTTTCCAACGTTCACTGTTGTATTTTCATCAATAAAACCATCATCCATTGCTGCAAGCAGTGAAACAGTTTTGAAGGTTGAACCTGGTTCGGTGGCGTCTTTTAACGCATAATTGTAAGAATCAACATACATTCCGGGTTCGGTTCTGCGCAGGTTTACCATCGCTTTTACTTTTCCTGTTGCAACTTCCATTACTAAAACGCAACCGTGATCTGCATCAAAATTGATGAGTTGTTTCTCTAAGGCGGAATGTGCGATATCCTGAATTCTGAGATCGATTGTGGTGTACACATCTTGGCCATCAACAGGTTCTTTTACTTTCCAATAATCGATGGGTTTCCACTGGCTGGAATTCACACGTTGCTCCAGGCGTGTTCCGTCGGTTCCTGTAAGATATTTAGAGAAAGCTCCTTCCAATCCGGATTTGGTAGTGCCATTGTCCATGCCGATTGTTCCGGATCCTATTTGGGTAGTAGCAAGTTCGCGTTTGAAATTTCTATCGACAATAAATCCTCCTTTGTTTTTTCCTTTCTTGAATATTGGGAATTTTCTAATGCGATCATACTCATCGAAATCCAGCCCTTTAACTAAGGAATAATATTGGTTTTGAGCTTTTCTTTGCTGATCGAGTCGGTCCCGGAAATAACTTCTTGGTTTTCCGAACATGGCGGAAAGAGAATCGGTTAAAAGCCCAATGCTGTTGGTGTAAACGGTGTCTTTAATGGTTTTAAAATCAATATAAACATCATACCGCATCACCGTGGTAGCGAGAATTGAACCATCGGAAGCATACAAATTTCCGCGGGCAGCTTTTAGGGTAGCTTCGCGGTAGTTTTTGCTGATGTAGTCATCCTTAATTTCCTGAACATTGGTGTTCTGCAAAACAAGAATTCTACCCAAAAAAACAAGAAATAAGATAAAAGCTGACCCTGCAAAAAGGTAGCCCCATCTCAATGTTTTTGAGCGTTTATTTTCGAATTCATTTTGAACCGCCATCTGTACTGTCTAGTTTTATCAATAATTTATGTGGATGATTTTCTAAAGAAAGTAGAGAGTCTTCCACCATTTCTTTTCCCAGCTCCGATTCCAGTTTTACTTTTATTAACCGGCTTTGCGCGTAGGCATTTCGGGATTTATATTCTTCGGTTTGTTCTTTCAGATCGTTCACCTGCTCGATTTTTTTGCTTACAAGGTGATTACTGAAAATCATAATCATCATAAGAAAAAAAACCAACATAAAATATTTGTAATGAATTTTCACATCATCACGATTCAAGAAGTTTCCTTTTATAATATCAATAAAAGTGAGTTTCTTTTTGGGACGATATGTTTGCTTTTTTGCCAAAAGTTTTTGTTAATTTTTAATTCCAACACGCATTTTTGCGCTTCTTGCTCGCGAGTTTTCCGCAATTTCCGCCTCGTCGGGAATAATGGCTTTGCTTTGTAGAAGATCAAAAGCTTTCTCATAATTTCCGTAGATATCTCTGGTAGGTTCCCCTTCGAACATTCCGTTTTTCAGGAATCTTTTCACCAATCGATCTTCCAATGAATGGTAAGAAATCACTACTAATCTTCCATTTGTTTTTAAGATTTTATAAGATTGAACCAACATTTCCTTTAATACATCCAATTCTTGATTGACTTCGATTCTTATCGCCTGGAAAACCTGCGCAAAGAATTTATTTTGTTTAAACTGAGGAATGTAACTGAATAAACTCTTCAAATCTTCCGTAGTTTCTATAGGTTTTAATTTTCGATGATGAACAATTTCTCTTGCGAGTTTTCTGGATTCGCGCAGCTCTCCATAGTAATAAAAAAGGTTCGCAAGCTGCTCTTCTTCATACTCGTTGATGATTTTCTTTGCGTCCAAATGTTGCATTACGTTCATTCTCATGTCGAGAGGAGCGTTGCTTCTTGTAGAAAAACCTCGTTCGGCAACATCAAATTGATGAGACGAAACACCCAAATCCGCCAAGATTCCATCAACCTGCTGTATTCCATAAATCATTAATGAATTCTCCAAAAACCGGAAATTCTGATTCACGAGGGTGAATCTTTCATCGTCAATTGTATTTTTCAACGCATCTAAATCCTGATCGAAACTGAAGAGCTTTCCTTTATCCGAAAGTCTTTTCAGGATTTCTCTGGAATGGCCACCACCGCCGAAAGTTACGTCCACATAGATTCCGTCTGGATTTGTCACCAAATCATCTACACTTTTCTTCAGCAAAACCGGATTGTGATACATGTTTTTATAATTAATGATGGTAAAATGTTGTTTAATTCCCTCTGTTTTTTCGGGATTAGTTCTCGTCGTCTTCGAAATTGATATTGCCCATCACTTCTTCAGCGAGTAGTGCAAATTCTTCCGCAGAAGTAGCGATGGTTTTTTCATAGTCTTCTTTGTCCCAAATTTCGAAAAGCTCGCCTGCACTGGTGATTACGATGTCTTTTTTTAAGTTTGCATACAAAGTGAGATCTTTGGAGATCTGTAATCTTCCGGCATTATCGGGTTCTACTGTTTTCAAACCTGCCGTAAACTGTCGGATAAAATCTGCATTTCTCTTCTGAAAACGGTTTAGTTTGTTGATCTTTTCCATCAGTTTTTCCCAACCATTCATCGGATAAACTTCCAGGCAGTATTGAAAAACAGAACGTTTTACCACAAAGGAATCACCGCCGAATCCCTCCATCTGTTTCACCAGTGATGATGGGAGTTTGATGCGACCTTTGTCGTCCATTTTGCATTCGTATGTGCCTATGAAATTCTTCATTTGGGACAAATTTATAGAAAAATTTCTAAAACCTCCCACTTTTTCCCACTTTTTGACTTAATGTTAATAAGTTTTGATTTTTGCAAGTAAATAATTGATAGAAAAGCAGTTATAAGGATGATAATATTTCTTTGGCAATTGCTAATTTGTACTACTAAAAATCCTATTTTTATCGAAAATTCACACGAAATAAATTAAAGTTGGTCTTTAATTTGTATTTTTGCAAGGCTGATATAGCAATTTTATGAGATTGATAACGAAAAAAGAAAAAAGATTCTCTTTCATTGAAGCTGGAGAAGGGCATCCGTTGATTTTACTGCACGGATTAATGGGCGGTTTGAGTAATTTCGATAAAACTGTAAACTTTTTTTCCGATAGAGGATATAAGGTTTTCGTTCCGGTACTTCCTATCTATGATTTGCCAATTTTAAATACTAACTTAACAACTATTGCGAAATATGTTGCAAAATTTATTGAAGAAAAGGTAGATGAACCTGCAACCATCGTGGGAAATTCCATGGGAGGGCATATCGGTTTAATTTTAACTTTAGCAAGACCTGAATTGGTTTCAAAATTAGTCCTTACAGGAAGCTCCGGACTCTATGAAAGAACTTTTGGCGATAGTTTCCCGAGAAAATCCGATAAGGAATACATTAGAAAGAAAACTGAAGATGTTTTTTACGACCCCAAAGTAGCTACAGATGAATTGGTAGATGAGGTTTTTGGTGTAGTAAACGATCGAATGAAAGGCATAAAAACAGTAATGCTTGCTAGAAGCGCTATAAAACATAATATGTTGAATGATTTGCCGAAAATCACAAAACCAGTTTTTTTGATTTGGGGAAAACAAGATAACGTGACGCCGCCAGAAGTGGCTGTAGATATGAATAAATTCTTACCCAATTCCGAACTTTACTGGATTGATCAATGTGGACATGCCGCGATGATGGAAAAACCTGATGAGTTTAATGAAATTCTCTATAGTTGGCTAAAGAAAACAGAAAATAATGGAATGGAAGGTTAAACTTCCATTTTTTATTTAATTAAATTTGAAAAAAAATCAGAAATGATAATCAAAACAGCAGAATTTGTAAAAAGCAGTGGAAAATGGCAAGATTGCCCAGAGCCGAATTTACCAGAGTATGCCTTCATCGGAAGATCCAACGTTGGAAAATCTTCTTTAATTAATGCAATGCTTAATCATAAAGATCTTGCAAAAACTTCACAAACACCGGGAAAAACACAGCTCATTAATCATTTTATTATTAATGAAAGTTGGTATCTTACCGATTTACCGGGTTACGGATATGCAAGAGTTTCTAAAAGCATGCGCCGCGATTTCGAAAAAATTATTACCAATTATATTCTGAACCGAAAAAATCTCGTCAACCTCTTTGTCCTGGTGGATGTTCGTCATACTCCCCAGAAAATTGATATCGAGTTTATCGAATGGTGCGGCGAAAATGGGGTTCCTTTTTCTATCGTTTTCACAAAATCTGATAAACTGAAGCCCAATACCATTATAACAAATGTGGAAGATTATAAAACCGAACTTTTGAAAACTTGGGAAGATCTTCCTGAAATTTATGTGACTTCCGCTGAAAAAAAGTTGGGCGGTGATGAAATTTTGAAATTCATTTCGACAACGAATCAGTTTTTGATTGAAAATAAAGTAAATTTTCAATGAAGAGTTCAGTAATTTGGAAAATTAAACCTTTCGTAACACTTTCTTCCGAAGAACTTTACGAAATTCTTAAAATTCGTCAGGAAGTTTTCATTGTAGAACAAACCTGTTATTACATTGATGCAGATGGTTATGATCAGCAAGCTGTACATATCTGGGCGGAGAGCGCAGGGGAAATTTTGGCTTACGCTCGGGTTTTTGAACCAGGAATAAAATATGTTGAAGCGTCCATCGGAAGAGTATTGACTAATCCTAAATACCGTAAAAATAATTTGGGAAAAATTCTAATCCGTTTTTCGATCGATACAATTGAAGCCAGATTTCGTACACGATCAATAAGAATTTCTGCTCAAGATTATTTGTTGAGTTTTTATTCGGAATTCGGTTTCGTAGATACAGGGAAAAAATATTTGGAAGACGATATTCCACATACGGAAATGCTGATAAATTCATAATTTCAAGTGGATTAATTTATATTCTTGTAAAAACTTTGTCCAGGTGAGACGAAGTTTTTTTTTCCTAAAATGCCTAAATGGGAATCCTAAATCAATACTGAATTTGAATAAGTATTAAAATTTTCATAAAAATTATTGTGTATTATTTTTAAATTCTATAATTTTACAAAAAATCATTAAACTTTAAATATTATGAAAAAACTTTTACTTACTGGCTTTGCGCTGGTTTCTATGATGTCTCAAGCTCAATCTTGGGTAGAACAAGGCACGAAATTACCGACCAACTTTGGGGTAGATGAAATTGCAATTGTAGATGCTAATACAGTTTGGACATTTGCATATGATGGTTCCGGAGGGGGTACTTATCCAAAAATTGTTTCTAGAACAACCAATGGTGGAACAACTTGGGTTTCTAGCACGGTTAATGGTCCAGGCTCAAATGCACTAATCTCTGATATTGCAGCCGTTGATGGTAATACGGCGTGGATCATAACAGCCTCAACGGGAACTGCTGGTACAAATCCCAATAGAATTTGGAAGACGACCAACGGTGGTACATCTTGGGCTCAACAAGCTTCAGGTTTTAACAATGCGTCGTTTGGAAATCAAATTTATTTCTGGGATGCCAACAATGGTTGGGCTTGTGGTGACCCGGTAGCAGATGGGAAATTCGAGATGTATAAAACAAGCAACGGAGGAACAACTTGGACTGCTGTTGCAGGAAGACCAGATGCTCAAGGAGAGTATAGTTATGTAGGCCTAAAAGAAGTTGTTGGAGATCATATTTGGTTTGGAACCGACAGGGGAAAAATTCTACACTCTGCAGACCGCGGTGAGTCTTGGGAGTCTAATCCATCTCCTGTTATTGATTTTGGAGGTGTTACTACTTCAGGTTCTTCAGGTTCTATGACTTTCAAAGATGCTAACAATGGATTGCTAATTGCAGTTGACGGTGCTGGTGCTGTTAATACTACCACTGCGACATTATATAAAACCTCAGATGGTGGAGCTAACTGGGAGCCAGTAGAAACTACTGGACCGTGGTATTTCGGTGACATTACTTATGTTCCTGGTACTGCAAACACTTATGTTTCAACAGGTATCAACCCCGGTACACAGGCGAATCCTAGACCCCAGTGGCTAGGCTCATCATATTCCACGGATGGAGGACTTACCTGGATTGAAATTGATGCTGGTGAGCAAAGAGGAAAAGTTCAGTTCCTGAATCCTACTACAGGTTGGGCAGGTCAATTCAGTGATGGCCCTTCTGGTACTAAAGGAATTCTTAAATTTAGTGGTGATTTATCTTTAGGAGTTTCTGATAATGCAGTGAAAAATAATCTAAAAGTTTATCCTAACCCAGCGGTTGATGTTGTGAAAATTTCTGCTAATAAAAAAGTTGAAAACATCACAGTATTCGATATGAATGGTAAGAAAGTGAAGTCTTTCCACGCTGCTAACGAAATTAATGTTTCTTCTTTAGCTAAAGGTACTTATATCCTTCAAGTTTATTACGGAGGTGGCGCAGTTGAAAATACTAAGCTAATCAAGAAATAATTTCTTATAAACACTTTTTTAATGGATGAGATTTTTTCTCATCCATTTTTTTTATGCTAAATCCTTATATCAAATGAATTTCTTAAATTAGCCCGATAAAATAATTTATAAATGAAAAGAATATTTTTACTGCTCACTTTCATGATGAGCTTTTTACAATTGAAAGCCGATGAAGGAATGTGGCTTTTAACGATGATTAAAAGACTCAAAGGAGTTGATATGCAAAAACAAGGATTGAAACTTACTCCTGAAGAAATCTATTCTGTCAACAACTCTAGTTTGAAAGACGCAATTGTGCAGTTTGGAGGCGGTTGTACAGGAGAAATGGTTTCTAAAGAAGGTTTACTTTTTACCAACCACCACTGCGGATACGGAAATATTGCCGCATTATCAACCCCAGAAAAAGATCATTTGACCAATGGTTTCTGGGCAATGAAAAAAAGCGAAGAGCTTCCTGCTAAAGGACTTTCCGTGAGATTTTTAGTAAGAATGGATGATGTTACAAAACGCATCAATTCCAAATTGAATAACAATATGCCTGCTGACGAAAGAAAAGCAGTAATTGATGCCGAATACAAAGCGATCCAAAATGAAAACTCCGAAAACGGAAAATACAACGTTGTAGTAAGAGATTTCTTTAACGGGAATGAATTTTACTATTTTGTTTACCAAGATTTCAAGGATGTTCGTTTGGTAGGAACTCCGCCGAATTCTTTAGGAAAATTTGGTGGCGATACCGATAATTGGGAATGGCCAAGACACACCGCAGATTTCTCTGTTTTCAGAGTTTATGCGGATGCCAATGGTAATCCTGCAGAATATTCGCCAAGCAATGTTCCAATGAAACCAAAACACTCACTTCCGATTTCTTTGAAAGGGTACAAACCTGGTGATTTCACCATGATTCTAGGATTCCCAGGAAGAACCAATAGATATTTGACTTCTTACGGAATCGAGCAGATGGTGAACAAAGATTATCCGGCTTGGGTAGAAGCTTCTAAACTGGCGATGGATGTGATGAAAAAATATATGGACAAAGACCAAGCAACCAAATTGGATTATGCGTCCCAATATGCATCTGTAGCAAACTACTGGAAAAACAGACAAGGAACCATCGATGCGGTAATTAAGAACGGAACCATTTCCGATAAAAAAGCATTGGAAGATAAATTCATGACTTGGGCTGTTTTGCCGGAAAATGAAGTAATTTACAGCGGAATTTTACCTAGTATTCAAGCTAATTATGCGCAGTTTTCCAACAGAAATGTAGAAAGAAATTATGCGTCTCTTCTTCAAAGAAATGCTAAATATATCGGAGTTGCTTATCAATTGGGTTCTCTTTTGAAAACTTATGCAGATCAGGATGCCAACGGAAAAGCCGCGCTGAAAACCAAAGTTACTGATGCTATCGAAAAGCTTTATGATGGTTTCAACCCCAATCTAGAAGGTGAAATGCTGAACTCAATGGTAATTCTTTACCAGCAAAGAGTTGCTAAATCCGACGCTTCACCAACATTAATGGCAGCAGACGCTAAAAACCTTTCGAATCTGGCATTCGCTTCAATTTTTGCAAATAAGGAATCCGCAATGAATTTTGTAAATAATCCTGACCGTCTAAAAATTGATGCAGATCCAATGTTGAAATTGGCAAACGGATTGATCACTGATCAGAAATTATCAAGTGAAAAATACGCTAAGGTAGATGAAGCTTTTGCTAAAAACAGCAGAATTTTCTTAGATGGTTTAAGAAAATCAATGCCTGAAAAAGATTTCTATCCTGATGCAAACTCTACCATGAGATTAACCAATGGTAAGGTAAGTACACTCCCTGTAAGAACCGATAGAAATTACCATGGAATTTCCGAGAAAAATAATTACTATACCGATGTAAATGGGATGGTTGCCAAATACAAAAAAGGGGACGAAGAATTCGATTTACCACAAGATTTTATCGATTTGGTAAAGAAAAAAGATTTCGGAATGTATACAGATAAAAAAGGATTTATGCCTGCAAACTTCCTTTCAGATAACGATATTACGGGAGGAAACTCAGGTTCTCCAATTCTTGATGGAAGAGGTAATTTACTTGGTTTAGCGTTTGATGGAAACAGCGAAGCGTTGAGCGGTGATATTATCTTCGATCAAAAATGGCAAAAAACCATCAACGTTGATGTAAGAATGGTACTTTGGATTATCGAAAAATATGGTAAAGCAGGTCACCTTATCAGTGAAATGACTTTAGTGAAATAATAATTTCAGGAATATTAAAAGGCCCGTTGAAAATTTCAGCGGGCTTTTTTTATATCTTAAAGTTAAAAAAATGGAGAAAGATTCTCCACTTATTTTTATTCGGTTTCAGCTTCCAACATTCCCAGTTCTCCGTAATGTTTTTTGAACTTGGCAATTTTTGGTCCTACAACTGCGCTGCAATAAGGTTGAGTAGGGTTTGCGTTGTAATATCCTTGATGGTACTGCTCTGCTGGCCAAAACTTTTCAAATGGAGCAAACTCCGTTACATACTTTCCTTGCCATCTTCCGGAAGCTTCAGAAGCTTTTAACGCAGCTTCTGCTTTCAGTTTTTCAGCATCGTCTTTATAGAAAATTACTGATCGGTATTGGGTTCCGATATCATTTCCCTGTCTGTTGAGCTGAGTAGGATCGTGGAGGAAAAAGAAAACATCCATCAGCTGTTCGTAAGAAATAATTTTTGGGTCGTAAGCAATTTGTACCACTTCAGCATGACCGGTTTCGCCAGTGCAAACCTCTTCATAAGTTGGGTTTGCTTTATGTCCTCCGGAATACCCTGAAATTGCGGCATCCACGCCTTTCAGCATATTGAAGCAGCTTTCTACGCACCAAAAACAGCCGCCACCGAAGGTAATGTATTCTAAATTCTGTCTATCCATTTTCTGATTTTTTGTTAAAGGTTTCTTCGCCTCCTGGCCGTTGCAGGAGATCAACATTAGACCCATCAAAAATACTAAAATCTTATTCATCTTTTAATAACGGATTTCTATCATAAATATTTTTATTTGTAATGATGTTTAATGACGAATTGCAGTTAAATGCAAAGTGAGGTCAATAGGCTCAAATTTCATATCTGCAACTTCTCCAATGAGCCTCTCAGCCCCAAATTTGACCCTTTTACCCCCAAAGATGAGGTTTTTAACCCCCAAAAATGAGGCTCGGAACCCAAAAAATGAGGCTTCGAACCCCAAATTTGAGCCTTCGAACCCCAAACATGAGGCTCGGAACCCCAAATTTTCGGTAAACAACCTAAATTCTGATCGATGGAACCTCAAAAGATTAGTTTGGTAAACCCAATTAAAAAAACATCCCGATAGTGAGATGTTTGCTGATATCATTCATGCAGAATTATTTCACTTTTCCCACACCAAAGCGCTTGCGCCAAGTATCGCTGCGTCAGCTTCGTCCAGTTCACTGAAAACTAATTTAACCTTATTTCTGAAAATTGGGAAAAGGTTGCGCTCCATGTGGAGTTTGGTAGGTTTTAAGATAAAATCTCCCGCTTTTATTACCCCACCGAAAAGAAGAATAGCTTCTGGAGAAGAAAACATCACGAAATTTGCTAATGCTTCCCCTAATTTTTGTCCGGTATATCGGAAAACTTCAATGGCAGTTGGATCGCCTTTTTTTGCACATTCATGTACAACAAGAGAATTAATCTCTTCTTCAGGATATTGATTTAGCATAGAATCGGGAAATTCTGCACGCATTTTTTTGGCGGTAATCGCAATTCCTGTTGCCGATGCATAAGCTTCCAAAGAACCTTCGGAACCGGTACTCCAATGTTTTCGTCCGCCGGGTTTGATGATGGTGTGTCCCAATTCGCCTGCAAAACCATCGTTTCCGTATATTAAATTTCCACCGGAAATAATGCCGCTTCCAACTCCTGTTCCCAATGTCATCATGATGAAATCTTTCATTCCTCTTGCTGCACCAAACATCATTTCGCCTAGTGCTGCAGCGTTGGCATCGTTGGTCATTTTGCAGGGAAGTCCGAATTTTTTGGTCATAAGTTCTGCAAAAGGTACAACGCCTTTCCAGCGGAGGTTCGGAGCCTGTTCAATGGTTCCTGTATAATAATTTGCATTGGGAGCACCCACACCAATTCCGTCGAGTTTTGTTTGGTTGCTATGTTTCTTCATCAAAGGCGATATTTTATCGTATAGAGCATCGATGAAGTCTTCAACTTCCTCGTATTCATCGGTTTTGATAGTGCCTTTTTCAAGGATTTCTCCGCGGTGGTTCACAAAGCCATATTTGGTATTGGTTCCTCCAATATCGATTCCTAAAGCAATCTGTTTTGACAAATCTATTAGTGCCATTCAAAAAAAAATTTAGACTTTAAAAGTACAACAAATTCACATTACGTTAACAAAAAAACTTCTCCAAAGTTGGAGAAGTTTTTTTGTTAAATTTTATTTTCCTGTTTTATGCAGGGATTTCGCCTTTGTACAAGAAAGAAATAATCTCTTTGTTTACTTTTTCAATCATTTCGCTGAAAAGGTAGAAGGATTCCTGTTTGTAGATTACCAACGGATCTTTCTGTTCGTACACTGCACCTTGAGAAGAACGTCTTAAATCATCCATTTCTCGCAAGTGTAATTTCCAGTTTTCATCGATGATAGCGAGTGAAATATTTTTCTCAAAATCATTAATAAGAGATTCGCATTTGGTTTCGTAAGCTTCTTTCAGATCAGTAACGATGGTCATCGTTTTGATTCCGTCGGTGAAAGGAACCTGAATCATTTTGAACATAGAACCTTGGTTTTGGTACACGTTTTCAATGATCGGGAACGCTTTTTCTTTCAAAAGTTCCAGTTTCATGCGGTAATCTTCTGAAGCTGCTTTGAATACAGCATTGGTAATTTCCGCAACGGTTTTGGTTTTGAATTCCGCTTCAGAAACTGGAGCTTCCATGGTGAAATTTTTGATGATTTCGTATTCAAAATCTTTGTAGTCGCCTTCTAATTTTGTTTTGGTAACAATAGATTGGGCAACATCAAAAATCATATTCGAAATGTCATATTTCAAGTGATCTCCGAAGAGCGCATTTTTTCGTTTTTTATAGATTACATCACGCTGCTTGTTCATCACATCATCATATTCCAGCAATCTTTTTCTGATCCCAAAGTTATTTTCTTCTACTTTTTTCTGTGCTCTTTCTATGGATTTGGAAATCATTCCGTGCTGGATTACCTCGCCTTCTTTGTGTCCCATTCTGTCCATCATTTTCGCGATTCTTTCGGAACCGAAAAGTCGCATCAAATTATCTTCCAAAGAAACATAGAACTGTGAACTACCCGGATCTCCTTGTCGGCCGGCTCTACCACGTAATTGGCGGTCAACTCTTCGGGAGTCGTGTCTTTCGGTACCGATAATTGCTAAACCACCATTGGCTTTTACATCGCCTTGTAGTTTAATATCTGTACCTCTACCTGCCATGTTGGTAGCAATGGTTACAACGCCTGGTCCACCTGCCATTGCAACAATTTCTGCTTCTCTGGCGTGTAATTTTGCGTTCAGGACGTTGTGTTCTATTTTTCTGAGTTGAAGAGCTCTAGAAAGTAATTGAGAAATTTCCACTGAAGTTGTACCCACCAAAACTGGTCTTCCAGCAGCGGTTAATCTTTCGATTTCTTCGATTACTGCATTATATTTTTCTCGGTTGGTTTTGAAAACTAAATCTTGTTTGTCCTCGCGTTGTATTGGTCTGTTAGTAGGAATTACTACTACATCGAGTTTGTAGATTTCCCAAAGTTCCCCTGCTTCAGTTTCCGCAGTTCCGGTCATCCCCGCAAGTTTGTTGTACATGCGGAAATAATTCTGAAGTGTTATGGTTGCGAATGTTTGCGTAGCGGCTTCAATTTTTACATTTTCTTTTGCCTCAATCGCTTGGTGCAAGCCGTCGGAATATCTTCTACCTTCCATTATACGGCCGGTTTGCTCGTCCACGATTTTTACTTCCCCATCGATCACTACGTACTCATCGTCTTTTTCGAAAAGGGTATAAGCCTTCAATAGTTGACTTAGGGTGTGAACTCTTTCAGACTTAACAGCAAATTCACTGAAAAGTTTTTCTTTTGCTTCAAATTCTTCTTCTTTAGATAAATTTTTAGCTTCAAGTTCAGCTATTTCAGTAGCGATATCATTTAGTACAAAGAAATCTTTGTCTTCGTTACCGGCTGACATGTATTCCACTCCTCGGTCAGTAAGATCGATTTGGTTGTTTTTTTCATCGATTACAAAATATAAATCTTTGTCAACAATCGGCATATCGCGGTTGTTGTCTGCCATGTATTGTCCTTCGGTTTTCTGAAGAAGGGCTTTGTTTCCGCTTTCAGAAAGGAATTTAATTAATGGTCGGGATTTTGGTAAACCTCTGTAGGCTTGCAATAATTTGAAACCACCTTCTTTTGTGTTTCCGTTGGCGATTAATTTTTTTGCTTCATTAAAAATTGCTGAAACTGTTTTTTTTTGAATTTCAACGATTCTATCGACTGAAGGTTTCAAAACGTCGAATTCTTGACGATCACCTTGTGGAACAGGCCCTGAAATAATCAATGGTGTTCTCGCATCATCAACTAAAACAGAATCTACCTCATCAATGATGGCAAAGTTCAGCTCGCGCTGTACCAGTTCGTTAGGGTTGGTTACCATATTATCTCTAAGGTAATCGAATCCGAATTCATTGTTGGTTCCATAAGTAATACTGGAATTGTATGCCTTTCGTCTTGCATCGGAATTAGGTTGGTGCAAATCGATACAATCAATTGTTAAACCGTGGAATTGGTAAAGTGGCCCCATCCAAGCGGAGTCTCTTTTCGCCAAATAATCGTTTACGGTTACTACATGTACCCCTCTTTCCGGTAACGCATTGAGGTAAATTGGTAAAGTCCCTACTAGAGTTTTACCTTCACCAGTTGCCATCTCGGCAATTTTTCCGCTGTGAAGAACGATACCACCAATGAATTGCACGTCGTAATGTACCATATCCCAATGTACGGCTGTTCCGGCAGCATCCCACTTGTTTTTCCAGATAGCGGTGTCGCCTTGTACTTCAACGAAATCTTTAGTTGCCGCCAATTCATGATCCAAATCTGTCGCAGTAACTCGGATTTCTCCGTTTTGCGCCAATCTTCTGGCTGTCTCTTTAATTAATGCAAATGCTTCAGGAAGGATCTCATTAAGGACCTTCTCTTCTACTTGGTAAGACTCTTTTTTAAGCTGTTCTACTTTGGTAAAAAGTTCCTCTTTTTCATCAACATTGGTTGAATTCTTAATTTGTTCATTGGTTTGCTCTATCTGAGAGGTAAAGTTTGCGGTAGCAGCTTTTAATTTTTCTTTAAATTCTGCAGTCTTTCCTCTTAGCCCATCATCGGATAATTCTTGAATTTTTGGTTCAACCGCTTTTATTTTATTCAGTACTTTTTTTACTTCTTTCAGGTCGGTCGCATTTTTATCGCCCAAAAAACCCTTAAGAACTTTGTCTATAAAACCCATAAGTATTTGCTTTCGGCCAGCTGAAAAAGCGTGGCCATTTAAAAGAATTTTGTTTTAGAATTTTTCTAAAATATAAAAAGTCGATAATCGTTGCCGACTACCGTCTGCATTTTTTTTAATATTCGTCTTCATTCCATAGGAAGTCGTCATCCGTCGGATAATCGCTCCAAACTTCCTCGATGGATTCATAAATTTCCCCTTCGTCTTCAATCGCTTGAAGATTTTCCACTACTTCCATTGGTGCACCTGTTCTAATTGCGTAATCAATAAGTTCCGCTTTAGTCATCGGCCAAGGCGCGTCGCTTAAATAAGAAGCTAATTCTAATGTCCAATACATATAATAATTTTTTTGCAAAAGTATAAAAATAGGCGACATAAAAAAGGGATTTTGCCGCTGATTTTCAATAAACTTCGATTTTTAATTTTAAATTTTTCAAGTAGCGTTTCTCAAAAACCATTCCACAAATTTTTTTATGCCATTTTGGAAACGAGTCGTAGGTTGGTAGCCGATTAATTTTTTAGCTTTTTGCACATCTGCATTGGTTTTTGGCATGTCGCCAGGTTGTGCGGGTAAGTAGTTTTTGTCGGCTTTTTTGTCCAGATTTTCTTCTAAAGTCGACAGCATTTCATTCAAATTAATCACCTCATTTTCCCCTAAATTGATGATTTCGTAAACGTGTTTGTTTCGTTCTAAATAATGAATCGATTTCATGATTCCATTAATGATATCATCAATATAAGTGTAATCTCTAGCGCTGGAACCGTCTCCATAAAAAGGGATTTTCCCATTTTCTTGGATGATTTTTGTAAACTTATGAATCGCCAAATCTGGTCGTTGCCGAGGTCCGTAAACAGTGAAAAAACGTAGATGAATCATGTCGATTTCATACAAATGATGGTAGACATGTCCCATAATTTCGCCACATTTTTTGGTTGCGGCATAATGAGAAATAGGCCGGTCAACATTATCGGTTTCTGTAAATGGGATTTTATGGTTGTTCCCGTATACGCTTGAACTTGAAGCGCAAATGAATTTTTCAATCTTAAATTCTTTACATAATTCCCAAAGATTCATGCTTCCTCGAACGTTTACTTCCTCATATTCAAGAGGGTTTTCGATAGATGGGCGAATTCCTGCTAAAGCAGCTAAATGAATCACCATATCGATTTGATGTTTCGAGAAGATATTTTTCAGGCCATCGAGATCTCTAATGTCTTGATAATAAAGTTGATAATTATTGCTGGATGTTTCAAAAATTAATTTCTGAATATCGTGGTCCTTGTCGCGATACGTAAATTCTGAAGTTTTGTTGACTGAATTGAAAGTGTTTTTGATTTTAGTTTTATAGTCATAAAAATCATCAAAGTTGTCAATATTAATGACAGAATGTCCATTTTTTAATAGGCATTCCACCAAATGCGATCCTATGAATCCACTTCCGCCGGTGACCAAATATTTCATCTGTGGTTTTTAACTCCCACAAATTTAATTAAAATCAAATCATTATTTTTACGAAAATATTTAATTATGCAATTCTCCGGACAAATTCTAAAAATGATCACCCAAAACGGCAAACCGATTCAATATTTTATGAATTTTTCGAATGATTTGATCAATTTGAACCAGCTGATTGGCAAAAATTTAAGGATTAAACATATCGGTTACCAATGTGTAAACTGTGGAAATGACGAGAAAATTTATCGAATGGGTTTCTGCAAAAAATGTTTTTTCGAAAGCCCGTATGCGAGCAATACGATTATTCGTCCGGAACTTTCAACGGCTCATCTTGGAATTGCAGAACGGGATTTGGAGGTTGAAAAATCCATACAGTTGCAACCGCATGTTGTATATTTGGCCTATACCGGAGATGTGAAAGTAGGAGTGACGCGAGAGTCCCAAATTCCCACCCGGTGGATCGATCAAGGAGCTACTTTTGCCATTCCTATTGCCAAGACTGAAAATCGATACGAAGCTGGAATGATTGAAGTAGCTTTGAAAGAACATCTTGCAGATAAAACCAATTGGAGAAAAATGCTTGAAGATGAGTACGAAGATGATTTGGATCTAGCGAATTTTCGCGAGAAAATTAAAGACTATTTTCCGGACGATTTCAAGAGCTTTTATTTGATGGAAAACGAAATGACACGCCTCGATTATCCTTATCAAGCGCCAGAAAAAATCAATTCTTTTAATTTGGATAAAACGCCCGAATTTGAAGGTGTTTTGAAAGGAATTAAAGGGCAATACCTATCTTTTGAAGGCGGTAATTTCATCAATGTGCGTGGTCACGAAGGGTATGTGGTGGAATTGGAGGTTTAAAGGTAAATAAGGAGAAGCAGTTTTTATTCATCAAATAAATTTATTGGCACAAAATTTTAATCCTCACCAGAATGAAGAAAGTTTACCTTAAAATTTTGTCGATTACTTTGGGAATTATTTTCCTTCTAATTTTAATTGCAAATTTCGGAATCAACTTTTGGCTAAAATATCAACTTCCGAATTATATTAAAAACAATACCGATTACAAGATTTCTTACCAAAAACTCGAGGTTAATTTAGGAACGGGTGCGATCTTCGCCACAGGCATTTCTGTGAATAATAAAAACCCGCAAAACCAAGCCGTAATAGGATTTCAGGGAACGGTGGATACGCTTTCGGTTTCCAGGATCGGGATTTATGATGTCATTATCAATAAAAGATTTAGCGCCAACAATTTGGTGTTGAATACTCCGAATTTGAAAATCATTCTTCCAAAACCGTCCGATAAAAATACAGGTAAAAAGAAAAATCCCTTTGTCCTGGAGAACATCAATATTAGAAAAGGAAATGTAGAGATTTTTAGACACGATAAGCAAAAATTTTTGTCAGTAAAAGATCTTAATCTTCTTCTTGAAGAACTAAAATTGAATAATGATCCAAACAAGAGTAAATTACCCATTATCTTTGATCAGTACGACATTAATGCAAAGAATATTTTTTATCGGCCAGAAAATGTTTATGCATTTACAGCGACCAGTATCACCACCAAAACTGGGCAACTCAGCATCAAGAATTTTGAAATGCATCCTCTGTTGTCTTACGCTAATTTCAGACGATTTTATCCAAAAAAGCGTAATCTTTTCGATTTGAAAACTTCTGAAATGGAGTTTAAAGATTTCATTTTGAACGATGATAAAATTTCATTAAAAAAGGTTCGTTTTGTAAATCCAGACCTCAAGATGTACACTACCGATGTAAAACCTGCCGACAAAGAAAGAAGTTTTACTTATGTGGTGAATCTAGAAGATGTGATCATGGATGATGCAAAAATCCTGATTTTGAAGCCAGACGGAACACCAAAATTTGCCACTGAAAAACTCAATATGAGCATCAACAAATTGATGATGGATGACCAAACAGCGAAGGGAAATATTCCGTTTGAGTACAATGATTTTAAGATTAGTGCGCAGAAAATCAATTATATATCGGCTTCACAAAACGTGGAAGTTGCCGCTGCCGAAATCAATTCCAACACTGCAAATCTTCAGAGTATTTCGGTTAAGCCAACAGTTTCAATCTCCGATAAGACTTTGTTGTCTTTGAGTTCGCAACAAGTTTTTTTGAAGGTGAATGAGTGGAAATTTATTGATAACAAACTTAAGTTAGATGTCGATAATATATTGATTTCCAATTTGAACGGAAACATTAAATCTCCTGAAAATCCCAAAAATAAGAAACCCACTTTTGATGGAATTGCATTCCCATTAATTGTAAGAAATGTGCAACTGAAAAATTCGAATCTCATTTTAGGCAAACAAAATAATCCATTGCAATTCAATGATTTAAATGCTACTTTAAAAAATCTTGAAATGAACGAAACGACGGTAAAAGGTAAAATACCTTTTAAATTTGGATATTATGGATTTTCGACCAAGAATGTTAATTACAAAACCCAATTTTATCGTATTTCAGCCTCGTTGCTGAAATTGAATAAAAATGTTGCACAGATTTCCAATTTCGCAATGATACCCACGATGTCGCGAGCAGAATTTATCCGAAAGATTCCGACCGAAAAAGATCTTTACAATTTGCAAGTCAATCAAATTACAATGAATGGTAATTGGGATTTTGCGTCATCAAATCCTTATTTAAGTGCTTCTAAACTGAGTTTAAATGGGATGAATGCGGAGATTTTCAGAAGTAAAATTCCTAAAGATGATCTATCAGAAAAGCCCCTGTATTCCAAATTACTGAGAAGTATTAAAATGCAGATGTTTATTGAGCAATTGGACGTAAAGAACTCGTTTTTGCAATATGAGGAAGACACCAAAAAAAGTGACGGGCCCGGAAAGTTGACTTTCAATGATTTTAATATGAATGTAAAAAACCTCAATTCTGGGAAAATGAAAGGAAAACCCACGCATGTTCCGATTGAAATTCATTGCAAATTCATGAATGTTTCTCCAATGAATGTAAAATGGAGTTTCGATACCGCCAAAATGGATGATGCCTTTGCAATTTCCGGGAATATTTCAGATTTGCCGGCTGCTGAAATTAATCCGTTTATTGAACCTTATTTGAAAATCCGCGCTACTGGAGAGATCTCCGATTTAATTTTTGATTTTAAAGGAAATTACAAAGGATTGAATGGTCGCTTAAAGATGAAACATAACCGTTTGAAGGTTTCGATATTGAAAGAAACCGGTGAAAAAAACAAGTTGCTTTCTGCCGTAGCCAATATTTTTGTGAGAACAGATTCCGGAAAATACCCCGAATCGGTTCCAGTAGATAATGTGCAACGCGACAAAACCAAATCATTTTTTAATCTATTTTGGAAAGGAATTGAAGAGGGTTTGAAGAAAACACTGATCGGAAAAAATATTGAAGTCACCGAAAAAAAAGTGAAAAACACGGTTGAAAAAACCAAATCCGCGTTGGAACAAAATAAAAAAGACCTAAAAGAAACCAAACAGGAAGTGAAGCAAAAAGTACAAAACGTAAAAGAAAAAGTCACCGAAAAACCTTTGCTCAAAAATGTTTTCAGAAAAAAATCCGAAAAATAATTTTCGGATTCTTTTTTAATCAATATTAAAATCTTCTCTTTCTTCGACTGGAACTTGCCTTATAAAATCATCAAATTCACCGCCATAATTTGTTTCAGCTCCGTACGAATCAATGATGATGGACTGTATACCATCCTTGTCCTCCAAAACATATAGCACTGCATTGTCCTCGGGATTGCTGTCGCCCTCGAAACGATAGGATTTTACGATACACAAGTCGTCGGGTTTGTACGTGGTATTGGTTCCTTCCAGAACGATTTGTTTTTCTTCATTCATCCGTATTTCTCTAGTAATTCCTCTTTCACGAAGGATATTGAGAACCTGGGAAAGCGTTTTTAAATTGTGATTTGCCATAATGTTGTATGATTTTGATGCCATTGAAGCAACAAAAGGTTTGCCGAAACAGTAAATTTAAAAATAAAAAACGCTGAAAATCATTAAGATTAACAGCGTTTATGTACCTCGGACGGGACTTGAACCCGTACATCCTTGCGGATACAGGATTTTAAGTCCTGCGTGTCTACCAGTTCCACCACCAAGGCAAGTGGATGAGCGAAAAACGGGATTCGAACCCGCGACCCCGACCTTGGCAAGGTCGTGCTCTACCAACTGAGCTATTTTCGCAAAAAAAGTGCGGATGAAGGGACTCGAACCCCCACGCCTCACGGCACCAGATCCTAAGTCTGGCGTGGCTACCAATTACACCACATCCGCAAATATCTTCTTCTCTTTTTTTGTGAGTGCAAATATAATGACTTTTTATTTTTTAAAACAAGAAAAATTTAATTTTTTTACTTTTTTTTATTTTTTGATCTTCTATTTTCTTTTTCTCTTCTTTATTTATTACTTTTACACCTTTAATAATCAATTATGGAATTACAAGGAACAATCAAAAAAATATCTGATATTCAGACATTTGCAAGCGGTTTTCAGAAGAGAGAAATGGTAATCCTTACCGAAGAGCAATATCCGCAACCTATAAATGTGGAATTTTTGCAGGATAAAGTCGATTTGCTAAATACCTACAAAGAGGGTGACAAAGTGAAGGTGAGTATCAATATCAGAGGAAGAGAATGGACTTCTCCGCAAGGTGAAGTGAGATATTTCAACTCAATTACCGGTTGGAGACTTGAAAAAGTTGAAGGTGGTAATTTTAATGAGCCCGTAGAGGCCAGATCACAAAATAGCGGAAGTACTTCTTCTGAAAATAAAACCGATGTTTTCGCAGAAGAAGATGATGATCTGCCATTTTAATTTCGAAAAACACACTGTAATAAAATCCTGCTTTTTTTAAAGGGCGGGATTTAATTTTCCCAACACATGGTTCTTCTTGATCCCGATGATATCTCTTTCCCGGATCCGGCGTTGATCAATTCTACAGATGGTTTATTAGCTGTTGGTGGAGATTTGTCACCGGAAAGAGTTCTGTTTGCATATCAACTGGGACTTTTTCCTTGGTTTAATGAAGGCGAGGAAATTTTATGGTGGTGTCCCGATCCCCGCTTTGTTCTCTTTCCTGAAGAATTGAAAGTTTCAAAATCCATGAAGAAAATCTTGCGGGATGGGATTTTTTCTTTTACTGAAAACCAATGTTTCCAAGAGGTAATGCAGGCGTGTAAAAATGCGTACCGAAAAGATCAGGACGGAACTTGGATTTCTGATCTTTTTATCGAATCCTACGGCATTCTTCATCGACTTGGTTTTGCTAAAAGCATCGAAGTGTGGCAGAACGGCGAATTGGTTGGTGGGTTTTATGGGGTTCAGGTTGGGAATGTTTTCTGTGGCGAAAGTATGTTTGCCAAAGTAAGCAATGCTTCGAAAGCCGGCTTTATTCATTTTATCTTAAATAATAAGGATATAGAACTTGTTGATTGCCAAATACATTCTGCACATTTGGAAAGTTTGGGAGCTAAAATGATTCCTAAAAAAGAATATTTAAAAATTTTAAAAAGACAATTTTCATGAATCCCGAAAAAGAAAAATGGATTTTATTGGCATTACTCTCCTTAATTTGGGGTTCCTCATTTATTTTAATCAAAAAATCGCTCGATCATTTTAATCCTTACGAAGTCGGAGCGCTAAGAGTACTAATTGCCGGACTCGTTTTGCTTCCGGTTGCCATTAAGAATATCCGTAAATTTCGCAAGAAAAATTTGAAATGGCTGATTCTCGCCGCAATTACCGGAAATTTTATTCCGATGTTTCTCTTCCCGATTGCAGAAACCGAAGTTAGCAGCAGTATTGCAGGAATTATCAATTCGATGATGCCGATTTTCGTTATTATTGTAGGAGCGCTTTTATGGAAATTCGAAACCACCAAGAGGCAAATTATTGGAGTGTTGATCAGCTTTTCCGGAGCTTGTATTCTTGCTTTTTCAGGCGGAGAGGGTGGGGAGTTCAAGCTTATTCCTATTTTGTTATTGTTATTGGCAACATTGCTTTATGCCATTAGTACAACTACCGTGAAATCGAAACTTAGTGATATTCCTGCAAAAATTTTATCTGCTTACGTATTTTCTTTAGTTTTGATTTTTCCCTCATTTATTGCTTTGGTTTTTGCGGGCTTCTTTAATGAATTAAAAATGGATAATAATCTGTTGGTTGGACTCGGGTTTGTGAGGTTGCTATCGGTTTTCGGAACAGGATTGGCGATGATGCTTAATTATAGACTATTAAGCGTTTCTACACCATTGTTTGCGTCAACGGTTACTTTGTTGATGCCAATCGTTGCCATAATTTGGGGGATATTGGATGGTGAAAAATTAACGATAATGCAAGGTTTCGGAGGAGTAATTATTCTTGCAGGACTTATTTTTCTGCGACAGATGCCTGTAAAAGTAAAATAAAAAAACTGCAAAGCCTTGTGAGCGTTGCAGTTTGAAATAAATCTAATAAAAAGTAAAAATGAAAGGTGACAAAGATATATAATTGTTTCCATACCATGCAAGATATTTTTTCAATATTTTTAAATTATTTCATAAATTCCTTCAGGTCTTTAATATTTTCCTAAATTAGCCTAATGTTTATCAAAGAATACATTTCCAAAGATTATCCAGTTTTCAATTCAACGGATTTGATAGAAGATGCTAATGAAATGGCTAAAGAATTCGGGTATTCACACATTTTTGTGAAGAAAAAAGGAGTTTACCAAGGCGCGATTAGTCAGTCTTTTCTCGAAGAAAGCCCGGAAGGTAATTTGGCAAGTTTGGAGTTGCATTATGAAAAATTCGCAATTTTCGATGATGGTAATTTACTGGATTCTATCAAGCTTTTTTATACTTTTAATTCCAATGTTGTCCCAGTTATTTCCAAAAACGAAAAATATTTGGGATATATCTCCTGCGACGATATTTTTTGTGAGTTTTCGAAATACCCACTTTTTTCAGAAAGCGGCGCTATTCTTACGATTCAAACAAATGGAAGACATTATTCGATGACTGAAATTTGCAAAATTGTGGAATCCAATAACGGCAAAGTTTACGGATGCTTTATCAATTTAATTGGTGAAGATTTCATACAGATTACCCTTAAAATCAGCACCGAAAATCCAAGCTCTATTGATGAGACTTTCGAGCGATATGGCTACAGCGTTGTACAAAAATATTATGATGATGAAAAAGAAGATCTGTTGAAAGACAGATTCGGATTTTTCCAAAAATACCTGGAATTTTAAGAATGAAGGCAGCGATCTATTCCCAAAAAAGCGATTTAGATACCTTTTTGTATCTGAGTAAATTTGTCTCTGAATTAGAAAAACGTGGAGTCCAAGCGGTGTTGTATGATGAAATGGCCAATGCGATGCAATTCTCTAAAATTTTCGAAACTTTTACCCGAAAAGAAGACTTGAAAGAGAAAAAAGTTGACCTGTTTTTTACTTTTGGAGGCGACGGAACCATCGTAAACTCTATTTTATTTGTACAGGATCTGGAAATTCCGGTAGTAGGAGTTAATACGGGACGACTTGGATTTTTAGCAAGTTTCAGCAAAGAAGAAGTTTTTCTGGAACTCGATGAAATCATCAGAGGGGAAGTGAAAATCAGCAAAAGATCGGTTATAGAAGTTGTTTCGCCCAACAAATCGATGTTTTTTCCTTATGCTCTAAATGATATTACCATTTCGCGAAAGGAGACTACCGCCATGATTACCGTGGAATCCTATATTAATGGGGAATTTTTAAATGTTTTTTGGGGAGATGGAGTCATTATTTCTACACCAACCGGTTCCACAGCTTATTCATTGAGTTGCGGTGGACCCATCATCACACCCAACAATGAAAATTTTGTCATCACACCAATTGCCCCACATAATTTGAATGTTCGTCCGTTGATTTTAAATGACGATGTTGAAATTAGATTAAAAGTTGAAAGCCGTGTCCCTCAGTACTCCTTATCGTTGGATTCCAGGCTGATCCACATGGGAACCGATGTGGAAATCGTACTTAGAAAAGCCCGCTTCCAAATTTTGCTTGTTCTTCCGAATAATTTGAATTTCTTCGAAACCATCCGCCAGAAATTGCTTTGGGGAAAAGACAAACGAAACTAATCCGTCTTTTTCCATATCAAAATCGTTTCATTTCGCACCACGAATTTCTCAATAATAAACGTCATTATTTAAAATACATGCCCTAGCTTCCTTTATAATCATCATTATTTTTGTATTTTTACCTATTCAAAATACACAAAAATAATTTTATTATGAGCAGACGTTTTCCGGCAGGTGTTGCCACAGGTCAATTGGTTACAGAAATTTTTAATTATGCAAAAGAAAATAACTTCGCGCTTCCGGCCGTAAATGTTATCGGATCTAGTAACGTAAACGCAGTTATGGAAACTGCAGCAAAATTGAATTCTCCGGTAATTATTCAGTTCTCTAATGGTGGTGCTGCTTACAACGCAGGAAAAGGTTTAAGTAATGATGGACAAAAAGCGGCTATTTTAGGCGCAATTGCTGGTGCAAAACACATCCACACTTTAGCTGAAGCATACGGAGCTACGGTAATTCTTCATACTGATCACTGTGCTAAAAAATTATTGCCTTGGATTGAT
This sequence comes from Chryseobacterium sp. Marseille-Q5410, assembly GCA_946892665.1. Classification (GTDB taxonomy): domain Bacteria; phylum Bacteroidota; class Bacteroidia; order Flavobacteriales; family Weeksellaceae; genus Kaistella. The sequence goes on along the minus strand of CAMPOT010000001.1, from coordinate 189,002 downwards.
GGATTGATGGATGCAAACGAAGAATTCTTCGCGCAAACCGGAAAATCTTTGTACTCATCTCACATGATTGATTTGTCTGAAGAGCCAATCGAAGAAAACCTTGATATTTCTTGTAAATATTTCGAAAGAATGGCAAAAATGGGAATGACCCTGGAAATCGAATTGGGGGTAACAGGTGGCGAAGAAGATGGTGTTGATAATTCTGGAGTAGATTCTTCTAAATTATATACCCAACCGGACGAAGTTGCTTATGCTTACGAAAGATTAAAAGCGATTTCTCCTAATTTTACCATCGCAGCTGCGTTCGGAAACGTTCACGGAGTTTACAAACCAGGTAACGTGAAATTGACACCGAAAATTTTAGATAACTCGCAAAAATATGTGCAGGAGAAATTCGGCTTAGGTGACAAACCCGTGAATTTCGTTTTCCATGGTGGATCTGGTTCTACCGTTGAAGAAATCAGAGAGGCCATCAGTTATGGTGCAATAAAAATGAATATTGATACAGACCTACAGTTTGCTTATACCGAAGGTATCAGAGATTATATGGTTAATAATTTTGAGTATTTGAAAACTCAAATCGGAAACCCGGAAGGTGAAGAAAAGCCAAATAAGAAATTCTATGACCCTAGAGTTTGGGTAAGAAAAGGCGAAGAGACCTTCAGCAAAAGATTGGTGCAGGCTTTTGAAGATCTAAATAACGTAAATACTTTGAACTAATTTTTTTCAAATTTAATAGGATAAGTTTAAAAATACACGAAAGTTTAGAACTTATACCATAAATTTGCACACCTGAAATCTAAATTTTCTAAGAAATGGCATTCGACTGGTTTAAAAGAAAAGCAAAAAATATTACAACTTCCACCGAGGATAAAAAAGATGTGCCGAAAGGTCTGTGGCATCAAACGCCAACCGGTAAAATAATTGAGCATGAGGAACTTAAAGCAAATAATTATGTTTCTCCGGAAGATGGTTTTCATGTGAGAATTGGAAGTAACGAATTCTTCTCCATCCTTTTTGACGATAATAATTATACTGAGCTTCATGCGGAAGTAGAAAGTGTCGATATGCTTAATTTTAAAGATACCAAGTCTTATACCGACCGTCTTAAAGAAGTAAAAGCAAAAACCAAACTCACCGATTCGATCCGAACTGCTGTAGGAAAAGTAAACGGAACCGAAATGGTAGTTTCCTGCATGGATTTCGCATTTATCGGAGGTTCTTTAGGTTCTGTAATGGGCGAAAAAATTAGAAGAGCAGTAGATTATTGTATTGAACATAAGCTTCCTTATATGATCATCTGTCAATCTGGAGGTGCCAGAATGCAAGAAGCGACTTATTCCTTAATGCAACTGGCGAAGGTTCAGGCTAAATTGGCTCAACTTTCAGAAGCCGGATTGTTATACATCGCTTATTTATGTGATCCTACTTTTGGTGGAATTACCGCGTCTTTTGCTATGACTGCCGATATTATTATGGCAGAACCAGGCGCTTTGATTGGATTTGCAGGACCACGAGTAATCCGTGAAACGATCGGAAAAGATCTTCCCGAAGGTTTCCAAACTTCGGAGTTTTTGCAGGAAAAAGGTTTTGTAGATTTCATCGTGAAAAGAACGGAAATCAAAGAAAAAGTTTCCAAAACAGTGAACCTTTTGGTACACTAAAAAAATTGTAACAAATCAATGAAAATCTCTCCTAATCAGGAGAGATTTCTATTATGAGAAAAATTGCAAAAATACTTTTCAATACTCTAAGAACGCTTAGCTTTCAAAAGCTTTTGATGCTTTTAAAATTAGTTGTTCCACATCCCCTATTTTCGATTTTAGGATTTTATGCTACGGTAAAAAGTTTTACCCTCGCTCAAAAATTCTTCCCGAATAGCAGCTCCAGCAATGGAGTGGGGAATTCTTTCAGGCATGCATTATGGTCAGCGCTTATCATGATGTATTGCTGTAAAATTTCCTCGCCTCAGAAAGCTTTAAAATTCTGTAAAGAAATGACTGATTTGCACGAAGAATTATTTCCTAATGAACCGTTGGAAAAGAAAATGGATTTGCACAACAACCAAGTCGGAATCGATCTTTTTATTGAAATGCTTACAGGTATTCACCGACAATTTTTCGAGAAAAAATTTATTATCGATCGACTTTTCGAAAAGTTGAAAACCGCGAAAATCCTCACCAACTTGGAAGAAGACCACGGTAATCATTTGGTTTATCTGGAAGAATAATTCTTTTATTTTTTAGATATTTTGTAAAGTTTTCCACTGTCTGAAACTGCGTACAAATTTCCGTCGTTTCCATTGAGTACGTCTCTAATTCGATCGTTTTTATCCTCCAGGAGCCATTCCTCACCAATCACTTTGTTGTCTTTGATCACCAACCGAATAATTTTTTGTCCGCTAAGGCAACCAATCATCAAATTGTTTTTCCATTCGTCGATATTACCCGTGTAGAAGGTGATTCCGCTCATTGATATTGACGGATCCCAATAATAAACGGGCTGTTCTGTACCTTCTTTCTTTGTGGTCCCATTGTTGATTTTCTTACCATTGTACTCCATTCCGTATGTTACATCGCCCCAGCCGTAATTTTTGCCAGGTTGAATTAAGTTGATTTCATCACCGCCTCTTGGACCCATTTCAGCTTCCCAAATCTGTCCTTTTTCATCAATCGTCATTCCCTGCGGATTTCGGTGGCCAGTAGAAAAGATTTCGGGTTTCCAGCCCGCAAGGTTTGGGTTTCCAGGTGCCGGTTTTCCGTCTTTGGTAATTTTTAAAATTTTTCCTAAATAAGAATCCTGTTTCTGTGCAAATGGTCGGGTTTCAAGATCGGAACGCTCTCCCGTACTTACAAAAAGGTAACCGTCTTTATCGAAAGCAATGCGACTTCCATAATGTTTATCACCATCATAAGTTGGTGTTGCGCGAAAAATTACCTTTGGATTTTCAATCATTTTTTCATCAGATGAAAGTTTTCCTTTTGCTACAGCGGTGTGATTCCCTCCAGGATAAGGTTCGGAAAAACTCCAGAAAATTATTCTATTATTTTGGAAATCAGGATCCAATGCGACATCTAACAATCCTCCTTGACCTTTGTCATCAACTTTTGGTAAACCTTCCACTTTCGAAAGCGTTTTCCCATCTGCAGAAATAATGTTGAAGTATCCAGATTTTGAAGTAACTAAAAATCTGCCGTCAGGTAAATTAATAATTCCCCAAGGATTTTTTAAATCTGAATTAATTACATCAACTTGGTAGGGAGTTTTGGTTTTTAAACCTTCAATACGTGTTTGTCCGGCAAAAGCAGGTTGATATTCCGGAGAGTTTTTATCGGAAGTTTCAGGATTTGGAAGAGATCCGTTTTCTGAATTGGTCTTATTTTGTTGGGTAACATTCTTTGAGTTTCCACTGCAGGAAAGCATCATCGCAATTCCCATCAAGGTTAATGATTTGATTATTAATGATTTCATATAAAAATTTTAGTGATTGTAAGCTAACGAAACAAAAATTACGCCGAGAAATTTTCGTATTTTTGTAAATCCGATCACGTACATTTTATTATTTTGAATATTTTTATTTAACCAAACATCAGTGAATTCGGGATTTAAAGCATATGCAATTCAAACTTCAATCAGAATATAAACCAACCGGAGATCAACCTCAAGCCATTGAAAAATTGGTGAAAGCGATCGAAGGTGGCGATAAATATCAAACGCTTTTGGGAGTTACCGGCTCTGGGAAAACTTTTACCGTGGCCAATGTGGTACAAAGCGTTCAGAAACCAACCATCGTTTTGGCACACAACAAAACTTTGGCTGCACAACTTTTCATGGAATTTAAAGAGTTTTTCCCTCATAATGCAGTTGAATATTTCGTGAGTTATTACGATTATTACCAACCGGAAGCTTTCATTGCTTCCACCAACACCTATATTGAAAAAGATCTTTCCATTAACGAAGAAGTGGAAAAACTGAGACTTTCAGCTACCGCAAGTTTGCTTTCGGGTAGAAGAGATGTACTAATTGTAGCATCAGTTTCTTGTATTTATGGTATTGGAAATCCATCGGAATTCAATAAATCTTTAATTGAGGTTGAAAAAAATGGTAAAATTACCCGAACAGCTTTCCTTCATAAATTAGTAAATGCATTGTATGCCAGAACGTTGGGGGAGTTCACGAGAGGTACGTTTCGCGTTAAAGGTGATGTGATTGATGTATATCCGGCTTATGCTGATAATGCGGTGCGGATTCAGTTTTTCGGAGACGAAATTGAAAGAATCCAAAGTTTCGATCCTCTTTCCGGAAATGTTATGGCGGAGTTTGATCAGATGAATATTTATCCCGCAAACCTATTTGTTACTTCTAAAGAAACGCAACATAACGCCATCCGTGAAATTCAGGATGATATGCTCAAGCAAGTTGAATTTTTCAATGAAATAGGGAAACCTTTTGAAGCAAAACGCCTTCAGGAGAGAACCGAGCTCGATCTGGAAATGATGAAAGAACTTGGTTATTGTAGCGGAATTGAGAATTATTCACGCTATTTCGACCGAAGATTGCCTGGATCTAGACCATTCTGTCTTTTAGATTATTTCCCGAAAGATTTTTTGATGGTTATTGATGAAAGTCATGTTACAATTCCACAAGTTCACGCGATGTACGGAGGTGACAGAAGCAGAAAAGAAGTTTTGGTAGAGCATGGTTTCCGACTTCCTGCAGCGATGGATAACCGACCTTTAAAATTTGAGGAATTCGAAGCCATGCAGAATCAGGTGATTTATGTTTCGGCAACTCCGGCTGACTATGAGTTAGAAAAAACCGGCGGCGAATATGTGGAGCAAATCATCCGTCCGACCGGGCTCTTAGATCCTGTAATCGATGTGCGTCCGTCCTTGAATCAGATCGATGATTTGATTGAAGAAATTCAAAAAAGAGCTGAAAATGATGAGAGAGTTTTGGTGACGACTTTAACCAAAAAAATGGCGGAAGAACTCACTAAGTATTTCACAAAATTCGGTATTCGGACTCGTTATATCCACTCCGATGTGGAAACTTTAGAAAGAATTCAAATTATGCAGGATTTGCGCGTTGGTTTGTTTGATGTTTTGGTCGGAGTCAATTTGCTGAGAGAAGGCTTGGATTTGCCGGAGGTTTCGCTGGTTGCTATACTCGATGCAGATAAAGAAGGAATGCTTCGTTCTCGCCGTTCCCTAATTCAAACAATTGGTCGAGCTGCAAGGAACGTCAACGGAAAAGCGATTTTGTACGCAGATAAGATTACCGGATCTATGCAAAAAGCGATTGATGAAACCAATTACCGTCGTGAAAAGCAGATGGCTTACAATGAAAGAAACGGAATTGTTCCGATGGCGCTGAACAAGAAAATTTCTGAAATTCTGGTCGGAAGATCCAAAGATTTCCCGGATCCGAAATACACTCAGAAAGAAATCCTAAAACAAGTTGCAGAAGATAAAGCGAACTATGGCAAAGATGCCACCGAACTAATTGCAGAAAAGCAAAAAGCGATGGAAGCGGCCGCCAAAAATTTAGATTTCATTAAAGCTGCAAAATTGCGAGATGAAATTGCTGCTTTGAAAGCGTAAAGTGTAAGTTTGTTGTAACTTCCGCTAGAAACCGAACGTTGTGTTGTTATTAGATTGACTGTTTTTAACAAAAGAGTGAGCAATTCTTACGGAATTGCCACAGAAGCAAATTTTACTCTTTAAAATTTGTACACCTTATTTTTCGGTTTTTCATAACTCACTTTTCCGCGAATGGGCGTCAACAAATCCATTAATCCATTCATTTTAATTTCATAAATCGTAGAAAGTTGCATCCCCAATTTTCCGGGAGGCATTCCTTGTCGCTGAAACCATTCAAGATAGTTGATGGGCAAATCGGCGATCACGGTGTCTTTGTATTTCCCAAAAGGCATTTTGGCGATGCAAATTTCTTGTAGTATTTCTGGCTTTAAACCTTCCATTTTTATATACTTAAATCTATTTTCTCTTCGATTTCCTTAGGTTCTGGTAAGATAAGTTCATTTTCATCATCAGAAAATTCATCGCGGTAAACTTGGATCAATAAAATGGTAATTGAAATAAGAATCGGACCGAAAATCAGTCCCATAAAACCGAAAAGATTCATTCCCATAATGATGCCGAAAACGGTATTCAAAGGATGGATGTTTTCAAGTTTTTTAAGTAGGGTAAAGCGGAGCAGATTATCCGTTAACCCCACTACAATTAAGCAATATGCGGCAAGACCAAGTCCGGGACCCATATTTCCTTCCGCAATCATGAATATACAAACAGGTATGTAAACAATGGCGGCTCCTACGATTGGAATCATGGATGCAACCGCCGTAAGTGCAAAAAGCAACACGGGACTCGGTGCGCCAAAAATAAAATATCCAATTAAAGCAGCAATTCCCTGTCCTATTGCCACTACAGGAATTCCGATCGCATTTGCGATGACCATTTTACTTATTTTCTCACCAAGTAACTCAACATTTGATTTTTTAAGTGGAGCCGAACTTTTAATTAACCTTTCAAAAAGCCGTGGTTTTTCGAGCATAAAATATAAAATAAAATACATCGAAATCACAATGGTTAGCGTATTGAAAGTGCCACTGAGAGCGGAAGTAGAATATTTTCCAACATTTTCTTTCAGTTTGGCAAGGTTATCTTTGCTTAAAATATCAATTCTGGATTTTGAATATACATAATCGTGGATTTTATCGACAAAAACATTGAATTTTTGCATATACGCATTGGCATTTCCTAATTTTTCTATCAACAAATCGGCGATAAAATAAATCGGAAGAATAAGGATTACCAAAGTTGCAAGGATAATGGTAAATGAAGCGATCCACGGTTTCCATCCCTTTTTTTCCTGCAGATAAAGATTGTATTTCCGAGAGATGATGTAAAGGGTAATTGCTCCTAAAACTGAAGGAATAAACAAGGCAAGATTAAAACAAATTAACCCCGCTAAAACAATGATCACAGTTAGTAGAAAAACCTGCTTAATTTTTATTTCGCTTATTTGATGCTTTTTGGTAGACATAGTTTGTGTTTAAAAAAGAAAAAACAACAGCTTTTCTGTTGTTTTCAAATTTACATATAATATTGATAATTTTTAATTTTTATATTCTATTTGTCGAGGGGTTCCGCAAAATGCACAATATGCCGAATACATCACGGCAAAAATGAACAATGCAGTTGCAAAAATTCCGATTCCACAAAGAACAACGCCCGAAAGACTGATCAAAAGTCCTAAAACGGATGCACCTAAAAATACGCCGTAATTTTCTTTTGCTATTTTAAATGATTTGCCAAGCGCCTCACCAAAACTGGCATTTTCAAACAATAAAATTGGGTAACCCAACAAGAAAAAAGGAAGAACGAGAAAACCAGGAATCACACACATCATGAACGCAATACCCATCAAAACACTGGAAATTAAACTGTAAAGTACAATATTTAGGAAGTTTTGCTTATAACCGATAAACAAATCCGAAGCTTGAAGCGGTTGATTGAAATTGTATTTATTAGCCATATAAATGAGTCCAACATACAACGGAGCGAGAACCAAACTAAGCAGTCCGGAAAGTCCGTAATAAAGTTTCAGTCCCGGAACCGACCATACATTAACCGAAGAAAAATCACCATCGGATGAGGTAATTACTTCACTAAATTCTCTCGAATCAAATCCTGAAACAGGTTGTACAATAAAAGAAACTACAAAATAAATCAACATTGCCAGTAAAGCATAAAGAAAAATTCCTTTATACATTTCAAAAGCATGTGAAATAATTTCACCAGAGCTGCGCTCGGGATTTTTTTGTTGGCTAAATTCTTGGAAAGAGGTCATCGTTTAATTTTTTAAGTTTCTCAAATTTAAAATTTAAAATTGAAAAACTCATTAATTAAATTTAAATTTAACCAATTTCTTTGTAAAGATTTTGATAAAGGGTATAGATCATGGTTTGCCAAAACGGGAACGTGAGGATAAATCCAAAACCGCAAAGTAAAATGCCACAAAAACTAAAGGCGGCCGCAACCATCATACAAATCATCACTGTTGCAAAATTTCCTTTTAACCCTTTGATGGTTAACGAAATACCTTCAAAAGTTTTCACGTTCATGAAGTACATCAGCGGAACTGAAAATAATGTAATGAAAATCCAAAAAATTCCGAGAAATAAAAGGGCGTTCGCGTATGTAAAGATAATGAACCAAAAAAGATAGAAACCAAAAAATTTAAAAAAGTCGAATCCCTGATACCCGGCGAGAAGATCATTAAAAACCACAGGTTCCTTTAGATCTATTTTCCGATAAATTTTAAATAATCCCACATTCAGCGGGTTAATGAGCGCCAAAAGAAGAAAAAATGCCAGTCCGAAATTTTGGGCTTGCGGAAGCCTTGCGATTTCTTCCATTTTTTTATTGAAAGCAGGAAGGTCTGTTCGTAGCAAATGCTGATTCTTCATCATCTCGTCCCAAAGTCCGAAATGTTGAAAAAGCGAATAATATCCTACGAAAAACAAAGCGAGATATAAAACGCTGTAAATGAGGTTATAAAGCATTGCTTTGTTCCAATAGCTAAATGCTGAGCTCAGTATTTGTGGAATTGATAATGACGGTAAATGATTGCGATTCATAGTGCAAAAATAATCTTTTAGGAATTAAACCCGATATTTTTAGGGGTTAGTTCTTACTTTTCTTTATTTTTGCCACAAATGAACTCAAGTTTTCACCCAAATTTTGATGTGATGGACGAGCTTTCCCAACAGAAAGTTCCTTTCTTTTTCATGATTGATTTTTTAATGGAAAATGTAGAAATATTCACGGAAAATGAAATTAAAAAAATAAGTTTAAATATTGATTTTCAGAATTTTAAAACTGAATTTAAAGAACAAGCGCTTCCGTCCGAAATTACCTTTGAAACTTTCCCTCCTTCTGAAAATTCGTATAAAAATGGGTTTGATATTGTTCAAAATCATTTAAAAAAAGGATACGCTTATCTCGTCAATTATACTTGTAAAACGGAAATTAAAACCAATTTGACTTTAGAAAACTTTTACCAGATTTCTCAAGCAAAATATAAAGTACTTTACCCCGATAACTGGATGTTTTTTTCACCCGAAACCTTTATTGAAATTGTTGATAATGAAGTTTTTACCCATCCAATGAAAGGCACGATTGATGCAGATGTTGAAAACGCTGCTGAAGTTTTAAGAAATAATGTGAAGGAAAAAGCGGAACATTACACGGTGGTCGATTTATTGAGAAACGATTTGAGCATGATTGCTGATGAGGTGAAATTGAAGGAATTTCAAAGAATTGATTTCCTGAAAACCAAACAAAAAAACCTTTTGGCGATGAGTTCCGAGATTTCCGGGAAGCTGAAACCCGAGTTTCATGGCAAAATTGGAAGCATTATGAAAACCGTTTTGCCTGCAGGTTCAGTTCTGGGTGCACCCAAACCTAAAACTTTAGAAATAATCCTGGAAGCGGAAAATTATTCTAGAGGCTTTTATACCGGTGTTTGCGGTTGGTTTGATGGGCAAAATCTGGATTCCTGTGTGATCATAAGATTTATCGAAAAAGAAAATGACAAATTATATTTCAAAAGTGGCGGTGGAATCACGCATTTGAGTAATTTTGCTGATGAGTACCAAGAAATGAAAAACAAAATTTATGTCCCAATTTATTGAAAGCATTAAAATAGAAGATCAGGAAATTTTCCTTTTAGAACTTCATCAAAAAAGAGTGAATGCTACTTTCGCACATTTCGGGAAAGAGGGTTCTATCGACATTGCGAAGATATTTAAGGATTTGGAACATGATGAAAATGGACTTTATAAACTGAAAATTACCTACGATCTCAATAAAAATTTTCGTACACAACTGATTCCTTATGCGATTTCCGAAATCGTGGATTTTCAATTGATAGAAAATAACGTTTACGATTATTCCTTTAAATTTGAGGACAGGAAAGAGTTGGAGAAAATGATTAGTAAAGCGAAAGCTTCCGAAATTATCATCGTGAAAAATAATCATATTACCGACACTTCCTATTCTAATTTGCTTTTTCTGAAAGGTAAAGAATGGTTTACGCCGAGCACCTATTTGCTTAACGGTGTTCAGCGGACACATTTATTAAAAAATAAGAAAATAAAAGAGGCAGAAATTACGTTACAAAACATCACAGAATTTTCCCATTTTCAATTGATAAACGCGATGAATGATTTCGATGATATGTTTATTTATCCGATTTCTAAAATTACCAATCTTCCCGATCGTGGCGATTATTCAGAGATTTAAGGCAATTTATTGTATTCCATTATTTTGGTCTGCTTTTCGCTATAGAGGTTTTCTGTAAGCAGTTATATGTTGACGAATTCATGAAGAAAAAATCACAGTTTCGGTATCGTTTTCCCCAAAAGGCAAAATTTTTAATGTTTTTGCTCTTGGGTGTATTTGCATTTTCACAAACCAAAATTTCCGGTTCGGTGATCGATAAAACTACAGGAAAACCACTTTCTGGCGTGGAGATTTTCATTAATAATAAAGAAAAAGCAGCGTTGCTTACCACTTCTTCCAATTTTTCCATCGTTTCCGATTCCGGAATTGCAACAGCGACTTTTATTAAAAAAAATTACAAAACCGAAGTTTTGAGTTTCAGTGATGGACGTTTTGAAAATCTAATTTTGAAAATGCAACCTGAAAATGTAGCACAAATTCAGGAAGTGGTACTTTCGGGAACCAGCAAGAAAAAATATAAAAACAAAAAAGCAAATCCGGCCTATGCAATTATGCAAGAGGTTTGGAAACGAAAGAAAACCAATGGATTAGCTAATTACAAAGATTACCAATTCAAGGAATATGAAAAAATAGAAATTGGGATTAATAATATCGATAGTGCTTTCATGCAGAAAAAAATATTCAATCAATTGGAGTTTATTTTCGATTATGCCGATTCTGCCAATTTCGATAAAAAACTTACGCTTCCGGTTTTCTTCAATGAAACCATCTACAAAACGTACGGTAAAAATACGCCCGAAAAAAAAGAAAATAAGCTGATTATTGCCAACAAATTTTCTGGTTTTAGCAATAATGAATTGATCGCAGCAACTGCTAAAAATCAATTTAAAGATGTAAATATTTACGATAATACGCTCAATTTTTTCAACATCGGTTTCCCAAGTCCCGCCGGAACGGATGGCTTTAGCAATTACGATTACGAACTCGCCGATTCACTTTCTGTCGATGGAATTGACTGTTTTTTGATTAGGTATTCGCCTAAAAGAAAAGAAACTCTGGCTTTTCAAGGTAGTCTTTATATTTCAAGAGATACTTATAATATTGTAAAATCTACGTTGAAATCTACCAATAGAATCAATGTAAACTTCGTGAATGGAATTTATATGGAATTGGAGTATGACACGCCGAATGACAAAGTTTTCCTACCGAAAAAATCTTATACTGAATTAGAAATGTCCATCTTTAATAAAAAGAAGGATGCGAAAGGGGTATTATTCAAAAGAACGGACATTTACAGCGATTATCTCTTCAATCAGAATTTCAGCGAATCTCTCTTAATTCCGAAGGACCAAACTTTAAGCGACGAGAATTTGACCAAAACTGATGATTTCTGGGAGAAAGAAAGATCGGAGCCGTTAGAAGATGATGAAAAAAAGGTTTACACGATGGTGAATCAGCTTGAAAATGTTCCCAAATTTAAACGGATTGTAAAAACAGTTGAAATCCTGCAATCTGGATACATCAATGCGTGGAAAGCAATCGATTTTGGGGATATATTTTCGGTTTATGGCAACAACGATGTCGAGGGTGACCGAATTCGGGTAGGAGCCAGAACCTATTTTTCACCAAATGATTTATGGAGAATCGAAGGATATACTGCATACGGTTTTAAAGATAAAAAATGGAAATATGGCGCAGAAGCTAGATATATGTTTAATCGGGAAAACCGTTCTACTATTGGTTTCGGAAGCCGAAATGATGTAATGCAACTTGGTGCACAGCTCACCAATGATGATGGAATTATGACGCGTTCTTTCGCTTCGTCTTCTATTTTTTCGTCTGGATCTAATGTTTCTTTGAGTACTGTTAAACAAAATAATTTGTTCTTTTCAATTGAGCCGGTCAAGAATTTCCAGGTGAGAATGGATGCTTCTTCACAACAAATTAAATCCGCAAATCCTACGCAATTTAATCTTGATTTCTATAAAAATGGTACGCTAAAATCTGAGGTAAACGATTTCCATACCACATTTAGTTTAATGGCGCAACCGGGCGCTAAATACTCCCAGTATGGTGTGGATCGGTACGCTTTCACAACTTTGTCGCCAACTTTTGTCCTGAAATTTACGCACGGATTTGAAAATGTTTTGGATGGCGATTTCGATTACAATAAATTACAGTTCTTGTATTCACAACCTATCATTCTTGGAAATTTCGGACGCACCAATGTGAATTTCGAGGCGGGAAAAAACTTCAATGCTGTTCCTTTGGCTTTGCAAAACGTCATCCCCGGAAATCAGTCTTATAGCTTGGTTCCCAATACTTTTGCATTGCTTAAGTATTATGAATTTGTGGCAGATGCATACACGACTTTCCATGTTGAGCATCATTTTCAAGGAAAAATTCTCACCTATTTGCCTTTAATTAAAAAACTTAAACTTCGGGAAGTCATTTTTTGGCGTGGTGCGTACGGAACGCTAAGCGATGCCTCCAAAAATATCAATTACGAGAACCAAAAATACTCCGCACCAGATCAGCAAATTTATTACGAATATGGATTTGGCTTAGAAAATATCGGTTTCGGAAATCTAAAAATTTTACGTGTCGATTTCAATTGGCGTGGCAATTATCTCGATCGTCCGGAAGTTTCTAAATTCGGTGTGAAAGTCGGTTTACAGATGAATTTCTAAACTATTTTATGGCTTCAAAGTAATTTTTCAGTACTTCGGAATTTTCAATTGCTGAAGTGTCTACTTCCAGAATTTTGGCCTTTACATCCTGTTTGAAAAAATTGTCTAAAACTCGCGAAAGGGTATCTTCATCCGAAACTTTAGTGTAAGAAAATCCAAAATGCTTCGCAAGTAGTTCCGCATTTTTGTGGTGTTTGGTCAGGATAAATTCCTCCAATGCATTAGTAGAGCTTGGTCCCGGAATAATTTTGAAAATATCGCCGCCACCGTTGTTGAAGACAATAATTCTTGTATATGGCGGTATGTAATTGTTCCAAAGCCCGTTGATATCATAAAAGAAACTCAAGTCACCTGTTACCAAAACTGTTTGCTGAGCGCTTTTCATTGCAAATCCCATAGCGGTGGATGTTGATCCGTCGATTCCACTGGTGCCACGGTTGCAGAATATTTTATTTTTCTGAAATTCAAATAGCTGTGCGTATCTTATTGCGGAGGAATTGCTGAAGTGAAGGTTAATGTTTTGAGGTAACTTTTCCGATAGGATTTCAAAGAATTTAAAATCTGAAAAAGATGTTTTCAGGCAGTATTCTTTATGTTTTAAATCTCTTTTATCGCGCAGTACATCCCAAAGGTTAAAATATGGTTGTGGTTCTAATTTAATGAAATTTAGTAGCTTTTTAAAGAAAATTTCAGGTTGGGTTTCAATTTTTTCTGTAAGTGAAAAGAAGGTGTCGGGTTGCCAAATTTCGTGGATATGCCAATGATTTTTGGGTTTTGCCTTTCTAAGAAACTGCTTTACTTTTTTAGAAACAACATTTTGTCCTATCGTTACCAAAAGATCGGGCGCGTAGGTCGTGAAATCTTCCTCGGAAAAATTGAAAATATACCGGTCGATATGGCTAAAAAACTTCGGATGTCTAATATTTGATGTTGCTTCCGTTAGCACCACTACGCTATGGTTTTTAACCAGTTGCCCAAGTTGCATTTCCAGTTCTTCGCTGTAATCGCGTGTGCCAACTAAAATTAGAATTCTTTTCGAAAGGTTCCATTCTGCAGCAAGCGTTGATGGAAGTTCATATTGTTTCTTTGCAATGTTTTTTTCCACGGGCGGAAAAATGGGTAACTCCGAAACGAGTTGATACAAAGGTTCCTCTAAAGGTATATTAATGTGAATGGGGCCTTGTTTTTCAAAACAAAGTTCAATCGCTTTTTTGATCAGACTGAAATTTTCATCGTCGGCATTTTCCTTCCCATCTTCCAATAGTTGAAAATCTCCGTAAGAATGTTGCGCATAGATTGCATTTTGGCGAATAGTTTGTCCATCGAAAATATCTACAAAGTCCGTTGGCCGATCTGCGGTAAGGATCAACATAGGAATATTTTGATAAAAAGCTTCGGTAATGGCCGGATAGTAATTTGCCGATGCAGAACCGCTCGTACAGGTTATCGCCACAGGTTTCTTTTCGCTTTTTGCCATTCCGAGTCCTACGAAAGCAGCGCTTCTTTCATCCACAATACTATAGCAATTAAACTCATCACTCTCCGAGAAATGTATTGCCAAAGGCGCGTTACGTGATCCGGGTGATATTACGATATTAAAAATTCCGTATTCCTTTAAGAGATATGCTAAAATTTGAATGCTTCTTTTGGAAGAGTACTGTTTCATTTGAAAATTTTGACTTGCGGCAAATTTACAGATAATAAAATTTCTTTGAACTAAATTTTAAAAACAAGTTATAGCGCTTTACGGAGCATGCGATGATTGGAAACAACATCATAGAAAATAAAGAAAGAAGTTGCTGATATAAGAAATTAAGGAAATCAACAGCTTAAAGAAAATTTCAAAACATTCGCCTAAAAAGAAAAAACTAAAGTAAAAAACTTAATTTTGCACTGAAACATTTTTTAATCAATTCTATATGAAACAGATCCCAAGTGTGGATTTGCGTGATTTCCTTTCGGGCAACCCGGAACGCAAACAAAAATTTGTAAATGAAATCGGAAAAGCATACGAAGAAATCGGTTTTGTGGCTTTGAAAGGTCACTTTCTCGATGAGAAACTGGTGGATGATTTGTACCAAGAGGTAAAGCAATTCTTTGATTTGCCTGTGGAAAAAAAACAAAAGTACGAAATCCCCGGTATCGGCGGTCAGCGCGGCTACGTAGGTTTCGGAAAAGAAACCGCCAAAGGTTTCAAAAAAGGGGATTTGAAAGAATTCTGGCATTTCGGACAGTATTTGGAACCAGGTTCTAAGTACCAGGAAGTGTATCCTGACAACGTGGAAGTGGCGGAAAATCCAAACTTCAATGCGGTAGGGAAAGAAGCATTCAAAATGTTGGAGAAAACAGGTATTTATGTGTTGCGAGCATTGGCGCTGCACCTTGGGCTAGATGAATTTTATTTCGACAAATTTGTTGGCGAAGGCAATTCTATTTTAAGACCAATCCATTATCCACCGATTACAGAAGAGCCGGATAACGCGGTACGTGCAGCTGCACATGGAGATATCAATTTGATTACCCTTTTGATGGGAGCTCAAGGCAAAGGTCTGCAGGTGATGAATCATGATGGGGAATGGGTGGATGCCATCGCTGAGCCCGATGAGTTGATGATTAATGTGGGCGATATGTTATCCAGACACACGAATAATAAACTGAAATCTACGATCCATCAAGTGGTCAATCCGCCGCGTGAATTGTGGGGAACTTCCAGATATTCCATTCCTTTCTTTATGCATCCGGTGAGCGAAATGCCGCTGAATGCCCTGGAAGGAACTTACGACGAAAACAATCCTAAATTATATCCAAATACCACAGCCGGAGAATTCCTGCACGAAAGATTGGTAGAACTGGGATTGATTAAGTAAATATTTTTAAAAATACTGATTAGAAGCGGGCAGATTTTGCTGTCCGTTTTCTTTTGCTTTACCAATAATGGTTTTCGTAATTTTGCCGGATGGAAATTTTAGATGTATTAATTATTGGCGCAGGTCCCATTGGGTTGAACTGCGCTTTGGAGGCGGAAAAGAATGGTTTAAGCTATGTGATTATAGAAAAAGGAACCATCGTCAATTCCCTCTACAATTATCCCTTATACATGCGCTTTTTTTCTACGGCCGATAAGCTGGAAATTGCTGAAATTCCTTTTATCACTACGTCGCCAAAACCAGGTAGACAAGATGCTCTGGAATATTACCAAGGGATTGCCCGACAAAAAGCACTGAAAATTAAGCTTTACGAAAAGGTATTAAACATTTCGAAAAACGAACGCTTCGAGATTCAGACTTCCAAAGCAAAATATCTGGCAAAAAATGTCATCATCGCAACAGGGTTTTATGATATTCCAAAACTGCTGAATGTTCCCGGTGAATTTTTACCTAAAGTAAAACATTATTATACAGAACCTTACCCTTACGCCAACCAGAAAATCGTCGTGATCGGTGCAAGCAACTCGGCGGTAGATGCCGCTTTGGAAACCCACAGAAAAGGTGCGGAAGTTACCATGATCATCAAAGGTTCAGAGATTTCCAGTTCTGTGAAATATTGGGTAAAGCCTGATATTGAAAACCGAATTGCTGAAGGAAGTATTAAAGCTTATTTTAATGCCGAAATGCAGGAAATTAAAGATTCAACGGTCATTTTTAAAGATGATAGCGGAAACCTCCACGAGATTGAAAATGATTTTGTTCTGGCGATGACAGGCTATCTTCCAGATTTTGGTTTCCTAAAAAACTCCGGAATTCTTTTAAGAAATGAAAACCTGATCCCCATGTACAATCCGGAAACCATGGAAACAAATATCGAAAATCTCTATCTGGGGGGCGTTGTTTGTGGTGGTAAAGACACGCATCTCTGGTTCATCGAAAACTCAAGGATCCACGCAACCATGATTGTGAAACATATTTTAAGCAAGAATATAAAGATCTAGTTCATAGATAGCTTTGAGTAGATTCAAATTAATTTGAAAAATTTTCTCAACAGTTTTCTGTTTTTTGATTTGGGAGTTTGGAATATTTTAAGTTAAATTTGTAACCAATGTCTAATGTTGTATAATTTGGTTATGAGTGAATATTTAACAATTTCAGAAACAGCAAAACTTTTGAATAAAAGTACCAAAACCTTGCGCCGTTGGGATGAAGAAGGAAAACTTTCTGCCGTTCGTGATCCTATGAGTAATTATAGGGTTTATCGTAAAGTAGAAGTTGAAACATTGTTTGCAGATTTTTTACAGACAGATTTTGAGGAGACCGTTTCGAATTTCGTAGTACCTGCTAACGAGTATAAAGTTTTAGAATTATTTGCAGGCGCAGGTGGTTTAGCAGTCGGAATGGAAAAAGCAGGTTTAAAGTGTGTCGCTCTTAATGAAATTGATAAACACGCATGTGAAACTTTACGAAGAAACCGCCCAAAATGGAATGTTTTAGAAGGGGATATTAAAGACTTTAATTTTTCTGAGTATCATAATCAGGTGGATGTAGTTACTGGTGGATTTCCTTGTCAAGCATTTAGTTACGCTGGTAAAAGACTAGGTTTTGAAGACGCTAGAGGAACATTGTTTTATGAATTTGCTCGTGTGGTGAAAGAGGTAAATCCACCGATTTGTATTGGTGAAAATGTTAAAGGTCTTTTGAGCCATGATAATGGAAAAACTCTACAAGGAATGATTTTTATTTTAGACGAAATAGGTTATAATGTTGTTCCGGTAGAGGTTTTAAAAGCTATAAATTATAAAGTTCCACAAAAACGAGAAAGACTAATTTTAGTAGGTATTAGAAAAGATATCAAAATAAAATATGAGTATCCAAAGCCATACAAAAAAATTTACAACCTTTCTGATGCCTTGAAAAAAGGAGAGTTATTTGCTTCAAATGTTCCAGTTTCAGCCGGTGCAAAATATCCGGAAAGTAAAAAACAGGTTTTAGATTTAGTTCCGCCAAAAGGTTATTGGCGTGATCTTCCATTAGATATTCAGAAAGATTTTATGGGTGCAAGTTTTTATCTAGGCGGAGGAAAAACCGGAATGGCCAGAAGAATTGGTTGGGATGAGCCTTGCCTTACTTTAACTTGTAGTCCCGCCCAAAAACAAACAGAACGTTGTCATCCAGATGAAACGCGCCCTTTTACAGTTCGAGAATATGCGAGAATTCAAACATTTCCCGATGATTGGCAGTTTTCTGGTCCTATGGCTCAACAATACAAACAAATTGGCAATGCAGTTCCGGTCAACTTAGGTCGTGAAGTTGGTTATTCTATTATTAAGTTTTTGAATGATTATTATAAATTCTCAAATCCCAAATAATACTTGTAATTCTCAAAGGTTATTTGATTAAGAATAGAACGATTTGATTTTTCGGTTTCAGAAGAAATTTCTTCTAAAGCCGAATTTTCTTTTATAGTATTTTCTTTTTCAATGGATATTAAGTAATCATCAATTACTCTTGGTAAAGCTTTATATAATTGAAAAAGAGCGTCATCCTGCCCCGAAAGCAAAGCGTAAAATTGATCCCCAGAAATTTTAAAAACTCTTGAATGGCTATATTCTTTTCCATTGATATCGCCTTTCCAATGTTCGTTGAAACTCCCTTTCGCTAAAATTTGAACCCAGTAGCATTTTGCTTTCTTATAGTCATCAGCATATCGAGCTAATTTTTGAAATAAAGCTTCCGAAGAGCTACTATTCATTGTGTTATGCTTGTTCTTAATATCAGCAAATAATGTATCATCATTTGCTTTAATATCAAAACCGCTTAAATTCCCAACTTCATAGCCTTTAATTCCACCCAAAACCTGTTCGTGAAAAGTTCCAATATAATTATTTATGGATTTGTCAATCTGTCTAAGAATTTCAGATTGAATTAAATCTTCTTCATTGATATCATTAAATTTAGCATCAAAAGTAAGTTTTATAGTATCCACTTTATTTGAGTAAAAGTTCTTTTTAGATATTTTGTTTTTAGCTTTCAAATAGGATTGGTGCAAATTCTCAACACAACTTAGCAAATGTTCGTCAGTGATAAAGTTTACATATTGGTTTGCCATTGCATTTTAGTATTAAAGTTGGTTAGCTAAATTACAATTTTTTTACTTTCAATTTTAAATACTTGTGGTTGCCTATTATCACAAGATATTTTCACGCGTAGATTGATTCCTAATGATGTATTAATATTGCATTTTCAATTTATTTTCCTATATTTACAATCGTTTGATTCACAGTGTTCTGTGCGATATTTCCAATCGACAAAACGCTCATTTTTTACTTATTAATTCTCTCCAATCCATTTATAGAAAGTATATCCCAAAGGTTGAGCCGTAGTTAAGCCGTAGTAGAGCCGTACCAAAGCCATGTCAAAGGCAAGTCAAAATGAAGTCTTAGCAATGTCAAAGCCATATCATAGCGTCTGGATAGTAATTGCTAACTTTACTGCGAAATATCATCTATCTATTTCAAGAAAAATTCAAACCCAATTCAAATCTTTCGTAACTTTAACTACCTAAAAATCAAATGCTGGTCATTTCCTTTTTAGCATTCCCATAAAATAATTAAAACTATATATTATGAGTGCTAATACCCAAGAGTTA
Source organism: Chryseobacterium sp. Marseille-Q5410 (assembly GCA_946892665.1). Classification (GTDB taxonomy): domain Bacteria; phylum Bacteroidota; class Bacteroidia; order Flavobacteriales; family Weeksellaceae; genus Kaistella. The sequence continues at coordinate 169,462 of CAMPOT010000001.1, read as the reverse complement.
CGAAATGTGGTTTTGCTCGGTCATTCCGATAGTGGTAAAACTACCCTGGAGCATCACAGGTCAGTAGATAAATAGGGTGTTTTAACTGTCATTTATTTGGTTGATTTATAGTATTTTCGAAATGTTAACCAAAAAAACACAATGTTATGCCCATCAACAATCTGAACAATGCGCACCTTACTGAAGCGCAGATGAACGAAATTAAAACCGCGCTTACTACGCTGGAAACCGCGCTGTCGGCTCTCAACGTAACCCTCACCCCGGAGGAGCGCCGCACCTACGGCAGTGTGAACGAGCAAAACAAACTTCTCATCAATAAAGTGTGGGATTATCGCCAGAACAGCCCCCACCTTTCGCAGCCTGATCTCGACTGGGCTGAGTTTGAAAAGGATATGACGAGCCGGCAGTTTATCGAAAATATAGCGCATCGCGTAGCTGCGTTAGACGAAAGGCTGAAGAACTCGAAAATTCTGCACGATTACGACAACTACCAGACGGCGCTGGACGATTATGCCTACACCAATTACAAGGCCGGCTCCAGTGCCCCGGGCTACGAAACCAAGATGAACGAGCTGAAACAGTTCTTTCCCCGAAGCGGTAAACGCCCAGCGAACGATCCTGTAGTAGAAGAATAAATGATTTTAACTAAAAAAAAGACAGTCCGCGGTTTCCGTGGGCTGTTTTCTTTTGTTTTCCTGAACCGTTTCGGTTGTTTTGAGAACCGTTTAGGTCAAAAGGCTAAAATTTTAGGTTCCGGGGCTAAACGATTAGGTTCCGGACCTAAAGTTTTTGGTTTTGAACCTAAAGATTTGGCTTCGGGATCTAATGGTTTGGGTAAAAGACCTAATTATTTGGTAGAATAAGCTAATGGATGATGTGAGGGCGGATTTATGAGTTGTGAAGTTAGTGGGCGTCTTCCAACGGAGTATCCAAACTAACCCTTCTCTTTCCTGGATATATTCTTAAGTAAAAATTTTTATTGTCTAAGTTTCAAAGTTGAATCGTGAAAACGTTGAATAAATTCATCAAAAATCTTTAAAGCATCGTTTTTGAGTGTTTCATTTGCAAAAACAGGTTCTTCCTCTGCAATCTTTTCTTGGTTCAATAATCCTAACATAGGGGATACATGTATGATTTTATGCCTAAATCTCAGAAATTTTTTGATTGGAACAATTAGTTTAGAGTCTATATTTGCTGACGCTAAGGTAAGGTTATATGTTTTTTTGTAAGCACTCTTTATTTCGTCGAAATTTTGAAAGTTAATCCTCCTATTTTTGACAATATATTTAATGATCGAAATATTGTTGTTTTTAGCTTCTTCAATTAACAAATTGTTTTGATGTTTTTCTTTGGAGGAAAATACACTATCTAATAAATCTTCAATTCTAGGCCTTATTCCCTCTTCCTCCAATTCCAAAAATCTTTTCTTTAGATATGATTCAAATCCAGTTACAAGTATTGATAAAGATAAATTAGATACCACGCATTCATGAATGTACCCCATTTCAGATTTACTTGTTCCTAAAATTTTTATTGCCTCTTTTATATTATTCCAAGCTTCTAAAGCAGTAGAAGTCAAAACCGCACAGTCATTATTAAAAATTGTTAGTTCTTTTACTTCACAATTCTCATTGTTTATAACATATATTAAACCATCATCACCGACGCGAATTTGCCTATTTGATTCTTTACCAACTGCATGAACAAGTTGAGAATTAGATATTTCTTTTGAACTAAGTGATAAGGTGATCTCCTGGGGAGACCAAGTAAAACAAATAAATACTTCGGTGAATTTAGGTAGCAAATTTAAATCAACAGAAGCTACAGATGTTCCTGCTCCTGGAGAACTATAGAAATAATTTAGGATCAAATCATCCGTCCGCTCCAAAAGAAAAATATGGTTACCAGCAACATTTTCGAAAATTCTACCACCTTTAACTTTGTTATTCGTTAAATCAGGAGAATTATAAATGAAATGGACAGTACCTAATGGTGTTTTCATTTGTTCTTTTAAAGATAATATAATATCATGAGGCAAATCCATTAAGAATTATTAAAATTATAAGAGGATAATATTAAGTAATCTTTCAAATTTCCAATAAATAACTTAATCTCACAACAGCAATAACGTACAATCTAGCGAATTAGCAAAAAAAATACGCTCAGCAAACCCAAACGGATTTTCATATTACCTTTAATCTACTTTTCAAATCCATTTCAGCGCCAAGAATTCTTTCTATTTCAATAGATGTGGGATTCAGAATTCTGTAGAATATAATATGTTTATTCGCCAGGAAACCAAAAAACTCAGGATTTATTTCGGTGTAGTTTTTTCCGATATTAGGATTTTCAGCAATGAGCTGGCAAAAGTCAATTAACTCTTCGTAGTATTTATCTGCCTGTTTTTCTGACCAAAATTCAAAAGTATATTCATAAATTTTAGTGAGGTCCTCCACTGCTTTATTGGTGAAGTAATATTTAGCCATTACTTTTCAATCTGGTTTTCAGGCCTTCAAGGTGTTTTTTCGGATTAAAATCTTCGGCAATTCCGCTGTCTATTCCTTCCTGAATTGCGTTTTTCAGGATTTGAATTTTGTTTTCTTCCTCTTCTAAAAGTCTCAATCCGGCACGGATAACTTCACTTGCGTTTTTGTATCTTCCCTGAGTCACTTTTGCATCAACAAAATCCTCAAAATAATCTCCTAAGGAAACAGATGTATTTCGTCCCATTGTTATTTGATTTAAATTTAATAAATCAAAGTTACCAAAATTTGGTAACATTATAAACACAATTAAAAAAAATCCGTTCAGCATTGCTGAGCGGATTTCGTTATTTTAAGCTTCTTCCAGTTTCACGGTGAAGTGTCTCAGGAATTCGGATTCCCACGTAATGTTGTATCCTTTTTCTATTTCGGCGCGTCGGTCGTAAACGTTTTTGATGGCGACAGCGATGTAATCCATGTGATTATTGGTGTACGTTCTGCGCGGAATTGCAAGCCTTACGAGTTCGAGTTTTGGGTAGCGGTTTTCTCTGGTTTGTGGATTACGGTCTGCCAATAAAGTCCCGATTTCTACGGTGCGGATACCGGCTTCTTTGTAAATTTCATTGGCTAAAGTCTGCGCCGGATATTCTTCACGCGGAATATTTGGTAAAAATTTTAATGAATCGATAAACACCGCATGTCCACCAATAGGCTTCTGAATGGGGATTCCGAATTCTATTAGTTTATTTCCAAGATATTCAACCTGTGAAATTCGACTTTCTAAATATTCAAATTCTTTAACTTCATTTAAACCCACCGCTAAAGCAGCCATGTCACGGCCCGCCATTCCGCCGTAGGTGATGAAACCTTCGTAAATAATGGTAAAATTGGAAGCGATATTAAAAACATTTTCGTCATTCAAAGCGATAAATCCGCCGATGTTCACCAGACCGTCTTTCTTGGAACTCATGGTCATCCCAACTCCATAAGAAAAAACTTCTTTGCAAATTTCTTTGATGGTTCGGTTTTCCTGACCGGCTTCTCTTTTCTTGATGAATTAAGCATTCTCCGCAAAACGGGCAGAATCGAAATAAATCGGGATCCCATAACGGTCTGAAAGTTCTTTCACCGCTTTCATGTTTTCCAGTGAAACAGGTTGTCCGCCGGAGGAATTACACGTAATTGTAATTAAACAAAAAGGTATTTTTTCTTTCGGATAGGTTTTATAAACATTCTCCAGTTTTTCTAAATCAATATTTCCTTTGAACGGGAAAAGATTTTCTACATCAAAAGCTTCGTCAATCGTACAATCAATCGCATGAGCTTTCCTAAATTCAATATGTCCTTTGGTGGTGTCGAAATGAGAATTTCCCGGCACAACATCTCCTTCTTTCACCAAAACCGAAAACAAAACATTTTCCGCCGCTCTTCCTTGGTGAGTGGGCAGTAGATATTGGTAGCCGGTGATATTTTTTACCGTGTTGTGCAGATCTTCAAAACTGCGGGATCCCGCATAACTTTCATCTCCGGTCATCAGCGCAGCCCATTGTTTGTCGCTCATTGCTCCCGTTCCGGAATCGGTTAAAAGATCAATATAAACTTGCGAAGATTTTAAATTGAATAAATTATAGTCGGCGTTTTTCAGCCAGAGTTCACGTTCTTCTTTTGTAGATTGGCGGATTTCTTCCACCATTTTAATACGATAAGGTTCTGCGTAAGGAAGTTTCATAAATAATGAATAATTAAAAAAATTAATAATTGGGAATTGAGATTTTTGAACAAAAATTGGGGTAACTGCCACTTCTTTGTTCATTATTAATTGTTAATTATTTCATTCTGGAGCCTTAAAAACATTGTCCTCCGAATGGAAACCTGCAACACCACCACTTACCGCAAATTTCATGGCTTGGGCAGCACTTACATTGTTTAATAATTGAATATTGCTTGCTTCTACAAAAACTACCCAACCCGAAACTGCGTAAGAATGGGGAAGATAAACCGAAACATAACCCGGGAATCCCACAGCGGACAGGTCGCGCTGTGTAAGGAATCCGATTCGCCAAATCGCAGGGTTTTCAGTGGTTTTGATGAGAACGGGTTGGTTGAATTTCTTTTTATCGCCCACGAAGGAAGTCATCACATCTTTCAGGGAACTGTAAATGAATTTAATTCCCGGAGTATGCTCCAGTAAGTAATCGAAACTGTCGACCACCACGCGTCCGATGATAAATTTGTTGCCGAGATATCCGATAAGGGTGGTAGTTCCAAGAACAGTGATAAATGTAATACCGGGATAGAGTTTTTCGGAAATCGCAGGAATCATATTATCGATGCTGGAAACGATGTACCAGATAATCCATATCGTTGCTGCAAAAGGCCCGATAATTAATAAACCTTGGAAAAATGATTTTACCAAGGTATTGAGAAGTTGTTCGAAGCGCGTGCGGTCCATTGATGTTTTCAGACTTGTTGTTACTAGCAGTAAAAATACTAAAAATCCGAAAACCGTCGTTAAAAAATACTAGCCGTGAATTGTTTCTTTTTTGCCGTAAGATTTGATGATTTTGGCTTCGTAATCCAGCCACTCTTCCCAGCGTGTATTCACCTTTTCGGGATCACCCAATTGGCGGGCAAATTTGATAAAGGTGGTGTAATGATTGGCTTCAGAAATCATCAGTTCTTTGTAGAAAACCTTCAGTTCTTCGTCTTTAATGTTTTCAGTAAGTACTTTGAAGCGTTCGCAGCTTCGGGCTTCGATCATTGCTGCAAAAAGCATTCGGTCGATAATTCTTTCATCGCGTGTGCCTCCGTGTCGGATAAATTTAATGAGTTCTCCTACGTAATCATCTTTTCTTTCCCTGCCGAATTCGTAACCGCGTTTTTTTATAATTTCATGAACCATCTGAAAATGCTCCAACTCTTCCTGAGCGATGAGAATAAGTTCGGTGATGATATTAGGATATTCCGGCAACATGGTGATCAAAGTTATTGCATTGGTAGTCGCTTTTTGTTCGCACCAAGCGTGATCGGTGAGAATTTCCTCCAAATTTCCTTCAGCAATATTTGCCCATCTTGGATCGGTAAGAAGTTTCAGCTTAAACATATCGAAAATTTTAAGACAAATTTAAAGATAATTTACTTCATAATAGTTTGTGGATTTCTCGATGATATTTCATTTTTTTGGAGAAAATAGAGGTTTAAATAAATAAAATTGGCATAAATATTGACTACTGAGAAACATAACAATAAAAAAATAAATTATGAACACGCAATTATTATCAGGTAAACTAGAAAAATTTGGATTGTCAATTCTTGCTTTTTTCTTCAGTGTTTTGGCAATGGCGCAGGATGCAACCAAATCTCCAGATTTGAATGTTGATGTAACTACAACTAAATCAACCACTACTGAACAGTGGTTTACCAACCCTATCTATTGGGTTTTTGGCGCAGTGGTACTTATTATCATCATCGCATTGATTGCCAGAGGTGGTAAAAACAACTAAGTTTATTTTTTATCTAAAAAATGTAAGCCGTTTCAATTCGTTGAGGCGGTTTTTTTGCGGAGAAATTCTAATATTTTCCAGCCGAAAGCGTCTATTTTTCTCAATCCTTCTGCGATAATTACAGCCAATAAAATATTGATGAGGTAGATGATAATCATTAAAATCCACCATTGAATTTTATCTTTTAGACCAACTACGATAAAATAAACCAACGATGAGCTCATTCCCTGGGCAAAATAGAAAAATATCGCGTTTTTTCCGATGTACGTTATGAAACTTTCTTTGTTGATTTTCAACCGATTGTATAAAGCAAAAAGGGTAACCAACGAAAAACTCGACCAGAAAATGTATAATAGTTTCGGCGGAAATTTCGCTTTATTCATCTTCATAAAAAGTTCTTTTCCTGAATTCCACAGAAGAAATGCGAAGATTAAGAATAGAATTCCGTACAAAACAGGAATCAATTTCGAAGGAATTTTTTTTCCTTTAAAACGATTGGCCAGCAAGAAAAGTCCCAAATAAAATGCAACATAGCCAACCTGTCCCGATGGATAATACTGTGGTAAGAGATTGAAAATCAAAGTCAAGCCAAAACATAACCCGATAAACCAAATCAGATGTTTCGGGAAGAATCTTAAAATTAAAACTCCGAAAACTGTCAAAATAAAATATACTTTTAAATACCAGAAACTTCCCATCACGACAGGAAATGTATCTGCATTGGTGTATTGATGGAGATACCAGTTTCCGAGATTTTGCCATTGCGGAACATCGGAAATGTTTTGTGGAACGTACTTGGTTCCGAATGTGGCGTAGAATTCCTTCATCCATTCTAACCCAAAAATATTCAGTCCGAAAACTTTAAAAAAATAGTCGAGGAAGAAGAGGAAAGTCACAAAAATCATGTAAGTAATCTGCAACTTGAGCAATCGATAAAGGGTTTTTTCGATATTTCCGCCAGAAGTTAATCCACTGAGGGCGTAAAACAATGGAACGTCGATAAGCAAAGATAAAACGCGCCATTCCGTAGGAATATAAAATTGGCCGGACCAAAATACGGTGTGAATAAAAATAATCGATAAGGTGGCAAAACCTTTGGTAAAATCAATGTATAAATCTCTTTTCATAATGGTAAGAAAATCAAATTTAATTAAAAATTTTATCTAAAAATGTTTTTTCATTAAGAATAAAAGAAGTTTTTGGATTACGAATTTCATACTCAGTAACTTATATGTAAAATTCTATTATAAATTTTTATAATGATTGTGGATAACTCAAAAATAATTATTACTTTTGCACCTCGAATTAACTAACAAAATTTATAAACAATGTTTGCAATTGTAGAAATAGCAGGGCTTCAATACAAAGTTGAGCAAGACCAGAAGTTGTTTGTGCACCGTCTGAAAGGAGATAAAGGATCGAAAGTATCTTTCGACAAAGTTCTTCTTACTGTAAACGGTACTACAACAATCGGCGCCCCGGCTGTAAGCGGTATCACTGTTGATGCTGAAATCTTAGACCACGTAAAGGCTGATAAAGTAATCATCTTCAAAAAGAAAAGAAGAAAAGGTTACGAAAAGAAAAACGGTCACAGACAATCTTTAACTCAAATTCAAATCACTGGAATTACCGGTTTTGATGGTGGTAAAAAGGAGAAAAAAGCTGAGCCAAAAGCAAAAAAAGAAGTAGCAGCTACTGAAGAGAAGCCTGCTAAGAAAACAACCAAAAAAGCAGACAGCGAAACTGCTGAATAATTTTAACCCAAAAACCTTAAAATAAAATGGCACACAAAAAAGGAGTTGGTAGCTCCAAGAACGGTAGAGAATCTCACTCTAAAAGATTGGGTGTAAAGATTTTCGGTGGACAGGAAGCGATTGCTGGGAACATCATCGTGAGACAGAGAGGTACACAACACCACCCAGGTGAAAACGTGGGAATGGGTAAAGACCACACTTTGCACGCGCTTGTTGACGGTAAAGTAGTTTTCAGAAAGAAAGCAAATAACAGATCTTTTGTATCGATCGAACCTAACGCATAATTATTGCGAACCGATTATTCGGAAATATACAAATCCCCTTTCGAAAGATTGGGGATTTTTTTATGATTTGAAGGGTGTAGCTTTTGGGGCAGTAGAATTAATTTTAAATTCATCCATATTTCATATTCAAATCTTACTTTTGGAAAAACAGATATGGAAAAGAGAGAAGTTGAAATCGTAGTCCTTTCCGACATTCATTTGGCTACATACGGTTGCCACGCTACAGAATTGGTGGCTTACCTGAAAAGCATCAACCCGAAATTATTGATTTTAAATGGCGACATCATCGATGGATGGGCTTTTTCTAAGAAATACTTCCCCACTTCGCACATGGCGGTTCTAAGTGAGTTTTTTAAAATGATGAAAAGCGGAACCCAAATCATCTACATCACCGGAAACCACGATGAATTTTTAAGAAAATACAGTGATTTGAAAATGGGTAACCTCTTTCTCACCGACAAGTATTTGCTGGAAATCAACGGTAGAAAACACTGGTTTTTTCATGGTGATATTTTTGATCATACCACTAAGGGAGGCGCGAAAATCGTCGCCAAAATCGGTGGAGTTGGTTATGATTGGTTGATTTTACTCAACAGAGCTATTAATTTTATCCTCGAAAGTTTCGGAAGAAAAAAAGTTTCGCTGTCTAAAAGAATTAAAAATTCGGTAAAAAATGCAGTGAAATTCATTGGCGATTTTGAAGAAAAAGCAATAGAGCTTGCGATTGAAAACCACTATGATTATGTGATTTGTGGCCATATCCATCAACCTGCAGACCGAAAAATAACCCAGGATAATGGATCGGTTCACTACCTTAATTCCGGTGATTGGATCGAAAATTTATCTTACCTAGAATACAACAGTGGCGATTGGAAACTACTTTTTTTTGATGAAAACAAATTTGAAAAACCTGATATTGAAGCCAACGATATTTCTGTAAACGTTGAGGAATTTTTACATCCCAATGTTTTTGCAGCGTTTGTCGGAAGTAAAGTTTAATTTATTTTTTCAAAAAAGCATCCCAACCTTGAGCGTTCAAAGATATCAACTCATTGCTTCCTCTTGCTACCAAATAATTTCCTTGATCTAATTCCACAGCGTGACCAATGATGCTAAAATCAGTATGATTTCTGATGTTCTCGAAATCTTCCGGAGCGATTGTGAATAGCAATTCGAAATCTTCCCCTCCATTCATCGCACACATTGCAGGGTTCAAATTCAGTTCATCAGCAGTAGAAATAGTTAAAGAATCCATCGGAATTTTCTCTTCATATAATCTGAATCCTACTTTGCTTTGATCTGATAAATGAAGAATTTCAGAAGATAATCCGTCCGAAATATCAATCATAGAGGTTGGTTTTACTCCGAGTTCATTTAAAGTTTTTTTGATGTCGGTTCTGGCTTCTGGTTTCAATTGTCTTTCGAGAATATAATCATAGCCTTCCATTTCCGGTTGCATATCTGGATTCGCAAGATATACTGCATGTTCTCTTTCCAAAATCTGCAAACCAAGATATGCACCGCCTAAATCACCGGTTACCACCAATAGATCATTGGGTTTTGCGCCACTCCTTTTTACGATTTGTGCAGAATCTTCCATTCCAATTGCGGTGATGCTCATCACCAAACCAGAATTGGAACTTTTCGTGTCACCCCCTACCAAATCAACTTTATAATGCTTGCAAGCTAACGCAATTCCGGCATAAATTTCTTCCAAAGCTTCCACTGGAAAACGATTTGAGACAGCCAGGGAAACTAAAATTTGTGTCGGAACAGCATTCATTGCTGCAATGTCGCTAATGTTTACCACAACTGCTTTGTAGCCAAGGTGTTTCAGAGGGACATATCCCAAATTAAAGTGAACTCCTTCTGCCAAAATATCGGTCGAAACAACCATTTTTTTGTTCTCAGGATTGATTACCGCAGCGTCATCACCAATAGATATTTCTGTGGAAGTATTCTGGAAACTAAAATTTTCGGTTAGATGCTTAATCAGTCCAAATTCACCATAAGTTGAAATGGGCGTAAGTTGCGGATTCTTATCTTCGAGCATTATTTACAGTTTTTGTGATTTAAGAAATTAGAAAACTTTACTAATCTTCTTTTTGTTTTTTCCAGGTAAAAGTGTCTCTTTTATGAAAAGCTTCTACATTTTCTGGGCGGAAAGGTAGATCTTTAAGATCTTGTTTGGTTAGTACTTTCGTATTTTCAGAGCTGAATTCCTTCATTACTTCCAAAATATCATCGGGTGGAGTGGTTGTTTTTCGCAACATCATATCAATCCAAACGCCGGTTGCTTCCGAAGTAGCACAGTGTGTTCCGTCGGGTAAATAAAATTTATGCAAAAACTGATAGATACTTGCATCTTCCGACATTCCAGCGATTTCTGCACTTACATAAACCGTCTGATCAGCATATATTTCTTTGAAAAATGAATATCTTTCATGCAAAATTACAGGGCCAATTCCCCATCTGCTCAGTTCTTTCAGTCCCATTTTATGCGTGTTCATAAAGGCCATTCTGGTTTGCGCGCAATATTGCACATAAGAGGAATTAGCAAGATGTTTGTTGGCGTCGATATCGCTCCATCTTACTTCAAATTTATAATGGTACAAAGACATTTCGTGTTAATTTTATTTTACAAAATTACGCATTAATCGTCGGTTAGAAAAATCGTATTTTTGCAAAATTCTATGCGACACTTTATTTTATACTTAAATTAAATGAGTGAAGTTGTATAGCTTTAAAAATTTGAATTTGTGAGGAAACAAATCATCATCATCGGAGGCGGAGCTGCAGGCTTTTTTTGTGCAGCAAATTTGGATGAAAATAAATATTACGTTACTATCTTGGAACAAAATTCCGAGGTTTTGCAGAAAGTTAAAATTTCTGGCGGTGGAAGATGCAACGTCTCTCACGCTTGCTTCGATCCCAGAGATTTGGTTGGATTTTACCCGCGGGGAAACAAGGAACTTCTAAGTGTTTTTCACCAATTTCAGCCGGGAGATACTATGGATTGGTTTGATCAGCGAAATATTGCCCTAAAAATTGAGAACGATAATCGTATTTTTCCTGAGAGCAATTCTTCACACACCATCATCAATTGTTTGATGAATGAAGTGAACCAGAAAAATTTCACCATCAAAACCAAATCGGTTGTTACAGAAATTGTAAAAAATGACGAAGATTTTCTTGTCAAAACGAATTCTGGAGATTATACTGCAGATTATGTAATTTATTGCACCGGAAGTTCGCAAAAATCCTTGAAAATTGTACAGAACCTGGGCCATCAAATCGTAGAGCCGGTTCCTTCGCTTTTTACTTTTAATATTAAAAATGAAACACTAAAAGATTTAATGGGAACCAGTTTCCCAAATGCAGAAGTGGCAATTTCTCAATTGAAAACAGTTGAGTCCGGACCTATGTTAATCACTCATTGGGGACTTTCTGGACCGGCGATTTTGAAAACATCTGCTTGGAAAGCTCGCGAATTAGCAGCATTAAAATATCAGTTCGATATTATCGTCAACTTTATTGGAATTGATATTGAGAAAGCGCGAGAAATGTTCATGAAATTTCGCCAAGAAAACCCTAAAAAATCTATTGGAACATCGAAAATATTTGACATTACAACCAGATTTTGGCATCGAATTTTATGGATTTCCAAAATCGATTTGGATAAAAATATTTCCACAATATCTTCCAAAGAGCTTCAGCATCTTTTGCAGAATCTTTGTAAAAATGTAATGAAAGTTACGGGAAAATCGACGTATAAAGACGAATTTGTCACAGCTGGCGGAGTCAATCTAAAGGAAATTAATTTTAAAAATATGTCCAGTAAGGTCATCGATCGCTTTTATCTTGCTGGCGAAGTTCTTAATATTGATGCAATTACAGGAGGATTTAATTTTCAAGCATGTTGGAGTGAAGCTTGGTTAATTGCACAAGATTTGAACAAGTTTTAATTATTTTACAGACTATAATTTTATAAGTTTTTATTTATTAAATTTGAAAAAAATAAGTAGATATAATGAGAAAATTCGCGCCGATATACGCTATATTGATGATTTTCACGGTTTTATCTTGCCAGGTAAGCGTGGTAAACCGACAGAAACCGATGCAAAATAATTCTTTGGAATTGTACAAGAAATACACTTTCCAAACTCAAGATGCAAAAGTCATCAAAATGGAAGTACTAAAACAAGACAACGAAAATATTTACGGAAAAACAAAAACAGGAGAAGATGTTGTGCTAAGTAAAAGTAACGTTAGAGAAGCGAAAAAAGTAGATGTCGTTGCTTCGGTTGCTATTGGCTTAGCAGCACTTGCAGCGGTGATTTTCGTTCCAATTTAATTGGTAAATAGAAAGAAAAAAAATAAGAATCAGTGTAAATGCTGATTCTTTTTTTTGTGAAATATTTTCTAAATATTTACGCTTGCATTTTTGCAATAACATCGATTCCGCCTTTGGTCTTATCACCAATTTTGCATACGATTTCAGTATCCAAAGGCAAGAAAACATCCATTCGGGAACCAAATTTTATGAAACCAAATTCATGGCCTGCTTTTGCCGCATCTCCTTCATTACAATAAAAAACGATTCTTCTCGCTACATAACCTGCGATTTGACGGAAAACAACTTTGTGACTTGTTAAACTTTCAACTGCAACTGTAGTTCTTTCGTTTTCGGTAGAAGATTTTTCGTGCCAAGCAACCAAATATTTTCCCGGATGATATTTTTTGTAAATCACTTTCCCGGAAACCGGATAACGACAAATATGAACGTTCAGTGGCGACATAAAGATAGAGATTTGAATTGCTTTTCCTTTGATGAATTCATCTTCGTCAACCTCTTTAATCATGACTACTTTACCGTCAACAGGGGCGATTACGTTTTCTCTGTGATCCAAAATATCCCTTTGAGGAACCCGGAAAAACCAAAATACCAATCCGTAAATTACTAGCAATGGAATAAGGATCAAGAGCGACCATTCCTTCAAAAAATAAACTGATAGGAATGCAAATACTGCGAAGAGAATACTTGCAACGATGATGGTGCCGGTGGATTCTTTATGGAGTTTCATGAGTTTTTTATATAAATTTTTCTATAATAAAGTACAAATATACGACAGGAGCACAGATAATAAAACTATCGAGTCGATCTAAAATTCCGCCATGGCCGGGGATAATGTTACCTGAATCTTTCACACCGAATGTCCTCTTCAATTGGCTTTCCACCAGATCGCCTAGTGGCGCAAAAACGGAAATTAAAAATCCAACCACCATCCAATTTCCACGCAAATCGGGGTGAAATCTTTCCACAAAAAATGATAGAATCAACGTTAAAATCACGCCTCCTGCGAAACCTTCCCAAGTTTTTTTAGGAGAAATTTTTGGAGCCATTTTATGTTTTCCGAAAAGTTTTCCGGCAAAATAAGCAAAACTATCGCTGCTCCAAATGAGCGCAAAGAGAAAGAAAACTTCTAATGTAAAAGTGTCGTCATACGAGGTGAATTTTGGCAATCCAAGTGCAAAACCGAATGGTAATGAAACATAAATCACTGTGAATATCAGCTTTCCATTGTCATAGTACAGTTCCTTAGGAAATTTGAAAAGTGTGATCACAGCAATTACAATCAGCGAAAGTGCAAGGATTTCTGAAAGATTGAAATTGAAATAAAATCCGTGTTGGAAAAATCTCTTTGAAAACCGATAAAAAACCAGAACAATAAGTGGGAAAACTAACCATTTTTCCCAACTTTTTGGGTTGAACTTCATCATCTTCACACATTCCCAAGCTCCTAAAAACGCAAAGAAAGTCATTAAGCCATAAAAAAGGTTTTCTTGACGAACGAGGTCAGGAGAGATTCTGTTGATCAAATTAGCGCCGAGCGGCGTGGTACATAAAATGACAAGAAAACCATAAATGGCACCTCCGAAAAGCCGTTGAACTAGATTTTTATCCAAAATTTATTGATTAAGCGTGTTAGGTTTTCGCCGGAATTTTTTACACTAAACGGAGAAATTAATCTTCGAGCAAAAGTAAGAAAAGTTTCGTATTGTCTTTGTTCGGAGTATCTAATTTTGAATTGCTGCCGCTGATTGAGGTGAGGTTACGAATATTACCATTGCGTTTGATTTTGCTCATCGCATCGTTCAAATTGGTGACGATTTGCGAAACATTCGCCATAATGATGATCTTTTGCGGAAGGCGCGAAGAGTGATAATGCAGAATATTGTTGTGCGACAGCATAATTCTGCCGTCGTAGGCAATGAGGTATTCGCAGGTGATTAATGCAGCGTCGTTGAACAATTCCAATTCTGTAGTATAAGGAACTTTTACTACATCCAGGAAATTTTTTAAATCTTCATCCCAGCAAAATACGGATTTAATATTCTCTATTTTCAGAATGTGATTGAGGGTCTGCAACGCTTCGGCTTCATCAGCGCAATAATTAAAAAAACCTCCGGAATGGGTAAATAGTTGGGCAAATTTATAGTCGAGATCTGCATTTTTCAGCTGATCTCCAAGTTTGATCAAATCCTGATTTTCTTCTTCTTCAGGTTGATTTAGTATTTTGCCAACAATTTTTTTAAAAAGACTCAATTATTATCGAATTATGCGATTGATACTACAAAAATAGAAAATATTTATTACAGGAGATAAAAAAATAAAAAAAAACCTGATAATTTGCGGGTTAACGCAATTATCAGGTTATTAATTTATATCTGTGTATTTGATTCCGGGCCTAAAGTGGTTTCCGGTGATTCGTTTTCAGGAGTGTGAGTATTGGATACCGGATGCTCAGTAAGTTCAGGATCCCAAGCTCTTTTACCGAAAATTTCTTCTAAATCTTCTCTAAAGATCACCTCTTTTTCTAGAAGTTTATTCGCCAACGCATCGAGTTTATCCTTGTTTGCTGCTAAAATTTCTAATGCTCTTTGATATTGATTTTCAATAATTTTAGAAATTTCTTCATCTATCAGTTTGGCAGTTTGCTCAGAATATGGTTTCCCGAAGCTGTGTTCAGATTGCCCTGAACTATCATAATAGGAAATGTTTCCGATTTTGTCGTTTAAGCCATAAATAGTGACCATCGCCTGGGCCTGTTTGGTAACCCTTTCGAGATCGGAAAGTGCTCCAGTAGAGATATTTCCGAAGATCGTTTGTTCCGCAGCTCTTCCTCCTAAAGTTGCACAAATTTCATCATACATCTGTTCAGTCGTTGTCAGTTGCCTTTCTTCCGGTAAATACCATGCAGCGCCTAACGATCGACCTCTCGGTACAATGGTAACTTTCAATAGAGGAGCAGCATGTTCCACGAGCCAAGAAATGGTTGCATGACCAGCTTCGTGATAGGCAACTCTTCTTTTTTCTGAAGGTTTTATTGCCTTGTTTTTCTTTTCAAGACCGCCTATGATTCGATCAACAGCGTCTAAGAAATCTTGTTTGGTTACAGATTCATGGCCGTTTCTTGCAGCAATAAGAGCTGCTTCATTACAAACATTTGCAATATCAGCACCGCTGAATCCTGGAGTTTGTTTTGCCAAAAATTCTCTGTCGATATTATTATCGAGTTTAATTTTCGCCAAATGCACATTGAAAATTGCTTTTCTTTCGTGAAGTTCGGGCAAATCCACGTAAATGGAACGGTCGAATCGGCCGGCTCTCATCAACGCTTTATCCAAAATATCAGCTCTATTGGTTGCTGCCATTACGATTACATTCGTATCTGTTCCAAAACCATCCATTTCGGTAAGCAGTTGGTTGAGAGTGTTCTCTCTTTCGTCGTTACCGCCGGTGAAATTTCCTTTTCCTCTCGCTCTACCAATAGCATCAATCTCGTCAATAAAAATGATAGCTGGAGATTTTGCTTTAGCCTGCGCAAAAAGATCACGAACTCTGGAAGCTCCAACTCCTACAAACATTTCCACAAAATCGGAACCCGAAAGTGAAAAGAAAGGAACTTTTGCTTCGCCAGCCACAGCTTTGGCCAAAAGGGTTTTCCCTGTTCCCGGAGGACCAACCAAAAGGACACCTTTCGGAATTTTGCCTCCTAATTTTGTATATTTTTCAGAATTTTTAAGAAAATCTACCACTTCCTGTACTTCTTCTTTTGCGCCTTCCAATCCAGCAACATCTTTGAAGGTTACCTGTACTTTTTCCTTTTCATCAAATAATTTAGCACGCGATTTTCCGATGGAGAAGATCTGTCCACCAGGACCGCCGCCTCCGCCGCCCATCATTTTTCGGAAGATCACAAAATAGAATAATGCCATAATTGCGATCCAGAAAACAGCCGTGAAAAGCAGATCTGTCATTGGGTTTTTGCCAACACCGTAGTCTTTTTTAGTTGTAATGGCAGGGTTTTCTTGTTTGATTTTATCGAACTTTTCAAGGAAAAGCTGTAAATCACCAAAACTTAATGTATAATCAGGTTTTGGTGCAAAATCAAATGTTGAAAATGGACTTCTGTCTTTGGCAACCTGCTTATTGGCAAGTTCTGTTTTAGCAGCTTTGGTTAAGAAGACATCCGCTTTTTCGGTGTCTTTGTATATCATTACATCCTGAATTTTTCCTTGCTGAAGCATTTGATAGAAGCCTTCTTCATCAAGTGAATTGGCGCTGGAATCGCTATTCATATTGGTAAAGAAGAACAGCAATACCGCTGCAATCAGTATCGGAAAAAACCAGTTAAATCCTTTGTTGTTATTCATATCTGTTTTTATAAAAATTTTGACGAAAAAAAGAATTTCGTCAATGCTTTAGATTAATTTTCTATTTTAGTGATTTTCGCATCGCCCCAAAGCTCCTCAATATCGTAATATTCACGGGTTTCTCTTTGGAAAACGTGTACTACAACAGACACATAATCGAGAAGTACCCACAACGAGTTTTCAGTTCCCTCCACATGCCATGGTCGGTCTTGCAATTCGTTTCGAACTTTTTTTTCAATGTTTCCGGAGATTGCTGAAACTTGAGTATTGGAGTTTCCTGTGCAAATAATAAATGTTTGAGCTACTGAGTTTTCGATGCTAGAAAGATCGAAAATCATAATGTCTTCACCTTTTGTATCTTGTATTGCTTCCACTATTTTGTCGGTAAGCAGTTGTTTTTCTGTAATTTTATTCATTAAAAATCTTGTATAATCTGCAAATTTATTGTTTTTTTATTTAATTAAAGCCAATTTTGCTGTTTCCATCTCTTAAAGTTTTCATAAATGAGCACACTTATTTTCCTTGAAAAATGTACTTCTACTAATGACGAAATTCTCAGGCATCTTACTTTAAGACGATCTGATTATTTGGCAATTTATACCTTTAACCAAACTCAAGGAAGAGGCCAGTATGGAAATAGCTGGAATTTATCGGTAAATCAAAACCTTGCCTTTTCGATAGCCATACCTGTCGATCAATTTTCTATTCGGGATCAATTTATCAATTTCCGTACCGCTGAAGTTTTAGCTAATTTTGTTGCCATAATGACAAAATATCCTGTGGCAATCAAGTGGCCGAATGATTTGATTATTCATCATAAAAAAGTAGCAGGTATCTTAGTGGAAAAAAAAACTATTGAGGGAACTCCTTATTTTATTATTGGAATTGGATTGAATGTTTTGCAAGCTGATTTTCAGGAACTTTCAAAGGCGGGTTCTTTGCTTACGCAAACTGGAATGAGATTCCAACTTCACGATCTTGCGCAAGAACTTTATGAATATTTGTGGAAGCAATTGCCGGAAAAATTCTCTGAAGGGCATGTTTTGCAGGAAATCAATCATCGACTGTTTAAAAAAGATAAGATTTCCGTTTTTTCACTAAACGGAATGCGCCAAAATGGCATTATCAAAAATGTAGATGATGAAGGTTTTCTTTGGGTCGAACTGGAAAATGATGGTTTGAAAAAGTTCTATCACAAGGAAATTGAATTGCTTTATTGATTGGCTCTTTTGAAATAAAGATACAAAGCAATCGGTCCGAAAATGAGATTCGGAAGCCACATCGCCAGAAGCGGAGGTAATGATTTGTTCTCGGAAACGACCTTTAAAACCTCGAATGAAAATACAAATACAAAAGCTAAAGCGATTCCGAGTGCGAGATTAAGTCCCAATCCGCCACGTTTTTTTGCGGATGATAAACTTACTCCTAAAATGGTAAGAATGATCACTGAAACCGGCATCGAAGTTCTTTGATGGAGCTCGTTCAAATAGTTGTTTAGGTTGGCGTTTCCTTTTTCTTTTTCGCGATCGATGAATTTGATGAGTTCTGGAGTGGTTTTATTTTGCCCCAACAATACGTCCGGGAAAAGCTCTTCCGGCGGATGCCCAAAACTTTTGTTCAGCGTGTTTCCATTGTTGAGTTTTTCGGTATCATCTTTATTGATGGTTTTTTCGAAATAATTATTCAGAGAAAAATATTTTTTGTCTTTATCCCAATAGAAATCGTTGGCGTTCAGTTGATAGATTAATTTTTTGTTCTTATCGAATTTTTGATAAATAAATCCAGAGCCACGTTTCTCTTTTTTGTTATAACTTTTAATGAAAATATATTCGGCTTTGGATAGTTGGGTAGAAACTTCCGAATTTCCGGTAAATTGCTCACGGCTTACCGCGTTATAAGTATAAGGTTCCAGTTCATTTTTCTTAATATTTGCGAGTGGCAAAACGAAATGATTGATTAAAAGCGCGATTAATGCGATAAATCCCGACGTGATCAAATAAGGTCTTGCAAAACGATGAAAACTTGCGCCAGAACTTATGATCGCCACGATTTCAGTGTTATTAGCGATTTTTGAAGTAAAGAAAATCACGGAAATGAAAACCAAAATCGACATGAAAGTAATAATCAAATTGATGATCCAATAAGGATAGAAATTCACGAGAAATTCTGAAACTTTAAAGCCATTGGACTCAATTCTCGGAGCTTTTGCCTGAACATCGATGACTAGAACAATAATCGTTAATAATCCCAGCATGAACCCAAAAGTTCCGAGGTATTTTTTGATGATATATAAATCGATTATTTTCATGAAGATGGTTCCTTGTTAGAGTCTTGTTTTCAGCGTAGGGATTACCGAGTTTTTCCACTCGTAGAAATCGCCGGCGATAATGTGTTCTCTGGCAACTCTTACCAAATCAAGATAGAACGCCAAATTGTGTACCGAAGCGATCTGTTTTGCCAAATATTCTTTCGCAACAAACAAATGTCGAACGTAAGCTTTTGAATATTCTGAATCCACATAACTGGTCCCGAATTCATCTAACGGCGAAAAATCGTTTTCCCATTTTTTGTTTTTCATATTCATCACTCCGCTCCACGTGAAGAGCATTGCGTTTCTTGCATTTCTTGTCGGCATTACGCAATCCATCATATCGACGCCAAGTCCTATAGATTCCAGGATATTCCAAGGTGTTCCTACGCCCATCAAATATCTAGGTTTGTCTTTAGGTAAAATATCCGTTACTTCATCGGTGATGCGATACATTTCCTCTTCAGGTTCCCCAACGGAAAGTCCGCCAATTGCGTTTCCGGCTGCGTTTTGTTCAGAAATAAATTCAGCGGAAATTTTTCTTAAATCAGAATAAGTAGAACCTTGAACAATTGGGAAAAGTCGTTGTTTATGTCCGTAGATTTCCGGGTTTTCTTCGGTCCAGTTGATGCATCTTTTCAGCCATCGATGCGTCATTTCCATCGAATCTTTGGCTAAATTATAATCACAAGGATAGGGCGTGCATTCATCAAAAGCCATGAAAATATCAGCACCAATTTGACGCTGGATTTCCATTGATTTTTCAGGGGAAATGAAGTGAGCGCTTCCATCGATGTGTGATTTGAATTTTACACCTTCTTCGGTTAATTTTCGGGATTTAGATAACGAAAAAACTTGATAACCTCCGGAATCGGTAAGAATCGGCAAATCCCAATTCATGAATTTGTGTAAACCGCCTGCGGCCTGCATGATTTCCATTTTCGGCCTCAAATTGAGGTGGTAAGTGTTTCCCAAAATAATCTGCGCTTTGATATCGTCTCGGAGTTCTCGTTGATGAACAGTTTTTACCGAAGCTACCGTTCCAACAGGCATGAAGATTGGAGTTTGGATGGTTCCGTGATCTGTAGTAATGGTTCCGGCTCTTGCTTTTCCGGTTGTTGTATTGTTGATTTCAAAAAATGGGGACATCATATTATCTTGCAAATGCGGGCACGTTTTTATTTTCTTTTAATTTCTTTTCAATATAATTTTTCGCGGCAGGATCTTTTTCCAAAACAATTTCTTGTGCATTATTTAGGATTTTTTCCATATCTCCTGTCGCGGTATAAAATTTATAACTTTCGACAAAGTTGGTTGCCGTAATCTTGTTTTTTTGAAGGGTAAATCGTGTTAAATTTTCGATATTAGTTTGTGGGAAAAACGTGCTCATCTGATCATTGATCGCAAAGTCAGCAATAACCTCAGACATTTTATCTTTTTCAATCAAGTTTTTCGGAGGATCAATGAGTTCCGAGCAACTCACCAATAAAAAGGAAACGACGATAAAATACCAATTTTTCATAATTTTCCGATGATTGATTTCCACTTCAAATTTAAAACACCAAGAACAGCTTCGTGGATGATTCCGCCATTCATTTTGCTTTCGCCCAATTCCCGATTGGTAAAAATTATAGGCACTTCCACAATTCTGAACCCTTTTTTATACGCCCGGAATTTCATTTCGATCTGGAAACCGTAACCTTTTAGTTTAATGTTCTCCAGTCCGATTTCCTCGAGCACCTTTCTGGAAAAGCACACAAAACCGGCAGTGGTATCATGCACCGGGATTCCCAAAATGGTCCGAACATATTTCGATGCAAAATAGGACAGAAGAACCCTCCCCATCGGCCAGTTCACCACATTCACACCTTTGGAATAGCGCGAACCGATGCTCATGTCCGCATTTTTACACGCTTCAAAAAGTTTACTCAGATCTTTTGGATTATGCGAAAAATCTGCATCCATTTCAAAAATATAATCGTATTGGTTTTGTAGCGCCCACCGGAAACCGTGGATGTACGCTTTTCCCAAACCGTCTTTGGTTTTTCTAACGCTGAGATGAAGAATGTGCGGATAAGTTTTTTGTAAATTTCTAACAATATCTGCCGTTCCGTCGGGAGAAGAATCATCAACAATAAGGATGTGAAAGTCCTCTTCCAATACAAAAACTGCTGAAATTATATTTTCAATATTTTCCTTCTCGTTATAAGTAGGGATAATGACGAGTTTCTTCATCGTTGAAATTAATTTGCAAAGATAAACTTTTCCTGCTTCTTTTTTTAAGGAATTCTTTTGTGAGGAATTTTTTTCAGATTATATTTCTAGAGAAATTCAGTCAATTATTTCTTTTTATATTCTTATTTTTGCAAAAAAAATAATCAATTGATTAGAATTGCACAGCATAACGATTGGGTCGTATGGATTCTTGTGGGCTGTATTTTCATATATATCTTCATGCTGATTTCATTGCGCAGAGATTCCGGGGTGCTGGAATTTCTTCTGCAGAAATTTCCCGACTCTACAAATAATTTTCTAAGCTGGATGATCATTAGTGTGGTTTTTTCCCTCACCTTATCGGTTTTGGTTTCTCCATATTTACCGGCTGTTCCAAAAACGATTAGTACTTTGCAAATTGGAGGGTATGAATTGAATAAGTTTGGCTACACTTTCTTGGCAATTAGCGCATTTTATTTCATGAAAAATACTTTTAGTTATTTGTTTTTTGCCGGAACGGGATCGGCGAAGAAATGGGAAGTGTTTTATTTTACTGCTTCCAAATTCTATTTTTCTTTTTCATTGATAATCATGATTTTATGTGTAATCAGCAATTTTTATATAGTGGATCGTGCAGAAATGTTTAACATTTGTATAGTAGGACTGGCCGCCATTTTTCTGTTTAAATTAAGCTATTACCTTTTTCACAGCAGTCGGATACTGCCCGAAATTTGGTATTATAAAATTTTGTATATTTGCACCCTCCAAATTGTACCCGTTTTGGTACTTTGGAAGGTATTGTTTTTTTAATTATTTTGATGATGAAAATTAAATCTATATTAGTTTCGCAACCTGCACCGAATGAATCGTCTCCCTATCTCGAGATGGCAAGAAAGGAAAAAATCAAGATAGATTTCAGGCCTTTTATTCATGTTGAAGGGGTGGACGCAAAGGAACTTAGAACACAAAAAATTGATCTGGCACAATTTACAGGGATTATTTTCACCAGCAAAAACGCCGTTGATAATTATTTCCGTCTTGCAGAGGAAATGCGCTTCGCAGTTCCGGATTCTATGAGATATATTTGCCAGTCGGAGGCTATTGCAAACTACTTGCAGAAGCATATCGTTTATAGAAAAAGAAAAATTTCTTTCGGCGAAAAAACTTTCGCGGACTTGATGCCTCTGTTTAAAAAATTTCCAACAGAAAAATATTTGTTACCTGCCGCAGAAAACATCAGTCCGGATATTTTGAAAGTATTGGGAGATGCTCCGATTGATTGGACCAAAGCAACGATGTACAGAACTGTTTCCAGTGATTTAAGTGACATTAATATTAAAGATTACGACATGTTGGTTTTCTTTAGTCCACAGGGAATTAAATCGTTAGGTTTTAATTTCAAAGATTTTAAACAAGGCGATACCAAAATCGCTGTTTTCGGAAACACCACAGAAATGGCGGCTAAAGAAGCAGGATTGAGAGTGGATGTGATGGCGCCAACCAAAGAAACTCCATCAATGACAATGGCAATTGAAAAATATGTAAGAAGTATGAACAAATAATTCATCTTCAGTTTGAGATATAAAACCGTCTTTTTCTATGAATAAGATGGTTTTTATTTTTTATTAATCATAACTTTATCGGCTTTTTTTAATGAAAAAATCCGACCTAATTTTTACAACATTATGAATGCTCCTAAAGCAAAAAAAATAGAAAAATTTCTTGAAATTCACGGCGACAGAAGGCTAGATCCCTATTTCTGGCTAAACGAACGAGAAAACCCCGAGGTTTTAAAATACCTCGAAGAAGAAAATGCTTACTGCGACGAAATCATGAAAGATACCGAAGATCTTCAGCAGTTGCTTTTCGACGAAATGAAAGCTAGATACAAAGAAGACGACGAAAGTTTACCTTATTTTTTTAATGAATACTGGTACTTGGTACGCTACGAAAAAGGGAAGGAATATCCCATTTTCAGCAGAAAATTTCAGACTTTGGAAAATGAAGAGGAAATCCTAATTGATGTAAATATTTTAGCAGAAGGTGAAAAATTTTTCGAAGTAGGAAGTGTCGCTGTTTCACCAGATAACAAATTGATTTCTTACTCAACCGACAATCTCGGGAGAAGAATTTATACCATCAATTTTAAAAATCTAGAGACCGGAGAAGTGTTCCAAGATCAGATTTATAATACCACCGGAAAAGTGGTTTGGGCAAATGACGATCAGCATGTTTTTTATATTAGAAAAGATGATAATTTGCGCGCTTTCCAGGTTTTCAGGCATCATTTGGGAACTCCATCGGAAGATGATGTTCTAGTTTTTCATGAAAAAGATGAAACGTTTGATGTTAATGCTTTCAAAACCAAATCGTTAGAATACATTTTCATTGCAAGTTCCAGTACAATTTCCGATGAGATGCGTTTTATTCCGGCTGAAAATGTTTTCGCAGATTGGAAAATTGTGCAGCCAAGGATTGATGATTTGGAATATTCTGTTGAGCATTATCAAGATCAATTTTACATCATTACCAATGCGGATGATGCTACTAATTTTAAAATCGTAAAAACCAAGGTTTCCCAGCCGGGGATTGAAAATTGGGTAGAAGTAATTCCTCATCGAAAAGAAACCTTACTCGAAGGTTTCGAAATTTTCAATGATTATTTAGTGCTTGAAGAAAGAACTGAAGGTTTGCTTCATATCAAAATTATCGATAACCACAGTGGAAATTCGCATTATTTGCAGTTTTCAGACCCAACTTATACTGCTTACATTGGCCTGAATTTAGAGTTTAATACCAAAAAACTGAGATTTGGTTACACCTCGCTTACCAAGCCCAATTCAACTTTAGAATATGATATGGAGGCAAGAACTACGAAAATCTTGAAAGAGCAAGAAGTTTTAGGTGGAAAATTCTTCGGGGAAAATTATGTTTCAGAAAGAATTTGGGCTCCTTCGAGAGATGGAAAAAAGAAAATTCCTATTTCTTTGGTATATCATAAAAACACACCAAAATCAGCAGATACACCTCTGCTTCTGTACGGTTATGGCAGTTACGGGCACACCGTGGACGCAAGTTTTTCGAATGTACGATTGTCGATTCTCGATCGTGGATTTATTTATGCAATTGCGCACATTCGAGGTGGTGAATATTTAGGCAGAGAATGGTACGAAGAAGGAAAAATGCTTAACAAAAAGAATACTTTTTTTGATTTTATTGATGCCGGAAAACATTTGATTTCTGAAAATTATACTTCTGAAAAACATCTTTATGCGATGGGGGGAAGCGCGGGCGGACTATTGATGGGTGCTGTGATCAATGAGGAGCCGGAACTTTTCAACGGGATTGTAGCGCAAGTTGCTTTTGTAGACGTGGTTACGACAATGCTTGATGAAACAATTCCTTTGACTACAGGTGAATTTGACGAATGGGGAAATCCTAAAATAAAGAAATATTACGATTACATGAAATCCTATTCGCCATATGACAATGTGGAAGCTAAAAACTACCCAAATATGTTGATTACCACAGGATTGCATGATTCGCAGGTCCAATATTGGGAACCAGCAAAATGGACCGCAAAACTCCGTGATCTGAAAACAGATTCGAATATTTTGGTATTCAAAACTGATATGAGCGCTGGTCACGGCGGAGCTTCCGGTAGATTTGAATCTTTAAAAGAAGACGCGTTAGAATATGCCTTTTTACTAAAATTAGAAAATAAAATTGATGGAAAATAAATCCGAAAACCAACTTTGGGCGGAAGTTGAGCAGTTTTTTGTTGAAAATTTCGATACCGATAAACATCCGCAAATTGATACGATATTGTTCTTAATTGGAGTGCAGGAGCTCGGGAGTGGACAGCAGAAATATACTAAAGATGATAAGGTAAATATTCTACATATCGCAGTTTGCCGACTTTTGGAGCCATTTGGATATTATCGTTTTTCGCATTATGACGATGATGGTTATCCGCATTTCGATCAAGTGGAAAATCTCCCGGAATTGAAACCGAATGAACAGCAAATTTTGATGAAAAAAGCAATCATTCAGTATTTTATTGACGAAGAACTTTTTGAATAATACAGGGACCAATTGAAAGATTGGTCTTTTTTATTATAATAGCTCTTCCAGTTGTGCAAGACAGGCTTTAAAACCTTCTTCAAAACACATTTCGAGAATGGTTTTCATGTCATTTTCGGAGTTAAAATGAATATTGATGGTGAGTTTGGTGCCTTCTTCAACTCCGGTAAATCCCAACAGCCATTTCACGGACGGGAGTTTTGTTTCAATATTTCCGTGTGGATCAGTAAAAAAATCCGTCCAGTCAAAACTTCTGTGAAAAGTGATTTCTTGGTAATCGGCGCCGGCGTATTGTTTTTCGTTTTCCGGGCCAACCATGGCATAATTCCATCTTCCGCCTTCTTTAAACTCCAGATTTTGAGTTTCGCACTTCCACGGTTTTGGCGCCCACCATTGGTCAAGGAGTTCCGGCTTTGTAAAATGATTCCATATTACCGAAACATCGGCATGATAAACTTTCATTACAAAAACGCTGGCAGCATCAAAATCTTTATTAAAAACAATATTAGATTTCATAAATGTATTTTTAACAAATTTAATTCTTTATTTGATATCTCGTTGGTTTCCAAAATATTTTTGACGTGAATTTAGCAGTATTTTGTTAAAAAAATGAATTTTAAGAAACTTCTAATAATATTTTTAACCTTTTTGTGTTATATTAATCTTAAAATCAGTAATTTTAACAATTCAAATCAAAAATTCATAATGAACAATAAGTTTATTCCATTTATTTCTGTACTGATGACGATTTCAATGATTGTCTTCGTCACGTTGCAATTATATTGGATAAAAGAGTTGTATTCCGCGCTGAACCAGGATTTTTCGAACAAAGTGTATTCTGCACTCGAAACATCTGCACTCAAAACTCAGCAATTGGAAGTGGAGAAATACTTGAATCAGGATAACAAAAATCTTGGAAAAACAATTATTGATAGTAGCAATCAGCCGACACAAACCTATATTCAACAAAATTCTGATTCAGCAAACAAGACAACCATTACTTTTCAGAAAAGTATCGTTGAAAACCAAAAATTTCCGATTTCCAATCAAGGCGACAGTTTAAAACTGACAAAGCTTTATACGGATGAAGGAATTTTAAAAATTAAAAAAGAGAGAAATTCTTCTGAACCATTAACGGCGCAATTAAGTAAAGACATCAATAACAATACGTATGCTCTGAGAGCATTTGCTAAACTTGTTGCATCTAATCTGCCGATTGAAAAAAGGGTAGATGTTAAAACGCTAGATTCGGTTCTTTCTAAAGAACTGAAATTAAATGGGTTGAAAACGAAATTTGGCTTTGCAGTGATGGATAAAAAAAACAATATCACCGAAGTTGTTAATGATATTTATAAAGCGGAGAAAGTCGACAGCGATTATACTTATCCGCTTTTTACCGATAGCAAAGATCGGACGCTTTATACTTTGGCTCTCGTTTTTCCAGATAAAAAATATTCTCTTGCAAAGACTAATTTGCCGATGCTTCTTGGGACCATCATGTCATTGCT
The DNA here is from genome assembly GCA_946892665.1 of Chryseobacterium sp. Marseille-Q5410. Taxonomy (GTDB): domain Bacteria; phylum Bacteroidota; class Bacteroidia; order Flavobacteriales; family Weeksellaceae; genus Kaistella. Next base: position 142,607 of record CAMPOT010000001.1, on the reverse strand, counting down.
TACGATTTTGGGGATTTACATTATTTCGATTAATTACATGATGAAGCAAAAGAAGATTGCGGAAGTGAAAACCGATTTCATTAATAATATGTCGCATGAGTTCAAAACGCCTTTGGCAACGATTTCGGTTGCAACAGATTCTTTGGCGAACGATAAGATAGCGACCAATCCGGACAAAGTGAAGTATTATTCCGGCTTAATCAAACAGGAAAATTTGAGGATGAAAAAACAGGTGGAAAACGTTCTCAATATGTCGAAGCTCGAAAGAAATGAGGTGAAACTCTTCCTGAAAGAAACCGATGTAAGAGCTTTGATTAAAGAAATTACCGAATCTTTCGGACTGATTGTGGCGCAGCGAAATGGCACGCTTACCCAAGAATTTAATACCGATCGCTATAAATTCAAAATTGATGAGTTTCATTTTTCCAATGCTTTGGTGAATTTGCTTGATAACGCTAATAAATATTCCCCGGATGCCCCAGAAATAAAAGTGAGGACTCGAAATGAAGGCAATTGGTATGTGGTAGAGATTTCCGATAAAGGGATGGGTATGGAAACCGACAACAAAACCAGAATTTTCGAGAAATTTTTCCGCGAAGAAACCGGAAATATTCATAATGTGAAAGGACAAGGGTTAGGACTTTCCTACGTGAAAAAAATTATAGAATTGCACAAAGGCCAAATAATTGTAGATTCTCAGAAAGGAAAGGGAAGTACTTTTACGGTAAAATTGCCGATGAGCTAATTGAAAATAAAAAATACAATAAGATTTGGAAAAGAATCTTATTATACAAAATTTAAATAAATAAATTATGAGCAACAGAATCTTATTAGTAGAAGACGACCAAAGTTTTGGTGCTGTTTTAAAAGATTATTTAACCATAAATAATTTCGAAGTTACCCTCGCAACAGATGGAGAACAGGGTTTGAAAGAATTCACCGAAAATGAATTTGATATTTGTATTTTTGACGTGATGATGCCTAAAAAAGACGGTTTCAGTTTAGCTGAAGATGTTAAGAGAATTGATAAAAATACGCCAATTATATTCCTTACCGCAAGAAATATGCGTGAAGATATATTGAAAGGTTATCAACTCGGAGCCGACGATTATATTACAAAACCTTTTGATACAGAACTTTTGTTGTATAAAATAAAAGCAATTCTGCAAAGAAGTGCAGTTTTGGAAGATGAAGAGCAGGAGCAATTCAAAATTTCCAATATTTTCTTCGATTCGATGCTGCGTCAGTTAAGGGTTGGTGATAATGAATATAAGCTTTCGCCGAAAGAAAATGAATTGCTTAAATTGTTGTGCATCCATCGCAACGATTTCATGCCGAGAGATTTGGCTTTGCGAAAAATCTGGAAAAAAGAAAATTATTTTACCGCAAGAAGTATGGATGTTTACATTGCTAAACTTCGAAAACTGTTGAAAGACGACGAAGGATTGGAAATCATCAATGTTCACGGGGAAGGCTTCCGGTTGTTGGTAAAGAATTAATTAAAATTCAAATGAAATAAAAAAAGCTCAGAGGTTTTCTGAGCTTTTTTGTTTTATAAAATTGTTGAGAATTATTTTGCTTCTACGCAAAAAACTCTGTACTGAACAGGAATTGCACCTTTGAAATAGCTTTTAATTCTCGCTAAATCGCCTGCAGCGCTTTGCTTGGAAATATAGCTGCCTGCCATCACTTTATAATTTGGCCGAAGCGAAGCATCGATTTCTACTTTCATGTTAGGAAATCTTCTGCGGAAGTACATCCCAACTTCGCGGGCTTCCTCATTGCTTTTTACTACTGCAAGTTGAATTTTATACCCCATGATTCTTGGGTTTCGTCTACAAATTTCAGCACGGGAAAGTTCTCTTTCCGGTACGGTAATCTTTGGTGTAGATGTTCTGGGAGTGTTATCTGAAGAGGAATTTGCAATTGTGGTTGCACATTTATTCTCCATCGTAGTAAGTAGATCATCTACTTTTTTGTCCATACTTATAGTAAGTGGTGTTCCGGAAATGGTATCGTTTTTCACAACTTGCTGGGCGTCAATCTGATTCATCATTACGAAAGAAAACGCGGTGAAAATTTTAAGGATATATTTCATCAAAGAATTATTTTTCGCAAATTTATAACAAATAAAAATCATACCAACATTTGTTATTTAGAATTAATACAAATTAAGTAAAAACGGCAATTGCTCTTTCTTCCAGCGTTAATTTTCTGTTAAAAGTCTTATTTTTGCGCTATTGAAAGTAAACTCAAAATATTTTACTAACCCAAGATTTTATAAATGATTAGTTGGAGAAAGCATTACAAAAGGGGTCTTATCGCAATAGGTGTATTGCTGTCGACCAGTGCTTCTATTTACGCTCAAGGAGATGCTAAGAACGGTGAAAAGCTTTTTAAAGCGAATTGTACCGCGTGTCACGCATTAGACAAACAAGTGGTTGGGCCTGCATTAGGCGGCGTAGTAGACAGACTTAAAAAAGAGCAAAATCTAGACACGGATTGGCTTCACAAATGGATTAAAGACAATAAAGCTTTGAGAGCTTCTGGCGATAAATATGCCAATGAAGTTTACGAAAAGTTTAATAAAACGGAAATGCTTGCGTTTCCTACTCTTTCCGATCAGGATATTAATGATATTTTAGAGTATACCACAAATCCACCGGCACCGGAACCTGCAGCAGATGCAACGGCTACTGCTGGAACGGATTCTATGGCAGCTTTGGAGGCGGCAAAAAAAGAATCGGTTAATTCTAAAATTATCTTAATTTCTTTATTTGCAATCGGTGGTCTTTTGTTATGGTTGCTATTCAAATTAAGACAACTTGTAAAACTTCAGCAATCCGAAGAATTAGCAGGGCTTAATGAAACTAGAGCTACTTCGTTTGCGGATATGTATAAGAGATATCACTATGTAGGCAAAGGAATATTGGTGGTTCTCGGAGTATTGGCGGCTTATGGAATTTGGAACTGGATGATGTGGATCGGAGTTTATAAAGGTTATAAGCCGGAGCAACCAATTTACTTCTCGCACAAGATTCACGCGGGTGAGAATAAAATTGACTGTCAACTTTGTCACTCTTCTGCGAAATATGGTAAAGTTTCAGAAATCCCATCGATGAACGTTTGTATGAACTGTCACAGAACAATTTCTGAGTATAACGGAAAATATATGGAGCCAGGAAAAGACAAAGCTTTTTATGACGGCGAAATCAAGAAGATTTATGCAGCAACAGGTTGGGATCCTGAAAAGCAACAATATACAGGCAAAACGCAGCCAGTGGAGTGGACTAGAATTCACAATATGCCTGATTTCGTGTACTTCAATCACTCTCAACACGTAGTAGCAGGTGAGCAAGCAATTATCAATTCTTTCAACAAAAAGAATCCTGATGCTAAAATTGATGTTGTATGTAAGGCTTGTCATGGTCAAATTGATACGATGAATGTGGTGCAAATGGCGAATGATTTTACTATGGGTTGGTGTATCGAGTGTCACAGAACAACAGAAGTTGATATGAACAACGGTTATAATAAAGAGTACTTCAAAAATCTACACGAAAAACTGAAAAAGCAATATGGTTCAGGTACGAAGATTACGGTAGATGCTATTGGAGGTCTTGAGTGTGGTAAATGTCATTATTAATAACAAAAATTAGAAGTATCAATGGCTTCAAATAAAATACAATTCAGAAGTATTCACGAACTGAAAGATCCTAGCTTAAACGGAAAGCTGGCTCAAAAAGAATTTCAGAACGAAATTCCGGTTGAGGAACTATTGGGAAGTAATGAATCGAAAGAATCTGGAACTTCAAGAAGAGATTTCCTTAAACTTTTAGGATTTTCTACAGCGGCAGTTACTTTAGCAGCTTGTGAAGCTCCGGTTCTTAAAACTATTCCGTACGTGGTAAAACCACACGAAATTATACCGGGGATTCCTAATTATTATGCATCTACTTATTTCGATGGATACGATTTTGCCAGTGTTTTAGTAAAAACCAGAGAAGGTAGACCAATCAAAATAGAACCAAATCCTTTAGCGAAAGAATTGGGGAAAACCAGTGCAAGAGCACAAGCAGCGGTACTTTCCCTTTATGATAACGATAAAGTAAAGCAACCAAAACTTGACGGGAAAGATGAAACTTTCGATAAGGTCGACGATTTTGTTTTGAAAGGGTTGGCAGATGCACAAGCTTCAGGGAAGAGAATTGTTCTTTTATCGCATTCTTATGCTTCACCAACTTTCAAGAAATTATTTGCAGACTTTAAAGCTAAATATCCAACAGCGGAATTAGTTACTTACGATGCAATCCCTCATACTGCAGCTTTAGATGCTGCTCAGGAAGTTTTCGGACAAAGAGCATTGCCGGTTTACGACCTTTCTAAAACGCAGTTGGTTGTTTCATTCCAAGCTGATTTCTTAGGAGATTATAATGGAGGTTCATTAGAAACATCCTACGCTGCCGCTAGAAAACCAGGCCCCGATATGTTGAGACATATTCAAGTTGAATCCAACATGTCATTAACAGGAGCAAATGCCGATACAAGAATTAAATTGAAACCAAGTGCGGTGAACAAAGTTCTTGTAGAAGTTTACAACGGTTTAAATGGAGGCGCGACAAGCAAAGAGGCAGCCGAAATCGTGAAAGAACTTCAAGCAAAAGGCAGCAACGCTGTTGTTTTAGCAGACGGCTCTAAAGCAGCACAAGTTTTAGCGCATTTAATCAATCAAAAATTAGGATCTACTGCTTTCACAGGTAAAGCAAGTTTCTTAAAAGAATTTGATGCGGTAAGATATCAAGAATTTTTATCTTGGATGAATGCAGGTCAAGTTGGGGTTTTAATTACAAACAACGTAAATCCAATTTATTCCAATAATAAAGGTGCAGATTTCACAAAATTAGTAGCAAAAGTACCATGTGTAGTTGCCGTTGCTGATAAGAAAAACGAAATGTACAAAGCAGCGAAAGCTGTTATCCCAGTTGCCAATTGGTTGGAATCTTGGGGAGATATGACTCCACAAACCGGAGTTTATACTTTGATGCAGCCAACGATCCAAAAAATCTATAAATCAAGACAGATTGAAGAATCCCTTTTGGTTTGGATGAACGGTAAAAATAATGCTGCAAATAATTACTATGATTATTTGAAAGCTAATGCAGCTTCCTATATTGGTGGAACTACTTTCAATAAAGCTCTTTACAATGGAGTTTTAGAAGGTGGAATAACTAACACACTTGCTTATTCCGGCGGAAATGCTGCTCAAGCAGTAGCTCAATTGTCTGGTTTCAAAGCGTCTGATTTGGAATTGGTTCTTTATACCAAAACTTCTATCGGTGATGGTACGCAAGCCAATAACCCATGGTTGCAGGAAATGCCAGATCCAATTACCAGACTTTCTTGGGATAATTACTTAACCGTTTCTCCTAAAGATGCTGAAAAATTGGGTCTTATTAATGATCTTAATGCAAGAATGCAGCTAGACGGATCCGTGGTGAATCTTACGGTGAACGGCGTTACCATTAAAAATGTACCAGTATTTATTCAGCCGGGACAAGCAGAAGGATCTATGGGACTAGCGCTAGGTTATGGTAAAAAAGATTCAGGTAAAGTTGCAGAAACTGGTGTTAATGCATATCCTTTATTTGATGGTTCAAACTCGGTTTTATCAAATGTAAAAATTGAAAAAACAGGTGACGAGCATGAGTTTGCAGGAATGCAGCTTCAAAATACTTTGATGGGTCGTTACGAAATCGCAAGAGAAGTTCCTTTGGATACTTTCCTTAATGTTAAATTCGACGATGAAAAATTAGGTTGGAACAAGCCTTTAGAATATCATACCATTGGTGGTGCTTTACCAGCGGGTAAAATTGACCTTTGGGATGCATTCGATGATACTGATGGACCACACTTTAACCTATCTGTAGATTTAAATTCATGTACAGGTTGTGGAGCTTGTGTAATCGCTTGTCAAGCGGAAAATAACGTTCCAGTTGTAGGTAAAGAGGAAGTAAGAATGTCCAGAGATATGTTCTGGTTGAGAATTGACCGTTACTATTCTACTTCGGTTCCTGCGGAAATCGATAAGAACAAGGACAGCAAACTTTCTCAGGAAGAGGCTATCTCTGCTGATCTTAATGTTCCTGGTATGTATGGTCACGCGTTCGATAAAGAAAGCGGAATCCTAAACCACCCAGCGGACAATCCTGATGTAATCTTCCAACCGGTAATGTGTCAGCACTGTAACCACGCTCCTTGTGAAACTGTATGTCCGGTAGCGGCAACTTCACACGGAAAGCAAGGTCAAAACCAAATGGCATACAACAGATGTATCGGTACGAGATATTGTGCGAATAACTGTCCTTACAAAGTCAGAAGATTCAACTGGTTTACTTATAACCTCAATGATAAGTTCGACTTTAATCAAAATAATGATTTAGGAAGAATGGTTCTTAACCCAGATGTTGTGGTAAGAACTAGAGGGGTTATGGAAAAATGTTCAATGTGTATTCAAATGACACAGAACACTATCCTAGAAGCGAAGAAAGAAGGTAGAAAAGTAAAAGATGGTGAATTCTCTACTGCTTGTGTGAATGCTTGTTCTACAGGAGCCATGAAGTTTGGTGATATGAATGACAAAACTTCAGAAGTAAGAGCATTATACAGCACGAACAGAAGATATACTTTGCTTGAGGAAATTGGTACAAAACCAAACGTTTTCTACCATACCAAAGTGAGAAACAGAAAAGAAAACAATGTTTAAAAATAATAAATAGGTAAAAAATGTCAGGACATTACGAAGCTCCGATAAGGGAACCTTTAATTATTGGTCACAAAACTTATCACGATATTACAGAAGATATCGCAAGACCTATCGAAGAAAGAGCAGGAAAACTTTGGTGGATCTCATTTTGGATAGCTTTAGCACTATTCATCTACGGATTTGGCTGTATTGCTTACACTGTAGGTACAGGAATCGGTTCGTGGGGACTCAACAGAACCAACAACTGGGGATGGGATATTACCAACTTTGTATGGTGGGTAGGTATCGGGCACGCTGGAACCCTAATTTCCGCTGTTCTCTTATTGTTTAGACAGAGATGGAGAATGTCGGTAAACCGTTCTGCGGAAGCGATGACAATTTTCGCGGTTGTACAGGCAGCACTTTTCCCGGTTATCCACATGGGTAGAGTTTGGGTAGGCTATTGGGTGTTCCCTTTGCCAAACCAGTTTGGCTCACTTTGGGGCAACTTTAACTCTCCACTACTTTGGGACGTATTTGCAATTTCTACATATTTCTCCGTATCAACCGTTTTCTGGTTTATGGGATTAATTCCTGACTTTGCAATGATTAGAGACCGTGCTAAAACTCCTTGGACGAAAAGAATCTATACATTCTTAGCATTCGGATGGGGTGGTAAAGCAAAACACTGGCAACGTTTCGAAGAATTATCTTTGGTATTGGCAGGTTTAGCAACTCCATTGGTATTCTCGGTACATACCACGGTATCCTTTGACTTTGCTACTTCGGTAATTAAAGGTTGGCATTCTACTATCTATCCTCCGTATTTCGTTGCGGGAGCAATTTTCTCAGGATTCGCAATGGTACAAACCTTATTGCTAGTTGCACGAAAAGTTTGTCACTTGGAAGATTATATCACCATGTACCACATTGAGATTATGAACATCGTAATCGTCGTAACAGGTGGTATGGTAACTGTAGCTTATGCAACCGAATATTTCATAGGATGGTATTCAGGATCAAGATTTGAGGATTTTACTTATCTTTCTCCTGGAGCAGCTACAGGACCTTATTGGTGGGCATTCTGGGCGCTTATTATTTGCAACCTTGTAGTTCCAGCAGCATTCTGGTTTAAAAGAGTACGAACAAACATCTTCGCAACATTTTTTATCGCTTTGATTATTAATATCGGGATGTGGTTTGAAAGATTTGATATTATCGTTATCAATATTTCAAGAGATTACTTACCAAGTTCATGGACCATGTTTAAACCAACAATTATCGATGTTGGGGTATTCCTTGGAACAATTGGATTTTTCGGAGTGTTATTTTTATTGTACGCCAGAACATTCCCTGTAATTGCACAGGCAGAATTGAAATCTATTTTGAAGATCTCTGGTGAAACTTATAAAGCAAAAGAAGAAGATGAGCACCACTAAAAGAATATTTGGAATCTATGCTGACGACGATGATTTAATGAACGGCGTACATGCATTCAACGATAAAGGAATTAAAATAGACGAAGTATATACTCCGTTTCCGGTTCATGGGCTTGATAAAGCCTTAGGTCTTAGAAAAACCAGAATTTCCGATGCTGCTTTTCTTTATGCAGTGTATGGTGTTACCATCGGTAGTTTGGTGACTTGGTACACCATGAATCACGACTGGCCGCAAAATATTGGTGGTAAACCTGCCTTCGATTGGGCGCACAACATGCCTGCTTTTGTGGTTCCGATGTTTGAATTAATGGTATTCTGTGCAGCTCACATGATGTCACTTACTTTCTTGGTAAGAAACAAAATGTACCCAGGATGTCCTCCTCAAAACCCGGATCCTAGAACTACCGATGATAAATTCATGATGGAATTTGTTACAGATAATGTAGATGCTGTGAAACAAATCCTAATTGATACCGGTGTTGAAGAAATAACTGTAAAAGATGCTTAAAATGACAAAGAATATTATAAAAATTACAGCTATCTTAGGATTTGCAGCAATTTCCTTAAGTTCTTGCAGTAAAGAAAACCCGCCTTTAGTGTATTTTCCGGATATGTATTATCCTGTAGCTTATGATCCATTGATGAAAGCAGAAGATGCATATTCCACCCACGAAAATGAAATTCCTGCATTCGTGAAAAATAATGGAGCTACTGGTTTAGGACCTGTAAATGGTACTGTTGTTCATGATAAAGATGGGGTTGCGGATGTTGCTGCTAATGATAGAATGACTCCTGATCAATATAATGCTGGTTATGATGAGTCTAAAACCATTACAGCTTCTCCACTTAATCCTGCTAACCAAGCAGCAGATATCGAAAGAGGAAAAGGATTGTACGACAAAACTTGTTCAGCTTGTCATGGTACAGGAGGAGACGGACAAGGTCCAATAGTAGTAAGTGGAGCTTATTCTGGTGTACCTAATTACGCGGACAGAGAAATTACGGTCGGATCTGTTCATTATGTTTTAACCAATGGTAGAAACGCAATGGGTTCCTACGCAGGACAACTAAACCCTGGTGACCGATGGAGAGTGGCAATGTATGTGATGAGTGCTTTCAAAGGAGGAATTTCTCCTGCAGCTGCTACACCGGCTACTGCTTCAACAAGTGTAACAACTAGTCCTCAAAAATAAAAAAGTATTAAAAAATGTATAGTTTTTCACCTAAATTAAGATTATATTCAATCATATTTATCGCTCTGGGATTAGTGCTTTTTGGTGCAGGTTATTTTATGAATAAATCATTAAGCCCTGAAAAGATAGAACACATGATGGAAGCGGTACATGCCGGAGGAAATCATGCACCTACTCACTCCAGCGAGATGGTTGGTCCACAAGATCACAAAGCTCATTTGGATCATGCGACCATGCAAGTTCACAATCAGCCATTAGCAGCTATTCATACTGTTGCAGTGTTTTTATTTGCTTTAAGCTGTTGTGCATTGTTCTTTTACTGTATCCAGAATGCTGCTCACGCAGGTTGGTCCATTATCATTCTAAGAGTTATGGAGGCAATTGCTTCCTATATTCCGTATGGTGGTGCAATCTTATTGATCATTATGGTTTTGAATGTCACTCACCAGGGGCACCTCTTTCACTGGATGGATCCTGAATTGACAGAACCAGGAAATGCTCACTTCGACGCTATTCTTTTCGAAAAGAAAATTTTCCTAAATATTCCGTTCTACGCAATCAGAACTATTATTTATGTAGTTGGAGCCTCATTCTTCGCTTGGAAATTGAAATCTCTTTCTAAGAAAGTTGATGAAACCAAAAGCAGAAAAGTGTATGCAAGCTATTACAGCTGGAGTGTTGGTTACATCGCATTCTTTGGTTTTGCTTCTGCAGCATGGGCTTGGGATTGGTTGATGTCAATCGACCCACACTGGTATTCTACCATGTATATTTGGTACGCAATGGTAAGTTGTCTTTCATCTTCTATCGCTGCAATTATTCTTATCAGTGTTTATTTGAAGAAAAAAGGATTTTTGCCTCAGTTCAATGATAATCACTTACACGATTTAGGAGTTTTCCTTTTCGCTACAAGTATGCTTTGGACTTATACATGGTTCGCTCAGTTCATGCTATATTGGTATGCTAACGTACCGGAAGAGGTTAACTATTTCTTCGGAAGATTCCAATATTATTCTCCAACATTTTTACCAATGTTGATTATCAACTTCCTTATTCCACTTTTGGTATTGGTAAGTTCAAGTATTAAGAGAAATTATACGGTAGTTACTGTAATGGCGGTAGTTGTACTTTGCGGACACTGGTTAGATTATTTCAATATGGTGATGCCTGGAACGGTAGGTCCTTATTGGAAAACTCCTGAAGTTCTATTGTTGAATTTAGGATCAGTACTGTTCGGGGTAGGTTTATTCATCTTTGTGGTAATGACAGCACTTTCTAAACTGAAATTACTTCCAGAAGGTAACCCATTCCTTAAAGAATCTAAAATATACGAATATCCTTTTTAATTAAGGTGTTTGCACAATAAGTCCTGGTAATTTGATTATCAGGACTTTTTTTGCTTTATATTTTTAATTGAAATTTTTTCCTCTAATATTCTTTATCAGCAATGATTTACGAAAAATTATTTCCCAGCATTGTCGGGAATTTTTTTAAATTTGTAATAAACCCATCACATATGAAGAAAATTGTGTTCTTGTTTCTTTTTTGCTTTTTAATGATTGCTTGTAAGAAAGATTTCGTAGATGCTACCAATACCAAAACTTTGCAGTCGAGTATTAACGATATGGCTTCCAGTTTAAATACTTTAAAACAAATTAAATTCAGTGAGGCCCTATATATCCTTAAAACATTCGGAGTAGAAGCGGATGGCGATGTGAATGAACTGAACGCTTTGGGAAAATTAATTGAAGGTAAGAAAGTTCCCCAGATTTTTGCACTTGCGGATCAGGTAGCCCAAAAAAATGGAATCGACTGGACCAGTACCGGACCACCTTCATTAGGTGAAATGAATATTTTCGGAAATGAAATGGCAAAAGAGTCAGATCCAAATGATATCTCGGCTAATTCATTAAGTATTTTGACTAAACCAGTGGCGGTTGATAGTGTTTTAGGTCCAAAATCATTACAAATTGTACCGAGGTTGGTCGATCGAACAGGGAACCCAATTGTCTTCGAAGGAGCAGCTTTGGAAACAATTCTTGAAGTATTCAGTAACGGCAATAGAATTTTCACTTCAAAAAACTTGATGTTGGATAATAATTTCAAAGGCTTTAATATGCGATTTGCATCTTTGCCGGCAGAAAAAATTTCCAATAACCAAATCGACATCACCGTTTCTGTAAAGACAACCAAGAAAACTTTTAAAATGTCCAAAATCGGTGTTGCTGTAAATCCAAAAACATTATTAATGCCTACCGGAAATCCAGCTAATAATCCGACCAACGTCACTGCTGATCCATCTGTGGTCCCAGATCAACCTGCGACCACTACAGAAAATCCTGTAGCAACCACAGCAGATCCCAAAACCAGTGTATCTAAGTTTTTGAATAATTTGAGCGCGAAGAACTTGAAAGCAGCCTACGAAACTTCTGAAAATCCAAGTTGGGGTTCTTATGAAACGTTTTCCAACCCGACTTCCGGGTTTGGCGCTGTGAAAAATATTAATGTAAAAAATGTCACGACCAATAGTGTTACGAGCAACAACGCAAGTGTGAACGCTACCTACGATGTAACCGATAAAAATGGGCAAACAACTTCGCTGTTGGTTACTTTCGGGTTAAAGAATGTTAACGGCGAATGGAAGATTTCAAGCTACAAAATCAATTAGAAATGAGTAAAAGCGAACTTATCCGAAATTTAGAAAATACGATAGAAAATATTCCTGATTTTCCGAAGCCGGGGATTCAGTTTAAAGATATCACGCCGATTTTTCTTCAACCGAAACTTTATGAAGATGTAATCGCCGATCTTGTGAATTTCAGCCGAGGAAAAGTAGATGCGGTTTGCGGAATTGAAAGTCGTGGTTATCTTTTCGGAATTGCGATAGCTGTTGCATTGGAAGTTCCTTTTATCTTGATCAGAAAAGCTGGAAAACTACCGCCTCCTTTCATTGGTGAAAAGTACGATCTAGAATATGGTTCGGCAGAAATCGAAATGCGTACCGGACTAATAAAGCCCGGACAAAGAGTTCTGGTTCACGACGATTTGCTTGCGACCGGCGGAACCACCCAAGCTGCAGCACAATTAGTAGAAAAACAGGGCGCAAAGGTGGTCCAATTCAGTTTTTTAATTGGTTTGAAAGACCTTCACGGCGAAGAACTTCTTAAAAAATTCAATGCAGAAGTGTACAGCATTTTAGAATATTAAGATGCGTAAAGATTCTTCTGAAAAAATCAATATTTTGCTAAGGATTTAATTAAAAAATGTTTTTTCAGACATAATTTTGTAAATCGTTATAAAACATCTAAATTTGCACTTCAATTTTTAATACTATTATGGCAAAAGATAAAGCGAACAACCACCAAAAAGATCTGGAAGGAAAGGAAACTGTTGAAATTTTCAAAGATTTAGACCGTGGTGCATTGGACACAGAACGTTTTTTAGAAAAACATTCTAAAACACTAATCACTGTTTTTGGTGCTTTGGTTATCGCAGTGTTAGGCTATTTTGCATTTCAGCAATTTTATGTAGCACCAAGAAATGAAGAAGCTACCTTGAGTTATCTTGCAGCTCAGAAAAATTTAGCAGATGGAAAAGAAGAATTAGCGTTAGGCGGAAAAACTGCTGCAAATCCTGGTTATTTGGGAACATACAATGAATATTCTGGGACTAAAGTAGGGAAGCTCGCTGCTTACAACGCAGGTCTTTTGAAATTCAAAGAAGGTAAATATCAAGAAGCTTATAATCTGCTTGACGAATTTTCTTCGGGAAATAAAGTGCTGATGGCTTTGAAGTACGGTGCGATGGCTGATTGCCAAATAAACCTTAATAAAAATGACGAAGCTTTATCATTATTAGACAAAGCTACTTCTGCATCAGATGATCCTTACACTTCTTATTATTTCACAAGAAAAGCAGGTTTGGTAGCATTAGCATTGAAAAAGAATGCTGAAGCGAAGAAATACTTCTCTACCATCGACGAAAAATATCAAGATTACGATAACGGAATGTCCGATTCCTATATCGAAATGGTAAAATATTACTAAATAAAATATACAATGGCAACGGTAAATCTTTCAGATTACAAACCATTACAGATTAATGATGCCGGTTCTTTTAGAATTGGCATTGTTGTTTCTGAATGGAACGATTTTGTAACCCATAATCTGCGCGACGGCGCATTAGAAGTATTGAAAAAAGAAGGCGTAAAAGAAGAAAATATCTCAATTTTTAAAGTTCCTGGCGCATTTGAACTCAATTATGCTTCGATGCAACTTTGCAAAGAAAGAAAATTCGATGCGGTAATTGCAATTGGATGTGTGATTCGTGGGGAAACTCCTCATTTCGACTATATTTGTTCCGCGGTTGCACAGGGAATTAAAGATTGTAATATTTTAACTGATGTACCCACCATTTTCTGTGTCTTAACCGATGACAACAAAGAACAATCTATCGCCAGAAGCGGTGGAAGCTTAGGAAACAAAGGAATAGAAGCGGCAGTAACAGCTTTGCAAATGATTGATTTTAAAAGAAATCTTTCTGAGAAAAAGGGGAATATTGGTTTCGGAAATTTGTAGTTTTACTATGAATTTAAATCTCATTTTTTTTGAAGATGAGATCAATTATATACTTTTAAATGGATTCCAAAAAAATCAAACCGTTTTTGTACTTGGGGATTTTTTATCTCTTAGTGTCTTTGGTTTTAAGGGTTGTTTTTATCTTTCATCCGATTACCAATGCAGATTTTGGGATATTTGAAAGTTTAAAAAGCATATTAGTAGGATTGCTCAGCGATATTTTTGTATTCATTTTGTCGAGCAGTTTATTGGCGCTGTAATTTCTGTGGCAGAATTGGGTGAATGATTGCGTATCTGTATATCAATCAACAAGTAATTGGTTGAAGCGAAATAAGCTCAATCAATAATTTTTTATATCTTTAATTTCAAATTTTATTTAAACGATATTTATTATGAAATGGACAAACGATAGAAGTGAAAATGTAGACGACCGCAGAGGCACCGGCGGAGGCGGCGGAATGCTAGTTGGAGGTGGTCTAGGAACGCTGATCATTGCTGCAATTATCTTTTTCCTTGGAGGCGACCCTTCAGCTATTCTTTCATCAGGAATTGGCAGTTCGTCCCAACAAACCGAGCAAAGAGATTTGTCGGCAGATGAATTGAAAGTTAGAGAATTTGTCCAGATGATTACTGGGCAAACTGAAAAAACCTGGGCAAAGATTTTCCAGGAAAATGGGATGCAATACAGTCCGCCAAAGGTAGTTTTGTTTGAAAACGCTACGCAATCTGGTTGTGGAGCGGCACAGGCTGCGATGGGACCATTTTATTGTCCGGCAGATCAAACAGTTTATATGGATATGAGTTTCTTCCAAGAACTGCAACAAAGATTCGGTGCCCAAGTAACAGAATTTTCGATCGCTTACGTGATGGCTCATGAAATTGGGCACCATGTACAAACTTTGCTAGGAACTACGCAGAAAGTAAATCAGTTAAGATCTAGTGGAAGATATTCGGAAGCTGAAATGAACAGAGTTTCCGTAGCAACTGAATTGCAGGCAGATTTCTATGCCGGAGTTTGGGCAAGACAAACCGATAACCGTGAAAAGATTTTAGAACCAGGCGATATCGAGTCAGCGATTTCAGCAGCAGAGGCGGTTGGTGATGACAATATTCAGAAACGTTCACAAGGATATATCAATCAGGAAGGTTTTACACACGGGAGTTCCGCACAAAGGAAAGAATGGTTTATGAAGGGCTACAACACCGGTGATATCCGACAGGGAGACACTTTCAATGCCTTATTAAGATAAGAAAAAAACCGGATTTCTTCGGAGCTATTTCAAATAAAACCGCGATATGCAAAAAGCATATCGCGGTTTTTTATAAATGAAAACGATGTTTAGTTCTGGTTTACAGAATTTTGTGCTGAAGTTTTCGCTTCATCTACCTTATTTTGAACTTGTGAAGCTACATCGTTTGCTTTTGATTTCAAATCGCTTCCAAATTTGTTCAAATTGTCTTTGGCTGTGTTAAATTTATCTTTTACAGCTTGTTTTTCTTCCGGTGTAGAATTTTTGTACTTCCAATAAGCTACTGCTCCTAATCCTAATAGTGCGAGTAATCCGTTTCTTTTAGTGCTCATAATTTTAAATTTTAAGTGATTTGTTAAAAAAAATAATTTGATAATTATGTAATTGTAAAAAGCGTGCCATGTACTTATTAAAACATATAATATTTTGTTAAAATCTATGTGAGTTAGTTAAGAGCGTACAATAAATCAAAAAAGTTCTTTTCTTTTTTTTAAGTAAATTATTCAATAAAAAAACTCTGCCAAAAAGACAGAGTTTCAATTCGTTAAGTTTTAGGATTATCCTAAATAAGGATATTTGTAATCTTTCGGAGAAACAAAGGTTTCTTTGATACTTCTTACAGAAACCCATCGTAAAAGATTCATTTTAGATCCTGCTTTATCATTGGTTCCCGAAGCTCTAGCACCACCAAAAGGTTGCTGACCAACCACTGCACCGGTAGGTTTATCGTTGATATAGAAGTTTCCAGCAGCATTTTCTAACGCTTTGTAAGCCTCATCGATTGCATAACGATCCTGTGCAAAAATCGATCCTGTAAGAGAATATGGGGACGTTTCATCAACCAGTTTTAAAGTTTCTTCCCAGTTTTGATCTTCATATACATAAACGGAAAGAATTGGTCCGAAAATTTCTTCGCAAACCGATTCATATTTAGGGTTGGTGGTTTCGATTACAGTTGGTTCAACAAACCATCCTTTAGAATCGTCACATTTTCCACCGAAAATAATCTCAGCTTCTGCGGATTTTTCAGCTCTTTCAATATATCCTTTGCACTTTTCAAAAGAATTTTTGTCAATTACCGCATTGATAAAATTAGAAGGTTCTTCCGGACTTCCCATTTTCACGGTTTTCAATTGAGCTTCCATCGCATTTTTCACATCATCCCAAAGAGATTTCGGAATATAGGCTCTAGATGCTGCTGAACATTTCTGTCCCTGATATTCAAAAGCTCCACGTACCAATCCTGTTGCAACCGCATCTACATTAGCAGATGGATGTACCATGACGAAGTCTTTACCTCCTGTTTCTCCTACAATTCTTGGATATGTTCTGTATTGGTGAATGTTGTCGCCAATCATTTTCCACATTCCCTGGAAAACTTTTGTTGAACCTGTAAAATGCAGTCCGGCGAAATCCGGGTGTGCCAAAACTTTTTCAGCAGTTTCTTTACCATCTGTGAAAACCATATTGATTACACCGGCAGGTAATCCAGCTTCTGTAAGAATATCCATAATAATTTTAGCCGAAAGAACTTGCTTATCAGAAGGTTTCCAAACCACCACATTTCCCATCAACGCCATACAGGTTGGTAAGTTTCCGGCAATTGCAGTAAAGTTAAATGGCGTTACCGCAAAGCAAAAACCTTCCAGGGGACGATATTCGGAGCGATTCCAAATTCCAGCATCGGAAACCGGCTGCTCGGAATAAATTTCCGTCATGAATTCAACATTATATCTTAAAAAATCGATGAATTCACAAGCTGCATCAATTTCAGCCTGATGAACATTCTTACTTTGCCCAATCATGGTAGCTGCATTGAGTTGGTCGCGGTAAGGACCAGCGATTAAATCGGCCGCTTTCAGGAAAATAGATGCACGTTGCTCCCAACCTAGATTATTCCATTTTTCTTTCGCAGCAAGAGCTGTGTTGATGGCTTCATCCACATGCTGCATATTACCTTTGTAATAAAAACCGAGGTCGTGCTGGTGATCCTGAGGAGAGCTAATGGAAATTTTTTCATCAGATTTTACCTCTTTTCCATTGATGATCATTGGGATTTCTACCTTTTCTGCCCACATTTTTTTGTAGGTTGATATTAAGGATTTCACTTCGGCAGAACCCGGTTCGTAGGTTCTTACCGGTTCGTTCACTGCGAAAGGAACCTGCGAAATTGCTTTTGACATATTTTTAATTTTTATTGATTTTTTTGTGAATGTTACAAAGTTAGGTCAATTGTGGCAATGTTCCAAAAACTCTTGAAGGTGAAATTATTGTTTCACCAATATTTTGTCGCAAACCATATGGCTGAGTAAGATTTCTTCTTCCTGGATTTTTACAAGCATGGATTTGTCGAACTTTTCAATGTTTAAAACTTTGATTTCTTTTCCTAAAACCAATTTTTTTTTATTTAAGAAGTTTAAAAAATCTTCATCGGTAATCGTAACAGCGGTGAAAACAATAGATTCTCCCACTTTGCAGTTGCTTAGTTTTTTTAGATCTTGGGCAATGATGTTTCCTTCTTTATCGGGAATGGGTTCACCATGTGGATCATATTTAGGATAATTCAGGAGTTCATCCATTTTATCGAAAAAAGTTTCGGAATGAATATGTTCCAGTTGTTCTGCGATTTCATGCACATTTTCCCAACCGAAATTCATTTTTTCCACCAGAAACATTTCTGTTAAACGATGTTTTCGAACAACCAAAGCAGCTTGTTTTTTTCCGGAATCTGTAATTTTCAAAGGTTTATAACTTTCGTAAACCACCCAGCCTTTTTCGGCGAATTTCTTCATCATGTTATTTACGCTCGGCATTTTCACGCTCAGAAGCTTGCTCAATTCGTTGATGGTGACTGTATGATCAGTATTCATTAAGTGAAAAATGGCTTTTAGGTAATTTTCTTCGGTAAGGGAGATCATTAAGTTAGATTGCTTGAAACACAAATCTAACAATAATATATCGACAAAAAAAACGCACAAGGGGAATTGTGCGTTTAGTAAACCTCTTGAAGATCAAATTGTTTTTAAATTTTGGGAAAACTTCAAAGAAAATGAAATCGTCTAGTTTGGTCTAAATATAAATGGTTATTAGTTTTTTGTTATATTTCTTTTGCATTACAAAGATGAAATAAAAATTAAATAAAATGTGGGGTTAAAAAACCCTTTTTTGAGGGTTTAATCACCTTTTTTTCTATTTTTAACCACCTCGAATTTACGATTGTCTTATTACAATACTTTTTACCATGAAAATTTCCTTTAAAAATGATTATTCAGAAGGTTGCCACCCTAGTATATTGAAAGCTCTTACTCAATTGAATTTCGAACAGCAAAACGGTTACGGGCTCGATGATTACTCGAAAAATGTGGCGCAACTTATTCGGAATAAAATCAATGATCAAAAAGCGGAAGTGCATTTGGTTTCTGGTGGCACTCAGGCGAATTTAATTGTTATTTCTGCTTTTTTAAGACCTTATGAAAGCGTAATCGCTGCAGAAACTGGTCATATATTCACCAATGAAACCGGCACTATAGAAGCAACCGGACACAAAATACACGGAATTGCAACGGAAAATGGAAAACTGACACCCGAACATCTGCGTCAAGTTTTGAATCTTCATACCAATATTCCGCATCAGGTGAAACCAAAATTGGTATATATCTCGAATTCTACCGAGGTTGGAACAATTTATTCCAAACAGGAACTGGCAGACTTGTCTGCTTTTTGCAAAAGTCATCAACTTTATCTTTTCATGGACGGTGCGAGGTTGGGACATGCTTTGACTGCGGAAACCAACGATTTGCTTATGGAAGATTTTGCAAAATATTGCGATGCATTTTATCTCGGTGGAACCAAAAATGGCGCTTTGTTGGGCGAAGCTATTGTGGTTTGTAATGAAGATCTGCAGCCGCACTTTGGCTTTCATTTAAAACAAAAGGGAGCGTTGCTAGCAAAAGGAAGACTGCTCGGAATTCAGTTTCAGGAATTGTTGAAAGAGGATTTGTATTTTGATTTGGCAAGAAATGCCAATGAAAAAGCGATGAAAATTAAAAAAGCATTTGAAGATAAAGGATGTACATTTTTAACAGAAACTTTCACCAATCAAATTTTTCCCATTTTATCACAAAAACAAATTGAAAAATTGGCAGATAAATTCGATTTTTACGTTTGGAAAAAAATTGATGAAGAACATTCAGCGATACGAATTATCACTTCTTGGGCAACTACGGATGAAATCACGCAATTGTTTGTAAAGGAGATTGAGGAATTGTAAAAATTGGTGATTTTTAAAAAAAAATCCGCTTCCAAAAAGGGGCGGATTTTCATTTGATCAATTGTTTCTATTATAAATCTTCAAATTTATCAACGACTTTCTGTGAAACTCCAGTGTTGCTGAACCCTCCATCGTGGAATAGGTTCTGCATCGTAACTTTTCTGGTAAGATCCGAGAAAAGACTTACACAATAGTTTGCACAATCCAAAGCATCGGCATTTCCAAGTGGAGACATGCTGTCAGCGAAATTGAAAAAGCCGCTAATTCCTTTCACCCCGGCTCCAGCTTTGGTCATTACAGGAGATTGAGAAATGGTGTTTACGCGCACTTTTCTTTCTCCCCAATAGTATCCAAAGCTTCTTGCGATGCTTTCAAGATAAGATTTGTTATCAGCCATATCCCCATAATTTGGGAAAGTTCTTTGTGCTGCGATATAAGTTAAAGCAAGGATAGAACCCCATTCGTTCATGATATCTCTGTCCCAAGCTGCTTTCATTACTTTATGAAATGAAACAGCCGAAACATCCCAGCCTTTTTCTAGGAAATCATAATTTAGGTCGGTATATGGTTTTCCTTTTCTAATGTTTACGGACATACCAATGGAGTGCAGGATGAAATCTATTTTGCCGAATTTTTCTTCAGCATGTGCAAAAAGTTTATCTAAATCTTCCACTGATGTGGCATCTGCCGGAACAACATCTGATTCTGTTTTTTTTGCCAACTCATCTATTTCTCCCATTCTCATTGCGATAGGAGCGTTTGATAAGATAAATTCAGCTCCTTCCTCGTGGCATCTTTCGGCAACCTTCCATGCAATCGACTGATCGTTCAACGCACCGAAAATAATTCCTTTTTTGCCTTTTAATAATCCGTATGACATAATATTATTATTTTTCACAAATTTAAAATATTTATTGTTTTCAGCATAAAAAAAGAAACCCAAATTTCTTTAGGTTTCTTTTTTTTAGTTTAAATTTTGCTTTTAATTGGTAGCCTTTCTTACTTCGGCTTTTGCATCCTCAGCAGCGTCTTTGGTTTTCTCCCAAGTATTGTCTGCCAAATCTTTAGTCTTTTCCCAAGCGTCAGAAACAGCATCCTTAGTATCTTCCCAAGCATCTGAAACATTTGCTTTCGCTCTTTCTATCCAACCTTCAGCAGTAGGTTCAGCATTTTTCTCTTTTTGCTCGCGGATATAATCTTTTGCTCTGTCAGCATAATCATTTACCGTCCATTTTGCTTCGTTCACTGCGTTTTCCGCTTTGTTGAAATCTTGTCTGTCCATAATAATATTTTTTTAGTTAATGATTGGTGAAAAATTAATTTGATATTATGTTAAGTTGCAACATTTGTTCCTAACCTTTTTAATAGATGTTAAATTTTCTATAAAATTTTCTTAATTCTACAATTGCGATTTGTAATACGCAGATGATTTTGAATTAAGCCGGGCAAAAACTATATTTGATTCATGGAAAAAATTCGTTGTGCGTGGTGCGAAAAAGATGATTTGTACAGGAATTATCACGATCAGGAATGGGGAAAGCCCGTCTATGATGACAAAACATTATTTGAATTTTTGGTTCTCGAAAGTTTCCAGGCAGGATTGTCTTGGTACACGATACTGAAAAAGCGTGAAAATTTCAAAACAGCCTTTGAGGACTTTAATTATCGGAAAATTGCAGCGTATGACGACGTAAAAGTG
The DNA here is from genome assembly GCA_946892665.1 of Chryseobacterium sp. Marseille-Q5410. Classification (GTDB taxonomy): domain Bacteria; phylum Bacteroidota; class Bacteroidia; order Flavobacteriales; family Weeksellaceae; genus Kaistella. The sequence continues at coordinate 121,437 of CAMPOT010000001.1, read as the reverse complement.
CAAGAGTTGATGCAAAATTCCGGGATTATCCGTAACCGCCTGAAAATTTTGGCAACCGTTAATAATGCGAAAAGGTTCATGGAAGTTCAGAAAGAATTCGAACCTTTTTCCAAATATATTTGGGGATTTGTTGATGGGAAACCGATTGATTATCACCGAAAAAACTTATCTCAGATTCCTGCTACGACAGAAATTTCTGATGCCTTAGCAAAAGACTTAAAGAAACGTGGTTTTAAATTTCTTGGATCTACCGTGGTTTATGCTTACATGCAAGCTACCGGAATGGTGAATGACCATGTCCAGGATTGCTGGGTGAGAAATCAATAAAAAATGCGGCTCCACTAAGCCGCATTCTATTTTTAAAATGTTTTTTTATTTGATGATTCTCTCCAAAACCCATTCAATCATGTTTTTTTCTGAGGCGTGATGATCTGCAGAGAATTCGCCACGTCTTCTGTTCGCGATCACGCAATTTACGGTTAAAGCTTTGTGTCCTAACAGTTTGGAAAGTCCGTAAATCGCGGAAGTTTCCATTTCGAAATTGGTAACTCCCAAATCGTTTAAGGTTTCCAAAAAATGATCATCTAACGCTTTCAATCGCAATTGTCTTCCCTGCGGAGCGTAGAAACCCGGAAAAGTTGCTGTGTTTCCGTGGTATTTTGCGTCTTTATAATAGTCGGAAATATCTTCTGCCCACTCGGAAAAATAAAGCATGGGTTTGATTCTTTCGTAAGGGAATTTATCGAGAAAATTTCTGGAAAACTCGTTTTCGAATTGGTAATCTTGGTAAAAATGCAGCAACCCATCTAATCCGACCACGTTCCGGGTAACAAGCATATTATCCACTTCTACATCAGGATTTACGCTTCCGCAAGTCCCTAAACGGAAAAGTTGCAATGATTGGTGTGTATCTTTGAACTCTTTTTCTTTCAAATCGATATTCACTAAAGCATCCAATTCGTTCATCACAATATCAATATTTTCCGTTCCGATTCCCGTGGACATTACTGTAATCCTTTCTCCGCGCAAAGTTCCGGTGTGGGTATAAAATTCCCTTTTATTCTTTTTAATTTCAATTTTGTCGAAATATCTTGAAACTTTTGGTACACGGTCCGGATCACCAACCAATACTATTTTTTCGGCAATATCTTCCGGCAAAAGATTGAGGTGATAAACTCCTCCGTCGGGATTTAGCACCAATTCGGAAGCCGCTAGTTTAATAATCATATTTTTATATTTTAAATTAAAAAAATCCTTTCGGAAAAAGGATTTTAAAGGTAAGGAGTTTTTTTGTCCTGTTAAAATTTATAAGTTATTATCCTCCGACTCTTTTGGTTTTGTAGCCCATTTCCTGAAGGATTTTCATGATTTTATCACGGTTATCACCTTGAATTACAATGATTCCGTCTTTTTCCGATCCGCCAATTCCCAAAGTTGTTTTTATTTTTTTTGAGATTTTTTTTAATTCCTCATCCCCGCCTTCGAAACCTTCGATTAAGGTCACGGGCTTTCCGTTTCTGCCTTTTTTTTCAAATTTGCATATCAAAGGTTCTTTCTGAACGAATTTTTCTGCCGGCATTTCAAATACTTGCTCTTCGTGTTCCGGGAATAGGTTTTTCAGCTGATCTCGTAAATCCATGCAACAAAATTAATAAAATTTATTTTTTTGTGTTGAAGTTATCATTTTAAAAGCTTTTCATTGCTAATTTTTTGTTAATTCAATTATTTGGTTCGGTTTGTTCTGAACTGAATTAATATATTTGCAACATAATGAATTCAACCCTAGAAATAGACCAAGAGTTATTTTGTGAAATGATGAAGTTTTATGGGGAAACCCTAAATCTTCCGCCACTTTCTGCAAAGATTTATACTTACCTAATTTTCGATTTCGAAAGAAAAGGAATTTGTTTTGAGGAATTTGTTGAAGTTTTTTCTGCCAGTAAAAGTTCGGTTTCTTCTAACCTTAATTTGCTTCTGAATGCTGATTTAATCCTAGATTTTAATAAAATTAATGAAAGGAAACGCTTCTTTACCATTAATGAAAATTATATTCAAATTCGCTTTACAGCAATTATCAGCCGATTGAAAAAAGAGGTGGCAATACTGGACAAACTCAATGCTTATCGAAATTGCTCAGAAGAACATCATATCCAACGATTTGAAAACTATAAATCGCTTTTAAATAAAAATATTCAAAACATCGAAGAAACTTTACCTAAAATTTAAATATGAAAAATAAGATTGTCATTTTTTCTTTCTCTATATTATCGGTTTTTTCTTGTAAAAAGCAAGAAGAAAAAAAACCAGAGGGGCCAAAAGAAGTTCCTGTGGTAGAGGTTCAGGAGAAAAATGTTACCGGTTATCTGTCTTTCCCCACTTCCATTCAAGGACGCGTGAATAATGATGTACGAGCGAAAATTCAGGGATATATTACTCAGGTTTTGGTAGATGAGGGACAATATGTTGCTAAAGGACAACCACTTTTCCGTTTGGAAACGAATATGTTGAACGAATCAGCAGATGCCGCAAGAGCGGGAATTGGAGCTGCACAATCCGGAGTAAGCGCCGCAAAAGCCAATGTGAATGCTGCAAAAGCCAATGTGAATGCAGCGCAGGTGGAAGTAAATAAGCTGATTCCTTTGGTACAGAAAAATATCATCAGCAATGTTCAGTTGGAAACCGCCAAAGCGAATTTGGCTAAAGCACAAGCCCAACTTTCACAAGCAATTGCAGCTCAGCAACAAGCGACAGCCAATGTTTCGCAAGCTTCTGCAAATTATAAAGGAGTCCAGGAAAATATTAATTATTCCATTATTCGTGCTCCTATTTCCGGAGTTGTCGGAAGATTACCGCTAAAGGTTGGAAGTTTGGTGGGGCCAACAGATCAAGTTCCTTTAACAACAGTTTCCGATACCAGCGAGGTTTTTGCTTATTTTTCGATGAACGAAAAAGAATATCTCGACTTTCTGGAAGATTCCGTAGGAGCAACTGTTCCTGAAAAGCTAAGAAATATGCCAATGGTAGAACTGGAATTGGCTAATGGAAGCAAATATCCGGAAAAAGGAAAAATACAAGCCGTTACGGGACAAATCGATTCGCAAACCGGGACCATTCAGTTTAGGGTTTCTTTCCCGAATGCCACAAAATTACTGAGCAACGGAAATAGCGGAACCATCAAACTTCCTAAGCACTATGATCAGGCCTTGGTTGTTCCGGAAAGTTCAACTTTCGAGCAGCAGGGTTTAGTTTATGTTTACAAAGTGGAAAAAGACACCGCCCAGAATGTATTAATTGGAGTGACGGATCGTGTCAACAATTTGGTGGTGGTAAAAAGCGGTCTTACAAAAGGAGATAAAATTGTAGCGCAAGGTGTATCTACGCTGAAGCCGGGAACCGCTGTGAAATCCAAACCGGTGAATTTTGATGAAATTGTAAACGCTATAAAACCAATATTCTAATGGTAAAAAAGTTTATTAACAGACCGGTTTTATCCAGTGTTATATCGATTCTGATTGTAATTTTAGGGGTTTTGGGGCTCAATCAATTGCCTGTAACCCAATATCCGGATATCGCTCCGCCTACCGTAAGTATTTCCGCAAATTACACTGGAGCCAGTGCGCAAACAGTGATGAATAGTGTGGTAATTCCCATCGAAGAACAGGTCAATGGTGTTGAAGGAATGGATTATATTTCGTCCTCTGCCGGCAATGACGGTTCGGCAAGAATTCAGGTTTTTTTCAAACAGGGAGTGGATCCCGATATCGCGGCAGTAAACGTACAGAATAAAGTACAGCGAGCTACGCCGCTCTTGCCATCGGATGTTACACGATCCGGAGTTATCGTACAGAAACAACAAACCAGTGCCTTGATGTTTCTTTCTTTTTATACTGCTAATAAAGATTTGGACGAAGTTTGGCTTCAAAATTATCTTAATATTAATATAATTCCGGAAATTAAAAGAATCAACGGAGTTGGGGATGCGCAAGCTTTTGGAGGGAAAACATTCTCCATGAGGATTTGGTTAGATCCCTCAAAAATGGCGGCTTATGGATTGGAACCGAGCGAAGTAACCGCGGCAATCAACGAACAGTCTCGCGAGGCCGCTGCAGGACAGCTGGGGCAAAACAGTGGAAGCTCTTTTGAATATGTTATTACCTATAAAGGAAAATTTAATCAAGAAAAAGATTACGGCGATATCATATTAAAGTCCCTCGGAAACGGACAGTTTTTGAAATTAAAAGATGTTGCAGAAATCAAACTTGATGCGCAATCCTACACGTCGAAAGGTGAAAACAATGGCAGAAGCTCCGTAAGTATGGGGATTTTCCAAACGCCGGGTTCCAATGCACAAGATATTATTAAGGACATTAAGTCGTTCCTCGAGAAAAATGAAAAAACCTTACCTAAAGATGTAGGATATACCATCAATTTCGATACGAACGATTTTCTTGAAGCCTCCATTGAAAAAGTAATTCACACGCTTTTGGAAGCTTTCGTACTTGTATTTATCGTGGTTTATATTTTCTTGCAGGATTTCCGTTCAACTTTGATTCCAGCGATAGCTGTTCCTGTTTCTATTGTTGGTACATTTTTCTTCTTGAATTTATTCGGCTATTCATTAAATTTATTAACGCTTTTCGCATTGGTGTTGGCGATCGGAATTGTGGTGGATGATGCAATCGTTGTTGTAGAAGCGGTTCACGCTAAAATGGAAAATGGTATTGGCGATGCTAAAAAAGCAACCATCAGTGCGATGGATGATATTACCGGAGCCATTATTTCCATTACTTTGGTGATGTCGGCGGTATTTATTCCGGTTACCTTTATTACGGGGCCTACAGGAGTTTTTTATCAGCAATTTGGAGTTACCTTGATTGTCGCAATTTTAATTTCTGCAGTGAATGCATTGACGCTGAGTCCGGTTTTATGTTCTTTATTTTTAAAGCCAAATCACGCCCATCATCAAGAATACGCTTCGATGAATTTCAAAGATAAATTTTTCTATAAATTTAATCTAGCATTTAAATCAGCAACTGACCGATACGGAAGACTTTTTGTTTTTCTTTTAAGGCATAAATGGATTACTTTAGTGATTTTTGCGATTGGAGGATTGTTCTTCTGGTGGTCGAATTCTAAAATGCCTTCTGGCTTTGTACCGAAAGAAGACCGCGGAATTATATTTACTGACGTCGCACTTCCTCCGGGAGCTTCTATGGAAAGAACGTATAATGTATTAAAAGATTTACAAAGTGAAGCGCGAAAAATTCCTGGAGTTGCGAACGTAACTTTCACCGCAAGCCGTGGTTTTATGTCGGGATCAGGGTCCAATGCTGGTCAAGCCTTCGTAAGACTTCGACCATTTGACGAAAGAGCAAAAGATTCTGAACAATCGGTAGAATCCATTACCAAAAAATTATTTGGTCTCGGTAGCCGTTATGCCGATGCGAAAATTGTGTTTTTCTCTCCTCCAAGTATTCCGGGATTTGGTACAAGTGATGGTTTTTCTGCGGTGATGCTTGATAAATCAGGGGGAGATTTGAAACAGCTTGACGCAGTTGCAAAAGATTATTTGGGCGCTTTGATGCAAAGACCCGAGATTCAGTTTGCACAAACTTCTTTTAACACCAATTATCCACAATATGAAATGGTGATTGATGTTCCAAGAGCTAAAGAAACCGGAGTTTCTGTGTCAGATATCCTCAGTACGATGCAGGGATATATCGGAGGGGTTTACGCAGCAGATTTTACCAAATATGGGAAGCAATTCCGAGTGATGGTACAGGCCTTTCCTGATGCCAGAAATGAAATTACCGATTTAAGCAGTATTTATGTGAAAACCACTTCCGGACAGATGACCCCAGTTTCGCAATTCGTAACTATGGAGAGGACTTTCGGGCCGAAATCTGTGGAAAGATATAACCTGTTTACTTCCATTTCGATTTCGGGATCAAACAATCCTGGATATTCCACAGGTGATGCAATTAGGGCGGTTCAAGAAGTTGCAGCCGAGAAATTGCCATCCGATTATGTGGTAGAATTCACCGGACTTTCCAAAGAGGAGGTAAGTTCCGGTTCTCAGACAGCGGTTATTTTTATATTGAGTTTTGTATTTGTATATTTCATTCTTGCTGCACAGTACGAAAGTTTTCTTCTTCCTTTGGCGGTAATTATTTCGCTTCCGTTGGGGGTAATCGGTGCCTATTTCGGTCAAAGTATCACAGGACTCGAAAACAATATTTATTTCCAGATAGCACTCATTATGTTGGTGGGACTTTTAGCTAAAAATGCAATTCTCATCGTCGAATTTGCAGTGCAACGAAGAAATCATGGCGAAACCTTAGCAATGTCCGCCATTAACGCTGCAAAAGCAAGGTTAAGACCTATTTTGATGACCTCTTTTGCCTTTATCTTCGGGATGCTTCCGTTGGTTTTTGCTTCCGGTATTGGCTCCTCCGGAAACCGCTCCATTGGAACGGGAGCTGCTGCAGGATTACTAATCGGAACTTTTTTCGGTTTATTGGCAATTCCTGTATTGTATGTGATCTTCCAATGGTTACAGGAAAAAATTAAACCTCTGAAGAAAAAAGAATTCAACCTTGCGGAATAATATATTTAAAAATGAAACAACAGCTAAACATAAAAATCATTTTCCTTTTGTTGACCGTTTTTGTGGTTTCGTCCTGTGCGACCCGCGAAAAATACGAAAGGCCCAAAGATATCAACGAGAACCTGTTCCGAACGGATGCGCTTCCAAAGGATTCTGCTTCTGTTGCAAGTATTTCCTGGAAATCAATTTTCACCGATCCTGTTCTTCAGAAACATATTGATGAAGGTTTACAAAATAATTTGGATATCCGAATTGCGCTTCAAAATATTGTGTCTGCAGAAGCTTACCTTAAACAAAGCAAAGCAGCTTATTTACCAACGCTTTCTGTGGGACCTTCTTATACTTTTCAAACCCAATCCTTAAATACCCAACTCGGCAAACTTTCGGGTGAGCGGCAGTACAATAATTTGTTTGATGTAAGTGGAGATCTTTCTTGGGAAGCTGATATTTGGGGCAAAATGAAAGCGCAGGAAAAAGCACAACTGGCTCAATATTTAGGAACTGTGGCAGCGCATAAAGCTGTGAAAAGCGATTTAGTTGCTGCCATTGCAACCGCTTATTATCAACTTTTAACCTTGGATGAACAGAAAAGGATTATCAACGAAACCATTGCTTTAAGAAACAAAAATCTAGAAACCACTAAGGCGCTGAAAGAAGCCGGAACTTTATCTGAAGTTGCGGTACAACAGAGTGAAGCGCTTGTTTTCAATGCACAATCTTTGCTGATTGATACCGACACTCAAATTGCACTTTTGGAAAATGCAATGAGTCTGCTGATGGGTGTTCCCTCTCAGAAAATTGAAAGATCAACTTTAGTACAACAAAAAATGCCGGCGGAATATCAACTTGGATTTTCAGCAAGTTTGTTATCAAACAGAGCGGATGTGATGGCGTCCGAATATGATTTAATTTCCGCTTTTGAATTATCCAACGCTGCGAAAGCACAATTTTATCCAACATTAAGAATCACCGGAAGTGGTGGCGTACAAAGTTTGGATATTGATCATCTTTTTAATGCAAATTCTCTTTTTGCTAATGTTGTAAGCGGTTTGGTGCAGCCTATTTTGAACCAAAGGCAAATTCGCACCAATTACGAGGTGAGTTTGGCCAATAAAGAAAAAGCATATCTTAATTTCCGCAAAACCCTTCTCAATGCAGGTAAAGAAGTTTCTGATGCCTTGAAAGTGTACGAATCCCAGGATAAATTTATTGATCTGAAGAAAAAAGAACTTGAGGCCTACAAAAAATCGGTGGAATATTCTCAGGAATTAGTGAATTATGGGATGGCGAACTATTTGGAAGTGATCAACGCGTCCGTAAATTCGTTGAACGCCGAACTCAATATTTCCAATGCGGAATATGCCAAAATGAAAGCCGGAGTTGAGTTGTATCAAGCTCTTGGCGGCGGTTGGAGATAATATTTTTTTATAATAAAATCTGAAAATGTAGCAAAGGAAAATTCCCACTTGCTACATTTTTAGCTTTTTAAAGAATTCCCACATCACAATTCCTCCACAAACCGAAACATTCAGCGAGTGTTTGGTTCCCAATTGTGGAATTTCCAGGAAAGTGTCATAAAGAGGAAGCGTTTCGTCGCTTAATCCTTCTACCTCATTTCCTAGAACTAAAGCGTATTTTTCTTCTTTATTAATGGTGTAATCCGTCATTATTTCCGAAGTTGAAGTTTGTTCAATTCCAACGATTATGTAATTTTCATTTTGTAGATTCTGTAACGCCGCGGAAATATTTTTTTCATAAATCCAGTCAACACTTTCGGTTGCTCCTAATGCCGCTTTGTGAATTTCCCGGTGCGGCGGTTGCGGCGTAATTCCACAAAGTACAATTCTTTCGATGATAAATGCATCTGCAGTTCGGAAAACTGCACCTACATTATGCATGCTTCTCACATTGTCCAAAACTACTACCAACGGAATTTTTTCAGTTTGTTTGAAGGTTTCTATATCGATTCGGCCTAATTCTTCGAGTTTCAGTTTCTTGGTGGATGACATTTTCGTATTTTTGGCAAAATTAACTAAAAATATGGCTAAAAGCACGATGCGCAAAGCCTAAAGCAACTTATGGCAAAGAAAGAAACTCCTTTAATGACGCAGTACAACACGATCAAGGCGAAATATCCCGATGCTCTTTTGTTGTTTCGGGTTGGGGATTTCTACGAAACTTTTGGTACCGATGCCATAAAAACTTCTCAAATTTTAGGAATTGTTCTTACGAAAAGAGCCAACGGGGAAGGTCATATCGAACTTGCCGGTTTTCCGCATCATTCCATCGATTCTTACTTGCCGAAATTGGTGAGAGCCGGACTTCGTGTTGCGATTTGCGACCAACTGGAAGATCCAAAATCTGTGAAAGGTATCGTAAAACGTGGTGTTACAGAACTCGTTACTCCCGGAGTCACTTTCAATGAGCAGGTTTTAAGCTCGAAAAAGAATAATTTTTTGCTTTCCATTCATAAAGAAAAAGAAAAATACGGAATCGGTTTGGTAGATGTTTCCACCGGAGAATTTCTGGTTTCTGAAGGGAATTTGGAGAAATTACTACACATCGTTTCTACTTTTGATCCCAGCGAAATCATTTATCAAAGATCTGTGGAGCTCCCTTCGCAACTTAAAAATAAAAACTCATTTAACCTGGAAGATTGGGCTTTTCAGTACAATTATGCGTACGAAAAACTGACCAATCATTTCAAAACCAATTCGTTGAAAGGATTTGGTATTGAGACTTTGAAACTCGGAATTATCGCTGCTGGATCTATTTTTGCATATTTGGTAGAAGATACCCATCACGCACTTTTGCAGCATATTACAAAAATTCAGCTGATTCCTCAGGATGATTATCTGATGATGGATCATTTTACATTAAGAAATCTCGAAATCGTTCATCCAAGCCATCCGCAAGGGAAATCTTTACTCGATATTATCGATAAAACCGCAACGCCGATGGGCGGAAGATTGCTCAGAAGACGACTTATTTTGCCATTAAAATCAGTGGATGAAATTAACCGACGATTAAATTTAATTGAGTTTTTCAATAAAGAGGATCACTTGAAATATGAAATTCAGCAACTGCTAAAATCGATTTCCGATCTTGACCGATTGATGGGAAAATTGGCTTCGGAAAAAATTTCGCCGAAAGAATTAGGTTATTTGCGCCACAGTTTGCTGAATATTCAGCAGATTAAAAATTTGCTCCATCCTTTTGCGGAGATTTTGGCATGGCTTGAGCCGCTTAATAATCTTGAAGAACTCATCACGTATTTGCAGAATTATCTGAATGAGGAACTTCCGGTGAATATTGCAAAAGGAAATGTGATAAAAACCGGAATTTCCGAAGAACTCGATCACTTGCGAGGTTTGCAAAACAAAGGAAAAAATTTCCTCGACGAAATGTGCGAACGAGAAATCGAACGAACAGGAATTTCAAGTTTGAAAATCAGTTTCAATGGTGTTTTTGGATATTTTATTGAAGTTCGAAACACGCATAAAGACAAAGTTCCGAGCTATTGGATACGAAAACAAACTTTGGTGAATGCCGAAAGATACATCACCGAAGAACTGAAGGAATACGAAGACCAAATCCTTGGTGCTGAAGAAAAAATCTCAAAAATAGAGCACGAACTTTACCGCAAAGTCTGCGAAAATGTAATGATTTATATCGATTCGATTCAGGAAAATTCAAAAATTATTGCTGAGCTCGACTGTGGTGTTGGTTTTTCGGAACTGGCCGTTTCCGAAAGTTATACGAGACCGAATTTAAATGATTCTTACTCGATTGAATTGAAAGAAGCGCGACATCCGATCATTGAAAATGCGCTACCATTAGGAGAAAAATACATTCCGAATGATTTGTTTTTGGACAAAGATTCGCAGCAGATTATCATGGTTACAGGACCAAATATGGCAGGTAAATCAGCGATTTTAAGACAAACAGCCATTATTTGTTTAATGGCTCAGATCGGAAGTTTTGTTCCGGCAAAACATGCTGAAATCGGGATTCTCGATAAAATTTTTACGCGTGTTGGTGCAACGGATAATATTTCGGCGGGGGAATCTACCTTCATGGTTGAGATGAATGAGGCGGCGAATATTTTGAATAATATTTCCGATAGAAGCTTGATTTTGTTGGATGAAATTGGCCGCGGAACTTCAACTTACGATGGTGTTTCTATCGCTTGGGCGATTGCGGAATACCTTCATCAACATCCGACACAGGCGAAAACATTGTTTGCAACACATTACCATGAGCTCAACGAAATGACGGTGAATTTCGAAAGAATTAAAAATTTCCACGTGTCCATTCAGGAGAACAAAGGAAATATTATTTTTATGCGAAAACTATTGCCGGGAGGGAGTGAGCACAGTTTCGGGATTCATGTGGCAAAACTGGCGGGAATGCCTTCAAAGGTTGTAAACCGTGCCAATGAAGTTTTAAAAACGCTGGAGAAAAGCCGTTCACAAAGTGGATCTAAAGATTCTGCCAAAGCGATTACTGATGAAAATATGCAACTTTCATTCTTCCAGCTTGATGATCCGGTTTTAGAGAATATCCGAGAAGAACTTACAAAAATCGATATCAATACTTTGACGCCTATAGAAGCTTTAATGAAGCTGAATTCGATTAAAAAGATGATTGGGAAGTAATTAAATTTTAAAATTCTATAAAGAGTTAATTTTAAAATTCTCAAACCATTTTTACCCAAAATTCTGCAATTCCACCAACCTTCTGTAGACATTATTTTTATTCATCAGCTCGTCGTGGGTTCCCTGTTCTACGATATTTCCGCGTTCCATCACCACAATCCAATCCGCTTTCTGAATGGTTGAAAGTCGGTGTGCGATAACCAGCGAAGTTCGGTTTTCCATCATTTTTTCCAAAGCATCTTGTACAAATCTTTCGCTTTCTGTGTCTAAAGCCGATGTTGCTTCGTCCAAAATCATGATCGGCGGATTTTTCAGAACGGCTCTGGCAATAGAAACCCTTTGTTTTTGTCCGCCCGAAAGCTTGTTCCCATCGTCGCCGATGTTGGTGTAATATTTTTCCGGAAGACTTTCAATAAACTCATGAGCATTGGCTATTTTCGCAGCGGCCACTACTTCATTTTCCGTTGCATCGGGATTTCCCATCAAAATATTGTTGAAAACAGAATCATTAAATAAAACGGATTCCTGGGTTACCATCCCTAAAAGTTCTCGATATTCTTTTAGATTTAGATTTTTGATATTCTCACCATCGACCAAAATTTCGCCTTCGGAGACGTCGTAAAATCTCGCCAAAAGATTCGCAATGGTGGTTTTTCCTGAGCCGGATTGTCCCACCAAAGCCACTGTTTTCCCTTTTGGAATAACGATGCTGAAATTCTTTAAGATTACATTGTCTTTGTCATAATAAAATCCAATATTTTTGAATTCAATTTTATCTTTTAAAGTTGAAATAGCGACAGGATTTGCAATTTCTTCCACCTTTAAATCATAATCCAATACTTCGGCAACCCTTTCTAAACTTGCCATTCCGCCCTGGATATTTGAAATTGCACTCGATAACTTCTTTGCAGGATCCAGAATCTGGAAAAACATCCCGATAAACACCAAGAAAGTTTCCGGTTCCATGGTCTGTTCATTTAAAATCTGAACGCCGGCAAACCAGGTAATAATCAAAATAGTGACAGACCCGAGAAATTCACTCATCGGCGAGGCCAATTCTCGGCGGCGGCTCATCCCGATCGCGTATTTTTTCCATTTATCGGTGGTGGAATTAAATCTGTTCTTTAAGATTTTATCGGCGTTAAAAATTTTAATAACCTTTGATGATTTCAGGGTTTCATCAACCAGTGAAAAAAGATTTCCCAATTCTTCCTGTGCAGCAGTCGCCTGTTTTTTAAGACTTTTTCCGACCCAGGCAATCAATCCGCCCATCAAAGGGAAAACAAGCAGAGAAAAGAGCGTTAGTTTTGGTGAAAGAATAAACAGCGTGATAAGCGAGGAAATAATCATAAACGGCGCATTGATCACATCGACCAGGCTTCCCATAATTCCGCCTTCCACGCCGGCAATATCGTTGGAAATGCGGCTCATCATGTCTCCTTTCCGCTTTTCGGTGAAAAATGAAACCGGGAGTTTCAGGAATTTATTGTACATCGCAGTCCGCAAATCTTTGGTGATGCCTACACGGTAATTTACAAGGAGAAATGCTCCAAGATACCTGAAAATGTTTCGAAGTAAAAATGCAACTGCAGTTACGGCACATAAAACCGCCAGGACTTTTACCGTTCCGTTGGCATCAATACTTTTTTGGATGGTGTAATACGCCCAATCTTTTGCGTAGCCGAAAAAATCTACAATTCGCCCGGAGTTTACCGGCGGCTTTGTAGTATCAACCTTCTCGACTGTCCCAAACATTAAACCCAGAATCGGAAGCATCGTCGCTACCGAAAAGATATTGAGTACAGAATACATGATGTTGAAAAAGATACTTCCGAAAAGATATTTTTGATGAGGTTTTGCGAAAGAAAGAATGCGTTGTAATGGTTTCATTCAATGAAATTAAGGAGCGAAATTACGGATTTTTCAATTAGTTCAGATTTACTTCTTCATTTTACTTTGGATTGATTCTACTAAAATTTAAAAATGAACTATAAAAAATAGATTTTCCCCGAATTGTTTTCTATATAGATCATATTTTCAAACACTGGAATAAAAAAAAACAGCTCCCGAAGGAACTGTTTCACTCAAAAAAAATCGTTGTGAGGTTAGCGGAGTCTGTCTACAGATTTTACGAGCCTGTCGTCTTTTCGGATAAAAATATTTGCAATAAACAAACATATTACCGATAAAAACGGGAAAAACGGCTCAATACCTTTCTCAGGAAAATGAATTCCTCCAGATAAATTGAGTAGCCAATACGCCAACAAACCGAGCAACAAAGCGTTTATAATAATGCTAATAAGGTTCAGCAGAATTTGTCTTTTGCGGTTTTTGTAGCTGAAAATGCTTAATAATCCCAATAAAACCAACGCTACACAGGCAACAGTTACGAATGGAATTTCTCCGAAAAGTGAAAAATCTTGTCCGGTGAAGAACAAAAAAATTGCGCCCAAAATCGCTAAACCTATCCAAACCGTTTGTATTCTTTGCAGCATATTGTTGAGAATGAGGTGCAAAAATAATAATAATTTTTTGCATAAATAAAAAATTAATGTAGATTTGCAGTACAAATGCTTCAATAAGAAAAGCCGTCCGGCTTAACTTTCTTACTTACACCTACTTATAAAAATACTTTTTACATAACAATTTATGTTTAACATTGAAACGTTACGGTCGAAGTCCGAATCGGAATTGACCAAAATCACGAAAGATTTAGGCGTTAAACTTGCTAGAAACAGCACCGATAATGATAAAATCTTTGCAATCCTGGATTTTCAGGCTTCCAATACGAAAGTTGCAAAAGATTATTTCAACGCCACCGAACTCCCTATGACTACAGAAGAAAATGCAGCTCCTGCACCCAAAAAAGCGACCAGAAAACCTGCCGCGAAAAAGAAAACAGAAAAATCTGTAGAAGTTTCCCCAGAAATTCCATTGGAAAGTGCAGAAGCTCCTGTTGCAGAAATTGCGGCTGAAAAACCTGCAGAAGTTCCAGCAGCGGAAAAAGTTGAAGACCAGGAAGCTGAAGTTCAAAAGCCTCAGCAAAGGAAGAAAAGACAGCGTGTAAATACACCCAAAGAAGCGATGCCTGCTGAAAATGTTGCTGTAGAAGTGGCACCCGAGGTGGAAGTAAAACAGGAACCGCAGAAAAATCAAAATTCCAACCAGAATTCCAATCAAAACGGGAATGGGAACAAAAATCCCAATCAAAATAAACCTCAGCATTCGAACCAAAAAAACCAGAATAAAAATCCTAACCAAAATCGGAATCAGCAAATCACTGATCAGCAAGAGGAACAACCTAAAAAAGAATTCAATTTTGATGGTTTGGTAACCATTGAAGGCGTTTTAGAGATACTTCCTGATAATTACGGATTCCTTCGTTCCTCAGATTTTTCTTATATTTCTTCTCCTGATGATGTGTATGTTTCGACCAACCAGATTAGAAATTTTGGATTGAAAACCGGAGATACCGTTCGCGGAATCGTTCGTTTGCCGAAAGATGGTGAAAAATATTTTTCTCTTCTAAAGCCAACTGAAGTAAATGGTCGCGATCTAGAATTCATAAAAGATCGTGTGGCGTTTGAGTTTCTAACTCCGCTTTTCCCTGAGGAAAAATTTAATTTAACAGGAAAAAATTCTACGCTTTCTACCCGAATTGTCGATTTATTTACTCCAATTGGTAAAGGCCAGCGAGCAATGATTGTGGCGCAACCAAAAACCGGTAAAACCATGTTGTTGAAAGATATTGCGAATTCGATTTCTGCCAATCATCCAGAAGCTTACATGATGATTTTACTTATCGATGAAAGACCGGAAGAGGTAACCGATATGGAAAGAAGTGTAAATGCAGAAGTCATTGCTTCTACCTTTGATGAACCGGCTGAAAAACATGTGAAGGTGGCAAATTTGGTTCTTTCCAAAGCGCAAAGAATGGTAGAATGTGGCCATGATGTGGTGATTCTGTTGGATTCGATTACGCGTCTGGCGAGAGCATATAACACGGTGACGCCTGCTTCCGGGAAAATTCTATCGGGTGGGGTTGATGCAAATGCGCTTCATAAACCAAAAAGATTCTTCGGAGCAGCGAGAAACATCGAAGGAGGTGGATCTTTAACGATAATTGCCACTGCTTTGATTGATACGGGTTCTAAAATGGACGAAGTGATTTTTGAAGAATTCAAAGGAACCGGAAATATGGAACTTCAACTCGATAGAAAAATTGCCAACAAGAGAATTTATCCGGCGATTGATTTGGTTTCATCCAGTACCAGACGAGATGATTTGCTTTTGGATGAAGTTACGCAGCAACGCATGTGGATCCTGAGAAAATATCTTGCAGATATGAATCCGGTGGAAGCCATGGAATTTGTAAGCAAAAACATCAAAGGAACTTTAAATAATGAAGAATTTCTGATGAGTATGAATAAATAATCTACATGCTCTGATATCATAAACCGTTCTTTTGAGCCGTTTTTTGTTTTTATCAATGTTAAAGATTTATTAAAGTAGATGCTCAGTTTTGCTTGTCGCTGAGATTATGATTAAATTTGGGTATTAACATTTAAATATAAAAATTATGGCATTCGAATTACCGAAATTAGGTTATGCTTACGATGCATTAGAACCTACTATAGATGCAAAAACAATGGAAATTCACCATACAAAGCATC
Organism: Chryseobacterium sp. Marseille-Q5410; assembly: GCA_946892665.1. Lineage (GTDB taxonomy): Bacteria > Bacteroidota > Bacteroidia > Flavobacteriales > Weeksellaceae > Kaistella. The sequence goes on along the minus strand of CAMPOT010000001.1, from coordinate 105,499 downwards.
ATCAAGCTTACATTGACAACTTGAACAAAGCGATTGAAGGAACTGATTTGGAAGGAAAATCTATTGAAGAAATCTGCAAAACAGGATCTGATAAAGCGGCGGTAAGAAACAACGGAGGTGGTCACTATAACCACTATCTTTTCTGGGAAATTTTGACTCCGGGAGGTAGTAAAGAGCCGGTAGGAAACGTAAAAGCCGCAATTGAAGCGTACGGCGGTTTCGAAAAATTTAAAACAGATTTTTCAGAAGCTGCGAAAACAAGATTTGGTTCTGGTTGGGCTTGGTTGTGTAAAAAAGAAGATGGTTCTGTAGCAGTTTGTTCTACTCCAAATCAGGACAACCCATTGATGCCCGTTTCAGATTGCAAGGGAACTCCGGTTTTAGGTTTGGATGTTTGGGAACATGCTTATTATTTGAATTACCAAAACAGAAGACCAGATTACGTTTCAGCATTTTTTGATGTGGTAAATTGGGATAAGGTGGAGGAGAAATTCAATAAGTAATTTCACTTAAACTATCATAGAAAAGGTTCAGGAATTATCTGAACCTTTTTTTTGGAGTTTATCGGACGTCGGCTTGGCTTAAACCATTCATTTTCAAGCCATATTTCCACTGAACATACGCGAAAACCTGGTAGAGTTTGTATTCGAATTTCAATCCGTAATTTTCCTGAGGATTATAATCGATGGAAGATTCAATCACATTTCTGTATCTTCCGGAAAAGTAATAGGAATTCCATTCGGAGACCAAAAAAGCGTTTTTGTTCTTCAAATAACTTTCAGAATACATATTCATCGGTTTAGCAATCGCATTCAGGAAGTAATCGTATCGGGGATCCAAAACTTCGATGTCCCATTCGCCTTCTTCGTTTTTTTCAGGTTTAATGGCTGTATTTTCTTTATTGTCGGCGACTTTGTTCTGCGGGGAACAACTGACAGCCAAGAATAGAATCATTAAAAAAGAAACTAAATTTTTCATCGCATTATTTTGAGATAAAGTTATGAAAAAATAAAACCGGAGCTTATAAAAGTCCGGTTTTTATATTGATTTTAAAAAATCTTATTTAGCAGGTTTGTATTCTTTTTGGATTACGGCAACAGCAGGGAAGTGGTCACTGTAGCCACCTGTGAATCGGTCGCCATCCCACGACCTTAGAGGATAGCCTTTCCACTGTCCTTCGTTATTTACGAGGTATGAAGGCGCGAAAATTTCTGCTTTAAAAACGCTGTAAATTGGGGTGAGTTTTTCGGTAGAATAAAGATTTTTTGAAACAATAATTTGGTCGAAAAGGTTTGGAGCATCGCGATATGCTAAAGATGCAACTCCCGCTTTATAGTGTTTGTACATTAAATTATAGTAAGGTGTTTTTTCCGAAAGCTGAGAGGGATCTCCTACGGCTCCCAGAATTTTTCTCAAACTTGGGCTTACCGGATCATCATTGAAATCTCCCATTGCAAATAATTTTCTTTCCGGATCTTCAGCGATTGTTTTGTCCATTTCATCTTTTAAGAGTTTTGCAGCAGCAGCACGTCTTGGCATCGAAGCAGCCTCACCACCACTTCTTGATGGCCAGTGATTCATAAAGAAAGCTACTTTCTCGCCATCCAGCAGGCCTTTTACAACTAGTATTCCTCTGGTGTACGATCTTTTTCCTTCTTCATTAAAAATTTTAATGTCTTTTACATAGTGATCGGTTACTTTAAGTCTGTTTTTTTGGTAAATGATGGCCACATCAATTCCTCTTGCATCATAAGAATTGTAATGCACAATTCCGTAATTACTTTTTGCTAATAAAGGATGCGCGATAAGATCTTGTACCACTTGCCGGTTTTCCACCTCGATTAATCCTACGACTGCAGGGTTGTCGTTCGTATATTGGCGACCAAGCTCTGAAATCACTTTTGCTTCGTTAGCGATTTTTTGGTTGTATTTTGCAGTATTCCAGTTTTTAGGACTGTTTACGGTGAAATCGGTCGCTAATATTTGGTGGCGGATTACCTTTTTGCCTACCAGTAATTCATCACTCCATTCTCCTTTGTATTCTTCGGTAGTTTCAAGGTATTTTAAGGAATCAATAGGAACACTTCTGTGAAAAGCCGGGTTTTTGAAATCTTTGGTTCCATCGATGTAATCAGCGGAAGGAATGGTATCCCAAAGGTTTTCTACGTTCAGGAATGCCACTGTCGCTCTCTGCACCTGTCTTTGTTGTGAGAAAAATAGCCCAAAACTCAAGACTGCGAATAAGATAAAATGTTTTTTCATTTGAAAATTTTAAGAGCGTAAAAATACTAATATTTTCTAACTAAAAGCTTAAAAATAAATTGAATGAAAATGCAAGCTGCGGAACAGTTGTTTGCTATTGATTTATAAGTATATTAAGAATTATTAACCGAAATTATTGCGAATAAAGTGTTAAAAATGTTTAACTTAACAAAAATTAAGTTTAAATTTGTTGCCCCTTAAAAAACTTTTATCAATAGGGAAAAATAAATAATTTGTTATGATAAAAAAATTATCCTTAATCTCATTGTTTACTTTGTTGCCTGCATCTTTTTACTTCGCGCAAACCACTGTGTATGCTTATGTTAAAGATCAACAAGGAAAACCAGTAGAGAGTGCTGAGATCGAACTTGGAGCGTCTACTGAAAACGTGAAAGCCGACAAAATTGGTTATTTTCAGTTTGTCGATTTGCAACCGGGTCATTATTTAATTACTGTTTCCAAACAAAGTTTTGACCAGAAAGTTATCGAATTTGATGTGACTTCTGATGAGAAAAGAAAAGATTTAGGAGTGATCAGTTTGGCTCCTGCGAATAATAATCTTGGTGTAGTAGTAATAGATGATGCAGCGAGTGATAGCGATGAAGACGGATCTTCTATGCATCCAACCATCGGTTTGCTGAACTCGGGGAGAGATATTTTCCAAAGTGTGACAGCATTTGAGTTGGGTGCTTATTGGTTTAGACCAAGAGGCGTGGATAATCGTTACGAAGATGTATTGTTCAACGGTATTTCTATGTCGAAAAATGATGATGGAAGAGTAGATTTCAGTAACTGGGGAGGATTGAACGACGTAACCCGTTATCCATACGAATCTGTCGATAATATTACTCCATCTGCTTATACTTTTGGTAATTTAGGAGGCGTTGTATATTATAACACAAGAGCTTCTTCCTACAGAAAGCAAACATCGTTAGCATATTCGTTCACCAACAGAAGTTATCGTCACAGAGCCATGGCTACTTATTCTTCTGGATTAAGCAAAAACGGTTGGGCGTTCACATTCTCCGCAAGTAGAAGATGGGCTGAAGAAGGAGTTATTGATGGAACGCAACAAAACAGCTACGCATATTTTGGGGCGATTGAAAAACAATTTTCAAGCAGACACGCCATAAACATTACCGCTTTCGGAGCGCCAAGTTACCGAGCGAGCAATGCACCAAATACTCAAGAAGTTTATGACTTGATGGGCAAAAATTACAACTCGTATTGGGGATGGCAAGATGGTGAAAAAAGAAATTCTAGAATTAGAAAAACTTTCGAGCCAATATTTATGTTGACCGATTATTTGAAATTAGGTAAAACATCCAACTGGACCAACACCTTTTCTTATCAATTCGGAAGCGACGCTAGAAGCAGATTGGATTGGTTCCACGGAACAGATCCTAACCCTACTTACTACAGAAAATTACCAAGCTATTTCTTCTCTAAAGCTTTAGAATTAGAAAGCGATGGAGGAAACGATATCACCGCAGACGAATTGGCTGAGATTGAAGCAGTAAGAAATAGCTGGAAAAATGACAGCAACGTTAGTCAAATTAATTGGGATGCTTTATATAGAGCCAACTATTTGAACAAAACCGGAATGAACGGCGAGAAAAGAGGCGCCATCTATACCATGGTAGAAGATGTGAATGAAGATAAAACATTCAATTACTCTTCACATTTTGATACTCAGTTGCAACCTAACTGGAAATTGAACCTAAATTTCAATTATCAAAATCTAAAATCAGACAATTTCCGAAGAGTAAGCGATTTATTGGGCGCTGATTTCGCTTATAACCTGAATGCTTTCGGAGGTGATAATCCATATAACGTAGATGATGCAAATGTAGAAGTAAGAGAAGGAGACCGTACTCAGTACAACTATCTTTTAAATCGTTCCTCATATGCATTCAATGCTTCTACAGAACTCGATTTACCGAAATGGAACATTATGGGTTCTATTTTCTCCTCTTATTCAGAATCTCAAAGAGACGGAAAATACAGACACCATTTCTATCTAAACACTTCCAAAGGAAAAAGCGGTATTTATGATGCTTTAGACGGAGGGGTGAAAGGTAGAGTGACTTACAAAATCGATGGTAAAAACTTCATCGTTTATAACGGAGCTTTCTTCAGTGTAGCACCTACACTCAACGAAATTTTTGTGAATCCTAGGGTAAATGAAAGAATGACGCCGGGACTTTCTAACCAAATGATTAATTCAAACGATTTGGGCTATATCCACAGAGGTCAAGTTTTGAAAATTAGACTTTCAGGATATTATACTACCATCAGCAACAGTACCGATATTTCCAGATATTACTTAGAAGGTGGAGGTGATGACAACTCTGCAATTGGAGCTCCAAATGCATTCATCGCTGAAGTACTAAGTGGTGCCGATAAGAGATACATGGGAGCTGAACTAGGTCTTGACGTAAAAGTAACCCCAACATTGAATGCAAATTTTGTAGCCAGTGTGGGAGATTATGAATACACCAATAACCCAAAAGCTTATTCATATAGTGATGTGGACAGAACCTACTTCGCTGCAGACCAAGAATTTGGTGAAGCCAATATCAAAGGACTAAAAGTTGCTGGAACTCCACAAAAAGCTTTCTCGTTAGGATTGAAATATAACTCTACGAAATTCTGGTGGTTAGGTGTTTCTGCCAACTATTTGATGGATCAGTATTTGGATTTTTCAGTGATCAACAGAACTGCAAACTTCTACACCAACCCTAGAACCGGAGATATCTATGGTTCTACCACCGGAGAATACACAGGATTTGATATTCCTGAAGCTAATGCCGAAAATGTAGCTGCGCTCCTTAAACAACAAAAATTTGATGACCAATTTATGCTGAATGCCAATGCAGGAAAATCTTTCCTTATCGGTAAATACAGAATGGGAGTTAGTGTAAGTGTAAATAATATCTTAAACAACAGAGATTACGTAACTGGCGGATTTGAACAAGGTAGAAAATCCAACTTCGCAGCATCTTATGAAGACAATTTGAACGCAGAAAAAGGAGGTTATGCTCTTTTCGGACCGAAACTTTGGTATGACAGAGGTACTACTTTCTTCGCTAATGTTTATTTAAGATTCTAATATTTAAATTAAAAAAAATGAAAAAATACTTTTCTTTCATAAAATTATTCACCATTGTTTTCAGTGCGTTCCTGTTCAATAGCTGCGTACACGATGATGAGTATGATGCGCCAAATGCCGACAATTTATTGGTTTGTACTGAGGCATCTTATTACGAAAATCCGGCGAACGGTTTTGAAAAATGGACTTTGCTACAGATCAAAGCAAAACCTAAAAACATAACCATTACCGACAAAGCGTATATCGAAGGTTACGTTTCTTCTTCTGATGAAACCGGGAATATCTATAAGTATATCTATATTCAAGATGCACCGGAGAATCCAACTCAAGGTTTCACCATTAGTGTAAATTCTTTGAGCAATTATGCAAACTATCCTCAAGGTTCAAAAATCTACATCGAGGTGAAAGATTTGGCTGTAGGTGTGTACGGAGGAGTAACCCAGTTGGGAGCAATGGTAAACGGAACTTTCGATAGAATTCCGGAGAAAATGGTTACTGAGCATATCAAAAGATCATGCGATCCACTAGCTCAAATTGTACCAAAAGTGATGACATTTGCACAAATGGTTTCTGCGAATGACCAGTATTTAGGTTGTTTAATTCAAGTAAATAATGCCGAATTCGACAGCAAAGTGCTTTGTTCCACATTTGCACCTCCTTCTACTACAGTTGATCGTGCAATTAACGATCCAAGTACTACAACTTCACGTGTGGTAAGAAACAGTGGTTACGCATCTTTTGCAACCAAAACACTACCAGCTGGAAAAGGAAAATTTGTGGGAATCTATAGTAAATACAACACTACTTACCAAATGTATATCGTAAGAGATACCGATCTGGAAATGAATACCTTCCCAAGAAAAGATGGAATCACCGCGGATCCTTGTTCATTTAATCCTGCAAATTCAACACAGAAAACTGTTGCAGAAGTGAAGCAAATGTACACCAGTGGGAATTACACTCAAATTACTCAAGATGCATACCTTAAAGCTAAAGTAATTGCAAACGACGAAACGGGTAACCTTTACAAATACGTTTATATCGAGGATGCTACCGGAGGAATCCGTGTGAATATCAACAAACTTAATCTTTATCAGGATGGAAGATTCCGTGTAGGTAAGAATTTGATTATTAAATTAAAAGATCTTTATATTGGTAAATCCGGCGGAGAATTCCAATTAGGAGCCCCATTCAACGGAAATATCGGTCAGGTTGAAGAAAAGGATGTTTTCAAATATTTCTTTGATTCTAAAGAAAACATTACCAAAGTAGAAGCAACTGAAAGAACTATTCCTCAACTTTCTTTCGCTGACGTTGGCAGATGGATCAAAATCAAAAATGTTCAGTTTGTAGAAAGTGATCTTGGCGAGCCGTACGCAGCCGGAACTACAACCAACAGAACTTTGAAAGACTGCGCAGGTAATCAGGTAATCCTTAGAACGAGCAATTTTGCAACGTTTGCAAATAATACAATTGATGCAGGGCAAGGAGATGTATATGCTGTTTTAAGCTATTTTAACGGAACCTACCAACTTTGGATTCCTTATCAGGTAAATGCTGATTTTGATAATGAAAGATGCGATGGTGCTGTTGCGCCAAAGATTTTGTTCTCCGATGAATTTGGTAATGCTTTGAATGCTACTAACTGGTCAGCGGTAAGTGTTACCGGCGCACAAATTTGGGCTACTTCTAATCAAGGAACAGGAAGCAACTATTATGCGGTGATGAATGGTTTTGCGAATAGTACCAACAATGCTAATGAAGATTGGCTGGTGTCCAAAGAAATCGACTTGAATGGTTATTCTCAAATCAACCTTACTTTTGATAGTGATGTGAGATACAATGGAACTGTATTGAAAGCTTTTGTTACCGATAACTATTCCGGAGATCCTACAACAACTACATGGACTCAGCTTTCTGCGACTTTCGATACCAATTCCGGAGCATTTGGGTTTGTGAGTTCAGGAAATGTAAGTCTTAATAACTTCAGTGGTAAAAAAGTGAGAATCGCATTCAAATATGTTTCTACTACATCAGCAGCAAACACATGGGAAATTGATAATGTTAAAATTAAAGCTAAGCCTTAAATTTAATTAACTCGTTTTAAACATAAAGCAGTCTCAATTGAGGCTGCTTTTTTTGCTGGTTTGCGTGAAAGCTCGACGGAGATAAGGAAATTAGCGCCGTAAAGATTACTGCAGAATACCTTTCATAAAAAGAAAAAAAGACCACAATTTCTTGCAGTCTTCCTATTTCTTAGTTGGTTAAATTATTTCTTAAAAACTTACTTCGTTTACCTCTTTTCCTCGCTGGAAATTCATTGTTTTTTGGTTTCCTTTGTATGCGATGTTAACGATATTAAATTGTTTTGGAAAAGTACTTAGCAAAATGGTGTTTTTAATTTTAATTGAACCAATTCCCGTTACTCCGCCAGTTTCGAAATAAACCCACACGGATTCTCCGTTAACCTGGCTTCCTGTGAAGGTAAGCGTCTTTGGACTTCCGTTGATATACAAATCGAAATTATTGTTTACATATTTCTTTACTTCTGCCTCAAATCCTGCAGTATTTGGATTAATTTTTATGGCATCAGAAATATGTTGCGTGTTCATTTTTGTTGTAAACTTTAGAGTCCTGCTTCCTTCAACATAATCTACTTTTGTCATTGATGAATAAAAATCTGCGACCGAAAAGCTCATCAGAATCATCAATACAAAAATCACTGTAATGTGTAAAAACTTTTTCATTCTATATTGTGTACAAAGTTAAGTTTCAAATATGATGCCAATTTAGAAGTTTACATTTACGGTATATTTGTCGTAAAATGCTTTAATGTGTGCTACAGCATCTTCCGCAGTATCTACCACCCGGTACAGATTCAAATCATTTTCAGAAATTAAACCGTTTTCCAAAAGTGTATTTTGGAACCATTCCAGTAAGCCGCCCCAAAACTTAGAACCTACCAATACGATAGGGAATTTGCCAATTTTATTGGTTTGTATTAAAGTAATCGCCTCTGTTAATTCATCCAACGTTCCAAATCCGCCCGGCATTACAATGAATCCTTGCGAATACTTCACGAACATTACTTTTCGGACAAAGAAATAATCAAAATCCATACTATAACCTTTATCAATAAATGGATTGAAATGTTGCTCAAAAGGGAGCTCAATATTCAAGCCAATTGATTTTCCACCGCCTTTTCTCGCTCCTTTGTTCCCTGCTTCCATAATTCCTGGTCCGCCGCCGGTAATCACGCCGAAACCGATTTCAGTTATCTTCTCGGCAATATCAACCGCCATTTGATAGTATTCGTTTTCCGGAGCAAGTCTCGCAGACCCGAAAATTGACACACATGGTCCTATTTTAGCAAGTTTTTCGTAACCATCTACAAATTCTGCCATGATTTTGAAAACCATCCAGCTGTCTTTGGTGATCGTTTCGTCCCAAGTTTTTTCAGTGAACGATCGCTGTACTTTCTGGTCTATTTCCAATTCATTTCCCGCGGCAGCTTTGGTGGTTCCTTTGCCTCTCTGTACTTTGCTCATGCGATTTTTATTTAAAAATTTTTTCGGCTTCCAAAACCGATTCCGGTCGTCCGACATCAATTAAAATTCCTTGATGCTCATAACCATGAATCTGTTCCGAATGCATTAAATCCAAATATTCTTCCATAATCGAAAACTTTCCGGTTCTTTTTATTTTATTAAATATTTCGGGGTTGATGCAGTGTATTCCGCTGAAAGCTAGTGCTTTAAAACCTTTGTTGAATTCTGCCAACCGCTGTTCGCCGGTTTGCACATTTAGCCAACCACGAAGAATCATTTCCGGATTAAACAATAGTTTTCTGGAACTTTGTCGGTCTGAAACCGCTAATGTAGCAAAATCTTTCTTTTCCTGATGATATTTTACGAATCCGGCAACATCCATGTCGGTTAAAATATCCGCATTCATGACCAAGAAATCTTCCTGAAAATCAAGAAATTTTCTTGCAAATACCAATCCGCCACCAGTTTCCAGCAATTCGTTTCGCTCATCAGAGATTTCGATCTTCGCTCCGAAATTGTCTCTTTTTCTGAGGAAATCAACGATTTGCTCCCCAAAATGATAAACGTTGATCACAAAATCATTGATTCCGAAACCTTGCAAAAAACGGATATTTCTTTCGAGCAGAGGAACTTCGTTCACCATCGCCAAAGCTTTCGGATGATGATCTGTAAATGGTTTCAGTCTTGTACCTTTTCCGGCAGCGAAAATCAGAGCCTTCATTATGGATGGTGATTAAGTTGAGGTTGTTCGTCGTGGTTGATTGTTACCGTTGTTTGTGGATATTTTTCACGGATAAACTCCGCAATTTTCTCGGCAGAGTATACCGATCGGTGTTGTCCGCCGGTGCAACCAAAATTGATTTGGAGATTCTCAAAACCTCGTGATAAATAATCATCAATATTGATGGAAACCAGGCTTTTTACCAATTCCACGAATTTTGGCATTTGGGTTTTTGTTTCCAGATATTCTTGCACACCGATATCGCAACCGGTTTGTTGCTTGTATTCGTCAATTCTTCCGGGATTCAAAATTCCTCGACAATCGAAAGCGAAACCGCCTCCGTTTCCGGAATTATCTTTGGGAATTCCCCCTTTTTTGTAGGAAAAACTGTGGATTTCTATCGTAAGACTCATCTTTTTTTAATCTTTAAATTATTGTTTTTTATGGTTAAATTCTTCTTCAATTAAGTCCATCATCGCACCAAATGAATCGCCGTAATCTAATCAACCATTGTTATCCCTTCAACAACTAAATTATTTAAATAATAGTAGAGCTCTTGTTTCCTGGTGATGAATATTTTTGAATTTCTTAATGATCTAAATTTTTTACTAGTTTAATAATTGTTCAATTTTAATTCGAACGTTTTGGGATTTCAATTCGGTGATTAGTTTTTTCAACTCCGGAAAATTTTCCATTTCCTTCCAGTCATCTAAAAATTGATATAGATTTTCAATTCCCTGATCCAAACTTTTCAGAAAATGAGGTTTCCTCTGGATTAAGCCACGAAATCCGTAAGCGCCCAAAACCTGCATCAATCGAATCAACAGAATTGGTTTTAACGATTTTTTTAGTTCAGATTTGGTTTCAGTATTTTCCCATAGAGAAAAGTAATACGCCAACATTTCTTCTTTGAAGGCTTGCGGGAAATTCGCTTTTGCCTGAAACAAAAAAGAAACTACGTCATACATCAAAGGTCCTTTCATTGCCGATTGATAATCGATGAAAAATATACCATCATTGTTGTTTACCATGATATTTCTCGCTTGAAAATCGCGCATCATCAATCCTCTCGGCGTTGTACTTTCCAGTATATCCGTTAGTTTCCGGAATTCTTTCAGTAAAGTCGCTTTGTGATACGGAATTTCCAAAACATCAGCGATGAAACTTTTAAAATAAAATAAATCGTTGGTAATGGGCAGTTCATCGTAATTTTCATATTCGAAAGTGTTCGAATAATCAATGAGGTTTTCGGTTTTGGTTTGCAGTTCGAAAAGTTTCGTCAAAGTTTGCTTTACCAAAGATTTCACGCGTTCGGAAAGGCCTTCTTTTTCGATAATTTCAGAAAATGTAAGTTCTCCCAGAAATTCCTGAATGTATAATTTCCGATCTTCCGAAATTTTAAAAATTTGAGGTGAATTGATTTTTAAAGCAGAAAAAACCTGGGAAAAGTAGTAAAAACTTTCATTTTCAGCTAGATTTTCGTTGTAGGTAATGATGAGTTTTTGGTTGGAATTTTCGCCTACAAAGTTTTGTCTTGCCGAACCGCTTTGCGCTAAAGAATAAAAATCTGTTGATTTCCCGCCAATATACTCTTCGAAAAAAAGTTTTACGTTTTCCTTGTTCATACTTTTACAAATATAGAGAAAATTGATTTTTTAAAATTATATATTTGCAATATGTTCAATGATTTCAAACCCGTTCTGAAAATCCTTTTGCGCTTCATTATCATTTATGTGGTGATGGTTTTTGGGTATCAGTTTTACCTTAATCATTTTCATCAATTAGGGTTGGATCCAGTCTCTGTTTGGGTGGCGGAACAAACCGTTTTTTTGCAAAATATTTTAGGATATCCTTCGCAAATTGTTCACGGAACCCCGGAACAGGAAACTGCGTGGTATTATGTTGCCGGAAAATATGTTTCTAGAATGGTTGAAGGTTGCAATGCGGTTTCGGTGATGATCCTCTTTCTGGCTTTTATTTTTGCCTTTTATAAAGGTTTGAAAACCTTTGTTTTTGCGTTTTTAGGGTTGTGTTTTCTTCATGTAATGAATGTTCTGAGAATCGCCGGACTCAACATTCTTTTAAGGGAAATGCCTCAATACTCAAAAATTGGTCACGATTATTTTTTTCCGGCCATCATTTACGGCAGCGTGGTTTTGCTTTGGTTGGTTTGGATTAAGTTTTATGCGTTAAAAGATCCTCACAATGAAAATTCTTAATTGGTTGGTTGTCATCTTGGGAATTTTCGGATTAATCGGGGTTCGCGTGATGGAAGAGCATTTGTTTTATGATCCTTTTCTGGATTATTTTCATCTTGCCAACAAGGATGCTGCATTTCCGGAATTCGCTTGGTTTCCGTTGATTTTAAACTATTTATTCCGGTTTTTACTTAATTTGATTTTGTCCGCAGTTGTTGTTCATTTTATTTTTAAAAATAAGCAATGGACAGTACAGGCGATGATTTTAATGTTGATTGTTTTTGCCATAACATTTCCACTTTACTTAAATTGCATCAGTACAAAATTTGAAATTGGGTATCTTTTCTCGTTTTATATGAGAAGATTTGTTATTCAACCACTGATTTTATTGCTGATTATTCCACTGTTTTATTATCGCAAACATACATTAAGACAATCCTAGGACAAAAGACTTTCATCGTGCTTTTGCTCTTGCGAAATGTTTTCGGCATTCCAATTTACCTTTCCAATGAAATCATGTTGTCTTACCGGACAATCGGATAATTCACAAATCTTGCATGAGAAAGGTTTGCAGTCATCTAAATGGAAATTAAATTCAATTGTTCGATTAGAATTTTTTGCAATAATTTTATACATTTCTTCCATTTCTTCATGCGCTTTTCTAAGTTCGTAGTACCACGGTAAAGTGAGGTGAGCATCGATGTGAAGCCCACTTCCGTGTTGCTGAATCCTGGTATTGTGAATATCTACCCATTCGGTTTTTCTGTTTTCAGTGAGAATTTCCGATAGTCGGGTAAGCATGCCGAGATCGGCTTCATCCATAATTCCACTCAATGATTTTCGGATAATTTTGTACCCGATAAACATGATATAAACTCCGAAAATAAGTGCTACCACCGCATCAATCCAATAAATTTTAGTAAAATATACCAAAATCAAACTCACCACGACGCCCAAGGTGGTAATGGTATCGCTTTGTAAGTGTCTCCCGGAACTTTGTAATACAAGAGAATTCTGCTGTATTCCTTTTTTTACGGAGATATATCCCATTAAATAATTAATTCCAGCGGTTAAAGCAACGATAAGAATTCCCCAATCCAATTTTTTTGGAACATTTCCATTTAAAATAGAATCGGCGGCCTGAACAATGATGATGACGCCGGCAAAAATAATCAGCGCACCTTCAACACCAGAAGTAACGAACTCTACCTTTCCGTGGCCGTATGGATGATCATTATCTTTAGGTTTTGCTGCAAGATATAGCGAGTAAAGTCCCATAAACCCTGCAATAATATTCACAATACTTTCCATAGCATCGGAAAATACTGCGTCGGAATTGGTGAGTTGCCATGCAATTAATTTACCGATGAAAAGCATGATGCCGATGATGGCTACGGTTTTTTGGAAATTGAAATTGTCTTTTGAGGAGTTCGGGTTTTCCGACATGATGTTCGATTAAAATAATTAATAATGTTTGACGGGTCTAATAAATAAAAAATGCTCAGAAATCTGAGCATTTATCATTAAACGAGTTTGTTTTCTAAGAGATATTCTGCGATTTGCACAGCGTTGGTCGCGGCGCCTTTTCGGAGGTTATCTGCCACAATCCACAAGTTTAGGGTATTGGGTTGGGAAGAATCCCGGCGAATCCTTCCAACAAAAACCTCATCTTTCCCTTCGGAATAAAGTGGCATCGGATAGATTTTGTTTTTCACATCATCCATTACTACAACTCCAGGTGTTTCGGAGAGTATTTTGCGGATCTCGTCCAAATCGAAATCATTTTCAAATTCGATATTTACGCTTTCGGAATGTCCACCCTGAACCGGAACACGAACTGCTGTTGCGGTAAGGTTGAAACGATCATCACCCATGATTTTCTTAGGTTCCGTCATGAGTTTCAATTCTTCTTTGGTATAATCATCTTCCGCAAAAACATCGCAATGTGGCAATGCGTTTTTGAAGATTTCGTAAGGATAGGCCATTTCCGTACTTTGATTACCGTTAATTTCAGCATTTAGCTGATCTACGGCTTTTTTTCCAGTTCCGGTAACCGATTGGTAAGTGGATACAACGACTCTTTTCAGGTTGTATTTTTTATTTAAAGGATGTAACACCATCACCAACTGAATGGTTGAGCAGTTCGGGTTAGCAATAATTTTATCGTCTTTGGTAAGGATGTCGGCATTGATTTCCGGAACTACCAGTCTTTTATCAGCCATCATTCTCCATGCTGATGAATTATCGATTACCGTAGTACCTGCTTCAGCAAATTGAGGTGCGAACTCTAAAGAAGTAGATCCACCAGCTGAGAAAAGTGCGATTTCCGGTTTCATATCGATCGCAGTTTGCATAGATACGATGGAATATTCTTTTCCTTTAAAATTTATTTTTTTACCGATTGATTTTTCCGAGGCAACAGGAATCAGTTCAGTTACAGGGAAATTTCTTTCTTCTAATACTTTCAACATCACTTGGCCCACCATTCCTGTGGCGCCTACTACAGCTATTTTCATTATTTTTATAAAAGGTTAAGGGTAAAATTTACGCTCCAAAAAGTCGGCTCCATTGAAAAGCCCAAAGCATTAGTGCAATAGCTACAAAGCCAAGAATGACCCAGCTCATTTTCAAAGTGTCGTTGGTTTTGAATTTTTTATTAAGAATTGTAAGCAGTACAGCTGCAATAATCATGGCCGTTGGATGCTCAACGTAGGTGTTTCTGGAAACGGCATCTTTCATTAAAGTTCCTGCTTCTTTAGCCGCTTTAAAACCCGGAGAGAAGAAGAATAGCATTACCAAACCGATTAACGCTTGGGTATGAAAGAAAATCATTGTAAAAAGTGTTGATTTTCTTAAAAGTTTGGAAATTTTACCTGAATATCCGAACATGGTTACGAGTAAAGCCACTACGAACACAGCAGTTAACAATAAGATTAAATAAGCAAAGCCTCGATGTGCCTGAAGCATAATGTTGAAATCCATAATAATTAATTTTAGTTATTTACAAAGATATAAAAAATCCCGACTGATAGCCGGGATTTGGAGTTTTATAAGTGTTAATTTCTTAGAAAGTAAAGCTTACAGAAGCGTTCCAAGTTCTTCCGAATCCGAAGAATACTTCATTGCTCTTATTTATACCATTCCAATTGTTTGCATCGTTTGCGTCCGCAGCCTTATTAGTGCGGGATTCAGCGATATAAACTTTGTCTAATACATTATTAACATTTACTCTGAATTTGAATGTCTGTGTGCTGTTTAGTGCCCATTTAGCTCCTGCACCAAGGTCAAGCAATCCAAAAGATGGCAATTCTACCGCTGGATCAGATGGAGTAGGTTTTGCAGCAGTGATTAAACGTGAGGATGGTTCGAAAGCTGAATAAAGTTTGTCAGCATAACGGTACTGTGCATCGAAGTTTAACCAGTCTGTAACTTTGAAATCAGCGCCTAAAGCAGCAGTAAGTTGTGCAGCGTCGCCCACTTTCAAGCCGTCAAGTGCAAGTGTTCCTTCTTGAATAACTGTGTTGGATTGATCTTCAACAAAAGATGCTGTTGGGCTTCCTTCGAAGAACCAGTCACCTACCGAGAACATACCGTTTACAGTTAAGAACTGTGTTGGTTTCACGTTGAAATCTAACTCAACCCCTCTGTGGATTTCTTTTATTCCTAAAACATTAGCAACACCAGTTACGTCTACACCATTAAGTTTTTCTCTGGTTGTAAGTCTTCTGTAGATATCATCCCAAGATGTTGAGTACAAGTTTAAGTTCGCGTTGAATATTGCAGATCTAAAACCATAACCTACTTCGTATGAAGTAATTTTCTCGTTTGTTAGAGATGGGTTTACATCGTTTCTGTTGTTTAAGAAAACAGCTCCGAAGAAAGGTTGTCTTTCATAATATCCAGCGTTTACAAATATGTTATGGTTTTCGTTAATATTGTAGTTCGCACCACCTTTAATATTGAAACCAATTTGATTAACTTTTTCACTTTTTTGGTTTTCAGGAGTGTAAAGCATATAATCAATTCTTTGGAAGCCTTGGTTGGAAACTGATCCTTGAACAAATGCTGATAATGCATCGTTGGTATATTCTACCTGCCCGAAACCACCGATCCAGTTTACAATTCCATCGTTGCTGTAAGCCATTTGATCTTTAATATCGTTGGTTTTACCTCCGAAAGGATTCCAGCTTGCAGATGCATCGAATGTATTGGTAATGCGATTTGGTTTATTGTTGACGTTAGAATTATCTGTATAACCTCTATTCCCTAGTAAATCGCTTACGATTCTGTAGTGCATACCATCATATCTGCGAGCATCAACACCAACAGTAGCATTAATATTTTCGCTGAATTTATGATTTAAGCTAGAGATAATACCATACCAGTTGTGAGAATTGATTGAAGCTCTTCTGATAAGTCCATTTCTTCTATTACCATCTGCTTCGAACGGATTAGCATCAACTGCACCAAAGTCAGCAACAGCGCCTCCTTGGTTCCATTTTACGATGTCATCAAAACGAATTAATCCGCCAGCAGTTCTAGGAAGTGCGGTGTAAGATTTGTTGTCAATACCTCCAGCATCACCAGTACCACCACCTCTGCCGAAAGAAGCGTAAACAACTGAGTTTAATTTAGTAACGTCGTTGAATTTCCAATCCCAATTCAAAGACATTACCGGTTTGTGGTAATAGTTTCGGGTCATAGAATATTCCTCGCCGTTTAAATATCCCCAGTTCTGGTTATATCTTCTGTTTGGTTCATCTTCAGTACCACCATATTTAATATGATCAGAAATTTTCGACTGGAAAGCTCTTTGGTTATGCCATTGTGGTGCACCAGTAATGGTAAATTGTAAATCATGTTTAGCATTAGGATTGAAACCTAAAGCGAAGTAGTAATTATACCCTTCGAATTCAGTTCCGTCAGCATACATTGATCCTGCAGTTCTACTCATTAAGAAAGATGAAGACCATCCTTTGTCTGATTTCCCTGTGTTGTAAGAAAATAATGACTTGTGATAGCCATCGTTTCCTACACCAACAGTTACGTTTCCTTGTCTTTTCTTGTCTGCAGCTCTTGTCAAAACGTTAATTGTTCCACCAACAGATGCAATTGCTAATTTTGAAGATCCAAGACCTCTTTGTACCTGCATTGCAGAAGTTACATCAGAAAGTCCAGCCCAGTTAGACCAGTAAACCGCACCATTTTCCATGTCGTTTACAGGAACACCATTAATCATTACCGCAGTGTTTCTCTGATCGAAACCTCTCACGTTAATTCTGGAATCTCCGAATCCACCACCACCTTTTGTAGCGTATACAGATGGAGTTGTGTTCAGGATTTCAGGAAATTCCTGATTTCCCAGCTTGTCTACGATCTGTGCCTCTTTAATAGTTGAAACAGCAACCGGAGTTTTTCTGTCCTTCGCGATGTCTGCAACACCCGTTAAAACAACCTGCTCAATGTCTTTTTCTCTGCTCACAGTGTCTTTCGCAGATTGTGCATAATAAACACTTGCTGTAGATAGTGTAAGTACTACCGTAAGCATCGATTTTTTCAAAGGTTTGAAATTCATTTTTTTGATTATAGATTAGTTTATAAATTTTCTTTGATGGCGCAAAAATATGATAATTAAATTTAACATTGATTAACAAATTGTTAAATTTTGAAATTGCGTTTTGTAATCACCTAAATTATTACTATACAATAGGTTGCTCTCGTTATCTTGCTTTAATCAAAAATTTATGAACAATAAATATTTTAAAAAAAAATGCTAAAAATTACAAATTATGCAGAAAATAATATCGCTTATTTCACTGCTTTTAAGCTTAAATCCATGTTTTCTGCTGAATGAGTAAGTGCGCCTGCGGAAATAAAATCTACACCTGTAGCAGCAACTTCTTTCAACATGTCGCGGGTAATTCCGCCCGAAGCTTCAGTCTCGCATTTTCCGTTGATAAGTTTTACGGCTTTCTTCATGTCATCAACATTCATGTTGTCGAGCATAATTCTGTCAACACCGGATTTTAAAGCTTCCTCAACTTCCTGTAAATTTCTGGTTTCAACTTCGATCTTAAGCTTCTTTTTGTTGGCTTTTAGATAGTCTTTTGTCATTTTTACGGCATTGGTAATACTTCCGTTATAGTCGATGTGGTTGTCTTTCAGCATAATCATGTCGTAAAGCCCATATCGATGGTTGGTTCCGCCACCTATTGCAACTGCCCATTTTTCACAGATACGGAAATTGGGAGTGGTTTTGCGTGTGTCTAAAAGTTTGGTTTTGGTTCCTAAAAGTCTCGAATCCCAGTCGTGGGTAAGAGTCGCAATTCCGCTCATTCGTTGCATGCAGTTCAGCACCAAGCGCTCGGTTTGGAGTATCGATTGAGCTTTACCGCTGACAATGAAAGCGATATCGCCCACTTTCGCAGGTTCGCCATCTTTAATAAATCCTTCAACCTTCATATTTTTATCGAAAGTTTTGAAGATTATTTCTGCTAGTTCAACTCCCGCGAGGATGCAGTCTTGCTTTACCAAAAGTTTTGCCTGCTGCTCCAAATCCGCAGGAATTGTGGAAAGGGTAGAGTGGTCGCCATCGCGGATGTCTTCTTCCAGTGCAGATTTTATAAATTGTTTTAAAGCTTTATCGGTTGCGTAAGATGGTCTTTTCATATTTGTAAATTATAGGTCCGGAAGTCTATTATCTATTAGTTTGGTGGAACTGGTCGTTATAAATTTGAAATAGTCAACGGCTTTTGTGCCAAATCTTTATTATAAAAACTTCCTTTATTTTCTTTCATTTGAAGGGAATGTTTTATAATTAAATAACTTACATTCACTAGGTTACGAAGTTCAGAAAGCTGTGGGGACATGATGGAATAGTTGTAGAGTTCTGTTACGGCTTCGTATATTTCACGCTGTTTTTTTTGTGCCAGTTCCAAACGGGCGTTACTCCGTACGATCGCTACTAAGTCGCTCATCATTTCCTGAAGCTGTCTGCGGAGATAGGAAACCATCACCATTTCGTCCATCATTTTCATACCTTCTTCGTTCCATTCCGGTACGGCTTTTAGATCGTCAAAATTAAAATCATTAATATTCAACAGTTCCACCGTTTTCATGGCTGCGTTATGTCCGAAAACCAATCCTTCCAATAGTGAATTGGACGCCAGTCGGTTCGCTCCATGAAGTCCGGAATTGGTGCATTCGCCTACTGCAAAGAGATTTTTTATGGAACTTTGTCCATTGCGGTCGGTTTCTATACCGCCCATAAGGTAGTGGCAAGCAGGAACTACCGGAATCAGTTGTTTAAACGGATCAATTCCTTCGTCCAGGCATTTTTGGTAGATATTTGGGAAATGCTCCTTGAATTTTTCCTGATTCATCTCGCGACAATCGAGTCCTACAAATTCATCACCGCTGATTTTCAGTTCGTTGTCTATTGCTCTTGCTACAATGTCGCGGGAAGCCAGTTCCTCGCGTTCATCATATTTATGCATGAATTTTTTACCATTTTTCAGGCGAAGTTTTGCTCCATCACCACGAACCGCCTCAGAAATCAGGAAAAGCATACCATCTCTTTTGGAATACAGCGCCGTAGGGTGAAACTGATAATATTGCATATTAGAAACCTTTCCGCGAGCACGATGTACAAAGGCAATTCCGTCTCCTGTAGCGATAATGGGATTGGTGGTGTTTTTGTAAACGTGTCCTGCGCCACCCGTTGCTACCAAGGTGATTTTTGCGGTAATTTTTTTAATCTTTCTCGATTTTTCATCCAAGATATATGCACCATAGCAGGAAATGTCATCGGTGTTGAGTTCTTTTCCCGGAACATGGTGTTGGGTAATTAGATCAATCACATAATGGTGGGCGAGCATTTCAATGTTTTCGGATTTTCGGATGGTCTCCAATAATGCGCGTTCAATTTCCGCACCGGTGATGTCCTTGTGGTGGACAATGCGGTTTTCGGTATGTCCGCCTTCGCGCCCGAGTTTGAAGTCGCCGTCTTTTTCTTTGTCGAATTGTGTTCCCCATTCCACCAACTCTTGGAATCTCGCAGGTCCTTCCTTGATCACCATTTCTACAATCTCGCGGTTATTCTCACCGTCCCCGGCACGCATGGTGTCGTCGATATGCTTTTGGAAGTTGTCTTTATCGAAGTCTGTTACCACTGCTAATCCGCCTTGCGCATATTTGGTGTTGCTTTCGTCTTCATCGGCTTTCGTAACGATGATGATTTTGGCATCGGGCATCTGTTCAGAAATTTTGATGGCGTAAGACAGCCCAGAGATTCCCGAACCTATTACCAAGACATCAGATTTTATCATTTTTAATTTGCCTTAAATTTGTAAAAGAATAAAGTTACAAAAACTTGAAAAGTTTTTCGTTCGGTTTCCTCACTTTTATTAAGTTTTGGAAATGGTCGTCTTCTGCACGGTATCCCAAAGCCAAGGTTACTGTTGCAGTTTCTGTAGCGGAATTGAGATTTAAAATCTCATTCATAATATTTTCGTCGAAACCTTCCATTGGGCAACTATCAACTTTTTCCAATGCCGCCGCAAACATCAGCTGTCCCAAAACAATATAGGCTTGTTTTTCGTTCCAATGTCGTTGCTCTTCTTCAGAAAGAGAATTTATGTAAGAATCGATGCTTTTTCGGAAAAGATCAAGACTTTCGAGAGGAACAGAACGTACTTCAGTGATATGTTTGAAATATCCGTCCACATATTTTTCTTCGATGCTTTTTTTAGAAACCAGTACAATTAAATGTGAACAGGTGGAAATCTGAGAAGAATTTCTGAATGCCGGAATTAGTTTTTGCTTGATTTCCTCGGTTTCAACTATAAAAATTTTATACGGCTGCAGTCCCAAAGAACTTGCCGAAAGTTGACCGGCGGCAAGGATATTTTGTAAAACTTCCTTTGAAATTTTCTTCTCTTTGTTAAATTTTTTTACAGAATACCTTTTCTGCAACGCCTCGATGTAATTCATATTTCAAAGATAGAAAAAAGTAGGAAGACGGAAGCGCGATGATGTAATTTTAGAACAATCCTTCCTCCGTTTGACGTTCAAAATATTCATCAATTTCGAGATCAGAGGATTGTGCGGCTTCCACGGCGAGCCGGTCGCAGATTTCGTTTTCGGGATGTCCCGCGTGGCCTTTCACCCAGTGGAAAGTAATTTTATGGGCTCTTAACAAAGGGATGAGCCTTTTCCAAAGATCAGGGTTTTTTACATTTTTAAATCCTTTTTTTATCCAACCAAAAATCCATCCCTGGTTGATGGCATCGGAAACATATTTGCTGTCGGTGTAAATATGGATATCGTTTTCAGTAGATTTCAATTTTTCCAAAGCGGTAATTACGGCCAAAAGTTCCATCCGGTTATTGGTGGTGTGCCGGAAACCCTTCGAATATCTTTTTTCGTAATTTTTTTCGGGAACTTTCATCACGATTCCGTATCCACCTTTTCCTGGATTTCCGCTGCAGGCGCCATCTGTAAAGATTTCTATCCTCAATTGAGTCGATGTTTTAAGTTTAATAAAAAGAGTGGTGGGGTAAAATGAAAATGAAACCGATCAAAGTTTAATAAAGAAACTCATCAGAATCATCGTCATCATTCATGGCGGAACCCGACAAATTTTGATTATTTGGAAGGTCGAAAGCGGCTCCGGGATCGATGGTTGCTTTTATTTTTTCAAAACCGCTTGGTTGATCCTGTTGTCCGAAATTGGATGATTGGTAACCGTAATTGTTCCCGAATAAATCGAGGTCAGCGAATTTTGCAATATTTTTAAAGAAAGACATTCTCACGTCTGCTGTAGCACCATTTCGGTGTTTTGCGATAATCAACTCGGCTTGATTTTCGGTAGAAGTTTCTGCCCCGTCTTCATCGTTGTCCCAAGTGGTAATTTTATAATACTCTGGACGGAAGATAAAAGACACGATATCCGCATCCTGCTCAATCGCTCCGGATTCTCGGAGGTCGGAGAGCATTGGTCTTTTTCCGGGACGCGTTTCCACACTTCTTGAAAGTTGCGAGAGTGCAATTACAGGAACATCAAGTTCTTTTGCGATGGCTTTTAAGGAACGGGAAATGGTTGCAATTTCCTGTTCCCGGTTGCCGGCACCTTTTCCGCTATTTGCCGTCATCAGTTGAAGGTAATCAACCATGATGATTTTTACCCCATGCTGCATCACCAATCTTCGGCATTTTGCTCTGAAATCAAAAACAGAGAGCGAAGGTGTTTCGTCGATGTACAAAGGAGCGTTTTCCAGTTCGGATACGTTGCTGAAGAGTCTTTGCCACTCTTCATCGCTCATTTGTCCTTTTCTTAATTTTTCCGATGAAATTCCGGTTTCGGAAGCAATCATCCTGGTGATTAATTGTACCGAAGCCATCTCCAATGAAAATAAGGCCAATGGAATTTTGTGCTGAACAGCGATGTTTCTCGCCATAGAAAGAAGAAAGGCGGTTTTCCCCATCGCAGGACGCGCGGCGATGATGATGAGATCCGATTTTTGCCAACCGCCGGTTTCTTTGTCGATATCTCTGAAGCCAGATGGGATTCCGGAGATTCCTTCTTTGTCTTTTAAAGATTTAATGGTTTCAATTGCTTGTTTTACCAAAGTATTTGCGGTGTCGAAACCTTTTTTGATGGTTCCGTTTGTGATTTCGAAAAAGGATTGTTCCGCTTTGTCGAGAAGTTCAAAAACATCGGTAGATTCTTTGTACGAACTGTCGATAACGTTCGCAGAAACATTAATTAAACTTCTTAAAATAAATTTTTCCAGGATTACACGAACGTGATATTCAATATGAGCGCTTGAAGAAACACCCATCGTTAAATCAATGATATAATGATCGCCACCAGCTGCGCTCAATCTTTCGGTTTTTTTGAGTTCTTGAATGACAGTCATCAAATCTACAGGATGGTTTCCTTCGTATAATTTGAGGATGGCTTTGAAAATTTCCTGATGTCTAGGATCATAGAATACATCGGCGGTAAGGAGATCAATGGAATAATCGAGTCCTTTCTTATCGATCAAGAAGGTGCCGATTACCAATTTCTCGAATTCTACTGCATTCGGCGGCATTTTACCATCCGAAATAGAGAGTTCTTTCGCAAAATTGCCGTGAATGAGAGATGATAATGTTTCCTTTTGTGCCATAGGGCAAAGATAGTTTTTTTAAAAAATTAAAATCAGATAGTAATCAACAATTCTCTTTTTTAAGTAATTAAATATTTGATTATCAATAATTTACAATGTTGATAAATCAAGAAGGAATTTTACAGAAAAGAAAATTGAAAGCCACAAAAAAGTTGGGTTTAATATTGCATTTTTCTGAGCTTTGGTACGGTAGTTCCTACGAGTAGAGCGATTAAAATCGTCATGCTTCCACCGAAAACCACCGATCGGACCACACCCAAAAGCTTCGCTGCGAGTCCACTTTCAAACTGGCCCATTTCGTTGCTAGACATAATGAAAATTGAATTGACGCTTAGAACTCTTCCGCGGATATAATCGGGAGTTTTCAGCTGCACAATTGTACCACGGATGACCACAGAAATACCATCGAGCATTCCGCTGCAAACCAAAAAAAAGAACGAAAGCCAATACCATTCTGAAAGTCCAAAACCAATGATGCATGCCCCAAATCCGGCAACTGCAGCCAATAGAATTTTACCTTGGTTTTTCTTTAAAGGAACAAAAGCCAGAAATGCAATAATGCACATAGAACCAATATCTGATGCAGCATTCAGCAAACCAAAACCTTCTGCGCCGACTTTCAAAATATCTGTCGCAAAAACAGGAATCATCGCCACAGCACCACCAAAAAGTACCGCGAACATATCCAGGCAAAGTGCGCCTAGAATTTCTTTGGTTTTATAAATATAGGTAATTCCTTCACGCATACTTTGGATCACCCCGATTTCTTTCTGAGTATTTTCTGATGGGTGTTTTCTGAGCATCCAAAAGAAAACCGACGAAAAAATCATTAAAGCCACCACCACTAAAATGGTTCCGGAAATATCAATCCAATGAATTAGAAAACCGCCCAAAGCATGACCCACAACCGATGCAGTAAGAAAAGTTCCTTGATTTAGGGTAATGGCATTCGGAAGTACTTCTTTTGAAACAATTTTCGGGATCATCGATGGGATGATGGGTCCTAAAAATGCTCTGCAAAATCCCGTGAAAAAGATGACGGCATAGATAAAATACGATATTTCTTTATTGCTGAAATGTAACAATTGATCGCCAAACAAAGCCGGAATCATCAATAAACTGATCAGGAAAACGTAAGCGTAATTGCAAGTTAACAGCAATTTCTTTTTCTCGGAATTATCAATCACATGTCCAGCGTACAAAGCGGTTGAAACTGCCGGAATCACCTCTGACAAACCAATGAGGCCAATCGCAAAAGGGTCTTTGGTGAGCTGATAGATCCACCATCCCATAAGCGTAGCAAGCATTCTGAATGAAAGAACCAAGAAGAATCTTCCGGTCATTAAGTTTCGAAATTCTGGGATTTTTAATGTTTGTACGGGAGTGAGTGAAATCATTTTGCAAATGTAATTTTTCAGAATTAATCTGAGTAAATCTCGACGAAGAGTTTTTGGGAATTTATCAAAAAATTTATCTTTGAAGCATGAATTGGATTATCCTCATCATCGCAGGTTTATTTGAAACCGGTTTTGCGACGTGTCTTGGTAAAGCGCAGGAAACCACCGGCCGCGAAAGTTATTTCTGGTGGGGCGGATTTGTGCTTTCGCTTTTCATCAGTATGTCTTTAATGTACAAAGCGATTTCCATTGGTCACAATCCTATTCCGATTGGAACTGCGTATGCGGTTTGGACGGGAATTGGCGCTGTTGGCGGTGTTTTGGCGGGTATTTTTATTTTCAACGAACCTGCCACTTTCTGGCGGATGTTTTTTGTGTGCACTTTAATTGCTTCTGTGGTAGGACTGAAATTTGTGAGTAATTAAATTTTTGAAAAGTGTTTTAATCTTTAAAAGCATCGTATTTTACTTAATGCACAAGCAACTAAAAACAGCAACTAACTTAGAATACATATTACTTTCATGTTCTAAATTTACAACTTCAAATCTTCCAAAAAATCTCCAATTTTTCGATCATTCGCCAATCTCGGAATTTTGTTTTGTCCACCGAGTTTTCCTTCGGATCTTGCATAATCCTGAAAAGCGTTTTTTCTCAATTTGGTAATGATTAAAGGCTGTAAAATGTTTCCTGAAATCAAATCATCGTAATACGTGTTCCTTTTCCGCATTTCGTCATCGAGATTTTTCCTGAACGCTTCCATATTGTCCGGCTCTTTTTCAAACTCGATGAACCATTCGTGGTATGGCAATCGATCTTTCGGATTCACCTGCGGAGCCAAATGAAACTCGGTAATCTGTGCCGGAAATTTTTCCACCGTAGCTTTCATCGCTTCCTCCACTTCAAACGCTATTACATGTTCACCAAATGCGGAGGTAAAATGTTTCGTCCTTCCGGAAACCAAAATTCGATGCGGATTTTTAGAAATAAAACGAACCACATCGCCAATCGAATACGCCCAAAGTCCCGAATTGGTTGTTAAAATCAACGCGTAATCTTTGTGAAGTTCAATATCTTTTAAAGTCAATCTTTTCGCATTGGGTTTTCCATATTCTTCCAACGGAACAAATTCGTAGAAAATCCCGTGATTGGTTAAAAGTTGTAAACCTTCTTTTTGATAATCATCCTGAAACGCAAAAAACCCTTCGCTCGCCGGAAAAGTTTGAATGGTATCAACTGGCTTTCCCAGCAGTTCGTTCATTTTTTCGCGATAAGGTTCGAAATTGACGCCGCCTGTAATAATCAGTTGAAGATTTGGAAAAAGTTCCGTGATTTTTTTTCCGTTTCTTTCGATCAGTTTTTCGAAATACATGATTAACCAAGGTGGAATTCCGGAAATCAGTGTCATGTTTTCCTTTTCGGTTTCCTTTACAATTTCGTCAACTTTGGTTTCCCAATCTTCGATGAGGTTGGTTTTCAGACTTGGCAAACGGTTTTTTTGAAGATAATTTGGGATATGATGCGCAACAATTCCGGAAAGTCTTCCAGTTTTAATGCCGTTGATTTCATCCAATTCCGGACTTCCCTGCAAGAAAATCATCTTTCCGGAAACAAAATCCGAATTATTTTTTTGATTAATATAATGAAAAATCGCGCTTTGCGCTGCCGCAATTTGGTAAGGCATTCCTTCTTTCGAAATGGGGATGTATTTCGCGCCAGAAGTGGTTCCGGAAGTTTTCGCAAAATATTCGGGAGTTTCAGTCCAAAGGATGTTTCGCTGTCCTTTTTTTACGCGTTCGATGTAGGGTTTCAATTCTTCATAATCGGAAATGTTCACCAGTTTTTGAAAATCCTGAACATTCTGAATATTTTCAAACTGATGTTCTCTTCCGAACAAAGTTTTCTCCGCAGTCTTTACCAAAGACAACAGCAGTTTTTCCTGATCTTCAACGGC
Source organism: Chryseobacterium sp. Marseille-Q5410 (assembly GCA_946892665.1). Lineage (GTDB taxonomy): Bacteria > Bacteroidota > Bacteroidia > Flavobacteriales > Weeksellaceae > Kaistella. The sequence continues at coordinate 79,139 of CAMPOT010000001.1, read as the reverse complement.
GTTTTGTTTGTATATTTCGGTTTCTTTAACGTGCTTTTTTGCCCAGATTAAAGCGATTTTTTTCTTAATGAAATTTAGCATGAAGCAAATTTAAAGGTTTTTGGAAATATTTCTAATGAAGTTTAAATTTTAAAATTGATAACGATAACCCAAACTCAAACTCAAGAAAGTTGATCGGTTATAATATTTCTCAATTTCCGGATTTTCATTGTAAATATTTCCGCTATAAAAATTGATTTTTCCGGCTACGAAAACCTGTTGTGGTCCATCTAAAACGTAGATCGCCTTCCCACCGATGTTGAAGCCCATTGCCTGATCCTTGTGCTTTGCCATTCTTTGGTTGAGGAAGTTATTCGAAAAACTGTAGTAGCTGAATCCTGCCATCTCTTCGATCATGAATTCCTCAGAAATATTTTCTCGATGGGTGAGGAAAACGTCGAATTGGCTCAATCTTGGCGAGCCGAGATTTCCGTAAATATTTTGATTTAAGTAAATCGTATTCGAAAAAAGTTCGCTGTAATCAATCCCGATTCCGAAATTAATCGGTGTCATCAGATTTCCACCAAAACCAAATCCGTAAAAAGGCTGTAAATCTTTAGCCAAAGAATTGTTTCCCAAAGGTTTCATCGCGATTTCTTTCACGTCGATATTAGAAACCACATCGAGCTTATTTTTGTTCCTTTGAGCATAAACCATTAACGAGAAAAATAAAAATAAAGCCGTAAATTTTTTCATTTCTCCAATACAATTTCGTTAAATTTCAGGTAAGTAATTCCTTTCGGAACATTTATTTTAAATGAATCTGCCGATAAGGTTAATCCAGTTTTATCGGTATTAAAAGAGCTGATTTTCTCGGTAGAAACAATTGAAAACCCTTGGTCTGAAATTGGTCCCGAAAGTTTGAAACTACCGTCTGCTTCGATCATGGTTTCGGCCACAATTTTGTCTTGATCAGTGATTTTCAGGTTGTAATTCTGCAAATCGATGTTGGTGAATATAATTTTTCCTTCCACATAAGCGCGCGAATTTTCCTGGGAATCGCTTCTGCAACTTGTTATGCCAAAAATCAACACCAGGAATGTTATCAATTTTAAAGAAAAATTCATCGAATAATTTTTTCTTAAAAGTACAAAAAAAACTGCTTCAAATGACTGAAGCAGTTTTTCTATAAAATGAAATGATATTATCTGGTTGCGTTTGCAGTCCAAGTTTTTCCATCTTTGATGTACAAAATCTTCAACTCATTGTTGTCGATTCTAATATAAGAAGTTGCGGTGGAACCCACCATTACCAAAATATTGTCACCGCTTTTTTCGAATTCTATTCCATTAAGATCAGGAATTGAATCGGAAAATCTGAAGTTGTATTTGGTTCCGCTTGCGATTTTAGATACGAAAACACTTCCGTTGTCTTTGCTGATTGTGTTGGATCCGTCGTTGTAACTAATGCTTCCAGTATAAGTTCCGGCAAAGAAATCATTGTCAGCAGGATCATCGTCGCGACTACAAGAACTTAATGAAAACACAGAAAATACCAAAAGGAATAAGGCGATTAATTTTGCGGTTCCTTTAAAAATTGAATTTCGAGTTTGCTTTTTTTGAAGATTAGATTCCATAATATTTTTTTTTAAGTTGATGAATGGAGATTTTCAAACATTGTGCCATGGAATCATAATCGGTTTGTTTTAACATTTTTTAAGCATTTTTGTGATTATGGAAGATTAAAGTTTAAAAAGGCGCGTGTAATTTATGTTTTATGCAATTCACAATAAAAAACAAAACTCGAAAATAAAACGTAAATTTGTGCGCACCAAAACGGTTTCGGGATTCCCGAAATCGCTTTTGTTGTTTATATTTAATGATAAAACATGCATTTAAAGCCCATCAATGAGACGTTTCTTCCCGATATGTTGCGCAACGAATTCGGTAAGGAAATCTTCAGTAATCTAGATCAATATTCGCATATTTCTGTGAAAGGTTTTGCAGGATCTGCACCTTCGGTTTTTACTGCCGAATTGTTTCTGTCTCAACAAAAAACGATTCTTTTCCTAATTGAAGACAAGGAAGAGGCACTCTACATTACCGCAGAAATGGAGGATTTGCTAGGAAAAGAAAACGTGCTGTACTTTCCGGCAACTCATCTGGAGCCTTATCAAATCGAGAAAACTCAAAACGCAAATCTTGTTCTAAGAACTGAAGTTCTAAATAAATTAAACTCAGGAAAAAAACCAAAAGTCATCGTTGCAGGATTTTCAGCATTGGCGGAAAAAGTGTTGAAAAAAGAAGATTTCAAAGCCATTTCTCATATAATTAAAACCGGCGAAAGTTTGGATTTTGATTTTACTGAAGAATTGCTGCATCAGTTTGGATTTAATTTGGTGGATTTTGTTTCGGAACCCGGAGAATTTTCTGTTCGTGGTGGAATTGTGGATGTTTTTTCTTATTCAAACGAGCAACCTTACCGAATTACCTTCTTTGGAAACGAAGTGGAAAATATTAAAACTTTCGACATTGAAACCCAGTTGACGAACGGAAAAGTAAACGAATTTCAGTTGGTTTCGAACATGAATTTCGCTGTTTCGGGATCGAAAGTTTCGTTGTTTGAACTGTTACCGAAAGACAGTATTATTATTTCCAAGAATGCTTTTTTAGGTGTAAAAAAGATTAAAAATTTCTACGAAAAAGCGGAAGAAAAATTTGAAACGTTAAGCAAAGAGATCAGCCACAGAAAACCTGCAGAATTGTTTATTGATGAAGAAGGTTTATTAATTGATTATCAAAAATTTACAACGGTTGATTTTACGTTAGATGAATTAAAATTTTCCGATAAATCTGTTCAGCTCAATCAAACTCCGCAACCCGTTTTTCATAAGAATTTTGAAATGCTCACGGAAGACCTCAAAAGCAAAAACGAAACAGGATTTGATATTTGGATTTCTTTCTCCAGCGAAAAGCAAAAGGAAAGGCTCGAAGCTATTTTTGAAGAACTCGGCAGATTTGTAGAATCTGACAGCGAGATTGATAATGCTGAAGTGAAGATGGATAAAATCCCGTTCAAATCTTTTAAATCAGAACTTCATGAAGGTTTCGTAGATAATGACCATAAAATTTCAGTTTATACTGACCATCAGATTTTCGACCGTTATCAAAGATTCAAATCCAAGAATTCTTTTGCAAAATCGGAGCAACTCACACTGAAAGATTTAATGCAGATGAAAGTGGGCGATTTCATTACGCATATCGACCATGGCATCGGAAAGTTCATGGGATTGGTGAAAGTGAATAACAACGGCAAAGTGCAGGAATGTTTTAAACTCACCTATAAAAACAACGATTTGCTTTATGTTTCCATCCATTCGCTCCACAAAATTTCTAAGTACAACGGTCCCGACGGCAGGGAAATCGTACTTTCAAAACTCGGATCTCCGGCTTGGAAATCTTTAAAACAGAAAACCAAAGCCAAGGTTAAGCAAATTGCTTTTGACCTCATTAAGCTTTACGCACAAAGAAAAACAGCGAAAGGTTTTGCGTTTACACCGGATTCATATCTTCAGAATGAATTGGAAGCCAGTTTTTTATATGAAGATACTCCAGATCAGGAAAAAGCTACGCAGGACATCAAAAAAGATATGGAAAACGATACCGTGATGGACCGTCTGATTTGTGGCGACGTTGGTTTCGGGAAAACGGAAGTTGCGATTCGGGCTGCCTTCAAAGCTGCAACAGACGGAAAACAGGTCGCAGTTTTGGTTCCGACGACTATTTTGGCGTTTCAGCATTTCCGAAGTTTTAAAGAAAGGCTCAAAGATTTCCCCGTGAATATTTCTTATATGAACCGTTTTCGAACCGCAAAACAAAAATCTGAAACCAAAGAAGGTCTCAAAAACGGGAAAATCGATATCGTAATCGGAACGCATCAGTTGGTTGGTAAAGATATTGAATTCAAAGATTTAGGATTGCTGATTATTGATGAAGAACACAAATTCGGGGTTGCGGTAAAAGACAAACTCAAAACTTTAAAAAATAATATCGATACGCTGACTTTAACGGCAACGCCAATTCCGAGAACGCTTCAGTTTTCTTTGATGGCTGCAAGAGATTTAAGTGTCATCAAAACGCCACCGCCAAACAGACAGCCTGTTGATACTCAAATCATTGGTTTTAACGAAGAAATTTTGAGGGATGCGATTTCGTACGAAATTCAGCGCGACGGACAGGTTTATTTCATCAACAACAGAATTGAAAACCTCAAAGATATTGCCGGACTTATCCAAAGATTGGTTCCCGACGCAAGAGTGATTACCGGACACGGACAAATGGACGGGAAACAGCTGGAGCAAAATATTTTGGATTTTATGGAAGGGAAATACGATGTTTTGGTATCCACAACAATAGTAGAATCCGGTGTTGACGTTCCGAATGCGAACACGATTTTCATTAATGATGCACAAAGATTTGGTATGGCGGATTTACATCAAATGCGTGGAAGAGTAGGCCGAAGCAACAGAAAAGCTTTCTGTTACTTGATAACTCCGCCTTTTGATATGATGACTTCCGATGCAAGAAAACGTCTTGAAGCGATTGAACAGTTTTCGGATTTGGGAAGCGGTTTTCAGATTGCGATGAAAGATTTGGAAATTCGTGGAGCCGGAGATTTGTTGGGTGGAGAACAGAGTGGTTTCATTAATGAAATGGGCTTTGACACATACCAAAAAATTATGCAGGAAGCGTTAGAAGAATTGCAGAATGACGAAGAATTCGAAAATCTTTTTGATAATGAAGAAGAACGGAAGAAACTTTTCAAATCCACTAAAGAAGTCAATATTGATACGGATTTGGAACTGATGTTGCCGGATTCTTACGTTCAGAGTACCGAAGAAAGACTTTCACTTTATCAAAAACTCGCAGAAATTCCGAACAAACAGGAACTTCATAAGTTCGAAAATGAATTGTCTGACCGTTTCGGAAAATTACCAGCTGAAGCCAAAAATTTGTTGAAAAGTGTTGAACTGAAATGGATTGCCGCAGAAATTGGTTTCGATAAAATTGTCGTTAAAAACGGAATTTTTCTAGGATATTTCCCACCAAATCCGCAAGATAAATTTTATCAGAGCGATAAATTCCGACATATTATTTCCTATTTAAGTCAAAATCCCAAAGATGCAACTTTGAAAGAAAAACATACTGCAGAAGGAAGCCAGCTTATAATGAGAAAAGAAAATGTCCAGAATGTGGATGAAGTGAATGTGGTTCTGGAACGGATTCTTCAATAAAATTTGAAGAAAAGTTTTAATATAGTATGATTGTTACCTCAACGGCGAATGTTTCGTTAATTCCAGCATCGGCATCGGACGGGAAATCGTTATTGGTTTCCAAATCCATTACAATTACAACGATACCCAACAGGATTTTCAGCATTTAATATTTTATTAAATTTGCCTCACTGAATTTTTTTATGAAATATTTAATCATCGGTCTCGGAAATAAAGGAGAAGAATACGCAGAAACCCGTCATAATATTGGTTTTAAAGTAGCTGATAAAATTGCGGAAGAAATTGATGCGCCTTTCAAATCTTCCAATTTTGGACTTTTAGCGGAAGGAAAATACAAAGGCAGAAAGGTTTTTGTGCTGAAACCTGATACGTACATGAATCTTTCCGGTAATGCCGTGAAATTCTGGCTTCAGAAAGAAAATATTCCATTGGAAAACCTTATGATTGTTACGGACGATTTGGCGTTGCCATTCGGAACTTTAAGGATGAAAATGAAAGGTTCTGATGCGGGTCATAATGGTTTGAAAAGCATTCAGGAACAATTAAATACCCCAAATTATCCCCGATTGCGTTTCGGGATTTCCGCCGATTTTCCTGAAGGAAGACAAGTAGATTACGTTCTCGGAAAATGGAATGAAGAAGAGCGCGAAAAACTTCCGGAAAGGATAGAAAAATTTTCGAAAGCATGCCTTTCTTTTGTTTTTGCCGGAATTCAGAATACAATGACAGCCTTTAACGGAAAATAAAAACCGGATGCTCATAAGAACATCCGGCTTCACAAAAACTATATGAGATGAAAAAAAGTTTCCTGTTTTTTCGTAATCTTAATCAGTTGAAATTGATGGTATTGAAAATCACCAGTTGTATTTGTCCCTGTTTAAGTTTTGAAGAAAATGGGCTTGTTCCTTTCTTAAAGGTCGTTTGATCCATATAGCCTACTTCAATTCTTGTGTTTTTATTTAAAACATATCCTAACGCAGCATAAATTCGGTTTCGGTCGAAAATACGCTCTTCGGGAACCACAAATATTTCGTTATACAGCGAAAGATAGATGGATTTTTCTTTCATAAAATTTCCTCCTAGCGGCACATTTGCTGCCAGAAAATATCTTCCCCGTAACTTAAATTCATTTTCCAGAAAGCGTTCTTCCAAGCGAAAGCGATGCTGCAAAGGAATCTTCCCGATTTTATTTTTATGGATAAACTGCTGATAAATTCGGTGTTCTTTTGAGGAAGCTATTGCTTGTTGTTCAGCATCTTCAGCATAACCGATGATATATCCGTATCCTAGCAACAAATTATTATTATTCTCGGAAAGATTATATCCAATACCCGTTCTTAACAAAATATTTTGTGGATTTCCGGCAGCTTCAGTATTTCTGAACTGTGCTTCTGTCCACCAGTTTAAATTTTTTGTAATTTGCTGATTTCCAAAATAAATAAACCAAAGATTATCGAAATTTTCTTTCTGTGCATGTAATATCGTACAGCAGAAAATGAACAGCATTGCAATCTTTTTCATAAAAAGTTTTTTGTAAACAGAGCCGAAGAATTCGGCTCTGAATATTTTTATAACCAGGTTACAACCCCTGTTTCTACATCATAGTTTGCACCTACGATTTTTATTTTGCCATCTTTTTCAAGAGTTCTTAAGGTTGAACTTTGATGACGGATATCTTCAATGGTTTTTTTGATGTTGCAAACGTTTAGTCTTTCCAAAAGATCTTCGTTTTTGGATGAGCGTTCTTCGCCTTCTTTAATGACATTATCAATGCATTCATCAAAATGATAAATCAAATGGTTGAGGTTATCCATTCCTAATCCCTCGATTTTTGCTGCATCAAGTCCGCCTTTCAAAGCTCCACATTTGCTGTGTCCCAAAACAACAACCAATTTTGAACCGGCAACATTACAGCCAAATTCCATTGATCCTAAAATATCCTGGTTTGCAAAATTTCCGGCAATTCTAATGGAAAAAATATCTCCCAATCCTTGGTCGAAAATTAGTTCTGCTGAAGTACGACTGTCAATACAGCTCAAAACCACAGCAAATGGCCATTGTCCTTCGCGAGTATCATTTACTTGCTCCAAAAGATTCCTGTTTACTTTTAAATTTCCTACAAAACGGTCGTTTCCTTCCTTCAAGAATTGTAGCGCTTTTTCAGGAGTAATAGTAGCTTGAGTTTCTAATGTATGTGCTTTCATATATTTTAGATTATAGATATTAGGTATCAGATTTTAGTTCTGATGATTTAAATTTTATTTGAATTGAATTTCTAATGATTGACCGTTCACAATTGACTATTCAAAGTGAGTTACATCGCTCTTCTGTGATCGATACTGATATGTGAATGTTGATCTGAAGCGTAATCGTTGTAATTGGTTTGGAAGCCAATCAGTTCAACTTCGATATCTTCTTCTTTTGCTCTGATGTTGGCAAAATCCTGAATCATTTCCAACACATCAGTGGTGATATAGGAAGTTCCTTTTGCATCGATAATCACTTTTGAATTCGGCTGAATATTTTTCAACGTCTTTTTGATAGCAGCTTTATTCAGGAAGGATACTTCTTCAGCTAATTTTAATGTTACAGAATCTGCATCTTCAAGTTCTTCTTTGCTGTAATAATACGCCCGCTTCATATTTCCCTGAAGAATATAGAAAATCGCGATAGCCAAACCAATTCCAACTCCTGTTAATAAATCTGTGAAAACAACCGCTACAATTGTCGCCAAGAACGGAATATACTGGAACTTTCCTTTTGCCAGGAAATGTTTGATTTTTTCCGGACTTGCCAATTTATAACCTACCAATAATAGAACTGCTGCCAAAGTCGCCAATGGAATTTTGTTCAAAATCACCGGAATTGCCAGTACACAAACTAACAGAAGAACACCATGGATAATGGTGGAAGCTTTTGAAGTTGCACCGGCATTAGCGTTTGCGGAACTCCTTACTACAACTGAAGTAATTGGAAGTCCACCAATTAAAGAACTTATGATATTTCCAATTCCCTGTGCACGAAGTTCATTATTCGTGTCGGTAATTCTGCGTTGAGAATCCAGTCGGTCCGAAGCTTCAATACATAGTAAAGTCTCAATAGAAGCAACAATCGCAATCGTTCCACCAATAATCCAAACTTTCGGATTCATAAATCCTGCGAAATCCGGCATTGTAATTAATGCTTTAAATTCTTCTGCTGTTTGCGGAACCGGCAATGTCACCAAATGTTCTGTTTGAATCGCCAATGAACTTCCTGTCATTTTAAAAATTTCGTTGAGTAAAATTCCTACCGCAACAGCAACCAAAGCTCCCGGCAAAAGTTTTAATTTTTTAAGGGCAGGAACTTTATCCCATGCAATTAAAATCGCCAAAGAAATCGCGGTAACAACAATTGCTCCCGGATGAATTGATGCGAAAACATTGGATAAATATTGAGAGATAGAATCTGCATTATATCCGTTTTCAAAAACCCTTTCGCTACTGAAAGAATCAGCATCATAACCCAAAGCGTGAGGAATTTGCTTAATAATGATAATCAAACCAATACCGGCCAACATTCCTTCAATGACAGAATTTGGGAAATAATTAGAAATACTTCCGGCTCTTAGAAATCCTAAAATCAACTGTATAACTCCTGCGATTAAACCTGCACAAAGAAACAGTTCGAATGTGCCCAATTCCGTAATTCCGGATAAAACAATCGCAGCTAAACCTGCAGCCGGTCCTGAAACCGAGATATTGGAGTTGGAAAAAAATCCGATAACAATTCCTCCAATAATTCCTGCGATAATTCCTGAAAGTGGCGGTGCTCCGGAAGCTAAGGCAATCCCTAAACATAGTGGAAGTGCAACTAAGAAGACGACAACTCCCGATGGGAAATTTTCTTTTATTCCGCCGAATAAACTTTTTGCTTTTTTCATTTTTTAAACATATAGTTTTATGATGCAAACGCTTGATTTGTAGTTTTTAAAGCATTTGCAAAGTTGAATTTTCAGTGATAAACAAGTTGAGATATTGGCTTCTTCGGTTTGAAAAAGACATCATTATCCCTGCTTAAATTTAAGAGTTAAGCTTCTGGAGGCGGAGAAAATATCAGAAGATAAGGCGAAATATGACTGGAATCGTCAGTTAAAACGAACGCCTTTTTATTGGAATGAGTTTCAAAAAATTTGATGAAATCGTGGACGTTCATCGTCTTCGGAATTGCTTTTTCGTAAATAATTGAAGCTGGTGAAGAGTGTGTTTCTTCTTCAGAAAGTACAACATTAGTCTGTGGAATTTCAAAATCGAAAACTGTAGCAATACTTGGTAAAGCCATAAAGTTGACGAAGATCAACAAAACCAATATGTTCCAAAATTTCTTCAAAAAAATTGTTTTTTGAGGGAACAAATATAAAAAAGAAGTTTTAAAAAACAAATATAATTATAGATTTTATCTAAATTTTAACAAAATTTAATATTGAAAATCTATAATTATTGAAAATTTCTGTTGTTGGTTCTGCTCATCACCCATTCAGAATTGGTAAGGTCGTACACCTTTTGGATGTTTTTCAGGATTTCTTCAAAATCGATATTCAAATCAATCAATTTACCGGTTTCCAAATCGAAAACCCAACCGTGTACAATTGGATAATCATCCAAAATATACCGTTCCTGCACAGCAGCCATTTTAATCACATTAATGCATTGTTCCTGAACATTCAACTCGATAAGTCTTTTATAACGCGCGTTTTCGTCTTCGATTGCATCCAGTTCAGCCTGATGAATTCTGTAAACATCGCGAATTAATCTTAACCAAGGATTCAAAAGTCCCAAATCCTGCGGAGTCATCGCCGCTTTTACACCACCACATCCGTAATGTCCACAAACAATAATGTGTTTAACCTTCAAATGTTCCACAGCGTACTGTATAACAGCCGTAGAATTCATATCCAATGTATTCACAATATTGGCAATATTTCGGTGTACGAAAACTTCGCCGGGTTTCATTCCCATCAATTCTTCAGCAGTTGCACGCGAATCCGAACAACCGATGTAAAGATATTCCGGATTTTGTCCGGCTGCCAATTTTTTGAAAAAATCGGCATCTTGTCCCAGTTTTTCTTTAATCCAGTTTTCGTTGTTCTGAAAAATTTTTTCGTAAGAATTTACCATGTTTTATGAGTTATAAGCAATTTATAATGAGCAATTAAATTTTATTGTTGATATAACCTTCGGTTGCGTTTTCTTTCGGAGAAATTTGTGCGGGATTTCCAATCACGACGGAATTTGCAGGAACATCGAAGTTAACGTAAGCATTCGGAGCAATCAGAACATTGTTTCCGATTTTGATGTTTCCGACAACCACTGCATTTGGACCAATCCAAACTTCATCTCCAATTTCGGGAACGCCTTCATTTTTTCCGCGGTTGGCTTGTGCAATCGTTACACCTTGAGCAATATTGCAGTTTTTTCCGATTTTGGTTTTGGGATTTACAACCACAGTTCCCCAATGTCCAAGGTAAAAACCTTCCCCAATTTGCGTTTCAGGATAAATTTGGAAGCCGTATTTTATTTGATGATGTCTTAAAATCATTCTCCAAAACATTCCTTTCACAGATTTTTTTGGATGTTGCTGACATTTTCGGAGAAGATAAACGTAATGCAGATTCGGATTAATGCACTTTCCCCAAATTTCGCTTGTGGAAAGATACTTTCCGCTTTCTCTGTAAAAATCTTTTTGAATGATGGAGTAATTAATCATTAAAACAAAGATACTAATAAAGACACAAGAATCAAGAGCCAAGAATCAAGAAAGAAATTACAATTCGTCAATAATTTTCATGATTGAATTCACGGAATTTTCCAGATTGAAAGGCATTTTATAAGAAGTCAAATTTTCTTGATAAAGATTAAAACCTTCAGGATTTTGAAGGGCCTTTTTCATTCCTTCATAAATTCCTTCTTCAGAATTTTCTACAATTAATCCCAGTTTTCCGTTTTCGAGCATTTCTGAAACTCCGGAAACATCGGTTGCGATAATATTTTTCTTTAAAGTGATCGCTTCAAACAAAACCGTAGGAAAACCTTCGTATCGCGAACTTAAAACATAGAAATCTGCATTTTTGAAATATGGATAAGGGTTATCGGTGAAGCCAACCATTTCTACAGTATCTTCAACATTGAGTTCTTTTCTTAAATTATTGATATTTTCAAAATCATAACCATCACCGATGATTTGAACATTATGTTTGAAACCTTCATCCAACAACTTTTTGTGAACTTTCAACAGTCTGTCGAAACCTTTTTGCGGAAAAACTGTTCCTACCGAAACGAAAGTTGGTTGTTGGTTGTCACGCTGAGCGGAATCGAAGCGTTCTTGGTTCTCGGCTCTTGATTCTTGACTCTTCCTCAAAATCTCCTCTGTATCCACAGGATTGTAAATTCTTACAATTTTGGTTTTTTCGCCTTCATTTTGGGCTAATCTCTCGAAATCTTGCTGAATTTTCTCTGAAATCACCATAATTTTATCAAAACCGAAAAATTTACGAAACTCTGCATCTGTATAATTGTGGAACTCCGTTTTCGTTAAATCGTTATGAATCCACATTAGTTTTTTGGATGATTTGATGGGCGAACTCAGAATCTCATCGCGCATTCCGTGAATTGCTGCAAACTCAATATCGTACTTTTTATTTTTTAAAATTTTAGAATATAAAAGTTGTGGAAACCTCTTCAAAAGACTTTGATAAACAACGCGATACGCTTTCTCCGGGATGTCCTGAATTCTGTTTGTAGTAATCATCTCGCCTTTGTTCAAGTACAAAATATTAATCCAACTCGGAACATCTTTTAGGTATTTTCCACTGTAAAGATTCAGTAACAAATCAATTTCGTATTTGTCCTGTGAAAGATTTTTAAGAAAAGTCACCAAAACTTTTTCCGCGCCACCATGACGCAGAGAACCGATTCGGATAAGAATTTTCTTTTTTTTCAAAGTTATTTTACCGGTTTGTAAGTATGTGGAAGATTTTTGATAAGATGAAGCTCCAAATCTTTGCGGTTTTTTTCCAGTTCGAGAGGGTATTCTGTGTTGTTTATCAACAATTTTTCGCCATATTCGTCGATGGTACAAATAAATTTTGCTGGTGTCCCTGCGTAAACGGAATTGTCTGGAATTGAAGAACTTACCACGCTTAAAGAACCAACAATACAATTGTCACCAATGGAAATTCCAGGCATTAAAATCGTTCCTTTCCCGACGAAAGTATTATTTCCAATTTTTATACGCCCAAAGTTTCTACCATCTTTAAATTTTTCAATTTTTTTTGTTACTCTTGCATCGCCACCATGATTGATAAATGAAACGTCTTCTGCAATCGTCACATGATTGCCAATTTCGATAAGAAATGGCTCGGAACCGAAGTTGGGAACTCCTTGAATATATAAATTTTCGCCCACTTTCATGCCTTTGCTTTTTGCGACTTCAATGGTAGCAGTTTTCACCATATTTTGGTAAATATCTAGAATTTTTAGAAGTATTCTATAGAGAAGAATCATTGTTATTTTTTTGCTAAATTAATGATGATTTCTTCAACAGCATCAAATATTTTTTGATTATCGAATTGATTATCGATATAAATCAGGTTTTCTTTGATATTTTGAACGAAAGTTTTGTCGGTTAGGAATTTTTTCATCGCCTCATAAATTTCTGAGGTTTCGTAACGGATCAGATGGCCGGTTTTGCCGTCCTCAATCATAAAATCAACATCGCCAACCCTTGTTGCTATAATAGGTTTTTCCAAAATAAGTGCTTCCGAAATTACCAGAGGCCAAGCTTCAGATTCGGAAGGCAAAATGAAGAAGTCTGCATTTCTAATGTAAGGGTACGGATTCATTTTGTTGCCGGCGAGAATAAAAGTTTCTTCAACGCCAAACTTTTTTTGCTGAGCCAAGAGGTTGGGAAGTTCTTCTCCGTCGCCAATAATTACCACCGAATGTCCGAAGCCTTCTTTTAAAAGCTTGTGATGCGCGTCCATCAGTTTATGGTAGCCTTTTCTGGTGTGAAGTCTGCCCACGGAAACAAAAACCGGTTTGTTTTTAAAATCGGGAATTTTTTCTTCACTCTTTTTCCTTATTTCGTCGACAGGAACTGCGTTGATTATCACGCTTTCCGGCGGATATTGGAGGTTGGGATAAGTGCGGTGCATAATTTGCATGATTTTTTCTGAGCAGTACACCATGTGATCGAACTGAGGAAAATGTCTGAGAATTTTGGGAACGAGTGGCTGAAGTTTTGGCAAATCAATCTCAGAGTGGAACCACCCGATTTTTTTGGAATTTTTATTGGTGGATTGTAAAACCGACTCAAAATCATTATAAGTCATGGCGATTTCGATATCGTAATTTTCTTTCAAAATTTCTTTATCAATGATTTCCGGGCTTTTTCTAAATTTTTCAAGCTTTCTTGTTCTTTTGAAAAGTTGAAATTTTTGAAGAAGATAATTTTGCGAAAAATCTTCTTTTCCTTCTGTCAAATAAATTTTACGGACATGATGAGGAAATTCATTTCGCAATTCTCCTTGGTTTAAGCTCAATAAAACAGTCATGTCAAATTTTTCCTTGTCCAGATTATTGAGCAGGCTGAGCATCACTTTTTCCACACCACCCATTTCCATGGATCGGTGGCGAAAGAGGATCTTGATTTTCGGTGAAATGGAATTTTTATTTCGCATATTTTTTTCTGATCCAGAGATTTAATGGCTCCTCGATATATTTAAACATCAGTATCGATAAACCGGTGATGAGGATGAAGATGACCGCGACATTTTCCGCAATATAGTCATAAATGAGCACAGGAATAAAGCCTTTGTGAATAAGATAAAAGACATAAGAACTTTTTCCTAAAAGAACCATTATTCTGTTTGAGAAAAATCTGCTTAGAAGACTTTTTTCAGTAATTAAACCAAACAGCAATGGGCCTATTCCGAGACCCGACAATGCGATGCGCTCCGCAGCCATTCTAAAATCATTGGTTCCAAAAGACACCGAGAATATGAGAGGAAAAAAAATTAGAAACAGTATGCCGATAGAGGTGAATATAGGAAACCTGTATGTTGGTAGATTTTTGTTCCGGAGGATTATTGCCAGGAAAATTCCCGCAAAAAACTCAAAAATATAAACCGAAATGTTCTCCTGCATGAATCCCCATGTGTTTTCAGGCGTTGCGGTGGCGTTCTTCAGGAAAGTACCGAAAAGAAAGATTGCCACAGGCAGAATTAGCAGCCAAATTTTCTTTCGGGCGATCAAAACAAAATATAAAGGTGCTGTAAAGTAAAACATTTCTTCCAGCGTAAGTGTCCAGCCCTGAGAAATTCCTGCAGTGAGGAAGTACTTATCAAAGAGGGCTTTGGTCATCGTAAAACTCAGGACGGCTTCAATTGTTTTTTCTGTATCCCAATAGCGGTTTACAATGAAGAAATTGATAAAAACTCCAACGGTGATTAGAAAATACATAGGGTAAATTCTGGCAAAACGATTCACCATATACTGTTTGATATTAACTTTTTTGCCGAAATACCTATAGGTAATGAGAAATCCACTCAGCACGAAGAAAATATCTACCCCAATATGCCATTGCGATACTATTTTTTTCAGAAATTCCGGTATGGCCGGATTTTGCATCGGGAAAAAATGAAGGCCGAAAATCATCCAAGCAGCAACCGCCCTTAATCCGGTGAGCGCAGGTATGATGCTTTTAGTCTTAAATTCCATAGAGACCTAACTGTTGCGCTAAAATTCGTATTTTTTTCTTGATCCTAAACTTTAATCCATTTTGATAATCCAAGATTTGAAAAATATAATCAGGTCCGGGAAAGGATTCCGGGATCGGTTTACCGTTAATGCTTTTCCGTTTGCGTCGTTTCATAGCCTCATAAATACACTCGGCAAAATATGCGTAGGACTTTTGTTTATTGTCGTTTTGGGAAATTCCACCAGCATGGCCACGGTAAAGATAATCTGTTGAATCTACAAATTTTACTCGGCCTTTTTCGTACATTTTAAAGTAAAGATCCTGGTCCTCGGCAATCCTGAATCTTGGATTTATTTTGTCCGTTGTAAGGTAAACCTGTTTCCTAAAACAAACTAGTGGCGCAATCTGCACCGGACAGTTAAAAAATGTAAGATCGCCGTTTGGAACCTGCATGGCGGATTTAAATGCAGAGAGTGGTTTTAGGTTATGGTCGCATTTCATTAACCGAGAATGGGTGAGTACTACATTCTTATCAGCCATCAACTTATCCACATGTTTCTGTATGGCGGTAGGTGTAATCGCATCATCTGGATCCACGAAACAGCAAATCTCGCCTTCGGCAAGTTCGATAAGTTTTGCCTTTATCACGCCTACGCCTTCATTTTGCGGGTGTTGGTAAATGCGGAAGCGTTGATCGCCTGAGATAACAGCTTTTATTATTTCTACTGAATCATCTGTGGAACCATCGTCCAGAATTACAGCCTCCCAATTGGTGTATGTTTGCGCAATGACAGATTCATAGCAATCTCGGAAAAATTTTCCGTTGTTATAATTAGCAATGAGGATGGAGACTTTCATTTTATAATATCTGATAATTAGATGTCAGCAACGGACAAAACGGGCAAAAATATTATCACGCGATTCCAAAGAACCAAAACCTATCATAATCTTTACAAAATTTGATAGAAATGGAACCTGTATCTTTTTTGCAAATATACTTTAAAAATAACGGATTAAAATTGCTATTTTTGTCGTATAAAAACACCATAGTGAGCGAATTAGCTAGAGTTTCCCGAACATTTATCGCGTATTTAAAAAGACCGGACCTTTATCCTGAATTAGGAAGAAAGATTATCAAAAATATTTTCAACAGAAATGTTGCTTTCAAAGGAAAGGAAAAAACCTTAGCATGGGCTTCTTCACGCGCAATTCCACAGCAGGAAGCAATTTTGAAACTGTTCGGGGTAGAGATGAAACCATTCTCAAAACTGTTTCCGCAAGAATTAAAAACCGCACAGCAAAAAGAAAAATCTTGCCCCATAAAAATGGGTGGCGCCGGTGCGCTTGAACTGATTTACGAAGCCTGCGAATTTACTGAAGCGAAATCTGTAGTGGAAACCGGTGTAGCTTACGGTTGGTCTTCAATGGCTGCTCTGCTGTCTTTGGAAAAAAGAGGAGGAACTCTTTACAGTTCAGATATGCCGTATTTAGGACAAAATGGAGATGAGTATGTTGGTTATGTTGTTCCGGAAAAATTGAAGAAAAGCTGGAAACTCTTCCGTCATGCCGATCGAGAGTCTTTACCGAGGATCATGGGTGAGATACAGGAAATTGATGTGGTGCATTATGATTCCGATAAAGCCTATGACGGCATGATGTGGGCTTACAGTCAGCTTTATCCGCGATTAAGGAAAGGCGGTGTATTCATCAGCGACGACATCAATGACAACTCTGCCTTTCAGGATTTCTGTGAGAAGAATGGGATTGAGCCGACGGTGGTGGATTTTGAAGGGAAATATGTTGGAGTGTTTGTGAAAAACTAGAACTCAGAACAGTTCTTTCCTGAAATTGATATTATACAAACCACTTCGGATACTCCTGAAATCTTTAAAAAGAAATTTTATAATCATCATCCATTTTTTAGGCAATGGTGCATTTGCAATTTCGAAACTTCTGTGAATTCTTTTGATGTGCAACAATTGTTCCTTAGGTATTTCCGGTTCATTCTGAGCCCAGTTTTTCAGGTGATTCCAAAGCAAAACTCTTGTTGATGCCCGTTTCACTTTTCCGGAATCAACTTGGGAAATCCGGTTGCTTTCGTGCACGCCCCGAACGGCGACAGGTTCGTCCAAAATTCCGGGATAAAGTTTGGTATAAAAGGCAAGCCGCATCAGAAAATCTGTGTCCTGGTGAAGTTTCAAATCGGTTTTCATCAACGCGTCCATTTTGTCTAATGCAGATTTTCTGATCGTTAAAGCATCGATACTGAACAATCCGAAACTTCCACGCATACCGATGAGCCCGGGAAAAACGTCTTTGGCCGGATGGTTTTTGTAAACCGTCGTCAATCTATCTTGGTAAATATTGAAATATTGTTCTTTCGCCTTCTCGGACCAATAATGAACTCCGATTGCACCATACACACCTTCTACCTCAGGGTTTTTGAAAAGTTCTCTTTCTGCATCAAAACGGTTCGGAAGAAAAAAATCATCCGCATCCAAAAAAGCGATGAAATCTCCCGTTGCATTTCTTATCCCCACGTTTCTACTTGCGCCCGCTCCGTGGTTTCCTTTATCTGGATGCTGAAAAAGTTTTACCTTTTCGTGCTTTTCGGCCAAAGTTTTACAAACTTCCAAAGCGTTGTCGGGAGATTTGTCTTCCACCAAAATTACTTCAAAAACCTCATCAAACTGAAGCGCAGATTCTACTGCGTTTGTTACATATTTTTCAGCGTTATAAACAGGAATGATGACGGAGATTTTCATGAAAATGAATGCGGATTTAGTTAAGTGAGGTAATTTTACCTATTCAGAATGGTGAAACGGTATCTGGTCTTCAGGATTTCCGGTTTAAAAAAAGCGGTTAAAAAAAACAGTACATATTTTTTCCAGCCTTTTTTCAAAGATAATTCAAAAGATTTTCTTTTCAGCAAAATATGATTTCTAAATTTGCCTGGTAAGTCTTTATCCTTGGACCATTGAAAAACTGAATCCCACAGCAGGAACTGTCTTTGGTTGTATAAGTAGGAATACTGTTGGATTTTGGTAATTCGGTTGTCATCATGAACTCCGCGAACTGCAACTGCTTTTGTGATATTTCCAGATTTTAAATGACTGTGATACGCTAATTTAATGATGAAATCGCTGTCCTGATGAACACGAAGTTTTTCGTTGAACTTTAAATTATTTTTTCTGATGCTTTTATTCCGGACCGTAAATCCGTTGAGGTGAAAAAAAGTTCCAAAATCGTTTTTCAATCCCAATAATCCAAAAAAAACATCTTTTCCTTCCGCATGTTTTTTCACGGTGGTGAGCAAAGTATCTCTAAATTTTTCCACAAATTCCGCTTTTCCTTTTTCAGTCAGAAATTCAGTTCCAATAGCATTGAAAACTCCATCGATTTTTTCGTTGCTAAAAATTTCTTTTTCCGCTTCGAAACGGTTCGGAAGATAATAATCATCGGCATCCAAGAATGCAATAAACTCTTGGGTTGCTTTTACTAATCCTAAATTTCGGGTTGCTCCCGCTCCATGATTTCCATGATCGGGATGTTGAAATAGTTTTACTTTGGAATATTCGGTTTGCAAAGTTCTGCACAACTCTAAGGAATTGTCTGTTGAAGCATCCTCAACCAAAAGAATTTCTTTCACCTCATCTAAACTCGCAGCAGATTCCAGCGCTTTGCGCAAGAAAGTGGCGGCGTTGTAAACTGGGATAATGACGGAAATTTTCAAGATAGAATACGGGTTTAGTGGATTAGTTGTTTCGTGTGATCTGCCCACAATGCCAATTGCAGTAGGTTCCAATGTTTTTTATCTTTGTTCAAATATTTTTGTGCGGTAGAAAATTGAATGAAATCGAACACTTTCGACGATTTGTTTTTCAATAAATCATCCGACAGGTTCATCAAACTTTTTTCCTCGAACCATTTTTCTACAGAAGAACCAAATCCCTGTTTGTGGCGGTTTCGTATGGTTTCTGTCCAATAATTTCCCATTGCTTCTCGAAGGATGATTTTGTCGTTTTCGGAATCGAGTTTCAGATTTTCTGGAAGTTGGATACAGAACTCTGCGAAATCTTTATCTAAAAAAGGAGTCCGAACTTCCAGTGAATTTGCCATCGCCATTCGGTCGGATTTCACGAGCATATTTCCGGGCACATACTTTTCCAAATCAGTTCTCATGATATCGTTCAACGAATGTGGATTTGCCTTGAAACTATACTGTTGATGGTATTTTGCGTTTATTCCCAATTCTGCGATTTCTTTAGAACTGAAAAAATTTCTTACGCTATTTTGATGGAAATCCAAAATATTTTTATGAGTAATATTTTCTCTTGTTAAATAGGAAATTTCCCGAAATTTTCCGAACTGTTTTAATCCAAATTTATAAAAAATATTGTTGTAACTGAAATGATTTTTCAGTTGATTTTCAACACGGTAGAAACTGTAACCACCGAAAAGTTCATCTCCCACATCTCCTGCCAAAACCACTTTCAAGTGTCTTGCAGCTGCTTCGCAAATTTTAAATTGCGGAACGTAGCTCATATCTGCAAACGGTTCATCAAAAAAAGGAGAAACTTTCAATAGTTCTGTCACGATATTTCCACGGTTTTCATAAATTTCAATATGATTGGTTTTGTACTTCATGGCAATTTCATCGGCAAATTTCAGCTCACTGTCTTCACCGGAATAGCCAAAACTGATGGTGGTTTGTTTGTCATTAAATTCATTCACCATCGCGACAATTGTGGAAGAATCTAAGCCGCCGCTTAAGAAGCTTCCGACCTCAACATCGGCTACAAGTTGTTTCTGGACTGCGTTTTTCAGCAAAGATGTAAATTCTTCCTTTGCATCGGAAAGCGAAATCCCCAATTCATTTTTTGGGATTTCGTAATATCTTTCAACTGAAATATTTCCATTTGAATAAGTAAGAAAATGTGCAGGAGGAAGTGTGAAAATATTAGAATAAATACTTTGATAAGTACTCACATAACCATATTGTAAAAAATGGTGAAGCGCTTCGTTATTGATTTTAGGCGCTATCAGTCCACTCGCTAAAATCGCTTTGATTTCTGAGGCGAAAATAAATTCACCGTTTTTTCCGCTGGCGTAGTAAAAAGGTTTTTCGCCGAAGCGGTCGCGCGCGCAAAAGAGCTGTTGTTTTTCTTCGTCCCAAATCGCAAAAGCAAACATTCCGGGAAGTTTTTCCAAAAGGTCTTTGCCTTTTCTCTGATACATGGCGAGAATTAATTCTGTGTCCGAGCTGCCACGGTATGGATAAGCTGCGAAATCTTTTTTGATTTCCTGATAACCATAAATTTCACCATTGAAGACAATACATTCGTTTGCGGTGTTAGAAAACATAGGCTGCTTTCCAGTTTCGGAAAGATCCACAATCGAGAGTCTGCGGTGCCCGAGTGCAGCATTTTCAAAAAACTCGTGATGTTCGGCATCAGGACCGCGGTGTGCAATTGCACGGGTCATTTTCTGAATTTCTTCAGTATAGTTTTTGGCGTTGGGTATAATGATTCCGGCGATTCCGCACATATTGGTGGTTTAATTTTAAGATTAAATTTTCAAAAAAGGGTGAGGATTTGAAGTTAAGATTTTTTTATTCTCTTTCAGAATTTTTTTCTGGGAAGTCAGTCGACGGTAAATTTGCTGCGTTTTTTTTGCTGCATTAAAGTCGGTAAGGATTAAATCTTTAAATATGGTTATTATTAATGAATTTCTTATTTTTTGATATTCGTCAGTGAGATTAGGGTTTAAAATGCGGGTATCGAGACTTAAGTCTTTAAAACGCCCGTAATCAACTTTTGCAAGATCCTGTTTGCCGTCGTGAACTGCTTTGCTTGCTGGCACTAACAATATTTTTTTCTTATGAAAATGAACTCGGTTCACATATTCGTTATCTTCACCATAATGGAAAAAATAAGGATTAAAACCGCCCACTTTTTCAATGGTTTCTTTCGGAAGCATCCAATGTGCTGCGTTTACAAAACTTATTTCGTAATATGGTTTATGACAATTTAGGTAAAAATCGGAAATCATCCGGGTTTTGAAATTGATAGCAATGTATTTGTCAATGAAAATATCCAGTTTTTTTTCGGTTCCATCCAAATGCACCGGACTTAAAATCCCAATATCGCTTTTGTTGGGATAGCTGTTGTAAACTTTTAAAAGTTCGGCAACCGAATTCTCAAAAACCCATGCATCCTGATTCATCAAATAAAAAAAATCTGCACCATTTTTGTAGGCCCTTGCTATGCCGATATTATTGGCTTTTCCAAAACCTAAATTTTCTGCAGATTGTATAAATTCTACTTCAGGAAAATGCGTTTTCACATAATCTTGTGTGCCGTCCGTCGAACCATTGTCCACCGTAATAATTTGTACAGGCACTGATGATTCTCTTAAGCTTGAAAAACATCTTTCTGCCCATTCCATGGCGTTATAGGTGACGATAATGAAATAAATGTTTGGCATAAGCTATTGTTGGCGGTAACAGAAAATATTCAGTTGCTGGTTGAAATTTTTAGGTTCTTCACGGCAGAACGGAAACCTTATTGTTTCCCCGGCAACTCTAATATGATACTTAAATCCCGATCTTTTGATTAAATTAAGGATTTCACCTAAATTTTGAGGTTCACCTTTAATGCCGTGATATTCCAGAAAAAGATTTTTTACGTTAACAAGCTGAGGTTCAATGTTAAAAATAAGTGTATTTTCTGCTCCTTCAATATCAATTTTCAGGAAATCGACTTTCTGGATAAGGAATTTTTTCAGATCTACCGTTTCGACTTTTGTGGTGGTGTTGGTATTTGAAAAATCGAGAACGGTAGATCCGGAAAGACCTCCGTCGGAATAAAATTCGAGCGTTGTTTCTTCTGTCCACACCGCTTTGTCATAAACTGTGATGTCCTCCGAATGGAAATAGGTTTCTACATTTTTTTTGAGCAGTTTGCAAATCCCAGGATCCGGTTCGAATGCAGTAATTTTCGCTTTTGGATACTGTCTTTTGAAATAAAGGACGCTTAAGCCCATATTCGCGCCGCAATCAATGATGTGGGGAATTTCGGTGTCGGATTTGAATAAATATAGATCTTCCATAAAAAGTTCGTCCAGGGAATGCAGCATTGCCGTGGCACTGGAATACGAAAAAGGTTTACCGAAAATTTGAGCGGTATGGTTTTCAATATACTGAGGTTTAAAAATTCTCTCCCTTTCGGTATCGGAAATGCCGGTTTTGCCGTTTTCAAGATTGCTATTAAATCTTTTTTTCAGAAGACGGTAATTTGTAAAAAGTAAATCCCAAACTAAATTTTTCATTGGTGTTTTTTTGAAAGTATTTTCACCGCATTTATTAGAAAGCGTTTCGCATTAAATACAAAAGTAGTAATATCTGACAATACCAGTTCGTTCTCTTTGCTTATTCCAAAATCAGAATAATTGATTTTGGAGATTCTTTTGGAATTTTGAAATGTATCATTCATCAGATTGTTTTTGTGGATGAACTGTATGAAAAGCGGTGTTTTGTCAGCCTTCACGATATTGGGATAATTCCTGTAATTCAGATGGTTTTCTTTCGTCACCGTTCTGAAATCTGTAGTTTTTTCCACCAAACTGATGAATGGATTTGCAACTTGATAGTAGTAGTTGGCAACCCCTTTATTCGCGCCGGTTTTCGTTAACTGCAGTCCCAAGCGCAGATCAATGACCAGATTATGGATTGGCTTGAAGCTTTTTTGAACCTCGGCTACAAATGACCGGTGAATCATGTCATCATTATCAATATCGGTAGTGACTAAATATTCAGAATTATCATCAAGAAATTGCGGAATTATTTCTAAAAGTTTTGCACTCATTTCCTGAAAATCTTGAACAAAGACAGGGTGAAATTGATTACAATCCTTCTGTATATCATCAATAAGTCCGAGATATTTTTGTGGCGTAAGTATATCAAAAAAAACCAACCACACAAAATTTTTCTGACTCTGATTTTTAAAGGAGGGCAGACAGTATTTGCGGAAAATCTCGAAACGGTCTTCCAGCCATTCGTCGCTCAGCGGTTTTTTTCCTTCACGAGTCGTTGTCCATATTTCTGTAGGAACATTAAAACGGGTTGATATGATGTGCTTAAAATTTTCCATCATATAATGCGCTGATGTTTTCTGTGCTTGATTACCTTTAAATAGGTTTTTATAATCTGTAATTGATCCTTGCGCCTAGTTTTTGAAAACGGGAAAAATTTCATTGTAAAGCAAAGATTCCTGATTGTGACCGGATAATATTTAAAGTAAAACCGTAGGAAACTATTAAAAGCAGCTTTTTCAGTTGCTGAATTTGAAGGATGATTGAAATTGCTTCCAAGGTTCAGGCGGATTTTAATATTGTTATCTAAAAACAGCTTGTCCGGATTTCCGCTAGAAAAATGTTCAATGTTAATATCATGCACAATATAATTTTGATATAATTTAGCCATTCTTAAACTGAAATCGCAGTCGTAACCATGAAATCCCTTGATCTGAGAGTCGTTAAATTTTACCTGATTGAATTTGGTTTTTGTGCAGCTCAGAAAAACACCGTCCAGAGCGATTGCAGCAGTTTTATTTGTGGTTGAATCTTTCTGGCATTTTTCGATAAACCATCCTGATGGTGCTGCAGGAACATAATTAGAACCTGCGACACCAAAAACTCCGGCTTCGGGATCTTTTAAGTATTTAATTAATTTTGGGCCCCAATTTATTGTCTGAAAAGAGATATCGTCGTGCAAAAAAAGCAGATTTTCAAACTTTGCCTTTCCTGCTCCGAAATTGTACGCATCGCAAATCCCCATTGTGCCAGGATTTTCAACTTTTATTATTTCAAAAGGAATTCCTGCCGTTTCTATGATATTCTGTTCCAGAGCAGTATAATTGCGCTGGTTAAATGTTGATATAATAATGGAAAGCATTTTAAGTTTTGATCTCAAATTTATTGGTCAACGACCAATAGAAATTAGTATAATTTCGCTGCATTAAAGTCAAAGTTTGTAAATATTCTTTTTTCAGAATATCTGTTTCTCTTTTGATAAAATGTAGAACTTTCTTTATGTCATCCCCGTTTAGTTTATCTTTCCAATATTTTGATTTTGCCTTGTAATATTCCAGTTTTTCTAAATTGCTACTTTTTACAAAAATGTCATAAATTTCTTTTCTTTTCTGCCTGTTATGCTGATCTGTTCCGACTTGCTGATTTTCATGAAGACGGTAAATACCCAGTTTTTCATTTATTGACCCCAGTTTGTTTGCGACCGCGTAATGAAGCGCAAGTTGATAATCATGCAATAAAAGGTTTGAGGAAGGATTAAAATTCCATTCCTTTTTCGAATTTCTTAAAGCAAACGAAGCTCCCGTAACGATATTACCAATTAAAACCAAATAATGTTGAATGCTTATCCCGTCAGTGTTTTCTGGCTGGAAATAAATGCTGTCCCAATTGGATGATTTTAGGATGCTTCCGTTTTGTAAAAGTTCCAGATCATGAAAAACTGCATCTTTCCCCGGATTATCTTCAAAATAGCAGAGAATAGTTTCTACTTTATTGGGTTTCCACAGATCGTCCTGATCGCACAAAAAGATAATTTCGTTTTGGCATAAATTTACGGCTTTTTCAAAATTTTTTATCACACCTAAAGAATTATCATTACAGAAAATCTTAAAAATATGCGGATGTTTGTGCTGGTAATCAACAAGCACATCCCAAGTCTGATCGGTTGATTGGTCATCACAAACGATAATTTCATCCACCTGAACGGTTTGCTCAAGGATACTGTCGAGCTGTTCTTTTAAAAAAAAATCACCATTATATGTGCATATTGCAACAGAAGTTTTCATGATCGATTGAAAAATTTGGATAGTTTTTCTCGAAAGTTTAGATATACTTTCAAAATTTTGGTTCTTTGCAATTTTCGGATGTAATTTTTTTGATGAAAATTATTATTGTTTAAATCTAAATTTTGCAGATTTAATCGATTGAATAATAGGGATTTTGCGTAATCATCATATTTTTCGAAAACAAATTTATTCGCGGTGAAATTATCCATATATACCGACAAGAACTGTTTGGATGCTCCATGCGCATTCTGTCGGTAGTAAGCTAGTCTTTCGTCGATAAATTTTGATTGCACATCTCTCTTATTGAAAATTTCAAGCCAGAAAATCCAGTCCTCTTTTGCTTTCAGTTTTGTATCGAATCTTGTATTGCCGACAAGTTCTCTTTTCATTATTACACAATGAATCGGTAAATTAAAATCAATATCCCACCGCGCAACTAGATTTTCAAAAGTTATTTCATATTTAGAAAGATCGCAAAATGGTTCGCTTATTTCTTCGCCGGAAATCATTGCAAAATTTGTGATTACAATATTTTCTCCATTATCATTTTCGAGAGATTTCTTTAACTTGTTTTTATCCAGCACATCATCCGCATCGAGAAACTGAATCCATTCTCCTTTTGCGATATCAAGCCCGAAGTTACGAGTTTGGTTAACGCCTTCATTCTGTTTTTTAAAATAAAAAAATCTCGAGTCTTTTGCGGTCCATTTTTTTGCGGTTTCTTCTGTCTTATCAGTGCTTCCGTCATCAATTAAAAGACATTCCCAGTCGGTAAAAGTCTGGTTTAAAATAGAATTAAGACAGGATGCTAGAAAGGTTTCTTGATTGAAACAAGGGATGATAATGGAAACTTTTGGCATTTATTATTAGTAGTAAAGATGAAAATATGTTTTCGGTAAAGTTAGAATTTTTCTGTAATTCTTGAAATACCAATAGAGCTTTAATAGATTTATATTCATGTCATTAGGCTTGTTATTGAAAGCATAATGGAGATGTTGCTGAATTTTCTCTGTAATATAATCCGGAGGAAGTTTTTTATAGTAATTTCTAATGAAAAATTCTTCAAGATAATGGGCTGCAACTGCTTTTTCTTTCGTATTGTCGGTTTTTCCAGAAATATTTTCTTTGCTTATTTTTACATATACTTTAGCCTCATTGATAAATAAAATGTCTTTGCCGTCACTTATTTGCAGCACCGCAACATCATCAGTTCCCCAAGCCAGCGGAAAATGGCGAAAACCATATTTCAAGTAAGAATTTTTTCGGAAAATATGCTCGGAAAGACTCGATTGATGACCGAGAATGTATTTTTTCTTCCAGTTTTCAATGGGCGGTATTATTTTATTGTATTCTGTAAAATCTCTTATTTTATTATTTTTTTCATCAATCCAACATTGCGAAAATTTCACCACATTACATTCTTTCTGAGTAATTTCCGGCAGGTTGTTATAAAACTCCTCCACAAAATTCTCCGAAATCACATCATCATCGCCTAAAATCTGGAACCATTCTTCCTTAACATTTTCGAGGATTCTTTCCCACTGCATTGCGAGATTTTTGCCGCCAAGATTCTCTTTATAATCAAAATAATGGTAATTTCCATCGGGAAAATATTTTTCAATCAGCGGAAATGGATCATCGGGACTAGCATCATTTCCTATATACAAAGTGAACCTTTTATCAGTTTGGGACGCAACGGATCTTAGCGTTTCTTCAAAAAACACTATCTTATAATATGGAATTACAATCGCCAGTTTATTCATACCCATAAAACATTATTCAAATTTACATTGTATTTCTTTTTAAAAAGCCAATAGAGGAGGATTGCTTTCTTGTGAAAGAAATTAAATTGTTGAAGATGTTGCTTAAGGAATTCGCTGCGTAATTTTTCAAAAACCGCACGAATTTTCTCTTTTTTTACAAATTGAAACTCATATTCGGCCCACATTTTTTGCTTTTTAATGAGATAATCCACTTTTTCCAAATGATGTCCAGAACTGTAGAAAAGATTGGTTAATTTTTTAATAAAGCCATTGGCAGTGGCTTCTGCGCCAATTTGTTGAGCATCATGAATACGGTAATAACCCAAATTTTCATCAATTAATCCAAGCTCATTTGTCATTGCAAAAATTAATGCAAGTTGATAATCATGCAACGCAATTTCTGGAATTTCATCGAGGTCGATGCTTTTATTTTTTTTAAAGGCAAATGATGCTCCGGTTGCAAGATTTTCTATCGTCAGAAGATGATTGAGCAAGTTTTTGCTGTGATTTTGGGCATTGAAAGCAACATAATCCCAAATTGTTGCGCTTAAAGGTTTTTTATCAAAGAGTTCTAGATTGTGGAAAACAGCTTTAATGTTGCCATTGAGTTCGAAGTAATTGATAATTTTTTCAGTTTTGTTTTTGAACCAAATATCATCTTGGTCACAAAGCAATACAATTCCGTCTTGACAAAGATTAATCGCTTTTTCAAAATTTTTTATAACACCTAAATTTTCCGGATTTCTGTATAATTTTATAAAAGGATTGGATTTTTGAAAATCTTTTATAATTTCTAAGGTTTTATCGGTAGAACCATCGTCACAAATGATGATTTCGTCCACAGGAAATTGCTGGCTCAAAATACTTTCGAGCTGTTCCGCAATATATTTTTCCCCGTTAAATGTGCACATGGCGACCGATAAAATCATTTTTGCAGATATCTAATTGTGAATGGTAGTAAGAAAGTGGTTGCTTCTTTTATGGTGTCTTTATTAAAACCCATGGTCAAAACGTAAAGAAGTCTTGTTCTAAAATTAATTTGTTGCTTATTAAGGTGCTTGTACCAAAATTTTCGGATATCTCTTTTTTGTTTTGGTGCTACATGATCATAACTGCTATAAATTCTTTTGTTAAATTGAATACAGGCATTCACCCATGCTGTTCCGAAATTCCCTGTTGAAAAATGTAAAAAATCAATATCGTGCACCAAATAATTTTGGTAATACTCACTTGATCGTAGGGTAATATCCAAATCATAGAAGTGGTAACCTTTTATACTTTCATCAAATTTTAACCGGTTCCAAACATTTTTTTTCATGGCAAGGAAAACACCATCCATAGGCTTTACTTTCAAAGGATTTTGTGGAATTAGAAAATGTTTAGCATCGCCTTCTTTGTGTTTCACAAACATATATCCTGAATTAATTAGGCCCGAACTAAATCCGTATGGCAAGTGAAATTTTACTTTATCACCAGCCAATCCTAAAATTCCCACGTTCGGCAGTTGGAAATATTTATCCATCAAAATATTTCCCCAATTTAAATTGTCAAACCGTACATCTTCGTGCAGAAAGAGTAAATGATCGAATTTTGACTTTTCAGCTCCCTTATTATAAGCCTCGCAGATACCCATGATTCCGGGATTTTCAATCTTAATGATTTCATAAGGAATTCCAATAGTTTCAGCAATATTTTTTTCGAGTGCTGAGAAGTAATCAGCTTGATAGGATGAAATAATTATGGAAAGCATGTCTATTTAAAAATTTTAGAAAAAAAGCTTTTCTTTTTAAATTGTTCAGATTTTTTAAAATTTATAAAACCTTTATGTCTGTAGTCAACATTAGCTCTGTAATAGTGTTTGTTTTTGTCTGATTTTTTTTCAAAAATGATGCAGTTTGTGCCAATAAATACAGATTCAATTTGATCAATCGTTTTTTGCTCTTGTGAAAAACCTTCTACCTGTTTTTCAGCGTTTTCGATAAATTCTTGATTAATTGCTTCCCAAATTTTAGGGATTTTTTGGAATAAAGAAAATTCATCAGAATTGAATTGATAACCGAATATTTCACTTTGTTTCCAGAATGAAGTTTCAACATCTTCGATAATATAAATTCCACCGTCTTTCAAGATTTCAAAAAAGCGAACGAAAGTTTCCCACTGGTGCAAGGGTACATGAGACGCATCATCGATAATGAAATCGTATTTTTCTAAATTATTTTTGGTAAAATTCTCCAATTGCTCATTACAACTTTGGTCGATTTGATAGTATTTTTCGATTCTAGCATCATTGGGATTTTCACTGATGTCGATGGAATGTATTCTTACCTCTTCAAAATATTTTTTCCAAAGTTCTATGGAATAGCCATTTTCATAACCAAGTTCCAACATCAAAATATTTTTGCCAACAAACGGAGCAAGAAAACGTTCGTAGAATCGATGGTAGCCATGGTGGGAGATTTTGTCGCTTTTTGTTGGTATATTTTCTAAATTTTTCATGCTAAGATTTTATGCTTTGTTCTAAAAAAATATGAGGACGAATAATGGAATTGTAGTCAATGCTTTTTTCCAAAGCATATTTGTTTTCACTTTCACTCTTAGCAGCAACTTCAAAACTTAAATTCACTTCAGGAGTTGAGATTTTCTTTACATAAGGGATGGCTATATCAAAGTCAATGTTATAATTGCCAACAGCGAAAGTATAGGGTGGTATTTTAAACTTTAGGGAGTGTTTTCCAACCGGTAAAGTTTCCAAACCATTTTTGTCATTGTATGATGCCCTTAATAAAGGATGTCCAAAACCCGACAAAATATTAAACCCACAAACGATTCCCTCAATCGGTTTTAGTATTTCAATGTCAAATCCTACCTCAATTTCGTCATTAACTTTAAAAACCGAATTATTTTGCGCATTAGATACTACATATGTGCGGTACAGATTTACATTGTCGCTGCATACAAGTCCTGTCCAAATGTTGTCATTTTTTGCACTGTCAATATACGAAAGAGCTAAAGTGTTGATGTCTCCCACATCTTTTACCATGCCATTCTCTAGGTAAATTCCCGAAGTGCACAGCTTTTGCACTGCACTCATATTATGGCTCACAAACAAAACCGTCCTTCCTTCACCTTTGCTCACATCGCCCATTTTGCCAAGGCATTTTTTCTGAAATTCTGCATCGCCAACTGCCAAAACTTCATCCACAATTAAAATCTCGGACTCCAGATGCGCAGCTACAGCAAAAGCAAGGCGAACGTACATTCCCGAGGAGTATCTTTTTACAGGAGTGTCGATGTATCTTTCTACACCAGAAAAATCTACGATTTCATCAAATTTACGGGTGATTTCTTTTCTGGTCATCCCAAGGATGGCGCCATTGAGGAAAACGTTTTCACGTCCTGTCATTTCCGGGTGGAAACCTGTTCCCACTTCCAGAAGAGAGGCAATACGACCGTTGGTGTAGATTTTACCGGTAGTTGGTTTGGTGACTTTACTCAAAAGTTTTAGGAGTGTAGATTTCCCGGCACCATTTCTCCCAATAATTCCTACAGCATCTCCTTGTTCTATTTCAAAATTGATATCACGGAGCGACCAAACATAGTCACTGTCGCCTTTGGTAGCTCTGTCGTTAGCTTCACCAATTTTCAGATAGGGGTCTTCTTTTCCACGGATCTGATGCCAAAAACGATTCAGGTCATGCGAAAGTGTTCCAGTACCAACTTGGCCAAGCCTGTATTGTTTTGAAATATTTTCTGCTTTTAATGCGAGCATTTTTTAAGGTTAAGGTTAAGGGTTTACACGGTGTCCATAAAACTTTTTTCCACCTTATTGAAAATTACGGTGCCAACGGCAAGTAGCACAAAAATAATCACCGAGCTGATGGTAAGCATCGCTGGTGAAAAGTCGCCGGCACCGAGCCAGCCATACTTGAAACATTCAAAAATACCGGTAAGAGGATTATACATGGCCAGTTTTTTCCATATTCCGGAAAGTGCAGAAATGGGATAAATCACTGGGGTGGCGTACATCAAAAGGCTTACCCCGAAACTCAAAAGCATCTGCAGGTCGCGGTACTTGGTGGTGAGGGAAGAAAAAATCATTCCCATGCCCAGTGCAAAAGCTGCCATCAGCAGTACGAGCAACGGAGTGGCCAAAATCCAGATATTGGGCTCTATTTTTGCCTGAAGGAAGTAATATACCCAAGCTACCAAAAAGAGCGCAAACTGAACCCCGAATTTCATAAGGTTGGATATCACAATCGTAAGCGGCATGACCAACCTGGGAAAATACACTTTGCCAAATATGGCTGCGTTTCCCGTGAAAACATTGGACGTGCCCAGCAAACAGGATGAAAAATAATTCCAAAGGGTAATCCCGGCAAGGTAAAAAAGTACCTGCGGAATACCGTCGGTCGGTAATTTTGCAATTCCGCCAAAAACAACAAGGTAAACAATGGTGGTAAACACAGGGTTGATGAAAAACCAAAGCGGCCCCAAGATCGTCTGCTTAAAAGAAGAAACAAAGTCCCTCTTTACAAACATGTACACGAGATCTTTGTAACGCCAAACCTCGCCTAACTTCAAGTCGAAAAGAGAGTGCTCGGATTCAATGGTTTCAGTCCATTGTTGTTGCGGTTCGGTCATTTGTGAAAAGAATAAATTTTTGTCAAAAATAAGGTAAATTATTCAAATTTTGAAAGTTGAAGTTGTCCAATAAACAAAGATCCTAGAAATAGCGGAACATAAAGCCTTATCTCGTAGATAATTCCCGCATAAAAGCACATGGCAATATATGGGATAGAAAGAAAATGAAATAGGAAAATAAGATTTTTATTTTGTGTGTTTTTTGCTAATACTAGTGTTAAAAACAAAAATACCACGCAAAACAAAATTCCTAACCAATTTTTGAAATCGGTGAAGTTCTTCAGGTAAAGATTACCGTCATTGGTGGTGAAAGCGCCTTGTGAATACCGTATCCCTAGATAGATTGCGGAAAAAAATATGGCCAAGATTAGCACTGGAACAATACTTTCTTTTTTGATTCCGAATTTGGCATAGAGCAATGTTGCAGCAAGCGAAATTGACAATGCCGAAGATTCTCTGTTAAAGGTAGAAATTGCCAAAATCGCGATCAGTATGATCAGGTATTTCACCGATGTTTGTTCCAAATATTTCAATAAAAACCAAAAGAAAATCAATAATAAAAAATAACTCGAAACATCATAAGGAACAAGCACAAACTGAGAAATACCAATGGTGAAGATGCAAATCGCTATCAGCAGAATTTTTTCGGAGGAAGTTGCGACGAAATTTTTCGTATCGGTGATCATAACCATCACAACAGCGGAGAGCATCAGGAAAAATGTATTCAAAATGTAAAAGGACAAATACAATTTTGAGTCAGATGCTGGATTGAAGAATTTCAATTTAAATATTTGATAATCAATGTTTAATGAAGATAAAAAATCATAAATTCCCATTAAAAAATAACCGCTGAGTTTTCTATACTGATAAATTCCAGATTTAAATTGCGCCTGAAAATCTGCGGAGTTGAGGATCTTGGATGAATAAATATTTCCAAATGAAAAATACACAAAACTATTGACCACGAAAGCCAATAATGCCGCGAAAACAATTTTGGAAAATAATTTTAGTTTCAAATCAGGTGTTTTTTTTAGTAGAGAAATTCTGTCTTCAGTAGATCCTCGCAAATATAAAGAATTTACAATTTGTTGTCTGATTTTCAATATTCGATTCTTGTCGGTATTTTGCAGTTTTATCAAAAATTTGTATATTTGCATCGGATTTACGGAAACAATGAAAAGGCCTTCGCAAGAATGCCTTTTTTCGTAACTCAAATTAAGGATATGGAATTTAGAAAAAAAATAGAAGAACTGCTTCATCAGTTTTTAGCGGAAAGAATGGATTTGTTCCTCATAGATCTTAAGTTTTCAGCAAGCGACGATATCACGGTAATTCTGGATGGCGACAGTGGAGTTACTTTGCAGGATTGTTTGGATGCAAGTCGCGCGATTGAATTCAATATGGATCGTGAAGAACATGATTTTTCTCTACAGGTAATGAGTGCAGGATTGAGTGAGCCGTTGGTGACGCCAAGACAATTTAGAAAAAACTTGGGTCGTGAACTTGATATTCTCCTTGCCGATTCCACAAAAATCGAGGGAGAACTTGCAAAAGTAGAAGACGATCACATCACTTTGGTATTGAGATACAGAAAGCCTAAAGAAATAGGTAAAGGGAAAGTAGATGTAGAAGAAGAGAAAGAAATTCCTTACTCCGAGATCAAAAAAGCATTGGTGGCAATAAAGTTTTAAATAAAGAAAAAGGTTATTCGAAGGAATATCCGAAAAAATATAATAGTAATTTCATTGTAGTTAAAAGGGTTTCGGCGCTTTTAACTTCTCCCGGCATTTTTCGGGAATTTAATAATAAAATAAAAAATAATGGACGGTTTAGCATTGATTGAAGCATTTGGCGATTTCAAAGAAGATAAAAATATCAGCAAGATTGATCTGATGGCGATAATTGAAGATTCACTGAAAACTTTACTTAGAAAAAGGTATGATTCTGATGATCACTTTGATGTAATCGTGAATCCTGATAAAGGAGATTTTCAAATCTTTTTAAACAAAACAATCGTTGAAGACGAAATGTCGGAAGACGATGATTTGGAAATTGAAATTTCCGAAGCTAAAAAGATAGATCCAACTTTCGAAGTGGGTGAAGATTTTACTGAAGAAATTCCAATCGAGAAATTGGGAAGAAGAAGTATTCTTACTTTAAAGCAAATCCTTGCTACAAAGCTTCAGGAGCATAACAACGGGGTTTTATATGATCAGTTCCGTGATAGGATCGGGGAAATTGTTGTGGGAGAGGTTCACCATATTCGCCACAAACACGTGATTTTGTTGGATGATGAAGATAATGAATTTATTTTGCCAAAAGAAAATCAAATTCCTTCGGATTTCTTCAAAAAAGGAGAAAACGTAAGAGCAGTGGTAGAAAGTGTAGATTTCAAAGGAGCAAAACCACAAATTATTGTTTCCCGAACTGCACCGAAATTCTTGGAAAAACTTTTGGAGCTTGAAATTCCTGAAATCCAGGATGGTACCATTATCTTGAAAAAAGTAGTGAGAATCCCGGGTGAAAAAGCGAAAATCGCGGTAGATGCATACGATGACAGAATTGATCCTGTAGGAGCTTGTGTGGGGGTGAAAGGTTCTAGAATTCACGGAGTAGTACGAGAACTGAGAAACGAAAATATTGATGTAATTCAATGGTCTAAAAACCCTGAAATCTTGGTGAAAAGAGCATTAGGAAACATCACGATTAACAAAATTGAGATCAATACGGAAACTCAGTATGCCTTAGTTTACACGCCGGTTGAGGAGATTTCAAGAGTGATTGGAAAGCAGGGACAAAACATCCGATTAGCTTCTTGGTTAAGCGGCTACGAAATCGATGTTTATAGAGAAGCCAGTGAAGACGACGATGTAGAATTGAAAGAATTCGCAGGTGCCGACGAAGGCGATATTGAACAATGGATCATCGACGAATTCGAGAAAGTAGGACTTACTACAGCGAAAAGCATCTTGGACAAAGAAACCGATGCACTATTGAAAATGGTAGATTTGGAAGAAGAAACCATTGAAGAGGTAAAACAAATTTTGAAGGAAGAGTTTGAAGACTAAGACTTAAAAATATACATATTAAAGGAAAAGCATTAACTTTACCGAAAATTAAATAAAAGTATAAATTATACATGCCCAAAATTAGATTAAACAAAGCGGTTAAGGAATTTAATATCTCGATGTCACGATTGGTGGAATTTCTACAATCCAAAGGTATTGAGGTAGAAAATAACCCCAACGCTCAATTGGAAGAATCGGCATATTCTGCATTGGAAGCTGAGTTCGCCAAAGATGGTGAACAAAGAAAAGCTTCCCATGAGGTAGTGATGATTAAAGTTCCGGAAGAGAAACTGGAAATTGAACCTTCAAAACCTGAGGTAATAAGAGCCAAAGCAAGCCTGAGACCTGAAACAAAAGTTTTGGGTAAAATAGACCTTGAACCCAAAAAAGCTGAGGTTCAGGAAGAAGTGAAGCCAGAGGCAACTCCAAAAGAAGAGCCGGCTCCGAAAGCACAAGTTCCCCTAACTCCTGCACCTTTTGAAAAACAAGAAATTAAGGTATTAGATAAAATCGATTTATCACAGATCGAAGGTCAGCGACCGAAATCTGCTAAAAAAGAACAGCCAAAAAAAGAAGCAGAAAAGCCCGCTCCAAAAGTGGAGGAAGCTCCTGCCCCAAAAGCTGAAAATCCAGCACCTGCTGTTGAAAAATCTGCAGAAATAACCAATGTAACTGACGAAGAGCCAGTACAAAACGATAAAATAGAAACTGTTTATCAGAAACTGGAAGGAGTTAAAATTCTAAAACAAACGGTAGATCTTTCTCAATTTAATAAGCCAAAGCCACAAGGCGGAGCCAATAGTGCAGCAGCGAAAAAGAAAAGAAAAAGAATCGAAAAACCGAATACTCCGGGAAGCAGCACCCAAGGACAAGGAAATAACCAAGGGAATCGCCCACAAGGCCAGGGAGGTAATAACAACCGCCCGCAAGGCCAAGGTGGAAACAGAGGAGGTTACCAAGGTGGCGCAAATGCTGGAAAAGGTGGAAGTCGAAGAGGAGCGCCTACCATGCCTGTAGAGCTTACTGATGAGCAGGTTAAGAATCAAATTAAAGAAACTTTAGAAAAACTCACCAATAAAGGAGGGAAAAATAAAGGAGCGAAATATAGAAAAGAAAAAAGAGTTTATCGAAGAGAACAGGATGAGCTTCAGCAAGAGATTGATGCAGCAGACAGGACGCTTAAGGTAACCGAATTTATTACTGTTGGGGAATTAGCAAGTTTAATGAATGTGAGCCCTACAGAAGTAATTTCTGCATGTTTCTCGCTTGGAGTAATGGTGACCATGAATCAGCGATTAGAAGCAGATACATTATTGCTAGTAGCGGATGAATTCGGGTACAAAATTGAATTCTCTGATGCGGATCTTGAAGAATCTGCGGTTGAAGAAGATATTGATAAAGAAGAAGATTTGTTGCCAAGAGCTCCAATTGTTACCGTTATGGGACACGTAGATCATGGTAAAACATCTTTACTCGATTATATCAGAAAAACCAACGTAATTGCCGGTGAATCCGGTGGTATTACTCAGCATATTGGTGCTTACAACGTGAAATTGGAAAATGGTCAACGAATTACCTTCCTTGATACACCAGGTCACGAAGCGTTTACTGCAATGAGAGCGCGTGGAGCACAAATCACCGATATCGCAATTATTGTAATTGCTGCCGATGATGATGTGATGCCGCAAACCAAAGAAGCAATTTCTCACGCACAGGCTGCTGGAGTTCCGATGATTATCGCTTTAAACAAAGTGGATAAACCCAACTCTAACCCGGACAACATCCGTCAGCAACTATCAGCAATGAATATTTTGGTAGAAGAATGGGGAGGAAATGTTCAATCGCAGGAGGTTTCTGCTAAGTTTGGTAACAATATGGATGCGTTACTCGAAAAAGTATTGTTGCAGGCAGAAATGCTTGAGCTAAAAGCAAATCCAAATAAAAACGCACAAGGTGTTGTTATAGAAGCTTCATTAGACAAGGGAAGAGGCTACGTCTCTACACTTTTGGTCCAAACCGGTACTTTAAAAGTAGGAGATTATGTGCTTGCAGGAAAAAATCACGGTAAAGTAAAAGCAATGCTGGACGAAAGAGGGAAACCTATGGAATCTGCAGGACCTTCAATCCCGGTTACAATCTTAGGGTTAGACGGCGCACCTACTGCAGGTGACAAATTCAGAGTATTTGCAGATGAAAGAGAAGCGAAAACCATCGCAACAAAACGTGAGCAACTCCAAAGAGAGCAATCGATCAGAACCAAAAAGCACCTTACATTGGATGAATTGGGAAGACGTATCGCACTTGGGGATTTCAAAGAACTTAATATTATCCTGAAAGGGGATGTTGATGGTTCGGTAGAAGCGCTTTCGGATCAGTTGCAAAGACTTTCAACAGAAGAGATCAGTATCAATATTATTCACAAAGGAGTTGGTCAGATTACCGAATCCGACGTACTTCTAGCAGCGGCTTCTGATGCGATTATGATTGGTTTCAATGTGAGAGCGGGTGCCAATGCAAAAGAATTGGCCGATAAAGAAGAAATCGAAATCAGAACTTATTCTGTCATCTATAAAGCGATCGATGAAGTAAAAGAAGCGATGGAGGGAATGCTTTCTCCAGAGATTCAGGAACAGGTGATCGGAATCGTGGAAATCCGTGAAGTGTTTAAAATTTCTAAAGTCGGAACAATTGCAGGATGTATGGTTCTTAGCGGAAAAGTGACCCGAAACTCGAAAATCCGATTGCTGCGTGACGGTATCGTGAAATTCGATGGCGAACTTGAAAGTTTGAAGCGTTTCAAAGACGATGTGAAAGAAGTAACTAAAGGTTATGAGTGTGGATTGAACATCAAAGGATACAATGACATCGAAGTTGGCGACATCCTGGAAGTTTACGAGGAAGTAGCAGTGAAGAAGAAACTTAAATAACCCATCACATAATAACCAAAGCCTGCTTAAAAGCAGGTTTTTTTTGTTAAAGAAATCAATATCTGTTAAAATTTAAAAAAAAGTTGATTTATCCATTTTGTATAGTTTCGGGAGTATTATTGTCATTACTTTACTTAATTGACAGATTTATTAAATGTTAGTTAAGTATTTGACATAAAGGCTGATAATGTGAAATATTATGATTTTTCGGAATGCACTGACCTATTTGGCAATGTTAATTAAAATTAACATATTTGCGAGGATAATATTAAAAAAGTGTTAATATGAATTTAAAAACTAAAGTTCTAGGAGCAGGAGTTCTCTTCTTTTTAGGTGGAGGAATTGCTTTAGCCCAAACGGATTCAACAAGGGTAGCTGAAGTTGATGAAGTTGTAATTGTAGGGTATACCGCTGTAAAAAAAGAAGATTATACAGGATCGGTTTCTAAAGTAGGGAGCGAAAACATTTCCAAGAAAAATGTATCGAACGTGGCGCAAGCTCTTACCGGAGAAGCAGCTGGGGTAAGAGTAATCACAACCTCCGGACAGCCAGGTTCCGAACCATCTATCAGAATCAGAGGATTCGGTTCAGTAAGTGGTAACAGAGAGCCTTTGTACGTACTTGACGGAATTCCTTTCAACGGCAACGTATCGGCAATCAACCCGGATGACATCGAGAATATGACTGTACTGAAAGATGCGACTGCAACTGCAATTTACGGTTCCAGAGGTGCGAATGGTGTAGTATTGATTCAGACCAAGAAAGGTAAATCTGGAAGAGATGTGGTAACCATTGATACCAGAATTGGTTTCAATGCACCGCTTATTCCACGTTATGACGTAATCCGCAGCCCTGAGCAGTATATCGGTCTTTCCTGGGAGGCACTTTATAACCAAGGTAAATTTAACGGCAGTGCAGATCCTGTAGCTTATGCGAACGCACGTTTGTTCTCTACGCAAGGGATCAGACCACAGTACAATATGTGGAACGCTAATGCTGCACAGCTGATAGATCCTGCGACGAAAATGGTGAGAGACGGCGTTACCAGAAAATACAGCCCGGAAGACTGGAGAGATTACGGTTTCCAGACCTCAATGAGATCTGAGACGAACTTCAGTATCAGCGGTGGTGAAGGAAAGACTACTTACTATACTGGTATAGGTTATCTAAAAGATGAAGGTTATACCATTAACTCCAAGTACGAGCGTTACAGTGGTAGATTAAACCTAACGCATCAGGCGAAATCCTGGTTGAAAGGAGAATTCAACATGGGTTATGCTTACTCTGATACCGACAGAAACGGACAGACTGAAGACAGTGGAAGTATCTTCTGGTTTGTTGATAATATCCCATCCATCTATCCTTTATTCTTAAGAAATGCACAGGGAGGTTATGTACCTGACCAGTATTTCGGCGGAAACCAGTACGATTACGGTAACGGTAGAGGTTTTGGTGCTTTAACCAACTCTATCGCCGATGCGACTTATAACCTGGATAACAGAAAGAAGCACGAAATCAATGCAAACTTCTTCCTGAAGGCCGATATTACTAAAAAATTAAGTTTCGAAACGAGAATCGGTGGACAGTATTATAATAACTCCAGAAACGATTATAGTAACCCATATTACGGAAGTTCAGCTTCGCAGTTTGGATCATTGTATAAAGTTCGTACAGAGTTATTCTCTCATAACTTCTTGCAATTGTTGCGTTATATGAACCGTTTCGGGGACCATGGTGTTCAGGCATTTGTGGCACACGAAAGTACAGACTGGAAGTACAACTACCTTTCTGCATCTAAATACGGTCTTGTAATTCCGGATGGTGGCGAATTCAACAACGCTATTAACCAGAACCCGGCTTACTCTTACATGTATAACTACGCACTTGAAAGTTATTTCGGTCAGGCAATGTATGATTACGCAGGAAAATATTTACTTTCCGCAAGCGTTAGAAGAGACGGTACTTCCAGATTCTTAAATGACAAATGGGATACGTTCTACTCTGTAGGCGCAGGTTGGGTCGTAAATAAAGAAAACTTCATGCAGAACAGCAGCGTATTTAATAAACTTAAGTTAAAAGCTAGCTATGGTACTGTAGGTGACCAGTCGATTGTTTCCAGATCTGCTACAGACCAAAATATGGGATATTACCCAGGATACAACGTGTATAATCCTGGGAACTTCATGGGTCTTCCAGCCGCAGCTTTTGACAGAATCGGATATCCAGATCTTACTTGGGAAAAGTCCAAAACTTTCGATGCAGGTATGGAATTCACACTGTTCAAGAACAGAATCATCGAAGGTGCTGTAGATTATTACCACAAAACAACTGATAATCTGATCTTTGATAACAGACTTGCACCTTCTACAGGTAACGCAATTATGAAAGTAAACGACGGTCTTTTGGTTAACCAGGGTGTTGAATTTACTTTAACCGGTCACGTGATCAATAAAGAAGATTTCTATTTAGATCTTTCCCTAAACGGAGAGTGGTTAGAAAATAAATTAACCAGAATGCCGATTGATGCCACTACAGGTCTTCCAAAAATTATTGATCTTGCAGAATCAGGATTCGGTAGATCAGAAGGTCACTCACTTTATGATTTCTATATGAGAGAGTGGGCAGGGGTTAATCCTCAGACCGGTGCTGCAATGTGGAACGTAAGCTATACCGATAAGAACGGTAACGGTAAGTTCGATGGAGGTGAGCAGATTGGATCTTTAACAGAATTCCTGGCACAGAATCCGGGAGCTACTATTTTAGAAGGAACTACCGAGGTTTACACTCAGGCAACTCAGAAATATGTAGGTAAATCTGCAATTCCAGATCTCAGAGGTGCTTTTTCACTGAATGCTGGCTATAAAGCAATATCTTTATCTGCACAGTTCCTTTACGGAATCGGTGGTTATTCATATGATGGTGCTTATGGCGCATTAATGCACAACAGTGTAGTTGGTAACAACAACTGGCATCAGGATATCATGCAGAGATGGCAGAATCCAGGAGATATTACCAATGTTCCAAGATTAACAAGTAACAGAGCCGGCGATACCAACTACAACAGTATGTCAACCAGATTCCTTACTAAATCTGACTATCTGGTACTTAATAATGTTAGGTTGGCTTATACCATGCCGAACAAATATTTTGCGGGACTTGGATTAAACGGACTTACTGTTTCGTTAACAGGTGATAACCTGTGGATTCAGACTAAGAGAAAAGGCTTCAACCCTACTACTTCTGAAACAGGAAACAGTAATACTTACAGATATTCACCACTTTCTACCATCACGTTTGGTGTAAAAACAAACTTCTAAATTTTACTGAAAATGAAAAAAATACTTATATTAAGTTCCCTAATGGGAATGCTTTTAACCACAACTTCCTGTAGAGAGGAGTTTTTGCAGAGCGAGCCTACAGAAACTCTGGCAAACCCGCCAGCTCAGGCTAAACTGAACGGTCTTTACCTGATGATGGTAAACACCGGTACTGGTGGTACTACAGGTCACGATGACTATGGACAAAAAGGTTACGATTTGGTATCCGATATGCTTTCTGCAGATATGGTACTGAGCGGTGTAACTTACGGATGGTACAGAAATATCGCTAACCTTACCGCGACTACTGACTTTACCAACAACGCGAATTACCAGCCATGGAGGTATTATTACCGGATTGCATATGCTGCAAATGACGTAATTGCCGGGTTAGGCGGTAATGATGCAGTTCCTGCATCTGCGGCGGATAAAGCTGCAATGGGGCAGGCGAAAGCTATGCGTGCTTATGCCTATTTTTATCTTACCCAATATTTCACTACGAAATATGATCCAGCTGCACCGGCTATTCCTTTGTATATTGATGCAGGAGTACAGGCTCAGCCAAAAGCAAAACAGTCTGAAATTTATGCTCAGATTGTAAAAGATCTTACTGATGCAGTTAGCTTATTACAAGGGTTCTCCCGTGCAAATAAAGGGGTAATCAACCAGGATGTTGCTAAAGGATTACTGGCTTACACTTATGCAGCAATGGGTGAGAATGCAAACGCAGCTACATTGTCTCAGGAGATTATAGCAAAGTTCCCTAAAACGACCAAAGAAGAAACCGTTTTTGATGAAGTTACCGGATCCGGAGGTGGTTTCAACGACCTTAAGACTAACAGCTGGATGTGGGGCTTCGACCTTACAGAGGCAAATGATCTTGATCTCATCAGCTGGTGGGGGCAGGCAGATATCTTTACTTATTCTTACTCTTGGGTAGGAGACGCGAAATCAATTGACCTTGATTTGTATAACGCGATCAGAACTGATGATATCAGAAAGAATCAGTTTGTATCTATTAACGAGACTGCAGACGGTTTCACAATGGCACCTGCAAACGCACCTGGAGCATTTGATTATCCTTCTGTTCCTGCGAATAAGTTCTATGCTCCGGGAAGAACAATCGGAGGGCAAAGAATTATAACTACAGATTACTTATTTATGCGCGCAGA
This sequence comes from Chryseobacterium sp. Marseille-Q5410, assembly GCA_946892665.1. Lineage (GTDB taxonomy): Bacteria > Bacteroidota > Bacteroidia > Flavobacteriales > Weeksellaceae > Kaistella. Next base: position 37,369 of record CAMPOT010000001.1, on the reverse strand, counting down.
CGAATTCCATCTGTTAGCTGCTGAAACTTTAGCAAAATCAGGAAATGAAGCTCAGGCGAAAGACATTCTTAAGAACTTCTTAACTGATAGACTGAATAATGTAAGCTATATCGATGGTTTGTCAGGTGCTGCATTACTTAATGAAATCTATCTGCAAACCAAGATTGAACTTTGGGGCGAAGGTAAGAGTTACCTGGCAATGAAGAGAAACAAGGCTACTATCAAGAGAGGGCCTAACCACCTGTTCTTTGCAGGCCAGACTTTCAGTTATGATGACGACAGACTGTCCATGGATATTCCACAGGCGGAAATCAACAATAACCCTAAGCTGAAATAATCAGAATACAGGTTTTACTAATGACGAGCAGATTTATTCTGCTCCTTTTTTTTGTTATGCCATTACCTATACGACATGTGATCCTGCAGGTGCACTGAACACCGAATATTGCTGGGTAGACACCTAAAGACTGGTAATCCGTGCAAATCTGATTATTGAAGGGGTTACCAAAACAATTGCGAGTGGAGTGATTTCGCAGGCTGAAGGTAATGATTACATCAGGCAGGCTTTGTTCCTCAGAACTTTCAGTTCCTATGAATTAGTGAACTTCTTTGCAAAACCTTATAAACATATTGCAGATTTTTCTGGATATTAATAAAAATAAATATTAAATGATTTTTCATCCGATAAAGCCATCCGTAAGGGTGGCTTTATCATTTTATTACAGGTGGGCACATTAGGTAATTTTCACCAACCTTCCCTGTATGCCTACTACTTCTGAAAATAAAACACCTATTTTTCGCTATTATGTTAACAAAAATAAAAATAACTTAAGAATATGGAAATTTTAATTTGTATATGTTAAAATAAATTAACATATTTGTTCCATTAAATATTAAAATGTGTTAATATGAATGTAAAATTACGAGTTTTAAGTGTTGGTGTATTGTTCTTTGCCGGGCATACGCTCATGGCTCAGAAGGCAAAAAAGGACACGGCTACCAAAACACAGGATATTGAAGAGGTGGTAGTTTTAGGGTCTTACGGTATTAAAGAATCCCAAGAACAAAAAGTTGGTTCGTATTCTTTAATTTCATCAAAAGTTTTAGAAAAGCCAAACGCAGTGTCCTTAGATTTAGCGATTGCAGGTCAAGCTTCTGGGGTTGTAATTAACTCTAACAGTGGTCAGCCAGGTTCCAACGCTAGGGTTTTGATCAGAGGTATCAGCAGTTTGTCAGGAAATACCCAGCCGCTTTACATCGTAGATGGGGTGCCGGTTCTAACGGGTGATGCTGCAGGTGTTGCAACTACCTCAAATGCTTTAGCGATGATTAACCCTGCAGATATTGAATCGATTGAGGTTCTGAAAGATGGGGTTACTACTTCACTTTACGGTTCCAGAGGGGCTGCAGGTGTTATCGTGATTAAAACAAAATCAGGAAAAAAAGGGGGCAAATTTAGTTTAAACTCAGAAATCGGTGCCGGTACAGAAGCGTATGAAAAATATGATTTGCTTGATGGGCCGGGAATGGTGAAATTACTTACCATGGGGTATATGAACCAAGGGCAAAGCGAGGCAGATGCTACCGCTAATGCAATTTCATATTATAACTGGGATGGTAAAACCAACGATAATTGGCAGGAAGCGACCAGAAATGCATCTCCAATTTTTAGTAGAAACACCATCAACTATTCCGGAGGTACCGAATTTGCTAATATTTATGCCTCATTAGGTTATACCGATCAAGAAGGGATCAGTAGAGACGCTTCTTATAACAGACTAAATGCCTCATTAAAGGGTACTTGGAAAGTTTCCGACAAATTGATCGTGCAAATGTCCAACATGTTATCCAGAGCAAATCAAAAAGGACCTTTGGATTATGGATATTTTCAAAACCCAATCTTAGGGTCAAGATTTATTAACGGAACTCAACCGATTTATAATGAAGACGGTTCCTATAACCTAAATTTAATTTCAGGAATAGGTACTGATTTCAACTTGGTGGGAATTCAGGATGTTAATAAGAGAAAATCGACATTCACCAAAATTTTGTCTTCATTAGGGGTTGATTACAACTTTGCAAAAAACTTTAGATTCTCTTCCAATATTGGGATTGATTATAATTACTATGATGAATTCGAGTGGCAGAATCCAGATTTTGCTGATGGGGTAAATGCTGGAGATGAATTAGGAAATGGAAATGGTATCAAAACAGATTACAGCTACTCTACTTGGAACTGGTCAAATTTGGTGCATTATAATGTGAAGTTAGGTGAGAATGAAGATCATGACCTTAATTTATCGGTAGGTGCCGAAGCAACAAACAAAGTTTCGAAAAACACCTTTGTACTCCGTCAGGGTTATTTATCCGGTCACTGGGATCTTGTAACTTTGGCTAATGCAGCAAATATTGCTGATGGTTCTTCTGATAATACCGAATGGAACTTAATAGGGTATATCGCTAGAGCTTCTTACGGCTTCAAAAATTACTTTAATATTACCGGATCTTTCAGACGAGATGGATTTTCGCACTTCGGGGATAATGTAAAATATGGTAATTTCTGGGCCGCAGGAGCAAATGTGAATGTACATAACCTTGGTAATATTGCAGATACTTTCCAGAACTTCCAGGTTCGTGCTAGTTATGGTGAAGTGGGAAATACAGGGGGAGATGATTTTCTCTATAGAAAATACAACCTACTTACTCCAAATTCTTACTTAGAAGCTTCTGGGAATTCGATTGCGCCGGGTAACCCTGATTTAGGATGGGAAACTTCGAAAAAATTAAACATCGGTATCGATTTAGGTTTTTATAAAAATAGATATCGAGTTTCTGTAGATTGGTACAAAAACGATGTTGTGGATCAGTTAACCAGCGATGTTCCAAACCCTGGATCTACTGGATTCCCTTACTTATTAGGAAATGCAGTTTCATCTGTATCATCAGGAGTTGAAACAAGCTTTAGTGCAGATATCGTTAGTAGAGAAGAATTCAAATGGACAGTAACTGGAAATTATTCTTATAATGATTCTAAGGTTACAAAATTATTGAGCCCATTTGTCGACCGAACTTTTGCTAAGCGTTTTCTTGTAGATCATAACCCAACCGAATGGTATTTATATGCTTACGCGGGAGTGGATAAATCCAATGGTGATGCGCTGTGGTATACCAACGAAGCACTCACTGAAACAACGAATGATACTTCAAAAGCGCTAAGAATGATGACCGGTAAAAATGCTTTGCCTACGCATACAGCAGGTTTAACAAATAATTTCAATTATAAAAATCTTTCGCTTTCGTTCCTATTCACCTATATGGGCGATTACTACGTATATGATTTATGGCAACGTTATTTCAACAATGATGGTCAAGATATCCAAGGTGTTCAGTTCGCAGATGCTTTAAATAGCTGGACTGTAGATAATCCGAACTCAGACCGTCCGAAATTTTTGCCTGGTAATACCGCAACTCGTCTGCATTCAACCAGATACCTGTTCAAAGGTGATCATGTGAGGTTGAAAAGTTTAGAATTAGGGTACAGAATTCCTAAAAACATTTTGGGAGAATTTGGTCCTAAAGGCATTTATCTATATCTAAGAGGAGTAAATCTCTGGACTTATGCGTTTGATAAAAACTTGCCATTCGATCCGGAAGCCAACTCCAACACTATGGGTACAATCGGTGGAATGGGTGTGTACGATCAAACACAGCCAAATATGAAACAATATCTATTTGGAGTTACAATTGATTTTTAATAAAAAAAATTAAACAATGAAATTTAAAAATATACTTATAGCAACCGTTTTCACAACACTAGGAGTCGCTTCTTGTACTGATAGTTTCCTTACCGATCTACCACCAAGCTCTACCGTCATTTCTCCAAGCGGATCACTAAAAACTAAAGCGGATTTAGAAGTTGCGGTTAATGGTCTTTATGCCACAATGAATTCCGCGTCGGCTTTTGGTGCCAATCATCAAACGTATCAAGAACTTACCGGTGACCTCGCCTTTGTGGGAATGGTGAATTCCGGAAGATTTACCCAAACAAATGGATGGGGACACATTAGCCCAAGTGATGGCGTAAGTGATGGTCTGTGGAACAGTCTTTATAATATCATAGCAAATGCCAATTTCATCTTAGAATATGAAGGGAAAATTCCTGAAGGTGATGCTGGTGGTGCACCAACAACTGATTTGTTTGCTCATGCGCATGCCGTAAGAGCATATTCCTACTTGACTTTGATGCAATATTTTGCACCAAACTATGGCGAAGGAGATCAATCGCTTGGGGTTCCGTATCCTACTACCTTTGATATTGAACAAAGGTTGCCTAGATCTACTGTAAGTGAGGTTTATAACGGGATACTTGCTGATTTGAATTACGCGAACGCGAATCTTAGTCCAGATTATAGTACCAGTAAAAACAAATTTAATATTGAAGCCGCAAATCTATTGACAGCACGGACATATCTTTATATGAAGAACTATCCAAAAGCAGTCGAATTTGCGAATAAAACGTTAGAAGGTTCCACCCCTCTGCTAGAAAGATATAAAGTGGGCTCCTATTTTTTAGGTGATAGTGATGTCAACGAAACGTTGTTTCAAATTTATGAATCTTCAACTGTTAACCTTGGTTCAAATGATGCTTTATCAGGAACATGGTCGTCAGCTGGAACTTATAAACAAAACTGGATGAGAAGAAGTTTCTGGGAAACGTTTCCATCCACTGATATTAGAAGAACTACATGGTACACTTCTAATGCTTATGTGAACAATTTAGGGGATAATCCGAAACCAATTGACGTTAGAAAATATACTTCTGCGGCAAAAGACGTGGTGCTTTTCAGGAAAACAGAAGCGGTATTTATTTTGGCGGAAGCAAACTATTACCAGAATCCTGCTGCTGCTGCTTCCGGTCTTCAAGCTTGGGTTAAAACCTATAGAGATACCGGTTACTTAATTCCTGCAACTTCAGGGCAAGCATTGCTCGACGAAATCTTAAGACAAAAAGGATTTGAATTTTTCTTGGAAGGTCACCGATTGACTGACCTTAAGAGAAATCATAAACCGGTTGATAAAACAGGACAAAACAACAATACTTTTGTCGCTGAAGCAGACAATTATAAATTTGTTTGGCCAATTCCTATTTCGGAAATGCAAACAAATCCTAATGTAGTCCAAAATCCCGGCTATAACTAATCCAAAGTAAGTATTCAAAACCCCGCTAGATATGCGGGGTTTTTTATTTCCCTATATTTCTTACATTTGTAGTCCAAAGTTTAACAATGAAATACTTCTTTCTCTGTCTATTATTTTGCAACACCCTGCTTGTTGCGCAGTTCGTCAACAAAACCGATTCCAACAGAGTGAAACCTCAGGACACCCTGGTTATTGATTCCGGACGGAAAGATTCACTGGTGATTTTTAAGCCCACGATTTACGATTATCAATATCAAACTCAGTTTTCCGAGAAAAAGATATTTGATACGGTTTTGAGCCACAACAAAACTTTTATCTTTTCACAATACAACAACCGCGATAATTTTGGGAAAATACAGTTTGCCAATATTGGTTCAGGTTATCAACCACTGGTTTATGAGGTAAATCCCGAGCAAAACCTATCCTTGCTTCCCACCAATAAATCATTTATGATTCTTGGTGTTAATGACGTTAAATATTACGATGTAAAAACCCCCACCACGGCTTTCGTGTATCATAATTCGGTGAGCAGTGGAGCAGCGCTGCAATCCACTTACACTCAAAACATTGGTAAACACTTCAACTTTGCGGTCGAATATATGGGTTTGAGGTCCTTGGGAGTATATCAGAATAATTTGGCTTCCAACAACAATATCATTTTTTCCGGGCACTATACTTCCAAGAACAATAAGTACGAAGCTTTCGCGCACTATCTGCACCAAAATGTGAATAATGAAGAGAATGGCGGGGTTTCCGATATTAGTCTTTTTCTCGATGGAAACAGTAATTTCGATAACCGATTGAATTTGCCGGTCAATCTTTCTGGGTCGGATTCCAGATTTTCTTACAGAAGGTATTATTTCAGCCAACAGTTCCGGCCTTTTGCATCGGAGAAATTTCCTTTCAAAATTAGACATACCATCTTTCATCAAGCCAATAAATATTTTTACAATCAGTCTGCACCCGAAAGTTTTTACTATGCCGACGAAGCGGATTTAATCGATTATCCGCTTTCTTCGAAGAAATATTCCAAGAACTTAAGCAATACCGTTAGCGTTCTTTTCGACAGGGAACATTTTAAATTAGATGCTGGAGTTCGCCATCAAATAATCAAATTGGGAATAGGAACCGCTTTGCCGGCATCTTTTAATATTCCACAGGAAAGATCGGAAAACCGAATTGGCGCAGTAGGTAATTTACAAATTAAGCTTTGGAACAAAGTCGCTCTTAATTCCAATTTGGAGTTTTCCAATGGAAACGAATTCGGGAGTTTTCTGCGTTCGCAAAACCTACTGAAATTCGAACCGATCGAAGGTTATTTCGTGAATGTCAAGGTGAATTTTCAAACGGCATCCCCGAGCTTTAATTTGTTAATGAATCCTTCGATTTACCGCAAATTCAATTATTATTTAGAAAATCCGAACAACGAATCGATTACCGAAATTGGAGGTGATGTAAACCTAAAATGGTTTAAAAGCAGTGTTTTTGCTAATTATTTCAGAATTGATAATTTCACTTATCTAGATGCAGATGCACAATCACAGCAGAGCAGTTCTTCTTTAAATATTTCCCAAATTGGTGGAGAAGCAACTTTTTCTTATGGCAATTTCTATTTGAATCCGAAAGTGCTTTTCCAAAGTGCAATTGGGAATAAAGATTTGTTGCCAATGCCTAATTTTATTGGTCGGGCGAATCTTTTTTGGCAATCCAAAGCATTTAAAAAAGCGGCAGAAATTCAAGCAGGAATAAAAGTGTATTATTTCACTAAGTTCGCCTCACGGGAATATTTCCCGGTGCTCAACGAATTTATTTTACCCAATGCCAATTCTTACTCCATCGGTGGACAGCCGATTGCTGATGTGTATTTCAATTTGAAAGTGAAGCGGATGTTCTTCTTTATCGAAGCGCAGCATTTGAATACTACTTTCATGCAGAACAAATCTTTTACCGCGCCAAATTATCCGATTTATGATTTCCGACTGAATCTGGGAATTGTTTGGTATTTATTCAGTTAAGACTATTTTGGAAAAAATTAAAAATATCCCGTTTATAGAATTTGAAAGTATCCCACAGCTGATCAAGGATTTTCTCACGCAGAAAATCGAGGGTTTCGAGGAAGATACTTTCAATCTTAAAAATATTGAAGAGCAGTTTCTGCTCAAAAAAGGCAATTTTACGCAAGGGACAAGAGCCGTACTTTCAAAAGTTTTGGAAGAGCAACACGCTGCTTCTAATCTTTCTGAAAAACAAAAACTTCATTTGTCGTACTTAAAGTACGAGAATTCGTTTACCGTGACAACGGGGCATCAGCTGAACTTATTTTCCGGACCTGTTTTTTTTGTCTATAAAATATTGCAAACCATCAAACTGGCCGAGTTTCTTAGCAAAAAATTCCCAGATTACAACACTGTTCCAGTATTTTGGATGGCAACAGAAGATCATGATTTTGAGGAAATCAATCATTTCAAAACCGAGAAGCATTATTATGAAATAAAGGCAAAAGCTGGTGGCGCAGTAGGCAGGATTTTAGTTGAAGACGATTTTTTCATTTCGCAATTCGAAGAAGAATTTAAGGATTCGGTCTTTGGTACTGAACTTATTTTATTGATGAAAAAGGCTTACCGAAAAGGAAATACCCTTTCTCAAGCAACGAGAATTTTGGTTCAGGAGCTTTTTGCAGAGTATGGTTTGCTCATCATTGACGGAGATCATCCGGAATTAAAAAAAGAAATGACCGACGTCTTCCGAAACGAACTTTTGGATCAAAATCTTTTTCAAACAACTCAAAATACCGTTTCCTTTCTTAGCGAAAAGTATGGAAAAGTACAGGTGAATCCGCGGGAAATTAATTTATTTTATCTCTCGGAAACCCGCAACAGAATTGAATTCCGTGATGAAAAATACCATGTTGTAGATACTGAAATTTCGTTTACTAAAAAAGAAATCATTGCTGAATTGGAGGATTATCCTGAGAAATTCAGTCCCAATGCATTGTTGCGTCCTGTTTATCAGGAAACGATCTTGCCGAATTTGGTTTATGTGGGTGGAAATGCCGAAATCATGTATTGGCTCGAGCTGAAAGCATATTTCGCATTCCTTCATTTGCCTTTTCCGGTTTTGATTCCTAGAAATTCTTTGCTTTTCACAGCTGAAAAAACCTTGAAAAAAGCAGAGAAATTAGGACTTTCGTTAGATGATTTTTTTAAAGATTTCGCAGCGGTTACCAAACACATTCTTTTGGAAGATAACCAAATTCTTTCACTTCTCAATCAAAGTGAAACAGCATTAAATCTGCAATTTCAGGCCATTTTCGATCAAGCGAAAACAACAGATAAAAGTTTTGGTTCTTTAGTAGAAGCCGAAAGAACGCGTCAGTTGAAATCTTTTGAAAGAATGAGAAAAAGATTGCTTCGGGCAGAAAAAATAAAACAACAGGAAAAACTCGAAAGACTGGAAAATCTATTTTTGAAGATACATCCCGGGAAAACATGGCAGGAAAGAGTTTTTAACTTCTCTGTCTTCTATGCTGATCACGGTAGAGAATGGCTTCAAAATTGTTACCAAGAAATGAACGTGGAAAAGTCGGAATTAATTATTATTTCCATTTAATTTTAAAGCAGTATTTTTGTAAATATTTATCTTAATATGATGTTCAAAAAATCATTCATAATTTCAAGTTTAATCGCTTTTTCTGGTTTATCTGCCCAGACACATACAGTCGTAAAAGGTGATACTCCTTACAATATTTCCAAAAAATATGGATTGAGTTTGGACGAATTGTACCAAAAAAATCCAAAGGTGAAAGATGGCAAACTAGCATTAGGGGAGGTTTTGGTAGTGGGTAAAACCGGCGCACAAACCAAAACAGTACCGGCGAATTCTACTGCGACTCCTGCCCAATTGGGAAAAATAGTGTTGCAACCGAAGCAAACTATTTATGGCATCACCAAGCAATATCAAATCAGCGAGTCAGAACTTAGAAGATTGAATCCTGAATTGGACAGTCATATGAAAATAGGGGATGAAGTAGTGTTGCCATTGGAGAATATCAAGAAATTTGGAGCGGGGCAAGCTGTTGCTGTAAAACCGGAAGATGTAAAGACACTCCCTGCACCAGAAGAGGTGAAAAAAGAGGAAAAAGCTACCAGCGAAGATCTTTACACTATTGAAGAAAAAGACAATTATTATAAACTGACCCGAAAGTTTAACCTAACACAAAAGGAATTGTTCGCCCTCAATCCGGGATTAGAAGACAAAGGTTTGCGTCCGGGAGAAGTTATTAAAATTAAAGGAAACGCAATTTCGTCAACAGTTACTGAAACAGCAGTTGAGGAGAAAGTGCAGGAAAGTAAACTTGCAAATTCTTATACCAGCGTATCTACAGCAGATGATTATGTAACGTACACCGTTCAGTCAGGTGATACCGTTTTCGGGATTTTAAATAAATTTGGAATCTCTTTGGATCAGCTGCTTAACTTAAATCCCAGTTTATCCCAAGGTCTTAAAACCGGAATGGTTTTAAAAATTAAAAAATTAGACGAAGGATATGTAAAGAAATCAGGTGACGCTTTGAATGTCGTATTGATGTTGCCTTTCGGTTTTGATACTGGTGACTCTAAGTACAGAACCCTCGCACTCGATTTCCTTTCGGGAGCAAAACTCGCTATTGAAAGAAACGTACAAAAAGGTCAACAACTGGACGTTAAGGTTATTGATGCAGGAAACGAACAGAGTTTCAAAAATTCCTTAACACAAATCAACGCTGATAACACCGATCTAATTATTGGGCCGTTTTTCAAATCCAGTGTTTTGCAGGTTTTGGATTATGTGAAAGCAACGAAAATTCCGGTGGTTGCTCCTTTCGCCAATTCTGAAGATTTATATAACTATAGCAATCTGATCCTCATCGAAACCAATGAGATGGTGTATGCAGATCGCATCGTGAAGGAAACGAAGGATGTATATTCTGACCAGAAAATCTATATTCTTGCGGATGAAGATCAAACCAAAGCAAAATATCTGAAAACAAATCTTGAAAAAGAATTGAGAAACCCAAATGTCATTATCGTTAATTCAGCTGCTGATATTCAGGTAGATAAGAATATGATGACTGGGCAATCTGCTCCCATCATTGCTATTTTAGCGAATGACAAGGATGCTGTAGCCGACGCTTTTGCTAATAGAATGATCGCTTTGGGGGAAGAAACCCACGGAATCAAAGCTTTCAGTATGTTCTATTCTCCGATTTTTGAGAAAAAACAAGATGCGCTAAGCCAAGTAAATTTAGTATATCTAATGGATCGAAAAATCAATACCGAAGGAGATTACGAGAAAGAAATTTTGGCTGCGTATAAAGAAAAATATTGCAAAACTCCTTCTAAATATTCGGTAATCGGATTTGATGTTGTAAATGATATGTTGAGCCGCGAGAATAAAAAAGGAGAAATTTTCAAACAAATGAATAAAGTACAGACCCAACTTGCTACGAAATTCGAGTTTGAGAAAACCAAATCCGGTGCGTATGTCAACAAAGGGTACCGAGTTGTTCGTTTGGTTTCTAACTAAGATAAATCCCGAAAGGAGAATAAATAAAATTAATAATAAGGAGTTAATCTTTCGAATGATTAACCGCAACAATTTTTTTTGCTAATAAATCTATATGAAAGCACTTGTATTTCCTGGGCAGGGTTCACAGTTTGTCGGGATGGGGAAAGAATTATACGATTCCCGTAAGGACATCAAAGACCTGATGGAATCTGCCAATGATATTTTAGGTTTCGATATCGTTTCCACAATGTTTAAAGGAACGGATGAAGATCTGAAAAAAACCGAAGTTACCCAACCATCAATTTTTATCCATTCGGTAGCTGTATTAAAAATTGTCAACGGACAGGGCGCACAAATGGTTGCAGGACATTCACTTGGTGAATTTTCCGCTTTGGTAGCCAACGGAGTTTTGTCTTTTGAAGATGGTTTGAAATTGGTGGCCGCTCGGGCAAATGCAATGCAGGAAGCGTGTGATGCACATCCCAGTTCTATGGCTGCTATTTTGGGGCTGTCCGACGAAAAAGTAGAAGAAATTTGTCAATCTATCAACGGAATTGTAGTTCCTGCAAATTATAACTGTCCGGGACAATTGGTAATTTCCGGAGAAACTGCAGCAGTAGAAGAAGCTTGCATAAAGTTGAAAGAAGCAGGTGCCAAACGTGCATTGATGCTTCCGGTAAACGGAGCGTTCCACTCCCCATTGATGCAGCCTGCTCAAGAAAAGCTGGCTGCAGCGATTGAAAATACTAAATTCCGAAATCCCACCATTCCGGTTTACCAGAATATTACCACCACTGCTGTTTCCAATCCGGAGGAAATTAAACAAAACTTGATTAAACAACTTACAGGACCTGTAAAATGGACTCAGTCTATTCAGAATATGATCAAAGACGGTGCAACCACTTTCATCGAAGTTGGTCCTGGAAAAACGCTCCAAGGTTTGATTAAAAAAATCAGCAACGAAGTAGAAGCTACAACTGCAATTTAATTAAAAAAGAATGGGTCAACTATTTTCACCAGGAAAATTATTGCTCACTTCCGAATATACCGTTTTAGACGGAGCTTTAGCTCTTGCCGTACCTACTAAATTGGGGCAAGAGTTTTTTTTTGAATCCAATGATGATGCAAAATTTGAAGTGGTTTGGGAAGCTTATCACCAAGATCAATTGTGGCTTTATGCCAAGATCAATTATCAAACCTGGGAAATTCTCGATAGCAATTTGGAACAAGCGGCGTCTTTCGTCGCAAAAGTTCTTCAGAACGTTCAGCGCCTTTCTGCGAAGGTTTTTCAAGGAAATGAATCGTATTTTTTGAAAACCAATCTTCAGTTTCCTGCAGATTATGGTTTAGGAAGCAGCTCAACTTTGATGAATAATCTTGCAGATTGGGCGGAAATTGATGCTTATACACTCAACACATTGAGTTTGGGGGGAAGTGGTTACGATATCGCTGTTGCCAAAGAAAAATCTCCACTTCTTTATCAAATTAATGGCCAACAGCGTCTTGTAGAAGCTATTCGCTTTGCACCTTCATTTAGAGATGATCTTATATTTATTCATCTCAATAAGAAACAGGATAGCCGGCAAGGTATTCAACTCTATCGTTCGAAGCAAAAATCTCAACAGCTTATCGATGAATTTTCTAAGCTGACCAAGGCGGTTATCAAAGTACAGGATTTAGAAAATTTTTCACAATTGATGACCTTTCATGAGGAAAAACTTTCACATTTTCTCGGAATTCAAACCGTTAAGGAAAAATATTTCGTAAACTGCCCTGTTTTTGTTAAAAGTTTAGGCGCTTGGGGTGGCGATTTCGTGATGAGTGCTAAATTTTCTGGTTTTGAGGACTATTTTTCGGGAAAAAGTTTTCGGCGCATTTTTTCTTGGTCGGATTTAATTTCGTGATAATCAATATTTTACAACTTTTTATTTTTCTTGCGAATTCTGATGAATATCATTATTTTTAAAACATCATTAATAATCATTAATGATTAAATTTGTTTTTCAATGAAATAATAAGAAAATCAGAAATAAAAAGTCGTTATGAAGAATATTAAAATTATTCAACAATTAGATGGTTTAGGAATTACAGGTTACCAGGAAGTAGTGTACAATCCTACATACGAGCAGCTTTTCAAAGCCGAAATGTCCACCAAAAATAAAGGTTTCGAAAAAGGAGCTTTGACAGAATCGGGAGCAGTAGCGGTAAAAACAGGTATTTTCACCGGTAGATCTCCAAAAGATCGGTATATCGTAAAGGACGAGGTGACCAAAGATACCATTTATTGGGACGGTAAAGTAAATTTACCTACGACTCCTGAAATCTTCGAAAGCTGCAAGGAATTGGTTTTGAAGCAGCTATCTACTTCCAAGAAAATTTATGTGGTAGATGCTTTCTGCGGAACCAATCCGGATACTAGGCTGAAAGTTCGTTTCGTGATGGAAGTGGCTTGGCAAGCGCATTTCGTTACCAATATGTTTATTCGTCCTTCAAATTATGAATTAGAAAACTTTGGTGAACCAGATTTCATCGTTATGAACGGATCAAAAACGACCAATCCAAACTGGAGAGAGCAAGGTCTAAACTCGGAGAACTTCGTGATGTTTAACCTTACCCAAAAAATCCAAATCATTGGAGGAACTTGGTATGGTGGCGAAATGAAAAAAGGAATGTTCGCGATGATGAATTATTATCTTCCGTTGAAAGGAATGGCATCAATGCACTGCTCTGCGAACGTAGGTGAAGATGGTGATGTTGCTTTATTTTTCGGGCTTTCCGGAACCGGTAAAACTACGCTCTCTGCTGATCCAAAAAGATATTTAATTGGTGATGATGAGCACGGTTGGGATAATAATGGTGTTTTCAACTTCGAAGGCGGATGTTATGCTAAAGTAATCGACCTGACTGAAGAGAAAGAACCTGACATTTTTAGAGCAATCCGTCGTGATTCACTTTTAGAAAACGTAGTAGTGAACGAATATGGAGAAATCGATTATACCGATAATTCCATTACCGAAAATACCCGAGTTTCTTATCCGATTTATCATATTAATAAAATCGTGTTACCTTCGAAAGCAGGTCACGCCAAAAAAATCGTTTATTTATCAGCAGATGCATTTGGAGTTCTGCCTCCTGTTTCTATCCTTGATGAAGATCAGGCGCAGTACCACTTCCTTTGCGGTTATACCTCTAAGTTAGCAGGAACCGAAAGAGGAATCACCGAGCCAGAACCATCATTCTCTCCTGCATTTGGTGAAGCATTCCTAACACTGCATCCAACCATGTATTCTAAAACATTAATTGGTAAGATGAAGGAACATGGTGCGAAAGCATATTTGGTTAATACAGGCTGGAACGGTACCGGAAAAAGAATTTCTCTGAAAGATACTCGTGCGATCATCGACGCAATTATTGATGGGTCTATTGATCAAGCTGAAAAAACCAGAATTCCGGTAATGAACCTCGAAATTCCGAAATCTTTAGCGAATGTGTCGGAAGGAATTCTAGACCCAAGAGATACTTACGATAATGTTTCAGATTGGGAAACAAAAGCAAAAGATCTGGCCGGACGTTATATTAAAAACTTCGAACAATATTGCAATACTGAAGAAGGAAAACGTCTAGTACCTGCAGGTCCACAACTTTAATTTTAATTGTTTTGTACAAAGATTCCCCTAGTGATTTTAGCTAGGGGAATTTTTTTTGATGATTTTTATTTAACTAAAAGAGCAGTAAAAATAAACATAGTAAAGCTGCAAAAAAACGTGCCTATTTTTAAAGAGTTTCATGCCTATGAAACTGGAGTATCAGTCTGAAGAAACTCGTGTTTCATGCCTATGAAACTGGATCTAAAATTTAAAGAAAAATGAAAGCAATAGAGTCCAGAAAAGTTTGGTGATAATTTTGTAGCTTAAAAAACTGGTAGCCATTCCCATAGTTTTCTTGAAATTTTATGAAACCAGTGAAAGGCAGAAAAATGTTATCATTAAAAAAAGCTTGATATAGGATTACTAAAACAAAATAACCCACTGAATTACAGTAGGTTATTTTGTTTAATGTGGAGTTGGAGGGATTCGAACCCTCGTCCAAACAAGCAACACGCAAGCTTTCTACATGCTTATTCTGTGTTTGGTTTTCGATCGTAAACAGAGCACAGACACCCAATTTACGACTTATCTTCTTTAGTTTTCGTGCTTTGGCCGAAGTTTCCAAAACCTTATTTCCGCATTGCTATACCCCGGAATCAGACGTCGCGAAACAGAACTTCTGCGGGATATCTTGCTTCCTTACTGTGCTTCGGGAAAACGCTGAATCCTACTATAATTCAGATTAAGCTGCAAGAGCAAACTCTTGGTCGCCAGTTAAAATTGTGTAGCAAGGGATTAAAGAGATCGCGCTACGGTTCTCTGCATGCTTACTTACCCATTGATCTTGCTGTCGAAACCAGTCAACCCCAATTTTTTGTAAGAGTGCAAAGATAAGCAATTATTTTTCAGAATGCAATTTACGTTCACTAGTTTATTGAAAGGATTACTCACAAAAACATTAACAAGTCAGTACCGCTAAATCCTTAAAATTATCATAAAACTAGTTAATACTGGTTAAACCTAATTTTGCTTAAGAAAAGTGTATTACTTTTATTAAAAAATTTGCCAATGAAACCAAAAATACTCCTTCTATTTCTACTAGTTTGCTCGTCTGTTTTGTATTCTCAAGAATATCTTTTTGGGAAAGTTTCTACTGAGTTGGGGGACAAACTTCCAGATGCTGTGGTGATCAATATGAGAACCGATGAGAAAATCGTTTCCGACCGAGACGGAAACTTTATGATTGCAGCCAAAAATGGCGATGAAATTCGTGTATTAAAAAATTCGTATGATCGATTTGTACTAAGAATTTCCAAAGAAAATTTCTTAAAACCATTGAATGTTTCACTGTCTAAAGCGCCTTACCTGATTGAAGAAATCGAATTGGCATTTCAAGCCACA
This sequence comes from Chryseobacterium sp. Marseille-Q5410, assembly GCA_946892665.1. GTDB lineage: Bacteria > Bacteroidota > Bacteroidia > Flavobacteriales > Weeksellaceae > Kaistella. Next base: position 21,635 of record CAMPOT010000001.1, on the reverse strand, counting down.
GGAAATCTGGAAAAAGATGTAAAATCGCTAGATCCCCCGAAAAGGGTAGTTGCATTAAATTCTTCGATGGATGCTTACATGAAGTCGCCCCTAAATGAAGTTAGGCCGAAATTATCAACGCCTTCCGCATTTGCGCAACCGAATTATAATGCAGGCCAAGTGAGTCTTTTAGGTCTGGCTTCGGCAGTGTCGAGTTTGTTCAACAAAGCCACTCAGCAACCACTTACAAAAGCCAATTATGCAGAAACGCAGGAATTTTATCGACGAATAAAAACCACGATGGATTTGAGTTTTTATATCAGTCAAGGTTGGGATGAGGAGGAAATCGACCGTTTCCTGATCTATGCAGATGCTTCGTACGAGTTAGCAAAAAAATACCGGAAATCCTTTGATGTGGCTAAAATTAGTTCGGAGATGAAAATGGCTTACAAAGAATACATAAAAACTAAAAAAGTGAGTTCGTCTCCCACATCCGAAATTTTTAAAAATGAAAGTTAGGCAAAAGGAGATGTATTGGAATGTCTTTTAATGCCAATTAGAAAAATCATCAATATGAACAGAAATATCATTGCCATCGCCATTGCTTCTTTAGGTTTCGTTATCGGGTTAGCCTTGTTGGGAAACGCCATCAAAAATAGAAATAAATCAGAAAATACCATTTCCGTAACGGGATTGGGGACCAAGAAATTTACTTCAGATCTTATCGCATGGAGCGGTAATTTCTCAAGAAATAGTTTCGAACTGAAATCAGCTTATGATGAATTGGCGAACGATAAAAAGATTATTGAAAATTATTTGATTTCAAAAGGAATTCCGAAGAATGAAATCGTTTTTTCGGCAGTCGATATTCAGAAACAATTTAATTATTCCACTGATATCAACGGTAGAAGTCAGCAAAGTTTTGCGGGATATCAGCTATCTCAAACAGTTTCTCTTGAGAGCAAAAATGTTGCTAAAATCGAGAATTTGTCTAGAAATATTACTGAAATCATCAATTTAGGCATAGAGTTTACTTCTTCGCCACCGAATTATTTTTACACCAAATTGGCAGATGTGAAGCAACAAATGATTGCTGATGCCACCAAAGATGCAAAACAACGCGCCGAGAAAATAGCTGAAAATGCAGGAAGTTCTTTAGGAAATTTGAAAAAAGCTACGATGGGAGTTACGCAGATTACAGCACCTAATTCCACTGAAGAATATTCGTACGGAGGTACTTTCAACACGGCTTCCAAAGATAAAGAAGCGAGTATTACGATTAAACTCGAGTACCAGGTGAATTAATTGCTAAAGTTTTCGATAAACGATATCGTAGATTTCCTCTTTGATCCAATCTAGTTTTTCGGGTTGCCAGTTCGCCAATAACCAAAGCTTTAATGGCGATTTTCCTTCACCATAACTCGGTTGCAGGTATTGTTTATCGATGATGGTGAATCCGTTTCTTTTATAGAAATCGATTCTGCGTTGTGCATCGATGTTCAGTGTTTCCGGTTCTGCTTCCAGGATGATGTGGGAATAATCTCTGAATAAATCGGAAATTATTTCTGAACCAAATTTTAAACTGCGGTATTCCGAAAAAATCTCGAAATGCTCCACAAATACCGAATTGCTAAGCTCCCAAACGATGAGGTAACCAATGCTTTTAAGGTCTTTCAATACCGAAATTACTTTTACATTCGGGTAAGAAAATAAGGACTGAAACTGTTCTTGGCTGCGTCTTTCATCTTCGGGAAAAGTTTCGCAATAGGATTTGAAAATCTGTGTTGCTCGAAAATCATCAAAGGCATGCACCTGTAAATATTCCAATACCATAAAATCATTAAATTTTCAAGTTATAAATCGAAAACGCTTGGTCGGCGGGTGATAAACATATCTTTGATCCACAAAGTAAAAGCCAAACCCAGATAAATCAGAAAAAAAACTCCGGCAGTAGCAAAAGTTGAATAGATAAAAAATACCCGAAGTTTAGAAACCGGAATTCCCAATTTTGCGCCCATGCGGGTGAGAACACCGAACCACTGACGCTCCATTTTGTGTCGAAGATTGCTGAACATTTATTTTTGTTTTCTCTCCCAAAGATAAGGATTTTACTTAGGAAAGAGTGTAGAAAACTTTAGCGTTGGAATTTTAATTATGAAATTTTCCTATGGCATGATTTTAGAAATTTATGGCAAAACTATTTAATCTCATTTGTTTTCATCTTTAAGAATGCCTTATGAAAAAACTTGTTTTCCTATTTTCTGTTTTCCTATTTTCTTGTCAACCCAAAAATTCAGATGCAGACTCGGTATCAATCAAGGATTCAGCTACAGCGAGAGAAGATACCATTTCTTTAAGCAAATCGGCACTAAAAATCGCTCGTGAAATCAAGAACGACACCATTGTACAAATTGTTGATTCAAGACAAATTCCTTTTGGCTTGCACGATGAATTTACCTCTGACGTCTCAGAACTCATCATTAAAATTAAAGATTTCGACCGGCAAAATATTTCCGGCGAAATTGTTCCCGAAAACCCTGAAATGAATATTCGTTTCAACCAAATTCGACTCCCAAATGGCGATTTTCATGGCCCTTTCGGAAGAGAAATGATGTTTAAAGCTCGTGAAAATGGGGAAATCCGGCTTATCATCGGGAAGAGCAATATGGCTTCGGGAATTGCTTCTGGGAAGTTTTCAGTTTTTGTCCGGTAATTCTTTAAATGCTAAGGGTCAAGTTAATCTTATGTTAAAATCATGCATTGGTATAATTTCTGAATGAAACGCTTCATATAAAATATACTACTATGAAAAATCTATTTTTATCAGCCGTGGTTGCCACTGCAACATTAGCAAGTTGCTCCACCGTTTCTTCAATCTTACAAAATACGTTTCCGTACAACGCAACAGTGGTTGTTACTTCAGGATCTCCCGCCAATACTACTCTGTCGAGTGTTTCCGCTGCGCAAAGTATCAACCAATTGACCGGCGCCGGAGCGAATGTGAAAGACATCCGGATATCGAACGTTACGATGTCAGTAGGAAATGATACGAGTATGGGCGTGTTCAAATCGGTACAGGTTTATCTTTCAAACAATGGCGCGAATGAAGTTTTGGTTGCCTCCAGAGATGCTATTGCAGACAATGTAGGATCTACACTTTCTTTAGATGCAAATACAACAAAAACTTTGGATAATTTAATGAAATCCGGCTCTGTTCAAGCAAGAATCGTTTATGTTTTGAAACAATCTCCAACTTCCGATATTTCTTTGAAAACTTCAATTGGATTCAGTAGCGTTCCGGTAACCAACCCGTAATCGTTTTAAATACAATATTTTGATTATAAAAATGTCCGCACTTTTTGGTACGGACATTTTCTATTTTAAGTGGAATTTTACTTGTTTTTCTTAAAAAATTCAATTCCGCAATTCAGGAAATTTTTAAAATCTTCTTTCGGCATGTAACCGGAAACCGGGGTGTTGATTACCTTTCCATCCGGCGAAACCAATACATAATGCGGTTGGGAATTATTGTTGAAATTCACCTGTTGAAACATCGACCATTTGTCGCCTATGGTTTTGATTTTTTTCATTTGTCCATTTCCCATATCGATTTTGGTTTGCTCGTTTTCCGGCAATTCTTCTTTGTCATCAACATACAGCGAAGTTAAAACCACATCGTTCTGAAGAATCGGTAAAATATCGGGTTCGCTCCACACAAATTCTTCCATTTTTCGGCAATTTTCGCACCCATAACCTGTGAAATCGATGAGGACAGGTTTATTTTCTTTTTTGGCTAATTCAATAGCTTTGAAATAATCATGTTCCGGATGCATTCCCAAAATTCCGTCTTCTTCTTTATGAAGATAACTTACATTTATCGGAGGCAAAATCCCGGAAAGCATTTGCAGCTTTGGTCTTTCGGCAGGAATTAAACCTTGAATTAAATACACGATAAAACCAATTCCTAGTAACCCGAATATTTTTCTGGTTAATGAGATTTTTTGCTTTTTGTCATCATGTGGGAATTTGATTTTACCAAATAAGTACAATACCAATCCGATGGTAATAAGAATCCAAAGTACGATGAACAATTCTCTTTTTAGGAAGAAGGTCTTTGAAACCAAATCTGCTTTCGACAAAAATTTCAATGCCAATCCTAGTTCGATAAATCCTAAAACCACTTTCACCGTGTTCATCCAACCTCCGGATTTCGGTAAACTTTGCAGCGCTTGTGGAAACAATGCCAACAAACCGAATACAATTGCCCAGCTTAAACCGAAGCCTGCCAGAGCAAAAGTAAGCAACATCGGAACATTTGCTGAACCAGTCACTGCGCTTCCCAGTAAACTTCCCAAAATAGGTCCTGTGCAAGAGAAAGAAACAATTACTAAAGTGAGTGCCATAAAGAAAATCCCGATTATTCCACCAGCATCTTCCGCTTTCGAAGATTTATTGGCAATGGAACTCGGTAAAGTGATATCGTAATATCCGAAGAAGCTCCCGGCAAAGAAAATAAAAATGATGAAAAAAGTGATATTCAGCCAAACGCTGGTCGAAATTTGGTTAAAAATATTCCCGGCAATTCCGTCAATAATATGGAAAGGAACACTTAATAAAACAAAGATCAGCAGGATGAAAAATCCGTAAATGAAAGCATCGCGTTTGCCTTTCGCTTGATTTTTTGAACCTTTCGTAAAGAAGGAAACTGTAAGAGGAATCATCGGAAATACACATGGAGTAAGCAATGCGATGAGCCCACCGAAAAATCCAAGAAGCAAATAGGTCCAGAAATTTTCGTTGTTCTCTTGTTTTTCCATTCCGCAATCGGTCAAAGGATTTTGGAAATCTATGGAAGAAACTTTAAGTCCTTTTTGGTCCGAAGCAATCGTTGATGTACGAGCTGCTACAGCAGTTTCCGGCGCAGTAATTTCTATGATTGAATCTTTTGCGACAGGGTTTTCAATGATTTTTTCGGTTTCGGTTATAGGTTCGGCAACTGCGTTCTGCGTTGTTGTTGCCGAAATTTTCTGTTCAAATTCTAAAGTATTTGGAGCCAGGCAAACTCGGTCGTTGCAGGTTTGGTAAGTAATTTCTGCAGCAACTGTTGCTGGTTTCGCAGGATCTTTAAGTTTAAATTTTTGCTTAAAAAGCACCAAATCCGAGAAATAAACGATTTGCGCGCCGAACGCTTCCGAAAATTCGTCGTGTTTTTTTCCCACTTCTACAACCCCTCCAATCAATTGAATACCTTCCTTTGAAGAAAGTTTCATTTCCGTAGGAATCCCGGAATCCGGCGGTAAATCTTTCGAATATATATGCCAGTTTTTTTCGATGGTTGCGGTAAGAACTGCTTCGTAAACTCCGTTGGGAAGCGGATTGATGTTGTATTTGAATTTTACAGGATCTTTAATCTGAGCAGAAATTCCCTGAAAAAAGAAAAGAATGATGAGGACGAGCCAATTTTTGAATTTCATTTTTACATTTGTTTTAAACCTCGATAAATAAGGTTAAAATTTGATTTTTATTGTACTTTTAGTGTGTTGATTAGCGGAAAATCTTCGGTCTTGACGATGCGGGAGAATTCCCATTACTTCATCATTTCCATTGCACAAAAGCCAGATTTTCTGCCGGGCTAAAATAGGGATTTTTTCATCCTTAAAAAACTTCGAAACGGTCTTTTTGCCTATCATCCCGATTGGGAGAATCAAATCGCCACGTTTTTTCTTTCTTAATTTTAAAGGAAAAATCAGCTTTTCTTCATCATAAACCCAATGCGTTTCGTTTTCATTAATGATCCATTTTGAAAGAGAAACAGTACGATTTTTAATGCTTGAAAGACTTTCTGCGATGATGATTTCTTCTGAATTTTCAGTTGAATTTTGGTTAGAAGTATTTTCAATAAAAACGAAATTCTCGCGATCGACCAGCAATTGAAATTCTGCGGAATTGAAGGTTTTTCCTTTGTCTGCATTGAAGATTTTTGCAATTTCTTTTTCATCCTGAAATCCAAATTTCTTCAGGATTTCAAATTTCGTCAGATCGTCTTGTTCCGTAAATTGGGCTTTGTTCAGGTAAAAAACCTGATTTTTTTCATAGATCAGTTCGAGTTCGGTTTGCCGAATTTTTTCTTCTACAAATCTTTTGGTTTGGTTGAGGTAATTAATGCTTTTAGCAAAATTCTGCAGGAAATTTTCGTTGGTTTCGAAGAGTTTCGGTGCAATTTCATTTCGGATAAAATTCCTTAAATATTCATTCTTTTGATTGGAAACATCTTCCCGAAATTCCAAATTATTTGCTTCGGCAAAAGCGTAAATTTCCTCTTTAGTAAAATTCAAAAGTGGTCGTAAAATTTGGTTTTCATTAGCAGGAATCCCACTTAAACCATGAATTCCAGATGCTTTTGATAGATTAATGAGAAAAGTTTCCAACTGATCGTTGAGGTGATGCGCAGTGACCAAATAATCGAGATTTTCTGTTTTTTGAATTTTTCTAAAAAAATCATATCGAAGATTTCTTGCCCAATTTTGGATGGAATTTTCGGGCTTTTGATCTTTGTCGCTTACTTCATAAAGATGAAACGGAATGTTGTTTTCCGAGCAAAAATCCTGCACCAATTCCTGATCTGCATCAGAATCTTTTCCCCTTAAATGATAATTTACATGCGCTACTTGCAATTTCAATTCTAAAGAATAGAACAGTTGCAAAAGCGCCATCGAATCTGCGCCACCGCTTACCGCAAGCAAAAAATGGCTGCTTTCTGGGTTTTGAAGCAGATTTCGGAGCGCGTGATGAAATGTTTCTTTGGTGAGCAATTTTAAGAATTATTTGGCAAAGATAATTCTTCTGTTTCAATCGAATTCTCTATCTTTGGCTTAAATAAATCTATTTTTATGAGAACAGGAACCCTTTTCGCCATTGCAATGATGGCACTTACGCTCACTTCGTGTGTAAGCAAAAAGCAATTTGATGCTTTAAATTTAAATTATAATCAATGCATCACCAATATCGGCGAACGACAAAGAGAAATTCAGGATTTGAAAGCGACCAACGCAGGTTTGTCGAGTGAAAATAATTTGTTGAGAGACCAAAATAATGCATTGAAAACATCATTGGATGCATGTTTGGCGAATACAGGTCAAGGTTCTAAAAACATTACTGAACTCATCAGTGAGATCAATTCTTCCAACAAATATATCAAGCAATTAATTTCTACCAATTCGAAAAACGATAGTTTGAATCTTGCACTTTCCAATAAATTGAAAAGATCTTTGGATAATGTTGCAGACAAAGACGTTCAAGTGAAAGTTTTAAAAGGCGTGGTAATGATTTCTTTATCAGATCAAATGTTGTACAAAACAGGCGATTACAATGTTTTGCCAGCTGCGCAAGATGTTTTGGGTAAAGTGGCGCAAGTGATTAATGATTACGACACTTATTCCGTGTTAATTGAAGGAAATACCGATAATGTTCCGTTAAATTCAGCCAATCTACCGAAAGATAACTGGGATTTATCCGCTTTACGGGCAACTTCAATGGCAAAAATCCTTCAGACTAAATTCGGTGTAAATCCTGCAAGAATTACAGCGGGCGGACGTAGCGAATACAACCCGAAAACTACCAACGCATCAGTTTCCGGAAGAGCGGAAAACCGCAGAACGGAAATCATCATTATGCCGAAATTAGATGAATTCATGAAATTGATGGATATTGCACCTGTGAAAAATTAAAATCAACCTAAAAGATTAGAAATCCCGAGTATTTTCGGGATTTTTTTATTTCCTTAAATTTGAAAAAAAAATACCATGAGTTTTTTTGAAGAAAACTGTCCGGAAATGGACCGATATTTAGAAAATCACGCTTCAGCGGAGCCTGCAATTTTGAAAAAGTTGAGAAAAGAGACTTACCAAAAAACCACGCAACCGCACATGATTTCCGGTTATCAGCAAGGAAGACTGCTTGCTATTCTTTCAAAAATGATGCAGCCAAAAAACATTCTGGAAATCGGAACTTTCACCGGTTATGCGACTTTGTGCTTGGCAGAAGGTTTAGCAAAAGAAGGAAAAATCACCACTTTGGATGTGAATGAAGATTTGGCGTATTTGCCTCAGAAATATTTTAATGAAAGTGAATATTCAGCGCAAATAAACTTTAGAATTCAAGATGCAAAAGTATTTTTGAAAGAAACCAACGAAATTTTCGATCTCGTTTTCATCGATGCAGATAAAGAAAATTATGTGGAATATTTCAAACTCATCAAACCTCGGTTGAAATCGGGTTCGGTGGTAATGTTTGATAATGTACTTTGGTACGGGAAAATTTTGGAGGATAATCCGAAAACGAAATCAACGCAAAATATCAAAGAGCTGAATGATTTGGTTGCTCAGGACGAAGATTTTGAAAATCTTATTTTACCTTTGCGGGACGGGGTAAATTTAATCAGAAAAATTTAACATTTTCTCGCGGATCTAACTGATAGGGCTGATTATTTTTAAAAGAGTTGTTTATAAATTTGAGGATGATGATCAGCGAAATCGATAAAATCAGCGATATATAATTTATGGAAAAAGGAATTTGCAATGTTTCGGTAGCGCCACTTCGGGCAGAAAACTCACATCAGTCGGAGATGGTTTCCCAACTTCTCTATGGCGAAAAGGTGGAGATTATCGAAGAAAACGGAAGTTTTTCAAAAATTAAAATGGTTTTTGATGGCTACGAAGGTTGGGTTGATGCAAACCAAATTTCCAAGATTTCCGAGGAAGATTTTGCTCAAAAAACTTCACAAATTCTTACTGAAGATTTTAAATTTTTTAATTGTAATGAAGGTAAAATCTTGCTTTCTATAGGAAGTGAAATACTTTTTGATGAACAAGAAACTTTGTCGGAAGCAACAGGGAAATCGCTTTCTGAAACCGCGAAACGCTTTGTAAATGTTCCGTATTTGTGGAGCGGACGAAGTTTTTTCGGGATTGATTGCAGCGGATTTACCCAGTTGGTTTTCAAAGTTCACGGAATCCAGTTGCCTAGAGATGCTTACCAGCAGGCGGAAGTGGGACATGTTTTAGACTTTGTGGAAGAAAGTGAGCCCGGAGATTTGGCTTTTTTTGAAAATCAGGAAGGCAAAATTTCGCATGTGGGAATCATGTTGGAAGATCAAAAAATTATTCACGCCTACGGAAAAGTAAGAATCGATTTGCTGGATTCCACAGGAATTTTCAATACCGATTTAGCAAAGCACACCCACAAATTGCGTTTTGTGAAAAGAATTTTATAAATATTGGCCATGAAAAATATTTCCTTTTTTCTAAAGTTGATTTCCTTTTTCATCTTGATTTTCATTTGGATTTTCACGATTTTAAATTATAAAAATTTACCAGAAATTATTCCTGTTCATTTTGGAGGTGATGGAAAAGCAGATGGGTTCGGTTCAAAGAATTCAATCTGGATGTTGCCAATTCTTGCGACGATGATATTTTTGTTATTCTATTATCTTTCTAGAAATCCAGATTCACAACTTCTTAATCTTCCCAAAAATGTGAAAACAAATCCCATCGTAAGCAGATTGATTGTGCAAATTCTTTCTCTGACGATAATTTCTATGGTTGCAACAATAAATTATGGAAGCATTCTTACAGCTATGAATGAAGCCGGCGGTTTGAATATTTTACTCATGTACATTTTATTGTTTGTCCTTTTAGGCACTCTTGTCGGAAGTTTGATTTATTCATGGTTCATTTCCAGAAGTGAAACAGCTTCCCAATAACAAAATTGTATTAATGAAATTTTTCTACAACATATTTGTTTCATTACTTATTTTCGCAATGAAAATCGGTGCGATTTTTAATTATAAATTGAAAAAAGGATTAGCTGGAAGAAGGCAATCTTGTGATATCGTGAAATCGAAATTTTCTACGGATGATCAGGTGATTTGGATGCATGCAGCGAGTCTAGGCGAATACGAGCAGGGGCTTCCTGTTTTGGAAAAATTGAAAGACAAACTTCCTAGCCACAAAATTCTTATTACTTTTTTTTCTCCTTCAGGATACGAAAATGTGATTCATAAAAAAAATATTGCAGATGCGATTTGCTATTTGCCTTTCGATAAAAAAATCTGGATAAACGAATTTACATCTCATTTCCAAACCGATATTTTTTTCACTGTAAAATATGATTATTGGTACAATCTTTTGGCCGATTTAAAACAGAAAGGCGCTAAAATTTATGTCGTTTCCGCACTTTTTTATGAAACCCAGGTTTTTTTCAAAACTTACGGGAATTGGTTTGTGGAGAAACTTTCGAAGAATGTAAATTGGTTTTTTCATCAAACCAATCATTCAACTGCTTTGGCGAAAAGCATTGGCCTTTCGAACTCTTCTACCGCCGGAGATACGAGATTTGACCGCGTGAAAAAGTTGAGAGAAAGCGATAATTTTGTGCAATATATCGACGAATTTAAACAAAATAAAAAGACGATTGTTTTCGGAAGTTCGTGGGAATCCGAAGAACGATTAGCGGAAATTGTTGCCTCCAAAAATCGGGATTTGAAAATGATTATTGCGCCACATGATTTGAAAAGAGTTGCCAATTTGAAGGAGATTTTCCCCAATGCGATGCTCTATTCGCAATTGACGAATTCGCAGGTTTTTAATTCGTCCAATTCCCAAGTTCTTATTATCGATTGCATTGGCTTACTTTCCAAATTATATTCTTATGGTGATCTGGCGGTTGTTGGCGGTGGATTTCATTCCAAAGGACTTCATAATATTTTAGAGGCAGCAACATTTGGAATTCCAGTTCTTTTTGGTGATCACTACCAGAAAAATCCGGAGGCGGATGAGCTTATTGCGCACCACGGAGGCAAATCTTTTGAGGATGAATTTTTTGCCGCGCCTTATATTTTAAACCTTTTGAATGATGAGGAATCCATGAAAAAAATGAGCATAAATGCCAGAAATTTTATTGATTCCCAGCCGAACGCTTCAGAAATAATTCTGAACAAGATGTTATCTTAAAAATCCCTGGCTTTTGATGTCTTTAATGATCAGATCTAAATGATCCGGGATGTATTCGCACTTCAGCCAGTTGAAATCAAAATTGTTATTAATGCAGAGTTTTTCAAGATAGATATTTTCGTGGATCTGGAAATCGATGGCTTGTAATAACTCATCAAACTCCATCCAGTAATCTTCGTCTGTTTTTTTGATGAGAATTAAAGCGCGGACAATTTTATTGATGAGGTAGATGTAGAGTTTATAGACATTATCAAACCTTTGCCGATTCAGTTTTTCGTTGCTTTCTAAAATCTTATTCACCAAAAGTAAATGCAGCGAAATTTCACCAAATTTATCAGTTGTGATTTTAATATGTTCGGTTATTTCGGCACTTATTTTCCGGATTATTACCAAATAATATTTTGGATTTGCTAGGTATCTGGAAGCTAAAAGAACTTTCTCTTCTATATTTTCTTCCATCTGAGTTCTTTTCTGATCGGTCGTTTCAGGATCAATCAGTTCAAAATAGAGTTTCTTCGAGAGTAATTTATCCTTTTTCAACAAACGGAAAATCAAGCGATCTTTTTCTATCGACGGAAATTCGCTTAAAGCTTGTTTGAATTCTTTTGAATATTCCATTAATTAAAAAGTTTTGAGTATTTCATTAATCCGTTCAACGCCCAATTTGCAGTGTAATACAAGGATTTCGCGGTTGAAAATTTCATGAAGTCTTTGTAAACCAAATATTGATCTTTCACGATGTTGGTTTTTTTTCGCGAAATGCTGGTTGCGTGCATTCGGTATTTCGCCATCGTTTTAGGAAGCGGTTTCCCTACTGGGATTTTCTTTAGCAAATTGAGCCACATGACATGGTCTTCGCGCTTGCTTCCTTCCGGGAAAAATTCGATTCCAACTCTTTTCGAATCGTACATGGAACTTAATAAAGAAAGCCTGCAGGTTTTCAATAAATTGCCGAAATTTACTTCTTTATCAGCTTTAAAATCTTCGATTTTTGGGCGAAGATTTTCATCGCATCTCGCATAATTGGAGTAGGCGAGTTCAGCATTTTCTTTTTTTATAAAAGCGACCATTTCTTCAAGGAAATTAGGTTCCCAATAATCATCAGCATCTAAAAAAGTGATGAATCTTCCGGTGGCTTTTTTTAAAGATATATTTCGGGCATGTCCAGCGCCGCAATTTGTTCCGGAGATCGTGAGTTTTACCCGACCATCATTGAGTTCCTGAATCATCTTCACGGAATCATCGGCAGAATAATCATCGGTAATCAGCCATTCCCAATCGGTGAAAGTTTGTGCAAATACCGATTCGATAGTTTGGGCTAAAAATTTTGAAGAATTATAGACGGGCGTGATGATGGAAACTTCGGGCATCGAATTTTTATCTAAAGTTTTCACAAATTTACAATTATTAGTTTGATTTAAAATCCATTGTAAAATCTTAAATTTGTGACTTATTTAAAATTAGAACATGTTTTACGACCATCAATCCATAGAAAAAAAGTGGCAGAAATTCTGGGAAGAAAATCAAACCTACCAAACCTATAACAAAACGGATAAACCTAAATTCTATGTCCTCGATATGTTTCCGTATCCTTCTGGAGCGGGTTTACACGTAGGTCATCCGCTGGGTTATATCGCCTCAGATATTTATGCAAGGTTCAAGAGACATCAAGGTTTTAACGTTTTGCACCCTATCGGTTATGATTCTTTTGGTTTGCCAGCGGAACAATATGCTATTCAAACAGGGCAACATCCGGCGATTACTACCGAGCAAAACATTAACCGCTACGAAGAACAATTAAAAAAAATAGGATTTTCTTTCGATTGGAGCCGCGAGGTGAGAACTTCAGATGCATCTTATTATAAATGGACACAATGGATTTTTATAGAATTATTTCATTCTTGGTACAATAAATCTGCGGATAGAGCGGAATCGATTGAAACTTTGGTCAAACATTTCGAAACGCAAGGAACAGAAAATTTAAATGCCATTCAAAGTGATGAATTAAATTTTACCGCAGAAGATTGGAAAAACGCTTCAGAACTCGATCAACAAGATATTTTACTCAATTACAGATTGGCGTATAGAGCCGAAACTACAGTAAATTGGTGTCCTGCTTTGGGCACTGTTCTTGCGAATGATGAAGTAAAAGACGGAAAATCTGAACGGGGCGGTTATCCTGTTTTTCAGAAAAAAATGATGCAGTGGAGCATGAGAATTACTGCTTATTCTGAAAGATTGTTAAATGGTTTAAAAACTTTAGATTGGCCACAACCGTTGAAGGATTCTCAGGAATATTGGATTGGAAAATCTCAAGGAGCGGCGGTGAAATTCAATGTTTCTGGAATGGAAGAACAGATTGAAGTTTTCACCACTCGTCCTGATACTATTTTCGGAGCAACTTTTATGGTTTTAGCACCAGAAAATCCTTTAGTAGAGAAATTAACGACTTCAGAACAAAAAACGGAAGTTGAAAATTATATCGAAGAAACTTCTAAAAAAACGGAACGTGATAGAATGGCAGACGTGAAAAACGTTTCCGGAGCGTTCACAGGAAGTTATGCTATCAATCCTTTCACAGGGAAAAATATTCCGATTTATATTTCAGATTACGTGTTGATGGGTTACGGAACCGGAGCTGTAATGGCGGTTCCTGCTCATGATGAACGCGACCATCGATTTGCTAAGAAATTCGGTTTAGAAATCATTAATGTCATCGAAAACGATAATGATGTTCAAGAAGAATCTTATGATTCTAAAGATTCGGTGTGTGTAAATTCTGAATTTTTGAATGGACTGAATTATAATGATGCAAAAGCAAAAATTATTTCAGAAATCGAAAAAACGGGAATCGGTCACGGAACTACCAATTACAGACAACGTGATGCGATTTTCTCTCGTCAAAGATATTGGGGAGAACCCGTTCCTGTGTATTATAAAGAAGGGATGCCTTATACTTTGCCCGTTTCTGCATTGCCTTTAGAATTACCGGAAGTAGAAAAATATTTACCAACAGAAGACGGTGATCCGCCATTGGGAAATGCGAAAAATTTCGCGTGGGACGAAGCGAATCAAAAGGTAGTTGCTGTAGATTTAATTGATGACAAAACCGTTTTTCCGATTGAACTTTCTACGATGCCGGGTTGGGCAGGAAGTTCTTGGTATTTCTTGAGATATATGGATCCGAAAAATGATAAAGAATTTTGTGCAAAAGATTTATCAGATTATTGGGGGCAAGTTGATTTATATATTGGTGGAAGTGAACATGCCACTGGTCACTTATTGTATTCTCGTTTTTGGAATATGTTTTTGAAAGACAGAGGTTACATTAACCAAGATGAGCCTTTCCAAAAATTAATCAATCAAGGAATGATTTTAGGGATGAGTGCGTTTGTTTTCAGAATTGACGGCACGAATCAGTTTGTTTCAAAAAATTTAGCAAAAGATTACCAAACTCAAAAAATCCACGTTGATGTTTCTTTATTAAAAGGAGCAACAGACGAATTAGATACTGAAGCTTTTAAAAATTGGAGAGCAGAATTTAAAGAGGCTGAATTTATTTTAGAAGACGGAAAGTATATCACCGAAAGAGAGGTTGAAAAAATGTCGAAATCGAAATACAACGTCGTAAATCCAGATGATATTTGTGAAGAATACGGAGCGGATTGCCTGCGTTTGTACGAAATGTTCCTTGGTCCTTTAGAACAATCAAAACCTTGGAATACTCAGGGATTAAGTGGAGTTTATGGATTTTTGAAGAAATTCTATAACTTATATTATAATGGAGATGTTTTCGAGGTTTCGGATGAAGAGCCGACGAAAGAAGAATATAAAATACTTCATACCTTAATAAAGAAAGTAATTTCCGATATTGATCAGTTCTCGTTCAATACATCAGTTTCATCCTTTATGATTGCGGTAAATGAGTTTCAAAAACTAAAAACCAATAAAAGAAAAATTCTGGAAGCACTTGCGATTGTTGTTTCGCCTTATGCGCCGCACATTTCGGAAGAACTTTGGCAGCAGTTGGGGCATCAAAATTCTATTGAGTTCGAAAAATTCCCTGAATTTGAAGAAAAATACTTGGTAGAAGATGAGATCGAATATCCGGTAAGCTTTAACGGGAAGATGAGGTTCAAACTAACTTTACCTGCAGATTTATCAGCATCACAAATCGAAGAATTGGCTTTGAAAGATGAGCGCGTTTTGCAACAATTAGCAGGAAATAATCCAAAAAAGATCATTATCGTACCAAATAAAATCATTAATATTGTTCCGTAATTGGAAAGTTGTAAAAAAAAACACATGGAACAATCGTAAAAAAAAAGGATGAAATCTTGTTAATTTTTAATGGTACTTTCAAAATAGAAAATTATCAACAAAAAATGGTATGAAAATTACAAATAATGCAATGTTAATGAATGTTAACCTACAAAAAAAATAATTTTAAAGACTATAAATTCTTGCATTATTAAATATTTTGACTTTATTTTACACTCGAAAAATTTTAAAAAAAATAACAATTATAATTTAGTTTAGTATGGAAATGAATGTTTCAAACAACGAGGAGCAAGTAGTTGCTAAAAAGTTAGGGGGATTAAATCCTGCGTTAATTATTCCTATTCTTATCGCTATAGGAATTTGTATTTATTTATTTGTTTTAGGTAATCCAGGAAACTTTAAGGCTGATCCAAGGTTAAATGGGCTTTCTTCGGTTGCTTTCTCTGATTTAGAATCTAAAGAATTACATCCAAGCGGATTTATGGGGATTATATATATGGGTGGAGTTATCGTTCCTATTCTAATTTCTTTCATGATTATCGTAATCGTGTTCTCTATCGAGCGTGCATTAGTTCTTAGAAAAGCAGCTGGTAAAGGAAATGTTGACAACTTTGTTTTAAATGTAAGAAGATTGCTTAACCAAAACAAGGTAGATGAAGCTTTAGAAGAGTGCGACAGACAAGAAGGTTCTGTAGGTAACGTAGTAAAAGAAGGTTTAACTACCTACAAAGCTTTGGCTCATGATAATTCAATGAACAAAGAACAAAAAATGGTAGCGCTTAACAAATCTATTGAAGAAGCTACCACTCTAGAAATGCCAATGTTAGAGAAAAACATGATGATTCTTTCTACGCTTGGTACTGTAGCAACGCTAGTAGCACTATTGGGTACGGTAATCGGGATGATCAAGGCATTTAGTGCGTTAGGTGCAGGTGGTGGTACTCCGGATTCTGCAGCATTATCAATCGGTATCTCTGAAGCGCTTGTAAATACTGCGTTAGGTATTGGTACTTCTGCTGTTGCGATTATTCTTTATAACTATTTTACTTCTAAGATCGACGGACTTACTTTCAAAATTGACGAAATTGCAATGTCAATTCAGCAGTCTTTCGCAGAATTTCACTAAGAAATTCCATATCGATGTTCATAGATTCGGGTTTTTGAAGCCAATCTAAAACATGAAGTTTAATAATAAAATATAAAATAATGGCGAGAGTCAAACCAAAAAGACATAACATTAGGGTAGATATGACGGCAATGACCGATGTATCCTTCCTACTCCTTACGTTCTTTATCCTTACGGCTCAGTTTGCAAAACCTGATATTGAGACGGTAACAACGCCATCTTCTATCTCTGAAAAGCTCCTTCCGGATGCGAGTTTAATGACTGTGCTTAGTACAACTGACGGCAAATTCTATTTTACTCCCGTTGAAAACGGTACCGAAAGAATCGCATTGCTAGAAAAAATGGGGGCCAAATATGGAATGAATTTCACTGATGCGGAGAAAGTTGCTTTCACTAAAGTGCAGTCAGTAGGTGTTCCAATGAATCAGTTGAAAGGATATTTAAATCTTTCCGATGACGACCGTAAAGCTTTCAAAAGCCAAACCGGAGTTCCATTGGATAGTACTAATAAGCAATTAATCGATTGGGTAGAACAAAGTTTAGCCGTAAATCCTGATTACAAATTGGCAATCAAAGGAGATGTACAAACAAAATATCCAAAAGTAAAAGCTTTATTTGAAGGATTAAGAGATATCGATTTCTTAAAATTCTGGTTAATAACAAGTCAGGAAGTGGCACAATAAAATAGAAATGGCAGAAGTACAAGTAAAAGACAACAGCGGGAAAGGCGGTAAGGTTCGCTCGAAGAAGCAAGCCCCACACGTAGATTTAACCCCAATGGTGGATTTGGCGTTCCTTTTGATTACATTCTTTATGTTGGTAACTACTTTCAACAAACCGAATGTAATGGATCTAGGTCTTCCGGCAAAACCGAAACCGGATGCACCAAAACCTCCTCCAACTGAAATTGATTTATCCAATTCAATTTCTCTAATTATAGGAAAAGACAACAGGATTTTCTATCATCAGTTAGACCAAGCTGGACTCAATGAGCAAACGCTTCAGGAAACATCTTTTGATAGAGAAGGGATTACTAAAGTAATAGAGCAAGCAAAAGCCAGAGCAAAAGATCCAAGTAAATTTACAGTGATCATTAAACCTACGGACGATGCAGTATATAAGAACTTTGTTGATATTCTAGATGAAATGGCGATTACCAAGAATGAAATTTACGGTATTACCGATGTTAAAAGTTGGGAACAAGCTGTTTATGACAAAAAAGTGGGTGCTACATCTTCAGCTCCAGCAGTTGATGCTAACTAGAATGTCTTATAATAATATTTAAAAGAAAGAATAAATGGCAGAAGATACCACATACAATAGTAATCTATCTTTGGATGAAATTGTATTTGAAAACAGAAATAAGGCTTATGGAGCTTATGATCTGAGAACCAACTACAGATCTGTTCTTACCAAGGCGTTTATTTTCGGTACCATTCTTTTTTGCGTTGCAGCATTTACACCATTTGTGATAATGAAAATTAAGCAAATGAATGCTAAAGAAACTCAGGAAGTTAATGCAAACTTGATAGACATTATACCGGAAGAAACAATTATCGAGGAACCAGTTGAAGAAGAACCACCTCCACCACCGCCACCAAAAGAAGAACCACCACAACAGGAGGTTATTCAGAACGTGGTACCAGAGCCAGTAAAGGCACCTAAAGTGGAAACTCCACCGCCGCCAATCACTAAACAGTTGGAAACAACCACTGGTTTGGTTAACATAGAAGGGGTAAAAACGCCTTCTTACACACCGCCACCACCGCCACCAGGTCCAAGTAAATCGACCACGGTGGAAGTAAAACCGCAAGTTTCAGAAACGCAGGTTTATACAGAGGTTGAGCAACTTGCAGAATTCCCTGGAGGGATTAATTCATTCAGAAGTAAAGTGGGAAGCAGCTTCGATACTTCAGTAATGGATGGTGATGAAGGTACAGTGAAAACTGAAATTACATTTGTAGTTGAGCGTGATGGTAGTATTACGGACGTTAAGGCGTCAGGTCCTAACAAGGATTTTAACGCTGAAGCGATCAGAACAGTTAAATCTGTTAAAAACAAATGGGCACCTGCTAAAATTAATGGTCAAGCCGTACGTTATCGTTACAGATTGCCATTAACGATGCAATTCGAATAATTCTCAGAAAGAATTTTTATATGATGAAAGAGAAGCTTTTGCTTCTCTTTTTTTTATTTTTTGTATTTTTGATTTATGATATTTAATTGGTTGTCACTTATCACAGGATTCTTTTACATCGTTTTAGGAGTCGTTGTCATCATTTATAAATTTTTTATTATCTTCCTCGAACCAAACATTGCATATGCGATGGGAGCATTGCTGATCCTTTACGGAATATTCAGAATTGGGCGAGTAGTTTATAGAATTCGACAAAAGAAAAATGAAGAATAGTTTTAAAATTTTCACTTTAGTTTTTTTTACTTTATTTATATCTTGTAAGAAAAGCAATAGAGTGGTAGATGATCCGCAGCAAGGAACGATCACCATCGCTGCTGATGAATCTTTTCAAAGTGTTGCTGAAGCATTGACAGATAGATATATGGCCCTGAATCCTAACACTAAAATTGATCTTGAGATAAAAAAAGAGGATTTGGCGTTTTTGGATTTATTGGATAATAAAGTTAGGGCTATTATTATGTCAAGAGATTTAACAAAAGAGGAGAAGGTAGCTTACAAGAATAAAATCGACATGGATTTGCTCCCTGCGAAGTTCGCAGTGGATGCGGTGGTTTTTGTTGTTTCTAAAAATTCTTCGAGATCATCAATTTCAATGGATGAAATCCAAAAGGAATTGCAATCTGAGGATAAAAAATTGATTTTCGATGGAACCAATTCTAGTAACTTGAATTTTGTAGCTCAGAAATTAAATAAAACTCCCTCTGAATTAAAATTTTCGATCATTAACGGGAACAAAAATATAATCGAAGAAATTAACAAATTTCCTGATAAAATTGGAGTAATTAGTCTTAATACGATTAGTAGACCATATGATAAAGTGTCTGAGAATCTTAGAAATTCTGTGAAAATACTTCCAGTAGTTTCGGATAATAAGTCCTACACTCCAGAAATCCAAAATCTCAGAACATTGAAATATCCATTTGCAAGAGTTTTGTATTTCATTACCAATGAAGCATATTATGGATTAGCAAATGGACTGATTCGGTTTTCTTGCCAACAACTTGGACAGATCGTGGTTTCTAAAGAAGGGCTTCAGCCCTATAACATTTTCCAGAGAGAGGTTCAAATGCGTTAATTTTTATTAAAATTTAGTCTCAGAAGAAAATATTAAAATTTTGGTATAAAAATTGGGATAAACTTTGCCTAATATTATTTTTAAACAATTAAAATGAAAGATATAATGAACGTAACAAAAAAAATTGCTTTAGGAGTTGCAGTTGGATTCTTTTCCAACTTCGCTTTTGCACAGACTTTACAAGATGGAATTGCCAGTGCTGATAGTCATAAGTACGCAAACGCGAAACAGGTTTTTAATCAAATGATTTCCAAATCTCCAACAGCAGAAAATTATTTTTACTTAGGAAACTCATATCTCACCCAATTTGAACCTAATTTCGAATTGGCACTTGAGAATTTTAATAAAGGTTTAGCCGCAGACAAAAAAAGTAACTTAAATAAATTAGGTGTCGCTTCTGTAAAACTTGGAAAAGGTGATAAATCTGCTGTCGCTGAAATTCAAAGCATTGTAAGTGATGCCAGAGACAAAGATCCTGAAGTTCTTTACAGAGCTGCGGAAGCGCTTACGCTTTTCGGTGGAGCAAGCAATGCCGACCTAGCGATTGATTATTTAAATAGAGCAGTTGAAAAATCTCAGAAAGGCGGTACTCCAGCATATTATTATTATACATTAGGAGATGCCTACCGATTGAAACTGACGAATTCTCCGCAAGTTGCAGGTTCTGCGATGACAGCTTATGACAAAGCATTGCCTATTGCAAAAAATAAAGCGTCAGTTCACACAAGAATTGGAACCCTTTGGATGCAAGCCCAGCAATGGCAGAAAGCTAAAGAGAGTATTGATAGAGCAATAGCCTCAGATCCAACTTATGCACCTGCTTATAAAGCAAAAGCGGCTTATAATATCAAGTACCAGAACAATGCTTTGGCAACTCAAGATTTGATGAACTATGCGAAATATGCTGATGAAGATCCAGATACTCAATTAGAAATTTCTAAATTGTTCTTTACTAATGAAGATTATGCAAATTCTAAAATTTATTTAGATAAAGTATTTGATAAGGTTAATGATCCTATCAAATATAAATTGAGAGCTTATCTACAATATGCGGACGGCGATTATGCTATAGCTAAAACAAGTATGAATGAATTTATTGCTAAGGCTGAAAAATCTAGAATACAACCAGCTGATCAAGGTTTATTAGGTTTGATTGCTGCAGGATTAGCTCACAAAGAAACCGATGCTGCTAAAAAGTCTGCCTTAACTAGCGAAGCACAACAGAAAATTGCAATAGCTAAAGCCGCTAAAGATGAGACAATGAATTGGGATGCTGAATTATTGAAGATCAAAGGCGGTGGCGGAATTAGCCAATCTGCAGTGGATGCGGGACCAACAACTCCCCAAGTAGAAGCGTTAAAAAAGAAAGTAGTTGAAAATCCACAAGATACAGATGCTTTATTTAACTTGGCCAATGCATATCAGGAAGCAAAAAACTGGAATGGAGCAATACTTTCTTGGCAAAAATTGAGTGGTTTGCTTCCGGATTGGGCACCAGCATATTATAGTCAAGGATACGCATACCAACAAGCAGGTAATAACGAGTTGGCAAAAATGGCCTATGAGAAGTTTATTGCTACTGTAAAACCAGCTGATGTTGAAGCTAATAAAGAAACATTATCTTATGCATATTTTGCGGTGGCGTATTTGGTAAAAGACAGCGATATCGCAAAAGCTAAAGAATATGCAGCGAAATCTGTTCAGTTAAACCCAACTTATCAAGATGCTATAAACCTTAATAAAGCATTAAATAAATAATTAATTCTTTATATATCCCCAAATCCCATTCTTATGAGTGGGATTTTTTATGTTGAATAAAAGGATATTTAATAAGTATTTAATTTTTTCTCACAGATATACAGCAAGTTGTGGATTAATTGTAAAAATAGGTTAGAAAAAATTTGGAATGGGAGAAAAAGTTGGTATCTTTGCAAACCCAAACAGAGAGATTTGTTATAGGGGGAGCGA